>NZ_CM134202.1:2145000-2425000 GCF_054112545.1 Agarivorans sp. MS3-6 | reverse complement strand
GTAATACTTAAAGGTAATATTTCGTCCATTTACTGCAGCAAAGTGCAGTGAGAAATTAATCCCTGAGATAATCAGGAACACCGCACATATCGTATTGATAGTTGAACTGTCGAAGTAACCTAAACTAGCATCGTAAGTTGAGAAACCACCGATGGCGATGGTGGAGAAGGCGTGGCAAATGGCGTCAAACAATGACATCCCGGCTAACCAAAAAGCGACACTGCAACTAATGGTTAAAAATAAATAGATATACCACAATACCTTTGCCGTCTCGGCAATCCTAGGCGTCATCTTTTTATCTTTAACCGGCCCAGGAATTTCAGCCCGATAAAGTTGCATACCTCCCACACCGAGGATCGGTAACACCGCTACTGCGAGAACAATGATGCCCATTCCGCCTAACCATTGCAGCATTTGCCGATAAAACAAGATCCCTTTAGGCAGGTTTTCAATCCCAACGATAACGGTGGCACCAGTGGTAGTTAAACCAGAAAACGATTCAAAAAATGAATCAGTCACCGTCATACTTGGATTTTCGGTCAAGATAAAAGGCAAGGCTCCAACACTACCCAGTACTGTCCAGAACAGCACCACGATAAGAAAACCTTCTTTAGCTTTTAACTCGGTTTTTTGATGGCGTTGCGGAAACCAAAGAATAAATCCAGCGCTAACACAGATAGAAAAAGCTGCCATGAATGCTTTACCAGCACCATCCTTATATATAGCAGCGACAAAAGCCGGAACAATCATAGCGAGACTAAATAACATTACTAGAAGTCCAACGATCCTAATAATCGCTCTGATTTGCATCCGTGTCGTTTCTCTATTCAAATAAAGTTAATGGTGTATATCTTGAAGTAAAGCGCCCCACAAGACAACTTAAGACAATAGCTTGCTCACGTTAATCTGCCCGCTAGATAGATTGATAAGCTGTTGCTTAAAGGCAGAATATTCACTGAGAGGCAGGCTAACCTGCATTTTCGCCAAGTTTGAAAACTGGGTATCTAATTTAGTGGCACCATGTTTGTTGAGTAACATTTCAACTTGCGTAGTATAGCTATAATCATACTCCAGCATGCAACTACCGCTTGCCACTACGGATTCTGTAGTCAGCAGCTTTAGTGCTTGCTGTACCCCACCGCCATAGGCTTTGACTAAACCCCCCGTTCCAAGTTTGATGCCTCCAGAGTAACGCACCACTACCGCTAATACCTGTCCCAATCCACTCCCTTGTAGCTGCGCTAACATAGGTTTTCCTGCAGTACCGCTAGGCTCACCATCATCACTAAAGCCTAAACATTGGCTATCATTAGGGTGACCAGCAATGAAGGCCCAGCAGTGATGCCTAGCTTGTGGATGTGTGTTTTTAATCTCTGCGAGTTGCCTCTGGGCATGCTCGCGGCTTTGCACCGGTACAATCAAACTGATAAAGCGACTTTTTTTTATCACTTCTTCAACACTTACCGCCGATTTAGGGCGTAAGTAATCACTACTGTGTGCTACTTCCAAGTCAGCTCTCTAGTTAAGTTAGTACAGGCTTTACCGGTAATCACTACGTTGTCTTCAATGCGAATACCGCCGAAGCGGCGCATTTCATCAACCCGCGACCAATTAATCAAGCGGGTATGTTCAGATTCGGCCAATTCACTCAACAAACTGGGAATAAAATATAAACCAGGCTCAATAGTGAGCACTTGTTTAGGTTCTAGCATTCGCGTGCAGCGTAAAAATGGGTCACTGCTTGGTGCGGCCAAAATATCCCCATCTTCATTTTGCATAAATCCACCCACATCATGAACCTGTAAGCCAAGGTGATGACCCAAACCATGCGGGAAGAAGGCGCGTGTAATGCCTTTGTCGACAGCCGCCGAGGCGCTGCAATAGACAAACTCAAAATCTACCAGCAACTTTGCCAGCTGGTGATGAGCTTTGAAGTGGAGATCGGTATAACGTTTGCCTGGTTTTAAACTCGCCACCAGCGCTAACTGCAGTTTATCCATTTCGGCAACCAACTCTGCAAATAGGCCCTTTCTATAGGCATAACTGCGAGTAATGTCGGCTGCGTAGCCCCGATATTCCGCACCGGCATCAATCAGCATTGAGTAACGCTGCTTCTCGGGCAGTTTTGTGGCGCTCAACGCCGTGTAGTGCAGGATTGCCGCATTCTCATTGATGGCGATGATGTTGGAATAAGGCAGTGAATTCTCATTTTTACCTAGGCTGGCAAGATAAGCCAAGTTCATCTCAAATTCAGATGCCCCTGCAAAAAAAAGATCTTTTGCCACAATATGCGCTTTTACTGCGCGATGATTGGCTTCTTGAATACACTCTAACTCGTAATCTGTTTTATAGGCGCGATAGTAATGCAAGTAACTCAGTACTGACTCGGGATTACGTTCTCCAATATCGAGGGCCTCAGCTAACTCAGGGTGCTCACCTATATAGGCACAACGTTGCCGTTTTGCTGGAAGGAAAGGCTCAATATCTTGAGGGCTTGTCATTAGTTCAATATCAAAAAAATCTAGCCAAAAACCTGCTGGCTCGCCCGCCTCTTTGTGCCAATAGTCGCTTGCTTGGTGATAAATAAGCTTGGGTTTATCCACTCCATTAACCACCAGCCAACAATGGGGATGTTCGGTTAGCGGTAACCAATGCTTAAAATGCGGGTTCGTTTTGAAGGGGTAATGTTGATCATCAAGGAAGGTACGTAGTGGATAGCCTGAGTGAATAATCAAGGCTTCTAAACTCTCCCTCTCCAATACATCAGTCACCCGATGCTGAAGCTGCTCAATATGCTGAGTAAACAGTTGTTGAATAGTTAGCATAAAACCCTCTCTACGACTATAAATTAGCTATTTAGTTATAGCGTATTTAGTTCCATTTTTGTTGGATCTAGAGCAGCTAATTGAGCATTGATGGTTTTTATTTGCTCTCGTTAGTGATGCCTTTTTGTGGCGTGACCGACAAAAAGTTAAACAAGTGTTTTAAATGAGTGTTATATTTGCTTTAATGTTTGCGTAACAAACTGATTACAAATTATCTCTAACCCCTACACAAAACTGGTGCTATGTACACCAGCAACAAGGAGAGCAGAATGATATATCAAGGCGAGAACCTCAGTGTTCGTTATATTGCCGACGGTATCGCTGAACTAACATTCGATGCCAAGCAAGGAAGTGTTAATAAATTAGACAAAAGCACTTTAGTCTCGTTGGATGAGGCCATTACCGCATTGCAACAGCAAGCAAATTTAACCGGCTTGCTGGTAAGTTCAGCGAAAGACGCCTTCATTGTTGGAGCCGACATCACCGAGTTTCTCGGCTTATTCGCCCTACCAGAAGAACAACTGGCCGCATGGTTGACTAAAGCCAATGATATTTTTAATGCTTTAGAAGACTTAGCTGTTCCGACAATTTCAGCGGTTAACGGTTATGCACTTGGCGGCGGTTGTGAATTCATTCTGTCTACCGACTTACGGGTCGCCGAACCCAATGCTCGCATTGGCCTACCAGAAACTCAATTAGGCATCATGCCTGGCTTTGGCGGCACAGTTCGCTTACCACGAGTGATTGGTGCCGATAACGCTATGGAGTGGATTACCACAGGCAAAAACTACAAAGCTGGCGAGGCTCAAAAGTTTGCCATGCTTGACGCCGTTGTGCCTGCCGAACAGCTACATGCTGCCGCATTAACGATGTTGCAAGACGCCATAGCGGGCAAAATTGACTGGCAGAGCCGTCGCCAAGCTAAGCTGTCACCATTAGCTTTAAACAAGATCGAAGCAACCATGAGTTTTAACTGTGCAAAAGGCATGGTTATGGCGAAAGCAGGGCCACACTACCCGGCACCAATTACCGCGGTAAAAACCATGGAGAAGGCGGCCCACTTAGGCCGCAGCGAAGCATTAGCCCTAGAAGGTAAATACTTCATTGGTTTAGCCAAATCAGAGGTCGCTCAAGCCTTGGTCGGTATATTCTTAAACGACCAACAACTAAAAGGCTTAGCGAAAAAAGCCTCGAAGAACGCTCAGAACATAGCTCAAGCGGCAGTGTTAGGCGCTGGTATTATGGGTGGCGGTATCGCCTATCAAAGTGCCAGTCGTGGTGTACCTGCGGTGATGAAAGACATTAATCAAGCAGCGCTAGACTTAGGCATGAACGAAGCTAGCAAGCTATTAAACAAGCAGCTTGAGCGCGGCCGTATCGATGGTTTGAAAATGGCTAAAATCCTGTCGGCCATTACCCCTAGCCTAAACTATCAAGCTATTGCTAACAGCAGTATTGTGGTAGAAGCGGTGGTTGAAAATCCCAAAATCAAAGCCGCTGTACTGCAAGAAGTTGAGCAGCATGTTGATGACAACACCATTATTGCTTCAAATACCTCGACTATTCCTATTTCTTTACTGGCGAAGAATCTTGCCCGCCCAGAAAAATTCTGTGGCATGCACTTTTTCAATCCTGTACACCGCATGCCTTTAGTTGAAGTGATTCGCGGTGAAAAGACCTCTCAAGAAACCATCGATAGCGTAGTAGCCTACGCCGCCAAAATGGGCAAAACCCCGGTAGTCGTCAATGACTGCCCCGGGTTCTTTGTTAACCGCGTATTGTTCCCTTACTTCTTTGGCTTTACTCGCTTACTGCAAGACGGTGCCGACTTCGTCAACGTTGACAAGATCATGGAGAAACAATTTGGTTGGCCAATGGGTCCAGCTTACTTACTTGATGTAGTGGGTATTGATACCGGCCACCACGCCGGTGCAGTCATGGCTGAAGGTTTTCCAGAAAGAATGGCCAAAAACGGTGAAGATGCTATCGACGTTATGTACCAAGCAGAACGCTTTGGCCAGAAAAATGGTCTAGGTTTCTACGCCTACACCAAAGACCGCCGCGGTAAACCGAAAAAAGATGCCGACCCAGCTAGCTATCAACTGTTAGCTAACATCGCTGGCGAAAAATGTGATTACAGCAGCGAACAAATCATTGCCCGTATGATGATTCCAATGATTAATGAAGTGGTCCGTTGTTTAGAAGAAGGTATTATTCAAAGCCCTGCCGAAGCTGATATGGCGCTGGTTTATGGTTTGGGTTTCCCTCCTTTCCGCGGCGGTGTATTCCGCTACCTAGATACCATGGGTCTTGATAAGTATGTCGCGCTAGCTGATCAATATGCTGAACTCGGTCCACTCTACCAAGTGACCGACGGCCTGCGAGCTAAAGCAGCAGCTGGTGAAACTTTTTATGGTAAGCAAGGCTAATGGAGGAATATAAAATGAAAGAAGTAGTGATTGTAGATTGTATTCGAACTCCTATGGGCCGTTCTAAAAACGGCTGTTTTAGAAATGTTCGAGCTGAAGACTTATCAGCCCAACTGATGAAAGGCTTGCTAGAACGTAACCCTAAACTGGATCCTAATGACATAGAAGACGTCTACTGGGGTTGTGTTCAACAAACCTTAGAGCAAGGCTTCAACGTAGCGCGTAACGCGGCGTTACTTGCTGGTCTACCCCATTCTACTGGCGCGGTAACCGTAAACCGTTTATGTGGTTCATCTATGCAAGCGCTGCATGATGCCTCACGCGCCATCATGGCCGATCAAGGCGATGTATTTATTGTGGGCGGTGTTGAACACATGGGCCACGTCCCCATGAATCACGGCGTCGATTTTCACCCGGGTATGGCGAAGTCAGTCGCAAAAGCTGCTGGCATGATGGGCTTAACTGCCGAACTGTTATCGCAAATACATGGCATTAGCCGAGAAGACATGGATGCATTTGGCGCTCGCTCACATCGTTTAGCACACCAAGCCACCATTGAAGGACGTTTTGCCAACGAAATTTTCCCCATCGAAGGTCACGACGCCAACGGTACCTTAAAGCTCATTGAAACCGACGAAGTGATCCGCCCTGAAACCACCGTAGAAGGCTTGTCACAACTACGCGCTGTATTTGACCCCGCCAACGGTAAAGTTACAGCTGGCACCTCTTCAGCCTTATCGGATGGTGCATCGGCTATGTTAGTGATGTCTGCTGAAAAAGCCGCTGAGTTGGGTTTAACTGTTCGCGCTAAAGTCCGCTCAATGGCCATTGCTGGCTGCGATCCTTCTATTATGGGTTATGGACCGGTTCCAGCAACCCAAAAAGCCTTACAACGTGCGGGCCTGAAAGTAGCAGATATTGACTTGTTTGAGTTAAACGAAGCCTTTGCTGCGCAATCTTTACCTTGTGTAAAAGATTTAGGCTTACTCGACCAAGTAGAAGATAAAGTAAACCTAAATGGTGGCGCTATCGCACTGGGTCACCCCTTAGGTTGCTCAGGAACACGAATTTCGACGACCTTAATCAACCTTATGGAAGCCAAAGGTGCCAAATTAGGTGTAGCGACAATGTGTATTGGTTTAGGCCAAGGCATCGCCACCGTATTTGAACGACCTTAAACGCTAAAATAGCCAAAAATGAGAGCGCTAAGCTCTCATTTTTTTTTGTTAATCACGCTAAGCGTTTGTAGATAGCAGGTTGTTTGTTATTCTTAGCCCCCTGTGACTACTTAACCGCAATAGGGCCCATGGTTTTAGCTAAACAATTATTAGTCGTTGATGACGACTTAGAAATAAGAAGCTTACTTGAACAATACTTGAGCAAGTCTGGTTTTGCCGTTATTAGCGCTAATGATGGTGTAGAGATGACTAAGCTACTGGAAACCAACGAACCAGAACTTATCATCCTTGATATAATGCTACCGGGTGACGATGGCTTTACCTTATGCCAAAAAATTCGTCGTACCTCTAACGTGCCTATTATCATGTTAACGGCTAACTCCGATGAAATGGACCGAATCGTAGGGCTTGAGTTAGGCGCTGATGACTACATTGGTAAACCTTTTAACCCGCGCGAATTGCTCGCTCGTATTAAAGCCTTATTACGTCGCTCTCAAGTGACCGCCAATGCCCAACAAAATACACGCTATATTCGCTTTGGCCAATGGCGTTTAGACAGTCAAACCCAACAGTTAGAGCATGAAGATGGCGACAAGCTGGAGCTATCAAGCAGCGATTACCGATTATTGCAGCTGTTTTTACAACACCCAAATCAAACCTTAGATAGAGATACCATTAGCGATGCTACCCGCGGCAGAGAAAGCCTGCCAATGGAACGTGGTATTGACGTGCAAATCAGCCGTCTACGCCAGCGTTTAAAAGACGACGGCAGCCATACCCGTTTAATCCGCACTATTCGCGGTTCTGGCTACATGATGGTTACTCAAGTCAGCCATGAGGTTTAAAGCTTTTTTCGAGCGCGCAAAGCCCAATTCTTTGTTAGCTCGAATGCTGCTACTGTTATTACTGGCGATTGGCTTAGCGCAAACTGCCAGCAGCTTTATTTGGTTTTATCAACTGCGCCAAGCAGAATCTGAAGGTTTAAGCTCAACCTCACGTAACCTTGCCTTAAGCTTAGCCTCTACCGTGACGTTCTTTGAATCCTTACCCTCAGAGTATCGCCATATTGTATTAAACCAATTACGCAATATGGGCGGTACCCGTTTCTTTGTATCTCTCAACCGAGAATATATTGAGATTGATTCTATTCCGGATAGCCATCGTAAAAACGTGGTAATCCAAACCGTCAGCGAAGTATTACATAGTGAACTCAATCGTAGCACGCAGATCGACGTAGATTTCTCAATGCCAGAGACATTACATGTACTGAAAAATGACATATTACTGCAAGACCTTCCTACTTCGTGGGCTTCTCATACTTTGCAAGTACAGCCTCTTAACCCGCCTATATTAGTGACACAAATTGCCTTAGAAAGTGGCGAATGGATATATTTGGCGGCGCTACTTCCGGCCCCCTACATCACGCTTGAAGATAACTTGTTGCCTAAAGATCGGGTCATGTTTATTGCCCTCATGACGTTCTTCTTGTTGCTCTTCACCTTTATCTTAGTTCGCCGTCAAACTCGCCCCTTAAGGCGCTTAGCTAAAGCAGCATCTAGGCTTACCATTGATTTATTTCAGCCCGCTTTAATCGAAGAAGGTAGCGATGAAATTCGTAAAGCAACCCGCGCCTTTAATACTATGCAAGGTAAATTGAAACGCTATATCGAAGATAGAGAATTGCTGTTTCGCTCTATATCCCACGACTTGAAAACCCCGATTACGCGGCTACGCTTACGCGCCGAGCTATTGGATGATGACAGCGTGATAGATGCTTTTAACCGTGATTTAGACGAACTTGAAATCATGGCTAAGGGCGCTTTACAAACAGTAAAAGACACTGACATCCATGAAAACCTTAGTGATATCAATATCATGACTCACCTTAAACACTGTATCGAACCGTTCATTGGTAACGTTGTGGTATTTGGTGAAACCATCGGGCCTTATCGCGGTAAACCTTTGGCGATTAAACGTTGTATTAGCAATCTCGTAGAAAATGGCATCAAATATGGCCATAGTATAGAAATCTATGTGCTCGATGATGACGTTGAGCTGTGTTTATTGTTTGTTGACCACGGGCCGGGTATCCCCAATGATCGACTCACTGATATATTTAACCCCTACGTGCGACTCAGCAAAGACGACTCTGGTTCGGGCTTGGGTTTAGGTATTGCACGCAATATTGCCCATGCACATGGTGGTGATATCACCTTACAAAACCTTCCCCAAGGAGGTTTAGAAGTAAAACTCCAACTACCTCACATTAAATAAGCCATTTGTAACAACTTAGTTACAAATGGTTACTTTGTTATCAGAGTGTTTCGTCTAGTCTAATAAATAGCCAACCAACGCTGTAAGGTGGCTGAAACAAGGAATGGAATTCACAAAAAAATAACAAAGGCATCAATATGCGTAAAATTGCAACTCTAGCCTCTACCCTGGCACTTACCAGCGCTCTAAATTTAGCCTATGCAGGCGAAGTAGAAGTTCTCCATTGGTGGACTTCTGGTGGTGAAGCCAAATCAGTAGGCGTACTAAAAGAAATGCTTGAGGCTCAAGGCCACTCTTGGAAAGATTTCGCAGTAGCCGGTGGCGGCGGAGAAAGTGCCATGACGGTACTTAAAACGCGTGCTATTTCGGGCAACCCACCAGCCGCAGCGCAAATTAAAGGCCATGATATTCAGGAATGGGCCGATCTTGGTTTTCTAAGTAACCTAAACGATGTAGCTAAAGCAGAAAAATGGGATGACGTTGTTCCTGCGGTAGTGACAAGCGTAATGAAATTTAATGGTGATTATGTCGCCGTACCAGTAAACGTCCACCGTGTTAACTGGCTATGGGCGAACCCAGCGGTATTTGAAAAAGCCGGCGCAAAAATTCCCACTACAATGGATGAATTTTTTGTTGCAGCAGAGAAGCTAAAAGCCGCGGGTATTATTCCACTAGCCCATGGTGGCCAAGCCTGGCAAGACGCCACCGTATTTGAAGCAATAGCCTTAGACATCCTAGGCTCTGAAGACTACAACAAAGCTTTTGTCATGCATGACGACGCCGTACTTAGTGGCGACAAAATGGTTGAAGTATTTACCGTATTTAAGAAAGTGAGTAACTACATCGACAGTGACTCACCAGGCCGTGATTGGAACATTGCCACCAGCATGGTGATTAATGGCCAAGCCGGCATGCAAATTATGGGCGACTGGGCGAAAGGCGAATTTATCGCTGCAGGTAAAGTACCAGGTAAAGATTTTGTCTGTTTACCAGCACCCGGTACCGACGGTCAATTTACTTTTAACATCGACAGTTTCGCCATGTTTGAATTGAGTAACAGCGATAACGTCACTGCCCAAAAGAGTTTGGCTAAAACCATTCTTACTCCTGAGTTCCAAGAAGTATTCAACTTAAACAAAGGTTCTATTCCGGTTCGTACCGATATGGATATGAGCAAATTTGATAGTTGTGCTTTAGATTCTATGGCGACCTTTAAGGCCAGTAATAAATCAGGTGATTTAGTACCAAGTATGGCTCATGGCTTAGCAACAACAGGCTATGTACAGGGTGCCATCTACGATGTAGTCACTAACTTCTTTAACGATCCTAACGGTGACCCTAAAGAGACAGTGGTTAAACTGGCTCGTGTAGTTAAAGCCGCACAATAAGCCCTATAGTTCCGGCCTACCGGTCGGAACTTGCTCCTGCTATTACCTTGTTAGTTTGAACATGGAGTTCGAACGAGGCTGTACTATGTTTAATACTCTGCAAAAATGGTTACCCAAAATCATCTTATCGCCCTCTATATTGCTGGTGACGGTATGTATTTATGGTTATGTAGCTTGGACCGGCTACCTATCACTGACCCACTCACGTTTTTTACCTAATTTTAAGTGGGCTGGTTTACTGCAATACAACAAATTAATGGAGAACGATCGCTGGGTCACCTCCTGCATCAACCTGCTGATTTTTGGTGTGTTGTTTATTCTTATTTCAATTATTTTAGGTACCTTACTGGCTATTTTGCTTGACCAAAATATTCGCCAAGAAGGGGCTATTCGTACCATCTATCTCTACCCAATGGCACTGTCTTTCATTGTTACAGGAACCGCCTGGAAGTGGATACTCAACCCAGGGTTGGGATTAGAGAAGATGATGCATGACTGGGGCTGGACCAGTTTTGAATTTAACTGGCTGGTGAGTAACGACATGTCGGTATATACCTTGGTGATTGCGGCAGTATGGCAATCTTCAGGCTTTGTTATGGCCATGTTTTTAGCTGGCCTAAGAGGGATCGACTCAAGCATTGTTAAGGCCGCCCAAATTGATGGCGCAAGCATGCCAATTATCTACTGGAAGATCATTTTACCTTGCCTACGACCGGTGTTTTTCAGTGCGGTAATTATCACCTCACACATTGCCATTAAGAGCTTCGACTTAGTGACCGCATTAACCTCTGGTGGGCCTGGTTACTCCTCAGATTTACCCGCTTTGTTTATGTATACCCATGCCTTCACTAGAGGACAAATGGGCTTAGGAGCGGCCAGTGCAATGATGATGTTAGCGGGGGTATTGGCGATCCTTGTCCCCTACCTTTACTCAGAATTGCGTAACCGGGAGCAATAATCATGACTAAATTTTCACCGGGTCGTCTATTCATCTACTTTATTTTAGTGCTGTTTTGCGCCATCTATTTAATGCCTTTGTTAGTGATGTTACTCACTTCTTTTAAATCCTTACCCGATATTCGCGGCGGTAATTTGTTGTCATTGCCCGAGGTATGGGTATTTGATGCTTGGTTTAAAGCCTGGGGAACGGCCTGTACCGGAGTCACCTGTGAAGGAGTAAAAGGATATTTTTGGAACTCCTTCAAAATGGCGGTACCGGCAGTATTCATTTCCACCTTAATTGGTGCGCTTAACGGGTATGTTATTGCGCATTGGCGCTTTAAAGGCTCAAACACCTTCTTTGCCTTGATGTTGTTTGGTTGTTTCATCCCTTTTCAAGTGATCTTACTGCCAATGGCTGCCACCTTAGGTAAATTTGGTCTAGCCAATACCACCACCGGCTTAGTATTTGTGCATGTGGTTTACGGCTTGGTATTCACCACGCTGTTCTTTCGAAATTTTTATGTGTCGGTTCCGGCAGAGCTAGTAAAAGCCGCCAAGCTTGATGGTGCAGGCTTCTTTACTATCTTTTTCAAAATCATGCTGCCCATTTCCAAACCTATCATCATGGTTTGCATCATTTGGCAGTTCACCCAAATATGGAACGACTTCTTGTTTGGGGTGGTTTACTCCGGTTCAGACTCCCAACCGATTACGGTCGCGTTAAACAACTTAGTCAACACCAGTACCGGGGTGAAGGAATATAACGTTGATATGGCCGCGGCCATAATTGCGGCCTTACCGACCCTGTTTGTCTACGTAGTGGCTGGAAAGTATTTTGTGCGCGGGTTAACCGCAGGCTCAGTAAAAGGATAATGTAAATGGCGACCTTAGATATAAAAAAGCTCCACAAACGCTACGGTAAGAATGGCCCCAACATCTTAGAAGATATCAATATCTCGATTAATTCGGGTGAATTCTTGATTTTAGTCGGCCCTTCGGGCTGCGGAAAATCAACCTTGATGAATATGATTGCAGGCTTAGAAAGCATTACCGGCGGAGATATTTGCATAGACGGAAACGTGGTGAATGATGTAGCCCCTAAAGACCGCAATATTGCCATGGTATTTCAGTCTTATGCGCTTTACCCCAATATGACGGTACGCGGAAACATTGAATTTGCACTAAAGATTCAAAAAATGGAAAAAGATGATCGCGATAAAGAGATTACTCGCGTAGCGCAATTATTACAGATTGAACATCTGCTAGACCGCAAACCTTCACAGCTTTCAGGGGGGCAACAACAGCGAGTCTCCATGGGCCGCGCGCTCGCTCGCCAACCTAAAATCTATTTATTTGATGAACCCTTAAGTAATCTAGATGCAAAGCTTCGAGTAGAAATGCGTCACGAAATTAAAAAACTGCATCAACGCCTAGGCACCACCATTGTCTATGTGACACATGACCAAATTGAAGCGATGACCCTCGCTGACCGTATTGCGGTGATGAAAGACGGCGAACTGCTGCAACTAGGCACCCCCGCAGAAATCTATAATGACCCAGCAGATATGTTTGTGGCAGGTTTTATGGGCTCACCAGCAATGAACTTTTTGCATTGCAGCGTAGAAAAAAATGAGCATGGCTTAGTCGGCTCATTGGTGTGTGACCAACAGCAACAGCACACCATACCCTTACCAGAGCATTTGAGTAATTACGCCGGGAAATCAATAGTAGTAGGGATTAGACCGGAACAAATCACCCATGTTAATCCTTATAAAAAGGATAAGCCCTTGGTGACAACACTCAGCCTTAAGCTCGGTGTACTTGAACCCACTGGCCCCGATACCATTGCCTTAGTCACCCTCAATGATAAAGAAATAAGCTGTCGTTTAGACCCAGACAAGCCGGCCGTCACCGGACAAAACCTAGAGCTGATGTTTGATATGTCTAACGCTATATTCTTCGATTCAAATAACGAACAACGAATCAGATAAAAAACCAACGAGGCTTAAGCCTCGTTTTTTTGTCCCGATGTTTTATCTCCATGAATTATTGCAATCGTCAACGTTGACAGATGAAAGTTAATCACTTCCTGTTATACAATAAAAAAGTGAACAACTAAGACGAATAGCCAATGAGTAAAGAGATAGATTTTAAGCAAGCAGACCATCAACTTGATGCTTTGGGTTTACGCTGCCCAGAGCCGGTGATGATGGTAAGAAAAACCATTCGTAGCATCAAGATAGGCGAAACCTTATTGGTTGAAGCCGATGACCCTTCGACCACACGCGATATGGTTAGTTTTTGTGAATTTATGGATCACACATTAATGGCCCAAAAAGTTGACCAAAAACCCTACCAATATCTGATAAAGAAAGGCAGTTAAGCCACTTTTTTAAAAAAAGTCTAATTTATCAGCAATTCAAGACGCAACAGCACTAGGGTCTAATCTCTCGCTGAGGTATACTCCGTCAGTTATAAAACCGACTATTTTTCATACGCGCGACACTAATCATGCATAAATACGATATAAAAACTTTTCAGGGCCTAATACTGGCGTTACAGGACTACTGGGCCCGCCAAGGCTGTGTACTTGTTCAGCCTTTAGACATGGAAGTAGGTGCTGGCACCTTTCATCCACAAACCTTTTTGCGCTCTATCGGACCTGAGCCGATGTATAGTGCTTATGTACAACCATGTCGTCGTCCAACCGATGGTCGTTATGGTGAAAACCCAAACCGCTTGCAGCATTACTACCAATTTCAGGTAGTCATGAAGCCATCTCCAGATAACATTCAAGAGCTCTACTTAGGCTCACTAGTTGAATTGGGTATCAACCCAGAAGTGCATGATATTCGCTTCGTAGAAGACAACTGGGAATCCCCTACTTTGGGCGCTTGGGGCTTAGGTTGGGAGATCTGGCTAAATGGCATGGAAATCACTCAGTTTACTTACTTCCAGCAAGTAGGTGGCTTAGAGTGCTCACCCGTTACCGGGGAAATCACTTACGGCTTAGAACGATTAGCCATGTACATTCAGGGCGTCGATAGCATTTACGACCTGGTATGGACCGATGGTCCTATGGGCAAAGTGACCTACGGTGATGTGTTCCATCAAAACGAAGTTGAGCAATCAACCTACAACTTCGAACATGCCGATACCAGCGCACTGTTTGCTCAGTTTGACCAGTGTGAAAAAGACAGCGAAAAATTGATTGAAGCGGGATTACCTTTACCTGCATACGAGCAAGTCATGAAAGCGTCTCATGCTTTTAACTTGTTAGATGCTCGCCACGCAATCTCTGTTACCGAACGTCAACGCTTTATCCTAAGGGTAAGAACCCTATCCAAAGCGGTTGCTGAAGCGTATTACAATGCTCGTAAAGAGCTTGGATTCCCTTTATGCAAAGACAAGAAATAACGGAGGCATCATGAGCAACGAAAACTTATTAGTAGAAATTGGCACCGAAGAATTGCCACCAAAAGCGTTACGCGGTTTAGCTGAATCTTTCCAAGCGAATGTGCAAGCAGGTCTTGAAAAAGCAGGCTTCGAATTCACTCGCGTAGAGTGGTTTGCAGCCCCGCGACGCTTAGCCTTGTCAGTTCAAGCATTAAGTGAAAAAACCCCGGACAAAGTCGTTGAAAAACGTGGTCCTGCGGTAAGTAGCGCATTTGACAGCGAAGGTAAACCTACCAAAGCTGCAGAAGGTTGGGCTCGCTCCAACGGAATAACAGTAGAACAAGCCGAGCGCTTAACTAGCGACAAAGGTGAATGGCTGTTACACAAAGCAGAGATCAGCGGACAAACTATTTACCAGCTGATCCCGGATTTAGTGGCCGATGCTTTAGCCAAGTTACCGATCCCTAAACCAATGCGTTGGGGTGCAAAAACAACTCAGTTTATTCGCCCTGTACACACCATCACTATGTTATATGGTGAGAAGTTGGTGCAAGGAAATATCTTAGGTATCGAGTCTGCTCGTACCGTTCGTGGTCACCGCTTTATGGGTGAAGCAGAATTCGAACTGAATCACGCTAATGATTATGTACAACAGTTAGATCGTCGCGGAAAAGTTATTGTTAATTACCAACAACGTAAAGCCATTATTCAAGAGCAAGTAGAGGCTGAAGCGGCTCGTGAAGGCGGCGTGGTTGAAGTAGATGAAGCACTGCTAGAAGAGGTTTGTTCTTTAGTAGAGTGGCCAGTTGCCATGGTGGGTAGCTTTGAAGACAAGTTCTTAGAAGTCCCCGCTGAAGCACTGATTTACACCATGAAGGATAATCAAAAATACTTCCCTATTTTAGATACCGAAGGTAACTTGCTGCCTCGTTTCATCTTTGTTTCTAACATTGTGAGCAAAGATCCTAAGCAGGTTATTGAAGGCAATGAAAAGGTTGTACGCCCTCGCCTTGCTGACGCAGAGTTCTTTTTCAAAACCGACCAAAAAGTACGTTTAGACAGTCGCTTAGACAAGCTGGCTACGGTTGTGTTTCAGCAAAAACTTGGCAGCTTATTAGATAAATCTAACCGAGTGTCAGAATTAGCCGCACAGATTGCGGCCGAAATTGGCGCCAACAGCCAACACGCACAACGTGCCGGCTTACTGTCTAAAGCAGATTTAAATAGTGAAATGGTACTAGAGTTCCCTGATATTCAGGGTGTGATGGGCATGTACTACGCTAAGTTTGACGGCGAGCACGAAGACGTAGCTAACGCATTAAACCAGCAATATTGGCCACGTTTCTCTGGCGATAAGCTGCCTGAATCAAAGGTTGCGTCAGCGGTCGCTATTGCCGACAAGCTAGATACTCTTGCCGGTATTTTTGCAATTGGTCAATTACCTAAAGGCGACAAAGACCCATTTGCACTGCGCCGTGCTAGTTTAGGTATTATTCGTATCATTCAAGACAAAGCCTTTGACCTTGATTTAGATACTTTGATTAACAGTGCCTTATTGTTACTGCCTATCGAGCTGGACCAAGCCGCCCAAGCCAAAGTGCATGCTCAACTCATTGAGTTTGTCTATGCGCGTCTTAAAGCCATGTACTTAGAGCAAGGCGTAGACCCAAGTGTTATCGCTGCTGTGTTAGAGCGCAAACCCACTAAACCCGCCGATATAGATAAACGGGTTAAAGCGGTAAGTCACTTCCGCTCTTTAGAGCAAGCACAAGCCTTAGCCGCTGCCAACAAGCGGGTGTCTAACATTCTGGCGAAGAACCCAGACTTTGTTAAACCGCAAATTGATGCGAGCTTGTTGAAAGAGCCGCAAGAGCAAGCTCTGGCTGAAGCTGTTAGCGCGATGGCCTTAACACTTAAACCACTGCTAGAAAAAGGCGACTATCAACAAGCCTTGATCGAATTAGCCGCACTTCGAGAAGTGGGAGATAACTTCTTTGATAATGTGATGGTCATGAGCGAAGACGACGCCCTAAAAATTAACCGTTTAAGCCTGCTGAACTCGTTACGCCAGTTGTTTTTAGAAATTGCTGATATTTCTTTAATCCAATAAGCAGGTAACTTAGCGCTTAAATTTAAACCGCTTATTTTTTGGAATAAGCGGTTTTTTTTGATCTAGTTAACTGTTTTAAGAAAATGCCTAAAACCTTGAAATCCTTTTCAGTTTCGTAGTGTGAGCTTGGCACGTTTTTTCCAGCCAAGCTCGGCTATAACTAGTCTCGAGTTCAGCTCATTACGTAATGTTTGTCTGCAAAGACAAAGGAAAGCTATAAAAATATAAAGGAATTGGAAATGCTTAAAAATATCTTGAAAGCAGGTGTGCTAGCGCTAATCACAGTTATTGCTGCTGGTTGTGCTTCAGGCGGCGGCGACGCAAACGGTAAATTGGGTACAGATGTGTACTTACGTGGTGTATTCACTTGGTGGGATGCAGCTCCAGAATTCAAATTGATGCCAGTTGAAGGTAAAGAGCACCTTTGGAGTGCAACCTCTCCAGTAGACGAGCCTCTAATTGCTGATGGCCAACCGTACGAGTGGAAATTTGGTGATGCTGCATGGCAATGTGGTACTAACTTCGGTTTCCTATCTGGAGAAGCTGACATCAAACTAGGCGAACGTCGTCAATCAAACAAATGTTCAGCGTTTGATAACTTCAAATTTACTCCAGAAGAAGATGGTGTTTACCGTTTCTTCATGGATTGGTCTGGCGAAATCCCAGAAGTTTACATCGAAAAAGTTGAAATGTAAGCTCTGCTTACTTATTGCTAAAGCCCCTTAAAGGGGCTTTTTTTTTAACGGTCAACAACACTATATGGATGTAAATAATGCAGCAAGTCATTAAACCAGCCTTACTAGGCTGTTTAGTCAGCATGGCTATCGCGGGCTGTGCCTCAAACGAAGCCAATACTAGCCCTGCAGCAAGCAGTGCTAACCAAGCATTAACTCAAAGCGCGCAATGCTTACAATGGGACGGTCAGCCCATCACAGTAGATGTTGCTAATAGTTTTGAAGAAGGTACCGCTGTTAAAGATTTTTATAGCGGTCAAATGAGTACTGTTTATCAAGGTAAAGTAACCTTTACTCCCTCGCCTGAAAGTGGCGGGTTGTTGTTGCTTGAATCTGTTACCAAACAAGATGACGCGTTCAGCTGGGACAGCGCCTCAGTATATTTTGTTATGACCGACCGTTTTCACAACGGCAACCCTGACAATGATAATAGCTATGGTCGTAGCAAAGACGGAAAAAATGAGGTTGGAACCTTTCATGGCGGCGATATCGCCGGCCTTAGCGAAAAACTCGATTACATTGAAGACTTAGGCATAAATGCAATCTGGATTACCGCACCATACGAGCAAATTCGCGGCTGGGTTGGCGGGGGTATGCGCGGCGACTTCAAACACTACGGTTATCATGGTTACTATGTTCAAGACTACACGGTGATGGACCAAAACATGGGAACAGCCGAAGAATTCAAGCAGTTTGTCGACGATGCTCACTCTCGCGGAATTCGTGTTGTCATGGATATTGTGATGAACCATACCGGCTACGCCACATTGAGCGACATGCAAGAGTTTGGTTTCGGTGCGACCCAAGAATATGATGTGCCTATCGAGAATTATCTCGGTAAAAAATGGACCGACTGGTCACCCGGCAAAGGGGAGACATGGCATAGCTTTAATGACTATATCGATTATGGAAAACGTAACGAATGGGTAAAATGGTGGGGGCCAGACTGGGTTAGAACCGATATTTCTGGTTACCCTAACCCTGGACCTAGTGATTTAGAAATGTCTCTTGCCTATCTGCCAGACTTTAAGACAGAGTCTGACAAAGTGGTAGGTTTACCGCCGTTTTATAAAAACAAAGCTGATACCAAAGCAGTGGAAATTCCCGGCGCAACAGTACGTGACTACTTAGTCACATGGCTATCCGATTGGGTGCGTGAATATGGCATCGATGGTTTCAGAGCTGATACCGTTAAACACGTAGAGCCAGAAGCGTGGCAAGCACTTAAACTAGCCTCTAATCAAGCCTTCCAAGAATGGAAACAAAACAACCCGGATAAAGTACTGGATGACAGTGAGTTTTGGATGACCGGTGAGTTTTGGGGCCAAGGCCTAAACAACTCTCGTTTGTTTGATAGTGGCTTCGATTCATTGATCGACTTTACTTATCAAACAGAGCTAGCCAAAAAAGGCATGAACTGCTTAACCGACATGCAAGATGGCTATCAACGCTACTCAGACGTGCTTGGCAAGCGAGATGGCAAGGTATTGAGTTATGTGTCATCTCATGATACTCGCCTCGCCTACGGCAGTATCAGTAAAGATCTCGATCAGCAAAAGCAATTAGGTTCGGCCTTCTTGCTCATGCCTACCGCAGTGCAAGTTTACTACGGTGACGAAACGGCCCGAGAAAAAGGCCCTCGTAGTTCAGACAAACATCAAGCAACCCGTTCAGACATGAATTGGGATCAACTAGACGAACAACGTTTAGCCGTGCACAAACACTGGCAGAAACTACTGCAATTCCGTAAACGCCATCAAGCAGTGGGATCAGGTCAACACCAACAACTCAGTGCAGCGCCTTATGTATTTGAACGACGCAAAGGTGATGACGCTGTAGTCATCGTGTACGCGGGGCAACACGCTAAATAGCTTTAAGTTAGATGTTACCAAAGCGGCTTAGGCCGCTTTTTTTTAACCTAGCAATCTAGTAGCTATAATAAGCAGGGGAAATACTACGTATCCTCGTTTGCTATTCAAAAGCAAACTTTGTTAAGGTGACGCCTTGATGAAAAGAGGTACCCTATGACATATTCAGATTTCGGTAATAAATTCACTCGCCACGCCGGTATAACTCAGTTAATGGACGATCTTGACGAGGGTATCCGTGCCGGCGACGAAATGATTATGCTCGGGGGCGGTAACCCTGCGCAAATCCCCGAAATGACCGAAATCTTTGAACAGCACCTTCGTACAAGCCTAGAAAATAGCCAATTGCTTAATGCCTTGTGTAACTACGACGCCCCGCAAGGAAACAAAGCTTTCATTTCTAACCTGGCGCACTTCTTTAGAGAGCAGTTTCACTGGGATATAAATGAAGAGAATATTGCACTAACAAACGGCAGTCAAAGCGCATTTTTTTACCTTTTCAATCTTTTTGCGGGTAAAGGCAGAAATCACAAGCGGGTATTGTTTCCTTTGGCGCCTGAATACATCGGATATGAAGACAGTGGAATTAACGAAGACTTATTTATCGGCAACAAGCCCTCTATCGAGTTTTTAGCTGATCGTCAGTTTAAATACCATGTAGATTTTGAGAACCTAAGCTTAGATGAGTCAATCGGCCTAATATGTGTTTCTCGGCCAACCAACCCCACTGGTAATGTCATCACTGACCACGAAATTGGCAAGCTGTCACAGCTAGCTAAGCAGCATCAAATCCCCCTACTGATTGATAACGCTTACGGCTTACCTTTTCCAAACCTGGTTTTTACCGAGCAGGCTAGCCCATTTTGGGATGACAATACTATCTTGTGTTTGAGCCTATCGAAGCTGGGTTTACCTGGTACACGTTGCGGCATTGTGGTGGCCAAGCCAGAAACAATAAAAGCTATCAGTAACTTGTCTGGGATTATTAGTTTATCGCCCGGCAGCGTAGGCCCTGCTCTCGCCAACGAAATGCTCAAAGACAACAGCTTGCTAGATGCCAGTAACAACATTATTCGCCCTTTTTATCAGCATAAATCGCAGCAAGCAATGGCATGGTTGCAACAAGCTATTCCTTCTAGCAAGTTTAGGATTCATAAGTCAGAAGGCGCCATGTTTTTATGGCTTTGGTTTGAAGACTTACCCATTAGCGACAAGCAGTTATATCAGCAGCTCAAACAACAAGGCTTACTCATTGTGCCTGGCAGTTACTTCTTCCCTGGTGTAAGTAACAACTGGCGACATACCCAAGAATGTATTCGCCTTAACTTTGCTCAAAGCGAAGCCAATGTAAAACGCGGTATTGAGATTTTGGCCTCAGTGGTCAATCCGCTACTCGCTGAATAAGACATTAAAAAAGGGCCTGCGTAGGCCCTTTTCATTCATTATCTGATTAAGCTTATTATGCCGATTTAGCTTCTAAGCTTTCTACTGAATTTAGCTTGCCGTTAATCGGGATTTGCTTTGGTTTCAGAGCTTCAGGTATTTCTCGCTCTAAATCAATATACAGTAAACCATTCTCTAAATTAGCCGCTTTCACTTTAACATGATCGGCAATTTGATATTTACGCTCAAAGCCGCGCTCAGCAATGCCTTGATGTAAGAACTTAACTTGCTCAGCTTTTTTCTGTTTAGTACCGGTTACCACTAACGCGTTTTCTTGCGCCACAATGGATAACTCATCTTCAGCAAAGCCAGCTACAGCCAGAGTAATTCGATAATGATTTTCGTCTACCGCTTCAATATTGTATGGAGGGTAGCCGTTGTTTTGAGACTGGGCACTTTGATTAGAAGCCGCTTCAATGAAACTTGCTAAGCGGTCAAAGCCAATAGAAGTGCGATAAAGGGGTGAAAAGTCATATTGGTTACGCATATATATTATCCTCATAGAGCAATAAATTGTATTGGACCAGCGCTATTGCTGCGTCCCTTTCGTTACAAGACCCATCGCTATGGCATCCTGTTATAACTATATATGGGGATGGCTTTTTAAGCTTTCAAGTACAAAAAAGGCAATATTTTCATATTGCCTTTTTATTGGTATTTCAAACAAACGCTAACAACTACACGTCAAGGTTCTCAACGTTTAGCGCATTTTCTTCAATGAAGTTTCGGCGCGGCTCAACTTGGTCACCCATCAAGGTAGTAAATAGCTGGTCACAAGCAATCGCATCTTCTACTGTCACTTGCAACATACGACGAGTTTCAGGGTCCATGGTCGTTTCCCAAAGTTGGTCAGGGTTCATCTCCCCCAGTCCTTTGTAACGTTGGATATACAAACCTCGACGCGACTCAGCCATCAACCAGTTAAGGGCTTCTTCAAATCCTTTTACTGGCTTGGTTTTTTCACCACGTTTAATGTAAGCCCCTTCTTCAACTAAATTATTTAGTTTTGCAAACAGACTACAGATATCTTGGTAATCATGTGAAGCGAAGAACTCTGGCTCAAACTTAAATGACACATCCACACCATGTTGGCGAAGCGTTACTACCGGGTAGTAAATTTCACGTTCTTCGTGTTTTTCTATTTCTACTGAATAGTAGTTACCACTTGGTAGTTCAGCATTCACCGGCCCGATTAGTTCTTCGGCCCATTGCTCTAGTACCTCTGCTTGCTTCAACTCTTCCACATTAAGTGGGCGTTGATAAACCATTTGGCTCAGCAAAGAGATGGGGTAACGGCGAGACAAACGCTCGTTGTTTTTCCACACTCGACGGTATTGAGTCACTAATCCTTCCAACTGTTCACCGCTAATTGCAGGCGCTTCAGCATTTACATAAAGGCCAGCATTATCTAAGGCTAAGCTTGTTAGGTATTCAGTCAACGACTCTTCATCTTTTACATAACGCTCTTGCTTACCCTTTTTCACTTTATATAAAGGAGGCTGGGCGATGTAGATATAACCACGTTCAATAATCTCAGGCATTTGACGGTAGAAAAAAGTCAGCAATAGAGTACGAATGTGCGAGCCATCCACATCAGCATCGGTCATGATAATGATGTTGTGATAACGGGTTTTGTCTGGGTTATATTCATCGCGACCAATGCCACAACCCATAGCAGTAATTAGGGTGGCAACTTCTTGCGAAGATAGCATCTTGTCGAAACGCGCTTTCTCTACGTTAAGAATTTTACCCTTCAATGGTAAAATAGCTTGGTTTTTGCGGTTACGCGCTTGTTTAGCACTGCCACCCGCCGAGTCTCCTTCCACTATGTATAGTTCAGAAAGGGCGGGGTCTTTTTCCTGACAATCGGCTAACTTACCTGGTAAGCCAGCTAAATCTAGCGCACCTTTACGGCGAGTCATGTCGCGAGCTTTACGTGCGGCTTCACGCGCACGCGCAGCATCCAAAATTTTCTGCGTAATGATTTTAGCTTCTGAAGGATGCTCTAGTAAGTACTCGCTAAGTTTTTCACCCATGGTTTGTTCAACCGCAGACTTAACTTCAGAGGACACGAGCTTGTCTTTAGTTTGGCTAGAGAACTTAGGATCAGGCACTTTAACCGAAACAACGGCGGTTAAACCTTCACGGGCATCATCACCGGTAGCATTGTTCTTGTCCTTTTTATTAACGCCTTCCTTCTCCATATAGCTATTAAGAGTACGGGTTAGCGCCGCTCTAAAACCCGCTAAGTGAGTTCCGCCGTCTTTCTGAGGAATGTTGTTAGTAAAACAATATACGTTTTCTTGGAAGCCATCGTTCCATTGCATTGCTAGTTCTACAGCAATACCGTCATCACGCTGGAAGTTAAAGCTAAATGCTTTGGGGTGAATCGGTGTCTTGTTGGTGTTTAAGTAAGAGACAAACGCTTCTATACCACCTTCATACATGAAGTGGTCCTGCTTATCATCGCGCTCATCTTTTAGGATGATCGATACACCAGAGTTAAGGAACGAAAGTTCACGTAAGCGCTTGGCTAAAATATCGTAGTGAAACTTAGTATCAGAAAATATTTCATTACTTGGCCAGAAGCGTAGCTCGGTACCGGTCTTATCGGTATCGCCCACAACAGCGAGTGGCGCATCAGGTTCACCTAGGGTATAAAACTGCTCGTAAACATGTCCTTGGCGCTTAACAGTAAGCTGTAGTTTTATCGATAGTGCATTCACCACCGAAACACCTACACCGTGCAAACCACCAGATACCTTATAAGAGTTATCATCAAACTTACCGCCTGCGTGCAGTACAGTCATAATAACTTCTGCTGCTGAAACCCCCTCTTCTTCATGCATATCAACAGGGATACCACGCCCATCATCGGATACTGACACCGAACCGTCATTATGAATGGTTACTACTACATCCTGACAGTGTCCAGCTAATGCTTCATCGATAGAGTTATCTACGACTTCGAATACCATGTGGTGTAAACCTGAACCATCGTCGGTGTCACCAATGTACATTCCAGGACGTTTTCTTACTGCATCAAGACCTTTTAGGACCTTAATACTCGATGAGCCATATTCATTTTCAGCCATGTTTTACTCTCGTTTTATAGTCGCTGATAACACCATGTTCCACGTGAAACACTGTGCATCCTTCTAAATCAAATCCATCTAGCATTTGCTCTTCAATAGCAGATACAAATACTTGTGACCCGTTTCGTTGCAAGCATTCTGCTAACAACTGTCGTTTAGACATATCAAGTTCGGCGGCAAAATCATCGATTAGATAAACAGTTTGCCTACCGCTATGCTGCTGAGCATGTTGCCCTTGCGCTAAAATCAATGCGCATACAAACAACTTTAGTTGCCCCCGCGAAATTACATCTACTGCATTAATACCATTAAACCTAAATTTCAGGTCAGCTTTGTGAGGGCCAACTTGGGTATAACCCAACATTCGATCACGCTGAAAATTAGATTGTAATAACTCTGCCAAATTGGCTTTTTCATCCCAACCTTGGTAGAAAGCCAAATCAAATTGGTACTCAGGTAGAAACTCTTTAACCAAGCTCATTAGCGCAGGCTTAATACTTTCTATATATGTTGCACGCTGCTGGCTTACCAGTGCAGCGAACTCTACCAACTGCTTGTCCCAATAAGCCAATTCGCCATATTGGCGCGTTTGTTTAATCAGTGCGTTGCGTTGCTTTAATACACGCTTATAGCTTTGCCAAGCCACATGAAACTGATGTTCCACGTGAAACACTCCCCAATCCAAATAAGCCCGACGATACTTTGGGCTTCCGTCGACTAAGCCATAGCCTTCGGGGTGAAGAATTTGTATCGGCAATAACGACGCTAGCACCGACTGACTCCGCACTGTTTCTTTATTAATTCTTAACGTTGTTTCACCATTTTTGAATTTTTGCAGACCAATTTTATGTTCGGTCAATTGAGCAAATACAACAAAACTGTCTTTGTGGTAAGCAACAACTTTACTAGCACGATTACTGCGAAAGGAGCGACCAAACCCAAGATAAAAGATCGATTCTAATACACTGGTTTTACCGCTACCGTTCGGGCCTAGTATCACATTTAACGTTGGGTTAAATGTAAGACTAGCGTTTTCGATATTTCTAAAATTTTGTAAGCCTAAGCTTTGTATATGCATTGTATTAAAGATTTACAAACGCATTGGCATAACAACATACATCGCTTTACCGCTTTGCTCACTATCTTCAATTAACGCACTGCTATTACTGTTGCTCATATTAATCCGTATTTGGTCGCACTTAAGTGCATTTAATACATCTAATACGTAGACAACGTTAAAGCCAATTTCTAAGGCTTCAGCATCATAGTCAACATCGAGAATCTCTTCGGCTTCTTCTTGTTCTGGGTTATTGGCAGTAATATTTAAAGTACCTGCTTCTAACTGTAAACGCACACCGCGAAACTTCTCATTAGACAAAATGGCAGCTCGCGAAAAAGCTTGCTTCAACTCTTCTCTGCCTGAGATTAGAGCCTTATCACTATTCGCTGGCAATACACGGCGATAGTCAGGGAAGCGACCATCAACCAGTTTACTGGTGAAGGTAAAGCCCTGCACACTAGCGCGTATATTATTACTACCGATCTGCAGCTCTACCAGTTGGTCTTCATGCTCGAGTAAGCGAGAGAGTTCAGTAACGCCTTTACGCGGCACAATAACCTGCTGGGCTTGCAGAGGTGCATCGAAACGTTGCTCTGCTAATGCTAAGCGGTGACCGTCGGTAGCGATAGTTTTAAGACCTTTTTCATCGGTCTCAAACAACATGCCATTTAAGTAATAACGAACATCTTGGCTAGCCATAGAGAACTGCGTACTGTCGATCAGGTTTTTCAACTGACCTTGAGTCAACTGAATAACCTGCTGACTTTGCCAGTCTTCAACATTAGGAAAGTCGCTAGCAGGTAAAGTGGCCAAAGAAAAACGGCTTCGACCAGATTTTAAAACCAAGCGATTATCATCTGCTTTACAGCTAATTTCACATCCATCGGGTAAGCCACGACAAATGTCCACAAACTTTTTGGCTGGCACGGTTACTCGGCCTTCGTTCACCGCATTTTCTAAGGGAAGTGTCGCAATAAGCTCAACTTCCATATCGGTACCTGTAATAGATAATTGTTGATGACTAATGTCGAGCAATACATTACCTAAAATAGGAATAGTTGGGCGCCCACCTAATGCGGCACTCACCTGCTGTAAAGGTTTAAGCAGTTGTTCCCGATTTATACTAAATTGCATACTTAAAAACGCCTCTCCAATTATGACGATAAGGTGCGAATCAAATTCTGATAGTCTTCTTTAATGTCGTGGCTTTCTTCTTTAAGCTGATTAATTTTACGACAAGCATGTAATACCGTGGTGTGGTCGCGCCCACCAAAGGCATCGCCAATTTCTGGCAAACTATGGTTGGTGAGTTCTTTAGCTAACGCCATCGCCAACTGGCGAGGTCTTGCTACCGACCGAGAACGCCGCTTTGACAACAAATCAGCTATCTTAATTTTGTAATACTCTGCGACTGTTTTTTGAATATTATCAATGGTGACCAGCTTCTCTTGTAAAGCCAGTAGATCGCGTAAGGCTTCACGAACAAAATCAATGGTAATTGCGCGACCAGTAAAATTGGCGTTGGCAATAACTCGGTTCAATGCCCCTTCTAGCTCACGCACATTAGAGCGTAAGCGTTTAGCAATAAAAAACGCCACCTCATCCGGTAAACGAATGTTATTTTCGTTTGCTTTGGTCATCAAGATCGCCACCCGGGTTTCTAACTCAGGAGGCTCAATAGCCACCGTTAGACCCCAACCAAATCGACTTTTGAGTCGATCCTCTACGCCATCAATTTCTTTTGGATAACGGTCACTGGTGAGAATAATTTGCTGATTACCTTCTAACAACGCGTTAAAAGTATGGAAGAACTCTTCTTGCGAACGCTCTTTATTGGCAAAAAATTGAATGTCATCGATAAGCAAAGCATCCACACTGCGGTAATAGCGCTTAAAATCCTCTATCGCATTGTTTTGTAAAGCTTTTACCATATCTTGAACAAACCGTTCAGAATGCATGTAAACCACTTTTGCATTCTTTTTGTTGGCAATGATGCCATTACCTACGGCGTGCAATAGGTGAGTTTTACCTAAGCCGGTACCCCCATAGAGAAATAGTGGGTTGTAAGCGCCACCGGGGTTATTGGCCACTTGGGTAGCAGCTGCCCTAGCGAGTTGATTTGACTTACCTTCAACGAAGTTATCAAACTGATAAGTGGCATTGATATTATTTCGATGATTTGCTTCTAGCGCCGATTTAACCGCAGGCTCTTTATCCCAACTTTTTCCGTTATCGTTAAAGTTAGTTTGAGCATTACCCACTCCGGCTTGAACCGGAGACGCTTTTGCTTTGGTGGTTGACGGAATATTTACCGGACGACTACCCACCTCAAATCGCAAGTTAGGTTTATCGTTGCCGCAAAACTCTTCCAATAAAGCGTTTATGCGAATCAGGTACTTGTCTTTTACCCAATCCAACACAAACCGGTTGGGCGCGTACAATACCAATAACTCAGCATCTTGCTCGACTTGCAGTGGTCGGATCCACATACTAAATTCTGTTGCCGGCAATTCATCTTGTAAACGAACTAAGATTTGTTGCCAAAGAGACCCACTCACTCGCGACTCCGCGTTATCACCAAAAAGACCGTCTATTTTATAACGGAAGCCGCTTAAACTCTAGGTTTCTTATGAATTATTCACAAGCAGATAACAAATATGTGAATAAAACTAGATTGGCCATATAACAGCTTAGTTATTTGATATAACCACAGTGTATTTGTGCAAGTTTAAACTCTAGAGTAGAATTTTTATCCATACACAACCACTCAAATAGACTAATCCACATGAAACTACTAAAGAAATCACCATTACTCATTGGTTTACTACTAATTAGCCTTGCACCATGGTCAGCATTTGCGCAAGAAACAGTCAAAGTAGGCATGTCTGGTCGCTACTTTCCTTTTACCTTTGTTAAGCAAGATGAATTACAAGGTTTTGAAGTAGATGTATGGAACGAATTAGCTAAGCGAAATGATTGGAAAGTTGAGTTTATCACTTCAAACTTCTCGGGATTATTTGGCATGTTGGAAACGGGCCGCGTGGATACCATTTCAAACCAGATCACCATAACTGATGAACGTAAGGCTAAATACCTATTCTCTTCCCCTTATGTGGTCGACGGCGCTCAGATAGTTGTACGCAAAGGTAACCAGGAAATTACCGGCATCGATGATCTGAAAGGAAAAAAGGTAGCCGTTAATCTGGGCTCTAACTTTGAGCAACTCCTGCGTAAATACGATAGCGAACAGCAAATCAATATTGTGACTTACGATACAGGTATTGAACAAGATGTAGCACTGGGTCGCTCAGACGCGTTTGTAATGGACCGTGTATCATCACTGGAGCTAATCAAAAAATCTGGTCTACCCTTAGCATTAGCAGGTCAGCCTTTTGAAACAATAAAAAATGCGATGCCATTTAAAAACAATGCCACTGGCCAAGCACTGCAAGCTAAAGTGAATGCCAGCTTAGAAGCAATGCAACAAGACGGTAGCCTAAGCGCTATTTCTAAAAAATGGTTTGATGGGGACATCACCAAATAATGTCACAATTTGACTTTAACTACATGTTGGAACTGTTCCCAATACTGTTCAAGTATTTGGGAACCACCATGGAAATGGCTGCAATTGCAGCCGTTATTGCCTTGATACTGGCCTTAGCCTTAGCGCTTTTCCGTGTCTTTAAGCTGCCTATTCTAAATCAGTTTGCCGTGGTGTTTATCTCATTCTTCCGCGGCACCCCACTGTTAGTACAACTATTTATTTTGTATTACGGCTTACCGCAAATATTTCCGATAATGATCGGCTTAGATGCGTTTAGTGCTTCGGTCATCGGTTTGAGCCTGCACTTCTCTGCCTATAAAGCAGAAAGCATCCGCGCTGCGATTAACTCGATCGACAAAAGCCAATGGGACGCCTGCTACGCCTTTGGAATGACTAGGCTTCAAGCACTAAGGCGAGTAGTACTGCCGCAAGCCTTACGCACCGCATTGCCATCGCTAATGAACTATCTCATCGACATGATCAAGAGCACCTCGTTAGCATTTACTTTGGGCGTGGCAGAAATCATGGCTAAAGCGCAAATGGAAGCGTCTAGCAGCTTTAAATTCTTTGAATCATTTTTAGCTGTTGCCCTTATCTATTGGGGAGTTGTTGCCATATTTACCCAAGTTCAAAATGTCGCTGAAAAGCGTTTATCCAAGGCCTATTAAGATGATAAAACTGAGCAATATTGAAAAAGCCTTTGATGGACAAATAGTACTTAACGGTATTGATCTTGAGGTAAATGAAGGCGAAGTTGTGGCTATCATCGGTCCTTCAGGTACAGGGAAATCTACCCTATTACGCTGTATTAATTATTTGGAACAGCCTGATCGAGGAGACATTTCGGTTGATGATCTTTGTGTCAAAGCTGAACGTCACCAACAAAGTGAAGTATTAGCTTTACGTAGAAAATTGTCTTTTGTATTTCAAAACTACTCGTTATTTGCCAATTTTAATGCTTTGCAAAACATTGCAGAACCGTTAATTACGGTATGGAAACAACCAAAACAGCAGGCCTATGCCACGGCCACTCAAATTTTGAGTGATATAGGGCTGGCAGATAAAGCGAATCACTACCCGAGCCAACTATCAGGCGGTCAACAGCAACGGGTAGGCATTGGTCGTGCAATGGCAACACATAGCAAAGCGATTTTATTTGATGAACCGACCTCGGCACTCGATCCTGAGTGGGTAGCAGAAGTGCTCGCACTGATCAAACAACTGGCCTTACAAAAACAAACGATGATTATTGTTACCCATGAAATGGCTTTTGCCCGCGAAGTAGCCGATCGCATTGTGTTTATGAGTGATGGTGAAATAGTTGAGCAAGGCAGCCCTGAACAACTATTTAAACATGCAAAAGATCCAAGAACTCAACAGTTTATATCAAGTATCGTTAAGCGTGGAGCGTTCTAATTACTACGATCTATTGCACCTTTATATAGACCTACTATAATGCCGCGGAAGATCCAAAGGATCTTTTTATATTCCACAAACTAGATTAAACGATATTTAGTTTGACTTAGAAGAGGTGAATGATTAGAATTTCGCCTCTTTTTTTACCCGGTGCATAAACCTCTATGGTTAACCTGCATCGATTTTACTGTACAGTAAAAACTAGCTAGCAAGAGTAATAACTATGAAACGTACTTTTCAACCAAGCGTACTAAAGCGTAAGCGTAGCCACGGTTTTCGCGCTCGCATGGCAACTAAAAACGGCCGCCAAGTTTTGGCTCGTCGTCGTGCCAAAGGTCGCGCAAGTTTGTCTGCATAATTAAGTGCAAAGACATTCGTTCGGCAGGGAGTTACGTTTGTTAACTCCCATGCATTTTAAACACGTATTCTCCAACCCCGTTCGTGTGGGTACTCCTCAACTCACTATCCTTGCAAAAACCAATACTTTATCTCATCCTCGTTTGGGTTTAGCTGTTTCCAAAAAAAGCATTAAACTTGCCGTAGGCAGAAATAGAGTTAAACGTTTAGCAAGAGAAAGCTTTCGTCTGCATCAGCATCAGTTACCCGCAGTAGACATAGTTGTAATTTCCAAGAACGGTATTTCAGATTTAAGTAATCAAGAACTGATTAAGCTTCTGGAGAAATCATGGCGAAGACTAACGCGCCGTTGCGAATAATCGCAATTATGCCCATTAAGGCTTATCAATATGTGATAAGCCCTATGCTTGGCCCGCGCTGCCGCTTTACGCCATCGTGTTCAGATTATGCAATTGAAGCAATTAATTTGCACGGTGTGATAAAAGGTTGTTGGTTAGCAAGCCAACGTCTATTAAAATGCCATCCTCTACATCCTGGCGGGCATGATCCTGTTCCAGGTTCCAAAAAAACTAATAGTGATTAACTAAATTATGGAATCTCAACGCAATTTACTAATAATTGGGTTGCTGTTTGTAAGTTTTCTTATCTATCAGCAATGGCAAAAAGACTACGGACCACAACCTGTAGTAACAACTGCAACCAATACCGCAACCACAACGGCTGCGAATGCAAATAGTGATGTGCCAGCAGGTGCAGCATCTCTCGACGATTCAGCTTTAACTCAAGCCGCAGCAGCAACTGGCCAGTTAATCACTGTAACGACAGACGTATTAAAACTTAAAATTAGCGCGCAAGGCGGTGATGTAGTGAGTGCGGAACTATTGGCTTACCCAATAGAAGAAGACTCGCCTAACCCCTTTGTGCTATTAGAAGATAACGCTAACTTTACCTACATTGCGCAAAGCGGTTTGATTGGCCGTGATGGCCCAGACGCAAATGCCAATGGCCGCCCTGTTTACCAAGTCAGCAGTGATAGCTTTCAGCTAGCCGATGGCAGTGATGAATTAGTGGTAGCGCTTAGTTATCAAGATCAAAACGGTAATAGCTTTGTGAAAAGCTTTATCTTTGCTCGTGGTAGCTACGACGTAAAAGTAGACTTTGATATTACCAACAACGGTGATAACAACCTAAGCCTGCAGCAGTACAGCCAAATTAAGCAAACTGAAAAAGAGCATAGCTCTAGCATGGTAATGCCAGTGTACCGCGGTGGCGCATACTCTAGCGATTCAACCCGCTACTCAAAGTACAGCATTAAAGACATTAAAAAGTCTAACCTAAACGTAACCACTACCGGTGGTTGGGTGGCAATGATGCAACACTACTTTGTAACCGCTTGGCTACCAAATGCAGACCAAACTAACCAATTGTACTCAACCAGTAATAACGGTTTTGTATTCATGGGTTACAAGGCGCCAGCTGAAATTGTAGCGCCAAGCCAAAGCATTAAGTTAAGCAGTGCATTGTGGGTGGGTCCTAAGCTACAGGCAGAAATGGCTGAATCAGCGCAACACCTAGACCTTACCGTAGATTACGGCTGGTTATGGTTTATTGCACAGCCACTGTCTAAGTTACTTAAGTTCTTCCACAGCATCGTGGGTAACTGGGGTGTCGCTATTATTCTTATCACCTTCACCGTTAAAGGTTTGTTGTACCCGCTAACTAAAGCGCAATACACCTCAATGGCGAAGATGCGTTTACTGCAACCTAAAATGGCAGCACTACGTGAGAAGTTTGGTGACGACCGCCAGAAAATGTCGCAAGGCATGATGGAGCTCTACAAGAAAGAGAAAGTAAACCCATTGGGTGGCTGTTTCCCTATCTTGCTACAAATGCCTATCTTTATTGCCCTGTACTGGTCGCTAATGGAAAGCGTTGAATTGCGTCATGCCCCGTTCTTTGGCTGGATTACCGACCTATCGGTAAAAGACCCTTGGTTCATTTTACCTATCCTAATGGGTGTGAGCATGTTCTTCATTCAGAAGATGTCTCCTACCACCGTAGCCGACCCAATGCAGGCTAAAATCATGCAGTTTATGCCGGTTATCTTTACTGTATTCTTCTTATTTTTCCCTGCTGGTCTAGTACTTTACTGGTTGATGAGTAACGTGGTAACGCTGATTCAGCAAACCATTATTTACCGTAACCTTGAGAAAAAAGGTCTGCATAAACGCTAAACACAAACTTTAGCAACAATGCTAAAATGCCATTCAGTGAAGGCTGAATGGCATTTTTTATTTTTGACGGGTAACTTCAGAGAGAGTCAGCATGAATTCAAATGATACGATTGTGGCACAAGCTACTGCACCAGGGCGTGGCGGCGTGGGTATTATTCGTGTATCAGGTCCTATGTCACAGCAGGTGGCAGAAACACTACTGGGTAAATGCCCGGCTCCTCGTTATGCCGACTACCTAGCATTTAAAAACCTTCAAGGTGATACGCTTGACCAAGGCATAGCCTTGTTCTTCAAAGGCCCACATTCCTTCACCGGAGAAGACGTACTAGAACTGCAAGGCCATGGCGGCCCTGTGGTGATAGATATGCTGATCCGTGAGATTAGCCAAATTAACGGCTTACGCATGGCCCGCCCTGGCGAGTTCAGTGAACGCGCATTTCTCAACGATAAGCTCGATTTAGCCCAAGCAGAAGCCATTGCAGACCTTATTGAAGCCACCAGTGAGCAAGCCGCTAAAAGTGCCTTACAATCGCTTCAGGGCGAGTTTTCTAACAAAATACATCACTTGGTAGAAAACGTGACCCGACTGCGAATATACGTTGAAGCGGCGATAGACTTTCCTGAAGAAGAAATTGATTTTCTTAGCGATGGCAAAGTGCAAGCCGACCTATACGCGATTATCGAAGACCTAAGTCAAGTGCAAGCCCAAGCTCGCCAAGGTTCTTTGCTGCGCGAAGGCATGCGTGTTGTTATTGCCGGTCGCCCCAATGCCGGTAAGTCTAGCTTGCTGAATGCCTTAGCGGGTAAACAAGCCGCCATTGTTACCGATATTGCTGGCACTACCCGTGACGTATTACGCGAGCATATTCATATTGATGGCATGCCTTTACATATTATTGATACCGCCGGCTTACGTGACGATGCTGATGTCGTTGAACAGATTGGAATCGAACGAGCTTGGGACGAAATCAATCATGCTGATCGGGTGTTATTTATGGTGGATGGCACCACCACTGATCAGCTCGACCCGCTAAAAATATGGCCAGAATTTGTCGCCAAGCTACCTGAAAATATTGGTATGACAGTAGTGCGTAACAAAGCCGATATAACCGGTGAAGACCTCTCAGTAGTGATGGATCATGGCCACCCAGTTTATAAACTTTCAGCCAAAACAGAGTTAGGTTTAAGTGAGCTAAAAGACCACCTCAAAGAGTGCATGGGTTTTAAAGGCAACATGGAAGGAGGGTTTATGGCCCGACGCCGCCACCTCAACGCCATTGAATTAGCCGCTGAGCATTTAGATAACGGTAAAACTCAACTAGAAGTTTATCAAGCAGGTGAATTACTGGCTGAAGAATTACGCTTAGTTCAGCAACACCTAAGCGAAATTACTGGTGAGTTTAGCTCTGACGATTTACTCAGCCGCATATTTACCAGCTTCTGTATCGGAAAGTAAGGTGGGCAAATAAGGGAAATTAACGGCAATTAACGACAACTAACTTACTGATTTTATTAGATCTCACTGTTCGTTAGTTTTCATTGTTTTCCGTTATTTTCTAATTATGGTCCCCAATTGGTCCCCATGACACGATGAAACCGTGATTTGGGGACCAATTGGGGACTAAAATGAAAATTTCTGTTGAAAAACGTACACTTAGAGCAAACAAAACGAGAGCTTTACGGCTTATTTATGATTACGGTTATACCTCTGACTTAAAGGGTAAAAATCGGCGAAAAAAAACCTATGAAACGCTCGATTTATTTGTTTTTGACCAGCCAAAAACCTCTCAACAACGCCAGCACAACAAAGAACAACTACAACTTGCTGAAGCAATAAAAAGTAAAAGGCTCGTTGAGTGGCAATCTCAAAAGCATGGCTTTGAAGATCGAACTAAACGTTCGGCCAGTTTTATCGACTACTTTCAGCAGCAAGTTGGTATCAAAGAACAAACCACCTCAAGATCCAATCATTCAATCTGGATATCTGCACGTAAGCACCTGCTGTTGTATTGCGGAAAGCATGACCTTAGCTTTGATGAACTAGATAAAGACTGGTTAGAAGGCTTCAAAACTTATCTTATGAATGAAGCAAAAACAAAAAGCGAGCAAGTATTGTCCCGTAATACTCAAAGTACTTACTTCAATAAGATCAGGGCTTCCATCAACGAAGCATATCGAGATGGCGTAATTCGCAAAAACCCTCTGCGGCAAGTCGCCAGTATTAAAGAAAAAACATCTAAAAGGGTTTACCTCACCCAAGATGAGCTCAAAGTGCTAGCGCAAACAGATTGCCGTTACCCTATCCTCAAAAGAGCGTTTTTATTTTCATGCTTAACGGGAATGCGTTGGAGTGACATTCAAAAGCTCACTTGGGCAGAAGTTGAAACCTTTCAAAATCACAAACGCATTACCTTTGACCAAAGCAAACTCTCGCATGGCAATGCAAAAAGTTTACAGTACCTAGATCTACCTACATCTGCAGAGCAATTACTGGGAAAGTCCAAGACATCTAGTGAACGTGTTTTTAAAGGTCTGCGCTACTCCTCATACACTAATGTGGAGTTGTTAAGGTGGTGCCTAGCGGCTGGTATTAGTAAGCACGTCACTTTTCATTGCGGCCGCCATACTTTTGCAGTAATCCAACTTTCACGTGGTATTGACATCTATGCCGTCTCTCGACTGCTTGGCCATAGTGAGCTTAAAACGACCGAAATTTACGCTGATATAATCGAGCAAAAGCGCATGGATGCTATGCTCAGCTTTCCGGATATAAAAATAATTTAGAAATTTACTAAAAAATCTACAAATCCTAAAAATAAGTTTGGCTTTAACGATTACCAATCATAAATCGGTAATCGCTAATGGCAGGAAATAACGAAGCAGCACTAATGAAAATGGTACTGGAACAACTAACTAAAGTACGAACAAGCGTCGCTGAAATGGAGCGAAGAGCCCAAACAGCTGACCTAACTAATAAGCCAATTTTAGATATCAATGAGTGCGGTATTTTACTCTCAATGACATCTGCCCAAATCTATAAGCTAACCTCGAGTCAGGAGATCCCTCATTCAAAAATAGGAAAACACCTCAGATTCAACCGCGAGGACATCATTGAATGGGTGAAAGACAACCGTATTACCACTCGGCGCGAAATAGAGCGAAGAGCTTCAAATCATGTAACTAAGGGAAAAGCGGCCAGGTAAGCCACGAACAACTACAGCTAAACTTAAACAAACCTTTGTAGCTGGTTTGCCCTACGCTAAGTGATTATTGGACAAAAGCGTGTTACGTTATTAGCTCAAATATCGGTGGTTCGGATTAGATTCAGTACGGTTAGATCGGAGTTAACGCCTCGCATCACCGGAAATTTGCGGCGCGTAGCAGAGCAAATTGTGATCCGACTTGATTGCTTTGTTAAGTGTATGATCACATGAGCCTATTGACAGTAACCAAGAACAAAATTGCTAAGATTAATACTAAATTAGTTGTTGATGTAGACAACAGCAATTGAACAGACTCTATATACATTTTGACCCCCTGAGTTGATGGGTAAATGTTAGCGTCATTTGAGTTCAGAGCTAAGGAAAGTTACACAACTTAAAATTCAACAACTTTCCCTCCTACGTTTAAGGAAGTTCCCAACGTTTTTCCTTGATAACTCAACATCCCAACTAGTAACAATTGCCACTACATTAATAAAAACATCAGAGTTAGAAAGCTTGATGTCATCACTAGATTTTTCTAAGCATGCAAAAGTCCATGCGTTGAATATTTTTTCTACAATATTTTGAGATTTTGCTTTGACAAAGCGAGCATGATACTCAGACTCTAACTCCGTTTTATCATTTAACGCGTCTAGGAAGTCCACAGCTGATATACAGTCAAAATGCTTAAAACCTTGAGAATCAATTTTACATGGCTTTAAACCCAAGTCGTTGGCGCCTATTTGCAAAGCTCGATCCGATTTTGCGTCATGCCTTGCGACTAAATCGCGAAGTCTTTGGGTAGACTTAACTATATCGTCAAAAAGTTCACGCATCTCTAGAGGGTAATTTGCCGGATTTTGAGTCAATTGAATCGATCCGCTTTCATCTATTGGCAGTTGCCCAAGCCCATTTAGTTGATACTCCATGTTTTTAATTAGATGAGTAAACTCTTTCTTCGACATTTGAAGAAGTGAGTTTAATGAATCTACCTGATATTGACTTAGCTTATTATTAACCATACTTCACCAATACACTAACGCCGCACTCTAGCGAATCCCCTAATAATTCCTTGGAAATTCAATATAGTAGACGCGCACCCCGTTGTTTGATCTAATTAATTTCGCCAAAAACAAATCCTATCTAACCCTGCACGGAGGCAGTCGGGATGCGCGAAATTCAAATTCTACACCAAATGCTTATTGAGCTATGCCCTAATATTCACAAAAAACGCCTTAACTCTCTGATGGTTGCCACTACATCACTCTTGGATGGCGACAAATTGTCTCTCACTGAACTCGGGCGCAATATTACAAGCAGGGTCTCACCTAAACACTGCATTAAACGCATGGACCGCTTGCTCGCTAATCATCATTTAAATAGTGAACGTTTAGCGATATACCAATGGCATGCTCGGCAGATTTGCGGGGCGAATCCCATGCCAGTGGTGCTAGTAGATTGGGCTGATGTGCGTGAGCAATTACGCATGATGACCTTACGAGCATCAATCTCTATTAAAGGGCGCTCTATTACCTTGTATGAACGCACCTTCGAGTTCAAAGATTACAATGCACCACGTAGTCATAATCAGTTCTTATTTGAACTCGCCAGCGTGTTGCCTCAGGGCTGTACACCGTTGATAGTTACGGATGCGGGGTATCGCAATACCTGGTTTAGAGAAGTAGCCTCTTATGGCTGGTATTGGTTGGGTAGGCTACGTGGCGAGGTCTGTTATCAGCTCAGTGACCAATGGGCGCTGACTAAAACCTTGTATGATTCGGCAAGCTGTAAAGCGCATTACATAGGTGCGGTGCAAATCGCCCGCAAGAAGCCCATGCCCTGTCACTTATATGTATTTAAATCCAAGGATAAGCACCGTAAAGATAAACGCTCTCGTCGCTCAGGCAATAACCATTCAGCCAAGAAGCTTTATCACCGCTCAGCCAAAGAACCTTGGGTACTCGCCACCAATTTACCGCCCGAACTCTTTAATGCGATACAAGTGACGAAGTTATATGCCAAACGGATGCAAATAGAAGAAACCTTCCGAGACTTAAAAAGCCCACAATACGGTTTTGGCTTACGCCACAGTCGCTCACGATGTCCACGCCGGTATGACGTACTGCTGCTGATAGCTTTACTGGCTGACATTATTTTGTGGTGGTTAGGTTTAGTGGCACAGCAAGTGGGTTGGCAACGACACTTTCAGGCCAATACCATCCGTAAACGGGCGGTTCTATCGGTAGTCCGCTTAGTGCCTTGTTAGGCAATTAACTCATTCGACCGTAGCAAATATCTTGAAATGTGCCTATTTCACTCAAACCTTTATCTGTGATTTTCAGCAGATTCCCATCTATAGTGCACCACCCGTAATCACAAATAGCTTTAGACTGCTCCATGATTTCTTGTTTTTCTATTTTGCGTGACTCCGCAAACGCAAAAAAGTCGAACGATGGTGCAGTATAAGATGCTAAGACTAGTAACTTACCTGCTTCTTTTAATTTTGTATAACGATACAAAGGTTGATTATTAATGAGATCATTAATTTTAGCGGTGATGTCTTCCAAGTGGCTTACTTTGCTTTCTAGCGTTTTAATGAAATTGTTTTCATCAGTATAATCAGAAGGTGCATATAATTTAGTGTGGTGCTTAGTTACCAACAAATAGAACACAAATAACACCAAGCATGGAAATAGAACTAAAAATATGACAAGAACTATAAGTAAACTGTTATTAAGATTAGTTTGAGATGTAAATATTCCAGCTATTCCATAAACAAATACAAACGCTAAAGCGATAATCCCTAGCGGGTTTTTAGATAGACCAGTTGCCGTTTTACCAAAATCATTCACGGTTAACACTCTCCAAATTTGCCTAGACATAATGATCCCCTGGTGAAAGTGCCGACCTCCTGCGTTTATCGTGGGTTAGTCAAACTAGAGCCACACTGTTAGATGCAAAGTCTTAACAGAACAGGAGATCGACATGTCTAAATCTAGCACGTTTTTTATTGGACTAGATGTTCACAAAGAAACCACAGATGTCGCTTATTGTGTTGATAATTCGAGAGATGAGCCTGTGTTCCACGGCACCATTCCCACCAACATTCGTTCTATCAACAAACTTATCAAAAAATACAAAGACTTGGCTACTCATCTTTGTTTAGTTTATGAAGCAGGGCCGTGTGGGTTTTGGCTTTATCGTCATTTAGTGAAACACGGTATTGAATGTTGGGTAGTGGCTCCCGCCCTTATCCCTAAAGCGCCCAGTGATAAAGTAAAAACCGACAGGCGCGATGCCATCGCTTTAGCGAGAATGGCGCGAGCGGGATTAGTTCATTCTATTCATGTCCCCAATGCTGATAATGAAGCGGTCAGAGATTTAATCCGTTGTCGTGAAGACGCCATGCTCGATTGTCGCCAAGCGCGTCAGCGTTTAAAATTGTTCTTATTACGCAATGGCCACCCTTGTACGGGTCGCCAAGTATGGAATGAGGCCTACAAGCGGCACTTAGCTGATATTCATTTCTTAGAGCCTGCTAAAAAACTCACCTTTCAGCACTACATCAACATTGTTACCGAGCGTTATGAGCAGCTGCAACACCTTGAGCAAGAGCTACAAGTGATTGCTCAAGACTGGTCTTGGTATCCGCTAGTTCAATACCTAACGGTATTGCGTGGCATACGCTTCTTATCGGCCATTACCTTAGTAGCAGAGCTGGGTGACATGCGCCGCTTTGCTAACCCGCGTTCACTAATGAATTTTGTGGGCTTAACCCCCATCGGAATACTCCAGTGGTAACAGGCAAAAACAAGGCGGTATTACTAAGTGTGGCAATACCCATGCAAGGCGAATACTAATCGAAGCCGCCTGGGCATATCGCTTTGCGCCCAAAGTCTCGCGAGAGTTACAAATACGCCAACAACACCAATCACTGAATTTACAGCAGCGTTCGTGGCAAGCCCAACAACGCTTATGCCGACGCTTTGCCCAACTCAAACACCGTGGCAAAGAACACAACAAAGTGGTTACGGCTGTTGCCAGAGAGCTACTAGGTTACATCAGGGATATTGCCCAACGCTTTGACCCAAAGAGCCAACATATAGGATAGAAATAGAAACAAGCTAACAGGTTAAAACAACTTGAATGAGTAAGACCGGCGGCAGCGGTGAGAGCAACCCTCGAGGGCGTTAAGCGATGTGAACTCGCGTACCTAGACTGAGGCAAGGCTCCAAAGGCGCAAACAAGTAATGCGATAACCAACTCGCGAATATCAGCAAGGTCAACCGCCGACACTTACTTGCCAAGGGTCCCTCATTCAGGTTTTCTATGCCGGTGTTAATCGGTAGGAATAGACTCGTGCGTGTTGACAGTGGGGATCATATCAACGCTACCAATAAGCGGCGAGCGGAGCGAGTCCGGCGACCAACGGGAGCGTACTTGATTGGTTTGTTATAACACTGTTGGTAATGGCTAAACTTCAACGCCGCTTATTTCGCGCCCACACAAGGCAAGAAGTTTAAGAAAACCTCAGCTAATAGACTAAGTTCTGAAGTTTAAAACTTTCTAGTTATCGCCCTGCACTCACCTGAACCATTACTTTTACCGTCATAATTAAAGAACTCGATAACGCCACTTTCTCTATTGATAACAGCTTTAAATGCAGAGCGGCTTATGTAATTACCATACGGGTTGTTTGAGTAGTTATTTTCAAGGACATATTTATCGTATGATTCGTACAGGTTGAAAAACGAAAAAGCACCAGCATTGAAGTACAGGCCAGCATCACCATCATCCCACTTAGGGCTTTTTGTCCGTATTGCTACAACATCTTTCCCCTCTAAATGGGGAAGTAAGGTTGAATCAATAGTGACACTTTCAACATCAAACTCAACTCGAGGAGCGTTAAGTATTTCTACCTCTGGAGGCTCCCCACTGACAATAACAATTCCATCAACATAACAACGTAAAGGTTTAAAATCAGCCATAGAATTTGCACTGAAAACCAGTGATAGTGCAGCCGAGACTCTAACTGCGATTGCTACTACTGACATAAATTTCGTTTACCTTAGATTCAGAAATGCTAATTTTAACCATGACGAGAAATCAGAGCAAATCAGGGGGCACAAAAGTGTTATAACGCCTTAATAACTGGCGTGTAGGTTGGTGTTGTTTTTGCGGCTTTTTCTTTTGCAAAAACGATGACAACCGTAATACGTGATCTTCCCCCGATAAAGTAGACACGGGTTACGCTTCCTTTGCTCTGCCTTCGTATTCTACTGGACTTAAGTATTTTAAACTTGAGTGCAGTCGAAATCGATTATAAAAATGTTGTACATATCCTGCTACTTTATCTCTCAAATCCCATTCACTTGTAAAGTGATTCGATTTAATGAGTTCTCCTTTTAAGGTATGAAAAAACGATTCCATTTCTGCGTTGTCTGTACAATGCCCTGGTCGATTCATACTCGGTGTTACGCCGTACTTACTCAACAGTGCTTGAACTTCATGAGCGCGATATTCTGCTCCTCTGTCAGTGTGAAACACCAATCCAGCCTGTGGCTTTCTATTTCTAAAGGCCATTTGTAACGACGCCATCGTTACTGCTGTTGTTTTACGGTGATTCATCGACCAACCAATCACTTTTCGTGAATATAGGTCTATGACTACTGCAAGATATAACCAGCGGTTTCCCTGTCGTATATAGGTTAAATCACCCGCCCATTGTTCATTAACTGCGGTAGGTTTTGGCATATCTTTACGTATGTTTTTAATCGATTGATAGAATCGATGTAGTTTAGCCATTTTAATGTAAACCCTAGAACAGCGTGCTTTCAAGCCATGCTCTCTCATCAACCTAGCCACCCGTTTTCGACTGGTGTAAATTCCGCTACACTTTAACTCCGCATGTACACGAGGGCTACCGTAAGTCTCTCTACTCTTGGTGAATATCTGCTCAATACGATAGGCCAACTGGTCATCAATGAGCTTATGGCGGCTCACTTTTCGTTTACAGAAGGCATAGTAACCAGAGCGAGACACCTTAAGAAATCGGCACATCATGGTGATGGGAAAGCGTTGCTTATAATGGCTTATGAATCGGAATCTCGTCGACTTTCCTCCGCGACGAATCGTTGCCACTTTTTTAGCAAATCATTCTCCAGTTCAAGTTGTTTTACTTTCTTTTGAAGTTCAGCAATTTTTTCATTTTCAGAAAGATTCATGGGTTTGCTTAGTTTTTTCCGTCTTCTATCAGACATGATTTTCCCCTCGCGATAATCCTTTCGCCACCGAGATAACATGAACGGATGAATGTCGAGTGACTCTGCAACTCCTTTAACTGTAGCACCTGCCAAGTGGGTTAATTTGACGGCGGTTGCTTTGAATTCAGTTGTGTATTGCTGAGTTTTTTTACCTGTTTTATAAGCTGGCATAAACACCTCATCTTGTTTGAGTGAAGTGTCTACTGAATCGGATCAACTACAACGTCCAGTTGATTAACTTGTTATGCATTAATACTCAGAAGCACCACGTAAATACTTCTGTACTTCCTCATAACTTAACATATTTCCTTTAAGGCCTTCACTACTACCAAATTCCGCTAATTCGTCAATTAATTCTGTAAATTGTTTTAAAAGGGCTCTAAATATGAATGGACCATAACTAAAACGATTGATGCCGAGCCCTTCCATTTCTGAGATAGTCATTTTTTCCGGTAAGATAAGTGCGTTAATAGGTGCAGATATAATATGGCGTATATGCTTCAGTATATCTATATCATCAATTCCGATAGGAAAAACACAATCAGCACCAGCTTCTAAGTATGCTTTAGCCCTCTCAATAGTAGATTCTATTTTTTTCCCTCTGTTACCAGTAGTATTTAAGATAAAACAGTCTATGCGAGCATTGATAACAAGGTGTATACCCCGCTTACTTGATACTTCTCTGATTACAGAGATCCTCTCAGCTTGTTCTTTAACATCACGTAACCCGCCTTCGAAACTATCCTCGATATTAATACCTACGATTCCAGCATCTAATATTTGCGTTATAACACAAATTAATTCTTCACTAGTTGTGGCAAACCCAGTTTCAATATCTACTGTTGTCGGAATATTTACACTACTCGCAATTCGAGTTGCTATATCCATTAAGGTGGAAAACTTTATTTTTTCTCCATCTTTATAACCTAACGATGCTGATATAGCAGCACTTGCCGTTGCCACGGCTGGAAAGCCTTTGCCTTCAAGTATGCGAGCTCCCAGTGGGCTCCAAATATTTGGAAGTACAAGGGCTTGACCTCCAGTGTGCAAAGCTAGAAGTGTTTCTGCTTTTTTCTTTTGTAAAGTATTAGTCATAATCCCCACCATGATTTAATGCATAACGCCGCGTTAAGCGGACAAAAATTGTGGGTTATAATGTGTAGCGAAGCGAAACGTAACCCACTGTTTTTGTTCCGTTTAAACGCCTTGTTAGCCATTTAGCTCCGATAGAAGAGTCTCAGCTAAACGAATACCTATTTGAAGTTGCTCACTGTCAAAACTTTCATTTGTAGAGTGAACTTGATGATTTCTAATCATACGCAATGTAGTTAACCTTTGAAATTGATCCCAGTTAATTTCCCCTATTTTTTCAAGTTGCTCCCACTTATATGTATGACCATTTGATATAGAGTGTTTCTTAAATTTTGCTTGAATAGTTGATTCGAGTTTGTTCCATAATAGTATTAAGTTCTCAATACTTACGGCATTATCAACTTTGCCCGTTTCAACACCAAAAAGGTTATTGAGCAATACTGAAGCTATTTGACGATAGGCTTTTAGATAACGACGGTCTACAGATAACCCTGTACCATCGTGATATAAATGATTACGAATTCTATGATAATGCTCAATATCACCTTCATCTAAACCAACAAGTTTTGCTGAAGCATACTTAAATAACAACTCCACCATTTTAGGGAAACTATTACCGACTTCATCTCTTTCTTTTCTAGGGAACTTGAAAGTTGATAGTTTTTCTGGGAGTGATAGAAATGTTCGAATAGAAGTTTCGACAGAATTATCAATGCTTATGAATGCAATTCGGGAATCAAATGCAGAATCAAGTTGAATGTGAGAATCCGCATGACGCAGTAATTCTAAAGATCCGGATGCCCATGTATTTTCCATTGAAACTCCAATCAAATAAAAATGGCTAACGCTAAGTAGGCCGCACGTGCGGTCTATCCCATTCAATGAGCGCGCGTCCTATCACAAAAAACATGATCTTCATCACGTTCGCTCATCAATTTATGATTTGATATTAACCCATTGTCTACCTTAGTTTTTTACTTGGAATCAATCAATCGTCGATCCATTTCTATCATTGATTACTTTGACAAATGACGCAAACGAAGCTACAAATACTGTATATATATACAGCTTAAAAGTGCGCAACATGTCAAACACACCATTGCGGCTCCAGCAGCGATTTAGAAATACGATTTATCAGCACCATTACAGTATTCGCACCGAGCAAACCTATTGGCATTGGATAAAGCGTTTTTTGTATTTTAATCATAAGCAGCACCCAGCAAAGCTCGGAGCTGCTGATATTGAACGATTTCTAACTCACCTAGCGGTCGATAGGCAGGTCGCTCCGGCTACTCAAAACATCGCGTTTAATGCCTTAATGTTTCTCTATAACAAAGTTCTACGTATCGAAATGATTGGAATTCAGGCGAAACGCGCGAAAAAACGAGTCAAAATTCCCGTAGTTTTTACTCGAGGTGAAGTGAGCCAAGTGATTTCGAATTTACCCGCGGATTATCAGATCATGGCTTCACTGCTTTACGGGTCGGGACTAAGACTCAGTGAATGCTTGAGATTACGGATTAAAGACTTAGATTTTGATCAAAATACAATCACCGTACGGCAAGGCAAAGGAAATAAAGATCGCGTGACTTTGTTACCCCCTAACTTGATCCCAAAGCTTCTCGATAACATTCTCCAGAGCAAAAGTGTTTTTGCCCACGATATGAGTCTAAATTATGCTGGAACGACGATGCCTTACGCGTTAGCCCGTAAGTATCCACATTCTCAACGGTCGTTTTCTTGGCAGTTTTTGTTTCCGTCGACTCGCCTGTGTATCGACGCTAGAACAGGTGAGCTCAAACGCCATCATATTCATCATAGTGTTCTCCAAAAAGCAGTCACCAAAGCCGTGCGTAATGCCGGTATAAATAAGCCTGCAAGTTGCCATACCTTTAGGCACAGTTTTGCCACCCACTTATTAGAACAAGGGACGGATTTAAGAACTATACAAGAATTACTTGGCCATCAGGATGTAACAACGACTGAGATTTACACGCATGTTATCGGTCGTCATACCACGGGCGTCAAAAGCCCCTTAGAGGGCTTGGTTCAAGCTGCAAAATAGATGACTTATTAAAAGAGCATCAAGGCGCTTATGCATTCTAGTTGGCGATTAAACTTGGCTCGTAAAATCAGATTCAAAACCATTAGTTTTGGTATGGAAAGAGCAGTGGGAAATTTTGCTGTTCGCAAGAAGGCCTAACGCGTTTTGGGGCAAAGATGTGTTAGAACTTTCTACCCAGGCTCGCCTTTGTCCATAAAGTTCGGGGCAATCTATTGGGTACCCCGAAAGTGTCTGGTGTTCTCAGGTCTTACCAAGATCACTTCGCTTGATAATTCCAACTGTCTTTAGAGCGCGTTTTTTATCCGCACATTGAACGTCATTACTCAATCTCAAATCGTGAATTTTTTGTTGATATGCATTAGACAACTTCAATGCTCGTAATGTCCCTGTTCGCCTAGTTAAATGAGGCGGTCAAAACGCCCACATCAAGCCCAATTTTTTCGGTTTTTTTATGGTCAATTCATGCAATTTTTTTACTGAACAACTCTTTGATTTGGTGCCAGAATTTGGCGCCAGTTTTGGTGCCAGAATTTGGCACCACCCTTTGCTAACGAAGCAGAACTTATTGAGCTATTTACAGCAAGGCTGTTTAGTGCAAATTGCAGATATTTGCGATTCAAAAAACCGAGGAAAAAAAACAGGTCGTAAAAATTAGAGTTATCAACAAAGGGGGCGATACGTGTTCGAAAATCAGTTACTAAAATTTATTTTTCACCCGTCTACAATAACATTTTAAAACTTTGACTATGTATGTTTTGGGACTAGATAGTTGCCAATTCGCCTCAAATCAGAAATTTTTGGTGAAATGTGCAGTTTGCTGAATTGGTGATCTTCACATGCTTTTTGCACACGCTTTTTCTTAGAGAAGTGCACACGGGAAATTGGTCCTATTGTTTTGTGAAATGATTGGTGATTCTGGCGTTTTTTGCACACGCTTTTTCGTGTTTTTCTGCACATGCTTTTTATGCCTAGTTTTATGTAATTTTGGGAGATAGATATGGACAAACTGTTTGAGCCTTATAGTACGCAATATCGGATAGCAATGGAGGTACTATTGCAACGGGTAGCTCTTTACAATCAAGAAAATTTTGAGGCGCTCATGGAGCACAAAAAGGCCAATCCCCTTTTCCGATTTCGATATAGGGAAATCTATTTCAAAACTTTTTCGATAAAAGTGGGCGATCATGTTTTCGAGAGACATTGTTTCTATTTTCGCCAAATCACCTACAGAAAAAGGTCCTCAGTGCCTACCACTAAGCACATAAAAAAGGGCCCAAACGGTTACCAAAAAGGGTCTGTTTTTCGGGACTTTATTGGCATAAAAACAGGCCACAAAATGCTAAGAAATGAGATGGTTGATTTTGTTAATGCAGCCAACAAAATGTGTGATGATTATGTCGTCCTATTCCGAACTATTTCAGAGCTAGAAAACTGTCGAATTTATTTTAACAATTTGGATGATCCATGGACCTTAATGCACAACAAATAATGGCTGTAAAAAATGACGGTGTTATCATCGTTGTCGCTATTCCGGGATCAGGAAAAACGGCAACCGCAGTAGCTAAAAGGGGGGGCTAGTAAGCCAGACATTCAAGCTTTAAATGGCATGACTATTCCTCAGTTGTTTATCTTACGGGGTCAGCTAACGCAGCAGATCCAAACAGAGCGCTACAATACAGAGCAGTTACAGAGACTGACCTATCACTATGAGCGTGTATTAGATGTGGTGAATGAGAAGGTGTACCGTTTATCGCAAGGAGAGGCGAAAGATATGTTGATGCAAGTTGCTGAGACATTAACGCAAGAGCAACTATCTACCATGGTCGGTTTATAAGCCCCCAAGCGCTATTGGCTTAGGGACGTTCTGTAAATCCGCCGAGCAAATGCTCGGCTTATTCCATTTTAAACAACGGATATTGTTTTTCGCCCGCTTTGCTGTTCACGAACACGATATTCCCGCAGCGTAAGCAAGAATAAGCGGCGCCCGTGAATCGATCGATATAAGGCTCGAAATTCTCGTACACCTCCGCTAAATAGGGATTGTCTAGTGTTGGGCTCATAAACTTAATCATGTTATATGAGCCAACATATTCATTGGTCGATATCACGGTAGAGACGATAACGGTGTAATCGGTGCAAATATACATGTGTTGTTTAATCGCACCTTTCTTGTAATACAGTCCACGCGCTCTGGCGAATTGGTCTTTATCGTTATAGCCCGAAATGCTGCAAAGTTGATCACTGGCTTTGGCGATGGCCTTAAACGCGTCTAGATTGGCAGCAAAGTCGTCCTCCAGTTGCACGACATCATCGCCTAACACGTTTGGGTTAAACGACGAGAGCAAGGCAGCACCGTGCCACATGTTGGCATATTGAATTCGAAAATAATTTTTTTCTGTTTTCGTCAGTTCCTTCAGTAATAAATTGGCGGTGAACACATTACCTACCGCCGACAAAGAACCCGACAACAAGGCGGCAATACTAACGGTTTCACTGACCTTAGAGCGGTTTTTTACGTCGGATGTTTCAGCGACAGTCGGTTTTACATAGAGCACCAAGGGATCACTCATAACCTTGTATTGCGTTCTCTCTTTAAAACCTTGGTCAGCCAGTTCGCCGTCAAAAAGCCGGTTTTCAGCCTGCTCTAGTGTTAAGGGGGTAACGGCGCACCCGCTCAGCAATGTTAGACACACTAAGAATGAGATTTTGAACATGGAAGGGTCCTTATTGAGTTTGTTGTTATTATCCTATGGGTGAAAATAGCACAAAAAATCGAACTGACTAGTTTTACAAACAGTCAATCATTTGGCCCAACAAATCATTCCTTTTGCGTGTCGCTCTTCAACCAAAAAAGCTTTGGCGATATCGAGTGTGCGTACGTGTTAAAAGACCAATGCATGCTAAGGCCTGAGAATCCTAGACTCGTTCTAGGTTCTTAATATTCGGCTCATCTGTAACTCGAAATTGTCCAATTTCAAGTTAGGGATTTAAACAACGGTTGTTGGAGAACCTAGAAAATGTCTAGGGTTCTCAGGCCTTACCAGATTGGTCGATACAACTATCTACTCAATGAGTCTCGAGAAGCGCTAAAACAGTCTCACCTCGATGAAAATGTGGCGTTTTGGAGTTTTCATAAATCCAAAGGTCTAGAGGCGGATTACTGTATTTTGATTGGGTTTTCGCAAGGGAAGTTAGGTTTTCCCAATGAGAATAAAGACCAGGCCGTGGTCGAAGCCTTGTTACCCACTTTAGATGACTACCCGCATTCCGAGGAGCGACGCCTGCTTTATGTGGGGTTAACGAGGGCGAAGAAAAAGTCTTGCATCATCGGTGACCCTAGTTCACCATCCGCGTTTATCACTGAATTACTCGCACCTAAGTACGAAGTCAATATTCACTCTAAAGCGTTTCAAGAGCGCTACCGTAAAATCTTCAAATGCCCCAATTGCGAAGAAGGCTACCTAAAGCTGATTAACGGTAAGTTTGGTGCGTTCTACTCATGCAGTACAGGGCGGGGCTGCAAAGTTGGAAAGGCCCGTGTTTGTTCTGACTGTGGAGCACCTTCTGTAGATAAGCGCTCTTCCAGTGACTGCAATAATCAAGACTGTGGGCATACATTTAAAATTTGTGAAAAATGCGGCAGGCCGATGAAAAACGAACCGGAAAATATAGAGAGTTCTGGGGCTGCTCAGGCTATGGAATAAAAGATGATCAGTGTAAAAATACCATTAAGCACTAAACTGCTGTTCTACATTGTGATTTTGAATCTCATATACTGATTTGTCAGATTTAAGCTATGCAATCAACTCCTGAGTTCAAAACGAAGAAACACTAACTATTAAGTAAGGTTAACAATGTCACGAAAAACATTTATGGCGTCTTACGGCGCATCTAATCGCAATGACCGTTATGGGTGGGCCTTTGTTAATCACGAAGGTAAGGAAGTGTATTTTGGTGCGTGGGATGTCTATACAGACCGAGACAGAGCATTGATTCTTGCTATGGACTGGGAGTTTAATAGCGAAGGACGTAAGGTCAATGCTTTTGGCGAAGCTCTTGAGTATATCAAACTGGTGGAAAATGAAGCTTACTCATTAAGAACATTCCCAATTATAAGGAAAGAAGATAACGGTGGTGATACAGATACAGACAAGGCTGAGATAAAACAGCACATAGAAGAAGTCTCTGACATGTCCCTCAAGTTAATTGATGGTGACTACTATGCGGTCGGTAACCATGAAGCAAAGTACTCAAAAATGGCTTTACCCAACGTGGCGCAAGACATTGACGGCATATTCGGCACCACTACCGCAAAAACAGAGCGAGAAAACTTAGTGCTCTCGCGTGTTGGGCAGGGACAATTTAGAAAAAACGTTATCAGCACATGGGGTAATGGTGAAAGGTGTGCGTTGACCCTTACGAATATACGAGAGATTTTAATTGCATCTCATATAGTGCCTTGGTCCAAATGTAAAAGTGATGAGCAGAGGCTTGATGGCGCAAACGGTTTACTGCTTTGTGCTCATATTGATAAACTTTTTGACGCTCACTTACTAACCTTTACAAAAAAAGGTTCGAAGTACATCTCGCAGTTATCACCCAAACTCGAAGCTCCATTGTTAAAAAGTCTTGGCATTCAAGGCGGCGAAGAGCTTTGCTCTGACGAGCTAAGCGAAGTTGACCGTGATCGATTTGAAAAGTATCTAGAAGCACATAACAAAGAATTCCATTTCAAGACTTTGCAGTGACACTAAACTAACACTTTAGCTCAAAGAGAGTCATAGGCGTTCTAGCGGAGCTATTTTGTAGTTAGTTAAGTAATATTTAAAACTATGGCTCTCAAAACAAAACGAGCCATACTTTAAAATCGCCACTAAACGCTGGTAAATGCAAAAGAATTTAGGTCATTACACGAACTCGACATAATGACTTCGCTAGTGCGAATAACGTTGGCTACTTTCATAGTTTGCGCATACAAGTTTAGAGTTAAGCAGCGCTAATGTCACAGAACCATTGCATAGTTGACCATTCAGCTGTTGTCTGTGAAGTGGTGATTGTGGTTTCTCGGCCAACTAAACGAAGGGCTTTAAGAGCTACACCTTCAAGTTGTGGGTATTTCGTTGTCATCACTAGCGTTCGGCCTTCAACGTTGATGATCACTAAGTTACCGCTACCATCGATGCGAACGTTCGCTAGTGTGCCAAATGGGCTGGATTTTGTTTTCTTAAACATGGTCTTTTTCTCTATTGGTTGTTACCGTTATTAATCTTAAAAACTGGTCGCTAGCCGCTCCGTATGTCACTGTTGTGCCAGCAATAAATAGCGCTGCGTAATAGTTTCCATAGTATTTTCTTTTATGGTTTAAAGTTTTTCGTGAACGGCTCGAAAATAAGTGAACATTACCCCTGCTACTTTCTTGTTTGGGTGCTCAGCGCAAGTTTCATCAGTGAAGTAACGTTCGCTTTCACCAATTAACTGGCTTGACATTATGTTGTGAACAGCCGCTGCCGCATCAACTCCAATTGTGTCCTCAATTCCATACATGGCTATGTTTGGTAAGGACTGAGGACTCTCGACACTTTCCGGGTTCTAAGAAACGGTTAACCATAACTCGAAATTGTCCAAATACGAGTTGAAAACTGATCAAAATTTATTGTTCGCCGACAAGGGCCGCCTAGCAGCCCTTATTGTTACTCTCACTAACTTGAAGAAATATTTCAATTCAATTTAGGATGGCGAGCCAGCTCTAACTTTACCTTTTCACTAATAATTTCAACGATACAATTGAACTCATCGATGTCAGGAAAGGGTGTGATTGATTGTAAATACTTCTTAGGTAATTTGTAGATAACGTAAGGATCCAGCATTGCTGCTATATCTCGCGCTGCGAGGTCGTTACCCTCAAGCCATGCAACGAGTAAAGCTACCTCTAAGTTTGAAAACATCATATTTCCTCTTTTGATTTAGTGCCTGGCCATTAAACCAAGAGAACAATGTCTGACAAATTTACTCCGAGAAAAACAAGACCAACCTTATGTAGTTTAACTTTTTGGTTCAATTGTCACGTTTACTCAAAAATATTTTTCTTTGAAGGGAGATTCAGTATTTACAGCCCTTTGCGCTTAGGCTCACAAACTTCAGGGTGGGTTATAGGAACACCATAATGCTATGGCCTTTTCAAGGCTCGCTGTACGCTAGATAGGCTGATACTTAGCTCCTGAGCTATTTTTCTGTAACTCATTCCGCTTTCTCGCAGCACTTTTACTTGATGTGTGTCGATAGACCGCTTCCGACCTTTGTAGACACCACGCATTTTTGCAAGCGCAATCCCCTCACGCTGCCTTTCAAGGATTAAAGACCGTTCGAACTGATAAATAGCCCCTAACATGGTGAGCATAAGCTGGTTTATTGGGTTGGCCTTATCTGCGGAGAACGTTAGTTGTTCTTTATGAAAAGTAATGGCGACACCAGAGCCAAGAAGACGCTCAACTAGTTCGAGCAGGTGACCGGTGTTACGAGCCAGCCGTGATATGTCATGCACGTGAACAACATCGCCACTGCGAACGTGGGAAAGTAATTGATTTAACCCTGGCCTGTCAGTGGTGCTGCCACTAACCTTATCTTCAAAAATGGTATCCAGCGAAATGCTATGCAGCTGCCGTTCACTCGTTTGATCAACTGTACTAACTCGGATATACCCCACATTTTGACCGCTCATATCAATGCTCCGTATTCATTAGGTTCTAAATTTCATGAAACGCTGTAGTCATTTCAGTGAACAAGATCCTATTGAATACGAATATGCAGAACTGACAAATGTGGTCGTATGGGTATACCCATATGGTTACCTAACATTACAAGCGAGAGACTAGCTTTAGGAGAAGGGGCTCCACAAGTCATTTGCAAGTTGCTACTTTGGTTTACAAAAAGCCCCAAGGTTCCTTGGATCACTAAACTTAGCGCTAAAGCTGGAAAGCGCCATTATCCTTGATGTACAATTTTAATGATTGATATTTAAGCAGTTATCTTTATGGAAGAAGTATCTAAAAATGATGTTGATTCAGCAAAATCAATAGCAAAACCTTTTGGACTTACATTAAAAAACCTTTTGGTAGAACTAGATTGGAGCTTAGGCCGAACGTTGGCTCGAATGTTTGGGGCCTTTACATTCATTACCATTATACTCTTTGGCGCATTAACATTCGTTTCAGTACTCAATGGAATTTTTGAATATGAAACTAGTTTAAGTGAAATATCGACCATAGAGGCCGTTTTTAGCGTGAGCTTTATACTAATGCTGAAACGCTATTACAACTACACCAAGCTAACCTCACAACATTGGGGCTTAAATATTGTTACTCCTTTCATTTGGCTGGGTAAGTTTTCGTTGTTTATTTGGCTACTTTTTAGCTTGCTGATGTTTGATGATATCAGTAAAGGTGCGACCCGCACCCAAGTGCTGTTATTACAAACGCATAACTATCAACAATGGGTGGAATTTCTTGGCATTCTTCTGAGCTTGTATATTTCTGTACCTAGCAAACGCTTGAAATTCCGAACGCCAGATCCGGAAACATACAACGCGGACGAATGGGGTATAAAACGCTCCAATACAACATGCGACAAAACACGCGGAAACGAGCAATGATAATTAACCCTAAGATATTGCTAGCAACATTAGTGCTTAGCACTTCAACCTCGGTGCTTGCAAAACCCGTAGATTTAACTGAAAGCTGTACTGAATTGGTAAATATTTACCAATCAAAACACAAACAACAACTCTTCGCTGCGCAGACAACATCATTATCAGAGAGCCTTCGGGCTGGCTATTGTTTGGGTGTACTAACCGAATTTGCAGAGTCGCATTATTCATGTGGTTCGGATTGGTTCAAGCGAGCTAAATTTATCGCGGCTTACTCATCTAAAGCCAGTCATCCAAAAGAACGAAAATTACTAGAGTTATCCTGTGATATCTAAAAACTTAATCACTATTCCAGCTGCCATAAACAAACTCTTTAAGGTGCGACTTGCTGAGCATAAAGCGTTTAAAGATCTCGTGTATCCGCTGGTAAGAAGTAAAGGTTTTTTAGATATAAAGAAAGAGAAAATGGTTAACAGCTCGACTAAAGACAACATTTACATTACCCAAGAAGGGCTGGCAAAACTGCATAATGCGATTATTCTTCAGGCTTTTTTTTCAAAAACAAAAAAAGTAAAAGATATTTTTTCTAAGCCTGATAAAAGAATTGAGGCCGCTGAGATATTAGATTCTGTATTGTCTGGTCGACAAGCACTATTGGATGTATCGATAAATAGCCTTAAGTTTTCACAGCTTATTGCCTGGTTAAAATCAACAAAGCCTCTAGACCAAGAGGGTTTACCTAACCCTTTTTCAGAACTGCCTCAATTATCGCTTAACGGCACGACAAGTGTAATGCAAAGCTTACTCGCGCAAAGCGGCGCGCTCACCAATGTTGATAACATGATGATGTACTTCATCAATGATCAACTTAAAGAGGCTTATGATACGTCTCTCTCCATCACATCAACCAACCCTCTTTTCATAAAATATCAAACTCTTGTTCAACGAAAATACAACGAAGCTAATGAGTTCGATACATTTCTAGAAAATTTGTTGAAATAAATTGTTGCGAGTGCAGTGCACTCGATCATTCTTACTTTCGTCCATCAGGGAGAGCAAGAATGACATTAACAAATCAACTTATAGAGTCATTCCGTTCTCATATTCCTCAGTGCCAAGTGACAAAGGCGTATGCGTTAGAGAAAAAAATTTTAGCTGGTTACTCTTACATTGAATTAGGCGGGAAGAAAATCCGCAATACGCCCAATTTAATAAGGTTCAAGCTAGGAAGGCGCTTTCGGTTTATTTGGTTCGTGGCTGATGATGGGCTTAAACCCGTAATGATTACTACGCGACAGCAGTTTGACAATAAAATTAAACGCTTACATCGCAACCATCAACAGAATAAGGCCATTAAAATGAGTAAGAAGATTCAACCACAAGACAATGCTAGCAATGCCAAAAACCCTAACCATAGGACCTCTGGTACTAATCGCCAATACGATCAAGGCCAGGGTAACCGAGGCAAACAGTTAAACCCAAACCAATCAAAGAAGAAGTAATATGGTAGATTCTAGTGACTTAACTGATGATGAATTAGATCTTTGGTCTGATATTAACAATCCAAATAATGACGCCGATATGGATGACTGGGCAGATGCCCATAACCCCAATAATGACGATTATTTAGAGGAGTAGACAACAAAGCCAGCATAGCTGGCTTTGCTCTTATATCTCTAGACTAGAAGGAGCACGAGCCTAAGCTACTGCAGATAACAGCTACTCTGAAGTCGTATATCCCTGCATTGGTGAATTAGGTTTATGAGGAAAAGCCATCTTTAAAACCCCTTCAGATACCATAGGTTTGAGATAATTTTGACGCAAACTTTGTGGTTTTCGATCTAACAGAATTTCAAGTACAGCGACTGATATGTAATGCCCTTTACATAACTTGCTAATTATCTGTTTCATTGTATCTACATCCAAACGACGCTGTTCTCTAGCTTGACTACCTAATGTGTTAAGTTCTAAGCAGAACTCATTAGTCAATACGTTTAGTTCATCAACAAAGGGTTTATCTATTTTTTCACTAATAAAGCGACCTTTAGAATCTCTATAATCACCTTTAGTGGTATGAGTAAAAGAGCTGCTATGCGTTAAGTTAACGTCGGAATGCGTTAAGCTCTCGACGTTATGCGTTAAGTTATCTAATGAAGTTAACGTATTTGAAAAAACATCTTCCGGAGAAGGTGGTTCCATACCCGGTAAACTATAAGACTTATCCTTCTTCACACCACTTGCAACCAAAAATCCTTTATCTACCAACTTTGGCAAAGTCAAAGTGACGTCTCTGGAATGTTTACTCGTTAATTGGCAGGCTCGCTCATGATTAACCCACCCCTCAATAGCAGCAGTAGTCACAATCATTTGTTCAAGCTCATCTAGTGTGTAAAAACTCTCCCCAAATAAAGACCCGAGCAGATCTGTTACTTCTTTTGGTATTAGACTTGCTGTCGATAGCTCTAAAAGTGTCTGCTCAGAAGGAATTTGCTTCTCATAAAGTTTAGGTGTTCGCCATTTGGCGGCCGCCCACCCACTATAAATCTTTGGTATACCTGACCCAGCTCGTTCTCCTGCACCGATTAACAAAAACATCTGATGCATACGTCGGTTTCGACAATCACTTTCGCCACCTTTGACAGCAATATCGGGAGGAACACGCATTAAACCTGGATTGCGAAACCCAAATAGATCAGGTCGTTTAACAATTAGTATTGAACTGCGTCCAGTGTAATCAGCATGAACAAGGGTATTAACCATAGCCTCACGAATAGCTTCGTGAGCTTTGGATTCATCCAAGCGAACTCCTTCTTGTAGTTCGAATGGCACCTTTAAATCTGTGATAAGCTTTCGGTATGTGCGTCTATAAAAATCGAAAACATTTCCAGACCAAGATCCATCAGGATACACACGATCAATCCATCGCTGGGTATTCGCTTCATCTCTTTCTCGATAATCAACAAAGTAGTTAGGAGCTGCTTCTTGAATAGCGTCCCACGTACCAAACATAAGTACACCAGCTAACGTGATGCCCTCATCACCAGATTGACGGTTTTTTCTCCATCCACCGATTTTCTTAAACATCTCAAATAGGTCGAGCTCTAGCCATGGGTGCAAAGGTTTAGCCGCAGCAAATAAGTTCTTGTAGGCGCTAAGGCTATCAGTATCAATGTCGCCAAAATCAAACCCTTTAAGGATTATATCGTCTCGGCTACTTTCAACCTGTTCAGCCATCATGCGTTTAACCTGTTCTTCGCTACAGCGATGATCCCCTTCATCCAAACGCACAAAAGTCTCTTTCATTGGCTGATTTTTTAGATAAACAGGCTTTTGCTCCCTGCGTGCGGCGGGGATCTCGATAACCAGTAGCTGTTTCCCTTCTACCGTTATCACTTGCACATGATCGTTAGTCAATAAGTTAATATTGACCTTGCCATTGTTACTAGCTATGTCAAAAAGTTGCTTACGAACAGTTTCAATATCTTCAATACCAGCAAGCGTTAGTTGACCCTTTTTTTCACGTACGCCTAAGACCACATAGCCGCCACGACCATTAGCCATCGCACTATAAGTTGGCCAAAAATCATCAGGGAGCTTTCCTTTACCATCCTTTCCTTGCGCGAGTTTAAACTCTAACTCCGCAGACTCAGACAAAACTTGTAAATCAACTTGATCTTCAATATGAAACATTTTCATTGCTACTTATTTAGGTAAGCTGGTAAGACTATATAAAGAAACTCTAAACTATTTGCTTAATATACTACGTTTTTACCTACCGAAGCGATGTTCCTATTTTGTTGCCTTTCAAGTAATTAAGCCTATTGTAATCTTTATATATACTTGTATATCTATAACGTAATCTTGGAATAAGCCACAATCTTTTAGAACCGAAGTGTAAAATGAACGACTATATTCGTATATGTAAGTGAACTTGGGTTTAGGCACTTTTTATCAATTTGGTCCCCAATCGGTCCCCCAAGTTCGCGGTCAAGCCAGTGTTTATGGGTGTCTTTACTTTCTGTATCGGAAAGTAAAAAGGGTCAACATGGTCCCCTGTTGGGGACCACGTAAAACACCTCTGCAGTGCCAATAAAAAGGCATCGGCAATCAACGTTAAACCTTAGCCTTTCTGGCGTGAACCGCTACCTTCATCGCTCTTTTCTTTATCATCTGCAATATCAGCTTTATCTTGTTTGATAAAGCTTGAAGCTTCATCCTCGTGGCTGGTAGAGCTTATGCCAGTACTTTTTGCAAATACCTCTAGGTATTCAAGATGACTGTCGCAAAATGATACCAACTTAGCTAGCTCGCTTAACTCTTCCCCTTTTACAAAGTAGAGTCGCTTAGATAGCTCTGATATTTCCCGCTTTAAGTCATCCATACCGTCTTTTGAGTAAATCTTCGCTACATCTGAAGCTTTGTCATTGAGATAACGGCTAACCGTTTCGTCGGTAGGGAGAGACCCAAGTAACAATGAAAGAAAGATAAACCCATGGTTTTGGCTATGAAGATTCGCATCACCCTTACTTCTCAGTAACAGTAAGCCAAGGAATAGCCAAGCAGCATCAGATATCTCGATTTTGCTCGTATCATTGTTGCTTTTTTGTTTTTGAAACTCGGTAATGCGCATCAAGTCTTTTCGAAAATGCACAAATAGATCTTTGGCCCTAAGCTCCATTAAACCAATACCAAAATTTCGAGCACCGTGATGTAAGCCTTCAAGAATATTAAAGAAGTGCTGGTTTTCTTTAATAATGCTGATGGTTTGTTCACGGGCGCTTCTGTCGCTAAAGAAGTCACTAATCAACGTTGAGTTGTTGTTGACCGTTGAGCTGCTACCTTCGCTATTTGCGTGCAGTAACACTGAACGAAAGAGTGAGTCTTTAAACGCTTCTTCGATTACTTCAACAAGCACCTCAAGCTTTTGCTCTAACTTGTGTTGCAGGCTTTGTTCTAATTCGCGCTTTCCTTCGCTTGGTTCGTTCTGGACAGCGGCAGCTTTGTTAATAGGGTTGTTAAGGTGCTCCGGAATCCTAGAAGGAAGCTCTTGTGTACGATAAAGCTCTTCAGCATGTAATAACACGGCAGCACATGCTCGCTTGGCATCATAAGCTGCGCGCGTTAAGCGAGAATTAAGCTCTGAAATACGTTCAACCTCACTGCCCCATAGGTTTACTTGCTCCCTGATCGAGTCATTCTGCTGAATGCTAGCCGCTAAGCCAGCAATGCGAATCGCCACCAGTGCTCCGGCAAAGCCTAAGGCCCAGCCACCAAGAGCATCAAACAAGCCGGTATTTTCTTGCGATAGTTGACTAGCTGAAAGCTCTAATGGCAATAAATTCCACTTTATGGTGAACCAAAATATGATGAAGGTTAACGCGCCAAAAAGTAGCGTAGAAATAACCAGATGATTGACTGGGCTTTGAATAGCCTGACGCAGCCAATAACGCATTACGTTGTGTCGCTTGCGCTGAGCCATTAAATACCGCCCCTTTGTTGTTCTCCACTTTCTCGATTTAGGATGCCTTCAATGTCTTTTTTCTGCTGCTCACTTAATTCATCCAGTTTGTCTTTTATTGACTCAAACCATTGGAAGTTTGATACCTTTTCTTTACGCGCCTTAAGCAGAGAGTGCAGCTTAGCTTCAGCAGCTTGGCTGTCTTCAAGCATTAAGCCAAACAGTTCTTCATAAGTATCTTCACTAAACTGATGAATAAAAGTCACTAGTCGTTCTATCTGGCCGGGGTTGACGACGCCATCGCCTAATGGAATGTCGATAGAGATGCGTAACTCTCCATCTGATGGGTCCAAAGACATCGATAAAAATTTATATTCGAACTGGAACCAAGCAATGGCAGAGGCAATTAAACTGTAATCGGTCTTGTCCAGATCAAACTGATAAAGCCACGGAGTCACAAAGCGCAGTAAAGTTTTATCTGAATATTCAATCACTATACGCAGGCTAGGTTTATCTTTGCCGTTTAAGTATTTGCGAGTTGAAAAGCCAAAAACAAAGCGCTTTTTTTCTTCGTCATGTTCGTATTTATAATCATTTTTATCTAAGAAATGCGCCACAACTTGGTCGGCACTTAAGTGATCAACAGCCTTGGTTTCAACGGCTGCTGGCTCCGAGTCGCCTTCAGTCTCTTTGCTTTTTGAGATGGCGTCTTGGGCGGTTCTTAATAATTTAATGAGTATCGACTCTGATGCTTCAAGGTATTCATCAAGTCGTTCCGCCACTTCTTCAGGGCTTGAATCACTCGTACTTAATACGGTTGCAAAGCCATCATTATCAATGAGGATGTCTAAGCCCGAGTCTTCATCTTTAACGTCAATCCGCTTTTTCCCTTGTGCTTTTAGTAATTCTCTAGCTAATTCAACGGATTGTTTGTTGCTATAAAGGTTAAAGCAAACATGAACGGTTTTATCGTCACCAAACAAAGTGATAGACAAAGGTAACTGGCTATCCGACTCTACCCTACTAACAATAAAAGGTTCCTTGGAGCTAATCTCCCAATTATCGCGATGACTAGAAAACTCTTCAAATAGCTTGGTGTAGCGCTGGATTAAACTCATTAATGACTCCATTCAAGTAGAATTTGTTAAACTTCGTTTAAAATACCTTATTTTATAACTAAGGTATTAATAAATTTACTTTTTTTGAGGTTAACTCATTATTTAGCTTGCTAAAGGTAGGTACTTCAATATGCTCTACAGAATGGAGGGATAAAGTCGCTCTGGCATTTTAAAGGGATATAAACGCTTGAAAACATTACTTCTGTTCACCAAATATATCGCCTTACAGGAAAAGGCCTCAGCCATTTACGAGGAACACCTTGGGGCAGCTTACTTATGTTTGGCTGGGTATGCGGTAGACCGAGAAATGGATGTTTTTAAGAAGCTTTCAGAGTGTTTTAAATTGCCTCCGTTTGATTGTTTTAAACTGGCAGAGGAGTATGCAGCAACACTTAGTTATTCTGCTTTAGAACAAGCTAAGAGTGCCACCGTTTTGCCTTTTTCAAAACAGGTCAGTGAAATCTTAGAAAAAATAAATCCGCCACTTGAGCCTTCTTCATGGATCGAGCAGATGAAACTGTTTGAATTGCCTACAGGTGGCGCAGCTTATCGAGATAAACTGGCTAAATTAGAACAAGTGAAAACCGGATTGTTAGAGGAGGTTTACGGGCAAGATCATGCTGTTGAGCACCTCATTGACAATGTCGCATCATCTTTATGGCATGGCCGCCGAGATAAGCCAAAGGGTGTCTTTTTATTTGCTGGCCCCCCCGCCTCAGGAAAAACCTATTTAGCAGAGCGTTTTGCCAAACAATTAGGTGACGAATACCAATATAAGCTCTTTGATATGACCCACTATACCAACTCAAACGAAGTGTTTGGTTTAGTGGGTGCTAAGAAAACCTATGACGATTCGGCGCCGGGGCAATTAACCGAATTTGTTAAACAGAACCCTAAGTCGGTACTTGTGTTTGACGAACTTGAGAAAGCACACACTCAAGTATTGATGGGCTTTCTGAGCTTATTGTCGAGCGGCTGGATGACCGATGAATACACCGAACAAGCTGTCGATTTCCGAGACACTATTATTATTTTCACTTCCAATCTTGGGCGGGCAGTGTATGGGAAAAAAGAATACCTTCAAGCCATAGAGACCAGCCCTGCTAAAGCGCGTGCTGCACTAATAGAACAACTGAGAAAAGAAACAAAAATTGAGCGCGGACGAGAGGTGCAAGCTGTACCACCAGAGTTATTGTCGCGTTTATCTCAGGGAAGCGTTCTATTATTTAAAACGCTGGGATGGGCAGAGCTAATGCGTGTAGCCATTAGGCAACTTGAGAACGACCTTCAGGCGTTTAGCCAACTGAGCCAAATAAAGTTCGATGTACTAGCAGATGAGTTAAGCCATTTACTCGTCATGAGCTTTTCTCCTTTGTTCGATATTCGAGATATAAAAGCGAATATCAGCAGTAAATTAATTGACCCCATTACTGACTTTTTACGACGCAATACACGCTCAGAGATAAAGTCTATCCGTATTTCGCTGGCTACCGACCTCGTTAATTTTTTGACCGTCGACGATAAAGAAGCCCAGTTTAAGTCCTTACGAACACGCCATGAAGTATTTAGTTTTAGCGCTCACTGTCAGTTAGACGGCACGAAACTAAATGTGCAGTTGAGCTCACCGAGTCTTGATGTGTTATTGAGGGCTGAAGATGTTGAGGTAACTGGAGGCATTGTCATTGATTTGCCCAACATTTCGTTTTCCGATATTGCGGGGCACGACGTAGTAAAACGGCGCTTAACTGAAATCATCAGCATCATCAAAAACCAAGATACTCTTGCAGAGCAAGGCATTATAGCTCCCAAAGGTATGGTGCTGTATGGCCCGCCAGGAACGGGTAAAACAACCTTGGCTCGTGCGCTTGCTAGTGAAGCTGGTTTGCCGATGATTAGTTGCTCAGGGAACGACTTATTATCAACGTCGTTTATCGAAAAACTATTTGAACGCGCCCGAAAATATGCGCCTTGCATCGTGTTTATTGATGAAATTGACGCGCTTCCTAAGCGCGGCCAAGCCGGCCCTATGGCGGATGCATTAACTAACCGCTTGTTGGTAGAGATAGATGGTTTTAACCAAGCATCAGAACCGGTGTTTATTGTGGCAGCCACAAACTTAGTTGATAAGTTAGATGACGCCTTATTACGTTCAGGGCGCTTAGATCTGCAACTAGAAGTTCCCTATTTAGATAAAGGCGCTCGGTTATGGTTTATTCATCGATTTCTTGCCAATGACTGTTATGAAAAAGACATAAATCCAGAGCTAATCGTTAGCCTAACAGCGGGTTGCAGCGGCGCCGATCTGGAGAAAATCCATCGAGAGTCAGTGCTTCGCTCACTCACTGAAGGCAATAGAAAAATTGACCAAACTGCCCTTATTGAGCAAGTAAATATACTTAAATACGGGGTAAAACGATCTCAGGATAGTTGTGAAAAATCGTTAGCCGAAACCGCTTACCACGAGGCAGGACACGCGGTACTTTCTAAGATACTGGTGCCAGAAAGAGACATCGAACAAGTTAGTATTGTTCCTCGGGAAAAAACGCTAGGCATGGTGGCGTATAACAACGATCAAAAAATCGACTACACCAAGTCATTCTGGTTTTCTCTCACTTGTATTGCCTTAGCAGGAAGAGCTGCGCAGGTTAAACAGTTTGCAGATGATGGTTTAGATACCGGTGCATCGAGTGATTTAAGACAAGCAATGCATTGCGCGTGGATGGCCATTGCACGTTATGGCATGCACCCAGACAGCTACAACCTCGACATCAATGCTATTCAAGAATTAGCAGGTGAGAGTTATTTTAAGCAACAGACTGAAAACCTAATTAAATCTTGGATAGACGATGCCTCAGCAGAAACGGATAAGCTCACCCGTGATCATTGGCCACAAATAGAAGCGGTAGCCACAGCATTACTAGAACGAGAAGTCTTATCAGAAGCAGAGCTAATTGAATTGATGCAAGCATCGATTAAATAACACGCTGAAAATAACCAATACCCGTATTGCTGCTATAGAGGCGTAAAACGGTCACTTAAACGTTTATTCATGATGCTTAATAAACGGAAGCCTGATGACCAACACGCTTCTCATCAGGCTTTTTACCGCATCGAGTAACCAGATTTTCATAGCCATTTATCAACGATAGATACCTACAATCCCATTCATCGCTTGTGCTTGTTGCAGCGATGCTGTTCGTTGATGCTTTATTTGGCAATGCCCAACTCTACGCGCTTCTTCAAGTATACGGCCAAACCCGTGTTGTATGGAAAACACCTCTTTTTCTATCAAAACCACCCCAAGTTAGTAAGCGCTCACAACCACAAATAAACCTATAAAATAACAAAAAAAGCATAACAAAATGCGTATTATCAAGAAAACGTCTAATTGGCGTCATCATTGCGATTTTTAAGTCTGCGAGTTCTAAAGTTAAGCTCAACAGGGCTCACAATTTAATAATCCCATCAAATTTAACCTTAAAAATATTGACTTAAATCAATTTTCAATTAAAGTTTCACTGTTTTCTGAAAGTTCAATAAAAAGGATTTGTCGCGTGCAATTATCGGAGAAAAGCCAAGCCTTTGTGCTGCATTTCGGAGAAATGGGCAGCCGTTGGGGCTTTAATCGAACCGTTGGTCAAATACTGGCTTTACTGGTGATCAACCAGCATCCTCTGCACGCAGAACAAATTATGCAACAACTTGGCATTAGTCGCGGCAACGTGAGTATGGGATTAAAAGAGCTGCAATCATGGCGTTTAGTTAAGCTCAGTCATCAAGCTGGCGAACGCCGAGAGTTTTTCACCGCTGCCGGTTCTATTTGGGACATGGCTAGAACGGTGTTTGAAGAACGCAGCAAACGCGAAGTAGATCCAACCCTTTCATTGCTACGCTCTAATTTATTAGAAGAACCAGAGAACGAAGCAGACAAATATACCCAGCAAAAAATGGAAGAAATCCATGATTTGTTGGAGCTAATTACTCAGTGGTCTTACGCACTCAATACTATGAACCCCGATAAACTGCAGAGTTTAATGAAAATGGGCTCAGGTATTGGCAAAATTTTAGAACTAAAAGACAAAATTGTTGGTAACAAGGGATCTGCCACCAGCTAATCACATTATCAATCTTAATGAGGCTTAACCATGCTTGATGCCCTAATGCTATCGAGGATACAGTTTGCTGCAAATATCAGCTTTCACATCCTGTTCCCCACCATCACCATTGCGATGTGTTGGTTTTTAGTATTTTTTAAAGTTCGCCACGATATGACCGGCAATCCCATTTGGATGCGTGCTTATCGCTTTTGGGTGAAAGTATTCGCACTATCTTTTGCGATAGGTGTAGTGAGTGGCATCACCATGTCATTCCAGTTTGGCACCAATTGGCCAGGTTTCATGGAAACCGTAGGTAATATTGCTGGCCCCTTACTTGGTTACGAAGTACTTACCGCGTTCTTCCTCGAGGCTACCTTCTTAGGCATTATGTTGTTTGGCATTAAACGCGTACCAAACAAAGTCCATACCTTGGCCACCATATTGGTCGCGGTAGGCACCAGTTTATCGGCCTTTTGGATTTTAGCGCTCGACTCTTGGATGCAAACACCCACCGGCTTTGAAATGCGCGATGGCGTTGCCTTCCCCACCGACTGGTTTGCGATTGTATTTAACCCCTCATTCCCCTATCGCTTAACCCACATGTTAATCGCATCGGGTTTAACTGCCTCATTCTTCATTGCGGGTATCTCAGCCTATAGAATACTGAAAGGGGATGTGAAAAAAGCACCACGCCTTACCTTAAAAGTAAGCATGATAGTTGCTGCAGTGTTAGCGCCCACTCAAGCTTTAGTTGGCGACTACCACGGCTTAAACACCCTAGAACATCAACCCGCAAAAATCGCCGCTATTGAAGGGATATGGCATACCGAAAAAGGCGCGCCTCTACTGCTATTTGCCTTGCCAGACGAAGAAACAAAAACCAACAAATTTGCTATTGGTATCCCTAAACTTGCCAGTTTAATTTTGACTCACGACCTTAATGGTGAGCTTAAAGGCTTGAACGAATTTGAAAATGAACATCCACCAGTAGCCCCAGTATTTTGGAGCTTCCGCGTAATGGTCGGTTTGGGTTTACTGATGCTAGCGCTAAGCTGGTTTGGTAGCTACCAAATGGTACGCCGCGGCAAAATGCCTAACTGGATGCTTAAAATATTAGTCGCCACCACATTCTCGGGTTGGGTGGCAACATTAGCGGGGTGGTATGTCACAGAAATTGGGCGTCAACCTTGGTTGGTCACCGGCGTATTGCGTACCGAAGATGCGGTAACCAGCTTACCCGCTTCAAACGTTGCCTTTTCACTGGCCCTATACTTGATCGTATACGCCTTCTTGCTAGTTGCCTACATTCGAACGGTATTTCTCATGGCGCGTAAAGCGGTGAAAGAAGAAGAATTTGAAACCAACGAACCCAAACCAGATGGAAACTTAACCAACCTAAACCAACTGGAAAACACTACTGAAGGGAGTACCAACGTATGATGGACGCCTACTGGTTACCGGTCATTTTCATCGGTTTAATGGGCCTTTCGGTTCTTATTTACGCCATCTTAGATGGCTATGACCTTGGTGTAGGAATTCTACTGCCAATGGGGGAAGCCGACGAAGCACAGCGCGATACCATGATTGCCTCAATCGGGCCATTTTGGGATGCTAACGAAACCTGGTTAGTGCTCGCGGTTGGCATCATGCTGATTGCCTTTCCTGCTGCGCATAGTGTGGTGTTGTATCATCTATACATTCCGGTAGCGATTTTGCTGATCGGGCTTATTATGCGTGGCGTGGCCTTCGACTTTAGAGCCAAAGCGGCCATTGACCACAAGCTCGCTTGGGATCGAACCTTTAAAGCAGGCTCTATTCTCACCACCTTAGCCCAAGGCTACATGTTAGGTTTATATGTAATGGGCTTTGAAGAAGGCCTAAGTGCCCACTTGTTTGGCTTATTAAGTGGTGTAGGTGTTACTGCCGCATACAGCTATATTGGTGCGGCTTGGCTAGTCATGAAAACCGAAGGTGAACTACAACAGCGCTCTGTAAACTGGGCAAAAACAACCGGTCGTTTCTGCCTAATCGGCGTGATAGCGGTATCCATTGTCAACCCGCTGGTAAACCCAGGAGTATTTGACCGCTGGTTCGATTTCCCCTTAGTAATGTTTGTATTACTGATCCCGGCGTTGTGTTTTGCAGCCTTCATCTTTAATGATGTTTTGCTGAGACGTTTACCCAAAGAAAACGATCGTCACTGTTGGGTTCCCTTCTGCTTAGTGATGTTGATTTTTGTATTGTGCTTTAGTGCACTTGGCTTTAGCTTCTTTCCCTATGTGGTACCCGGACAAATCACCGTATGGGAAGCAGCATCAGCCCCTGAGTCGCTGTCGGTAATTTTAATTGGCGCACTAATCGTAGTGCCGGTTATTTTGGCTTATACCGCCTTCTCTTATTGGGTATTTAGAGGTAAAGCAACCTCTCTTAATTACCATTAAGGGTCATATTAGCCTCCTTAAATATAGTTGTTAGTCAAATAATGCCGCTCGGTTAACTGAGCGGCATTATTTTTGAGAGGCGCGTAGTGTGCCCCCTACAGCGGCGAGACAAACGGCTTCGTTCAATTTTCTAATTAAAAACTTAGCTGCTCCGCTGAGCTTTGACTACGCTCAATAAATAAACAGGGATTAGCCTATCTACTTGTTTCGCATTCAAGTAGAATCCTGCTGGCTCTGCGCTTGGTAGATTTATTTTTCCTAGCACACTTAATTTTGATCAGGAACTTTGCATGACTAACAACGATATTCTTCGCCGTATTCGCTACTGCTTTAACTTTAACGACAACAAAATGATCGCCATTTTTGCTCTGGCTGACCAAACCGTTACCCGCAGTGAAGTAAGTGATTGGCTAAAGAAAGAAGAAGATCCTGCCTATAAAAATTGTAGCGACAAAACCTTAGCGGCTTTTTTAAACGGTCTTATCAATGAAAAACGCGGAAAACGCGAAGGCCCACAGCCGGCACCAGAGAAAAAGATAAACAACAATATTATCTTTATGAAACTGAAAATTGCCTTGAACCTAAAAGCAGAAGAAGTCTTAGAAGTGCTAGGGCTAACGGGTTTTCAACTGAGCAAACATGAATTAAGTGCCTTTTTCAGAAAACCTGATCACAAGCATTACCGCGTATGTAAAGACCAAATCATGCGCAACTTCCTACATGGTATGCAATTAAAATATCGCGCGAATCCTGAAGAAGCGCCTGATTTTGAGTGGGATGCTGAATAAGCCTAATCAATAAAAAATGCCGAGCTCTTGCTCGGCATTTTGCTATATAGCCCCTTACAAGATTTTAGCCTCAACTAATAGTAAGTATCCTGCTCACTATGAAATTGCGCATCGTCGGGGTACAGCTCATGCATATGACGAGCATGCAGTAATCCCGTTTGTTGATCGCGGATCAAGGCAACACTGTTTACTTCATCAATTTTGTCGACAATGGCTTCACCATTATCGTAAACACAACGAATACCTATTTTGAATATATGATGGCTCATAAGCTGACTCCACATTACTAAGGTTCAACAATAGTTACGTTTGTCGTTGAGACTTAGATCCTTGTATGCGGGAAAACGACGAGAGAATGAAGAAATGAACGGGCGAGATGACTCGCCCGTTGTCTTAAACTAAGCGGTTTGCGTTTGGTTTAAGTGAGTGTCTTGATTAACTAATTGAGGGTCATCTTGGTCGGTTACGGTTAGCGTCACTAAGGCCGCTATCACCATAGAAGCACCACCTAATACCAAGGCCATCATTGAATCTCCACCAAAAAATTCGCGTGTAAAGTAGCCTAAGATACCCGCCGCTAAAATCTGAGGAATAACAATGAAGAAGTTAAATACGCCCATAAAGAAGCCCATTTTTTTACTCGGTAACGAACCCGCTAAAATAGCATAAGGCATACATAAAATGCTGGCCCAAGCAAAACCAATACCTACCATGTTAAGCATAAGCATTTTCGGATCTTCAATGAAGTACATGCCGGCCAGGCTAATACCGCCCATCGTTAAACATAAAGCATGTACCGCTTTACGGCTGGTACGGTTAGCTAGCCAAGGCAAGGCGAAGGCGGCTATAGCGCTTACGCCGTTATACATAGCAAAACAAAGGCCTACCCAGTCAGCTCCTTCATTGTATAAACTTGACGAGGTATCAGTTGCACCATAAATGCTGCTAGTCACTGCAGAGGTGGTGTAAATCCACATAGCAAACAAAGCAAACCATGAGAAAAACTGTACCACCGCCAGTTGACGCATCGTGGTTGGCATTTTCTTCACGTCAGCCCACACCGCTGCAAAACCATCACCGCTTTCTTGTTCTGGCTCTGCGCTTTCAAAGCGATCCATTTCTTCAGGGCTATATTCTTTAGTTTTAAGCACTGTCCATAATACCGCACCAAAAAATACTGCTGCTCCAGCATAGAAAGAGATTTTAACCGACGGTGGTATGACTCCTTCTGGGGCGGTATTAGCCACACCAAACCAATTTGCCAGCATATAAGGCATCGCCGACGCGATAACCGAGCCAACACCAATAAAGAAGGTTTGAACAGCAAAGCCTTGAGTACGCTGTTCTGACGGTAGGTTATCAGCAACTAGCGCTCGGAAGGGTTCCATGGAGATGTTAATTGAGGCATCTAAGATCCACAACATACCAGCCGCTACCCATAAGTAAGGCGAGTTAGGCATGATCAATAAAGCCAATGAAGACAAGATCGCGCCAACTAAGAAGTAAGGGCGACGGCGACCTAAACCATTCCAAGTGCGGTCACTCATATAACCAATAATAGGTTGAATCAACAAGCCAGTTACCGGAGCAGCCAGCCATAAAATAGGGATTTGATCGATACTGGCACCTAGGGTTTCAAAAATTCGGCTGACGTTAGCGTTTTGTAGACCAAAGCCAAACTGAATACCCAGAAATCCGAAACTCATATTCCAGATTTGCCAAAAACGTAATTTTGGTTTGTTTGTGTTCATAATCTTTACTTACTGCTGAGAGTGAACAACTGGTCAAGCCAGCTGGTGAGGAATTTGGCGAGATTGTGAAGACAAAAGGTGATTTAATCCACAAAAATTAAGCGATCTAGATCACATTAAAACATGAAAATGCTTTCATGGTCACATTTAGCGATATTTTTGACTAAAAATATATCATTTACCCGTTAATACTCTGCAACTAACATAGACATGGTCCTCAACCACGCTTACTGACGGAAATAAACGTAAATCAGTAAGCGTGCTCACAGATCTGAATGCAAGTTTTAGAATAATTACTCAATATCTGTTTAGCTAGGTGGATGTTAATAAAATGTTACCAGACGGAGAGAAAATGATTGAGGCCAAGCACGCAGAGATTCAATCCATTGCAGCCCCAGCAAGCTTAATCGATGCCAGCGGCAAAGTGCAGTTTGGTCACTTCAATCAAGCCGTTGGCAATTTAGGTTTACACCATTTCATCTATAACACCGTGATGGACAGACCCGCATCGGCCTGGGCCAAGCATTTTCATTACAAGCAATTTCAGTTCATCAGCATAAAAACCAAACACTACATAATAGGAGTAGCCATTGCCGATATTCGTTATTTAGCCAGCGGCTTTTGTTATGTGTATAACATTGCCAGCCAAGAGCTGCAGGAGACTAATTGGCTAAAACCCTGTGGTGTGGCTTACGGCACCGAGCCTAGCAGCGTAAATAGCCGCGCCTATATCAATGGTAAAGCCACCCTCAGTATGACGATTGAAAATGGTCAGTGGCAACTAACGGTAAATACGCCATTTATAAAGGCTGAATTGAGCTTGCTAAGTGTAAACCCAGAGCAGGTAATGGCGATGTGTAGCCCTACCGCATATAACGGCTGGACCTATACCCAAAAACACAATGCTTTAGCGCTAAATGGCGCGCTGACGGTGAACGGTGTTAGCCAAAACTTAGCGGGAGCTTTGGCAGGCTATGATTTCTCTGCTGGATATATGCGCCGCGAAACCAGCTGGCGATGGGCCAGTATTTCAGCCCAACTTGGAGAGTTAACGCTTGGCCTTAATTTGGCTGCAGGGGTTAACGAAACCGGTTTTAATGAAAACGTACTGTGGTTACAAGGACAAAAGCAGCTATTAGGTCCAGTACATTTTGAATTCTCGCGCCTACCAGCTGCACGAGGCAATCAGCCCAGCAATAACTGGCATATATACTCTGCCGATGGCCAAGTAAATTTGCACTTTACTCCACTTAATGGCCGCCAAGAGCGCCTGAACCTTTGGTTACTTAAAAGTAATTTTAGGCAATACATTGGCCATTTCTCCGGCGTGCTTACCGATCAATCTGGTAAACAGCATCACTTAGATAAGGTGTTAGGCCTAAGCGAAGACCACTTTGCCCGCTGGTAGTTAAGGAACCCAACATGGATGTGAGTTTACTCATTAGTCACCCCGAATATTTACTGTTGGCATTAGCGCCACTCTTTGTAATATGCATGGGGCTGGAATGGTACTGGGGCAATCAACGCCAGCGGTTACCTTCATCTGCTCGTTATGAAAGTAAAGAGGTGCTGTGTAATTTTGCATTAGCAGGGATGCATCAGCTGAGTGATTTACTCACTGGTTTACTGATTAGCCAGCTCTATCTTTCACTGTTTGCATGGCGAGTGTTCGAGATAGAAATGAATGTGCTTAGCTTTATTGCCTTAGTGATTGCGCAAGATTTTTGTTATTACTGGTTTCATCGCGCCAGCCACCGGGTTCGTTGGATGTGGGCTGCACACGTAGTGCATCATAGTTCTGAGAATATGAACTTTAGTACCGCCTTTCGACAAAGTGTTATGTACCCCTTAGCCGGCATGTGGGTGTTTTGGTTGCCCTTGGTGATAATTGGTTTCGACCCTCACTGGGTAGTTTTTGTGGTGCTGCTTAATTTGGGTTTACAATTTTTTGTACATACACAAGCCATTAAACGCTTAGGCCCCTTAGAATGGATATTTAACACGCCATCTCACCACCGCGTACACCATGGGCGAAACCCGCAATATATAGATAAAAACTACGCCGGCGTGCTTATCATTTGGGACAAACTATTCGGTAGTTTTGAACAAGAGCAGCAACCCGTTGAATATGGAATTACCCAGCCAATTAACAGCTTTAATCCCTTGGTGGTTACCTTTAATGAGTGGCGGGCCATGTACCGCGAAACCTTAGCCCCAGGGCTATCTTTTCGCCAGCGCTGTGGCTTATTGTTTGCGCCCCCCAAAACCCCCCCTAATAAGTAGTAATAATAATGATTCAAACTTGATCTTAAGTTTCGCTTCACTATAATAAGTTTCGAATCGAAACTTAACACTTGAGAATATGATCAAACGAAACACCCAGCAGCGTCGTCGCTTAATCTTAGAAAAGCTTGCCGAACATGGTGAGGTAAAGGTTGACGACCTAGCTCACGCTTTTGAAACATCAGAAGTTACGGTTCGAAAGGACTTAGCTAGTCTTGAAGCTAATGGCTTATTGTTAAGGCGTTACGGTGGGGCGGTACCGATTCCCAAAGAGTTGATCCAAGAGCCCGATGAAGAACATATTTCTGAACAAAAACAGTCAATTGCTCAATCAGCAGCTGGCTTAATTCGCGATCACAATCGCATCATCATCGACAGCGGCAGCACTACCGCCGCCTTATTACCAGAGCTTTCAGGAAAAGAAGGCTTGGTGGTGATGACGAATTCGCTAAGCATCGCTGGAGCGTTACGCGAATTAGAAAACGAGCCCACCCTTTTGATGACCGGTGGCACATGGGACACCCACTCAGAGGCGTTTCAAGGCCAAGTCGCCGAGCAAGTATTACGTGCTTACGACTTTGACCAGCTGTTTATAGGTGCCGACGGCATTGACGTAGCGCGCGGCTCTACCACCTTTAACGAGCTGGTGGGCTTAAGCCAAGTAATGGCAGAAGTCGCCCGAGAAGTGGTGGTATTAGCCGAATCAAATAAGATCGGTAGACGAATTCATAATTTAGAGTTGGCATGGTCAAAAATATCAACTCTAGTCACAGACAAACAGCTAGACCCTACTGTCGCCGAGCAAATTCGTGCTCAAGGCGTTAATCTGGTGATAGCGCAATAAATTTATCGACAAGGAAAGAACTATGTGTGGAATTGTAGGAGCAGTAGCTCAACGTGACATTGCTGAAATTTTAGTAGAAGGCTTACGCCGCTTAGAATACCGCGGCTACGACTCTGCCGGTGTAGCGGTCATTAATGCCGCGGGTCAGCTACAACGGGTTCGTCGCTTAGGAAAAGTGAAAGAACTCTCAGATGCGGTGGCTGAGTCTAAAGTAAATGGCGCTATTGGTATTGCGCATACCCGCTGGGCAACCCACGGCGAACCAAGTGAGATTAATGCTCACCCACATATTTCTACCAGTACTCTTGCCGTCGTGCACAACGGCATTATTGAAAACCACGATGAACTACGTGAGAAGTTACGAGGTCTAGGCTACACCTTTACCTCTCAAACCGACACCGAAGTCATTGTTCACCTTGTACACCACGAGTTAAAAACAGCGAGTTCATTGCGTGAAGCTGTGCAACGTGCAGTTCCTCAATTAGACGGCGCTTACGGTACGGTAGTACTCGACCAAAATGACCCAGAGCGTATTGTTGTTGCTCGCTCAGGTAGTCCGTTAGTTATTGGCCACGGTATGGGCGAAACCTTTATCGCATCAGACCAACTGGCATTGTTGCCCGTAACTCGCCGTTTTAGTTACTTAGAAGAAGGCGACGTAGCCGAAGTCACTCGCGCTGGCGCTGAGATTTTTGATCTTAATGGTCAGCCGGTAGAGCGTGAAATTACCGAATCTACCGTTGAACATGACGCGGGTGGTAAAGCTGGCTTCCGTCACTTCATGGAAAAAGAAATTTTTGAGCAACCCAGTGCCTTGCGTCAAACCCTTGAGCAACGTGTATCGGCTGCCGGTGTAAACATTGATGAGTTTGGTCCAAACGGTGCCGAGCTATTATCTAAAGTTGAACACGTACAAATTATTGCCTGTGGTACCTCTTATAACTCGGGCATGGTAGCGCGCTACTGGCTAGAAGCCGTTGCAGGCGTAACCTGTAACGTAGAAATTGCATCAGAGTTTCGTTACCGCCAATCGGTAGTGCGCCCAAACAGCTTGTTTGTTACTTTGTCTCAATCTGGTGAAACTGCTGATACCCTAGCAGCCTTACGCATTGCTAAAGAGTTGGGCTACATGTCTAGCTTAGCCATTTGTAACGTGCCGGGCTCGTCGTTAGTGCGCGAATCAGACCTATCTTTTATGACCAAAGCTGGCGTTGAAATTGGCGTAGCATCATCAAAAGCCTTTACCACTCAATTGGTGGCTTTATTGCTACTGACCTTAGGCATTGGCCGCTTACAAGGCCGAGTAACAGCCGAGCGTGAAGCAGAAGTGATTGCCGAGCTAAAATTATTGCCAGCCAAGGTTGAGCAAGTGTTAGCCACGTCAGAAACGATTGAAAAATTAGCCGAAGATTTTGCCGATAAAGAACACACCTTGTTCTTAGGCCGCGGTGACCAATATCCCATCGCAATGGAAGGTGCACTGAAGCTTAAAGAAATCTCTTACATTCACGCAGAAGCTTACGCTGCAGGCGAACTAAAACACGGTCCATTAGCGTTAATTGACGCAGATATGCCTGTAGTTGTAGTGGCGCCAAATAACGAATTACTAGAGAAGCTAAAATCTAACGTTGAAGAAGTTCGCGCTCGTGGCGGCCAAATGTATGTATTTGCCGACCAAAATGCCCGCTTTAGCAGCGATGAAACTATGCGAGTGATAGAACTACCGCATGTTGATGAGCTGGTAGCGCCTGTACTTTACACCGTACCACTTCAGTTATTGTCTTATCATGTTGCACTGATTAAAGGCACCGACGTAGACCAACCGCGTAACCTTGCCAAAGCGGTTACGGTTGAATAATTGACACGTGGTGTACGAGCAGAGTAGTCACTGGAAGTAAAGCTCAACTTAGCTAACAAACAATAAAAACGATCTGCCGCTTGGTAGGTCGTTTTTTTTTGATAAGCCTTGTTAATATACGAAATAAGTGTAATTCAACCAACAGCACTCAATCAGCTTTACTGCTGACACAACAACGGTAAGTATTGTATGAAAAACTTGTTTTACCTCATTTACCTAGTGCCATGGAGTGTATTTGCAGCAGATGTACACATTGATATTGTTGGTATCAACTCTACCGATGGGCAAGTAGTGCTTAGGGTGTGGGATTCGGATGAAAGCTATTTAAAACAGCCCCTATTAATCAAAATGATACCCGCAAAAAATGCGAACAACGCTGTGTTAAGATTCACTGTTAGCCACTCATTACCCTCTGAGTGTGCCATCAATGTTTTTCATGACAAAAATAGCAATGGCCAATTAGATACTAATTGGCTTGGAATACCCAATGAACCCACCGGAATGAGCAATAATGCAAAAGGCCGTTTGGGTCCACCAAGCTACCAAGAAGCAAAAATAAGCCTATCTGGGCAAGAACAAGTATTTACGATTAAAATAAAAGAAATCTAAGCTAAGACTTAGCCATCATCATTTTCGACTGTCGGGCGTTTTACTCAAGCATTTAGCTAACCCCCTTTCAGAACAAATAGCTGTAGGATCCAGCTTAAACATAACAAGGATTGTAATGAAAACATCGCTACGTTTTACCCTTAGTTTGTTTGTCGTTTTAGCTTTAAGTGCTTGCTCTACTAAAACACTCATTCCCACCAGCGAGCGCGAAGCCGTGCGCCAGCAGGTTGAGCAGCAAGCTAGCAAGGGCATAGAGCGATTGGTTGAACTGAACCCAGAACTAAAAGAAGAGGTAGAGCAAGCTGCTGGGTACTTTGCCATTGAACTTTCGAGCTTTAAAGTGCCCGTTTTAGGTAAATCAAATGGCTTAGGTGCGTTATATAACAAGTATAACGATAGTATTACTTATATGGATGTTGAGCGTTACGACGTAGGGTTTGGTTTAGGCAAAAGCTCTTATTATCTAGTAGGTTTACTTGAAAGCCAGCAAAGTATTGATGCTTTTAGTCGCGGAGGTTGGAGCTCGGGCGTGGTTGCAGAATGGCGCTTAGGCGAAAGCGGACAAACCCTCGCTAGCACGGTAACTGTAAACCAATATGACGTACCCGCATACATTGTCAGTGAAAGTGGCGCCAACGTATCTAGCTCGGCGGTATTAGTGAATATATCGCGTAATGAAGAGCTTACCGATAGTGGCCTAAACAAAGTCACCTTGCCAATGAAAGACACTAAAGCGCGAGGCACTCAACAGCAACATGCACCTAGAAAATGGGACCGTATATTGCCATTTTATGGCCAAAGGGTGATTGATTTAGGTTATGACTTACCACTGCCAATTGGTATTAGTTTAATTTATGTTGATACCTATCAGCATATGGATATAGACGAATTGCATGTAGGTGCTGGCGGCAAAGGTGCGAACGTACCTATCGATTTTGTGGCGTTTAGTGATAACGATAACAGCTCGTCTACCCCGCAAATCAAGCTGGATGCGTGGCTGTTTCCTTTCATGAATGTGTTTACATCATTTGGCAGAATCAGCGGTGATGCCAATGTAAACTTTGCGCTAAACGGTGATGACTTACTGAATCAGTTAGAAATTGATTGCTCCGGCATTATTAATCATCCAGCCTGTGGCGTATTAGAAGGCAAAGAAACGGTTCCATTTAACGTTAACGTGGACATAAGTGGTTACAGCTATAGCGTGGGAACAGTATTGGCGGGTGGTTGGCGCAGTTACTTTTTAGCTGTACCACTGACCTTTACCTACGCAGATATGGATAGAACCAACAGCGACGGGATTGTGTTTAGTGCGGTTCCTCGCGCCGGTAAGCTGTTTCAATTTGAAGACGATCGCAGCTTAGCGCTCTATGCCGGTGTCAGTTATCTTGATAGTGAACTACGCATTGACGGCAATCAGCCCATTCCTGGTACCGAGCTATCGATAGACTACAAAGTTCGCCAAGAAAACAAAGATAAATGGCAAGGTTTAGTGGGAGGAAATTTTAACGTGAATGCTTATTGGTCGGTAATGTTTGAATATGTAGGTTTTGGTGGCGACCGTCGCCAAGTAATCGCTGGCTTAAATCGCCGTTTTTAGTCCACCAAGCGATAGAAACAAGAGCCATGCTGCTTGACCTATTTACTCAGTAGCGCTTTAATGATGGCAGTGGTTAGTTAGTAGGCTTGTTATGCGTCTGTCACGGTTAGGCAACATCTGGATCTCAGCGTTTAATATCTTGGCGATGCTATTCTCTAGCTTTGCCTTTAGCGCGCCGCCAAGCAAACTTGAAATGTTAGGTGACAATCATTCAATGACAGCTGCGCCTTGCGCCATGCAGAATAATAGCCAAACAGCCTCATCAAACATGTTTCACACTAAACCCACTTCAGAATGTGCCGTTGCCGCTGAACTAATGGCAAGTTGTTGTATCGCCTCTTGTTACGTTGCTACTGGCCTTATCAACCATGCTGCCGAGCCGCAGGCGCAACCAGCGCAACGTTCGGTTATTTCACTCGATCCAAGCATTCGGCTAGTGCGACGAATAAGTCTGCTTTATCGCCCTCCAATCGTTTAAGTCCTTCTTTGTTATTCACTTCGCGTTAAGTGCTAGTTCGACTTAATGACGAGGTTTCCATCGGTGATAACATCGCCTTAAAGAAAGATATCTTAGACTCAAAATGAGTCTCTATATTGAGTTTTTTATGTACAGATTATTTAGCTATACGCTGCTATCCATTTGCCTAAGTTTGCCCGCTAAGAGTTGGGCAGACCAAGTGCTATATCGAAATGCAGGGGGATATGGTTGTTCAGCCTGTCATGGCAAATATGCAAACGGTGCTGGAAATGTAGGTGGCAATATAAGAGGGGCAAGTTTAGCTCAACTAAATAGCGCCCTAAACAATGAACCTAGCATGTTGTTATTGGCCTCAGTACTCACTAAACAACAACGTAGATCATTAAGCGCTTACCTAGAATCGCTAGGGAAGATGCACTTAGTTGAATGGACAATTAGTGACTCTTTTGCCCACAGCAACCTAAACATTCACATTGGAGAACCCAGCCAATTGGTGGTGAAAAATGATACTTTTTCTTCCATTAGCATCGATTTGTCGCCGCTAGGCGCAGCAACAACATTACAGGTTGCTCCCCTAGATACCGAAGCATTTACTTTTACTCCTGCTAGTGAGTCAAGCACCACCACATTGGCGACAGCAAACCAAAAAAATACATTAAACCTTATTAAACAAGAGGAAGCACAATGAAACATCTTGTAAACGTATTCGCCTTATTACTTCTTATGTTCACAGGCTCTATCTGGGCAAAGCCAAACATAGAGCTATATAAATCGCCTACTTGTGGCTGTTGTAAAGAGTGGGCCAACATTATGGAAGACAAGGGTTATCAGGTTAATGTTCATCACCAAAGAGAATGGAACGACGTCAAAAAATCTTTTGGTATGCCGGTGCAATTACAGTCTTGTCACAGCGCAGTGATAAACGGTTATTTAATTGAAGGGCATGTACCTGAGCTAGACATTGCCCGTTTACTGGCTGAACGACCAGACAACATAAAAGGTTTAGCTGCACCGGGTATGCCTCAACATTCTCCAGGAATGGCTCAGCCTGGTCAGCCTTACAAAAACTTTAAGGTGATTTCTTTTTCGGAAGATGGCATGGCAGTGTTTAACCAGTACTAACCAATCAAGATAAGTAACGGTAGTTGTGTCTTCGCAGCTGCCTTACTTTTTACTGGGATTGTTGGCTAAGTAAATAAAAAACAAAGAAGTTAATATTTGTGACCTCAGAGAAGGGAAGATTAAGGCCTCCTTGCCTTGGTTATTCAGATGCAGTTAAAGATAGGACTAACGCATCATTGTTTGCATCAATACATTATCTTTGCATAGCGCGCTGACAATATCGGTAATGGCCAAAACAATTGTCGACCTCACTTTTTGATTGTGACGAGCAAGATACATATCATACATAGGCCCCGTTAACTTATTTAACGATTCCATGTCTTCGTCAACCGGCATAATTCGTTGGATAGCATGCACTTTGTTAAGTTCGAAGAGTATGTCTATTTCGGTGAAACTTACTTTTTCATCTTGAATTTTAGTCCACTCTCTTAAGGTGACAAAAATCTCGATATCTTGGTAAATTTGCTGAGAAATAACCCCTAAACCTAACATTAGCTTTGATCGCAACATTATGTCACCTAACGGGCCATCGCTTTTCAGCAATGGATCCACAGCAAACTTTACCGCGTAGTCATCTTTATTAAAAATGCTTTTCAGTAAGGTATCAATGGTATCGTCTAGGGCATCATAAGCCGCCATTAAACACTCGCTGGCGCTAGTAGCATCAGCAATAGCTTCTAATAGCTCAGCTTCGTTTGCGGTATGTATTGGCATAGGGTCTCGGTAATAACAAAGTGCCACTTGTGTGGCACTTGACTGACTCATTATTTCAACGCTAAATACGCTTCTTCGGCTAGTCTAACAACTTCGTCGTTACTATTCAGCTCTGAATAGTAAGCTAATGTATCGGCGAAGCCCTTTTCTTTAAACATTGCCTGTAACTCGACAGCTTGAGGATCATCATCATTTTGATAATGGAAAGCTGCAGCTATACCCTTAATTAAGTGGCTATTGGGTAGCTGATATTCCAAGGTACCGTTTAGCGGTTTAATTAAGCGGTCTTGCGGGCTAAGTTTGCGAATAGGCTGACGGCCTACACGGTCAACTTCATCACGCAAATACGGGTTAGCAAAGCGCCCTAGTATTTTCTCTATATATGCAGCGTGAGCTGCTGGCTCAAATTGATAACGTCGTATCAATACTTCACCACTTTCTTGCATGGCCGCTTTTACATCGGCTCTAATAGCTGGGTCTTCGATTGATTCTTTAATCGTTTCGTGACCAGCCATAACCCCAAGGTACGCCGTAATTAGGTGCCCAGTATTCAGGGTAAATAATTTGCGCTCTACAAAGGCCATTAGGTTGTCGGTACATTCCATGCCAGCAATCGTCGGAATGTCTCCTTTAAACTGCGTTTGGTCAACAATCCACTCGCTAAAGGTTTCTACAGTTACCGCTAATGGGTCGGTTTCCCCCGCTTCGGCGGGTGGTACAATTCGGTCTACCGCTGAATCAACAAACCCCACACCTTGCTCAACGCGGGCATGTAAGGCTTCCGGTAAATATTTAAACACCTCAGCCTTAAGCTGGCTGGTACCCCGAACCATATTTTCACAAGCAATCACATTCATGACGGTGTCATTGCCTGCCAGTAATCGTTTTTCGATGCCTTGAGCTAAAGTTTTAGCAATAATATTTAATACCGTTGGCCCCACTGCGGTGGTCACTAAATCCGCTTCTGCTACGCAATCGACTACTTCAGGGCTAGTAGAATTAACCGCGGTAACATTCGTCACTGGCTCAAGGGTACATTGTTCGCCAACAACTTTAACTTGGTACTCACCGCGTTGTTGTATAGCATTAATAACCGTTTCATTTACGTCAGCAAAGGTAACCGCGATACCCGCATCCGATAGTAATTTTCCTATAAAACCGCGACCAATATTACCCGCGCCAAAATGTAATGCTTTCATAATAAATATCCCGAAAAATAGCGTTAAAACTGAAATAGGAGACCAAATACTATTTGGCCTCCGTTGATCTTAGGTGATGGCTAGAGCCTATTTACCGTTTAGGATTCGAAGCACATCTTCCGGGTTTGATGTGGTTTTTAAGCACTCAATTGCTTCTTCGTCGTCTAGTGCATTGGTAATAGCAGTGATGACATGAATATGCTCATCGCCTTGGGCAGCAATACCAATTACCATTTTGGCGATATCGTCTTCATCTTCACCCCAGCGAACTCCTTCTGGGAATTGGCAAAACACGATACCTGTAGCTTTCACAAACTGTTTTGCCTCAATTGTTCCATGTGGAACAGCGATAGATTCACCCAGATAAGTCGATACCAATTGTTCGCGAGCAAGCATGCCAGGAACATAATCAGCTTCTACATAACCCAGTGTTACGAGTTGTTCACCAGCAAACTTAATCACTTCTTCTTTGGTTTTAGCTTCCATTCCCAAGAAGATGTTTTGATTAGATAGCTTTAGCGTTCCTTGTTCGCTAGAGCTAGTGTCTACTGGCGTTTCAGCCTTTTTTACTGGAGCCGCCTGTGCGGTTGTTAACTCACTAACTAAGTTGTCATACAGCGCACTATCTAAGAAGTTATTCAACGAAATATGTTGAGCTCCGGCAGCGTGAGTGCGTGCTCGGTCAGTTAAGTCTTTGTGAGTGATCACAATGTCAGCGTCATTGGGTAGGTTATTGATAGCGAGGTTAGTCACTTCAATATTCAAGTTGGCCGCTTCTACCTTCTTGCGCAGTAAGCTTGCACCCATTGCACTTGAACCCATACCCGCATCACAGGCTACGATAATTTTATTAACCAGTGCCATGTCAGCGCTAACGTTAGCCGTTGCTTGGCCTTTAGAAGAAGACTTCATATCTGCCATTTGGCTAGCGGCTTGCTCTAGTGAATCATCCTCGCCGGTATCGGCTTGAGTTTTAAGTAGCAGCGATGCAACAACAAACGATACGGTTGCAGAAGCAATAACCGATAGAATTACACCCACAAAGCCTGTTTTCGGTGTCATCAACAATACCGCAAAAATAGACCCAGGAGATGCAGGAGAAATAAGGCCAGCATCAAAAACTGTCAGGGTGAATACGCCTGTCATACCACCAGCAATTACCGCTAAAATAAGGCGTGGATTCATCAATACATACGGGAAGTAAATCTCGTGAATACCGCCAAAGAAATGAATAATAGAGGCGCCAGCTGCAGACTGTTTAGCATTACCTTTACCAAATACCATGTAAGCAATTAATAAACCAAGACCTGGACCAGGGTTAGCTTCAATCAAGAAGAAAATCGAACGACCAAACTCTTCAGATTGCTGAATACCTAACGGAGAGAAAATACCGTGGTTAATCGCGTTATTTAAGAATAGGATTTTAGCCGGTTCGACAAAGATAGATGCAAGTGGCAAGGCACCTGCTTCAACCATAGCGTTCACCCCAGCAGCTAAGCCTGTTGACAGTAATTTAACTGCAGGGCCGATGATAAGGTAAGCCAGAATGGCACAAATCATACCGATGATGCCGGCAGAGAAGTTGTTAACCAACATCTCAAAACCACTTTTCACTTTACCGTGAACCGCTGCATCAAATTTCTTAATCGCGATGCCGCCTAGCGGACCTACAATCATAGCGCCCATAAACATAGGAATATCGGTACCAACAATAACCCCCATGGTCGTGATTGCGCCCACTACAGCACCACGTTCACCAGCCACCATTTTACCACCGGTATAACCGATCAATAATGGCAGTAGGTAAGTAATCATGGGGCCAACCATAGAGGCTAGGGTTTCATTGGGTAGCCAACCGGTTGGAATGAATAGCGCAGTGATGAAACCCCAAGCGATGAAAGCGCCAATATTTGGCATCACCATGTTCGAGAGGAATCGTCCAAAATTTTGTACTTTAATCTTAGCTGTAGGAGAAAGCATAGGATTGTCCCTTTTTTTGAATTTGTTTATCGGTCCCTGAAGAACCTTTGTGTGTCGTACTGGTTGAGATAAATCTAGCACAAGATACTTTTTTGCCAACATCACTCAATAACTTGTGACACAAATCACTAATGAATAACATACACCCAACATAAACAGTGATTAACATCACAACATTTCGGTGTTGATAACTTTCAACCGTTCACAAATAACAATAAACACATTAAAAAAGAGATCTAAATCACCAATAGAGCCCCACATTCACCACAACACAAAGTGACACACATCACATAGTTGATTATTAACCTATAATATACAGCCATTATCGCTCACTTGTTAATCGTTATAGGCTCACCAAATAAGCTAAAAACCCTACAACTGTAATTAAATTACATAATTGTTTCTAAATTTCTTAAGGTAAATTGAAGGAATTAACCACTTTACTCGCTAATATTTAAGCAAAGAATTGATTAAGAGCTAGAGATGATAAAAGCAGTATTATTTGATATGGATGGGCTGATTTTTGATACAGAGCACCTATATAAAACCAGTTGGCAGTTTGCGGCAAATGAACAAGGTTTGGATTTAACGGATGCTTTGTATCAACATTTTATAGGCGTTCCAGATGCCGCTTGCGAGCAGATGCTGCTACAACACTTTGGAAGCGATGCTGATTTAAGCCGCTTTCAACAGCATCGAGACCGTCATTTTCATCACTTAAGGCAACAAGGCATTGCGTATAAAAGCGGTTTTGCTGAGTTGTTTAACCATTTACGCCAAAAGCAAATGCGCTGCGCTTTGGTCACCTCTTCTGCTTTAGCCGAGGTAAAACATAACTTCGAAGGGTCTGACTATTTAAAACAATTTGAACGGATAGTCACCGCCGAGGATGTCGATAAGGGTAAACCTGATCCCGAGTGTTATTTATTAGCTTGTCAGCGTTTATTACTAAGTCCTGAATACTGTTTAGTGCTGGAAGACTCTAATAATGGTATGCAAGCCGCATTAGACGCAGGCTGCCAAGCGGTAATGATTCCTGATTTATTGATGCCCTCCACTGAGGTAAAACGCCGAGCGAGTTACATTTTTGAACAATTGGAACAGGTTATTGCGGTTCTCTGATTGCTTAAATGCTGCTGATTACGCTTAGAACATGGCCAGTTTATTCAGTGATTAGCGCTAAGTGGCTTAACGCTGCATGCAGTTGGGCTGTATATTTTGCGGGTGACGATTTATGAAGTTGTAATTTTTCAGATTGATTAAACTGCATGAATACGGCGATTTCTTTTGCTAATGCAGTAGCAAACTCTGCTACCTTACTTAGCGAAGGCTCTAACACTAAGTTGAAAATATGCAGAGTGCTGCTGGTGCGTTCAGCTTTGCAATCAACGCGCGCGACTAGTTGACCATCCCATAAGATGGGTAAACAGAAATAGCCATACCGGCGCTTGGCTTTGGGCAAGTAACACTCTATCAAATAGTCAAAATTAAATAGCTTTTGCATGCGTTTACGCTGAATAAGTAGGTTGTCGAAAGGTGATAGAATTTTTAGCTTGCTACGCGCCAGAGGTTTATTCAGTAAAGTGAGTGACTCTGGTAAGGCAAAGTAGCAATGGCCGTTAACTTCAAGCTTTTGTAGCTCGTTACTATTTACCATTTCACTTAAGCAACTCTCCACCATCTTTTTAGTATTTTTAAGCAGATAGACCATGTCTGTCGCTTGCCCTAGGCCATTGGCCTGCAAATAACGACGAATGAGAAAACGAGCATGTTCTTCAGCGCTGGGCATTGTGGTATCGATATCGGAGGGTAATACCCGCTCGGTGAGTTGATACACTTTATGAAAGTTATGCCGATAAGGCACCATTAAATCGCCTTGCATAAACAAACACTCTAAGGCTTGTTTGGCCGGTTTGCTGGACCAGTCGGCAGTTTTTTTACCTTTATGCTCAAAGTCTTTGGCCATTAGTGGGCCTTCATCGGCAATTCGCTTTAATATCGAATCCATCAGCACTTGGTCTTTGTTATACCAGTGCTTTTGTTGGCCACTAGCAAAAGCATGTTTACGCGGTAGGCTAAAACGATAATCTCGCATCGGTAAATAGGCCGCAGCATGAGACCAATACTCAAACACTTTTTTATCTCGCATTAAGCTATCGAGATGTTCAAGTTGATAACGTGGGTTGCGGTTCCATAAGGTGTGGTGATGTGCTCGTTGGATCACTGAAATGGTATCAATTTGCACATAACCCAATTGTTCGATGGCAAGCAAGCTAGCACTAATAGCGCTGCCATTTTTTTTGGGGGATGGCAGTAGCTGCGAATGTAACACTAGCTTTCTAGCGTGTTGAACAGACAATGATTCAGTCATGCAATAAACGATTTAACCAAGGGTAACCAGCAGCTTACCGTGTGTACTCGTGGCTTACCATATTCCTTATTCTATTTGTTGTACTGGTGGATGAGTTAATTCGCTGATAGCGGCTGACTGTTTTGTCTTCTACCCAAGGGGCGGTAACATCTGCAAATTCAGTACAATGGCAGTTTTTTAAATGCAGGTTAAAATCTTGCTGGTGGTATACCTCGTATAAATAGACGATGTTGTCTTGTTCTGTAGATTGGCAAACATCAAATTGCAGGCAGCCTTCTTCCTGCACTAAGGACGCTTGAGCATTTTCTAACATTTTTGGCATAAATTGCTGCAAGTAAATGTTTTACAGTAAACAGCACGGTAACGATATACATAGCGTTCCCTATGATCGCGGCTTTACAGCTTGCCCTGATAGGCCGATTGTAAGTGGGCCACCTGATGTTGATTTAGTGCTGGGTAGAATACTGGTGTAGTAATAATTGTAGCTTGCTGCGTTCTTCTAATTCTTCCATGGCATATATGGCTTTTTCAGGTGATGGGATTTACTGGGATGGTTGTATCACTAAAGTGCAAACCGATATCGTAGCCATTAAACCAGCGCATTGGCGCTTCAAATAAGCGGTGGCAGGTATGGCTCAAAATGAAGCTTGCGGTACATCGCCTGTGTACTTATAGGCACCGCGAGAGTGACATTGCAGTTATTGCCGTAATGGGAACAAGCCTGAAACACAAATGATATAATTAACGGCCAAATAAGGCTGCATATTATTCACTGCCAAGTTACTTCCCTTGTTATGCTGCTGAACTTCTATTGCATTAGCGTTCATCTCAGCATCTGCAGCTTTATTTGAATAAGCAATAGTGGTACCACTTGCGTCGATCGCCCAAATATTTCCAGCAGGTGTTGCAGCGTTACCATTGCTACCAACGCATTTAGCTTTAGCGCTAACTTGGTGATTATGGCTAGGCATTTGAGCTTCAGTTAAAATGTTTGCTTCGCTACCGCCACGTTGGCCGATCTGCATAGTTGGCAAACCAGGGCCAGTTCCTGAGTGAATGGGGACGCGACCCCGTAAGTCTGGCAAGGCAAATGTGGTACGGCCATCTCCGCCATAAGTGTTGCCCAAAAGAGCGAACAGCGATGAATTTGACGAAATGGGTAACAATTGCCCATCACAAAACGCCCAATGTAGTGGAGCAAATGGTGCCCCAAACATCATAATTTGACCTAAGTACCCGTCCATAATAAATCCTTTAATTTTTGTTAACATAGAGCACAACCATTAAAAATGGTCGCGCGTTTAGTGGTTAAAGGTTAAGTTCACCCAGTAATCAGTATTACTAAACAAACTCATCGCTATTTGGATATATGACGCTTAAGGCCCAGCATAGCCGCAATAAACAAAAATATGCTGCTGGGTTCAGGCACTTGATTAGGAGGCGGAGGAGATGCTTCTTCAGTATTAATGATTAAGTTTGAGTAGATTAAACCATAGTTATTATTGGCAGACTCAGAGATTGCTCCAGTTATGCCATTGGTTAACAAACCACTACCACCGATATCCAAATTAGCAGTGAATACCCCATCGCTTAAATCGGCAAAAAAGCTATTGTCTAAACTAAAGCTGTATACATCATATTGTAGATCTACCGACCCTCCACCGGCTTCAAAAAGTGTGTCTAATTCTGATGTTAAGTTATTGCCATCTAAAGAGAATGCATCAAGTTGGCTACCAGAAGATGCAGAGTCAATATCCCAGATACCAAAACTAAATGTTGCGCTAACAATGGTGTCGACGATAGCTGAATAATTAAATGACCAACTAGTATTGGCGGGGTTAGTTAATATTTCATGTCCGAAGATTTCGTTGAATGGGGCGGGCTGGCCACTTTGAATTGGAAAGATGGTTGGAGCAAAACTATATATTCCGTCATCTACCAGACCAGAGGAGCCATTGCCTAAAGTAATATCGATTACCCCTGCATTGGCTATAGGGCTAAACATCGACAGAGAAAAAGCCGCCAATGTAAGCAGCTTGTGATCATTTAATGCGCTCATGTAACAATCCTTATTAATATCACCATTATCAGCAACATTATTTATAAGCATAAAGCGTTCCGTGTCAGTAATAGCGCGCTGTATAGAAAACATACAATGGTGGGATGCGGTAAAATGTAAAAATTGCTGACAAATTTAATAGACGAAAAAGACGAGAGAAATTGCGATTTAGTGAGTAAACTTAAGTGAAAGAACTGTAACTCACAGCTTAACCAGCAATATATCAACCGCAAGGAATGCCGAATGATTGACCAAGAACTCGCCCAACTCGAATCGGTATATCAAACCATTGTTGATTTTTTAGTGCGCTATAGCTTTCAGCTGGTGGGCGCGGTCATCATCATATTATTGGGTTTATGGTTTGCTTCTAAAGTTGCCAAGTGGCTATTTAAAACCCTCGACAACAAAGGTTTAGACATTACCCTGGCTAATTTCATTGCTAACGTGGTGAAAGTACTGCTAATTGCCATCACGGTGATGATTGCCTTAGGTAAGTTGGGTATTAGCATTACCCCCTTTGTAGCGGCCTTGGGTGCCATTTCTCTAGGAGCTGGCTTAGCGATACAAGGCACTTTATCTAACTATGGCGCCGGCTTGGCGATTATTCTTACCCGTCCCTTCGTGCTAAAAAATACCATTACCGTTAAGGGTTACACCGGCCTTGTAGAAGAAATCAATTTAGCGACTACGGTATTAATCAACGAAGACAATGAGCGTGTAACCATTCCCAATCGACACATTGTCGGCGAAATACTAAAAAACACTGAGCAAAATAGTTTGGTTGAAGGCTTGGTTGGTGTGGCTTATAGCAGTGACCCAGATCAGGTAATCTCAGTAATAGCAGCCACCTTAGAATCCATAGAAGATGTTCAGCAACACCCCTCGGTAAAAATAGGTATTGATGCTTTTGCAGACAGCGGGATCAACATTAGCTATCGTTTTTGGGTGCCAACGCCTTTATTCCACCAAACAAAATTCACAGCAAATTTGGCGATCTACAAAGCGTTATTGCAAGCAGGCGTGCAGATACCTTTCCCACAAAGAGAAGTACGTATTCTAGACGCAAAAGATTAGCAATAAGCAGCTGCAAACTAATAGCTACAGCTTTATCTATAGTTATTGTTGTTAATAATTAGCGTTAAATCCAGTTAGTCCTATGATTTATTCTTGACCATAATTTTAGCTTTATCGCTCAAGCTAAAATACATCAAGGATGATTTATGACTATATCTGGCACTAAGTTTCGCCTCTTACTCTTTGGTTTAAGTTTACTACTTAGTTTGCTGATATCAGCCAGTAGCAATGCCCATATAAACCACAAAGATCACTACTCAGGCAACGATGAACAGCGTGCTTTTAAACGCTTATCTAGTCACCAACAATTACAGAACCAGTTAGCCAAAATACAACGCTATTCATTTCGGCCAATTCAAACAGGGCCGCTAATCTCCAACAATGGTAACAAAGGCTTAATTGATATAGATGTAGCCTTACCCGCTGATTTAGCCATTAATTACCAAGTATGTGGTGAAACCAACTTAACCCCCACCATTCGTCAAGCTGTAGTATGCAGTATTAATGACGGGGGAAGAGGTAACCTTGATCCTCACAATATCGGTTGGTCTACTCAAGGAAGAGAATTATTAGCCATTCGCTTGGGTAATCCAAATGGCAGACGGATATTAGTCATCACTCAGCAACATGGTAATGAACCAGCAGGTACAGAGGCTGCCTTAAGCATTGCTCGCTGGCTAAGTAACGGCTTTGGCAGCAGCGTTCAGCGTATATTACAGCGTTTAGATATAGTTATATTACTGCGAGCAAATCCTGATGGTGGCGAACCCGATGCCCAGCACTGCAGTTTTAATCCGCAACCAGGAACAGTCATCAGTCAAGATTGCGCACTAATAAGGCAAAACGTAGACCCCCAAGCAGGAGGTGGTTTTACAGGTAATTCAGAGGCTGATTTTCACGGTATTGTGGGTCGCGGTTACGACCTTAATCGTTACCATCATGTAGCCTTAGATAAACCTATCCGTCCGGTAGAGAGCCAAGCGATGGTTGCCACTGCGTTAGCATTTATGCCCGAAGTGATACTCGATCTTCATGGTGATTTACAAAAAACTGATTGCCAACTCGATCTATCAAGTATCAACCCTGGGCAAATTTTAGGGAGCCTACCTACCGTTGAATGCTCCACCGATAAACGACAAAAAGACTTTCGTTTGCTCAGCCCCTTCGCCGACGCTCAAACGGGAACCCAGCAAGAACGGGTCGCGCAAAGCTTAGCCGCCAAAGTGATGAAAAAAATTGACCGCTTATTCATTGGTAGTGTTGGTCGTTTTTCACAAGTTCAGCTAGGTGCGGGTAATATCGGTAGCGGGGCGACCGGCTCTTATCAATTAATTGGCGCGGCGGCAGGTGGTTGGGAAACGGTAAATTTCAGTACCGATTTACGTGCAGATGTCGTTGCGATAGTCGCAGGCCAACCACAAATAGGGGTTAACCCTGGCTTGCCAGAGCCTCGTTTATTAAACCGACAGATTTGGATTAACAGGATCGCTCTCTACCACGCTTTAGATACCCTCGCTAGCTTTGAGGTAACGCCCCCCACAGATACAGGTGACTTTTGTAATTACCCACTGGCTCAGGGATTACGCGCTAATTTGCCTGAAGAGTACTGGGGCATAAACGCCACGTCTAATGAGGTACTGATCCCAATTGAACCGAGTATCGGAGTTCCCCTATATATCAGTGGAAATTGCCCCGACAACCCACTGTAAAAATAGGCTCCACGTTGAAAGCAAAAGCACAGAAGCACAACTCACGGTTTTTTTGCTTAATTTGAAAACCATAATGGGATAATTAGATATGCCTTTCTATAAACCGTTAAAAGATGAATCAAAAACAGATAGAGACCGAATAATAGCGGGTATCCAGCGCTTGCGCGCACAGTTCAACAAGGTGAATTTTCCAAGTAAAAAAACCTCAGAATCACTAATACTTGGCTCTTGGAATATACGCAACTTTGATGATGATCGCTTTAACTATGGCCCACGCCAGCCAGAGTCCTTCTATTATCTCGCAGAAATAATCTCTCGTTTTGATGTGATAGCAGTCCAAGAGATCTGTCAAAACTTAACACCACTTGACCAACTGATGAGCTTATTAGGACAACAGTATCGTTACATTTTAACGGATGTCACCCACAGTGGCTTAGGTGGTAATAAAGAACGATTAGGCTTTATTTATGATAAAAATAAGGTGAATTTTAAGGGAGTAGCGGGTGAATTAGTATTGCCAGAAAAACTACTCATTAGCGAAGTAGATAGCAAAAAGCGGCAGTTTTCTCGCACGCCTTTTGGCGCACAATTTCAATCAGGATGGTTCAAATTCCTATTTTCAACGGTACATATTTATTTTGGTAGTAACGCCACCAACAGCAGCCAATACGCTCGTCGCGTCAAAGAAATTGAAGCTGTAGCAAAATATTTAGCAAAAGATGCAAAAGTCAGCGACTTAAACCAGATCCTCGTCGGTGATTTCAACATCAAAGCACGCGGTAGTGCCGGTTTTAATGCTTTAGAAAAAAATGGCTTTACCACCGTAGAAAATAGAAAAGGCAGTAACCGAGACCAAACCAAGTTTTATGATCAAATATCGTTTATCTCACGGCGTGATGAATTACAGCTTATGCAGCCAGAACGTAATGATCGGGTTTTCCAATTTTTTGATAGTGTCTATCGTTCAAGTGACTTTACACTTTACCAACCGGTCATCAAAAAGCATCTCCTATTAAAGCTCGACCAAGCCAAAGCCGAACTTGCTGCGGCGACCTCCAAAACGAAGATTAAAAAGGCTGAAAAGCAAATCGCTAGCCTACAAGCAGCAAGCCAATCCGATGAATCACTAAACCAATATTATGAAGAATGGCGAACCTTTCAAATGAGTGATCACTTGCCCCTTTGGGTAGAACTAGAAATTGATTTTTCCGATGACTACCTTAGTTACTTGAGTAAGCTTGAATAAGGGTGTGCCATCTTAGCTTAAGCTAACATTGGCTTTAACAAGCAAAGTGACTAAGCACTTTCTACCCGATTTCGACCATTTTCTTTCGCTTTATACAGCGCTTCATCGGTACGTTTAATCCACTGCTCTAAAAAACCAGAGTTGATTTCAGCCACCCCAAAGGAACTGGTAATTTTACGCTGGTCGCTAAGCATGGTTGACTCAATGCTACTTCTAAGATGTTCGGCCAATGAACGCGCTCCAGCGACACGAGTATGAGGGCAAACAACTAAAAATTCTTCTCCCCCCCATCTGGCTAGATAATCATCTTCTCTAATTTGCTGTTTAACTAAACTGGCAATATTTACCAACACTTTATCGCCTTCATCATGTCCAAACTGATCGTTCACCAATTTAAAATGGTCTATATCAAACAGTACGATGCTAGCAGGCATACCAATGTCGATATATTCAATGATGATTTCGCTGAAAATACCCCGCAATCCGGCTCGATTCAAACAGCTAGTCAAAGGATCGGTTTTAGCCATAAATTCATAGTTATCACGTTCGATACTTAAAAAGCTATTCACTCTGTTGAGTTGTAATGTGTGATTGCTTGATTCTTTACTCTGCTTTTTGGCTCTATTAGATGCTGTGATTAAATCTAAACTCAGGCTAAGTGCCCATAGGGTAAGTAAGCCAAAATACAGATAACTGGCAGGTAACCACTTTCCGCTAAAGCTTAGCGAATGAAGGGATAATTCTATATTTTTGTTGGCAGAGTTATCCCCTGTAGAAACGCGTAAATGACTAGCTTGCTTAAGAGAAGGGTTAGTTTTGTGTTTATCCGCATTCTCAAAAATCCACCAAGAAGGCGGGTAAAACTGAGCTAAAGACAAACGATAACTAGCACGGCCATCAACCGGGCTGATCACCTGTTGATGCAACTGTGAGGGGGTAGTTGTGTTAGATGGCTGATTGAGCAACTGTACAAACACCGTGTCGTGCACATTACTATGATAAGAAAGGTTTAAAATGACGGTGTCGTAATGTTGTAAATTTATAAGGCTATTTGCTTTTGCTCCAAGCAATAAATTTAGCCCACAAAATGCCGCTTTTTGTTCTTCAACCGTACGACAAAACAAAGAAACTTTTTCTTCTTGTTTTATCATCAAAGCCTTAGATTCTTTATTGGCTAAATGACGATTAACAATCTCAATATTTGAATACTTGTTTATTGAATAACTCAAATAGTGATTCATCCCTAAATACTGCCAAAGTATCAGACCCAAAGTGATAAGGGTTAACAAAGGATAATAGCTTTCTCGGGATAACAACTTCATATAAAAGACGATTTTGGTAGCTGGCTTGACAAGTTTTATTATCTACTAAAGTCGTAATGGAGAAAGTGTTGAGCGTCAAAAGCTGGAAAATTAGTCATTTAGCGGGGACACTAAGCGCGACAGTTCACTAAAAAATATGTCTAACAAGATTGTTTCGCACGCAATGGAAGCCATCAAGCCTCCACTGCCTAGTGACACCTTCACTCTATAGAGCTTTCATCTTCACTGTTTTCATCAGCGTCAAATGACTTGGCAGGGCGTTGTTCTGCTCTGGCTAAAATCTCAAGATAAAACGACGGTAGTTCAAGCTTTTCAGCTTTGTCCATACAAGCATTTATTTGCGATACATGAATAACTTCAGCTTCGGCTTCATTGGCACCGTACTTACAATCAAAATCCCAAAAATCAGTGCCTGTAGGCAAGGTTTTTCCTTTTTCGCGCTTAATGTATTTTTTAGCATCGTGTTTAGCGGCTTCAATTATTCGCGCAAGATTACGTTTAGGGTGAGTTAACACATAGGTTTTTTTCATGATTAATCCTAGAAGTAGAGCTGAAGACTCAGGGGCAGACACTGTAATGATTTTAGGCCATACAGCAACAACTATCGTTTTTTAGGGGCAATTTATTGGAAGATTAAGCTGGATGAGTGCTGTGGCCGTCAGGTTAAGTGAAATTAACATTTAACTAGGAGTATCTGATAATACGTCTTTTTTAAAGGCATGGTTCACAAACGCTACTATTGCTAGTAGCGCTTTATTGATTGATAGCAAAACCATCCAAATTGATAATTATTATAAATACCAATTAGTTAGTTTCTATAAAGACTAGAATTTCATGCTTACACCAAGTTTAATTTGGCTATCATCTTTAAGCGGTGTGCCATTGTAATTGGTACTATCAAAGTTCTTCTGTGTGTATTGTATATAAGGCTGGTAACTTCCTAGATTAGTAAGAAAAACCTTAGTTTCTAGCTCATTCAGCTTTAAATTATTAGCTTTGCGTTCAGCATTTGCGTCTTTATTAACATAGTTAAAAGAAATGCCTACAATGTCACCAGCCCAACCCGCGGTTAAATCACTACGGTTGGTTTTCACATCTCCAAGCTCAGATTGGTTCAAACTGTTGTTATTTTGAGTACCTTCATAACGATAGCGTGCTGCTAGAAAAACCCCATTATCGAAGTTGTAGCCACCTTTTAATGCAAGCTTACCCGTGTTGGCATCATTAGCTACATTACGGGTATATTCAATACGAGGTTGTACGTATGCGTTACCATATGTATAGGTGTAATCGGCAGCAAAAGTCGCTTCATGCAAACCGGATTCATGCTGGTTTTCACCATAGGGACGTCCACCTAAACGGCTTTTTGCTTCAACATCAAAACCAAACTGGCCATAATCAGTAGCGAACTCATAACCACCTTTCAAAATGCCTAGATGTGGACCAGTACGATTGCTTTCAACTGCCACTTCGCCACGAATTGCATCAGCTAAAGCAAATTGACTCATTAAAGCTAAAGAAACAGCTGGAACTACAAATTTTTTTTTCATTTTGGAACCTTTCAGTATATTTTTACTAAAACATCCATGCATCACAGAGTGTCATTTCACTCTTCATTATTTCCGTTGCGCAAATAATGAAGTGGTCGTTAAAAGTTAACAAATCAGTGTCTGTTAGCTTTTCTTAACAGAGAGCAAGAAACGCTATGAACTTACAAGCTATCGAAGCATTTGTACTTAGCCATCAATTAGGCAGTATTTCTGCTGCCGCAAAACACATGCAGAAAAACCGAGCTCAGCTAAGCCAGTGGATTACCAATTTAGAAATTGATTGGAATGTTGAATTATTTACAAGAGATGGCCATAAACCGGTATTAAGCGAACAAGGTCTAAAAATGTTGCCGCTATGCGAGCAACTTTTGGCGTCTAAAAGTCACTTAAAAAAGCAAGTTGAGCAAATTGCTAATCAAACTTGTTTTCGGATAAACCTGGGAGTCAGTGCATTTTTACAAGACGAGCTAATAGCGAAAATAATTAGCAAATTTAATCACCGCTATCCTGATGTTAATTTGCAGATCTATCAACGACGCGATGAACAACTACTCAACTGGCAACAACAGCCTCAGTTAGATTTAGCGATGTGTTTCTATCGAGATGCCTACCCTAGTCATTACACTGTAGAAGACCTAGGTAAAATGCCAGTGATTGCCGTTTGTGCAACAAACCACCCGCTTGCTCAACAACAAAAAGTGACCATCAACCAAGTGATGAAACATACTTGGATTACCTTATTGACCACCGCAAATACAAAAGTATGGGATCTAGAGAACATTCAAAAAAGAATAGAAGTGGAACACCATTCACTCGCGATTGACTTATGTTTACAAGGTGTAGGCATATTTGTAGGTCAGCAAATTCAGTTAGATTCTCACATCCAATCTGGAGAATTGAAAATCATTGACCATCATGAAGCCATAGCTAATGAATCATTAGGCCTTATTTATCCAAAACTTCCCATGCCCAATTCTACCGTTCAAGCACTCATTGATATTTGTAAAACCGAGGTAGTACTTAGCTAAATACAATGACTTAATAGACGCTTCCGTCTTCATGCTGAGCTCTACACACATCAATGTTAGTAACTATTGTTCACAACTAACAATGAGGATCATCACTGTTATTACTCGATTTACAGTAAATTGTTGATAGTTTCACGTGAAACTATCAACAACTAGATCACAGCTAATACGCAACTAGTTAATCAGCTTAAGATCACGTTACAATGTAAAAGCACTCAAATTGACACGGGATCTTAAATGGAAATAGAAATAATAGTGGGATCTACTTTAGGTTCTGCAGAATACGTAGCTGATGAGTTAGAAGCCGCATTAAATGAACAACATCAGGTAAAAGTACACCTAAATGCAGAGTTTGAAGAGCTAAATCAACAAGCATTATGGCTAGTATGCAGTTCTACTCACGGTGCTGGTGATGTCCCCGATAACTTACAGCCATTTTTTCAGTACTTACTCGATCAACAACCCGATCTTTCGCAGCTATCTTATGTAGTAGTAGCAATAGGCAGTAGTAGTTACGATACATTTTGTGGTGGCGGTAAAGATCTCGACCAACAACTTCATAAATTGGGTGCTAAACGCTTAAAAGAACGCTTAGAAATCGACGTTGATCTCGAACCTGTACCAGAAGAACCAGCAATAAAGTGGTTAGATAGCTGGAAAAACGAGCTGATTTAGAAATTAATCTTGTGGATAACCATAGTGATCCACTGTTAATTCAGCATAGTTATTCCTATGTATAAGTTATTCTTTATTTTACTTGTGGATAAGTAGCGATTTAGATCCCAGCTTGTCCCCCGTTTAGATCGTGCTCTGTTAACAAGATCTGATCTTATCTAAGTCTATGATCCAAAGAATAAAAAATGACTTATCTACAGATCAGGCCTTTACTAATAGTAGATCTAATAAAAGATCTTTAAAAAAAGATCTTATATATATATTTAAGAGATCTACCCTAGATCTAATTCTGATCTAAGCATTCCCTTCTTGCTTCGTAACCAGTAAAATGTCGCACCCTTTTGGGATTAAGCTGGTTTGAGGTAATAACAATGTTTTATAAACAACAATACGATGTCATCGTTATCGGTGGTGGTCATGCGGGCACCGAAGCCGCTGCTGCAGCTGCCCGTATGGGACAAAATACCTTATTGCTTACTCACAATATTGAGACCTTAGGTCAAATGTCTTGTAATCCAGCGATTGGTGGTATTGGCAAGGGGCATTTAGTTAAAGAAATTGACGCCCTTGGTGGCTTAATGGCCCAAGCAACCGATTTAGCTGGGATCCAATTTAGAACGCTTAATTCATCAAAAGGACCCGCTGTTCGAGCTACTCGTGCACAAGCTGATCGAGTACTTTACCGAGCAGCAATCAGAGAACGTTTAGAAAACCAGCCTAATCTCACGATCTTTCAGCAAGCCTGTGATGACCTGATTGTTGAAAATGATCAGGTAGTTGGTGTTGTTACCCAAATGGGAATGGAATTACGTGCACGCAGTGTTGTATTAACCGTAGGTACTTTTCTTGGCGGAATAATCCACATTGGTTTAAATAACCATGCTGGTGGTCGCGCAGGTGATCCACCGTCAATTGCTTTAGCCCAACGTTTACGTGAGTTACCATTACGTGTAGACCGTTTAAAAACGGGTACCCCCCCTCGTATTGACGCGCGCAGTATTGATTTTAACCTAATGCAGCCTCAACCAGGCGATAACCCTACCCCGGTATTTTCGTTCATTGGCAAACAAAGCGATCACCCTCAGCAGATCCCTTGTTACATCACTCATACCAATGAATCGACCCATGACATTATTCGCAACGGTTTAGATCGTAGCCCTATGTTTACTGGCGTTATTGAAGGTATAGGGCCACGTTACTGCCCGTCTATTGAAGATAAAGTTACGCGTTTTGCTGACAAAAACTCGCATCAAATCTTTATCGAACCTGAAGGCTTAACGACCCATGAGGTTTATCCAAATGGTATCTCAACCAGTTTGCCATTTGATGTTCAAGTTGCTTTAGTTCATTCAATGAAAGGTTTAGAGAATGCCCATATTACTCGGCCTGGTTATGCCATTGAATATGACTTTTTTGACCCTAGAGATTTAAAACAAAGCCTAGAGAATAAATATTTGAAAGGTTTGTTCTTTGCAGGGCAAATTAACGGTACTACTGGCTATGAAGAAGCCGGCGCACAGGGCCTAATTGCAGGTGCCAATGCGGCATTGTATGCTCAAGGTAAAGAATCTTGGGCTCCTCGCCGCGATCAAGCTTACATGGGGGTAATGATTGATGACTTGGCTACCTTAGGTACCAAAGAACCCTACCGCATGTTTACTAGTCGTGCTGAATATCGTTTATTGTTACGTGAAGATAACGCCGATGTGCGCTTAACCGAGCAAGGCCGAGAGCTTGGTTTGGTGAACGATCACCGTTGGAAGTTATTCAGTGATAAACAAGAATCAGTAGAGTTAGAGCGTCAGCGCCTCAAAGATACTTGGGTGCATACTAATTCTAGTCAATTGGATCAACTTAATCCCTTGCTTAAAAACCCAATTACTCGCGAGCATTCTTTAGAAGAATTGATCCGTCGTCCCGAGTTAACTTATGAAAAATTAATGGTGATTGATGGCTTTGGACCCGGCTTAGATCAGCAAGATGCTGCTGAGCAAGTTGAAATACAAATTAAGTATGACGGCTACATTAAGCGCCAATTAGAAGAAATCAAGAAAACCCAAAAACACGAAAATACCTTATTGCCTATCGATTTAGATTTCTCAAAGATTAGTGGGCTATCGAACGAAGTTGTTGCTAAATTAACCAGTGCACGACCAGAAACTATTGGTAAAGCTGCTCGTATCTCTGGTATCACTCCTGCAGCGGTATCGTTGTTATTGGTTTATTTGAAAAAACACGACTTAGCACGTAAGTCGGCTTAGGATGATCGGGTGTTAAAATCTCGCTTACAGGGCTTATTAGCCCAAACGTCTTTGCAGCTCACTGAGCTACAAATATCTCAACTGGTCATGTTGGTAGAACAACTCGACAAGTGGAATAAAGCTTACAATCTTACTTCAGTAAGAGATCCTATGGAGATGATGGTAAAACATATCCTCGATAGTTTAGTGGTAAGCCCTCACTTACAGGGTGAACGCTTTATTGATGTAGGTACAGGCCCAGGGTTACCAGGCTTACCATTGGCTATTATCAACCCAGATAAACAATTTGTATTGTTAGACAGTTTAGGCAAGCGAATCACCTTTATTCGTCAGGTATGTCATCACTTAAAGCTTAAAAATGTTACCGCGGTGCAAAGTAGAGTAGAAAACTACCAACAAAACCTCGAATTTGATGGTGTAATAAGCAGAGCGTTCGCTTCTTTACAAGATATGCTTAGCTGGTGTTCTCACTTGCCAGCAAATAATGGTAAATTCTATGCTTTAAAAGGCCTAGTGCCAGAACAAGAGCTAGAAAACCTACCTGAAGGCTTAAAATTGCACAGTATCGAGAGTTTAACCGTTCCCGAACTTGAAGGTCAGCGTCATCTAGTTATTATTGATAAAAATAACCCTTAGGCGAAAATATTGTGGGTAGAGTAATTGCGGTAGCCAACCAGAAAGGTGGCGTTGGTAAAACAACAACCAGTGTAAATTTAGCGGCGTCTATGGCGGCGACTAAAAGAAAAGTGTTGTTAATTGACCTAGACCCACAAGGTAATGCCACCATGGGTAGTGGTGTAGATAAATACAGTGTGCCCAAAACAGCCTATGAATTGTTGATTGATGAAGAGCCTATTGAGCAGGTTGTAACCAAAGACACCAGCGGATTTTTTGATTTAATTGCGGCTAACTCAGATGTAACGGCTGCTGAAATAAAGTTAATGGAGTTTTTTGCTCGAGAAGTTCGCTTACGTACCGCTTTAGCGCCGGTGCGAGATTATTACGATTACATTTTTATCGACTGCCCCCCTTCATTAAATATGCTGACTGTAAATGCAATGGCTGCCGCCGATAGCGTGTTAGTACCTATGCAATGTGAGTATTATGCCTTAGAAGGGTTAACCGCCTTGGTTGATACCATCAGCAAGCTAGCGTCAGTGGTTAACCCTGATCTGCAAGTTGAAGGAATTTTGCGTACTATGTTTGATCCGCGTAATCGTTTATCTTCAGACGTTAGCGATCAGTTAAAGCAGCATTTTGGCAAAAAAGTATATCGTACGGTGATCCCGAGAAACGTACGTTTGGCCGAAGCCCCTAGCTTTGGTAAGCCAGCGATGTATTATGATAAAACATCAAACGGTTCTAAGGCTTATCTTGCCTTGGCCGGCGAGATAATTCGTCGCCATGAAGAAGAAACGCAAGCTGTGGTCGTGGATTAATGAATACGGATAAAGATATGACAGCGAGAAAACGCGGTTTAGGTAAAGGCTTAGATTTATTATTGAGTACGAGTAATAATGCTCGTCAACGCCAAGTCGAAGAAGATACTAAAGCTGATCATAACCAACAAACAGTAGACGATAATCGGGGTGAATTGCGTAAATTACCGATTGAATGGTTACGCCCCGGTAAGTACCAACCCCGAAAAGATATGTCTGCCGAAGCCTTAGAGGAGTTGGCTCACTCCATTGAGGCGCAAGGGGTTATACAACCTATTGTGGTGCGCGAAGTGGGTGAAAACCAGTTTGAAATTATTGCCGGTGAGCGTCGTTGGCGTGCTTCTCAACAAATCCACTTACATGAAATTCCTTGTCTTGTAAAAAACGTTAGCGACGAGAATGCGGTTGCCATCGCCTTAATTGAAAATATTCAGCGCGAAGACCTTAATGCGATGGAAGAAGCTGTCGCGCTTGATCGTTTAATGAGTGAATTTGAACTCACTCATCAGCAAGTGGCTGAAGCAGTAGGTAAATCTCGTACCACTGTGACTAATTTGCTGCGCTTAAACGGCCTTGATGAAGATGTAAAAATATTGCTTGAACACGGTGATATAGAAATGGGCCATGCCCGTGCCTTGTTAGCATTAAGCGGTGAAACCCAAGCTGAAACCGCCCGTAATGTAGCAGCCAAGGGCTTAACGGTTCGCGATACTGAGAAATTAGTAAAAGCCGTTCTCAACCCCAAAGCGCCAAAACAAGCGGCTGAAGTTGACCCTGATATTAGTCGTTTAGAACAACGCATTAGCGAGCGCTTAGGCGCCGGTGTTAAAATTCAACAAAATAAAAAAGGGCAGGGAAAGTTAGTCATTGATTATACAAATCTCGATGAATTAGATGCTATTTTGGCGCTCTTCATCGATTCTGATGAAACTCTATAGTTTTTGTAAACTATTTATAATCATATTTCTTTGATCTTGATTACCTACATTTCACTTTAAAATGACCAAAAACATTGGTTTGTAACATAAAAATTAACAATAACCGCTATTTGTTTATATAAGCTGTTACAAATTGGTGACTTGGGCACCGCAACTGATTGCAAAACCGCACTTTCAACGTATAATCATTAGGCTTTTTCGCAAGCCTTTTTACCTATAACTAGGTAAAAGGTTAAATGTAAAAACTAGTAGAGGTCGAGAATGTCTGGGTCTTTAACAACAGAAGTACGTATCAAAGCGTTGTATTTTGTTATTTTTCAGACAGGGTTTGTCGCACTATTAACACTTAAGAGTGGTTTCTTTTTTGATAAAGAGGTGGCTGTATCGGTGTTAATCGGGGGTTTGATCTTTTTGCTACCTAATGCGTTGTTCACGTTGATGGCATTTATGTTTGTCGGCGCTAGACATCAAAAATACGTAGTATTAAGTTTTTATCTCGGAGAGGTCGTAAAACTATCTCTTACAGCCATTTTGTTCATACTGGTATTTGCCTTGCTTGATATAGAGCCTCTGGCACTATTGCTTGGTTTTATACTCAGTACATTGACGCAATGGACTGCCTCTATTTTTCTTAGTAACAAAAATAGGATGATAAATGGCTGCTGAAGGTAACGTTTCAGGCTATATCCAGCACCACCTGACAAACGCGCAAATGTGTGTGGCCGACGATGGCGGTTTTGCATTTAATCACGCTTGTCATGATGCAGGGTTCTGGACTTGGCACATTGATTCACTCCTGTTTTCAGTTGGCTTGGGAGCTTTGTTCTTATTTTTATTTTATAGAGCAGGGCAAAAGGCAACAACTGGCGTACCTGGCAAATTTCAATGTTTTGTTGAAATGATGGTTGAGTTTGTTGATGGGGCGGTACGTGATGCCTTCCATCGCACTGACCGTGTTATTGCGCCTATTGGTTTAACCATCTTCGTGTGGATCTTCCTCATGAACTTGATGGATTTAATCCCTGTTGACTTTATACCCCACGTCGCCGGACTTATGGGCGCTGAGTACTTTAAAATTGTACCGACTACTGATTTGAATATCACCTTTGGCATGGCCATTGCGGTGTTTGGACTTATCATTTTCTACAGTATTAAAGTGAAAGGTGTTAAAGGGTTTACTAAAGAGCTTACGCTTCAACCTTTTAACCATTGGGCTTTTATTCCTTTTAACTTCTTATTGGAATCGGTCACTTTATTGGCCAAGCCATTTTCGCTCGCTTTGCGTTTGTTCGGTAACCTGTATGCAGGTGAATTGATCTTTATTCTTATTGCTGCACTTGTTCCTTTATGGGCTCAATGGACCTTATCTGTTCCATGGGCAATTTTCCATATTCTGGTCATTGTGCTTCAGGCGTTTATTTTCATGATGCTAACGATAGTTTATCTAGCTTTAGCCCATGAAGATCACTAATTAAGTTTAATAAAAACTGTTTTAACCTAATAAATACTATTTGGAGAATTTCATGGAAACTGTTGTTGGTTTTACTATTATCGCTGTTGCAATCATGCTGAGCATGGCCGCTCTTGGTACTGCTATCGGTTTTGCACTGTTAGGTGGTAAATTGTTAGAAGCATCAGCCCGCCAACCAGAGCTAGCCCCTGCACTACAAACTAAAATGTTTATTATTGCTGGTCTACTAGATGCGATCTCAATGATTGCTGTGGGTATCGCGTTATTCTTCGTATTCGCTAACCCGTTTGTTGCCTTGTTAGGTTAATCCTTCGATACCTAACAAATAGGGAGGTGTCGTTGTGAATATCAATGCAACCATGTTTGGACAAGCGATATCGTTCGCGATTTTTTGTTGGTTCTGCGTTAAATACGTATGGCCACCATTAATCGACGCGATTGAAGCTCGTCAAAAGAAAATTGCGGATGGTTTAGCTGACGCTGAACGTGCCGGTAAAGATCTTCAATTAGCTCAAGCTAAAGCTTCAGAGCAAATGAAAGATGCTAAATCGGAAGCTGCTGTGATTGTTGAGCAAGCTAATAAGCGCAAAATTCAAATCATCGACGAAGCAAAAGAGTTGGCTAATCTAGAGCGTGAGAAAATTCTTGCTCAAGGTAATGCTGAAGTTGAAGCAGAACGTAATCGTGCTCGTGAAGAGTTACGTGCACAAGTCGCTGCTTTAGCCATCGCTGGCGCTGAGAAAATTCTTGAGCGTTCAATCGACAAAGAAGCCAACAAGCATATTGTTGATAAGCTAGTCGCTGAGCTGAAATAAGGGATAAAAGGTAGAGCTTATGGCTGATTTAACCACCATTGCTCGTCCCTACGCTAAAGCTGCGTTTGATTTTGCCGTTGAGCATAAAGCCTTAGATGAGTGGACTGAAATGTTAGCATTTGTTGCCGAAGTGGCTGCGAACGAACATATTTCTGTGCAACTGAAAAAGGAATCGGCGAGTACATTGGTAGATTTATTTACCAAAGTATGTGCTGAACAGCTTAACGAGCATGGCCTTAACCTCATAAAGTTAATGGCTGAGAATGCACGTTTAGATGCGTTGCCTGCTGTGTTAGCAATGTTTCTGGAGTATAAGGCCGAATTGGCTAAAGAAATAACAGCTGATGTTGTTTCTGCTACAGAATTAGATGCGGCGCAGCAAGCGCAAATTAGTGCTTCCTTGGAACAGCGTTTATCACGCAAAGTGAAGCTTAACTGTAGTGTTGATGCCTCACTAATGGCTGGTGTGATTATTCACGCTGGTGATTTGGTGATTGATGGCTCTGTTAAAGGGCAATTGGCAAAACTATCCGACGCACTGCAAGCGTAATTGGGGAATAGAGTATGCAACTGAATTCCACTGAAATAAGCGAACTGATCAAGCAAAGAATTGAACAGTTTGAAGTTGTCAGTGAAGCTCGTAACGAAGGTACTATCGTTTCTGTAAGTGATGGTATTATTCGAATTAATGGTCTTGCTGATGTAATGCAAGGCGAGATGATTGAGCTTCCTGGTAGTCGTTATGCTATCGCATTAAACCTAGAGCGTGATTCTGTAGGTGCGGTAGTAATGGGCCCTTACACCGATTTGGCTGAGGGCGACAAAGTTAAAAGTTCTGGTCGTATTTTGGAAGTTCCTGTAGGTCGTGGCCTACTTGGACGTGTACTAAATACACTAGGCGAACCTATTGACGGTAAAGGCGCGGTTGACAACGATGGCTTCTCGCCAATCGAAGTGATTGCACCCGGCGTAATGGAACGTAAATCGGTAGACAAACCTGTGCAAACAGGGATTAAAGCGATTGACTCTATGATTCCAATCGGCCGTGGTCAACGTGAGTTGATTATTGGTGACCGTCAGATCGGTAAAACAGCTATCGCTGTTGATACTATCATTAACCAAAAAAGTTCTGGCATTAAGTGTGTGTATGTTGCTATTGGCCAAAAAGCTTCAACTATTTCGAACGTAGTTCGTAAGTTAGAAGAATATGGCGCAATGGAATACACCACGATTGTTGCAGCATCTGCTTCAGATTCAGCCGCACTACAATACCTAGCGCCTTATGCGGGTTGTACGATGGGTGAATACTACCGTGACCGCGGTGAAGATGCGTTAATCATCTATGATGATTTATCTAAGCAAGCTGTAGCTTACCGTCAAATTTCGTTGTTGCTACGTCGACCACCTGGTCGTGAAGCTTACCCTGGTGATGTTTTCTACCTTCACTCTCGTCTACTAGAGCGCGCGTCTCAAGTTAACGAAAAGTACGTAGAAGAGTTCACTAAAGGTGAAGTTAAAGGCCAATCAGGTTCATTAACGGCATTGCCGATTATTGAAACTCAAGCCGGTGACGTATCAGCGTTCGTACCTACCAACGTAATTTCGATTACCGATGGTCAAATCTTCCTAACAGGCCAGTTGTTTAACTCTGGTACTCGTCCGGCGGTTGACCCAGGTATTTCGGTATCGCGTGTTGGTGGTGCTGCGCAAACTAAGATTATTAAGAAACTGTCTGGTGGTATTCGTACCGCACTGGCGCAATACCGTGAATTAGCGGCCTTTGCTCAGTTTGCCTCTGACTTAGACGATGTAACCCGTAAGCAGTTAGACCACGGCCAAAAAGTAACCGAGTTAATGAAGCAGAAGCAATTCAGCCCATTATCAGTTGCTGAACAGGCCTTGGGTTTATACGCAGCGGAAAAAGGTTTCTTAGCGGACGTAGAAATTAACAAAATTGTTGATTTTGAAACCGCGTTGCTAGCTTACGCTAACAACGAGTATGCCGATCTATTGGCGTCTATAAACGAGAAAGGCGATTACAACGACGAGATTGATGCTTCGATTAAAGGCTTAATTGAAAGCTTTAAATCAACGCAATCTTGGTAATCAAACCTGACTAATAGGAGCGAATAGATATGGCCGGCGCTAAAGAAATTAAAGGTAAAATGGGTAGTGTTAAAAACACTCAAAAAATTACCAAAGCGATGGAGATGGTTGCAGCGAGTAAAATGCGTCGTTCTCAGGACAGCATGGAAAGCAGCCGCCCCTACGCAGTAGCTATGCGCAAAGTAATTGGTCATATCGCGCTTGGTAAACTCGAATATAAGCATCCGTATGCTATAGAAAGAGAAACCAAGCGTGTTGGTTATATCGTGGTATCTACTGACCGCGGGTTATGTGGCGGCTTGAACATTAATTTGTTCAAAAAAGTTGTTACAGACATGCAGCAGTGGAAAGAAAAAGGTGTAGACGCCGACTTAGCCGTTATTGGCGGAAAAGCGACAGCCTTTTTTAATAGCCACGGTGGTAATGTGGTAGCTCAAAATTCGGGTTTGGGTGATGACCCAACCGTTGAAGAGCTTATCGGTACCGTAAAAGTGATGCTTGAAGCCTACGATGAAGGCAAATTGGATCGCATTTATGTGGTGTATAACCATTTTGTTAACACCATGGTACAAGAACCAACAATGGACCAGTTATTGCCGCTGCCTAAAGCAGATGACCCAGAAATTGCGTCTCGCAGTTGGGATTATTTATACGAACCAAGTGCCGAAGAAATACTCGACGGTTTACTGGTTCGTTATATCGAATCTCAAGTTTATCAAGGTGTGGTAGAAAACCTAGCTTGTGAACAAGCTGCACGAATGGTTGCAATGAAAGCGGCAACCGACAATGCGGGTAATTTGATTGACGAACTTCAGTTGATATACAACAAAGAGCGTCAAGCAGCAATTACTCAAGAATTGAGCGAAATTTCTGCGGGAGCTGCAGCCGTTTAAGGCAAGGCATTAAGCAAAATATTTAGAGGAATCAACATGAGTAACGGTAACATCGTCCAAGTAATTGGCGCTGTTGTGGACGTTGAATTTCCACATGACAGTGTACCTAAGGTATACAATGCTCTAGAAGTTCAAGGCGAAGACTTAGTTCTTGAAGTTCAACAGCAAATCGGTGGTGGTGTAGTTCGTTGTATCTGTATGGGTGCATCGGAAGGCATACGTCGAGGTCTAGAAGTGGTTGATACTGGCGACGCGATTAAAGTACCAGTGGGTGAAGCCACCCTTGGTCGCATTATGAACGTACTAGGTCATAGTATTGATCACAAAGGTGATATTGCGACTGAAGATCGCTATAAAATTCACCGCCCTGCTCCTACCTATGAAGAGCAAGCCACCTCTAACGAATTGTTAGAAACAGGCGTAAAAGTTATCGACTTAATTTGTCCATTCGCTAAGGGTGGTAAAATTGGTCTGTTCGGTGGTGCCGGTGTAGGTAAAACCGTAAACATGATGGAGTTGATCAACAACATCGCTAAAGCACACTCAGGTTTATCTGTGTTTGCTGGTGTTGGTGAGCGTACTCGTGAAGGTAATGACTTCTACTACGAGATGGAAGAAGCTGGGGTACTTGATAAAGTAGCCATGGTTTATGGTCAGATGAACGAGCCACCAGGAAACCGTTTACGCGTAGCGTTAACCGGTTTGACTATGGCTGAGAAGTTCCGTGACGAAGGTAAAGACGTACTGTTGTTTATTGACAACATTTACCGTTACACCTTGGCCGGTACTGAAGTATCTGCACTATTAGGCCGTATGCCTTCAGCGGTAGGTTACCAGCCAACATTGGCTGAAGAAATGGGTGTTCTTCAAGAACGTATTACATCTACTAAGCTAGGCTCGATTACTTCGATTCAAGCGGTATATGTACCTGCGGATGACTTGACGGATCCATCTCCAGCAACCACCTTCGCTCACTTGGATGCAACGGTGACACTAAACCGTAGTATTGCGGCTATGGGTTTATACCCTGCGATTGACCCATTGGACTCAAACTCTCGTCAGTTAGATCCATTGATTGTTGGTCAAGAGCACTATGAAGTAGCTCGTGGCGTACAAGGTTTATTGCAACGCTATAAAGAATTGAAAGATATTATTGCGATTCTAGGTATGGATGAATTGTCTGAAGAAGACAAACAAACCGTAGCTCGTGCGCGTAAGATTGAGAAATTCTTAACTCAAGATTATCACGTAGCCGAAGTATTCACTGGTAACCCAGGTAAGCTTATTGCGCTTAAAGATACTATTCGTAGCTTTAAAGGTCTATTGGCTGGCGATTACGATGATATTCCAGAGCAAGCGTTCTTGTATGCAGGCGATATTGATGACGTGCTTGAGCGCGCCAAAAATATGTAAGTATCGCCAATAGGCGTAACAGGAGGCTACAATGGCAGCGATGACAGTTCACTTGGATGTGGTTAGCGCCGAAGAGAAAATATTCTCGGGTCGCGTTGAGCATTTACGAGTAACCGGTGAAGAGGGTGAGTTAGGGGTGTTACATGGTCACGCCCCTCTGCTAACCCCAATTAAGCCTGGTATGGTTCGCATGGTAAAACAGCACGGTCACGAAGAGGTGATTTACATCTCGGGTGGTTTCTTGGAAGTACAACCAGGAAATGTAACCGTACTGGCTGATACCGCGATTCGAGGCAACGAGCTCGATAAAGCCAAGGCCCAACAAGCTAAACAAGCTGCAGAGGAAAGCATTAGCAATCCGAGCAACGATGTTGATTTCGCGAAAGCTCAAGTTGAATTAGCCAAAGCGATGGCGCAACTTCAAGTTATCGAAATTCTCGGAAAAAACATCCGATAGGTTTAGTTTGAGAATAAAAAGGCGCTCCCAGAGCGCCTTTTTTGTCTTTAAAAAGTGATGGAGCTATCAACAAAAAGTAATACTAAAAACGCTACCATTCGTCTACTACATACAGTTAGTTAATTATGCTTAACTAGTGTAATGAGATAATTATTAAGTCGTTGAGCGTTGATTTAACGACACACAAAGCAAAGGGTGAATATGGCAACTATTGCGCCATTAAATCAGGCAAACAAAGCGCTACTATCAGAGCGTATTCAAGGCTTGGTTAAAGCTTTGTCTGCGGGTATCTACGAGCGTGAAGAAAGCTTTAAGTTATGTTTATTAGCGGCCTTAGCGGGCGAAAGCGTTTTTTTACTCGGCCCGCCTGGCATTGCCAAAAGTATGATTGCCAAACGCTTAGTGAAAGCCTTTGAAAGCCAAAGCTTTTTTGATTATTTAATGACCCGCTTCTCTACCCCAGAAGAAGTGTTTGGCCCGCTGTCTATTCAAGAACTAAAAGATAATGGTAAATACGTGCGCTTAACTGAAGGTTATTTGCCAACCGCGCATATCGTATTTCTTGATGAGATTTGGAAAGCTGGCCCCGCTATTCTAAATACGCTACTGACAGTGGTGAATGAACGCACTTTTCGAAATGGCAATGAGAACCTATCGGTACCGATGCGCCTGTTGATTTCGGCATCTAACGAATTGCCTGAAGAAGATAGCGGATTAGAAGCACTATACGACCGTATGTTACTGCGGGTATTTGTTAACCGTATTCAACATAAAGATAATTTTAGAGCCTTGCTGTTAGACAACCAAAGCTTACAAGATATTCCAGAACACCTAGTGATTAAAGATATCGAATACCAAACATGGCAAAGTCAAATTAGCCAAGTCAGCATGAGCGATAGTGTATTTGAGAAAATGTACCTAATAAAAGGTCTGATTGAACAAGGCTCACCCTTAGCCGATGTAGATGGCAATATTGCAGACTTATATGTGTCTGATAGGCGCTGGAAAAAATCGGTACACCTGCTGCAAACCAGTGCATTTTTTAATGGTCGCTCCGAGATAAACCCGCTAGATTTATTGTTACTGCAAGACTGCTTGTGGCATAACCTGGACGACCGACAGTTTGTGCAAACCTGTATTCGCGATTATGCAATTAATCATGCTTTCGACCAACTGAAATTGAAAGAGTTAGCTGAGGGTGCTGAGCGCCATTATGCGGCAACGGTTGACGATATTTGCCAACAGCTCAAGGTGCAATTTAGTCATGATTCGGGCTTGCGCAAAGATCAGTATAAATATGACTTTAAAGATGCCAAGCGAATGCCAAACAAATTTGGCGCTGAGTTACTTAAACTGGTGGTCTTGCAAAGTAATTTGTCGGTGAGTGAAAAAGACAAAGGCGAAACGCGCTGGGTTTATGTTAATGCCGATGAATTCATTAAGAAAATTAAGAGCGGCAGCTGCGATATGATGGGCTTAATCAACCAAGGCTCAGAGCTCTGTCGTTTACAGTTTGAAATAGATATTAACCACCAGTTGGTCATTAAAGATATTGCCAATCGTCCATTATTATTGGGCTTAGCCAAACAACAACACCTAGATGAAAATTTAGTGAGTGGATGGCAGAGGCAAATAGATGGTGTGCTTGCTACTATTAAACAGGCAGAGTTTGAACTTAAACGTTGCCGCGGTCAGTTCCATAGTGCGCTACCGCATAACTTTATCGCTAATCAACTCCCTGAAGCGATAGAAACCAGTTTAATGGAGGTTGAGTTAATGGTCACAGGAGTCAGTGGGTTACTGGATAAACAGGCTTACAGAATGCGAAATATCAACGAGTTTTTTGGCTAAATCATGTTAGATAGCCTGCAATTTGGGGTTATGTTGGCTGAATCTGGCATGCTAGAGGAAGCGGTGCGTGAAGTGATGATGCGCCCTCAGTTAATGATGATTGCCGAATCTAGCCCCGGCATTCAAACTTCCATGAAAAACCAAGTGAGCAAATGGAAAAGCCAAATTCGTTCACAGCTTGGTCAGGTGACTATCGAAGAAAAATTTGCCGAGGAAATAGCCTTATATCAGCAATCTATTGAGCTTGATAGCGCAGCATTTGTTCAACAAGTTGATGATTTACTGATTCAGTTAAGTGTGTGTTCAGCCTTCTACCATAAAGCCAATGAATTAGCCGCTCACCCGCATCATCGCTATAGCCCAATGTTTCAGAGTTACTTTTGTAACCAGTGGTTTGAAAGTATCGCCCAAGAGCTAAATCAAGCTCAACTCAATGAATTGAAACAGCATAAACAAGCCTTGTTGGCCGATCTTTATCAGCGGGTAGATACCTTAAAGGCGATGCCTGAAATGACCGAATCTGGTGATTCGAGTAAGTTAGGCCGTTTATGGGATATGGCGGCGGCAAAGCTGAGCAAAAACGAAGTTAATCTCTTACAACAGTTTGCCGTTTTTTTAAAAGGACAAAAAGGCCTACAAAAAATAGCGGAACAGTTAGGCCGAATGGCTGACCAAGTCATTGACCCCAATAGTAGTAATACCCCGGTAGAAGAAACCCAACTGGTCGAAGAGCAACTTGAGCAAGTTACCGACGATATTGTTGGTATTCATGAAGGTGATGATCTCGCCAAATTATTACCCAACGAAACCATGTTTTTAGCCTACCCAGAGCTAGAAGTGATTTTCTATAAACACCTGGTCGATCATCAATTATTGAATTACCAGATGAAGGGGAAGCAACGTAAGTTACGTAAAGTAAAAACCTACAAAAAAGCCGCTGAACAAACCATGTTAGATAAAGGGCCGTTTATTCTTGCCATCGATAGCTCGGGTTCGATGGAGGGGTTTCCGGAAAAGTGTGCCAAAGCGATGGCTTATGGTTTGATGCAAATTGCTTTAGCTGAAGAGAGAGACTGTTATGTCATTATGTTCTCTACCGAGCTGATTACCTATGAACTCACCAAAAAAGATGGTTTACGTGAAGTACTCAATTTTCTTGCTTACAGTTTTCATGGTGGCACCGACATGCCATCAGCGCTGGAGAAAGCGATTGAGCAAATGTTAGATGATAAATATAAAAATGCAGACTTAGTGGTGTTGTCAGATTTTATTGCACCAGCGCCACCAGCGGCCTTATTGACCAAGATTGAACAACTTAAAGCACAAAAAAATCGCTTTCATGCCTTAAATTTGTCCAACTATGGAAATCCACAGTTAATGGAGATTTTTGACCATCTCTGGGATTACACCCGTTCACCCATCCAACGTCTGTTTAAACGTTAATTCCAAAGCAGTACCGTTTGGCTTACACTTGTTTGATATATCGAATGGGTGTGGCTAACTGGGAATATTTAGCCTTAAAAAAGGAAAAGAAATGAATTTTAGTGTCGTGATTTTAGCTGCCGGTAAAGGAACAAGGATGCGTTCAACTTTGCCTAAGGTGCTGCACAAATTAGCCGATAAGCCGATGGTGCAACATGTTATCGATACCGCTAAAAAGCTAAAACCAGAAGCGGTTCATTTAATTTATGGTCATGGTGGCGAGTTGATTCAACAGCAAATCCAAGATCCCAGCCTAAATTGGATAGAACAAGCAGAACAGCTAGGCACGGGGCACGCTATGCAACAAGCGGTACCTCATTTTGCGCCTGACCAAGCGGTAGTGATGTTATATGGTGATACGCCATTAATTAGTGAGCAGACTATTCAACGCTTAATTGAAGCGTTGCCAGAAGGGGGGATTGGTTTATTAACAGTCGATCAAGCTGACCCAACAGGTTATGGCCGAATTATTCGACAAAATGGCAGTGTTGCCGCCATTGTAGAACATAAAGATGCCAACGCTGAGCAACTGGCTATTACTGAAGTAAACACCGGCGTGTTGGTTGCCAATAGCAATGATTTTAACCGCTGGTTAGCTAACTTGAGTAACGATAATGCTCAGGGTGAATACTACGTTACCGACATTATCGAAATGGCGACTAACGAGGGAAATATAGTACAAGCGGTTCAACCTGACTCAATTGTTGAAGTACAAGGGGTTAACGACCGTGTACAACTGAATGGTTTAGAACGTGCTTACCAAAAAGCCCAAGCTGAAAGCCTTCTGCGCGAAGGGCTTAGCCTTGCTGATGCTAATCGCTTCGATTTACGTGGTGAACTAAGCATTGGTAGCGATTGCTTCATCGACATAAACGCTATCATCAAGGGTAAAGTTACCATTGGTAACAATGTAACCATTGAAGCCAATTGTATTTTGATTGATTGTGAAATTGGTGACAATGTAACCATTAAAGCCAATAGCATTATTGAGCAAGCCAGTTTAGCCGCTGATGCTTCTGCGGGTCCATTTGCCCGGCTACGCCCTGGCGCAAAGCTTGAGCAAGATGCCCATGTGGGCAACTTTGTAGAGATGAAAAAGTCTACATTAGGCAAAGGGTCTAAAGCGGGGCATTTAAGTTACCTAGGCGATACGACGGTAGGTGAATACGTTAATATTGGTGCTGGTACCATTACGTGTAACTATGATGGTGTGAATAAGTTTCAAACCATTATTGAAGATGGCGCATTTATTGGCAGCGATACACAGTTGGTTGCACCTGTTACAGTCGGTAAAAATGCTACCGTTGGTGCAGGTTCTACCATTACCAGTAATGTAGAAGCGGATACATTGGCTATTTCACGCACTAAACAACGTAGCCTAAGTGGTTGGCAGAGACCCGTTAAAAAATCTTAATGTGGTTGAAAGTTAAGCAAAAAGCGACCTTAGGTCGCTTTTTTTAGTTAAGCGCTTATTTTATCAAACCAAACAAAAGTTGAAGCTATAAACTAGCGCACATAATTCCTTATTTTTATTAGGTATAAATAAGCTTTTGCCTGTAGGGATAGATTATGAAAAACCAGTTTGAACATGCTTTGCCGAATAATGATGGATATTTTGGTGAGTATGGCGGCAGCTTTATTCCCCCTGAGTTGCAAACAGTAATGAACGAAATTACTCAGTCTTATCAAGAAATCCGCAAAGATCCTGAGTTTATCGCGGAGCTAACGCGTTTATATCAACAATACGTAGGCCGCCCTAGCCCGATTTTTCATGCCGAAAATCTTTCTAAAACCTATGGTTGTGACATTTACTTAAAACGTGAAGATTTAAACCATACTGGTGCTCACAAAATCAACCATTGTTTAGGCGAAGTACTGTTAGCTAAAAAAATGGGGAAAACTAAAGTTATCGCTGAAACAGGGGCTGGCCAACATGGGGTGGCACTGGCCACTGCTGCTGCCTTACTGGGTTTAGAGTGTGATATTCACATGGGTGAAGTCGATATCGCTAAAGAGCATCCTAACGTGGTTAGAATGCGCATACTAGGCGCCAAGGTTATCCCTGCAAGTCATGGTCGAAAAACTCTTAAAGAAGCTGTAGATAGCGCCTTTCAAGCGTATATGGCCGATCCTCATACTCAACTTTATGCCATTGGTTCTGTCGTTGGGCCACACCCGTTCCCGATGATGGTTAGAGATTTTCAGTCCATCATCGGTATTGAAGCGCGCGAGCAGTTTCAGCAGATGACCGGTAAATTGCCCGATAACCTAGTGGCGTGTGTTGGCGGCGGCTCAAATGCCATGGGCTTGTTTAGTGCCTTTTTAGAAGATGAAACTGTTGCAATGCATGGTTGTGAGCCAGCTGGCCGCAGTTTAGATGAAGTTGGTGAGCATGCCGCTACTTTAACTAAAGGTGAACCGGGTACCATGCATGGCTTCCACTCTTATATGTTAAAAGATGACCAAGGGGAGCCTCAGCAAGTTTACTCAGTAGCCAGTGGCTTAGATTATCCTTCGGTGGGGCCGCAACACGCCTATTTAAAAGATTTAGGGCGGGTGCAATATGGCGTGGTCAGTGATAAAGAAGCGATCGATGCGTTTTTTGAGTTATCACGCTTAGAAGGGATAATTCCAGCAATTGAATCTGCTCATGCTGTGGCACACGCCATTAACTTAGCCAAGCAAGGCATTAAAGGTTCTATGCTAATCAACCTATCGGGTCGAGGTGATAAAGATATCGACTTTGTGGTAGAAAACTATGGTGAGCAATACGGTATTGCCGATTTGCTATAGGAGGGAGGCCACAAGCTCAGGCTTGTGGCCCAGCCACTTAAAACTTATAAGCCACGTTAAGCATCGGGCCTTTATAATTGTATTTAAGGGTTGTGTCGCTCCAGTCTGCTTCTACTAGGTAATAGTTATAACCTAGCTCAACACTCCAGTTTGGATTGATACTATAAGAAACAGAGGCATTCAAATCGGCTAAATAGCCACTGGTTCCATCAATTTTTATATAGAAAAATTGAGTATGACCGCCAAAGATCCAATCTTCAGAGATATGGTAGTTTAACCATAAACCTACGTCTGGCAGCGGCGCCGTGGTTGATTCATCCACCACTTCTCCATCGGTATTGGCGCTATCACACGTAATGGTTCCGTTATTGTCTAAACAGCCGGCTATTTCTCCGCTAAAGCCCATCTCAATAAACATAATGTGTAAGCCTAGCGAGCCACCTACTTCAAGCGCATCTGTTTTGTAAAAAGAATAACCGTAGCCTGCTCGTAGAATATCAATATCCATACGGGTATTTATTTTAGCGCCTACTACAATGCCTTTATCGGGATTATTAGGCAGTGTGTAGCCAAACGTGGATTTGGTTTCCGCCGCGCGATGTAAGCGTCGCCAGTCAGCATAAACAGCGTGGCGTTCATTGAATTTATAGCCGACCTCAAAGAACGGTAAGAACTGGTTTTCTTCAAGGTTTAAGGTGTCTTCAAAGTCTAAGTCGATATCTTGGTTATCGAAAGCCTTGGTTGAGATAGATGAATCAGTTTGCGCCCAAAAACCGCCTGCTTTTACCACCCATTCTCCAGCTATTGAAGAGGCACTAAATAGGCTGGTTAATATGGCGAGGCAAAGCCCTTGCTTGAATTTCATATACTGTCCTTGTTGCTGTTTGAAATAACGCTTGGCTATAGTTATTTCTCATTTGTCACCATCATTGTGAGCTAATTGTTAGTATAAGCACTTAAACTTGATAGTAAAATATAAAGGCTAGCTAATTTTTAGTGGGCAGATGATTTTATCTAGCCAAAGCTAGAGTTGTGCGTGGTTAGCTGCTATTAGTTAAGCGTGTAAATCAACAAATAACAGTAAGGCTTATTGGAGGCGGTAATGCTAAAGGATGGTTTTGGACACTTAGGCACGATTAAACTGATTGTGTTGTTGTTCTGTTCATGTATTTTTTCGGCTTATGCGGTCGATTCTGGTGGTGACCAAGCGCAAATGTTGCTGGACAAATATCAGCGTCAGCAACAACGTATAGAGAGAATTCAAGCGAGTCAAAATCAAGTATCAAGCATCGAGCAGGCAGCCTTATCTTATCGTTTATTAGAAAGGCACCTTTCTGCGTTTGATACCATAGATCAACTATCTAAATACCTTATCGAACAAAAATCATTGGGCTTAGCTGCTGATCAAACGGTGTTAGCTCAGCTTGAAGTGATTATAGAAAAAAATAATAAAGAGTTAGTTAAGGCGATTGATAAGAAACAATTGCTGTTTAACCAAGCCTATGCCAGTGAAGAAGCTGATAGCGTAGGAGCCTTTCAGCTGTATGCTGAGCATCTTGCTAGTTCTGATGTTATTTACTCTGCGATGGTGCAGCAAGTTAACAATCAACAAGCTTTGGGGTTTGATGTTGATACGGAGAAAGATTACCTAATCAACCACCTTTATAGCCGAGCTGAATCATTCTCTGGCATGGTAGGTTTAGTGGGGAAAAAGCGTGAAGAGTTAGCAAAGCTAATCAAAATCACCCCTGATGACCAAGCCCTTAAAGATCAACTCGCAGTTGTGACTGAGCGACTCGCCGTCGCGGGGCTTAGTTTTAAATTGACGGTAGATTTTTTGACTCAACTGGGTTTTGACTCGTCGTTCTATCAGCAAACCCTACTGAAATTGGGTGGCCAAATTACCACCGACGTCTTGGATGTCAACCTACTGGGAGGCATTGCCAAACGTTGGGTTGAGCGTTTAACTGAATATTTTGTTGATCATGGTGGAGAGTGGATATTTAAGCTGATTTTGCTGGTGGGTATTTATTATCTGTTCCGCTCTTTATCGCGTTTAGTTCGTAAGTTGATGACCAAGAGTTTAGATTCATCGAAACTTAATTTATCTTCTTTAATGAAAGATATGATTATTTCTTCAGTGGCGCGAGTGGTTATTATCATAGGTATTTTGTTTGCCTTGGCTCAGGTGGGCATTTCTCTGGCGCCTATTTTGGCTGGTTTAGGTGTGGCTGGTTTCATTATCGGTTTTGCTTTGCAAGATACGTTAGGTAATTTTGCCGCAGGTATGATGATTCTTATCTATCGTCCTTATGATGTGGGAGACATGGTTGAAGTGGGTGGCGGTGTATTTGGTAAGGTGAAGAGCATGAACCTTGTTTCAACCACTATTTTAACCATCGATAATCAAACCTTGGTGATTCCCAATAGCAAAATTTGGGGGGATGTGATTAAAAATGTTACTGCTCAAAAATTGCGTCGTGTCGACCTAATATTTGGTATCGGCTATTCCGATGATATTGAGAAAACCGAGGCGGTACTAATGGAGCTGTTAGTGAATCACCCTCTTGTATTAAACAGTCCTGAGCCAGTGGTTAAACTGCATGTACTAAATGAATCATCGGTTGATTTTATTGTGCGCCCATGGGTAAAAACAGATGATTACTGGGATGTTTACTGGGATATCACGCGAGAAGTGAAAATGCGCTTTGATCGCGATGGTATATCGATTCCTTTCCCGCAGCGCGATGTTCACTTTTATCCGGCAACGGCAGAAGCAGCGCAAATAGAAAAATAAATTTTTGTAGTTATTGGCCGTTAATTGTCGAATATTCAAAAGGCTTATCGTTTTCGATAAGCCTTTTGCTTAACTAGCATTACAACAACGCGGTTTATAACTGGAAAATTTGGCCAAAGTCAGTAAAATAGCGCTTCATTTTTGAACAGAGCTTGTTGTAGTTACGTGAGTCGAGAACGTGCCTTAGAAAAAATTGCAAAGTGTTTAGAACTGGGTAATTCCTCAAACGTTCATGAGGCTGCTCAGGCTATTCGCATGGCTCATCGTTTAATGCTGAAGCATGGTTTAGACCAAGCTGATATAGAGCTTATTCAGATGGGGAAAACATCAACTCAAACTCTGTTACCAGCCAGTGTAAGCGAAAACATATTACGCATTATTAGAGGCATTAACTCTAAGTTTGGCGTAGAAGCTGTGCTGGTTAACCACAAAGGCTTAAAGCGCGCTGAATTCGTCGGTTTAGCGGAGCGGGCAGTATTTGCCGCTTTTGCATTTGATATTGTTTACCGAGAAATGAATCAACAGGTTGGGTCGTTCCGCAATAGTTTTGCGGGTTCGGGGACCGACAGTGTCACCCTCGCTCGACGTGTTTCTTCTTACACCGCGGGTTGGTTAGAAGGGGCTCTAGAAAAACTGCCAGATTTAACTAAAGATGGCCGTAATGAGCATATGGATGATTATCTAGATGAGATGTTTGAAAAGCTAGATAGAGAAACGTTTAAAGCTAAAATTAAGGCTTCTATGGGTCAGTTAACACCAGATTTTCAAACTGGCATAAAAAAAGGTCGCAAGTTATCTGTTAACCGCCCGGTTGAAGGTACCCGTACGGCCGGCTTATTACGCCGTTAAAAAGCTACTACAACTAATTAATGATTCGATAACGGTATTTATGTAGCCTTTGATAGAGTCACTTACGGCACCAATTTGAATTAATAAGTGACTCTAATTGCTGTGTTTAACTTACCTTAAGTATCTTACTGGTATTGGTATGGCCGGTTTGGTCAAACACATCACCGTGAGTCAAAATCACCAAATCCCCTTTATTTAGGTAGCCCTGTTCTTTCAATAAATTGATCGCGCTATTGGATACCGAAATAATATCCTCGTTGGCCTCTTCAAAATAGATGGGGTACACCCCTCTATATAGTGCACAACGGCTTAATGTCGTGTGATGGCGAGACATAGAGAAAATAGGCAAGCCACTACTTAGGCGTGACATAAGCAGCGGGGTACTGCCCGACTCGGTTAAGGCGATAATCGCTTTCATGCCTTTCATGTGGTTAGCCGCAAACATGGTACTCATGGCTACCGTTTCTGAAATGCTCTCAAAGATATCGTTAATTCGGTATTTTGATACGTTAATACTGCGTTGTTTTTCTGCGCCAACACATACCGATGCCATCGCTTGTACTGTTTCTATGGGATATTGGCCCGCTGCCGTTTCACCTGAAAGCATAACCGCATCGGTGCCATCTAATACCGCATTGGCAACATCCATGACTTCAGCGCGGGTAGGCATTGGCGCGCTAATCATCGATTCCATCATCTGAGTGGCAGTAATCACTGCGCGATTATATTTGCGGGTTAAGCGAATCAAGGTTTTCTGTACGCCAACCAGCTCGGCGTCACCAATTTCTACCCCTAAGTCACCACGCGCTACCATCACCGCATCTGAAGCTTTAATAATGTCGATCATCGCTTCTTCGGTGGCCACCGTTTCGGCGCGCTCTACTTTTGCTACCAGTTTCGTGGCAAGGCCAGCTTGTTGGGTAAGTCGACGCGCATAGTGCATGTCTTCACCGCTGTTAGGAAAAGACACTGCCAGGTAATCCACTTTTATTTGAGCTGCAGTCAGTATGTCGGCTTTGTCTTTAGCGGTTAAAGCGGCAGCTGAAAGCCCGCCACCTAATTTATTGATGCCTTTGTTGTTTGACAGTATTCCACCAATGGTTACCTCGGTGGTCACTTGGTTACCGTTTACGGCCACCACTTTTAGTTGAATACGACCATCATCAAGCAACAAAGTATCGCCAGGCTCTACGTCGTTCGGCAGGTGTTTGTAATCTAAACCAACCTGTTTTTCATCCCCTAAACCTTTACCAAGGTCACTGTCTAGCAAAAAGCTATCGCCCACATTGAGCTTCACTTTGCCGTCTTTAAAGGTAGAAACGCGAATTTTAGGACCTTGAAGGTCACCGAGAATAGCAATATGCAGTTTATGCTTGGCAGCGAGTTCACGCACTTTAGCCGCACGAGCCAGATGATCTTCTGCAGAGCCATGAGAAAAGTTGAGACGCACCATATTTGCGCCGCTGAGTATTAATTGTTCCAGAACATCATCACGATCGGTGGCGGGGCCTAAGGTGGTAACTATTTTGGTGCGTCTTAGCATATTAATTGTCCTTAAAATGAAGTTAGTAATCTGTCAAATTCTTTACTTGCTGTTTTAATTATATGTAAATCAGCTTGTCTCTTGGTTTTTTTTTATCTCTCAAGTACATTGCCCCTTAGGGATTACATTTGCTGTGAGGTAGAAGATGAAACAAGCAATATTGGCAGAGATGAAAGTACTGCCAGAGATTGATCCGGAATATGAAGTGGCCCGCCGCATTGATTTCATCAAAGCGCGTCTACAACAAGCCGGTTTAAAAACGTTAGTATTGGGAATTAGTGGTGGCGTTGACTCTACCACTACTGGGCGTTTAGCTCAGTTAGCGGTAGAACAGCTAAATGAACAAACTAACAGCCAAGACTATCGCTTTATTGCCATGCGTCTACCTTATGGCGAGCAAAAAGATGAAGCAGATGCGCAGCTCGCACTTGGATTTATTAAACCATCTTATATTGTTACCACCAATATTAAGGATGGTACAGAAGGATTGCATCAAAGTGCTAGCTCAAGCTTGCAAGCTGCAGGCTTAGCCATACCAGAGCAAGCTGCGGTAGATTTTGCTAAGGGTAATGTTAAAGCAAGAATGAGAATGATTGCTCAATACGAAATTGCAGGCCTCACTGGCGCTTTAGTGATTGGTACAGATCACTCGGCAGAGAACTTAACCGGCTTTTACACTAAGCATGGCGACGGCGCTTGTGATTTAGCCCCCATTTTTGGCTTGAACAAACGTCAGGTTCGTCAAGTGGCTGGCTATTTAGGGGCGCCTGAACCCCTAATTGGCAAAGCGCCAACGGCAGACTTAGAGGAAGATCGCCCACAACTACCCGATGAGGTCGCTTTAGGTGTAACTTACGACCAAATAGATGACTTTCTCGAAGGTAAAACGGTTGATAGCGCCGTTGAGCAAAAACTGATAGCGATCTATCAGCGTACTCAACACAAGCGTCAGGCTATTCCCACTATCTACGATTGAGGCTAATCGGTTTATCTATGCCGAACTGATTAGGGTTCGGCTTTGTTTGATCTGCATCCTATATTGTTATTGATACATGTTGTCTAATTGCAGCCGAATTTTTTGAGGAATCGACATTGGGCAACACCATCATTTTTAGTCTCGATCTATTTGGTACTGCGGTTTTTGCTATCTCAGGTGTATTGATAGCTAGCCGCAGAAAAATGGATTTGTTTGGCGCTTTAGTCCTGGCCTGTGTTACTGCAATTGGGGGGGGCACTATCCGAGATATGGCGCTAGGAGTTAGCCCGGTCTTTTGGGTCGAGAATGGTTGGTATCTGTGGGTAATATTGATAGCAAGCTTAAGCGCAGTATTGTTGTTGAATAATTTTCCTACGCCGCCTCGTTGGTTATTGCCCGTCGCTGATGCTGTTGGTATGGCAGTGTTTATGGCGATAGGTGCTGATAAAGCGTTGCAAGCGGGGGCGCCAATGATTGTCGCCGTTACGATGGGGGTAATTACCGCCTGCGGAGGTGGGATGATCCGCGACGTGCTGGCCAATCAGGTTCCTTTAGTATTACAACGAGAAGTTTATGCGACGGCGTGCATTGTCGGTGGCTTGGTGTGGGTTGCAGCCATTCATCTTGGTTTTTCTACTACGGTAGTTACCGCTAGTTGCATCATCACCGCGCTAACTATTCGTTTGGTGGCTATTCGCTATCACTTATCTTTGCCCAAATTGTCTAAAAATCGTTAATAAACCACTAACTCTGCAAGTCGTGTGCGAGATCTCTTACATGGGTGTGCGCGATAGACGTAGCATGAACACAAGTTTTTTAATAATAATCATGTTATTCAATAGTTTACGAATTCATTAATATTTTTTTCAAAATAAATGAAACTTTTTTTGAAATGCTGCTTTCTCTAAAATTTAAAATACGTATAGTTAGTTCTGCACGGAGGCACTGACGTTTATCAGGAAGATATACGTAGCAGGAGCTAAAAAGGACAGCTACAGGATGTAGCAAAAGGACACCTCCTAGGAAGGAGACGTGCAACTGGTATGGATAACCGGTTATGCCATAGAAGGCTAAAGGACAGCTCAAAGGATTTGAGAAAAGGATAACTACAGGAAGTAGTAACACAGTCAAAAAGGATTGCAGGGAGCAACTACCCGTTCACGGACTTGAGCGATATGACTACTAGGGGCGACACGTAAGTGTCGCCCCGACCTTTTTCTAGACCCAGCCATGTGCTGGGTTTTTTATTGTTTAAATGTCACCGATTATTTTAAGTGATGCTGAAACTGAATACGTCCTATTTAGATTTTTATCCTTTATAAGTGACAATCAGTAGACTAATTATTGATTGTAGTGGGGTAAGCCTAGAAGGTTATTTGGCGATCAACCTGAAGTAGTGTGAGAGATCGGCCATCTAAATATGCCGATAAGTCTCTTTGTTTGTCAGGCTTGAGCGTTTTTTATTATTACTATTCAGTGTGTTAACTGTGATTACCTCTTAAGTAATAGCGTTGGGCGGATATTTTTATTTTTGTCTTACTGGGCTTTTATTTGGATAAGCGTAAAGTACTACCCATCAGGACGAGACAAGAATTCAGGAAGAATTAGGCAGGACGCCAAGGTATTAGGATGCACCGCTCAGGAAGAGCAGGCTTATCAAGGTCGATGAGTTTAGGATGTCAGCATCGGATTGCTAGAAAGCAAAGTACCAACAGCTTCAGGATGAAGTAAAGGATACCTCCAGGATGGAGAGAGCAAGTGTTTAGGATGAACGCTTATGCCATAGATGGCTAAAGGATAGCCCAAAGGATTTGGGAAGAGGAAACACTACGGATAGGTGTGAAACAGTCTAAAAAGGATTGCAAGGAGCAACTAACGTTCATGGACCAGAGCGATAAGACTACTCTAAGGGCGACACTTCGGTGTCGCCCTTTTCTTTTTGGCGATTGGCCTTCCTGGCGCAAACGTATCTGTATTACGGTGTTTTATGCATACTTTTCGATGTCGGCAGTTATTTGGCTTGAATAACTAGGTTTATTTAGCTTTTTATCTTGCTGGTGACTGGTTTACTACTGCTTTATTCGCCCAGCGTCTTGTGAGAGATCCGCCCTGATTACGTGGGGCTATGTCAGCGAAAATTAAATTGAATTTTAATTTAATTCTTTAATTTCAATTGCTTATATTTAAGCGCTGATCAGCGAAGAATAAAAAGTGAAATTATTTACTATTTGCTACTGGGATAGTAAAAGCAAAAGCGTAAAGTACTACCCATCAGGACGAGCCAAGGCTTAGGAAGAGTCAGGGCAAGATGCCACGGTATTTAGGATGCACCGCTCAGGAAGAGCAGGCTTATCAAGGTAGATGAGCTAGGAAATCAGCATAGGATTGCTTGAGAGCAGCATACCCAACAGCTTCAGGATGAAGTAAAGGACACCTCCAGGATGGAGAGAGCAAGTGTTTAGGATGAACGCTTATGCCAAAGAAGGCTAAAGGATAGCCCAAAGGATTTGGGAAGAGGAAACACTACGGATAGGTGTGAAACAGTCTAAAAAGGATTGCAAGGAGCAACTAACGTTCATGGACCAGAGCGATAAGACTACTTTAAGGGCGACACTTCGGTGTCGCCCTTTTCTTTTTCTCGCCTAAAAAACAGCGATATCGCTGATTGAGCAATAGCCTCTATTTCAAGCCCTCGCTTGATCGATGAATTACAGATTTTAGCTATATCTTGGTGTTTTTGTTGGTTAACTTTATTTTCTGTGAAGCTTTGTACTGTTGTTGAGTCTAATTGTTTTACTTTATATGCCCGAAGCGATGTGAGAGATCAGCCCGACTTCCATTGAGTAATATCACTTATTTTTTAGATAGGTTTAAATTTAATTGTTATTTTTCAGTTTGTTGAAGCTTTTGGTGTTTATGTAGGTATGAAAAACTGAATTTATTTACTATTTGCTACTGGGATAGCAAAAGCAAAAGCGTAAAGTACTACCCATCAGGACGAGCCAAGGCTTAGGAAGAGTCAGGGCAAGATGCCACGGTATTTAGGATGCACCGCTCAGGAAGAGCAGGCTTATCAAGGTAGATGAGCTAGGAAATCAGCATAGGATTGCTTGAGAGCAGCATACCCAACAGCTTCAGGATGAAGTAAAGGACACCTCCAGGATGGAGAGAGCAAGTGTTTAGGATGAACGCTTATGCCAAAGAAGGCTAAAGGATAGCCCAAAGGATTTGGGAAGAGGAAACACTACGGATAGGTGTGAAACAGTCAAAAAGGATTGCAGGGAGCAATTAACGTTCATGGACCAGAGCGATATGACTACTAAAAAGGGCGATACTTCGGTATCGCCCTTTTTTAATGTTGGCTGCGCCACCAACGTTTTTGAGCCATAAGGTAAGAGAGTATGGCTAAGCTCGCTAAACCAGCAAGGGTATGAGCTGCGATGTTGGCTAAAAAGATAACTTTACTGTTTCCCCACAGTGCACCCAAGTAAATAGCAGGCAACATAAATCCAAATAACCTGACTAAGTTAATCGCCATTGCTAAGATTGGCTTAGCTAAGGCATTTAAGGTTTGCGCTAACAACAATGGTACGGCCATCATGCCATAACAAAATGGCACTAATTGCAGATAAAACTGACTCAGTTCGGCGACTTCGGCATCATGATTTAAACTATGGCTGATCACTGGGGCCAATAGATACATCAGCAATGCCAGTATTAACTGCCAAATTACCGCTAAACGGATCCCATGGTGCACGATTTGTTGGGCACGATCAGCTTGCCCTGCCCCGACGTTTTGGCCAACTAACATCGGGATCACCGAGTTTATTGCCATCACTCCAATTAATAGAAGGGCCTCCACCCGAGTGGCAAAACCGTAGGCGGCCACGGTAGCAGTACCAAAGCTTGCGAGAATAAGCAGAGTAATCGCTGTGGCTATCGGAGTTAGAAGCTGAGAAAACACGGCGGGTAGCGCAATAGACAACAGCTTCTGCCATGAGCTAATTAACAGACGAAGTGAACAAAGCTTGAACACTAACAGTTTAAGTCTAAATATCAGTAAATAAAGAGCCACTACAAAGGTTAAAGCCCAGGCAATGGCGGTTGCGAGTGCCGCCCCTTGAACCCCCATAGCGGGGATCGGGCCCCAACCAAAAATCAAAATAGGGTCTAGAATTCCGTTTACCAAGCCGGCAACTAACATCACCACGCTTGGTGTTTTACTATCACCACTGGCTCGTATTGCGCTATTGCCAACCATTGGCACCACCAGCAGCGGCACCGACAGATACCAAATTTGCATATACTGTTCGATATAAGGCATTACCGGTAATTCAGCACCTAAGTGGGTAAAAAGAGGATATATGCTGACATACCCTAGCCCTGCTATAGCCATAACTAACAGTAAACTAAGTAATAAACCATGGCTGGTAAGCTGAGCGGCTTGTTGTTTTTGCTGAGCTCCCAGTAAACGGCCCACATGGGATGACAAGCCAATCCCCAAGCCCATAGCCACGCTAGTAATGGCAAAGGTAATAGGAAAAGTAAAAGATACGCCTGCTAATGCATCAGTGCCCAGCATGGCAACAAAAAACGTATCAACCAAGTTAAAGAAGATGATCGAAAATATCCCAACTAAACTGGGTAATGCTTTATTGATAATGAGTGGCGTGATGGGGGCATCAAGCAATTGTTGGCGTTGTTGTTCCATCAATAATACGCTGAGAAAACCTGCTAACAGTATACGTGGCTAGGCTGTTAAGCGAAAGAATCCTCCTTTAGAACGAAAAACTAGCACTTGTTGTTTAATTTTTAACCATTGTTGTTGTCTTTAAGAGCGGAAAACGGTAAATTGCGCCTTCCTAAATTGCGAGAGTAGTTATGTCTGAGTTTGACAGTATTCGCCCATATCAAGATTCTGAAGTAAAAAGCACAATAAAACGTCTAATTAATGACCCTGAATTTATTACTACTCTAATCAAGTTTCGCTACCCGCGCGCCAGTGGTGCTTTCTTAGCGTTAATGTCATTTGTATTGCGCCAAGTACTTAAGTTTAAAGTGAGAAACGTAGCCAAAGTCTACGACTTCCAAGTCATGGTAGAACGTTACATGACCCACATGGTGAAAACCACCACCTCACAATTAAGTTCTAGCGGTTTAGATAAACTCGATTTAACTAAACCCCATTTGTTTATTTCTAACCACCGTGATATCGCCTTAGACCCCGCTTTTGTTAACTATATTTTGCATAACAATGGCCAAGATACAGTGCAAATTGCCATTGGCGATAATTTGTTAACCAAACCGTGGGTGGCTGATTTAATGCGCCTAAATCGGAGTTTTATCGTAAAGCGTTCTGCAACGGCTAAACGTGAAAAACTGGCTAACCTCAAAGAGCTATCGGCCTATATTCAGCATACGCTAAACGTCACGGGTGACCATATTTGGATCGCTCAGCGTGAAGGTCGTGCTAAAGATGGATTAGACCTCACTAATTCAGCTCTTATCTCTATGTTGGCCTTAAATAAACCAAAAGATCAAAGCTTTGCAGACTATCTTAATCAATTAAGCATTGTGCCAGTGTCTATTTCTTATGAGTTTGACCCTTGTGATGTCGCTAAGGCGAATGAACTGGTATCGCAAAACCAACACGGCGAGTATTTAAAACAAGAGCACGAAGATATCTACAGTATTTCTCGGGGTATTGTTGGCCAAAAAGGCCGTGTGCATGTTCATTTTGCTGAGGCGCTAAGCGGCGAGTTTGAAAACGCGAAGGGCGTCGCTGAAGCCTTAGACAAAGCGATCATTGGCAATTACCAATTAATGCCCACGAACTGGTTAGCATTAGGGGATGCTATTCCGGAAAGTATCTCAGCCACTGACCTGGCCGATGCTAAGCGCTACTTTGAAGCAAAGACTCGCGATATTAGTGCAGAGGTCCGATCTCAACTGTACGCAATGTATGCAAACCCAGTTAAGGCACGCCAGCAACTATCTGATTAATGGTTGTTTTGTAGTTTTATTTAAATTTGGCACTGTAGCTGCATACTCCTTAATAGGTATATAATTAAGGGGTATGTTATGTTTCGTACTAAAACCAGCCAAACTATTTCTAATGTATTAGCTGATCAAGATAAGCTTGAGCAGTTACTTTCACTGATGTTGCCCGACGAGTTAGCGCAGCTAGAACAGATGGGATCATCTAAAGGCCGAAGAAAGCGCTATGCTAGCGGCCGTTCGCATTCAATTTCGGCTAAATTATAATCATCTTTGGTTAATAAATTTGCTGTCTAATGGTCTTATACTGATAAACTATAATGAAAGAGCCAACTAATAGGCTCTAACATTTCAGTTTCCACATTAATAAGACAGCAAATAAAATATGGTAATTCAAACCCAAGCGGGCAGTTCCTTTCCTCTCGGCGCTACCTATCAAGGTACAGGCGTAAATTTCAGTATATTTTCTAAGAATGCTACAGCAGTTAAGTTGCTGTTATTTAAGGAAGTAAATTCGCGAAAACCGTTCGCAGAGATCCCTCTCAACTCTACCTTTAATCGTACCGATCACTACTGGCATATCTTTGTAGAAGATTTAGAGGTCGGCACCTTATACGGCTTTCAAGTAGAAGGCCCTTGGCAGCCTGAGCGAGGTTTACGTTTTGATCCGAGTAAAGTATTGCTCGACCCTTATGCCAAAGTAACCCATTTTCCAGATAACTATTTACGTCAAGTGGCTGCTCGCCATGGTCATGTTAATACCGAACAGTGTATAAAAGCTGCGGTAGTTGATTTGCGTGGCTTTGATTGGCAAGGTACTCGGCCTATTAAGCGTTCGCTGCAAGATACCGTAATTTATGAGTTGCATGTGGCTGGCTTTACCAAGCATCCCTCATCAGGAGTGGCTGAGCATAAACGCGGAACTTACGCCGGTGTTATCGAAAAAATCCCTTACCTCAAAGAATTAGGGATCACCGCTGTTGAGTTGATGCCGATACAACAATTTGATCTGCAAGACGCTCCCTTAGGCAAAAATAACTACTGGGGTTACAGCCCGATTAGTTTCTTCTCACCTCATAATGCGTATAGCTCTGATAAAAGTGTTTGTGGGGTATTTAATGAATTTAGAACCATGGTGCGCGAGCTTCACAAAGCCGGCATTGAGGTGATTCTTGATGTGGTATTTAACCATACCGCAGAGGGAGGCCATGATGGTCCAACCCTCAGCTTAAAAGGCCTACAAAACGACACCTATTACATTCTAGAAAACGAAAAGCGTTGGTACAGTAACTATTCGGGTTGTGGCAATACTTGTAATGCTAACCACTCGGTTATGCGCAGAATGATTCGTGATTCGCTGCGTTTCTGGGTGAACGAAATGCATGTAGATGGCTTCCGTTTTGATTTAGCATCAGTGTTGGCGCGTGATTCGCAAGGTCATGTAATGAAAGAGCCGCCATTGTTATGGTCGATAGACTCAGACCCTTCTTTAGCGGGCACAAAAATTATTGCCGAAGCATGGGACGCCGCAGGCCTCTATCAAGTCGGTGAGTTTGTGGGTGACCGTTGGAATGAGTGGAATGGTAAATTCCGCGATGATGTCAGATCATTTTTCCGCGGAGATACCGGCGTTACAGGTAAGTTTGGTTCTCGTTTATTGGGTAGCCCAGACATTTACTACAAAGAAAACCATTCGCCACAACGCTCGGTAAACTTGGTCACTGCGCATGATGGTTTCACTTTAAATGACTTGGTCAGTTACAACGACAAACACAATTTAGATAATGGTGAAAATAATCGCGATGGTGACAACCACAACATTAGCTATAACCATGGTGTAGAAGGGCCAACCCTTAACCCTAAGGTGAATGACCTACGCGAACAGCAAATGAAGAACTTCTTCACCACCTTGTTGCTGTCTTTAGGCACCCCAATGATTACCATGGGCGATGAAGTTAAACGTACTCAAAATGGTAATAACAATGCTTATTGTCAAGACAATGAAACCTCTTGGTTTGATTGGACCTTAGTAGACAAAAACCAAGATTTGCTGCGCTTTGTACGAGAGCTCATTAAGTTACGTTTATACGATGATGTGTTAGAAGAGAAAATTCATTTATCGCTGTCTGATGTTATTCACGATGCCAATATTGAATGGCACGGGGTTAAACAAGGTCAACCTGATTGGTCTGAAGAGAGCCACTCTATTGCGGTCACCTTTTTAGACCCTTACTCAAAAGATCGCATGTACATGGTGTTTAACTCTTATTGGGAAGAACTAGAGTTTGAAGCACCGATGATTGAAGGGCATTGGTTTACCTTGGTAAATACTGCCGCTAAACCGCCAGCCGATGTCTATGATTTTAAAACGGCGCCGATGTTAGAGACCACCTCGGTAAAAGTGGCGGCACGTTCAGTGATGATTTTTGTGGCTAATCCACAAATTGAAAATAGGTTTGAACGTTCTATCACCTAATTAAGAGACATTATGTGAAGTGGCTGTGCACTGCATAGCCCAAGATGAAGGGGTAGCGTGGGGATAGATAAACACGCTACCTAACATCACTACCAATAATAAAATGCGTGAACCCAATGATATAACAGCCATTTGTATTTCCTCTTTGCCTCCGTCCTTGTCATAGTATTTAAAATCTAAGTTTCAGTTTATTTGAAGGCCACATCCAGTAAAAGTTTCAATTTTTTAACTATTTACGGATTTTTATTTGATAAAAGTGACCTTTGTTGGGTTTTTAGACTGTCTATGTGAAACCTTATCGTTCGTTAAAAGTCAATTTACCCCTTTTTTCTGTGGATAATAGCCTTGTATTAAGCGCAGGTTAATCATCTCTGGTTGTCTACCTAGATAACTTATCTAGCCTTTAATGACTAATAAACACTTAATGTCGCAAACGATTAGGATGACTTATGTTGAGCTTACAACAACGCGTAAAAACAATACGTAAACGAACGGCTGTGGTGCGCACAATGGCGGCTACCGTTGTTTGTTTACTATTTTTAAGCTTCACCATAGAGGCCCGAGAGATGGTGGTAACGGCTAAGCAACCGCTTGTAGGGTCTAGCGCTAGCTTTACACTGTAGCGCCTAAAATAAACCTAACTGGGCCCCGGTGATTTGCTCAAAATCTAAGTTAATAAAGGGCAAAATGGCATCGGCAATCGGTTGTAATTGCTTGTCTAGGTAATGCTGGTAATCAAGCTGGCTGGTGGTATTGGTGATAGGCTCTGGCCCATTAATGGTCATTAGGTAAGCAATACTGCCTTTGTTTTGGTATTGCAGCGGTTTACCCAAAGCTTGATTATGTTGGTCGGCGAGGCGTGCAGCCCTAACTTGTGGCGGCACGTTTTTTACGTACTCATCGAGCTTACGGCGCAAACGCTTGCGGTAGATCAGTTGTTGGTCGTATTCACCCGCCAACAACTTAGCCACGGTATCTAAAACAAATTGGCGCGGGTCTTGGTCAGAGAACAGGCGGTCTAACAAGCCTGTTTGAAAAATCTTGGCCAACTCGCTCCAATCTGAGCGCACGGTTTCTAGGCCTTTAATGACCAATTGGTTTTGTGCGGTTAAACCTGCATAGCGTTTTTTGCTGCCGGTTTCTGAGCCGCGAATAGTGGGCATTAAAAAACGTGAAAAATGGGTTTCAAACTCAATTTCTAAATGGCTTTCTAGCTGCATCTCATTGGCTAGTTTTTGTTGCCAGAAAAGATTGATCCCCTCTGCGAGCTGCTGGCCTATTGCATTTACCTCATCATTACTAAGGCTCTGTTTTAGCCAGACAAAGGTAGAATCGGTATCGCCATAAATAACTTCATGGCCTTGTTCGGTGATCCAGTCGGCGGTTTGCTGCATCAACTGGTGGCCGCGCATGGTAATAGAACTCGCCAAGCGCGGGTCGTGAAAACGACAGCCGGTAGAGCCAAGTACCCCATAAAAGCTATTCATCAAAATCTTAATCGCCTGTGAGCGGGCTTTGTCCTTATTCGCCTTAGCTTGATCGCGCTGTAACCACAGCTGATTAATAATATCGGGTAAAAAATGTTTATCGCGACTAAATATACCGCCTCTAAAGCCCTCAATGGCATTGTCTGGCTTTGCCAAGCCTTCAATTAAGCCTAAGGGGTCAATTTTAAAAGTGCGAATGATAGAGGGATATAGGCTCTTAAAATCGAGTACCAGTACATTTTTATACAGCCCAGGTTTAGAACTCATTACAAAGCCGCCAGGGCTGTCGGCTACAAAGTCATGGGTAAGGTTAGGGGCGACATAACCGGCTCGGTGTAGCTTAGGCAAATATACATTGGTAAATGCGGCCACCGAACCGCCGCTTCTATCTAGCATTAAGCCAGTAAGCTGCGAGCGTAAGCACAAGTATTCTAGTATTTGGGTATGCTTAAAAATATCTAATACTAGCTTGCAGTCTTCTAAGTTGTAGGCTGCCAGCTGCGGTTTATTATGGGCGAAATTGTGATTAATTTCGGCCATGCGATCGTGTACTTCATCTACCAGCTTACCGCGATTTAAAAGCTGTTGAGCCACATTTTCTAAGCTAAAGCTATCAAAGTGGTAGGTCGCTGATTTTAGTGAATCTATACCATCCACCACCACCCGCCCGGGGATGCTTATAAAGCCAATATGGGGATTATCGTGGCGCTCTCGCCAGCGCGCTGTTGCTTGCTCGCGGCCAATGGCCAGTTTTAGCCCATGTAAGGCGGCACGTTTAACCAACAACCTAAAATCAAAATTGATGACATTCCAACCAATTATGATGTCCGGGTCGAGGTTTTGAAACTCTACTTCTAATTGTTTTAATAGTGCGTACTCATTGGCTAGCCAAGTGATTGGCGTGTCGGCGGCTTGCTCTGGGCCGATCATCAATACCCGTTGGTAGTTGTCGCTATATAAACCAATTGAATATAGCTGACCTTTTTCACTGCACTCAATATCTAGCGATAATACCGACAGTTGGGGTGTATATTGCGCCGATTTAATTTTTGCCTGTTGCAAAGCGGGGTAACGAGGGTCATTACTCTGCTGGCCAGTAAACAGCATGCTGCCATAACAAAAGCGTTCAGTAAGAAAACGCTCATGTAATTTTATGTCGCTTTCAAAACAGCTTAAGCCCGCCTGTTTTAGCTGCTGAGCGGCGTTAAAATGATCGTCTATGCTAGAAAAGTACAAGGCCGAGACGGGCTGGTGCTGAAAGGTTTTTAACTCAAGCGGCTGATGTTTTGATAGTTTTTTGCCAATAACCTCAAGCGCTTCGCTCAGTTCGCTGCTTAGTATAAAAAACACCGGTTGTTGGTCATTCACCTCTAAACGGATCGGACCTTGGTCGCTGGCCAGCCACAACTGAATACAAGCCTGACCTTGGCGATCATAGCTATTAGCGGTAAGTAAAAAACCTTGTCCTTGCCGTTGTTGGCGCGTCACTACTAGGCACTCTTTGGCTGCGATTTCTGCTTGGCAACTTAGCATAAACGCCAGCAACTTAGCCAGTGTAAGCGCTGCTGGCTTACTTTCTTTAGTCGGTTAATTGTGAATAGTGGTTTATGTTGTCAGCCTAATAGACAAGCCCTCATTTTGCTTGCACAGTAGTTAGATACATCGAGCTGGCTGGAGCCACCAATGACAACACAATTTGAACGGATGATCGCAGACTTAAGCTTTAACCGCTGGGACCAAGACCTAGCCGATCGGCGCCTCGCTACGCGGCACCTCACCCATCGTTTTAATCTCACTACGCCCGAGCAAGATTCACTGCGAGTAGAGCTGGTGCACGAGCTGTTTGTTGAAGTCGGTAAAAACATCGAGGTATGCCCACCACTCACGGTAGATTATGGCGATACGGTGTTTATTGGCGACGATGTATTTATCAATACTAACTTCACCTTGGTGAACTCGGGAAAAATTACTATTGGTGATCGGGTGATGATTGCGCCCAATGTCAGTTTGTTCTCGATTAACCACGCCTTAGCCCCAGAGCTACGTAAAACTTACATTAATCAGCAAGGCGAGCGAGAGGTGATCGACTACCCGGCGCCCATCACCATTGGAGATGACGTATGGATCGGCGGTCATGCAGTGATATTAGCTGGCGTCACGGTGGGCAATGGCTCAGTGGTTGCTGCTGGTGCGGTAGTGACTAAAGATGTACCCGCAGGCGTATTGGTGGGAGGCAATCCGGCTAAGGTGATTCGTGAGATACAAGCGGGTGAGACGGTGCGCCAAGCAAAAGGCTAATGTTGTGGAGGTGTGCAGTAAATGACTTTCCCCTTTCAATTAAAAGGGGAGGTGTTTAGCCATCATTATTATTTATTCTTCGAGCCAAGTGCGTTCAAAAGCATCTATTGCATTAAATGGTTTACGAAGCTCTTTTATGCTCAAAAGCGCGTGCTGTTGTTCTTTAGTTAGTTTACTAAACGCAAGTTCAGAATATATTTCGCTTGATGGAAACATAAGCGTTTTGTATTTTTGTATTTTTTCAGAAATCGCTTGGTTAGGTTGAGAACGATTTATTGATTCTAAAGTGAGAAGTGATCTTAAAAACTCTGTAAATAAAGGTTGGCTGCAATTTCGGATAGCTTCTTGGCTAAGAAACCCGAGAGCTTCACCCGTGCTATCGGGGTATCCTTTTAAGGTTTCTATTGTCTTCAGACTAAGTGTGGTAGAAGCTGCTGCTTCTCTACATTGTGAGTGAATGTTTGTAAAATTCTGGAATTTTTCATCTAGAACTTGAGTTCCAAAATTAAGAATATCATCTGCGAAACTAGATGAAGTGTGAATTGAAAAAATAAGAAAAGTAAGGGTATATAGTTTTTTAATCATTGTGGCTTGCATCCATAGTGAATAGCCTTCCAGAATTGACGTTCTTTAGCAGAGATCCTACTCCTCATCATTTGCATGCCTGCGATGGTACTGATTTGGCCTTCAGCGAAACGTTCTAAGTGAGAAAAAGATTGAAAAAAGTATTCCCAGTTTGTTGAGTAAATACTATAACCATTTTGACTAACGCCATTGGACGCTGATTTAAATAAAAGGCTCTCATCAACTAAGCCAGCTGCGGTAGATTGGCCTTTTACTGCATTTCCTCCGAATATAAGCGCTAGTTGCCCAATAGCAATAACCAACCAGCCAGCTTTCTTCGTTTTGGTTATATCATTGATATCGTTAATAGCGCGTTGACTCTGTTCGTCAAATCTAAGGTCTACTAGCGTTGGGCAAATCTTTTGGCTCATGAAAGCTTCTTCTTTATAATGACTAATTAGTCAATTGTGTGGGCATTTTAACCCTTTGTCAATGCGAAACTTTTAATCATTTGGGTGTTTTTTGAACGTAAGGTTTTGTTTCATAGCGACGCTGTGCTAGCTCGTATTGGAAACAAAAAGAGCTGGCCTAGGCCAGCTCTTTGCATTTTACGCGTTACTTAAAGCGGAGCTTTATTTCCAGGCTTTAAAGGCGTTAATCAAACCATTGGTTGAGCTGTCGTGGCTATCTACTGACGCGCCGTCTTTTAGCTCGGGTAAAATTTGGTTAGCCAGTTGCTTACCTAGTTCTACGCCCCATTGGTCGAAGCTGAAGATGTTCCAGATTACGCCTTGTACGAAGATTTTGTGCTCGTACATCGCTACCATGGCACCTAAAGAGTACGGGGTAATTTTCTTAACCAAAATAGAGTTGGTGGGTTTGTTACCAGTGAATACTTTAAACGGAGCAAGTTCAGCAATTTCTTCAGCTGATTTACCTGCTGCTACTAATTCTGCTTCTACGGTTTCGCGTGACTTACCAAAAGCCAAGGCTTCGGTTTGGGCGAAGAAGTTAGACATTAGCTTCGAGTGGTGATCAGACAGTGGGTTGTAGGTTTGCGCTGGTGCAATAAAGTCACAAGGAATCAATTTAGTACCTTGGTGAATCAATTGGTAGAACGCGTGTTGGCCGTTAGTACCCGGTTCACCCCAAATAATTGGGCCCGTTTGGTAATCAACAGGGTTGCCGTTGCGGTCTACACATTTACCGTTTGACTCCATGTCACCCTGCTGGAAGTAAGCAGCAAAGCGGTGCATGTATTGGTCGTAAGGTAAAATAGATACGCTTTCAGCGCCATAGAAGTTGTTGTACCAAATACCTAGCAAGGCCAAGATTACTGGCAAGTTTTGCTCAAGTTCGGTCTCTGCGAAGTGTTTGTCCATGGCGTGAGCGCCATCTAACAACTCAATAAAGTTGTCGTAACCAACAGTTAATGCAACTGAAAGACCAATCGCCGACCAAGAAGAGTAACGGCCGCCTACCCAATCCCAAAACTCAAACATGTTGTCGGTATCAATACCAAATTCTGCTACTGCTTTACCGTTAGTAGAGAGTGCTGCGAAGTGCTTCGCTACATGGGCTTCGTCGCTAGCGGCTGCCAAGAACCAATCACGTGCGCTGTGTGCATTGGTCATAGTTTCTTGCGTCGTAAAGGTTTTAGAGGCTACCAAGAACAATGTGGTTTCTGGGTCTACTTGCTTGAGGGTTTCAGCAATGTGAGTGCCATCTACGTTAGACACAAAGTGAGTCGTAATGTGCTCTAGTTTGTATGCACCTAGGGCTTCAGTAATCATTACTGGGCCAAGGTCTGAACCACCAATACCAATGTTTACAATGCTGCTAATCGCTTTACCGGTGTAGCCTTTCCACTCGCCTGAGTGAATTTTTTGGCAGAAACCTTTCATTTTCTCAAGGACTGCGTTTACACCTGGCATAACGTCTTCGCCATCTACCATCACTGGGGTATTGCTGCGGTTACGTAATGCAGTGTGCAATACGGCGCGGCCTTCAGTTTGGTTGATTTTCTCACCTGAATACATGGCTTTAATTGCACTGTCTAGCTTGGTTTCTTTGGCTAGATCTAACAATTTTTGCATCGTGTCTTCAGTGATGAAGTTTTTTGAGTAATCGAGCAAGATTTGCTCGTTAAACGACACAGAGAAACGATTGAAACGGTCTGAATCAGCGGCGAATAGCTCGCTAAGTTGAACGTTTTTCTGAGCTTCGAAGTGCGCCTGTAGGGCTTTCCAAGCTTGTGTATGTGTTGGGTTTATATTGTCCAGCATTGACCTTGTTCCTTAGATACTTTACCTAGTTGACCGATTTGCAAAATTATTGACCATTACTTGCGGGTAGCACTTTACCCTTTCTAGGAAAAAGGACGCAAGCAATCAGATCAATAATCTATTAAAGCTTGTGCCCTATTTTAGTTAAATTTGACCAATTTGTAGTCTAAATCTTCCTAAAGGGGTAATTTCTCCATAATTTAGCCATGGTTTTTTCTGTTCTAGCACTTGGTGTTGTTGCTACAATGCACACAAAATGTCCATTCTTCATCATCAAGGTATCGGTTTTTGCGCAATGTGCAGCAACAAGTAAACGCTGAAAACGTTGGTTATTTACTCAGTAATGGGCGTTTAATGGCCTTGGTGACTGCTGTAAATAGCGTGCTGTGGTGGTTATTGTTTAGCCCTGATACCGGTTCTTGGCTTGGCTTCGCTTGGCTCGCCTGCATGTTACTGGTATCGGCCAGTTTGCCCTTGGTATTGCGTGTTCAAGCCGATGTGTCGCCGTCACTACTTTTTACCCGTCACTTTAGCCTATTCACCAGTAAAGGAGTGTTGTGGGCGGTGGGCATATTGTTGTTTATCCCTGAGCTAACTAGCCAACAGCGTTTGCTAATGTTGCTAGGGGTGGCGGGCTTGTTTTCGTCGGTGTTGCTACCTTCTTTGCTTAGCATTAGAAGCTTTAATGGCTTTTGTCTGCCTATTTTTATGGCGCTAATTGCTGGCCTCGTAGGAGGAGAGCAAATCGAGTGGATAGCTTATGGCTTGCTGATATTGTCTTGGCTTCAGCTAAACTTGGTGCTAAAACGCGCTAAGGGTTGGCTAATTGAGAGCGCCACAAACGCGGCAATCAACCGTATAAAGGTCGCCGAGCTAACCAATAGCCAAGCGTTAATGCGTGAACAAAGCGAGCGTGATGCGCTAACCGGGTTGTATAACCGGGCAATATTTGAACAAACCTTGGCGCTGCATTGGCGTTTAAGTAGTCGCGCTAATACCTCCTTAAGTTTATTGTTAATCGATGTTGATTTCTTTAAGCCATATAACGATCATTATGGGCATGTTGCTGGAGACCAATGTCTGAGCAAAGTGGCCAGTTTATTTGAGCAAGCCTTACAACGGGAAGATGATATTGTGGCGCGCTATGGCGGTGAAGAATTTGTCATGGTTTTACCTAATACTGATACCAAAGGCGCATTGCAAGTTGCCGCTCGAATAAGAACACTATTAGCAGATGCTAAACTACGCCATGAGTATTCAACAGCCGCCAGCTACATTACTGTGAGTATTGGCGTATCTTGTTTGATCCCCGTGGCTCAACAAGACGCAAAAGAGATCGTAGACAAGGCTGATAAAGCCCTATATAGAGCCAAGCAGCTAGGCCGAAACCAAGCTGTAGTGGCCGCCCGTGGAGAAGTATAATGAGTATGCAGTTACATCGTATAGAAGAATTAATCGATTTACTCACCCCGGTATGGAACAAGCAACCGGAGCTTAATTTAGTAGAAATAATCACTCAAATCGCCGACCAAGCGGGTTTTAAGCAGCCGCTGAGTGAATTGACCGACGACGTTTTAATTTATCAATTAAAAATGTTGAGTATTGGCAAAGATGACATGATTCCGGGTATCGCTAAAGACTGCGAGGATGATTTCAAAACGGCTTTGCTTAAAGCTCGCGGCGTAAAAGTTTAGTTAGTTAACCAGCAATCACCTTTGGTGATTGCTGGTGTTGCTTGAGGCATTAGCCACTAACTGCCTCCCCTCAAAAGGATTGAGTGATGAGTGAACGTATTCCCGTTAAAGACGTGAGTCCAGCACCTAAAAAAAGAAGCCCTAAAAAGCGTGCTCCGGTTGACCGATATAACCCTAAAGAACAAATTTATGTCCGTGAGCAAAAAGGCTTGTTTCAACGTTTACGTAAATATATGGGGTGGGTGTTCATTGCCGCCTTTGTGATTGTACCGTTTATTCCTTACGGTGATCGCCAGGCCATTTTGCTAGACATGGCTGCTCGCCAATATCACTTTTTTGGTTTAACCCTGTGGCCGCAAGATTTATTGCTGCTGGCTTGGTTCTTCATCATTGCCGCATTTGCGCTGTTTTTTATTACCACCTTTCTGGGGCGGGTTTGGTGTGGTTATTTATGCCCACAAACCGTGTGGACCTTCATCTTTATTTGGTTTGAAGAGAAGATAGAAGGCAGTGCCAATAAGCGCAAAAAGCTCGATCAGTCGGCTTGGGATTTTAACAAAATATGGCGTAAAACCGCCAAACATACCGCTTGGATAGCGGTGTCGGTGTTTACCGCCCTGTCGTTTGCAGCCTACTTTGTGCCGGTAAAAGAACTATGGTGGGACTTCTTCACCCTAAATAGCAGTGGCGCAGTCAACTTCTCGATTATATTTTTCACCGTTGCCACCTACGCCAATGCTGGTTGGATGCGCACCATTGTGTGTACCCATATGTGTCCCTACGCGCGCTTTCAGTCTGCCATGTTTGATAAAGACACCTTTATCGTGGCCTATGATACCTCTCGGGGTGAGGCGCGTGGCCCACGTAAACGTAACGCTGATCATAAGGCCCAAGGTTTAGGTGACTGTGTAGATTGTGATTTGTGTGTTCAGGTATGCCCTGCCGGTATCGATATTCGTGAAGGCTTACAGTACGAGTGTATTAACTGTGGCGCTTGCATTGATGCTTGTGACCAAACCATGGAGCGAATGAATTACCCTAAAGGCTTAATTCGCTATACCACCGAGCACAATCTAGCTGGGCAAAAAACCGATATTTTGCGCCCGAAACTGATTGGCTACGGCATTGTACTTACTATCATGCTGGTGGCGTTTGTGTTCACCTTATTGAATGTAAAACCGATGCAGTTAGATGTATTACGCGACCGTTCATCTTTGTATAACGAAACCTCGGAAGGTTTGGTAGAAAATACCTATACCTTGAAGGTGATTAACAAGTCTTCAGAAGCGCGTGAGTTTCACTTAAGTGTGCGCGGTTTAGAAGAAGTAGAATGGATCGGACAACAAACCGTAACGGTGAATGGGGGTGAGGTGTATAGCTTGCCGATGTCTTTAGCGGCAGACCCTTACTTGATGTCTGGTTCGATCACCGATATTGAATTTATCTTAGAAAGCGGTGATGACCAGTTTATTCAACATAGTCGCTTTATTAGTGGTGGTTAGTCTGCGATGAGTATGATCTTGCTTTGTTTAGCGCTACTGCTGGTGTTGCCTTATCTATTGGCGGCGGCCGGCTCGCTAATGAAGCGGCGTCAGCTGGGCGTGGTTAATAATCACGACCCTAGAGAGCAAGCATTGCAATTAAACCAAACTGGGCGGCGTTTATATGCCGCCCAGCAAAATGCATGGGAAGCCTTAAGTTTATTTACTGCGGTCACTGCGATTAGTTACTTTTCGGGGCTTAAGCCTGAAATGGTGCACATCCCCGCGCTTGTTTTCTTGGCTACTCGGATTGCTCACCCGTTGTTATATGTGTTTGGTTTGGCTACGCTTCGCTCGCTGGTAACCGCTCTTGGGTGGTTAAGTTGTATTTACATTGTCTGCTTAGCATTTATTAGCTAGGCCTTTAGCATTACTGCTACACTGCGTTCATTACCTCTTGTAGCTGTATGATTATGAGCGCTTTCTTATTTACCGAATTGCACCCCGATTTAATCCTCGATGCCATTGAATCCCAAGGGATCTATCCCAGTAGTGGCTTGTTAGCCCTAAACTCTTACGAAAATCGGGTTTATCAGTTTAAAGCTGAAGACGAGTTGCGTTATGTGGTGAAATTTTATCGGCCAGAGCGCTGGAGCAAAGCGCAAATCATTGAAGAACATCAGTTCAGCTTATCGATGGCCGAAGTGGATGTGCCCATTGTGGCGCCGCTGGAGCGGGATGGGCAAACCCTTTTTGATTACAAAGGTTGGTGGTTCGCTATATTCCCAAGCGTAGGTGGCCGAGGATTTGAAGTCGACAATCTCGATCAGCTTGAGCGGGTTGGCCAATATCTAGGCCGGATGCACCAAAAAGTAGGCACTCAGTTATTTGAGCACCGCTTATCGATTAATACCGAAGAAATGCTCGACCAGCCCTTAATCTTTCTTAAAGATTGGCTTCCAGAAGGTTTACAGCTGCCCTTTTTTACCATTGCCGAGCAAGTTGCAGACGCCGCAAGAGCCGCTTATAAGCCAAGCAAAATTATCCGCTTACATGGTGATTGTCACCCCAGTAATATTTTATGGCGCGACGGCCCAATGTTAGTCGATTTAGATGACGCGCGTAATGGCCCCGCGGTGCAAGACCTGTGGATGATGTTAGCGGGTGACGATAATGAACGACGCATTCAGCTAGAGGTATTGTTAGAAGGTTACGAGTCATTCTGTGAATTTGATAGCCGTGAACTAAGCTTGATTGAGCCTCTGCGAGCCATGCGCATGATTCACTATATGGGTTGGTTAGCTCGCCGTTGGCAAGATGCGGCTTTTCAGCGGGCATTTCCTTGGTTTAACTCGCAGCGTTACTGGGAAGACCAAATTTTAGCCCTAAAAGAGCAGCTTTCAGCTTTGCAGCAACCCACTCTATCGCTTATGCCGGGGTACTAAGATGAACCTAGAAATAGAACGTAAATTTTTAGTCAATGATATGAGCTTTATAGCGCAAGCTGCTAGCCATAATCGGATTGTACAAGCCTATTTAAACAGTGATAAAAGCCGCACAGTGAGAGTGAGAATTAGCGGTGATATGGCTTTTTTAACCATCAAGGGCAAGAGTAACGACAGTGGCTTAAGCCGTTTTGAGTGGGAGCAAGCGATAGCCCAAACTGATGCTGAACAACTACTGACATTATGTGAGCCTGGACGTATCGATAAGGTACGTTATCTGGTGCCGGTGGGGAAGCATACCTATGAGGTGGATGTGTTCGCCGGTGATAACCAAGGCCTAGTTCTGGCCGAAGTGGAGTTACTTGATGAACAAGAGTTATTTGAAAAACCCAGTTGGTTAGGCGCTGAAGTCACCGGTAATCGTCAATACTACAATAGTATGTTAAGCAAAAACCCATTTATTAATTGGCCTTAAAGCACGGCTTTGTTCACATTAACTCAGCTAAGAGTTTAATTATGCTGGCATCTTCTGGCTGGCGATATAGGATTGATCTAAAAGGTGAATAATTTGTAATGAGGTTGTAAATGCCAAATATGCTTACTCCGGTTGATGCTTTAATGCATTGGCAAAAGCAACATCCCCAGCAAGTCTACTTACGTCAGCCTATCGATGATGTTTATCATGAGAAAACCTGGGCGATGGTGGCCCGCGAAGCAGGACAAATTGCTCAAGGGCTGCGTCAAGAGGGTTTAGAGCCTGGCGACAAAGTCGCTATTTTGGCTAAAAATAGTGCCGAATGGTTTATTGCCGATCTCGCGATCATCATGGCGGGCTGTATCAGCATCCCTATTTACGCTACCGCCAGTGTTGATACCATTGCTTTTGTACTAAAACACAGTGAAGCCAAGTTGCTGTTTGTTGGTAAATTAGACGAATGGGGCAAGCAAGCTGCTGCTATTCCTATTGGTTTAAAAACCGTTGCTATGCCTTACCCAACGATGCCTTGCCATATTCAATGGCAAGACTGGTTAAACGACCTATCGGTGATAGATAAACATCACTTGTGGTCTGAGAACGACATCATGACCATCATCTACACCTCGGGCAGTACCGGCGACCCTAAAGGTGCAGAAATTAGTTTTGCCGCTTATCGCTATGCCAGTGAGCAATTGATCGACGTATTAGGCGCTAGTGGCGATGACCGTGTGATGTCTTATCTGCCTTTAGCGCATATTACCGAGCGAGTTTACATTCAAGGTACCAGTATTTTTAATGGTCAGTTTAGCGTGTCGTTTGTTGAGTCATTAGATACCTTTGCCGATAACTTGCGCAGTGTGCAACCTACCCTGTTTATTTCGGTTCCGCGGCTTTGGACACGCTTCCAACAAGGGGTGTTTGAAAAGTTACCGCCTAAAAAGCTCAAATTATTGCTGGCGATCCCCTTTGTGTCGGGCCTGATTAAGCGCAAAATTCAAAAAGCCTTGGGCTTGAACAAGGCGCGCATACTCGGCTGTGGTAGTGCGCCAGTGGCGCCATCTTTATTGCGCTGGTATCAAACCATTGGCTTGAATATTTCAGAAGCCTGGGGAATGACCGAAAACCTCGCTTATGGCACCCTAAATGTGCCTTTTCGGAGTGACAAAATAGGCACCATTGGCCAACCTGGCCCGGGTGTAGAAGTAAAGGTCAGCGAACAGGGTGAAATTTTAGTGAAAGGCGCTGGCATGATGCAGGGCTATTACAAACATGCTGAGCTGAGTGCTGAGTCTATCGTTGATGGTTGGCTGTATACCGGCGATAAAGGCACGATTGATGACGACGGTTATGTCAAAATTATTGGTCGAGTAAAAGAAAGTTTTAAAACCGCGAAAGGAAAATATGTTGCCCCCGTTCCTATTGAGCAGAGCCTTGCCGACAATTCGATGATCGAGCAAGTCTGTGTGGTGGGCAGTGCGCTGACACAACCTTGTGCCCTTGTTGTATTGGCCGCCGAGATGAAGCAACACCCGCAGGCACAAATTGAGGCCAGCTTAAACCGTACTTTGACCAAGGTTAATGAGCACCTTGAGAGCCATGCGAAATTATCCCACCTGATGGTGGTTGAAGAAGACTGGAACGTAGACAATGCGATGCTAACGCCCACCTTAAAAATACGGCGAAACCAAGTGGAGCAATACTACACAGAGCTTATTCACCGCGAATCAGATGCAAAAATAATGTTTGAAATGGGCTCTTGGCAAACGTAAATTACTGTCAAGGCCACTGACAAAGATTGACCGAGTACAAGCTTATCTTTATGCTCGGTTTTTTATGTGTTCACTTAAGGAAATGTAGAGTGATGAAAAAGATACTAATTGGTTTGATGGCGATGTTAGCAATGCCAATGGTAATGGCTGCTGATTTTAAAGAAGGCAACCATTACGAAGTGATTAAGCAAACGGCGACCGCTAAACCAGAAGTAATAGAATTCTTTTCTTATTACTGCCCACACTGTTTTAAATTTGAACCAGTGGCAGAAGGTATTAAAAAATCACTACCTGCAGGCGTAGCGTTTAAAAAGAACCATGTTAGCTTTATTGGCGGAAAAATGGGCGAAGAAATGGTTCGCGCTTATGCAGTAGCAGAAATGCTAGAAGTAGAGCCGGCTATATCGGGTGCTATTTTTGATTCTATCCATAACAAACGCCAAAACTTCACTAGCCGTGATGATCTGCGCAAGATTTTTGTGGCAAACGGTGTGGATGGTAAGAAGTTTGATAGTGCCGCAAATAGCTTCGTGGTGAATGGCATGGTGTCGCAAATGGACAAAAATACCATCAATTATAAGATCCGTGGCGTTCCAGCCTTGATCGTTAATGGTAAATACCAAGTGAACACTGGCTCTGTGAAGTCTATTGAAGAACTAAACGAACTCGTTAATTACTTGGTTAACCTTAAAGGTTAAGCAAGTGGTGATTGACAAAAAGCAGCCCTTGTTGGCTGCTTTTTTGTTTCTTCTATAAGCCTAAATCTACTTGATATTGGCGCTCATAGGTTCTCAATATTCGGTTTATCTCTCCACTTTTTTGCAGTTGATTTAAACTCGATTGCAAATTGATTAAAGTGATGGCTTCGGTGCTTTTATTGCAGGCAATAGCGCGTAATGAGCTGTAAAACTGAAAGCCTTGAACCTGAATGCCTAAATCAAAATGCTGTTGAATATAAGCGGCTGATAATACATCGCTGGCCCAAGCATCAGTGCGCAAGCGGTTAAGCTTTTTAGCACTGTTTAAATTGGTTTTAGCTAAATCAACATTAATGCTAAAACTCTCTAGATACTCACCTATACCGCTTCCTAAATAACTGCCGATGGTTAAGCTGCTTAAGTTGCCAATACTCTTTAGTGGCACTGCCTGTTGGCTACGCTGGTATATGGCGTAGCGGCTAACAAATAGCGGGCTAATCCATGAAAACGAGCTTTCTCGGGTTTGGGTTCGCTCAATGGGAAATACACATTGGTTTGGCGATTCTTGCGCCCTTAAGTAGGCGCGTTTAAGCGGCAATAAGTTAACTTTGATGTCGAGTTTACTGTGTTGTTTAAGCTGCATCAGTATATCGATGGCGATGCCACTTAAGCCCTTATCACCATCAATAACATAGGGTGGGTCAACATAGGTATTAAAAACCAGCGGGGTGGCCCCCAAGCTCTGGCTAAGGACGAGTAATACGCCACAACAGCATTGAGTTAGGGTTGCCATTGTTTTATCAATTCCGAGTAGCTTAAGGTTTTCCCTTTTGGTTTTTCATTGTCTAGCTTAGGCTTGGGGGCGCCAGGATGGGCTAACCATAAGCTTTCATCTTGGGCGGTAATCAATTTAGGGCTACAGGCATGCTGAGTCTCATGGCCTATCTTTCGCAATGCTAAATCCATGCTTTGCGCTAACTCATGCATCACCAGTGGAACGGCTTCTTCTTGGTCGCTGGCTCGGCCAATAAATTGCCACCATAGCTTCGATAGCTCTGGGTAATTGGGCACGTTTAACCCGGTGGGGGTCCATTCATTGCGAGCCTTACTTTGATAAAATTCCACTAAGCCGCCTAACTCTTTCGCACGTTGAGTAAACGGTGTAGACATAATATCACTTTGGCGAATTGGGGTAAGTCCCACCATGGTTTTGCGCAAGGACACGGTTTTAGAAACATTAAATTGAGCGTATAGCCATGCCGCTTGTTGGCGTTTAACTGGGGTTGATTTCAATAAGGTCCAAGCGCCAACATCTTGATAACCAGATTTCATACCCGGTTGCCAATAAGCACCACGCGGAGAAGGTGCTACCCGCCAAAGAGGCAGGCCTTGTGCGTCGGTAATGGGCAAGTCGGGGTGGCTTAAATCAGCAGTAAAGGCGGTATACCAGAAAATTTGCTGAGCTATATGGCCTTTGGCTATCTCAGCCCCTGCCTCACTGAAATTCATTTTTTGCGCTTCGGGTGGGGCAAAACGTTTTAACCAATCGACATATTTTTGAACCGCATAAATGGCCGCCGGCGAGTCCAAGGCGCCACCACGCTTCATACTGGCTCCCGCTGGGCTACAGCCATTACTGCGAATGCCCCATTCATCGACTGGAAAGCCATTGGGTAGACCTACATCGCCCATGCCAGCCATGGATAACCACGCATCAGAAATTCGCCAACCTAAAGAAGGGTCTTGTTTGCCATAATCCATATGCCCGTAGACTGTTTTACCATCGATTTGTTTGACATGTTCGGTAAAAAATTCGGCGATATCTTCATAGGCCGACCAGTTAATCGGTACTGCTAAAGCGTAACCATATAGCGCTTGAAACTGTGCTTGTAAGTCAGGCCGGTTAAACCAATCTTGGCGATACCAATATAAATTAGCAAACTGCTGGTCTGGTAGCTGCAACAGTTCACCGTAAGGGTCGGTCGTAAAGGCGATGCCGATGAAGTCATTCAGATCTAAACTGGGTAAGGTGACAGCTTGCCCTTGCTGGCGCATAAATTGGCTTAAGCTAAGGATTTTGTCCGAGCGAAAGTGGCCACCAATTAAATCACTGTCACTGACATAAATATCGTAAAAGTTTGTGCCTAAATCCATTTGGCTTTGCAGTTTTTTTACCACATCGTCTTCACTGCTTAACTCGTGGATCACTTTAATGCCGGTGAGTTGGTAAAATAGCGGGGCGATTACCGTGGCTTCGTACCAATGAGTATTAATGCGCTCAGAAATAGCGCGAATAGTCATACCTTGATAGGGTTGAGCGGCTTGTTTAAACCAACGCAGCTCCTCAATTTGTTGAGTTTGATTTAGGCTAGAGGGGCTGAACTCACTTAACCATGGGCTGAGATCGTCGGCATAGCTTGTCGCATGCAACAGCCACAAGCCAATCAATGCAATGCGCAAGTTCACCCCTGATGGTTAAGTATTACTCTTAAAAATAGCAGCTAAATAATCATCGGGGAATTGGATTGCTAAGAGATCTAGTTTTTTATTATGTTTTTTAGATAGTTGTCTTTGTTTTGCCAAGTACTATCTAACCACAGCTTAAAGTGCCGCTTAAACTGTTTATCTTGTAAATAGTCACCGCGCAGCTGAGGGCCTATAGAGATAGTATCTATTTTTATCACCACTTTGTTTAGCCTTCCTGATAGCAGCGCTTTAAACGGTGGCTCTTGTTGAGTGGTGCCTGGGTAGGCCAATGTCACATCGATTATTTGATCAAATTGCTCACCTAATGCTGACAAGGTGTAGGCAATACCCAAGGGTTTGGGTGGCAGTAGGTGTTGATAGTTAGAATGGCTAGTTTGTTGCTTTTCAGGGGTGAAACGGGTGCCTTCAACAAAATTGATCACCGTGGTGGGGCTGCTTTTAAATTTCTCGCAAGAGCGCTGAGTAGCTTCTAGGTCTTTGCCTCTTTTCTCGGGGTTCTTGAGTAAATACTGGCGAGAGTAGCGGCGCATAAATGGCATGTCTAAAGCCCAACAAGCTAAACCAACAAAAGGTACATACAGTAATTGTTGTTTTAAGAAAAACTTAGGCATTGGGATGCGCGAGCCAAACAGCATACATAGCAAGACAATATCGGCCCAACTTTGATGGTTGCAAATCATCAAGTACCAACTGTTTTTGTCTAACTGGCTGTTATCTTCAATGACAAATTCGGTATTGTTAACCAGCAGAAAAATAGCGCGATTAATTTCACTCCAGCACCACATCAATTGATTACATAACTTACCAATCAGCGGATAGGCCATCTTAGGCAGGATTAACTTAATCAAGCCACAAATGATAATGATGGAACCAATAAAGGCGGTGTTTAGAATCGCTAGGCTTGCAGACAGAATAACTAGCATTGGAGTAGGGCAAAAACGTAACATAGTGATCTACATGGCTCTATTGGTAGCAATTAACGGGTATTTATTGAGATTAAAATCAGCATAAATTATGGTGGCGCCCATTCTAGCATTTTTTTTCGCGGGCGAAACGCCGACCACTATATGCTGGTGTTGTAAATCTATTCGCCTAGCTTGGAGGCTCAATGAGTGACTTTGTATTACATCCACAATTAGAAAAAGACGGTATTTGGCTGGGTGATTTTGAGCTTAGTCGCGTGTTGTTGATTAATGACAGCCAATTTCCTTGGTTGGTACTAGTGCCAATGATTAATGATATTGGTGATATTTATCAATTAGATAGTTGCCAACAAGCGCAGTTTTGGCGAGAATCAAAACGGCTGAGTAAAGCCATTATGGATATTTATCAGGGTGATAAATTGAATTTGGCGGCATTGGGCAATATGGTGCCACAGCTGCATGTTCATCATGTGGTTAGGTTTCATAGTGACCCATTATGGCCACAGCCAATCTGGGGTAAGCTTAGCGCCCAAGCTTACACTGACGAGCAACGGGCAGAACAAATCGCTGCTATCCAGCAAGCCCTTATGCCGTATTGGCAATCAATGGCAAATTAGTCGCAGCTAAGCGGCATTACAATAACAATAGGAAAAACAATGGACGGTTTTTGGCGTGGTTTATTTTTCATCATCGTAGTGATGCTGTTAGTACGATGTGATACCAATAGTTCTTTATACGATGCAGAAGAAAATGGCATCAGGGTAGAAGTACCGCGTTTTCTACAAACCCCAATATTGTGGGTAGATAAGCAAGTTGGCGAGCAGTTGTTGTGGGGATTTAATCCACCTTGGGCCGATGACTACGTATTTCAGTTATATAAAGAGACAGAGGGAAATACTCCCCCTGCCGAGTAAGCTTAATTAAGCCAATTTAGGTTTAATCAAAACGCAGGTTTTTGAGGTGTATACTCAAGGCCTGTGCCACGCCACTTAGGTGGCTATGTACTTGTTGGCTTTGCAGTGCGGCGCCTGCATTGGCTTCGCTGCCATCTCGCAGAGTCAGTATGTTTTGATTAATCTCGTCGGTGGCTTGGCGTTGTTGGGCTGTCGCCACGGCACTTTGCTGGTTACGTTGCTCTAAACCACCCACCAGCTCCTCAATTTGCTCTATCTGTAAGATGTTGGCTTTAGCCTGCTCTGCTTGCTGGGTTATCCCCTTGGCAGTGCTCTCTAGGTCGCTTTCTACGGTTTCAGATACCTGTTGCAGCTGGGCAATGGTTTGCATGATTTCTTCGGTAGATTGTTGGGTGCGTGATGCCAAGTTTCTCACTTCATCGGCCACCACGGCAAAACCTCGCCCTTGTTCACCCGCTCTTGCTGCTTCAATCGCTGCGTTTAAGGCCAGTAGATTGGTTTGCTGTGAAATGCCACTGATGACATCCACCACCGACCCTATATTTTGACTGCATTCGCGCAGCTCTTCTATAGCCGGCCTAGTTGAACTCATGTGAAACGACAGTTCATCTAATTGGTGCATGGTATCGCGTTGTAGTTGTAAGTTTTTTTGGGCAATCTCTAAAGCGTGTATCGATACTTTTGCTGTTTCGGCACTGTTATTCGCCACCTCTTCTACAGAGCTATTCATTTCTGTCATCGATGAGGCAATTTGGTCTATCTCACTAAACTGACTTTGGGTATTGCTATGGGTAATTTGCGTGGCACTGGCCAGCTCGGTGTTGGCGTCTAGCAAACTGTCACTTGAGGCTTTCACATCTTGCAGTAAGCCTTGATTTTGTTGGCGTAAACTCTCTAATTTCAATCCAATTTCAGAAAACTCGTTACCTCCATCCACCTTGATAGCTTGGCTATAATTGCCTTTGCCTAGACGATCTATGGCGATGCTTAGTTGATCCATTTGTTTGGCTAAATTACGGCTTACCAACCAGCTTAATACCCCAAACAAACCACAAGCGAGTAGCAAACGTAGTAAGGTGGATACATAGAGGCTGTTGAGCTCTTGGTCTATGCGATCGATGTATACACCGGTACCAATAATCCAGTTCCAATCATCGACTTTTTTCACATAAGAAAGCTTAGCGTGCATTACCTGAGTTTGCGGGTGCAAAAAGTGATATTGCACCGCACCCTCACCGCTTTTTCTTACGGTGTCGCGCATTGCTTGCCAGTGAGCCAAGCCATTGGCATCACGTACTTGGCTCATGTCGCGGCCAATGCTGTTAGGGCGAATTGGATGCATCAGTAGCTTGAGATCTAAGTCGTTGACCCAGAAATACTCATTGCCTTGATAACGCAATTGGGCAAGTGCTTCTAGCGCTAGCTGCTGGGCTTTTTCTTGTCCTAGTTGGTCTTGTTGCTGTTGGTAGTGGGCCACTAAGCTGGTGGCGATATCTAGGTTGGTATCCAGTTGTGTTTGGTAGCCTTGATAGAGAGTTTGTTTGATCTGTTGGGTATTGTTCCAAGCTTGCAAGCAAACAACAAATAACACGAGGGCCGCACTTAACAAGAATAGTTGGGGGATTCTAATTTTACTGAACATGATTTCACTTCTTTAATTTAGTGAAACTATGTTCAGATAAAATTGATATTTTGGGCTTAATTCAGATCAAGATAGCTGCCGCTTTAAACTAAAATTAAAGTAAAAGCTGTAATTTAAATCATTTACTCATCATCAATATGATCCCAAGCCTCTTTGCTCATTTGCATTTTCTCCCACCAGCTGTCATCGGCAATAATTTGGCCGTGCTCATCGATCTGTGGAATAGGCAAACCTTTGCGCTTACAGGCTTCGGCAAATATAGGGTGGCCGCCTTCAAATAAAATGCGGTTTTGTTCTTCAGGGCTCACTTTACATGGCGGTTGGTACATGCCAGCATTTTGTCGTTGGCGTTGTGCTTCATATAAAATCAGCGCACTGGCTACGGAAACGTTAAGCGATTGCACCATGCCTACCATGGGGATAATAATGTCTTGATCGGCTAAGGCTAAGGCGGTATCTGAAATACCATGTTTCTCTTGCCCCATTAAAATAGCGGTGGGTTTGGTGTAATCCACCTCGCGAAAATCGATGGCGCTATCGGATAGATTAGTGGCCAAGATTTGCATGCCGCTATTGCGTAAGCTGGCTACAGCATCTTCGATTTTTTCGTGATTATGCACTTTCACCCAGTTTTGGCTACCAGTGGCAGTGCCACGGCGCAACTCATCTTTGTAGTTTTCCCACACTGCATGTACGTGGTCTACGCCAACAGCATCACAGGTTCGAACGATCGCCGACAGATTGTGAGGTTTATGTACATTCTCCATACAAACGGTTAAATCTGTTTGGCGGGCGTCTAGCATTGCTCGAATACGTTGATGGCGTTCTGGTGTCATGTGGTTCTCGTAAATTAATTTCTTAGGCGAACTACCCGTAATACCTCTGGCATTACGCGGATTTTTCGCATGATATTGGCAAGATGAATACGGCTGTGTGTGGTGACCAATAAGTCTACGGTATATACCCGACCTTCTTTTTCTTCGGTAACAATATTCACTATGTTCGCGCCGGTGGAGGCAACAACATTGGTTAAACTCGCCAAAATACCTTGGTGGTTTACCATGTCGATCCGCATTTCTGTTTTGTATTCAGCTTCTTTATCGGCTTCTTTAGACCAATCAACATTGATGTAGCGATCGGGTTCTTTTTGATAACCGGAGATGTTTTTACAGGCTTCTAGGTGCACCACTAAGCCTTTGCCTTGACTAATATGCGCAACCACTGGGTCGCCAGGGATGGGGCGACAACAATTGGCGTAGGTTAGCAATAAACCATCAGCCCCTTGAATGGCAATGTTAGCGGAGCCTTCGGGTTGGTTAAGCTCATCGGCATTACCCAATAAGCGGCGTGCAACCACAATGCTCATGGCATTACCTAAGCCTACATCGGCCAGCAGGTCATCTAATGATTCGGCTTTAAGATCGTTGATTACCTGCTCGAGGTTTTCTTGGGCAATATCTTTTAGCTTCACGCTACCTAAGGCATGGTTAAGCAAACGACGGCCTAAGTTTACTGACTCTTCGCGACGTTGGTTTTTAAGCAATTGACGAATTTTTCCGCGGGCTTTGCCGGTGACCACAAAGTTTAACCAAGCGGCATTGGGTCTGGCGCCGGGCGCAGTAATCACTTCAATGGTTTGACCGTTACTTAGCGCTTTACTCAGCGGAAACGGGTGGCGATTAACTCGAGCACCTACGCAAGCGTGGCCAACGTCGGTGTGCACCGCATAGGCGAAATCAACGGGGGTTGCGCCTGCGGCTAATTCAATAATTTTACCTTCTGGGGTAAATACATAAATTTCATCGGGGAATAAATCGGTTTTAACGTTTTCGATGAATTCAAATGATGAGCCAGCACTTTGCTGTAGTTCTAATAAGCTTTGCATCCAACGTTGGGCGCGAATTTGAGCGGTAGTGCCGTGGCTGTCGTCTGTTTGTTTGTAAGACCAGTGTGCCGCGACACCTTTGTCAGCCATTTGATCCATGTGCTCAGTGCGGATCTGCACTTCCACAGGCACCCCATGAGGGCCTACCAATGAGGTATGCAAGCTTTGGTAGCCGTTAGCCTTAGGAATGGCTACATAGTCTTTAAAGCGGCCCGGGCGGGGTTTATACAAGCTATGACTTAAGCCTAAGGCGCGATAACAAGTATCGAGCTTGTCTACGATGATACGAAAAGCGTAAATATCCATCACTTCATGGAATTGCAGCTCTTTGTTGACCATTTTTTTGTAGATGCTGTAGAGGTTTTTCTCGCGGCCGCTTACGTCAGCCACAATGCCCGCTTCTTCGATACGCCCTTGCAGCTCTTGATGAATACCGTTGATCAGCTCTTTACGATTACCGCGGGCATTTTTCACCGATTCTTTTAGTACCCGGTGGCGCATGGGATACAGCGCTTCAAACCCCAGCTCTTCTAGCTCATTTTTGATGCTATGAATGCCCAAACGGTTTGCGATGGGGGCATAAATTTCTAAAGTTTCGCGGGCAATACGGCGGCGTTTATCGGGGCGTAATGAGCCAAGGGTGCGCATGTTATGCGTACGGTCGGCTAACTTAATCAAGATAACGCGAATGTCTTGCACCATCGCCATCATCATTTTGCGAAAGTTTTCTACTTGCGCTTCTTTTTTATCACGAAATTTAATTTTATCGAGCTTACTGACACCCTCAACTAAATCAGCAATCTCAGTACCAAATTGCTCAGCTAATTGTTCGTAGGTGACCGGAGTATCTTCGATGGTATCGTGCAGTATTGCCGCCGCTAGCGTTTGATGGTCGAGTTTTGTTGCCGCTAAAATACTGGCTACCGCTAAGGGATGGGTAATATAGGGCTCACCGCTAGAGCGGAACTGACCTTCATGGGCATCTTTACCCAATATATAGGCATCACGTAATAGGTTTACGTGTTCTTCACTTAAGTAACTAGAGGCTAGCTCTCGTAGGCTTTCGAATAGGTACAAGCATTACCTCATCAGCGGAGGAAACAGAAATAGAGTAGATTGGATTATGGAAGTTTTACCGTGCAGAGTAAACCCAGCACGGTAATTTTATAGACGGGAGCGAATTAAATGCGTTTATCAGCGATAGCGGCAACTGCAGCCAATTCGGCGGCTTCACGTTCCTGACGTTCTTGACGGTCTTGAGCATCCATGGTTTCGGTGGTGATCAAACCTTCTTCAATTTCACGCAAAGCGATAACGGTTGGTTTGTCGTTATCTACTTCAACTAGAGGCTCTTTGCCTTCTACTGCGATCTGACGCGCGCGACGTGCGGCGATAAGGACAAGGTCAAAGCGGTTGCCGACCTGTTCTACTGCATCTTCTACTGTTACTCGTGCCATGCACAGCTCCGTTGACTAAAAATGACGCAAGATCCTAGCCGATCTAATGACAATTAGCTAGAACTTAACGCGATTATTTCGATAAAAGATCGCCAAGCAAGGCTTTGTGTTTAGCCGCTTGCTGACGGGTTTGTAATCGTTGCCCTGTGATTATCGCGGTGAGTTCGCTTAGCGCTTCATCAAAGTTACCATTTATTATCAGGTAATCGTACTCATTATAGTGAGACATCTCGCTTTCTGCTTCATTCATACGTTTTTCGATAACATCAGGGCTATCTTGACCACGCATGTGTAAGCGATTCTCTAATTCTTCGCGACTCGGCGGCAAAATAAATACCGATACAGCCTCTGGCATCATGGCCTTCACCTGACGTGCGCCTTGCCAATCAATATCTAAAAATACATCAATACCGTCGGCTAAGGTTTTCTCGATGGTGTAGCGCGAGGTGCCATAAAAGTTGCCAAATACTTCGGCATATTCAAAAAAGGCTTGCTCAGCGATCAGGCTTTTAAACTCATCATGGCTAACAAAATGATAATGGTTACCGTCAATCTCACCTGGACGAGCTGGGCGAGTGGTATGTGAAACAGACACTTGGGCTGGGTAGGCGCGATGGCGTGATAGATAAGCATTGATCATGCTTGATTTGCCCGCGCCGCTGGGCGCCGAGACGATATATAAAGTGCCTGTAATTGCCATGTTGAATTCTTAGCAGATGTATAAAGGCGCCCAAGGTTACCATTTTATGGTTTTTTTTAAAGCGTCACAGTTAGGAAAATTGGCACAGCGCCAATCTGGGGCGCCAGTTTTTACTATGCTTAAGCTTGGGGTCACAATAATTACTGGCGAAACTGCTTAGGGTTGCTATGGTTAAGTTATTGTATTAATAGGTTTTTGATTATTTTTGGCGTCGCCGTGCAGGGCGCTTATCAACATTAAAGGTGAGTTCGTTTATGGCTGGGAAAATTGATAAGAAATCTTATGAGAAGCGCTTAGCAGAATTACAAACTGAGCTGGTGAAATTGCAACGTTGGGTGGTGGCCAAAGAATTGAAAGTTGTGGTTATTTTTGAAGGCCGCGACGCAGCCGGCAAAGGCGGTGTAATTAAACGCATTGCAGAAAAGCTTAACCCTAGGGTTTGCCGCATCGCGGCCTTACCCGCCCCTAACGAACGTGAGAAAACCCAATGGTATTTTCAGCGCTATGTTACCCACCTTCCAGCCGCAGGTGAGATAGTGCTATTTGACCGCTCTTGGTATAACCGAGCAGGAGTCGAAAAAGTAATGGGCTTTTGTAGCGAAGAACAGCACCAAGATTTTCTTCGCGCTTGTCCCGAGTTTGAACGCATGCTGATCCGCTCTGGCATTATTTTGATTAAATACTGGTTTTCAGTGTCCGATGAAGAACAAGAGAAGCGCTTTTTAGAGCGGATAAATAACCCGATTAAACGCTGGAAGTTCAGCCCTATGGACCTAGAGTCGCGTTCGCGTTGGGTGGAGTATTCGCAAGCTAAAGATGAAATGTTCGCTTATACCGATACCAAGCACTCGCCTTGGTGGGTGGTGAACTCTGATGACAAAAAGTGTGCGCGCTTAAACTGCATTAGCCATTTTTTAACGCAAATAGACTATCAAGATTTAGCCCATCCTGAGATCACCTTACCGCCGATCCATAAAAAAGATTATGTAAGGGTACCGATGCACGAACAAAGCTTTGTGCCAGAGCTGTATTAAATCACACTGATTAGTGCGGCCAAGTATATAATGGCCGCTCTTATATACAGACAATACTAAGCGGTGGACAAAGGTGGATACTTGGCAAAGCTTGTTAGCAGATGAGCAGCAACAAGATTATTTTAAGCAATTAAACGCAACGGTTGCGCAGCAGCGACAAGCCGGTAAATCGATTTACCCGCCCACTCAGCAAGTATTTGCCGCCTTTGACGCCACCCCCGTTGACCAATTAAAGGTGGTGATATTGGGTCAGGATCCTTACCACGGAGAGGGGCAAGCTCACGGCTTGAGTTTTAGTGTGCCTGAAGGGGTAAAAATTCCGCCCTCGCTCCGTAATATATACAAAGAGTTAGCCAGCGATGTGGCCGGTTTTACTGTCCCTCAGCATGGCAATTTGAGCGCCTGGGCAGAGCAAGGGGTATTGCTGCTTAATACCGTATTAACGGTTGAGCATGCTAAGGCGCATTCTCACGCTAAATATGGCTGGGAGCAATACACTGACGCGGTCATAAAACAGATTAACCAGCACTGCCAAGGTATTGTTTTTTTACTGTGGGGGGCGCATGCCCAAAAGAAAGGCTTAGTGATAGATGCCAACAAACATCATATATTAGGTGCTGCGCATCCCTCGCCGTTATCGGCCCATCGCGGCTTTTTTGGCTGTGGTCACTTTTCACAAACCAATCAATTGCTCACTCAGCAAGGTAAGAAAGCAATCAACTGGCAGGTGTAACTAACCGGCTAACTTAGAACGGTTTCGGCCACTGTCTTTCGCTTGGTAGAGGGCGTGGTCGGCTCGATTAAAGGCAGTATTAAAGGCTTCGTCTTTGTCTACTTTGGTTAGGCCAACGCTCATGCTTAATTTAATGTGTTGTTGTTTGCCCTTACTCGACAGTAAAAAATCTTGTTGGTAAATTAACTCGCGTAAACGCTCGGCAAAGCTAAAAGCATCCACTTCATGTTGGTGTTGTGATAGCAATACAAATTCTTCGCCTCCCCAGCGAGCAAACAGGTCTTGGCCGCGAATGGCCGAGCTAAGTTGTCGGGCAAAAAAGCGTAATACTTCGTCGCCGTTGTTGTGGCCATAGCTATCGTTAATCAATTTAAAATGGTCAATATCGAAGACAAATAAGTAGTGATTGTCTTCGGTGAGAGGTTTTTCTTCTAGCTTATCGAGTAAGCCGCGACGATTAAATACACCGGTTAGTTGGTCAATTGTGGCGGTGACTTTAAGTTCATCTACATCGTGTTCTAAGGTGCGAATAGATTGAGTTAAGCGTCTTTTTTGTTGGTAGATATAGCGAGCTAACACTGCCATAAAATAGCACGACCATACCGCAATGATGCTGCCATACAGTGTTTGTTTACTGACCCACTGCCCCTCGGCTTCAATCTTATTTAAGGTTATTTTATACAGCGCATCACTGGCGTTAGAGGGGATATCAAAGGAGATCTCTTTAATGTTTGAAAAATCTAACCTGAAGTCTTCTCGCGACTGATAGAACTTATCTAACCACCAAGCAGGAATGGAAAATTGATTTAGCTGGGCGCTGGCGGCTTGGCCTAACTCTTGATCTTTAAAGTAAGTAAACATGAATTTGGCATTGGATAAGTTTTTGCCGCTGGTGGAGTCAGACCCGCGCATAAAAAAACGTAATTCATCATTAGGGCCTTGGTATTCAATATCTACATTAATTTGATAATAGTCACTCAGGTCGATATTGCGCAGGTGGGTATAGGGGTCGCCCGGTTGGTCGTTAGCCAAAGAGTGGTATTTGATGCTGACGCCGCAATACCTTGCTGGCGCGGAACTTTCGGCTAAGTCACAGGCAAATGCTTTTTTGCCGGTTAGCCAATAAGCGAACGAGTTTCCGCCGCTGTTGCGGTCAGCAAACAGGTCAATCAACATATCGCTACGCGGATACAGTACCAGTTTTTTAGTAGGAAGCCATGGAGTGATACACAGTACCAGTAAAGTGCCAAAGATTAAGAGGTTACGCAGCCAGGATAAATAGTTTGCTTGTTGTTTCATTTAACCTCTCTCTGCGTAAAAATATAATTCAGGTGGAAAAATAATACCGTTATGTGCATTAAAAAAATGTGAGCTAATGGGGCTAGAGTGCTTTTTGTTTATGCTTTTGAGCGTTACTGTGACCAAACAATAGCTTGTAACACTTAGTGTTAGTATAGCGGTGCTTTTAATCAACGAGAGGATAACATGGCCAAAGCTAAGGCACGTGCGCAGCACATTATTGTTAGTTCAGAAAAGAAAGCAGATGAAATATTAGAAAAACTGCATAAAGGCTCTTCTTTTGAAGCCATGGCCGCGCGCTTTTCTCGTTGCCCTTCGGCAAAACAAGGCGGCGATTTGGGAGAGTTTAGTAAGGGTGAAATGGTAAAAAGCTTTGATAAAGCGGTGTTCACTGGCCCCTTAAATGAAGTTATAGGGCCAGTAAAAACGCAGTTTGGTTACCACTTAATTAAAGTGCTTGAACGCTGGAACTAAGTTGCTCGCCTAAATCCTCAAGTTTAAAGTTACCTTTCTCGCTAAGCTTAATGGCTGGCCATAAGCTACCAACATCTAGTTTTACGTCTACTTGGTAATCTAGCTCGGGGCTTTTTAGTTGTACCAAAGAGCCCAACAAGCGAAAGGTAGCAATTAAATTGGCTTGGGCTGGCAAGGTAAAGCTGGCTTCGCCATAACCGGGTACTTCTGGTAGGTCGGTGGTGGCGCCATTTACCACTTCATGGCCGTTTAATGACAGTGAATACACCGCACCGGCTAGGCTCAGGGCTTGTTTGTTTGGGTTTACTACACGCAGGTTTATCGCAAAACTAGGGGCTAGGCCGTCACCTGCAATGGGCATCACCGATACCAGGTTGACCTTAGGCGGGTCACTTGGCACAAGACTACTACAGGCGCTTAGTATTAATAGTGCCAGTACCAACAGGCCATTACGCATTGGGTTTCTCATGGGGTTGCTCTACCGCTGTATGGATTAACTGGCTTTAGTTAAGCACAATCATAGGGGCTTTGCATTATTTGAAGGGCTAGCTTGGTGCAAGCTGAAAAACTCACACCAAGCCAAAGAGTTAGTCGACCGCTTTAACCCAAAACGTGCCTACTTCTACTTTTACTACTTCTACTTCTGTATCGGCGGCAATCGGCATGTCGCTTTTTAACACCCAACTGATCCCTGAATGTTTATAGCTAGTTTGGCCGCGTTTATCGATGTCTTGTTTGCAGAAAAAACGGTGCCCATCAAAATCGCTGGTCACTTTTTTAGTGTCAGAGTGATTTTGTAATTTACGCATCGGTTTCCACAATACGGCGGCAATCACCGAGGTGGCAATGGCGTTGGCTAATAAGATAGCGTTCCAACTATCAGGCAGTATCTCTAACCACACCAGTGAACCGGTTAATACCAACGATAAACCAACAAAAAATAAGATAAATGTGGCAAAACCAATTAGCACCACTTCTATCGTAAGCAGGATTATCCCTAAGGTGACCAGGGTTTGCGGAATATAATTGGTGAATAGTTCGCCCATCACTTAGCCTTTATTAAATGCATTTAAGATAGAGGTTGCTTGTGCCACTAAAGCGCCCGCTTCAGTACCGCTGTCGGGTAGCAATACTACGCTCGACTCTTTAGCAATGGCATGTTTAGCTTCAATCGCTTTGGTGGCTAAATCAAGTTGAATCGCTTTTTGACCTTCAGGCGTAGCGGCTGATGCACCAATGGTACTAATCGCTTCGGCTTGGGCATTCGCCACGGCCACCAAGGCTTCGGCCTCACCTTCTGCGGCTAATACTTGCTCTTGTTTTTCAGCTTCAGCGGCGAGTACCCGTGATTGCTTCTGACCTTCGGCAATATTAATGGCAGCGGCTTTTTCACCTTCAGATTCAAGAATTTTAGCGCGACGTTCGCGCTCGGCGCGCATTTGCGACTCCATGGCATCCATAATAGACGCTGGCGGAGTAATATCTTTAATCTCGTAACGCATGACGGCCACACCCCAAGAGGCTGACGCTTCATTAATTGAATTCACAATCTCTGCGTTTAAGGTATCGCGTTCTTCAAAGGTTTTGTCTAACTCAATTTTACCAATTTCTGAACGCATGGTGGTTTGCGCTAATTGGGTAACCGCGAATACGTAGTCTTCAACGCCATAGGTGGCTTTGTAGGGTTCTAATACTCGAAAATACAATACGCCGTCTACCGTGAGTGAGATGTTGTCTTTAGTAATGGCAGCTTGGCTTGGAATATCAAAAGCTTGTTCTTTTAACGAACGTCTCGCTGACACTTGGTCAATCATAGGGATCAGAAAGTTAAGCCCAGCTTCTTTGGTTGATTGGTATTTACCAAAACGCTCGATAACCCAAGCTTCATTTTGTGGGACAAACTTTATAGATGATTTCAGTACAAATAACGCAAAAATTAACAGCGCGACTTGCACGGTGAGTAGATAATCAAAAACGATAGGCATGTTACTTTCCTTACCAGTGACAAAAATTAAATGGGTGGCTCGCGAGTGGTTCGTTACCTAGGTTTAATTAGATAGTTTATAACTTATTAATAGCTGCAAGATAAACACAAAAAGTACTGAGAATACAGGGCTTTTTGATAGTTTGGTGATTGCCGTTGTAAAGCGCGACATAAAGCAACGGCCGCCGCTAATTTGTGTGTGCTAAATGCTGGTTTAAAGCCTGATCCCAATAGGGGTTATCGCCAAATCGCTCACATAAAAAATCAATTAGCCGCCGAGTGCGCTGTGGCAAATAACGCGTATTGGGGTATACCGCCCAAGCATGCAAATTAGGGATCTGGTACTGCGGTAATACTAACTCAAGCGAGCCAGTCGCCATTGCTCGCCATGCGATGAAGGTGGGGCATAAGCTAATACCGTGTCCGGCGATCGACATATCCCTTAAAAACTCCCCATTATTGGCGCTAATGTGGGGTTGATACTGCACTTGATGAATCTGCCCTGCTGCGTCTTTAAGCCGCCATGAAGGGGTGGCTAAATTAGCATAATGCAGGATCTGGTGCTGAGTGAGATCGTGTGGCTGCTTAGGTTGGCCATGTTGCTGTAAATACTGTGGTGACGCTACCAATACAAAGTTAATCGGGGTGATTTTGCGGGCTTTTAAGCTAGAGTCTTTAAGATCGGCAATCCGCAGGGCTACATCAATGCCTTCGGCCACTAAATCATGTTGGCTGTCGGACAGGCTGAGCTTTAAGCGCAGTTGCGGGTGTAATTGCATAAAGGCATCAAAGGCTGAGTTTAGGTGGTTTAAACCAAACGAAAGCGGCATGGCCACATGCAAAGTACCCGTTAAGGCATCGCTTTGAGTACTGGCTTCTTGGTTAAGCATGTTTACTTCATCAAGAATGCCTAAGCAGCGTTGATAAAAGCGTTGGCCGTTGTCGTTCAGGCTTAAACGGCGGGTGGTGCGCTGTATTAGGCTGCAGCCTAAGCGGGCTTCTAAGCCGGCTAAACGTCGGCTAACTACCGACTTGGCCATACCCAATTGCTCGGCGGCGCGGCTAATACTGCCCGCTTCTACTACCCGCACAAAAATCTGCATCTCTTCTAACTGGCCCATCGCCGCCCCGTAATACCCGCTACATTCACTCTCTATTGTTGCCATTATAGGAACAATCATTTGCCATATGCACGGTTTATTGTTGGTTTGGCTGCGATTAAGCTAGTCACATAGTCAACGTTTGACCCAATTTATAAAATATAAACCAAGGAAAAAATCATGAAACAACTACAATTACTTGCTCAACCCTTAGCCCGCTTACTGCTAGCATTTATGTTTATTATGTCTGGTTACAGCAAAATTGGCGGCTACGCTGGCACGCAAGGTTATATGGAAGCGATGGGCGTACCGGGCATGTTATTGCCGTTAGTGATAGCCCTTGAGCTGGTGGGCGGTATTGCCATTGTTGTAGGTTGGCAAACCCGTTTAGTGGCCTTTTTACTGGCAGGCTTTAGTCTGGTGTCGGCAGTGTTATTTCACTTCAACCCAAGCGATCAAATGCAGATGATTATGTTTATGAAAAACGTCTCGATTGCTGGTGGTTTCTTATTATTAGTCGCGCATGGTGCGGGTGCGTTCTCACTAGATAACCGCCGCGCATAGGAGGCTGTAATGGTTAAGCAAACACGACAATTGCTCAAGGTGGTGGCCGGTCAGGCCACTAGCGACGGCGCCGGGGTTAAGTTAACCCGCATGTTAGGGAATACTCAACTCCCCAGTTTAGATCCCTTCTTAATGCTAGATTGCTTTGAATCAGATAAACCGCAAGATTATATGGCGGGTTTTCCTGAGCATCCTCACCGCGGCTTTCAAACGGTGACCTATATTCTTAATGGCAGAATGCGCCATAAAGATAATGCCGGCCACGAAAGTGTGATTGAAGCGGGTGGCGTGCAATGGATGAACGCAGGTAAAGGCGTTATTCATTCAGAAATGCCCGAGCAACAAGATGGCTTAATGAAAGGCTTTCAGTTATGGGTGAACTTAGCCGCTGAACACAAAATGTCGGCGCCGGGTTATCAAGAATGCAGCGCCGAGCAAATACCGGTGAGCGAAGACAGCCAAGGCAACGTAATAAGAGTGGTGGCCGGTGAACTCGCTAATGGCTTAAAAGGCGCAGTGCAAACCGAGAAAACCGCCGCTACCTATCTCGATATTAGCTTAGTGGCTGGGGCTGATTTAAGCCTTGATTTACCCACCCATCATCATGGCTTTGTCTATGTGATTGAGGGCGAGGTCGCGGTGGCAGGCAACGCGCAAACCCTAAGTGCTTATCACCTAGGCGTGCTAAGCGAGGGTGATACCCTGCACTTGCAAAGTGGCCATGCTAGCCGAGTACTCGTAGTAAGCGGTGAGCCGATCAACGAGCCAATTGCTTGGGGTGGCCCTTTCGTGATGAATACTCGCGAAGAAGTGTTGCAAGCATTTGATGATTTTCAGAATAACAAGTTTTAGTGTCTATTTAGGCAATGAGGAGCAAGCAATGGGTTTGTTAGTAGAAGGCAAGTGGCAAGATAAATGGTACGAAACCAAACAAAACAAGGGGCGTTTTGTGCGCAGCGAAGCGCAGTTTCGTAACTGGGTCACCGCCGATGGCAGTGCCGGGCCAACCGGCAAACCTGGCTTTAAAGCCGAAACTGGCCGTTATCATCTGTATATCTCGCATGCTTGCCCTTGGGCTAATCGCACCATGATTTTTCGCAAGCTTAAAGGCTTAGAAGAGATGATTGATTACTCGGTGGTGCATTGGTTTATGGGTGAACACGGCTGGACGTTTGCCCCCGGCGAAGGTGTAGTGAGCGATCCCATCAACCAAGCTGAGTATTTACATCAGGTGTATACCGCCGCTAATGCTAACTATAGCGGCAGAGTTACGGTGCCAATATTGTGGGATAAACACCAGCAAACCATTGTGTCGAATGAATCAGCCGACATAATCCGAATGTTTAATTCAGCCTTTGATGAGATGGGTGCTAAAGCGGGGGATTACTACCCAGAGTGGCTTCGTGAAGAGATAGACCCCCTTAACCAGCGCATTTATGACACGGTAAATAATGGGGTGTATCGTGCCGGCTTTGCCACTAACCAAGACGCTTATGAAGAAGCACTGGTGCCATTATTTGCTACGCTTGATGACTTAGAACTGCGATTAAGTAAGCAGCGCTACCTTACCGGTTCGCAACTCACCGAAGCCGATTGGCGACTCTTCACCACGCTGATCCGTTTTGATGCCGTATATGTTGGTCACTTTAAATGTAACCTGCGCCGAATAGTGGATTACCCCCATTTACATGGCTACATGCTAGAGCTTTACCAAGTAGAGGGTATTGCTGAAACGGTCAACTTTGCGCATATCAAGCAGCACTATTACCAAAGCCACACCATGATTAACCCAACCGGTGTAGTACCCGTGGGACCGCTATTGCCATTGTCTGCGGCACACGGGCGAGAATACTTATCCTAATTACGTGATAAAAGGCCGAGTTAGTCGCTCGGCATTCGCTATACTTTAGTTACCCCTAGATGAACTAAGTGCAACAGTGCATAAATTTTTTAGTCAGTTACTTGGTATTAGCGCATTGTTATGCGCTTGGCCCGTTTTTGCCACCCAAACAGTGTTGGTAATTGAAAGCTATCACGCTGAATATGCGTGGGACATTAGCTATCGTAAGGGTATTGAATCGGTGTTGAAAGAGGGGTATCAACTAGAATACTTTCAAATGGATACCAAGCGCTTACCCATCAATCGGCATCGCAGCAGAGCAGAAATGGCGTGGCAACACCACTTAGATATTAAGCCCGACTTGGTGATTTTGGGAGACGACAATGCACTGCGCTACCTAGGCAAACGTTTTGCTAAAAGCAGACTCCCCGTGGTGTATTTAGGCATAAACAACAACCCGCGCGCCTATCATGTACACAAACGAAAAAACATTACTGGCGTGCTAGAGCGGCCGCTGATTAAACGCTCGGTGTCTAATATTGCTGAGCTAGTCAGCCCAGCACCTAAACGCATTTTAGTCATGCTAGATGATAGCGTGACCGCTAAAAATGTTCTGCAAGAAACCTTTTCTGGCGAAACAGAAATACGTATCTCTGGTATTGATGTTCAGTTAAAGCTGATAAAAAGTTGGTCTGAGTGGAAAAACACCGTGCTAACACTGCAAGATGAGGGCTTTGATGCGGTCGCCTTTGGCCTTTATCACACCCTTCGCGATGATAGTAATAAGCATGTAGATGCCGAACAAGTGATTGCTTGGTCGTCGGAAAACACCGCTATTCCTCCCTTTGGTTTTTGGGAGTTTGCCGTTGGCAAAAACAAAACCATTGGTGGCATGGTGTTATTTGGCTTTGAGCAAGGCCGCTTAGCCGCCGAGATGGCGCATACCATTCTTACCACCGATGTGGTGCCTCGTTCACTGGGGCCTAAAACCGCAGATAAAGGCCGCTACCTATTTAGCCGCTCACAACTTGAGCGTTATAATATAACGCTCCCTCAAAATATCGCCGACAAAGCCACCTATGTAGACTAATGCCAACACCGGCTAATAGTTAGCGATGCCGTTTGGCTCTCTGTCTTTCGGCGATAGTCTCGACCATATTGTGGCGGGGGCTGCGCCCTTACTTTAAATGTGAGCAGCGCTCACTCACTATCTGTTGGCGGTTTTTTTGGCTGCGCTCAATTCGCTCGGCTCTTAGGCACTCTTGCCGAGTGACCGGGTATTGCTTGTCCCAGGCTAACATTAGTTGGCGTTGGCTTTTGCTCATAGTAAAGCGTGGGTAGGTGGCATCCATATACAAATAGCTACGGGCAATAGGGCCGCGCGCCACTTCTGGCGGCTGTACTTTGCGGCTTTCTATACGCATATCACAACTGCCAAAGCTAGATTTATGGGTGCTTAGCATGGTGAAGTTATAGTTAGAACGCGCTGCATTTACTGCCCCAATGGCTGGGTACAAGTTATACATGTCGGCCTGCATTAAGCGATATTCGCTATTTACCTTTTCGGCGCAACGCCGCCCTTTATAGGCCTTACCTTTGCTGTTAACACAGCTGGGGTGGCCGTCTCGCCACTCACTAAAGCTGCGGCCAAAGTTTTCGGCGGGTACGACGTGCTCGGTTTCATAGCGGGCCAAGCGATTTTTATATTTGCTGGTGGCAAAGCCGCTGTTTAAATGCAGGTTTTTCTTTTCATCAAAGCTTGCTTCGCAGTACAGCGTTTTACGCTCATTGGGCTCAACATATACCTGTTGTAGTAATAAGCGCTTGGCGGTAGAAAACGACTCGATGGTTTGGTTGCCACTGGCCAAGGCGACAGGAGCAACGCCAAGACAAAGCAATAATACACAGCCTAGTAGGCTGTTTAGCTTGTGTTTTAAATACATGATAAATAAGCGGGAAAGCGCCCTAGTTACAGCGATATTCAATCAGGTGCAGCGAACTTATCACCTGCCAATCAACTGCGCTAATCATCAGTAGTGGGGTGTGGGTTTGTAGTTGTAAATGAAAAAGTCGATTGAGCATTTAAGCGCTTTGTTGCAGCCAATAACAGCCGTAAAGCGCTGTTAAACCGGCTGAGTGATTTGCTATAACGATAAGGTTACAGACAGCGCAAATGCTGTTAGCAAAAATTCGTTAACCATGGATTGGCTGACAGGTTGTATGCCTACCTTCAGGTCTACAGATTATTACCAATGAGGTAATGTTGTGTAGACCTATATCTTGCGTAAGCCTAATAGTAGGTCTACACTAAGTTACTTATTTGGTAACTTAGTGTAGACCTATGGCTAGATCTGATGAGCTATTAAACGCATTAGCGAAAGCGGTGAATGCTGGTGGTGGCATTCACAGTGCAACTGAGCTTGCTTTTATGTTGGGCGTGTCTTGTGACCCAGCTTTTAGAAAGTTCCTCGCAGATAGCGTAAAGAAGGGCTTGCTAAGACGACTGGTGAAAGGATTTTATGAAAGTGTTATCACACCTCCTGAGCCTGAGACCGCCGTTTATAAAATAATCAAAAAGTTGCGTAGTGGCGTATTGAACTACATCAGCTTAGAAAGTCAGCTCAGTTATGCTGGTGATATTTCGCAAATTGTGATGGGTAGAGTCACGGTGGTGACCAAAGGTCGAAGTGGTTGCTTTGATACGCCTTATGGCGTGATCGAATTTACCCACACTAAAAAGCCAGTCGAACAAATCGCACCTAATTTGTACTATGACCCCGACATAAAAATGTATCGCGCATACAAAGAACAAGCGATTGCAGATCTCAAGCACTGTCGACGCAATCTACATATGTTGGAGAGTTAAGTATCGGGGAGCGTGTAGGAGATAAAGTATGCTGAAACAACAGATTCGCCAAATCGTACAGTCAAACCCTGACTATGCAGCAGTAACGCCCGTGATAGAAAAAGAGATCTTGCATCATGACATTATGGACGTGTTGATCAAGCAAGGCGTTATGCAGCGATTAACTTTTATTGGCGGCACCTCATTACGCATGTGTTACAACAGCAGTAGGTTGTCGGAGGATCTTGACTTCAACGGCGGTCATGACTTCAAACCATCCGAGTTTGAAGGGCTGGAGTCTGAGATACAGACCTATATTCAAAATAAGTATGAAACCAAAGTTTGGGTAAACAAGCCCTCTGGCGAGCAGCAAGGGGATACAGTTTCGTGGAAAATTAGTATTGTAAAAGAGCCTAATCGTCCTGATTTACCAAGACAAAAAATGCATATTGACGTCTGTGCAATACCCTCATTCGATATCGAAAAGCGTCCGTTAATTAATCATTACGACATCGTTGTTCCGACTGAAGGCATCTTGGTTCCGGTGCAGTCATTACAAGAAATACTGGCCGATAAGCTTATTGCGTTAGCGTATAGGGCAAGACGTATCAAGCCTCGTGATATCTGGGATATTGTTTGGATTAAACAGCGCGGGATTGATTTATCCACGGTATTGGTTGAAAAGAAACTCACCGCCAGACACAAGCAAACAGATGACTTTCGACAGGCGTTGTCTACTGCGTTAGCCAAGCTAATGACGGAAGAGGAAGTACACAATGACTTCAATATGGAAATGAGCCGCTTTATCCCTAAGCAAATTAAAGAGAGAACCCTATATAACCCGGAATACTGGGCTTATGTGCAGGCAGAGGTAAATAGCATTGCGTCTGAGTTACTTAATGACGGAATCGCAAAAAATCCATTTGATATGGGTTAGTTTTGCTCGCGACGAATAGTTTTTTTTTTACATCATACATAGCGGCATTCGACAATGCGGGCCAATTTTATTTTGGGGTGAGTAAGCGGATAAGTCTTTTTATAATCATCCTAGAAAACTGCCGAAAGTAGCAAAGGGAGGTGCACTGTCATGATTCTAAGCTATGGAGCAAGATTTATCTTGAATCATAGACTCCCTGAAAAACAGAGCCGCTAAAGAGAATCAATAAATGCTTTGGCGCCAGCTAAGCCCTCTTCAAACGTGAACTCCAAACCGCGTTCAATCTCATTACTACCTTTAATTAGGTGGCCAAATTCACTATGCCACTACATCGCGCTATGGGTAGCCATTACTTTCGATGAAAACGGAGTATCCCTTATGAGTATCTTCAAACTTAACTCTGGGTAGGGGTCTCTATCTTGTTCAATCCTCCGGTTTACTGCTGTTATTATCTACAACCCACACGATTAACAGAAAGAATGAAACTAAGCATTAAGACTTCAAGAGATTTATCCTGCTAAAGTGTGTTTGAGTTGATATTCTGAGCCACTTCTTGTTAACGCATTTACTCTGTGGCTGATCGCGCCACTGGAATCACAGTACTTTTGCTCATGGTAGACACCCGCCGTGAAAGGAAACTCCCAAAACTGAGCGTATGGCAGCTATTATTCGCAATGCAATGTGAAAAATCATTCAAATGTCGCTGGCCGCGCTGCTTGTGTGCAAATGCAGATACATCTCAAGTGGTAACGGCTTGCTAAAATAGTATCCCTGTAAGTAGTCGCAATCCATTTGTCTGAGTAAACTTGCAGTGTCGTCGTTCTCAACTCCTTCTGCTACCACACTGCAACCCAGTGATTTTGCCAAAAATACCATAGAGTCAACTATTGAACGATTGGATCCATCTACACACATGTCCATGACAAATGAACGGTCAATTTTTATTTGCGTCAACGGCAGCTCTTTCAGTAATGGAAAAGATGAATAACCTGTACCAAAGTCATCAAGACTAAAGGTATAACCAAGTCTTGATAGTTGCTTCATGACACTAACGACTTGTTTAATGTCAGTCATCATAGCGGTTTCAGTGACTTCAAAAACTATCCTCTTAGGATCAACTTTCCCTTGAGAAGCTGCCTCCTCAAGGCAATATATCAACCTGTTGTTATGTAAATCTTTTGTCGATAAATTTATATGCAGACAACCCAAAAAACCACTGCTATTGAGAACATTGAGATCCTCTATTGCTTTCCTGAACACCCAGCAAGTGATGTCGTGAATCAATGTGCTTTGTTCTGCAATAGGAATGAATTTGTCGGGCGGAATAAAGTCTCCATTGTTTTGCGGCCAACGAATTAACACCTCAGCGCCATGCATTGAGTTGTTAGAAGTGTTGATAATGGGCTGATAAAAAAGAGAAAAGCAATCATGCTCTAAAGCATGCTGGAGCTGATTTACGATCTCCAGATGCTCTAATATATTTTTGTTTAAATCTTCTGAAAAAATCTCCCAATGCCCCTTGCTGCTTTTGGAAGAGTATAATGCTTGCTCTGCCTGCTGGATCAGTTCATAGGGACTTTTGATAGAGCATGGATATATACAGATACCGATGCTAATACCTATGCTGAGTTTTTGATTCTGAACCGTTATAGTTTGCGAAAATAAGTCTTGAATCGTTTGAATATCGTTGTCCAAGTAAGGCTTACCACCATCCATTCCCAAAATGGCGAACTCATCACCACCTACACGATAAAGCTGGCAATGCTCAGGGAGTACTGACGAAATTCTGTTTGCGACTTGCTTTAGAAGAGCATCACCAAATGGGTGGCCAAAAGCGTCATTGAATTGTTTAAAGCCATTTAAGTCAATCAACATGATATAAAATGATATTGAATTTTCGACTAAATCTTCTATTGATTTCGTAAAGGAGTGCCTGTTTTTCAAGTTCGTTATACGATCACACGAGGCCTGATGTTCATGTTCAAGAATGCTAATGAGAGAGTAACGAGTAACAAAGAAGACAAAAGCTCCGCCACTTGCGAGTAACATACCATAAGCAAGATAGGCATTATTGAACTCTTGAAGGGAGAAAACGTAGAGGAATGATGCTACATAGGCAAGCAAAAAAGAGGTGATAAGCAGCGAAAGGAGTGTCCAACCAACATCTCTAGTCTTCATTCGAATTTTTTGGGCTGGCTTTAAGCTTAGGCTTAACCAGACAAGCCCTAAGGCAACTAAGAATAATGTGATTACCTTCATGCTATAAAGTCACCCCACATCAACTGCCTGATTATCACAATCTGAACGTAGACTAAACGAGAGGCGCGTTTTCGTAAACCAATCCTGCGGCAAAGTGTGGGGTTGACGATCAATTGATAAACAATCAATAAAGGAGTCAGAGTCATTTTAAATCATCAGCGCCTTTTAGTGCCTAACTCATTCACCTAAAAGTGGCGATCTAGGGATAGTTTTAAACAACTATCAAGTTATTGTTTATCGTCCTAAACCACTATATCGCCCTTTTTAGTTTTAATAATGTGGCTATTCTAGGTTTTGGATCTGCTCGCGCATTTGCTCAATTAACACCTTAAGCTCTACCGCTGCTTGGGTGATTTCTGAGTTGATAGACTTAGACGCTAGAGTATTGGCTTCGCGGTTAAACTCTTGCATCATAAAGTCGAGGCGTCGGCCACAAGCGCCGCCCTTTTTAAGAATTTTTTGCGTCTCAGTGACGTGCGAGTCTAGGCGGTCTAGCTCTTCGGCTACGTCTATCTTCTGCGCGACCATGATCATTTCTAGTTCAATGCGCTGTGGCTCTAACTCGTCTTTTACTTCGGCTAGGCGATTGTTTAAGCGGTCACGCTGCCATTGCATTACGGCGGGCATTTGCTCACGTACAAAGGCCACTTGCTGAGTGATTTTCTCTAGGCGGGTGGTGATCATGGTGGCGGTGTTGGCCCCTTCGCTCGCACGGCTTTCAATAAAGGCCTCTAGGGCCACTAGCCAACCGGCTAATAGCTCTTTGCTAATCGCGTCGGCGTCTTGCTCTGGGGTTTCCATTACGCCCGGCCAGCGCAATATATCTACCGGGTTAATTTGACCGCCAGCTTGCTGCTGAACCCACTCGGCATTTTTAATCAGTTGCTCGGCCAGGGCTTGGTTTAGTTGTAGTTCGCCACGGCTGGCTTGGTCGGCGTCAAAGCGTAGGTTACATTCTACTTTACCGCGTTGTAGGGCTTTTCTGATCTTGTCTCGCAATACTGGCTCTAGGGCGCGAAACTGCTCTGGCATGCGCCAGTAGGTTTCTAAGTAACGTTGGTTTACGCTGCGAATTTCCCATGTTGCACTGCCCCAATCGGCTTTAAGTTGGTGGCGTGCATAGCCTGTCATGCTGTGGATCATAGTTGAATACCCTCAATAAATTTGCTCGATTATAGCGGTTATTCAGCGCTTCGTCAGTGTGGGTGTGAGCAAGTGCGATAAAAGCCGCTAAATCCACGTCACCAAAGCGCCCAGCCAATCCACTTCGGGCTTGCCGTGTTTTTTTAAGCTGGCCACCATTATTTTAACAATACGCCGTGAATGGGTTTTACTCAGGCTGCTCTGAAATCTGCACTTTGCAGTAGAACCTGTATATAATAGCCGCGAATTTTCTATTTAAAGGTTACTACCATGCGTCCTAACGGAAGAGCTGTTGAACAAATGCGCCCTATTACTATTACTCGTAACTACACGGCACATGCCGAGGGGTCGGTATTGGTCGAGTTTGGTGATACCAAAGTGTTATGTAATGCCTCGGTAGACGATGGTGTACCACGTTTCTTAAAAGGTAAGGGCCAAGGTTGGATTACTGCTGAATACGGCATGTTGCCTCGCTCTACGCATAGCCGTATGGGGCGTGAAGCGGCGCGTGGTAAGCAAAGTGGTCGTACTCAAGAAATCCAACGCTTAATTGGCCGCTCGCTACGTGCGGCGGTTGATTTAGAAGCCTTGGGTGAATACACCATTGTGGTTGATTGTGATGTTATTCAAGCCGATGGCGGTACCCGTACTGCGGCTATTACTGGCGCATGTGTGGCATTACAAGACGCCATTTGGTGGATGATAGAGCAGAAGAAACTTAAAGTTAGCCCACTGAAACAGCTTATTGCTGCGGTATCGGTAGGTGTTGTTGGCGGTGAAGTGGTGTGTGACCTTGAGTACACCGAAGACAGCGTAGCTGAAACCGACATGAACGTAGTCATGTGTGAAGACGGCAACATGATTGAAGTGCAAGGCACGGCTGAAGGCGCACCGTTTAGCCACCAAGAACTGTTAGACATGTTAGCCTTTGCTAAAGATGGTATTGCCCAAATTAATGCGGCCCAACGTGAAGCCCTAGCGGGTTAATTTGAGAGAGAATGATGAAAGCTTATCAACGTGAGTTTATTGAATTTGCTTTAGCCAAAGGCGTCCTAAAGTTTGGCGAATTTACCTTAAAATCTGGCCGTACTAGCCCGTACTTTTTTAATGCGGGTTTGTTTAACACCGGCCGTGATTTAAACCGTTTAGGTAAGTTTTACGCAGCCGCGCTGCAAGACTCAAACATTGATTACGATTTAGTGTTTGGCCCTGCTTATAAAGGTATTCCTATTGCGACGACTACGGTGGTGGCCTTAGACGAACACCACGGTAAAGATGTGCCTTATTGCTTTAACCGTAAAGAAGCTAAAACCCATGGCGAAGGCGGTAGTTTGGTAGGGTCTGAGTTGGCTGGCAAGGTCATGTTGGTTGACGACGTAATTACCGCGGGCACCGCTATTCGTGAGTCTATGGACATTATTAATGCCCATAACGCAGCGCTTGCGGGTGTGCTGATTGCGCTAGATCGCCAAGAGAAAGGTAAAGGCGAGCTGTCGGCGATTCAAGAGGTTGAGCGTGACTACAATGCCACGGTTATCTCTATTGTTAAGCTGGCAGATTTAATCACTTACTTAGAAGAGCAAGGCACTAATCAAACGGCCTTGGCTGCAGTCAGTGCTTACCGTGAGCAATACGGCATTGCCTAGTACTTGAGTGCTAAAACCGTAACAGGCGACCATTGGGTCGCCTTTTTTATGGGTAGAGTTTAAGACTCTCGCTCTGACATACGCGCGCCTACTAAACTGGCGACCAATATCGCCATATAAAACTGGCCAAATACCGCTTCGCTATAGGTGAAGAAGCGCGTGATGGGGGTATTAGGTGTGATTTCGCCATAACCGAGGGTTGTGAGCGTAACAAAGCTGAAGTAGATGAAATCGGTCATCTGAGTACTCCAGTGCTCGGTGGGTACACCGTTAAAGGCATCGTTAAACCAGAAGTTAAGAATGGTGTACAAATGCGCCCAGCCTAGGCCTATTAGCAAGAAGATGCAGATAGCACCCACAATTTTGTTGGTATCAATGTTGCCGGTAAATAGCACTTGTTTTAGGGCTGTCCAGGTCGTCATGACTAAGTAGCAAAACACAATGGCCAAATATAAGCTCACGAGGCCTTCGGCTTCAAACCAAAAGCTAAAGAAAGCCAGCGTAGTGGTGGTGAGTAAAAAGCCTAGGCCGGTAACATACCAAAGGCGTTTGCCCTTGGCTTGCCATACTCCACCGGCTAATACTAATACCATGGCGGCTTGGAGAAACTTAAAGCCGTCGCCTTGCCAAAACTGATCAAGGCAGGCAGCCAGAAAGATGTAACCAATTAAGGCAGCGGTAAGAAAAATAAAGTTATTCTTTTCGCTCCACGACACCAGCTTTTTCATCGGTTTTCCTTACATTAATCCTATACTTACTACCATAGCAAATCTGTGATTTGGCTGCTTGCCAATTGTGCAAAGCGGAGACTTTTTGAGCTGGATCGCAAGCTCTACACAAACTGCCAATGCAGCTTGATGTATATCAAGCTGCCGGCGCTTAACTTAGCCATTCAGCGATTGGCGCTCTACTATAGTTATTAAAGAGTCTGTTCTGGAGTCATTACCATGCGTTTTAATCAACTTAAGCAGTTATTAGAGCACTTTGTTGCTTGCCGAGAAGCCATGTTGCCTTTATATCGACGTTTAGAGCTCAATGCCGACTCTGAACGGGTAAGAATGTTGTTGGCCTATTTGCAGCATCAAGAAAAAGACAATGCGGCCCATTTAAAAGACTTCATTCATCAAGCTAAGCCTGAGTTACTCGATACCTGGACAGACATTCGCGCCGAGCAAGATTTAGTAGAGAAAATGGCTAAATTAAGCCTGCCAGCCAATATGAGCAGTGACGATGTGAGCACCCTAGCCTTAGATTTGAGTGAGCAATCTTTAGCGTTGTTGCGCATGGCTAAAGACGCCTTAACCATGTTAGGCGCTCGGCAATTTTTGGGTAACTTAATTGAACACCAAGAAAAGCGTCAGCAACAAATGGTGCATGCTACTCACCGCTTAGACGATATTTAGCCCTAGGGCGGCAGCGAATACTCACTCGCCTTCATCAAGCCGAGCTTATTCAGTTACTCTCGGGCATAAAAAAGCACAGCCTAGGCTGTGCTTTTGCATTTGAAGAGAGGCTATTAGCTAGCGGCTTTTTCCAAATGTACATCCATTTGTGGGAATGGAATTTCAATACCGGCATTGTCTAGTGCAACTTTGATGTTTTCGTTTAGGTCAAAGTATACACCCCAGTAATCAGCACTGTTCACCCATGGGCGAACCACTAAATTTACCGAACTGTCGGCTAGCTCTACTACACCAATAGTGATGTCTGGATCTTTTAGCACGCGAGAATCAGCTTCACATACTTCGCGTAGAATCGCTTTAGTTTGGGCTAAGTCTGCGTTGTAGCTAACACCTACCACCAGATCAACACGGCGGGTTGGGTGAGTAGAGTAGTTGACAATATTGCCACCTAATACCGAACCATTAGGCACTACAATTTGTTTGTTGTCGGGGGTTTTTAATACCGTAGTAAAAATTTGTACTGAGGCTACCGAGCCAGCAGTACCGGCAATTTCTACGAAGTCACCGGCTTTGAATGGGCGGAAACCAATAATCAGTACGCCTGCAGCAAAGTTAGACAGTGAACCTTGTAAGGCCAAGCCCACCGCTAAACCTGCAGCACCAATAATGGCGACAAATGAGGCGGTTTGAATACCAATACGTGAAAGAGCGGCAATAATCACAAAGGCGATTATCACGTATTTCACCATCGAAGCTACAAAGTGACTAATGGTAGAGTCGAGGTTACGGGCGTTCATTAGTTTTTCAACGCTTGATGCTAAAACGCGCGCTACTATCATACCTATAACGAGTACAATTATTGCAGCGCCAATGTTAATCGCATATTGCAGTAGTAATTCTTGGTTGTTTTCTAACCAGCTGGTGCCTTGATCGAGTACGTCCATGTTTGTTAGACCTATCTATGTGAAAGTTGCTACAAATCTAGCAGTTTTTTCAATACAAACAAGTGTCCATTTTTTTTACAATTGAATAAAAAACGCCCAAGTAATCATTTGTGGGCGTTTAAGTAAAAAAAGTGGGCTTTATCCCTGTATTAATTGTTGTTTTAAGAAACCCCAATGCACATCAAACTGGGCTGTGGGCACCAGTTTAAATTCGCTGCGCACATATTGGCTAATGCGGCCCTCGGTATAGGCTAGCAGCAAGGTGGCTAAACTGTTTTCTTCTATTAAGAAGCCCTGCCCTTCACGCAAACGACGCTCGCGTAGTATTTGTTTGAGTTGCACTTCTATTTTGTCAAACAACACGCTGACTCGAGCGCGTAAACGCTCGTGTTCGCCCTGCAAGGCGTCGCCGGTAAGAATGCGGCTTAAGCCTGGGTTACGTTCAGAGAAGCCGAGTAATAGCATTAATATGTGTTGGCAACGATTAAGGGTGTCTTTTTGTTCTTCTTGAATCAGGTTAATGCGCGATAGTAAGGTTTCTTCAATAAACTCTATTAGCCCTTCAAACATCCGTGCTTTGCTTGGAAAGTGACGATAGAGAGCGGCTTCCGATACACCTACTTCTTTGGCTAAACTTGCGGTTGTGATGCGCTGTCCGTGGCTAGTTTCTAACATTCTAGCCAGTGCTTGAAGTATCTGTTCTCGGCGATTGCTTTTGGGTTTTCCCGCCATTTTTATAATTATCCTTTTTATAGTCTATTAGCGTACTGCGGTGAAAAGCGTTTATTTGGTACCCGAATGGCCAAAGCCACCTTCACCACGCTGACTGGCGTTAAAATCTTCTACAATTTCAAAGCTAGCTTGTACTACTGGCACAAAAACCAATTGCGCGATCCGTTCACCGGGTTGAATGGTGAAGTGGGTTTGCCCACGGTTCCAACAAGACACCATTAGTTGTCCTTGGTAGTCAGAATCGATAAGGCCCACTAAATTGCCTAATACTATGCCGTGTTTATGGCCAAGGCCTGAGCGCGGTAATATTGTGGCAGCCAGTGATGGATCGGCGATATGAATGGCTAAGCCAGTAGGAAGTAGCTCCGTTTGTCCGGGAGCGAGTTCAATGGCTGTGTCGAGGCAGGCACGTAAGTCCATACCTGCTGAGCCTGGCGTAGCATATTCTGGGATTGGAAAAGTAGTGCCAATTCTTTGGTCTAGTATTTTAAGTGCTATTTGAGTCATTATTTTATTTTGATTGTTGTAAAGCGTATTGCTTGGCAACTAGTGCGAGTAGTTGTTGAGCTAAATCGGCCTTATCAGCGAGGTCTAATTGCTGATGGCCAGTTGGCCAAAATACCTTTAGGGCATTTTGTTCACTATTAAAGCCTTGGTCGGGCTTTGATACGTCGTTGGCGGCGATCATGTCTAGGTTTTTTCGCGCCATCTTATCTTGGGCATAATTGTCTAGATTTTGCGTTTCAGCGGCAAAACCTACGGTAAAAGGTTTGTTGTTTAAGCCCGCGATGGTGGCAACAATATCTGGATTTTTAACCAAACGTAATTGCATATCATCGCTTTCATCGGTTTTCTTAATTTTTTGCTCAGCAACGCTGGCTACTCGGTAGTCTGCCACCGCGGCACAGGCAATAAATATGTCGCAGTTAGCGACTTCTGCGAGTGAGGCGTCTAACATTTGCTGCGCACTGGTGACGGCGATTTTATTAATACCTGCTGGCGTGGTTAAGTTTACTGGGCCAGAAATTATACTCACCTTGGCGCCTAGTTGTTTAGCCGCTTGGGCTAAAGCGAAACCCATTTTACCAGAGCTGTGGTTGCTAATGTAACGCACTGGGTCTATCGCTTCGCGGGTTGGCCCTGCGGTAATCACCACATGTTTACCAGCTAATAGCGGTGGTTGCCTAGCATCGGAAAAATGCTGCTGAATATTCGCCAGTAACTGGGCGGGCTCTAGCATCCTGCCTGGGCCTACGTCTCCGCAGGCTTGCTCGCCTTGAGCTGGCCCCCAGATGGGCACAGAACGTTGCTTAAGCACCGCTAAGTTGGCTTGCGTGGCGGCTGCTAGGTACATTTGTTGATTCATCGCTGGCGCTACCGCAACGGGGGCGCCAGTGGCTTGTAACAGGGTGCTCACTAAGTCGTCGGAGATACCGTGGCAAAACTTGGCGATAGCGTTGGCGGTGGCGGGCGCTAATAATACTAAGTCTGGCCATTTGGCATAAGCGATATGCCCCATCGAGCCTTCTTGAGTGGGGTCTACCACTTTCAGCCCCACTGGCTCACCGGATACAGCTTGCAAGGTAAGCGGAGTGATAAAGCTGGTGGCGTGCTCGGTCATCACCACTTTTACTTCTGCGCCATGATCTTTCAAGCGACGAACTAATTCAGGCATTTTATATGCCGCGATGCCGCCACTAATGGCGAGCAGTATTTTCTTTCCCGTTAACATGCTGATACCGAAATATTAATCACCGTTTAATATCGGCAAGCCTACCATAAAACTTAAGCGCTCCGCATAGACAAGTCGACAGATTGATCTACTCTTATTATATTGAGTTATCTATTATTAAGTGTATGTCGATATCAGATTGGCCAGCCGATCAGCGGCCTAGAGAAAAACTCCTCTCTAAAGGTGCCCACAGCCTAAGTGATGCTGAATTACTGGCTATTTTTTTGCGCATTGGCTGCGCCGGAATGGACGCGGTAAGTTTAGCCCAGCATTTACTGCAACATTTTGGCTCGTTGCGGGCGGTATTGTCGGCTGATCAGCAGACTTTTTGTGCTGAACGCGGCATGGGTTGTGCAAAATTCGCTCAATTACAAGCCAGCATTGAAATGAGTCGGCGTTATTTATTGGCCGACATCAGTGAAAAAAGTGTGGTAGATAGCGCTGAATCGGCCAAAAACTACCTTTCTATGGAATTATCTCACCAACAACGCGAAGTATTTGCGATATTGCTATTGGATAATCAGCATCGAGTGTTACAATTCGCGCCGCTATTTTTCGGAACGATTGATGCTGCCAGTGTTTATCCACGGGTAGTGGTACAGCGTGTATTAGAAAAAAATGCCGCTGCGGTAATATTTGCCCATAACCACCCTTCGGGAGTGGCCGAGCCGAGTCAGGCTGATAAGCAAATTACTACTAAATTAATCAAGGCCTTAGCGCTGATTGATGTGCGAGTTTTAGACCATATTGTAATCGGTTATGGAGAGACTATGTCTTTTGCCGAACGTGGTTGGATCTGATCTTTGTTCAATTTTTAGTTGATCTAGGGTTCTATTTCCTGTATAAAATGCGGCCTTTCTGTCGTCCCGGGCGACGGCCTAACGGGGCATGAACAGATGCTCGAGCAGAAGTATATATTTGGAGAAGACTGACATGTCTAGAGTATGCCAAGTTACTGGTAAAAAACCAGCTGTTGGTAACAACGTATCACACGCAAAAAACCGCACACGTCGTCGTTTTTTGCCTAATCTTCATTCTCACCGTTTTTGGGTTGAGAGTGAGAAACGTTTTGTTAAATTACGCGTATCTACTAAAGGTATGCGCATCATCGACAAAAAAGGTATCGACGCTATTTTAGCTGAGATGCGTGGTCGTGGTGAGAAGGTATAAGGAGCTAAATAATGGCTAAAGGTATTCGCGAGAAAATTCGTTTGAACTCATCAGCTGGCACTGGTCACTTCTACACCACTGATAAGAACAAACGTAACATGCCTGAAAAAATGGAAATCAAAAAATTTGATCCCGTTGTACGCAAGCACGTTATGTACAAAGAAGGCAAAATCAAATAGATTTTGGCTTTAATGTATAAAGAAGCTCAGCTTAGGCTGGGCTTTTTTTTGGCCTTTTTTTAGCCTCTTCCAATTCGCCTAACCCTTTACTCGCTAATTACTTCCCGCTTATGATGGCCTGATAAGAAGGGAGAACGTCAATGAAAATGAGCCGCAGAGGCTGGAACAACATCATCATATTTGCTGTTGCCTCAATGATATTGATTTTTAAATACGTTGAGCTCAATGATCAGCAAATGGGTTCTGAGCAGGTGGCAGACGGTTTACTGCTGCCACAAGGCGCCACCATTTTACGCTTAGAGTTACCCACTCTAGTGATTGAGCGTATGGGAACCCAATGGCGCAGTGAACCGCCTGTAGACCGTTCTATTGCGGTTATTGATGCTTGGTTACACGCAAGCTTGGTTCCTTGGCCTAATGCCGTTGGCGGCGCTGCTAGCAGCCAAGTTATCCAGGTGTATTTGGCTAACTCGGCGGCTCCGCTTGAATTAACCTTATTTGAACTGGCCGAGCAGCGTTTTATTACCAATTGGCAAGGGCAGTTGTTATCGGTAGACCCAGACAGTTATCAAGCCCTATTTCCAACAGCGAGCGCCCCTTAATGCCAGAGTTACCGGAAGTAGAAACCAGCCGCCGTGGCATTAGCCCTTACCTACAAGATCAAACCATTGCGGCGGTGATTGTACGCCAGCCTAAATTACGTTGGCCGGTGCCAGAGTTAATCCAGTGTTGTGTGGGTTTACCCATCTTGGGGATCAGTCGGCGGGCTAAGTACTTGTTAATTGAGACGCAAGCGGGCCATATTATTATTCACTTAGGCATGTCGGGCAGTTTACGCATTGTTGATAAGGCGGTGGCCGCAGAAAAACATGACCATGTGGATATAGTATTAGCCAGTGGCAAGGCGCTGCGTTTGAATGATCCGCGCCGCTTTGGTTGTGTATTGTTTAGCCAGTTACCTATTGAGCAACACAATTTATTAGCCAAGCTTGGCCCAGAACCTTTGCTAGAAGACTTTTCGAGTGACTATTTAATCGCGCAAGCGGCTAAACGCAGTGTGGCTATCAAGCAGTTTGTTATGGATAACAAAGTGGTGGTGGGGGTGGGTAATATCTATGCCAATGAAGCCTTGTTTAGAACCGGTATTCATCCTAAACGGGCTGCTAATAAGGTGAGTAAGCATCGGCTTGAAGCGCTCACCAGCAACATTAAGCAGGTGTTAGCCGAAGCCATTGAGCAAGGTGGCACTAGCCTAAAAGACTTTACCAATGCAGACGGCAAGCCAGGTTATTTTAAGCAAACCTTGGCGGTATATGGCCGTGAGGGAGAAGCCTGTGATAACTGTGGTGAGCTGATTAAGGCATTACGCATAGGCCAGCGTAATACCTTTTTCTGTCCGCATTGCCAGCGCTAAACCTTGGGCAGCTTATTACTGACGGCTTGGGCAACGTGAGGCGCTACAAAGCGCGCTATGTCGCCGCCATGTTTAGCCACTTCTTTAATCAAACTTGAAGAGATAAACGACACCCCTTCGCCAGGGGTGAGAAAGACACTTTCTAGATTAGGGTCTAATTGGCGATTCATATCGGCCAGTTGCATCTCATACTCAAAATCAGAGCCAGTACGTAGGCCACGTAATAGTACATTGGCATTTTGTTGTTTGGCTAAATCGACCAGCAAACCGGTAAAACCAATCACTTCAATGTTTTTAGTATTGGCGAGGCTTTGCTCTAACAGTTGCACCCGCTCAGCTAAACTAAACAGCGGTTGCTTACTAGGACTAGCGGCCACTGCTACTATTACCTTATCGAACATTCGAGCGGCGCGATGGATGAGGTCGGTGTGCCCATTGGTCACAGGGTCAAAGGTGCCTGGATAGATAACCCTAGTTGTCATAAAAATTTACCGATAATGATTGTTAGCTGGATTATAACCGCAAGTGCACTGAAATGCGCGGCCCAGAAAATGCGTCTACTGGGTAGCATTGTAAGCGAGATGAACGGTATTTATAGTAAGCGGCTCAAAGCGTTGGGAAACTTCTTGAGCAAGCTGACAAGATTAGTCACAATGCGCAAGCTTGATAATTAGGGTAATAGATAATGCAAAAGCTGTTGGTAGTGCGAAATGACAAAATTGGTGATTTTATGCTGGCTTGGCCCAGTTTCGCGTTGTTGAAGCAATCGCTAGTTGATACCGAAATAACGGCTTTAGTCCCTAGTTATACCGCTCCGTTGGCGCAGTTATGTCCGTGGATTGATAAGGTGATTGTTGATTGCGGGGCTGAGGGGGATTCGGCTGCGCAAAGCCAGTTACTCAAGCAGGTTAAACAGCAGCAGTTTGATGGCTATTTGTGTTTATTTTCCAATATGCGTAACGCCTGGTTAGGCGCGAGAGCGGGGATTAAACAGCGCTGCGCACCAGCCACCAAGTTGGCGCAGTTTTTATTTACTCAGCGTGTAAAGCAACGCCGCTCACAATCTCGTAAGCCTGAATTTGAATACAATATGGATCTTGCCAGAGCGTTTTTGATTCACCATAAGGTTAGCGTCAGTGAGCCAACACCGCCGTACTTTAGCGTTAAGCCAGAGCAACTTGCTGGGCGCAAGCGCAGTGATTTTGCTGAGCAGCAAGACCAACCTTTGTTTATGGTGCATATTGGAAGTGGTGGTTCGGCCAATAATTTGAGCGTAGAGCAGTACTTCAGTTTGATCGATTGCTTGGCTAAGCTTAAGCCTGAGGCTTGTTTTGTTATTACCGCAGGCCCCGGTGAGCTGGTTGCTGCCCAAGAGCTGACCGAGCAATTGGCTGAGGCAGAGATTGATCACCGTTTATATTTCTCTGAGCAGGGTTTAGCGGTGTTTTGCCAAGTGATTGCTTGTGCCGATTTATTTATTGCCGGTTCTACTGGCCCACTACATATCGCCGGCGCACTTGATGTGCCTACAGTGGGTTTCTTCCCGAGCCGCCGCAGCGCGACGCCTTTGCGTTGGCAGCCCCTAAATAGTCAGGGCCGACATATTGCTTTTTCTCCGCCAGCGGGCGAAATGACCCAAGAAGATATGAGCTTAATTAATGTGAGTGATTCAGCGGTAAAAATTAACTTATGGTGGCAGAAACTGCAGCCAGCAGCAGAAGTAGAACAATAGCGATGAGCATAGTTAAAAAAATACGAACCGCCCTACGACAATTTGACGCCAAGCGCAGAAATCATTCGATAGCTTTAGAAGTCGGATTGTTAAAATTGTTAGTGCGGGGTAAAGGCCGCCAACCAGAATTGCTCGAACCTAAGCAGGTAAAGCGGGTGCTGATTGTGCGTAATAACAAGCGCATTGGTAATATGTTCTTCTTACTCCCTTTTGTTAATTATTCTAAAGAACTGTACCCCAACGCAGAGTTTGATTTGTTATTAAGTGAGCCTTGGCAAGGCACTATTTTTGATAACTTGGGTTTGAAAAATGTCTATTACTCCCAATTTGGCGTTAAAAGCATATTTGATTTTTTCCGCACAATATCAAGCGTTAAGAAACAACAATACGATCTCATTTTATTGCCTTACGGGGGCTCGAGCGATCGTATTGTGACCGCCATGCTGAATGGTAAGAATGTGGTCGCTTTTTATGGCGCCGCAGATGCTGCGGTATGCAGCCACACGTTTAAATACCAAGCCAAATATAAGCATTTCGCGCTAAGCTGCATTGAGTTATTGGAGCAGTTAGGCCTGCCAGCCCCCGCGCAAGCGAGTGCACGTTTAGTATTAAGTGACTCAGAGAAACAATGTGCCGCCGATGAACTTAAGCTCTTGCTGGGAGAGCAAAACAACAAGCCTTGCCTTGCTTATTTTAGAGGCGCGCGTGGGGCAAAAGTGATTGCCGATAAAGACTGGCAGGCATTATTGGCTAAGTTTAAGCAGCACTATGCCGGTGACGTTAACGTTATAGAAATTTTAAGCCCAGACGTTACCCGCCCCTTAGCGGAAGCCGACTTTAGCTATTCAAATGGTGACTTGCGCAAACTTGCTGCATTTTTACAGCAAGTTCCGCTGTTTTTCTGCGGAGATACAGGCCCGTTGCACTTAGCTAGCTCGGCCGGAGCTTACTGTGTTGGGCTGTTCACTGTGACCAATGTGGCGCAATACGGTTGTTTGGGCGAGCACGTTGTTAATGTGACCGATTTAGATGCCATTCAGGCCCCTGCGTTGCTCGCCGAATTAGGCTTAGATTAAACTACTTTCGATAGTGACGGTCGTGCTGCCTAGCCCATAAATCGGCATATTTCACAAAGGTGGAATGTGCCGATAGCAGCGCGATTAAAAAGCCCGCTTTGCCATCTAAAAAGCCCCGTTTTAAAATATACATTTTGGCAAAACAGCCAATGGCATGTAATACGCCTTGGCTTAAGGTGGCGCGTTTGCCTCGCGCTTCACGTTGATCTGCCCAAGCTTTGGCATAACCGGCCGACTTCACTAAATAGTGCTCAATGTTGCGGTAGGAGTAATGCAGAATATCGCCATCTAATTCAGCGACTTGGCAACCTTCCGGCACGATTACCGATTCATGCACTAAGTTATCGTTATACTGAGTTAGTTGCCGTGGATAGAGACGAATATGGCGATAATACCAACCAGAATGTTTAAGGAAACGACCAAATACCCAGGTTAATTCATTCAGGTTGAATACGGTATTACTGGGCGGATTAACTAACATTTTTTGGATGTTGTCACGCAGGGTGGCGTCGATACGCTCATCGGCATCTACCGCTAAGATCCAGTCACTGCTGGCATAGCTTTGGGCCAATTGTTTTTGTTTACCAAAGCCTGGCCAATTGTCATTAGTGAATACATCTTGAGTATAGTGTTTTGCTAGCTCAACCGTGCCGTCGCTACTGCCTGAATCAACAACCACTATTTGGTCTACCCAAGTGAGGCTTTCCAAGCAATCCTTTAAACTATCTTGTTCGTTTTTAGTGATGATGATGGCGGTAATGCTGGCTTTATTCGCGCTCATAGTTGCTGCTCTTGTTTAATCGTTTCAAACATATCGATCACCGCATCGAGGGTAATCAGTTGCATGGCATCGGGGTTTTTCACTCGGCTGCGCCAACTTAATTGGCTGGCAGGTTTGCCTTGTTCTTTTTCTATTTCTTGTTGCCATACGCTCACTACATAGTGGCGATATTGATAAGGCCCTGTGCGCTGTGGGTTATGGTGAGCATATAAGCCTAGCACCGGTGTATTAACCGCCACTGCCATGTGAGCCGGCCCGGTATCGGGCGATATCAAGATATCTGCTTGGTCAATCAGCGCCCACAGCTGTGGCAAGCTGGTTTTACCACACAGATTGTTTAGCCTACCGTTACAAGCTTGGTTTATTTGTTCAGATAGTGCCATTTCATTGTTGGCTGGGCTACCGATGAGGCTGACTTGGTAACCTTGGTTGAGGGCATATAGGGCAATGCCGACATAACCTTCTATGGTCCAATTTTTGTAGGCTTTGCTTGCGGCTGGGCAAATGAGTAGTTGCTTAGTATCTGTGTTGAGCAAGGTTTTTGCGTAATCACGGTCTTGCTCACTGAGCGGAACATGCCATTTAACTGGCTGCGGCGCTATATTTAGCTGGTTTAAAAATTGTAAAAATCCATCTAATACGTGGGGCGAATTTGCGGGTGATATTTTTTCGTTGGTAAATAACCACTGGCCGTCTTTGGCACGACTTCGGTCAAAGCCTATCCGCCGTTTGGCATTAATACAATAACTGACCAAGCTAGCACGCAGGGCGGCCTGCATGTGCCAGAGTACATCAAACTGTTGCGCCTTAAGTTGACGCTTTAGGCATAGCAATCCCCGCAAGCCGTCACGTTTGTCGTATATCACCACGTTAATATTGGTAAATAGTGCCAGTAGGTGTGCTTCGGCTTTACCACAAACCCAGGTAATGTCTGCTTCAGGCAGCGCCTGTTGCAGTTGTTGCGCTACCGCTAGGGCGTTACACACATCACCAATCGCCGATAAACGAAGGATGCAGATTTTTTGAATGGCTTGAGTTGAGGTCATTTTGGCAAAAGTGGCGGATTTTCTTAAGTATTATGCTTTTTGCTGCCCGCGATGTAAAATTGTTGGGATATGTTTTGTAAGCGGTATTTATGCAGATAGAAAAACAAAAAACGGAAGATGGCTATCTATTCTTCAACCCTGCGGTGTGGGATCACGTGAGTGATGCTTATTTTGAGGTCCGCCATTGGCAACAAAACCGAGCCGTAGTGGGCCATGCAATGGGTCGAGGTAAAACCATATTTTTCCGTTTTCAGCACCGTGAGTGTGTATTACGCCATTATCATCGTGGTGGTTTAGTCTCAAAACTGAGCAACGATCGCTATTTGTATACCAGCCTCAAGCGGACGCGAGTATGGCGTGAGTTTTCACTGTTGATGAGCCTGAAAGCGCTGCAATTGCCGGCTCCATTAGCCATTGCCGGGCGCATTAAACGCAGTGGTATGAGTTTTCAAGCCGACCTGATATTGGAGCGTATTGATGGTGCTAAAGATTTAGCCCAGCTACTTAGTGAGCGCCGCTTGCCTTTGTCTTTGTGGCAAAAAGTGGGCGAAACCATCGCTTTATTTCACAAAGCGGGGGTGTATCACGCCGATCTCAACTTGCGTAATATTATGGTAGACGACCAGCAAAAGGTGTGGCTGATAGATTTTGATAGTGGTCGACTGTGTCGGCCCCGTAAAAAGTGGCAACAAGCCAATATTGCACGTTTGTACCGTTCTTTAGAAAAAGAGCAAACTAAGCCAGGCTATTGTCATTGGTTGGAGTCTGATTGGCAGTATATGCTAGCCGCCTATAAAAATGCGCTCTAGTTATCAGGGCGAATCATTGGTGTAATTACCCGCTAAAAGATTTGCCCTGAGTAAACCACTTTAAGGCTCAGCCAATAAAGCGTTAAGGCTGCGAGCTAACGCGCCTTGGTTTTGTTTAACGATGTTTAAACCGGCTTCACCGGCTTGTTTTCGCTCGGTACTGTCGCTCAACCAAGCTTTCAACCAGTTAGCGAGTTGCTCGGTATCAGAGCTCAGTTTTAGCGCCCCTTGGGCTTGTAGCTGCTGGCTAATATCGGAGAAATTAAAATCGTATTCACCGGCTACGCAAGGTAAACGCATTGCTGCTGCTTCTAAATAGTTATGCCCCCCTACTTTCACCAATGAACCACCAACGAAGGCAACATCAGCGCAGCCGTACATTAGCATCATCTCGCCCATGGTATCGGCTAGGTAGACGGTCTGCTCAACGCTAGGCGTTTGTTGTAAGCTGCGCCGAGCGCAGGATAAACCGCGCTCAGCAATTAGCTCTGCCACGTGGTCAAAACGCTCTGGGTGGCGCGGGACTAAAATCAACACACTGTCGGGCAGTTGCGTTCGTACTTTTTGCATAACCTCTAGTATCAGCTCGTCTTCACCTTTATGGGTACTGGCGGCTATCCACACTAAACGCTGATCAAATAATTGACGACGAAGCAAGGCCGCTTGCTGCTGGATGGTTTCGGTATTGGGTAAATCATATTTGATTGAGCCACTTACCATTAGCTTTGCGGCATCGACACCTAATAGATTAAAGCGCTGAGCGTCATCTTGGTGTTGGGCCAATACTAAGTTAATTTTTGAAAACAACTGGCGGCTAAATGTTTTAAAGCGCAAATAACGCTGGCAAGAGCGTTGTGACATGCGGGCGTTGATCAAGGACACCGGGATCTGTTTCTTACTGCAAATGCTTAGCCAATTTGGCCACAGTTCGGTTTCCATTATCCATAGCTTTTTGGGTTGATGCTTGTGAATAAATAGACTGATACACGGCCATAAATCGAAGGGGGCGTAACGGTGAACCACCAGCTCGCCGAGTTTATTGGCAACTTGCTCTGCACCCGTCGCGGTGGTGGTGGTGACTAATATGCAAAGTTCAGGTTGCTGTTGTTTAAGTTGCTTGATCAGTGGTGTTGCGGCGATAACTTCACCCACTGATACGGTATGTAACCATAAATCTACGCCGGTCACTTTTTTACTAAAACCAAAGTGCTCTACCCAGCGCTTGCCTACCGAAGGCTTGCCTGCTTTGGGCCAGTACAGTTTGTACATAGCCAAAGGCAATAAGGGGATGAGCAGTAAATTGTAGAGTAATTTCATTAGCACAATCATCACCTAATGGTGTCTAGGGGGGACTGAACCGCCAGGCCTTTATCAATTAAAAATTGGCGCTCTTGCTCGGCAAAACTGTGTGTATAAGAAAACTTATTACTATCATGACTGGCTACCAAGTTGACCACCAGAAAATAGCCTGCCACCAACATTATGATTTTAGCGAGACGTTCTGGTTGGCTGTTTTGCCAGCGCTGTGCTTGGTATAACACTGGAAATAGAGCAAAGCCAAAGGTAATGATTAGATGCCAATATGAGAAGATAATAGGCGACAAAATGGCAGAGATAATAATACCGAGTACGGCTGAAAATGCGTAATGTATTAACCAATCTTGATTCGATAGGTTTAAAGCCTTACGAGAGCGCCAATGTGGCTTTATTCTTCGCCAAACTCTTTGGTTAATCCCCCAAGATACGATCACTGTTAAGCCCCCAACCACATATAAAACAGCCTGCCACAGATAATTAATTGCCATGCGTAACCAATTAATATCTGTTAGCCATAAAAATTCGGCGTCGGTAATTATTCGGTTAGAAAATAAGAAAGAGCTGTAACGTAGCCAGTAGAGTACCGACTTTAATACAGGATAGACATGTACTCCGCCCCAACCAATGTAGCGATCTGACTCTTGCCCCTGTATTGCTTGATTGGCTTGTAATTCAATGAGGTAAGGGATTAATGAAACGAAAATAGTTGCACAACCAAAGATGATCCCTAGCCAATGCACATGAATGAGTCGACGGTAAAACAGGTAAGCAGACATCACGGCTAATATTGGCCATGAGTAATGTAATTGCATGGCAAAGCCAATGGCGATGACATTTAGAAAACTAAAAATAAAAGAGCGTTGTTGGCTCATGTTAAAGGCTGACCAGCAATGCAGCGCAGCAAAGAAACATAGGTAGGCAGGGTTGTAAATTAAGCTATCAAATAAGAACCAAGGATTAAGCAAGTAAAGCACCAAAAAGCTTAACCTCACTACGGGGCTAAATATCTGTTTAATGACTAAATCAAACAGTAGAAACGACACCACCCGCAATGCAAGCAACAATAGCATCGGCGCCCATGCGGAATTCCATATTAATAAGGGAATACCAACAATATAGGTTGATAAAGAACCGGGTACGTTACCCACTACACTGGCAGCATTGCCGTAGCTCAGCCAGTTGTTTTGATAGGCCCCCAAATAGCCCTTAATCAGCATTTGAGTTTGGTCGCCGGTTAAGATTTGGTTTGAAGCGTATATCAACGAGAGGGCAACTGCGCTGAGAAATACCAGCCAGTAGATGCCGTTAAAGTGTTTTTCTAAGGTTTGATGCAAAGATACGGTTGAGTTCATTATGTTTAGCTTAATTGATTTAAGAGGCTTCTGCGCGCGCAAAAGTCCAGAAGCGGTGAATAACAAAAGTGATGGCGGGTAGTAATACAATCACTAAGCTTACTTTTAAAAAATTTGGATAGGTGGTTAATTGTGATGATAACCAAACCGATAGGCTTAATGCGCCCAATTGCACCACAAAAAACCGCAGTGCATTATTAATCGCCAGCTCTTTTTCAAATACCCACAGTGTTTGTACTAAGTAAGAAAAGATAAACGCTAAGCTAAACCCCACTAGGTTGGCCACTATAAACGCCAAGGGCCATAGTTCGAGTATTATTAACGCCAAGCTAAAGTGAATAAGAGTCGCCACGCCGCCGGCAAGAGCATATCTAACTATTCTTAATGCAAGCAATCTGTTGATGAGCTGTGCCATCGTCTAGTTGTCATCTTCAATGATATATATAGGGCGACGTTTTGACTCCATAAATAGCCGACCGATATATTCCCCCAATACGCCAAGGCCGATTAACTGCACCCCTCCTAGGAATAGCACAATGGTAATCAATGAAGCATAACCCGGCGCATCAATACCAAACATGAGGGTTTTCATTACGATGGCGCTGCCGTATACAAAAGCCAATACTGATATTAGCATACCCACATATAGCCATACCCGTAACGGTGCGGTGCTAAAACTGGTGATACCTTCTAGGGCAAAATTCCATAACTTCCAGCCATTAAAACTGGTTTCTCCGGCTATTCGTGGGTCGCGCTTATATTCAACTACTTTGGTTTTGAAACCTACCCATGAAAAAATACCTTTCATAAATCTTTGGTTTTCGGGTAATTGCTGAATGGCTCTCACCACTCGGCGGGTCATTAAGCGGTAATCGCCGACATTTTCCGGAATTTTTACGTGGGAGATTCTATTGTGGAATTTGTAAAACAATTCGGCGCTGAGTTTTTTAGCAAGGCTGTCACTGGTGCGGTCGATACGTTTGGCTACTACAACATCGTAGCCATTGTTCCATTCTCGCAGAAAATCGTGGATAAGTTCTGGTGGGTCTTGCAAATCAACATCGATAGGAACAATCACTTCTCCCTTAGATAAGTCTATACCGGCGGTTAAAGCGGCCTCTTTGCCGAAATTTCTGGCAAGATTGACCACTCGAAGCCCTGCATGTTGGCTTTGTAGTGTCTTCAAATTCTCTAGGGTCTGATCGCTGCTACCGTCGTTGATAAAGATGATTTCATAGCTCAGCTGAGTGTTGTCCAATTCTGGAATCATCGTGTCGATGAATAAACCTACCGTGTCTTGTTCGTTATAACAGGGGCAAACTATCGAGATAACAGGAGTGTTAGTACTCATATGATTCCTTTAAACCGTTTAAATATTAAAAGTGTAGCTAACTGAGAAGTTTAGCCATAGCTGAAATGGCTTGTTCTGGCGCTAGTTCACTTAAACATTTCATATGGCCAAATTTACAGGTTTTCTTAAAACAAGGTCGGCACTCAATATCGGTGTGCAGTATTTCAGCCGTTTCACTGAGCGGCGGCGTATATTGTGGGGACGAAGACCCATATACGGCAATTAATGGTAGTTGCAGGGCAGCAGCAATATGCATCAGACCTGAATCGTTACTAACGGCTAAACTGGCTAAGGCCATTAAGTCGATGGCTTCTGCTAATTGAGTTTTACCCGCAAGGTTGTAGCAGTCAGCTTGTTGCTCTGCGGGTAAATTAGCGATGATTTGCTCACCGACCGCCTGGTCTTTATCGGAGCCAAAAATCCACACTTGGCCATGACGCTGCTCGATCCAGTGTTGAGCTACGGTGGCATAATGCTGTTCTGGCCAACGTTTAGCGGGGCCAAATTCTGCCCCAGGGCATAGCGCGAGTATTGGCTGCTGGTTGCTCAGTTGCAGCTGTTGAAGTGCGGCCTGTTGGTTATTGGCGTTGGCGGTTAAGGCCGGGTGAGCATAGCTGGGTAGGTCTTTGGCAGAGCCCATTTGGTGTTTGTCATGAGCAAGCGAAACATAGCGTTCTACCATCAAGGGGAAGGCCTGTTTGTTGCTACGTAGATCGTTGAGCAAGCCATAGCGACTTTCACCTTTCCAGCCTGTTCGGCGCTTAATCCCAGCAAATAAGGGGATTAAAGCTGATTTTAGTGAGTTGGGCTGAGTGATTGCCCAGTCATAATGTTGCTCTTTTAGTTGTCTCGCTAACGCCCAGCGAACAGCGAGTTGTAAATCACCATGGCCAAGCGGCATACGCAGCGCGTTGTCGACTTCAGGCATACGTTCTAATAACGCGCGACACCAATCGGGGGCGAGTACGTCAAGCTGAGCGTGTGGATACAGTTGCTTAAGCGTTTTATATAAGCTTTGTGACATCACCATGTCACCGACCCAAGACGGGCCCACCACCAAAATTTTCATCGTGTACCTAAATAAAAGGGGACCGTTGAGTCCCCATTGTTTATTTGAGAGCTATTTATTCAACCAAGCCATGTATTCGGCAACGCCTTGGGCGACGTCTTTAAACGGTTCGGCGTAGCCTGCTGCGCGAAGTTTGTCGATGTTAGCTTGAGTAAAGCTTTGGTAACGGCCTTTCAGATGATCAGGGAAAGGAATATATTCAATTTCACCTTTTTGGTGATGATTGATGACCGCTTCAGCCACAGAGCGGAATGGTTCTGCTTGGCCGGTCCCTAGGTTGAAGATGCCGCTTTGATCGGGGTTTTTCCAGAACCAAAGATTCACTTTGACTACGTCGCCGACGTAAACGAAATCGCGGCTTTGGCCGCCGTTGCCGTAACCGTCGTAACCTTCAAATAGTTTAGGGTTTTGGTCATCGTTAACTTGATTATTCAAGTGGAAGGCAACACTTGCCATGCTGCCTTTGTGTTGTTCACGGGGACCGTATACGTTGAAGTAACGGAAGCCAACGACTTGCGAGTCAATGTCTGGCAATAAGCGGCGCACGTAGTTATCAAATTGCAGCTTTGAATAACCGTAAACATTCAGTGGGCCTTCGTATTGTTTCTCTTCGATAAAGGTATCGGTATCACCATAGGTGGCCGCAGAAGAGGCGTACAAGAAAGGAATGCGGCGGTCTAAACAGTAATGAAGTAATTCTTTTGAGTATTCATAATTGTTTTCCATCATGTATTTGCCATCCCACTCAGTGGTAGCAGAGCATGCGCCTTCATGGAAAATGGCTTCGATTTTTTGACCGTATTCAGCGCCGATGTCTTCACCGGATACAATGCGGGCAATGAAGTCGTCTTTGTCGAGATAGTCGGCAATGTCTAAATCGACTAGATTAACGAATTTAGTGCCGTCTTTTAGGTCGTCGACCACGATGATGTCGTTATGACCTTGCTCATTTAAGCTCTTTACAATATTGGCGCCAATAAAGCCCGCCCCGCCTGTTACGATAATCATAATTCAACCATTCCCAAAATTGCCGTTAATCTAAGGATTTTATGCTGTGACGAAGCGAATAGCAATTGGCTGGGCAGTGGAATGCAGCGAAGAAAAACTGGATTTTGGCAGCGTTTGCAGGTATCACAGTAATATAACGGAGAACTTTTTAGCCAAATGAAAACTAAAGATAAAATTATCCACACCTCTTTGCAGCTCTTCAACGAACGAGGCGAACGCCAGATCACGACCAATCACATTGCCGCAGAGTTAGGTATTAGCCCCGGTAATCTGTATTACCACTTCAGCAATAAACAAGAAATTATACGCAGTATCTTTCAGCTTTATGTTGAGCAGCTTGAATGCAGTTTTCGTCCACACGCCGATCAGTTGCTAAGCCTTGATCATTTAACTCAATATTTGGATGCCAGTTTTGAATTAATGTGGCGCTTCCGTTTTTTATTCGCCAATTTGTTAGAGCTGTTGGCGAGAGACGCCGAACTAGAAGCGCAATATCAAGATTTGCAACTCGAACTATCAGCTTGGAGTAGTGACATATTGATACAGCTGAGAGACAGCCGCTTCATTAGTGGCGATGACGCCACCATGGTGGAGTTAGCTGACAGTGTTAAATTCATTATTGGTGCATGGATTGGCTACCAAAGCGCTCAGTTAAAAGGTGGAGAAATCACTAAACCACGGTTGTATCAGGGAGTATTAAAAATACTGTTTACTCTGCGCCCTTATTTCACCGAAGAGTCGATGAGCATCTATCATCGTTTGTACGATCACTATGTAAAATGTGCTGAACATAGCTAACAGTTATTAATTTAGATAAAAGGCTGTATTTGCCAAATAAAACACTATAATTCAGCGATTGTTCTGGTTTTTAATAGGGTTTGGTATGACGGCGGCTTTTTCAACATTCATTTCACAGCAACTGCAACAAGTTAAAGATGACGGTTTATATAAACATGAACGCGTGATTAACTCGCAACAGCAAGCTTCGATTGCTGTTGAACAAGGCCGAGTGGTTAACTTTTGTGCCAACAATTATTTAGGTTTAGCCAACTCGCCAGCCCTTATTAACGCGGCTAAAGCAGGTTTAGATAGCCATGGTTTTGGAGCAGCCTCAGTACGATTTATCTGTGGTACTCAAGATATACATAAACGCTTAGAGCAAGGCTTAAGTGAATTTTTAGGAATGGAAGATACCATTCTTTATTCATCGTGTTTTGATGCCAATGCCGGCTTGTTTGAAACCCTATTAGGCCCTGAAGATGCCATTATCTCTGATGCCTTGAATCATGCTTCGATCATCGATGGTGTTCGTTTGTGTAAAGCTAAGCGTTTTCGTTATGCCAACAACAATTTGGTTGAGTTGGAGCAGTGTTTAAAAGACGCCGACGCTGCAGGTGTGCGCTTTAAACTGATTGCTACCGACGGTGTATTTTCAATGGACGGGGTTATCGCTAACTTGCCGGGTATTTGTGATTTAGCAGATAAATACGATGCCATGGTGATGGTAGATGATTCGCATGCCGTAGGTTTTGTTGGTCAACACGGCCGTGGTACCCACGAGTACCACCAAGTGATGGATCGCGTAGACATTATCACTGGCACCTTGGGTAAAGCCATGGGTGGCGCCTCTGGTGGCTTTACCTCTGCAAAGAAAGAAGTGGTTGATTGGTTACGCCAACGCTCACGCCCTTATTTATTCTCAAATTCATTGGCGCCATCGATAGTGACGGCGTCGTTAAAAGTACTAGCGCTGTTAGCCGACGGTGATGCCCTGCGTAAACAGTTATGGGACAACGTTGCCTATTTCAGAACTGAGATGAGTAAGGCTGGTTTTACCTTAGCGGGCGCCGATCACGCGATTATTCCGGTCATGTTAGGGGATGCCAAGCTTGCCAGTACTTTTGCTGATAAGTTGTTAGAACGCGGCATTTACGTGATTGGTTTTTCTTTCCCTGTGGTGCCTAAGGGCCAAGCACGGATTCGTACTCAAATATCGGCAGCACATACTCCTGAGCAGTTAGCCCATGCAGTAGCGGCGTTTACCGAGGTAGGTAAAGAGCTAGGAGTCATTGCATGAGCATAAAAGCACTGGCAAAAACCAAGGCTGAGCCAGGTATATGGATGACTCAAGTTGAGATGCCTAAATTGGGTCATAACGATCTGCTGATTAAAATAAACAAAACCGCCGTTTGTGGCACCGATGTGCACATCTACAACTGGGATGAATGGTCGCAAAAAACCATTCCAGTGCCAATGGTGATAGGCCATGAATATGCCGGTGAAGTGGTTGATATAGGCCAAGAAGTTCGAGGTTTTAGTATTGGTGATCGGGTCTCTGGTGAGGGCCATATAACTTGTGGGCATTGCCGAAACTGTCGCGGTGGCCGTACTCATTTATGTCGCAATACCGTAGGCGTGGGCGTTAATCGCACCGGCTGTTTTTCTGAATACTTAGTGATACCGGCGGTGAATGCATTTAAGTTACCTGATGAAATTAGTGATGATTTAGCCGCCATTTTCGACCCTTTTGGTAATGCTGTTCACAGTGCTTTGTCGTTTGATTTAGTGGGTGAAGATGTGCTTATCACCGGTGCTGGGCCAATTGGCGTAATGGCGGCAGCGATATGTAAGCACGTAGGTGCCCGCCATGTAGTGGTTACCGATGTGAACGATTATCGGCTAGACTTAGCCAAAAAAATGGGCGCAACTCGGGTCGTTAATGTTGCTAAACAATCGCTTAGCGACACCATGAGCGAGTTAAAAATGACCGAAGGCTTTGATGTTGGGCTAGAAATGTCGGGTGTGCCCAGTGCCTTCAGCTCGATGTTAGAGTTAATGAACCACGGTGGCAAAGTGGCGATGCTGGGCATTCCGCCCAGTGATATGGGCATCGACTGGAGCCTAGTCATCTTTAAAGGCTTAGTGATTAAAGGGATATATGGCCGAGAGATGTTTGAAACATGGTATAAAATGGCATCTTTGGTACAATCTGGCCTCGATTTAAGTCCCATTATCACTCACCATTATTCAGTTGATGATTTTCAACAAGGTTTTGACGCGATGCGCTCTGGGCAAAGTGGTAAGGTGATTTTAGATTGGACCTAGAGTAATGGTTTGTCTTTAATCTATTGGTGAGCGAAGCTTGTTTTTGTATTAATTAGGGGTGCTTGTGGCTAATTTGGTAAAAGTTATTTCGGCAACGGTTGCGGCAGAAGTTACTCGCCTCGCCTATTTTGTAACCAAACCTTTTATGAAAAAAAGAGTTTGGTTACTTTGTGAGACTGCCAGCCAAGCCCAAGAAAATGGCTATGAACTGTTTCGTTGGATAAGAGAAAACAAACCAGAGATCGATGCCTATTATGTAATTAAACGTGATTCCCCTTCGATTGATAAGTTTTTATCTGAACAGGAGTGGCTAGCTCTAGGCTCATTAAAGCAGCTGTTCTACATGTACCATGCAGAAGCCATTATTTCTACTCACGGCTTATGGATGATTCCTGATGAGTTAGGTATTTTAAAAAAACTGACCAGTAAAACCTTAAAAGCTAAGCGAGTCATGTTAAACCATGGCGTGGGTTTCCTGAAAAATGGCAAACAGTTTTACCATAAGACGGTGTTCCCCTTAAATAATCAAATCATGGCTTTATCACCAAAACATAAAGCAATATTTGTCGAAGAGTATGGCTACGATGATAGTGAGGTAAAGGTTGCTGGTTACCCTCGGTTTGACGGAATGACTGATTTAAGTGCTCAATCCAAGTGGCCTAATCTGATTGTTTATATGCCGACCTTTCGGGACAACGAACAACATTTAGGTGATGGCTTTACCCAAACTGAGCTTTTTAAACACACGGAAGCACTGTTAAAAAGTGATAGTTTTAAGCAGCACTTAGAACAGAATGATGCTCATATTGCGGTCTACCTGCATCAAAATATTCAAGCTTGTTCACAGTACTTTGATAGCTTGTCTTCTTCGCGTATTCACATTGTTAGGCAGGGACAGCATTCGGTTACTGAATTATTAAGAATGGGCAAATTATTGATCACCGATTACTCAAGCGTGTTCTTTGACTTTGTGTATATGAATAAACCATTTATCTCCTATCAGTTTGATTATGAAGAGTTTATTGGGGCTAGAAAAAACAAAGCATTTATCGATATTAGACATGATCTACCGGGTTACGTGGCAAATACACCCGCAGAATTAGAGCAACAAATTGCCCAAGTATTCGCCGATGGATTTGCGCTACTGCCCGCCCACCAAGACAAGGTTAAACAGTACTTCAGTTTTCAAGATCAGAACAATTGTGAGCGAGTTTTTAACGCTATTAACCAGCGTTAATAGCGCAGAGAAGCGTTAAGCTTGTTCTTTATACATGTTTTCTAGTACTTTTCTTAATATCGAGCTCGAAGTGTGTTCGGTATAAGAGAAGTAAACAATTTCAACACCGACTTCATTAAATGACTCTTCTAATTTTGTCCATTTCTCGGTGCCTTTCCAGTCATCGCCAACAAACATTTTGTCAAATTTTAAGTTGTTCCACGCTTCCATTTTGTCGTAGTTCACTTGCGGAGAGACTTCGTCGACAAATTTTATTGACTCAACAATTTTTAGGCGCTCTTGGAAGGGAATGATCGGCTTTTTGCCTTTGGCTGCAATTGAAAGCTCGTCAGTGGTAACACCGACTATCAAATAGTCACATTCTAACCTAGCGCGCTGTAAAACGTTGAGGTGCCCAATGTGGAACATATCAAACACGCCAGTGGTGTAACCTATCTTTTTCATACTTTACTCTGCTTATTAAAAGTGACGATTATAAAATTTTAGCTCTGATTGAGAGGCTTAAGGAAGTCTAGTGAGATATAATACAACGATTACTCAGAGTTTGCGCTAATAGAAGGTTTACAGCTTGCTTAAAGATAATACGCTTGGTCGATTGTTTAAGTTTAGGGATAGCTTGAATTTTATTATTGGAAAGTACTTGTTTGATAAATCGGTAGACAAATTTGATGTCAGTACGCCAATCAAAAGCCTATTGTTAATTCGTGGTGATGGCAAAATTGGTGACAGCATCGTATCTTCATTTCTCTATCGAGAAATAAAAAAGCACCAGCCTGAGCTCAACATCGGCGTATTATGCACCGCTAACTCGCAGCATTTATTTAATAACGACCCATTCATCGACCAAGTACATTGTTACCCTAAGCGGCCTAAATTATGGCAAGTTAGCCGGCTTATCGGGGCGTTACCGCATTATGATGCCGTGGTTTTTTTGCCTGAAGTACTAAAAGCGCGTGATTTTTTGATGTTACGTTGCTTGAAGGCCAGGGCCAATGTTGGTGTAGCAAAAAATGTAGCCTTGATTAATTGCAACATTGCAGAGAAAGTGAGCGGGCAACATAGTCAGCAGTACTTTGTCGAAGCGGCTAAGCAACTGGGAATAGACGTTGAAGACTTGAGCTATAGGTTTAACTTATCCCAAGCCATTGAAGATGACATATTGGCATTTCTAGGGGACAAGAAAGGACGTTATATTGCTTTAAATGCTTTTGGTAATACTCAAAAACGTTCTTTCAGCGAAGCGCGCCTTCGGGAGGTTATCGCAGCGCTACGAGATGAATTTCCCCAGTATCCACTGGTTATATTGAGCTCGCCGGTGACTCAGAAATTGGTTAATAAAGTCGTCGCCGAGGTTGATCACGTTTTTTGTCTTAGTAATACAACAACTGTTGAACAGAATGCAGCTTTAATCAAGTTTAGTCAGTTGTTTGTTAGCGTAGATACCGCAACTGTTCACTTAGCGCATTGTTTCAATACCCCAATGGTTGCCATCTATCGTCAAGACCCTGAAAACTTTGCCATGTGGGCACCCAACTACCAACCCACAAAAGCTATCTTTGCCAGAGCCGCGGTGAACAAACTAGAAGAAGTTAATGTGGGTGAGTTTGACCTAAATGAGCTGCTTCTCAAGATTAATGACTTATTGCAGAACACACAGTGAGATATTGGTAGATGAAAATACTCGTCATAAGCTTGGAGCGTTCAGCCCAACGAAGAGAACGTATAACTCAGGAGTTTAGTAAGCTTGGCCTTGAGTTTGAGTTTTTTGATGCCGTTGATGGTGCTAAAGGCTATCATCCTTTGTTTGATAAATACGATGAAAAAAGGGCGAAATGGCAAGGAGGGTCGGGCTTAAACGCTGGAGAGTTGGGCTGTTTTGCTAGTCACTTTTTAATATGGCAAAGATGTATAGAATTAAACGAACCTGTACTGGTTTTTGAAGATGATGTGCTGATCCCGGATGATTTCTCTCAAATATTCTCTTTGCTTGATGATGTATTACCGCGCTACCAATATATTAAATTAGGTCGGGGCCGATTGCGCTCGCTGTGGCCGGTGGGTGAATTTGTAGAAGAGCAACCCTTAGGGCGGTTAAAGATAGTTAAATACATGCGCCAAACCGATTGTGCTCATGCCTACGCCTTAACCCCAGATGCTGCTAAACGGTTTGTTGATAATGCCAGCCGCTGGATTTTTCCAGTAGATGACTACATGGATAAAGAGCATCTCAGCAAAGTACTTCAGTTTGGTGTGGAGCCGCGCTATGTGTTTCAACGCGGCGAAGATTCAGATATTAAACAAACTATTGACGATAATACTCAGCGAAAACGTATTAGCACTATTAGGCGCATTCGCCGAGAGTATTATCGATACCGTGATAAATATGCCTGTAACTGGATTAACTATGGTTATTGGTTCAAAAGAAAATTAGGCCTTAATAAATAGTGACTGAGGTTTTAGCGATAAGCTGCGCTGAACGATTCAGCGCTGCCTCCATCCTTATCGTTTTTGACGAATCCCAAATTCAGTCCAAGCCTGCTGTTGCTGTTTTACGGCTTTAAACAATGCATCATTCTCGCTAGAGCGCGGCAGCTCCTGATGATAAATATGTACTTGCGTCGCCTTATAGAATAAGGGATGGATATCGATTCCTAACAACCTTAGTCGGAACTCCGGGTCGCTGTCTTCACCAGTGCCGGCTGCTTCGTAGCGCTCATCAAAACCATTAATACGTAATAGATCCGCTTTGTGTAGTGAGAAATTGCAGCCCACAATACCCTTATTGGTTTTTTGCAGGTATCGTCTAATTTTGTTAGATGGAATTCGTATTCCTTTTTCGATGTTTTTACCGCGACCTAAGATATAGCCCCAAACTAGAGGCCAAAAATGCGACTGTACAAAATTTGCAGGGTGTTGAGTTAGCTGCAATTGCTGAGTCATTTGTGGCGATAAATCAGCGCGACGGCCATTTAAACAGCGGCCTAATTGGGCTTCGCTTAAATGGTCTTCTACAAAGTATGTTTGCGGAACGCAATCACCATCAATGAAAATCAAGTATTCAGCTTGAGCTGCTTGCACCGCTAAATTTAAGCAACGGTTTTTACGAAATCCTTTATCTTCATGCCAAACATGTTGAATCTGTAAGGCACTGTGTTGCTGTAAGGCTTCTAATTGTTCAACCGAAGCATCATTAGAGCCATCATCGGCAATCACGACTTCAAAGTCGGTCATGCTTTGCGCTTCTAATGCGCTAAGAACTAACTTTAATGCCTTGATATTATTATAAAAAGCCACTACTACAGAGGCTTTAGGGGCGCTGTTTGAGCTCATTAATGGTGTTTTCTCGTTTTTTTATAAGTGTAGTTGCCTTTAATCTTCCGCCACAAGCCGAATTTTGTGGTGCTAGGGAACATGACGATTCGTCTTATTTGTTGCAGATCTTGATGCATACCCACTGGGCCTGAGTCGGTGGCAACGGTATAGGTATAAGCGGCTTGTTTGGCGAGCTGTTTAGTCTTGTCGTTATGGTTGCCGTATGGGTAGGCAAAGGTACTGAGTTTGCGCCCTAATAAACCTTCTAATTCAGCTTTGTTTTGCTCAATTTCTTGTTGTTGTTCTACTTCACTCAACTCTGCCAATTTAGGGTGGTTAAGCGTATGTCCGCCAATTTCAACATAACCGCTTTGGTCGATTTGGCGCATGGTTTGGTGGCTCATCAGCTCAAAGCGTTGGTCAGGTTTAGTGGGGTGTTCCACGTCCCAGCGATTGTGGTCAGTGCCTGTTACCGCATAGATAACCGCCTTAAATTGGTACTTTTTAAGTAGCGGTAATAGCAAGTCAAAGTTGTCTTGGTAGCCATCGTCAAAGGTTAGAATAATGTAGCGCTTGCCGTGATTAAAACGGTGCTCTAAGCCTATTTGGGCTAATTCGGTAAAGGTGATGGGAGTTAAGCCCATGCGCTTTATAGTTTGAAAATGTTGTTCTAAGCGCGCTAGCGTTATATAGGTTCCGTAGGCACCTTTTTGGCTATCATCTTGAGTAACACGGTGGTACATAATGATAGGCACCTCGCGTTGCTTGGTATAGACATACGCCGTTTGATAAAGCCTCACTAGCTTTTGGCACACTTCGTCTAAGTCATACTCAGCGCGAATTGCGCTGACCAATTGATCACTGACTTCAGTCTCTGTAGTCGCGGTGACTAGCTGTTGAGCCAGTAGTGAAAAATCGATATCGAGTTCAGTTTTGCCGTCATCAGCGACATCACCAAAATTACTGGCTAAGGCCGCTGGTAGGTTATCGAGAGTTATTAAGCCTAAGGCTTTGGCCTCTCCTACGGCAAACACCGGTTTTTTACAGAGTAATGCTTCCATGGCGACGCGACCTGCACCAATAACGAGATCAGCTTGGCTTATGGTTTGGCGTATATCTTTGCTGTAGCCGCAAAATTCCACTTGGCCTTCAAATTCAGTAAAACGGTCAGCTATTTTGCTACCACTGATGATTTGCACGTGGTTGGCGCCTAGGTCAATAGATTGTTTTAACAGTTGGTATACCAACTCACCTTTAGGGCCGGTTAGTCGACCGATTATTTGAATAATGGGCTTTGAGTTATTGGCTTTTGCTAATGGGCTAAATTGTTGGCTATTTACACCGTTGCGCACCACACTAACTTGTTGTTTTGGCACACCGAGATCGCGAATGATTTGCTGGGCAATATTTTCGCATACGGCTACCGCATGAAAGCCCAAAGCATGGAATTTTTTGCGAGAGCGATGCACCGGTTGCCGACCATGTACAGTGGTAATCATCGGTGTATTGGTGATTTTGCACGCCACATAGGAAGACCAGCCAGACGCTCGGCTATGGGCATGAACTAATTGAATTTTATATCTAATAATCAGATAGATTAGATAGAATACATGCCATACTCTGCGTAGCAGACTACGTTTATTAAAACGTAGCTTAAAATGTGGCCCTTGATGAGGACAAGTTAAGGTATCTGATACATAGAATACTTGATGTCCTCGCTGAGTGAGGCGATCACCCACTTGAGTAGCGTATACTTCAGCTCCGGTTACTTCGAGTTGTGATAGAGCCATCAAAATATTCATAAAGATGAGAGACCTTGCTGTTGTTTGATAACATATTCTACAGAACTGACTTGGTTACGCCTAGTCAATGTGTGAAGGTCTGATTTAGTGTTTGGTTTGTGATTAATAATGATTAAAGGCGGTAATAGATTTTTGTGAGTAAGTCATCAAAAAAAACAACTCCTTTGTTAGGGTACATCAAGCATCTAATGGGACTGTTTGTGGTGCTAACCTTGCTCGTGACTGGGCAAGCGCAAGCACGAACCGCTCGAGTTTTATTGCTAAATTCCTATCAGGCTGGCTTACAGTGGGATGCTAGCTTTGATTTAGGTTTACGCCAAGAAGTGGGAGAACACTCCGTGTGGTTTTATAACCATAGGGTGGAATCAACACCGCGTAATGACGACAGTTATGCTTCGGCGCAAATCGACTTACTCAATGAAGTAGTGCTGCATTATCAATTTGACTTGATTGTAGCGCTAGGCCAACAAGCTTTAGATATTGCCACATCATTACAAGATGCTGGCGTACTTCGAGCCCCTATTGTGGCAGCTGGCGCAGATTTAACGGCGTATATGGAGCCGAGAGAACGGCATATTACCGGGGTGCACCAGCACTTAGCCTTGCGTGAAAACCTATTGCTGATTCGCCAGCTCAGCCCCGAGCTTGAATCAATTCACTTATTGGTTGATAGCTCGTCAAATGGTAAGCGGATTGCTAGCGAGTTTGCTCAATTGGCCAAGCAATTTGCGCTCACTTATACCGTTTGGCACAACCAAGATTACGAGGAAATAAAAGCCAAAACGTCGATACTTAATCCAAATGATGCGATTCTTTTTGGAGTATTACAGCAATCTTTAGCCAGCAATATCGCTCTTTCTGAGCAACAGATAGCGTCTTTGTCGGAGGTGTCTCGCGCCCCCATTTATAGCCTGTGGCAACATGCTATTGGTCATGGTGCGGTGGGTGGTTTTGTTACTTTGCCTGAGCAGTTAGGAAAGGCTACAGGCTCGATGGTCTTGCAAGTATTACAAGGCACCGATGTGCGTGATATAGCGATAAGTGCGCGAGAGCCGCAAACTTACCTGTTTGATTATGCGCAACTAGAGCGCTGGAAGATTCCGTTGTCGAATTTGGACGAAAATGCCAGCTTCCTCAATCAGCGGATATTTCAATCTTGGCAACAGCGTTATCAAGTTGTGCTTGCCCTCGTTATTGTCGCATTAGCAGCAATGTTGCTGATTATTTGGGGCTTTCGTTCTAAGCGTAAGGTTGTTGAGCAACTGGATGAGAAAAATGCGTATTTGTCTTCGTTATTTGATTTTACCGATCAGGCCTGCGGCCTGCTTGATGAAAATGGACACGTACTGGTACTAAATCAAGCCTCTAGGGCTCTATTAGGTGATAGAGCGGATTATTTAGTGGGTAACTCCTTGCTGGATAGTGCTATCTGGCAGCATCAGCCTGAGTTAAAACAACAAATAAGAAATGGCATTGCCGAGTGCTTAACGGGTGAGCGGGTTAAATTTCAAGCAGAGTTACAGCTAGAATCACAATCGTGTTTATACGACATTTCAATTAGCCCGCAATTAAATGACCGTAAGCAAGTGAAAAAAGTGCTTATAGAGCTGCGCGATTTAAGTTTGTTGCAACAACGGCAGCGCCAACTTAGTCAAAGTGAGCTGCACTATCGTATGCTGTTTGACCAAAGCCCCGCCATGTTGATGTTAGTCAACCGTTTAGGGGTTATTGTTTGTTGCAATCACTTACTGGCTAAGCATTTAGGCTTTGCTAGAGAGCACCTTGACCTTTCCCAGCTGCGCAACCTGTATAGTGATAGCGAGCAAAAGTTATCAATAATGGAGTATTTAAATAGCCAGAGTGTGGCGAAGGCAACCCGTGAGATTGCCTACCAAACCCGCCAAGGAAAGCAGCTGTGGTTTAAAGAGTCAATGGTCAAAATAGAAGATGAAGATGTCTTTATGGTGGTGTGTGAGGATGTTACAGCCACCATTAATTTGGCGAGAGAATTAGACTTCCACGCAAACTTTGATTTGCTTACAGGCATCTATAATCGCGGTTACTTTGAGCGCAGGTTAAATCTGCTGTTGCAGCAAGGACAAGCTAGCAGCGGTGAGCATGCCTTATTGTTTATAGACTTAGCCCAGTTTAAAGTGATCAATGATACTTTTGGTCACGGTTCAGGAGACCAAGCGCTTAAACAAGTGGCCAATGTTTTAGAATTGTTGATTCCTGAATCGGCGATTGTGGCCCGTTTAGGCAGTGATGAATTTGCGATTTTATTAGAGCATACCCAGCAGCAAGCTAGCCTTGAATTCGCCAATGTCGTGATCGACAAATTGAATGATACCCACTATGTGCGTGATGACCGCATGTTTAGTTTTGGCTGTAGCATTGGCGTGACTCTATTTAGTCAGCAAGAAGGCTCGGCTCAGCAAGTGATGGCGCAAGCAGACAATGCCTGTTTTACTGCTAAGTCTTTAGGTCGAAGCAGTGTGTATTTATATCAAACCAACGACCAAGCTTTGTTGGAGCGTCAGGGCCAAATGGAGTGGGTTACTCGCATTCAAAAAGCCTTGCGTGAAGAGCGATTTTTGCTTTATGCACAAGCTATTGTGCCAGTAACCGCGGGCGATAGTGATTACCTTCACTATGAAGTACTGTTGCGAATGATTGATGAAGATGGTCGAATTGTACCGCCTGGTGCTTTTCTTCCTGCAGCCGAAAACTACAACTTGGCCGATCAAATTGATCGCGTGGTTATTGCTAAGAGTTTGCAATGGCTGGCCGAGAATCCTGGTCATTTAACCCGCTTGAATATGTGCTCTATGAACCTATCGGGGCAATCTTTGGGTAATGCTGAATTTGTTGAGTGGTTATTAACCACCCTTGAAGACAGTGCCTTACCACTAAGTAAATTATGTTTTGAAACCACCGAAACCGTGGCTATTGCTAACTTAAATGTGGCCACCGAGTTCTTTAATAAAGTACGACAACTTGGCTGTAAAATTGCCTTAGATGACTTTGGTTCGGGTTTATCATCATTTGGGTATTTGAAAAACTTACCTATCGATTATCTTAAAATTGATGGCATATTTATTCGTGACTTAGAAAACGATCATATGGATGCCGCTATTGTGCGTAGCATTAATCAAATGGCACATGTTATGGGTAAGAAGACTATCGCTGAGTTTGTTGAGAACGATGCAATCAATCAAATACTGCTAGATATTGGGGTTGACTACGCCCAAGGCTACCACTTTGGTAAACCTGTCCCTATCGAGATGTTGGTGCTTAATTAAAGCTGGTAAACTGAGACCTTAATCAACTATTGGAGAGTGTTAGGGTGAGCGCTAATCAGCCCCGTATTTACTGTGAAAACCAGACATATGCCGAATATGCCGAAGACCTCAGTAACCGCTTTAAGCTACAAATTTGTGAGCAATTACCCGAACAGGGTTTTTGTTTGGTTTTGAGCGCCGATGGTTTAGCTTTACGTTGGTGTGAAGAAGCTAAACTTGGCGACATTTCTGTGGACTTTCTAGCAGGAAGAAGTGCCCATCGTCGTCAATATGGTGGTGCAGAGGCCGTTAGTAAAGCGATTGGTATTAAGAAAGGCCAGCGCCCAACGGTGATAGACGGCACTGCTGGCTTAGGCAGAGACGCTTTTGTATTGGCTAATCTTGGCTGCCAAGTCACAATGGTTGAGCGTTCACCTTGGGTTGCAGCCTTGCTTGAGGATGGTTTACGCCGAGCTAAAGCTGACCCACAGATTGGCGCTTGGGTTAGTGAGCGAATGCGTTTAGTGCATGCCAGTAGTATCGATAGCCTAGTTGGCCTTGAGGCTGAAGTGGTTTATCTCGACCCTATGTATCCGCATAGAAAAAAATCTGCTCAGGTAAAAAAAGAAATGCGTATTTTTCAACATTTAGTTGGCGCAGATTTAGACGCAGACCAGCTATTAGAGCATGCATTATTGGTGGCAAGTAAACGGGTTGTAGTGAAACGGCCAAGTTATGCGGAGCCCTTAGCAGGAAAAGTAAGCCATCATCAACTGACAACGAAAACTCACCGCTTCGATATTTATTCGCTGATCTAGTGGCTTAATCCAGCGCTACGTTATCGGGGATATTCTGCCTAAAAAAGACCTTTAATGCCTGATATTCCTCAAGTTTAAGCCTATCTATAGTTTGTTTTGTGCTTAAGTGAATATCACGCTAAAAAATATTAGCTAATAAAAACAGGTGCTTATAGAAGCCCTTTATTGCTAATGGATATTCATTGATCTAGGTCACATTTAGGTCGAATTTAAGTGAGCTTGATCTAGTTTCTTATGTTTAGCAGGGAAAACACTTGCATCAAGAAAACGCTATCATTACTCTATTTCCATTGCTCCAAGGATTGGCGCGATAACGAAAGAAATAAGATCTGACCTTTGTTGACCGACAGAAAAACTGGAGAAGCCATAGCTTCTCCTTTTTTTTGCCTATTGATTGTTAGCGCTGAAGTTGGCGTGACATTTTTACATACTCAACACCATGTTTCTCGAACACCGCACTATCAACGCTAAAGCCCAAACCTTGATAAAAATCTATGGCGCTGCAGCGGGCATCAAACCAAAAACACTTAAGAGAGGTCGCTTGTTGTAAGTGAAGTAAATGCTTGAGCATCGCACTACCATAACCCCGCCCTTGAAACGCCGGTAAACAAGCAAATTTCCGCAGCCTAATGCTATCTTGTTGAATAAACAGAGACGCCACCATAATGAGCTGCCCGTCTAACCAAGCACCGAAGTGTTGGCCTGATTGGTCTTCAGCGACTCGGCAGAAGTCTTGGCTGTACGCTGGCCACAGCACTTGTTGGCGAATGCGAAGAGTTTGTTCGGCATCTATTGGGGTAATTTTTATCATGGTTGCAGCTTACTTAACGCATTAATGTCGAGGTTTTGTTGATAATCGACGCCTTCCACCGCAAAGCCATTCAGTCGTAAGAACGCCGACTTGTAGCCTGCAAAGTCTGTTAGCTGTTTAAAGTTAGCCGGACTAATACTGGCGTAGCGTTGGTCAATCTGTTGCTGTACTTGAGGGCTTAACTCATAGTCGTCGATGCGTATTTGCCTTAACTTATCGAGTTTTACTTGACCATCAACAGGATATAAATGCTGGCTAAATAAACGATAAGCCTGCTCAATACACTCTTCATGATTCCCCTGTTCCTTCATTACTTGATAAAGCAAGGCGATATAGGGAGACATTACCGGAATGTAGACACTGGCTTTGGTGACCAATGCTTTACATACACAGGCATAAGCGTGTCCATTTAAGTGCTTAGTGAGTTGAGCGTCTAGTTCGGTGGCGGTAGCGTGCAGGTGTTGTTTCGCTCTGCCTATGGTGCCATCACGGTAGACCGCTGCGGTGCGTTCTGGACCGATATATGAGTATGCGATGGTATTACAGCCTTCAGCTAGCACCTTGGCTTGTTGCAGCGCATCTATCCAGTTACGCCATTCGTCTCCACCCATTACTTTGGTGGTTGCTTCAACTTCAGCAGCATTTGCCAGCGCCACCGATTGGGCTTCTAATTGTTCAGTTTCCAGGTTAATGCTGAAGCCATGCAGCGGTTCATCGGTGGTTTTTAGCACCGATTGCCACTGCCCAGATGGAGTGGTTCTTTTGCCTGTCGCTAGGCTATAAATGACAAGGTCAACCTGACCACCAAAATGCTGTTTGATATAGTTGATGCACCTGGTCGCGCATCTGTGGCGAAAAGGCATCACCAATAAAGTTTTTAGCGGTTAAGCCCTGTTTTTCGGCCAGTTCACGAAAATAGATGTTGTTATACCAACCAGCACTGCCGATGCCTCTTTCAGATGGGCCTCGCTCAAAAGATACGCCAATGGTGTCTGCTCCGCCGGCTATTGATAAAGCCAAACGAGAAGCTAAGCCAAATCCAGATGACGCCCCCAGAATGAGTACTTTTTTCGCGCCATTAATTTTGCCTTGCTGGGCAATGTACGCTGCTTGTTGCTGTAAGTATTGTTGGCAGCCTATAGGATGACAATTACGCGCAATATTGCCACTGAGCTGGGGGGTAATTAACATGTGAACTCCTGAAATGGGCGGTATCAGAAGAGTGTAACCTATTTGGATTGATCAACAGAAAGTTTTGCCGAGTGTGCGCTCAGCCCTGATGGGGTTGCGGTTGTTCGCTAACGGCTATCAGCTTAATTTTTCGCTTGCGTTGCGCTTTTTGTTGATACATCGCCATGTCTGCTCGATAAAACAATTGCTCTGCATCATCACACTCATCGGTGGTGGAGCAACCAAAACTGATACCGCTTTGAGCGGACCCGTTTAGTTGAATCACCTTGTCAGCGATAGCGAGTTTATCGCGAAGTTCATCACTACTTAGTTTGGAGGTAAATACTGCAAATTCATCGCCGCCAATTCTAAACAATTGTACTTTGTCACTGAGCACTAAGTTTAGCGCCTCGGCCACGAGCTTGATGAGCTTGTCCCCTTCTTGGTGACCCGCTTGATCATTAACTGATTTTAGATAATCAATGTCGATCAAAGACAGGCATGTGAATGGCTCAGTCTCAAATTCGATATTATTTACGTATTCATTGAAGGCGTAGCGGTTTTGTAAGCCTGTTAAAGCATCTAGTCTTGCCGCGTCACGTTCTAGATTTAATTGCTCGTTGACCAGCAAAGACTCTAAGGTCAGCCTTCTGAACTTGTAATGTAAGGTGAGTGACATAAACAAAGTGCTGAGCAAGCAACTCAGTAAAACGGAAACGTCGGCCGCTAATAGGGTGCTGCTGTTTTTAGGCACTGTCGACATGGCTAGCAGTATCGCTGGGATTAATAGCATTAGGGTAGATAAGATAAAGAGCAGGGCTTGTTTAGCGCCCTGACGCCAACATTGTATGCCGCAGCTAAAGGCTAGGGCTACCCAAATCAATACGACGCTGTAAATTAACACCACCGCATAGTTCACCCAAATGGCCGCCGCAGGAATAGCAACTAAGCTTACCACCACGAGTAGGCGGCTGGCTTGCCATAGGCGCGGCGCATAGTTGGGCAGGTTAAGAAAACGACAGTAAAACAGTACACTAAATATTGGAATGCCAAGCACCGGTAACATTTGAACACTGAGTACAGTGAAATGAAACAGGTGAGCCCCAACATGAAAAACAAGTGCTAAGGATAAGGTAACGGCAAACAAGTAAGCGCTAAAGTAGCCAAAAATTCGGTCTTGTTGTACTAAGCTAACGGCACCGTTATATAAAGCAAGAATAAATAGCCCCCCCAAACATAAGGTGATGATACTTGCTCGCCAATGATAGATATGGGTCATTTTAGCTTTTTGGCCAAAGCTTAATTGGGGTTGCTCAGAGTAGTACTGGCTTGAAATCCGGGTTATCAGCCAGTAACCCCCTAGCGTGGGTGTATCGATATGTCTTGCGTAACTAAATAGGTATTCATAGGGGTGTGAATAGCCACTACTAAGATGGCGGATCTGATTACCCTCTGAGTATAAGTAGTAATCAATATTTTCAATGATCGGCCCATCTACACTGGCTATCCATTGACTGGGTTCGCTGATGCTGAGTTTTTTCACAAGCCAATAACTGCCGCCAGTTAAATCAACCCGATCTACTTTACTCAGTTTATTTAGCCAATGAGGTACATCGCTATAACGATGAGGTAATACTTGCTGGTCTTCTGCAAAATAGATTTGTTGCGAGCTAGTGCTTAGCCCAGCGGCATCTGCCAAAGGCATATAGGCCAACAAAAAAGTAACACAGAGCGTGAGTAAACATCTAAAAGCAGACATAAGTGTTTGTATCGACCATCCTTGTACCAACAAAACTCCAGTTAGCATAGAGTAAATCATTGCTAATGATAAGCCCGTTATCAATTGTTTCGCTGTTTATTGCTTTTATTATGTATTTTATCATTTAAAAAGAAAAGGCCCCTGAAGATTATTCATGGGGCCTTTAACACTGAAGTGACTTAATTCAGTTATTCTAAGGCTGCTTAACTACCGACACCACATTCCATGCAGGCATCAATCATTTCTGGGCCAAGGTGGAGTTTGGCATTTAAGTCTCGTAAAGCGGTACGAATGCCTTCTTCAATGACGGGGTGATAGAAAGGCATATCTAGCATCTGCGATATGGTCATTTGGCTTTGGTGTGCCCATGCTAGCAGGTGCGCCAAGTGCTCGGCATTGGGGCCAATAATCTCAGCGCCCAAAAAGCGCCCAGTACCTTGTTCACCATAGAGGTGAGCGATACCTTTATTGACCAACATCACTCGGCTGCGGCCTTGGTTCTCAAAGCTCACTTCACCGATTTCGAAGCAACCACAATTGCCCAAGCGTTTTTCAATCTGGCGATGGCTTTCACCTACCATGGCAATTTGCGGGTCGCTAAAGACAGCGGCAATACTGGTTCTGCGCAATCCGGCTCTGATGTCTTTACCTCGCCCTGCGTTGTCACCAGCAATTTTTCCTTGGTCTGCGGCCTCATGCAGTAAAGGAATTTGGTTGCTCGCATCACCAGCAATGAAAATATGACTAAGCGAAGTTTGTAAAGTGTAGTGATCGGCGGTGGGCACACCTCTTGGGTCGAGTTCAATGTTGAGTTTGTCTAAACCAAGTTTATCGGTATTTGCTCTACGCCCTGTGGCAGCCACCAGGTAATCCACTTCGGTTTCTACTGTGTCACCTTGTTTATTTAGGTAACGTAGTTTTACGCCGTTTTCGCTGCGCTCTATCAATTCCACTTTGGCGTCAGAATCTAAGTAAAACTCTTTGGCGTAAAGGGTATTGGCATAGTCAGTTAATGCCGGGTCTGTGAGTGGACCCACCGCACCGCCTACACCAAACATCAATACTTTTACGCCTAGGCGATGTAGTGCTTGACCGAGTTCGAGGCCGATAACGCCTGGGCCAAATACGGCGATTGACTCAGGCAAGGTGTCCCATTCAAAAATATCATCGTTTACTAATAGTCGGTCACCTAAGTCACTCCAAGCTGCAGGGTAGGCTGGGCGTGAGCCTGTGGCGATTACAATACGTTTAGCATGAACCATACTGGTTTCACCATTGGTGTGCTGCACTTGTAGATGGTGTTGGTCGACAAATTGCGCATAACCGTCAAGCTTGTGCTCTGCGTCAATACCTTCAACAGATTCTAATACGAAACCAACAAAGCGGTCTCTCTCAGATTTCACCCGTTGCATGACTGCGCGGCCGTCAATGTGTGGTTTACCTAGATTTACGCCAAACTGGGCTGATTTCTCGTACTGATGCGCATTTTCGGCGGCAGCTATCAGTAGTTTGCTGGGCATACATCCCACTCGTGCACAGGTGGTGCCATAGGGACCTGCTTCTATCATTAATACCGAATTTGTATGTTCTTTTGCAGCACGATAGGCTGCCAAGCCTGCAGTTCCACCACCAATAATGGCCACATCAACAGTTTGCTTAATATCTAGATTTGACATCGTAACTACCTTTTAACGATCTTTAAAAAAATGGCCTAATAGATAAGCCTTGTACACGAGAGCTTGGGGATTCAGGCGAGCAGAACAACTCGCCTGGGTAGTGCTGCTTAAGCTAGGTAAGCTTCTAAGTCTTCACTGCCACCAATGTGCTTACCGTCTACAAATACCTGCGGTACGGTACTCTGGCCACTTAGGGCTTTTAGGCTAACGCTGGTTGCATCGGTACCTAGAACCACCTCTTCAAAGGCTAAGCCTTTCGCTTTTAACAGCTCTTTAGCTTTTAAGCAGAAAGGACAACCTGGTTTAGTAATGACGCTAATCGCAGCTGGTTTCTTGGCATCGCTATTGATGTAGTTAAGCATGGTATCGGCGTCTGATACTTCAAACGGGTCGCCAGCAACATCCGCTTCAATGAACATTTTTTCAATCACGCCGTTTTTAACTAGCATCGAATAGCGCCAGCTGCGTTTGCCAAAACCTAAGTCAGCTTTGTCTACTAACATGCCCATACCTTGGCTAAATTCGCCATTACCATCAGGAACTACCGTGATGTTTTCAGCTTCTTGATCGGCTAACCATGCGTTCATAACAAAGGTGTCGTTGACACTCAAACATACGATGTCGTCTACACCATTGTCTTTAAGTACGCCAGCTAGTTCGTTGTAACGTGGTAAATGGGTTGACGAGCAGGTAGGGGTGAAAGCGCCTGGTAAGGCAAAAACCACCACCGTTTTGTCTTTAAATAGTTGTTCGGTTGTCACGTCTACCCATGCATCGTTTTGGCGAGTATGAAAAGTAACACTTGGAATAGTTTGGCCTTCGCGATTCTCTAACATATTTTTCTCCAACAAGGTTGTTAACTGGTGTTTGATTACTTGATGTAGCTAGTATCAACTTTTCCTTTTGATAAGTAAAAGTGATTGAATCTATTTTAATAATAGATTAAACCTTTCAATAGGTTTTATTGAAACTGAACTAGCACTAGCATAGTTGTCGAACAGTTAGTGTGGGGAGGGTTTACTACCGTTATTTGGATAAAAGTTGTTATAGCGCAAACCTATGCTTCGAAAGGCATAGGTTTAAACATTTGTTTTACATTGTTTTTATATGAAACCAGTTTATTCACTGTCTAATTCACCACTTTGAATACGTTCGCTCCGAGCACGCAGGTATTCAATGGTAAACAGTAGCATCGCTGAAATAATGATCAGTAGGGTAGCCACTGCCAAAATGGTGGGGTTAATTTGCTCACGTAGACCCGAGAACATCTGTCTTGGAATGGTTCGTTGCTCTGGACCTGCGAGAAAAAGAACCACCACCACTTCATCAAAAGAGGTGATGAAGGCGAACAAGGCCCCCGATATTACACCGGGGCGTATCAAGGGCATAATCACTTTGAAAAAAGTCATTGTAGGGCGGGCGCCCAAGCCTAGGGACGCGTTAACTAAAGAGTAATCGAAGCCTGAGAGTGCTGCGTTTACGGTGATTAATACAAAGGGGGTTCCGAGTGCTGCGTGCGCTAAGATCACCCCCAAAAAGGAGCCTGCTAAATTGAGTTGGCTATAAAAGAAATACATACCAGCGGCTGTAATAATCAGCGGCACAATCATCGGTGACAATAAAATGGCCATCCAAAGTTTCTGCCAAGGCATGGCGGGGTTACTTAAGCCGATCGCTGCTAAGGTTCCTAATACGGTGGCGATAAGTGTGGCAAAAATACCAATAATGAAACTGTTTTTAATGGCTAGCAGCCATTTGTCATCATTCCAAATTTCGGCGTACCATTTTAGCGAATAGGCTTCGGGATCCAGCGCTAACATGCCTTCGGTAAAGCTAAAAAATGGTTCCACATTAAACGACAGTGGGATGATGACGATAATCGGCAGCATCAAAAAAGCCAGAACTAATAGCGAGCAAACGCGCAAACCATAGTGGGCTACGATGTGCCAAAAAGTGAAATATTTTGGATAGTTTCTCATATTTAGCCCAACTTAATATTGTTGACGCCTACATAGCGGTCGTAGACCCAATACAGCGCAAGAATGAGTGCCAATAACAACGAACCTAAAGCGGCAGCCAGCTCCCAGTTGTTTGATGACTGCATATGAAAGGCAATAATATTTGAAATCATTTGTCCTTCTGTCCCCCCCACAATGGCGGGAGTAATGTAGTAGCCGATGGAAATAATAAACACCAACAGCGCACCAGCACTGACGCCAGGCACGGTCATGGGCAAATAGATTTTAAAAAACGCCGGTATAGGCCTCGCCCCTAACGAGAGGGCTGCCCGTAAATAGCTAGGGTCAATATTCTTCATAACGCTATATAGCGGCAAAATCATAAACGGTAATAAGATATGAGTCATCGCGATAATGGTGGCGTATTCGGTATACAACAACTCAAAGGGTTGGTCGATTATGCCTAAGGCTTGCAAGCTTGAGTTAAGCACGCCATTGGTTTGTAAAATCGCAATCCAAGAGGTGGTGCGCACTAATAGTGAGGTCCAAAATGGTAATAGCACTAATACCATTAAGCGATTCGCTATTTTACTGGGGGCGGTGGCGAGATAGTAAGCCAGCGGGTAAGCAAAAATCGCCGTCAATAGGGTAATGATTAAGGCTATTTTAAGGCTTTTCCAATACAGTTTGAGGTAGATTTGGGTATCGCGCTGTTCTATCTCTCCTGCCGAATTACGGGTTAAATCTAAGGTGGTTAAATAATAGCTATCGGTAAACGGTTGACCTGCTCGTTTAATGGCACGCCATAGCTCGATGTCTTGCCATTTTTTATGGCTAGCGAGTAGAAACTGGTCTCCGGTTAGTTGCAGTTGCTCAGGCTTTTGTTTTCTGAGTTTTCTAGCGGTAGATTTAATTAAGCTGGAGCTACCAGGTTTAAGACGGTTGATTTCTTCGGCTAGCTTTCCGGATAAACGTTGTTCGGCTAAGGATCGCAACTCAAGGCTAAATTCGCGCAATGCCATTCCATCTGGCAGTGCGGACTGAGTCTCGTCCCAGTTTTTCATTTGGCTTAAGCTTAAGGGGATCAGTTGGCTGACCGTGGGGTGATAAACACTCCGGTATAACATAGTGGCAATGGGCGCAATAAAAGTGATGAAGACAAAAATTAATAGCGGTGTAGTAAACAACAGCAACAGCCGTTTTTTACGTTTCAGTACACGCTTACTGGAGAGGATCTCCTCAACGCTAAGACTACTGCTAGTTTCCATCTTCACCTCTGGTTTAACAGGCGAAGGGCAAAGCCCTTCGCAGTTGGGTTATTTTAATAACCACTCGTTGAATTTTTCACCTAAAGACTCACCATAGTCAGCCCAAAATTCACCTGAGGCTTTTAGTCCTTCATCAAGGTGAGAAGAAGGTAGCTTAGGAATTACAGCTTTATCAACATAGGCATAAGAAGAGTTACGGGTTGGGCCGTAAGCGACTTCTGGCATGCCACTTAAAGGCTTAGAGCCCGTAGCGAAGCGAATAAATTCCATTGCCAATTCTTTTTTCTTGGTGCCTTTTACGATGGCCCAAACATCGAGGTCATAAAGGTGGGCGTCCCATACCATTTCAAAAGGTTTACCTTCACTTTGAATGGCATCAAAAATACGACCATTAGCCGATTGAACCATTACCGCACCGCCGTCATTTAACAGTTGTGGTGCTTGTGACCAGCTGTCAAACCAAATGATGTCATCTGAGATGGTGGCCAGTTTGGCAAAGGCTCTGGCTTGTCCTTCTTCGGTTTCTAGTACTTCGTATACCTGCTCTTTAGGCACGCCATCAGCGATCAATGCCCACTCTAAGTTTACTTGTGGACGTTTACGTAGTGCCCGTTTGCCCGGATACTTTTTAGTGTCAAACAAATCGGCGATAGTACTAGGTTGTCCTCCCTTAATGGTATCGTTGCTGAAGGCGTACAATACAGTCCACACGATGTTGCCTACGCCACATTCGTTGGATAATGCCGCTTCACTGAAGTCTTCTGCAGCTGGCGTACCGTCATCTCCTGGCGGTAAGGTATCGTGAGGAATGACCTCTAGTAGCCCTTCAGAACAAGCGCGTTCTAAATCGATAACTTCAATATCGATGACATCCCAAAGAATGTTGCCACTTTCTACTTGAGCTTTGATTTCGGCAATGCCGCCCGAGTAGTTTTCAAAGAGTATCTTGTGGCCTGTCTCCGCCACAAAAGGGTCTATCATGTGTTTTTGTTGCGCTGCGCCATAGGCGCCACCAAACGACACTGCTGTTAACTGTTCAGCGCTAGCAAGGTTACAAACCGTGGCAAGTGCAACAATCGGGAGTAAACGTTTCATAGGTTCCATCCTTTACCATTAAGATTTCGGGGGTGTATCAAAAGCTAACCCGTCAGTTACGGACCACGTTAGTTGAGTGAGTGCGCCTGCAGCCATTGTAGGCGCGTCGTGATCGTTGAGCACTTTTACCATCAGCTCAGTTTTGTCACGAAGTTTAAAAAAGTAGCGAATAAAGTCGCCGACATAGAGGCGGGTAATAAATTCGGCCTCAATAACATTCTCAAATTGATGTTTGTCACTGAGAATAAATAGATTTTCTGGTCGTACCGCCAGTAAACAAGCTTGTTGTTCTTCAGGGCAATCCATTGCTTGCCCTTTTACGACACTGCCGTCACTTAGCTCTACTGTGGCGACGCCTTCGCTGCGCTTGATAACGTTGCCTGCTAGATGGTTATTCTCGCCGATGAAGTCGGCGACAAAAGCGTTTTTGGGGCGCTCGTAAAGCACATCGGGGGCATCACATTGCTGGACCACGCCATCGTTAAATACTGCGATCCGATCAGACATGGTCAACGCTTCGGTTTGGTCATGGGTAACATAAATGGCAGTGAAACCGATAGATTCGTGTAAGCGTTTTATCTCTAGCTGCATTTGTTCGCGTAAATTTTTATCTAGCGCGCCAAGTGGCTCATCCATTAAGACTATTGAGGGCTCAAAAATCAGTGAACGGGCTAAGGCTACCCGTTGTTTTTGCCCGCCAGATAAATGGCCGGGATAACGATTACCAAAGCTGTCTAATTCAACTAAGGCTAAAGACTCTGCCACTCGGCGTTTTATTTCTTCGCTAGGCAGCTTGCGCACCACCAAAGGATAAGCGAGGTTTTCGGCCACCGTCATATGCGGAAATAAGGCGTAGTGCTGAAATACCATGCCAATATTGCGGTTATATGGCGCAACATTGGTAATGGCTTGGCCGTTTACTAAGATTTGTCCGCTAGTGACATCTTCAAAGCCAGCCAGCATCATCAAACAGGTGGTTTTACCTGAGCCCGATGGTCCTAATAGGGTGACAAACTCACCTTTGCGGATATCTAAATTGAAATTCTTTACTACTAAGCTGCGTTGGTCGTAGCTTTTTTTTACATCAACAAAGCGCACATATTGTTGGTCGTTGACCAGCTCGCTCATACACAGATCCTTTTGCCGAGAGCTTATTGTTAAAGTAGACCAAGTAATCAAGTTTTCTATTAACATTAGCCTAACAAATAAAACGCTAGAGAAAAGTGCAAATTTTGAACTGCTTACCGGTACATGTAGCACAATGAACTAGCTAGAGAGTAAAGCTTAGTCTAAAAAATGGCTTGGCTTTGAAAACTTGATATTTTAACAATTAGTACTGGGGTAACTGTTCCAGCAAAAAGTTCACCGCTACTCTTATTTTGGGGATCTGGTATTTAAGCCCTTGGTATAAAAGATAAATTCCGGTTGAGTCGGCTTTAGAGACCCTAATATCTTGGCCTACGTCAAATTTAACTAAGCTACCCTGGGCTAATTGTTCACTGATCCCCCACTCGGGGAGTAAGGCGATCCCTTCTCCGGCCAGAGCTGCATTAACCAGAGTGGCACCATGATTACTGATTAAGCGAATGGGCGGCTGTAACTCCTGCCATTGTTGCTGGGCTTTATATAACCAAGGCAGCACCAACTCTGGACTTCGATAGCGTAAACAAGGGTGCAGGTTTAACTCTTCGGGGCTGGTGGGTTGGCCATGTAATGCCAAGTACTTTGGAGACGCGCAGAGTACAAAGCGGTTTTCCGATAGTCGTTTAGCGACGATCCGCTCGTCGGGGGCTTTCCCCCCTCTAATCGCGATATCTATTTGGTCACGGCGTAAGTTACTAAGCTGATCGCTAAAATGTAAATCAAGGATGATATCGGGGTATAGCTGTGAAAATTTATTGAGTACGGGGGCTAAACAAAGCTCTCCATAACTGGGCATGGCGCTGATCGATAGCATCCCACTTGGGTGTTGCTGCTGTTGCTTTAGCAAGTCTTCAGCATCACTCAAACCATGCAGTGCGGGTAATATCTGTTGGTAGTACAGCGCACCTAATTCAGTCAGTTTTACTTGCCGAGTGCTACGCTGTAATAACTGCTGCTTGAGTAAAGCTTCTAAATCAGAAATACGCCGTGATACCGAAGAAGGAGGTACAGAAAAGGCCTCCGCGGTTTGGGTGAAACTGCCAGATTCGGCCAAATGGGCAAAATAATGTAGTGCTCTGAGCTTATCCATAAAGACCATTTTTGCTAAAAAGACAATAAAGTTTAGCTAAATAGGCTATTTATTCCAAGTGGGAGGTCTATTTATAATGATTTCGATAAAAATAATCGGCTTCGGCCTCTCAATGTTAAGGAAGTTTTATGTCTAGCTATCAATCAATTCACTTAGTTCAGCGCCCGCTTACGCATATTGAAGCGAGTTGTTTTGAGCTTCGCGAGCATTCTACTCACGCTTTAGCTGAGGGGCAGTTTCGTTTTAAGCAAACTCATATGTCACTTGATCCGGCGATGCGTGGTTGGATGAGTGCTGATACCGATAGCTACATTCCTCCTGTTGCACTGGGTGATGTGATGCGGGCTAGCGGTATCGCTGAAGTGATTGAATCAAATAATGCTAACTTTCCTGTAGGCGCAAGCGTTATGGGAATGTTTGGATGGACAGAGCAAGCGGTTAGCGATGGCACTGGTGTGAACATTGTGCCACCAGGCTTGCCTGCTGAAGCCGTATTGGCGGTTCTTGCTTTACCGGGTATGACCGCTGCGCAAGGTTTGTTGGAAATAGCAAAACCCAAAGCCGGCGAAACCTTGTTAGTGAGTGGCGCGGCTGGCTCAGTGGGATCATTGGTTGGTCAAATAGCCAAGGCTGAGGGCTTACGCGTTATCGGCGTGGCGGGCAGCGATGAGAAATGTCGCTGGCTGGTGGAAGAACTAGGTTTTGATGGCGCTGTGAATTACAAAACCGATGATATTGCCGCGCGAGTGGCAGAGTTAACGCCAGATGGCGTGGACATTTATTTTGAGAATACTGGCGGCGCAATTCAACAAGTCGCGGTTGATAATATGAATGCTTTTGGGCGCATTGTGGTGTGTGGGATGATCGCCGATTACAACAACGAAACCCCATCAGCGGGACCTAATTGGATCAGCGTTGTTAAAAAGCGTTTATCAATTCAGGGTTTTACCATGCCTGACCACTTTGACCGCGCGCCACAACTTATGCAGCAAGTCGGCGGCTATCTACAAGCCGGTAAATTGCAATACCGAGTGCATGTATTAGACGGCTTAGCATCAGCAATTGATGGTATTAATTTACTGTTTAGCGGTGAAAACCAAGGCAAGTTAATTGTGAAGTTGTAAGCGCAATTGTAAGAGCAAATGTAAGCGTTTGACCAAGCCGTTCGCGGCTTGGTCCTTTTTTTACTCAGCTAAACTCAATGCATCACTACAGATTCATCATCAATCGCCAAATAGTTGTCCAATTGGCTAATACGCTGGCACCACTTTCTAATTGCGGGGTACGCGTTTAGCTCAAAGCCACCCTCTTCGGCTACATGGGTATAAGCGTATAAAGCGATATCAGCGATGCTCATTTGCTCTCCAACAAAAAAGTCTTGCTGATTGAGCGTTTGCTCCATCACGTCCAGCGCGGCATAACCTTGTTTCATCTTGTCCTCTAATTGGGCTTGGCGTGTGTCGTTCATACCGGCGTGACCTAACCAAAAGCGTACCGAGGCAATATTAGGCTCGTGACTGTACTGCTCAAAGTTCATCCATTTTAATACTTGTGCCTGTTGCCAGCTATCTTGTGGCCAATATGCGCTATTCTGCGCGAGGTAAAATAATACGGCGTTAGACTCCGCTAGGCAGCGGCCGTCGTCGAACTGCAAGACGGGGATTTTGCCATTTGGATTCAGTGCCAAAAACGCAGCGGTGCGTGTTTCTCCTGCAACAATGTTGTAGCACTTCACTTGAAATTCTTGCCCTAGCAGGCTGAGTAATAATCGAATTTTATAGCCATTTCCCGAAGGTAAGTAGTCGTGCAAAATCATTGCTGTTCCTTGCTTAACGAATAGGTATTTAGTGTGGCAAGTTGCTTGTGCTTTGAATAACGATTATTTTTGATGGCAACTATCAGTCTTGTTAATGGGTGAACATGGATATTGATGCTTTACGCAGCTTAGTGGCTTTTGTTGAAAGTGGCAGTTTTACCCGTGCCGCCAGCCAAACTTTTCGCACCCAATCAGCGATTAGTGCGCAAATGAAAAAGCTGCAACAAGAAAGTGATAGCCCTTTGTTTGAAAAAGAAGGGCGTAGCCTAGTACTTACCCCGGCAGGGCAAGCTTTGGCGAGTTATGCCCGTAGAATCGTCAGTTTACATGATCAAGCCGTGACCGAGCTTAAACACAGCAAGGCTAAAGTTGAGCTGCGTATAGGCTGTCCTGATGATTACAGTTTATCGATTTTGCCGCTATTTACCGAGATACTGCAGCAACAGATACCTAATTTGTACTTACGACTCCGAGCTGGACCAAGTTATCAGCTGCGTGAGCAGCTTGATCTGGGGGAACTAGACTTAGCCATACTTACTCGTCCCCCCGATAGTGATGAGGGTTTATTACTGCGTCACGACCAAGGTATTTGGGTCAGTTCCGCCACCAAAGATGTTTGCCAGCAACGGCCATTACCACTCGCCTTATATGAAACCGATTGCAAATTTCACAGCAGTGCGATTGATGGTTTAGATAAAGCGGAGATTGCCTATCACTTGATGGCGACCAGTGCTAACCATAGTGGTTTGTATGGTTTAGTTGCGCAGGGTTTGGCTGTAGCAGCCATGGCCCGTTCTAGCAAAGGTGAATTGCAAGAAATGTGCGCTGAAACAATGCCGCCGTTGCCGGCAATTGATATCGTAGTGGTTAGCGCTACCAAGCCTCATTTGGCTTGCAATCGCCCGACCCTAAAAAAAATATGTGAACAATTTCGTCTTGCTGACCAGCAAGTGCAGAGCAAATTAAGCGACGTTGTGCTTAGTTAGCCTTTTTAACATAAGTAAGGATGCTGTATGAGTAGCGCCACTAGTCAAACCCAAGGTTTATTGCATTTTAGACTGTCATTAAGTCAGTTATTTGCAATTGGCACCTTAAAAGTGCGTGAAATTGTACCTTACACCCGGCTAACTGCACTGCCTCACTCTCATCAGTTCGTACTTGGCTCGGCGTCATTACGCGGGCAAACCATTTCGGTTATCGATATGGCTGCTGCGGTAGGTTATCGACCGATTGGTGAAGATGAGCGAGAAAGTTGCTCGATCATTATTACCGACGTAAGTCGGCAGACGGTTGGCTTTTTGGTGAGAGGTATTGAGAAAATCACCGAATGTCGCTGGCGTGACATCGATCCACCACCTAGCTCTTTAGGTAAAGATGCTTATGTCACTGGCGTGACCCGGGTTGATGATAAATTGGTTCAGTTACTCGATATTGAAAAACTGATTGCCAGTGTATTTCCTGATGATGAAGACCGGGTGAGGGTATCGGTAAGTTTGCCCGACCAAGCTATTTTGAGTCAGCTTAAAATCTTATTAGTTGATGATTCTGCCACGGCGCGTAAGCAGTTATCTAGCGCGCTAGACAGCATAGAAATAGATTATCAAATGGCCAGTGACGGCGCCACCGCATTTAAAATGATGCAACAGGCCGCTGCCAGTGGTAACCCGATTGATGTGTTGGTCAGTGATATCGAGATGCCGGGATTAGATGGTTACGAACTCACCTTTGAAGTGCGCAGTGACCCCGGTATAGCCGAAGCCTATATTATTTTGCATACCTCATTATCGAGTGAAATCAGTGTCGACCGAGCCAGCCAAGTGGGCGCTGATGAAGCGTTGACCAAGTTTGATGCGGGTGAACTGATTGATGCCATGTTGCGAGGGGCCGATCGGGTGTCTGGTGATGTTACCAAGAGTGCTTTGGCAAAAAAGAGCGGAATCCTTGAGGGCGTGCTTTAGCGCTAAGCAGGTCACTCTGCTACTATTAGCCTAAAGATGACTCAAGGATTTAACTAGGTAGATGAAAATAATTGTCATTGTTTATTTGCTTATCCATTCTTTTACATCTGTTGCTAGTAATATCTCTGTGGCCACCGATTTTTGGGAAGACTATAGCAACAAAGATGGCACCGGTTATTACTTCGCCTTGCTAAAGCGGGTGTTTCCTGAACACCAGTATGCCTTTCATTTTATGCCCTATCCTCGCTCAATTGCTATGCTCGAAAAACAACAAGTAGATTTGGTCTTTGGTGCCTCCGAAGATGAATTTGATAATGCCAATTGCTCTAGTTATATCGTCGAGGCCGATGTAACAGATATGCTGGTGTCAGAAGCATTTTACGATAGCTATATGTCACTTGATGATTTAGTGGGGAAACGCGTGGTGTCTCATCTTGGTTATGATTGGGCCGACTCGCTACCCGAAGGCACTAAGTATAGTGAATATTCTGATTTAACTCAGATGATTAAGTTATTGAAAAAGGGGCGGGTTGACGCGATTTTAGATTATCGGGCCGATATAGAAGCGCTGTTAGCGCTGGCCCCTGAGCTTGATGGCGGTATTGCCATCATTGATTCGGTCTTAAGCTACGGGTCCACCTTTTGCTTTGCTGCCACTGATAAGGGGGCTGAGCTGCTTAGCCAGTTTGAGCAAGTCATGCCCTTGCTTATCGAAAGTGGCGAGTTACATCAAATAATGATCGACCAAGTGGATAGCGATGTGGATTACCCATATTAACTATCTACCGGATACTCTCTTGGATAGCTGCCTGCTTTGATTTAGACTGCTCAGCCTTAATGTTTCCCATGAGTAACCAATGATGCAAGGACACCTTTCTAAAATGCGCGCCGAATTGGCAGAGCAAGTACAGTACTACTTGCCCATTGGCGACCAAGAATTACATCTGAACCCGCTTATAGGTAAGTCCTTTGGCTTCGAATTTACCGGCAGTATTAATTGCCGTAGCTGCGGAAAAAAAACTAAAAAAAGCTACTCGCAAGGCCATTGCTTTGTTTGCATGCGCAAGCTCGCGAGTTGTGACATGTGCATCATGAAACCAGAAACTTGTCACTATGCTGAAGGAACTTGCAGGGAGCCTGAGTGGGGTGATACGCACTGTATGATCCCGCATTACGTTTATCTCGCTAATACTTCAGGCCTTAAAGTGGGTATTACCCGCCATAGCCAAATACCCACTCGATGGATAGACCAAGGTGCGACGCAAGCGCTACCTATTTTTAAAGTGGCGACTCGCCAGTTGTCGGGCCTTGTTGAGATTGAGTTAGCTAAGTTAGTGGCTGATAAAACCAACTGGCGCGCAATGTTAAAAGGTGATGCCATCGCACTAGACTTAGAGGCTGAGCGTGAGCGCTTGTTGCCGCAAATTGCTGAGGCCTTAGCCGAGCTGTCGGAGCGCTTTGGTTTCGACGCGGTAACGGCTTTGCCCGATGAGAAAGTGGTAGATTTACACTTTCCGGTTCAGCAATATCCTTCAAAAATTGCTAGTTTCAACCTAGACAAAGACCCTCTAGTACAAGGTGAATTACAAGGAATAAAGGGCCAGTATTTAATCTTTAACAATGGTGTGATAAATATCCGTAAGTTTGGCTCTTACCAAGTGAAATTGTTAGAGTCTTTAGCTGAGTAGCTTTGGCGCTCAATGAATCACCAATAGGTAACTAGATGACAACGCCCCGCTCCCAGAACAGGTTAACTTGGATACTGATTTTATCAGTGTTCGCGCTTGCCTTGGCGTGGGGTGAACATCAATTGGAGCGCTTAGACCCGGCCCATTCTGAGGTACATTGTCAGCTTTGTTATCATTTAGAAAAACTCGCAACTGCAATCACTTGTAGTGCACTAATTACCGCATTGCTCAGTGGTGCAGTGAGTGCTATTAAATCCCACTACCGCTATCAAAATGTTGATGCGGTTACCGCGAGTGCGCGCTCCCCTCCCTCCATGAAACTAACCGTAAGAAACCTTTAATTTTTTAGTTAATCATGGATATACACAATGAAGTTACAGCCTATTTTTGTCGCGGGCCTAAGCCTGCTTAGCTGCGCAGTATATGCGCAATCTGCCCATCAACATGGGGTTGCAGAGTTATTTTTCGCCGCTTCAGGCGAACAATTAGATATCGACATTCACTCACCCGCCGATAACTTGTTGGGTTTTGAGCATGTTCCAGTTAACGAGCAGCAACAGCAATTATTGAGTGATGCACAATTGCAGGTGGCGCAAGCGATGCAACTGTTTACATTTGATGGTGGCGAATGTGAGTTAGAAAAAGTGACTCAGGACTGGGGGGCGTTAGAAGCCGAACACCATGAGCATGGTAAACATGACCATCATGATGAAGAGGAAGAACACCATGAGCATGATAAACATGACCATCATGATGTAGAGGAAGAACATCATGAGCATGATAAACATGGTCATCATGATGAAGAGGAAGAACATCATGAGCATGATAAACACGACCATCATAGTGAAGCGGAAGAACATGATGCTCATGACCATGCTAAGCATCAAGATGATGAAGCCATGCATGAGCAGCACAATGAGCTCGCAGAACCGGATAGCCACGATCATTCCAGCCATCAAGATGTGCGCTTGAGTTATCAGTTCCATTGCCATCAATTATCGACATTAAATGGCTTTGAGCTTCAGTGGTTTGAGGCCTTCCCACGGATCCAAGTGTTTCATGTGCAAGGGGTTAGCGATAGCGGACAAACCGCCCTTGACGCTAAACCCAATCAAAATAAGGTGAAGCTATAAAATGACTCACTCTGCTTCTCTATTGCGTTTAGATGAAGTGGTGTTTGCGTGGCCGGGTGAACAGCACCCGGCCATTCACATTCCCCATTTAAACATTCAAGCTGCCAGTCATACCTTCATCCATGGGCCTAGCGGTTGTGGTAAGTCGACCCTATTGAGCTTAATAGCTGGGGTGATAAGCCCACAGCGCGGGCGGCTTGAATTTATGGGACAGGACTGCGCCAGCCTGTCTGCTGCGAAGCGAGACCAATTACGCGCTGACAATATTGGTTATGTATTTCAGCAGTTTAATTTGTTGCCTTATTTATCCGTATTAGACAATGTTGCTTTGGCTTGTCAGTTTTCTAGGCTACGTAAACAGCGCGCCTTGAGTCGCTCAGCCACGGTGCTTGAAGAAGCGCGGCGCTTACTGGCGCATCTACAATTGCCCGACAAACAACTCGAGCAGCCGGTAGGCCAACTGAGCATTGGCCAGCAGCAACGGGTAGCTGCCGCGCGTGCCATGATTGGCTCACCGGCGCTTATTATTGCCGACGAACCCACCTCTGCTTTAGATAAAACTAACCGCGAACACTTTATGAACTTGTTGATGGCTGAACTAAAACACTGTGACAGTAGTTTATTATTGGTGAGCCATGATCATGAGTTAGCTGAACGTTTTGAGCAAGTGGTTGATTTACCGGCGCTTAATTTAGGAGGCCAGCATGAGCTTGCTTAAACTCGCCGGACATAGCCTTTGGGCAAGGCGTGGTACCGCCTTATTAAGCTTATTTACCATTGCCTTAAGTGTTGCTTTACTCCTTGGTGTAGAGAATCTGCGTACCCAAGCTAAATCGAGTTTTGCCTCGACCATCTCGGGTACCGATTTAATTGTGGGGGCGCGCAGTGGTCCTACTCAACTACTTCTCTATTCAGTATTTCGCATTGGTAACGCGACCAATAATATTAGCTGGGACAGTTATCAAGAGATCGCCGGTCAGTCTTCAGTGAAGTGGTCGATTCCTATTTCGCTGGGTGATTCACATCGCGGTTATCGAGTCATGGGCACAACCAATAGCTTTTTTGACCATTACCAATATGCCAATAAACAGCCTTTACGCTTTGCAAAAGGGCAGGCCTTGAATGATACTTTCGAGGTGGTTCTAGGGGCTGAAGTGGCCCGCAAGTTAGGCTATCAACTGGGTGATAAGATTGTGGTTGCCCATGGTATTGCCGCAGTTAGCTTTGTTAATCATGATCAATACCCGTTTGTGGTCAGCGGTATATTAAAACCAACCGGTACGCCAGTTGATCGCACGGTTATCACTACTTTAGCGGGGATTGAAGCTATTCATTTAGCGCCTCAAAGCGAACCCTACAGTGCGCAACAGCTTACGCCGTCTAGCATTACAGCCATGATGTTAGGGACTCAGTCTAAGTTACAAATTTTTAGTCTACAGCGGCAAATAAACCAGTATAAGAATGAGGCTTTGTTAGCGATATTGCCGGGCGTAGCCTTGCAAGAATTGTGGAGCATTTTAAGCATCGCTGAAAGCGCACTGCTAGCAGTGTCTATTTGTGTGGTAATTACCGGTTTAATGAGTATGTTAACCACCTTAATGGTGAGCTTAAAAGAGCGCCGCAGAGAAATGGCTATTTTGCGTTCGGTAGGGGCTAAACCGAGACATATTTTTGGTTTGTTACTGATTGAGGCCTTATTGCTGAGTGGACTAGGTGCCCTAATGGGCCTAGCTAGCATGTATTTAATTTTGGCTGCGGCAAAGCCTATCTTACTTAATCAATTTGGCTTCTACCTAATATTGACTTGGCCAAGTCTAGAGCAGTGGTATTTATTGTTGGCGGTAGTGGTGATTGGCTTTATTGCAGGCGTACTGCCTGCTTGGCGTGCTTATCGTTATTCGCTTAGCGATGGCATGAGCATAAAAATTTAAATAGGAGCGATGATGAAACTTGCTTATTACCTGGTTGGCCTAGTGCTGTTGAGCGTGAATGCTCAGGCTGATGGCGTAGATGTTTGGGACCAGCTATTACCCGAAAATGAAAGACAAATGAGTATGCCTGAGGTTGACCATAACGCGCCGATGAACGAAGCGGGTCAGCAAAACCTCAATGTTAGCGTTAATCAAGACTTAGACGGCACACCGATCCGTATTCCGGGTTTCATTGTGCCTCTAGACAGTGAGGGGGAGTTAGTGACCGAGTTTTTGTTGGTACCCTACTTTGGCGCGTGTTTGCATTATCCGCCACCGCCACCTAACCAAATTGTTTATGTGACTTATAAGCAGGGTTTACAATTAGAAGACTTGTGGGAACCCATATGGGTTGAAGGAACCATTCATACCCAAATTCAAGACGTTGAGGGTGTGGCCACCGTCGGATATTCGATCACTGAGCCTAAGTCGATAGTGTTATATACCGACTAATCTAAGACGATGGTAAGGGCAATATACGGCACGATGTAGAAGGCAATAATGGCCGTTTTATAGAGTGCCAGCCCTAGGTAATGAAAGCGGTCAAATTTTTCTACGCTAAGGTTAAACCACTTAGAATGCCATTTATACGTCCAATCGTGGGCTAAGGTTAAAAAAGCAAACCAATACAAAAGCACTGCTACGTTGATAAGCGCTCCCCAGCCAAGGGCGCTACGAATTAAATCAAGCTCCACCGAATCACCTTTTGATGGTCTAAAGTTACTACTAAATCTACCATGACTTAGCGGTGCTGCAAGTTATGGGGCTTAATCCACGGTAAATTCTTGCTCAAAAATAAGCTTTTGCTGCTGATTGACGACGCTGACACGCCAATTGCCACGACTACTCATATCAAACTGTTTACTCGAATTAGTACGCCAGCGTTGCCCGCCAATCGCTAAATCTACACTGGCACGTAATTGTTGACCTTGATACCAATGTACCTGCACTTGCTGCCCCTGCATACCGCGTAGCTCTAAAAAGAGATAGGCAACATTTTGCTCGCTAAGCGTAATACGCGTGAGTGTATCGAGTGGCTCGCGTCGGCTAATGCCACTGGTAAGCTGCGCCCGCGGTAATTGTTGATCAATCCACCTTGGCGCTTGCTTAGCCAATGTGGGTTCAGTTGTTAATCTCTCGCTTTCCTCAGTAATCAATAGTTGTTCAGAGGTGTTTACCTCGCTTGAACGTTGCTCGTCAGAGACAACTTGAATGGCGCTTGCTTGACTTAACGAGGTTGTCTCAGGGGCGGTTTGCGTTGCGCTTGCTTGACTTAACGAGGGTGTCTCAGAGGCGGCTTGTGTTGCGCTTGCTTGACTTAACGAGGTTGTCTCAGAGGTGGCTTGCGTTGCGCTTGCCTGACTTAACGTGGTTGTCTCAGTGGCGGGTTGTGTTGCGCTTGCTTGACTTAACGTGGTTGTCTCAGAGGCAGCTTGCGTTGCGCTTGCTTGACTTAACGTGGTTGTCTCAGAGGTAGCTTGATTAGGGTTTGTCTGAGCTAACGCTGGAGTGTCTGAGCTAGCCTGTGCAGTCGCTTGATTTAAAGCTTGTGGGTCTAGTACTGCCTTGCTTGAAGCCTTCTCTATACTGTTTGGTTGCGGGTGTGTTTGCTCCGGAACGGGCAAACTTATTGCCGTTGTTTCAAGGGGGGCGCTTGAGCTAGAGTCATCAATCGCCACTTCGTTAGGCGCTGCAATTAGCCTTGAGCTTGGGCTTTCTGCAGGCCAAAAGCGATAAATAAGTACGCCAACTAACAGGATGAGTATGCTGAGAGCGGCAAAAATCTTACCTAAATCAAAGGGGGGTTTAGGTGCGAGTACTTTATTTACTGACGATTGTTGTGGCGTAGCTACTGAGTTGACTTGGATCTTAATGCGTACTTGTTCTGCCATGATTGAGGGTGTGCCCCATACTCCTAATGTATTACGAGCTGATTTTACCTATTATCGAGCGGAGCCGCCATTGATTTGCCAGATTAGCACTAATGGCGCTTAGTCTATTCATTGCGATTTACTTTAACTGTTTAGCAAAAGCCTTAGCGAAGAGTGGTCCACTGATACTGACATTTGCGCGCGTCGATTATCTGCCCGTTTGCTGGTGGTTCGAAGGTGCAACTAATTATCACTTTATTACTGGGTGTTAATTATATTTTACATTTGGCTTTTTCTATGCCACCTTAGTTTTAATCTGTTTAGGATCAAGGGTGAAGAGGACGTTAATGGAAACTAGCGCTAAACAACCGTTAATCGGTGTGATTACTTGTCATAAGCCACAGGGTGCTTATCAGGTTCAAAGTGTCAATGATTTTTACTTAAATGCCTTAAGCGAATATGGCGCTAGCCCAGTACTACTAACTCATCAGCTAAGTGGAGATACCTTAGGCCGAGTGCTCGCTCAGCTTGACGGAGTATTGTTAACTGGTAGTCATTCTAACGTGCACCCTAGCTTATATGGGGCTAGCCATTTGGAACCACGATTAGACGCCGGCAGAGATAGTCTGGCTTTTGCTATTGTTGAATATTCTAAACAGCACGCTCTGCCAGTGCTGGGTATTTGCCGCGGTTTTCAAGAGATGAACGTCGCCTTAGGTGGCAGCTTACACCATAAGGTTTATCAGCTAGAAGGCAGCATTGAGCATCGCGAACCCGATACCGAAGATTTTAATCAAAAATACGCTGATCAGCATCGCCTCAAGCTAGCCACAGATAGTTGGCTGGCAAAATGGCTAAATAGTCATACTGCCGACGTTAACTCTCTACATAATCAAGGCGTGAAGCGTTTAGCTGACGGCTTAATTATAGAAGCTCAAGCTGAAGATGGCTTGGTTGAAGCCTATCGATTGGCCGAACATCCATTTTTTTATGCGGTGCAGTGGCACCCCGAGTGGCAAGCTAAAAGCAATCTTATCTCGCAAGCTATTTTTGGGCATTTTGTTCAAGCAGCTCAACAGCATCAGCCATAAGCGACACCATTACTTTAGGGGGGGCTATGCAACAACACACCGATTCTTATTATGCGGCAACGGCAAATAACAGCCGTCAATTTCCGCAACTACAGGCAGATCTACGCTGTGATATATGTATTGTTGGTGGTGGTTTTAGCGGACTATCTTCAGCCTTACATTTAGCTGAGAAAGGCTTTCATGTGGTGGTGCTTGAAAGTGTCAAAGTTGGCTTTGGTGCGACTGGACGTAATGGTGGGCAAATCGTAAATAGCTACAGCCGCGACGTGGATGTCATCGAGCAGCGTTATGACAAAGATACTGCGCAAGCGTTAAATGAAATGATTTTTGAAGGCGGCGAAATCATTCGCTCACGAATTGCCGACTACAACATTGATTGTGATTACCAACAAGGCGGAGTATTCGCTGCGTTCAATGCTAAGCAATTAGCCGGTTTAGCCGAGCAAAAAGCTAACTGGGAACGCTTTGGCAATCATCAGCTGGAATTGTTAGATAAAGCTCAGCTAGAAAAAGTAGTAGGCACCAGCGCTTATCATGGCGGTTTATTAGATATGAAAGGCGGCCATATTCACTCGCTTAATTTAGCCTTAGGTGAAGCTGAGGCCATATTGGCATTAGGCGGTGAAATCTACGAGCAATCGGCGGTGATTGAATACCAAAGTGGCGAGCCCGCTAAAGTCACCACAGAACATGGCAGTGTTACCGCTAACTATTTACTGTTTGCTGGAAATGCCTATTTGGGTGAGTTAGAACCTAAGCTGAGTGACAAGGCGATACGCTGTGGCACTCAAGTGGTAGCGACAGAGCCTTTGAGTGATCAGCTATGCCAACAGCTATTGCCGCAAAATTATTGTGTGGAAGACTGTAACTATTTGCTCGACTACTACCGTATAACGGCTGATAAGCGACTGCTTTTTGGTGGTGGCGTAGTCTATGGGGCGAAGCCATTAGCCTCTATTGAGCGACAAATTCGCCCCAAATTTGAAGCCTTGTTTCCTCAGCTAAAGCAAGTCAGCATTGATTACGCTTGGACCGGTAATTTTTTATTGACCTATTCGCGTATGCCGCAGTTTGGTCGCTTAGACAGCAACATATATTACTTACAAGGTTACAGTGGGCATGGTCTTACTTGCACCCATTTAGCGGGTAAATTATTGGCTGAAGTCATCAGCGAGCAATCTCAACGTTTTGATGTATTTGCCTCGTTAAACCACTATCGCTTTCCAGGAGGGCGTCATTTGCAAGTGCCGTTCACCGCATTAGGGGCGGTGTATTACAATTTGCGAGATAAGTTGGGGATTTAGCCACTTGGCTGGGCCTTGTGGCTGGGGGGTCCCTGTTTGGTTTAAACGCTAACGGTTTTGGTCTGCGCCACCACCGAATCACGTTTAACTAGGGTGGGCACATATTTGTGTAGCGGGGCGACGGTCCCTCCGCTGGCTAAAGCCAAGGACATTTCAGCCGCTTCCATGGCCATCATCTCTATTGGATAACGCATTGTTGTTAACTTGGGGCGCAAGTAGCGTGATAACAATACGTCGTCAAAGCCGATGACTGAAATATCTTCTGGAACTCGGTAACCATTATCACATAACACAGTGATTGCCCCAGATGCCATGGAATCGTTATAAACGATCAGTGCGGTAAAATCTAAGCCTCTAGCTAGGAGGTTTTGGGCTGCTATCTCACCGCCAATCTCATTGGGTTCAGACGAAGCGATAGCGTGCTCTGCCAAGGGCGCGCCATGCTCACTGAGGGCATTTTTAACCCCTTGCAAGCGTAAGCGGGGGTCTTCAATATCGTAGTTACTGGTTATACATGCGATGTTGCTATGGCCCAAGGATAATAAATGACGCGCTGCTGCTTCACCGCCAGCCTGGTTGTCTAACCATACACAGCGATGGGCAATTTCGGGAATATAGCGGTTGATCAATACCATTGCGGGCACTGCTTCGGCATAGTCAATTAACGCCTGATTACTCAAGGCTTTAGAGTGTACCACCAAGGCTTGGCAACGCTGTTCTAATAAGGTTTCGATAGCTCGTTTTTCTGTTTCGGCACTCACTAAACCGTTGCTAATGAGCAATTGGATATTGTTGTTGCGGGTAACCTTTTCTACTCCGCCTGCTAGGGTGGCAAAAAATGGGTCGGTGAGTTCACTAAATACTAAACCTAAAGTAGGATTGGTTTGAGTCACCAAAGCGCGCGCATTAGCGTTAGGCCGGTAACCGAGTTCTAACATTACTTTTTTTACTAAGTCGCGGTTTTTAGCACTTACTTTTGGGCCATTATTTACCACTCGTGATACCGTGGCAACAGACACGCCAGCGGCGGCAGCTACGTCTTTAATTGTGGCCATTTGCTCTCCATAAACAAGCTAATTGTGTTGTTAAGCCTAGGTCTTTATTTAGCGAGGCTGTATCAAGTGCGTTAATCTAGGCACCCACTACAATGTATCCATTCAATCTAGCAAATGTAGCGTAAAAGTGGAAACGTTTTCCTTTGTAGCGATTGTCAGTAGAAGGGATAAACTGCGCGTTTTGGAGCGCTTAACTCAGGCTGTTGGTGAACGATTATATTGAATAAATCGCTCAGCGAGGCTTGCCGATGTGTGTTTGGCCGCTTAAAGTAGCGCTAGCTATTTTTTCTCATCCAAGGAGCGCCTTGTGAGCGTAACAAGAACTTTCCCCGCTACCCGCATGCGTCGTATTCGCCGCCATGACTTTTCGCGCCGTTTAGCCTGTGAAAATCAGCTTACAGTGGATGACCTCATTTATCCTATGTTCGTTATTGAGGGCGACAATCAGACTGAAAGCGTGGCTTCTATGCCTGGGGTATATCGTTTTAGTATTGATTTGCTACTGAAAGAGGCAGAGCAATTAGTGTCTTTAGGGGTGCCAATGATTGCCCTGTTTCCGGTGACGCCGCTCGAGCAAAAATCACTGTTAGCTGAACAAGCTTATGCTGCTGATGCCCTTGCACAACGGGCCGTTCGAGCCCTTAAACAGGCTTTTCCTGAGCTGGGTATAATGACTGACGTCGCTTTAGATCCCTTTACCACCCACGGTCAAGACGGCATTATTGATGAGCAAGGTTATGTGCAAAACGACATCACCACTGAAATTTTAGTCAAGCAAGCCTTGTCCCACGCAGCAGCTGGAGCCGATGTGGTTGCTCCATCTGACATGATGGATGGGCGAATTGCTGCAATTCGTGAAGCGCTTGAAGAGGCGGGTTTTCACAACACCTTGATTATGGCTTATTCGGCTAAGTATGCTTCTAGCTATTACGGCCCATTTCGCGATGCCGTGGGAAGCTCTGCTAACCTAAAAGGTGGCAATAAGAAAACCTATCAGATGGACCCTGCTAATGGTCAAGAAGCCTTACATGAAGTGGCCTTAGATATTGAAGAAGGGGCTGACATGGTGATGGTTAAGCCTGGTATGCCTTATTTGGATGTGGTGCGCCAAGTGAAAGATACCTTTGCCGTGCCCACCTTTGCTTATCAAGTGAGCGGAGAGTATGCGATGCATAAAGCGGCAATACAAAATGGCTGGTTAGCTGAGCGCCCCGTTGTATTAGAATCATTGTTGGCCTTTAAACGTGCTGGCGCCGATGGGATTTTGAGCTACTTCGCTAAAGATGTCGCGCAGTGGTTAAGCGAAGATAAGTAGTTAACGTCCTCATTGATCACTATTAACACTGCTTGGGATTTGGCTTTGCCATTATGAGAAAACTGTTAGCTGCGTTGTTGGGTTTAGCGCTGGTTTTGTTGCTGGGTATATTGTTGCTATTGGCGTTAACGTTATCTAAACAAGCCACTGTATACGCCCCTGCTTCGGTTAGTGCTGGGCAGGTTGCTGAATCTAAACAGTGGCTAAAAACCAATCTTGCACACTACCGCAGTGCTCAACAAGTGATTGAGGTACAGTTAAACCAGCAGCAAATGCAGGGCTTATTAGCTTTGGCCTCTACTGCGCTTAAGGGGCTCAATGCCGAAGCGGAATACCAGTCACAACAGTTACTGATTAGCGCCAGTTTAGCCCTGCCTAATTCTGTCTTCAGTGCTTATATTAATAGCCAAATAACGGTATTGTCTTCAGCAGACGGGTTGCGCTTAGGCGACTGGCAGCTGGGCGGTTTACGGCTGCCGGGGAGTTTTGCACAGTCTTTGGCTACTGGTGCATTAGCCCACCTGTTTCCTGAGCTAAAAGTGGCAGAACTACTAGCCAGTGTTGTTAGTGTTAAAGTCAACCCTCAGCAATTGGATGTCACTTTACAACCCATGGCCAATTTGGGTTTACGGGTAGCGAGTGTCTACAAAAACATCAGTCAGTGGCAAAACCCTAGCAGTCATCACTTACCGGTTGATGTGTATTACCAAAAACTTTCAACGCTAAAGCGGCAATATGGTCAGCGGCAAGCTATCTCCCTCTATGATTATTTGTATCCTTTAAGTTTTGATGCGGCAATCCGCGGGAAACAAGGTGAAGTGCTCGCTGAGCAGCAAGCTTTAGTGTGGGCGATGGCCATTTTTTTTAGTCAAGGGGCGTTCCAGCAACTGATGGTGCAGCGCTTTGATCAGCCTATAATTTTAGAAGCTGCACCCACTAACGTAACCCTTGCAGGGCGAAGAGACCTATTGCTGCATTTTGTATATTCAGCAGGTTTGAGCTTAGCCGCAGAGCGAGGTTTTAGTGCTTCCATTGGTGAGTTTAAAGAGCTATTTGACTCGCTTGAGGGTGGCAGTGGTTTTAGTTTTGCAGATCTAGCGGCAGACCGCACTGGCATTATGTTCGCCGAAACGGCGAGAAATGCCGATAAAGCCCAGCAGTTTTTGTCGGTCATGCGTCATGCTCATTCAGAGGAGGCTTTTTTCCCTCGAATTGACGATCTTACCGAAGGCATCAGTGAACAACAGTTTAGCCAAGTATACGGCTCCACCAGTTCGGAGTTATACCAGCAAAAAGTGTTTTTTATTGACCAGCGAATTGCTCATTTAGCGGCCTTTAAATCGCCAAAAGACTAAGCAAATATTAGCAAGGCACTCCCTAAAAGGCATAAGCTAGCACTTAGCCATGCTGAACGCGTGGGGGCTTGTTTAGTCACTATCCAAAGCAACGGCAGCACCAATACCGGAGAGGTAGAAGACAATAGCGCTACCACAGATAAGTCGCCATAGCGCAAAGCATAGAGCATTAAGGTCATACCGACAGCCATCGCTAGAAAGCCATTGCTCGCTATCATTAAAAACAAGGGCCTGCTTAGCGGGGCCTGCGCTCGCGCCATTTTGTGACCGCTGAGCCATAATAGCCAGTGGGCAGCAAACGCACTGGTCATACGCAGAGCGGAGCCTGCAACGGGGTCAATTTGTGCCAGTTCAGGATTGCTCATCATGGGTTTGAGCATGACCGTGCCGATGCTTTGACAAAGCGCAGCGGTTAAACCTAGAGCGACAGCAATACTCACCGGGCCTGATATGGTCTCCCAGCTGTGTTGCTCTGATTTGCGACCAAAACTGACTGCCAGCACTACGCTCAAAAATAAACACGCTGCGCCGAGTAGCGACCAGCCAAACAACGCTTCGTTAAATAACCATACGCCTAAAAAAGCCGAAAAAGCGGCATGGCAGGCAAATAACAAACTGGCGCGGCGTGGCCCTAGTCGATTCATGCAGGCGAATAACGCGGTATCGCCAACAAATACCCCCACAAAGCCTGACAGCGCGAATAAACCAGCTTGCTCGATGCTAATCATTTGCCACTGATTATTGAAAACTGCCGCGCTAAGCAACATGATGCTCACCAGTCCCATGCGCCAACGACTATAGGCGAACGCGCCTAATTGGCGGCTTGGTGTCACCGAAATTAAGCTAGTAAAAGCCCACAATGCTGCGGCTAATAGAGCTAACCATTCATAGTTCAAAGTGGCGGCCTAATCGCAAATATAGAAAGAGCATTGGCAGGGCACTAGGCGGGTACAGAGTGTTTAGGCTTAATCCAAGCTGCCACAAAAGTATTACGCCCTTTACCTTTGGCTGCGTACATGGCGTGGTCAGCCTCAATGAGCAATTTTGAAAGGTGTTGGCTCTGTGTGTCAAAGGCGAGCCCCATACTGATGGTCATTCGCTGCCGGTGCCGGTGCCGGTGCTGCTGATGCTGCCAGGGTTTACTCGCGACATGCTGAACTAGTTGTAACGCTAAATACTGTGCTTGTGGCCGCTTGCAATTAGGCCACAAAATACAGAACTCATCTCCCCCAAAGCGGGCGAACATCAGCTCTTCGGGCAACACCTCTTGAATAGTGGCCACTACGTGTTTTAGTGCCTCGTCGCCTGCATGGTGGCCATGTTGGTCGTTAATGGCTTTGAACTTGTCAATATCAAACAACATTACGGCCATGCTCGCTACAGAACTGCATGCTTGCTCAAGTTGTCGCTCTAGCTCTCGGCGATTCAAAATGTTAGTCAAAGGGTCAATTCGTGCTTGTTTTGCCAGATGGTTGTGTGCCCGTTGTGTATCGACAGAAAACAGTTTTGCAACCAGACTCAGTAAAATGGCGCAATTGATAAACACCAAAGCCATTGAGCTATGCCTTTGCTCGATGTTACTGGGATACATAGGCTCACTTGGCCAGTAAAATACCGCAAAAAAGGCCACGCTAATCAAGGCGAGTAAAGCATTGCGAATGGACGGTTTGTTTTGCCAAAGTAAGAAGGCAACCGGATACAATATTACCAGATGGAAGAATATAAGAGATTCAATGCCAAACCAGCGGGTTGAGGCGAGGGTAATATCCAGAACAAATACCGTGATCATCCAGGCGCGTGCTAATTCATTTTGATTTAGCCAATTCAGCAAAAGAGTGGCGCAGTAAGCGAGTATGACTATGCCGTTAATCAGCCAAAATTCAGTGGCTGTAATGTTGAATTCGAGCGCTTGTACGAAAACGTTGAGGATCAACAAAGGCAGGCCAATAACAATGAAAAGATTGGTCATGCGAACGGCGTGGCGCTGTCCTTTACGGGTACCAATGTTGAGAATGTTATTGAGCAACCGTGATCCTTACAGTTACGACTTAATAGATGCTTAGTGTATAAGACATCAAGTGAAACAAATGTGAAACCGCTTAAACTGCCGACTATTGCTGCTTAGTGGCCTCAGTCAATGGCGGTGTAACGCTAATTACACCGCCAAATGCTTAATCTAAGTGATTAATTAGCCATGCTATCGCGTCAGCATATACAGGCGTCATTAGCGGTTCTAATTGCGCTAGGCTGGTGAGTAATTGCTGGCGGTCGGCAATACTAATGTTGATATGACCGACTTTTCGACCAGGGCGAACCTCTTTGCCATACCAAAAAACTTCGATACCCGGCACGCTTAACCATTGCTGATTATATTCAACACCAATCAGATTGAGCATTACACTTTGGGTTTTCACTAGGGGCTGAACCAAGGGCAAGTCTGCTACGGCGCGAATATGCGCTTCAAACTGACTTAAGCTAGATCCCGCTTGAGTCCAATGTCCGCTATTGTGAACGCGTGGCGCGATTTCGTTTATTAATAGCTTATCACCTACCTGGAAGCACTCCATGGTCATCACCCCGACATAGTCGAGCGCGTCCATTAGCTTGCCAAGCATCGTTTCTGCTTGGCCTTGCAGCGGCGTTTTGCTAGCAACAGGTGACACGGTAGCGAGCAAAATACCTTCATGGTGCTGATTAATAGCCAGAGGGTAAAAAGCAGTATCACCATTAGCATGGCGCATGCCAATTAACGAAACTTCTTCGTCAAAGTTAATCGCTTGCTCGGCAATACAATGGTCTAACCATTCTTGCGGTATCGCGCGTTGCTCGGCACTACCTTGTTGCTTAAGCCAATGTTGGCCTTTTCCGTCGTAGCCGCCAGAGCGCTGTTTTAACAATACCCGCTCGCCGAGCTCGGCAAACAGTTGCTCGGCGCTGTGTTTTTGTTTCACATCAACCCACGGCGCGGTGGCTAAACCTAAAGAGTCAAGGAGCTTCTTTTGACTGGCACGGTCGGCTAACTGCGCCAGTGCAGGCCCATTGAGAAAACTTGGGTGCTGAGTGAGTTGCTCGGTGGCTGCTGTAACGGGCCAGTGCTCACGCTCAACCGTAATGATGTCGTTGCTGGCGATAGCAAAGGTGTCGGTTTCGTCAGTTTCCACTGGACGAACCTCGATATTCAGTGGTTGAGCGGCATGTTTAAGCATGGCGCCTAATTGACCTGCACCTAAGATCCAAATTTTGTTCATTGTACTCACCTAACTTACTCGGCTACACGTGGATCTGGGTGGGCTAACACCGATTCAGTTTGCGCACTGCGGAATGCTTCAATACGCTCTGCTAGTTGTGGGTTAGTTGTTGCCAAGATTTGCGCGGCAAACAAGCCAGCATTATAAGCACCCGCAGTGCCAATGGCTAAGGTGCCAACTGCTACGCCTTTAGGCATCTGGGCAATTGACAGTAAGCTGTCCATGCCATTTAAGGCTTTGCTTTGAACCGGAACACCTAATACCGGTAAACGGGTTTTCGACGCAACCATGCCTGGTAAATGGGCTGCACCGCCTGCACCACCAATAATCACTTTGATACCACGGTCAGCCGCGTTGGCCGAGAATTCCATAAGTTTGTCGGGAGTGCGGTGAGCGCTAACTACTTCAACCTCAAATTCTACGCCTAATTGTTCTAATACTTCGGCGGCGTTTTCCATGGTTGGCCAATCGCTTTTTGACCCCATGATGATGGCAACTTGTGGTTGTGGCATTGTATTCTCCTCGACTTAAATAGCACAGTGGTAACACGTTTTATGGCAGTAACCGAAATGTTGACTGCTCGCGGGCGCAGTGTGCCAGCCTCGCCTGCTAAGGTCAATATTAGCGCAACGCTTGAACTTAAAAGTGACCAAATTATAAGTTAAAAGGCCATTATCTCTATTTTCAGCAAAATTTGTGTTTGGCTGATCTTTTTATGTCATCTAAATAGGCTATCTTTAAATAAGCGTGGAGTACTAGCTGGAGCTAGTAATCTTATTTATGCAGGAGGCATTATGCGATGTATTGTTGGCTTACTATTCTTGGTCTCTCAGTCCTTATACGCAGCAACGGTTGAATTGCATTTACCGGTTTACTCCGATGACTCACACATTTATTACCACGAGCTGCTAGAGCAAGCGCTATTGGACGCGGGTCATCAGCCGCAGATTATCTTGTCGTCTAATTTGCCGCAAAAGAGAGCGGAATCAATGTTGCGCAATGGACAATTGAGCTTGGTGTGGCTGTTGGCCACCGAGGAGCGAAATCAAGATCCAGCCTTCACCCCAATTAAAATTGGTTTGACCAACGGCCTAATTGGTCATCGTCTGTTACTCGTGCCGAAGTCGGATGTAGATAGCTATCGCTTTGTGTCTAACTTAGATGATTTTAAAGCGCTAGATAAAACCGGCGGCTTTGGTAAAAATTGGTTCGATGTTGCGGTGTGGCAGCACAACCAGTTAGCAACAGTCGAAGTTGACGGCGAGTGGCGCCGTTTATACAAAATGGTGGCGAATAAAAAGCGTGGCATTGATTATTTTTCACGTGGCTTTACTGAAATCATTAATGAGTCTCTGCAGCATCCTTACTTAGCGATTGAGCCCTACTTGTTGTTAAATTATCAGCGAGATTTTCAGTTTTATGTGAGTAGTAAAGACCCTACATTAGCCCCCATATTAGAACAAGCATTAGAAAAAGCGGTTGATAGTGGCTTAATGGACAAAATGATTGAAGAATTTTGGCGAGAAGATTTTGATTTGCTGAATTATCGTAAGCGGGTGGTGATACCTTTAGCTACACCGAAGTAGCGGGTTTAACATAAGGCTTCAATAATACCCAACGGGTAGCCCGCTTCTGTTTGAACTTTTGCTTCGTGTTGCAATTCGGCTGCACGTAACGGATGTTGCTGGTTCCAAGTCGGCGGGAAGCAAAGTTGCCAGTTATCTTGTGTTTGTAGCAAAGTGATTTTAGGTACGCTGCCTTGAGTTCGTCGCATGCATACAATGATAGCGATGCGCAGTAATCTGGCTAATACGATAGCTTCGGCGTTTTCCAAGGCATTTTGTTGAGCTAAAAGCCCAGTTTGCCACTCACCACGCTGATTCAATAATAAGCTTGATATAAAGTGTTTTTGAGCGCTGGTAAAGCCCGGTAAATCAGAATGGTCAATAATGTAAGCTGCATGTTGAGGTGCTTTTTTAAACTCGATGTTCAAACCCACTTCATGGAACATCGCTGCCCACTTCAGCAAACTTAAACCGCGATTACTTAAACTTGGGCTAGTTTGTTGGGCCATATTGAGGGCGCAATGGGCCACTCGCTCTGCATGTTCATTATCTATGCGGTGACGCTTTACGAAGCTTTCAGCGGTACGAGCTCGAACGCTACTGGTTTCTTTTTGGCTCAATAAGCTGTAAACCAAGCCTTCGCGTAAAGCGCCTCCAGCTAATGTTAAGCTTTCTATCTGCAAGCTTTCAAATAAAGCTAAAATAATGGCTAAACCAGAAGCGAATACTGGTTTGCGCTCATCGCCCAAGCCCTGAATTTCGAGTTTTTCCACGCTGCCACAATCGATGACTTGTTGCTGAATCGCTTTTAGCTTGGGGTAAGTGATGCGTTCATCGAGGCCTTGTGCGGTCACTATTTCTAGTAGTGCTTGAATGGTGCCTGACGCGCCTAAGCTAGATTGCCAGCCAAGGCGCCGATAATCACTTAGCACAGGATCTATCACTTGCTTGGCTGCGGCAATGGCTTGCACAAAGTTTGCCTCGCTGAGCTGATCTTGAAAAAAGCGCTTTAACCAAGTGACGCAGCCCATATCTAAGCTATTTAGCAATAAGGTTTCGCTTTGTTCGCCTACGACGAGCTCGGTGCTGGCGCCGCCAATATCTATCACTAGACGTTTTCCGCTGCCGCTACTGGTATGCGCGACCCCTCGATAAATAATTTTGGCTTCAGTCTCACCGCTAATGATATGGATTTTGTGATTGAGGATTTTTTCTGCTTGTAGCAAAAACTCTTCGGCGTTAGTTGCTCGGCGCAGGGTTGCTGTAGCCACTATTTTTATTTGGGCGTCTGGAATGTCTTGGAGCTGTTCAGCAAATAAGCTGAGACATTGCCAGCCGCGAACCATCGCGGCTTGGTCCAATTTATCGTCCGCATCTAAACCAGCCGCTAAGCGAACTTTGCGTTTCACTTTAGCGATAGTTTGCACACTGCCACTCAGCTCCCGCACGATTAACATGTGGAAGCTGTTGGAACCTAAATCAATGGCTGCATATAGGGGCGAAGCTTTTGACACGGAGATCCTTTGCGTCTATTTAATGCTGCCTAGGGCGGCGTTGATGCGAATGTTTACTATTACTGCGACTATGCCCTTTGCTGCCATTGCGGTTATTCATATTTTTAGCTCTATGAATACGTTGGGCACGAGGTAAGTCACTGATCAATGCTTCACTATCGTATTGACTAACGGGCACTGTATGTTTGATGTATTCTTCAATGGCTGGCAAATTAAATACATACTCTTCACAAGCAAGACTAATGGCATGACCGCTTAGGCCTGCGCGTCCAGTACGACCAATACGGTGTACATAATCTTCAGCATCGTCGGGTAAATCGTAATTAAATACATGCGTTACCGAAGGAATATGCAAGCCACGAGCGGCTACGTCAGTAGCGACTAGAATATCTAACTTACCTTCTGTAAATTGCTCTAGAATTTGTACGCGTTTACGCTGAGGAATATCACCAGTGAGAAGGCCTACACGATGTTTGTCGGCACTTAAGTGGCCCCAAATATCTTCACAGCGATGTTTGGTATTAGCGAAAATGATGGCGCGTTCTGGCCAATCTTCTTCAACCAAGGTTTGCAATAAGGCCATTTTATCTTCGTTAGAAGGATAAAAAAGTTCTTCTTTAATGCGAACACCCGTCATTTGTTCTGGTTCAACAATGACATGTTCAGGCTCGTTCATGTGTTCAAACGCGAGCTCTTTAACTTTGAAAGATAAGGTCGCGGAAAACAGCATGTTCAAACGTAGTTTTGGTTCTGGCATGCGACGCATTAAATAGCGGATATCTTTAATAAAGCCTAAATCGAACATTCGATCAGCTTCATCCAATACCAGCGCTTGCACACTGTTTAGGCTGAATGCGCCCTGCTTAAAGTAGTCAATCATTCTGCCGGTTGTTCCGATTAGAATATCAACACCTTCATCTAAAGTGGCGCGTTGGCTAGCGTAACCTTCTCCCCCATAAACTAAACCCAGCTTTAAGCCGGTAGCTTTAGCTAGCAGGCGGGCATCGTTATGAATTTGAATCGCCAGTTCGCGAGTCGGGGCGAGAATTAACGCTCTTGGTTGGTTTTGTTGGCGCGTTTCGGGCACTTCTGTGATTAGCAGGTGATTAAACGTGGCAACTAAAAAGGCTAATGTTTTCCCCGTACCGGTCTGGGCTTGGCCTGCAATATCTTTACCTGTGGTTAAGATGGGAAGGCTTTGCGCTTGGATCGGGGTGCAATTGTGATAGCCGTGCTGCTCTAAGGCTTCTAATACCTTATCTTGCAGTCCTAATTCGGCGAATCGTAGTTCAGTTAAATGTGCTTTGCTCATTGCGTAAGCATATCACAGCTAAGTTGCACTACCAGTACCAGATTTACTTTTAATGCTTGCTTCAATTACTTATGTTAATTGAAGCTAGCTTAGATTCCCTTGGAATGAGCTTGGGCTTGCATTCATTGGTCGGATGATTTCAAATAGTCAGGTAAATTATCTATATAGATAGCAGAAAATATTTGGAGTAAGACATGAGCGACAAATTGGTTCAGCTGAGCGACGACAGTTTCGAGGCAGACGTACTAAATGCAAGCACACCTGTACTGGTTGACTTCTGGGCTGAGTGGTGTGGACCGTGTAAAATGATTGCACCGATCCTAGATGAAGTTGCTGACGAATATGCCGGTAAAGTCACAGTGGGCAAATTGAATATTGACCAAAATGCGGGCACACCGCCAAAATTCGGTATTCGAGGCATCCCAACTTTGTTGTTATTTAAAGATGGCAAAGTAGCGGCGACCAAGGTTGGCGCCTTGTCTAAAGCGCAGTTGACCGCGTTTTTGGACGAAAACCTGTAACAACTATGTGAGCAGGTCGACATTCGTTGCCTGCTTTTGCTGGATCTTTCTCCACAATAGTGCTAATTTTATTTTCGAATTTTCCTACGCCCGTTTTTTTATAGGCTATCCCTTGGCCGATTAGACAGTCGAGTAAGCATCTCTATTTTATCTCACTCAAGCTGCCGTCAGCCTTTTTCGATAAAAACTGAAACCCCATCATTATGAATTTAACTGAGCTAAAAAATACCCCGGTCCATGAATTGATTACCCTAGGTGAATCAATGGGCTTAGAAAATCTGGCACGTTTGCGCAAGCAAGATATTATCTTTTCGATCTTAAAAGCTCACGCGAAAAGCGGCGAAGCGATTTTTGGTCATGGTGTACTGGAAATTTTGCAGGATGGTTTTGGCTTCTTACGTAGCGCCGACTGTTCTTACTTAGCTGGTCCTGATGATATTTATGTTTCGCCTAGCCAAATCCGTCGATTTAACTTACGTACCGGTGATACGGTAGAAGGTAAAATTCGCCCACCTAAAGAAGGCGAGCGTTACTTTGCTTTATTAAAAATCGGTCAAGTTAACCACGACAAACCAGAAAACTCGCGTAATAAAATCTTATTTGAAAACCTCACTCCACTGCATGCAACCAAGCGTATGCGTATGGAGCGTGGTAATGGTTCTACCGAAGATATTACCGCTCGTGTTTTAGATTTAGCCTCTCCGATTGGTAAAGGCCAACGTGGTTTGATTGTTGCTCCGCCAAAAGCGGGTAAAACCATGTTGCTACAAAACATTGCGCAAAACGTGGCATTTAATCACCCAGAGTGTGAGCTTATCGTATTGCTGATCGATGAGCGCCCTGAAGAAGTGACTGAAATGCAGCGTTTGGTTCGCGGCGAAGTGATTGCTTCGACCTTTGATGAGCCCGCTAGCCGTCACGTTCAAGTGGCAGAAATGGTAATTGAAAAAGCTAAACGTCTAGTTGAACACAAGAAAGACGTTATCATCTTACTTGATTCTATTACTCGTTTGGCGCGCGCTTACAACACCGTTATTCCTTCTTCAGGCAAGGTATTAACCGGTGGTGTAGACGCTAACGCTTTACACCGTCCAAAGCGTTTCTTTGGTGCGGCCCGTAACGTTGAAGAAGGTGGTAGTTTAACCATTATTGCTACCGCGTTGGTAGATACCGGTTCAAAAATGGACGAAGTTATCTACGAAGAGTTTAAAGGTACCGGTAACATGGAACTGCACTTGAGCCGTAAGATTGCAGAAAAACGTGTTTACCCAGCTATCGACATTAATCGCTCTGGTACTCGTCGCGAAGAGTTGCTTACTAGTGCCGATGAACTGCAGAAAATGTGGATATTGCGGAAGATTGTTCATCCAATGGATGAAACCAGCGCGATGGAATTCCTAATTGATAAACTCTCTATGAGTAAGACCAATGATGATTTTTTTGATGCGATGAAAGCGCAGAAGAAATAATTTTAAACTGGCCGTTAATACGGCCAGTTTTATTTCTGATGATGAAATATCTTCTACTCGTTTTAGGTTTAAACTTAAGCTTGTTTGCTCATTCTGAGCAGCAAGGTCCCAATCTGCCTGCCGACGCTATCGATCAGCAAGTGCCAAACATGATTTTACGGCGCAGTGTTGATGCTTTAATGCAAAACCAACCCGCCTGGGTCATCGACTTACTTCCCAATTTAAGAGCTGAACACCGTGAAGCCTTGCTGTTTGAAAGCTTGCGCTACTTGCATTTAAATCAGCATATTCCAGACCAAACTTTAAAAAATTGGTTATTGGAGTTAGCTTCAGAGCGGCCATTGGTAAGAGAAGCTGCGGTGATCGATGGTTACGAAGTGATTCGACCTAGTTATGATTATCCGGCCTTAGCCAGAAGCTTAATTCTCAATCAAGTTTCAGCGGAACGCTCTCAACTGTATTTAACCGAATTACTGCGTGATGATTTCCAGTGGTCTTTGGTGTTCAGGCGGAATAACCCCCTTATTTTAGCGCAGCAGCTTGATCTAAAGAGAGCCTTTTCGCAATTGAATTCTGAACAGTTACACTATGTGAAGAAAGCAATGCCAGGGAAGTTATTTTTCCCTGATAACAGTGTGGTGGTGGCGTTAGCCTTGGGTATCGCTACGCCTGAAGCTATTGCCGAAGTATTGCGCTTACCTATGGATCAATACAGTGTCTCGTTGCTAGAGTGGGTGCGTTTACAAATGCCGCCTGAACTGGCCTTTGAGATACTCATGGATGCAGCGGATAATCCAGAATTACTCTATTTTGCGTATAGCGCGATTGCCCGCTTAGGCAGAGTTTACCCGCCCGCTGCTCAGTTTATTTTGGAGCAATTCCGTGATTCTGAGCATAAAGAGTTGGCTGCAATTGTGATGATTGAGATGCAATCTCGGTAATCTAAAGGCACCGCATAGGCGCTATTCATTAGGCTTAGTGAACCCTTGGTTAGTCTGCAGCGTTGTTCTATATTGATGTAGAATAAGCATATTTTTCATTTTCGTCTTGTTTAAAAGCTATTAATGACTTCACCGCAGCGGTGAAAGAAAGACCAATCGACCTTGGGTTAATGTAATGAAATATAAAGATTTAAGAGACTTTATTGGCTTGCTGGAGAAGCGCGGAGAGCTAAAACGTATTACCGTTGAAGTGTCTACCGAGTTAGAAATGACCGAAATATGCGATCGAACTTTAAAAGCGGGTGGCCCTGCTTTATTGTTCGAAAATGTTAAAGGTCACAGCATGCCGGTGTTGGGCAATCTTTTTGGCACTCCAGAACGCGTGGCTTTAGGGATGGGGCAAGACTCTGTATCAGCCTTGCGCGAGGTGGGTACTTGGCTGTCTTACCTAAAAGAGCCTGAGCCACCAAAAGGTTTGAAAGAACTGTGGGAAAAACTGCCTATATTCAAACAAGTTCTTAATATGCCCACTAAAAAGCTGCGTTCGGCGCCATGCCAGGAAATTGTATGGAGTGGCGAGGAGGTTGATTTAGACAAATTGCCTATTCAACACTGCTGGCCTGGAGACGTTGCACCACTGGTTACCTGGGGGCTGACTATTACTCGGGGCCCCTATAAGAAACGCCAAAACTTGGGTATCTATCGACAGCAAAAGTTGGCTAAAAACAAACTTATCATGCGTTGGTTGTCACACCGTGGTGGAGCTATTGATTTTCGAGAGTTTCAAGAACTTAACCCAGGTAAACCCTACCCTGTAGCGGTTGCTTTGGGCGCTGATCCTGCCACTATTTTGGGGGCGGTAACTCCGGTCCCTGATACCTTATCAGAATATGCTTTTGCCGGTTTATTACGGGGCGGAAGAACCGAAACCGTGCAGTGTATTAGTAATGATTTGGAAGTACCAGCGAGTGCTGAAATAGTGCTTGAGGGATATTTGGAGCCGAATGAAAATGCGCCCGAGGGCCCTTACGGTGATCACACCGGCTATTATAACGAAGTAGACGAATTTCCGGTGTTTACGATTACCCATATGACGATGCGAAAAGACCCTATTTACCATAGTACTTATACGGGGCGGCCGCCCGACGAGCCCGCTGTATTGGGCGTTGCCTTAAATGAAGTATTTGTTCCAATTCTACAAAAGCAGTTTCCAGAAATTGTTGATTTTTATTTGCCACCCGAAGGATGTTCTTATCGGATGGCGGTGATAACGATTAAGAAACAATACCCTGGTCATGCTAAGCGGGTAATGCTTGGGGTTTGGTCATATCTACGCCAGTTTATGTATACCAAGTTTGTTATTGTTTGTGATGATGATATCAACGCGCGTTCTTGGCAGGATGTAATATGGGCTATCACCACACGTATGGATCCTAGCCGAGATACTACGTTAATAGACCATACTCCCATTGATTATTTAGATTTTGCCTCGCCGGTGTCTGGCTTGGGTTCAAAAATGGGTCTCGATGCGACCAATAAATGGCCCGGTGAAACTAATCGAGAGTGGGGGGAAGTGATTGAAATGGCTCCAGAAGTGAAGCAGAGAGTGGATAGTATTTGGCAGCAATTAGGCATAGACTAGTGGCAAAGAGCTATAAAGTCGAAATGGGGCAAACCGTTTTTTGGGTTGAACCGCAAGAAACACTCCTAAATGCAGCGACAAGGCAGGGAGTAAAATGGCCATATAGATGTGGTCAAGGTGCTTGCTTAAGCTGCTTAGCCCGATGTATATCAGGCACAGTGAGTTACCATGGAATGGCGCCAATGCTAAGCGAAGCCGAGCAAACCCAAGGATGGTTTGCGGCCTGCTTAGCGAGTGCAGAAACAGATCTCTATATCAGTTTAGAAGGGTGAAAGTATGAAGCGCATTAGTTGCAAGGTTGCATCGGTCTCGCCGATCTTGGATGACATTTTTAATGTAGAATTAGAGCCATCTGAGCCACAAGGATTTGTGGCGGGCCAGTATCTACAGATAGTAATGGCTGAAGATGATAAACGACCATTTTCTCTGGCCAGTTCGCCAGAGCAGGCGGGGGTTTACGAATTACATATTGGCGCCCCCGAAGGCAACCCTTATGCCCGCCAAGTCATCGACAAGTTAAAAATTAGCGGTGAAATTGAGGTGGAAATGCCTTTTGGTCATGCGGGTTTTGATGAATCAAGCCAACGGCCGATCCTAATTATGGTTGGTGGAACCGGCTTTTCTTACGCTAAGTCTATCGTTGAACATATTGTGGATAGCGAACAAGATCGCGAGATCTATTTGTATTGGGGCGGCCGTAATTTAGGCGGTCTGTACTTACACGAACTTGCCTATCAATGGGCTGAACTTGATCAAGTCACTTTTGTTCCTGTGCTTGAACAAGCTATGCCACAGTGGACAGGGAAAAAAGGTTTAGTACATGAAGCGGTATTAGAAGACTTTGCCGATATGAGTGGCTTAGAGGTTTATATTGCTGGTCGTTTTGAGATGGCCGATGTAGCGCGTACTGCTTTTACTCAGCAAGGTTTACCCTTAGACCAATTACATGGTGATGCTTACGAGTTCATCTAATACTTTGCCACTTATTCGCTCAGTATTGTAAGGGCGAAAATAGAGGCGAATAGTGCTGTGAATGTTGTAATTTGAATCACTCATTACTGCACCTTCGCGGGTATAAAAATGGCGAGCTAAGCTCGCCATTTTGCTTTTTTATCTTTGCCACACCTTTACGTCGTCTCGCTAAGCCCTTGCTAAATGGCCAACGCTTGGCGGTAGTAATGAATTGCCTGTTCAGGATCGTCTAATTGGCGACAGGTTTCAGCTAAGCCTTTATAACACTCGCTAGTGGCTGCTATTTGCATACTCTCTTCATAGTATTTTTTCGCTTCTTGCCATTGTTGTTGTTGCATATGTAACTGAGCAATAAGGTTTAATAGCGCTGTATTATTAGGGTGTTTACGAAGCAAGCCGCTGAGTTGCTGTTGTAGCGGATGAGGATCAGCTAAATGTAATTCTGCAGCCACTGCTAGTAGTTCTTTATCGGCGTGTTTATTCAGTAAATCACCGAGTAATTGATACGCAGCTGTGTTATCACCAGAGGTAATTAAGGCTTGGCATGCGGCAGCCGCAATGGTCATCGATTTTTTCTGCTTGCGTGGCATGGTATTCCAATGCTCAGCGACGGCCTCTGAGCCCCTGCTATTAGCCAGCTGCAAGAATAATGCTTGATAGCTGGTTGATAGCTCGCTGTGATAGTGGGCCGCGTCAATCAATTCTGCCTTGGCGGCAAGCGGTAACAAGTCAATATAGCGTTGCCAAAGCGATAATTGGGGCAATATTTGTAACAGCATACGTTTTACTGGCGCTTGCTTGATACTTTCATGTGGTAATTGCTCGATACTGTTCAGCGCAGCTTGGAAGTTTTGCTGCTTGATTTGCAGGCGAGCTTGCGTAATCAGTACTGCCGACTCATTGTTTGATGTTTTATTGGCTTGCTCCAAATATTGGTCGCGCTTCTTATCTTGGCCTTGCTCCTGAGCTGCCTCGGCGGCGGCTAAATAGTTTAATGCAGGAGCATCACTAAAACTGGCCCCTTTACTGACTAATTTTTCTGCGTTTTGATAATCACCTCTCATCATCGCCAGCATGCCTTGTTGGGTGTTACTAATGGCTTTTTGTTTGCGTCGTTGGCCCCACCAGTTGCCGCTGCGAGAGACACTTAGCCATAACCATCGAGCCAACCATAAACTAAGTAGCAACACACAGAAACAGATAAAACTGAGGAAAATAGCACTGGTTACCGACATTTCGATGGTGTAATTGTCAAAGGCAATCAGTACGTATCCTTTATTTCCCGCGAGTTGCGGGCCGAGGGATAAGCCAATGGCAATGCACACTAGCAGGATAAGTATTTTAAACATTACTCGCCCTCCCCTAAAGAAGGTAATAGCCGTTGTTGGCGATCTTTAATGGCTTGCTCGGCTGCGCTTAAGCTAGAGAGTTGTTCCGGTAACTTATCGACAATGTTCAGTTGCTGCAGTTGCTGCAAATCTGCAATCATCGCTTGAGCTTGACTGTTTTGAATGAAAAAATCCGTCACCCAAAGTTCAGCGCGTTGCAGCTTAGCTTTGAAGAGCTCCCCGTGGGAACGAAATAGCGCTTGTTCGGCTTGTTGTAGTTGTAGCTTTAGGTTCTCTTTTAAGTACCAAGCATGCTGAGGTTCTATTAAGGCTTCAACTTGGCCGTCACGGCGACGCACGGTAATGAAGTTTTCACTAAACTTGCGCCAGCTTTTACTTAAATTTTCCTGCCAATCGGCACTGTCGGCACTGAGTTCATTATTCTGCTGTTGTACGGCTTCTGGCAGTTCAATTTCTGCTAGCTGGAGGTTTTCGGCTTGATGCAAAATGCTCTCTAACTGAAAGGCAATACCATCTTTATCGACCAAAGGTATCGCTTTTAGCAATTGAATATCGTTATTTATGGCACGACGAAGCGGCAACAGATGAGGGTCATCGGCGTTGTTAATACTGCTATCGGCTTCTAACAACAGAGCGATGGCTGTGGCGGGATCCTGTTCTAGCCATAACTTGTGTGCGGCTAACTTTAGTAAGTAGTTGGCTTCATTGAGTCGCCAATGATTAGCATCTTTAATATTCAGCAGTGCTAATTGGCGCTCAATGGTTTTGCGGTTTTGCTCGGTTAATGCTAACTGAGCTTGCAAAGCAACGTAGGCTTGTTGCTGCTCTGCCAGTTTGTCATCGATATTACTGAGCTGGCTTTTATTTGAACTCACACCACTAATTAAATTTTGCTCTTTGGCCGCTAGGCTGGTTTTCATTAGCTGAATTTGGGTCTCTGAGTGCTCGCGGAACTGATGGCCATGCCAATATAAGCCTATGGCCATTGCAATACTAAGAATAATCGCAATAATCGCCAGTAGTTTAGCTGTTTTGTCTCCTGAGTCGTTCGATGTTGCAGGGGACGCTAGCTCAGGCGCTGCGGCATGGGTATTAGTGGCCGTTGAATCATTAGAGGGAGTAGCCTTGGTTTGGCTATCTGATTGTTTATCTTTGGTCATTTTTATTCCTTGCCGATGACGATATCTGCGCTAATGCGTTAATAAAAGCCATATCTGATGCGCCTTCGCACAATACAATGTGCACAAAACCCAAACTCTTCGCGTATTCAAGCAAACGCTGACTTGGCACCAATAAAGTAACGCCTTTAAGCCAAGCTCGTTGCATTGGTGTACTAGTAAGGGTAGTAAGGTGTTTCAAAATTTCACCACTAGTAGCAATTATAGTGTTGATCTGTGAGCGCCAATGTTCAAGTTGTTGCTCTGAGTAACTAATTAAATTTCTTTGGTAACAAGTAACATAGCTCACCTCTATGCCTTTGGCTTGTAGTTTTTGCGCTAGCCATTCGCGACCTTGTTGTCCACGTAAGATAGTGGCTCGAGTCACCCCCTGCAATTGTTGGTCAATCAGTTGCAACATACCTTCACTATCTTGTCGTGCAGGAACTAAGGCCTTAACGCCATATTGTTGCCAACATTCAGCGGTGGCTTTTCCAACCGCTAAATATTGTAATGAGCTTGGCCAATTTAGTCGCTGTTGTTGGACAAACTGTTGGCAGGACTCAACCGCATATTGGCTGACCGCAATGACTAAGTCGACAGTACTGTCAGCTGCAAGTATCGTGTTTAATTGAGCCAGTTGTTGGCTGGCTTTAATATCTACCATAGGAGCCGCAATCGCTGAGTAGCCAAAAGCTTGAAGCGTTTTGACACATTGTTGGTTGTGCGGCTTAGGTCGAGTAACAAGTACTTGCACAAGGCATCCTTATTTTTGGTAGACCGCCTGTAAGATGGGCGCGGCACCGGCTTCTAATAGTTCTTCAGCTAAGGCTAAACCGATCTGCTCGGCGTCTTTACAGGCCCCTCGAAGCTGCTTTTCAATGATTTGAGAGCCATCTATCGCCCCGACCAAACCGCGAACAAATAATTGCTCACCTTCTAGCTCGGCGTAACAACCAATAGGCACCTGACATCCCCCCTCTAAACGACGGTTCATTGCTCGTTCAGCACTCACTCTCATTGCAGTAGCTAGGTGATTTAGCGGGGCAAGCAAAGCGAGTAATTCGCTATCGTCACTGCGACATTCGATACCTACAGCGCCTTGTCCGCCGGCAGGTAAAATTTGCTCGGGCTCGATATACGCGCTGATCCGTTCGGCCATTTCTAAGCGAATCAGTCCGGCACTGGCCAGAATGATGGCATCAAACTCCCCGGCATCTAATTTTGCTAGGCGAGTATTCACATTGCCACGCAAGTCTTTAATGGTTAGGTCTGGGCGCTGCGCTTTGAGTTGGCATTGACGACGTAGGCTAGAGGTTCCAACAATCGCCCCTTGTGGTAATGCATCTAAGGTGGCGTAGTGATTGCTGACGAAGGCATCACGAGGATCTTCTCGTTGGCAAATACAATGCAAGCCCAAACCTTGCGGAAATTCCATCGGTACATCTTTCATCGAGTGCACCGCTATGTCGGCCAAGCCATCCAGCATGGCCACCTCTAACTCCTTAATGAATAGTCCTTTACCACCAATTTTGGCTAAGGGAGTATCTAGAATCTTGTCGCCTCGAGTACTCATCGCTAAAAGTTCAACGGTTAAACTGGGGTGGTGACGCTCTAACTCTGATTTAACAAAGTGGGCTTGCCACATAGCTAAAGGGCTCTTGCGAGTTGCGATTCTCACTTTCTTCACTGGAATAAACCTCTTGATTTGGGTAACAAATAGTACCACTGGATAGTTTTTAGCCCAAGCAAGCATTACTAACAGGGATGGTTGAGTAAAGACTATCTCTTTGAGTTACAACAATTAGTACTAGTCTAAATATACGCACAAAAATTGTGCGTTTGTATTTACCGGTATTATACTAACTGTTAAGATGATCACATTTTGTTATCACTGAAATTCAGTCAATATTAACCCACTAAGCCACAGGTAATAAAAACTTTGCAAGAAACAATTGCCTCTCTATTAGAGAAGGTGACGCGATCAAATCAGCACCGTAAGCAACTCGCATTGCAGACCATGCCTGCCGCTGTTCAGCAGGTATTTGAGCTGTTGCCGTTGATGCTGCATTATTCGCATCCTTGCGTACCTGGGTTTATTGAAGGGCAAGTACCTAGTGGTGTTTGTCAATTTGAGCCTAGTGCTCGGCACGCCATTTATTTACAGCAACACTTCTTATGTAGCCCTGAACAACCTAATCAGTGTGAAATTTTAGGCCTGTACTCTATGGGGAGTACCGCCACGGTGGGGCAAACTGAATCAAGCGATTTGGATATTTGGGTTTGTCACAATGCCGACTTAGCAGTGGAACGCGTCGCCTTACTCACTGAAAAGTGCGCACAGATTTCTTCTTGGGCCGCCCACCAAGGGGTTGAGCTTAATTTCTTCATGGTTGAAGAAAACCAATTTAAGACCGGTTCTATCAGCGAGCTGTCTAAAGACAATTGTGGCAGTGCTCAACACCTGTTATTGCTGGATGAATTTTATCGCACCGCGTTACCGCTTGCCGGTAAACAGTTGGTCTGGTTTGCCGTCCCCACTAATTTGGAGCAGAGCTATGAGAGTTTTGTGGCTGCTCAGTTCGAGTTAGGTGTATTTAATCATCAAGAGTGGTTAGATTTAGGTGGCTTAGATACCATTCCGGCAGAAGAGTATTTTGGCTCTGGCTTATGGCAACTTTACAAGGGTATCGACTCGCCCTATAAAGCGGTATTAAAAACATTGCTAATGGAAGCGTATTCGGCGGATTACCCAAGGCCAAGTTTATTGGCGGTAGAAGCCAAACGCCTCATGCAGCAAGACCAAACCTTTGCACTAGAACATGATGCTTACTATCTGATGTTGGATAAGGTAACCAAGTATCTTGAATCAATTAAAGATAGCGCCCGCTTGGATTTGGTTAGGCGCTGTTTCTATCTGAAAAACTGCGAATGTAGTCCCTTACCGAGTGATTTAGTTGACGTGCGCTCGTTAACTTGGCAACAGCGCTTCATGGCTAAGCTCGTTAAGCAATGGGATTGGCCACAACATAAAATTGAGCACCTTAATCTGCGCCGTGCTTGGAAAGTACAAGATGTTCGCCAAGCGCACAGTGAATTACTCGACGCACTCATGCTAAGTTACCGAAACTTGATTCGCTTTGCCCGCCGTAACGATATTAGTGAGTCAATTAACCCTGAAGATATCGGCATATTGTCACGTAAGTTGTATGCGGCCTTTGAAAGCTTGCCGGGCAAAGTGACCCTGATTAATCCGCAAATTTCTCCCGATTTATCAGAGGAAAATCTCAGCTTTATTCATGTTCCCAAGGGGCGAAGCTGCGCTGAAGGTTGGTACTTATATAAACAGCCTCTTACTGGTTTATCGATTGTCGGACAAGCTCCACTTGAGCACGCCAGCTATATTTCTAAATTGATGGCCTGGAGCTACTTTAATCAACTTAAAACCGACCAAACCCAGTTAAGTTTGCATAAACACCAAGGTGATTTGAATCTTGAGACGCTAAAACAGTTTGCTGAAGACTTACGCCGAGCTTTTCCAGTCAATGTTGATGCGGCCAGTAATACGGCCTTAACGCGTCCTTGTGAAATACGCCATTTAGGGGTATTCATCAATTTAGAGAAAGATCCTACCGCTAAATGGGCGGGTAAAGTGATCGAGTTTGATGCTACTGCTACTGACGTATTTAGTTTTGGTCGAGACTCTGATTGTTTAGTGGGCTCAGTTGATCTGGTCTACCGCAATACTTGGAATGAGATTAGAACCCTGCATTTTAAGGGGGATAGTGCGGTGGTTGATGCCTTAACGACCGTATTGGGCAAGATGCATCGCGATGCCAATGTTCCCGAACACATTGACGTATTTTGCTACAGTGAAAACTTGCGTGAACAGATATGTAGTAACTTTAAAACCTTGTTAGTTGAGAGTATTCAGAGTCGCTTACAACCCTTGGATAAACGCATTGTAAAAACCATTGTATTAGGTAGAGACAAATACGGCTTGTTCATTGAAGACCGTGGCGTATCGGTTAAAAAATTAGAAAATGGCGTAGAGTTTTATCGTCAGCTTTCTAATAACAAACTACAACGTATGCCTTTGCAGTTAAACGCGGGAAACACCAAAAAAGTACCTAACGTTGTAGAAGCGCATGCTAGCGAAGGATTGGTACAGTACTTCTTTGAAAATCTTAATACTGGTTTTAACATCTATATTGTTGATGAACACAACCGTATTGAGATGTATCAAGATTTTGAAGGGAGTAAAGAAGAATTAGTGCAAGGAATTAATCGGTTTTACACCTCTTCTCGAGAGCAATATGGTACTCGTAATGAGGTGATAAACTTTAACTTGCCTCAGTTCTACGACATTGTTGTTGTCGAAGGGCAGTGGCAAGTTAAGTCATATCGTAGCAGCTAACAATTAATTGTGCTGCTACTGGGTCGCATGCTTAGAAAGACAGCTGTTCGCCACTCTGCTTAGTAATCGATTCAGTTAAGAATGACCAAAACTCTACGCCGCTCCTATTACAAATCCACAAGCCTTGCTCTTCATGCCACTCAAAATGGAAGCCACCAAATTTAGTCGCCAACCAAAGCTGATGTAATGGCTCTTGTTTGTTGATTACCATTTTAGAACGATTTTCAAACTCTAAGGTAAGCACGCCACCATTAACATCACATTCAATATCGAAGTCATCGCTATCCGTGGTCGTTTCGATCTTTTCAAAGGCATTATCCACCAGTTGGTGATATTGACTATCATTCATCACAATCATCCTGTCCTATTGCTTTTCTTGCTTCGAATGCGGATTATAGAGGGCATTCAAAAAAGAATCATGGCTTTATCATGAACAAACAGGCAATAGCTGTTATTTTGCTGAGTATTGGGCTTAGTGCTTGCGGTCAAAAAGGACCTCTTACTCACCCGCAAGCGACACCGGAAAATACCCCGGCGGCCCCCGCACAAGCAGAACCTACAGAGTAAGCACTGCAACACAAAAAAGGACAGATCATTGGATTTCTTTAGTTATCAAAACGAGCAATTAAACGCAGAACAATGCTCGGTAGCTGACTTAGCCAGCACTTACGGTACACCTTTGTACGTATATTCACGCGCCACGATTGAGCGTCATTGGCAAGCCTTTGACAAAGCGGCGGGTAAACGTCCACACATGATCTGTTACGCAGTAAAGGCTAATTCAAACTTAGCGGTACTTAATGTGATGGCGCGAATGGGCTCTGGCTTTGATATTGTATCTGGTGGTGAACTGGCAAGAGTCATAAAGGCGGGGGGTGATCCTGCTAAAGTGGTCTTTTCAGGTGTGGGTAAAACCGAGCAAGAAATTACCGATGCGCTCAATCACGGTATCTACTGTTTTAACGTAGAATCTGAGCCTGAGCTAGATCGAATCAGTAAAGTGGCTCAAGGTTTAGGCAAAGTAGCGCCTATTTCATTACGTATTAACCCAGATATTGATGCTGGCACACACCCTTATATCTCTACCGGATTAAAAGAAAACAAATTTGGTATCGCGATTGAAAAAGCTGCCGCCGCCTATGCTTATGCCGCGGATTTACCGTCGTTGAATGTCGTAGGTCTAGATTGCCATATTGGCTCGCAGCTAACCGAAATATCGCCCTTTGTCGAAGCTATCGATAAATTACTGGCTTTAATCGACCAGCTTGCCGAGCAGGGCATTGTGATTGAGCACCTTGATGTTGGTGGAGGCTTAGGCGTTAATTACGACGATGAAACCCCACCCGAGCCTGCAGATTATGCTAGCGCTCTAGCTGAACGCTTAGGTGACCGAAAATTAAAGCTACTGTTTGAACCTGGCCGTGCCATTATGGCCAATGCGGGTATTTTAGTGTCTAAAGTTGAATTCTTAAAAATGTCAGACAGTAAAAATTTTGCCATTGTTGATGCTGCGATGAACGATTTGTTGCGTCCGTCTTTATATAGCGCTTGGCAACGTATTGTGCCAGTGATTAAGCGTCCTGAACTTATCGCGACTAGCTATGATGTGGTGGGGCCTATTTGTGAGACTGGCGATTTCTTAGGTAAAGACCGCGAATTAGCCATTGAAGCGGGCGACTATATCGCAGTGCGCTCATCTGGCGCGTATGGCTTTACCATGAGCTCAAATTATAACTCTCGTTGTCGAGCAGCCGAAGTGATGGTTGACGGTGATAGCGCGCATATTGTGCGTGAGCGTGAAGTCCTCGAGTCTCTTTGGGCCGGCGAAACGCTGTTGCCTAAAGGATAAAAATAATGTTAGTAAACTTTACTAAAATGCACGGCTTGGGTAATGACTTTGTGGTTATCGACAATGTCACCCAAAATGTGTTTTTTAACCAAGAAGTGATTAGCCGTCTGGCAGATCGTAATTTTGGTATTGGCTTTGACCAGTTTTTAGTGGTTGAGCCACCCTATGATCCAGATTTAGATTTTCACTATCGAATTTTTAATGCCGATGGCAGTGAAGTTGAGCAGTGTGGTAATGGCGCCCGTTGTTTTGCCCGCTTTGTGGTGAGTAAAGGCCTTACTAATAAACGCAGTATTGGGGTGAGTACCAAGTCGGGGAAAATCGTCTTGCATGTCGAGAGTGATGGCCAGATCACCGTGAATATGGGGGTGCCAGAGTTTGAACCAAGTAAAATCCCTTTTCGCGCTAAAAAAGCAGAAAAAACCTACATCTTAAGGGGTGAAGAGCAAACCGTTTTTGCCGGTGTGGTCTCTATGGGCAATCCACATTGTGTTATCGATGTCGATGACATCACTCAAGCGCCTTTAGACACGCTAGGAAAAAGCCTAGAGAAACATGAGCGATTTCCGCAAAAAGTGAATGTAGGTTTCAGCCAAATTATCGACGAGAACAACATTAAACTACGTGTTTATGAGCGTGGTGTTGGTGAAACGCTTGCTTGTGGTACGGGAGCGTGTGCGGCGGTTGTTGTTGGGCGTCAGCAAGGTAAATTAGCTGAAAATGTGAATGTTGATTTACCCGGTGGACGCTTACGCATTCAATGGCAGGGAGAAGGTAAACCAGTCAAAATGACTGGCCCTGCAGTCATGGTGTTTGATGGTCAGGTGCATTTATGAGTGAGTTCGATCTGTCTCAACCCTTGCTAATTGACGAAACCTTGGTGGTGGAGTTCTTATTAGATAATCCTGATTTCTTTATGCGTCACCCCAGCTTAGTAAAGCAATTGCGTTTGCCACATAAAGAGAAAGGGGCGGTGTCTTTAGTCGAGTTACAAGTACAGCGGTTGCGCGACAAAGTGCTCAACCTCGAACAAGAAATCACCGACTTAATGGCCGTCGCTAGTCTTAATGAACGCATTTACAACGTATATGTAGATTTATTACCGGATTTAATGGCCTGTGATTCTTTTGCCGAATTACAGCATCGTTTAAGCCGTGCGCTTGTGGATGACTTAGGTGTAGAAAGAGTGTCTTTACGCTTGAGTAAAAGCTTGTTTGCGTCGGGTGATTTAACTGATGAATATGGTTTAGAGCATGAGCAAATCGAGCGAGTACGGGTAACTCGTTTAAGTCATCAGCCTCACTATTTTGGTCGTATGACTAAAGGAGAATTGGAGCTATTGTTTGAGCACACTGACGATATAGCCTCAGTGGCAATGATGCCGTTAGGCCACAATGCTGAGTTAGGCTTTTTCATTGCGGCGAGCCGCGATGCAGACCACTACGTGGCTGGTATGGATAGTTTATTACTTACCCAACTCTGCCAGGTAATCGCCAGCTTATTGATACGTTTAGTGCCATTGAAACAAGAGCCATAAGCGTTATATGCAGGATGATATTGACGCTTTTCTCCACTACCTAGAGGTTGAGCGTCGCTATAGCCCCGCCACCATTAGCTCCTACCAACGTAGCTTGCTACAACATCAAAAACTGTTAAATGAACTGGGTTGCCAGTCATGGCAATCGGTTGATTCTCAGATCTTGCGTGGCGTGTTAGTTAAACTAAAAACAGCCGGCTTATCGCCCCGCTCTATGGCGAATAAATTGTCGGCCTTGCGAAGCTTTTTTAACTATTTACTGGGTCAACAAATAGTCCCGCTCAATCCGGTGATTGGTATCTCTGCTCCCAAGCAAAGCAAGCCATTACCCAAGAACTTAGACATTGATTCTATTGAGCAGTTATTGTCTTTAGATAGCAGTGATTTAGTCAGTTGCCGTGATTTAGCTATGATGGAATTATTGTACGCCAGCGGTATTCGACTGGCTGAGCTAGTGAGTTTAAATGTTTCGGATATCGATTTTGAACAACAGCAGTTGTTGGTCACCGGTAAAGGTAACAAGCAGCGTTTGGTGCCTTTTGGCTCTAAAGCGGAACAAGCACTAAAACACTGGCTTAAGCAGCGGCGCTTATTGGTCATGGACGAAGCGGAGCCGGCGGTGTTTGTTAGTGTTCGCCAACAGCGAATTAGCCACCGCACTGTGCAAAAGCGTTTGCAACACTGGGCGCAGCAAATGCAACTAAGCAGCACCCTTCATCCTCATAAGTTGCGCCATTCTTTTGCTACGCATTTATTAGAAAGTAGTGGTGACTTACGTGTGGTTCAAGAGTTATTGGGGCACGCTAACTTATCCACTACCCAAGTTTATACCCATCTAGATTTTGCCCACTTGGCGAGTACTTATGATGCGGCTCACCCACGTGCTAAACGTAAACCTTAAGCGAGTAAGCAGATGATTTTTTACCGAAGTTGGTCACCTGTAAAGGCGCTGTCTTTCGACTTAGATGATACTTTATACGATAACTGGCCGCATATTCACCGCGCCGAACAGTGGTTAATGGATTATCTTAAATCTGAAGTGCATGCCACTGCACATTTGACCACGAGTCAGTGGCAGCAGTATAAACGCCGTATTATTAAGAATAATCCAGAATTGAAAGGTGATGTGAGCGCCTGCCGTATAGCTTGGTTGCGCTTGGCCTTTGTTGAGCACGGCCTGGAGCAAGTAGCGGCGAGTCACTTAGCCGAGCAAATATTTCAGCAGTTCTTAGCGGTACGTAGTGACTTTGTGGTGCCGCCAACCAGTTTGGCGTTACTGCAACAGCTCGCCAGCCGCTATCGTCTCGTCGCGATCACCAATGGTAATGTTGATATTCTCCAAATTGGCTTAGGTGGATTGTTCGAGCTAGAGCTAAAGGCTGGTGGCAAGTTTAGCGCCAAGCCAGCGGCTGATATGTACCACTATGCCAGTCAACAGTTACAGTTGGCACCGCAGCAAATTGCTCACGTTGGCGATCACTGCATTACCGATGTTGCGGGGGCCACTAAGGCGGGTTACCGCTCTATTTGGCTTAATCAAAATAGCCAACAACCAAGAAAACTGACCGCTTTACCCGATATCGAGATAAGCCAACTGGCACAACTTCAATACCTGTTATAATATACAGGTGTTTTTACCCCTCAAGAGAGCACCATGGATATTTCTGAGCTGTTAGACGGCCTCAATGATAAGCAGCGCGAAGCCGTCGCCGCTGCACCTAGCAATATGTTATTACTCGCGGGCGCTGGTAGCGGTAAAACGCGTGTCTTGGTGCATCGCATTGCATGGCTAATGCAGGTGGAAAATGTTTCTCCACTATCAATTTTGTCGGTCACCTTTACCAACAAAGCGGCAGCAGAAATGCGTTCACGGGTTGAGAAATTAGTCGGCAATCGCTTTCAAGGTATGTGGATGGGGACCTTTCACTCGCTGGCGCATCGCCTATTACGTGCCCACTCTCGTGATGCAGGCCTGCCCGATGACTTTCAAATCATCGATTCTGACGATCAATATCGCCTATTGCGTCGCTTAATCAAGGCGATGAATCTAGATGAGAAACAATGGCCCGCCAAGCAAGTTCAATGGTATATCAATGCGCGTAAAGATGAGGGCCAACGGGCTGAACATGTAGACTACAGTAACAATCCCATTGAGCGTCAGCAGTTAGAAATTTATCAAGCGTATCAGCAGGCATGTGATCGTTCTGGTTTGGTCGATTTTGCTGAATTGTTGTTACGCGCCCACGAATTGTGGCTAAAACAGCCGCATATCTTGCACCATTACCAACAGCGTTTTCGCCATATTCTGGTGGACGAATTTCAAGATACCAACACCATTCAATATGCTTGGCTACGAATGTTGGTTACCGACCACAATAACATCACTATCGTAGGCGATGACGACCAGTCTATTTACGGCTGGCGTGGTGCTAAAATTGAAAATATTCAAAGCTTCGAACGAGATGTACCAAAGGTGAATACTATTCGTCTTGAGCAAAATTATCGAAGCAGCGCCAATATTCTAAAAGCCTCTAATCAGCTTATCGAAAACAACCAAGGTCGTATGGGTAAAAGTCTCTGGACCGATGATAAAGATGGCGAGTTGATTTCTATTTACACCGCTTTTAATGATATCGACGAAGCCCGCTTTGTGGTGGCGCGTATTCAACAGCGTGTTGAAGAGCATGGCGCTAGCCTCGCTGATTGTGCCATTTTGTATCGTAACAATGCTCAGTCGCGGGTATTGGAAGAAGCGCTAATGCAAGAGCGTTTGGCTTATCGCATCTATGGTGGCTTACGCTTCTTCGAGCGCCAAGAAATCAAAGACGCCTTGGCGTATTTACGTTTAATCAGTAATCCTCACGATGACGCCTCATTTGAACGTGTGGTCAATACCCCTACCCGTGGGATTGGGCAGCGAACCATTGAGTTGCTGCGTCAAGCTGCCCGTGAGCAGCAGTTAAGCCTGTGGCAAGCGGTAGACTATTGTTTGCAACAAAATGCCCTGTCGGGGCGTGCGGCCAATGCAGTGAGTCAATTTGTACAGTTGCTACAACAGCTTAAGTTACAAACTCAAGAAATGGCCCTAGGCGAGCAAACTGACTACGTAGTTAAGGGCTCTGGTCTACTAGCGATGTATCAAGCTGAAAAGGGCGAAAAAGCCCAAGCTCGTGTAGAAAACTTAGATGAACTGGTCACCGCCACCCAGCAATTCACGCAAATGGAAGAAGACCAAGATCTTTCGCCTCTGGTGGCTTTTTTATCACATGCGGCCTTAGAGGCGGGTGACAATCAAGCTGAAGCTGATGAAGCGGCGGTGCAGCTCATGACCTTGCATAGTGCCAAGGGCTTAGAGTTCCCAGTGGTGTTTTTAGTGGGCGTCGAAGAAGGCATGTTCCCAAGCCAGCAGTCGGCGGAAGAGTCTGGACGACTCGAAGAAGAGCGCCGACTGTGTTACGTGGGCATGACCCGAGCCATGCAAAAATTATATTTATGCCATGCTGAGAGCCGTCGTTTGTGGGGAAAAGAGGTTTTTCATCCGCCTTCACGCTTCTTGCGTGAGCTACCCAGTGAATGCTTGGATGAAATCCGCTTGAATACCGCTGTTAGCCGACCAGTGCAACAAGGACGCTTTTCTCACCAAATACAACAAGCAGCCTTTGATGATAGTGGTTTTAGTTTAGGGCAGCGAGTTGCCCACCCTAAATTTGGTGCGGGTATCGTGTTGAATTATGAAGGCTCTGGGCAACAAAGTCGGGTGCAAGTGCAGTTTGAAGAAGCGGGCGCGAAATGGCTGGTACTCGCTTACGCCCGACTCGAAAAAATCTAATGGGTAAGGTCTAAGCAGCCATTATTTGGCTGCTTTTTTTTGTCTGCGTTGGTTACGTAAGGCATCCCAGGTAAATACGCTTAAACCTAGCCAAATAAAAGCGAAGGTGAGTAGCTTCATGGGCTCTAGCTCTTCGCCATATACACTGGTGGCTAAAATGAACATCAGCGAGGGGCCAATGTATTGAAAGAAACCAATAGTAGACAGGCGTAAGCGCGTAGCGGCCGCAGCAAAACACAATAAGGGCAGGGTCGTGACGATGCCTGCACTTAATAACAATATATTTAAACTGCTAGTATTGCCGAGTAAATGGCTGGTAGCTGAATCGGCAAATAACCCTAGATAAGCCAGCGCTAGCGGAAATAACCATAGGGTTTCCACAAATAATCCTGGCAAGGCTGCTAGGTTGACTTTTTTGCGTAGTAAACCATAAAAGCCAAAACTCACCGCTAAACTGATCGCAATCCACGGCAGAGAGCCGTAGCTTATAACCTGAATTAACACGCCGCTGAGGGCTAAACCAATCGCAACCCATTGAGCGCGACGAAAGCGCTCCCCCAAAAACAGCATGCCTAACACAACATTAAATAAGGGGTTGATGTAGTAACCCAAACTAGCGTCCAACATGCGGTCATTATTGACCGCCCAAATGAAAATCAACCAATTTAAGCCTATTAACACTGAGGTTAGTGCTAGCGTAGCTAATTGCTTGGGTTGTTTGATAACCGCACTTACCGCCCCCCATTGCTTACCTAAACCGAGCAAGGCTGCCACAAATACACAAGACCAAATGACGCGATGCGCTAAAATTTCATAGGCAGGTACTTGAGTCAGGCTTTTAAAATATACGGGAGCAAAGCCCCACATAACATAGGCGGCAAGGGCAAAGATTACACCGTGCTTAGTGGTTTGATTAGGCATTAAGTTGGGAGTTTGGCGAGAAAGTCAGTGTAGTGTATCAGGTGAATGGATATGCAGCCATATATTCAATTGCGCGGTTGCTAGGATGATTGACTCAAGTTGTTTATGCGGTTGAGGTGGCATCTTTGTAAAGTTTAGCCCATAGCAAATCTAGTTGGGGGTGTTGCTTACACTGCTCAGCCACCTCTGCGATGAGTACCGCACCTTTGGGGTTATCAGATAACAGTAACAAGTGAATTAAATGGCCGAGCACACCACTAATTAAGCGTTCATTTAGTGGAGCATGGAAACTTTGCCAAGCACGTACACACTGGTAGCCGGGAATAATATCCTCGGCATAGCTGGCTAAAAGCCGAGTAGGCCAAGCGCGTTGAATTTCTTCCTCTGTGCTTAAGCAGTCGCTTAACGATAACTGAAGGTGCAAATAACGGAGTTGGCAACGGTCTCGTTCATTTAGACAGTCATCGTGAATTTGCTCAAAATGCTGCAACTCTTGGCCCGGTTTCTTAAAAATGCCGAACAGTTTACATTCTACGATTCGGTAATCAGGGAAGTGAGCAAAATCACCGTACCCTTCAAGCTCGTGCTCTAACCATTGATCGATATCTTCTATGCTTAAGCTGTGGGCGTGTTCTCGCACGGTTTGCAGAATAGCTTGTAGTAAACTGATTACACTGGGCGAAATAGTCGGAGCGCTCATTAGCCTGATAGCCTATTTAACAGAAGAGTTAATGTCCTTAGTATAGTCATAACTGACAGTGAGATATCAATATTTACTTAAGGAAAATGAGAAAATAGTTACCCAGTGGCAAGCGAACTGGACTAGCCAACTAAGTAAGTACCGGTACCAAAAGCAATATGGGTACCCTCTTGGTTATGTAGCTCCATGCGAGTTACTGTCACTTTATTGCCTGAACGGATCACTTCTGCAGAGGCATAAAATAGCTCTCCTACTCCCGGGCGTAAGTAATCAATGCGCAGATCTATGGTACCGGTTTTGCTCATCCGTACTGACAATTCTTTACTGGATAGGTTTTCTAAACGTTGTACTGCCGCTGCGGCCGCGGTCATTCCTCCGGCTACATCCAAAATAGTGGCAGTGACTCCGCCATGTAAGATGCCGTGAATGGGGTTACCGATTAATTTGGGGGCCATGGCGAGTTTTAGGGTGACTCCGGTAGCACTGTATTCTACCAATTCAATACCAAGTAATTGATTAAAAGGCATTTGATTGATGAAGGTGTCGGCGATGGCTTTACGCCATTTTTGTTGTCGTAGGGTGGTCATCATTAATCCTTAAAAGTTAAACGCCTGTTTAAATACAATATAGCGAGAAAAGAATAAAGGCAAACCAAGACAAGACCGTGGCGCTTGATTACAATAGCCGACCGATTAGCCAACAACACAGTTTTGGATTTCACCCCGAATGCAGCGCGCCCAGCAAGTTCTACAAGATGTTTTTGGTTTTGCCGAATTTAGAAGCGGGCAAGCGGCGGTTATTCAGCGTTTGTTGGCAGACCAAGATTGCCTTGCCATTATGCCTACGGGCGGTGGAAAATCCTTGTGTTACCAAATTCCTGCTTTAGTTAAGTCAGGTTTAACAGTGGTCATTTCACCACTCATTTCGTTGATGAAAGATCAAGTAGACAGTTTGCAGCATAATGGTGTGAATGCAGCCTACTTAAACTCTAGCTTAGCGCGTGATCAGCAATACCAAGTTTACCGAAGCCTCCAGCAGGGTGAGCTGAAATTACTGTATATTTCGCCCGAGCGATTGATTAATGGTGACTTTATACAACGCTTGCAAGCATTGCCTTTGGCTATGTTTGCCATTGATGAGGCGCATTGTATTTCGCAATGGGGTCATGATTTTAGGCCTGAATATAATGCGCTGGGTTGCCTCAAACAGAATTTTCCTAACATACCCTTGGTCGCTTTAACCGCGACCGCCGATGATACAACACGCTTAGATATTGTTCAGCGATTGGGGCTGGGTGAAGCCTTCACCCATATATCTAGTTTTGACCGCCCTAATATTCGTTATACCTTACAAGAAAAATATCGCCCTTGGCAGCAGCTTAGTGATTATGTAAAACGACGCCGAGAAGACAGCGGTATTGTGTATTGCAGTAGCCGTAAACGCGTCGAAGAGTTGGCGATGAAACTGAGCGCAGAAGGTTTGCGCAGTGCTGCCTATCATGCGGGCTTGCCAATAGCACAACGCCAGTTGGTGCAGGAACAGTTTCAGCGGGATGAAATAGAAGTGGTGGTTGCCACAGTCGCCTTTGGAATGGGCATTGATAAACCCAATGTGCGCTATGTATTTCACTACGATATTCCACGAAATATTGAAGCTTATTACCAAGAAACCGGTCGCGCAGGGCGAGATGGCACCGAAGCCGAAGCGGTATTTTTGTATGATCCTGCCGATGCGAATTGGGTGTGGCGGATGATTGAAGAAAATGAAAACGAGCAACAGCGGCGAGTGGAAAGCCATAAGTTTAATGCCATTGTGGCCTTTGCTGAGGCACAAACCTGTCGTCGCCAAGTATTGTTGAATTATTTCGGTGAGTATCTCGCTAAACCTTGTGGTAACTGTGATGTTTGTTTAGACCCTCCTAAGCAATATGATGGTCTGCAAGATGCACAAAAGGCACTATCTTGCGTTTATCGCTTAGGTCAGCGCTTTGGTATTGGTTACGTTATCGAAGTATTACGTGGCAGTATGGGACAGCGCATACTTGAACAAGGTCATGACAAACTGTCTACGCATGGGATCGGAAAAAGTGCCAGTCATGAGCATTGGATGAGCATTTTACGTCAATTGATCCATTTGGGCTTGTTACAGCAAAACATTGCTCGTAGCTCTGTGCTCCAACTTACCGAAGCCGCACGACCGTTTCTCAAGGGTGAGCAACCATTATCGTTGGCGGTACCGCGCCTAAATACCACCAAGCAAAGCAAAAAAACCGCCAGTTATGGGGTTTATGATAAACGTTTGTTTGCTTTGCTACGTAATTTAAGAAAGCGCTTGGCTGATGAAGAATCGGTACCTCCATTTGTGGTCTTTAACGATGCGACATTGATTGAAATGGCGCAGCAACAACCGCAAACGCAACATGAAATGTTGGCCATTAGTGGTGTGGGTTTAAAGAAACTAGAACGATATGGGTATCAATTCTTGGGCCTTATCGATCAATATCAGGCAAGCTAAGTACTTATCATTTGCTAATCAAGGGTCACACATGGAATTTGTGAATCGTTTTGCCACTGAATTACCGGATCTATGCCATCAGCAGCAACCTACGCCACTAAAAGATCCTGAAATGGCCATTGTTAGTCACGATGCGGCTCAGTTAATTGGCTTAGACAGCGGTTTTATGGCAGGCCCGCAGGCCTTGGGTTTAAGCGCTGGTAAGCTATTGATTGATGGTATGCAACCTGCTTCTACGGTATATGCAGGGCATCAGTTTGGTGGTTATTCACCGCAGCTTGGTGATGGCCGAGCCTTATTGCTCGGTGAAGTGAAAACGCCGCAAGGTGATTACTGGGAGCTGCAATTAAAAGGTTCTGGATTAACCCCTTTTTCACGACAAGGTGATGGTAAAGCGGTATTACGCTCTAGCATACGTGAATTTTTGGCTAGTGAAGCCATGGCGGCTTTAGGGATTGCTACTACGCGAGCCTTGAGTTTAACGGTGGGTTCTGGCCTAGTGCAACGGGAGCGTTTTGAAAAAGAAGCGATGTTGGTGCGTATGGCACCCAGCCATATTCGCTTTGGTCATTTTGAATACCTTTATCACCAGCAGCAAACTAAGCCCTTAAAGCGCTTAGTTGATTTTTGCTTGGAGCATTACTTTAGCGATTGTCTTGAACAATCAAACCCCGTATTAGCAATGCTGGAACAAGTTGTAGATAGCACCGCCTTGATGATTGCCCAGTGGCAAGCTGAAGGCTTTTGTCATGGCGTCATGAATACTGACAATATGTCGATACTAGGGCTCACCATGGATTACGGCCCCTATGGATTCCTTGATGATTACGACCCGTTACATATTTGTAATCACAGCGATCACTATGGTCGTTATGCCTTTAATCAGCAGCCGGGAATAGGGTTGTGGAACTTACAGCGTTTAGCGCAGGCTTTGTCTGATTGCATACCAAGCCACCAAACAGAACCGCTGTGGGTGCGGTATCAACAGAAGATTAATCAACATTACCAAAGCTTGATGCTAAATAAATTGGGATTGCAGGTTTGGCAGGATGGAGACGAAGCACTATTGGCGCAATTGCTTAAACTCTTGGCCGAGCAAAAAGCCGACTATCATCAAAGCTTACGCGCCCTAGCGCAGCCCTTAGAAGAATTACCGCAGCGCTTAGCTGAGCCATGGCAAACTTGGTTAACGCTTTATACTGCGCGTTGTCAGCATAGCACGCTGAGCCAGCAACAACGTATCGAACATATTCAGCAGCACGTACCTTTATACGTATTACGTAACTATTTAGCGCAACACGCGATTGAGCAAGCTGAAGGCGGCGATTATGCGAATCTACAATTGCTACATAAGGTGCTTAGCCAGCCTTTTAGTCAGCAAGCAGATATGCAACGTTTTGCCGAAACGCCGCCTAGCTGGGGCAAGTGTTTGGAAATATCATGCAGCAGTTAAGTGGTCGCGTAGACATTCTTGAAGAACATGCGGTTATTAAACTTAATCTAGTGTTTAGTGAGGCGCATTTTTTAGCTCAAGCTAAACAGTTTGTTGAGCAGCAATCTTGGCCAATCTCAGTGACTGAACAAGGCGCCGATTGGCAAGTCTTAGGGTTTTATCTTGGCCCACAATTATGGTGGTGGCGTTTCGATGGCTTAAGCGAAAGTACTTGGTTTGAATGCGCCAATAGTGAACATTTTCAGGCCAGTTACCCATCATTACTGGCAGCACTAAAACATGCCAGTTTTAGTTAAACGAAATTAAATTTTTAGGCTGATTAAAATGTGATCTATTCCAAGGTTTCCCCCAGTATAATCTTCTATATTATTCCACCTGCCTAGCTTGGGTTGTTTGTTAATTGTTCAGCTAGGCCCGAAAAGCAATGTCATGGAATGATGTTTTCCACAATAAGGAAAGTGTTTGCTGCCCCTACTTGTTGCCTTTCTTTTTCTGTAAGTTGTTGAAATAAATAATGTTAATGCATTTTTAATAAGCTTGTGAATATTTCGCGAGAGAATCACTGCTGTTTGTCAACAGACTTATCCACAATTTATCGATAGCTAAATCGCTTAGCTCTGGTGCATTTAGAGTGGCTGTGGCATCATCGAGCGCAATCAAAATCAGAACTATGGATCACGGTTATGGCAACCCTCCCCGAGCAGCCTTTGGTATTAGTTGATGGCTCATCTTATCTGTACCGCGCGTACTATTCTCCGCCACATTTGACTAACTCAAAAGGTGAGGCTACCGGTGCCGTTTATGGCGTAATTAACATGCTACGCAGTTTGCTTAAGCAATTTAAGCCAGAGCACATAGTGGTGGTGTTTGACGCCAAGGGGAAAACCTTTCGAGATGACATCTATAAAGAGTACAAGGCTAATCGTCCTTCAATGCCTGATGATTTGCGCAGTCAAATCGAGCCTTTACATGCGGTTATTAAAGCCATGGGGCTGCCCTTGGTGGCAACGCCAGGCGTAGAAGCTGATGATGTGATTGGCACCTTAGCCAAACAAGCTTCCGCTGAAAACAAAGCGGTGGTGATCAGTACTGGCGATAAAGATATGGCTCAGTTGGTGGATGAGAACATCACTTTGATCAATACCATGACCGATACGGTGATGGATCGTGCGGGTGTAATTGACAAATTTGGCGTACCGCCAGAGCTAATTATTGATTACTTAGCATTGATGGGTGACAAGGTAGATAACATTCCTGGTTTACCCGGTGTGGGCGAAAAAACAGCCTTGGCTATGTTACAAGGTATTGGCGGTGTTGATGCGCTGCTTGCCGATCCTGATGCGGTTGCCCCCTTGGGCTTTCGCGGTTCTAAAACCATGCCGAAAAAACTTCGCGAACATGGCGAAGATGCCCGCTTGTCTTACCTATTGGCAACCATCAAATGTGATGTCGATGTTGGCTTTAGCATGGATGACATGCAGCGCAGCCCTGAGGATAAAGACGCCTTAATTAAGCTGTTTGGTCAATTAGAATTTAAACGCTGGTTAAGTGAGGCTTTGAGCAATCAATCTAGCTTAGCATTGCCCACAGGTGGTGAACTGGAGCAGACGAGTGATGCCGCTGAAGCGGTTGTCGTTGAACTGAAAGGTGAATACGAAACCATCTTAACTGAGCAACATTTTGAACAGTGGTTTAAGCAATTAGAGGGCGCAGAACTGATTGCCATTGATACCGAAACCACCTCGCTAAACTATATGCAGGCTGAGTTAGTCGGTTTATCGTTTGCAGTAGAAGCGGGTAAAGCTGCTTATTTACCGGTTGCTCATGACTACCTTAATGCCCCTGAGCAACTTGACCGCGATTGGGTACTCGAGAAACTGAAGCCGATGTTGGAAGATCCTAACAAAGCTAAAGTCGGTCAAAACTTAAAATACGATGCTAGCGTCTTAGCGCGTTATGATATTGCCCTGAAAGGCATCAAGTACGACACCATGTTAGAGTCTTACGTGCTTAACAGCACCTTGACTCGTCATGATATGGATTCACTGTCATTACAATACCTCCAGCATAAAACCATTAAATTTGAAGACATCGCGGGTAAGGGGGCTAAGCAACTCACCTTTAACCAAATTGAACTTGAAGTCGCCGCGCCTTATGCGGCAGAAGATGCTGACGTTACTTTACGCTTGCATCAAACCCTATGGTCAAAATTAGAGCAGCAACCTAAGCTGAAAAGCTTGTTTGAAGATGTTGAGTTGCCGCTTGTCAGTATATTATCGCAAACCGAGCGCCAAGGTGTACGCATCGACAGCTCTCGTTTAGCGGCGCATAGTTTGTCTTTAGGCGAACGCATTGATGGCTTAGAGAAGCAAGCGCACGAGTTGGCTGGCGAACCATTTAATTTGGGCTCGCCTAAGCAGTTACAAACTATTTTATTTGAGAAAATGGAACTGCCAGTCGTTAAGAAAACGCCAAAAGGTGCCCCTTCAACGGCGGAAGAAGTATTACAAGAATTAGCCTTAGATTACGCCCTGCCTAAAGTGATTTTAGAATACCGTAGTTTATCTAAGCTTAAGTCTACGTATACCGATAAATTGCCTAAAATGGTGGAGCCAAGTACTGGTCGAGTACATACCTCTTATCATCAAGCGGTAACGGCTACGGGGCGTTTTTCGTCTACTGATCCTAACTTACAAAATATCCCTATTCGTCATGAAGAAGGGCGCAAAGTTCGGCAGGCTTTTGTCCCTGCCGATGGCTATAAATTGGTGGCGATTGATTACTCGCAAATTGAATTGCGTATTATGGCGCACCTTTCGCAGGATCCTGGTTTACTGAAAGCCTTTGCCGCGGGGGAAGATGTTCACAAAGCCACTGCCGCGGAAGTATTTGGCAAAGAACTTGAGGCAGTTAGCAGTGATGAGCGCCGTAGTGCTAAAGCAATTAACTTTGGGTTGATTTATGGCATGAGTGCCTTTGGTTTGGCGAAGCAATTAGGTATTGGCCGTGCTGACGCCCAACACTATATGAATCGATATTTTGAGCGCTACCCTGCTGTTCAAGACTACATGGACAGTACACGAGATTTCTGCCAAGAACACGGCTATGTTGAAACGGTGTTTGGCCGTCGTTTGTATTTACCTGAGATTAATTCACGTAATGGTATGCGTAAGAAAGCTGCCGAGCGTGCAGCGGTGAATGCACCGATGCAAGGCACCGCCGCCGATATTATTAAAAAGGCGATGATTGCGGTGGCTGCTTGGTTAGACACCCAGCCCAGCGAGCATTGCAACATGTTAATGCAAGTGCACGATGAATTAGTGTTTGAAGTATTGGAAAGTGAAATAGAACGTATAGTGCCTAAACTGACTCAACTGATGGAGCAAGCGGTAAGTTTAGATTTACCTTTAGTTGCTGAGTCTGGTGTTGGTAACAATTGGGATGAAGCCCACTAAGTTATCGCGGTGTTGGCAAAAGGGAGGCTTAGGCCTTCTTTTTTTGTGCCAAAAATTCGAGTCTAGTCATGGTAATTTTGAAAACCTTTTCGCGTAATTTAAAAACTCGCCTAGCCCTAAAAAATGAAATTCCCTTACAAAAAGTGCTTTATTTTTCAGCAGTGATACTCTAGAGTAACCGTTGTAGGGTACAGAGGTAAGATGTTCTATCTTTCAGACCTTTATTTCACGTAGTTGAAACAGGCTATTTTGCCGCCTCGACAGTCATCTGTCGGGGCGTTTTTTTGTTTAAAATTAAGTGGATACGCCCAGTTGATCTTGTGGGTTTGTGATTTTTATCCGTTCTTCGTTATTCCTCTCTCATTTTGTTGCTTTATTTCTCTTTTTGAGTTGTTAAATTACATTTTATTGAGTGCTTTCCCTCTGAAATTGAAGCTTTGCAAGTCTGTTTTGCTAGGTTAAGCCAGCGGAATAAACACATTTTGAAAAGCTCATGAAATAAAAACGCATTTTTTTGAAAAACTTTGTGAACTAATTCATTTTCTGCGAGTCATAATTAAAGCAATTGGAATAGTGCTTTCAGTTTTAAGAATTTCATTTCTTATAAGCCTCATCGGACGATGAGGCTTTTTTTTGTCTGGATTTCGGTGTGCAGTAGATTGGTCACTATGCGCTGAGCGGAACATTTATTACAGACACAAAAAACGCCACGGTTGTGGCGTTCTACTGGCTAAAAATGTTGGCCTATGTGTAGTAAGGCTCAATCACTTCAATTTTGCCATTATCATCAATGTTCAACTCAGCCATTTTGATGCTGCGTAAGTGCGTTTGACCAGCAGAAAGGGTACTGTCATGGTAGAACAAGAACCACTTATCTTGATACTTAACAATTGAGTGGTGGGTGGTCCAACCTAATACCGGCTCAAGTATGACCCCTTCATAGCGGAATGGCCCATAAGGTGAATCACTGCTTGCGTAGGCAATTTTATGGGTATCACCTGTAGAGTAAGAGAAGTAATAGCGGCCATTGTGTTTGTGCATCCAAGGCCCTTCGAAGTAACGGCGCTCGTTATCGCCAGCAAGCAGTAGCTCGCCATTTTCGTCAACAATGTCGATTTCTTTAACCGTCTCAGAAAACTCCAACATGTCGTCAGTCAGTTTTGCTACTAGTGGTTTAAGCGCAGGTTGATCATCGGCAGGGAATTGATCTTCACCAAATTCACCATTGCGCCAATTTTGTAACTGACCACCCCATAACCCACCAAAGTACATATAGTGGCTGCCGTCGTCGTCTTTAAATACCGCAGGGTCAATGCTGAAGCTGCCTTCAATCGCTTTATCTTGTGGTGTGAATGGCCCTTCAGGTTGGTCGCCCACCGCCACTCCAATTTGGAAAATACCGTCGTAGTTGCGTGCTGGGAAGTACAAATAGTATTTGCCATCTTTTTCTGCAGCATCTGGTGCCCACATTTGTTTCTCAGCCCAAGCAACGTCTTTAACGTCTAGCGCATTGCCATGGTCTGTCACAACCCCAAACGGACGGTCTAGAGAAAATACGTGATAATCACGCATATCGAAATGGTCACCGTTATCATTTAAGGGTTGGCCATTATCAACATCGTGCGAAGGATAAACATAAATTTTGCCATTAAATACGTGTGCAGAAGGATCGGCGGTGTACATGTGGGTGACTAGCGCGCCGCTAATTGGCTTTAATTGATCGGCTCGTGCTTTGTCTGCTGCGGTTACGGCTTCTGCATCACTGAGTTCACTAGGCTCTAGAGCATTGGCTTTGGTCGTGTCATTCACGCTCATGTTGTTTCCTCATTTAGTTTTGCGCTCAGTATAATGGTCTGGCTTGGCATAACCTTTACGTTCTTCTGTAGCTCAATTGCAAAATTTATCACTAGACGATGTTTCTCATAAATTTATGAGCTAGCGCACAGCTCACAGCTGTGAAAAGCGGATGAAGAGGCGGCATGCAGATGAAAATGAGCGAAAGCAGTGGTTGTAACTAAATGGAGTATTGCTTGCTTAGGGGAAAGTTAAGGCCTGCAGAAAAACGACAAGCCTGTCATTGTCATTCTTCGGCAGATGTCTCGCTTGGGTCACTATCTTGCTGATGTTGGTCAAACCAAGCCACTAGCGCATTTTGTAGTAAGTCTAAGCCAGTTCGTTTTAACGATGAGAAACCTTCTACACGGACATTGCCGCCAAACTCGGAGGCTGTTTCGCGGCCTTTTAAAATAGCGGCTTTACGTGCGCCCTGCTTAAGTTTGTCGGACTTAGTGAGTAATGCCAGTACTGGCAAATTACAATCTACTGCCCATTCAATTAAGCCGCGGTCGGTGTCTTTGAATGGATGACGAATGTCCATCAACACCACAATGCCTTTTAAGCTTTGGCGATCTTGTAGGTATTCAGAGAGTGACTTTTGCCACTTCTTTTTAACCTCTTCGGGAACTTGGGCAAAACCGTAGCCGGGTAAATCGATTAAACGAAAGCCTTCACTTATCTCAAAAACGTTAATTAGTTGGGTTCGTCCAGGTGTTTTACTGGTTCGCGCTAAACTTTTTTGGCGAGTTAAAGTATTTAATGCGCTAGATTTACCAGCATTTGAGCGTCCTGCAAAAGCTATTTCAATCCCGCTATCCTCCGGCATGGCCGTAATATCGGGCGCACTGGTAATAAAGTGGGTGTTTTGAAAATGATATTGCGCCATGGTGATGTTGAGCTCCACAAGGAAATTAGGGTAATACATTACGTTTTTGGCAAAATTGTGTAAAATAATGCCGTTACTGGACTCGCTAAGTGTATCACGGGGCACCAGTGTGTGGTTTGGAATAATACTAATAAATGGAATGTCATGAAAAAACTTACCGTAGTTTTAATGTTAATGGCGGGTTTAGCCAGTCCAGTATGGGCAAAGGGAGATGCAGCAGCTGGGGAGCAGAAAGCGGCAACGTGTAAAGCTTGTCACAACGAGCAAGGTGAAGCTGCAGGCTATCCGAAATTAGAAGGCCAGCACGCCGGATACCTCGTTAAACAGTTGCAAGAATTTAAAGCCGCTATGACTAGCGGTGGAACTGAAGGCCGAAATAACGCCGTGATGGGTGGTATGGCAATGCCATTATCTGAACAAGACATGGAAGATTTAGCGGCTTACTTCTCAGCGCAAGCTATGAGCCCAAATACCACTGCGCCAGAATACGTGGAAGCTGGTCAGAAGTTATACATGGGTGGCGATTTAGAACGCGGCATCGCGGCTTGTACTGCTTGTCACGGGCCACGAGGTGTAGGCCAAAGTTTGGCTAAGTTCCCGCGTATCTCTTCGCAGTATGCTGGTTATATTAAGTCGCAACTAGAAATGTTCCGCAGTGGCGAACGAAATAACGATATGAATGGCATGATGCAAGATGTTGCGAGTAAGCTAAGCGATAAAGACATTGAAATCTTGTCGCAATATCTTGGTGGATTGCACTAAGACATAAATGGGCAGCTCAGGCTGCCCATATCTGCTTGATTTATTATTCGCCATCGATGCTCTAAGTGTTACACTTGCGCCCCTAAAAATACGGCAAGGTGTTGATCGGTGAAATGTCTACTCTGTAGTACCCCATCACCCAACGATTTTTATCGTAACAAAGCGCGTCAGTATTGGCATTGTGCAGTATGTGATTTGATATTTGTTGATCCGAATGATGTGCTAAGTGCTGCTGCTGAACACGCCCATTACAACTTGCATAATAACGACCCGCAAGATCAAGCATATTTAAACTTTTTGCGACGAGTGAGTGAGCCTGTGATTGCTGCCTTGAAACAGCCAGCTATTGGTTTAGATTTTGGTTGTGGTCCTGGGCCCGCGTTAAGCCATTTGTTAGCACAAGCAGGACATCAGTTACTGAACTATGATCCAATATACTACCCAGATGAGCAGCGTTTACAGCAGACGTATCGGTTTATAACTTGTACTGAAGTCGTTGAGCATTTTAACTACCCGGCCAAAGCTTGGCAGTGCTTAATGGACTTGTTGCAGAGGCCTGGTTTGCTAGCCGTAATGACTAAGCGCCATTGGGGAATGGATGTATTTCCCCATTGGCATTATAAAAACGATCCGACTCATGTGGTGTTTTATAGCGATAAAACATTGCATTGGTTAGCCGATCGTTATCAGATTAGATTGGACATAGTGGGTCCCGACGTGGCGCTATTCCATAGAGGTGAAGGTAATTAACATGGCTAGAAAAAAGAATCGTAAAGGTGGTTTGATTGGGGTACGTAAAGATCCAGATTTTAAAGCAAAGCGTATTGCCGTTCCCGATCGTGTAACCAAAGGTAAAGGTAATAGCTCTGGTAGCCGTCAGCAAGAAGCTGAACTGGTCACCAATCAGGCTGGCGCTAAACAGAAGCAAGATCCGCGTTTAGGCAGTAAAACACCGGTTGTTTTGGGTGTGGCTAAACCAGCAGTTAAGAAAGACATTAAACCGGTAAAAGCCAAGCAGCCACTTACTCCTGAGAAAGAGTTAGCGTTGTTAGAGGCCAACACTCGTTTGGAAAACCTGATTGACCTATTAGATGAGGGCGCTGAAATCAGTAAGCAAGAGCAGCAGTGGGTTGATCAACAACTTGCCCGACATGCAGAGTTGTTGGCTGAGCTAGGTTTATCAGAAGAAGCTGAAGAAGTTGACGCATTAGATGAAGACGAACAGTTATGGCGTTCACTCAACAGCTCTTCTCTAGATCAATATAAGGATTAAGTCGTATGTTTTGGTGGGTATTGGCAGGGCTAGCTATTATTTCGGTTTTAGCTATTTACGCTGCAGTATTAGTGGGGCGTTTGCTTGGACAACGTAAGGTCATTAAACAGGCTGTTGAAAAGCGTAACCAACACTTACTTACCGATATTCGCTATATTGCGAAAGCGATGCAAGAGGACCGCTGTGGCTTATCAGAAGGTGTGATCCGTCTCTGTAATTTGTTAATTGCCCTGCAAACGCCTGCTGTGATTGATTGGGCGCAGCGATTTCCGTCTGTGTTTCAGTTATATAATGCGGTTAAAGAATTGCCCACTCATGAGGCGCGCAATACGCTGCCTTTGCAACAGCGGATGCGTCAAGATCTCGAACGTGAAGCTGAAGAGAAAGCCTTGGCCGAGCAAATCTTGCAAGAAGCCGCTGTTATCGCCCAACTGAATCTAGATACGCTTTAGGAGAACACTCACATGTCACTACTTGGTGTAGATTGGGATCAACAACTGATCGAGAAGTACAACTACTCAGGGCCGCGTTATACTTCGTACCCAACCGCGCTAGAGTTTAGCGAAGAGTTTGGTGAAGCCCAATTTAAGGTGGCAAGTGAAAAATTCCCTGAACGGGACTTATCACTGTATCTGCATATCCCGTTTTGTCATAAGCTTTGTTATTACTGCGGCTGCAATAAGGTGATTACTCGTCATCAACATAAGGCCGATATTTATCTGGATTACTTAGAGCAAGAAATCTTGTTGCAAGCACCGCGCTTTAAGCAGCGTAAAGTGAGTCAAATGCATTGGGGTGGTGGTACCCCAACCTATCTAGAACCCGAACAACTAAAGCGTCTTACTGGCCAGCTGTTTAAGCAGTTTAGCTTTGCTGAAGATGCTGAAATCAGTATTGAAGTTGACCCTCGCGAGATAGCGCTATCGACTATCGATTTACTGGCTGAGTTAGGCTTTAATCGTTTAAGTCTAGGGGTGCAAGACTTTAATAAGCAAGTGCAACAAGCGGTAAATCGTGAGCAAGACGAAGACTTTATTTTTGCCTTGGTTGAACGGGCCAAAGCTGTGGGCTTTAACTCGGTCAACATTGATTTAATCTATGGCTTACCCCATCAAAGTCGCAACAGCTTTAGCAAAACATTAACTCGTGTGATCGATCTAGACCCAGATCGCCTCTCGGTATTTAACTATGCGCACTTACCTAGTCGTTTTGCTGCGCAGCGTAAAATTGATGAATCTGCCATGCCAAGCAGTGATGAGCGCTTAGGTATTTTGCGTGACAGTATTGAGTTTCTCACAACCCACGGTTATCAGTTTATAGGTATGGACCATTTTGCCAAGCCAAATGACGAATTAGCCGTCGCGCAAAACAAAGGCGAGTTGCACCGTAACTTTCAAGGTTATACCACCCAAGGTGAAGCCGATCTGCTGGGTTTAGGCGTGTCGTCGATTTCTATGCTGGGTGATGCTTACAGCCAAAATCAGAAAGACTTAAAAACCTATTACGCACAAATTGACCAGCAAGGTCACGCCCAGTGGAAAGGCATAGCCTTAAATCAAGACGACCTGATTCGTCGTGAATTAATCAAAAAATTAATATGTAACTTCCAGCTGCAATTTAGCGATATAGAGCAGCAGTTTACCCTTAACTTCCACGACTATTTTGCTGAAGACTTACAGTTGCTACAGCCTTTTGTCGAAGATGGCCTCGTCACCATCAACACAGCAGCGATTACTGTGACGAATAAGGGGCGATTGCTGATCCGCAATATTTGTATGTGTTTTGATGTGTACTTCCGCACTCAAGCACGGCGGCAGCAGTTCTCAAGAGTGATTTAACAAAGCGGAGCTTAGGCTCCGCTTGTTGTTAGTTGCTCAAACACTCATGGTAGGTATTAGCCAGTTGTCTTAGTAGCGCAAAATAACCTTGCGCATCTTGTTCGACACTAATACCCAAAGGGTCTAGTAGGCTAATTTGGGCGCCACTATCCTTACTTATGTTTTCTAGTAAGGCACCATCAAATTGCGGTTCAGCAAAAATACAGCGAGCCGAACCTTGTTCTAGTTGTTGGCGAATACTTTGCAGTGTTTTTGCCCCAGGGCGGCGTTGCGGGTTGATGGTAAACTCACCTAAACGATTCAAACCAAATTGGCGTTCAAAGTAGCTATAGCCATCGTGAAAGACAAAGTATCCTTGTTGCTTCACTGGCGCCAACTGCTCCATTATCTCTTGTTCTAAGCTGTCCAAGCGTTGGTTAAATCGAGCTAATTGCTGCTCTAATAGTTTTTTTGATTGTGGCTGCAAGGCCATCAACTGCTGACTAATGGCAGCGGCGATAACGCGAGTTTCAGCAAGGCCTAACCAAATGTGAGGGTCAACCTCATGGTGATGATCGCCATGTTGATGATGGTCGTGTCCTTCTTGACCTTCAATCAAATTTAAGCCTTTTAATTGAAGTAAGGTGAGTTGAAGGGTATTGGTTTGACTGAGTGGCTTAGTTAAAAAAGGTTCTAGCTCTTCCCCTACCCAAATGACCAGGTCTGCTTGGCGAATACGTCGAACGTCAGATGGACGCAATGCATAATCATGGGGGGATACGTTAGGACTAATTAAATAATCCACCTCTAATTGGCCTTCCGTTAGACTAGTAACAATTAGCTGAAGGGGTTTAATGCTAACCAAAATGTTAGGCTTGCTTGCCCAACTAGGTGCGGCTATTAACAATAAAGCAAAGAACAGTTTACGCATAAAGACTTTTTGGGGTGATTTGGTTAAATAATACGATAGTGTAACATCTAGTGTAGAATAGCGCCCCCAAGTAAAACTCGCTGGGTTTTTACAAACGATTTTTCAATAGGAAGCTGAGATTGAGCACCTTACTGTCATTAAGCAACATCTGCGTTAGCTTCGATCAGCGCTTGGTATTAGACCATGTTTCGCTAGAGCTAAATCGAGGTCAAATTACCACCTTGATTGGCCCCAATGGCGCGGGTAAAAGCACCTTAATTAAAGTGATCCTAGGTTTGATTTCGGCAGATTCAGGTAATATCACCAAGGCCTCAAAGTTACGTATTGGCTATGTACCGCAAAAAATCAGTTTAGATGAATCCTTTCCTTTGACGGTTGAGCGTTTCTTAAAATTAGCGCGTCGCTCATCTAAGCAAGGTTTAGCTAAAGTGATTCGTCAATTAAGCATTGATAGCTTACTGACAAGGCAAATGGTGCGTTTATCGGGTGGCGAAATGCAGCGAGTATTATTAGCAAGAGCCTTATTAGGTGAACCGCAGTTGCTGGTACTAGATGAGCCGGTACAAGGTGTTGATATCTCCGGACAGATTGAGCTTTATCAGTTAATTGCCGATATCGCGCAACAGATTAATTGTGGAGTATTGTTAGTTTCTCATGACCTTCACTTAGTGATGGCGGGCACGGACCATGTGATTTGTTTAAATCACCATGTATGCTGCCATGGCGAACCAGAGAGTGTTGCTCAGCATCCTGAATTCGCGCGTTTGTTTGCTCAAAATGAACGTCAGCAGTTAGCCGTTTATACCCATCATCACGTATGTGATGACCATGAGCATCATCATAATCAGCCAAGTACTCAAGAGATTAACTAAATCATGGATGACTTTTTAATCAATGCCTTATTGGCTGGCTTAGGTATCGCTGTATTAGCCGGCCCGCTGGGTTCTTTCATGGTGTGGCGGCGCTTAGCCTATTTTGGTGATACCTTAGCGCACGCATCTTTACTGGGGGTTGCCTTAGGTTTGTGGCTACAAATTAACCCGATAATCGCGGTGGTGTTTAGCGGTGTGATGTTGGCGATTATCTTGTTGTCGCTACAGCGTTATAAGCAATTAGCGAGTGATACTTTGTTAGGCATTATGGCGCATTCAGCCTTGTCCCTCGGTTTGGTAGTTGTGGCGTTAATGGATAATGTTCGCATCGATCTGATGGCCTACTTATTTGGTGATTTATTAGCGGTAACTCAACAAGACTTGTTATGGATTTGGGGCGGTGGTGCAGTCGTACTGGCTATTTTACTGAGCCAGTGGAACAAACTGCTATCGGCAACGGTACATGAACAAATCGCCGAAGTTGAAGGAGTGAACGTTGCTGTTATGCGGGCCTTGTTATTGCTATTGCTGGCGGTGGTGATTGCTATTGCGATGAAAATAGTCGGTGCGCTAATTATTAGCTCTCTGTTATTAATTCCTGCGGCTACGGCGCGACGCTTAAGCCGGTCACCTGAGCAAATGGCTATATTTGCTATTGTGTTTGGTGCTATATCGGTGGTGCTAGGCTTGTGTTTATCTTGGTATCAAGATACGCCTGCAGGGCCCTCAGTGGTGGTGTGTGCCGCTCTACAGTTTGTATTGATCCATAGTTTAGTTAAAGTGCAAAAATAATGACTCATTCTCACTCTCAAACAGTAGCAATTACTACTGTTGCCGAAACGGCGATAAGTGCATTAAAACAAGGCCAGGTATTGGCTTACCCGACCGAAGCGGTGTTTGGATTAGGTTGTGATCCTGACCAGCAAAGTGCGGTGGAAAAAATCCTGAAAATAAAACATCGGCCAGTTGAAAAAGGGTTGATTTTGTTAGCCTCAGATTTAGCCCAGCTGTTGCCATATATTGAGTATGCGGCGCTAAGTGCCGAGCAGCGACAATTATTGATTACCCCGCAATCGCGTCCCACCACGTGGTTAGTGCCGGTGTCAGAGCTAACACCTAAATGGATTTGTGGTCAATTTAGCAGTGTTGCGGTGCGATTAACCTCTCATCCCGTAGTGAGCGCTGTGTGTGATGTATGGGGTAAACCTTTAGTCTCTACTTCGGCCAATTACAGTGGAGAACCCCCTGCGGTCACTGCGAACCAAGCCACCCAACTCAGTGGTGTAGATATAGTCTTAGATGGTCCTTTGGGTGGGGCAACGCAAACGAGCCAAATTAAAGACATTTTCACTGGTGCTGTGATTCGTGCATAACATTGATTCAAGGAACTAACATGCAAGACGTAAACATCGAAGCCGTGCGACAATTTTTTCTGCAACTACAGCAAACTATTTGTCAGCAATTGGAACAACAAGATGGTCAAGCCCGTTTCTTACACGATGATTGGCAACGCGATCCTGCGGAACATAAAGGCTTAACCGGTGAAGGCCGTACTCGAGTATTAACCAATGGTCGAGTTTTTGAACAAGCGGGGGTCAATTTTTCGCATGTCTGTGGTGAGCAAATGCCCGCTTCAGCTACCGCTCAGAGGCCTGAATTAGCGGGCAGGCATTTCGAGGCCATGGGGGTCTCTTTGGTTATTCACCCCAACAATCCAATGGTGCCCACCTCGCATGCCAATGTGCGTTTTTTTGTCGCAGAAAAGGAAGGAGAAGCGCCTATTTGGTGGTTTGGCGGTGGTTTTGATTTAACACCTTATTATGGCTTTGATGAAGATTGTATTTCTTGGCATCAAGCGGCTGCCGACTTATGCCAGCCTTTTGGTGAAGAAGTTTATGCTAATTATAAGGCGTGGTGTGACCGCTATTTCTTTTTAAAACATCGTAATGAAACCCGTGGTGTAGGCGGACTTTTTTTTGATGATTTAAACGAAGATGGCTTTGAGCAAAGCTTCGCTTTTACCCAAGCAGTAGGCAACGGTTTCTTAGTGGCTTATTTACCCATTGTAGAGCGTCGCAAAGGTATTCCTTTCACTGAGGCGCAGCGTGATTTTCAGCTATATCGACGTGGTCGTTATGTTGAGTTTAATTTGGTGTATGACCGTGGCACCTTGTTTGGCTTGCAATCGGGTGGCCGTACTGAGTCGATTTTGATGTCTTTGCCGCCGTTAGTGAAATGGCGTTACAATTGGCGGCCTGAAGTCGGTAGTTTAGAAGAGCAGCTTTACCAACGTTATTTGGTCCCCCGCGATTGGTTAAATCAATCGATGTAGCGGCTGTAAAAAAAATGACTTATTTTCTTGCAACAATCCCAGCTATGGATTAAATATTTTATTTGTTGGCTACTCATTGGTAGCGAATACCTAACAAATAATATTAATGATTTTTAATCGTTGAGTCTTGCGCTATGAATGGATCGTTTTCAGCAACACGTCGATTTTTCGATGATAAAAACTTTCGCCGCGGCTTTTCTCGCAGTGGTGCCTTTACGATAAAAGAAGCCGAGTTACTTGAGCGTTGTGGCAGCGCTTTTAAAGAGCTCGACGAAGCCTTGCGTCAGCCAATCGATGAGATTGAGTCTGAATTTGTGTCGGTGTGCCGCGGTGACGCCGAGCCAGAAACTGCCGAGCAAAAGCTTTGGCTAAAATACAAAAAGCTTACCGGTCGTAAGGCCTTTCATGGTTTGGTGAGTAATCCGCCTAAGCTAGCTGCAAAAGTAGTTGATAGTGACGATGATGACACTAGCGATTTAGACGATGATGCACCAGAACTGGATGACGATGATTAATAATTAGCAGCGCAGGCTGCTTTTTATTTTTTGTACTTTGGCTTTTGCTTAAAGCCTTGTTAAGGTGCGTTATTGTTTTTGTTTTAAGTAGTGCACCTAATGGATTTATACGCAGTATTTGGCAACCCAATTAGCCAATCAAAATCGCCTTTTATTCACACCCTTTTTGCCCGTCAAACTCAACAGAAATTGACCTATACCGCAATTGAGCCAGCAGACAATGGTTTTGCTGAGGCCCTCTCACAGTTTTGGCGCGAGGGCGGGAAAGGCTGTAACATTACTGCGCCATTTAAAGAGCAGGCTTATCAGGCTGCCGAGCAACACACCGAGCGGGCCTTACTCGCGGGTGCGGTGAATACCTTAAAACTGACCGATGATGGTGTGATTTTGGGAGACAATACTGATGGTGCGGGTTTAGTCGCTGATCTGGTGGCCAATTTTGGCGAGCTTAAAGGTTTACGCATTTTGTTACTGGGGGCTGGTGGCGCAGCGCGCGGAGTGTTACATCCCTTATTACTCGCACAACCCAATGAGTTGATTATAGCGAATAGAACGGTTAGCAAAGCAGAAGCGCTAGCAGCACGTTTTGCTGAGTTTGGACCAATCAGAGCGAGTTCATTTACTGACTTAGCTGGCGAATTCGACATTATTATCAACTCTACTTCAGCAGGATTGAAAGGTGATTTACCACCGGTGAAATCAACGCTGATTCAAGCCAATACCCGTTGTTACGATATGACCTATTCAGCTGATGTTACCGCTTTTAATCAGTGGGCAATACAACATGGTGCCGCTAAAGTGGTCGATGGTTTAGGTATGCTGGTGGGCCAAGCCGCAGAGAGTTTTACGGTATGGCGTGGTCTTCGCCCTGGTGCTCGTCAAGTATTGCGAGAGTTACGCCGTAACCTCAGTTGTTAGTGTTTATTGCTAGATAAGACCAGTATTTAATCTGGTCAATTTATTTAGCGTTTTGCCACTATTTCCATACCGATATGGGGAATGTTGTCTTCAAGGTAAGGTTCGCTGCAAACAGCAAAACCTAGGCCTTGATAGAAATTCTCTAGATAGCGCTGGGCTGATATATGAATATTAGCTTTAGGCCACTGCGCTTGGCAAAAGTGGATGGCATGCTGCATAAGTTGTTGGCCCAGACCTTGGCCGCGAGCAGAAGCGGCAGTAACCACTCGACCAATACTCGAATCTAGCTCGGTCGGTTCAAATGCTCTGGCGTATGCGAGTAGCTGATTGCTTTGAGTGCCTAATAGATGCCAGGCGTTTTGGTCTCGACCATCCACATCTTGATAGGGGCAATTTTGCTCAACCACAAACACGGCTTCACGCAAGCCAATAATTTGGTAAAGCTGTTCAGTAGAAAGCTGTTCGAAACGCAACCATTGCCATTTAATCATTGATTATCCACTTGCAGTTTGTCTGTTCAATGACAACACTTTAAGAATAGTCTCTAGAAAATACAACTAAGCCGTTAATGTTGGAGTAGCTTATGAATCAAACCATTATTATTAGTGATGATCAGCGCTGGCAGGCTGTCAATCAACGAATCGAGTTTAGTGCCCAAGTGATGGGCGCTAAAGTTCAGTGTGCGGTGCGAAAAGCAACCCTCGAACATTTAGTCGGTTTACCGCTAAATAATGACGACAAAATGCTCGAGGCTTATCACAGTGTTCAATTTGATATCGAAGAGCTGTTAGAGCAAAAACTACAACAAGAAGACTTTGAGGAAAACGGTGATATTGTGGTTTAAGTCTGCTGCTCTATATATTTTTGTTTTAAGCGCACGTAATTATCGGCTGATTCACTCAAAAAGGCGCGTTCCTTATCGTTTAATGGCCTCGCTTGCTTAGCCGGGCTGCCCATATATAAATAACCAGACTCCAAGCGTTTGTGAGGCGGGACTAAACTACCGGCGCCAATCATAACCTCGTCTTCTACGATGACTCCGTCCAGAACGATGGCGCCCATACCTACTAGTACTCTATTACCAATAGTGCAACCGTGTAACATTGCCTTGTGCCCAATCGTGACGTCTTCACCTATAATCAATGGGTAACCATGCGGTGGATTCTCAGTCTTGCGGGTAACATGTAATACACTGCCATCTTGCACGTTGCTGCGGGCACCAATTTGAATATGATTAACATCGCCTCGGGCTGCCACAAGAGGCCAGATACTGACGTCATCGCCTAATTTAATCTCACCATATAAAACAGCGCTAGGATCAACCCACACTTCTTTACCTAAAATAGGACTAAAGCCGGAAAAGGATTTTACGCTCATGTCGGTTCTCCAAAAGTGGTGTTATCTTCAATTAAGGTTTCAGCTTACGACATCCTTTTATTAATACAAAGAAACTAATCAGTCCTACAAACGAAATTACGACTAATTAACGAGCTGGAGTGAGAGTAACGTTCAATCATGGGCTTCAACTCTTCTTAAACGTGAGACTGCTTTAAACATTTCTAGGTTTATCCTCGCCAATTAGGCCTAAATCAGCTTGGAAAAGTGTGAATTTTGAGCCTTTAGCGCTTTTTTTGGTCATAAACTCAATTATTTTAATTTTTCTTCAAAAAACGCTTGCACTGAAAACGCGGATCCCTATAATGCGACTCCACTGACACGGCACGCAGCGCTACAAAGCGAAGC
>NZ_CM134202.1:1647500-2142500 GCF_054112545.1 Agarivorans sp. MS3-6 | reverse complement strand
GGTAGTAGCGGCGAGCGAACCCGGATTAGCCCTTAAGCTGTTTAGAATTTAGTGGAACACTCTGGAAAGGGTGGCGATACAGGGTGATAGCCCCGTACATGAAAAAGACTTTACAGTGAAAACGAGTAGGACGGCACACGTGATATGTTGTCTGAATATGGGGGGACCATCCTCCAAGGCTAAATACTCCTGACTGACCGATAGTGAACCAGTACCGTGAGGGAAAGGCGAAAAGAACCCCTGTGAGGGGAGTGAAATAGAACCTGAAACCGTATACGTACAAGCAGTGGGAGCCCCTTCGTGGGGTGACTGCGTACCTTTTGTATAATGGGTCAACGACTTAATTTCAGTAGCAAGGTTAAGCGAATAGCGGAGCCGTAGGGAAACCGAGTGTTAACTGCGCGCATAGTTGCTGGGATTAGACCCGAAACCCGGTGATCTAGCCATGGGCAGGTTGAAGATTGGGTAACACCAATTGGAGGACCGAACCGACTAATGTTGAAAAATTAGCGGATGACTTGTGGCTGGGGGTGAAAGGCCAATCAAACCGGGAGATAGCTGGTTCTCCTCGAAAGCTATTTAGGTAGCGCCTCGGATGAATACTAGTGGGGGTAGAGCACTGTTAAGGCTAGGGGGTCATCCCGACTTACCAACCCTTTGCAAACTCCGAATACCACTAAGTACTATCCGGGAGACACACGGCGGGTGCTAACGTCCGTCGTGGAAAGGGAAACAACCCAGACCGTCAGCTAAGGTCCCAAAGTCATAGCTAAGTGGGAAACGATGTGGGAAGGCTTAGACAGCCAGGATGTTGGCTTAGAAGCAGCCATCATTTAAAGAAAGCGTAATAGCTCACTGGTCGAGTCGGCCTGCGCGGAAGATGTAACGGGGCTAAGCTATGCACCGAAGCTACGGGCACTTAACTTTGTTAAGTGCGGTAGAGGAGCGTTCTGTAAGCCGTTGAAGGTGATTCGTAAGGGTTGCTGGAGGTATCAGAAGTGCGAATGTTGACATGAGTAACGATAAAGGGGGTGAAAAGCCCCCTCGCCGAAAGACCAAGGTTTCCTGTTCAATGTTAATCAGAGCAGGGTGAGTCGGCCCCTAAGGCGAGACTGAAAAGTGTAGTCGATGGGAAACAGGTTAATATTCCTGTACTTCGTATAATTGCGATGGGAGGACGGAGAAGGCTAGGCCAGCATGGTGATGGTTATCCATGTTTAAGGTTGTAGGCTGGACACTTAGGAAAATCCGGGTGTCTAAGGCTGAGAATTGATGACGAGTGTCTACGGACATGAAGTGGTTGATGCCCTGCTTCCAGGAAAAGTCTCTAAGCTTCAGATTATACGAAACCGTACCCCAAACCGACACAGGTGGTTGGGTAGAGAATACCAAGGCGCTTGAGAGAACTCGGGTGAAGGAACTAGGCAAAATGGTACCGTAACTTCGGGAGAAGGTACGCTCCCGACGGTGATGAGACTTGCTCTCTAAGCTGTTGGGAGTCGCAGATACCAGTTGGCTGCAACTGTTTATTAAAAACACAGCACTGTGCTAAATCGAAAGATGACGTATACGGTGTGACGCCTGCCCGGTGCCGGAAGGTTAATTGATGTGGTTAGCGCAAGCGAAGCTATTGATCGAAGCCCCGGTAAACGGCGGCCGTAACTATAACGGTCCTAAGGTAGCGAAATTCCTTGTCGGGTAAGTTCCGACCTGCACGAATGGCGTAATGATGGCCAAGCTGTCTCCACCCGAGACTCAGTGAAATTGAAATTGCCGTGAAGATGCGGTGTACCCGCGGCTAGACGGAAAGACCCCGTGAACCTTTACTACAGCTTGACACTGAACATTGACCCTACATGTGTAGGATAGGTGGGAGGCTTTGAAGCGTTGTCGCTAGATGATGTGGAGCCGACCTTGAAATACCACCCTTGTAGTGTTGATGTTCTAACGTTGGTCCCTTATCGGGATTGCGGACAGTGTCTGGTGGGTAGTTTGACTGGGGCGGTCTCCTCCCAAAGAGTAACGGAGGAGCACGAAGGTTGGCTAAGTACGGTCGGACATCGTACGGTTAGTGCAATGGCATAAGCCAGCTTAACTGCGAGACAGACACGTCGAGCAGGTACGAAAGTAGGTCATAGTGATCCGGTGGTTCTGTATGGAAGGGCCATCGCTCAACGGATAAAAGGTACTCCGGGGATAACAGGCTGATACCGCCCAAGAGTTCATATCGACGGCGGTGTTTGGCACCTCGATGTCGGCTCATCACATCCTGGGGCTGAAGTCGGTCCCAAGGGTATGGCTGTTCGCCATTTAAAGTGGTACGCGAGCTGGGTTTAGAACGTCGTGAGACAGTTCGGTCCCTATCTGCCGTGGGCGTTTGAGAATTGAAAGGAGCTGCTCCTAGTACGAGAGGACCGGAGTGGACGAACCGCTGGTGTTTGGGTTGTTATGCCAATAGCATTGCCCAGTAGCTACGTTCGGAACTGATAACCGCTGAAAGCATCTAAGCGGGAAGCAGGCCTTGAGATTAATTCTCACTAGGACTTTAAGTCCTCTGAAGGGCCGTTGGAGACTACAACGTTGATAGGCAAGGTGTGTAAGTGCTGTGAGGCATTGAGCTAACTTGTACTAATTACCCGTGAGGCTTAACCATACAACACCCAAGTGGTGTTGCTTATAGATATCTTATTTTTTAGACCAAGAGTACTTGTTATACTCGTGGGATGTTTTCAGCTTTTTCGAATGTTAAAGACAACAAGTTTTTGCCTGGTGGCAATAGCGTTGTGGACCCACCTGAACCCATGCCGAACTCAGAAGTGAAACGCAACTGCGCCGATGATAGTGTGGGGTCTCCCCATGTGAAAGTAGGTCACTGCCAGGCTCCAAATAAAAAGCCCTGCTCTATGAGCAGGGCTTTTTACTCTGAACTGATGATATTTGGCCTTAGCCTTTCAGTGCAGAGTATAAAGTTTTTGCCTAGTGGCAATAGCGTTGTGGACCCACCTGAACCCATGCCGAACTCAGAAGTGAAACGCAATTGCGCCGATGATAGTGTGGGGTCTCCCCATGTGAAAGTAGGTCACCGCTAGGCGCCAAATAAGTTAGCCCCGCTGATTACAGCGGGGCTTTTTTATTGGCTGCTCACTCCACTCAACTTAAATCGCCCACTATTGTCGACCCAGCTTGGCGCCAAATTGTTCATGCCATTGGCTAAAGCCGTATCTTGAATACGCGAGTAAAGCCATTGCAAGGAAGGTTAAGCGCCTATTCATTTGATTGCAGCAGGCCGCCGCTAGTCATTTAAAACACCACTATCTAGGTTAGTTAGCATTTTTATCAATCGAGTGTCGAATCTTCGCGTCGATCGCAGAACCTTTGTTACAATGTAGTTAGACAGTTTTACTAACAAAGTACTTAGGTAAATGACACCACGTTTCTCTCGTAATTCATCGTTGCAAAATCTACCCAAGTTAGCCCAAGACCCTAAGCTATATACCACCTTGTTTAGTGCTAATGAATATCGGGTACAACTGATTGAAGCCATCGGCCAGGCTGTGTCGAGGATTTATATCGTCGCGTTGTATTTAGAAGACGATGAAGCTGGCCGCTCGGTAATGGAGGCGCTTTATCAAGCTAAGTTAAAGCGGCCTCAGTTAGAGATTAGAGTTCTGGTCGATTGGCACCGCGCACAGCGAGGTTTAATTGGGCAAAAAGAAGCACTGGGTAACGCGGCTATGTACCGTGAGTATCAGCTTAACTACCCCAATTTAATCGATATTTTGGGTGTGCCAGTGAGTAATAGAGAATTATTTGGGGTATTGCACTTAAAAGGGAGCGTGATTGACGATACCGTTATCTATAGCGGTGCCAGCATTAATGACATTTACTTAGCTCAACAGCAACGTTATCGCTTTGATCGTTACCAGTTGATTACCAATCATCGTCTCGCTAATTCAATGGTCGATTATATCGAACAGTATTTAGTTGAAAACGAAGCGGTTACTAGCCTTTCCACGGAAAACCCTATTGCAACTCGTTTGTTAAAGCCGGCTATTAGGCGGCTGCGTTTATCACTACAGCGCGAGCAGTACAGTTTCTTTAATCAACCGTTGGCTGAAAATGAAATTGGCATTACCCCGCTGTTAGGTTTGGGGCGAAGGCATAACTTGCTGAACAAAACCATTCGACAACTGGTGGCTAGTGCTAGCCAGCAATTAATCATCTGCACTCCCTATTTTAATCCGCCTCGCTCACTTAGTCGTGAGATTTCTAAGGCGCTGAAGCGCGGAGTGAATGTTAAGCTGATCGTTGGTGATAAAACGGCCAGTGATTTTTATAGTGAACCTGACCAGCCCTTTAAGGTCATTCACGCTTTACCGTATTTATACGAGGTGACCTTACGCCATTTTGTTAAACGTAAAAAAAGCTTCCTAGAAAGTGGTTTACTGAGCGTTAACGTTTGGCGCCATGAGAACAACAGCTTCCACTTAAAAGGTATTTGGGTGGATCAGCAATATGCCTTATTGACTGGCAATAACTTAAACCCCAGAGCGTGGAAGCTAGATTTAGAGAACGGACTGTTATTGCATGACCAGCAAGGTCTACTGAAGGATGTTCATCAACAAGAATTGAACAATATATTACAGCATACTCGTCAAGTTTCTGCGGTTAGCGATATTGAGGGATTAAATAGCTACCCCGCACCCGTTAAACGTTTATTAAAGCGTATCGCTCGTCTTAACGCGGATAGCTTATTGAAACAGATTCTTTAATATAGGCTATGTGCAAAGTGAAGTTGCCCGGCTCAAGGCCGGGCTTTTTATTATGGCGTTTAGCTACTGAGCTTGGTTAATAGCTCTGCTGTATTCTTTGCTAGCTAGGGAAAGAAAAGTTAACGCCTTCCCTTACTGAAGATGAGGGCCAACGTTGGGTTACCGTTTTGCGTTTAGTGTAAAAACGCACTGCATCGGGACCATAGGCATGCAGATCACCAAATAGTGAACGCTTCCAACCACCAAAACTATGGCAAGATACTGGCACCGGCAGTGGAATATTAATACCGACCATACCCACTTGAATATTATCAGCGAAATAACGTGCGGCTTCACCATCACGGGTATACAAACACGTACCGTTGCCGTATTGATGCTCGTTGATTAAATCCATACCTTGTTGCATGTTATCAACCCTTACCACGCATAGTACTGGGCCAAAGATCTCTTCCTGATAGGCTTTCATTGATGCGCTTACGTGATCGATTAAGGTTCCTGCTACATAAAAGCCATCTGGGTAACCCTCTACTTGTGGGTTTCTGCCGTCGACAACGATGGTTGCGCCATCTGCTTCAGCACTGCTCACATACATTTGTACCTTGTCGCGCTGCTCTGCGGTAATCAGTGGACCAAAGTCATTGTCTTTATCACTGTAAGCGCCTACTTTGAGATTTTGCATGGCCTCGCTCAGACCTGCTACTAACTTGTCTGCGGTTTCATCGCCAACCGCCACGGCGACCGAGAGTGCCATACAGCGCTCACCTGATGAACCGAAGGCTGCGCCTAACAAAGAGTTAACTGCATTGTCGATGTCTGCATCCGGCAACACTATCGCGTGATTTTTTGCACCACCTAAAGCCTGGCAGCGCTTACCGTTCGCTGTTGCGGTGCTGTAAATGTATTCAGCTATTGGCGTAGAGCCTACAAAACTGACAGCTGCAACACGAGGATCAGTAAGCAGTGTGTCTACGGCTTCTTTGTCGCCGTTAACCACATTGAATACACCCGCTGGTAAGCCTGCTTCATGCAACAACTCGGCGACTAATAACGTTGCCGAAGGGTCGCGTTCTGACGGTTTCAATACAAAGGTATTGCCGCACATAATTGCCATGGGGAACATCCACATTGGCACCATGATCGGGAAATTGAAGGGAGTAATACCCGCGACTACGCCTAAGGCTTGGAATTCACTCCATGAGTCAATGTTTGGCCCAACGTTTTTTGAATGCTGGCCTTTCAGTAATTCTGGAGCATAGCAGGCATACTCTACGTTCTCGATGCCACGGGTTAGTTCGCCCATTGCGTCATGGACTATTTTACCGTGTTGCTGACCCACCAACTCGCAAATTTGCGCCGCATTTTGCTCTAACAAGGTTTTGTAGCGAAACATTATTTGGGCGCGTTTAGCTACCGGGGTATCTCGCCAAGCGGGGAACGCGGCTTCTGCGGCGCTAATTGCTTGTTCGACCGTGGCTTTTGGCGCCAGAGCCACCTTAGCGGCTACTTTACCTGTCGATGGGTTATAAACATCTTGTAGGCGGGTATGCTCTGATTGGGCTTCGCCGTTAATTAAATGACCGATGGTTAACATGATATTTTCCTTAAAATTAAATTAGGCTTGGCTTGTCAAAGTTAAAATGGTTTCGCCCAAAGCATTAAACAAATTGTCTATTTCTTCACGTGTCACGCTAAAGGGAGGGGCAATTTGTATGGTGTCTGCCCCATAGCGAACGTAATAGCCTTTTTTCCACATGGCTTGCGCGATTAAATAAGGTCTTAGTCCTGGCTCTCCCGGCGCGTGGGCTATACTGAAACCCGCAGCGAGGCCCATATTGCGAATATCGGTCACCCACGTGCAGCTGCGCAGTTGGTGAGCCGCGTGTTCAAATACTGGCGACATTTCTTTTACTCGTTCCAGCATGTTGTCTTGTTGGAGTAAGTTCAGCGAGGCCAAGCCTGCTGCACAGGCAATAGGATGTGCTGAATAGGTATATCCATGGGGTAGCTCAAGCATATAGTCTGGGCCACCGAGCTCCATGAAGGTGTCGTAGATCTCTTGCTTACAAGCTACTGCTCCCATTGGAATAACGCCGTTGGTAAGTTGTTTCGCCATATTAATCATATCGGGTACAACCCCAGTGGCTTCAGCTCCGGTGTTATAACCAAGGCGTCCAAAGGCACAAATTACTTCATCAAAAATAAGCAGTATTTGGTGTTGGTCGCAAATTTCTCTTAAACGCTTTAAGTAACCAATCGGGGGAGGGATAACCCCTGCGCTACCGGCCATCGGCTCAACAATTACTGCAGCAATATTCGATGCGTCATGAATCGCAATAAGATCGATTAAGTCGTTAGCCAGTTCAGCCCCCGTTTCAGGTTGCCCTTTACAGAAGGCGTTTTCTGGCAGTACGGTATGACGCATATGTGCAGCATCAACCCCCGCACCAAAAATCGCTCGATTGGGGCCTATTCCGCCTACTGATATACCGCCGAAGTTAACCCCGTGATAGCCCTTGCCTCGACCAATGAGTTTGGTTTTACTGGCTAAGCCTTTTTTACGCCAATAGGCGCGGGCTATTTTCAGCGAGGTATCAGCAGATTCAGATCCGGAGCCTGTAAAAAACACTCGATTTAAGCCATTAGGCATAAATTCTGTAATTTTCTCTGCTAGCTGAAACGAGCCAGGGTGACCAAATTGAAAAGCTGGCGAATAGTCTAGCCTAGAAGCTTGCTGACTAATGGCATCGATAATTTCTTGGCGACCATGACCCAAACCACAGGTCCATAAGCCCGATAAACCATCAAATATTTTTCTACCTTCAGCATCAAAATAGTAGTTTCCCTTGGCATGGGTAATGATTCGAGGATCTTTCTTAAATTCTCGGTTACCACTATAGGCCATCCAGTGGCAATCAAGTTGGTTTTGAGTCACCGCGAGGTTTTCAGTGTTCGCCATGGTTCTCTCCCTGAACAAGTAAAAGCGTTGATTGTTTAATTGACCACCAGCTTAGCGCTGGCTTAAGGTTTCATAAATGTGTATCTTTCACACTAAAGTTTCATAATTATGAAACATTAACAGATGGATATAGCTGAGATTTACGATGCTAAAGAAGATTGGCCAGTTAAGTGATATCGATTTGAGGCTGCTAAAAGTCTTTCGGGTGGTGGTTGAATGTGGCGGTATATCTGCTGCCGAGGTGGAGTTGAATATCGGTCGTTCGACAATTAGTCGCCATGTTAAAGATTTAGAAATTCGGCTCGGGGTTAGTTTGTGTCAGCGTGGCCGTGGCGGTTTTATATTGAGCCCTGAGGGGCAACATGTTTATCAATCTAGTTTACGTTTGATGGGCGCGGTTGATGAATTTAGGGCCGACGTTCAAAGCTTACATAAAGATATGAGCGGCCATTTCTCGATTGCTTTATTCGATAAAACGGTGACCAATCAACAAGCAAAAATTTCTCAAGCGCTGCGTTTATTTGACCAAAAGGCGCCTAAAGTTAGCCTAGATTTGTATGTTGAAACCTTGTCTGTGATTGAAAGTGGCGTGATTGAGGGGCGCTTTCAATTAGGCGTTGTACCGGGGCAACGCCAATCTAATAGTCTGAATTACCAGCATTTATTTGACGAAAAAATGTCGCTGTATTGTGGTTACCATCATCCGCTGTTTGCTCGAGGCGATATCACCATTAGTGCCCAAGAAATTGTTCAGCAAAAATATGCTGGCTTAGGTCATGACTCGCCCAATATGGATACCTCACAACGCTTTGGGTTTGTTAGGCAAGCGACCGCCTATGACCAAGAAGCGATTGCCACTTTACTGTTGTCGGGAAGCTATTTGGCTTATTTGCCGGAGCACTACGCGCGTAGCTTTATTGAACAAGGCTTAATTAGGCCCTTAGGTGGCGAGCAGTTTACTTATAATTGCCCTTTTCTAGCCGTTTCCAGAATTTCACCAAAACCGTCAAGAATTTTGGCGTGTTTCATTGAGTGTTTAAACCAAGCACATAAACTTAACTAAATTGTTGATTAAGCCACTGGTTGATCGATTTAATTTGGCTAGGGGACACACTATGGGCCATGCTGAAGTATTCTAGATTGACCGAGTAGCCTTGGCTCTTTAGTTGCTGGTAGGCTTGGTCTGCCAGCAGAGGCTCAACCACATCATCTTGCTGACCATGTTGAATGAGAATATCTAGTTGGGCTTGCTGTCTGTTATCTGGAAAGCTCTCAGGGAGTAAATAGGTCGACATACATAATAGCCCGCCCAGTGCTTGTTCGAAATTTAGCGCACTGTGGTAAGCCACTGCGCCACCTTGAGAAAAGCCTGCCACTACAATGTTTTCACTGGAAATACCTTGCTCAATTTGTTGGCGAATGAGCGCTTGAACTTGCTGGCTTACTTGCTGTAAATGCTGTTGATTGATGAGACGTTGAGGACTAAAAGCTAAGATGTCATACCATGCAGGCATGCTATAGCCGGCATTCACGGTGACCGCTCGCTCTGGTGCGGCCGGAAAAATAAAGCGTACCGAAATCGCCGGGGCAAACTTCAGTTGTTTAGCTAAGGGCGCAAAGTCTTCCGGTCCTGCCCCCAAGCCGTGTAGCCAAATAATACAATGGCTCGCCGCGTTATCTGGCTCTATAGTAAGTGCGTGCATAACAGACATGGATAATCCTTTGCTGATTGAAAGAGTTCTATTAAGCTGTGCAACAACTTAAAGAGCAGGCATTGTATAAAAATGACTGGGAGAGGCAAGCATGCAAGAACTAATCGATGAGATAAGAGCGCTAGACCAATCGGGCGATTACCCTAGCGAGTTACCCACTGACACTCAATTGGTCGAGGTGGAAGAGATCATTCTGATACCTATGCCGAGTGATTTACGGGCGTTTCAGCTAACGGTTAGTAATGTTATTTTTGGCAGCTTAGAGCCGGTGACCATTAGTGACCCTTATTTACATACCTATCTTCCTGAAGTCGCCGCTAACGCTTGGAATTTAGGATTGCCCCGAGAATATATTCCTATCTGCCAAACCGGTGATAACTTCTATTTTGTCAGCCAAGAAGGCGAAGTTGGTTATTGGCAGGGACAAGCAGAAGAAGACTTAGTGCCTGAATGGGATAGTATTTGGGATTGGGTTACCGAAGTATGGATGGAAAGCTAGTTAAACAGACTGACTCGGCCGTTTATGTCGAGAAATTTTGGTTGGTGATCGGTCATATCCCCAGCGGTAAAGTAGCCACCTATGGCGGTATAGCCGCTATGGCGGGTTATCCACGGATGGCTAGAGCGGTGGGGCGCTGTTTAAAAAAGCTTCCTGAGGGCTCAACGCTGCCGTGGCATCGAGTCATCAATGCCCAAGGAAAAATCTCATTTCCAGAGGGCTCTGATCGATACGCATGCCAACAACAGCGACTGCAAGATGAGGGTATCATCTTCCGCAATAATCGGGTTTCACTTAGCCATTATCAATGGTTAGGTGATTAGCGTTTATTCAGCTTTTCGTTGGCTTTATTAAGTAATATGTCACGCTGAGCCTGGTCTAAACCATGCAAATAGCGGGTTAATGAGCGCAGCAATAAAGACTTGTTTAGCCCTGTTTGTTGCTTCAACTCACTCAACTGTTCAATGGCGTGTATGCTGAAGCTAAAGGTTGCGTTTTTGTGTGCAGCCAGTGGTTCAGGGTCAAGCTGTGGTAAAGGCAGCTTAACCACATTATGGTAGCCATTGGCGTATAGTTCTGCCTCATCAATAAAACTATCTACATCGTAATATTGTTTGCTTAGCTTAGAAGCCTGAGGCTTTTTCTTGAGATCTTGTAATGCCATGATCTGCTGCTCCTTGCTCACACACTATAAATTCTTCAGCAATGTTGCGGATCTCTTGGGCAGCCTTTCCTTCAGGTTCAAGTTCCAATACGGTATAACCGCGTTCTTCACTGTCATCGTAGATATTACGATTAAAGGTGATGGCATCAAGTACTCTTAAACCATAAGTAATGCCAACGTCTTTAGCTTCTTCAATACGCTTGTATTGGCTTGGTAATGAAGGGCACTGGGTGAGCACCACTGCTTCTTTGAGGTGAAAGTTTACCGCTTTACAGGTATTAACCAGCTCTTCTAGATGTGGCAGTGTTTTAATGTCGCGACGCTTAGGCCGAAGTGGCAATAAGGCATGTGTTGCTACAGCCATACTAGAGCGGAGTGCTTTACTATCTTGTCCGCCACAATCTACCACTACAAAATCGAAACGATTCTGTAAACTCAGTAAGTCATTACGTATGTTGCCATAGAGCTGAACACAATTAATGCTGGGTAATTCTTCTTGTTCATTACGCGCTTGGATCCAGTCTGAACTGGTACGCTGAGGGTCACAGTCGACCAATAAAATCTCTGTATTAAAACGGAGTTTTAAATACACCGCTAAGTTTTGTGCTAAGCAGCTTTTACCACTGCCACCCTTTTCTCCGCCAACTAGTAGTATCATGGCTAAGTCCTTTTTTTGGTTTTATAAGCGTCTATGTCAATGGTTTTATTTTTATTATTGACTGCATTAGCTTAGGCTAAAAAATAATCATCGCAAGAGGTGGTTTTGTGCTATCGCTAATGAATGCTTGATAAGGTGCTGTTTTTAATGTGTTTTATTTCAGTATTTAAAACCAGCTGGCGCGTGTATCGATTCTTTTACATCAATGCTAAAGTCTAGCGTGCAGTGGTCCAGAGGGATACAGAGTCAGGCGTTTAGGCATCAATGATTGTACGGCGTATGTTAGATTGGGCCTGTAAACATTCCCTATGGGTAGCCACATCATCGAAATGGAGTATTAATGATGGCGAATAGACAGTGCTAGAAGTCACAAAGGCCCCCGCGGTAGACCCCGATGCCAGCCCGTGGTTTCTTTATATGCTGAGAACCAAAAATAGGCACTTATATACTGGGGTAACTACCAATGTTGAGCGTCGATTTAAAGAGCATCAGTTGGGCGGAGTAAAAGGCGCCAAAGCTTTACGCGGTAAAGGGCCTTTGGTATTAGAATTTCAGCAAGTGCTAGCCGATAAACAGCAAGCCATGCGCTTAGAGTACGCTATTAAACAACTCTCTAAGGCAAAAAAAGAACAGTTAGTGAGCGGGGATTTAGATTGGCGAAGCCTACTCTAAAACGGCTTATTCGCTGGTATATGGATAACGAAGAGGCCAAGTATTAAGCTTAGCCTTTATTCGCTCAGGGCATCTAGATTGCCTCGAACATGCCATTTCAGGGGTAAAGTAAAAAGTTTACTTAGAAACAGTCTTAATTGTGCCAGTTACAGCGGTGGATTTACCGGCTAGCTTGGTTCTCGCAAGGCTGCGTTTACCCACTAAAATTAACGGTACAATAATCATAACGGCACCTAGCCAAGTAAGCGCATCTGGCATTTCATTAAAGCTAATCCAGCCCACAACGGCGGCGCCAATTAATCCTGTGTACTCAGCGCTAGCAATGGTATTCGCATCTGCTGTTTTATAGGCGATAACGGAACCTGCATGCAGAAATAGAATAAACAAGCTACTACCTCCCGCTAGTGTCAGCAATGACCAATTAATGTCTGTTATGTCAGGCCAAGCGAGCAGAAAAGTGGCCGGCACTACCATGACATTGGTCCAAAACAAGCTAGTGACGACTGATTCTTGTTTCGGGATGTATTTTACCGTGAGATTGCTCAACGCGAGTGTTAATGCTGTGCCTAATGCTGCCAATGCGCCCCAGTTAAACTCTGTTGGACGAATAATGATCAGCACACCAATGAAACCGACGGTCGCTGCGACTACTTGGCTGCGGTTTACCGGGCTTTTATGTAGCCACATGCCAAGGGGCAACATCATGATGGGTGCGGCGTAAAATAAGGCGTTAGCTGTGGCTAAAGGCAATGATATTAAAGCCACCACCATACAGCCTGAACCAAATAGCCATAGATGACCACGTACTACATGTATTAGCGGCTTTTCTGGACGCTTCTTTTTGGTGAGTAAGAATAGCGGGAGTAGCAGTAACAAGGTACTGAGTTGGCGATAGAGTAAGATTTCGAATACCGAAGCCTGCTCGCCAGCTACTTTCATTAAGGCGTCAGACAGCACCGCGATCTGGTTGGCAATGACCAAAATAAGGATGGCAACAACAGTGGGGTTATGACGCATTTGTGCTTCTCCTCAATCATCTGAATGTAGTTAGTGCGAGCAGTGTAGACACTTGTTAAACATTAAAAAAATGATAATAATTGGCGTTACATGAAATTAATTAATGTATTGCTATGAGAACCTTACCGCCATTAAATGCTTTAGTAGCTTTTGAAGCTGTCGCTAGAAATCAAAGCGTGGCCAAGGCTGGCGCCGAACTCGGTATTACCCAAAGTGCCGTAAGTCATCGCCTGCGTCTGTTGGAGGAGTATTTAGCGGAAGCGTTGTTTGACAAGGTGGGGCGACAGTTGCAGCTAAGTCACACTGGCCGCAGTTACTTTGTTGAAGTAGAGCGCATTCTAAATGAATTAAGCCATATTACCCGGCAGGTAAAAGGCGAGGGGATCGCGCAGCTGCGTTTAACCACCTACAGCTCCTTTGCTTTGAAGCGTTTAGTCCCTTTAATGCCTAGCTTTCGTGCTCGTTACCCTGAAATCGACCTACGCTTGCAGATGGTGACCGAAGAACCCAGATTATCCAGCAGTGTTGGGGATTTGTTTATTTGCTTTGCTGCCGCAACCAGCGGGTATGCCAGTCATTTGTTGCATAAAGAACGCTTGGTAGCGGTGTGTTCACCTAGCGTATACCAAGAAATCGATCATCAAAATTGGCGCGAAGATTTAATCAATTTCCCATTATTGTCTTGTGATTTAGATGACGATGCAAAGATGCCTGGAGGGGACTGGTTAGTGTGGTCCAAGGGTTTAGGCATGTCGTTGCCTGCCGATCAGAGCTTTCATAGTTTTAGTCATCAGGTATTAGCCTTGGAGGCCGCTGAAACAGGCCAAGGGATTGCTTTGGTCAGTGATTTTATGGTGGAAAAAGACATCCGTGAAGGCAAGTTGATAGACTTGCCGGTGTCTGCAGTGGCAACCGGTTACGATTTTTATCTTTGTTATAAGCAAGCGCGTAGTCGAGACCCTGGTTTACGCGCCGTGGCCGACTGGTTAATCGAAACCGCTGCTAGTCCGCTAGAAGTTTAACGAGCAATAAGCTGAGGCTATCAACAAAGTCGAGACGCAGTATGGCAAATTCATCATTTTGCATAACTTGTTGCATGGTGGCTGAAGGGTGACTGGTGTGCCAACAACCAATAACACTTTGATATAAAAACATCACCTTACAAAGGGCTTGCTGCTCATTGAGTTGCGGAGACCAATGTTGAAACAAACGACATAATGTTTCAGCCAGCTGTTTTAACTGCCGTTTAAACAGTACCGCTTGTTCAACATTTTCTTGCTTCTCAAGCACTGTATGTAAAATAGCAGACAGATAGCAAAAGGTAGGTTGGGCAGCTATAGTCTCTGCCAGCACGCGCGGCTTCAATGGCTGTTGTGCTAGTCGCTCTATAGCAATCAGTAATTGGTCTGCTTCACTGAGATACAGTGCCATAAATAGGCTTTCTTTATTGGCAAAGTAGCGATAAAGGGCAGGTTTAGACAACTGTAATTGCTTTGCCAGTTGGCTTAACACAACTTTGTCATAACCATGTTCATCTAATGCTAGCTTAGCGGCGGTTAAGATTTGTTGGCGCCTTTGCTGTTTTTGTTCTTGGCTTATCGCGCGCTTTTTTATTACTGTACTCACGTTGTTTATCGCTATCACCCTATTTCTTCTACCTTAGCGGCTCTTAAGCAGAAAATCCATTAATCAGAGAGGAGCCCTACAGCTGCTCAAGGATATACGCGGATACTATACGCTTACATCGTTAGTCAATTAAGCGCGCCACACTGATTTGTTTGCTAGGATTTTGTGGGCACTTAGACAAACTAATAATAAGTTACCATTAGAAACTTGCTTATTACTTAAGCAGTTGCTATTTAAGTTACCAGTGGTACGTTAAGTGTTGGCATTTGATTGAGCAGCATTAAGCCATAAGTAAGGAGCTATTTTGAGTATAAGCCGTCGACAGTTGCTAAAGTCTAGTGCCGCTGCAGCAGCCTTTGCTGGTGGGGGGCTGTGGCTGTTCAGTGATTACCCATTAAGTTTTAAGGCCCGTTCTCAATTCAGTTTATCGGCCGAGCATCAGCAAATATTCTGGGCCTTAATACCTGCATTTTTAGATGGCGCTTTTACGGCTGATGATCAACAGACCATGTACCGAGTGCTAAGCAATATTGACCATGCCTTTGCTATTTTAGAGCCTCATACCCAAGCAGAATTATCTCAGCTACTTGATTTAATACAATCACGTGGAGGCTGGTTATTATTGAGCGCTGGCGCCAGCCAATTGAGTGAGTTACCACTGCCACAGAAATTGGATTTACTGCAGCGTTGGCAGCAGCATTACCTGCAGCTATTACGCCAAGCCTATCAAGGCTTACATGAGCTAATCATGGCTGCTTGGTACGGTGACCCCGCTTCTTGGGCTCCCCTTAATTATCAATTGCCGGCGCAAATGAAAGGGCTGCTAAATGATTAAAGATATTATTGCCGAAGGCCTTGCCGCTGGATGGCGGCATATAGATGGAGCGGGGCTACAAAAAGACCAACATTTGCAGTGTGATGTGCTGATTATAGGCAGTGGTGCAGGTGGCGGTATTAGTGCTCAAGTGCTTGCTCAGGCCGGATTAACAGTCATAGTGGTTGACGAGGGGCCGCTAAAAAGCAGCCAAGATTTTAAGATGCAAGAGCGGCAAGCTTATCCCGACCTCTATCAAGAATCGGCAGCGCGCAAAACCAAAGACAAAGCCATAGGTATTTTTCAAGGCCGTTGCGTTGGTGGGTCGACAACGGTGAATTGGACCACGTCACTGCGAACCCCAGATCTCACTTTACAGCATTGGCAGCAGCGTTGGGGATGTAAACAGTTAAGCAGTGATGCGCTTAGGCCCTACTTTGAACAAGCCGAACAGCTGCTGGGCATTGAGCCTTGGCTAAGCACCAATTCGAACAATGGCTTATTGGCTAAAGGTTGCCATGCCTTGGGCTGGTCGTATCAACCTGTGCCGCGTAATGTTAGGCAATGTTGGGATTTAGGGTATTGCGGCATGGGCTGCCCAACCAATGCTAAGCAATCGATGTTGGTCACCACGATCCCTGCGGCGCTCAACGCCGGAGCCCGCTTACTCAGTCGATGTAGAGTTGAAACCCTCGATATCAGCAAGCAAGCGGTGCACGGAGCCAGTTTACAGGCCCTTGATCAACAGCAAAGGCCTCGTAAGGTAAAAGTAAAGGTACAAGCGCGCCATGTGGTATTAGCGGCTGGCGCTATTGGTTCCCCTGCTGTGTTATTACGCAGCCAAGCCCCTGACCCTTACCTGCTAATGGGTAAACGTACGTTTTTACATCCCAGTGTAATGAGTGGGGCTTTGTTCAAACAAGAGGTGATGAGTCACCAAGGAGCGCCTCAATCCGTGTACTCCGATCAATTTGTATGGAGTGATGGTGCCGAAGGGCCTTGTGGTTACAAATTAGAGGTGCCGCCAGTGCATCCAATATTATTAGCCACTAAAACCAGTGGTTTTGGCCGTTTTCATAGTGAAATGATGCAACAAATTAATCATCTACAGGTCACCATTGCTTTATTACGAGACGGCTTCCATGAGCAGAGTGTAGGTGGTGAGGTCCAGCTACGAGGTGATGGCAGCCCGGTTTTAGATTACCCCATTAGCGATTTCCTGTGGCGTGGTGCGCGTCGCGCCTTATTAAGCATGGCTGAGCTTCAGTTTGCCGCAGGTGCAAGCAAAGTCTATCCCCTGCATGAGCAAAGCCAATTAGTGAGTTCTTGGTCGGCAGCAAAGCAACTGATAGAGCAACTGCCAATGCAGGCGCTGGCTACTAGGCTGGCATCTGCCCATGTGATGGGGGGCTGTCCAATGGGAGGGGATGAAAAGCAGTCTTTGCTGAATGAGCAAGGCGACTTTCGTTGGCTAACTAATTTGAGTGTTATCGACGGTTCGATATTTCCCACCAGTTTGGGGGCCAATCCTCAGCTGAGCATTTATGCGATTGCGTTGCGCAATGCCCAATTGTTAGCCAAAAGATTACGGGTTTAAGCCTTAAGTGTGTCGATGATTGGTACTTGATATTTACAAAGCGGCTAAGCCACTGCTAGTCTTTAACAAACGATAAAAAAGGCTTTGCTTCATGTGGTTACAACGATTAGTAAGATTAAAGGCTCGGCCGCGCGGTTTTCACTTAATTACCGAAGAGCTGATCTTACAATTACCAGAAATTCAAGATTTTAGAGTGGGTCTATGCCATTTATTGTTGCAACACACTAGCGCAAGCTTAAGCCTAAATGAAAATGCCGATCCTACTGTTCGCGCCGATCTTGAGGCCCACCTTAATAAAATGGTACCGCAAAATGCGCCTTACTATCAGCATACCTATGAAGGGGATGATGATATGCCGGCACATATAAAAAGTAGTCTGTTAGGCTGTGAGCTTACTTTGCCAATTAGCCGTGGCGAGCTGAACTTGGGGATTTGGCAAGGCATCTACTTGGGAGAGCACCGCGAAGCAGGCGGTAATCGTCAGGTGATCGCAACCATCAGCGGCGAATAACTGACGCCTAACTTGTTATTAAAACATCCGACCCAATATCTTCATGATATTCGCAAACTAAGATGAGCTTATGGACTTACTGGCAATATTTGTATTCACCTTCATTGTGATGTTCTTTTGGCGTCGACGTAAAGACGCAGAACGGGCGCAACACCTAATTAAGCAGAAGTGCCAGTCTTTAGATTTACAGCTCTTAGAAGTCAATTTTAAAAATGAGAAGCCGCAGAAAATGGCAGGATATTGGCGCTGGTGTCGTTTTTACCAATTTGAGTTTTCATCTACCGGAGATAGCCGCTACCAAGGTGTATTAGTCATGGCTGGCAGCCAATATAAATTCGATCTGCCTGTTTATCGAGTCGCTGAAAATGCGTTTGAGGGTTAAACCAAGCTTGCTGCAAGATTGAGCATCTGTCATTTTCGACCACTACGGCTTCTGAGCCTCTGTGTATTGGCTAAATGAATCGGCCGCGCTTCAGTCATACATTAACTTGTCAGCCTTTTTATGATCAAATTCTCTAAGAGATTGTCGGGCTAACTGCCTAAACGGAAGTGCCTTAACGATCTCTTCAAAGGGCTGAATAGCAAACGCCCAAAATATCGACGCGTCAAAATACAAAATCAGTAACGCGCAAAGCGGGATGGAGATCAGCCATTGACCGATGAAGTTAATCTTGAAAACGGCAGAGGTTTTGCCTAATGCTCTTAATATGTGGCCATGTACGGTATTGTAGCCACGCATGATGGGTAACAATATGTAAAGCGGTGCTATCAGGTTCAAAGCTTGGTAGGTTTCAGCGTCTAAATCTGGATATATACTGGGTAATATGAAGCTTAATCCTGCAAATGCTATGGCGCAAATTACTGACATTATCACTGCTATATCAATACTTTTGTCCACATTTTTAGCTAAGTCATCTAGTTTCTTTGAGCCAATCGCTTGGCTAACGCTAATCGCCGATGAATGCGCCCAGGCGGTAATGAATTGCGTGCCAGAACGTAACCAGGGCATGACTAAAGTAATCGCAACATAAGCATTAATGCTCAATTGAGAATAAAGCAATTGGTAAACACTGATGCCGATTTGCAAAATCGTCACATTGGCTGCTACCGGGAATATTTCAATCGCGTGTAGGCGGATATTTTGAATCAGGCTGCTAGCACTGCTGTCTATTGCTAAGTTTAAGCTTGTATCTGACTTTAAGCAGGCGCTTAAATAAGCCATTCTAATGGTAATGGCAATGAGGCTACCTAAGGCTGCTCCTTCAACTCCCATGCCTTCCATGCCGCTCAAGCCATGAATCAAAAAGTAGGAAAGCACAGCATTGATGGGCATTTCTATTACATAACCCTTTAGTGGAATTTTACTTTTTCCTTGGCTATTGAAGAGGGCAATTAGCACCTGAGTCATGGCAGTAAAAAGTACTAGGTATTTTGAGAACGCTAGGTAGCTTTTAATTTGCTCTTGTAACAGGCGGTTATCGGTAAGAGCCCCAATAATCGCGTCGTCGGCGAAACTGAGCACTAGCCAAAAAATCAGAGCAACCAAGACGTTGATAGTAAGCCCAGACCAAAAACCTTTGGCTACAGACCTATTATTGCCTGATCCCACCGCACGACTAAGCACTAATTGAGAGCCGTTGGCTAAGGCCATTTGAATACCTAATATAAAGGCAACCATCGTGGCGGCGATACCCATTGCCGCTAAAGGAATTTCACCTAACGGTGATACCAATAGGGTATCTACCATGAGCATTGACTGCATAAGCAAGCCATTTAGCGCTAAGGGCCAGGCTAAGGACACATTTTTTTTGAGGTAGGATTGGCTAGGCACGAGCTTCCTTATAAACCGCTAAGGGGGTGAAACAAGTTATGGCTTAGTCTTGATAGGTTCATTATTGAATAACTATTGACCGAAACATTTGATGGCGATCATCATTGCTATTAATTATGTCATACAAATAAGAATGGGGAGCGGTTTATTTACGATCGCGGCTTAACATTGCTGAGTTAAGTCATTAAAAAATAGCTGAGTAAAGCGCTACTACCAGAGATAGCACACAGCGTTAAGGAAAAGCTGCGCAGCCACTTTTGAGGTAGCTTTTTCCCGAAACGCCTGCCAAACCATGCTCCCGTTAATGCAGCAGGAATCAATGGCAAGCTAGCTTGCAGGTGGGCCATAGACATAAAGCCGATGGGGATTTGTACTAATAAAGATAACAAGCAGCTAACAATAAAAAACGCGGATAAATTTGCGCGTAAGTACGCAGCCTGCTGATGTTGTAACAATAGAGCTAAGGGTGGGCCACCAATCGAACTGCTGGTACCCATAAAGCCAGACAAGAAACCTGCAATCGCCATGCGCTTAGGCGTGGGAGCTATGCGGATCGGAAATAGGCTTATTGCAACGGCGAGTAATACTGACAGCCCTAGCCAAAAAGATAGGCTGGCTAAATCTGCCCAGTACAGTAAAGCACCTCCGGCAATTGAGCCTGGGATCCGTCCTAAGATAGCGGCTTTTAGTCCATCAAAAGAAATACTTTTTCGATGCTCAACGGCACTTAAGCTAGACACAACTAATGCCACGATTACCATCGGTCCCGGTACGTATATTGGCGACAGTTGAAATAGTAAAGGAGCAGCAATCACAGCCAAGCCAAAGCCAATAGTGTATTGAACAAAAGAACCAACAAATATAAGCAAACAAGCGACGAGGGTAATCACTAAGCGACTCTACTTACCCACTCTCTGCTTAGAGAGCGAAGGCGTTAAGGATAATAAACACGCGGCCGATTACTCGACCGAACAAATCAATTGTTGCTGGTGGCTAAGCATGGCTAATTCGATCAAACCAATCACTTCACTGGCTTGTTGTGCGGTTACAATTAACGGCTCAGAGCCTTCAATAGCGGCAATAAAGTTATTATAAAAGGCTGAGTAATTACCTTTCATTAGGGGCTTATGCACCACCGCTTGGTTCGCTATGTGAATTTCACTGCGGTTGCTATCGTGGCCAAATTGACTGGCGCTGGGAGACAAACCTGCAGCGAGTTGTTGTTCTTGTGGGTCCATGCCCCATTTGGCATAAGAGCCATGTTGGCCATGCAACTGAAAGCGTGGTCCAGGTTCTACCATCAATGAGTTACAGCTGAGCTGTGCCTTCATGTCTGGATAGATTAAATGTAGGTCAAAACAATCTGGGGTAACCGCGCCTTGGCGTTGGGTGGCTATATGTGCCCAAATTTTTTGTGGCTTCCCAAACAAGCTTAAAGCTTGGTCGATCAGGTGGGCGCCAAGATCATAAAGTACACCGCCACCGTGTGGGTCGAGTTCTTTCCAGCGTTGTTTTACTGCTGGTCGGTAGCGATGAAAATGCGCACTATAGCTGTGAATATTGCCTAAGCTTTGCTGCTGAATGAGTTGCTGAATGGTCAGGAAGTCGCTATCCCAGCGGCGATTGTGAAACACACTTAAACAACGGCCGGTTTGCTCTGACAACTGCTGTAAGTGTAAACATTGCTCACTATTTATCGCCAGAGGTTTTTCTACAATGACATGTTTACCACTTAACATGGCTTGCTCAGCTAACTGTGCATGCATCGCATTCGGGCTAGCGATTACCACTATATCGATTTCAGGGTGAGCGATAAGTTGCTCGCTATTCAAGCACGCCACATTCGGATAGAGCTGAGCAATTTCTTGCTCTCTAGAGCTGGCTATCGCCAATAGCTGTAGCTTGCTGCAGGCTTCAATTAATGGTGCATGAAATACTCGACCTGATAAGCCAAAACCAATGATACCGACCTTTAACATGCTATGCCCTCTTGTTATGACTTAAGTGGAATAATTGACAGCTTAACCGTTTCAGGCTGCTGACGCATTACCGTTAACAACCATAGTTGTTCGCCATCACTGGCGATGGCTTGAGCGGTATCGGGTTGAGCGAGGGCTGTTATTGCTAGTACCTTTCCGCTAATCGGGTCCACTTTCAACAAGCTGCTGTAGCGCGGGCTTAACAGGTACCAGCTACCATGATGCCAGGCCATACTGCCTACTTGGTATTGTTGGAGGGTTTGATTTAAGGCCTCAGTGGTATGTAAATCAAATTCAGCCAATTGCTGGCCATCTCTGTCACCACGATAACAGCGTTTTAAGCCTTCTCGTTCACAGGTGTAGAATTGTTCAGTATTGGGGTTCCAAACTAAACCAGCGGTTTTGTGATGTAAGCCACCACGTAGCCATTTTCGTTTATCCACAAACTTCCAGTGCATGCCGTCTTGTGCAAAATACAGTAAGCGCCCATCGCTAGAGATCCCCACTAAGTGTTGGTCTACTAGCGCTAGATCGGCAATATCTCCGCTGGCGGGTAAGGGCATTAACTGTGACTCAGTCATGGCTGAGTTGAGGTAGGCTAATTGCGCCGAACCTGTCACCAACACGGTTTGTGGCGCTAAGGTTCCGATCAGCCAGCTTTGTTGCTTAGTTTGCCAAATTAGGCTTGCTGCGTTGGGAATTCCATTCAGTTGCGCTTGTAATTTGGGGGTCAGCGTATCACTGGCTAAGGCGCTGTCTTGAAATTGACTACTCGGCGGTGGAAACATAACTAAACCCACAACAGTACCCATCATTAGTAAGGCGATAAGAGCGATAACTTTAAGCATGATTAAACAACTTATTGAAGTGAAACAAGCAAGCAGACCCTATTGAAAACAGATGTCTTTGGCGTTGCTATTGATAGTGGGTTTATTCTAACAAAATAAGCTTTGCCTGTAGACGTTGTTATGCGCAATAAAGCCCAGTAAATGTTCACTAAATATTCATTTGTTAGACCTATCATTAGTGCAGACTTAGCAGGGCTTATAGATTTCAATGATTGGAGAAGAGCATGAGCAGCAACGGCGACGGTTTATTTACTGAGGCCATCATAAATCAACGCTGGGTAACGGCGAACAGGCACCTACCGCCGCTAAGGCCTTGTTGCTATCTATTGCTTAACGCTGACAGGCTTAGCTATGCCCCGCATTTAGCGGAATTTTAATCTCGAAACAAAAGCCTTGTTCGGGTTGGGTCACCACACTTTGCTGCCAGTTAAGCTTCTGAGTAATGATGTTGTAAACAATATGCATGCCTAATCCACAGCCTCCGTTGACTCGGGCAGTGGTATAAAAAGGCTCAAAAATATGATTTAAGGTCTCTTGGGTGGCCCCTTTGCCATTGTCTGTCACGGTGAGTGAGTGATAGCCGCGTCGAGTTTGCAGGTCGATGCTGATGGTTCCTGCGCGCTTCCCGCCCTCAAAACCATGCATTAACGCGTTAGCAAACAAGTTGGTAATCACCTGAGCAATGGCACCCGGGAAAGTCGTTACCATGATATCAGGATCTAAATCTGTGGCTAAGTTGACTTGGGTACCGGTTAACTGATGTTGCAAGCTGTCTAAAACTTTAACTATGTAGTCAGCCAAATTAATTATGCGTTGTTCTTCATAGCTTTGATCAACAGCCACTTGCTTAAAGTTAGTGATCAGTTCGGCGGCGCGTCGCGCACTATTGCTGATAATGTCACTGGTGTTCGACGCTTGTTCGACAAAGTGTTCAAAATTAGCTTTAGTTAATTGCTGATTACTCGCTTGTTGAGCCAGCTGGTTAATTTGTTCTTTCAAATGACTCGCTGCCAATAAAGTATTCCCTAAGGGCGTGTTTATCTCGTGAGCAACACCGCTCACTAAGCCACCCAGCGCGGCCATTTTTTCGCTTAGCTCCACTTGAGTTTGGTATTGTTTGGTTTCTTCTAATAGGCGCTGGTGGTCAATGATGTCGGCTATTTGTGGAGAAATAAATTCGATAAATTCAGCATGTACTCCTTCTACCAAAGCCACTAAATAACCAAAGTGATGGCGGTCATTTTTCAGCTCTGTTAGCACCCACAAGCCACGGTGCAAGTCATCACTAACTTCTTTTTCAAAGGCTGTTGGCAAACTGCGCTGTGATTCGCCGATAGGCAATACGTTTGAGTGTAAATTATGACTTAAGCAGATCTTAGCGCGGCCATAATCATCAAAACTTTGCTGATAAATGTATAACTCTGGGATGCCTAATTCGGCCAGGGTACCCTGAGCATTCAATAGCACTTGTTCTAAAGTGGCTCTTTGGTGTAATAAACTGGTTACGGCAAGGCGTTGCGCGTTGCTATCGCGCTGTTGAATTAATTGTCGTTGTAGTTCGTCGTGACTACGTGGTGAGGTTTCGTGAACGGGGTCGCCGGTACTGGCGCGCATTATTGCCATCGTTTCTAGTTGGTATTGGCTTTCTAGCTGGCCACCGTTTAAGAGTTCGTCGATAAGCTGAGCGGCTAATGTTCCGGTGCGTTGGGCCGGATACATTGCAGTGGTAAGGCTAGGTTTAATGGCATCGGCATATTCAAAATCGTCGAAACCCGTTACCTTAACTTGATCGGGAATGCTTATTTGTTGTCGTTCTAATTCTTCTATCACCCCCTTTGCGCTGAGATCATTCACACACATGATGGCATCAGGAATGCGTTTGTGCTGGTTTAACCATTGCTTGCACAAATTTGCCGCACAAGCAGTGGTCATGTCACCCATCAAGTGCTGTTGCTCGGGTAAAAATAGGTCATGCTCGTTCAAGGCTTTAGACAAGGCTTTATAGCGTTGACGAGAATCGTAGTTTTCTTTAGGGCCATCGATATAAAGAATGTCCTTACAGCCTTGCCGAAGAACGTGTTTAGCCAGTTGGTACATGCCGTTGAAATTGTCCACCAATACAGAGGGGATGCCCGGCAATATCGAACCTACATTGATTATCGGTAAATCGCCGATGGCTTCAATTAATTGTTCCATGACTTGCGGTGAGGTTTTATAACCAACGCCTCCGCCGTAAAGAACCACACCATCAATATCTAAGCTAGGGATTTGTTTAATTAGCCATAAATCTTTTGCGGTAAACTGCTCTGCAACTGGCAAATAGCCAATAGGCATGAATAAACAACTATAGCGTTTTGGATCTAAGCTCGTTTGTACTCCTCGAATTACCAGTCGATCGATGGAGTGCAATAGAGTCGGTAATATAATGGCGATACGCTTTTTCATGAACTAACTACATTTGGCTTCTATATTTATCAATGTAGCAACTACTTGTGGATTTGCTGTGAGGTGGCTTAAGAAATGTTAAATATTTGTAGCGGGTGAAAAGGCTATCAGTGCTTTGCTATGAGCTGATTCACAAATCTAAGAGAATACCTGCTGGCACTATTGCAATACAACAATGCCAGCAAGGCTTAACTTATAATTGGCATTACTCGGTTACGCCCTAGGCGTTTAGCCTCGTACAGTTGTGAGTCAGCGGCATCAAAAATGGCTCTTGAGCGACTTACCGGGTTGAATTCGGCCACACCGAAAGAACTGGTAATATTGTCGATGCGTTGATTTGAACGACGATCTTTAAGGCTTAGTTTTTCAATGGCGCGGCGAACCGATTCGGCCAAGTGGCGAGCGGAGCGAAGGTTAGATTTAGAGCATATTATGGCAAACTCTTCGCCTCCAACACGATAGACTTTGGCGCCATCTCGGCAGGCCTCATTCATGCGTTTTGCGACCACTTTAAGTACTTGGTCACCGAGCATGTGTCCGTAATTGTCGTTAAATGCTTTAAAGTGATCGATATCGGCTAAAATTATACACAAGCCTTCAGGCTGAGAATCGAGGATATCTTTTAAGTCTGCGTCAAACGCGCGACGATTTAGCGCACCAGTGAGTGCATCGTATAGCGCATCTTTTTCAGTTTCTTTAAGTTGGTTCTTAAGCTTAGCTATTTCTAACTGAGCTTTGCTTAGTTGCGAATTAAAGAAGTCGGTGCTTTTACGAATGCTAGAAGCATCTTCTACCAGATTTTTTACCAGCCCTAGTACTTGCTCCAGAGGAATGCTGTCTTCTTCAATGCGATTGAGTTTGGCAAAGTTTTTGTCGATGCTCGATTGAAAAGCACTGGTATCTGAGCCTGTGTCACTCATGGTTTGAGACAATTCTGTCGCCATGGCTTCTAAACTAAGCCGCATACTTTTCATATCCAGCTCATCTTGGCTAGCAATATGGTTTTGATACAACACTTCGCTACTGGTGGTCGGAACGGTGTCATATTCGCTGATGATTTCGTCGATGGCCGCCGTTAGCTGGGGGTTTTGGTCTTCAACATACAAGTACCACAATGCGTAATTATTGGGCGTAGCAGGGATCTGATGTTTCATCATCAGTGGAACCGCTTTTTTTAGATTAAGTGTCGCTTGTTTTAAAATTTTATCGCTCATAAGAGCTCCATCGATACGTCATTGTTCACTGCTGCCTTGCTGTCTGTAGCTCAGACATTGTGGAACAAGCATTATGCTTAAACAGCATCGTAAATGAAACCTGTAGTTGTTGGTATAGCTCAATTATCTCAACGGCTTAAGGTCGGTTAAGACGCTTTGGGGCACTCGTACACATGCACCGACACTAATTCAGGAGAAGCGGTGGTGAGTGGTATCAGTTGTACAGCGTTTCCTTTAAGAGTCATCACCCTACTGGTCATTTCTTGCTTACCTTGATCGGTATCTAAGCTTTGTGGATCTACGTTAAACACGCCGATAATTTCGCAGCTGACTACATCGTCTGACTGGTCGGTGATCATCACACCTTGGTTTTGTTCTGGGGCTGAACTAGAACAGGCACTTAACCAGGCCACTGAACAAGCCACTAACAGCATTTTTTTCATAGGGGTTCCTACAGTATCAATATTGGGTGAGCAAAGGTTATTCTTCTTATCAACAGCTTAGTAAATTTTCTGGGGCTATGAAAATATTTTGCGCTTAAATTTAGTTGATGATCGAAAAAGTGGTCATCCAACTGGAGTTTCGAAGGGCTTAATCTAATGAGCACAAAAAAGCCCAGCAATGTTACTGCTAGGCTTGTTTATAAAATATTCGTTCGCTAATTAAACGGGATGAATTTCGCTTATTTAGCTAGCAGTATGCGTAACATACGACGCAATGGCTCTGCAGCACCCCATAACAGTTGGTCACCTACGGTGAAGGCTGATATGTATTCAGGGCCCATAGTCAATTTTCGAATACGACCGACTGGAACACTTAAGGTGCCGGTTACCTTGGTTGGAGTTAACTCTTGCGCTGATAACTCACGATCATTGGGAATCACTTTTACCCAATCATTATGCGCCGCTAAGATGTCTTCGATTTCAGAAACCGGAAGGTCTTTTTTCAGCTTAATCGTCAGTGCTTGGCTGTGACAACGCATGGCGCCAATGCGGACACAAATCCCATCAATCGGGGTTTGGTTATCACTGGTGCCTAAAATTTTGTTGGCTTCGACCTGAGCTTTCCACTCTTCTTTGCTTTGGCCGCTGGCTAGGGGAACATCAATCCAAGGGATTAAGCTGCCCGCTAGTGGTACGCCAAATTGATCGGTCGGGAAATCTGCGCTGCGCATTTTGTCCGCTACCTTGCGATCAATATCGAGAATGGCCGAAGCAGGATCCGCTAGCTCGCTGGCTACATCATCGCGAATTGTACCCATCTGGCTAATCAATTCTCGCATGTTGCGCGCACCCGCGCCTGAAGCCGCTTGATAGGTCATCGGGCTAACCCATTCGATTAAGTCTTTTTCGAATAGACCGCCAATTGCCATGAGTAACAATGAAACAGTACAGTTGCCGCCAACGTAAGTTTTAACACCCTTGGTTAAAGCTTGGTCAATAACATCACGATTAACGGGGTCTAACACGATAACCGCGTCATCTTCCATACGTAATGCAGAGGCTGCGTCGATCCAGTAACCATCCCAGCCGCTCTCGCGTAGCTTAGGGTAAACATCTTTGGTGTAATCGCCACCTTGGCAGGTGATGATGGTGTCCATGGCTTTAAGGCTGTCGATGTCGAAGGCATCTTGCAAGGTGGTCTCGCCGGTGCCCACATCTGGGCCAGCAATGCCGACTTGAGAAGTACTAAAAAAAACTGGGGCTATGTGGGCAAAATCGTTCTCTTCGCGCATACGCTGCATCAACACGGAACCCACCATGCCGCGCCAACCAACCAAACCTACTTTCATGGCCTGTTTACATCCTTTATTTTATGATATTTGTGTTTGCTTTTTCGTTAAGACATCGTCTTAAGCGACCTTTGAGATTACCATTTCAGCCACCTCAAAAGCTAGCGCTTATCGAATAAAATTGAACGTTTTTCAACCATGAATGACTATCCTGTGGGGCTTAGTATTGTATTTAAGCCCTGCTTGGAAAGTTGACTACCTTGGGTGACTGGCGTTGGTCATCGCCAATGGTGATATTTCGAGAGCGGCGTTTGCCTTGTGAGTAGCGATCGTAACTGGCGTCTGTGATGCCCATTTCTTGGCAAAACTCTACAAAACTGGCGAAGTCTTTGCCGCTAAAGCTATTGTCAACGCGAGTCAGTTGACTATCGATGTAAGCGTGGTTCCCGTTAAAACTAATATTGGCACAGGCATCATAGGGTTGGCCATACTCGCTGACCCTAATCGCTCTCACCATTTTAATTTCAAAAATCCAATCTCCAACTCGTATACAACGCTGTTCAAACTGTTCCATATTAATTCCATCTAGTTAAGGGGCGAGGGGCGAAACAACACCGAACTCTTCTTCAGTGTTAATGGTGGTTCAGCACAAATTGAGCCAAATATTTAGATCAATAAAATCAGGTGCTTAACTTAGGTAGTTGGCTGTAGGTGTTGGGCAACGGCGACAGCTAAGTACTGGCAGACTATTAACAGAGGAGTATTTAGCAAGTTTTCTTTACAGCTCTACTTAAAATCAATGACTTAGCTAGAGATTGTGTGCGTCTTTTCGCTGTCGTTAAATAGCGACAGTATGATTTTTGCTCACGTCTGGCATTATAGGCGGCTCGTTTAATGGTTCTAGATTTGTTAGGGACAGTTGTTTGATTAATTTTCGCGCGCTTGCTTCCATACGGCGCCTCAGCTTTTGGGCTTTAGCTACGCTAGGTTTGCCCTTGTTATTGAGCTTGTTATTGGCCTCATATTATTTGCAACAAGTGTCTAAGCAAGGTCAGCACACTGCGTTTTTAGCCGCTGATCTGGTATCGAGTAGTAAACGGCTCGATGAGTCTTTGCTAGATCTAGAGCGCAGCGCTCGCCAATTTCGCGTGTTGGCAGACGAAAGCTTATTAGCGTTATACCAAAGGCAATGGTTACGTTTATCCAATGACCTGGCTGATTTTGAACAGCAGCGAGATGACGCCGAGTTATTAAATATCATTGCGCAGTTACATCAGCAGTTACAGGCGCTAAGTCTGATGATGGCAGAGCCAGAAGAAAATCAGAATGAACAGCTAAACCAACAATTTCGCGATTTGGCGCAGTTAGGACACCAATACGACCAGCGCAGCCAAAGCTTAGTGGAGGAATTAGCCGAGCAATTGGAGCAAGCGTCTCAGTTAGCGCAGCAGCGGCTAATTCTCAGTATGCTGAGTCTTCCTTTTGCTGCGACCGCCGCCGTGTTATTGGTGTTGGTGATTACTCGGCCGCTACAACAATTACGACCACAAATAGCGCGGCTTAAATCCGGTGAGTTTAATCAAGCGATTAAGGTTAGTGGTGCCACAGAAGTAATGGTTATCGCTGATGCTTTAGACGATATGCGCTTGCGCTTACTTAACCTTGAGCAGCAAAAAACCAGTTTTATTCGCCACATTTCACACGAGCTGAAAACGCCTTTGGCGGCGATTAGGGAAGGAAACGAACTGCTCTATGATAATAGCGCAGGCCCTCTCAACCCGCAGCAGCAAGAAATTACCGAAATTCTGCGTGATAGCAGTTTACGCCTGCAACAACTGATTGAAGCCTTGTTAGACTTTAATTTATTGCTGGATACTCCAGGACAGGTTAACCAGCAGCCTGTATCGCTTAAAGGCCTTATCGAACAAGTCATTAGTAGCCATCGTTTAAGCCTTAATAGTCGTCAGCTAAGCACTCAGTTAGCCCTGCAAGAAAGTGTGGTGGTCGCGAATCAAGAGCAGCTCAGAGTTATCATTGATAACTTACTATCAAACGCGATTAAATTCTCACCTGAACAAGGTGAAATCACTCTCGGTTCAAGCGCGCAAGGTTCAGGGGTTACGCTGTATATTGATGATCAAGGCACGGGGATTGACGAAGCGTTACAACAACGTATATTCCAGCCTTTTGTGCAAGGAAAAGCGGCTAAAGACCCGCGTTTAAAAGGCAGTGGTTTAGGCCTAACCATTGCTAAAGAATTAGTGGAGAGGCAGCATGCTCATCTCCGCTACCAACGACTCAGCAAGGGGAGTCGATTTTTGGTCGAAGGATTACAAGGAAGCGAACCGGATGAAAAGTAGCTTAGCTAAATTACTGCTGTGCCTAAGCGCGCTGAGCTTAAGTGCTTGTCAGCTAATGCCGACCAATAAAGCTGAAGTGGCTGCTGTTGGCGACACTTCATCAATGATGGTGGGTAAATTTAGCCCAGCGGCTTACTATTTGCAGATAGCCGAACTGAGTGATGACCAGGTATTCAATGAATTAGAAACCTTATTACTTGATCCTGACTTAGGGGATAACTCGATAAAGCTCGGCCTGCTCTATGCTTATAAGAAATCACCGGTGAAAAATCCACACCGTGCCCATGCTGCATTTAATCGAGCCTTAAGCAGTCAGCAGACGGTTACACAAAAAGGCATGATCATTGCTCTAAACGATCAATTGGCCGATGCGCTTAGGTGGCAACATAAATATGAAAACCTAGGAACCGCCCAACAACAACAGCAACTGTTATTGCAGCAACAAATCGCCGCTCTAAAAATGCAGCTGGATGAATTAACCCGAATTGAGCAACAGCTAAATGAACGAAATTAAACACACTAATGGCAATGTACTGGTGGTAGATGACGACCCCAGTTTATTGAGGCTAATTAGCTTACGCCTTCAATCTGCGGGTTATCATGTACAGGCGGTAGCCAGCGCTAAACAAGCTCTGGCTGAGCTAGAAAGCTATCCTGCGCAGTTGGTGATCAGTGATGTGCGCATGGATGGCATGGACGGCCTAGCGTTGTTCAATGCCATTAAACAATTATATCCAAGCCTACCGGTAATGTTACTTACCGCCCATGGCAATATCCCCGATGCCATCGCGGCCACTCAGCAAGGGGTGTTTGGTTATCTAACTAAACCCTTTGATAGCCAAGAGTTACTGGCTAAAGTAGCTGAAGCTTTGCGTTTACAAACGCCTGCGGGTGAAAAAGGTCAGCCAAGTGAGCAAGCTGCATGGCGCCGCGATATTATTAGTCGCAGCCCCATCATGGACGTGCTAATTAAGCAGATCCAGCAAGTAGCGCCCAGCGATGTAAACATTATGATTCAGGGTGAAAGTGGTTCCGGTAAAGAGTTGCTGGCCCAGGCGATTCATCAGGCCAGTTCGCGTAACAATAAGCCTTTTGTGGCGGTAAATTGTGCCGCTATTCCAGAAGGTTTGTTTGAATCAGAGTTGTTTGGTCATGTGAAAGGGGCGTTTAGCGGGGCTGCTCATGCTCATAATGGCTTATTTCAAGCGGCTCATGGTGGTACTTTGTTTTTGGACGAAATTGCCGATACGCCTTTGAGTGTGCAGGTTAAGTTGTTGCGAGCCCTGCAAGAGCGTGAAGTTCGCCCTGTGGGGTCTACTAAGAACATTGCGGTAGATGTTCGGATTGTGTCCGCTACCCATCAAGATCTGTATCAAGCGGTGCAGCAGCAACAGTTTAGAGAAGATCTTTATTACCGACTTAATGTGGTCGAACTAGGTCTACCGCCTTTGGCAAAACGCCAAGAAGATATACCCTTGTTGGTACATCATTTCAGTCAGCAAATCGCTGATCGCCAAGCCTCGCCACTTAAAACCTACTCCCCAGAGGCCATGGCCAGTTTAGTGGCTGCCCGTTGGCCGGGTAATGTTAGGCAATTAATGAATGTGGTAGAGCAAACCAATGCCTTATCTACAGGGCCATTAATTCCAGTACAATTAGTGCAGCAAGCTTTGCGAGAAAAAGCTGAATTGGTCAGTTTCTCTCAAGCTAGAGATGAGTTTGAGCGAGGTTATTTAGCGCGCTTATTGCGCTTAACTCAGGGTAATGTAAGTCAGGCTGCGCGCTTAGCGATGCGTAACCGCACCGAATTTTATAAACTACTGGAGCGCCACCATCTGCGCCCCGAGTCGTTTCGTGCTTAAAGGTGTTTCTCGTTAAAGCGATCAACAATGACTGCGCAAGCTGCGTCACCCGTGATGTTAAGTGAGGTGCGGATCATGTCAAAGATACGATCTAAGGCAAACAATAGTGGTAGGCCTTCAATAGGAATGCCTGCTGCTAATAGCACCGCGACGACCAAGAACGACGGCCCCGGCACACCGGCTTGGCCAATGGCACCCAAGGTTGCGGTAAAGATAATTGCTGCATAAGCGGCTAAGCCTAAATCCACTTGGAACATCTGAGCAAAAAATACTGCCACTAATCCATAATAGATGGCGTTACCGCTCATATTTATGGTGGCACCTAAGGGCAGCACAAACGAAGCGGTCGCTTTTGATACATTGAGTTCTTCTTCTACAACTTCCATGGTGACTGGCAGGGTAGCCATCGATGAAGCGGTTGATAAGGCCACGGCTTGTGGTTTTTTCATCGCACTCATAAAGTCGCGAACCGAGATATTAGAGAACAACTTAATGGTCAGTGGATAAAACACAAATCCATAAATTAGAATGGCTGCTACGTATACTGCAAAGAGCTTCGCCACCAAGCCCAACATAGCAAAACCAAAGGTGCCTACCGATTCAGCCATTAAGCCAAATACCCCAATAGGCGCAATGATCATTACGATGTTAATCATCCAGATAAAGGCTTTAATAATGGTGTCTAGGCTGCTCATTAGCGGCGCGGTTTTATCACTGGGTTGCTTAGACAATGCGACCCCGAAGAACAAGCAGAACACCATAATTTGCAGAATGTTGGCGTCCATAAGCGAGGCGAAAATGTTCACCGGAATCATGCCTATAACGGTTTCCATGACACCGGGAACCCCGCCTTTATCAGCATACTCGCTAGAAAACATGCCGCTAGCTTGGCTAAGGTCAAGACCTGTTCCAGGTTGAAAAATATTGCCCATGACTAGGGCTAAGGCCACAGCTACCGCCGAGGTGGCAAGGAAAAAGGCGAAGGTGCTAATGCCAATTTTCCCAGCTGCTGGGCTATTCCCCAAATTGGCGGCACCCGCGATAATAGATACACCAATTAATGGGATCACCAACATTTTAATCAGATGGATGAAAATGGTGCCTAAGGGGGCAAATACGGCGGCTTGTTCGCCCATGAGTACGCCAACGATAGTGCCAATAATCATCGCAATGACGACTTGTACACCAATATTCTTGTAAAGCGGTTGTGCTGTGTCCATCAAGGTTCCTGTTGAGAGTGTTATCAGAGATTTTGATGGTCGCGAATTATACCGTATAAGTTATATTTTTTCGCCGTATGTTTCGAATTAATATTATTTACTAGTGACAAAAGCTATTTTTTGGTCTATTTATGAACGCTTGAAATGTTGGGAGTGGTGAGAGAGAAATGGGTGTTCAATAGGAGTGATGAGGTTGATGACGGCTTATTAGGCTAGTGGCATGAACAACACGTTTATCTTAATTTTATTATATGAGGACTTAAAGCGCCGCAGTGCTTAGCTGCTGGGCGCTTACGGTTATTAGCTAGCCGTTGGGTTATTTAGAACTCGGCACTGCTTAATAAATTGGTGAGTTTCAGACGAATCCGCCGGGAAGCTGAGTGGCAACTCCGATTCAATCAGTTGCTCATCTTGCTGATCAATTGAAATACAGAAATGTTTGCCTTGGTCTTCAGCGAACACGGTATGGGTATATAAAAAAACTTGGTTCTCATCATAAATATCAAAGGTATTGCTGTTGCCGTAAGTGACCTTGAATACCGCATACTGATCCGATGGTTTTCCCTCACTGCTGGTGGGGGCTTCACCATCACGGCGTTGATTAAGCGTAATGTTTACACGTTCAATCCCGTTGGCGACTAATAGGCGCTTATAAGAAACAACCTCGTCATCTGCTACATCGCTAGGGAAAGCGCTTTGCGGGGGGTAAAAGGTCAAAAATAGTTGGTTCAAGTCATCTGATTCAGACGCATCCCCGCAAGCGGTTAAATTAAGTGCCAAAAGCAGAATGACGATGGTTTTACAGCTCATGTTTTTCCTCAAGGTTTTTCTGTGTCCACGTCCTGTGCTTGATTGTCCTTTAATAAAATTAAACCCAGCTTTAGCTGGGGATGAATAATGACTCTATTCTGCTTGCACTTCTATGACTGCGTTTAATTCACGGCAAGCCAAAATGAACTGATGGGCTTCTTGCTTGCTGTCGGCAATTTTAACCGGTGATTCCACCACTAACTCAAACTGGCTTAAATAAACACTTGGCAAGCAAAGGTGCCTTTGGGTCATATCGGAGAAGATGTCTACGTTATAAAGGAATTCACCGCCCTCAGAGTAAATATCTAAGGTGGTACTCGCAGTGAAATCAACTATAAAGGTCGCATTTTGGCTGGCTTCCTCGCCGTTGATTGATGGTTGTGCACCATCGCGACGTTGGTTAATGGTAATGCTTTGCGCAGGGGAGCCGCCGTCGGCACGAAAATAACGTTTTTGAGTGATGGTGACACTATCGCCAGCTGAGCTAGGGAAAGAAGACGCGGGAGGATAAAAAGTCACTGCAATTTGGCTACGTGGTTGTTCATCTTCAACATTACAGGCCAACAAAAAACAGGAAAAAAGCGCAACAGCAACAATACGCAGGGATAACATAATAACTCCTAGAAAAAGACCGACTTCCTGTGAGTAATATTCATCCTTGAGTAATTACTGAGCTTTTTACAGAAAGCGGCAAGGCTAAGCAAGTGAAACTTTTACTTGTCGCTTAACTAGCGGTATTTTCTTTGTTTTTTGCGAGATTAATAACAGAACGCTTATTAATAAGCTGAGCCAAAATGCGCTAACGGTTGCCTAAAAATCTGTACATGATATTTTCACATCACGATTTATATTAGGAGCTCACGCCATGCCAAAGGCTAGTGAAATAAAAAAGAACGCCGCCATTGAACATAACGACAAAGTTTACTTTGTTAAAGACATCGCCAAACTTACCCCTAGTGGCCGTGCTGGCGCCAGTTTATACCGTATGCGTTTGTACGATGTAGCTACCGGAGCCAAAGCCGACGAGAGCTTTAAAGCCGATGAAATGATCAACTTGGCCGACGTTAGTCGCCATCAAGTGATGTTCTCTTACATCGACGGTGACGAATACGTGTTTATGGATAACGAAGACTACACTCCATTCAACCTAAACAAAGACACCATTGCCGACGAAGTGCAATTTATTACTGAAGATACCGCTGGTATTCAAGTGGTAACAGTAGACGGTGCACCGGTAGCTGTAGAGCTTCCTGCTAGCGTTGAATTGGTGATTGTAGAAACCGACCCATCAATTAAAGGTGCTTCAGCTAGTGCCCGTACGAAACCCGCTATTTTAAGCACCGGTTTGTCGGTGCAAGTGCCGGAGTATATTGCCAGTGGTGAGAAGATTAAGGTAAGTACCACTGAGAAGAAATTTATGAGTCGTGCAGATAAGTAGTTATTTGCAGTGATTGATGAGTTTGGAAAGCAGCTTTAGGGCTGCTTTTTTGTTTCAAGGGATGAAATATGGGGGGTGATTGGAGTTACTCTAGCTCAAAAATGTATTGGTTGAAAACCACAGTAATTGGGTTGTCTGTTTGGTTCGGCTTTAATCAATTAACGGGTTTAATGACGGGAAATCAAAGCTTAAACGATAATTACTTTATTTTGTTTCTCGTAGCGGTTTTCGTGGCCATTAAAGGTCACTATAAAGTGGTATTAGCCAACTCTTATCTCACTATTTCACGTCTTGGAATGGTCACCGCATATGTAGATTTGTATAAACTCGAAAAAGCGTACCTGAAGAAGCAGGCGCTTTATTTAGTCACCAAGGATCAGGCTCGCTATACGCTTAAACTTTGTAAATTGCCCAAACAGTCTCATGCTGATATTCGTCATTCAATCTTACCGCTAACTGGTGTGCGACAGCCTGTGCCTGCGCCAGTGGTTGATTTGAAATCAGATGATAAGCGACAGCAAGTTATTTCAGTTTTCGGTGTGGCGTTTGGCTTGATGTTAATGTTTGAAAGTATCAGGTCCTTTGGTGATGTTAATCTAAACGTTGGTTCAGCAGGTTTTCGATTAGATGCTCAGCTAGCTACTTTGTTACACGGGCTTCTCGTTGCTAGTCTATTGATAGGTAATGGGCTTAGTCAGTTTTATGGCAAAACTATCTATCAGCGCATTAAGAGGGCTAAAGCTAATACCGTTGCGTGGGTCGCATTTCTCTTATTTCTTATTGTTGTTGGTCTTAATGAAAGTGGCCTGTTTAAACAATTTGAGAATTCGATGTTGGCCAATCTCATCGCTGTTTTTCTTACCTTAATGTTTGTGGGATTATTGTTACTCGCGCTTTTCAAGAAACAAAGAACATAAAGGCTTGTCTTGGGGATTCGACAAATTTGAATATAGCTTTTTGAACTGGTGTCTAGGTTTCGCCGCTGGCCACATACTAAGCTTTGACGGGCAAAGAACAGTAAGCATAAGAAAGCCCGCCCCGCATCACCTTTATCCTGTGTTGCGCGTCATCCAGCGCGCTTTTTATCATAAAGTGAAGGCTCCGCTCATGCAGGCCATTGTTTGAACGCTCGCTGATTGCCGCTTTTATATTGAGGCCTTTATGCAGGCGTTAGCGGGTTAATACGCGTTGTTTTGTTTGGGTTTTGCTAGTCTAAATCCAAGCCACCCGCCGCTCACCAACAGTAGGCTAGTCACAAAAATAAATATCTTGAAGTGCCTTGCAGCCTCATCTTCTCCTTGCGCAATAGGGCCCCAGAATTGTCCAATTACATAGGCTAGGGCGATGCTCAAGGCGACGCCGATGCATGCGCCGATAAACATAAAGATAATTCGTTTCACTGATACATCCCGTGTAATTAAGTGAAAAGATAGTAGAGCTTATTGATTTAAAACGCAATGTAAGCCACAGCCACCTGCTGGTAGCTGTGAGTAGGTCTTTATCCAAGTGACAAGTACTAAATCATGGTTCTGCCTTGGCGCATCAGTTCTTCAATTTCCCCTAAGCTGGCGGGATCATCGATGGTGGATGGGATGGCGTATTCTTCGCCGTCGGCCAGTTGACGTAAGGTACGGCGGAGGATTTTTCCTGAGCGGGTTTTGGGTAAGCGTTGCACGATAATCGCTTGGGTAAAGCAGGCAATGGGACCTATTTCATTACGTACTTTTAAGATCAGCTCTTTCGAGATGTCTTGGTCGCTTTGGGTCACGCCATCTTTCAGTACTACTAAGCCAAAGGGCACTTGGCCTTTTAGGTCGTCGTGGCTGGCGATCACCGCACATTCGGCGACAGCGGGGTGGGCGCCAACAATTTCTTCCATTTCGCCAGTAGATAAACGGTGGCCCGCTACATTGATCACGTCATCAATGCGCCCCATTACAAACAGGTAGTCATCTTGGTCGATGTAGCCGCCATCTCCAGATACATAATAACCGGGGAACTGTTTCAAATAGGCTGATTCAAAGCGCGCTTGGTCGGCCCAAACGGTGGGTAAACAGCCTGGGGGTAAGGGCAGTTTTATGGCAATAAACCCTTGCGCCATAGGGCCGCATACTTCGCCCATTTCGTCCAATATGCTGACTTGAAAACCGGGTAGGGCTTTGGTGGCGCTACCGGCTTTAACTGGCATTCGTTCTAGGCCCAGTGGGTTGCCGGCAATCGCCCAGCCAGTCTCGGTTTGCCACCAGTGATCGGTAACCGGTTTGTCGGTTTTATTTACCGTCCACTCGAGCGTAGGTGGGTCTAGGCGTTCACCTGCCATGAAAATATCGCGTAATTGGCTTAAGTCGTAGTCTTTTACCAACAGGCCTTCTGGGTCTTCTTTTTTGATGGCTCTAAACGCGGTGGGCGCAGCAAACAATACTTTTACTTTATGTTCGCTAGCCACTCGCCAAAAGGCGCCAGCATCGGGAGTGCGTACCGGTTTTCCTTCGTACAAAATAGTGGTGCAGCCAAAAATCAACGGGGCGTAAACAATATAAGAGTGTCCCACTACCCAGCCAACGTCTGAAGCGGCCCAAAATACGTCCCCGGGTTTTACGTTGTATACTGCTTGCATCGAGTAGTTCATGGCAACGGCGTGGCCACCATTGTCCCGTACTACGCCTTTGGGTTTGCCAGTGGTGCCCGAGGTATACAAAATATATAAGGGGTCGGTGGCATCTACCGGTACACAATCGGCTGGGCTGGCTTGCTGTTGCAGGCTTTGCCAGTTTAAATATTGCTGATTAAAGTCTACCGCTTGCTCGGGGCGCTGCCAGACCAATACGGGGGTATCCATTTGTTGGCTTTGCTCTAAGGCTAGGCTCACCATGGGCATGTAATTAATGACTTTGGCGCCTTCTAAGCCGCAACTCGCGGTAAGAATCACCTTGGGTTGGGCATCATCAATACGCACCGCCAGCTCTTGTGCGGCAAAGCCGCCAAATACGACCGAGTGAATCGCACCTAAACGCGCGCAGGCCAACATGGCAATGGCGGCTTGAGGGATCATTGGCATATACAACACCACTCGGTCGCCTTTACTTACCCCTTGAGCCACTAGCATACCGGCAGTCGTGGCCACTTCGTCACGTAATTGCGAATAGCTAAAGTGCTGTTGTTGACCGCTAACTGGCGAGTCGTAAATTAGCGCGGTTTGTTCGCCGCGCCCTTGTTCGCAATGGTAATCTAGCGCCAAATACGCGGTGTTCATACTGCCACCCTTAAACCAGCGATAGTTGCCATGTTCGTCTTGGCTTAAGGCGCGTTCAGGTTGTTTAAACCAAGCCAGTTGTTGGGCTTGTTCTAACCAAAATTGTTCAGGTTGCTGCTTAGCGTAATCTGCTTGTTGCTGATAACTCATAATGTCCTCCTGGTCCCTAGCTGGCTACGACTTGGCAAGGGGCTAATATGTTTAAGTGTGCGGGTTCGGCGACTTAAAAGCTGTCGCTGGGTACTCGCACCCAACCTTCCATTAGTATTCGGGCGCTGCGACTCATGCTTACGGTGGTCACTTGCCATTGCTGATCGTGTTGTTGTGCTTGGGCTCCCACCTTTAAGCTGCCAGAGGGGTGGCCAAAGCGCACCGCTTCTCGTGCTCCACCGCCTGCGGCAAGGTTAACTAAGGTGCCGGGAATGGCGGCGGCCGTTCCAATAGCTACCGCGGCGGTGCCCATCATGGCGTGGTGAAGTTTGCCCATAGACAGGGCGCGCACTAATAAGTCGTTGTCGCTGGCTTTAACCGCTTTACCGCTGCTGCTTAAATAGTCTTGTGACTTAGCCACAAAAGCCACTTTGGGGGTGTGTTGGCGCTGGGCCGCTTGATCAATATGTTCAATTAGGCCCATCTTTACTGCGCCATAAGCGCGAATGGTTTCAAACATGGCCAAGGCTTTATCATCGTTATTGATGTCGTCTTGTAGTTCGGTTCCTGTATAGCCAAGCTGTTCGGCATCTAAGAAAATGGTAGGGATACCAGCATTAATTAGTGTGGCATTTAGCTTACCCATGCCCGGTACGTCGAGTTGCTCAGTTAACTGACCGGTTGGAAATAACGCGCCATCGCCGTCGGCTGGGTTGATAAACTCAATCTGTACTTCGGCTGCAGGAAAGGTCACGCCATCTAATTCAAAATCACCACATTCTTGCACTTCACCATTGCTAATTGGCACATGGGCGATAATGGTTTTTTGAATATTGGCTTGCCAAATTCGCACACTGGCAAGGCCGTTGTTTGGAATGAACTCGGCATCCACTAATCCGGCGTTAATCGCAAAAGCGCCCACTGCCGCGGTAAGGTTGCCGCAGTTGCCGCTCCAATCAACAAAAGCGTTGTCTATCGATACTTGGCCAAACAGATAATCCACTTGGTGATTAGCTTGCTGGCTTTTAGAGACGATCACGGTTTTGCTGGTGCTAGAGGTTGCGCCCCCCATGCCGTCGATTTGCTTGGCATAAGCGTCAGGGCTGCCAATGACCCGTAGCAACAAATTATCGCGGGCGCTACCTGGCTGTTGGGCGACTTCTGGTAAGTCATCCAGTTTAAAAAACACCCCTTTACTGGTGCCTCCACGCATATAAGTGGCAGGGATGCGAAGCTGCTTAATGTGGCTCATGTCGCCTCCCTAATGCTGGTTTTGGTTTTCAAGAAAGTCTTGAGCAAAGCGTTGTAATACGCCTCCCGCCTGATAAACCGAGACTTCTTCTGCAGTATCTAGACGACATACTACCGGCAGGTCGATACGTTCACCGCTGCTGCGGGTAATCACTAAGGTCAGTAATTCGCCCGGTGCAGGAGTACCGATTACGTCATAGGTTTCGCTGCCATCAATGCGGTAGCTATGGCGATTGTTACCCTTGGTAAACTCTAACGGTAATACGCCCATACCCACTAAGTTGGTGCGGTGTATTCGTTCAAATCCTTCGGCTACAATCACTTCTACTCCGGCTAGGCGCACCCCTTTAGCGGCCCAGTCACGCGACGAGCCTTGGCCGTAATCAGCGCCAGCAACAATAAGCAGTGGCTGTTTGCGTTGCATGTAGATCTCAATGGCTTCCCACATGCGCATCTCTTGGCCTTCTGGCTCGACCCGTGCCAGCGAACCTTGTTTTACTTCACCATCATGTTTAACCATCTCATTAAACAGTTTGGGATTAGCAAAGGTGGCCCGTTGCGCAGTAAGGTGGTCGCCGCGGTGGGTGGCGTAGGAGTTAAAGTCGACTTCAGGTAAACCCATTTTATCTAGGTAAGCCCCGGCAGCGCTGTCGAGCATAATAGCGTTAGAAGGAGAGAGGTGATCGGTGGTGATATTGTCACCTAATACAGCCAAAGGTCGCATGCCGCGCAAGGTTCGCTCGCCTGCTAGCGCGCCTTCCCAGTAGGGTGGGCGACGAATATAGGTACTTTGTGGGCGCCATTCGTAAAGGGGTGAACCGCTGGTGCCGTAGTCCACTTTTAGGTCAAACATTGGCTGATAAACTTTGCGAAACTGCTCAGGCTTAACGCTCTGCTTAACCACTGCGTCAATTTCTTCATCACTGGGCCAGATGTCTTTTAAGGTAATCGGTTTGCCTTGGGCATCGTGGCCTAAGGCATCCTTTTCAATATCAAAACGAATAGTACCAGCAATGGCGTAAGCCACTACCAATGGCGGTGAGGCTAAGAAGGCTTGTTTGGCATAGGGGTGAATACGCCCATCAAAGTTACGGTTACCCGACAACACTGCGGTGGCATAGAGGTCGCGGTCAATGACTTCTTGTTGAATCACTGGATCAAGTGCACCGCTCATGCCGTTACAGGTGGTACAGGCAAAACCAACAATACCAAAACCCAATTGTTCTAACTCGGTGAGTAATTGAGCGTCTTCTAGATACAGTTGCACAGCTTTAGAGCCCGGCGCTAATGAGGTTTTTACCCATGGTTTGCGGCTTAATCCTAACTGGTTAGCGTTACGTGCCAGTAGCCCTGCAGCAATCACATTTCGTGGGTTGGAGGTATTGGTACAGCTGGTAATAGCGGCAATAATACAGGCACCGTCTGGCATCAAACCTTGTTGTTTAGGTACTGGAGCGGCAATGCCTCGGCTTGCCAGTTCGCTGGTGGGGACGCGACGATGCGGGTTAGACGGACCCGCGATATTGCGGCCTACACTGGATAGATCGAAAGTGAGCACGCGCTCATATTCAGCTGCGGCCAAGTCATCGGCCCATAAGCCAGTGGTTTTGGCGTAGTTTTCAACTAATGCCACTTGCTCGGCAGCACGGCCGGTAAGGGTAAGGTAATCAATGGTGTTATCGTCGATGTAAAACATCGCGGCAGTAGCGCCAAACTCAGGGGTCATATTGGAGATGGTCGCTCGGTCTCCTAAGGTAAGCTGGCTTGCGCCCTCACCGTAAAACTCGAGGTAACTTGATACAACGCGTTGTTCACGCAAAAATTCGGTGATGGCTAACACTATGTCGGTGGCGGTAATGCCCGGTTGGCGTTGACCGGTAAGCTCTACACCAATAATGTCGGGTAAGCGCATGTATGAGGCACGCCCCAGCATCACATTCTCGGCTTCTAAACCACCTACACCAATAGCAATCACTCCTAAGGCGTCAACGTGCGGGGTATGGCTATCGGTTCCGACCAAGGTGTCGGGAAAGGCGACACCGTCACGCGCTTGAATAACCGGTGACATCTTCTCAAGGTTGATTTGATGCATGATGCCATTACCCGGCGGGATAACATCGACATTCTCAAAGGCGGTTTTACACCAGTTAATAAAGTGAAAACGGTCGTCATTACGACGGTCTTCAATTGCTCGGTTCTTTTCAAAGGCATCGACTTCAAAACCGGCATGTTCTACCGCTAAGGAATGATCCACAATCAGTTGGGTAGGCACCACCGGATTAACTTTAGCGGGGTCACCGCCTTTATCTGCAATGGCATCACGCAAACCGGCTAAATCTACTAACGCGGTTTGGCCAAGAATGTCATGGCAGACCACCCGTGCCGGGTACCAAGGGAAATCTAAGTCGCGCTTGCGCTGGATAATTTGGCTAAGCGCGGCATGTAGCTGCGCGGGCGGGCAACGGCGTACGAGGTTTTCAGCAAATACCCGTGAGGTATAAGGTAGGCCAGCGTAGGCTCCGGGTTGAATGGCTTCAATGGCCGCGCGAGTATCAAAGTAATCTAAGGTGCTATTGGCTAGGGGTTTTCTGTATTCAGTATTCATAAGCGTATCCACAGCGAAAAGAGAGCACGGTGGAGCGAGGGCTCCACCGGGAAACAGCGTTAAGAGCGCTGTTCAACAGGCACGTAACTACGTGGTTCGCTACCGGTATAATCGGCGCTAGGTCGAATAATGCGGTTGTTAGCCCGCTGTTCCATAATATGAGCTGCCCAGCCGCTGACTCTTGAGCAAACAAAAATCGGCGTGAATAAGGGGGTGGGTATATGCATAAAATGGTAGGCGCTGGCATGGAAGAAATCGGCATTGCAAAACAGCTCTTTCTCGCGCCACATTACCGCTTCTACTCGCTCAGACACCGCAAATAAATGCGTATCACCAGTGGCTTCACTGAGTTTTTTCGACCACGCTTTAATCAATGCATTACGCGGGTCGCTAGTGCGGTAAATCGCATGGCCAAAACCCATGATTTTGTCTTTGCGCGCTAGCATCGCCATGATTTCGGCTTCAGCTTGCTCGGCACTGGTCCAGTTTTCAATCATCGCCATAGCGGCTTCGTTAGCACCGCCATGTAAAGGGCCGCGTAAGGCACCAATTGCCCCCGATACCGCAGAGTGCATATCCGATAGGGTTGAGGCTATCACTCGTCCGGTAAAGGTAGAGGCATTAAATTCATGTTCTGCATAAAGTATCAACGAACATTGCATCACTTGTTCATGCAGTGGGTCTGCCGGTTTGCCGTGTAACAGCTCTAAGAAATGCGCAGCAATAGAGTTAGCCGAACTTTGAGTAGAAATACGTACCCCATCGTGGCTAAAGCGATACCAGTAACAAATAATGCCGGGTAAGGTGGCCAGTAGTCGATCGCTATGATGTTGCTGTTCGGCAAAGCTGGCTTCGGTTTCTAAGTTACCTAGCATGGAGACACCGGTGCGCATTACATCCATAGGGTGAGCATCTGCTGGGATCAGCTCCAACACCGCTTTTAGTGCTTCAGGTAGTTCACGTAAGTTGTGCAGCGTGTCGTGGTAAGCCGCCAGTTGCTCACGATTAGGCAGTTCACCGTGAAACAGTAAGTAGGCAACTTCTTCAAAGGTGGCTTGGTCGGCGAGCTCACTAATATCGTAACCACAATAGGTCAGGCCTGAGCCACTTTGGCCTACGGTGCATAATTTGGTTTCGCCGGCGCTTTGGCCTCGTAGACCTGCGCCTCCAATAGCTTTTTGTACCATGATATTCTCCTTCATTCCTTTGGTTAACAAGCTTGGCGTCTGTTGCGCCTTGTTGTTTTGCTTGCTAAATATTGTGGCTTAGCCGCCGCTGCATCTGAGCTTGGCTAAGCGCCTTCACGTAGTGTGGTTGACGGTTTATTCTTGTTTAAATAATTGGTCGAGCTTTTGTTCGTAGTCGTGGTAGCCAAGGTAGTCATATAGCTGGGTGCGAGTTTGCATACTGTCGACAACATCTCGCTGGTGGCCGTTATCACGTAGGCTGCGGTAAACGTTGACTGCGGCTTGGTTCATTGCTCGAAAAGCCGATAGCGGGTAGAGCACCATGTCTACTCCCACGGCGGCGAGTTCTTCACCACTAAATAAGGGCGTTTGCCCAAACTCTGTAATATTGGCCAAAATGGGCACTTTTACTGCGTCGGCAAACTGCTGGTATTGCTCTAAAGTAAGCATCGCTTCAGGGAAGATCATATCGGCACCGGCTTCAACATATTGGCAAGCACGTTCAATTGCGCCGCCCATACCTTCAATTTGTAGGGCGTCGGTACGGGCCATCACTACAAAATCAGGATCTACTCGGGCATCAACCGCAGCTTTAATTCTATCTACCATCTCTTGGCTAGAGACAATCGCTTTATTGGGGCGGTGACCACAGCGTTTCTGCGCCACTTGGTCTTCCATGTGCACGGCGGCAGCGTCTGAGCGGATCATTTCTTTAACGGTGCGAGCAATATTAAATGCGCCACCAAAACCAACATCAATGTCGACCAACAAGGGTAAATCACAGGCGGCAGTAATACGGCGTACATCTTCTAGTACATCGTTCATGGTGGTAATGCCTAAATCAGGCAAACCATAAGACGCATTAGCTATGCCGCCACCCGATAGGTAAATAGCTTGGTGGCCTTCGCGTTTAGCCATCATGGCGCAGTAAGGGTTAATCGTTCCTACTATTTGCAGTGGGTTTTGTTCGGCTACAGCTTGGCGAAAGCGTGCGCCAGGCGAGGTTAATGTGCTCATTAGTTCACTCCTTGGATAATTTGCGTAGCCGATGTTATGGCTTCTTGGCTTTGGTCGGTCGGATTCGTTAAGTGTTGTTGTTCAATGGCTTTGCGCGCACGGGCAATGTGGCGGCGCATTAGCATCTCGGCCAGCTCGCCATCACGGTCGGCGAGGGCATGCCAAATTGCCCAGTGTTCTTGTAGGGCGCGCTCGGGGCGCGAAACTTGTTTACTGGCTTGATAGCGGTACATACGCAGCAGGTGATAAAGCTCATCACATAGCAGGTTCACTAAGCGCTGGTTGGCACTACCTTTAATAATGAGGTAGTGAAAATCAAAGTCGCCCTGTTGCTCAAAGTAAGCTTTACCTTGATGCTGCTGTAAGTAACTTTGGTGATGTTCGAGCAGGGCTTTAAGCTCGTTGAGCTGTTCTGTCGACAATTGACTGGCCGCTAAACGGCAGGCCATGCCTTCAAGCGCCTCACGCACCGAGTAAATATCCAGTAACTGCTGTTGATTTAGCTGTACGACTCGCGCGCCTACGTGTGGCACCCGTTCCACTAACCCCATGCCCTGCAATTTTAGAATTGCTTCTCGCAATGGGCCTCGGCTTACTCCGTAATGGCGCGCTAGCTCAGGCTCTGAGATCTTTTTCCCTTGGGCTATTTGACCGCTCACAATGGCTTCAATCAGCGTATCGCTAAGGTTTTGCGACAACAGGCTTTGTTTGTCGTTCGGGCTTTTAGCTTGACTAAGCTCAGGCATATTGACGTTACACTCAGGTTGATTGAATGTTGCACAGTGTAGATCAACTGTTATTGCTTGATCAAATAATTGTCGACAATATGTAGTTATACTTTAGTTTTAGTTGAGTTTTTACCGCTGCTTTAGTGGTTATTGTTTACAAAGTGAGGTTTGGCGTTGAGATTGTAGACAATCTAGTAATGAGTGTGGAAGGCGCTTAGTTCTCCAAAATAGTGCTGATAGATTTCGGTATCTGTACTTGCCAGCGTTGCAGAGTGGCGAAGCTTTCTTCTACAGAGGAGAGTTGTGCAAATTTGCAGGTATGCTGGCCGATATGAGCATGCATTTGCTGTTTTATGTATTCAAAAATTCCAGAGTTGCTGGATAGATAAATGCAGTGGCTAAGTTGGTTTTGTAAACACCAGCTTATCTGCTGCTGCATAATAGGAATGCTTTCGGGGGTGAGAAATTGCCAGTGGCGTATATCAAAAATGGCTGCCCAAGGTTGATGGCAGTATTGACCTACCACGTGCTGTAACTCGGCTTGGTACTCTTTGGTAGTGGTAACATTCCAGCTGTCATAGAGCTGAGCCAGCAAAAGGCTGTTATGGCTGTGTAATTGATAATAACCATGGCCGGTAGGCTGCATTGATAAGCTCACATTGTTCAAAGTACTGAGGGTTAATAGTCAAATCATAGTCACTTACAGTGTAGATTATGTAATAAGCAAATAAAAAAAGGGCTGCTTGCTTGTTATTTGAGCATTGTCGCGTTATGTTATGTTTTCAGTCAATTACTGCATGAGTCGAGGAAAATATGAAACATTGTTTATGTTCAGCATATCGTTCAATTCGACTTATGTCTGTCACTTCGCTCGCCATGGCAAATAATAAACATGGCAGCCGAGTACGCAGGCTAAGCAGCTAAATTAAGATTGAGAACCACCCCAATTTTATCCGAGCTGCGAAGTGTCGCAGTAAGGAAATAGTCATACCCCTCCTGTTATAATCTGTGTCACTTCGCTCTCTATCAAGGAGAACGAGACATGATGTCACTTAAAATTCGCTTACTCACATTTACAGTAGAGTTATTGTTGCGCTACCAGCAGCATTTAGAAACTCAAAAATGGCTCAAGCAGCAACGCCAACAAAGCTGGCGAGTAGAGGGTATTAGCGCCCACATTGCTAAAGATATTGGTGCCGATCCCGATGGTCGATTTAGGGCTAAACTACAACCAGTTGATGCAGCCAGTGCACGTCAACAGAATAAACCGGTGTTAAGTCGCAAAAGTGTGCGCATTCGACAGAGAGCGGTGAATATTAAAACGTGAATGAAGCGCGCCCCAAGGGGCGCGCTTATTTAAGCCTCTGATTTAGTGGCTTATGCCCTCAGAAAATGGCTGATTGGGCAGGGTAAGTGGCAACTCTAAGCCAAACTCTGCTTGCTGAGGTGCCGCTATTGTTAGGGGGAATTAGGTTATAAACAATACTGGCTCCACAGCCTGAGAGAAGTTAAATTGCTGTTCAGGCACTGATATTTTAAGGTTGGTCGCTGTTTTTTCAAAAAAGCTGAAGCTTAAGCGGTGCAAGCCTTGGAGCATTGGGTTGGCTACAGTACACTAGCGACAGATCGCATTAGTAGGAAGCAAACATGAGCGTCGAGCAAGAAACCACCCATTTCGGTTATAAAACAGTAAACCGTGAAGAAAAAGTAGGCATGGTTGCCGAAGTATTCCATTCAGTTGCAGCTAAATATGATGTAATGAATGACTTAATGTCGGGTGGTATTCATCGTTTATGGAAGCGTTTTACTATTGATTGCAGCGGCGTTCGCCCTGGTCAAAAAGTGTTAGATTTAGCTGGTGGCACCGGTGATTTAACCGCTAAGTTTTCGCGAATTGTTGGTAGTAGCGGTGAGGTTGTACTGGCTGACATTAATGACTCAATGTTAAAAATGGGTCGCAGCAAGCTACGCGATAAAGGCATTGTGGGTAACGTACGTTACGTACAAGCCAATGCAGAAGCCTTACCGTTCCCCGACAATACCTTTGACGTGATTACCATTAGCTTCGGTTTACGTAACGTGACTGATAAAGACGCGGCTTTGCGTTCGATGTATCGGGTGCTTAAGCCGGGCGGTCGTTTATTGGTACTAGAATTCTCTAAACCAGAAATCGAAGCGGTGAGTAAGGTTTACGATGCGTACTCATTTCATCTGTTACCTAAAATGGGTCAGCTAATTGCCAACGACGCTGAAAGTTATCAGTATTTAGCCGAGTCTATTCGTATGCACCCTGATCAAGAAACCTTGAAACAGATGATGCAAGATGCGGGCTTTGATGGCGTTGAATATTACAACTTAACCGGTGGTGTAGTTGCCTTACACCGTGGTTATAAATTCTAAGAGGCCCCTATGCCCTTATCTTCATTGATCAGCGCTGGTGTTGAAGCACTCAGTAATCAAGTATTGTCGCTCGATGAAAGCAGCAGCCAGCGTCGTAGCCAGCTAACAGGTAAAGTGTTAGCGATTAAAATCCAGCCTTTGCCGTGTTTTTATTTTGTGATTAGCGAGCAACAACTCGATGTGCTTAACCAATATGAGGCGGTGGCTGATTGTAGTTTGAGCATGTCCTTGTTTACTTTGGCTGAGCTTAAACAAGCTGACCGAATTCCCAACCTGATCAAACAAGATAAATTGCAGTTGGAAGGTGACATTAAATTGGCCCAACAGTTTGCTGATTTGTTTTTGCAGCTCGACCCTGATTTTGAAGAAAAATTATCACAACGCATTGGTGATGTAGCCGCATATCAAGTGGTGTCTAAAGGCCGTATGGTGGCTGACGTGCTCAACCGTGCATTTAGCAAAGCCCCCGATAAAATCACCGAACTTGCCAGCGAAGAGTGGAAATTGCTGGTGGGTCAGTTGGAATACCAAGCGTGGCAGCAACAAGTGCAAACATTAGCTAAAGACCTCGACAGTTTGGCTGCGCGTATCCAGGAATTGAGTGAATGACCCCTAAAGAGTTTGCTCGTTTTCGCCAAATTAATCGCACTCTTTGCCACTATGGTATCGATCAATTATTGCCTAAACGATTTTGGCCTTGGCCATTGCGTTTGCTGCGTGCCTTAGTTTTTTGGTGGCGTAATCAGCACCAACAGCGTCCTGCTGGCGAGCGTATCCGCTTAGCCATGGAAGAGCTAGGCCCAGTATTTATCAAGTTTGGTCAGATGATGTCTACTCGGCGGGATTTACTGCCGCCTGATATTGCCAATGAGCTAGCGCTGTTACAAGATCAAGTTTCTCCTTTTAGCGGTGAGTTGGCTAAACAACAAATCGAATTAGCCTTAGCACAGCCTATCGACCAGTTATTTGATGACTTCGATATGCAGCCCTTAGCCTCCGCTTCAATTGCGCAAGTACACACTGCTCGCTTAAAAGAAAATGGCGCCGAGGTTGTACTTAAAATTATCCGCCCGGGTATTGAAGCCACTATCTTATCTGATATTGCCTTAATGCAACGCGTCGCTAGCTTTTTTGCCCGCTTTTTTGCCGATGGTCGCCGCTTGCGCCCCAAAGAAGTGGTGGAAGAGTATCGTAAGACCATTGTTGATGAATTAGATTTAGCCCGCGAAGCCTCAAATGCGATTCAGCTACGTCGCAACTTTACTAATGCTAAAGAGTTATACGTACCGGAAGTATATAGCGACTACTGCAGTAAAACACTGTTAGTGATGGAGCGAATTTATGGTATTCCGGTGGCCAATATTGACGAGCTAGAGGCGCAAGGTACCAACATGAAGTTGTTGGCTGAGCGCGGCGTAGAGGTATTCTTTACCCAAGTGTTTCGCGATAGCTTCTTTCATGCTGACATGCATCCGGGCAATATTTTTGTATCACGAGAGCACCCTGAAGACCCGATGTATATCGGGATAGATTGTGGCATTGTGGGGACCTTAAACAAAGAAGATCAGCGCTACTTAGCCGAAAACTTTTTGGCCTTTTTTAATCGTGACTACCGTAAAGTGGCGCAATTGCATGTTGATTCAGGTTGGGTGCCTTCAGATACCAAAGTGGAAGAATTTGAAGCTGCCATTCGCACCGTATGTGAGCCTATCTTTGCAAAACCCTTGTCTGAGATCTCTTTTGGTCATGTATTACTTAACTTGTTCAATACCGCGCGTCGATTTGACATGCAAGTACAGCCACAGCTGGTACTATTGCAAAAAACCTTGTTATATATTGAAGGCTTAGGCCGTCAGCTATATCCAGAGCTTGATTTATGGGCGACCGCCAAGCCATTTCTAGAGCGCTGGATGCGCAAACAAGTAGGGCCAGAAGCGGTATTTTCAGCTTTGAAAGAAAAGGCGCCATATTGGTTAGAAACGCTGCCGCATCTACCAGAGTTGGTTTATGATAACCTGCAGTTAGCTAAACAGCAGCAACTGAAGTTTCAACGCTTTACCGAGCGCTATTTACAGCAGCAAAAACAACGGCAACGCAGTTTATTGCTGGGCTTAGCGGGCGCAGCCAGTTTGATTTCAGCAGCCGTTATTTACCCCAGCTTGCCAATCTTGGCCTTGGGCTTAACGGCTGCCAGTGTGTTAGCTGGGTTTATTGGCTGGCAACAACTAAAATAGATAATAAGGTCTTGTTGGCCTGATGAAACAAAAAGGAAAAAATAATGGGTGGAATTAGTATTTGGCAACTGTTGATCGTAGCGGTCATTGTGGTGTTGTTATTTGGAACCAAGAAATTACGCAACATGGGTGGCGATCTCGGTTCTGCCGTTAAAGGCTTTAAAAATGCGATGAGTGATGATGAGACTAAGCCAGCTGAAAAATCTACCCCTGAGCAGCTTGACCAAAAGAAACAGCAGGCTGAAGACGCCAGTAAAAGCAAAGAAAAAGACCAACAAGGTTAAGCATGTTTGATATTGGTTTTTGGGAATTAGTGTTGATCTCGATAATGGGCTTAGTGGTCTTAGGCCCCGAACGCTTGCCGAGTGCCATTCGCAGTGTATTGGCGGTGGTGCGTAAGGTTAAACAGTCGGTGTCGGCGGTCACTACCGAGTTAAAACAAGAGCTCGAGTTAGATGAGTTGCACCAAAACCTAAAAAAAGCTGAGCAGCAGGGCCTTGAATCATTAAACAGTGATTTGAGCGAGTCTTTTGAAACGCTAAAAGCCCGCGCTGAGTCGGTGACTCGACCTTATCAAAAAGTTGAACCAGAAGAACAGCACCAGCCAGACACGGTGAAAATGCCTGCCGAACCGCCATCTGAAGCCAGCCAAGAAGATAAAAAATAACTTATGAGTGATGCCCCAGCGCAGCCCCTAATCGAGCATTTAGTTGAGTTACGCAATCGCTTGTTGCGTGGTGTTATGGCCTGTTTAATTGTATTTCTTTGCCTCGTTTATTTTGCAAACGACATCTATTCATTAGTGGCTGAGCCTTTGTTACAGGTATTGCCTGACAATGCCAGTATGATTGCCACCGATGTGGCCGCACCCTTTTTTACCCCGATTAAGTTAACTTTAGTGGCGTCGGTATTTCTAGCGATGCCTTATTTGTTGGCGCAAGCGTGGAGCTTTATCGCGCCAGGTTTATATCAGCATGAACGTAAGTTGCTTATTCCTTTAGTCTTCGGCTCTGGGGTATTATTTTATGCTGGAGTGGCATTTGCCTTTTTTGTGGTGTTTCCGCTCGCATTTTCCTTTTTCACTGCGGTGGCGCCCGAAGGGGTCACCATTGCTACCGATATCTCTAATTACCTCGACTTTGTATTAAAGCTGTTTTTTGCCTTTGGTTTGGCTTTTGAGATCCCGGTTGCCACAGTGTTGTTATGTTGGTCAGGCGCTACGTCACCAGAAAAGTTACGCAGCAAACGGGCTTATGTAATTGTAGGGGCTTTTGTGGTGGGCATGTTACTCACGCCGCCAGATGTAATTTCACAAACCCTGTTGGCCTTACCTATGTGGTTACTCTTTGAGGTGGGTCTATTCTTCTCGCGATTTTATGTGAGCAAAGATGACGACACTGAACAAACAGAGGCCTAATTAGCCAGATGTTTGATATAGCCTTAAACCTAAGTAGTTCTCAGTTTGATAAAGACCGAGATGCCGTGATTGAGCGCGCTCAGTTAGCCGGCGTAAGCGGTATGTTGCTATTGGCCAGTGATATGGACGAGAGCAAAGTGGTTGCCGAGTTAGCCTTGCAGTGGCCGCAGCTTTGCTACGCCACCGCTGGTGTTCACCCGCACGATGCAAAATCTGTTTCTGTTGAACAAATTCAAGGTTTAACACCCCTGTTGGCTCAATCACAGGTGCTTGCTGTGGGCGAATGTGGCCTGGATTTCAATCGTGATTTTTCTCCTCGCCCGCAACAAGAAGCCATTTTTGAAGCGCAGTTAGCCCTAGCTGCCGAGCTAAATATGCCAGTGGTGATGCACGAGCGTGATGCGCACCAACGCTTTATTGATATATTAAAACCGTGGCGAGACAAACTGCCGGCTGCGGTTCTGCATTGCTTTACTAGCGATAAAAGCGCCCTAACAGCCTGCTTGGACCTTGATTTATACATCGGCATTACCGGCTGGGTATGTGACGAGCGCCGTGGCCTAGATCTACAACAGCGCGTAAAGGAGATCCCTGCTAATCGTTTGTTATTAGAAACCGACGCTCCCTATTTATTGCCTAGAGACTTAAGGCCAAAACCGAAAAGTCGCCGCAACGAACCGTGTTATTTGGGTCACATCTACCAGCGCGTCGCTGATTTACGCCAGCAAGCCCTACCAGAGCTACAACAACAAGTGCAGCAAAACGCCGCCCGCCTATTTCAACTTTAGTGTCTCTCTACCTTGTGTCTTAACCTAGCGCTATCGGATTACCGCTATCAGAAGCGGGGGGCTTGGCTATATCGTTAAAACATTCCTATGCTTGAAAGATAGGTCTGTAATTTCACTGAAATGTAAAACAAAGCGGTGTTGAAATACCCACTCAAGGACGAGGCTATATTTTGACTATTCTGGTGTTATTTCTTAAGCGTTACTGTTTAGTGGTCGTTTATTTATTGCTGCTCACGCCGGCTGCAATGGCGGCTATCGTTAACAATAATCACCTCTATCAAAAAACTCAGCAGATTAGCCAGCAATTGGCTGTGATTCGTGCTCAAAAAAACCTGCCAGCGCTTAACAGCGAGCCACAAATTGTTGCCGACAAATTGGCCATTCATTTAGTGTTTAAAACTCAGCAACTCAATGAGCTGGCGGCAAAGCTACAAAGCCAGCATGGTGTGGCAGCCACCCCAGTAGATGCCATTGCCTACGCGGTGATTCGTCCGCGCAGCGTGATGCCTTATTTAGAGAGTTTAGAACAGCAGTTAGCCAGCGTAACCCGCAAACTTCAGCTAGCTAAAACTGCTGATATAGAGCGCCCTTTGGGGAAATCGGTTAATGATGTTTATCAGCAGTTGGTGATGATAGAGCAGCTTTTTGCTGATTTGCTTGAACGTGAGGCTAACGTTGCTCTGGCACGTAACTTAACCATCATTAAAGGCGATTTACAGCAAATTAGTCAGCAAAAAGACCTGCCGCTAGAGTTTGCTTCTGTTAGCGCCTATCAGAATCGAGAAGTCACAGATGCCAATATTGTGGCCTTTCAATGCTTGTATTTGCTAGAGCGTTTGTTTCGCCAATTAGCCATTGAGCCAAGCAAGCCTGGCCGTTTACCTACCGCCGAATCAAATATTTACCAACTGGTAGATACCACCGTCAATTTACGGGCGGAATTACATCGCGCCAAAACCCTGTTGCAAATTGAACAAGACAGTGAGGCTCAAGCACAAATCAGCGTGACTAATGCTAATCAGGCCTATGCTCAGCTTGAGCAATTGCGTAGCGGTCTGTTGACAATGGTGGGAGCGAAAGCCCTATGATGGACAAATTAAGCTTGAGTCAAAAAATCGCCCTAATTCCAATCGGTATCGTTCTGTTGCTTGGCATTATGTTGTGGAGTAGTACCTCAGCACTAAGAAATGTTGAGCAGCAAGCCGTCGCTTTTTCTGAGAATGTAGAACCTAGCGCGCGCTTAGCCGGAGAGTTATCGGTGAATGCTTTGCAGCGTTTGGTGGTGCAATCTCGTTATAGCCAAACAGAAGACCCCAATTTGCTGCATGCGTATCAGCAATTAGCAGAGCAAGCCGAAAACTTAGATAACAGCCCCCATCTTGCTGGATTTAGTAATGCCGAGCAAATTACCAGCAATAGCCAATTACTCGACCAGTATTTTGCTGATGAATTGGTGCCTTTATTGGCCGAAGTTAGCCGCTTAGAAAGCCTAGTATTGAGCCAAGTTGTCCCACAGGCCCTAGCCAAGAGTTCTGATATTCATGCCACCTTAGACCCGCTTAATTCTGGCCGTTTACCGGGACTCACCATTAATCTCGCCAACCATATTCAAGCGTCGGCCATTGCGTTAATGAGCCACCTCAAGCGTCAAGACAGCCGCAGTAAAGACCGCTTTTATTTGGAATTGTTTGGTGCCCAGAATGCGTTGCTCGATCTCACCAAAGGTTTAAACCGAGAGCATCATAAAGTGTGGATTGGACAAGTTGCCAGTAATGTTAATCAACTGGCTGATTCAGCCAGTCGGTTATTCGATCTGTTGCTCGAACAACACTTACTGATGGAAGAGCTGCTTAACCCTGCTGCCGAACAAGTGGTGCAACAGGCGGGTAATAGCCAACAAAGCCAGTGGCAGGTATTAAGTGAGTCGAGCCGAGCCATTAGCCAGCAGTTACAACAAACGGCATGGACCAATATGGCCTTTGGCCTATCGATAGTGGTGATATCTTTGCTAATGGGTTGGCTGATTACTCGCTTAATTCGCCAGCCAATTGTGACTATGGTGGAAGCGATGCAGGCCATTGCTCAAGGAGATGGGGACCTTACCCAGCGTTTAAACGTAAAAGGGAAAGATGAGCTAGCGCAACTAGCGCAAGCCTTTAACCAATTTATTGAACTGCTGCAAACTACAGTGACTACCATTAACCAAAATGTTGCAGCGCTTAATCTCGCCGCCGGTCAACTAAACCAGTTAGCCCAACAATCAAAAGATCAAATGGGCCAGCAGCAGCAAGTGGTTGGCGAGGTGAGCAAGCATATTGGTCAGTTATCACAAGGCTTTAATGAGGTGGCTCAGCATGTGCGCAGTGCCGATTCGTCGGCCATTGCCATCGATCAAGCATCCAATCAAGGTAATCAGCTCACCCAATCAGCAACCACAGAGATTAAGCACTTGGTAAACCAAGTCGACAGTGCTTCTGAAGATATGCGTGAATTGGCAAAAAACAGTAAAGATGCCAGTAAAATCTTAGAGGTTATAAACAATATTGCCGATCAAACCAATTTACTGGCATTAAATGCCGCCATTGAATCAGCCCGGGCGGGTGAACATGGGCGAGGCTTCGCAGTGGTTGCCGATGAAGTACGTAATCTGGCCAAACAAACGCGTGGGTCGACTGATCAAATTGAACTGATGATGAATGAGCTAGTGAAAGGTGCGGAAAAAACCGAAGGTCAAATGCGCCAAGGCCGCAGTCAAGCCAGTGCCAGCTTTGAGCTGATGTCGAAGATGCAGCAATCGGTCGAAACCACCCATCAACTTGTCAGTGACATTACCCGCTTGTTAGATGATGTGAGTGCCGCTTGTGATGCGCAGCTACATACTTCGGATACGGTGGTTCATGAGATGCAAGATATAGAGTCAGCCGCGCAGCGCAGTTTAGAGGGAACCGAGCAAACCGCCGAGCAAGCAGTTAAGGTTGGCCAGCTAAGTGACTTAATCCAAGCCAGTATCGCCAATTTTAAAGTGTAGCTTTGTGTTCCAGTAATGAGTACCCCCTCTCTTAGTCAGTTTCTTAAATCAACCGCTTGAAATTGCCAAATGTGCATTGTTAGCCAATAACGATAATCATTGTGAAAATAAACTAATACCATTCTTTTTATTTTGAAAGCATTTTCATGCTGCGTGATTAGACGTGGTTTATGCTTTTAGTATTATGTTTTTAGTTAATTCAAGATATTATTCTGCATCAAGTTATTTATTTTATTTTATTTTCACAAAATAACTCTGGGTGATACTTAAGCTTGAGGGGATAAGGTTTCCTTGATCATAAATGTATGTTTGTAAAGAGATTTTTATTAAATTTTTATTGTGAGTGTTCTTTGGTTTAGCTTCACATTTTAATATTTCTTTAATAAATGGTGGGTAATTTATCGTGCTATGTTTTTGTTGTGAGCAAAAATAAACGCATAAATATAAGCCCACATAAAAATATATAAATCAATATTGATATTTATTAAGGAAAGTTAATGCAAGTTAGAAATGTAATTAAAGTCGTCGCGGGGATCGCTATTGCTTCAACGGTAGTGGGTTGCTCAGACGACACTGAATATGTGTACCTAGATCCACCGATCGCCGACACCATTGATTTAGGCCCATTTAAGTGTACTGACGAAGAGTTAGCCGCAGATGCCGCTAAAGATTGCCGTTTGTACATTAAGGGCTCAATGAACAGTTGGTCATCTCGCCCTGAGGCGCAACTGCATTATCAAGGCGAAGGCGAATACATCGCCTTATTTAGCATGCAGCCGGGCGAGTATTCATTCAAAATCTCTGATCCTAGCTGGAGTGCGGAACGTGACTTAGCGATTAGTGATGAAGCTGATCCTGAAGTAATATTCGACACCCCTATGGAACTACAGCGTAAGTACGACGACTTTAGTAACCAAAACATGGACATCACCGTAGCCAGCGATGAAGACCAAGTTTATCGTTTCACTTTAGATTCTTCAGCGGGCATAAATAACCCCAGTTTGTTGATTGAAAACATTACCGACACAGATGCCGACAAACTGTCTGAAGCCATGTACATTGTGGGCACATTTAACGATTGGACCGCCACTGATAGCAGTGCATTCATTTATAAAGGTGCAGGTAACTACGAAGCTGAAGTGACTTTTGCTGAAGCGGGTACGGTTAGCTTTAATGTCCACCAAGGTATGGATAAAGCGAACGTCTATGGTTCGTTAGATAATCAGCCAATTAGCTTAACCGAGGGTGCATCGGCTTTAACCACTTACCCTGGCGGCAAAATGTCTGCCCAAGTTGAAGCGGGGAGCTATGTATTTTCACTATCGATATTAGGTGATGGCCAGTTGGCTGTGCCGTTGTCTATCGCTAAAGTGAGAGCAGTAATTGGCCACGACACCATTACTGCCGCTAATGTTGCCACAAACATTACCGCCGACGGTAGTACCTTTGCCCAAAGCTACGCTTGGAATGCCGAAGGAGATATGACTGTAAGCTTGAGTGATGATGCTACGCAAACGCCTGCCACGGTTCGCCAAATGGCCACAGCCGATGCAGAAGGTCGCTACACGGTAACGCTGACTACCAACAAAGACCTTACTTCAGAAGCTAGCGCCAGCCACGACGTGGATGTCATTGAGCTAGACAATGCCAATAACATTGTAATGATGATTGGTGATGGTATGGGATACCCGCAGTTAGATGTTACACGCGCTTATCAAGGAGAGGCATTATTCCTAGAGTCGGGTAAACACCGTGGTGATATTAAAACAGCCAGTGCTGATACCTTAGGCTACGAAAACCTTGCTGAGCTTGGCATGAATTACTACACCGACTCTGCCGCCGCCGCTACTGCGATGGCCACTGGCCGTAAAGTAATTTCAGGCACTATTGCTCAAGCCCGTCCTGGTGATGGCTCTGATTTAGAAACCATTTTGGAATACGCACAAAGCTTGGGTAAATCAGTAGGTATTGTTGCTACGTCACACTGTGTACACGCTACGCCTGCCGCTTTTGCTTCGCATGGTCCAAACCGTAATGACTTCGTGACTTTGTCACAAAGCATGTACGGTGATGTTCAACCTAACGTTACCCTATGTGGCAGCAAGCTAGTTGACGGCGTAGACGTGATTAGCGCTGAAGCGACAACTGCTGGTTACACTGTGGTTAAAAACAAAACGGACCTAATTCCTGCGGTGGCTGCATTGCCAGCGACAGATCCAAACGCAGAGATTTTATTCGCTGGTATTTTTGGTGAAGACGAAATTCCCTATGTATTGCCGATGGAAGGCCAGAAAAGCTATGCAGAGCAAGACATTCCACAGCTGAATGAAATGACTGAGATAGCTATCGAGATCTTATCGAAAAATCCGAATGGCTTTGTACTGATGGTTGAAGGCTCGCAAATCGACTTTGCAGGCCATATCAACGACGAAGAGCGTGTCATTCACGAAACCATCGCCTTTGATAAAACGGTAGCAGAAGTGGCGAACTGGGCTGAATTGCGCAGTGACGCTATGGTTATTGTTACCGCCGACCATGAGACGGGCGGCTTAGCATTAGAAAAAACCAACGGTATTGGTCAAGTGCCAGAAGTCAGTTGGAAGTGGGGAAGCCACACTAATGCAGACGTGCCAATTGCTTCTTGGGGTCTCAACTCACACGCCTTTGTCGGTCGCACTGTAGAAAATACCGCGATTTATAATGTTATACGTGGCGCCTTAGACGCTCAATAAGTACTCAGCAATGTCCCCCGGCTAGTCCGGGGGCATATAGGTAAAGTAATGAGAATTTTTGTTTTATTGGGTTTGTTGTGCAGCTTTGTTGGTCAGGCATCGGGCAACCCGTGGCTGAGTTTAGTTCCAGAGTTAGAGCGCACTAGCCAAGTATTTCAAGTTAACCATCAGCAGTCTCTTGATCAGCAAGCAGAGCAAAATACTCAAGGTACGATGGTGCAAGCGCTACACGGCCAAAACATGCGTATGCCGGGGTTTGTGGTGCCTTTAGAAACCAATGGCGACAAAATTACTGAGTTTTTCTTAGTGCCATTCTTTGGCGCTTGTTTACATTTTCCGCCACCACCGCCTAACCAAATTATTCATGTGAAACATGCCGCTGGCATTGATATGGTTGAGCCTTGGCAAGTTGTTTGGATAGAAGGTGAGTTATTGGTACAACATGCCCAAATTGAAGGGGTGGCGAGTGCTGGTTATGCCATGAATTTAAAAAAAGACATTGAGTTTTATGCGCCTTAAGCGCTAATTGATAGTGTTAAAACAGCGCTAGCTCGCTGGTAGTTTTTTATGAGAGTATCTAACTCACAATCAGGGAGTTAGATAAACCATGCACTTACCCAAGCAGTTCAAGCAAGACGACTGGAAAAATATATCGCAGTTAATTGGCCACTACCCATTAGCTTGCCTCACTACGCTCAGTGATACGGGCTTGGTGGCCGAACATATTCCCTTATTGCTGGCCAAAAACCTTGCGGGTCAATGGTGTTTGCAAGGCCATATTGCTAGAGCCAACCCTTTAGCTAAACGCTTGGATACCCCGCTGCCCACATTGGTGGTGTTTCAAGGTGAGAGCGCTTATGTTTCGCCTAACTATTACCCCACTAAAGCGGTTAACCCTAAAGTAGTGCCCACTTGGAATTACCAAGCAGTGCATGTAAATGGCCTGATGACCGCGATTGACGATGGCACATGGAAGCTTGATTTATTGCAACGTTTAACCAAGGCCCATGAGCAAACACAAGCTAAGCCTTGGCAAATCAACGATGCGCCCTCCACATTTATCGAAGGCTTAAACAAGGCGATAGTGGGTATCGAAATCAGCATCGACAACCTACAAGCCAAGTACAAACTTAGCCAAAACCAAAGTGTAGAGAACCAGCAAGGCGTGGCTAATGGCTTAGCGAGTCACCAGCCAGTGATGGCCGAGTTAATTCAACAACATGCGAACGCGCAAATGACCAAAGGAAAAAATGCTAGCTGATGGCCAAAGGAAAATTACTAAACTGGAACAGTAAAAAAGGCTTTGGTTTCTTGCACCCCCAAGGCTCAGAGGGGAACCAGGATGTGTTTGTGCACCGGAGTGGCTTTGTTGATCAGCGTTGTTCTCCCGATAAGCTAGTCGGTCATTGGTTTACCTATACTTTAGCTACCGACAAGCAAGGTAGACCTTGTGCTAAGCAGCTGAAATTAGTGGGTGCTAAACCCGCCTTTGCCAATAAACCCAATCAAGCAGCGCGAGCCGCCAGTTTGAAAGCCGCATTGTTTCTAGCGCTATTGCTCAGCTTGGTGTTAACGGCGAAGGTACCCGCTGCCTTGCTGGTTATATATTTGGTCATGAGCACCATCACTTTTATCCTGTATGCCCTTGATAAATCTGCTGCTCAAGCAGGTCGTTGGCGAGTTCAAGAGTTTAAACTGCATGTGTTTGCCTTTCTCGGTGGTTGGCCGGGCGCTATGCTTGCCCAACAATTTTTACGGCATAAAACTCAAAAACAAGATTTTCGCTGGGTTTACTATGCAACAGTGTTACTAAATTGTGCTGCGCTGGCCTATTTATTAACGCCTCACGGTGCGCCATTTCTACAAAGCCTGCAGAAAATCGTGGCTAAATTGGTTTATCTATAGTTAATTTTAAGGATTTAAAAATGTTAAAGGCTGTAGTAGTGCTTACCGCTCTCTCCGGGCTATTTGGTTGCAGCTCTACAATTAAACCGGTAGAAAGCGTTAAATTAGAAACTGATGCTTATCATGCCTGTGCAGATTTAGGGACTTATTCGTCATCTATGCGCAATAGTCATTTTGCTAGAGCATGGAAGCAACAGTTACAATTTAATCAAGGTGTTGGATCCATATCTGTTCAAGCGCTAATGAATGAATATAAAACAAGTACGGAAAATGTAGAGTTTATTAATCTGTCTTCACTGTATCATGACTATTTACTCTTTAATCAGAACCCTAATGGTGACGCTGCTTTTATCAGCCATTGGCAATATAGCAATGTTTTTCATGGTGACTCAGTTAGCCCTGTGGCCCATGTTAAAATTAAAAAAGAAGAGCTTCGCTGGTTAAAAGAGCAAGCAAATTGCGATGACTCCTCGGCGCAGTACGCTTTAGGGTTAATTTATCTCAATGGTTTGGAGCGAGCTCAAAGCACTGAAAGCGCAATACAGTATCTAACGCTAGCTGCTGAGCAAGAACATGTTCGTGCTCAATACCAGTTAGGTATGATTTACGCTGAGAGCGCTAAATATGAAGCAGCAGTAAAATGGCTTAGCTTGGCGAAGAAAGCGGGTCACCCTCAAGTTGGAGGCTATCTGGAGTTTTTGCATAGCCAAACTAATGATTAATACCTTCAGGTTTCCTACAAAATGACGCAGCGCAATGATTACCATTGAAGTCTATTCTAATGAATATGCAGCAGCGGTTGCTGAGCTATTTACCGCTGCGGTGCATGCCATCGACAGCAGCATCTACTCAGTTGAGCAACAGCAAGCTTGGGCACCTATACCGATAGACCATTACCAGTGGCAAGCGCGTCTAAGCAGTGAGCGATGTTATCTGGCCTTAATGGGCGATCAACTGCTGGGGTTTATCGAGTTAGACGGTAACGATATTGATTGCTGTTATGTGCATCCAAGGTTTCAAGCGCAAGGTGTGGCTACTCGCTTGTACCAACATATAGAAGCTATCGCCAAGCAACGCGGTTATGAGCACTTAAGGGTGGACGCCTCAATAGTGGCCAAGCCCTTTTTTGAGAAACATGGCTTTACGCAAATACGTGAAAACCAAGTGGCAAGAGCAGGGCAAACGCTCACAAATTTTACCTTAGATAAGCCGTTAACTATCTAACAGCAATCTAGCTTCAGCAAGTAACTCGCTGTTAAGACTCGAATTGGTAGGCTTTTGTGGTGCCTGAGTTTTGTCGTTGTTTCTCATGCCGATACCCTATGCGCATTAATGATGTGCATAAATATACTTAGGCAACAGGTATATAACAGATAAACATAGCTGTCGTGTAGCCGACACTTTTTCAGGTGTTGAATAAGCCCGAGGCGTCTTTCTATAGTCAATAAATGTGTTGCTGTTGGCGGGGCCAACGCCTTGTTACTTTTCACAAGACAAGTGTGGTTAAGGTTAGGGGCGCTAGCATACGGCCTATTGGCTTTGCACAAAAACACGTTAACCAGCGCTAGTGACACATAAGCTTACAATAAAACTAAAAAACCAAGCCAAAGCTTGGTTTTTTTGATTTAACGGTAAGGCTTATAGCGCTTGGCCGTTTACCGATAACTTCACATCAATGTTGCCACGGGTAGCGTTTGAGTATGGGCATACTTGGTGTGCTACTTTGACAAGCTCTACTGCTGCTGCTTGCGCTAAATCTAGCTCTACCGCTAGGGCAACTGTTAGGGCAAAACCACCCGTTTCATTTGGGCCAATGCCTACTGTTGCAGTGGTAGGTGCGGCTTTAATCGCTACCTTGCCTTCTTTGGCTACATGTAGAATAGCGTTTGAGAAACACGCAGCATAGCCAGCAGCAAATAGCTGTTCTGGGTTAGTGGCTTCGCCACTTCCACCCATTTCTTTAGGGTAGCTTAGGGCTAAGTCGAGTTTGTTGTCGTCGGTAGTTACTTGGCCGTTACGACCTGCCAATGCGGTAGCTGAAGTAGTGTATAACGTTGTCATATTGATATCCTATTATTTAGATTGTGCGCAATTGAATTGTTTGCAACTTTAGTTGAGAGTGAAAGCAATTGCAAGTATATTGTGCACAATTTATTTTTAAGGGAGTGTTACAATGAGCAAATTTGCTGAGCAATCTGACCAAGGGCTAGCCCTGCGCTTAGATAATCAACTTTGCTTCTCTCTATATAGCGCGTCAAATGCGATGGGGCGGGCTTATAGGCCATTACTCGATAAACTCGACTTAACTTATCTACAGTACATAGTGATGATGGTGTTGTGGGAGCACGATAGCGTGAGTGTGAAAAGCTTGGGCGAAAGAGTGCACTTAGATTCGGGCACTTTAACGCCGCTACTTAAAAGGCTTGAAGCCAAAAGTTTAGTGCTGCGTGCTCGTAGTGAACATGATGAGCGGGTGCGCGTTATCACTCTCACACCGCAAGGCACCGCGTTACGCCAAGCAGCAGAGAGTGTGCCAAAGGCAATGTTATGCCAAGCCGATTTACCGCTTGAAGAGTTACAAGCCTTAAAGCTAGCTTGTGATCGGCTACTACAGAAGCTGATTAAATAAGGCCTGCTGGTTAAGTCACTCATGTTCATGTTTCAGGCTGTAGTTGAGTCAGTATGCTGGCTAATGGGGTGGCTTGAAAGCCTTGTGGCAAGGCTCGTTTCATTTTTTCACCGTCGAGTACTACCGGCTGTTGCCACAAATAGCGCATTTTCAGCACTTCTTTGATGGTTGGTACAAAGGGCGCCATCAACACTAGCCCCCACCAAGCAAATTTGCGGGTGTTAAGTGTTTGTCCATTTGCGGCAAAGGCTTGTTGCCAGTGTTCAGCCGTGAGCGCTAAACCAGGATCGTGCCATACTTCGAAATTAGCCTGAGGAATAGCCATCAGTTTCGCGGTGTTGTGGCATAGGTCGGGCAGATAGGACCAATAATGAACATGCTGATTGTTATGTGGAAAAGCCATGGTGGTTTTGCCATGTTTTCGTTTAATTAGCATATCTAGCCAGCTTAAGTGGGTATTGGGCCCGATAAAATCACCCGCCCTAACAATCGTGACGAGGGCGCCGCGTTGAGTGGCCAGCTTTAAGCGTTGCTCCATGGCGACTCTAATGGCCCCTTTATCGCTCACTGGCCGCATACCTTGCGATTCTGTGATGCGCTGCTCACAGGGACTAAAGTTATAAACATTGCCCGGAAACAATAACCGTAAACCTAAACGCTCTGCCACAGTGATGCTCGGTTCAAGTAGCTTCATGGCGTCGCTGTGCCAGCGGTGGTAAGCAGGGTTTAGCCCGTAAACAATCAAGTCTACGCCGCTGGCTGCGGCGGCCACTTGTGGTTCATCTAAGGCATCTGCAACCAGTATGTGTTGTTTGCCTAACCACTGTGGGGCCTTGGATGGATCGCGTATCAAGGCTTTGATCTGCCAGCCTTCGGCCTTTAGCGCTAAGGCCATTTGCAAACCAAAATTACCGGTGATGCCTAAAATTAATGCTGTTTTCATGTTGCCTCCTATTCGTTGTAGGTCTATTTTAATATTCATAAACAAATAATGAATGGCAAAATATTACCAATGGGTATGCATAAATGAATGGCGAGAATTGGCAGTGGTGGCAATATTTTTTAAGCATCGCCCAGTGGGGCAGTTTAAGCCGTGCCGCAGAGCAATTAAGGGTGTCACAACCCACCTTGAGCCGCCAATTACAAGCGATGGAAAAACAGTTAGGCCAGCCCTTATTTGACCGAAGCACCCAAGGCCTGCGGCTTACTGAATTTGGCCGAGGGATGTTAGAAGAGTGCCAAACCATGCAAGCCAGTGCTGAACGCTTACAGCGACTAGCTGCAGGGCAGGCGCACACCTTAAGTGGGCGGGTGCGCTTGGCGGTTAACGAGCCTGTGGCCTTGTATTATCTACCTAAAATATTACCCGATTTTATGCAGGCTTATCCGCAGGTGTCCGTTGAGGTAGAGGTGAGTAATCGCGCCAGCAATTTGGATAAACGTGATGCCGATGTGGCGGTTCGTATGTTTGCGCCTACTCAACTTGATCTTATTTGCCGCCATTTATTCGATATTCCGCTGGGCTTTTATGCGAGTAAACAGTATTTAGCGCAACATGGCACGCCAAGCGGCGCATCAGATTTGTTTGCTCATAGGGTATTGGGTTATGACCGCGATCCTCAATTTGAAGACGGCGGTCGGCAACTAGGTATCCCCATCAAAAACGAGCAGTTCATGCTACGTACCGATTTTATGCCGTTACACCTAGAGCTAGCCAAGCATCACGGGGGCATTGTTGTTAGCCATAAACCTGTCTGTGAACAGGCCGGTTTAATCGAAGTTTGTGGTGAGCTTAAACTACCCGCCCTACCTATTTATTTAGTGTGTCATCGCGATGTACAACATAATAAAAAAATTCGAGTACTGATGGACTTTTTGGCTGAGCGTTTAGCCAGTGTTGAGCAATAAGCCACCGTTTTCTGGGCAATTGGTGGCGGGCCAAGAGGCCCTTAATAACAATTTACCCAAAAACATAAGTGATAAACGATAAAAAGTAAGGTGACTGTCTACTCAGCTAGTTACAATGATTTGTTGCTTATCAATGGAAGATGACCATGCCACAAGGCGCTGTTAATAAACTAAAACTGTTTAGCTTAGCTTGGCCCATTTTGATTGAGCAGCTGACCAGTGGAGTGGTTGTGATGGCCGATATCTATTTTTTAAGCCTACTTGGTGAAGATGTCGCGGCAACCGCTGGTTTATTGATGCCTTATTTGTGGATTGGCTTTTTTGTCTTGCCGATGTTGTCTACCGGCGGCACTGCTGCTGCCTCGCAATATTATGGCGCAAAGCAATTTCACAAGGTTGTGCCTGTATTCATGACCAACGTATTGCTATTGGGTGTGGCTGGCACGGCGTTTAGTGTGTTCACTTGGCTAAATGCAGACAATATTGGTGGTTGGTTAAACTTCCCCAATAGTATGCAAGTATACGCTGCAGACTATCTGGCTATTATGGCATTCACCTTTGGTTTCTTTGGTTTACGCTGCGCCTATGGCTCGATTTTGGCGGCTAAAGCGATGACCAATTGGAATATGCTGGCGTCGTTAATCACTAATGCGCTGAATATTTTCTTAAATGCGACCTTCTTCTTTGGTTGGTTTGGTATCGCCCCTATGGGGTTAAAGGGCATTGCCTTAGGCACCGTATTGTCTTATGCAATTGCCTGTTTGGTAGTGATGGCGATTGTGCACATTAAAGCGCAAGTGAAATTTGAATTTACGCGCTCAATGGTGCCGCAAATGCGTGCGGTGTTTAAACCTTTAATGAAAATCGCCATTCCCTCGGCCGCCGAACCAGCCAATTACACTCTACAGCAGATAGTGGTGGCCGGCATTCTAGCCAGCCTGGGTGTTTTGGCTGTCTCTTCATATACCTTTGTGCTGCGTTTCTTGTTTATTTCAATGGCGGTGAGTTGGTCTTTAGCTGCGGCGGGCCAAATTATCATGGCGCATCACATGGGGGCTCGAAAACTACAACAAGTCGACGCGACCTATAATCGCTGTATTAGTTTGTCGATGGTATTCGCCTTTGTGAATATGGCGGTGTTTGCTTACTTGTATCAGCCCTTAATCGGCTTTTTTAGTGATGACCCTCAAGTGGCTTTTTATGCAAAGTGGTTACTGATTATTTGTATTGTGATGGAGCCCTTTAGAGCGATTAATATTGTTGCCGGAATGGCACTAAAAGCGGTAGGTGATGGGCGTTTTGCTGCCACCGTGGGCATTGCCTTTATCTGGGGGGTAGTGCCGATTATCTATTTATGTTCTATCTCTTGGCAGCTGGGCATTATTGGCGCTTGGGCCTGCTTTGCCGTAGATGAAGTGCTTCGTGGTGTGATTAATCATTGGCGCTGGAAAACCTATCGTTGGCATCACAAGGGCATTGTTTAACAACAAATGCTGATTGGCTAAGTGATACATCACCGTGTTTCGCTATTTTGTTCTTTCCTTTGGCGTAAATTGCGCTAAAACTAAATGTCACCTACGTGATCCTTGGTTTATTGCTGTTGGCCAGCAGTAAATGGAATTGCCAGTATCTACAGTAATGGCAAGCAGGGTTGTTTTATTCCTCTAAGCAGCGAGAACAGTAATGAAATTAGAGTCTTTAGCGCTTCACCATGGTTATGAATCAGAAGCTACCACCAAAGCCGCCGCAGTGCCTATTTACCAAACAACTTCATACACTTTTGACGATACTCAGCACGGTGCCGATCTGTTTGATTTAAAAGTGCCGGGTAACATTTATACCCGCATTATGAACCCCACTACTGACGTTTTAGAGAAGCGTGTAGCGGCCATGGAAGGCGGCATCGCTGGTCTCGCTCTTGCCTCTGGCATGGCAGCCATTACCTATGCCATTCAATGTATCTGCGAAGTAGGCACCAACATCGTGAGTACCAGCCAGCTTTATGGCGGCAGCTATAACCTGTTTGCACACAGCTTCCCTAAGCAGGGGATTGACGTACGTATGGTATCGGCGGATGACTTTGCCGGTTTTGAAGCCGCGATTGATGAAAACACCCGTGCGATCTTCTGTGAATCGATTGGTAACCCTGCCGGTAACGTGGTTGACTTAGTCAAACTGGCCGACATTGCGCACAAGCATGGCCTGCCTTTAATGGTAGACAATACCGTAGCCACGCCGTTTTTGTGTCGGCCAATAGAGTTAGGTGCCGATATTGTTATTCATTCTCTCACCAAATATATCGGCGGCCATGGCACCTCAATTGGTGGCATTATCGTTGATTCAGGCAAATTTGATTGGGTGGCTAACAAAGACCGTTTTAAAATCTTAAATGAGCCCGATCCTTCTTACCACGGCGTGGTATATACCGAGGCGCTAGGCCCAGTGGCATATATTGGCCGTTGTCGAGTGGTGCCTTTACGTAATACTGGCGCGGCTATTTCACCTTATAACGCTTTCCAAATCTTACAGGGTTTAGAAACTTTAGGCCTGCGTATGGAGCGTCATTGTGAGAATGCCGAGCATTTGGCTGCCTACTTAAAACAGCACCCTAAGGTGGAGTGGGTAAACTATGCGGCCTTGCCGAGCAGCCCATACCATGAGATTTGCCAGAAAATCTCGGGTGGTAAAGCTTCGGGTATTTTGAGCTTTGGTATTAAAGGCGGTAAAGAAGCTGGTGGTCGATTCATTGATGCCTTAGAAATGATTCTTCGCTTGGTAAACATAGGCGATGCTAAGTCATTGGCTTGTCACCCGGCCTCTACGACTCACCGTCAGTTAAACGACGAAGAGCTAGCCAAAGCAGGGGTCAGTGCCGACTTGATTCGAATCTCGGTAGGTATTGAAAACATCGGTGACATTATTAACGATGTGAGCCAAGCGCTTGATAAAGCATAGTAATTAACTTGTTGATTGAATTATTAAAAGCCACTTGTTAAAGTGGCTTTTTTGTTAGGGAGAACTGAAGTGCTTAGACTATTTGGGGCTGTGTTGCTGTTCTGGGGCTTTAGCGCCAATGCGGGGGTAGATACCAGCCCTTTGAATCATGTAGTCGTGGCTGAACATGCCGAAAGTTATCTCAAATTGAGAAATTATTCTTCAGTAGACATCTCTCTAGATATTTATGGTCAAGATATCAGTTTGGCTCCTAGGTCCGGTGCATTAGTCGCTTGCCAAGCATTTTCAGATTTGGAAATAACAGTTGTTGATCGTGAGGCGGTATTTTTCAGTGTGCCGTGTTCCAGCGTAGTGACGTTCAAAAAAGGTTTTCAACTCAATGCGGATTAATAACTCGATACCACAATATTTAGTGATCGTTGCCAGTGCACTTTTATTTGGCTGCTTAGACCCAGGTGGCGGAGACGATCCCAATACTTATTCATCTTGTCGCATTGTCGAGTCAAAAGCGCTGCTTCCGTGGGATCGCTATAATGATGAACTACAATGCTGGAACGCTTATGGTAACGGCTATCAAGAATATGAACGGGCAGTGGTGTGGTGTGAGAGCGAGATAAGATCTTACATACAAGAAAAATATACTATTCCCCCTTCGATGACTTACCAAATAGACACCACCAGTTGCTAAATGTGGTAGCGGGATTATTTTTTGTTTGATTCTCTGTTGTTGCTCATTGTGACGAGGAACCTGCTGTTGTCAGAGTGATTGGGCTCGCATTTATCGACCTTGTTATTGCCTATACTGCTCAGAAACCTTGGTGAGAGAGTATGCACAACGGTATAAATACAATTATTCAACGCTTACTGGTCTGTGTCGCTGGCCTAGTCTTACTGTGTGCTTGTAGCGTTAATGACCCAGTATTTCCCCCCTCCGACAGCCTAAACAGCGTAGATATTTACCGCTCACCGTCAAGCTATGATGACAACTTACGCCTACGGGTAGATGGCCGTTATATTGTTAACGGAAAAGGTGAAAAAGTCCGTTTGAAGGGCGTGGCTTTTGGCAACCAAGTATGGGCTAACACCCGCATTCCAACACAACATCATAACGAAAAAGACTTTAAGCGCCTGAAAGACATGGGCTTTAATAGCATTCGTTTTTACCTAAATTATCACACCTTTGAGAGTGACAGCGCGCCATATCAATACCATCAATCTGGCTGGGATTGGTTAGATAAAAATGTGCAGTGGGCGGAGAAACATGGCATTTATTTAGTGCTTAATATACATGTTCCTCAAGGCGGTTTTCAGTCGAACGGCGCAGGCGACGCTTTGTGGGATAAGCGAGACAATCAGCTGCGTTTGATTAGCTTATGGCAAGCCATTGCTAAGCGTTATCAAGGTCACCCTAATGTGGCGGCCTTAGATTTACTTAACGAACCTGTGACTACTCATAGTAAGCAACAATGGGAACGTTTAGCTAATGAGTTAGTGACGGCAATTAGGCAGGTAAATTCTCAGCAAATGATTTTTGTAGAACGGTTGCTGGCGGTGAAAAATCAATGGCAGCTTGATGAGCAGCAAAACTTTTTTAAGTTAAATGACCCCAATATTGTTTATCAATACCACTTCTATGAACCCATGGCGTTTAGCCATCAGCAAGCATCTTGGTTGCGTCAATACCAAACGCCCACTTATTATCCTGATTTGCAGCGCTTAAAAGTAGTGGGTTCTCCGTCTTGGTACGGCGCACAATTTGATAACCCCATCGTAAGCAGCAACAATGATTGGCAATACATTGAAGGGAAGAAGCTGCAATATAAAGACCCAAACGTTGACTTAATTTACCCTGCCTTAGTATCGGCAAACAACGCCGGTGATAGCTGGTTTAAGCAAGTTGTTATTAATGAATACGCGCCAGACGGCAAACAGTTACTGCGTGAAATTAACATAGACCTAAGCCAACAAGCCGGTTGGTATTTGTGGTCGGCCAATCAAAGAGGACGCTCTCAGCATTTTCGCCAAGCGGGTGAGGATGTGCTGCAAATTAGCGCTACCTCTAGTGATGCCAATAATGGCAGTTCACAACAATTTGTGGTGCCTAAAGCCGACCATTATTATCAAATATCTGGTTGGATAAAAACTCAGGGCACAGGCCTGGCTAGCCGTGTGCAGTTGCGCTTAGATTTTCAACATGGGGTTAAGGGTATTGTGGCTTGGGATAAGCCGCTAATCAAAACCCTTATTGAACCCATCGAGCGTTGGGGCGAGCAGCAACAAGTCCCTCTATACCTCGGTGAATTTGGGTGTATTCGCGCTTGCTTTGAACAGCAACGTGGAGGCTTGCAATGGATAAGTGATGTATTAGATGTTGTAGATGAATATCAAACTCATTTTAACTTTCACAGTTATCACGAAGATGCCTTTGCTCTGTATTATGGTAGCGGTAAGTTACCTCGAGAAACAGACTCAAATAAAGCGTTAATTCATTGGTTTAGCGATAGGTTGAGTAAGGGTGAGTAAGCTAAGTTGAGTTAACGATAATTTTTGCCACGTTATTCACCTTAGTTAGTATTTAGTCAACTACAATAAAAGGTAAGTTGTCTTTATTGCTCTCCTTATGGGTTAAGGAATAGGCATACGCATGAGAATTGTTCTGCTACTTATGCTGGTTTTGGCTATCACTAAGGTGTATGCCGATGAGCCACATCTACGTATTTCTACCGTAGAAAATGTTGCAGCCTACCCTGAGGTGGTCAACATGCTGTCTCGTGCTTATGCTGAATTGGGTTATCACATTGAGCTGGTGCCAATGCCAGCCAAGCGTTCACTGCGTCAAGCTAAAGAAAATATTGATATCGATGCTGAGCTGGCCAGAACTGAATATGCCGCTCCATTTCTGCCAAATCATTTGCGTATCCCTATACCCATTGCATACATCACGATCGCAGCTTTTGTGATGCGAGATGATCTGGAAATTGTTAACTGGCAAAGCCTACAGGCCTATGGCGTGGGTGGTGTCCGTGGTCATTTGTTCATAGAGTCGAAACTAAAAAACCACAACAAGCTGTTGTTTCTTAGCAGTGCTAACCAAGCCTTAACTATGTTAAGCAGAGGGCGGCTAGATGTGGTTATTTTGCCGCAGACCATGGGGGAATATGTAGTAAAACAAAATTGGCACTCTCAGGTAAAAATGGTTAGTCCTGCTTTAGATTATGTTCCGCTGTATCATTACCTTCACCAAAAGCACCATGCGATAGCCGGTAATCTTACCCAAGCACTGAGCAAGCAGGTAGATGCTCACTTGGTGAAGAATCAGGCTTATTAGTCTTTGTCTCGCGCTACTACTTATCATTTTAAGTTTGTGAGCGCTTGTGCTTAACTACCCTTTTGTGCTGTTGCTGTGCTGGGTAATTTACGCTTTGGCCAACATGAACAAAATGTAATCTGGCAGCCACCTTGCGGTAAGGCTGCCTTTAGTAAACTAATCAGCGTCAATTAACTCACTGGGATAAGCCAATGAAATTACCTATTAAACTGTCGAAAAAAATATGTGTTGCCGCTGTTATTGCTGTTACTTCCGCCGCTGCAGTCGCTGATGATGATGCCTTATCGGCTTTAGCAATTAAAAAAGCCGGCTTTAGCTTAGAGCAAGCCATTGAAAAAGTGCACAATAGCTACCCCGGCCAGATTACAGAATTAGAGCTTGATGACTACAAGGGGCAAGCGGTTTACGAGTTTGATGTGATTAATTTAGCGCAACAGCAAAAACACAAACTTAAGTTCAGTTTAGCTGATGGTGAAATGCTCAAAAATGAAAGCAGTAAGCTCAGTATTTTAGGTGTGAGTAAAATAGATGATGATGAGCGTTTAGCCTTAGAACAATTAGCGCAATCAGAATTATCTTTGCAGCAAACAGTCGCTATGCTTAATACTAAGTATCAAGCGCAGGTCCTGGAGTTTGAATTGGAGAATGAGAAAGGTATCACTTTCTATAAATTCAAGTTGCTAGGCGAACAGGGTAAACAACGAATTATTGTTGATGTGGCCACCGGTGAAACGATACCGGTACTTAAACACTAAGTTATTCACTGCAGGGTCAGTGTTCGCACTGGCCAAAGACTTTCTAACAAAGGGCAGGTTTGCGTGCGAATACTCGTTGTAGAAGATGATTTAACCACCCAGCAATTCTTGCAACGGGCTTTAACTGAGCAAGGTTATCAGGTGGATGTAGCCAGTGATGGTCAGCAAGGCTTATTTTTCGCCTTGGAGCACGATTACCAACTCATTGTATTGGACCGAATGCTGCCAAAGCTTGATGGGCTGACGGTGTTGTCTACTTTACGTAGTGCCAATAAAACTCTGCCAGTGATCATCCTTAGTGCCTTAGATAGCGTAGATGAGCGGGTCAAGGGCTTACGAGAAGGCGGTGATGATTACTTAGTGAAGCCTTTTGCCTTAGCTGAATTGTTAGTGCGAATTGAGATTTTAACCCAACGCCAACGTGGTCAGCTTGATTCGCAAACCAATACACTGCAGGTAGCTGATTTGAGTATGGACTTACTGGCACGGAGAGTATGGCGAGGCCAACAAGAAATACAGTTACAGCCAAAAGAATTTAAATTACTTCGCTATTTAATGGAACATGCTGGTCAGGTAGTGACTCGTACCTTGTTGTTTGAGGCCGTATGGAATTATGATTTTGACCCGCAAACCAATGTGATTGATGTGCATGTGGCACGCTTAAGAAAAAAGGTAGAACTTGATGGTCTTAGCCCACTACTTGAAACCGTACGTGGCGTGGGTTACCGGATGGTGGCGCAATAACCACCGAGCAAGCTCTGTTTGGCGATTGACCCGCCTTTATACTGGCTTATTGATGCTGGTGGTGGGTATTTTGCTGTGGGTGCTGTATCAATTAAGCGTTGGCCAACTTGGTCGTAGCCAAAGCCAGCAATTAAGCCAATTAGTGCAACAGCAGCAGCTGTTAGCCGAAGAGCTTAATCAGCAAGATTTCATTAGCCAATTTACTTTGCAGGCAAAGCAATCTAAGCAGTTTGTTTTAGCTTACAGTGATGGCAATACTACCTATGGGCGTTTGGCTTCTATCCCCAAACGAGCTAAAACTTGCCCGCGCCTCGCTCGCTTTCCGGTATATAACTATAATGAAATTCGGTTGTTTTCTGGCTGTGTTCAAAGCCTTAGTAATGGCCAATTGCTGGTGGCTACCGATGATGAAGCCCTGTTTGATTTACGCGAGCTGTTTCTTCAAGCCAGCATGGTTGCTTTGGCCTTAGCACTAGGCTTAGGTTTAATGACCGGTTGGTTTTTTTCGGCGCAAGTATTGCGCAGAGTAAACAGTTTTAATCATATTGCTCAGCAAGTTGAAGCCGGGGAGTTGAGTGCGCGGGTACCGATCGGGCCGCGTAATGATGAATTTGATCATATGGCTAAACACATCAACAAAATGCTCGCCCAAGTGGAGCACTCTTTTCAAGCTATCGCGGGTGTTACTGACGCGGTCGCTCATGATTTACGTACCCCATTAAGTCGCTTACGCTTGCGTATAGAGCAGGCCTTATTGGATGTTGAACATCAAGATATAGGTGCCAAGCAATTGGCGCAAATGTTAGCTGAGTTAGACCAAATACTCAGCACCTTTACAGCGATGTTAGAGTTAACGCGTTTAGAGCAACATCAACAAAAATCTTCGTTTAAAGCGGTCGATTTAGCTACCGTTGCTGAAGATGCCATCGAGCTTATTCAGCCTCTCTGCCAAGACAGGCAGCAAAACTTACAGCTCACTATTTTGCAGCCTTGTACTATAAGTGGTGATGCCACTTTGTTGTTTCGAGCTATTTATAATTTGCTGGAAAATGCCAGTAAATATGCAGGAGAGCAGAGTGATATTGAGTTGATGATTAACGGTGATGGTTTTGCCTTAAATGACACTGGCCCGGGGATCCCAGAGGAGGAAACCGATAAGGTGTTCCAGCGTTTGTATCGTTTGGAAAGTAGCAGAAATAGCCCCGGTTATGGCTTGGGTTTACCCTTAGTACGAGCCATTATTCGCTTGCATGGCGGGGAGATTAAATTGGAAAATAATCGGCCCGGCTTACGGGTTGCGGTGACTTTCTAGCCAACTCGGGTTTATGGGGCGTATAAAAAAAGCCAGTGCTCATACAGGGCACTGGCTTTAAACCTAAAATAAAAGTGACTAAATTTCAGGCTGTTGTGTCGAGAGCAATTATGAATGTACTTTGACCTTCTTGAGCTTGTTGGCTTTTCGAGCGAAGTAATTCACGTAATAAGTAAAATAAAACTGTTCCATATTTTTTCCCACCATCCAATGTTAATCACTGATGCGTTAGGCTAACAGCCTAATCACACGTACAGCCGGCTAATACCAGACTGTAAGGTGCGAGCGTATTGCTCTACCTAGCTAAGATACCACCATGGCTACAATTGTTTACAGTTTAAACAAATAGATCTGTGAGCGGTGTTGATGATTTGTTACTTCTGTGTATGTTTTTTGTGATGGCGAGTTGTTTGGTTTAAGCTATTGAATATTATGATTTTAATCATTAGCTCAAGCTCGGCCTACAAACGTAGGCCATTAATGATTCATCTACAGAGGCTCTTTTTCAGAGCTTATTAAAGCCATTTTCGGTGATGATTGGGTTTGCCGGTACAATATGGCAGTGGCCAAACTGAAGTAGCAAGCGGCCAATATCCATAAATGGGTAAAGTGTGTCTGTATTTCTTGAAAGCTCGCGCCCATCTGGTTCATCTTTAACATGCCTTGCACCATTGGTTTGGCGGGCACTAAGTCGGCAATAATGTTGAGCGGCATAGGAATTGAACTAATAGGCCAAATAAACCCACATAAAAATACTATAGGTAGCGAGGTCATCACACCCACAATGGTGGCATAATCACGATTAGGTAATATGGCCGCGATGCACATGGCCAAGCCACTGGTGGCGAGTAAAAAAGGCAGCAATAGTTTGTTGATGTCACCAATACTGGCCCAATGGTGTACACCGTAAAAATCTAAAACCACACCAATATAAAAGCTGCTCATTAACCAATATATCGCAACAAACAACAAGCTACGTACAGTCACTATTTTCCATGCAGGAAAGAAGCGGCCCATGTTGGGTTTGGTGGCTGGGATGCTGGGGCCAGCATGCAAGCCAATGGCAATCAGTAAGGTTTGGTGCAAAATAACAATAAATACAGCGGGAATGACATAATCCAAATACCCTTGATGGGTATTAAAGGCAGCGTTAGCGCTCAGTTTCACCGGTGAATATAAGGTGCTAGCTAGAGAGCTAGGCACGCCGTCAACCACCATTTTAGCCACCTTGACTTGTGCCGCTAGGGTGGCTGAGGTCGTCGCTAAGCCTTGTACAATGGTGCCATACACCAAGAAATAAGAGGCATCACCGGCGTAAGAGAGGGTTGGTGAGCGGCCCATTAATACATCGCGATAAAAATGCTTAGGGATTACCAGTAAACCACCCACCTGACGCTCTACCAATAGTTGCTGGGCCTCTTCAATACTGGATACTTGCTGGCTCACTTGGAGCAGCGGATTAGCATTCACCATTCTAATGAGTTGCCGGCTTAGTTGGCTGCCATCGGCATTAATCACCGCAATGGGTTGCTGCAGAGGGGTTTGTTTAATGTATGGTTGCGGGTATAAAAAAGCATATAACAGTAGCCCGCCAAATACCGTTAGCAATAAAGCTCGGTTGGCTAAAATACGGCGGGCTTCTATTTGTAATAATACTAACCAAGTCATGCTTTTACCTCACTTGTTGCTGAACAACTGAAGCGAATTTTAACTAGCCAGGCTGCGCTGATAAAAGCCAGAAAAAATAGCAGTAGGGTGTGTAATGAGGGGAGTGATTGTAATAAGCCTGCCCCATAGTTAGCCTGTGAAACCTGAACTTCAATGTAGTGAGTTACCGGGATGAGTTGTCGCCAAAACTGCGCAAACCATGGCATGTCACTCACCGGAAAGGTGATACCCATAAAGGCGAAGCTGGGGGCGGTAAGCGCGCCAGCAAAACTTAATGCTCGCGCCATATCTTCAAACAGTAGCATGAAGATTAAAGCAATTGCCTGAGAAGCAATAACACACAATAACAAAGCCAGTAATAATACGCTCCAAGAGCCGCGCATCGGCCAGTCAAAGCCATGAAACATCAAGGTACATAACAAAATACCTTGGAGCCAAAGTAGCCCGCCAAAGAAGAGTAATTTCACGGATATTTTTTGCCAAGCTTGATTGGCTAGCCAGTGTTTATAGCTGTTGTCTCGCAATTCAGCGTTTAAGGCCAAAATCATCACTACCATGATCAGTATTTGCCAAAAAGCGGGCAGAGCGGCAGAAACAATGAACTGCGCATAGTTGCTGTTACCGTTATAGAGTGCGCTGATTTGATTGCGAATAGGCACCGATGAACTGAGTGCTTGCAATACTTGGGTATTGCCTTGGCTTAGCGCTCGGGCCACGCCTACCTTAGCCGAAAAAGTACCATGGCTTTGCTGTAGGGCTGAGTTAACCTGCTTACCTAACACCATAAACTGACTATTGTAATAAGCGGCAACTGTTGGCGTTTGAGCCAGTTTAGTGTGCTTCTCTAAATCTGTAGGAATGACCACCAAAGCCGATACTTCGGCTGTGCGAAGTAACCGCCGCGCTTCGATTTCGTCTGCTACGCTAATCACTTGTAGGCTTGGGTTCGCATCATAATGGGCAATTAAACTGCGCGATAACTGGCTATGGTCGCGGTCAACCACTGCTATGTGTAAATCACGGGTTAGGCCCGAAGAAAATACCCACCACACACCAAGAAAGGCCACTAAAGGCAACCAAGTGAGCATTGCCATTAGCCAGCGGTTATCTCGCAGCAGGCACCATTGCTGGGCAAATAATTGGCCGACGCTCAATCTGTTAGTGGCTGAGGGCTGCATCAGCTTATTGCTCTAATTGTACGATTGCGCTCATGCCTACACGCAGTTGTTCAATCTGCTGTAGGGGTCTGGCTTCAACTTCAAACGTGCGTAAATCAAAGCCGGTACGGCTATCGGTAGCACGCCAAGTGGCAAAGTCGCCCATGACTGCTACATGCGCTACTTCAAATTTGAAGCTTTGATGATCTAATGCGGGCAGGCTCGCACTAAATTGCTGACCTTTTTGGAACTGGCTCAGTTGGTCTTCACGCACATGTAAAATTAACCAAGCGTCTTGCATGTCGATAATGGATACCACAGGAAAGCCAGTAGGGGCTAATTCGCCCGTTTGCAGTAATAACTGGCTTACTTCACCCGAGTGCCAACTTTTCACTAAGGTATCGCTAGAGAATGCTTCAACTTCGGCAACCACGCCGGCAGCAGCGCGAACTTGCTCTAAGGCGGCGCGTTTAGTTTCGTCGCGAGCACCTTCTTTGGCTAGTTGATACATTTGTGAGGCGGCATTTTCGGTATAACGAGACGCTTGCCATTGGGTATATGCCTCATCACGTTTTTGTTCAGACACTACGCCATCATTAAATAAATTGTCTACGCGCTGGTAGGTTTTTTCAGCGAGCTTAGAAGCGGCGAGTGCTTTTTGCCATTGATCTTTAGCGGCTGATATTTCTTGGCTGCGGGCACCGTTTTCAGCTTGATCGGCCATCGCAGTGGCGGCTTCTTGCCCGGCTTTTGCTTGCTCTAATTTGGCGTCTAACTCTGGGCTAGTGATAGAGAAAATCAACTGCCCCGGCTCAACTTTATCGCCTTTTCTCACTAACACTTGGTCAATGCGCCCTGCCACTTTCGACGAGATGTTGTATTGCTGAGCCTCAATTTGACCCTGCAAAATATGCGGTTTAGGCTGGTAGGCTTGCCAAAAGGAGTACGCCACCCAAGCGATAATCGCGATCAGTGGAACAATGGGTAAAACGGCAGAAAACTTGCGCATAATAATTAAACCCTAATCAAAACGGTAATATTGTGAAAATTGTGCCATTTCACCGCTCAATGCGGTGAGTTTTGCTAAGGCAATGACATGGTGGTAAGCCGCCGATTGACGCTGTGTTTTTACACTGGCTTGATACATTTCTGCATCCACTACATCTAATGAGGTGGCTAAACCTTGGCTAAAAGCTTTAAGGCGGATCCGTAAATTTTCTTTCGATAGCGCCAAGGTAGATTCTAAGCCTTGGTATTCTTCTAGTGCTTGCTCTGCTTCTCGATAAGTCTTCTCCACCAACAAACCCAAATCGCGCTCGGCTTGCGCGCGAATATAGCCAATTTGAACCAGCGTACTATTGGCTGCCAACACTTTGCCTGAGCGACCAGAGTTATCAATTAGGGGGACAGACACTCCTACACCTACCATCCAATCGGGGGCATATTTGGCGGCTAAGCTATCGCCCTTGTAGATGTCGTAGTTACCAAACATATACACCTCGGGTAGGTAGCTTCCTTTAGCAATGGTCACCATTTTTTTGGCCTGCTCGGCTTTACTGTCAAGAATAGCTAAACCCGGATAACCATTTAAAGTGTGCGACATAAAGCTTTCTAGTTCGGGAATTTGTTCTTCGGTAAATAAGCGAGTACTGGGTTCAACCGCCTGTTGGCTGTGCAATAACTCTCGCAGGGCCAGTTGGGCAATCTCATAATTACGTAGGGCTTTTTTAGTATCTACTTTAGCTTTATCAAATGACGCATCGGCCTGTAGTCTTTCAACAAAGGCTATTTGGCCTTGTTGTTCAAGTTTAAGAGCGTTGCGCTGGTGTTTTCTTAGGCCATCTTCTACATCTTTGTAAGTTTCAGCCACTTGAGCGGCTAATACTACGCCAAAGTAAACTTTGGCTAAATCTTCAAATTTAGCCTGCTGTTGCATGGCTAATACTTTGCCTGCTTCAATATTTTGCTCGCGAGCGATATCTATCGCTGCACCACGCCGCCCACCAGTATACAAAGGCCAAATGGCTCGAATCGAGCTGGTAGTAATATCTTGTTCAGTAAAATTAGTGACTGTTGGTAAGTTTAATAATGGTGCGAGTATTTGCCCTAATGCAGGGTCTAAGCCACTTAAATCGAGTGACGCTAGCGGCTCCAAGTCTTTTAAATCTAAAGACACCGGTTTTTCTAAACGCGTATAGTTACCGGTTAAATCTACCTTGGGGTAATACAAGTCTTTGGCGGCATCACGCATCGCTTCTGATCTTGCTACGCTAGCTTTATTGGCTGCCAGGCTTTCGTTTTTCTCTAACACCTCAAGCCAAGCTTGTTCAAAGCTAATCGCCAACGCGGGGGGAGTGGCAAAGAATGCCAATAATAACATTGGCCACATTGTTTTGAGTAATGGGCTAAAAACGTATTGAATCACAGAGCCATTGTCCTTATGGGATTAGAGTATTTACTCTATCTTAAGTTGCGTATTTCATTCAAGCTATTTAGCGCTTTGTTCCTCTAGCTTAGAGTTATATAAGCTCAATAGCTAATTTAAGCTCAATTGGCACGAAGGAACATAAGCGATAGTGCATTTAGATGAAGTATAGGCATGGCCGGTGTTCCTGCTCTATAGGCTAAGCAAGTAGCTTGCCCAAACATAGCTTGGTTATTTTGTGTAAACAGGAGGCTAAAATCGCCAGTTAGAGTCTCCTTTAAAAAGAGTTAGTAAATGGGCCCAATTATTTCTAACTGGGTTAAATATACTCGTGTATCAAACTCCAGTTGGTGATAATTAGGCAGCATATGTTGGCAGAGTTGATAAAAGGCTTTGTCGTGCTGTTTTTCTTTTAAGTGAGCCAGTTCATGCACCACTATCATGTTTAAAAATGGTTCTGGCACCTTTTGAAATAGGCTGCTTATGCGGATCTCATTTTTACTTTTTAGCTTGTTACCCTGTACTCGCGAGACATAGCTATGTAAGCCTAAAGCATGTTTCACCACATGGATTTTTTTGTCGTAAATGACCTTGCTGAGTGGGGCCGATTTTCGCATATAGCGACTTTTAAGCTCGGTCGCATAGTCGCGTAATTCTTTGTCGTTATGAATGGTGTGCACTGTTGGATATTTAGTTAACAAAAATTCGGCCAGCCTTTGCTGGTCGAGCAGCATTTGGATTTTTTCAGTTAACTCTGCGGGGTAAGCGTTGAGGTATTTAAGGGTGCTCATCGTGGTGTTCATTGTTTCACTGTTCCCCCAGTGTAACTGGGTAAAAGGCTAAGGCATAGCCAAGCCGTTTAGCGATGCCTTAAGGCCTTTGACTATTTTCGGTTGAGCATTGCCACCGCCATAATCACTAACGCAATGCCGACCAACTGATAAAGGCTAATACTGTCGCCTAATACCCAGTTAGCCATTAACAGTGTAAACACCGGGCCGGCACTACCTGAAATTGCAGTGCGCTGTGCGCCAATGCGGTTAATCGCTTCGCTAAATAGAAACGAAGGGATCACCGTTGAAAATATCGCCATGTATAAAGCATAGACATATACCTGCTCAGGGTAGGAGTCTAGAGGGTTTAAGCTATCCTGCAGGAAAAAGTGAATGAATATTGCCAAGCTAGCAGCAATCATTGCTATACAGGTAAAAGCTTGGCTGCCTATTTGGTTAACAATGGCTTTACTAAAGACCAAATAGAAAGCAAAACTAAATGCACTCGCTACCACCAAGCCAGTGCCAAGCAGTACTCCTTGGCTTAAGCCTTGGTTGCTGGTTTCACTCCACATCATTAAGGCTACACCTAACCAACTTATCGGCAGCGCTACTATAAACACCGCTTGTGGTTTGTGCTGATACACTAACCAGGCTAATAAAATGGTAAAGCTGGGATAGACATAAAGCACCACTCGCTCGAGTGGGGCAGAGATATACTGTAAGCCACTTAAATCTAAATAGCTGGCAAGGTAATAACCAGCAATGCCGACCAACGATGCGGTGAGCAAATGGCTAGCGATGGGTTTATTGGTAAACCGTCCGCGCAGCCACCAAAATAAGCCTAATGCTAAATATATTGGTAAGCTAAAGGCCATGCGCAGAGTCATAAGGCTTGCCGGATCAATGCCATCGAGGTAAGCCAGCTTGATCCAAATACCTTTTAAAGAAAACAACGCGGTGGCGAGTAAGGCTAAGGCTAAGCCGATGGTTGTGGGAGGTATTCGGGCGATAACAGCGCTTACCCGCTGGTGTGAGTTACTTATATTCATGTCCTTCGTGCCTTATTTCTGGTGTTTAATAATGGCTACGAAGGGCAAAAGTCTGGCTGCGCTTCGCAGCCAGTGAGCAATCTATAACAAATCTTCACCGCTGCAAAAGGTAAGCAGCAGCCACAGTTTAGCTAACGTCGCGGGCGTGATTAGCGCGAGCTGACTGATTAGCGGCAGTGTGGTTAACCATGTCATAGCTTTTCCTTGATGGTGAAGTTTTAGCCTACGAAATAGTTTTGTTTTGAGCAAGCTTTCGTTGTGACAATTTATCCCAGCCGCTACCAAGCACTAAAAAGATCACCGATAACAGCAAGGCATATACACTTTGTAGTCCCAGAGCGAGCAGTAACAAGCAGCATAATGCACAGCCTATCAGAGCGAGTATTCGCACAAAGCCTTTAAGCAAAACCACGCCTGCCAGCATGCTGAGCAAATACACCATAATGAAGTTACCGTTGGCATAGCGGATCAAATCATCTAGCGCTAACTGAAATGACCAAGCCACAAAACAACTGAGCACACAGGCCAACACAATGGCAAATAAGGCATAAGTTGGCACTTTATTTGGCGATAAGTAAGCCAGCTTTTTGGGAAGTTGCCCCTCGTCAGCCATGCTCCACAATAATCGGGCGAATCCTTGAATGTAAATATTGATGCTGGCGAAACAAGCAAAATAACCAATTATCGCGGCTAACCAGCTGGCTTGTTGACCAAACAGCAGTGCAACGATGTGCGGCAGGGATTGAGTATTGGCTAATTGGTCACCATAAGCACCATATTTTAGTACCACAACCGAAGCTGCCCAATAGACAGCACCAGCCACGAATACCCCGAGTATTAAAGCGATGGGGAAATCACGCTTGGGCTGGCGAAACTCTTCCCCCATATGGGCAAAAGCTTCAATGCCGACAAAGCACCAAAACATTACCGCTAGTGCTGGTGCGATACTTGGGCTGGAGAGCTGCTCCGGTAGGGCGTAATCAGTGATGACTATATCCGCTTGCCACCACAGTGCGGCCACTAAAGCGATGATGGCTAAAGCAATAAGCCCTTGCACATTCCCTGATAGCTTGGCACCACCTAAACCCAGTAATAGGATGGCGAGCAGCGTACCAAGTTGAATGACTAAAGCCATTAATGGGCTGATTGAGAATAAAGATTGCCAAAAGCCCGTTGCCATGACTAAGGCGGCAGGCAAACCCACAGGTAGCACGGAAATAAACAAAAACGCCGTGAGTTTTTCGCTATGCCCACCCAAGGCTTTGCCTACGAAGTGCGCGGCTCCACCGGCATGTGGGTAGCGCTTACCTAAGGCGGCAAAAGTAAAAGCGATAGGTAATACCAAGGCAATCAGCAGCAGCCAAGCAACCAGCGAGTGGCGTTCGGCCACACTGGCAGCAATGGCTGGAACCACAAATATCCCTGTTCCTAATAATGAGGTAGCCAATAAGGCGACTCCTTGGCTAATTCCTAATTGTTGCTTTAGACGGCTCATTTGATTTTGCTCTGGCGGCTTTGAATTTATGATGATACGCCTGAAGTGGCGCTGGGTTAGCTGTTAAGTTATCGGAAATAAAAGAAATATTGTCGGTAGTGACCGTGAAATTAACGGTCAGTGGTTTAGGGCCTTTTAGTGGCAGCTATTGCCGCCCCATCCATCATTTAAGACTCACAGGAAGTCGAGCGTAAACCGTCATTAATCATCAGATGCGTCAAATAACATTTAGTTAACCTTACTATGATTTTATCTGCCCCTTCGCTTGCATGATTGAGCTTCAAAACTTGCTGATATTGGTTACTTATAGCGATTTTGTAAAAAATAATTTGTCTTGTTTACAAAAACACGTTCTCAGAAAAACGTCTATTTTAGCGGCACTTTATTACCAAAGTGTAATGAAATTACATCATCTGTGTGGTTTTTGAGCGATATACCTCTTTAGGGTAGTTTGAAGTTGTTATTGATCTACATCATTTATTTATTTTTGTTACATCCTATTATCCGCGCATTATTTTGATTTTGTCCCTAGGAAGTCTATGAGCAAGTTGAAGCTAGTTGTCATTGGTAACGGTATGGTTGGTCATCGCTACCTAGAAGATTTAGTTGAAAAGGCCGATTTGAGCCAGTTCGACGTGACGGTTTTCTGTGAAGAACCTCGCGTCGCTTATGACCGCGTTCATTTGTCTTCATACTTTTCTCATCACACCGCTGAAGAGTTGTCGTTAGTTAAACATGGTTTCTACGAGAAGCACGGCATTGAAGTATTGTTGGGTGAACGCGCAATTAACATCAATCGCGACCAACAAGTGGTTTACTCAAGCACGGGTCGTGAAATTAACTATGACAAACTGGTTATGGCCACTGGCTCTTATCCGTGGGTGCCGCCGATTAAAGGCAGTGAGAACAAAGATTGTTTTGTCTACCGCACCATTGAAGATCTAAAAGCGATTGAGGCCTGCTCTAAAAAGAGTAAAAGTGGTGCCGTTGTTGGCGGAGGCTTATTGGGTCTAGAAGCCGCTGGCGCACTAAAAGCGCTAGGTGTAGAAACTCACGTGATTGAGTTTGCACCGGTATTAATGGCTGAGCAATTAGACCAGCAAGGTGGTTTATTACTACGCAATAAAATTGAACGTATGGGCGTGCAAGTGCACACCAGCAAAAATACCTTAGAAATTCAGGCGCAAGGCGAGCAAGCGCGCAATACGATGCAGTTTGCTGACGACACGAAACTTGAAGTTGACTTCATCGTTTTCTCTACCGGTATTCGCCCACAAGACAAATTAGCGCGTCAGTCAGAGTTGGCGATAGCCCCGCGCGGCGGCATCGCCATTAATGATCAATGTTTAAGTTCAGACCAGAACATCTACGCCATCGGCGAGTGTGCTTCTTGGAATGAAAGCTTCTTTGGTTTAGTGGCGCCTGGTTACAAAATGGCGCAAGTGGCGGTTGATCATTTATTAGACCGAGATAATGCCTTTGAAGGCGCCGACATGAGCGCCAAGCTTAAGTTACTCGGGGTAAAGGTAGGTAGCATCGGTGATGCTAATGGTCGCACGCCGGGCTGTAAGAGTTTCGTATACCAAAATGATGAAGAGGGCGTTTACAAACGCTTAATCGTTTCCGAAGATGGCAAAAAATTATTAGGTGCGGTATTGGTGGGTGACACTGCTGATTACGGCAACTTGCTTCAGCTTAAACTGAACAATATGGATCTGCCAGAACACCCCGATTCATTGATTTTGCCTGCTCATGCGGGGGGTGAAAAACCCACAATGGGGGCTGACTCATTGCCTGATAGTGCTGTGATTTGTTCTTGCTTCGATGTTACCAAGGGTAAGATAGCGGCAGCGGTTGCCGACGGACAAACCACGGTGGCTGAGATTAAGGCCTCTACCAATGCCGGCACGGGGTGTGGTGGTTGTTTACCGCTAATTGGCCAAGTGCTTAACGCCGAGCTTGCCAAAGCGGGTGTTGAAGTCAAAAACCACCTCTGTGAACACTTTGAATATTCACGCCAAGAGTTATTCCACCTGATCCGTATTGAAGGCCTAAAAAGCTTTGACCAAGTACTGACTAAACATGGTAAAGGTTATGGCTGTGAAGTATGTAAACCTGCGGTTGGCTCAATTATGGCGTCATGCTGGGGGGACCACGTATTAACGCCACAACTGGTTAGCCTGCAAGATACCAATGATAATTTCCTTGGCAACATGCAAAAAGATGGCACTTACTCGGTTATTCCACGTATGCCTGGCGGCGAAGTCACGCCTAAAGCACTGGCCGTATTAGCGGAAGTCGCGGAAGAGTACACACTTTACACCAAAGTAACCGGTGCCCAGCGGATTGGTTTATTTGGCGCACAAAAAGACGATTTACCCACCATTTGGCGCAAGCTTGTTGAGGCGGGTTACGAAACTGGCCAAGCCTACGGTAAAGCATTGCGTATGGCGAAAACCTGCGTAGGTAGCACCTGGTGTCGTTTTGGTGTGCAAGACAGTGTTGGTCTAGGGGTAATGCTAGAAAACCGCTATAAAGGTATTCGTACTCCGCACAAAATGAAGTTTGGTGTATCAGGCTGTACTCGCGAGTGTGCTGAAGCTCAAGGTAAAGATTTAGGCATTATTGCCACCGATGCTGGGTGGAACATGTATGTTGGCGGTAATGGTGGCATGAAACCTCGCCACGGTGATTTGCTAGCCGCTGACTTAGACCAAGCAACCTTAATTAAGTATGTAGACCGTTTCATGATGTTCTACATCCGTACCGCTGACAAATTACAACGTACTTCTGTGTGGTTAGAAAATTTGGAAGGCGGCGTAGATTACCTGCGTGAAGTGATCGAGAATGACAAGTTAGGCATTAATCAGCAGCTAGAAGCCGATGTCGCCAAGCTTATCGAAAACTTCAGTTGTGAATGGACCGATACCATTAATGATGAAGCTCAGCTTAAGCGCTTTGCTCACTTCATTAACAGTGACCAGCGTGATGACAACGTGGTGTTTGTGGCTGAACGCGAACAGCATCGCCCCGCTAGCTTTACAGAAAAAAATCCGAGCGCAAAAGGCGACATCCTACATGTTGAGTTGGAGGCATAATCATGAGCTTTGAAACCGTTTGTAAACTAAACGACATCACCCCCGGTACGGGTATTTGCGCCTTGGTGAATGGAGCTCAAGTTGCCTTGTTCCGTCCACGAGATGATGAACAAGTATTCGCCATTAATAATATGGACCCTTTTGCTCAATCTAACGTGTTATCACGCGGTTTGATTTGTGAGCATCAAGGCCAACTTTGGGTCGCTAGCCCACTAAAAAAGCAACGCTTCCACTTAGAGAGCGGTAAATGCTTAGAAAACCCAACGGTGTCAGTGGCTAGTTATCCAGTAAAAGTGAGCGCCGGCAAGGTTGCTGTAAGCGCGTAAAGAATTTCGATTTAACGTTAAATTAAGGACCAATATGTCTTATGTAAAACCTGCTGAATTCGCTCAGATGATGATCGATGCCGGTGAAAGCAAAGTATTTATGTCTACCCGCGATACCATTATTCGCGGCATCATGGCGGGTGCTATTTTAGCTATCGCTGTAGCGGTCGCGATTACAGCGGCAGTGCAAACCGGCATGCCAATTGTGGGTGCTTTGGTATTTCCGGTGGGCTTTTGTATTTTGAACCTAATGGGCTTTGATTTAATGACCGGTGTATTTGCGCTAGCGCCATTACCCTTGTTAGAAAAACGCCCAGGCGTAACCAAAGCTGGCGTATTGCGTAACTGGGGTTTAGTGGGTCTAGGTAACTTGATTGGCTCAGTATCGGTAGCGTTTTTGGTTGCCTTAACCTTTACCATGAATTTCAGTGTAGAGCCTGGCGCTGTTGGCCAAGCCTTCATTAAAGCGTCTACCGCGCGAACTTTAGGCTTTGCAGAGCATGGCTTAAATGGCTGGATCACCGTATTTGTAAAAGGCATCTTATGTAACTGGATGGTATGCCTAGGTGTCGTGGGCGCTATGACCTCTAAAACCGTTGGCGGTAAAGTACTGGCGATGTGGTTCCCTATCTTTATCTTCTTTGGTTTGGTATTTGAACACGCGGTAGTAAACATGTACCTGTTCCCATTAGGTATGATGTTAGGTGCAGAGTTCACGATTGCTGATTGGTTAACTTGGAACCTTATTCCTGTCATCCTTGGCAACATCGTAGGTGGTTTATTAGTGACGGGTATGAGCATTTACTTCACTCACGGTAAAACCTTGCCACAGCGTAATGCGGCTTAATTAGCCAAAGCTATCGCCCCAATAGCAAGATAAAAAAGCCTCTAGCCAATTTGTGCTTAGGGGCTTTTTGTATATTAAAGACTATCTTCTACTAAGGCTAAAGTGGGCAGCAACTCACTGAACTGATATTCTACGTTTTTGGCCAGAATACTTGTTCATTCGTACCATATTTAGTAAGCAATTTTCATAGGACGCCGTTGATGCCCGATTCTCCATCTAGCCTAAGTCATGCTCAGGGTTTTGTTTCATTAGTTGGCGCTGGCCCTGGCGATCCAGATTTACTCACGGTAAAAGCGGTAAAGCGGATCCGCACCGCCGACGTTATCGTGTACGATCGTTTAGTGTCACAAGACATCCTTGACTTAGCCTCGCCTACCGCCGAGATGGTGTATGTAGGTAAGAAGCTAGACCATCACTTTGTACCGCAGCCAAAAATTAACCAGATTTTGGTTGACCAAGCCCAGTTGGGCAAGCACGTGGTGCGTTTAAAAGGCGGAGACCCCTTTATTTTTGGTCGTGGTGGTGAAGAGTTACAGTCTTTAGCGGCAGAAAGTATCGCTTTTGAAGTGGTGCCGGGCATAACCGCAGCAGTGGGTTGTACAGCCTATGCGGGTATCCCTTTAACTCATCGCGATCATGCGCAAAGTGTGCAATTTATTACCGGCCATTTAAAGCAACATGGTGAAGACATTGATTGGCCATCTTTAGCTCAATCTAACCACACCTTAGTGTTTTATATGGGCTTAAAACAGTGCCCACAAATTCAAGCTAACTTAGTGGTAAACGGCTTAGCAGAAAGCACGCCCTGCGCCATCATTGAAAAGGGCGCTACGCCACAACAGCGAGTATTAACTGGCCCCTTAGCCGAATTAGCGCAATTAGCTGGGCAAGCAGAAAGCCCATCATTAATCGTCGTGGGCAGTGTCACAGAGCTGCATCAAGAGCTAGCCTGGTATAAGCCTGAATAGACCTTTACCTATCAAGCCAGCCGATGGCTGGCGTGAAGTGGTTTACCTTCATAGGTCCTATTAATAACTAGTTGGCGCGTTTGTTACGAAATAGGTTTTTAAGTAGCGCGCCTAAGCCAACGATGATAAAGACGCCGAATTTCTTCAGAAATACCAAGGCTAACGCAAAGAAACCGGTTTTAGCGATAACTTTACCGGCTACCAGTGCGCCGAGTCCGTAAGCGGCCACTTTATCCATTTCAGGATTAAAGTCTGTGTAACTTGCGCCTTGGTTAAAGTTGGCTAAAGCTAATACGGAGTTTAAGTTAGCCGAAATAACGGCTAATTGGTCCATTCCTGCAATAAAGTTAAGGACTAATACCCCTTTGCGGCCAAGCACTCGAATGTTGTAATTAAGCACGTGCAGTTCATCATCGCCAAATTTCAGTTCTTTTGCCCAATGTAGCTTGTGATGCTGGCTATCATAATAGGGGTTCGCTGCCCAGCCAATCAGCTGAATAGGCTGATAGCCTTGCTGGACACGCTCTTTACTATCAGTGCGAGCATCGGCTTGCATGTCTTGTAGTAACTCAGATTAATCAATATCGTGGGCATCACTGTCAGATACATAGCCATCTTCTTCATATTGAATGGTGACCGCCCAGGCGTCGTCATCAAACGGGGTGGAATCCGCTGGAAATAACATGCCTAAAGCCGATTGGCCTGGTGGATTTCCCCATACATCGACAAGCACTTTTTCTGTGTCTTCGGCATTAAGAAAATAGAATGACTCTGGTACATTTAGTGTCGCGTTTGCTTGGTCTAAAGTGATTTCGCCAGTTTGTCGGTCTAACGATTGCCACACTTCGCTAGCCCAGTTTAAGTATTCACTGTCATCAACATTGTCGGCGCTGACTACCGCCGACAAACATAGTAATAGGCTGCCTAACATTATTCGGTAAAACATATCATTCCTTGATTGAGTTTAGAGGCGTGTGCATGATAATTGTTGAGTCAGTTTAATTTATTGACTTAAAACTTATTTTGGTTGGTTAATATCTTTTTAAGCAATGTCTTACGGTTTTTTGGTTTTCTTGGTGTACCGCCTGGCACGGCAAATTTTACGCTGAAGCTAATGGTGTAACTTGAGCCAAGTCGATAGGCCTGATATAACCAAAGCGAGTTGGCGCAGCCATACCAGTAACTAAACGGAAGTAAATATTTGGATAAGTTCGATCAAAAGATAGTGGCCTTGTTAGTCGACAATGCACGCACACCCGTGAGTCAAATCGCCAGGGCGATCAACCTATCTCGTTCAGCTACCGCTGAGCGAATCAGCAATCTTGAAAAGCTAGGCATCATCAGTGGCTATCATGCAAGCGTTGGTCAGGCTAAGCAAGATTCGCCTATTGCTGCTCATTTCGAACTACGCTATAACGAACACAATTGCGAAGCTTATGCCGCATTTATGCGTGGTATTCCTGAAATAAAGCGGTGTCAGGCGATTTCGGGAGACGTCGATATGTTGTTGTATGTTGAAGTGCCTTCCATGGCTCGCCTAGAAGAGATTCGCCTGCAGTTGGAACAGATGGACAAAATGGTGATGGTGCGCACTCACATGGTGTTGCGGGATATGTTCAGGCGCTAAGGGTGGCCATGAAAAGAGTGATTGTGGGTTTTCAGCTTGATAGTGAGCAACACTGGGTGGCTCGCCTAGCTTGTGGTCATGTTCAACATGTACGGCATATCCCACCTTGGCAAAACCGTCCTTGGGTCACCACCTACAAAGGGCGCTCAAGCATGTTAGGCCTGCATTTGTCGTGTACCAAATGTTTAGACTTAGCGCCCCGAGATTGGAACTAACTATTCTTTTAAACAAGTAGATCGTTTCTATAAGCCCTCCCGTAATCATTATATATTCTAAAAGTGGCGCAGAATTTTATGCAATTGGCATCCAGTGTTTATCGACGCTTTTTATTGCTGTTCGGTTTAATGGCGGGCTTATGGGGCTGTTCAAGCGCCGATGTCGACAGTTATGCGAGTAACCAACCCAAATTAGTGTTGGAAGATTTTTTTTCCGGCAGTTTAACAGCGCATGGCATTGTCAAAAATCGCTCCGGTGAATTAATTCGTTATTTCAATGTCACCATTGACGCCAGTTGGGATGAACAAGGGGTTGGCACGCTCGACGAACAATTCATTTTTGATGACGGCGAGTCACAGCAACGCATTTGGACCTTAAAGAAGCAAGCTGATGGTGGCTATTTGGCTAGTGCTAACGATGTTAACCAGCCGGCAGAAATGCATTTAGCCGGTAATGCCTTGTTTATGGACTATGTATTAACCATTCAGTACCGAGACAAACCTTTAGACATAGTGGTTGAAGACAAGATGTACTTAGTCAATTCAACAACCATTGTTAATGAATCGGTGATGCGTAAGTTTGGTTTTGAAGTGGGTTCGGTCAGTTTGGTGATAAATAAGCAGCCATCAAGTTAAGCTTGTCGACAGCACAAAAGCCAATTAAATAAAGACCCAGGCTTGTTATTCCTAGTTAAACTGCGCTAGGTATGTAGTAACAGAATTAAATTACAAGAGAGAAATGAATGACTAATGTATCTAATCTTGCACCACTGGCGAGCAGTTTTAGTTTAGACCCTGCGCTGATTACTATCACCAATTTGCGCTTGCGTACTTATATTGGTTTTAACGAAGAAGAGCTCAGTAAGCAGCAAGATGTTGTCATAAATGCCGAAATTCGCTATCAGGCTACCAAGGCTTGTGAAGCCGACAGTGAAGATTTGGCGCTCAATTACAAGGTTATTACTAAAGCGATGATCGCGCATGTAGAGCAGGGGCATTTTCGTTTACTAGAGAAACTGTGTGCTGACTTACTCACGTTAGCGATGGATGAACCGCGGGTGATTAAAGCCAGTATTACCGTGGATAAACCGCACGCGCTGCGTTTTGCTGACTCGGTATCAGTGACCTTATCTGGATCGCGTAACAGTGTTTAAGGCGCCGATTAGTCAAGCGCCGGTGCTGATTACTGGTGGATCACAGCGGCTGGGCTTAGCCATTGCAGAAAATTTACTGCAGCAGGGATACCCGGTGATTATCACTTATCGAAGTGACAAACCCGCAGTGCAGGCATTGCGAGAGCTGGGAGCCGATTGTGTGCAGGCCGATTTTAGCGATGAAAGCGGCATTAATGCGTTTATAAGCCATATATTGCAGCACTACCCATCTTTGCGTGCAGTGATTCACAACGCCTCTCAATGGCTTAACAATGCGGCTATGGACAACCAACACCAATTAATGCGTTTGATGTGGTGTGTGCATGTCAGTGCCCCTTATCAAATGAACTTAGCGTTTAGCGAGTTGCTCAAGAACAACCAACAAGTTAGCGACATTATTCATATGACAGATTTTGTCGCAGACAAAGGCAGCGCGAAGCATATTGCTTATGCAGCGAGTAAAGCTGGCTTAGCTAATCTTACTCATTCTTTTGCTGCACAGCTTGCACCTGCGGTAAAAGTGAATAGTATTGCGCCCTCGTTGCTGATGTTTAACCAAGGTGACAAAGCAGAATACAAAGTTAAAGCCCTGGCTAAATCGTTAATGGCGATTGAGCCTGGTGCAATTGAAGCCGTAGAAGCGGTTAACTACATTATGAACAGTCAGTATATAACCGGTCGAACAATCGGTTTAGACGGCGGCCGACATCTGGTCTAGGGTTAATAGTGTTGTTAATTTGAGTGTGGTGGATAAAACAAGAAAGACTATCTAAAGGAAGTGATTATGAAAGTAGCGTTAGCCGAAAAACAATTTAGAAAAGACGCCTGCTTGTCACCTGAGGCAATCCAAGTTCGCCAAGCATTGATTGAAAAGGGTATTGAGACCCCTTTGGTTGACAATCAATTAAGCAATGAGCAGAAGTACCAGAAGATCAAAGCCTCGTTGACCGATGTAGTAGCAACCTTAGGCTTAGACTTAAGTGACGATAGCTTGGCTGAAACACCACACCGCATTGCTAAAATGTTTGTTGATGAAGTGTTTTCGGGTTTGGATTACTCCCGTTTCCCAAAAATTAGCATTATTGAGAACAAAATGTCCGTAGAAGAGATGGTCAAGATCTCTGATATTGCCTTCACCAGCACTTGTGAGCATCACTTTGTCACCATTGATGGCCTCGCCAAAGTGGCTTATATTCCCAAAGATAACATTATTGGTTTATCTAAAATTAATCGCATCGTGCGTTTCTTCGCTCAACGTCCGCAGGTGCAAGAGCGCTTAACTCAACAGATTTTGGTGGCATTACAAAGCTTGTTAGGCACTGACGATGTGGCGGTTTCTATGGTCGCTACCCATTACTGTGTTAAATCACGGGGGGTCATGGACGCCAGTTCTAGCACGCAAACCTCGGCCTTTGGCGGACAGTTTAAGTCGAGTAAATCCGTGAGAAGAGAGTTTCTAGGGTAGATAGTTCCCCCAGCGAGCGCTGGGGGGCAGGCTTATTTAGCGGCCGGTTTTGAAAAACGCGCGCTAGATTTAGCGGTACCACCACCGGTATGACGGCGGTTTTTACCTACAGGCTTATTGCCACGCGCATTTTCGCTTGAACGTTGACCATCTCGGTGGTCATTACGCCCCTGCTTTGGTTTCTTCGGCTTCTTCGGTTTGATTGGCTTACCACTGAGTGTGGTTGGCGGTAAGATAGCCGAAGGTTCAAAACCTTCCATGATGCGCCGCTCTAATAATTTGCCGGTTAGATGCTCTATGCCACTTAATTCAGCAATCTCATCAGCTGATACTAATGAAATGGCTTCGCCGGTAGAACCTGCTCGGCCAGTTCTACCAATCCGGTGCACGTAATCTTCAGATACATTAGGTAGGTCAAAGTTAACCACTTGTGGTAATTGGTCGATATCTAAACCACGCGCTGCAATGTCGGTCGCCACTAATACTCTTACATCACCACTTTTAAAATCTGCTAGTGCGCGAGTTCGCGCGCCTTGGCTTTTATTACCATGAATTGCTGCTGCGGTAATTTGGCTATGGTCTAGGTGCTTGGCCAAGCGGTTAGCACCGTGTTTAGTGCGGCTAAATACCAATACTTGCTGCCACTTGTTATCGTGAATCAGCCGAGTCAGCAAACTTGATTTCTTTGACTTGTCGACAGGAACAATCCACTGTTCAACGGTGGGAGCCGCTGCATTGGCAGGGGTTACCGATATCTCTACGGGGTTGTTCACTAAGCTTTTCGCTAAGGTGCGAATGTCGTTAGAGAAGGTGGCTGAAAACATTAAGGTTTGACGCTTTTTAGGCAGCAGAGCCAAAATCTTTTTGATGTCGTGGATAAAGCCCATGTCCAACATGCGATCTGCTTCATCAAACACAATCACTTCTAGCTGTTGAAAGCGGAAGGCATTTTGTTGGTAAAGGTCTAATAAACGGCCTGGAGTCGCTACTAACACGTCTGCACCGCGACGTAGTTTTTGCATTTGTGGATTAATTTTAACACCACCAAATACCACGGTTGAGCTTAATGGTAAGTTCTTCCCGTAGGTGCTCACACTTTCACCCACTTGAGCGGCTAGCTCACGGGTTGGTGTTAATACTAAGGCGCGCACTTGGTTTGCGCGTGCTTTAGGCCCTTTACTTAGTAATTCTAGTAAAGGCAGAGTGAAGCCAGCGGTTTTACCGGTACCGGTTTGCGCGGCAGCCATGATGTCTTTACCTTCTAAAATCACAGGGATGGCTTTGGCTTGAATAGGCGAAGGTGTGTCGTAGCCTTGTGAGGCAACGGCTTCAAGAAGGGGTTTAGATAAACCCAGGGAGTCAAAGCTCATAGAATCGTCTCTTATGATAAGTGGTTTAAGCATGGCCGCAGAATTAGCGGGGCGTGCAGCTTACAGTAACTTAGCTGTTTGCGCCATCATTGCTGGCAGAGTTAAGCCTAACAATTATTTATTAATAAAGAATTGTTAGGATTGCTTGGCTGAGTATGGCAGTTACACGGGTGTTTTTCCTGTTTTAAAGGCTGAACAGCCAGATAGGTAGTTGCTATGGTTATCTGCGGAAGTACCGTAAGGTTGCCTTTGAATGGCTACTGGTTATTTGAGAGCAGTGAGGGTGTTTCTAGTATCCAACAACGCTAAAAGGATGTTGCTAAGCCCTTGAAGGTTTAGTTTGCATGTGCGTCCATACCACTTGAGCCTAGGCTTGATGTTCGTGATAGTGTTACTAAAAATGTCGCTATCAAACGTATTTGTTGCGGTGAGGCAATAGCAGGCCATAAGCGTGCACTGCCTAGTGTTAATGTTAAATAGGAGGGAGGATGTCGGCAATACTTATTCAAGCGAAAGACGGCCGTCAATATAATTTGCGTTTATTAGAGGCGAGCGACAGCGAGGCGTTTGGCGAATTCTTGCAGACATTAAGCCCCGCGACAACTCGCCGCTTTGGTCCACATCCTCTCACCCCGCAACACGCAACAATTCTCTGCCAAGGTCTTAAGCAAGACAGTGCGCAGCGTTGGGTGATAGAAGATAAAGGCATTATTGCCGGTTACTTCATTCTAGAGCACAACATTTCTGAGGATGAAGCTAAGCGTTATTCGGCACAAGGGGTCAGTTTAGTCTCGCCACTCGATGTAATATTTGCGCCCTGTATTGCCGATGCATATCAAAATCTAGGCTTAGCTTCTGCTGCTATCCGTCCATTGATGCAGCAGCTAAAACAGCAGGGTGCGCGCAGTATGGTATTAATGGGAGGAACCCAAGCAACCAATCAGCGTGCTCGTCATTTTTATCAAGCCTGTGGTTTTGTTGAATATGGCCGTTTTAACACCGAGCTCGAAAATATCGATATGCGGGCGATCTTGTAATCGATAATTAACTTGGCATAGTAGCCAGCAAACAATATGAATGAGTAACTGTAGATGAAGATTTGGGTTGATGCAGACGCCTGTCCGGTGGTGATCAAAGAAATATTGTTTCGCGCCGCCGAGCGCACTCAAATACCTTTGATACTGGTGGCCAACCAATATATTAAAACGCCGCCATCTAAGGTGATATCTAGCCTGCAAGTTAGTGCGGGTTTTGATGAAGCCGACAACGAAATAGTCGCGCGGGTCGCCGAAGGTGACTTAGTGATCACCGCGGATATTCCGCTGGCCGATGAAGTTATTACTAAGCAAGGGCAGGCATTAAGCCCACGCGGTGAGCTTTATACTAAAAGTAATATTAAGTCGCGGCTTAACATGCGTGATTTCATGGATACTTTGCGCTCTAGCGGGGTGCATACGGGTGGGCCAGCTGCGCTTAATCAAGCTGATCGCAAAGCCTTCGCCAGTCATTTAGATTCTATATTGTCTAAGTGCCAAGCAAAAAAATAGCTTAAGCCTGAGCGCTTAAGCTATTGCTTGAACAGTGGCTAGCGGCTTAATACTTAAAGCGATTGACTTGGGTAACCAATTGCTGGCCCACTTCCAGTAGGTCCTCGGTAGCTTGTTGTAGCTGCTTGCTATCGTCACTTAACGACTGCGCGCCCATACTTAAAGATTCCATATCGTTGGTGACCGCGCTCGTCACATTGGCTTGTTCCTCACTGGCGCTGGCTATCATGGTAATCATGTCGTTTACTGAGTTCATTTCTTGGTTGATTTGTACTAATGACTCACCAGTGCCCTCAGCAGAAGAAATCGTCTGGCCTACCATTTTTTTACTTTCTTGGGTTGCTTGATATGAGGTTTCCGCTTGGCTTTGTAAGTCACCAATAATAGATTCAATTTCAGTGGTTGATTCATGGGTTTTACTGGCTAAAGCGCGCACTTCATCGGCGACCACCGCAAAACCTCTGCCAGATTCTCCGGCGCGGGCGGCTTCGATAGCGGCGTTCAGTGCCAGTAAGTTGGTTTGTTCGGCGATCCCTTTTATCACATCAAGTACACTGCCAATGTTATCGCTCACTTGTTTTAGGTTCGTCACCTCTTCGGCGGTGCGGTCAAGGTTTTCAACCAACTCGGTGACCTGCACAATATTGGCATCAATTGCCTTTCGCCCATCGAGTGATAGTTGATAAGCTTCTTGGGTTCGGCCTGCGGTATTTTCGGCGTTGCCTGCAATCTCTTTGGTGGCCACCCCTAACTGTTGTAGGTTGCTCAAAGAGGTTGAGGTGAGTTCTGTTTGCTCAAAGGTATTGGCGGTATTTTTGTCGTTAATCACCCGTACGTTTTCCGATACTAACTCTAATTGTGTGGCTGCCTCGGCCATGTCTTGCACAATGGTTTGTACGGTTTCGATAAAGCTATTAAAGTTATCGCCCAATTGGCCAATTTCGTCTTCGGTGTTAATGGGAATGCGAGCGGTTAAATCACCATCGCCCTGAGCAATACCCGCCAGCACTTTGTTGACTTCAGCGAGGGGGGTTGTTACCAACTTACGTAGCGAGAACACAATTAGAATAATGATTAGGCCCATTAGCAAAATGATGGTGAGCACATCTTCAGTTAGTTCATTGGCTAGGGCCGAATTAATGGCTTGCTTTGTTACCCCTATTTCAATGGTACCTAAGGGCTTGCCATCCCAATCTAAATCGATACTAATGGTTTCATCGGAGCTGAAGCCCGAGTTATGATTTTCGGCCATTAACTTGCCGCGCTGGTCGCTCACTTTAATACCAACAATCATCGGCTCATCGATAAAGGCATCGATGATGGATTGAATCACATCAAGGTCATAGACAAATACCGGCTCTTTAAGAATGATGGTCATCTGTTTAGTCAGGGCTTGCTTGCTGCTGTCATAACCTTCTGTAAGGGTTGATTTAGTGGCCCAATAAAGAATACTAACAGCAACAATTCCTAAGCTTAAAATGGTTACGCTAAGCAGGACGATCAGTTTTGAAGTAATTGTTTTCATAATTTATTTTCCTGCTAATGGGTCGAACCATACCTTCTGTGGAATGGCATTTACTTTATCGGTGAGGTAGGGGTTGTCTAAATCAAACACGGTGCGTTTCTCTAACTTTCCGAGATTGAGTGCGTTTTTTACATCAGGATCATTGAGAAATAATGTTTGATAACTGCCGTCTTCAAACATTTGATAGAGGATGTCATTAAGGTGTTTGGCTAAGGCTTGATTATCTTTTTTCACAAAAAAGAAGAAAGGCATTTTGTAGCGCAGCATGACATAAGAATCGACAGTTAAATTGTACTTAGCTTCACGTTTAATTTCGCTCCAAGGTTCAAAAATTCCGCGTGGGAAATAATCACAGCGGTCAGCTTCTAACATGGCAAATATATTACCGTAGCCGAGGCTTTTGGCTACCTTAATACCGTTGGCTTCAAGTATCGCAGTATCAGCCCAAAGTTTGCCCTGACAAGGAATGAATTGCTGCATTTGTGAAAAGCTAGTGACTTGGCTAAATATTTCGCGATTGGCTTGCTCAATAATGCCTAAGCGCATACCTAAGGTACCGCGATATAGGGGGAAATAAACAGCCGTCTGTGCTGCTTCTCGATCGGCCGAGGTAGCGGTCCAAAGTAAGTCAACCACTCCCCCATTGAGGTCTGCGAGGGTTTTTGCAAAAGAAATGTCACCGATTTCACCATAGGGGAAACTTAGTGAACTATAAACATCACTGCGCTTTACAATCTCTTGGGCTAAAACTATGGGTAGAGTATTTCCCGCTGATGACCCGGGAATATTGAGTGGCTTGGTGGCACCAAGTGCCGTAAAAAATATCAATAAATAGAGAAGTCTGTACATATAGCCTCCATGCTTTGTCTAATCTTAGGTCTGCTATAGAGTTAGGGTTATGAGAGGCATAAAAAACGTGAACTAGATCTTCTTTTATTTCATAACAAAGCGATAGCACTGTTTTATGATGATTAATTGATAAGTTTGTAGCTTGTCATACTCAGAGCATGGTTTTTAAGGATAAAGACAACATGGGCAAGCAATTTAGTGCCATGATCCCGGCGCACATTGAGTTTATAGCGCAACAACAGATGTTTTTTGTAGCCACTGCAGCCGCAACAGGCAGGGTGAATACTTCACCAAAAGGGATGGATTCGTTTCGAGTGCTTAATCAACATCAGGTGCTTTGGCTGAATTTTACTGGCAGTGGCAATGAAACCGCCGCGCATGTTAGTCAAGACCCTCGCATGACCATTATGTTCTGCGCGTTTGAGGGGAAGCCCGTTATTTTGCGCTTATACGGTAAAGCTCAAGCTATCCATCGAGCTGATCAAGGCTGGAAAGAACACATAGGGTTATTTCCTAATCGGGATGGCGCTCGTCAATTGTACTTGTTGGATATTGATATGGTGCAAAGCTCTTGTGGTATGGCGGTGCCGTTTTTCGACTATGTGGCTCCGCGTGAAGAGCTAAGCAAGTGGGCGCTAAAGCAAGGTGATGACGGCATACAAAAATATTGGGCTAAGAAAAACCAACATAGTTTAGATGGTGTAGAAACCAATATTCTAGCCCGGTCAAAAATAGCTGATTAACACCTCAAATTGATTTGAGTTGAAAGTAAATTGACTAGCGCTGTAGATCTTTTATCGGTGGCTCAATATCCAATAAAGGTGAAGCGTCGATCGATTCAGCGTCCATCATTGAAGCGATATGCTGCAACGAAGAAAGAATTTGGGTTTTTTCCCAATCTTCTAAACCTTCGAAACGCTGAATAAACTCTTCATGCAGCAGTGGCGGTACGGTAGTAAGAATATCCACCCCTCGCTCGGTCAACCTTGGGTTAACAATACGTCGGTCGGTACTACTGCGAACTCTTTCTATGAGTTGACGTTCTTCTAAGCGATTGAGAATAGTAGTAACGGTTGCTTGGCTTAAAGATACCTGATCGGATAAACGTTTTACCGTTACTGTGCCTAATTCTTCAATGGCTCTAAGCACCATTACCTGCGGAATTGTTAAGCCACAGGCTTTTACTATACGCTTAGATTGCAGGTCAGTAGCGCGAATAATTTTGCGAAGTGAAATCAATACATCTTGCCAGTAAGCAGATTTTTGCATGGATAAAAACAGGCCTTATTGGTTTTGCCGAAGTATATCCTATAGTGAAACGAGTGGATATATACAGTGGTTAGTTTGAGCTCTAACTATTAGACGTGTATGATTCTTTAGGTAAAGCAAGTTAAACAGGGAAGGATAGGGATATGAAGTTAAGATATGCAGCATTATTATTGGTGAGCACTTTTGCTCAAGCCGAAGAAAGCTGTGGCAGTGTGACCATCGCAGATATGAACTGGAGTTCAGCGACGGTGATTGCCAACGTAGACAAATTTATTCTGGAACATGGCTATGGTTGTGATGCCGAGCTCGTGCCAGGCGATACCATGCCAACCACTGTTTCTATGATGGAAAAAGGCGAGCCGGATATTGCTCCTGAATTGTGGAGTAATTCAGCCAAAGAAGTACTTGACCGCGGCGTAGCTGAAAAGCGTATTCGTTTTGCTGGTAAGTCTTTGTCTGACGGTGGCGAAGAAGGTTTTTGGGTGCCAAAGTATTTAGTTGATAAATACCCAGAGATAGCCACCATTGAAGGTGTAAAAAAGCACGCTAAACTATTTGTTCACCCAGAAAGCAAAGAACTGTCAGGTTTTTATGGCTGTCCAGCAGGCTGGAACTGCCAAATTTCTGCTAATAACCTTTTTGAAGCATTAGAACTCGAAAAATCTGGTTTTGAACTGATCGATCCAGGTTCAGGTGCTGGTTTATCAGGCTCCATTGCTAAAGCGTATAACCGTGAGCAAGGTTGGTTTGGTTACTACTGGGCGCCAACGGCTGTATTGGGTAAATACGAAATGGTTAAGGTTGATACTGGGAACGGTATTGATGAGCAAGAATTTCTAAATTGTACCACCCAAGAAGGGTGTGAAAACCCTAAAGTCACTATGTACCCACCTTCACCAGTACATTCGGTGACGACTGAAAGTTTTGCGAGTAAAGCACCGCAAGCTTATGACTACATAACTAAACGTAGTTTCACTAATGCGCAAATGAATGAACTATTAGCTTGGATGGAAGATAACCAGGCCGATGGTGATGCCAGCATGTATCACTTTTTGACTGAGTACCCCGATACTTGGAAAGCATGGGTATCAACAGATGTAGCAGCGAAGGTAAGTAAAGCTTTAGCTAGTATGTAATTTGAGTTAAAAAAAAGGCCAACGTAACGTTGGCCTTTCGCGTTTTTTATTTAGAGGTATTTTTTATGGCGGATTCGTCGTGGTTAGAAAGTTTTCCACAAATGAGCCGAGCCGATCTCACTGTTATTCGTAAGTCGTTAGATGGTGCATATCGTAATTTTTCGCGAGAGTATGGTGAAGCCATCGAATCGTTTTTTGATCCCCTCCTACAATTTTTAGTTTGGTTCGAAAAGTTGTTAATCACCACGCCGTGGTGGCTGGTGTTAATTGTATGCGCAGGCTTGGTGTATTTAGCTAGCCGCTCTTGGAAGCTGGTCATCGGCTCGGTTGTATCACTGTTGTTGGTAGGCTACTTTGGCATGTGGGAAGATATGATGCGAACAATGAGCATTATTACCGTGTGTACAATGTTAGCGATAGCCTTGGGTATACCTATTGGTGTTGTTATGGCGCGCTCAAATCGTGCTCAGGCAATCATTACTCCAATGTTAGATGTGATGCAAACGTTACCCGCTTTCGTTTATCTGATCCCTGTCGTGATGTTATTGGGCATTGGTAAAATACCGGGTGTTATCGCCGTGGTTATTTATGGTATCCCCCCAGTTATACGTCTTACTAATCTAGGCATTCGCTTAGTAGATAAAGAAGTCTTAGAGGCTGCCACTGCCTACGGTGCGAGCTCCTCACAGCGTTTGTTTGGTGTGCAAATTCCCTTAGCTATGCCTACAATTATGGCGGGGATTAACCAAACCATTATGATGGCCTTATCGATGGTTGTTATTGCCTCAATGATTGGTGTGAAAGGTTTAGGTCAACCGGTATTAAAATCAATTACTAACCAGTATTTCACCTTGGGTTTGCTCAATGGTTTAGCGATTGTGGCACTGGCCATCATTTTTGATCGCGTGTCTCAAGCCTACGCAAAACGAACTCAAGCGCATCTGCAAGGACTAAAGCATGACTGAGCCACTAATTAAAATTGAGGGCTTATACAAGCTATTTGGTCATAACTCTAAAGAAGTTATGTCGCGGGTAAAAGCGGGCGAGTCAAAAGACAAAATACTCGCTGAAACCGGTCATACCTTAGGCCTGAAAGACATTAATCTAGAAATTAATCAGGGTGAGATTTTTGTCATCATGGGTCTATCTGGCTCAGGTAAATCTACCTTAATTCGTCACTTTAACCGTTTGATAGACCCTACCGAAGGGGTTATTAGCGTTGAAGGCACAGACGTGATGAAGTTGAGTCCGAAGCAACTTCAAGACTTCCGTCGTCACAAAATGTCGATGGTATTTCAACGCTTTGGTTTGATGCCTCACCGCAGTGTGATTGATAATGTCGCTTATGGCTTGTCGGTTCAAGGCATTGCTAAAGAAGAACGTTTGGCTAAAGCTCAGCAGTGGTTAGATACTGTAGGTCTAGAAGGCTATGCACAGCAGTACCCCTCGCAACTATCTGGTGGCCAACAGCAACGAGTTGGCTTAGCACGGGCGTTGTGTACTGATGCTGAAATCTTATTAATGGACGAAGCGTTTTCGGCGCTTGATCCGCTGATTCGCAGCGAGATGCAAGACCAATTGATTGAGCTGCAAGAGAGCCTGCACAAAACCATTATCTTCATTACCCATGACTTGGATGAAGCCCTTCGCTTGGGGGATAAAATTGCCATTCTTAAAGATGGCGAAATGGTTCAGCAAGGTACACCTGACGATATTCTATTGCATCCAGCAACTGATTATGTGGAAGCGTTTGTCAAAGACGTGAACCGCGCACGAGCGCTTACCGTTGAAACGGTGATGCAACCGCCAGCGCGTCGGATTACGGCTGATACCATTGGCGAAGCCCTACAGCAAATGAAACGCCTAAAAGGCGATTATGCCTACCATGTCACAGAAGAAGGTTATCAGGGGATCGTAACTCAAGATTCACTGGAAGAAGCGTCTAAAATTCCTGGCGAAGCCAAGTTAGAAGTTAGCGAATACCAAGACGTACCTACCATCTCTCCTGATGCGGTGATTGAAAGTGTGTTAACCGACTCATTAGAAACCCACTTCTCACTACCTGTGGTAGATGAAGAAGGCAACTTGAAAGGTGAGTTAACCCGCAGCTCGGTAGCAGAAGTATTTGCTGAGCCAGAAACCGACACCGCGAAACCATAATGTCATATAGCCTTGTTAAGCTAAGCTTTCAAGGCTATACAGCTCCTCTGTTAGGTTTTACTGTTAGCGTTAAATTTCTTGTTTGGAGCTCAATGTGAGTTTTTTGATTATTCCCATTGAAGCTGTTCATGATCGTGCAGTGTGCGAGCTTATTGAGCAGGGCGGCCTAGAATTTGGTGCAGTGGGTGAAGGGTTTGGTCCTTCAGATGCTGAAGTAAAAGCCATGAGTCAACACTACACGCTGCCAGGTAGCGCTTATTGGGTGGCGATGTTAGACCAGCAAGTGGTGGGATGTGGTGGCATAGCCCCCTTTGATCAAGCATCGGCGACCTGTGAGTTACGCAAATTGTTTGTCGCTCCTCGCCACCGAGGTCTCGGCATCGGTAAAGCCATGACAGAACACTGTTTAAAGGCGGCGAAGCAGATGAGTTATCAGCAGTGTTATTTGGACACCTTGAGTACGATGAAAGCGGCTATTAGCTTATACCAAGCTTTAGGGTTTGATCATCTAGATAAACCCTTCAGTGGTTCAATTCATCAGGGCTGTGATGTATGGATGATCAAGCAACTGGCGCCATAAGTAAATCTATCGAGGAAGCAAGTCATGCAGGTTAAACGACTTGAATCAGAGGCCGAATTGCCGAGCGTGGCAGCAGTAATGCAGGAGCTAAGGCCCAGTTTTTCCTTAGCGCAATTAGTTGAACAGATTCAGCTGCAACGTCAGCATGGTTATCAGCTTGCGTATCTTTGTCACAACCAGCAGGTAATCGCTGTCGCTGGCTTTGTTATTGGCTGGAAGCTATCTTGGGGAAAGCATCTCTACCTTGATGATTTGGTGACTATTGAAGCTATGCGTTCACAAGGCGCTGGACAAGTACTACTAAATTGGCTGATAGATTATGCTAAACAGCAACAGTGTCAGCAGCTGCATTTGGGGTCGGGGGTACAGCGATTTGCTGCCCATCGCTTCTATTTACGCAACGGCTTTGATATTAAAAGTCACCATTTCACTCGCAATATAAATTAGCGTAGCTAGCCGTTCTCGATGAAGGCGATGATGTGAAAGGGTTCGCTTACGAGTTTACCAAACGCTGAAATGCACTCCCTAAGCGCTTGTAATTGCCACTAAAAATACTCCCTATGCAAAGATGCTTGAACTAATTATTGTGAAAACCAATAATTGCCGATAAATTGAACCTAAGTGTTTGTTGCATAGCAGTAAGGGAAGCAGCCATGATCAGAGATGCCGAGCAGGCGGATAGTCAGCAAATTTGTGATATCTATAATCACTATATTCGGCACTCTAGTGCGACGTTCGAGGAAGTGGAACTGGATGTAGCGCAAATTGCAGCGCGAATATCCCAGCTACAACAACATTATGTATGGTTGGTTTTTGAGCGCGATGAAAAAATACTCGGCTATGCCTATGCAGGGCAATGGAAGCCGAGGAGCGCCTATCGATTTGCTGCCGAATGCTCCATTTATTTAGCCAAGGATGCCGCAGGTAAAGGGGTGGGAAAGGCACTATATAGCCAGTTAATAGACTTACTTGAAGACTACCCAATTGCCACCTTGATTGGTGGGATTGCTTTGCCTAACCCAGCAAGCATTGCGTTACATGAGCGTTTAGGTTTTCACAAAGTGGCAGAGTTCGAGCGGATTGGACGTAAGTTTGGTCGTTGGGTAAATGTGGGTTATTGGCAGCGACAAATAAAAACTGAGCAACAAATTGAAGCCTTAGAGCAACGAGTCGCAGAGGAAAGTTAAACATGTCTAAAATAGCGTTCTCTCGTGAGCAAAAAACCGCCTTAGTCGACAAGCTTCAAGCTTATTGCGAACAACAGCTGGATATTGAAGTGGGTCAGTTTGATGCCGAGTTTCTGTTAGATTTCTTCTCTGAAGAACTGGGCGCGTTTTATTATAACCAAGGTCTACAAGATGCTCAGGTAGTGATCCAAAAGCGGATGGATAATGTCGCCGACGATTTATATGAAATCGAGCAACCCACTAAGTGGTAAACCAGAAATAAGGAGCTGTCATGCTTACTATTGGTATTATTGGTGGCATGAGTTGGGAGTCGACCCTAAGTTACTATCAACAACTCAATGTGGCCGCAAAGCGAATAAAAGGCGGGCTGCATTCAGCCAAGATCAACCTTGTTAGCGTAGATTTTGCAGAAATTGAATCACTACAACATCAAGGGGATTGGCTCGCACTTGCCGACAAGATGATAGAAGCCGCTTTGTCTGTTGAAGCATCGGGTGCTGATTTTTTACTGATTGCTACTAACACTATGCATAAAGTGGCCCCGCAAGTAGCGCAGGCGATTAATATTCCGTTATTGCATATTGCCGATGCAACGGCCGCAAGTTTACTTAAAGATGGCGTTCAGCGGGTAGGCTTGTTAGGGACACGTTTCACAATGGAGCAAGATTTTTATAAAGGAAGCATTGCTGAGCAAGGCATTGAGGTATTAGTGCCTGAAAGTGCTGCTATGGAACAAGTACATCAGATTATTTATCAAGAATTGTGTCAGGGGATCATCTCATCAGCGTCGAGACAGAGTTATTTGGCTGAGATTGAGCATTTACAGGCTCGTGGGGCACAAGCAATTATTTTGGGTTGTACTGAAATAGCCTTATTGGTTCAGCAGCAACATACTCAAGTACCACTTTACGATACTACGGCGATTCATGTAGCGGCTGCAGCTCAGCAGGCTTTTAACTGTAAAGCCAATTAAATTGACTAAACGCCAGAAAACAAAAAACGGTCACAAGGACCGTTTTTTTAGCTTAAAGCTAGTGTCTAATTAGTCTAAGACTAAATGGATACTAATGCCTTAAAAGCAAATTAAGCAACAGTTACGTTAGCAGCTTGAGGACCCTTAGGACCTTCTTCTACTTCAAACTGTACTTCTTGGCCTTCAGCCAAAGTTTTGTAACCATCGCTTTTGATAGCACGGAAATGTACGAATACATCTTTACCGTCTGGACGCTCGATGAAACCAAAACCTTTTTGCTCGTCAAACCATTTTACGCGACCTGTAGCCATGAGTAATCTCCAAAATATAATAAATAAAATTCACACCAAAAACGGGTAAATTATAGGGTGCCGAAAGATGCAGAAATTACTTACGAACAAACAGGTATAAATTTCGAAAAATCAACGCGCTTGATGGGGCATAAATATCCGCTGTAACCTTTACCAGCGAGAGAAGTGTAACGTATATTGGGGTAATGTAAAGGTGTATGTGTGATCTTTCTCCAACTGTTCAGATGAGTGCGTTGTGTAAAGTTGACAGACGCATATTGCTAAGTACTTGGGCTATTGGCAATTAGTCTAATAACAAGGAATGTAATGACTTTAAATATTTATCAAATAGATAGCTTTAGTCAGGGTTTATTCAAAGGTAATCCTGCTGCGGTGATCATTTTAGACAGCTGGTTAGATGACAGTTTGATGCAGAACATCGCTATAGAAAATAATCTTTCAGAAACAGCATTCCTGATCCCTTTGGGCTCGGCTCACTATTCTATTCGCTGGTTTTCCCCTATCTGTGAGGTCGATTTTTGTGGTCACGCCACGCTAGCGGCTGCACATCTTTTGTTTAGCCAGCAGCCAACATTGCACAAGCTGCAGTTCTCAACCTCGCAAGTGGGGGATTTATTGGCTCGTCGCGCAGAGGGGGGGTTGATTGAAATGGACTTCCCGATACATGAACCAAGCCTGCAGCCAATACCTAGCGCGTTGTTAGACGGCTTATCGATTAAACCACTAGAAATATTACGAAATCAGCAAGCGTATTTTGCGGTCTATGATCAGCAAGCCGACGTTGAGGCGGTTGAAATAGACGAAGCATTGATCAAAACGCTGGCTCCTTATGATGTTGTGGTCACCGCCAAAGGTAAGCAATATGATTTTGTTTCGCGTTATTTTTGGCCGGCTAATGGTGGTTATGAAGATCCGGTGACGGGTTCTGCTTATGCCGGTCTTACGCCTTTTTGGGCAAAGCGCTTAAATAAAACAACATTGCTGGCTTACCAAGCTTCTGCTCGGGGAGGTGTTTTGCACTGTACCTTAAACAAGCAGAGTGTCACTGTCGCAGGACATGCAACCACCTACATGCAAGGAACCCTGTTTGTATAGGCAGGCTTAAGCGATAAGCGGATAAGGAAATAAAGATGAACCAACACGAAAAGCTTAATTATGTGGAATTTCCCAGTGCCGATTTAACGGCGACTAAACAGTTTTTTACTCAGGCTTTTGGCTGGCAGTTCGTCGACTTTGGTGAGCAATACACTGCGTTCTCGGGGCAAGGCTTAGATGGAGGGTTTTATCAAGCGGCTCTTAAATCGTCGAGCGAAAACGGCGCAGCGCTGCTGGTGTTTTATAGCCAGCAACTTGAGCAAACCTTGGCTAAGGTAGAGGCTGCTGGCGGGCAAATCACTAAAACTATTTTTAGTTTTCCGGGGGGGCGGCGCTTTCATTTTTGTGAACCTAGCGGTAATGAGTTTGCTGTGTGGTCAGACATTGAATAAACCTGCACCTTTACTGACTTGGTTGAGTACCTCTATCGCTTTAATTGCGTTTGCGGGCAACTCGGTATTGTGCCGTTTAGCGTTGGGTGAGCAACAAATTGACGCGGCAAGCTTCACCAGTATTCGCTTAATTGCTGGCGCATTCACGCTCGCTTTACTGATTACCCTTAAGCAAGATAACAATGCTAGCAAGGCTAAAGGCAGTTGGTTGTCAGGTTTAATGCTGTTTATTTATGCCAGCTGTTTTTCTTTCGCTTATGTGTATTTGGATACCGGCATTGGTGCTTTGATTTTGTTTGCTGCGGTGCAACTCACCATGGTGGGCATTTCTATTTTTAAGGGGGCTCGCTTAAAGTTGGGTGAGGGTTTAGGTATAGCCTTAGCCTTTAGTGGTTTGGTGCTGTTATTGGCCCCGTCCGAGCAACGCTCAATATCTATTGTCGGTTTTATCTTAATGTTGCTGGCGGGCTGTGCTTGGGGTGTTTACACCTTAAATGGGCGCAGGTCGACCAGCCCCAGCCGCGATACTTGTTTTAATTTTTGGCGTAGTTTAGCCTTTTTAGTGCTGTTGTTGCCGTGGCTAGCCAGCCAGTCAAGCCTAAGTCTGCAAGGTATTTTACTTGCGGTTATGTCGGGCGCGTTGGCTTCGGGTTTAGGTTATTGGATTTGGTATGTCGCATTATCGGGTCTTTCGGCGAGCCAAGCCGCAGTATTGCAGCTATTAGTGCCGATTATTGCCGCCGTTGGTGGTTGGTTATTTGCTAGCGAGCCCTTGGGGCTTACTTTTGTGTTATCTGCCAGTTTGGTGTTAGGGGGCATTATGCTTACCATCTATAGTCGCCAGCGTGCATTAAAAGTCACCGCGGGCGTAGAATAGAATGCAGCCAAAATTAAATCTCGTGGTAGGGCGTGAGTCTACCTGGTCGATTCGCGCCTATTTGTGCCTGCAGTTGGCCAAGTTAGATTTTGATATTACTACGATTGCTTTGGGTGATGCAGGTTATCAGCAGCAGCTACGAGCTGAATCTGCGACGATGTTAGTGCCGGTGTTACACACTAAAGAGGTGAGCGTTCATGACTCTTTGGCGATAACAGAGTTTGCCAATGAGCTGTGTAATGGCGGTCTTTATCCAGCCAGCGCCAGTAAACGTGCTATCGCCCGAAGTTATTTAGCAGAGTTGCATTCGGGTTTTTCACTGATTCGCAGCCAATTACCTTTTCAACTTTTACAGACGCCAGATACCGCTTCAACTATTCCACTCCAGTCTGAAATAGCGCGCTTAACCTGTATTTGGCAACCATTTGGTCCGAGTTTCGCGTTTGGACATGCAGGCGCGGTTGATGCCTTTTATTCGCTGATGGCGTTACGCTTGCTGCAATATGGTGTAACTCTTGATGGTAATGCAGGGCGCTATCAGCAACACTTGGTGAATTGGCCGCTGTTTCAACAAGCATTGCTTGAAGCAAAAAAATGGTAGTTGATTGCTTAAACAACATCCTTAGTTTGTTAAATCAAAAACCAGTAGGCTAAGCTAAATGAGCGCTATCGCGAGAACGAGATAAATAAAAGCGAGCAAGGTCTCAGCCTTTACCGCGTAGATGAGGTGTATATTGAAAGGTTATTCAAGGATGAATAAGGCGAAATGGCTAAACAGCTTATGGCTTATATGCTTGGCCTGTGGAGTAGCCGCTAGTTCTCGGGCAGCCTTAAAAGACGGTCATTTAGAAAATGAAATTTTGCCGATTCTTGAACGTAATATAGCGGGAACTTTTGCCGCTGACGCGGTGATTCATGATCGCGAAACAGTGACCATTGGCTTTGTGAATTTTGACCCCTCAGGTTTTATTCCAATAGACGACGATAACCTAGGGGGGGATGATGCCAACCGATTAAAAAACGAGCTCAAAACGCTCACCCTACCGCTAACCTTGCGCTTACCTTGGCGTGGTCAAGGTTGGGAAACTTACACGACCGGACGTTTGGGGTATACCCAGCGTTTCCATGACATCACACTGTTTGAGGAGCTAGATCCGACTCGCGATCAAGAAAAGTTGAAACTGTACTCAGGGTATTTAGCCGGTGGAATTCATTGGGATAGCTTTGCTAACTGGCGCTTTAGTGGTGAATTAGGTGGCAGTATTCGCAGGTTAGAGCAGCGCTACACTTACAATAATTCTGTTAGCCAAATATTTCAGCCTGTTTTCGATGGCGTTCTCACTAATTTTTCGCTAAATGCGTGGATGTTACAACCCAGTTTAGCTTTGCAATATCAGAAACGTTGGACCAATCATAAGCTTAAATATCGCTCTCGTTATTCATATATTTATGGCCAATCTTATGGCTCTGACATTGCTAGCCACCAAGTAGATATACAAGCCAGTTCGTGGCGCAATACCCTGTATTACTCTCATCCCATTGGACGAATCTGGGACATCGCATTTTCTGGAGAGCTGTCGGCGTCTCGTGTCGATCTTACGGGGAATACCAATGAAGCCTTTCAAACACCGCATTATTACGAATTTGGTGTTGATTTGTTAATGGGCACGGGGCATTACGGAGCGGGTTGGTTAGACAATGTTAGTATTGGTTTACTGTTTAATTATGGCAGTGTGCTTAAAGGTGGCAGTTTGGTGCTTAATTACAATACCTATTAAAACGCCAGCTGCGAGCTGGCGTTTAACGTTGTTCTGCACTTATAGCGTTAAGTGCCTCACGCGGAACGAGCGGCCTTTCATTTTACCGTGTTCTAGTTTTTTACGTGCACGCTTAAGTACTTCACGCTCTACCGCGACATAAGCGCGGTTATCGAATAGGTTGATTTTACCTACCTGAGAGCCGGCAATACCATTTTCACCGGTTAAAGCCCCTAAAATATCGCCAGCTCTTACTTTTTGCTTTTTGCCGCCATCAATCTGCAAGGTAGCCATTAATGGTTGGTTAGGTGTTTTATTTAGCAAGGCCATTGATGGTAGGTCTTCATCTTCGATAGGGCGCTCTAAATAATCTTCTAACAAGGCAATTTTGAAGTGTTCCTTATCGCTAAATAACGAACAGGCTATGCCTTTACTACCGGCACGACCAGTACGGCCAATGCGGTGCACATGGATTTCAACATCACGCGCAATATGATAGTTAATCACTGCATCTAGCGAATCAATATCTAAACCTCGTGCAGCTACGTCGGTGGCCACTAACACCGAGGCGCTATTATTGGCAAATTGCAGCAGGGTTTGGTCACGATCGCGTTGCTCTAAATCACCGTGTAGCGCTAATGCACTAAAGCCAAACTGGAGCAATTCGTCGGCCACTTCTTGGGCTTCTCGCTTGGTATTACAAAACACTACACTAGAGGTAGGGCGATGTTCTAATAGCAGTAAGCGCAAAGCTAGCATCCGCTGTTCATTGTCGTCTACTTTAAAAAAGTGCTGAGATATCGAAGAGTTATCATGGGTGCTGGCGACTTCAACTCGCACCGGATCTCGCATGATATGTTTAGAAATGCTTTCAATTTGTTCAGGGAAGGTGGCGCTAAACAATAAGGTTTGACGATCGCTTGGAGCCAAATCAATGATCGCATCAATGGCGCTTTGAAAGCCCATTTCTAGCATGCGGTCGGCTTCATCTAGAATCAGGTTTTTAATATTATCGAGCTTTAAAGTGCCTTTGCTTAAGTGTTCTTCTACGCGCCCAGGAGTGCCGACCACAATGTGCGCACCATGCTCCAGTGAGCCAATTTGTGGGCCAAATGGCATGCCACCACAAAGCGTTAGTACTTTAATGTTGTGAATGCCACGAGCCAGTTTACGGATTTCTTTAGCCACCTGGTCGGCTAACTCGCGAGTTGGGCATAATACTAAGCTTTGAATACGGAAGCGTTTAACGTCTAAAGCATTTAATAAACCTAAACCAAAGGCTGCAGTTTTACCTGAACCAGTTTTACCCTGCGCAATAACGTCTTTACCAGCTAGAATTTCTGGCAGGCTTTGCGCTTGAATAGGCGTCATTGAGCTATAACCTAGGGTCTCTAGATTACTTAATAAATCCGCATGTAGCGTTAAAGTAGAAAAATCGGTTTGGCTCAAAATGGCGTCCTCTTCGAGGGTTAAAGATAAAGTGTATATCGCTGTAGAATTTACAGTGGGGCGCGATGATAGCTGAAATTGATTACAAATTGGGTAAAAAATGACAGCTTTTTACAGATTAACGGTGCTTAGCTTAGTTTAATGTGGTTAAACAGTAATATAGAGAGCGACCATTTACAGCAATAAGTCTTGCTCAATAGCTTGAAAGTTACTAGCAGCATTAACTAAAGCATGCGCGGTTAAACTCGGTACGCCGTAAACCAAGGCTTCAACGGAGTAGTCTTGGGTGATCTTATCAAGCAGAATCGCAAAGTCACCGTCGCCGGAGAGTAGCACCACTATATCTACTTCGCGCGCAGCTTCTAGTACATCAATGGTTATCCCCACATCCCAATCACCTTTCGCTGAGCCGTCACTGCGTTGAATAAAAGGCTTAAGTTTCACCTCAAAACCAATGTGTTTTAGGGCGCTTTGAAATTTAAGCTGCTGATTATCGCCGCGATCAATAGCATAAGCATAGGCGGCAACGATGTCTCCTTGGTGCTGCAACTGTTGCCAAAGACGACGATAGTTAAACTGTTTGGCATAAGCTTCACGGCAGGTGTAATAGATGTTTTGCACATCGGCGAATATGGCTATTTTTTTCACTTATGGCCTATCGGCTTGGGGTTACAAGCTCAGCTAGAGTGGATGGTTCAAGCAGCAATTATTACATGGCAACTGGCAAATAGCTGTAGCTGAATTGCGATGAGCACAAAGTCATCAGCAAGATGGTGTGAGGATGGTTTAGCTTACGAAAGTATTGGGGCAGTACTAGGTAGCGTTAATACTAAATGCTACCTAGTGTTTAGCAGTTTACTTCTTGGTAATCGAGAACTCATCAACCCTGACTTCAAGCTCTTTATCTAGGCTGAGCTCGGCCGAGGTATCGACTTCCAGTAAGCTGAATATTTCAACGCTAGTATTGGCTCCGGTGTTGAAGTCTACACTCACTTGGCGGAAACACTTCTTGTTACCTTGAGGAGCCATAGCTAACTCACTGACATGCGCTTTGCTATCGGCAATGACATCACCGGTCAAGGGAGCACTATCAGCCACTGTTCTTACACCAAAGTGCAATTTAGTTGGCGAGTTATTCCCTTTTTTATCACAGTAATAGAGTGAGTAGGTCATGTCAGTATTCTTGGGTAGTCCACTAACAATTTGGCTTAAGCCTGGAGTCGAATTGAAGTCATGATAGGCCACATCGCGCTTAAAGCGAAAGCGCGATGAGCCTTCGGCGTCAAATGCACTGTCTTTAGAGCTACCCACATCCCCATAACCTTCTTTAGAGTCTTCATGAGATAGCCATACTGAGCTTTTTCCTTTATTTGCTCGGTATTCAGTAAGCTGAGGATCTTGAACATAAGCGTGAGCAGAAAAAACCAGACAGCTGGTAAGTAAGCTGGTACCTAGAGCGATAGATTTAGTTACGTTCATACAATCCCTTCCAATAAATGTAGCATGCTAGTTATTGTATTATTTTATAATGATAGTACTTTAGCCGTGATGAGATTCTCGTTTTTGGCTATTGTTCGAGCAAGCCTCAAGTTTTTTGAGGCAATACTAAAACTTGGGCGTTTAAAACACTCGTAAATAGCAAGGGCTAAAAGCTTGGCGGAGCCTTAAATTGGCTAATTGGCTGTTATTGGGAGGGAGTGCCAGTAAGCATAAGCCTCACTTACTGGCATGGGGCTTAAAAGTTATCTTTACTGATAAATATTTACTTGAAGAAAACAAAAAGAGGAGACGCCCGTTTATTATATTACTTTTGGTGGAAGGCTTGTTCTGCTTTGAGAAAAAATTACTTTGTTGAGTTGAAGATAATCGGTAAGAAAGAGACTTTCTATACTTTTTGTCAAAATAAATGAATAAATGGGGCCGCTCTGGGGCAGAGCCACCTTAGCAGATTCTTCGTACTTGATTAGGCAATGCACTGGCTGTGAAAAGGTAAACCGCCCTGCAGTTAACTATAGATGAGTAGGTTCGCTGGGGAACCCACCCTCTGGAGTCACGGTTACTTTAGTATCAGAACTTACATGCCTAGTGTTTTATTCATTTGAAGCTGGTTGAACAATACTTTGAGCGCCAGCCTAGATGAAGAAACTTATGCAGCGTTTGCTTGAGTTTTCAAGATGCCGGTTGGCGGTGTGCTGTTGGCTTTTGATGCTGCGAGCAAAATAGAAACAAAAATGCTTAATGCGCCACACAGCTGCAGCCAGGTGAGTGATTGTCCTAACACTATATAGCCAAGCACCACAGCCGACACACTGCTTAACAGGCCTAAAAATGACACTGTAATTGTCGGCAGCTTTTCAATACCACGAAACCATAACGAATAGGCGAGCACCGAGCCCATGATACTCAGGTAGCTATACCCAGCAAGGCTTTTAAGGCTTAGTTGGCTAGGTAAGCCCTCAATTGACCAAGCCACAGGTAGCAGCATTAAGCCGCCCAATAGCAGTTGCCAACCGGTAAAACCCAGCAAGGTCATTCCTTTTGGTCGGCCCCAGCGCTTGGTCATTACTAGGCCATAAGCCATGGTGACGGCCCCTAACATGCCCATTAAAATACCTTGGGTACTCAATTCAGCTTGATTGTTTACTACCAACAAAGCGATACCAGCTATGCCCATCAAGCCTGCCACCATCTGTTTTATGCTTAACGCACTGTTTAGCAAAAAGTAGCTAAGGGCCATGACCAGCAGCGGTTGAATCGACATGACAAGCGCAGCCATCCCCCCGGGTAGATGTGTGGCGGCAAAAAACAAGCAGTAAAAAAAGAAACCAATATTTAGAAAACCAAGTACCAATAGGCGAGGCCACCAATGCCCACGCGGCAGTGTTCGGGTTAATAGCACGAGCACTATGCCAGCAGGCAGTGCGCGTAGCATGGCTGCGGTTAGCGGGCTATTCGCCGGCAATAATTCTGTGGTGACCAAATAAGTACTGCCCCACACAATGGGTGCAATAGCGGTAAGTGCCACTGTGCTGAGGGTTTCACGTAGTGTCATAACGGTTTGCCATGCTTAGTTATCTTTCAATAATGTATCTTTTCAAAAAGACACTTTGTGAAAAGTAATAGAATTTTCACTTTTATTCAAGTATCTTTTCAAAAAGATAGTTAATTAGGCATTATCGATGAAGGATCCGGTAGACAACATTTTGCAGCAGTGGGGCAAGGTAAAGCCCGATATGGACTGCTCTGCAATGGGCATTATTGGGCGTTTACGGCAAGTAAATGCTATGTGGCAAAAGCAGTTAGACGGGGTGTTTGAGCAACACAATTTAAGCAGTATCGAGTTTGATATATTAGCAACACTGCGCCGTAGCCAAGTGCCTCTTACCCCTACCGAACTCTACAAAACCTTAATGTTGTCATCGGGCGCAGTGAGCACTTGGATTGAGAAACTGGTTCAGCGTGGCTTAATAGAGCGGATTGCCAGCCAGCAAGATCGCCGAAGCTGCAAGGTAAAGCTCACCGAGCAAGGCACAACAGAACTCGACGAAGCCCTCGATGCCCATATTGTAAACATGGATATAATGTTAAATATGTTCGACGCAGAAGAAAAAAATCAACTAGCGGCCTTGTTGAAAAAGGGCTTACTCGCTAACGCGTAGCCTGAGTGTTCAGTACGGTTGTTACCGTGCATGAGCCACTGCAACCGAATGGACGTTACACGCATCATTGTCTGCTTCAATGTAGAAAGAGGCGCTATCAAAGATTTATTTTACTTCGTATCTCAGTAACACTTCATTATCCAGTACGACATTAGTTGACCAAATAAAACTGGCCCCTGCACCGCTGAATTTTTCAATGAAATTCATGTAGGCCTTTTTGTTATTTACACCTATTTCATCTTCTGAATATAAGGTTGCTTGAGGCCAAGAGCTTGAATCAAATTCTTTAGCCATCCAATTGCTTGGCGTTGCCCAATGGGCAGCGTAAGCATGCTCACCGTGATCTGTACCCTCTGTAGTACAAGTCTCTGACAGACGTTTGTTTTCAACTTCTGTCAGACAGGTTAGATCGTAAATAGGCGCAGTATAGAATGTTTGAGCTTGCCAATCTGAACCTGTCACCGTTCCATCACTAAAGCTTGCAATAAAGCCACCGTCACCAGGGTGATAGGCCTTTCCACGGTTATCTTCAGTACCCAAACCTAAGTGTTCTTCCCAATCAATGACTTTTACTGCAATCGTATAAGGCTTTTTAACTTTAAATTTCACAATGCTAGAGTTAAAGGGGGTGAACGGTACGGTATCTACCGCTACAAGCGTGCCATTGATGTATAACTCAAAGTAGTTGTCAGCAAAGATATAGCCTGTGATTTCTTCACCGTCAGTATCGACCACCGCGACGGGTACAGAGGCTTCGTCTACGTTAGCAAGGCTTTGCGGGGTGATGCTTGCGCATTCTTCGTATAAGTCGATAGCTTTTGGTGCTGTAGTAAAATGGTTTTTAGCTGGAACCGTCCAAACTGTCCCTTCTGAATCGGTAATCTCACCGATACCTGCAACTCGGCTACGGCCGTTTTCACACTCAAATATATTCGATTCCAAGGTGTGAGCAGCACCTTGCGTAATACTTGCTGAACCACGGTAATCGCTGATAGTTCCACTGGACGCTATACCCGGTGCTGGTGAGCACCCTGTAGCCAGTAAAATGACCGATGAAAGGGCGATAACTTGATTTTTTTTAATGCTCATTGAGAAAATATCCATTAAGGAAAAGATGGCTTAAGCCTAGCGGTAACATAAGATAGCGGCAAAATTTGAACGCCTATTTTTCTACCAACTTGCGTAGAGTCGCGATTATTTTGTTCAATGAGGCAGCGTGTTAACTCATTATGCCTGCAAGTCGCTTAGATCATAAACGCTATGTGGTAGCTAAGCGAACCTTTCAAGGTTCTCAATGGACTGCCCAGAGTCTTATGTACCCATAATTTTTCTACTGTTGTGGATAAAGCGCTGTGCTTATACACATATAAATTGTGATTCCTTCTTTCCACAAAGGCTTGCATTCTTTTGTGCTGATGTTTTTGTTATTTTTCGAGCTAGGTGGCTGATACAGCTTAGGAAAGGTGATAATCTGGGTTTTATCAAATGTATGTTAATAGGAAAAATCCCTTGTTTAAACAAGGAATTTTTCCTATTAACAAGCTGTTATGTGCCTTTTTATATTTATCGAAACAAGGAGTTTTCGTGTCTGATTTGAATTTTTGGATTTTATTCCTCTCTACTGCTTTGGCGCTGAATATTGCACCTGGCCCTGATCTCTTATATATATTGACTAAGACAATTGCTAACGGAAAAAAAGTTGGTATAGCGTCTGCACTTGGAGTTTGTACTGGTGCTCTTTTTCATGTGGCATCTGCATCGCTAGGTTTGTCTGCAATTTTAGTCTCATCTGCGATTGCTTTTACAATCGTTAAATACATCGGTGTTGGCTACTTATTATATCTCGCGTATCAATCGTTTCGTTCGGCAGGTACTAGTTTAAATATCACATCAAATGGTGAACCGAAAGAGTCCGCTTGGAAAGCGTATAAGGAAGGTGTACTGGTCGACATACTGAATCCCAAAGTTGCTATATTTTTTATGGCATTCTTACCTCAATTTATTCGAGATGGGCATGGAGCTGTTCCTATGCAGTTACTTTATTTGGGTTTGTTGGTTGTTGCAGTCGCAGTTATTGTTGAAGTTACATATGTATTACTTGCATCCAAACTGACTAACAAAATTAGAAGTAGTAAACGGGTAAGTATACTATTGGATAAAGTTGTTGGTACTGTATTTGTTGCTTTAGGGCTGAAGCTAGCTGTTAGCTCCAGCACATAACAAGGCAATTAAACGGAACTAAAACAGTGGGTTACGTTTCGCTTCGCTACACATTATAACCCATTTTTTTAGTCCGCTTATTGCGGCGTTATATTTTTAAAACGGGTAAGCATTTGTTTCCTCATTAAATCACTCAAAAGGAAGTTGAAATTGAAACACCTTACATATCCACGAGAGCGCACACTTGGAACCATAACCTTAGTACTAGGTCTTATAGCTTGGTTAGCTTTAATTATAGGCTCTTTTGGAATAGCTCTGATTTTATTAGCACTTGGGTTCATACTATATTTATTCGCTCAATCTTCACTAATTGCACATATCAAAGGTAATGGTGTTGAGTTATCTGAGCAACAATTCCCTGATTTATATGCACAGTTCGTTAGTTGTTGTGAACAGCTAGAAATAAAATCACGACCACAGGCTTATATATTAAACGGAAATGGAGGCCTAAATGCTTTTGCAACAAAATTCCTCGGTTCAGAATATGTAGTTTTAATGACTGATGTAGTTGATGCGATGGATAAACATGAAGATGGAGTTAGCTTTTATATCGGTCATGAACTTGGACATCTGCGTAAGAAGCATTTAAGTGGCGGTTTGCTACGGTGGCCTGTTCTCTGGTTACCTCTATTGGGGGCAGCCTACTCTCGTGCGCGGGAAACAACATGTGATAGACACGGATTAGCTTGTTGCAAATCTCCTGAAGGCGCTGCTCGTGCTCTTGCTGCCCTTGCTGCTGGTGTTGAACGCTGGAAAAATATTGATATTATTTCATATGTAAAGCAAGCTAATCACTCGTCTAGCTTTTGGATGTCATTTCATGAATTGACTGCTGGTTACCCTTGGTTGACTAAACGTGCTGCCAGAGTAATGGACGTTGAAGCTACGATGCCTAAACGTAGCTTCTTTTCATATTGTTTAGCTGTATTCGTACCCTTTGCTGGCCGATTGGGAGGTGGCTTTGGTGTTTTAATCTTAGTATATATTATCGGTGTTTTAGCCGCTGTGGCGCTACCTGCGTACCAACAATATACTAACAAAGCAGTATTGACAGTAAGTATTAGTGAGTCACAAGCTGCGCGTGATGCTCTTGGACTCTACTATGAAAATAATCAAGTAGTTCCTGAATCATTAGAAGCATTAAACATTCAAACTGAATTGCCAGACGGTTCTTTGATGACACTCGATAATAATAATATGGCCCTGACGGTTAATACCAATAAAGGACAGCTTATCTTTACCCCTGCAGAAAATGATCAAAGAAAAATCATCTGGGATTGTACAAATGGAGAAGGACTCGCTCCTGAGTCATTACCTCCTAGTTGTGTGAGAATAGAAATTAAATAGTGCAAAAGCATAAAATATAACGAATAAGAATAGGTGTCGCGCAGCCGACACCTTATTCGGGTGTTGAACAAGCCCGATGCTCCCTTCTATAGTAAATAACGGTGTTGATGTTGGCGGGGCCAAGGCCTTGTTAGTTTTCGCAAGGCGAGTTTGGCTAAGACGGGGTGAATGGCGTTAAGCCCTTACCCGTTTGGCGTAGTGCTAAGTTGTTGTTTTTTTGTGTTTTCATCCTCGTGTTAAGCCCTGCCATTATCCTTATACTGTTCGCCTTTCGGCTAGCTCGTTCGGCTAATGCCTGTGCAATGCATGGGGTGTTGGCAGCAAGGGCATGGCCGGGTCGCGCTGTTGTTGTCGGTTTGGAGCACGGCGAGGTTAACGCGTTGAGGCACTCGCAGTAGTAACTGAATACGCCGCAATACCTGTTTGGCGTTGCCCCGTAAGAAACCATAATCTCTCACCCGCTGTAAGCCCTTGGGTAATACATGCTGCAAGATAAGCTTTAAGAATTGCAAGGTAGGCAGGGTGCGGATTTTGGTGGTGTGGCTTTGGCTATCTTGATACCTAAAACTCACTTGGCCGTTATGGGTACTGATGATGGCGTTATCGGGCAAGACCCCGCGATACAAGTAGCGAGATAAGTACTGTAGCGCGGGCAGTCCAAAACCTACGTTGCGACAATCTACCACCCACTTAGCGGGTATCGCCTTGGGCAGAGGCAGCGCCTTGTGGTGGTTAATCGCATCCAGCATTCTCCCTCGCCATACCTTGGCCAGTGCAAAGGCGTTAAACAAGTACTGCTTGTTGGTGTGATGCCACTGCTGCTTAGCAACGTGATAGCGCCCGCCGGCCACCAATACATGTAAATGAGGATGCAGATTACGCTGGCGGCTATGGGTATGCAGTACCGCGGTAAAGCCTAATTCGCCCTTGTTCTGGCGTTTGGCAAAGTCCTTTAACAGGCTTGATGCCACCTTGAACATGATTTGGTATAAGGCTTTAGGCTGCACGCGGGCTAAAGCCCTTAGCTCATAAGGCAGGGTAAAGGTCACCATAAAGTAAGTAGTGGGTAGCAGCTTATGTTGTTGGCGAGTTAACCAGCCAGTGGTGCAATGATGTTGGCACTGCGGGCAATGCCTGTGGCCGCAAGAAAGCGTCAATTGGTCATGATGGGGGCAATGCTCACACTGCCAATGGCTCTGACCTTGTTGCTCAGTTTTACAGCGCAGCATGGCATACATTGCCCGTTTAGCATCCGCCCCTAAAAGCGGGGCAAGCTTGGCCCCATGTTGGTGAAGTAAATCAATAAAGGTGCTCATGGCTACGGCCACATTAAGGTGAGAGAGTCGGTGAGTGTATTCACCGCCCTTGCCGTATCTAATTGTTTCACTTGGGTCAACTGGGTATAGCGCGCGGTGGTGTTTAAACTGGCGTGCCCCAGCAAGTGTTGCAAGGAGCGTAAATCCAAGCCTTGCTCAAGCAGATGGGTGGCATAACAATGGCGCAGCGAGTGAGGACTAATGGGTTTATGAATACCGCAATCGCGCAATACCCGCTTCAAGGCTTTTTGTACACCGCCTTTATCCATAGGCACATCCACCTGTTTACCTTGGCGCGGAAATAACAAACTCGCATGGCGATGGCTTTGCCAATGGTGACGCAAAACCTGAAGGGTGCGATGCGGCATGGGCACTAAGCGGTCTTTACCGCCTTTAGCATCACGCACATGGACGTGCATGGCCTGACTGTCAATATCATAAATGGTTAACTGTAAGCCCTCGCTCAAGCGCAGCCCCATGGAATACAACACCAAGAAGAAGACTTGATAGCGGGGTTGTTGAGTCATGCTAATCACTAAGCCTACTTGCGCAGGGCTTAAGATATCGGGTAGGCGTTTCACTTGAGGGGGTTTTACAATGTTTAACCACTGCCATTGTTTATCGAGGGTGTAGCGATAAAAGAACTGCAAGCCATTACGGTCTAACTTCACGGTGCTCCAAGAATGGCTGCTAATCAGTTGAGCAAAATAGGCCTTTAAATCAGCGGTGCTTAAGGTATCAGGGCAGCGGTCAAAGTGGGCAGAAATACGACGTACCGCACGCGAATACGCATCAATGGTAGCTGGGCGTTTCCCTTGTAAGGTTAAATTGGTAAGGTGTTGTTTATATAAAGCATTATAACGATGTTGTTGGCTAGGGTTCATGCTGCATACTCCGGTTAATCACGACCGATTGGCCGCGTAACATTGAGTATGAGATATCTGCTGCTATGCACTCTGCCGCAGAGCGGCTTCGTTCAACAAGTCAAAGCAGCAACGCCACTGTGTGGCTGGACGCGCTAGCGCGCGCCACTGTTTGAGGCGTTACATGCCTACAGCGCACTAAAGAGTAAATAAATGAAGATTCTTTTCGACACTAGCCAAAGCAAAACAGTGCTTGCAACGTTTAAGCATAAAATCGATGGGCTTGTACCTGTTGATGACTTTGAAAAGCAAAGAAATAGCTTAATTCGCTTAGTCACAAGTGCTATGGCCAACAAGCCGAAAGAGTGGGATGAACTGTGCGAAGTAAATATCGATTGGATTGGCGATCAATTTATAAGCCGGCTTTCAAATGAAGAAAAAGAATTCGATAAGAAACGGTTAGATGACATTTGCTCAATGTGTTTTAGATTCTTATTTGAGCTCTATCTGTCAATGAAAAATGATCTTGCCATGGAGTTTGAAGCTGCAAGACGCTTTGTATTCAATAATGTCGATTCGTTTGAGCACGATGCTAAAGAGCAAATTGAATATGCTATTCGAGATATGCCAATTGCCATATTTAAAGTAATTGCCAATAGCGACTCTATTGAAAGCATTAAAGACTTTAACGCGGTTTCGGCTAAGGCCGAAAAGCTCAAAGGGGACTGGGAAACTGAGCTGTCCGCTAAAGAAATCAGAGTAAACAAGCTTAAGGAGTCACTGGAAAAATATGAAAACGGTTTTAACTTTGTAGGTTTATATCAAGGCTTTGATGATCTCGCCACAACCAAATCTTCCGAAAGAGACAATATACTTTTCTGGTTAAAGATTTTGTCTGTACTTATCGTCCTTCCGGTTCTAGCTGAGTTTGTCATAATCTTCATGCACATAGACGATATTTCTGTTATCAAAGATGGGCTTATAGTATCAATATTCCCAATGCTATCTTTAGCCGCCATTGCAATCTATTATTTCAGGGTATTACTGTTTAACTACAAATCAGTAAAGTCTCAACTTTTACAAATTGACCTTCGAAAAACACTATGCCGTTTTATTCAGCACTATTCCGATTATTCTAGTGAAATTAAAAAGCAGGACGCCGATTCACTTGAAAAATTTGAAAATGTAATTTTTTCAGGAATAGTAACAGATGAAGGAAACCTTCCATCAACTTATGATGGAATTGAACAAATCAGTAAGCTAATTAAATCAGCCAAGTCATGAGACTGCATGTAACAAGTTGCGCAAGCAGGACAAAGTGCTGCGCACTTCGCCCCTTCACCCCTTCGCAAGGCGTGAAGCGAAAATATGGATCACGATAAATTTCAAGGATTAATCAAGCAGCTTTACTCAACAGTGAGCGAGCTAGAAGCTATGTTTCCAGGGCGCCACTTTACGCCCGACGGTCATATGGTCGGCAGTATCGGTGAATGCCTTGTGGCAGATGCATATGGTTTGGAATTAAAAACAGCATCGAACAAAGGCTTTGATGCTATAGCCAGAGACGGAAAGGAAGTAGAGATTAAAGCTACTCAAGCAAAGTCAGTGGCTTTTCGTAGTGAGCCAGAACACACAATTATTATTAAGATTCTTCCAAATGGTAAATTTGAAGAAGCTTATAATGGGCCGGGCAAGTTGGTATGGAAGCAGTTCGCCGGCAAGAAAACTCCAAGTAATGGTCAGTTTCAAATATCATTGAATAAACTAAAAGAACTAAATAAACAGGTAAACGATTCCAGTCGTGTGCCAAGAATCGCTTAACAAGGTAATCTTGCCTCGTTCGCTGCCCTCACTGGACCTCCGTTTCGGTGCTTCGCACCTACACTACGGCCGCAAATTACGGCGTTATGTGCACTTGGAACTATGAATAAAGACTCTTACAGTACCTTTATTGGCGCTAAAGCAGTGGCATTTACTTGGATTGCTGCTCTGATTTCTCCTGTATTCTTGGAAATAGGAATAGAGGATGGATTCAGCAAGCACTTCTATATCGGCGTCGGTTGTTTGGTGCTTATTCTTATTTCATTTGTTGATGGCATCAGGGCAAGGCGTCATGCTGTTTACTCTGACTTTTGGGTATGTTCAGTTGTGCCTGTTGCTGTTTTTCTTGCAAGCTTGTCTTTCGTTTGGTTAGCTAGTTCGGTGTAAGTGAGCGTCGTGCACATAACAAATAAGAATAGGTGTCGCGCAGCCGACACCTTATTCGGGTGTTGAACAAGCCCGATGCTCCCTTCTATAGTCAATAACGGTGTTGCTGTTGGCGGGGCCAAGGCCTTGTTAGTTTTCGCAAGGCGAGTTTGGCTAAGACGGGGTCAACGGCGTTAAGCCCTTACCCGTTTGGCGTAGTGCTAAGTTGTTATTTTATGTGTATTTTCATCCTCATGTTAAGCCCAGCCATTCTCCTTATACTGTTCGCCTTTCGGCTAGCTCGTTCGGCTAAGGCCAGTGCCAGTGCAGTGCAGTGCATGGGGTGTTGGCAGCAAGGGCATAGCTGAGTAACGACATTGTTATTGTTGTCGGTTTGGATCGCGATGTGTATTGAAGCAACAGCAGCCCAATGTAAAAAGCCCAACGTCATAAACCACACAAAGATGACTAGCCAAGTCTTTGTATTTTTTGATAAGTTTGTTGATAGAACGAATATTGGTGGGAATTGTGCCTTGGAACACAGGCTCATCTCTCGAATTATCAACACAATAAGCGGCATCTTTGGTTTCTTTGTGAACATCTGGTCCAATAAAAAACGTGCTAGATGTAGACATGTCGATCTCCTGTTCTGTTAAGACTTTGCATCTAACAGTGTGGCTCTAGTTTGACTACCCCACGATAAACGCAGGAGGTCGGCACTTTCACCGGGGATCATTATGTCTAGGTGATGTCAGATGAAAAGTATGATGCTTCGAGTGGCTTTATTTTTCGTTATCCTTCCGTTGACTGCATGTGGTAATTTTGCAGTGATTGAATTAGCTGATAGCAACGGTATTACTGATAGCGCCATTGAAAATTTTTGCAGTGATAATGGCTTGGTTCAGGATAAAAAGCCTTGGATACGAAGTTATAACCGCTGGGCTAACAGCCCTCGTAACGAGTTGTTGAGATCTTGGAGTGGTGAGTATGAGGGGGAGGCCGTCATGCTTGTCGAACTTAAGAGAGATGGGAAATATATCTTAGTTGTTGATGTCCAATATGCGCACGAGCGGCCAAATGAGGTCGCGAATCATATCGTAGGTCGGTTAAAGCAAGCGGGAGTTAAGTACGATATCGTGATTGAGTATAAGAGTTTTCTACGGCTGTCATAAATGAATCACCTAACAAGCGGTTGTTATCGCCCCGTTGGGGCTGGGACGGCCTTTCCGCTGCTTCGCAGCTCCAAGTCCGCCCCAAAACCGGGCGTTAACTCCGATCTAACCGTACTGAATCTAATCCGAACCACCGATATTTGAGCTAATAACGTAACACGCATTTGTCCAAAAATGAGTTAGCTCGGCTGTTCGTATCCGTCTATTACCCCAACCTCTACTTATTTGTCACGGGTGTCACGAAATATCGGGTGTAGTTTCAACGTAGCGGAAAGCATTTCAATGAAACTGAAACCTACACACTATAGCTTGATCCTAGATAAAACCTTGCTTCATCGCTAATGCTGTATATACTAACAGTGTGCTGTATAAACTTACAGGTAGACTATGAAGCCCTTAACGCCCCGTCAGACCGAAGTGTTTGAACTTATTCAACGACATATATCAGATACAGGTATGCCGCCTACTCGTGCCGAGATAGCTAAAGAGCTGGGTTTTCGCTCGGCCAATGCTGCCGAAGAACACCTACGAGCCTTAGCGAAAAAAGGCGCAATTGAAATGATCCCTGGCGCCTCTCGCGGGATCCGCATTGCCGATGCCTATTTGTCTACACCGGCTGCTAATCAACAACCTGAAGAAGCGGGTTTACCGCTGATTGGGCAGGTTGCCGCTGGCGAGCCTATTTTGGCGCAAGAGCATGTAGAGTCTCACTATGCGGTTGATGCTAATTTATTTAAGCCGCACGCAGATTACTTGCTACGTGTGCAAGGGATGAGCATGAAAGACATTGGTATTATGGACGGCGACCTATTGGCGGTGCATAAAACCAGCGATGTTCACAATGGTCAAGTGGTGGTAGCCCGCTTGGAAGATGATGTCACGGTAAAACGTTTTGAGCGCGATGGCAAAATGGTTTATTTGCATCCTGAAAACCAAGAGCTCAGTACCATTGAGGTAGATTTAGAGTATCAGAGCATTGAAATTGAAGGCTTAGCTGTCGGCATTATTCGCACTGCCGATTGGATGTAAGCTTAAGTTTTACAATAGTTCCCGCATTTTAAAGCCCAAATCAATTTGATTTGGGCTTTTGTCGTTATCATCACATCTTTTATCTCTCGCAATAAAAAAATAAACATTTTATTTACAATTCCATAACTTAAAGGTTAATTTATAAGCAGTAGGTTGTGTTTAGCGGTTGCAACCTGTTGGTTCGGGGTGGGAGTTATCCCTTTATTCGCAGCCACTTCCTGATTTGGGAAGTTGTTGTCGTTGGCTACTAGCAAAGGAGAGCGCTGTGGGCCGATGGATACAGCTATTACTGCTGACATTCTTTACGTCGCAAGCATACGCGGAAGAAATGTCATTCAATTTACGTCCAGGTGTCACCTCAATAAGCGAGCAAGTCTATGGCTTGCACATGACAATTTTTTATATTTGTTGTGCAATTGGTGCTCTGGTGTTTGGCGCAATGTTTTGGGCCATTTTTCATCATAGAAAATCTAAAGGGGCCGTTCCGGCTCAGTTTCATGAAAGTACCAAAGTCGAGATTATTTGGACGGTCATCCCTTTCGTTATTTTGATTGGTATGGCGATCCCTGCGACTAAAACCTTACTCGCCATGGAAGATCCCTCCGATGCAGACCTAACGATTCAAGTTACCGGCTCGCAATGGAAGTGGCACTACAAGTACTTTGACCAAGAGTTAGAGTATTACAGTGTACTGGCATCTGATTGGGACGAAGTGAACGGCAAGCTGAGCAAACGCGCTAATTATCTACTCGAGGTTGATCGGCCCTTAGTGTTGCCTGTGGGTAAGAAGGTTCGCTTCTTAATGACCTCTGAAGATGTTATTCACTCTTGGTGGGTGCCAGACTTTGCGGTTAAAAAAGATGCCAATCCAGGCTTTATTAACGAAGCGTGGACGATTATCGATAAACCGGGCATCTACCGCGGCCAATGTGCAGAGCTATGTGGTAAAGACCACGGCTTCATGCCCATTGTAGTGATAGCCAAACCGCAAGCAGAATACGATGCGTGGCTGGCTGAAGAAGAAGCCGCTTATCAAGCCAAACAGGCACAAGAGCTTGCATTAGTGGCGATGACCATGGAGCAAGACGAGTTGATGTCTCTGGGCGAAAAAGTTTATGAGAAAAGCTGTGCTGCTTGTCATCAGGTTAATGGTGAAGGTTTGCCGGGAGTATTCCCTGGGCTAAAAGCTAGCCCAATCGCCGTGGGCGACGTGAGCAAACACATTGATGTGGTGGTAAATGGTGTGCCGGGTACCGCGATGCAGGCCTTTGGTAAACAACTGGGCTTAAAAGAGTTGGCGGCGGTGATTACCTATGAGCGAAATGCTTGGGGTAATGATACGGGTGATCTAGTGCAGGCCAAGGATGTTGTGGCCGTGCAGAATGCAGCGCAGTAGGGAGAGTAATAATGAGCACGATTAGTGACGTTCATGCAGAGCATGACGACCATCATCACGCCCCTCGCGGCTTAATGCGCTGGGTATTAACCACTAACCACAAAGATATTGGCTCGATGTATCTTTGGTTCGCCTTTGCCATGTTTATTACTGGCGGCGCGATGGCGATGGTGATTCGGGCTGAGCTATTTCAGCCGGGGTTACAATTAGTTGAACCAAACTTCTTCAACCAAATGACTACCATGCACGGTTTAATTATGGTGTTTGGTGCAGTAATGCCAGCATTTACAGGTTTAGCGAACTGGCTGATACCTATGATGATTGGTGCGCCAGATATGGCATTACCCCGGATGAACAACTGGAGCTTTTGGATCTTACCGTTCGCCTTTACCATGTTGTTAGCGTCATTATTTATGGAAGGTGGTGGCCCTAACTTTGGTTGGACCTTCTACGCGCCGTTGTCTACTACCTACAGCCCTGATAGTACTGCTCTGTTTGTATTTTCGGTTCATATTATGGGGATTAGCTCGATTATGGGGGCGATCAACGTGATTGTTACCATTATGAACTTGCGCGCTCCGGGTATGACTTACATGAAGTTGCCGCTGTTTGTATGGACATGGTTTATTACCGCATTTTTGTTGATTGCGGTGATGCCTGTATTGGCAGGGGCGGTCACCATGGTATTGACCGATAAGTACTTTGGTACTTCCTTTTTCGATGCTGCTGGTGGCGGAGATCCGGTGTTGTTCCAACACATCTTTTGGTTCTTTGGTCACCCTGAAGTGTACATTATGATTTTGCCGTCGTTTGGTATTATCTCGGCGATTGTTCCTGCCTTCTCGCGTAAGAAGTTGTTTGGTTATTCGTCGATGGTTTACGCCACCGCATCCATTGCCGGTTTAAGTTTTGTGGTATGGGCTCACCACATGTTTACCACGGGGATGCCGGTGCAAGCCGAGCTGTTCTTCATGTACGCCACCATGTTGATCTCGGTGCCTACAGGGGTAAAAGTCTTTAACTGGGTTGCCACAATGTGGAAAGGCTCAATTTCTTTTGAAACCCCCATGTTGTTTGCTATCGCCTTTATCGTGTTGTTTACCATTGGTGGTTTCTCGGGGTTGATGCTGGCCATTACCCCGGTTGACTTCCAATACCACGATACCTATTTCGTGGTGGCGCACTTCCACTATGTTCTGGTTACTGGTGCCATATTCTCGATTATGGCCGCGGCCTATTACTGGCTACCTAAATGGACCGGTAAAATGTACGACGAAGGTTTAGGCCGTTTGCATTTTTGGTGCTCGCTGGTGTCGGTAAACGTGTTGTTCTTCCCAATGCACTTTTTAGGTCTAGGGGGCATGCCACGGCGAATACCTGACTACGCACTGCAGTTTGCTGATGTGAATGCGATTGTCAGTATTGGTGGCTTTGCCTTTGGTTTATCACAGTTTATTTTCTTATACATGGTGATTAAATGTATTCGTAGTGGTGAGCCTGCGCCAGCCAAACCTTGGGAAGGTGCAGAAGGGCTAGAGTGGGATAACTTACCCTCACCCGCGCCTTACCATAGCTTCACCACTCCACCGGAGATTAAGTAACATGCAAGGCCATCGCCGCTTAGTGGTGCGACTACTGATTGTAGTGGTTGCCATGTTCGGCTTTGGCTATGCCTTAGTACCTTTGTACGACGTATTTTGTAAAGTTACTGGTATAAATGGCAAAACGGCTAAGCAAGCTAGCGAAGTGAGCATGAGCACCGATGAACTGCGCACCGTGACCGTAGAATTTATCAGCTACGTACCACAGGGGTTAAATTGGAAATTTGGCCCTAAAGTTAATCGGGTCAAAGTGCATCCCGGTGAAACGCTGCAAGTGGACTTTAGTGCTACTAATCAAACGGCTAAGCGCTCAACTGTGCAGGCGGTGCCGTCGGTTAGCCCCGGCTTGGCCGCTAATCATCTTAAAAAAGTCAGTTGTTTTTGTTTTGAACAACAAACGCTGGCGCCTGGTCAGCAACAAGACATGCCGTTATTTTTCTACGTTGACCCGGAGTTACCCAAAGATATAAACACATTAACCTTAGCTTACACCTTATTTGCCGTAGAGGGCGTTGAGCTAAATGAATCGAAAACCGCACAAGCGAGTGCAGAGGGAGAGGTGAGCAATGACGCAGCCTTATGATAAGTATTATGTTCCTGCCCAAAGTGTTTGGCCGATTGTTGGCGCAGTAGGCCTATTTTTAATCGCAATGGGGGCAGGATTTACCGTACAGCAGATGAACAGTGAACAAAGCTATGGAGTATGGATATTGTCCTGTGGCTTTGTGGTGATCATCACCATGATGTTTGGTTGGTTTGGCAATGTTATTCAAGAAAGCATGGACGGCTTGTACAGCGCGCAAATGGATCGTTCGTTTCGCCAAGGCATGAGCTGGTTTATTTTTTCTGAAGTGATGTTTTTTGGCGCCTTTTTTGGGGCCTTGTTCTACGCCCGAATGATTGCGGTGCCATGGTTAGGTGGGGCCGGTAATAACGAAATGACCGGCGCGGTATTGTGGCCGGAATTTGAAGCCATATGGCCACTAATTCAAACCCCAGGTGGCACCACCACCGAAGCCATGGGCTGGTACGGCTTGCCTTTGTTGAATACGGTGATTCTGGTGATTTCTTCTATCACTTTGCACTTTGCTCACGTGAGTTTAGAAAAAGATAAACGCGGCCCGCTAAAGCTGTGGTTAGCCATTACCTTGGTATTGGGTTTTGCCTTTTTGTTTTTTCAAGTTGAAGAATATGTTCATGCCTATCAAGAAATGAACCTACGACTCGACTCGGGCATTTATGGCAATACTTTCTTCTTGCTGACTGGCTTTCATGGTTTGCACGTGACCTTAGGCGCAATCATGTTAACGGTAATGTTCTTGCGCGTATTAAAGGGCCATTTTACCGGTAAGAGTCACTTTGCGTTTATGGCGTCGAGTTGGTACTGGCACTTTGTAGACGTAGTGTGGTTAACACTATTTATCTTTGTGTACGTGCTGTAAAGCGCTTTGGGTAAACACTAATAAGGACGGGGGTTGGGCTGAATTAAGCCCGTGGCTAGCGCCAGCAATACAATGGCGATAGCGATAACACTTAATATAAGGCGGCGGCCTAAATAATGGCTCATGGGTTTATCGCCGCCTTTTAGCATTACCCGTAGTGCAAACACCATATTAATAACCACAAACAGAATGAGTGCGGTGATTAGAAGTTTTATGACCATAACAAAGTTCTCTCTACAGGCTAATAAAAAAACAGCGTCTTACCGCATGCTGCTGTTTGTGTTGCTTATGTTTGCGCTGATAGTCTTGATGGTCAAGCTTTCATTATGGCAATGGCAACGGAGCGAGCAAAAACAGCAGTTGTTAGACCAATATCAGCAGCAATCGTTAGTGCAAACCAGTTTGCCGCAAGCCCTAGAGCAAGGCCCCGTGCCCTTTCAGTTGGTGCATGTTTCAGACATGCAGCGTTCAAATTACTCACTCTGGTTAGATAACCAAGTACAAGATGGCCAAGTAGGTTACGACGCGTATGTGGTTGGGCATACGCCGCAGGGCAATGTATTGGTGCGTTTAGCTTGGTATAAAGCGTCTTACGATAGAAGCCAATTACCGCTAACCGATGTGGCTCAAGCATTGCCTGAGCAATATCGCTTACGCCAAGTAAGTTTGCCCTTGGTGCTAGATCAGCAGTATTGGTTAGAAGATTTACCGCAAGGCCTAAGGGTTCAGCAGCTCAATATTGAGGCGGTAGCCAAATATTGGCAAATAGACTTATTACCCTTTGTATTAGATAGCCAAATAGACCACTCGCCTAAGCAGTTGGTCTCTATATCGCCTGCAAAACACCTAGGCTATGCAGTGCAATGGTTGCTTATGGCTTTAGTCGCTGCAGGCTTAACGGGCTATTTTTACTGGCATAACCGAGACAAGGAAACGTCATGAAGAGTCATCAAAAAACCATGTTACTCGTGGCTTCGGTGTTTTTAGTGCCATTGCTACTGGCTTGGTTGGTATTAAATATGGGCTGGTTTGAGCGTGGTGTATTAAGCCATGGGCAATGGTTAGAGCCCCCCTTGCAGTTAGAAAACTACACCCCCGGAAAATGGTCAATTGCTCAAGTGGTACATCAACAGTGTGAAGAGCAGTGTGTTGAGCAGTGGAGCAAGTTAGATAATGCCTGGTTAGCCTTAGGTATTGCTAAGCAAAAAACGCAACGGATGGCGCTTCTCAATGATGTTCAGCTAAGTGTTGAGCAATTAGCGACCATTGATGAAGGGGTTGCTCAGTTACGTCTTACCCAACGTAATCAGGCTTTGGCGGGTTATGATCAACAGTGGTTAGTGGTAGACCCCACCGGTTGGGTGATTTTGAGCTATCAACCTAGTTTGGGTGACGAGCAGGTTAAAGGCTTGATTACCGACCTAAAACGCTTAATTAAAAATTCTCGTTTTCAGTAGTTAGAGGGAGAGTTATGCAAAAAGGATTGATTGCCGCAATTTTACTCGCGGTGGTGGTGATTGGTTTAGGCGCATTTACCCGCTTAACCGATGCTGGATTAGGTTGCCCCGATTGGCCAGGTTGTTATGGCCGATTGGCGGTTCCGCAAACGGCGGAGCATATTGAGCATGCCGAAAACGCCTTCCCCGAGCGACCACTAGAAGCGCACAAAGCGTGGAACGAGATGATTCATCGTTATTTCGCCGGTAGTTTAGGTTTGCTGGTGGTGGGCTTAGCGGGCGTTGCCTTGTGGCGCAAACAACACCGATTTATTGCGGTGGCGTCGGTAGTGCTGATTGTTTTTCAAGCCCTGCTGGGAATGCTTACCGTTACGCTTGGCTTAATGCCCATTGTTGTAATGGGGCATTTGCTGGGAGGCTTTTCGATGCTTGCGCTATTGTTTACTTGGTTGCTGATAAGTCAGCGACCGTTGGCAAGAAATGTTCGTTCTGGACGCTTGCTATGGTTAGGTTTGGCGATATTGGTGGTGCAAATTGCGTTAGGTGGTTGGACATCGGCCAATTATTCAGCCATATCGTGCCAAGGCTTACCGCTATGTCATGAAGACTGGACCGCCAGTTATCAAGTGGATGCTTTTCACCCTTTACCTGAACGAAGCGGTGATAACTACGAGTTTGGGGTATTGAGTCACCAACAACGAATCACCGTGCATGTCACCCATAGAATTTGGGCCGGCGTAACGGCTTTTTACTTGTTAGTGCTGGCCTTGAGCCTTATTCAGCAGCGTCACAGTGACATTACTCGCGGGCGAGCCTCGCGCTTAATTTTTGTATTACTGATGCAGGTTGGTTTAGGTGTGGCTAACGTGCTTTGGCAGGTGCCGCTGGCGGTAGCGGTGGCACATAATTTAATGGCGGCGATGTTGCTGCTGTGTCTGATTAGTTTAGTGGTTGCGCATTATCAAAGCGCTACACTGAGTAGTAAGCGTGTATTGCAGAAGGAGAGGCATTATGGCGAAATCGAACGCGCTAACCCAGCCTAGGCAGTTAAACAAAGGGATCAATTGGCGAGCACTGTATAAGCTTACCAAACCTAAAGTGGTGGCACTGATAGTGCTTACCTCTGTGGTAGGGGCTTGTTTAGCTACCTCTGGGCTTCCTCCTTGGCAGGCATTGCTGATAGGTAATCTGGGTATTGGCTTAATGGCGGGCGGGGCTGCGGCGTTTAATCACTACATTGATAGTGAAGCCGACGCGGCAATGGCGCGAACCCATAAGCGACCATTACCCACCGGCGCCATTGCCAGTTGGCAAGCACTTAGCTGGGCCTCGCTATTATCAATAGTCGGTTTTGCCATGCTTTATTGGTGGGTTAATCCCTTAACAGCGTGGCTAACCGCGGCCAGTTTGGTGGGGTATGCCGTGGTTTATACCTTGTGGTTAAAGCGCGCCACACCGCAAAACATTGTGATTGGCGGTTTAGCTGGCGCCATGCCGCCCTTATTAGGTTGGACAGCGGTAAACAACAGCGTGTCGGCCGAGCCATTGTTATTGGTGATGCTAATTTTTACGTGGACGCCTCCGCATTTTTGGGCGTTGGCTATCGCCCGTCGTGATGACTACGCCAAAGTGAATATTCCGATGTTGCCGGTCACTCACGGCATTCCATTTACTAAAATCTTAACCCTGCTGTATAGCTTTTTGTTGTTTGCCGTGTGTTGGTTGCCGTTTTTAGTCGGCATGAGCGGCTTACTCTATTTGGCTGCCAGTTGTGTGCTTAACTTGCGCTTTATTTATTTGGCGTGGCGTTTATACAAAGGGGACAACCAGCGAGATGCAATGCGACTATTTGGTTATTCGATCGTTTACTTGATGTTGTTGTTTGTGGCCTTGTTGGCCGACCATTGGTTGTTTGCAATGCTGTGATACCCACCCGTCACTAGCCGAACACTGCTGTTCGGCTAGTGTTATTTTTCTCGCTTTATCGTCATCGATGTATTCTTTATCAGCGTCTAACCATTTAACGGTTGCCGCTGTTATCGCCAGCTCTTAAACTCTGCTTATTGCCCCTCGTTTAAGCCTATATGCATTCTTCTCGTTTTTCGGCTATTGCCGCTATCGCTATTCCGATGATTTTGTCGAATATTACGATTCCATTACTGGGCTTAGTGGATACCGCGGTGATCGGTCATTTAGACCACTCATACTATTTGGCTGGGGTGGCGCTGGGTTCGATTATGATCACGCTGGTGTTTTGGCTATGTGGCTTTTTGCGTATGTCTACCACTGGGCTTGCGGCTCAAGCGTCGGGTGCGAACGATCGACGTCAGCTTATTCATCTAGGGATTAACTCAGGGCTTATCGCGCTTAGCTTAGGTTTAATGCTGTTGTTGTTACAAACTCCCATTTTAGATTTAGGGATGCGCTTAGCTGGTGGCAGTGATCAGGTACAATTTTACGCCAGAGAATACTTCGCTACGCGGATTTGGGGGGCGCCAGCAGCCCTGCTTAATATGGTATTACTGGGGTGGTTGCTGGGCATGCAAAACGCACGCGCGCCGATGCTATTGGTAATGCTAACCAACAGCCTGAATATTGCCTTAGATGTACTGTTAGTGGTTGGTTTTGACATGAACGTGTTTGGCGCGGCCTTAGCCACGGTCATCTCTGATTATCTTGGCTTAGCCGTTGGCTTGTATCTGTGTCGGCAGCAATTTTTGCGTCGCTTTGAGGGTTTACCTGATTGGGCTGAGTGTTTTAGCGGGTTTAACCGTTTGCAATTAGGTGGCTTGTTTAGACTCAATAGAGACATATTTGTTCGTTCACTGGCTTTACAGGCTTGCTTTGCTTTTATCACTTTTCAGGGCTCGCGCCTTGGTGACAATATTGTGGCAGCCAATGCGGTATTACTAAACTTTTTGATGTTTGTGTCTTTTGGTTTAGACGGCTTAGCCTATGCTGTTGAAGCGCTGGCGGGCAAGGCCAAAGGCCAACAAGACCGGCAGCAATTTGTGTCGGTGATAAACCGATGTTTGTTGCTAGCCTTGTTTGCTGGCATTGGGTTTAGTGGCTTATTTGCCGTGTTTGGTGAGGCCTTGGTGGCCCTATTAACCGACATTGCCGACATCAGAACAACGGCCAACCAATATCTGCCTTGGATGGTTTTACTGCCGCTGGTGGCGGTATGGTGTTTTATCTTAGACGGCGTGTTTATTGCCACTGCCGAAGGCCGAATCATGCGAAATTCAATGTTACTGGCCAGTGTCGCGGTATTTTTTCCGCTTTGGTGGCTAAGCCAAGCCTGGGGCAATCATGCTTTATGGTTTGCCATGAGTGGCTTTATGGCGGCAAGAGGGCTGAGTTTGGGGTATATCTATTATCGCGCCCTCATTCAGCATCGCTGGTTTAAGGCGCCATAAATAGTCATATTGGGAGTAGCAAGGCTATTATACTGCGTCGATATAGCCTAGTTGGCGCCACGCTTCGTAAGCAAATACTGATACCGCATTAGACAAATTCATGCTGCGGCTGTCGGCCAGCATGGGGATCCGTAAACGAAACTCACTGCTTATTTGCAATAATACTTCGTCGGGTAGCCCGCGAGTTTCAGGACCAAACATCAAGTAATCACCCGCTTCAAAGCTAAAGTCACTATGAAAACCGCTGCCTTTGGTGGTGCAGGCTAATAAGCGCTTGGGTTGCTCATTATCTAGAAAGGCTTGGTAATTAGCATGGCGCTTAACCTCAGCAAACTCGTGATAGTCTAGCCCGGCGCGTTTTACTTTCTTATCGTCCCAAGCGAAACCTAAGGGTTCGATTAAATGCAGGTTACAGCCGCTGTTCGCCGCTAAACGGATAATTGCGCCGGTATTTTGTGGTATTTCTGGTTCATATAGCACAATGTTAATCATGGTTAGTCCAAGTCGCTGCAAAAGCGCTATTGTAGTGGCAAGCGCAGGTTAACTTCTAGCCCTTTGCTCAATTGATTCAGTTCGCTGTGACGATTTTTGGCGCTGATCTCGCCGCCGTGTTGGCGAATGGCTGATTCAGCGATAGCTAAACCCAAGCCCACACCGCCGCTGTCTCGGTCGCGCGCTTCGCCACTACGATAAAAAGGGCGGAAGATATTGCTGAGCTCACTGTCGTCAAGCCCCGGCCCGTCATCACGCACCGTAATCAATAACTGCTGCTGTTCAATGGTGGCGCTTAGCGAGACCGTTTTACTGGCGTATTTCAATGCATTGCGACAAATGTTTTCGATAGCCGAACTGAGCAACTGCGGGTAACACACCAGTGTTGTTTCTTCTGGAAAACGGGCTGAAAACTGCTTATGTAGTTGCTCTGCTTCAAACTCACAGTCATTGACTAAGTCATTCATTACATCGCTTAACGCTATTGATTGTTGCTTAGCGTTTACCTGCATGCGAGATAATGACAATAAAGCATTGATCATCTCTGCGAGGCGTTGAGATTCGCGCTCGATGCGTTCCATTTCAGGGGTGCTGGTTTGGCGCTTCTTACTGATGGCTAAGGCCATGTTTAAGCGAGTTAAGGGCGAGCGAAGCTCATGCGATATGTCGCTCAATAAGCGCTGTTGGTTACTAATGGCTTGATTAAGGGTATCGACCATACGTTGTAAGCTGTCAGATAGTTGGCCAATCTCGTCACCGCGCGATATCTCAGGTAATGGGGTATCTAGCTGTCCTAATGATACTTTGTTGGCCGCCGCTTGAAGCCGCTTTAAAGGATTAACGATATGCCTTGTTAGCAGAAAACACAGCGCTAAACTCAAGGCGATAGCCACCATGGAGAGAAACCACGGGGATACCCCAAAGTGGCGTAAGGCATTCATTTGTTCTGGGTTGCTGCGTCGCTCAACATATAACAAATAGTTTTTGTCATTCAGGGTAACAGCCTGTGGTCCCATTAAGATATGTTGCTTGTCTAAGGTGACTCTAGGGTTGCTGAGTGCATCATGGTTAGCGATAAAACGGCGCATACTGCGACTCACTTGGGGTTGATTAACCACCACGCCTTCTGCGTCCACTAAGAAGGGCTTGCCAAACCGTGCTTTGAAGTGTGAATCTTGCCTTGGTTGTAGCGCTTTTTGTGGGCTTCTTTCAATGCGTTTTGAGAATTCGGCTAAGCTCTTGGTGGCCCAGCTCGGCGCAGGAAAGTTATCGGTACTGAGCATTTGCGACAGGTTAATGGATACAAATGCCGTCACCAGCAAAATCATCCAAAACGAGACAAATATTTTTACAAATAAGTTGTTTATGAAACGTTTCATGCTTACCACTCTAGCCACATGTAGCCTTTACCCCGAACCGTTTTAATTCTGGGTAGCTGGTCTTTTCTAGCCGGGATCTTCTTTCTTAAATTACTAATGTGCATATCTAAGCTGCGGTCAAAAGCTTGTAGGCGTTTGCCTAGCACCTTTTTATTTAAATCGTGTTTATCTAACAATTGCCCGGGATGCTCAAGCAGCTGTTGAAGTAGTAATAGCTCAGTACTGGTGAGGTCCAGCTCTTGTTCATCGCAGTGAGCTTGTTGTTTAGCGATAGACAAGCTTAAGTCTTGGTGGCAAATAAGCTCTGTATGATTGTCTGTGGCTACCGGCACTTGGGTGCGACGCAAAATGGCGCGAATTCTTGCCAATAACTCGCGTTCGCTAAATGGCTTGGCAAGGTAGTCATCGGCTCCCAGCTCTAAACCTAGTACTCGGTCTATTTCATCGCCTTTTGCGGTTAGCATTAATACTGGCTGCTGGTTGTTCTTACGTAGGTCTTTTAATACTTCAAAGCCATTTTTTCCGGGCATCATTACATCTAGTAATACTAAATCGTAAGACTGCTGCTGCAGCTGCGCTAAGCCGCTGATACCGTCATTTCTAATGTCACAAGCAAAGCCCTCAAGTTCTAATAATTCACCGAGTAATTCAGTTAACTCTTTATCGTCGTCTATTAATAGCAGCTTCACTAATGATTCTCTTTGATTTGACTGGTAGTTAAATTGTACAAAACTTAATGAGCTTTGTAGGGTTTATTTGGCGCTTTTACATTGCTTTACACTTTGCTGGCATTTGTTTGCATTGCCATATGTACACTTAATAGGACTTAACAAACCCGAGGAATACATCATGAAAAAATTACTAGTAACAGCACTTGTAGGTGCGTTAGTTGTGGCCCCTGTTGCTTTCGCTGCTAAAGGTGAAAAACAAGGCGGTAAACAAGATCAGCGCGCTGAAATGCATATGATGAAACAGTTAGACTTAAGTGCAGAGCAAAAACAGCAAGTGAAAGCAATTATGCAAGCGCAGAAGAAGCAACAGCCAAATACTGAACAGCGCGCAATGATGCATGAGCAGCGCATGGCTATTATCACTTCAGCGACGTTCGATAAAGACGCGGCCCAAACACTGATTACTCAGCAGCAAGCGATGAAACAAAGCCGCATGCTAGATAAGTTAGAAGCTCAGCATCAGGTATATCAATTACTAACGCCTGAACAGCAGACAAAATACCAAGAGTTGGTGAACCAAAAAATGGAAAAACACCAGCAGCGTATGGAGAAGGGCGGCAAAAAAGGTCAAACTTCAAACTAACTAAACGTTATACTTTAGCAAACACCTCGCTGAAGTATTAACGTGGAACCGCAAAGTTATAAACGCTTAGTCACTTTAGCTACATGGGTTGCCACCTGTGTAGCGGTGGCTTTATTGGTGATTAAAAGCGCTGCATTTTTTTATACTGGCGCGGTCAGTATATTAGCCTCTCTGATTGATTCGCTAATGGATATTGGCATGTCGTTAGTCAATCTACTGGCGATCCGCTACGCCTTACAACCCCCTGATAAAGAACATCGTTTTGGTCACGGCAAAGCCGAGCACTTAGCGGGGGTGGCCCAAGCGGCCTTTATCACCGGTTCGGCATGCATGCTGTTATATGGCGGCGCCACCGAACTGCTTCACCCTAAAGCCCTAGAGCATAGCCAGTTGGGTATTATTGTGATGATAATATCGACTGTAATCACCATCGCTTTGGTGTTGTTTCAGCGCTATGTGGTCGCTAAAACCAACAACAGTGTGATTAAAGCCGACTCGATGCATTACGCCATGGATATTTACATGAACGCGGCGGTGTTGATTGCTTTGCTACTTAGCCAGTATGGCTGGTATTGGGCCGATGGCTTGTTTGCTATCTTGATTGCGCTTTACATTTGTTATGGCGCTTATGGAATAGCCAAAGACTCAGTACAGAATCTACTAGACAGAGAACTGCCAGAATCCTTCCAGTTACAGGTATATAATACCGCGTTGTCTGTGCCCGATGTTTTAGGTGCTCACGATATTAGAACCCGTCAGTCAGGGCAGACAAAATTTATTCAGCTTCATTTAGAACTAGATGATAAACTTAGTCTTTATCAGGCGCATATCATTGCTGATAAGGTTGAGGATGCAATGATTGAACAATGGCCTGAAGCCGATGTATTGATCCACCAAGACCCTCAGTCGGTGGTTCCGCTAGAAAAGAAATTAGAGCTCGAGTAAGGTGAAAGTGTGGCAAAGGAAAAGTTAAAGGACTATCAAATCAAACAAACGTTAGCGGAAACCGTGTGGCTACAAGTACGCGATGAAGCACACCGTATGGCTGAAGATGAACCGATGCTATCGAGCTTTTTCTATTCAACGATTTTGAATCACCATACTCTTGCCTCGGCCTTGAGTTTTCAGTTGGCCAGTAAATTAGATAGCTCAACGGTTCAGGCCATCTTGTTGCGCGAGTTTATCGAAGAAGCCTTAATTGCTGACCCTTGCATATTGGAAGCGGTAGCCGCCGACATTGTGGCGGTAAAAGATCGAGATCCAGCAGTGAAATATTACGCTATTCCTTTGTTATATTTAAAAGGCTTTCATGCCCTGCAAGGTTACCGAGTGGCTAACTGGTTGTGGCATCAGGGGCGTTTGGCTTTAGCACGCTATATTCAGAACCAAATATCTGCCGTTTTCTCGGTGGATATACACCCAGCTGCAACCATTGGTAAAGGCATTATGCTCGATCACGCCACTGGAATTGTGGTGGGTGAAACAGCAGTGATTGAGAATGATGTCTCTATTTTACAATCGGTGACGCTAGGCGGTACCGGTAAAGATCGTGGTGACCGTCACCCTAAAATTCGTCAAGGGGTACTGATTGGTGCAGGGGCAAAAATTTTAGGTAATATCGAAGTGGGGCGTGGCGCTAAAGTGGGCGCGGGCAGTGTGGTACTTGAAAATGTACCGGCTCACACCACCGTTGCAGGCGTGCCCGCAAAAGTAGTGGGTACGCCAAGTTGCGATATGCCGGCTATCGACATGGGACAAAATATTTAGGCCTATTCTTTAAGTGCCTCGATGAACGCAAATCGTGGCACTTGCTCTCCGTTCACATTCACCGTTTCAAAAAACATCTCATAGGGCCTTACCCACAGTTTGCCTTCCCCATAAAGTGGGCGGTACAGTACTAGTAACTCTTCGGTTTCAGAGTGAATAACGGTATCAATAACCTGGTAATCAGCACCTTTGTAATGCTGGTAACGGCCTTTCTTTAATTTCATGACTATAAATTCGACAACTAGTTAGGTAAATACTGTTCTACCCTTGTTGGCTAAAGATGACAAGAGTATGCTGCTTTAAAGCCGTTCTTATCAATACGTGGGCGCCAATTAGGGTTCATTTATACATGACGCTAGCTTGGCAAAGAAATGCTTAAGCGAAGCTCGACACAGTTAATGGGAGTAATGTAGATGTCTTTTGATGTTTTAGAAAAATTAGAAGCGAAAGTTCAAGTAGCAGTAGATAGCATTGAGCTTTTACGTATGGAAATTGATGAACTGAAAGAACAAAACAGCCAGCTAAGTGATGAAAATGGCCGTTTATTACAAGAGCAGCAATCTTGGCAGGAACGTCTAAAAGCCTTATTAGGCCGTATTGAAGACGTTCACGCCGAGTAGGTGTAAATGCTTACCTTGAGCCTTTACTCGATGTCGAGGGGCTCAGGTGACAAGATTACCCCTGTGGTATCTGCGTAGATGTGATCTTCTGGAAGGAAGGTCACTCCACCAAAGTTTACCGGGATATTTACATCGCCAATTTCTTCGTTGACGTCAGCGCCAACCGGAATAGAAGCCAAGGCTTGAATGCCGATATCTAAATCTTCCAAGGCGTCTACATCACGTACGCAACCATAAACAATAATACCGTCCCACTCATTTTCAGCGGCTGTTTCGGCAATGTTTATATCGACCAGGGCACGGCGTAGCGAACCACCACCATCAATCAGTAATACTCGACCAGTTCCCGACTCTTGTACCACTTGTGAGATTACCCCTGCGTGTTCAAAGCACTTAACCGTAGTGATTTCTCCCCCAAAAGAGTTTCTGCCACCGAAGCTGGCAAACATGGGTTCTACAACGTCAACCGTATCTGCGTATAGGTCACAAAGTTCTGAGGTATTATATTCCATGGTTTGGATCCTGATTTTGGCCGAGTTAGCGCTACCAGTATAAACGCTAAGTGGCGGTTTTCAATTAAGAAATGAGATCTATTCAGGAATGCCCAAGGGCAAAGGTATAGCGAGAGAGAAGGTGGAACGAATAAAGCCGCCTTAGCGGCGGCTTTATCGTACTTACAGACTGAAGCAGCGTTACAGTGCTTACAGAATAAAGCGGCTTAGATCTTCGTCGGCCACTAAATCATCTAGCGAGTTATTTACATAGTCAGCGTCAATAGTGATTTGTTGGCCTGCACTATCCGATGCTACAAAGCTTAACTCTTCCATCAGCTTTTCCATCACTGTGTGTAAGCGACGCGCACCAATGTTTTCGGTACGTTCATTTACTTGCCAAGCGGCATCAGCAATGCGGCGAATGCCGTCTTCGGTGAACTCGATGTTCAAACCTTCTGTGGCCATTAAGGCTTTATACTGCTCGGTTAATGAGGCGTTTGGCTCGGTTAAAATTCTGACAAAATCTTCAGCGGTTAAAGCATCTAAGCTTACTCGAATCGGTAATCGGCCTTGTAGTTCAGGAATAAGGTCTGAAGGCTTCGCCACTTGAAACGCCCCTGAAGCAATAAACAAGATGTGGTCAGTTTTTACCATGCCGTGCTTAGTACTAACGGTTGAGCCTTCTACTAAGGGTAGTAGGTCGCGCTGTACGCCTTCACGGCTAACATCTGGACCTGAGGTGTCACCACGTTTACAAATTTTGTCTATTTCATCTAAGAATACAATGCCGTTATTTTCTACCGCGTGAAGGGCTTTTTCTTTTAGCTCTTCAGGGTTAACCATTTTAGCGGCTTCTTCTTCGATCAATAACTTGAAGGCTTCTTTGATTTTTACCTTACGCTTTTTGCTGTCTTTATTACCCGATAGGTTTTGGAACATGCCTTGTAATTGATTGGTCATCTCTTCCATACCTGGAGGCGCCATGATCTCTACGCCAACTTGGGGTTGGGCAACATCAATTTCAATTTCTTTATCATCTAGCTGGCCTTCGCGTAGCTTTTTGCGAAATGCTTGGCGAGTAGAGTTATCTTCTTTTTTCTCATCGTGGCCAAAGCTGTCTTTCGCGGGGGGGAGCAAGGCGTCTAAAATGCGGTCTTCAGCTTGGTCTTCGGCGCGAAAACGAAACTTTTCAGTTTCTTGTTCACGCGTTAACTTAAACGCGACATCGGCGAGGTCACGAATAATGGTTTCAACTTCTTTACCTACATAACCTACTTCAGTAAATTTGGTCGCTTCCACTTTGATAAACGGTGCATGAGCAAGCTTAGCTAATCGGCGTGCAATCTCAGTTTTACCGACACCCGTTGGGCCAATCATCAAGATATTTTTAGGGGTCACTTCTTGACGTAATTCATCGCCTAACTGCATACGGCGCCAGCGGTTACGTAAGGCGATGGCTACTGCACGTTTAGCATCGGCTTGGCCGATAATGTGGTTGTCTAATTCTGAGACGATTTCTCTTGGGGTCATTTCCGACATAATTTCTTCCTGCAAAGCCTTAGGCTTTAGCGTCTAATTCTTCAATAGTATGGTTTAGGTTAGTAAACACACAAATATTGCCTGCGATGGTTAGGCTTTTTTCGGCAATTTCACGAGCACCTAAATCGGTGTTCTCAAGCAAAGCGAGCGCTGCTGATTGAGCAAACGGGCCACCTGAACCAATGGCGATTAAGTCGTTTTCTGGCTGAACCACATCACCGTTCCCGGTAATGATTAATGATGCTTCGCTGTCGGCCACTGCCAGTAAGGCCTCTAATTTGCGCAACATGCGATCAGTTCGCCAATCTTTGGCCAGTTCTACAGCGGCCTTGGTGAGATGGCCTTGGTGCATTTCAAGCTTAGCTTCAAAGCGCTCGAATAGCGTGAAGGCATCGGCTGTACCACCGGCGAAACCCGCTAATACTTGACCGTGATACAAGCGACGGACTTTTTTAGCGTTACCTTTCATTACTGTGTTGCCAAGTGATACTTGGCCATCACCAGCGATGATCACTTTGCCGTTGCGGCGGACGGAGACGATAGTAGTCACGTTATTTCCTCATTTAATTTGGCTTACTCTAAGAGTTAGCTTTGTTATAAAAATGAGATGGGGGAGCTTTAGACTATTTTCAAGGTTTGAGCGGATTTAGTTGTCTTGCAGTTTGTCTAACAATTGTTGTTGCTGTTGGATATCAAGCGAGGAAAATTGTTTTAGTAGCATCCTCAATAACTTTGATTTTGGGAGTGTATGTTGAGTTGATGCTTGCTGCAGCTGAACAATCGCAAGATTATCAAAGGTAAAGGTGCAGTGACGAAAATTGGGGTGTGCTTTTTTGGGCGGCTTTGCTTCGGCTTTTAGTGTGGCGACACTGGGTTTGCCTTGGGCATAATTCTCAGCATCGTTGATGAAATCATCGACTGATATTTTTTTACGCTTGTTACGAGACAGCGATTGTTTTTTTAAATCAGTTAAACTCATGAGAGTCTTCTTGTTGAATAGCTAGCATCTCGGTAACAATGGCTTTTATTTCGGCTGCCGCCTTACCATCTTGCTCGATTTCTATCACTGAGCGCCCACTCTCTTCGCTATCATCGTAGATATTTCGCGTGAAGGTGACCGAATCAAGCACGTCTAAGCCAAAGGACCGGCAGACATCTTTAGCATCTAAAATTCGTTTGGCTTGGCTGGGTAGGGCTGGGCACTGGGTGATAACAAAATTGGCCACCATTTTGGGGTTAACCATTTTGCAGGTACTTAACATGTCTTCCATGTGAGGCAAGGTTTTTAAGTCTCGTCGCTTGGGCCGAAGGGGTATAAGCACGTATTTGGCGACCGACATAGCCGCGCGCATCGCTAGGTTATCTTGTCCGCCACAGTCAACAATCACGAAATCATAAGCGCTTTCTAGGCTTAACAGGTCTTTTCGAATTTTACCGTACAGTTGAATGCAGTTAATACTGGGGAGAGATTCATCTTCGTTACGCGCTTGGATCCAATCTGAGGTGGTGCGCTGTGGATCACAATCAACCATCAAGATATTAGCGTCAAGATCGGTTTTAAGGTGTACGGCGATATTTTGGGCCAAGCAGCTTTTACCGCTACCACCTTTTTCCCCACCTACTAATATCAACATGGCCTTCTCCTTACTAAATATTTCCTTGCTACCAATCTTGTCTGTTGGTAGTGATTTAATAAGTATAAGACAAAGTACTAAGTTTGCTTACTTAGATGTACTTTTTATAGCAATAACAGAAACATATGGTAAGTAGAAAAGTTTTTACGATGGCAGCGCGCTACTTTGGCTTGCATCTCTTTTGCTTCAGAATGCTCAGAGGTGAATAATACCGTTAGCTTGGTGCCTATCTGTAGATCGTCACTATGCAAAATCAACATGCCGCGGCGCGAAATGTCGATGCAGGTAGCCTCTAATTGCTGGGCGTCACCGTTGCTATCCATCCATTTTAGCAGTACGGGTTCGTTTTCTAAGTCGAGTCGCATAGATCGGCGTCGTTCTAGTTGCTCTAGATCGGTGTTTTCCATTACTTCGCGTTCCTGTCCGAGTAGCGGTCAATGAGCTAAATAGTCCTGCCGCATATTTTAGTTGTACCTAACATACTAGCCTAGCTACATTTTTATAACATATTTGAGAACAAGTTCAAATAAGTAATATTTTTAATCGTTTAGCGTTGTATTTTTTGAAAATTATGACTAATTACATGTGTTTTTTATCAACATCATCGACTTTAACGATGCGGTATTGAGCTTTTCGAGAGTGCCAGAGGGTAAATGCTGAGGGCAGATTGCTGGTGATGATAAAGGGGTTATTAATTACGCCAAACTAAGTGAGTTTGGCGTAATTAATCATTAATGGCTTAAAAGTTCCAATGCCAAATTTGGCAGCCGTTAATTTTGGCTCGTTGCAAAATGTGCCTATCACGCTCTGCGTCACGTTTGGTTGGATAGGGCCCTAGCACCACGCGATACCAAGCGCCATTTTTTCCGTCGGTACGGCGAATTTGGCTCTCTAAACCAGCAAAAGCAATTAAGGCTTTACTCTCTTCTGCTTTATCGCGGCTACGGAAAGACGCACACTGCATTTGATAGGGTTTGGCTGGCTTGCTGGGTTTGGCGGCCAGTTCTACTTCTACCTGTTTTTGTTCTAACTCTTTGACGTAAGGTCGCTCTTTAGGCAGGTCAGGCAATACCGCTGCCGGTTTAGCGGGTTTAGTCGGTTTGACTATTTCACTTAACTCTAGCGCCGGTGTCGGGGCCGTGCCTTTAATGTTAAATAGCAATACCGAAAACCCAGCAATCGCCAGCAACACGGTAATTGCTAGGGCAAAAGGGAAGCGTTTTTGGTTGCTCACCGCGCGGCTAGATTTAGCCGCCGGTTTTTTCTTAGGCTTGCTACGGCCTACATAGTCTTTAGCCATGCTTACATGCGTTCCAGGGTCTCAATTCCTAATAATGAGAGCCCTTGATCAAGTACCTTGGCAGTTAACGCCGCTAAACGTAAGCGGCTGTGTTTTACCTCGGTCTCAACATCGTCTTTAAGGATTGGGCAGGCTTCGTAAAGGGTCATAAATGCACCGGCTAGCTCGTAAAGGTAGTTACACATCATGTGTGGCATTCCTTTGTTGGCTACGTTATGCACCGCGTCGCTAAACTGAATTAACTTTTGCGCTAAGGCAATTTCAGCATCTTGGTCAAGGCTAACCGCTTGTTGCAAGTTGGCTACGTCAATTTCTGAGCGGCGAATGATTGATTGGATACGGGTATAAGCGTACTGCAGGTACGGAGCCGTGTTGCCGTTAAAGGCCAACATGTTTTCCCAATCAAAGATGTAATCGGTGGTGCGGTTTTTAGATAGATCGGCGTATTTTACTGCGCCCATAGCGATAGCTTTTGCTGCTTGTACTTGTTGCTCGGCATCTAAATCGCGAGATTTTTCGGCCACCAAGGTTTGCGCGCGTTGCTCCGCTTCTTCTAGTAAATCAACTAATTTAACCGTGCCGCCACTGCGGGTTTTAAATGGACGACCATCTTTACCCAACATCATGCCAAAAGCATGGTGCTCTAGCGGTACGTCTTCAGGCACGTAACCGGCTTTGCGAACAATATTCCATGCTTGCATTAAATGCTGGTGCTGGCGCGAGTCAATGAAGTACAACACGCGATCGGCATGCAGTGTTTGATAGCGGTATTTGGCACAGGCAATATCGGTAGTGGTATACAGGAAGCCACCATCTTTTTTCTGAATGATAACTCCCATAGGGTCACCATCTTTATTCTTGTATTCATCAAGGAATACTACCGTGGCGCCGTTATCTTCAACCGCTAAACCTTGTTGTTTAAGATCGTTGACCACGTCATGTAGCATGTTGTTATACATGCTCTCACCCATCACATCATTTTTAGTGAGTGATACATTTAGGCGATCGTATACGGCTTGGTTGTGGCTAAGAGTAATGTCGACCAATTTGCGCCACATTGTGTTGCAGTATTCATCGCCACTTTGTAGCTTAACCACGTAGTTACGGGCGCGTTCGGCAAATACTTCATCGCTGTCGTAACGGGCTTTAGATTCACGGTAAAACACTTCTAAGTCGGCCAGTTCAATGTCACCGGCATCGGTACCACGGGCTTCTACTTCTTCTAAGTTGGCAATTAACATACCGAACTGCGTTCCCCAATCACCAATGTGATTAGCGCGAACGACTTTGTGACCTAAAAATTCGAGCGTACGCACTACCGCGTCACCAATAATGGTTGAGCGCAGGTGACCTACGTGCATTTCTTTGGCTACGTTAGGGGCTGAATAATCCACCACAATGGTTTGGGCTTTTTCAACAGGCTTAACGTTGGCCGTAGCAGAGGTTGCCATGGCTTCGATTTGCGCGGCTAACCAATCGTTATTTAGGTAGAAGTTAATAAATCCAGGGCCAGCAATATTGGTTTTTTCTACCAAGCTTGATGCCGGTAGGTTATCAACAATTAGCTGGGCTAACTCTCGTGGATTTTTGCCTGCAGGTTTGGCAGCCATTAAGGCTAAATTGGTCGCCAAGTCACCGTGAGCTTTATCTTTGGTTCGGTCTACTTGGATACGTGGTTCGAATCCTTCAGGAAGCACCTGTTGTTGTTTCAGGGCTGTGACCGTTTGTTCCAGAAGTTGTTGAATAAGCTCTTTCATGTAGGCTGACACCAATCTCGCGTAAATAGAATGTACAAAGCGGGCATTTTACCGACAATTTGCCGTGAAAACTATCTCTTATCTAGGCTAATTCTGCTTACTTCGCCTCACCGGCTCAAATCGCCTGAAGTCAATGCTGGAGCTTGTTGGCTGAAAGCCGCCGATTGCCGATTTAAAACTACACGGCTTATTGCATGTCGTAAGGGTCTATATCTAAAGACCAGCGCACTTTTCTGCTCAGTTTTAGGCTTTCTAATTGCGGCAGTAATTGATGAACCAGTTGATGCAAGTTAGGGCGATGCTCAGCTTGAATCAGCAGCTGCATTCTATATTTTCCGGCACGGCGCGCCTGCGGGGCAGGCATCGGTGGAAATACCCAAGTGTTGCCTTGTTGTAGTGGCTGGGCTATTTGATAAAGCTGCTGGCTAAGCTCGGTGACTGCATTGCCGTCGATGGCTTCAAAGCGAAACAGCGCCTGAAAACTAAAGGGCGGTAACTCGGTGTCTTTGCGTTCAGTTAACGCAAAGCGAGCAAAATGTTGGTAGCCATTGTTGATTAAATCTTGCAGCAGCTCGTGTTCTGGGTGGTGCGATTGTAACAATACCTTGCCTAGCAGGTTGGCGCGGCCAGCACGCCCGGCCACTTGCACGTAAAGCTGAGCTAAACGCTCGGGCGCACGAAAATCAGAACAGAACAGGGCATGGTCAATATCCAATAATGCCACTAAGGTAACATTGGGAAAGTGGTGGCCTTTGGCTAGCATTTGCGTACCAATTAAGATCTGATATTGATTAGCGTGAATGTCATTGAGTAGCTGCTCTAAGCTGCCCTTACGGCGAGTGCTGTCACGATCAATGCGGGCCACCTTGTATTCAGGAAAAATGTCTAACAGGGCTTCTTGCAGCTGCTCGGTGCCTAAACCGGTAGTGACCAAGTTGGTAGAACCACACTGAGTACACTGATGGGGCACCGCTCGTTGGCTACCGCAGTGGTGGCAAGCAAGGTGCCTTGGTTGTTGGTGATAGGTAAAATAGGCTTCGCAGCGTTCACATTCACACACATGGCCACATTCGTGACATAACAGTGCTGGCGCGTAACCACGGCGGTTAAGAAACAGCATCACTTGGCGGCCAGCTTTTAGCTCTATGCGCATGGCTTTAATTAAGGCCGGAGATAAGCCCGAAGACAAGGGTTGCTGGCGAATGTCGAGCAGTTGTTGCTCGGCTAAAGAGGCACTGCCAGCCCGCTGTTTTAGCTCAAGGTGAGAGTAACGCCCCGATAGCGCATTATGTAAACTCTCTAAAGAAGGGGTCGCCGAGCCTAACACTATAGGGATCTTTTCTAAGCGAGCCCGCACAATGGCAAGATCGCGAGCATGATAGCGAAAGCTGTCTTGTTGCTTAAATGAGCTGTCGTGTTCTTCGTCGATAATAATCACCCCAGGCCTTGCCATTGGCGTAAATACCGCCGAGCGTGTACCAATAATAATGCCCGCCTCGCCTTGCTTGGCTTTTATCCATGCATTGAGGCGCTCGCTATCATTTAAGCCTGAGTGAATGGCATACACCGGTACATTGAAACGCTCGGCAAATCGGGCTAGCGTTTGTGGGGTTAAGCCTATTTCAGGTACCAGTACTAAGGCCTGCTGCCCTTTTGCCAGCACTTCGGCTATTACGTTGAGGTAGACTTCGGTTTTACCCGAGCCTGTAATGCCTTCAATAAGAAAAGCCTGAAAGCTCGACAAGCTTTGGTTAATGGCGGCGACGGCAATAGCTTGCTCTGCGTTGAGGTTTAGCGGCTGGGTTTTTTTGGTGTCTTGTTGAGTCCAATCTTCAACCTTGGGGGCTACTTCAAGCTTCGTAATAAAGCCTTTTTCTTGTAAGGCTTTTAAGGCAGGGCGAGAAAAGTCACTTTTTTTACACTGTTCATCACTAAGCTGATAATTAGCCTGTTGCTGCAACGCGCCAATAATCACCCCTTGTTTGGGGGCGCGACTAAAACGGGTTAGCTCAGCTTGTTGGCCTTGCTCGCTAAGTTGCCACGCCACCACGGTTTTAGGCTTAGCGGGGTCACCTTTGCGTAATAAGCTAGGAAGCGCTTGGTTTAATACATCGCCTAAGCTGTGGTGATAGTAAGAACTGGCCCAATTAAGTAGCTTAAACAAGCTCTCTGGTAATAAGGCTTGGTTATCTAAGGTTTCGCTGAAAGGCTTAAGCTTATCTAAAGCAATGTCGCTTTCATCGGGGTGCTCAACCACTAAACCTACTTTTTCACCTTTGCCAAACGGTACCTTAACCCGGCTGCCAATTACCGGCATAGGGCTGTTGTCAGGCACGCTGTAATCAAATAGGCGACGCAGGGGTATAGCTAAAGCAACACGAACGATAGACACTAATTAGTAAACTCAAGGAAAAACCTAACTCATTCTACTGGTAGAGTGCGCTGTGGGGCAAATTAAGCCCTTGTTGTTTTTTTATTCGCTTATTGCCTCAGGGTACTTGCTAAGCTAGGTGGCTTCTTATATGATCCGCCACCTAAAATTTATAGGCTCTGATAGAGTTGCTTTCGTATGGTGTTTGGTGTCAATTGTGACGACCAAATGGCGATACGGCCCAAGTATTGAGGTAATCCATGAAAACTGATATCCATCCAACTTACGAAGTACTTACTGCTACTTGTTCTTGCGGTAACGTAATCGAAACTAAATCTACTCGCACTGGTACTATGTTCCTAGACGTATGTGACAAATGTCACCCGTTCTACACTGGTAAGCAACGTAACGTTGATACTGGTGGTCGTGTTGATCGTTTCAACAAGAAATTCGCTGTACTGGGCAAAAAATAAGCCAGCCTTATTTACGCTATACAGTAACGAAAAAGCGCCTAAGGGCGCTTTTTTTATGTCTGCTGTTTCAGCAAACCACTAAGCCTATGCGGCAGACCTTTGATTGAGTTGTCCCTTCACGCTTAGCAATTGTATACCAGCGAATGACTGCTCCTCCTTTCCCTTCATTTCACTATGTCTATTAATGACTTTTTTGTCATTTTGTGTTCTAGGTATCTGATAAAAATAGTGAAAATTGATATTATGGTTGTTGTCAGCTTTGTGGTTTGGCTTCGTTTTTCTATCACAAACAGACCGATTCAACATGGCTGCCTACGGCGGCGCTATCTTTTAGTTATTAAACAAGGAAGTTTGTAAAATGAGAAAAGTATTGTTAACTCTGATCGTCATGGTCTTTGCTACCACTGCATATGCTGCTGACTTAAGTCAGTCTGCGTTACAGGGCGACTGGGTCATTACTGAGTTTCATGGTTCTCCAGAACCCGATGGTGATATGTGGCAATTTGAGGGGCAAAATTTCTATCAAAACATTGCTGGGAGAAGAATGTCACCTGATGCCTTTACAGTATCTCCAGCAGTGATAGATCTAGGCTATGCAAAAATCACGGTTACTCGCTTCGATAGCAAGGAAATGGACGCCACAATGGCTGGCTTTACCTATAAGCTGATTAAAAAATAATATTAATAAGCCATAGCGCTATAGCCCAGCCTGCTGGGCTGGATCTTGCGGTATTTGTTGCGCATTATTGACGCTATATATTTAAAGGATCTCATTTTATGCCTGTGCCCGACCCATTGAAAATCATCACCTTTGCAACATCACAAGATCTCGGTCAGTGGCTTAAGGTGAATTACGCCTGTGAAAATGAACTGTGGGTGAAGATATACAAAAAGAATAGCGGTATGCAGAGTGTAACTTGGGATGATGTGGTCATTGAGGCGCTGTGCTGGGGGTGGATCGACGGCGTTAAAAAGTCGATTGATGATCAAGCCTATCTTCAGCGTATTACGCCTAGAAAAGTGCGTAGCAACTGGTCTAAAAGGAACACCGAGCATGTAGAGCGCTTGATCGCAGCGGACCGAATGATGGAGCCTGGGCTGGTGCACGTTCGTGCGGCTAAAGCCGATGGCCGTTGGGAAAGCGCTTATGTAGTTAGTGAAATGGACGTGCCGGCTGATTTCATCACTGCACTTGAGTGTACGCCGAATGCGAAACGTTTTTTTGAAACGCTCAATAAATCGAGTCGCTATGTTATCGCCTATGGTTTACTCAGTGCCAAGAAACCAGAAACTAGACAAAAGCGCTTTGACAAATTCATGAACATGCTGGTTAACCAAGAAAAACCTAAATAAATGGGGTAGGTATGATTAAATTTTTTAGCCTCATAATGCCGTTTTAGGCACCATGGTTTGTTTAATAATAAGGCATTAGTAGCTGATTAAATATACTATTGTAATCAGTGAGTGAGTCGACATTAAGGATGAGTAGTGACCGAACAATCGAATGAAATAGCAAGATTTTTGGATTTTCTGGCCGATGCCATTGTTATTGTGAATGAGCAATCCAACATTGTGTTCGCTAACAAGTCTTGCGCTAAGTTATTTGGTTACCAACAAGAAGTATTATTAGGGCTCACCCTAGAAGACTTAATTAAGCCTAACGTTGTGAAAGGGCATCGCTCTAAAGTGAGCCACTATATCGTTAATCAATCGCAAGCCAAGCCGATGATGTCGCGCAGCATTATGCCGTGCCTAAATGCCAGTGGCGAGGGCTTTAACGCCAGAATATCTATTGCCAATATTGCTTTTAACGGTGAGGCGTGTGGCATTGCCACCATACAAGATTACTCCACCGTGCAAGAGCTAATAGATGAGCTTAAAAGCGAAGCGAGCACAGATCCGCTAACGGGCTTGTTTAACAAACGACACTTAGAAAACGTCATCGACAAACAGTACCTTGCGATTCAAGATTCTGGCTGTTTAGGGGTGGCATATTTAGACTTAAATGGCTTTAAAGCGATCAACGATACCTTTGGGCATGATGTTGGAGATGCCTTGTTGGTAGAAGTGGCTAGCCGTTTAAGCAAACAGTTACGCAGCAGTGATATTTGTTTTCGAATTGGTGGCGATGAGTTTTTAGTGCTGTTTAACATTAATGACCATCAAGACTATCTAGGCGAAGCAAAGGGCATTGGCAGCAAGCTACATAGCTTGATTTCAGCACCTATTCACAATGACAAACTTGGCCAAGACCTAAGCGTTGGAGCAAGTATTGGTATTGGCACCTTACCGCATGATGGTAAAGAACTGTCGCAAGTGATAGATAAAGCGGATAAGGCCATGTATCAGTCTAAAGTTGAAAAACTAGCCTATGTGTTGGTATCGCAGCAGCAATAAGCGTGTTCAATACTTTGCCCTTGTTAGCTTATTGTTGAAGGGCCGCCCTGCATTATCGTTATCCTGTGTTCAAGCTTACAAAGCGATGCTTTGTTTAAAACAACCCTTATTACTTCCGCGACTCGGCGATAATGGAAGAGGGCAAGGGAAGCAAAAGCAAACCTGCACATGCCGCATAGTGAGCTACAGCCAAAAATTTGAAATACGGCTTTATCTTGTCTACTTATTGGCGAGTAAAGCACTGTGAATGACATACAACCCCTGCATTTATCATGCTGGGGTTGTCAAAGCGGTCACAAAACGTGAATACGGACAATTGATAAAATTAAAATAAATCTTCAAAGTAGCCTATGAGTTAAAGATAGAGTAAGAACAGCCTGGCGGCTTTGCATTAGGCGACACTTACCTGAGTTAGAAAGCATGCTCATTGAATGGGATAGGAAGCGCGTGCTTCTTACTGAAGGTTAGATGCAAATGGATATCGAAGAGATATACACGTTTCTCGTTGAAGAAGAGGCTATTAAAAGGTCTAGTTTGCACCCCGATTCAGACCTAGTTAAAGATCTTGGTATAGAGGGAGACGATTTGTCAGAAACCATCGAACTCTTTGCGGAAAAATTTGGTGTGGAGATGAGTGAATATCGTTGGTACTTCCATCATCGAGAGGAAGGCTGGAACTTCGGGGCGCTATTTTTCAAGCCACCCTATGCCCAAGTAGATAGAATTAATGTAACCCCCAATATATTACTTGCAGCTGCCAGTACAAAAATTTGGCCAATTTCCTATCCCGCGCATCAAATGGGTGAGGGGCGCCCTGATTTAATGTGCAACAACATCATTATTGGTGGCCTTGGGTTAATCGGCCTATTGCTCTGGGTATCTGAAAAGTTTGGGACCTAAGCAAGCCAGCAGGGGTTAAACATCAAGGAGAAAGTGTTGAAACATTTCGTACTACTATTGGTATTGATATCAAATATTTGTTTTGCAGCTCTACCCAAACCGAGAGCCGAATACGTTAATGATTTTGCGGGCTTAATCCGCTCCAGTGATGAAGTAGAACTCACTGAAAAGTTAAAGAGTGTCGAGTATTACACAGGTATAGAGATAACGGTGGTAACCATAAATGACTTTGAACTATACCGTGACCAATTCTCCACATGGGAATCATTTGCCACCAGCCTCTTTAATAAATGGGGAGTCGGCAATCTTCCAGAAAACGACGGTGTCATGTTGCTTGTGTCTGAACGCGGGAGAAAGATACGTATAGAGCTTGGTGCGGGCTACCCAAGCCGCTTCAACCACATAATGAAGGTCATCATTGATGAAACCATATACCCAAGCTTCAAAATTGATGCCTATTCGCAAGGTATTGTTAGTGGTACTGACGCAATCGTAGCCGCCGTCACTGAGCCTGTTTCTTTTTTTGAATGGTATAAGTGGTATATCTTGGGCGGTGTCGGAGCTTTATTATCCACACTTATAGCCCTTTCTGTTGACCGTAAGAAAAACGCTGGATTGTTCTGGGTTTTACTGGGATTTGCTGGGTTTATTATTCTAGGTATTTGGGGTCTACTTAAAGATGGGAACGCCTCTGATGGCTTCGGTGGAGGAAGCTCTGACGGTGGGGGCGCATCTGGTGGGGATTAAAGAAAGTGCGAAACAAATCGACCAGCCACCTGCATTTTAGGTTTCAAGCGTTTTCTTGTTTAAGTAAAGGCGATATTTAAACACCTTTATGCCCATTGCACCTAAGAGCAATAGCTCATGCATATATTACTCGCTTACGCAGTCTTACTAAACGTTTGCCAAATAAAGTGAGTTAAGAAATGGTAGTGAACGAACTCTCTAGGCGTCTAACATTGTTAACTGCGATGACATCCAGTTTATAAATGCCGCTATTTTGGGTCTGGTTTGTTGTCCTTGCATACATATTAAGTCGTATCCCAGACCAGATGGCGCTTCGGAGAGTGGCATAACTAACTGACCATTTTCTAAATATTCTTGCACAAGAGATTTCCGAGCAATGCCTATACCTAATCCATTTCGAGCGGCGATCATAGCCATATCAGAATGATTAATTTGAAACGTTCTTTTCATTATATCTAGGGATTGTAGTTCTTCGTCTTGTTGATGATCGCGCCACACTGACCATTCTATGTCTGGCTCAGTGCCCTCTAATGATTCTGTACAATGGATAAATGAGACGTTTGAGAGTTGCGTTGTAACTGGATCAGCATTGTCAAAATATTCATCGAAATACTGAGGGCTACATACGGGGACTAATACCTCATCAAACAAGCGTTTATGATAGAACCCTGGATGCTCGTTGTTGCTGTAATATAGGGCGATATCGACAGGTTCATGTTGAAAGTCTAAGCGGCTCGCTTTTACTCTCAACTTGATTTTCAGATTTGGGTAGCGTTGTTGAAAATCTGGAAGCCTCTCTAGAATCCACCTTTGAGCAAACGTGGGTGCCGCGCCAATGTAGAGTTCGCCTCGTAACTCGTTAAATTTAATATCATCTAGCTCGGAGAATATGACCTCGAAAGACTGATTCAAAGCATGGAGTAAGCGTTTTCCTTCGTTGGTCAGTTCAAGTCTCCTTGTTAACCTTACAAACAAACTAAAACCCAGTTGCTTCTCTAAAGATTTAATTCTTTGGCTAACAGCGCCTTGTGTAATAAACAGCTCTTCACCGGCTTTGGTAAAGCTAAGAGATTTACCCGCGATGGCAAAAGTGTACATGTTGGATAGCATTTGCTGTTTTTGGTTCATGGTGCATACAACTATATGGATTAGCTTGGCTAATTCATACCAGCTAAATTCTGGTTTGTAAACCAGGTGGGTATGCTTTTAAATTAGCCTATCTTATCCATGCGAGGCATTACGATGAACAAGAATATAAAAATCACCGTTATTGGTGCAGGCTCAAGTTACACTCCAGAGCTTATTGAAGGCCTAATAAAGCGTAACGATGAACTTCCCATTGGTGAGTTGTGGTTGGTTGATATTGAAGATGGTGCAGAAAAAGTTAGCATCATCGGTGATTTAACACGCCGTATGCTGGCCAAGAATAATATGTCACATATTGCCGTTCATGTGACCTTAGATCGAAAACCTGCACTTGAAGGGGCAGATTTTGTTTGTTCACAGTTTCGCGCGGGTTGTTTAGAAGGTCGAATTCGTGATGAACGTATTTCTCTTAAGTATGGAATGATTGGTCAAGAAACCAATGGATTAGGCGGTTTTGCAAACGCATGTCGCACGATTCCTATCGCCTTAGAAATAGCAAAAGAGATGGAAGAATTGTGTCCTGAAGCTTGGTTACTTAACTTTACCAATCCATCGGGTATGGTGACAGAAGCTATCTTGAAACATACCAAAGTGAAAGCTGTAGGTTTGTGCAATGTCCCTGTAATTATGCAAAAAGGCATAGCAAAAATGCTTGGCGCAAATGAACAAGATTTCGTATTGCAAGTCGCTGGGCTAAACCACTTCATCTGGGCACGTAAAGTACTTCATGAGGGGCGCGATAAACTGCAAGATGTGGTTGAAGAAATGCTTTCAGGCAATGATCCACTTGTGCCACAGAATATCCCTAAATTTAAATGGCCTGCGGAACTGCTGCGTAATATGGGCATGATTCCTTGTGCCTATTTACGTTACTACTACACCAGTGAAGACATCTTGGGTCAAGAACTGGAAGAAGCGAGTGGGCAAGGTACGCGCGGTGAAGTGGTTAAAGCGATGGAAAATAGATTATTTGATATCTATCGAAATCCAGAACAAAATGAAAAACCTAAAGAGTTAGAAAAGCGTGGCGGGCAATATTATTCAGAAGCAGCTTGTGAACTAATGAGCTCTATCTTCAATGACAAGCGTACTATTATGCATGTAAACACAAGAAACAATGGCGCCATTGAAGGGCTCCCCAATGACTGTACAGTAGAAGTGAGCAGCGTGATCACTAAATCAGGCCCACTTCCATTAAACGTTGCACCATTCCCGAACGATACGTTGCGTCTAATTCAGGTATTGAAAGAATTTGAATCACTGACGGTGGAAGCGGCCATTACTGGAGATCGAAACACAGCGCACCGAGCGCTAGTTTTAAACCCGCTTGTCACTACTGGTACCGTCCTAGAAACAGCCTTAAATGAAACCATTGACGCTAACTTGGATTACATGCCTCAGTTTCGAAAAAATGTCTGTCGTTAAGGCGCAGTGATTTGCTCTTATAAGGTAAGAAACTATGGAGCAGTAGAGATTTGATCATCTCTACTGCTTTTTATGTTGAGTTCGAAGACCATGCAGATACTTTATACATTGGATTTGTCAGGATCATTTTGTCACTTTCCAATTTGCGGTTTAATTAGATTTGAGCATTTTCTCTAACTTCCCTTTGTTCAACTATGAGTCTACAAATTGTAGCTGACTCACTTTTGTCCAAAAACGAGTTGGGAGCATAGTTCAGTATACCACTACAATTAATGTGTTTGAGTAACATGCTTTTCACAGTTTAAGATGAAACCACCTGAGTGTTGGGGTACCAATGGCTCCATATCATCCATGGCATTCCAGAATAAAGGTTAACTCTTTGTAACTTACCAAAGGGGGAATTACCGTAAGCATCTATTGTTAGGTTATCTATTTCATGGATATCGTCAGTTATATAGAAAGCACCAATAGTATCTAGCTCAGCGTAAAAAACGAATGCAATGTGCTGTTGTTCTAGTTTAATGATTCTAATATTTTGTTCGGTGAAAGCATCCTTGGTGATAGCCAATGTTTCATCAGCAACTTTTATTCCCCAAATTACGGTTCCACTTTCTAATCGGTCATCAGCTAAGCTTAAAGTAGGGAACATTGGGGAGCCTTCATAATGAGGGGCTAATGCACTATCAAATAACTTAAGTGTTAACTTGTCATACCAGTTTGGTTCATAGTTAAATACTTCTCCCTTTGGGTAGAGTTTTTTATAGGAACTCCAAGGCATACGTTGGACCGGATATTGATCCAATTCCTCCTGACTATATTCAGCTGTAGCGGTGACTTGTTGGATAAGCTCCCCGCTATTTCTATCTGAAAAAATGAGATTGTTATGTACTTGGGCGATAACTTTAAAATCAGTGTCTTTTCCATTGATTTTTGGGTTAAATGCCATTGGCAAATTACTTAAAGCACAGTACGTCATTACTGTATCTTGCCCTGCTATGTTATCGCCAACGATATGAGGTAACTGCATCCAATCACGAGGATATCCTCGTGCATCGCCATCTATCTCTAAAACAAACATATCCGTATCATCATCTAATTTTGAGTCAGCTTCTTGAACTGACATAAACTGAGCGCCATAATGTTGAGAGCGTAACCAAAAATCAGGTGCGAAAAAATTGATGAAAAATACACAAGCAATAATACCCAGTGCATAGCAAACTTTTAACTTTTTAGAGAAAAAACGGGGGGTGTTATCGAGATAGAAAACCAATACTACCGCGAATAAAATTGCCACACTAAACACGCTTTTGTAGTCAAAATAAGTAAAAACCCAAGGTCTAGGCATGTCCAAGATTTGCCCGAACTCTGTTAACGCGACCGCACCAAATATCCCTATAAAAACACTTATCAAAACAACTACCGATATCAATAAACGCATTATTTGTTTTACCTTTCTTTCCGAAGATAGTCTAAATAGAGTGGCAAGCCCTAACTAGTGTAATAGTTAAGGCTTAGAGCCTGTTTACATTAATGCCAAGATTTGAAATCATCGACCAGTTTTACTGTTTCAGGTCTAAGGTTTTCTATCCCTGAATAAGGGACACCTTTTCCTAATGGTAGATGTGGATATTTTTGAATCATCATCATATGGCGTTTCATCATGTCTTGAAATGACGCTCCAGACCATAAGGCCATACCAATATGGGGATTTTCTTCTCGCGGGTCGCGATAAACATTAAATACTGGTGCGGCAGCGCCAGGCATGCCTGGAGTGGGAACATGCATTTTAAACTCATTTTTCACTACAGCAGCCAAAGTTTCATTTTGGTAAACGTAGACATAATCTCTACGACCATTTGTCTCCCCTTCAAGTAACAAGGCCGTTTGGTCTATTCCGTCAATAATGCGATCTCTAGGAATTTGATCGGTGGCTTGCGCAATTCTTGCTATCGTGGTGTAAAGGTCACTGACATGAATAATATCACTAGCCGCGGAATTGGCTTCAATTACACCAGGCCAACGAACATAAGCATCAGTGCGAATACCTCCTTCTAAAAAGTCAGTTTTACCGCCTCGATAAATTAGCTCGCTTAAGCCAGAAGGACCGCCATAATGATACATTAAGCCGTTATCAGCCATTAAGATAACCACGGTATTATCTGCGATACCAAGATTATCGAGTTCGTTCAGGAATTCACCAAACCAAGTATCAAGCAGCTGTAGTTTCTCTGCCATGAAACCACCATTTCTTGTTACATTAGGTGTTTGGTCATGAACGAAATTTAGAGGGTATAGAGGCCAATACTGTAAATAAAATGGCTTGTTTAATTTAGAAAGTTGTTGGAGTTGATCAATTGCTTGGCGTTGATATCGAACATTCATTTCATGGTAATCAGCTTGGCTCCATTCATGGCCAGCAGGCATATGCACTTCTTTAGCCATTTCGCCCTTTCTTGCTTCTAACCCTGTAACCATCCCATTTGGTCGAAAGGTTTTATCAATAACAAAATCATTATTTTGCATTGTATCATTCCAACCAAATAGGTTATTTGCCAATGCCGCTTCTTTTGTCATCAGTGATAACTGAACTTGTTGATGTGCAGGGAAAGCTGCATAATCAAACCCTTGATTATGTGGGTAGGATTCCTCAATATCGCCTTGGTGCCATTTACCTACATGTGATGTGCTATAACCTGCTTCTGATAGAACTTCAGCAATAGTAACTTCATCTTTGGATAATCCTTCCCCAACCAAAGTTACTTTCACTTCACTTGAACCACTACGAATAGGGTGACGCCCCGTCATCATTGCTGCTCGCGTTGGAGTACAAGATGGCTCGGTATACATTCGTTCTAGTGATAAACCCTCGTTGGCAAAGTCATTTATATTCTTAGTATTGACGCCCATTACATGGTTCATCTTCCGATTTCCCATCTGACCGTAGCTCAAATCATCGACCAATAAGTAAATGATGTTTGGTCGTTCATCGCCATTATTCATGCGAATTTCAGCAAGTTTTTTATCGATTGCTTTGTCTTGCTCTTGCCACTTTTGTGAATGTTGCCGCTCTAGTATCTTATATTCTGCATCATGAACTATGTCTTCAGCTTGTGCAGGTAGTACAAATGCACAAGCTAAAATGGTTAGAAACGATAACTCTTTCATCTAAAACTCCTTGATATTCCAACAAGAAAATCACTCCGAGCCGAAAAACATTCAACACTAAAAGGTTAATTGATGTAATAAAAATGTAATTATGGCGTTAATAATTCACTTTTTTTATAATATATCGGCCAAAATTAAATATACTCCCAATCAGACTAAGGCCTATGATGATAAGTAGTGAAATCAAAATTGCTGGTATAGAGAGTTTAAATACGAAACTTCGAGACTGGGGATTAGATTTTGTGCAATTAGATCGTGGCATATTGGAAACAGGTTTAACAAAAGCCGAAATGCCTGGGATTAGCTTACAACACATTTCGTTTAGTAAGAAAATTTGGCAACGCGGTTCCCCCCCTAGTAATGCGATTACATTCGGAATACTGACATCTGATGAGGCAGGGATAGTTTGGAATAATCAAGCTATTACTCCTACTACACTAGAACTATTTGGCAGAGAAGATAAGTTTGATATCGTTTCTCCAGCCGGATTTTCAGCACTGACATTTTCAGTTAATTATGATGAACTCATGCAGCTTAAGGAGCAGTGCGGGATTCCGTTAGATATAGATTTGATTTCACTCGCTCACCGTGTCGAAAAAGCAAATCCACTAGTGCTAAATAAACTCAAAATGTTGAGCGAACAAATACTATATCTACAACCATTTGAAAACGCCCCCCACTTTGCTGAAGAGCTGAAGTCTGACCTGGGTTACTTGCTGATATCTGCTATGGACTCACCAAAGGTATACCATTTACCGATGATTAAATTACCGCGAGATAGATTAATTCAAAAAGCAATGATTTACATCCAAGATAATATCTCAACGCCTATTTTGGTTGGTGAGCTTTGCAGTCAGGTGTATACCAGTGCTAGAACGTTGACTCGCTGTTTTCAGAGTAAATTTGGCTTATCACCTAAAGAAGTCATTACCTACTTACGACTACACGCTTTTAGACGTTGTTTAATTGAGAATCCTCAGCTTAAAATTTATCAAATTGCCTCTCTATTTGGTTTTTGGCATTTGTCAAAGCTAACGCAAGATTACAAGGTAGTATTTGGGGAGCTACCAACTCAAACTCGTTTGAAAATGACCTAAATAAGACTATGTATATCGGCATACTTAAAGCATGGGAAAGTCAGCTTGTTACAAGAGCAAGGGAGCAATGCTCTTGTGCTTCTAGTTTCAATTTCGATTACAAATGGTGCTCACTGGCCAACTAAACAGTATTTTAGCCAGTAAAAATTTGAATTTATTTGAGCCAGTACCTTTTTGCATTGAGATTGAAAATGGAAGAAAGCAGTGAATTGGTAAGGCCTGAGAATCGTAGACACTTTCCCGGTTCTAAGAAATGGTTAACCGTAACTCGAAATTGTCCAAAGCTGAGTTACAACACGAAGCCAAAGGATTACGCGTGTTGTGGCTAGTTCTTTTCGATGCGAGAAAATTAGCGTTTCCGGTTAGAACAATTGCTTTTCAAAACGAAGACACTCTATTTTCTATTATTTCAATGTGTTATTTTTTTCACTAGACAGATTGTCTTCGTTCTATTCAAACAGTCTTCGTTTTAATTTCATCAAAACAACTAACAATCTAGCCCACAGGCCACACCGCTGGCCCAGGCCCATTGAAAATTAAAACCGCCTAACCAACCGCTCACATCCATCACCTCACCAATGAAATACAAGCCTTTTACTTTATTCGCTTCCATGGTTTTAGAGCTTAGTTCGTTGGTATCTACGCCGCCTAGTGTGACTTCAGCAGTTCGATAACCTTCTGTGCCATTCATGGTGATTTGCCAGTTATTTAGCTTATCGGCAATCTCATCACGTTCGCCGTGGCCAAGCTGATTAAGTGCTTTGGCCAGTTGGGCTTCGTTAAACAAGGCTTCTACTAAGCGTTTAGGTAACCATTGGCTTAAGGTGTTTTTAAGGCTTTGTTTGGGGTGTTGTAACAATACTTGTTCTAACAATGCGCTAGCGTCTTGTTTAGGCAACAGGTTGATGCTGATAGCTTCGCCGGGTTGCCAGTAGTTAGATATTTGTAAAATGGCTGGCCCCGATAAACCGCGGTGGGTAAACAATAAGGCTTCGCTGAATTGTTTGCCGTTGGCAGCTGTGATGCAAGTGGGTACAGCGATGCCTGAGAGGGCTTCGAAGCGTTCTTTTTGTTCACTATGCCAGGTAAACGGCACCAAGCCTGCGCGGGTTGGTAATACCGTTAAACCAAACTGCTCGGCCAGTTTGTAACCAAAGGGCGTGGCACCTAATTTAGGCATAGATAAACCGCCAGTGGCGATAACCAGCGAGTTGGCCTGATAAGATTGCCCGCCAGCGTGAACTTCAAACTGCTGCTCATCTAACTGCTTAATGTATTTAATTTCACTACGTAGGCTAATGGTAACGCCTGCCCATTCGCATTCGGTAAGTAGCATATCTACGATTTGCTTGGCGCTGTCGTCGCAAAACAGTTGGCCGTGGTCACGCTCGTGGTATTCAATGCCATGACGCTCTACTAACTCGATAAAGTTACTTGAGGGGTAACGCGCTAACGCCGATTTTACGAAGTGCGGGTTGCCACACAAAAAGTTATCAGGGGCCACTTGTTGGTTGGTAAAGTTACAGCGGCCGCCACCGCTTATCAGTATTTTACGGCCCGCCTTTTTGGCGTTATCTATTACCAGTACTGATCGGCCACGATAGCCGGCGGTGGCTGCGCACATTAAACCTGCGGCGCCAGCGCCAATAATAATAACGTCGAATGCTTGTGTCATAACTTGCCCCTGAAAAATCAGGGGCATTGTAACGCTAGCGCTATGATTGGGCTAGCAATGATATAGGCTAGTTAAGCGCACGGCCTGCGCCCTTGCCAAATGATTCAGCGTAGAAGGTGATTCCACTGACTGGGGCAGGCGATGGCGCATTAGGTTGCACACTGGGGTTAAGCGGGTAGCTTAAACCGTCAAAACGCAGCAAACGTAAACCAGGAGTGGCTCCACCGCCTGATACTTCAATCAGCAGATCTTGCCAGCGGGCGTTGCTAGAGCTAGCCAAATAAAAGGGCGTATGTACTAAGGTTGTTTTGCTTAAAAAACGATGATTATGGTCGTTGGCCTCAAATACCAATAAGCTACAACCGCCACTGCCACACCAGTCTACATAGGTAATGATCTCGTCTTTACCATCGCCATTTAAATCAAACTTCCACCATTGGTATTTAGTACCGTTGAGTTCGGTGCGGTGCAATTTAAAATATTGCTTTAATGCGGCTTCTACGGCGGGATCGTAGTCGCTGCTAGCCAGTAAGGTGGCGGGTTCAAAACTGCGTTGTTGGTAAGTTTTTGGGGGATTGGCTGCGGTGACGGCTGGGCCGTCCATCTTCATCATGCTTAGGCCAACACTGCCTTGCTGTTGTTGTTCGGGATTACGTAAGTGTAATAAGCGTCCGTCCCAATCAAATAGCATGTCGCTCTTTACTTGCTTTTTGCTGCTTTGGCTTAAGGTAAGCGCCAAGCTTGAATGGCTGATAGGGTACCAATAGCCTTTTTCAACAAAGCTTTTATCTTGTTCGAGGTACGTATTTTGTAGTTCGGCACTGAAGTCGCCATTGAGGCTTAGGTTTACCACTCTGCCGCTGCCTGAAGCTGTGGGCAGTTTAACTTGATAATAGCCAGTAAGTTGTTCCAACTGTTGGGCAAATGGGCGTCTGGCACAGCCTTGATAACTCTTGCCTTTGTAGTTTAGCTGGGCTTGATAAGAATAAATGGTATCGGCCATGCTATCTAAACACTGCTGTTTAGTCACCGTGAGTTGCAGCTCTGAGCCGGCTTCCCAAAAATGGGTTCCATTGTCGATACCACTGCGAGTAATGGTTTTAGTCGCAGAGCCCGACATGGTGCTAAGTAGTAGCTTGCCTTCTTCAATGTCAATGCGCCAACCGGGCTCGTTGCCCTGTGCGCTGAGTTCAGCAATATTTGCCTTACAACCGTGCCCTTCGCTGGCCATATATAGCCAGTCTTGTGGGCTTATTTTGGCTAAATAGTCTGCTTGAGGTGCCTGTTTACTCACATTGCTAAAGCGGCCACGAAATTCGACATATACGGAGCTATTGTCGGCAAAGCGGCTTAATAGCTGGCGGTCGTTGGTGCTTAACTCAAGCCAGTATTGGCGCTCGCCTTGGCAAGGGGTAAAGGTAGCCCCTTGTTGGCTGGTGTTTAGCGTGCCTTTTATCTCGGTGATCGGGTTGAGTTTGGCTACGCTGGCCGTGGGTTTGGGCGCCGGCTCTGCAGGCGGCGGAGGCGGTGACTGGGAACAGGCTAATAAAGTGATATTGGTTAACACGAGCATGCTCAGAGATGTTAAAAGCCTCATTATTTTTCCCTTGTGAAGACTGCTACAACTTGAAGGTGCCGATCAAATATTCGGCAACGCCATTTTCTTTGTTGCTAAGTGTTTGTTCTAAATGAGGTAATGTCAACTTTAAACGGTCGTGAGCATTGGCCATGATCACACCTTTTCCTGCTATAGCGAGCATTTCTTTGTCATTTAGGCCATCACCAAAGGCGATGCAGTCTTCAGCGGCGATATTTTTTTGTTTTAATACGGCGTTAAGCGCCTCACCTTTATTGGCCTTTTGTGCCATAACTTCTAGGCAATCAGGCAGTGAGAAGGTGATGTTGAGGTTGTCGCCAAACTCTTTGTTTAGATCGCTTTCTAACTTAAGCAAAATGTCGTGCTCGGCCACAAAGAATAACTTACAAATGTGCTGGTGTTCTAGCTCATCAAAATTGATGACCTGATAATTGAAACCAGAATGCTGATTAAAAGAGCGAACATATTCATTCTCTTCTTCTACATACCAGTTGTCTTCGTGGTAAATATTGCGGTGTAGTGGGTAGTTGGCCGAAATCGCTAATATCTTGTTAATTTGCTGCGAGTTAAGGTCGGCGCGAAATAGCACTTCACCTTGCTTGTTATGTACTCGAGCACCATTAGAGGTAATCAGATACATGGGAAAGTCGAATTGGTCAGCAATCGGCCGCACGTCGATGTAATGACGGCCTGTCGCGATAAGAAACTTAACATTTTGCTGATACAAATAAGTAATGGTTTGTAGGGTGTGCTCTGATATTTGGTGCTCAGCGTTTAATAAGGTGCCGTCTAGATCGGTGGCGATAAGTTGGTACATGGTATTTACTCCTGGCAAGCCAGAACACGGCTTACCGTTTAATTGGTATGGCTGGCAAAAAAATCAAGAATACTGCTTAAGGCCGGGTGACGAATGCTATCACTTTCAAACAATATTTCATGTTTTGAACCAGGCACTGGCAACAGTTTGTTGTGAGGTGATGCCGTGCTCATTAGCGATTCATAAAAGGCATTTTGGCCCGCGGCCATAACAATAGAATCTTGTTCGGCTTGTAATAATAATAGCGGAGTATTGATAGTTTTGGCTTGTTCAATAATCGATTGCATCGCCTTAAAGCTTTGATAGAGCCAACGGTTGGTTGGGCCCCCTAATTGAATTTGCGGGTTATCTCGATATACCTGCTGCATGTGCTTAAAGCGTATTTGGCTATGAGTGAGCAAGTTAGTGCTAAAGCTGCCGTGTTTATAATCTGATTGGCCTGGCGCGTAGTAAGGGCCGCAGTTAAATGTGTGCTCTATATTCACCATTAGCGACGCTAAGGCGCTTGCCGCAAACATTGGCACAGCGCCTAAGTTGATTTCAAACATCGGGGCCGATAACGCTGCCGCCGTAAATACATTGGGTTGTTGCTGCAAGTAATGTGCAGCGATCGCGCCGCCCATAGAGTGGGCCAATAAAAAGCATTGTTGGTATTGTTTGGGCAATACAAATTGCTCAAGCAGTTGGGCTAGATCGTCGACATAATATTGAAACTGGGCCACATCACCAGGCTGTTGTCGCTTGGTTTCTCGCTCTGACAAGCCTTGCCCACGGTGGTCAATAATATAAACATGATAACCTTGCTGGGTTAAGTCGTAGGCAAGTTCTGTGTATTTGAGGTAGGCTTCGGTGCGGCCGGGCGATATGACAATAGCATTGCCATTAGCCTCTTGGGGGGGCAATTTAGCGAAACAAATCTTGCGACCATTTACGCCATCAAATTGTAAGCACTCGGCATTTTGTTGCCAGTAGGGAAAAATGGTATGTGCGTAAACGGAGTCTAAGTTGTCTTCAACACTGAGCTGATAGGCTGAACTGCTCATAATGGCCTCTTTAAATTAGTCAGGCGTTGCCTTATTTCGGCTGCTCAGTATGAAGATTGAGTGAGCGTATAGCGCGAAAATTATCACACTAAATGACACTGTTATCGACTAGCTGCCAAAACCTGCGCGTGCCAAGGTAACCAACATAGGAATTAGTAGTAAGGCACCTAGCTCTAGGCGGATTAACCAAATAACCGATGAATGCTGTCGATAGCTAATCATTGATGGTTTGCCTTGTTTTAGTGATTTTCGCCACCGATAGAAGGTAGTCGATGGGTAAATTGACAATAATACAACGGCAAAAAACAACAGCATTTTTAAGGCAAAAAATGGATTGTCTAAATACGAGTGGCTGGTGCTGTGGAATACAAAAAGGCGCAGGGCACCGGTAATAAAAATCAACACCGTGGAAAAAGCATGTGTCGCGTCGGCTAGCAGTAGCTTTTTCACATCATCTTCGGTCATTCCGCGACGGAATAAAAAGGCTTCTGAGTAGAGTGCTCCTGCCAGCAAAATAATTGCCGTTACATGCAACCCTGCATTAATCGCCTCAAGTAGATCCATTGATCGTTACCCATGAAAGTCTGTTAATTTAGAAAACGCTATCATCGCGCAGGCGGGATAGTACTGCAAAACAATGCGTGATGCTATACCCTAACAGCCCTAAGTGGTGGTCGTCTAGGGTAGATAAGGAAGTTGTCATGAAGGGAAAGCTGTTGGCTTATGGTTTGCTGGTACTACCCCCATTATTTTGGGCCGGAAATTTTGTTACGGGCCGCTATATTTCAGAACAAATCCCTGCAATGTCATTATCTTACTGGCGATGGACGCTAGCAATGCTGATCGCCATGCCCTTGCTTTATCGCACCATGTGGCAACAGCGAGAAGTGATCGCTGCGAACGGTTTACGCATTGTAATACTGGCCTGCTTAGGGGTGGCGGGGTTTAACTCTTGTGTCTACATTGGCTTGCAAACCACCACCGCCACCAATGCCCTTATTATTAACTCGATGATCCCGATTTTTATTTTACTGGTGAGCTGGATTTGCTTAGGCAAACGGATCTCTGCTCGGCAGTTCATGGGTATTGTTTTGTCGTTTACTGGCGTACTCGCGTTATTGGTGGAAGGCCAGTGGCAGCAATTGGCGTCATTAAGTATTAATAGCGGCGATGCATGGATCGTATTGTCATCCCTCATTTGGGCTTTATATTCGATTGGTTTGCGCTTTAAGCCTGCCGATCTCACTGGTGCTGCATTTTTGGGGTGTACCTTGGTGGTGGGCTCACTGGTGCTAAGCCCTTTTTATTGGCTAAGTCTGCCTCAAGCTCAGTTCGAGCTAAGCAGAGCAAGTATCGCCGCCTTGGCCTATGTTGCCATTTTTCCTTCGCTGTTAGCCTATTTAGCATGGAACTACGGAGTAAAAGTGGTTGGCGCTAACATTGCGGGTCAGTATATTCATTTGATGCCATTATTTGGCGCGGTATTGAGTATTTCTTTTCTCGGCGAGCAACTGGCTAGTTACCATGCTTTAGGGGCATTGTTTATCGCTGTTGGTTTGTTAGTGGCTTTAGTTCCCTTTAAGCGATTAGCCGCTAGTATTGCCGGTTCAATCAAGCGCTAATTTACATCGTTAAAACCTATCGAATTCATAAAATCAATCGAATTTTAATATTACTTCTGTGCCGTTAAGCTAGCGTCTTTGTTGACCTTATAAGGATGATAGTGATGTTGAATGCCGCGCCATCAATAAGCCCTTGCTCTGGGTCTTGTTATCGCAGCCCCATCGAAGGTGATATGGCCTTAATTGCCGAAGGGGGCGGGCAACGAGGCATATTTACTGCTGGGGTGTTAGACCGTTGGTTAGCCGCGGGCTTCAATCCATTTAGTCTATTGATTGGTACCTCTGCTGGTGCGCAAAATTTGTCGAGTTACATGACCTGTCAGCCGGGCTTTGCGCATAAATCAATAGCCTTAAGCTCCTCAAGTAAAAGGTTTTTTCGTTTGAGTCGTTCTATTGCTGGTCGCAGCGTAGTGGATTTAGATTGGTATTTTGAACAGGTTAATCAGCAAGCCGAGCCCTTAAAAGTAAATTGTGCTTCAGAGCAATTATTGCAACGACGTTTGTTGTTTGCTGCTACCAAAGTCGATGACAAAAGCGCTCAGTATTTCAGCCCAAACAGTGAAAACTGGATCGATTTTTTAAAAGCTTCAAGCGCTTTACCGTTTTTATATAAAGGGGGCGTAGACATTAATGGCCACAACTATGTTGATGGGGGCTTAGTGGCGCCGCTCCCCGTAGAAGAAGCCTATCGCCAAGGGGCGCGCAAAATAGTGGTTATTCGCACTAAACCCGAATCTTACCAAGTAGAGTCGCCTTGGATGCATTGGTTAAAAGCTTGGGTGTGTTCATCAGGGCAATGCCCGAAAGCCATTGACTACATGTTAGAGCATGAGCAGGCCTATAAGCGAGCCTTAGACTTTATCGCTCGGCCACCGCATGATGCACAAATAACTCAAATTTATCCCAGCCAAGAATTAGCCAGTAAATTGCTGGGTAGCAAGCAGGCCGATTTAGACAAAGACTACCAACTCGGTGTGGCAGCCGGAGAGCGCTTTTTGACATTGGCGAGCTAAGCGCTGGTATTAGTCGCTATTTTGCTGGGTATCTTCATTGAGCTCGGCGCTTTTAAAGCTAATTAAACGGCTGCCTTGGATGGTGAGTTCGCCGCGTAAATTTAGCTCTAGCTGCTCAAACTGGGCTTTTTTCACTTGGAAACGACGCGACTCTCCGCCTTCTTGTGGCCTAAATTCTACAAAGTAGCGGTAACGAATATGGCGGTTTTCGTTTTCTTTGTTGGAGTGTATTTTGGTCACCGGAACTTGCTCTCGTTTAGCAATCACAACCTGTAAGCTATGTAATGGTTGTTTTGAGTCCCAGCGTCGTTGCTGTACGTTTCGCCAAAGCTGATAAATCACCATGGTAATTATTAGCGCCATTACTGCCGACCACCACCAAGGCATTAGCAAGCTCCTTGTATTGAAAGCAATTTTATTGAAGTCAGAAACATAGCTATGTCCTTATAAGGTGGCTGAGTGGCTGAATGCGAATCACTATAATAACAAGACCTAAGGCTTGCTTAGGTCTTTAAGTTATCGCTATTCATTGCTGATTCGTCAAGCATAAATTAAGCAGTAACTATTGAGCGGCTCGTTATTTTGGCTAAAAGCGCTTAGTATGCGGGTATTAAAATCAAGCGATAGGATGGCTTGTTTGAGACGTTTCATGGCTAACTATGCCGCTGCTATTTTCTCTGGTTTAGCTTTACTACGGTCCGGTGTGTGGCTGTTTAGCCTGATCTTATGCAGTGGGGCAGCAGCCGCTAATGTTAGTGATTTAGCCGGCAACCTTGCCAAGGCTAACTGGGGGGGCTGCCCTGCGGTAACGAGCTCCGGTTTGCAAATACAAGGCTTGCCGCTGGCGTTAAACATTAAGCAGCTAGACCTTGATATTGCCTGTTTGCTAGAGCAAGGCTCTTCAGCCAGCCAAGCGGGGGGCTTTAAGCTGTCACAATGGCAAGCTCCTATACAGCAGATGTTTCAGCAGCTACAACGCTCACCGCTTAGCCTAGCTGCCACTAGCGTTGGGGTAGAGCAACTCAATATTGTGAATGGTGGGCAGTTGCTATTTCGCGGTGAACTAAAGCTGGTACAGCAAGCGCAGCAATGGCAGGCCAATTTCCAAAGCAAAGGGGAGTTTGCCCTTACTTTAAAAGTGATGCCCAAGCAGGAAACGTTAGCGCTCAGTGCTAAGCTTTCGGCTAATAGCCTAACAACCCTTGCCACTCTTACCCAGCAATCGTGGTTAGCCGATCCTCGTTTAGCGGAAATGAAGCTAGCAATGTCTGGCAATGTGGGCAAGCAATTAGCCTTGTCGTTTGATATTCAGTTACCTGCCTATCCAGCTAGTTTGAAAGGTCAGTTAGCGGGGTGGCAAGCATGGCGAGTTACCGCCAGTAGCAGTGCGTTGCTGGTGAGCGATACGCGGGTCCCCGAGGCTCGCTGGCAGCTTGAGCAAAATCAATGGCAAGTGCATGTAGCCGATTGGTCGCTAGATGGCAGGGGGGAATGGCAACTAAGCCCTCAGCTAACGCTTGGTGGGCATTTACGTACTCATAATTTGTTGCCGCTACAACAGGCCTTAGTTGATTTACCCGCTCCGCTGAATTTGTTATCGGCTCAAGCTGCGTGTAGTTTTGATTGGGATATAGATACTTTTGAGAGCCAATTTACCCTCGATGGTATTAATGCAATTTGGGATGAGTTGATTTTTGAAAACGGCTCGTTGAGCGGGCATATATCGCATCAAGCGGAAATAGGCTGGATGCACCAAGGCACGGTTAAATTAGCGCAATGGGATATTGGTATACCGCTTAGTCAGTTGTCGCTAGATTGGCGACAAACTCATGCGGCAACGCTCAGCCAGTGGAGCAGCGTACAGCTAGAAAATATTGGCTTTTCGGTATTGGGGGGAAGCGGCAATATTGTTCAACTTCCCTTAACACTGCCTAGCGAGGCAAGCTTGCAATTGCAGGGAGTTCAGTTGCCGGAGCTGGTGGCTTTATACCCCGAATTAGAACTGAGCATGCAGGGTTCTGTATCAGGCGATTTGCCGCTGCACATCAGCGAGCAAGGCCTAAGGATTGCTGGCGGCAATTTAGCGGTAGTAGAGCCGCAGGGACACATAGCCTTAACCCATCAATCGTTGGTGTCGGTGAAAGCACAACATCCCTCTTTAGACTTTGCGTTGAGCTTATTGGAAGACTTTAACTATGAAAAGCTTGCAGCTCAGCTAGATTTTGCCGAAGATGGGCAACTAGATATGCAGGTTAAACTTATTGGGCGTAATCAACATGTCAGCCCAAGTTTGGTGACGGTGAACTATAGTCATCAAGAGAACATTTATCAGCTATTGCGAAGTTTACGCATTGGCGAACAATTGTCAGGACAACTGCAACAATGGATAGACGAAACATCTTTGTTAGCCGAGCCTTCGCCGTAGCGTTTTTGTTAGGCCTTAGTGCTTGCACGCCAAAAGTAGAGGTGGCGGTGGATAAGCCAATAACGGTTAATTTGAACGTTAAAATTGATCATGAAATTAGAGTTCGAGTTGATAAGCAGCTTGATGACTTATTCACCGATGAAAGCGGGCTATTTTAGGAGAGTATGATGAAGTGGAATAGCTGGATAATCGCCTTGTTGTTGAGCCTTAGCTTTTCTGTATTTGCTATCGAGCTAGATGCAGCTAAAGCCAATGGCTGGGTTGGCGAACAAACCAATGGTTTGTTGGGTGTGGTAAGCCATGCTAGCGAAGTGACTCACTTGGTGAAAGATATAAACCAAAAGCGGGTCGCTAAATATAAACAGATCGCCCTTGAAAATGGCTTAACAGAGCAGCAAGTAGCGACACTGGCAGGTAAAAAAGCCATTGAACGCTCAAGCAGCGGCGCTTACATTCAGTCGGCTACAGGCGACTGGCTGCAAAAACCTTAATCTACGGAGTGCGCGCGTAAGTATTCGGTCACTTCGGCGGTAATGCCTTGGTAGCTAGTGATACACGCTTGCAAGTCATCCGCTGGGGCTTGGCTGTGTTTCAGCTGTTTGACGCAATGAGTTAAGCTTGGGCTACACAGTAGCGAAGCAAGCCCTTGAAGTTGCATTAGCAGGCCCGCCGAGCAACGCTGTTGCTGCTGGGCTTGTTTTAGCAAGCTTAACTCTTGTTCTGCACCGTTTAAAAAATCCCCCAGCCAGTGCTGCAATAGCAGTGGATTACCAAACTGAGCTTTTAGCTTAAACCAATCGATATTTTCTAAATTATTCATGCTGGTGGCGTATCTACCGTTAATGGAAACTGGGATGTTTTGTTCATTGCTGCAGGTGAGTCCCATTTATTGGATTTTAACCACATTAGCGCGATCAAAGCTAGAGGTGCGCAGTTCGAGATAACGTAAACCACCACAGCAGCTCGCGATAAACAGGTTACTTTGTCTGCTTAAGTTATGAGTAAGGCTGATGAACCGAGAGGGAGATGCAACAGGATAAAATGTAGGTATGGTGTAGCGTTAAATAAAAAAGGCAGCTAACGCTGCCTAGATGATTAATCCAGTTCCGACTGAGGTGGCTCAAATTCAGCGATTTCGTTTGGATCAATTCCCAATTCCTGACAAGCATCTAAAAATGACGCTCCCGTATGGCACATTAAAATGTCGATGGCGGGAAGCAAACTTGGTACTTCAGACATGGCCGACTCCGGTAATTGTTAATAAAAAGATAATGGGTATCGGTCACTCTCCCACAAATACGCTCGCGACCCAAGAGAGCTAGATCACGTTATTTACTTTGTTTTGTACAAAAAAAGCACAGCTATTGAGCGGTTATGTGAGTATAAGCGGTTATTTTGTGAGTAATCAGCAACCTATGCACAATATGGGGCAGCGCAATTGTTAAAAAATATTTGTGGTCTGCAAGGCTTGCCAATACACTGACTGTCTTTAGTTGGGACGCATTTACAATAATCAGGGAAAAACCATGCTTGAGTATTACTCAGTAGTGAAACACTTACATATGACTTTAGCGATGCTCAGTATTGTTGGCTTTATTGGTCGATGGATATTAGCCCTGAAAGGTTCGGCCATGCTTAACAAAACGTGGTTGAAGGTTGTACCGCATATTGTTGATACCTTATTGCTTACTGCAGCAATACTATTATGCTTGATGTTAGAGCAGTATCCGATTGCCCAAGATTGGTTGACGGCTAAAGTAGTGCTGTTGGTGGTGTATATCGTTTTGGGTGTATTTGCCTTGAAGCGAGCACCTAATCAGTTAGTGCGCTTGTTGGCTGGCAGTGCGGCTATTGCGGTATTTGTGCAATTATTGGTGGTGGCTTTTACTCGTTCACCCTTGGGTATGTTTGCTTAAAATTAAGGAGCGATAATGTTTAGTGATGCGCTACGTTCATTATTATTGAGCTTATGGCGTTTTTCTATTGTTTACAGTGTGCTGATCATCGGCTGGTTATATTGCCGTATTACTGGGCAAACCTTTGCTGAGATAGATGATGGCATTAGTCAGCATAAGCTAATCATTATTGGCCTTTATTTGGCTTATTTAGGGGTGTGGCTGTTGGTAAATCCACGTTTGTCTCGGATACGCCGTCCCTATTAGCCGAGTGACTATTGGTAGCGCCAATAGCTAGAAATTAACAACACTAACACGGTAAGCACTTCCAAACGCCTTGTAGTATTCCTTAATATAATAAGTGCTTAGCTGGGTCTGGCTGAATAGGTAGTGGGTGGGCATTAGCCTATCACCGAAGCTGTTATTTGTAGCGCCAATAGCTAGGAATTAACAACACTAACACGGTAAGCACTTCCAAACGCCTTGTAGTATTCCTAAATATAATAAGTACTTAGCTGGGTCTGGCTGAATAGGTAGTGGGTGGGCATTAGCCTATCACCGAAGCTGTTATTTGTAGCGCCAATAGCTAGGAATTAACAACACTAATACGGTAAGCACTTCCAAACGCCTTGTAGTATTTCTAAATATAATAAGTACTTAGCTGGGTCTGGCTGAATAGGTAGTGGGTGGGCATTAGCCTATCACCGAAGCTGTTATTTGTAGCGCCAATAGCTAGGAATTAACAACACTAATACGGTAAGCACTTCCAAACGGCCCAGTAGCATGCCTAAAGACAATAACCATTTAGCCGAATCTGGAAGCAAGTGAAAGTTGTGGTCTGGGCCAATCACATGGCCCAATCCTGGGCCTACATTGGCCAAGGCGGTCATGGCACCCGATAATGCGGTTATGGGGTCTAGGCCTAGCAGGGCTAAACCACTCGCTAACAAAATAAGGGTAAAGAAAAAAGCAAAAATAAAGGCCACTAAAGAGCGGATATGTTGCTCACTCACTTGCCGACTATTGTAGCGATGAGGGTAAATACCGTTGGGGTGTACCAGTTGTTTCAGCTGGCGGGAGAACAAGCCACTGGCCAGTTGAAAACGGAATATTTTTATCCCGCCAGAAGTCGAGCCAGAACATGCCCCCACCATCATCAAGAAAATGAACAGCACTGTAGTAAAATTGCCCCAATGGCTAAAATCGGTCAGCCCGTAACCGGTGGTGGTAACAATAGAAATAATGTTAAAAATACTGATCCGCAACGCGTCTATCAGTGGGAAGGTGCCGTGTAGCCAAAGCCACAAGCTCATCATGCCGCCCACACAAACGATTAAGGTGATAAAGCCGCGTACTTGTGCATCTCGCCAAATAAGGTGTAAGTCTTTATGCCTGATGGTCTGAACCAGCAATAAAAAGGGGAGGCCGCCCAGCAACATAAATACACTGCCTACCCAGTGGCTGGCATTACTAAAATGGGCCATTGATTGATCTGAGGTGGAGTAACCACCAGTGGAAATGGTGGTCATGGCGTGATTAATTGCTTCAAACCAATTCATCCCAGTCAGATGGTAGGCAATGGCGCAGAGTAGTGACAACAACAAGTAGACCGTTAGCATGCTGCTGGCTACATTTTTGGTTTTAGGGGTATTTTTATCTGACCAATCAGAAGATTCGGTTTGGAATAACCGCATGCCACCTACATTTAAAAATGGCAGTATCGCCACGCTTAATACAATAAAGCCTATGCCGCCAAGCCATTGCAGCATTGAGCGCCATAATAGCGCGCTTCTGGGCATCTCATCTAAACCCGCTAATACCGTTGAGCCAGTGGTGGTTAGCCCAGACATGGTCTCAAAAAATGCATCGGTAAAGCTAATATGGTCGATGCGATACAGTGGCAGAGCACCAAAAATGCAGGCTATTAGCCAAACGGTGGTGGTCAAAAGAAACATACCGCGCACTGAAAGCTTAAAGCTGGGGCGTTTGCCCCAGCGAATGAGTGCAAAGGCGGTTGTTTGGGTTAATACAATGGTATAAAAAAATTCAACGTAATCAGGTTCGTCGTAAGCCATGCCAATAGCTAACGGCGCTAGCATTAACAAACTGAGTTTGGAGAGAACCAGCCCAGTCATGAACATGATGGGCCGAATATCGGGTGTAATCATCACAACAAAAAAGCCTACAAGAAGAACGGGCTAGGTTGGAACAAACGTTCTACTTCAGGGATGAATTTCTTATCAACTAAGAACATCACCACATGGTCATCTTGTTCTATTACCGTATGATCGTGAGCAATGATTACTTCGTGACCTCGCACTACTGCACCAATGGTGGTGCCCGGGGGAAGTTTTAGTTCGCCAATACTGCGGCCAACGACCTTTGAGGTGCTGCTGTCGCCGTGGGCGATTGCTTCAATGGCTTCGGCTGCGCCACGGCGCAGAGAATAGACGTTGACAATATCGGCGCGCCGCACATGCGTGAGCAGCGCTGAAATAGTCGCTTGTTGCGGTGAGATGGCAATATCGATGGTGCCACCTTGCACTAACTCAACATAGGCGCCACGTTGAATCAACACCATGACTTTCTTAGCGCCCATGCGTTTAGCCAACATGGCCGACATAATGTTGGCTTCGTCGTCGTTGGTTACCGCAATAAAAACATCCACTTGTTCGATGTTCTCTTCACTGAGCAGCTCTTGGTCTGATGCGTCACCACAGAACACAATTGTGTTGTTGAGCATTTCGGCCAGTTGTTCTGCGCGGCGTTGGTTATGTTCGATAAGTTTGACGCTATATTGGCTTTCTAAGCGTTTAGCTAAGGCTGCACCAATGTTACCTCCACCCACAATCATTAGCCGTCGGTAGGGCTTTTCTAACTTTTGCAGTTCGCCCATAACTTTTCTGATGTGGTCGCTGGCGGCTACAAAAAACACTTCGTCATCGGCTTCGATAACCGTGGTTCCCTGCGGCCGAATAGCGCGCCCCTGACGGAAAATAGCGGCTACACGGGTTTCAATATCAGGAATGTGATCGCGCAATACCGATAAGGCATTGCCTACTAAGGGGCCGCCATAGTAGGCCTTAATGGCGACAAGGCCTACTCGACCGCGAGCAAACTGCATAACTTGCAGTGCGCCGGGGTAATCAATCAAGCGGCTAATGTAGTCGGTGACTAGCTGTTCTGGGGCAATGAGATGGTCGAGCGGTACCGCTTCGTTACAAAACAATGCCTCTTTTTCTGCTAATAATTCTTCAGAGCGGATCCGCGCCACTTTGTTGGGAGTATTAAATAGCGTGTAAGCAATTTGGCAGGCTGCCATGTTTGTTTCATCGCTATTGGTGACCGCAACTAGCATGTCGGCGTCATGGGCACCGGCTTCACGCAGCACGCTAGGGTGAGCTGCGTGGCCAAATACGACCTGTAAATCAAACTTATCTTGTAGCTCTCTTAAGCGATCTTGGTCAGTATCCACCAAGGTGATATCTGATTTCTCGCCAACCAAGTTTTCTGCTAACGTGCCGCCTACTTGGCCCGCTCCAAGAATGATGATTTTCATTATCCTAACAATACCTTAAGCATTCATTGCTAATTTTTAAGTGTCACCGTTACCGCACGTAATGGCAAGCTCAACTAACACTTTTGCGCAGACGCGCATAATAAAAGCCGTCCATGTTATTGTCACCGGGCAAAAGTTGCCATCCAGGTTGCTCTGGCGTTTCATCAGGGTTAATGGCTATTAGCTCGGCATCGTCTGTTTGTTGCAAAAAAGCCGCGATTTGCTGGCTATTTTCATCTGGCAATACCGAACACGTTGCGTATAACAGTGTTCCACCCGGTTTGAGTTGATGCCACAGGGCGCTAAGAATCTCTTTTTGCAGTTTCACAAGCTCTGCAATATCTGATTCTCGACGCAGCCATTTAATGTCAGGGTGACGACGAATAACGCCGGTGGCTGAACATGGCGCATCCAACAATATCCGGTCAAAGGGCTGGGTATTCCATTGCTCTGGTTTGCTGGCGTCGGCGCAATGCAAGGTAGCTTTGAGACCGATTCTGTCTAAGTTTTCAGTTACTCTATTTAACCGCGTTTGCTCAGTATCTACCGCCACTAGCTCAGACAGTTGTGGTTGCAGCTCAAGAATATGGCAGGTTTTTCCGCCAGGTGCGGCGCAGGCATCCAATACTCGTTCACCGGCTTGAGCGTCTAACAAACTTGCAGCCATTTGCGCGGCGCCGTCTTGCACTGAGGCTGCCCCTTCTGCAAAGTTAGGCAGTTTATGTACAGCTTGAGCCTTTTCTAAACATAGCGCTTGTAGAGCGATGTTAGAAGCTTGGCTGGCTATTTCTAGCTCACTGAGTTGCGCTTGGTAGCTATCGCGCTGACCTTGCAAGGCATTGACCCTTATCCACATTGGCGCATGTTGGTTGTTAGCATCTAAAATGTCGCGCCAATGCTGCGGATAAGCGGCTTTGATGCGTTTAGTTATCCAGCTTGGGTGACAATATTGCAAACCGTCATTGGCGGTGAGTTGTGGCTCTAGTTGATCGCGCTGGCGCTCAGCGTTTCTCAGTACCCCATTGACCAGCTTTTTTAAGCTATGCAGCTTTAATTGGCTGGTGGCTGACACGGTTTCTGATACTGCCGCATGAGCAGGTACTCGCATATAGAACAGTTGGTATAGCCCCACCATTAGTAGGAAATGGCCGTTACGGATTTTGCCTTTCAGTGGCTTATCCATTAGCTGTTGCAGTACCGCTTCAAAACGCGGTAACCAACGCAGCACACCGAAACACAGTTCTTTTACCAAGGCATGGTCGCGCGCTACTACTTGGGGTAATACCCTAGGTAACATTTGGCTGAGAGATTGGCCCTGATCGACCACTTGATACAATATATTTGCGGCGGCGGCTCGGGCGTTAATTTGTTTAGTTTTTGGCTGTTCAGCCATGGTTACTCTCCAACACACTATTGACGGTAAACCAGTCTTTACGTGCGTTAAGTACATCGGCGGCTGGTAGGGCTTTTTTACCCGGAATTTGAATCTGTTCTAAACGCAGCGCATCTTTACCTGTCGCCACAACAATACCGGCTTTATCGGCGCTAATAATCGTTCCGGCGGGGCTGTCGGTAGCGGTGCTGACAACGCTGGCCTGCCATACTTTGATATTCTGGTCGGCCACTTGAAAATAACTGACAGGCCATGGATTAAAGGCGCGAATACAGCGTTCGATGAAGGCTGCGTCTTGTTGCCAGTCGATACAGGCTTCTGCTTTGCTGAGCTTTTTAGCATAGTTTGCTTGCGTATCATCTTGCGGCGTTGCCGTGAGCTTGCCTTCGGCGATGCCGTCTAGCGCTTTAATAAGCGCGTGCGGGCCAACCTCTGCAAGCCGGTTATACAGTGAGGCGCTGGTTTCATCACTGGCAATTTCAAGTTCATCTAACTGCAGCATGTCACCGGTATCTAGGCCTATATCCATTTGCATAATGGTGACGCCTGAATGGCTATCTCCGGCCCAAATTGCCCGTTGAATAGGCGCCGCTCCGCGCCAGCGCGGTAGCAGTGAACCATGCACATTAATACAACCCAAACGTGGCGTATCAAGAATTACCTGAGGTAACAGCAAGCCGTAAGCGACCACCACCATTAAATCGGCGTTTAACTCGGCGAGCTGCTGTTGGGCGTCTTCACTCTTAAAGTTCTCGGGCTGAAAAACGCTTATACCGTGCTGTTCTGCGAGTTGTTTAACTGGGCTAGCCTGCAGTTTTTTGCCTCGGCCTGCGGGTCGATCTGGCTGCGTATAGGCGGCAATTACCTGATGTTTACTATCGAGTAAGGCTGAAAGGTGGCGCGCCGCAAAATCGGGCGTACCTGCAAAAATGATCCGCAATGGTGTCACGCTTCTCTCCACAATGCTTAGCTGATTACTTGCGACGAGCAAGCTTTTCTAATTTTACTTTCACTCGTTGGCGCTTTAGTGGCGACAAGTAGTCAATGAACAGCTTACCTTTGAGGTGATCGAGTTCATGCTGAATACAAATGGCTAATAAGCCCTCTGCTTCAAAAGTCTGTTCGTTCCCTTCAGCATCGAGTGACTTAACTTTAATCTTTTCGGCTCTTGGTACTTGCGCTCGATATTCAGGTACCGACAAGCAGCCCTCTTCATTGAGTGCTTCACCATCCGCTTCAATAATCTCAGGATTGATCAAAGCGAGTCTTTGGTCTCGCTGTTCTGATACATCAATCACTACAATTTGCTTGTGAATGTTGACCTGCGTCGCAGCTAGACCAACTCCTTCCTCTAGATACATGGTTTCAAACATGTTTTCGATTATAGTTGTAATATTATCGTCAATATTTTTAACAGGTTGCGCTATAGTCCGTAATCGTTCGTCAGGAAAACGCAGTACTTCAAGTAAAGCCATAACTTCTTTCTTTAATCAGGTTTTGGTAGATTGTGGTAATTCTAGTCATTTATGTGACTAAAAAACAGCTTTGGATATAGGGATGTCGCTGGGAGACACTATGAAAGGGAAGAAATTGGTTTGGCTTTGGGCCTGTTTGATGTTGTTTGTGGGGGGCGCTCTTGCTGACACATTGAAATTAAAGGAGAATTTTCCCGAAGTTTATGTGGTTAAAAAAGGTGATACCTTATGGGATATATCAGCTTTATATTTACATTCACCTTGGTTGTGGCCGCGTTTATGGCAGTTTAACCCTCAGGTTGAAAACCCTCACTTGATTTACCCTGGCGATCGTTTGTCGCTAATTTATGAAAACGGTGAGCCTCGCTTAGTTCGCAAGCGTATTGTTAAAGTTTCTCCTAAAGTACATGTTGAGGAAAAAGCTAGCCCAATTCCAACTGTGCCATTAGCGGCAATTAGTGCATTTTTAAGTCACGATCATATTGTTGACGAAGATGCCCTCAAAAATGCGCCTTATGTATTGGGTGATAATGATGCGCAATCTCGAATCGCGATTGGTCGAGCGATGTATGTAAGAGGGCAGTCTAAACCCGGTAAGTATTACGGTGTTTATCGTGTTGCCGATAAGTATAGAGATCCTGAGACGAAGGAAGAATTAGGCCAAACCTTAACCTTTATTGCCGTGGCGGTATCTGAACGCCTGCATGAGAATAATATTACTCAGTTCAAAGTCACTCAGGTATTAAACGAGATTAACCAGGGCGATATTTTGCTGGAACTGCCCGACCAAGACCGTCTTCCTGCTTATTTTGTACCTAATAACAAGCAGCTAGACAGCAGTGGCTACATTGTATCGGCCGCTACTGATACCTCGGTAATGAGCCGTTACGACGTGGTTATTATCAACAAAGGTACCCGTGATCAAGTGGCTCCAGGTGATATGTTTGCCATTGCTCAGCCTGGAACGGTGATGATTGATAAGGTTAAGCGTAAATCTTACGAGGAAATGGCCAATCACTTTGACCGTGCGTTTAATAACGAAGAACAATTAGTGACTTTGCCCAATGAAAAAGTGGGTGAGTTGATGGTGTTTAAAGCTTATGAAAAATTAAGCTACGCCATTATCACCGATAGCAAAGTTATTTTGCGTGAAAACTATCTGGTGGAGAACCTATAGTTGCTACCGAGTTTATCGGTAGTTCAATATCTTCAGCTTGCAGGTGTGCCACGGTTTTCTGTGTCACGCCTGCAGGTGGCTTTAAGCCATTGCTCTATTGAGCAATTATTGGCTGCCGATGATGCACAGTTACAAGCTTGGCAGTTTAGCCCTCAACAAATTTCTGCACTACGCCAACCTAACCAAGCGCGGATTAACGCGGCTTTAACTTGGTTAGAGCAAGAGCATTGCTATGTCATCGGTTGTTTTGACCCCTTGTACCCCGAATGCTTGCGAAACATTCAACGCCCGCCAATGTTGTTATTTGTGCGCGGCAATCCTCAGTTATTAATTAAACCTCAGTTAGCGATAGTGGGCAGTAGACATGCCAGTGTATCGGGGCTTAATCATGCTCAAGGTTTTGCCCTAAAGCTGGCTCAGCAAGGGCTAACGATAACCAGTGGCTTAGCCTTGGGTATTGACGCGGCGGCGCATAAAGGGGCCTTGGCGGCCCGCGGCGATGCCACCATTGCGGTGGTCGCGACTGGGCTAGACAGAGTTTACCCCAAACGCCATCAGCAACTGGCGCATGACATTGTGCAACAAGGCGCTATTGTCAGTGAGTTTTGGCCCGGCACCGCCGCCAAAGCCAACCATTTCCCTCGGCGAAATCGAATTATAAGTGGTTTGAGCCAAGCGGTATTGGTGGTGCAAGCGGGATTACCCAGTGGTTCATTACTTACCGCCAATTACGCTGCCGAACAAAGCCGAGACGTATTTGCTGTACCAGGGTCAATTGATGACCCCTTACATGCAGGCTGTCATCATTTGATCCAACAAGGCGCTAAACTGGTGACTACGCCGGTCGATATAGTAGAAGAGTTAAGTGGTTTTAATGTTCAAGCTAGCTTGCCTTTATCGGCGGCGGAACAAATTATGCGAGAACAAGATTTGCCTTATCGTCAATTGTTGGATAACGTAGCCTATGAGACAACGTCAATTGATGATTTGGTCTTAAGCACTCAACAACCTGTTGATGCTGTACTGGCTCAGTTAACTGAGCTTGAGATATTGGGTGTTGTGGCCGTTGTGCCAGGTGGTTACGTCAAGCTGAGGAGGAACTAACTATGTTTGATATCCTCATGTATCTATTTGAAACCTACATTCATAGTGATGTAGAGCTATTGATGGATCACGATGAGCTAACAGAAGAGCTTAGCCGTGCTGGATTTCATAAAGAAGAAATTTATAAGGCTTTAGATTGGTTAGAGCAACTTGCTGCGCTACAAGATAGTGATAAGCAACCCTACTTAAACCCTTCTGAAATTCCGTCTTTGCGCATTTACACGGCGCCAGAAATTGCCAAACTGGATGTATCTTGTCGTGGCTTTCTATTGTTTTTAGAGCAAATGAAAGTGTTAAATGCAGAAACTCGCGAAATGGTAATTGATCGAATAATGGAGCTAGATGGGCCAGAACTCGAGTTGGAAGATTTAAAATGGATCATTTTAATGGTGCTATTTAATGTTCCCGGTAGTGAGTCGGCTTATCAGCAAATGGAAGAGCTGTTATTTGATTTAGGTGACGGGCCCTTACACTAAAAAGGTCTAGAGCTTTATTTGTGGTTACACCGCCTAATGGCGGTGTAGCTAAAGCGTAGTGTTTGTAAAATAGACTGCCATTCGATTTTCCCCCACATCTTTAGTTTTTTTAATTGCCATCTACTGGTATCTAATCAATGCGTGTTAAGCGTCGATTTTGTTATGCTTAGCTCAGTTGAATGAGGTGTTACCATGTCAAAGATAGATCCTAAGCTATTTTCTGCTCACGAACATGCTTTAGAAAAAGAATATGACGTTTGCCCTAAATGTGGTGGCGAGTTGCAGCACCGGAACAGTAAGTCAGGCCCTTTTTTAGGGTGTAGCCAGTATCCAAGCTGCGATTATAGTCGTGCCCTGCATCAGCAGGATCACTCGCTAGATAAAGTATTGCCAGGCACCACATGCCCTGAATGCGGTAAGGAGCTTATGCTGCGCCAAGGTCGCTATGGGATGTTTATTGGTTGTAGTGGCTTTCCGAGTTGCCAACACATTGAGTCAGCCCAACCACAGGCTGGAAGCGCACCTGAGATAAGTTGTCCGTCGTGTAATAAAGGCTTGCTGGCTTCGCGTCAGTCACGTTTTGGTAAAACCTTTTACGCTTGTAATGCTTATCCTAAATGTTCCTATGCGGTGAATGACCAACCGGTCGCTAAACCTTGCCCCGATTGCGGTTGGAAATTACTGGTACTGAAGAAAACGGCAGCCGGTAAGCGAGAAGTGTGTCCGCAAAAAAGTTGTCGTTATAAGAGTGCACCGCTGGTAGAGAGCTAAGCGAGCGACTTTCAGCAAGCAAATAAAAAAGGAGAATGAATATTCTCCTTTTTTGTTACCGAGCCGCCGAGTTAAGCCTCTACGTCTAACTCTTTTAGCTTACGTGTCAGCGTGTTGCGACCCCATCCTAGTAAACGTGCAGCTTCTTGTTTATGACCGTGAGTGTGTTCCAATGCGGTTGTAAGCATGATTCGTTCAAAGTCGGGCATAGCTTCACCTAGAATATCAATTTGACCCGATACCAGTTGCTGTGACACCCAGCTTTTTAATAGCGAGCGCCAGTTCCCTTCAGCGCTGTCTTCTTGCTCGGTGGTGACGGGCTTGCTAAGTTCTGGCGGCAAGTCATTAGGCAGTACTTCCTGACCACTTGCCATCACCGTTAGCCAACGACAAACGTTTTCTAACTGCCGAACATTACCAGGCCAAGCTAATTGCATCATGAAACGCTGGGTATCTTTGTGCAGTAACTTACTTTCTACATTTAGTTCTTTGGCCGCTTGGCTTAAAAAGTGATTGGCTAGCGCTGGAATATCTTCTCGGCGTTCACATAGTGACGGAAGATGAATGCGAATTACATTTAGGCGGTGAAATAAGTCTTCGCGAAAATCACCTTCGGCGACCTTTTTCTCAAGATTCTGGTGAGTCGCGGCAATGATTCTTACATCAACTTGTACTGGTGAATGCCCCCCTACTCGATAAAATTGCCCGTCAGCTAAGACCCGTAATAAGCGGGTTTGAATGTCTAAAGGCATATCGCCGATTTCGTCTAAGAATAAGGTGCCGCCGTTGGCTTGCTCGAAACGACCATGACGGATGTTATTCGCCCCAGTAAACGCCCCTTTTTCATGACCGAATAGTTCTGATTCGATCAGATCTTTGGGAATGGCCGCCATATTGAGCGCAATAAAGCTGCCGCTAGCGCGTGGGCTATGTTTGTGTAGTGCATGTGCCACTAACTCTTTACCGGTACCCGATTGACCGTTAATTAGCACCGAAATACTCGAGCGAGACAAGCGACCAATGGCGCGGAAAACTTCCTGCATCGCAGGCGCTTCGCCAATAATTTCGGGGGCCGGTGAGCTAGGCTTATTATTACCCTTATTGCCTTTTTGTTCGCGAGACACGGCCACGGCGCGTTCGGTTAAGGCGACTGCTTCGTCAATGTCGAAGGGTTTGGGTAGGTATTCAAAAGCGCCGCGTTGGTAGGCGTTTACCGCTGAGTCTAGATCTGAATGGGCGGTCATAATAATTACCGGCATATCAGGGTGATGGGCTTGAATTTTTTCTAGTAGAGTTAAGCCATCCATGCCAGGCATACGAATGTCTGATATCACCACATCTGGCTGCTCATAATCCAATTGCTGTAGCATCATTTCACCATCGGCAAAACTTAGGCAATCATAATTTGCTGTTTTTAAGGCTTTTTCTAGCACCCACCGAATAGAACTATCGTCATCGACGACCCATACTGTTGCTGCCATGTTAATACATCCTTAACGTCTTAATGGAAGATGAATGGTGAACTCGGTATGACCCGGCCAACTGGCGCATTCTATCTTGCCTTTATGCTGATTTATTAAATTTTGAGCGATCGATAAACCTAGACCGGTACCCCCTTCGCGGCCAGTAACCATGGGGTAAAATAGCGTGTCTAATAGCTCAGTGGGAATTCCTGGTCCGTTATCTATTATTTTTATTTCTGCTGCTAACCTGAAACGTTGGCCTGCGATAGTCGCTTGATGGGCGGTACGGGTAATGATGTCTATTCTTCCCCCTTTACTGGCCAAGGCTTGTGTCGCATTTTGTACAATATTAAGGAAAGCTTGTAATAGTTGCTCGTGGTCCATTTCAAAATCGGGAATGCTGGGGTCGTAGTCCCGTTCAACCACGATACCTTTGGGTAAATCTAAGTTTACTAATTGGCGAACCTTCTCTAGCACCGAATGTACGTTATGCATTTCATGTAAGCCTGGCCGTTGTGGACCCAATAAACGATCTACTAGCTTTCTTAGACGGTCGGCTTGTTCAATAATGATACCGGTGAACTCTTTCAGCTCTGGGTTAACCAATTCTTTTTCTAATAGCTGCGCCGCGCCGCGTAAGCCCCCTAAGGGATTCTTTATCTCGTGGGCTAAGCCACGAACTAATTCTTTGGCGGCCTGCTGCTGGGCATGCTGGTAAAGTTCTTGGGATATTTTCTTCTGTTGACCGATGGCGCGCATTTCTAACATTAATAAGTAGCTGCGCTCATGTTGAATTCGAGTAGCGGATAGCTCTACAAGTACGTGATGACTATCGAATACTAAGGTGACTTCATTGTCGGTAAAGCTTTGACCCGAGCTGCATACGCTGTCTAATTTACTTAAATCTAAAGAGCTATGTTTCACTTGAAATGCTAATGGTTCATCAATTAAACGTTTAGCGCTTTGCCCCAACAGTTGCTCTGCTGTTGCATTGACGTATTGAATCTTGAGGCCAGCATCAAGTAATACAATGGCGGTTACTTGGTTTTCTAGCACTAAACGTTCGAGCCCTGAAATCTCTAACACCACTCTCTCCTGAAAAGGTTGCACCAATACGGTGCTTCTGCACTGAGTTTACCCTTATGCAGCAGAGAGAAACAACTTATCCTCCAGCTGCAGCGCCATTTGCATTAGCACGGTGCAGAAATACGGTTATTGGATTAGATGATGCAAGTTTCTTGCCTGAACTATCAACAAGCTGCACTTGAATGGAATGTGCACCACGATCGATATTGGTGAGTTGGAAATAACCCACATTGGTGATTTGTCCTTGAGGCACGCCGTCTAGCACCAATTTGTAGCCCATTCCGTTTAGTGGCACCGGATTGGCGCTGGCACTAATGGATATTTTCCCTTCATTATCACGAATTGTTTGCTCATGACTGGGGCTGGTAATACTCACTTGGTATTTAATCGGCTTTTCCGCTTTTTTCAGCGGCGCGCGTGGTGTTACCAAGGGCCCATTTGTTGCGGGTGGAGCGACATCGACTTTTAATTCTTTGGCTCCTGTTTGAGGGCGATCAGAGAAATGAGTCACCCCATCTTTGTCTACCCATTGATATACCGTATTGGCCGCGTGAGCATTTATAAGTCCTAAACCAGCCATTAAAAAGATTGCAAACCACTTGCTCATTTTTGTTCCTCCATTCTACTTACTTAAAATGGGCAAAAACTCATTGAAAAGCAATAAAAAAACCCGCTTTAAAGCGGGTTTTATATGCCGTGTAACGTTTTGTTTATACGCTGTAGTACAATTCGAACTCAACTGGGTGAGTTGTCATGTTAATGCGTTCAACGTCAGCAGATTTCAATGCGATGTAAGAATCAATGTAATCATCGCTGAATACGCCGCCAGCCGTTAAGAATTCACGGTCAGCATCTAGGCAAGCTAGTGCATTTTCAAGTGAAGTTGCCACTTGTGGAATTGCTGCTGCTTCTTCTGCAGGTAGGTCGTACAAATCTTTATCCATAGCGTCGCCAGGATGAGTTTTGTTTTTGATCCCGTCAAGGCCAGCCATCAACATTGCAGAGAATGCTAAGTATGGGTTTGCTGTTGGGTCAGGGAAACGTACTTCGATACGACGTGCTTTAGGCGAAGGTACTACAGGAATACGAATAGACGCAGAACGGTTACGCGCTGAGTAAGCTAGCATAACGGGTGCTTCGAAGCCTGGTACTAAACGCTTGTACGAGTTAGTCGATGCGTTAGCAAAAGCGTTAATCGCTTTCGCGTGTTTGATGATACCGCCAATGTAGAACAATGCAGTTTCAGATAGGCCACCATATAGGTCACCAGCAAACAAGTTTTCGCCGTCTTTCCAAATTGATTGGTGAACGTGCATACCACTACCGTTATCACCAACAACTGGCTTAGGCATGAAGGTTGCTGTTTTTCCGTAAGCGTGAGCTACGTTGTGAACAACATACTTAAGCACTTGAGTTTCATCAGCTTTTTCAACAATAGAGTTGAAAAGCGTTGCAATTTCGTTTTGGCCAGCAGTCGCCACTTCGTGGTGATGCGCTTCAACAGTTTGACCCATTTCTTCAAGTACTAAACACATTGCTGAACGTAGATCTTGTGAAGAATCAACTGGCGCTACTGGGAAGTAACCACCTTTAACGCCTGGGCGGTGACCGGTGTTGCCATCTTCAAAGTGCTTGTCTGAGTTCCAAGATGCTTCATCCGCATCAATTTTGTACATAGAACCTGACATGTCAGTTTTGTATTTAACATCGTCAAACAAGAAGAACTCAGGCTCAGGACCAAAGTAAGCAGCGTCTGCAATACCTGTCGAACGCATGTATTCTTCAGCGCGCTTAGCAACCGAGCGAGGGTCACGGTCGTAACCTTGCATTGTTGCAGGCTCTAAAATGTCACAGCGAATGTTTAGAGTATTTTCTTCTGTGAACGGGTCTAAAACAGCAGTAGCAGGATCAGGCATCAATACCATGTCTGATTCGTTAATGCCTTTCCAGCCAGAAATAGAAGAACCATCGAACATCTTGCCGTCGGTGAAGAAATCTTCGTCAACCTGGTGAGATGGGATAGATACGTGTTGTTCTTTACCTTTAGTATCGGTAAAGCGTAAGTCAACAAATTTAACCTCTTGCTCTTTAAGCAAAGCTAAAACTTCTGCAGACATGTTTTTAACCTCCGGTGTCATCAAAATTGATGGTTCAATCGATTTGAATTGTAATAATTGCGAATTTATCACTGCTGTGTTGCATCTAGCGAAAACTGTGCCAATGCATAAGCTATTGAAACTTATGGTTACAATGGGCGTTAGCGTCAATATGGTGCAATTGATTGCACCCTTATGGTGCTAATCTTGTCCGTTTTGGTGCAAGTAGTTTTGGCAGTGAACATCATACCTTAAATACGCAGAGGAAAAACCGTGATCAACTTAAAACTATGAGAATTTGTCGTTTATATGTACAATAGCCCACTTTTTGATTTTACCTCATTATATAAAGGGCTAAACGCCGTGCTAGATAAGTTAAGAAACATCGCCATTATTGCTCACGTCGACCACGGGAAAACCACCCTGGTAGACAAACTATTGCAGCAATCAGGAACGTTAACCACCCGTGGCGATGCTGAAGAGCGAGTCATGGACTCTAACGATATTGAAAAAGAACGTGGTATTACTATTCTTGCAAAGAATACTGCGATCGAGTGGCACGATTACCACATCAACATCGTTGATACTCCTGGACACGCCGACTTTGGCGGTGAAGTTGAACGCGTAATGTCTATGGCAGACTCTGTGTTGCTGTTGGTTGATGCGCAAGAAGGTCCAATGCCGCAAACTCGCTTTGTAACTCAAAAAGCATTTGCGCAAGGCCTTAAGCCAATTTTGGTTATCAATAAAATCGACAAGCCTGGCGCTCGTCCTGACTGGGTTATGGATCAAGTTTTTGATTTGTTTGATAACCTTGGCGCGACCGATGACCAGCTAGACTTTAAAGTGGTCTATGCATCAGCCATCAATGGTTGGGCGACCATGGATTTAGACAATCCTTCAGACAATATGGAACCACTATTCCAAGCGATTGTTGATAACGTTGCTCCCCCTGCTGCGGATCCAAGCGGTGATTTCCAAATGCAAATTTCACAGCTTGATTACAACTCTTACGTTGGTGTTATCGGTGTAGGCCGTATTACTCGTGGTAGTGTTGTACCAAACCAACAGGTTACTGTGGTAGGTGCTGACGGTAAGAAACGTAACGGTAAAATTGGCTTAGTATTAAGTTATTTAGGTCTAGAGCGCCAAGAAACGCAAAAAGCGGAAGCCGGTAACATTATCGCTATTACTGGTTTAGGTGAATTAAAAATCTCAGACACCGTGTGTGATACTAATAACGTTGAAGCGTTAAAACCGTTAAGCGTTGACGAACCTACCGTTAACATGACTTTCCAAGTAAACAACTCTCCGTTTGCAGGTAAAGAAGGTAAATTTGTTACCTCGCGAAATATTCTAGAGCGTTTACAGAAAGAAATGGTGCACAACGTTGCATTACGTGTTGAAGAAATGGACGATCCGGATAAATTCCGCGTATCTGGCCGTGGTGAGCTTCACCTAGGTATCCTTATCGAAAACATGCGTCGTGAAGGCTTTGAGCTTGCTGTATCTCGCCCAGAAGTAATTCTTCGCACAGTAGATGGTAAGTTAGAAGAACCCTATGAAACAGTCACCATTGATGTTGAAGAAGCGCATCAGGGTAGTGTTATGGAGCAAATGGGCCTACGTAAGGGTGACCTTACTGATATGGCACCAGATGGTAAAGGCCGTGTACGCATGGACTTCCTAATGCCAAGCCGTGGCTTAATGGGCTTCCAAACAGAATTTATGACACTGACTTCTGGTTCTGGTTTGATTTACCACACCTTCGAATGTTACGGCCCACACAAAGGCGGTACTATTGGTCAGCGTCAAAACGGCGTATTGATTTCAAATGCTACCGGTAAAGCACTGACTTACTCTTTATTTAACTTACAAGACCGCGGTCGCCTGTTTGCTAAGCACGCGGATGAAGTATACGAAGGTCAGATTGTGGGTATTCACACTCGCGAAAATGACTTAACCGTAAACTGTTTGAAAGGTAAGCAGCTGACTAACGTACGTTCTTCTGGTACTGATGAAGCACAAACGCTAACGCCACCTATCGTATTAACCCTAGAGCAAGCTTTAGAGTTTATTGATGATGATGAGTTAGTTGAAGTAACGCCAGAAAGCATCCGTATTCGTAAGCGTTTGCTAACAGAAAACGAACGTAAACGTGCTGGTCGCCCACCAAAGGCACCATAAGTTAGCGTTTAAAGGTTGATGTTAAAAAAGGCAGCTTAGGCTGCCTTTTTGCTTTAAATAGCCTCGCTAAGCGCGCTGGTATCGTTTGTTTGCTCAAAACGAAAAGCTACGTTTGGTTTAAAACTGTGTTCAATTAGGGTCAACAAGGGTTGAAAAAGCACGGGCAGCTGCTGTTGGAAATGCTCTATAGTGACGTGATAAGCAGCGCGAATTCCGTGGTAATCGATGTTTGGGCTGATGCGAGTCATTTTAATACCTAGTAGGGATAAACTGCGTGCCAAGCGAGGTTCAACCATTAGGTAAGCATGTTTAATACCGCTTTGTTGAGCGACAACCGAAGCCGCGAGGTAAAGGCTCATGCTGATATAAGGAAAGGTTCTTAGTTCTTTCTCGCTAAATGGGTTAATGCCGATCCCTACCGGGTTTGCGCCACCACCATTATCAATTTTACGACGACGAAAACGGCTATCTAAGGCGACTCTAGACACCTCACAAATACTATCTGGCGAAAAATTATTGGGATGAAGTTGGGGGTGATTTATTGCTAAACCACATGCGTCTAACAGCGGTAGGGATTGCGTGCTGCTAGGGCTGATTAGTCTCAGACAACCGGCATCTAAGCCACTATTTAAGTGCTGCACATGGCAATATTGAGAATGACTATCGTATTGATCGGTTTCCATTTTTGAAGTATTGCTCGGCTCAAAATGAAATTCTTCGCAATATACCCTATGGCGCAATTGATATATGCGCTGTATTTCACGCTCGCTGGTTGCCAAGCCGGCTTGAAAATAGCGTTGGTAACGTTGAGCCAATTCTTCGCCTTGACCTTGCTGTGCTTGTTGCTTAATTTCCGGCACGATGGTGCGCAGTATTGGTGGCGCTGCGCTGCTAATGGTTTGATTGCTCACATTAAAACCTAGATTAATCCCTTAAACGACTAGGCGATGCTATCGCTTACTCACTATTTATAAGTTTGCCAATTAAAGGGGGTATTGTCTTTTTAGTCACCTTTTTTAGAGTTTTGTTTGATTAAACTGTGCGGTGGTTCTGCTTATTGGCTTTGAAAGCCTTGGTCATAAACTTAATAGATACAGCTTGAATAAGCTCATATAGAGTAAAGTAAGCAACATTATTGGGTTGACGGGCGCTGATACCTCAGCCTCGATATTGAGCGGGTAAAAATGACATTAAGTGTAAGTAAGAAAGAAGAATTGGCCAGTCGGCTATGCGCTTGATGAGTTAGTCATAACAAAGGGCTAAATATATGAATGATGTTTTCCATTAGGCGTCGGTAGATAGGCCGTTTGCGCCACGCTATAGCATCTATTTTGGTGCTTTGTTGTAGGTAGCGTTGAATAATACGGTATAAATCTTCGGCGTAATCTTTATCGTCAATGATTGAGGTTACTTCAAAGTTGAGCCACAGGCTGCGCATGTCTAAGTTAACGGTGCCCACTAATGCCACCCGCTGATCAATGAGTAAACTTTTGGTATGTAGTAAACCACCATTAAATCTGTAGATCTTTACTCCAGCATCGAGCAGTTGCTGATAAAAAGAGTGACTCGCGTAGCGAACTAAAAACGAGTCATTTCTGGCGGGTAAGATAAGGTTCACTTCTATCCCTCGATTAGCGGCTGTCACCAGTGCCATTTGTAAGCTTTCGTCTGGCACAAAATAGGGGCTAGTAAGAATGATTTGCTGTTGCGCGACATAGAGCGATGTGATTAAAAGCTCAATCACATGGTCACCAAAAATGCCTGGCCCCGACGGCATGATTTGCATCGTCTGTTGGCCAATATTGGGTATGTTTTTTTTAAAATCTAACTGTTCAATTAGGGGGAGGCCATTTTCCATCTCTATGTCGTAAGCCACGACCGCTTGAAGGTTTATTGCCGCTGGGCCTTCGACTCTCAGCATTAGGTCAACCCATTGGCCAACTCCACTTTGTTGATTAAAAAATCTTGGGTCAACCAAATTCATTGAGCCGGTATAAGCCACACTTTGATCAAAGGCCGCTATTTTACGGTGTAATCGCAGGTCGATACGCTGAAATAGCATCCGCACAGGATTGGCGTGTAAAGCTTCTATGATCTGTACCCCCGCCTCCTCAAGCTGTTGACGCATAGTGGATTTCAAAAATTGTCTAGAGCCTACTGAATCAGCGAGTAAGTAAACACTTACGCCGCGTTGTGCAGCTTGTGCTAATGCTTCTAGTAGAGGGTTGACTAAACCTCCTAGATGTACAATGTAAAACTCCATATAAATGGTTGAGGTAGCTGCTTCTATATCTTGGCTTATTGCACTGAGTGCAGCTAAGGAGTTGTCAAAATTTCTAAGTTGATTGCCCCCCAAAATAGGTAGGCCTAATAAGCGATGAGTCAAATTGTTTAGGGGTTTTGCTTGGCGTGAACAGGCTTCTTTGACAACATGAGGTGAGCGGTTAAATTGGCCGATGCTTTGCTTATACTTTATTTCCATTAAGCGGGCGCGTTTCACCCTAAATCGTCCGAGGTAGCGTTCGCCGAATAGCTGATAACAAATAATACCGAATAGAGGAAGAGTGAAAATCAACAGTAGCCAGGTGAGTGTAACACCCACTGGGCGGCGCCTAAGTACCACTTGTAATGCCACCGCAAAGATAAGCAATACGTATAAAATAAAACCGACATTCACGAACAATAGGTCTATCACCTTCGCTCACCATCAGTGCAAAATTAAAGCTTAACCTAACATGCCAGCTTATGCTTACAAAAAAGCCGCTATCCTAAAGTGATTAGGATAGCGGCTATCGATAACAAGTTGGTGAGTTAATTGCCCTTAGTTATCTAAGGTGTCTGTAGCAACCTTGTAGTTGGGATCTTCGATTAAGTTGACTTCCACTACACTGCCAGCCTTACTGAGAAGCTTACGACACTCTGAGCTCAGGTGCTTAAGGTGTAGCGTTTTACCTGCTTTTTCATAACGCTCTGCGAGGGTATCAATGGCCTCAATAGCAGAGTGATCACTGACTCTAGATTTAGCAAAGTCTATCACTACGTCTTTTGGATCGTTCGCTGGGTTAAATAAGTCTAAGAAGTTGGCTGCTGAACCAAAAAATAATGGCCCATCAAGCTCATACACTTTGTGGTCTTCATCGACACTCGTTGTGGTGACATAAATGTGTTTTGCATGCTGCCAAGCAAATACTAAGGCTGAGACAATCACACCGATAACTACCGCTACCGCGAGGTCAGTAAATACTGTGACAACCGATACCAATACAATCACAAAGAAGTCAGCTTTAGGCACCTTGTTAATCATCCGTAGACTGGCCCATTCGAAGGTACCTAACACCACCATAAACATCACACCGACTAAGGCAGCTAATGGGATCATTTCAATCAAGGAAGAACCAAATAAAATGAAGCCTAATAGTGCCAAAGCAGCGGTAATGCCTGAGAGACGTCCACGCCCACCAGAGCGAATGTTGATCATACTTTGACCAATCATGGCACAGCCACCCATACCACCAAAAAATCCGGTCGTTACGTTGGCAACACCTTGGCCTATACATTCTTTGTTGCCGTGGCCGCGCGTGCCGGTCATTTCATCCACTACCGTCAAGGTTAGTAGCGATTCAATTAAGCCAATCGCCGCTAGTACTAGCGCATAAGGGAAGATAATTTGCAGTGTCTCAAGGTTGAATGGAACGCTAGGAATAGAGAACGCTGGTAAGCCACCAGCAATAGTGGCATTTACATCACCGGTCATACTGCGTACAAAATCAACCACGGTACGGGTGTCTAAACCGAGCAGATGCACCGCTAAGGTGACTCCTACAATCGCTACCAATGAAGCCGGTACAGCATTGGTGAGCTTAGGAAGAAAGTGAATCGTTCCCATGGTTGCCGCGACTAGACCTAACATGATCCATAACTGGCTACCTTGCATCCACTCCATTTCGCCAAAGGCATTTGGTATTTGAAATTGACTAAGTTGGGCTAAGAAAATAACGATGGCTAAGCCATTTACAAAACCCAGCATTACCGGGTGTGGCACCATTCGAATAAACTTACCAAGGTGGAATACCCCGGCCAATACTTGCAGGATACCCATCAACACTACCGTGGCAAACAGGTACTCAACACCATGGTCTGCCACAAGCGCTACCATCACTACCGCTAGGGCACCGGTTGCGCCAGAAATCATACCTGGGCGGCCGCCTATGACAGCAGTAATGAGTCCAACCATGAAGGCTGCATATAAGCCCACCAATGGTTCTACGCCTGCCACAAAAGCGAAAGCAACGGCCTCTGGAACTAGGGCTAGTGCTACAGTTAAACCAGAGAGCAGGTCATTTTTAACCGTGGCTCCGCGAAATTTTGGAAATTCAAACATGGTTCTATGAATCCATTAAAGAACGAAAAGAAATGGGGCGGGAGTCTACCACTTAATGTGATTCAGTTCAAAAAAACGTCAGCTTTTGTTCTGTTTAATTTAGCGATAAATACTGATTAATTGTTGTAATGCGGTAGCTGAATAATTACCGTAGTTAGCTGTTAAGTGATTATTTATTAGGGAGTAATAAAAATCATGAATGCCTTACTACAAATCAGTAAATGGCAGTCGGGTTTAGCATTGGCTAAATCTTTTAGTTATTTTCTCTTTTCAAGAATGAAGCAAGATAAACTCACCATGATTGCTGGGTCGCTTGCTTATGTCAGTTTATTGTCACTGGTACCTTTAGTGGCGGTCACTTTTTCTATTATTAGTGCGTTTCCAGTGTTTTCTGGTTTTCAAACATTGATCGAAGATTTTGTCTTTAACAACTTTGTGCCAGCATCAGGAGAAGTCGTTAAACAAAGCTTACGCGGGTTTGTGGAAAATGCATCGCGGATGACTGCCGTGGGGATTGGTGCCTTAGCGGTGGTGGCTCTGATGCTAATATCGGCAATCGATAAAAGCATAAACATGATTTGGCGGGTCAAGATCTCTCGACGCTGGCACGGTGCGTTTCCCATTTATTGGATGATTTTAACGCTTGGGCCTTTATTGATGGGAGGGAGTTTAGCGCTCAGCTCCTATATATTCTCAATCCAAGTGTTTTCCGATGAAACCTTGCTGGGTATTTGGAATCAATTACTGCGCGTTGTTCCGCTGATGTTCTCTATTGGCGCATTTTGTATTCTTTACTTACTGGTGCCTAACAAATCAATTCGATTCTTACATGGCTTAGCGGGGGCGGTGGTCGCTGCCTTATTATTTGAGCTGTGTAAGCGAGGGTTTGCTTTTTATGTCTCCTCTTTTCCTTCTTACCAAGTCATTTATGGGGCATTAGCCAGTATTCCAATTTTGTTTGTGTGGGTTTATTTGAGTTGGATAGTGGTATTGATTGGGGCTGAGATTACCGCCGCTTTAGGCGAGTTTGAGTCAGAGCATCCCCCCCTAATCACAGAGTTCGAGGAGAAATAATGATTGCTTTAATACAACGGGTAAAACAAGCAAGTGTTAGCATCGGCGGTGAAACCACCGCGAACATTGAATCAGGTTTGTTAGTCTTGCTAGGTGTTGAACAAGCGGATGATTACCAAAAAGCGATTAAGTTGTGTGAAAAGGTCATCAAGTATCGAGTGTTTAGCGATGAACAAGGTAAAACCAACCTCAATGTGCAGCAGGCAGGTGGAAGCTTATTAGTGGTTTCACAATTTACTTTGGTGGCTGAAACCGACAAGGGATTACGGCCTGGCTTTTCTAAAGCGGCCACGCCAGAGCAAGCAGAGCATTTGTATCAGTTTTATGTTGATGCCTGTAAAGAACGAGGCCTAGAAACTCAGACGGGGTCGTTTGGCGCTGACATGCAAGTTTCACTGGTGAATGATGGGCCAATGACTTTTTGGTTAAAGGTTTAAGTTTCATTGATTAAAGTAAACTTTGCGGCGCCTCACAGAACCCGTTTGGACGTATCAATGGTAATTGACAGTAATGACTTTTATCAGTCATATTGTCAGAAAGCGCTTTCACGAAACCCTGTGGTTCACTTATAAATTCCCTATTTTGTGATTGTGCGAGCGCTTACATAATTAAAAGGCTGAATGAAAAATGGCGACAATCAAGGAAGTCTCTGATTTAGCTGGGGTCTCTCAGGCCACGGTTTCCAGAGTGATGAATGGCAACAACAAAGTATCGACTGAGAATCGAGACCGTGTCGTTGCCGCCATGGATAAACTGGGTTACCAGCCTAATTCATTTGCTCAAGCTTTGGCGACTAATCGTTCATACAGTATTGGTATCGTAGTGGGTACCTTGTCGGGTCCGTTTTATGGGCCGATGATGGAAAGTATTGAATCGGTATTACGCAACGAAGGCCAACACTTAATTGCGACCAGCGGGCATGATGATATCGATCAAGAGCGAGACGCAGTGCGTTTCCTTAAGTCTCGTCGGGTTGATGCTATCTTGCTAGTGGTTCAGGCAATGAGCGATGATGAGCTGATCGAGTTGTGTCAGCGCGACCAAAATATATTTGTACTTAACCGTTATGTGCCTGAACTAGCAAATCGCTGTATTTATCTGAATAACGAACTGGGTGGCTATTTGGCTACCAAACATTTAATTGATTTAGGCCACACCAAAATCGCATCGATTACCGGCCCCTTAGTGCATTTGGATGCACGTGAACGTTTACAAGGTTATCGTAACGCGCTTAGCGAAGCGGGTATTGAATATGATCCGCAATTAATCGTTGAAGGTTTGTATCAAGAAGATGGTGGCAATAAAGCCGCCGCGAAATTGTTTCAACGTGGTGTAGATTTTACTGGCGTGGTTTGCGGTAACGACAATATCGCGATTGGGGTTTACGATGTGTTGTCTTTGGACGATGAGTCACCCGCAGAGCGTATCTCGGTGGTGGGTTACGATGATATGTTTTACTCGCGTTACCTTAGGCCCAAAATGACTACGATTCGTTTTCCTATTGAACAAATGGGGACGATTGCTGCCAATATGGTGTTGCAAAACTTGTCTAATATCGACCTAGTGAAAGGGGTTCAGCTAGAACCTGTTCTCGTTGTTCGTGAATCTACCGCTCCTCCCAAGAGTTAATCTAAATAACCGTGAGGAATTAAATATGCATCGACAATCTGCCTAATCATTTAATTCCTTGCCTTGTTTTAGTCCTGCGCTTAGCCAAGAGCCTAAGACTAAAATTAGTCAGTAGTACTAGCCTTGCTAGTCACCGTATCTTTTCATGTTCCAGCGATAACTCGCCTCTTTGAGCTGTGGTTATCTTGTTTACGAGGTTTTTATGTCTTTTGATTTTCCCGAGTCTTCACCTTTTCGTCGTTCAGACTTTGTCTTTGGCGTTGCCACCGCCGCTTTCCAGATCGAAGGAGCAAACCAAGAGGATCAACGTTGTGAATCCATTTGGGACCGTTTCTGCGCCACTCCAGGTAAAGTGGTTAATGGTGATGACGGCAGCATAGCGTGTGATCATTATCATCGTTGGGAACAAGACTTAGAGATGATCGCAGAACTTGGCGTAGATGCTTATCGTTTGTCGATAGCATGGCCACGTATTATGCCAGTAGAAGGGCAAGTAAACAGTACTGGTATCGCGTTCTATCAGCGCCTAATTACTAAGCTAAATGAGCTGGGCATCAAACCGTTTGTTACGCTTTACCATTGGGATCTTCCACAGTATTTAGAAGACCGAGGTGGCTGGTTAAACCGTGAAACCGCATACAAATTCGCAGAGTTTGCCGACATAATGACTAAAGCTTTAGGTGATCAGGTTACCAGTTATGCCACCTTTAATGAGCCGCTATGTAGCGCCTTTTTAGGTTACCGTTTTGGGGATCACGCTCCAGGTTTGAAGGATGACAAATTTGGTTTTCAGGCTGCCCACCATTTGTTACTTGCTCACGGCTTAGCGTTACCAAAAATGCGCGCTAATGCGCCTAAGGCAGACCATGGCATCGTGCTTAATTTTGCTCCTGCCTATCCTTTAGATCCAAATAACCAGGCCGACATTGATGCCGCTGATTTTGATGAGCAGCAAGGTATTCATTGGTTTTTGCAACCATTAATGGAAGCGACATACCCAGAAGCCATTCGCCAGCAGCAACCGTTATGGTGGCCAACCATTTTACCTGGTGATTTGGAACTGATTGCGGCACCCATCGACTTTCTTGGTATCAACTATTACACCCGCCATGTGATTAAAGCTGGAGAGCACGGCCCTGAGCATGTGCGCTTAGAGGGTGTTGAACGAACTGATATGGGCTGGGAAGTGTGTCCAGAAGCATTTAGCCATTTATTGATTAAACTGCATCAACGTTATGATTTACCCCCCATTTTTATCACTGAAAATGGCATGGCTAGTGCCGACAGCCTGCAAGATGGCGAAGTGATTGATCAGCAACGTTGTGACTATTACCAGCGCCACTTAGATGCTGTAGCGGTGGCTATTGAGCAAGGCGTTGATTTACGCGGTTACTTTGCTTGGAGCTTAATGGACAACTTTGAATGGGCCTACGGCTACGATAAACGATTTGGCTTAGTCTATGTTGACTATGCTTCACAGCAGCGAGTATTTAAACAAAGTGCTAAGTACTTTCAACAATTTTTAAAACAACGTAAAGGGATATAAGCATGGCTTCACTATCATTCAAAGATCTACGTAAGAGCTACGGGAAAGTTGAAATCGTAAAAGGTTTCAACTTAGATATGGGTGATGGTGAATTTGTGGTATTGCTCGGCGCCTCGGGTTGTGGCAAATCTACCATCCTGCGAATGGTGGCGGGCTTAGAGACGATCACCTCGGGAGACATCTCCATGGGGGAAAAGTGTCTTAATACGGTTGACCCTAAAGATCGTGATTTAGCGATGGTGTTCCAAAGCTACGCTTTATACCCCCATATGACGGTGTACGAAAATATTGCCTTTGGTCTTAAAATGCAGGGTAAAAATAAGCTTGAGATAAAAAAATCGGTCGACTGGGCGGCAGAAATGCTGCAATTAACCGATTATTTAGATCGACGACCTAAGCAGTTATCGGGTGGTCAACGTCAACGGGTAGCGATGGGGCGAGCCATGGTGCGCACACCTAAACTATTTCTATTTGATGAACCCTTGTCTAACCTTGATGCTAAGCTTCGCGGAAAAATGCGTGCTGAGATAAAAGACATGCACCATAAGTTAGGTGTCACTACTTTATACGTAACGCATGACCAAGTAGAAGCCATGACCTTAGCTGACCGTATTGTGGTGATGAATAAAGGTATTACCGCCCAAATTGGTACGCCCTACGAGGTGTTTACTCAACCAGCGAATAAGTTTGTGGCCAGTTTTATTGGTTCACCTACGATGAATATGATCCCCGCTACGGTTAACCAAGAGCAAGAGGGCTGGACTTTATCGTTGAGCGATCAAAAAATTGATTTACCTGCGAAGTTTTTAGGCAAGGTGACTAATGGTCAAGCGGTCACTCTTGGGGTACGCCCTAACGATATACACTTACATCAGCACCAACTGGAAGCTGGGCATGGTATTGAAGCTAAGTGTAAGCTGATTGATCATGAGCTGCTCGGAGCAACGATGCTGATTAAGGCGGAGCTGGGCGGTGAACAAATAATCATAGAAACTCCAGCAGAGCATGGTTCGCTAGAGGGGGCTATCAATGTGTATTTGGATAGTCAGTTCTTACATATGTTCGATATAGAGAGCCAGCTTTCTCTCGCATAATACAAGATTGGTGAAATTATAACGCCATTAAAAAAGCCAGCGTCACTGACGCTGGCTTTTTTGTGGCGGGCTGATTTATCCCATTACCACTTCAACGGTATGTGTACCGTCGGTCATTATTGGCAGAATTTGTCCGTCAATTAGCTCACCATTTACGCTAATACTGGCAACGCCTTTACTCACATTGTTGGGGTTAGTCACCTTGATTTGGTATAACGCGCCGCGGTAGTGACGCTTTACGCTGAAGCCATCCCAAGCAGATGGAATGCAGGGATCAATTTCTAAACCGTTTAAGCTTGGTTTAACCCCTAGTATGTATTGTGTGCCGGCAACGTAGGTCCAACTAGATGTACCTGATAGCCAAGCATTACGCCCCATACCAAATTGTTTATGTTCTGCCCCTAAAATGTTCTGCGGATAGCAGTAGGGTTCAGACTGAAATACGTCTAAATTGTCATTTTGATAGGCAGGGTTAATTTGATTGTAGTATTCAAATGCGCGGTCGCCATTTCCAGCAATCGTTTCCGCCATCATCACCCAAGGATTCGAATGAAGGAAAATACCCCCATTTTCTTTAGCCCCAGGAGGATAAGTACTTACGCCACCCAGATTTGGATCAAAGCCGTTATAGCCAGGACCTGACAGCATAATACCGTACTTGGTATTCAGTTTATGGTTCACTGCATCCAAGCCTGCGAACATTCGGTCACCTTCAGCAAAACCTGAAATAACCGGCCAAGATTGACCATTGGTATATAAGCTGCCGTGCTGGTTTTGTTGCGAACCAATCGGTTGGCCCTCATTGGTGAAATAGCGAACCCACCACTCGCCATCCCAAGCGTGAGTATTTACTCGCTGTTTCATCTCTTGGTAGTAGCCAGTCAATAACTCAAGGTTTGCTTGATCATCAATCGCGGCGGCGATATCAATGATTTCTTTTAGTGCTTTACCAAATAAATTGGCAACAAACAGCGACTCAGCGCCTGTTGGCAGGTTTACGGTGTCATTCCAATCGGCAAAACCCAATAAAGGTAGTCCGTGTTCACCAATGTTGTTCCAAGTAAAGTCGATAGCTTTAAGTAGATGTTGATAAACACTACCTTGGGCCCGCTGCTCGAGCTCTAAGGTTTTACTGTAGTAGCTAATAGGCTTGTCGAGGAAACTTAGATCGCCGGTTTCTTTAAGGTATTGAGCAATAGTGAGCACTATCCATAAGTGGTCATCGCCGTAATAATTTGGGCAATCAGGCTCTTCGCGCGAGTCACCTTCGTTAGCTTCCATGGTTAATGGGAAGTATTGGTGCATTGCCGAGCCGTTTTCTAGCTGCACTGAAAGCAACCGTTCGGCAAACTCACGGGCTTCTTGCGGCATGTGGGCCATTACGCCTATTAAGTCTTGCGATGAGTCTCTAAAGCCGATTCCGCGGGCACCGTAACCTAATTGGTAAAGCGATAGGTAGCGAGACCAGTTTTTGGTGGTGTGGCATTGGCGCGGATTATGAACGTTTAGCATTGAGTTCATTGCTGCATCAGGCGTATCAACTTGCATGACGTCTAAATAGCTTTCCCAAAATTCGGTCAATTTGGTAAAGGCTTGATCAACGGCTTGCTCATCACGGTATAAAGCGATGCTATCAGCAGCTTTATCTAAGCTAGGAACTTGTCCTAATTGGGTAATCACGCGCTCAGATTGACCAGGCGCTAACTCACCCAATTTTACCAGTAACGCACCGACGTTATCACCGCGGTCACACTCTGAATTACTCAGGCTGTCTTCCATCAGCGACAAGGGTTTGGCCCATGAGCCAAATTCATTCTCACCCAAAAAGGCTCGACGGTCGCCTTCCCAAGAATCTACTTCACGGTTACAGCTTAAGTAGTTAACTGAGGTGTCACGCTTCATGTAAGCATATTGCTCAAGCACGAGCTTGCCATCATTTTCTGGATGGGCTTTTACCGTCATTGTTTGGGGAACCCAATCAGCGTTTACCAACTGCTTAAGCGCATCAAAATGGGTAAACTCGTAAACAGGCACAACATCAACCGCTTGAGTTTGCTGACTAATATTAGTCACAGTAATGTCTTGCAATAAAGTATCTGAGCCTTGTGGAACAAATATCTTGAGGTCAATTCTCAAACCTTGTGCTTCAACCACCCAGCGTGTGTAAGACAAACCCACACGACATTCAAATTTATCTAATTCCACCAAACATGGGGTGAAGAACGGTGAAAATAGTTGGTAACCTTGCTCGGTTTTGCGACGAATATAAACCGTAGAGCCTTTAAACTCTGACTGTGGCATTTGAGCAATGTACTTAGTAATTCGGTTTAATGCAGGGTCTTGCTTACACACAACTGTGCCACCCGTGCAGTCAATTAAACCACCAAAATCTAAGGTGCCAACGTAGTTAGCCCACTTTATCGGCGTTTTTGGCGTAGTGAGTACATACTCTTTATGTTGGTCATCAAAGTAACCATATTGCTTGCTCATATTTACCTCAGAGATAGTTATTCTAAATTCAGTATTGTGCTTGGTCAGGCTACGCCTTAACCAAAGGCAGTGAAAAAATCATTCCCGGTCGAAAATAACGTCCGGCCGTGTATTTCAAACCGGTGTGATGTAGTGCGTAAAATAAGGTCTTGCTGTCAATTTTAAACTGCTGGCAAAGGGCCTCGTAAGCGTGTTCAAAATCACTGAGCTGGCGCGGAATATCGGCGGCGATTCGACCATCGGGGTAGAGTAGCCCTACTTCAATTAGCGCCTTGTTGAGTTGTTCTGGCGACGCCTGCAGTTGACCCAGCAGAAGGTCAGCCTCAAAGCGACAGCTGGCATTAAATCCTTCTGGTGCTGCAAAGGGGATACGGGCATCGTGATACAAGTTTCTATAGCAGGCGTTTAATAGTTCGGCGGCTTGTTTATTCATGTCTACGGCCATCATCGCGTTGACCAATGAGTATTGAACGCCAATCCATACGTCGTGCGCTTGGAAATTGCCCCATTCTTTAGGGCTACCGTCACGTGTGACAAGATTAGCGGCACCAACTCGAGCGCTATTGGCTAAGTAGTTGTGTTGATAAACATACTGTAATACTCGCTGTTGTTGTTGCTCACTTGAAACCGCAGGTAATTGCAGCATGCGGCAATAGCTATCAGCTAATAGTTGGTCGGCAAAGCTGTCATCACTATCTAGAGACAGTTTGTCTAACCACGATGTTTGCCAAAAATCCCCCAGCGCTAATAAGGCCAATTTGCGTACTTGGCGGCTTTGTAAGCGTGTGGCAGCATCGCTTGGCCAGCGTTGTTCAGGATAGTACTGTTGCCATAGTGCTTTTACTTTGGCAGCAGCATTACCAAGCTCAGGCAGCTTAGCGATGGCTAACCAGTGATTAAGCGTACTGAGCAATTCTACCTGACTGCTATTCTCGCTTAGTTGTAAATCTTGATTAAAGCTTGAAGCCATTAGTGCAGATTGTAGACCTGCTGACGCGTCATCCTTTAGATCCTGGCGTTGCAATGGTGTGGCAAAAAAGTGGTAGTAACCGGCTTCTTCATCCCACAATGTATGTTGGAACTCAGCCCGCGCGCTAGCGGCTTGGACGCGATATTGTAGTGAGATTTCGGCTTTATCAAGGCGCTCGGCAATGCTGGCATATGCCTCTAAGCTAGCAATCCACAGTGACCCACAGTAAACCGAGATACCATGTGATGATAGATTGTCAAAGGTGTCGTCAGTCCCTCTCGTTAGCGGGAAGTTTTGTCCTGACTCTACCATGGCTTGAAGGTAGCCCATCGCGGCTTCACAGGCTTCCCAGCAGTCTTGTAATAGTGTCAAGTCGTGGTGATATTTGTAGTGACGTAACAACATCAAAATGTATTTGGGCGCCAAGTCTTTCCATTCTTTAACATTGTGCCAATCGTAAGCATCAGGGATAGCGTCAAATGGGCTACCCAAATCATGAATTACCGCTCCACGCACGGCGCGTTGGCTCTCTGTCTTACTATTGGGTAAATCTGCAAAGGGTAAACCAACGTGTTCATGATGACGACGGATGGTTGAATCTTCAGCCAGTACTGCTTTCGAGAAATGGCGCATTACAGCACCGTCTAGGCGTGGGAAGCTTTGTAATAGTGAGAATGAACCATAAAAATATACATCCAGCGAGTTAAAAAATGGATAGTCGGCACACTCTCTAACCAAAAAGCGGTCTTGTTTATCCCACACCGTGGCTTCTGCCATGAAAGATAGGGTGTTAAGCGCCAAAGTCCGTGTTTGCGCCTGTTCTAGGGCATTTAACTGCAGCTTGTCTAGGCAGTCATTAGGCATTAACTGTTCACTTATTTCGGCTAAATCTGCACGGATTTGTGGTTCGTTGGTGATGGCTTTCTGACAAATATTTAGGGCTCTATCATTGGCTTCGGGGTATAGCTGGGTATACTTTTTCTGGCTGTCTAAACCAGGTAAATGAATGTGTGGGAAATCTAGCACTAGGCTAAATAGTATTTCAGCTTCTTCACCAGGGGCGAGCTCACCACTAATACATAGGGCTGCGGAACTTAGCTCGCGGCCACTATAAATGCCTCGGTCAAACTGATTGCTTAAGCGACCGCTGGCTAAGGCGCCTGCAATAACATTGCTACTGGATTGACTATAAAAGTAGGGTTTTGCACTCAAGCTAAATTTTTCGGGGGCCGATATTGAAAAACAGCTTTGGCCATCAAAGTCGACACCGTGCGCGGCATTTCCGCTTAAACTCACGGCGCAATGCGCCTGTTGTTCTGCTTGCCAATCATGGCGTGAGCTACTTTGTCCATTGGCTGTTCTTACCAATGAGCATGCCGCATCTTGTGCTCCTGGACGCTGTTTTATGGCCTGAAATCCACTCAGGTTCTCTAGGCATCGCACTAAGCTGAAGTGTTGGCTATGTTGTGATTGGTTACGTAACACGATACGAGTATAACTGACTGGCAGAGCCGCTAATTCTTCTTGCCCTGGGATCACGCCGCTGTAATGAAACTTACTGAGCTGAATGGCTTGCTGATCTTTAAAGCTTTGCTTTGCTACAGGGTACAATGCGCTGTATTCAACCTGTGAACTAGGCCAAGTGGCTTGATCGTGATAAGCCGCTTGCTCCCAATCACAGATGAGCGATTGAGTCACCTGCTGTTGAATACCGATAGCCCCATCATAAAAATCAAGTAACCAGCTTAGGTTAAGCGCTCTACCCTGTGTTTGAAGGGCTAGCAGCTGCTGGGTTCTAGGTGAAAGCTCAATTTTCCAACGATCTAAGCTTGCTTCGTTCCACTGGTAAAAACCGCTGTCGTCGATCAGTTGTTGCAGCTGGGTAAGCTGTTGCTCAGCAGTATCTTGAGGGTTAAACAATGGCTGTTGGTCTTGGTTGACTAAACAGAAGAACTTTTGCTTTTGCTGAAAATCGCTTTGGTTAACCATTTCTAAACGCGCTTCATCGGCCCGAGTTTGGCTGAAGTAGAAATCTTCTAAGCGAAGAGAATCACGTTGTTTGTCTGACAAATGTAATCCAGGAAGCATGTGTAACAGAGGAGTTGTTCCTGCAGGTGTTAGGGTATAAGCGCTACCAATACCGCCTAACGCGATACCTGTATCAGCAGGCGTGGTGCTTAACGGTACATACCAAGGCTGAATAAACTCATCTGCTAACCCTGGGGTCATTAATTGGTTAACGCTGCCCTGATAACTAGACTGGGCGATGTAAGAGTTAAGCATTGGTTTTCCTCGATTATGCACAAAAATGGTGTAAGCGCTTTCATGTTGGCATGTTAGCAGCAAGATCAGGGCATTTTTATCTCTGAGTTTGAAAAAGTGATCGGCTTCAATAAAAGATTTTTTAATAGGAAAGCCATGAAAGAAACTTCAAAGTCAGCATATAGAGAAGGAACATAAGCCCTTCATGCGATAGGGTGGTTCTATCTATCAAGCTACAAAATCCTCGGTAGTTTACTTTTTATGCAGATTATAAACATAAGCGTAGAAGCCGATAGGCTGGGGCGGGAAAGCTAAAATTACCGCGCAAGGCTATAACAGAACCTCCGCTAAAGGCATTTTTGTCATTTGATCTTTTTTTTAGCTTAAGTGAGCCTTTATACAATTACCATGTTGTATTACAAGATTTCAGTTGGCCTGTATTGGGCTAGTGATAGCCATATAGATGGTTTATTGGGTTCGATTTATCGGCTCGAATAATGAACAAATATTCATTCCATCTTTATAAGTTGATTAAGTTCACATAGTTCCATTTTTGTTAACTTAATAGGATCTGATAAAACATAATTTGTTTCATAGATTTATTTGTGCACTGGTTTGTAAGTTATATATTGTTTTATTTCAATGCTTTATGGGTGTAACCGCTTTCATATTTTGGGTGGTTGATTTGCTATATTTCATGAAACCAAAAGTTTATATTTTGTTTGAATTGTGATCGAAATTGTTTGCAAGCGCTTTCAAGGGTGATCTCAATCACTTATTTATCTTATTTTGAGCTCTATACTCTTATCCAATGGCTAGTTGGTCATTATTTAAAAATGCTTCCAATAAAAATTTCAAGATTCACACGGAGTTGAACAAAATGAAAGTGAAAGCGCTTACAATTGCAATTGCAGTCGCGTCCGCGGCAACCTCATTCGCTTCAGTAGCAGGCACGCCAAATTTTTCTGGTTATGGCCGTTATGCTTTAGAAATGAGTAAAGATGAAGTTCAAGTAATCAAAGGTGACTTTGGTGTTATCAACGGTGTCGGCCGTCTGGGTAACGAAGGTAACTGGATGGAATTCATGTTGAGCCAAGGTTTCGAGAATGGCGATGCTGAATTCGACATGAACGTGATGCTTAACACTCCTGGATACTCACCAACTTGGGGCGATACTATCGGTTTAGCTCAATTTTACGGTGGTGGTAAAGGTATCTTTGCTTCACAACCAGACGCATACGTTTGGGCTGGTAAACGTTTCTACGGTCGTGAGCAAGGTGGTCTAAGTGATTACTTCATGCTAAGTGCTGATGGCGCTGGTGCGGGTGTAGACAACCTAAACGTTGGTGTTGGTCAACTAGATTTAGGTTGGACTCAAGCTGGTGACGGTGCATACCAGTCAGCTAACGGTACAGTGAACATGCTTCAATTTAACTGGCATGACATTAAAGTCAGTGATTCTGCAGCGTTAAAGTTCCGCTTTAACTATGCTTTCGCTATCGGTACTGATGATTACACTGACCAATTTGCTAACGACACTGCTTACCAGTTCTTCGCGTCTTACCGCCAAAACTTAAGCAGTGGCTGGTTCCAAATTGCCGGTCGTTACGAAACTGATGCAGCAGCATTAACTATTTCTAACTCTGCGGGCCACAACTGGTCAAACGTAAGAGATGTTGACGCAAACAGCTACGGTTTATTCCTAGATGGTGCAGTAAACTTTGGCGAAATGACCGCCATGGAATACAACGCTAACTACTTGACCATTGACTGTACTGATGCTTCAGAAACCTGTGATTTCAACGACAATACTGAATACAGTGTTGCTGTTCGTCCACAACATCACTGGAACGAGTTCATGGCAACTGCTTTAGAAGTAGGTTTCCAAGCTACTGAGCAAGACAGTGTAGCCAGTGACGCATGGAAAGTGACCTTGTCACAAAACTTCCAAGTAGGTCACTTCATGTGGTCTCGTCCTGTAGTTCGCTTCTATGCCGTTACCGGTGAAGTGAAAACAGATGACAAAGATACTGTTGATGTAACAAAAATTGGCGCCATGGTTGAAGCTTGGTGGTAAGCCAGTTTAAGCTAAGTACTATTTAGTACTTAACTTAACCAAGGAGTGAACATCAACATGGTGTTGGTGTTCACCTTTTAAGAGGTGGTAATTTGAAAAAGGTGTTAACGGTAGTTTTAGGCTGTGTATTGATGAGCGCTTGTTCTAGCTCAAGCGATGATAAGCCTTTAGAAGTCACAGACCCGTTTCGAACATGGGGAGCCCAATTTTCTGATGAGGCTGCGATAGCTGAAAACCTGAAATCTTCAAGTGTTACACCGCTTTTACCGACCCAACTGCAATATCAATTATTAGTGCTTGATAGAACTAATCGTATTGATGTAACAGAACAGTCACCCGTGGTGCATTTTGCTGAAGGTAACTCTTATACGGCGGCATTACTCGTACCAGAAAATATGAACCAATTTACGTTTCACCTAGAAAGCATTGTTAGCCGCACGGTTTTTGTGCCTACCGTGGTTTTCTATGATGAAAGCTTAAAAGAAATACTGCGTATCGAAGAAACCACTCTAGATCCAGAGGGTTTTTTAACGATGAAGATGCCTATCAGCGCTGAGCTAGCAGGCCAAACTCGTTATATTTTGGTATACAGCAAGGCCACTCAATATGGTGGTAAGACAGAATTAATTGACCCGAAAACGGTCTACGAAGAGAAAAATGGCGGCGGTTTACCTGCTACCTTTAAATATTATTCTAAGCATTCACCCATTGGTAACTTGAATATTCGTTTTGCTGATGTGTTATTTAGTTCTACTTTTGCAAGTAGCCCCATTTCTCAAACAAATACCGTTGCCGCAGACGCTAAAACCTCTGCAGTAGCAAGCACCGCAGTTGTAGGTACTGCCGCTGTCGCTTCTAGCAAAGACGCTGACATGTTGAGTGATACTGAAGACTTTTATTTAGAACAGATATCTAAAGCGGTGGCAAAAGATGACCTTGCTAGGGCCTTAAACCTAGTGGAGGAGGCAGAGCGTGCTGGTTCAACTAAAGCTCAATCCCATTTCATGGAACAGCTAAAGAAACATCAGCAGCAATAGTAACAAGTGTTTTTTTCTAATCCCTGTTTACGCGGCGTTTATCGCCGCGTTTTTTTGTCTAATTTACCGCTTGCTGATTCATAGAAAATTCACTGTCATTAAAGATGAGTTGGCTTTTATCTCGGCCATTGCTGTGTTCTAAATAACCGGCTTGACGTAATGCCAATACATAGGCTGAAAGAGAATTAGCACTGAACAACTGGTCACTTAAGTCGACAGACAAATTCACATCTAGATAGCGTAATAACTGCAACGAGCTGGATACCTCAGACAACTTGAAGGGGAGTAGCGCGGCTGTGCCTGCAATATTGACATCGCCAGACAGGGGGAAGCTATAGAGGTCTGAATCTATATCTACACTCAAGCTCTCCAGTGTCCAGGTAAGCTTGTTGGAGGCGACTTGTTGGATAAGTTGGTCTAAGTTTGTTTGCTTATTGTGGCCTTGGGCTAACTGAATAAGTGTGTCCATAGGCACTCCACCCACGCTAGAACGTAAATCTAGATTGCCCATAGTGAGCTGTTGGTTATTTTGCTTGAATTGAAGATCGGTTAACGCGGTATCTATGCGCATATACGCTAATTGCTGTTGCTCTGAAAAAACATTATTCACTCTGAGCTGATGAACGGCGAGTTGGGTGGCTCCTTGATCTAGGCTAAGGCTTAGTTGTTGGAGCTTCCAGTTGGCTTGATCGACGATACTCCAGTCATGGTGTTGAGTGAAGTTCTCTTCGATGTCGACTTGGCCAATGTTTATGAAGTCACCTGTTTGTTGTTGGTCATCTAACTTCATACCTTGCCAAGTGAGTACCACGGAACCTTGCTGCATGGCTAAGTCGCTCTCAATCATCACTTTTAGCGGTTTAAAAGCAAGACTGAGTGATTCGAAGTCTTGTTGAAAAGTATCCACGCTAATGTCATGCACCATGGAGCGGTTTAAAAGATTAGCGGTCCACAAACCTTGATGTGGTATCTGCTTTAGCTTGGTGTTGGTCAGTGATGGTTGGTCGTCACCAACGACTGGGTCGAGTTGCCATTGACCACTTAACCAAATGGGAAAAATGGTTACCTGATGATTAATCGCTAGGTTTACGGCCTGTGGCTCAAAGCCTAGTTCAGCCATATCTCCTACTATCGTCCATTGCTCATTACGTTGCCACCAGCCTTGTTTAAGCAACTGTACTGACACATCCCAGCCTGAATGTTGCTCAGCCAATTGAGTGAGTAGTTGGTCTAACTGGTGTTGGTATTGTTGGCGGGTAAGGTATTGTCCTAAGACCAACATTAGCGATATAAGCAGCAAAGATATGGCTGTTTTTTTCATCAAATATAATCCTGTTTGGGCGTGCTTAGCGAAACCTATGCTAGGCCATTCTATATTGAAAGCGACAATAACTGTAAACTGTAAACTGTAAACTGGATGTGATTGTAATGAGAGGGCTACTGAGGAACTATTTTGCTGGATCTATTTTTGCCATGGTTGGCGGATGTCTACACTCCTTTTTTGGCGATTACATGTGCGCTTGGCTTGATTCATCTTTGGCGAAACAAACAAGGCGGGTTTTTCCGGCAGCTCAGCGGCTTATTGTTGCTAGGCATTGGCTTAACTTACGGGGTGATGTTACTTGATGGTTATTGGCGCTGGTGGCCGCGCTTCGGGCTTGATTACAGCACCCATACTGCGTTGGCTTTTTGTCTACAAAGGGTGAACATGCGGCTGTTTGTTCGCTGGAGAACGACGACTTGGGCGGTCTATTTTAGTTATCTATATCTGATGTGGTACTTGGATTACCATACTGTGATGGACATGCTAACTACGATGTTGGTTGTTGGTGTTTTGTTGCAATTAGGTGCAGTATGTAAAATTGTGAACGGTGGGTGTGATCAAAGCAGTAGTGAAAAATGAATTATTATAATTGATAGCTGTCTTATTAAAGCACGTTAACACAACGGCTTTACAGTGAGTCAGCAATAAGGGAAGCGTTTTATGTTTAAGGTGATTTGTCCGGATGCCACCGGTGAGATGGATAAATACTATCAATTTCGATGGGAGGTATTAAATAAACCTTTGCAGTTGCCATTAGGCAGTGAAAGGGATGCTTACGATGACCACAGTATTCACCGGATGATCCGCGATAAGAATGGTGAGCCCTTAGCGGTTGGCCGCTTGTTCTTAAGTGATAATAAGGAAGCGCTTATCCGTCATGTGGCGGTAAGCCAAGAACAGCGCAAGTTAGGTTTGGGCACCTTGTTAATGCTAGCCCTAGAAGAAGCAGCCCATGAAGAGGGGGTTAAACGCATTGTGGTAAACGCCCGAGGTGATGCGCAAAAGTTTTTTACCAGCTGTGGTTTTGAAGCTGCAGGTAGCCCTACCTTTGATAAAGTGAAGGTAAAAGTACAACAAATGGTTAAAGAGCTGTCGCCTGAACATCGTTTTGTTCGTCAGCCCAAGCTATGTACTGCTTTGCAGCAAATGTTTAATCAACAGATCCCATTAAGCGAAAAGATGGGAGTGCGTTTGCACCAATATACCGGTAACGAGCTAACCACTAAGTTGCCCATTGCTGGTAACGGCAACCCTCACTCCACGATGTTTGCTGGAAGCATTTATAGCCAAGCGGTTTTATCGGGCTGGGGGATGATTTGGTTAATGTTGGAAGAACACGGTTTTGCTGGAGATATAGTGTTAGCCAAAGGTGAAATTAAACACCGACGAGCCATTTCTGATAACGCCTTAGCGACAGTGAAGAAAAGCCAGATGAAGGGGAGTTTGTTACCTTTACTAGAAGGTAAGAAATGTAAAATGACCGTTGTTGTTCAGGTATTTAGTCAAGAAAAAGTGGCTGCTGAATTTAAAGGTTTCTATGTCATATTGCCTAAAGCCTAAAGCCTAAAGCCTAAAGCCTATCAGCTAGCATACCTACCGGTATTTCTTTGTTGTTGTCCGTAGTATATTTAGCGGCTATCTTCATCGACAACAATTCATCAGGAATACTTATATGCAGCATCTTTATCGCTTTAGTCTTAAGCAGCTATCGGTATTTGTTTGTATCGCTGAAACTCAGAGTGTCAGTATCGCTGCACAGCAACTGTCCATGACCCAATCAGCCGCGAGTATGGCGTTAAGTCAGTTAGAAACGGGGCTAGGGCAGCGATTGTTTGAGCGTCAAGGCAAGCGTTTACGACTTAATCACTGGGGGCACTGGTTGCGGCCCAGAGCAAAACGCGTATTAATGGAAAGCCAACATATCATGCAAGGCTTTGCGGGTCAGCAAATCATTAGTGGAGAGCTGGCCGTAGGCGCTAGCCAGACCATCGCTGAATATTTTCTTGCTCAGATTATTTCTCGCTTAGATAAGGACTACCCTGATCTGGTGGTCAGCCCACAAATTAGTAATAGTGAAGTGGTGGTGGCGGGCTTGCTTGATTATCGTTTACAGCTGGGGTTGATCGAAGGACATTGTGTCGATAGCCGCATCGCCCAGCAAGTTTGGTGTGAAGATCAGTTAGTTGTAGTGGCGGGTTTATCGCACCCTTTAGCTGCCAAGCAAGCGGTTAATCTAGCCAGTTTGAGTCGAGCCCGTTGGGTACTTAGAGAGGGCGGGTCTGGTACTCGAGATATTTTCAATGGAGCGATCCACGGCAAGATAAGCAAATTAAAGGTGTGGCGGGAATATAACCATGTAGCGAGCTTAATTGCGTTGGTGGCTAACGGGGCATATTTGAGCTGCTTGCCGTTACGCAGTGTTGAGCAGGCGATACAGGCGGGTGAGTTGGTAGCGCTAAATACGCCTGACTTAGATATGCGACGTACATTTAACTTTGTATGGCGTAAGGATAGTAGTCAAAACCCTTTGCGAGATTGCTTTATCGAACACGCCTTAGAATTAAAGCTAAATCCTTAAATCCTTGTTTTACTGCGCTGTGCTGGCTACATCTAGAGGGTAGCGGCAGTTTGGAATGCTGGGCGCTGCTACAAATTCTTGCTGTTTCACTAAGTAGCGACGTGGTGATAAGTAATGATCAAAGCTCACGGCTGGCTGCTCCCATGGGCCATGGATGATATGCGCTAAACGCCAACAAGGTTGGTCCGAGACAATCAGTTTTAGTTGGTTAAATCGTTGTTTGGCTAGATTTACTTCGCCGGCTAGCGTTAGTTGGTAACGTAGCCCGTTTAGCGGCTGTGGCGCAATGGTCAGTTTACCTTGTTCTAACTCGGCCTTGAGATTGAGATTAGTTAATTGGGTGATACCTTTTGGCAGGCTATTGGGGGCTTGCCAAAGTACCGGCCAGCCCATACTGATGAGCGGGTTAGGGTCTTCGTAGTATTGGCGTGGGCTCTCTATGATTTGGTCAAGCGTCGTCTCTAAATCTGCTCCCGGTATTTGAATGAGTTGGCTATGGATGTCGACCGAGCCATCTATATTGGCACCAAAATCAGTTAATTTTCCACGTAGCTTACCGGCAATTTCTAAGTCACCAATTAATTTGAAATCTCTATGGTTAGCCAGCCTACCCAGCGGGCTAATGTCTAGCAGTAGGCCTGATAATTCGGCTTGCCAAGGCTTATTTTCTTGATCCAATAATACTTGTCCCTGAAGCTCAAATTGGCCTAAGGGCAGTTCGCCATATAAATTAAAATACCCAACTTGCTGTTCGCTACCGATGTCCATGTTTACATGGCTTAATACTAAACCACGAAAGGCTAGTTCTGGCGCTTCAACAAAAGCTTGGCTGTTAGCTTGCCAAAGCTGTTCTATATTTTGCCATTGCCCCTGTCTAATTAACATGAGCTGACGGAGCTCTAGGTTTAAGCCTTCAGCAGAGAACGGTAATTGGTCGACATACGATAATAATTTGACCTGTTTAAGCTCTACTTTTTCGATGTTAAGCTGCTGTAAGGGGGCTCTAGAGTCTGTTTCCAATGAATCTGTGGATAGATTGTTAACCCAACTGGGCTGGATAGGGATTTCGGTATTGCTTAGACCTAGCTGGTGAATGGTTAAAGCTTGCTGTTGCCATTGGTAACTGAGCGCTAGGCTTAACTGTCCTTCAAACACTTCACTGCGCAAGGCGGCTAAATGTGCACTTCCTTGGGCGATGCTTCCGCTGGCGGTTAGCTGATTAAACTGAATATGGTCAATCCCAAACTCATCAGCGATAAAGGCATAATCCGCTGCGATGTGTTGGCTATCGATTGGCCAAGGCGTATCGAGATTTTCGAGTTCACCAGTAAACCGATTTAAAGTGAAGTTATGCCCGCCAATTTGGGCGGCAATGCTGATTTGATTTAATAGCAAGTTATCCACTCGCACCCTTTCTAGCCAGCTTAGCTCAGGCAAATTGACGCTGAGTGTATTGGACGTTTCTGTTGGTTGCTGGCTGAGTGCATCTTCATTGGGTAAGTACTCTATTCGGGCATCACTAAAGGCCAACTCACGTATCCGTAGCTGTTTGTTACTGAGCTCTGCTGAGGCGTATAGTGAACCTTGCAATAGGTCGGCGCCAATATGGTCTATTACCAATTGCTGTTCGGCATAAGCAAGACTTACCTGAGGTAATATGTATTCCTGATTAGGCCCTACTAGGCGTTGCGCGCTGCTATGTAAATTAAACTGCCAATCTTGTAGCTGTGGCTTGGCCAAATCGATGCGCCAATCTTCGATGGCTAATTCAAAGCGCTCTAGCCGGTAGCTTTGTTTAGCCTGTTGCCAAGTAAAGTCGCTGTCTTTGATGAACAACTGTTGCACCGTAATGTGATCAAACCAAGGCATGTCAAAGGCTTGATTATCTTCTGCTTGGCTTACCGGCTTATCACTGTGTTGGAATAACGTCGGGGTAATCGCTATTTGTAAGCGTTCAGCAGAGATAGAGCTGAAGTCTATACTGCCTTTTAGCATTGGTAGGGCCGCAACCGTCAGCTGGATCTGATCAGCCAATATGGCTGCCTGACCTGATTTCGCCAGTTCTACGCCGTTAACTTGTAGGCTAAGTGGCTTCTTTAAGGACCAGCTAGAACTTTTATAGGCAAGCTGCCAATCACTTTGTTGGTTGAACCAGTGCAGAAAATCGCTTTTGTAGCGATCAGGATGAAATGAAAACAAGAAAAAGACCGAGGTTGCCAGTAATAGCAATAAAACAATGGCAAGTAGGTCAAATATGCGTTTCATGTTGGCGCAAACTCCATGCGACTAATTTATGCGATGTTAATGGGTAGATGATGCAACAATACTTGAGTATTCACACATTTAATAGCGCTAGGCTCACCCCTTTTAGTAAAAGCCCTGACTTTACGCGTAAAGTCAGCTATTCCTTGGCGGTACTTCGCGGAAATACCAAGTATATACCGGCCAAGATAAACACAATGCCAAGGGCTTTAATCCAGCTAAACTGTTCGCCTATCCACGGTAACGCTATCGCTGCAAAATACACGATCACGTAACTTAAACTTAGCAAAGGGTAAGCGACCGATAAGGCTAAGCGTTTTAATGCTATTACCCAACATAACATTGAAAGTGCATAAAACACTAATCCTGAAAACACGCTAAAATAATAGGGTAAATAGCGGCTAAGTAGCTCACTATAACGTTGTAGCTGCCATAGTTCGCTGACCTCAGGAAAGTGTAAATTGAGTTGGCTCATACCCCATTTCATGGCAAGTTGGGCTAGTGAGATAAACATAACACTCAGTAGCGCCAAGGCCACGCTTTTAGGCTGCGTTCTTAAAACCATTGGCTTACTCCACCAAGAATGGCAACACCAAGCACGATGAAGGCCACACCAAGCCATTGGCGTCGACTGACGTCTTCATTAAATACCCATTTTGATACCAGTAGCATGATGACAAAGTTACTGCTGAGCAAGGGGTAAGCGACTGATACGTCCCATTGGCTTAGTACACCTAACCAAAAAACGGCCCCTAAGCCTAAAAAAATAATGCCCAGCAATAAAGGTTTACAGAGTAATTTCTGGCGAGTACTTAAATTGGGTTCGGCAGTAAACAATAGCGCCGCTCGCTTTTGCCAGTATTGGCTCAGCGAGCTACAAGATATTGAGGCGATAACTAACAACCAACTTATCATGTTATTGGTTTAATGCTTGATAATACAACACCGTATAACGGCCTTTCTCGATGCGTTGGTCGGTCTCTGGTAAGCCGTTACCCATATTAGGTTTATCGCGGAAATAGATCATCACCGGAGCTTGCTGGCGCTGTTGTTCGATAAAAGCGGCTAATTGTTTAGTTTCAATAAAGCGGTGTTGTGCGTCAGGGTACTCCAGCCCGTAACGCACCTCGCCTTTTTGACCGACTAAGTAAACATCTGCCCGCTTAAAATACCAATTGAAGGCCGACATAGTATCGGGGTAGTCGGCAACCAAAACAGTATTTGGCTCAACTAAGTGGGATACCTGCTGCATGAATTTTGCCGGCATCTTCGAGTAAATACTAACATTAGGAAAGGTTGCCCAAGCCAACATAAATAGGCCTAGAGGCATCAACATGTAGCTGGCTACCTTGCCATTTAAGCTATTGGCTTTTAAAGCGACAAAGGCCATCGCTGACCAAAAGGCAAAGATGCTAAATAGCAGCCATGGGCGGTAAGCTTCCTCGGCGTCTAATGGCAGTTTGCCGGCGTAATGCAATACCAAGGTAATAACGGCTAGTAGTGCAAAGAAAACTGCATTTAACCCGCTCCCCCACTTCAAACCTTTACAAGATTTGGCAAAAGCCTGTTGAATACCAAAAGCAAACAAGATAGCGAGTGGTGCCATTATTGGCAAAATATAGGTAGCGAGTTTGCCCTTAGCCATGGAGAAGAATAACAGCGGTAATATGGCCCACAATAAAGCGTAGCGTAACAAGGGAGAATGCATTTGCCCTTTTAAGTGACCAATGGCACTGGGCGACCAAAATAACCAAGGCAAAACGCCAGCGGCTAAGAATGGCAGGTAGTACCAAACTGGCGCTGAGTGCTGGGCGTTATCTGCAGCAAAACGCTGAATATGCTCAATCCAAAAGAAGTAATGCCAGTAGTCTGGTTCTGCGGCATGGATCGCTAAAGCCCAAGGCAAACAGGTTAATAGGGCAAACAACATGACCCACCAACCCCACTTTAAAATGGCGGTAAGTTGCTTGGTCCAAAGCATATAAGGCACCACGACAATGACTGGCAAGGCTAGCGCCAAGAAGCCTTTAGTGAGCACCGCACAGCCACAATAAAAACCGGCTAGGCCATAATACTTGGCGCGTTGCCGAGCTTGTTCACTGCGAATAGCGAAATAGAAAGCGGTGAAACTGGCAGTGAGCCAAAGATTAAGCATGCTGTCTAATACACTATAGGTGCCCACTCCCGACACCATAAACATGCTTAAATAAATGCCTGAGCTTAACCATGCCACTGGCCGAGAAGCAAACCGTGCAAGTAGCAAGAAAATACAGAAGGCTGCGCCTAAGGCACTTAAGGCTGACGCCGCACGTACTGCAAAATTAGTCTCACCAAATACCAACTGTGATACGGCATTCATCCAGTAGCCCATGACGGGCTTTTCAAAATAGCGTAGATCATTAAAACGCGGTACAACCCAGTCACCACTGGCCACCATTTCGCGTGATATCTCAGCGTAACGCAATTCGTCAGGCGACCATAAATCGCGTAAACCTAAGGGTAATAAGTACAGAATGATGAAGAAAATCGGTACCCAAGTGGCTAGGTTAATTCGTAAGTGGCGCATGTTTATCCTGGTTTAACTCGGTTGAGATCGAATCGTTGACGCTTGATGGCTTAGCCAGCCCTCGCGTCCGTCCATTTCTATATTAATAATGCTGTCTTTGGGCCAGTTTACGTAATCTTGGTCAAGTAAGTCACAAAGCGGCACAAACTCAATACCTTGTTGTTTACTGGCAATAATTAGCTGTTCAAACATCTCGGCGCAAACTATGCCTTCTACTTCGGCGTGAATGGTATACACATTCAAAGCATCGGCTTTAATTCGGCTAATAATGGCTTGGTTATAATTGCTTTCGTCTACCCCGTCTTGGCCAATTAGCTCATCGTAGGTAGGGAGGGTCACAGGGATCTGTGGTGCCATGCCCGGTTTAGGGACGAAAATCGACTCACCGCGGCAATCACTGTTATAACGAAAGGGAAAAGCTTCCTTTTCGTCTAGGGTTGTTTCGGTACAACGCCAACCTGCCACCGCACTGCACTGAACATCTTTATTGGTTATATCAGCCAGTAATTGATAGCCCTTACGGATTTCATTCGCCAGCTCAGCTGGCGACATGCTATCGGTTTTCATCTGCCATTTATGATGATCCCAAGCATGCAACCCCACTTCATGACCGGCTTGGTCGGTATCTTTGATCACCGACGCGAGTTTCTTGCCGATCACCGGGCCTGGCCAAAACGTACCGCGAAAAATAATGTCCCAGCCGTAAAGGCTAGCCGCTTTAGAACGGAGCATTTTCTTCAAAAAGGCTGGACGCAGAAGGCGCCAAATATGGCGCCCCATGTTGTCGGGTCCAACGGTGAAGAAAAATGACGACTTAATGTTGTGGCGTTGAAAAATGTCTAATAACTTGGGCACGCCTAAACGCGTGCCACGAAAGGTATCTACATCTATTCTTAAGCCTACTTTAATCGTATCTTTCGAACTCATTATTACTCGTCTACGGCCGTTTTTAAGAAGAAGTCTAAAGTCTCTTCAATGGTATCTTCCATCATAATGGTCGGTTCCCAGTCTAGTAGACGCTTAGCATTGCGAATACTTGGGCGACGGTGTTGTACGTCTTGGTAACCATCACCATAGAAGGTTTTACTTTCTACTAAGTGATAGCCGGCAAACGGTGGGAATTTTTCACGCAGCGGGTGAGCGTCAAATTTATCGACTAAGGTTTCAGCCATCTGTTTGATGCTAGCTTCGTTGTCTGGTGAACCAATGTTAATGATTTGACCATCACACAAACCATCTTTGTTCTCGATAATACGGAATAAGGCTTCAATCGCTTCAGAGATATCAGTAAAACAGCGTTTTTGCTCGCCGCCATCAATCAGCTTAATCGGTGTACCTTCCACTAAGTTTAGAATTAGCTGAGTAATGGCGCGACTAGAACCAACACGGGCTGAGTTTAAGCTGTCTAAGCGCGGGCCCATCCAGTTAAACGGACGGAACAAGGTGAATTTTAGGTTGTCTTTCTTGCCGTATGCCCAAATCACACGGTCTAATAACTGCTTCGACGTTGAGTAGATCCAACGTTGGCGGTTAATTGGGCCGGTGATTAGCGGAGAGGTATCTTCGTTAAACTCTTCATCGGTACACATGCCGTATACTTCAGAAGTTGAAGGGAAGATAATGCGCTTATTGTATTTCACACACTCGCGAACAATTTTCAGGTTCTCTTCAAAGTCCAACTCAAATACACGTAAAGGGTTACGGGTGTATTCAATCGGTGTAGCAATCGCTACCAGCGGTAATACGATGTCACATTTCTTAATGTGGTATTCAATCCATTCGCTATGAATGGTGATATCACCTTCAACGAAATGAAAGTCAGGATGGTCTAAGTGCTGCTCAATTTGATTAGCGCTCATGTCCATGGCGTAGATTTCGTATTTACCGTCATCTAATAGACGTTTGGTTAGGTGGTTACCAATGAAACCATTAGCACCCAAAATCAGGACTTTTTGGCGTTTTTTAGCGGCGATAATAGCACTGGCTTGAGGACCAAAACGCATACCTGCTACCAGGTGCATTTCGCTGGCTAACTGCTCTCCGTTTAAGTACAAACCACTTTCGGCCTGACCTGCGGTCACGACGATAGAGCCCTGAGTACAAGCAATGGTTAGCGGCGAAGTAGCCACAATAGTACCAGGGGTTGCATCGTAATTTTGTTCGCTGGTGGCCATGCTCCAGAAAATTACCTTACGCTCACCTAAAAAGGTAAAGGCGCCAGGGAAGGGTTCTGTTACCGCACGGCACAGGTTGAAAATCGTTTGGGCACTGTCGGCCCACTTAATTTCACCATCTGCTGGGGTACGACGTCCAAACACGGTGGCTTGGCTTTCATCTTGTGGCGTTAGGGTATGCGTACCGGCAACAATTGCTGGAACGGTTTTAGCTAACAATTGACTACTTAGTTGGGTTAGTCGGCTATGCAAGGTGGCTGCGGTGTCATCTAGCGCAATGCTTAATTTGTCTTGAGCGACAATGTCGCCGGCATCGGCTTTCGCTGTCATTGCATGCAAGGTGACGCCGGTTTCAGTTTCACCTTTTACCAAGGCCCAGTTTACGGGCGCGCGTCCACGATAAGCTGGTAGTAGCGAGCCATGTAGATTAAAGCCACCCTTAGGCGCAATATCTAGCAAAGCCTGGCTGATCATTGAACGGTAGTAGAACGAGAAGAATACATCTGGCTGCATCGCCTTGATTTTCTCTATCCACAGAGGGTGGTTCACATCTTCAGGTGCAAACACTGCAATACCGTTGCGTGCGGCCAATTTAGCCACTGAATCAAAAAATACGTTTTCATTGCTGTCATCTAGGTGAGTAAATACGGCGGCGATGTCTACACCCGCATCTAGGAGACTTTGAATACCAGCACAACCAATGTTGTGATAGGCGAAAACCACTGCTTTCATGGGATATTCCTTAAAGTTATTGGTCAAGCTTAGCTTTCGCTAGGCGATGACTTGGATTCGTTGGATGTACGGGCCTGTTGGGTTGCTTCTCCTACTAAAACGTCTTGTACGTAGTAGCGAGGGCGGGCCCTGACATCGGAATAAATTCGGCCAATATACTCACCGAGTAAGCCTAAACCGACAAATTGCGCACCAATAAAGATGAATAAGATCGCGAATAAGGGGAATACCCCATCTACGCCCCACTCTGCGCCATAAAGTAAGCGCATAGCCAGCAAAATTAGACCAAACAAGCTGCCTAAAGCGGCAATAGCACCGCCCACAAGGCTTAGCATTCTTAGAGGCGCGGTAGTCATACTGGTCAGTAAATCAAACATCAGGTTGATTAAACCTAATACATTGTACTTTGACTCACCTTGCTGGCGTTCACTGTGTTCTACATCGATTTCTACGGTATGGCGAGCAAAACCATTCGCCAAAATAGGAATGAAGGTACTGCGCTCGTGGCACTGCAGCATAGCATCAACAACATGGCGACGATAAGCACGTAACATGCAGCCATAGTCGTTCATCTCAACGCCAGTAGATCGCTTGACTATTTTGTTGATCAGCATTGACGGGTAGCGACGTAAGCGGCTGTCTTGGCGATTTTTACGCACTGTACCGACTGAGTCATAACCTTCTTCTGCTTTTGCCACCAAGTTAGGGATTTCTTCAGGAGGGTTTTGTAAATCGGCATCTAGGGTAACGATCAAATCACCGCGAACGTGCTCAAACCCGGCCATTATGGCGTTATGTTGGCCGTAGTTACGGTTTAAGATAATACCGACAATGTGACTGCCTTCATTGGCTGATGCGGCTTCAATAATGTCTGCGCTATTATCTTTACTGCCATCATCAACCAGCAAAACTTCATAGTCTTTGCCCATTGTGTCTGCTGCAGCGCAGGTGCGTTCGATCAGCTCTTGTAAACTGTCGGCTTCGTTATATACCGGAATGACGATAGATACGAAGTTTATCTGTTGCTTATGCCTCATGAAGGGTACCAATAAAGTTAGTTATAGCCGCTACCACTCTTTCAACATCGCTTAGCTGCATGTCTGGGAACAGTGGTAATGAGCAAATTCGTTGACTGTTAAACTCAGTATTGTTCAGATCTGGGTTTATTGCGCCAAAACGTGTTTGATAATTTTCGCGATAGTATTTTTGGCTATGGCAGGCTTTAAAGTGAATGCCTGCACCTATATCAACTTGTTTTAGCATACTAATCAGTTGATCGCGGTCGAAACCACAAATACTAGGTTCTACTCTTACTATCATTAAATGCCAGCAGTGAGTATGCGGGTAATCCGGAATACTCAGAGGGCTAATTCCATCAACCGTACTCAACAACTGCCGATAGTGGGCCACCAAATTTTGCCGCTGCTTAGTGATTTGCGCTAAGCGTTGCATTTGGCCTAGCCCCAGTACAGCGCAAATATCGGGCATGTTGTACTTATAGCCGGGTTCTATCACCTCGGCCTGAGGTGCACGACCGTGGGTTTCCCGATCAAAGGCATCTACCCCTAAACCATGAAACTTGAGTCGGCGGATCCTGTCGGCTAACTGCCCATCGTTGGTGGTGAATATGCCGCCTTCAGCGGTTGTCACGTTTTTGATTGCATGCAAAGAAAAAATACAGTGACCTGTTTTACCAATAGGGCGGCCTTTATATTCACAACCAATTGCATGGGCTGCATCTTCGACCACTGGTATATTGAAACGTTCCGCTAACGCGTAAATAGCATCCAGATCAAGTGGAGCACCAGCATAATGCACCGGTACAATCAGTTTGGTGTTGTCGGTGATAAGTGCTTCTATACGATCGGCGGTGGTCATCAAGGTATCGGCATCGACATCGACAAATACCGGCTTAGCGCCCATTAGCGTAATTAGATTTACCGTAGATACCCAAGTCATCGAAGGCGTAATTACTTCGTCGCCGGGGCCAATGCCTAGAGCAACTAAAGTAAGGTGTAAACCCGCGGTGGCACTGCTTAAAGCAACGGCATGTTCTGCGCCCGTATAGTCTTTTATCGCCGCTTCTAGCTCGGCGTTTTTCGGCCCCGTGGTTATCCACCCTGATTTTAGTACGTCAACTACAGCATCGATTTCTTGCTGCTCAATAGCTGGGCGACTTAAGGGTAAAAATGTTTGATTCATTATTCAGTCAGCTTATCCATACCAAAGTGCTGCAAATTCTACCCGTGCAAGGGCGTGAATGAAAGGATGAATACCGCTGTTATGCGGTCTTTCAGTAAAAAGGTTAATTTCTGTAAGTGTTTGTTGTATTTCGCTTCTCTTAGCATGTTTTAGGCGACTTCGTGTGACGCGTCGTTTACTAAAAATATCCACATAAAGTGAGCTGTTCAGCGGTTGAGCTTAGGTGTAAAAAAACGGGCCGCAGGGGGAAACCGGTTGTTGCATTGAGTGAAACAATGCGGGCCATCAGCACGGGTTAATCAACTTATCAGGCCATGTAACAATGCTCATATAAAGCGTGTTTCTCTGCTTTCGTTACGCTTTACCTCATCATCCAAGTGAGTTGATAGGTAAAACTCGGTTTTGAATAGGCATTTATTGCTAAAGGTAAATATCAATGAAAAAGTTAACCATTCTAGCGCTTGCTGCTACCACCGCGTTGGCCTCTATGTCGGCTTCCGCTAAGCAACCTGAACTTGAGCAGCTGCAGGCCGGAGCAGAGCTTGCAAATAGCAGTGCTCGCTGCCTAGCTGCTCATGCTTATATTAATGATAAAGATGAACGTGAAGCGTTGTTGCAAATGATCGCCAACATGCCGGACCAGCGGATCAATCGCGAGTCTATTGGGTTTATGACAGTGTTAAGTTATGCCTTGGGAGAAGCTTCAATGGGCTTGCATGCGGTAGAGCATGATAGCGGTAAAGAAGAAGCGCGGGCTATGGCTCAAGTGGTTTACGACAACAACCATTGTAACATTGAGGAAGTATTGCGTAGCGTTGGGTAGGGCGGTACTTCTGAGGTTAAGCACAGGCCGCTTGCAGAGGGCATCTCTACAAGCGGTATTCAATAGTTACAACCAAGCTGTTCTAAGGCGTGCTAGCTAGCCTGAGCCCTGTTAGCACGGGTATTCTCTACCAGCGCTAAGGGGGGCTTTTGCTGCACATAATTAGACAATGCTTGTTGTTGCTCAGCGTTAAAGTGCAAACCCTGTTTTGTACGTCGCCATAGAATATCTTCAGCTTGATAAGCCCATTCTTTATCATACAAGTAATCCACTTCTACTTGGTACAGTGTACCGGCAAATAGCTTACCTAAGCCCTGTTGTTCAGCAGTATGCAATAGCTGACAAGCATTGCTGCCAAATTGCATACACCAGCGCTCGACCAATTTCGTATCAAGATTCGGGTATTTGTTTTGCTGCTGCTTAATAAAGGTGTCTCTTGAACACTGTAGTGAGCCGCCAGGTAAGCAAGTGGCTTTTGTCCAGGCTGGGCCAAGATTATTGATTCGAGGTTCTAGCATTAACAAGGCCGCTTCTGCGAGTTTTCGATAGGTGGTCAGTTTGCCACCAAATACCGATAATAGTGGCGCACCTTCGCTTTCTTCGCTGAGCTCTAAGGTGTAATCGCGAGTCACCGCTGAGGGATCGTCTGATTCATCTTGGCACAGTGGTCTAACGCCAGAGAACGAGTGAATAACGTCACTAGGTGCAATTTGGTGTTTAAAGTGCTGATTCACCACATCGCAAAGATAACTAATTTCTTGTTCGGAGATCGCTACTTTTGCTGGGTCACCTTGGTACTCGACATCGGTTGTGCCGACTAAGGAGTAGTCTTGTTGATAGGGGATGACAAATACGATGCGTTTGTCGGTATTTTGCAGGATATAAGCTTGTTCCTCTTGGTGTAGCCTTGGTACAACGATGTGACTGCCTTTGACTAAACGAATAGTGCGAGGTGGTGTTTGGTGCATGTGTTGTTCGATAAATTGCTGTACCCACGGCCCAGCAGCATTTACCAAAGTATTACAACGGTATTGTTGCTGTATTCCGGTATGCGTATCGCGCACCTCTACTAACCAATGCTGGGCTTGGCGTTTTGCCGCCACCACTTGCTGTCGCGGTGCAATATAGGCGCCGTGTTTTTCCGCCAATAGGGCATTGCTAATTACTAAGCGGGCGTCATCGACCCAGCAATCAGAGTATTCAAAGCCTTTGGTAATGTCGGCTTTTAGTACGCTATCGTTACCAAAATGTAACCCCGTGCAGCCGGGTAACGTACCGCGCTGAGCCAGGTTATCGTAGAGGAATAAACCCATGCGGATCAGTAACCATGGCCGAAGGTGTGGGCGGTGTGGCAAACGAAAGCGCATTGGCTCTACGATGTGAGGAGCCATTTTTAATAACACTTCTCGCTCTTTAAGGGCTTCACTGACTAAACGAAACTCATAGTGCTCCAAATATCGCAAACCACCATGAATTAACTTAGAGCTGGCAGAGGAGGTGGCGCTAGCCAGATCATTTTGTTCAAACAAGGCGACACGTTGACCACGGCCTGCGGCATCAGCTGCGATACCTGCACCGTTGATGCCACCGCCTATTACAATCAAGTCATAGTTATATTGGTCGTTTGCTTGTTCCATTGCTTGCGATCCTTTATGTAAAGTTCGTTTTCTTTCGTTATCGAGCATAATAGAGCATTTTGAGATTAAAAAACAACCGCCAATGTAAAAAATCTTGTGTTAAAGGGGTGAAACTACTTTAACCCAAGATTGTCAGTGTGGAGCAATTGCTCTAGAGTGTTACATTCCATTAACAATTGGGCGGTATTTAATGAAGATTCACCAGCTTGAAGGCTTTATTCAAAATATTTTTTTAGTGGAGTACCCCGATAAGTTACTGCTGCTCGATGGCTGTTGTCGTGCAGATGTACCGTTAGTAAAAAGCTTTATCACCCAAGACCTAGGTAGACCATTTGAGCAGCTTAAGTTGATTATGGTTACCCATATGCACCCCGACCACGCCGGTGGTGCTAGCTATTTACAGCGTCACTACGCTATCGATGTGGCTACTGCAAATTGTCCTGGAGAGTGGTATCAAGGTGTTGCTGGGCGCTGTCAGCATCTCGTTGATTTAGGCTTGGCCTATTACGTAGGGCGACGCCATCAACGTCGCCGTGCTAATTTGTGGTATCCGCCGGTCATCAAAGCCGATCACCGCTTGCATGATTGTCAGCTAATACCGGGATTTAATGATTGGCAAGTCCTGTTTACCCCAGGTCACACCGACCGCGATCTATCCTTGTATCACCCTACCAGCCAAACCTTGTACGTGGCAGATACTATTTTACGGGTAAAAGGAAAGTTGATATGTCCTTTTCCAATAAGCCAACCGGCCGCCTATCGGGCATCTTTAGAGCGATATCGTCCGCTGGAGGTTAGCCAGTACTTACTGGCACATGGCCAAGGGGGAGTGATTAGTAGTGAAGAACTGAGCGCCTTACAACAACTTTGCCCAAACTCTCCAAGCACTTATAAAGGTTTTTTAGGTAGCTTAATACGTAAGCGCTTCGCTTGATTGACCGTTTAGTGCTGGCGGACATAAACGTAATTGAACTTCTTCACGCTTTAAAATATCGGCAATATCTTGGGGGACTGACTTATCGGTATAAAGCTGATCAACCTGCGCTATGTTGCCAATGTTGATCATTGCATTACGGCCAAATTTACTGTGGTCTGCGGCTAAAATAACATTGCGAGAACAAGCAATAATCGCTTGAGTTACCCGTACTTCATGGTAGTCGAAGTCGAGTAACGAGCCTTCCAAATCAATGCCGCTGACGGTAATCACGCCATAATCTAAGCGAAACTGCTTAATAAAGTCGATGGTGGCCTCGCCCACTATGCCGCCATCTTTATTTCGCAAGGCCCCTCCCGCCATAATGACGTTGAAATCATCTTTCACCATGAGCAACGCTGCAACATGAATATTGTTGGTGATAATGCGTAGGTCTCGATGATTAAGTAGGGCGCGAGCAATAGTTTCTGCAGTGGTCCCGATATCTAAAAACAACGAAGCACCATTGGGGATCTGTTCCGCAATTTTTAAGGCGATGCTCTCTTTTTCTAAGTGTTGTTTAATTTTACGGTTGGAATATGAATCATTTACTACACTGCTAGCTAGCAGCGATGCCCCGCCATGGTGGCGGTGAATGAGTTTTTGCTCGGCCAATACATTTAAGTCTCGGCGAATGGTTTGCGGGCTTACATTTAGCGTTTCAACGAGTTCTTCTGTCGCGACAAAACCTTGGGTTTTAATCACTTGCAGTATTTGCTGGTGGCGTTGGGTCTGCTTCACAACTGGGTTCCGTTATTGCTATGGAGTGTGGCACTGGCTTAAGTCTACTTAAAAACTCGTTTTTGTCACGGTTAACAAAGTGATACAGGCTAGGTTAAAGCAACTTAGTGAGAAGTAATCGCAGCGATAAAATTAAGTTTATGTCACGTAACAGTTAAAAAAATGTTCTAAAATGTTCGTTTTCGAGCATAATAACTGGAAATGATAATCTGGAATGAATCTCACAATGGACACGGCGCGTTATATTGTTGCTCTTGATCAGGGCACGACTAGCTCAAGAGCGATCATCTTTAACCAACAGTCGGAAATCGTTGGCAGCGTACAGCGCGAATTTAGCCAGTTTTTTCCTAAATCAGGTTGGGTCGAGCACAATCCGATGGAAATATGGGCTAGCCAAAGCGCCTCATTAACCGAAGTATTGGCTAAAACCGGCATCCGCAGCGATCAGATTGCCGCCATTGGTATCACTAACCAACGTGAAACCACCATTGTTTGGGACAAAAATACTGGACAACCTATCTACAACGCCATTGTTTGGCAGTGTCGCCGTACGACTGAGCTGTGCGAACAACTCCGCGAGCAAGGCTGGGCAGACTACATTCAAGAATCTACAGGCTTGGTCATTGATGCTTATTTTTCAGGCTCAAAACTTAAATGGATCCTCGACAACGTAGCAGGAGCCCGTGAAAAAGCCGAAGCGGGTGACCTGCTGTTTGGCACCGTTGATACCTGGCTGGTATGGAAGCTCACCAATGGCCGAGTGCATGTCACTGATTACACCAATGCATCACGCACCATGATGTTTAATATTCATACCCTTGAGTGGGATGAAAAACTGCTAGATTTATTGGGGGTTCCAAAGAGCATGTTACCTGAGGTGAAATCGTGCTCTGAAGTGTATGGTCAAACCAACATCGGTGGTAAAGGAGGCACGCGAATCCCTATTTCGGGTATCGCTGGTGACCAGCAAGCTGCCTTGTTTGGTCAACAATGCTACCGCAAAGGAATGGCTAAAAATACTTATGGTACCGGTTGCTTCTTATTGATGAATACTGGGGAAACGCCGGTCAAGTCAACCCATGGTTTATTAACCACCATTGCCTTTTCAATTAACGGTAAGGTGAATTATGCGCTGGAAGGCAGTGTATTTATGGGGGGCGCTACAATTCAATGGTTACGTGATGAAATGGGCTTGATTCGTGATGCTTCTGATACCCAGTATTTTGCCTCGAAAGTAGACGATACTAACGGTGTCTATTTGGTGCCCGCCTTTGTCGGTTTAGGTGCGCCTTATTGGGACCCCTATGCGCGGGGAACCATAGTGGGCTTAACCCGTGGCGCAAATCGTAACCACATTATTCGCGCCGCTTTAGAATCTATCGCTTATCAGAGTCGTGATTTATTAGAGGCCATGCAGGCTGATGCGGGTATTTCACTTAAACAACTAAGGGTTGATGGCGGAGCGGTGGCCAACGACTTTCTATTGCAGTTTCAGGCTGATGCCTTAGGCACAGAAGTGGTGCGCCCTGCCTTGATTGAATCAACAGCCTTAGGAGCGGCTTACTTAGCGGGTTTGGCTGTAGGCTACTGGGACAGTATTGAAAGCTTAGCTGAAAGCCATGTGCCAGACCGCTGTTTTGTTCCTGAAGGCGACCAACATAAGCGAGAACGCTTGTATAAAGGCTGGAAGCGCGCAGTAGAGTGCAGTAGAGGGTGGTACGACAAAGAGCTCGATGGGTAAGACTCTGCGCATATAATCAACCGCTAAGTGGTGTTCTTAGCGGTTTTTTTGTATCTGTACCGGCTTATGTTAACTTGCTCATTAAACGCCTATTGTCTTTGAATTATGATGAGCTTAGCGGTATTCACTGCTACTGTTATACCAATTCTATTGATCATCTAATCGACTTAATGTCTTGCGATTAAAGTAGCGTAAAGCAGAGAGAGGAACCCAATGACTAGCAGTTCATTTGCAACGCTCGATCTAAATCTACTTAAAGTATTTGTGGTATTGGCCCAAGAGCTAAATACTCGGCGCACCGCAGAACGAATGAGTGTCAGCCAGCCAGCGATAAGCCGCTCATTACAAAAACTGCGTGAGCATTTTGGTGATGAACTGTTTGTGCGCGCCCAACACGGTTTAATTGCCACCCCAAAGGCAGAGCAACTATCGCTGAGTGTACCGAGCATTTTGTCTGAACTCGCAAATGTTGTTGATCATCACAATGATTTTAATCCAGCTGACTTAGAAGGCCTATTAAAAGTGGCAATGCACCCGATGTTGCTAGCCTCTGTGGCTAAGCGTTTGTTTGTGGTGTTGCAGCAATATGCGCCCGACTTGCGCTTACAAGTGACCACTTGGGGTTCAGATACCTGCGAATTGATCCAACGAGGGCAAATCGATTTTGGCCTGTGTTTACTGCCTGTAGAGGGCTCTAAAGAGTTAGTACAGCGGCGGGTGTGGCGTCAACCGGTTTACATATATGCTAGAGAGGGTCACCCGATTGGTAATCATCCGGTATCCCCTCAAGATTTTGCCACTTACCCTACGGCATTAATCCACGTACCGGGTTGGAGCGCTGCGCGTAGTGAGGCTGAAAAGTTCTTGGCAAGTCATCATGTAGATATCAGCGTGGGTTTTCGCTCGGAATTACCGGGTTCTATTTTAGATGTTCTTCGCGTTAGTGACCTTATTTATCCCTGCGTTACTTTTTACCCTGCGGAGGATATTCCCGGGATTAGGCGCTTAGCATTAAGTGATGACTTTGTCGACTTGGCGCTTAAGTATGATGCTGGTTATGTATTTCATTATCGAAATAGACAAAACCCCTTGTATATGTGGCTACAAACAATTTTGCTTGAGCACTGCCGCGATGAAAGCTGCAGCCTTGCTTAGGCGTTTTTAAGCCTGTGCAAATTGCTCTCGACCAGCAAGCCAACGTTCAATTAGGGGCGCTACGCTGGCAGGTGTTTGCTGTAACAATTGTTTAGCCAGCGCTTGCGCTTCTCCAATCAATACTTGGTCTCGCACTAGGTCGGCAATCTTAAATTCGGCTAAACCGGTTTGCTTAGTGCCTAATAATTCTCCGGGGCCACGAATTTCCATATCGCGTTGAGCAATCACAAAACCATCGGTACTGTCGCGCAATACGCTTAAGCGCGAACTCGCCGTTTTTGATAAAGGGCTGTGATACATCAATACACAGTGGCTTTCTACTTGGCCGCGGCCCACCCGGCCACGCAGCTGGTGCAATTGAGCTAAACCTAAGCGCTCAGGGTTTTCGATAATCATCAGGCTGGAATTGGGCACATCTACGCCGACTTCAATCACGGTAGTGGCCACCAGTAAATCCAATTGATGAGTCTTAAACTGCTCCATGACCCACTGTTTTTCTTGGGGCTTCATGCGCCCATGTACTAAACCAATACGTAAATCGGGCAGCTGCTTTTGCAGAGTATCAGCGGTATCTTCGGCGGCTTGGCACTGCAATACTTCCGATTCTTCAATTAGGGTGCATACCCAATAGGCTTGGCGGCCGTCGTTATGGCACGCTTGGTAGACCCGTTCAATGACTTGCTCACGACGGGTATCAGGCAGGGCTACCGTTTTAATCGGTGTTCGCCCAGGTGGCAGCTCATCAATAATCGACAGCTCTAGGTCGGCATAAGCGGTCATGGCTAAGGTTCGTGGAATAGGGGTAGCCGTCATTATCAACTGGTGTGGCAGCGTATTGCTGCCATCTATTGCTGCGCCTTTTTCACGCAAAGCCATACGTTGGTGCACCCCAAAACGGTGCTGTTCGTCAATGATGACCAAAGCCAGCTTGGCAAACTGTACTTGTTCTTGAAAGATGGCATGAGTGCCTAGGATCATTTGTGCTTCACCGCTGGCAATTCTGGCCATGGCTTCACTACGGGCTTTGCCTTTTTGTTTGCCAGCAAGCCAGTCTACTTTAATGCCTAAAGGCTCGAACCAACCGGCGAAGGTTAGCGCATGCTGTTCGGCTAATATTTCGGTGGGTGCCATTAAAGCAACTTGATAACCATTGGCTAAAGCCTGCACTGCGGCCATGGCGGCTACCAAGGTTTTACCACTGCCCACATCACCCTGAACCAAACGCATCATTGCATGAGGTTGCTGAGTGTCGGTTTTAATCTCTGCGATTACTCGCTGCTGTGCATTAGTGGGTTTAAAGGGTAACAGTGCTAAAAACTGACGTTCTAGTTCACTGGCCAAAGGTAAGGCTATAGCTGCTTGGCGTTGCTGCTCTTGACGAAGTTTTAACATGCTTAGTTGATGGGCGGCTAATTCTTCAATGACTAAGCGTTGTTGAGCAGGGTGTTTACCTTCTTCTAGTAAACTTAACTCGGTATCAGGTTCGGGGCGGTGCAGTTGCATCAAGGCTTGATTAAGGTTTAAGCCATGGGGACGCAGCGCTGGCGGTAGCCAATCGATAAGCGGATATTGCTCTAATAGCTTAAAAGCTTGCTCGCTTAACTTACGTAAGTTGAGTTGCTTTAAGCCTTCGGTAGTAGGGTACACCGGCGTTAGCTTTTCATCCATCAGCGGCGCGCCCGCATCACTCACAATGCTGTATTCTGGGTGGATCATTTCCCAGCCGTGCTTGCCTCGTTTTGCCTCGCCAAAACAGCGCATCCATAAGCCTTGTTGCATGGCGGCTTTTTGGCCGTTGTTAAAGTTGAAAAAACGCAGAGTAATACTGCCGCTACCATCGTTAATGCGGCAAGTAAGCATGCGCCTGCGAGCATGAATGAGTTCAACTTTGCTGATTTCGCCATGCACTGAAACATGGGCACCATGTAGTAAGTCGTTGATGGGCCAAATGCGGGTGCGGTCTTCATAGCGAAGCGGCAAGTGCAGCAGTAAATCGCCTACAGTAAAAATCTGTAAACGATGGAGCTTTTCGGCAAGTTTGTCACCAACACCTTTTAGTGCGGTGATCGCTAAGCTGCTTAATTCCACTTAAACTACTGTAAGTATGATCATGTACTAGCAGTATATATGAATTTTTCGGCTATTATTAGTCATCAAGGGTTTAAGCTATTCTAGGACGAAGACATGCGGAGATTTTGGGGTCAGGTTGCTCTAGCCATACAGTTAGTGATCAGTTTGGTTGGCGTGAGTATGGCAGAGCAAACTGCCCAGCCGGCAATTATTCACAGACCTGAGCAACCAATAGAGCGACCCATTCCTAGTCACCCTATTGAGCGCCCTGTGAGACCTATCTTACCGATTCGACCTCCAGCGCAATTGCCTCACCGTTGGCAAGGTGCCAGAACTTACTACTGGGTTGCACCCAGCGAGCAATGGCAGCCTCAAAGCTTACGGCCAGACCAAGTGATTGAAGTAGAAATTGAAGCTAACGACCGAGCCGAATTACTATTGATTGATGGCCGTGACAAAGTGGTATTTGATGGCTGGCTAGGCATGGGCGATTTACGTACTTGGCAAGTGGTGCACCCAGCATCGTTATACTTTTCAGAAGTTCACGGCTTTAGTTTGAAGCTAAATGGCAGCGATATTGACTTATCGACTTACCCCCAGGATCAGGCTGTGTCTCTTACTTTGGCTCCAGAAGCAGAATAAGGGCCAGTGGTGGTGCTAACGGTTCAAATTTTGCGTTGCTTGGCGTATCATCTACGCCACTAGCAGATACGCTAAACGATTCTTTACTATTCACTAATAGATTGAAAGGTGTGCATTTCCCATGGCCAAGTTATCCCTGCAAGAGCAGATGCTTAAAGCTGGTTTAGTTGATAAGAAAAAAGCGAAAAAAGTCGGCAAAACTAACAAAAAATCACGAACTTTAGCCAAAGAAGTGAAAGCCGCCGCTGAGCAAGCTCGCACTGAGCAACAACAACGTGACGCCGAGTTAGCTCAGCAGCAAAATGCTGAAAAAGCGAAAAAAGCCGTTGCCGCACAAATTAAACAGCTTATTGAAATGAATAAGTTAGACCGTTCTCGTGGCCAAGAGTCTTATAATTTCACCCATGAAGGCTTAATTAAAAAGGTTTATGTTACAGAAGAGCTACGCAAGCAATTGAGTAATGGTCGTTTAGCCATTGTTACTCTCGGTGAAGCTTATGAAGTGGTTCCGAGCATTGTCGCCGAGAAAATCGCCCAAAGAGATGAAAGCGTGGTGGTACTGGTGAATGACCCCAGCCAAGATGTGATTGATGAAGATGATCCCTACGCTGACTATCAAATCCCTGATGATTTGATGTGGTAAGCAAAAATGCATCAGAAAGAGTCGCTAATTTAGCGGCTTTTTTGTTTTAAGCTAGGCTCTAACTATCGCGCCGTTTGATCTATGTTCGGAGATATTGCATTTTTTATAAAATTTTATTGCCGAAAAAACTTAAGCGAGTAAGTTGATCACAAGTGTGCATTTATGAATTATCACCACTTAGGAGAAGTAATGGAAAATCAAACTGCGAGTAATGTATCTAAGGTATTGGAGTTTGTTTCTATGAGTCGCAGACGCAATAAGCTAAAACGTGAAATGGTCGATGTAGATAAAAAAATTCGTGATAACCGAAAGCGTGTAGAATTACTGGATAACTTAGGAAACTACATTCAAGAAGGCATGAGTGTTAGCGATGTTAAAGCAATTATCGAGAACATGCGTGCCGACTACGAAGATCGTGTTGACGAGTACACCATCAAAAATGCTGACTTGTCGAAAGAACGCCGTGAATTAGCGAAGAAGCTAAAAGAAGCCAAAGGGTAGGTTGTTACTTTTGGGACCATGAGCCGCTGATAAAGCGGCTTTTTTGTGGGTTTAGCATGTTGTTTACGGTTTTGCTTGCGTGGTAGCGGGCTGCTCTCAGTATCACTCCTAAGAGGGTAATTACGCTTGTTAGCAGTATTAATAACTCACCAGTGCTGGAATGTGTTGTTGGATTTGGTTTCGCCTTGCCGGCGATGTCCTAAGCTTCGCTGGGCAAAGCTTAGTAGCAAAAGAAAGGCCACCCTGCATCTCCTTCATCTTGCGTTGCTCGAATCCAAACGCGCCAATGGCAACTCGCTACGCTCGAACAGGCCATGGCTTATTCGTTTGTCTTCTGCGCTACTCAGCGGAGATGATGGTCCTAAAGAGCAAAGAGCAAAGAGCAAAGAGCAAAGAGTAGGAGTGGTGAATTAGTAATTTAACTAATAACGTGGGTTCTTGATCTTGGTATCCCCTCATCATCGCCGAGTAGCGCAAGTGAGCTGCGGATAAAGGCAAAACCTGTTTGAGCGTAGCGAGTTGTTTTGACGCCGCAGTGAGTGAGCAACGGAGGAAAAAGATGATGCTGGGGCAGCCTTTCTTTTTCCTCTACTTTTCTTTGGCTGTTCAAAGAAAAATGGAGTCGCCGTCAGGGCGAAATCTGCAAGTAAAGCTAGCGCTAGGGCTTAAATGTTTGAGAATGTAATCGCTAATTTACAGCGATACTCAGCGGGAATGATGGGGCACAGAGCAGTCAGCGTAGGCTCTTGAACTTCACTCCCCTCATCATCGCTGAGTAGCGCAAGTGAGCTGCGGATAAAGGCAAAACCTGTTTGAGCGTAGCGAGTTGTTTTGACGCCGCAGTGAGTGAGCAACGGAGGAAGAAGATGATGCTGGGGCAGCCTTTCTTTTTCCTCTACTTTTCTTTGGCTGTTCAAAGAAAAATGGAGTCGCCGTCAGGGCGAAATCTGCAAGTAAAGCTAGCGCTAGGGCTTAAATGTTTGAGAATGTAATCGCTAATTTACAGCGATACTCAGCGGGAATGATGGGGCACAGAGCAGTCAGCGTAGGCTCTTGAACTTCACTCCCCTCATCATCGCTGAGTAGCGCAAGTGAGCTGCGGATAAAGGCAAAACCTGTTTGAGCGTAGCGAGTTGTTTTGACGCCGCAGTGAGTGAGCAACGGAGGAAAAAGATGATGCTGGGGCAGCCTTTCTTTTTCCTCTACTTTTCTTTGGCTGTTCAAAGAAAAATGGAGTCGCTGTTAGGGCGAAATCTGCAAGTAAAGCTAGCGCTAGGGCTTAAATGTTTGAGAATGTAATCGCTAATTTACAGCGATACTCAGCGGACGTGATGGTGATTAAAGAGCAAATCAGCGCTCGCTTTTGTGTATGTTGGCTTATTTACATCAGCTTCTATGGGTCGTTCAGGTTTCGCCTTGCCGGCGATGTCCTTTTCTTTGCTTGGCCAAAGAAAAGGACACAAAAGAAAGGCCACCCCGCATTCCCTTGAATCTTGCGTTTCTCATAAATCAACGCGCCTACGGAAACTCGCTTCGCTCAAACAGTCCTCGGCTTATTCGCTGATTTACTGCGATACTCAGCGGGAATGATGGGGCACAGAGCAGTCAGCGTAGGCTCTTGATCTTGGTATCCCCTCATCATCGCCGAGTAGCGCAAGTGAGCTGCGGATAAAGGCAAAACCTGTTTGAGCGTAGCGAGTTGTTTTGACGCCGCAGTGAGTGCGCAACGGAGGAAGAAGATGATGCTGGGGCAGCCTTTCTTTTTCCTTAGTTAAGCTCTGGCTGTTTGAAGCTTAAGGAAGTCGCCGTCAGGGCGAAAATCGGTACTTAACTTGAATGTTTAAGTTGCTAAGTGCCAGGGGAGAAACGAAAAATCATTATGACTAAACTGTCAATTTGACGCTTATCTGGCTGAAATAATTAAAAACAAATGATATTGTTTTAGACAAAATATATACAGATAAGTGCCTCTATTTATGGAGTTAGCACCCTGTTTGTTTATTTATTGAGGGGATTTTAGAGTGAGCGATATAGTAAAAATATTGTCGTTTGATAAGTATATAGCCGCATTAGAACATACATCAGATGGAATGATGGCTGCTACTCACCTAGCTAATGTGAAATGGCTGGACAATAAAGCGGGGCGTTTCTACGTGAAAACCTACCCTACTTGTCACCCTCGAGGACTAATTAATGAGATTGTGGGGTATTTGATCGCTCATGCCGCTGGAATTCCTCAACCAAATAAAGTCGCTCTAATTCAAATTCCTAAAGACGTAGTGAAACATAACTTCAAAGGGGAATTCAGTTTTACTGGTGATTATTGCTGGGGGTGGGCTAGTGAAGATTCTGGACCTACTCCAAATACGTACCTTAAAGTGGGTGATATGACAGGTTATAAGCAGTGCTTAGAAAGTCTCAAGAATTGGGATGCACTCCCAATTCTATTGGCGTTTGACGACTGGGTGGCCAATCAAGATAGAAACACAGGCAATATTACTATCAAAAGCAGAAATGATTTTAGAATAATCGACCACGGAAATGTCCCTGTTTCTGAGGCGTGGACTAAGGATTGCTTAGTCGTAGATCGCGTATACGAAAATAAGTTGCTAGATGGGTTATATGATCACAACTACCCTCTCCCTATGTCTTCAAAACTTATTGAATCAACTAAGGCACACTCAAAAATCTATGAACAAGTACGGTTAGAAATAAAAAAATGGAGCGATATTCTACTTGATTCAAGTGACTCTGAGCATCTTCGACACTTTTTAGAGGCTCGAGCTAGGCTAAGTGTTGCTAGAATGAAAGATAAAACGGGCTTATTGGTGGCTTAAATGCAAAATTTAGAGAATTTATTAAGTCAAAGCGCTGATCAAAATTTAGTTAAAGGAGAGTGGTTTAATATTCGGTGGACGCCTGATATTGCAACCGGAGAAAAGCTAAATATAGGTGTTGGCTTCTTAGAAGGCGGGAGGGTTCATAGCCGCCTATTAAGTTACTTTGAACGTATAAAGTGCTTGTATGGTGAGCGAGGCATTTACCATTTGGAACTCACTACATCTATCGTTGGGGAAAGCTTACGGCAAAATAATAAAGAGTCTCCTATTCCTCAGGTTTCATTTGATCCTTCCGGCTTTGCTCAAGGTTATTCAGTTGATGAAATATTAACTAACTTATTCGAACAAACTGTCCCGTTACAAAAAAAAATTAGGCAAAACACAGGAGGGAATAGATTTAGCTCATTTAACACAGAGAAACTCTATACCTGTTTGTTAGACGAATTGAGAATCAAGGCTGCATTACAATTTGAGAGGTTTGTGCCAGTTAATAGCTCTATTCATATTGATGATGAGTCTGGTCACCATGAGCTTTTTGTTCCGTTTCGTGATGGGATCGATTTAGTTGGAGGGCTGGCGTCAACAGTTTACTCTAATGTTCAAACAATTGAGTTAAATTTACTAAAAGCAGCCAGAGATGTAGAGGCAGCCATAAAGTTAGGGCGAGGGCATAACGCTTCCGTATTCATTTTGATGCCTGGAGACGAGTTGGACAAGTTGAAAAGTGACCAAATTATTTCAGTTGAGAATACACTTGATCGATTTGATTGGCATATGAAAAAGCAAGGAATTGCTGTCGAAGGACACACTTCAGTTTCTGGCTTAGCCGATGAAATTTGTAAATGGGCTGGTGTAGCAGCTTAATATGGTACAAACGTTATAAAAAGCCGCTCTAGGAGCGGCTTTCATAGTTAACAAGCTATCTGCTTAGATATGAGAAAGGATCTTCTGAACCGTTTCTTTAGCATCACCAAACAACATGTCAGTATTCTCTTTAAAGAATAATGGGTTTTGAACACCAGCATAACCCGTCGCCATTGAACGTTTAAACACCACCACCTTCTTCGCATCCCATACTTCAAGCACTGGCATACCGGCAATTGGGCTGCCTGGCTCTTTAGCCGCAGGGTTAACCGTGTCGTTGGCGCCAATGACTAGCACTACGTCGGTAGACGCGAAGTCTTCGTTAATTTCGTCCATTTCCATTACGATATCGTAAGGAACTTTGGCTTCGGCTAACAGCACGTTCATGTGGCCAGGTAAACGGCCGGCAACAGGGTGAATCGCAAAGCGAACCTTAATGCCTTTATCACGTAACTTCTGCGTAATTTCTGCCACCGGGTATTGGGCTTGCGCAACCGCCATACCGTAACCTGGGGCAATAATGACTTCGTTTGCGTCTTTTAGCATTTCGGCTACGTCTTCAGCTTGTACTTCAGTGTGTTCACCTTGGTCAACATCGCTGGCGACAACTGTGCCACCTTCTGCGCCAAAACCACCTAAGATTACGCTGATGAATGAGCGGTTCATGGCTTTACACATAATGTAAGACAGAATCGCCCCTGAGCTACCGACTAGTGCACCGGTAACGATAAGTAAATCGTTGCCTAGCATGAAACCAGCCGCTGCTGCTGCCCAACCAGAGTATGAGTTAAGCATAGATACCACTACAGGCATATCTGCGCCACCAATGGCCGACACGAGGTTGTAACCAAATACAAAGGCAATTAGCGTCATAAAGATCAGTGGCCACATAGAGCCGCTGTCCATGTACATGCTGCCTAAGTAGATAGATACCACAATCATGGCTAAGTTTAGCCAGTGAGCTCCTGGGAGCGCTTTAGGGGCACTGCTGATGATGCCACGAAGCTTACCAAAGGCGACAACTGAACCGGTGAAGGTGACCGCTCCAATGAAAATACCTAAGAATACTTCAACGTCATGAATGTTTTTAGCGACTGGGTCGATAAGACCGGTCACCGCATCCATTAACGAGCTGTGGTCGATAGCGCTAGAGAAACCGACTAGTACCGCTGCCATACCTACGAAGCTGTGTAGAACAGCAACTAGTTCAGGCATCTCGGTCATTTCAACTTTAAGCGCTAGGCGAATACCAATGGCTGCACCAATAGCCATCGCTAGGGTGATGATCCAGCTACCACCCGTTACTTGAGTGCTAGCGAGCGTTGCGATGACCGCAATGGCCATACCAATAATGCCAAATATGTTTCCGCGTTGAGCGGTTTCTTGTTTACTTAAGCCTGCGAGGCTAAAAATAAACAATAGCGCAGCCACTAAATAGGCTGCTGATACAATACCTTGAGACATGTGACTATTTCTCCTAGTTGTCTTTGCGGAACATCTTCAGCATCCGCTGAGTCACAGTAAAACCACCGGCTATATTGATGGTGGCGATAAGCACGGCAATCCCTGAAAGCAGTAATACTACCCAGGAGGTGTCGGCTTTCATTTGTACTAAGGCACCCACAATAATGATGCCACTAATGGCGTTGGTGACGCTCATTAACGGTGTATGTAGCGAATGACTGACGTTCCATACCACGTAGTAACCTACAACACAGGCCAACATAAATACGGTGAAGTGTTGTAAGAAGTCACTCGGTGCAGCATCGGCGACCCAAGCAAAAGCGGCTAAACCCGCTGCCGCAATTAATGGTTTTACCCATGGTTTCTTCGGCTTGTCTTCTACCACCACTTCGGGTGCCGCAGCAGGCGCTTCAACTTTCGGTTGGGCGCTTACTTGAATAGCAGGTGGTGGGAAGGTGATTTCACCGTCTTTCACCGAGGCGACGCCACGCAATACTTCATCTTCGAAGTTGATGTCGATTTCGCCGTTTTTCTCTGGGCTTAGTAACTTCAGTAAGTTAACTAAGTTAGTGCCGTAAAGTTGGCTCGCTTGCGCTGGCAAACGACGAGAGATATCGGTTAAACCAATAATGGTTACGCCGTGTTTTACTGCAATTTCACCAGGCTCGGTTAATTCACAGTTACCGCCAGTGGCGGCAGCCAAATCGACAATCACACTACCAGGCTTCATTAATTCAACCATGTCAGCCAAAATCAGCTTAGGCGCTGGGCGACCAGGAATTAACGCGGTAGTAATGATAATGTCTACTTCTTTCGCTTGCTCGCGGAACAAGGCCATTTCAGCTTCAATGAAGGCTGCGCTCATTTCTTTGGCGTAACCATCACCGCTGCCGGTGTCTTCTTCTTCGTATTCAAGCTCAAGGAACTCAGCACCCATAGAGTTAATTTGTTCTTTTACTTCTGGGCGAGTATCAAAGGCGCGAACAATTGCGCCAAGGCTGCCGGCGGTACCCAAAGCGGCTAAACCTGCTACACCAGCACCAATAATAAGTACTTTTGCGGGGGGGACTTTACCTGCGGCGGTAATTTGACCGGTAAAGAAACGACCAAAGTGATTAGCGGCCTCGATAACTGCACGGTAACCGTCTACGTTGGCTAATGAGCTACGCGCATCCAGCGATTGAGCGCGAGATATACGTGGCACCATGTCCATGGCGAGTAGGTTTATTTTAGCGGCTTTGAACTTTTCAAGTAGTTCAGGATTTTGCGCGGGCCATGCAAAACTGGCTACTGTAGCACCTTCTTTTATAAGAGCGAGTTCGTCAGTGGTATCGTTGCTGCCATCAAGAGGGGCATTAACTTTAAAGATGAGGTCAGCTTGAAAAGCTTGCTCTTTAGTGACGATTTCAGCGCCTGCTTCAACGTAAGCTTCGTCATTAAAGCTGGCTGCTGTTCCTGCACCGCTTTCCACTGCCACAGAGAAGCCCATTTTTAAGAGCTGCTCTACGGTTTTTGGGGTGGCGGCTACCCGGCTCTCCTTATCGAAGATCTCCTTAGGTATTCCGATTTGCATAGTGTGTTCCTGCTAATGGTGGTTATGTTGAGTTGCTATTTAGACAACACTTTCTGTTTATTACATAAATGTTAGCCAGACATCTAAAGCCAACTTTATGCATTTGGTGTGATATGAAAGATAACTACGGCCTAACAGTCAAGTAACTTTGGGAAAAAGTATCGCTTATTTCTAATGGTCAAACCAATTTGTAAAGATTATTGGTGTGATAGGTTAGTTCGATGTGTGTTTTGGTTAGTGAAATGTAAGGGTGCGAATGCTTGTTCAAGATCTGGCACGTAAATAGCTACAAGTAAGAGTATCTACTACTCTTTATATTAGGTATATGCCTAATTCGCATATTTCGTTGGTTCACTATCAGCTAAGTAAGGGGAAGTAGCCTGATGCATAATCGACGAGTGAGGAGCTTGTTATGGGGATTTATTTATCATTAATCGTTGCCATGTTATTTGGGGTGAGTAGTGTGCAAGCAAAGCCAGCCCTAAAGTTGGAATTTAGTGTCGATAATGAGTTGCGACAGCCTCAAGCGGCTAAGCAATTATTTAGTGATATTAATTGGTTACAAGATCAAGAGCTAGCACCTAGCCACTCGCCTGCAGACTCCGATATTTCAAATTCAAACCTTAATAACAACAGTGCTTTTCTACAATATCAGCAAGTACCTCAATGGCGCTCAAGTTGGCGTGGTGGGGTGAACTGGCAAGCGCAGAAGAACTTAATGTTCAAAGTGAAAGGGAACCGACTGTCTGGTCATTTAACGGTACCAACCAAATTTTTATGTGCAATTTGCAAAACACATTTAGATACCACTGTTTGGAAAGACGGTCACGTGCAATTACAGTTGAAATCTTATTTCGAATAAGCTGTTTCGTTTGCTGTACCCTAGGTATAATAGCTAAAAACTTCATAAGGAATCATTGTGGGCTATTTGTTGTTGGCCTTTTTACTGGTTTTCGCTCTCCCGTTTGTTAGCTTCTTATTAGGATATATCCACATTTACCTTGAGTATGGTGTCACCGTATCAGCAGTTATTGTTGGTCTATGGGTTCTACTAGACATTACTAAGATGAAAAAGCGCTAAGCCCCATCAGTAAAGGGCTGTAGCTGCAATCTAATAATGACTCATTTATTTTTAATGGTTTAATTGAATATTTATGCGTGTATAGACAATGGTCTAAAGCGCTGCGCTAAGTAGTTGATTCAATAGTTTTTATTTTCTGAGTTATTTTTAGCGTATTCAATGGCAAATTCCCAAGCAACACAGCGCTAGAATACTTGGCGATATCTAATAAAAGTAAGTTTTTGGTATTTGTTAAACCTTTGTTTTTTAAGGTTATTTTTTTATTGGTTTTTAGGGGCTGCCTCCAAAGTAGTAAATTAGTACTTCACATTTTGGCAAAAAGCCTATAAATTACTCCCCGCAAGACTGAGCTAGATCAAGAAATTATCAGCTAAAAGTACTTTTCGCCGATAATGGCTTGTGCAATTTTTATTCACTAGCTAGCCTTACTTACGCAAGTGGCTATGACGAAGAAAAACGAAAAAATCGAACTTTTTTATACTTGCAACAACTTAGGAGAACTATCCAAATGGAACAAGAACAAAAGCAAACGATGCGCTGTTTTGCCACAGGTAAAGGTTTTTTTGTACGCCTACCTATCAATGAAGACATTGAAGCAAAAGAATGTGAATCAGATGTTGAAGCGGCCGAGTAAACTACCTCTGTAGTTGCCTTTAATAACTCGCGACTTAATTTACGCTTGTTACATCACAAACCGCTAGCCACTTGGTTAGCGGTTTTTTTATACCTAAATCTGTTGTCGAAGATGTGTCAAAAATGCGCTGAGGTTGGGGTTTTCAAAACGTTGCGCCGGATAATAAGCACATACGCTGCGTTGCTCTGATAATAGCCCCGGCACTACCTCTATTAATTTCCCGTCTAATAGTTGTTGCTGAACTAAATCCTCAGAGACTAATACCACCCCCATGTGGTGAACGGCTGCTTGAATCGCAGCCAGCGGATCGTGAGTGATAAAACGAGATGCTTGGTTGAGCACGGTCCCCTCATTAAATTTAACCCCGCCAGCTTTTATTTGTCCTTGCACTAACAGTAATGGCAAGTTCTTTAGTTGTTTTGCATTTTGCACAGGCCCATGACTGGCTAAAAATTGAGGGCTGGCGAAACACTTAACCGCGTAATCAAACAAATGCAGCATTCGATAGCTGGTGCTATCAAAATTATCGATTTGGCGACTTATTACAATATCTAAAGATAGGTCGGGGATGACTCCAGGGTCTACTTCATGCAGTTCAACTCTTAAATGAGGATGCTTAGGTAGAAAAGACGCAATCAGTGGCGTTACAAACAAGCTACCTGATACTGCTGGCGCGCCAATACTTAGACTTCCGCTTAAACCTTGAATGGAAGGGCTTAGTTGTTGGCGCATGCTAGCAAACTGACTGAGCCAATCTCGGCTTTGTAAATAGAACTGCTGGCCTTGCTCGGTGGTGCGGATCCGCCGAGTCGTGCGCAATAACAATTGACAATGTAGTTGCGACTCTAGCCAGGAGATTCGTTTACTGCAAGCTGAGGTGGTGATATCCAAATGTGTCGCTGCTTGTACAAAGCTATTACTGTCTACCACCGCCACATAGGTTTGAACTGCGTTTAGCCAATCCATATGGGTATTCCTTAAGATTGTTTCCTGTTGGGAAATAAAGCGTGTCTTTGATGAATGATTATCTTCTTTTGTGATTAATTTACAATACAGCCCGTTTCCCTTTTGGAGGTTATGAGTGACTGATTCGCGCATTCCATTGTTTTTCTCAATCGCCTTCATTGCCTGTTCGCAAATAACCAATGGTTTACTCACCCCTGCACTGCCCGAAATGGCGCTGCACTTTAGCGTGGATGAACATTTGGTTCAGCAGCTTATCGTTGGCTTTATCCTTGGCCTAGGGGTATCACAGTTGTTCTATGGCCCTCTGGCGGATAGTTATGGGCGGCGTAGGGTATTTTGGCTAGGACAAAGCATTTTTTTAGTCGGTAACGTAGTGACTTTTTTAGGTTTTAATAACCTAAATATCCTTTTAACGGGGGTCGTTATCCAAGGTCTCGGTGCCGGTAGTAATCAAATTTTAGCGCGTTGTTTACTCAGTGATAGTTACCGAGGCTCCCACTTAAGGCATGGATTTGCTTGGTTGGGCATGGCGGCCTCTGTGGTACCCATCTTGGGTCCGGTGATCGGCGGGATAATTACAGCTTATTGGGGCTGGCATTATCTATTTATTATCATTGGTGTTGCAGCCGCTGGCCTGATGATCGTGGCGGCTAAACTATTACCTGAAACGCAAACTGAACCGGGCCAAGCTTTACAAGCCAAGCGGGTGATTACTCGCTACATGAATCTGGCGATCGATGGCAATTTTATTCGTTATGCTAGTTTTGCTTGGATAGCCAGTATTGGCTTAATGTATATGATTACTAGCGCTCCTTTTATTCTACAGCGTGGTTTTGGTTTGAGCGCCGATGATTTTGGCCTCATTATGATTATTCCGGCTGCTGGTTTAGCACTCGGTAGTGCATTTACTCGGCGTTTTGGTGAAAGTTTACCCGAGCAACAACTACTGATGCTGGCGGGGTGTTTACCGATAATATCTAGTTTGATATTGCTTAATTGGGGTCAGTCCTTAGCGATGGTGATGTTGGCCATGGTGCTTATTAGTGTCAGTGTCGGTGCGATCTACCCTGTTTCTCAGTCTGGTTTATTTCGTTATTTTTCAGCTCAAGCTGGCACGGTTTCAGCTTTAAGCGGCACCACGCAAATGACCTTAACGGCACTGGCAATTGCAGGCCTGACTACATTATTGGAGCCTAGCCCTAGCGCGATGGCGATCATATTTATGCTGATGGGGATAGGATTAGCACTAAACATAGTGATCCAAGCGCTAAAAGTGAAAGTGTATTCTATGCAATGATAAGGGCATTGTTTTTGTTGTAGGTTAGCCGCTGTATTGCGCAGTTATGGAGTGCACAAAATGTATCGTCCACTGGGGGTTACCGAAAGTCTGTTTGCTGAATTCACTGTCAGCGGAGCGATGTTGGTGGTTAATGCCGCCAGCATTAAGGGAAAGATAGATACTGGCCTTATTCCCCAGATCCAAGGTTTATTACAGCAACGTCACCCCTTACTCAATGTAAGCCTAAGTAAAACGGCACTGCAATGGAACTGGATTGAAGCCAGTGGTGAGCCTTTGGTAGAAGTATTAGAGGCAGATATTAAGCCCGCTGAGTTTGAGCAGCAGCTGGGCGAAATAATGCAGCTTCAGTGTAATACCCCACTAAAGCTTGGTGGGGCTCTTTGGCGGGTTAGTGTGTTAAATGGCGCTGAACAATCTGCGTTAATCATTAGCATTCATCACAGTATTTGCGATGGCTTGTCTGCGGCTGCTTTGCTAGGTGAATGGATCCAGCGACATAACCAGTTAAAGCAAGATGTTTGCGCGTCGCCGAGCAGGTTTGCTATCAGAGAAGGCTTACACGCAAGCCTTAATCCACCTGATTTCTCCGTTGATGATAGTCCTTTTTGCGTGCCAATTAGTACTAAAGATGCGTTGGCATGGTTAAATGCACCCCTTGAATCAGAACCGCTGGTCGAGGCCATAAACTGTCTAGAGTTGTGCTATTTTTCTCAGCGGCAAACTCGGCAATTATTGGTGCTTTGTCGCCAGCATGGGTTTAGCCTGAATATTGTACTGTACAGCGTGGCTTTGGGGGTTGCTTTGGCTTTAGCTGAATACCCACCCAGTCACCTTAGTGCCGGTGGTAATGCCAATGTTCGCCCACTGGTTGAGCCCCCTGTTACTGAGCAAGAGCTCGCCTGCTTCGTCTCGATGTTTTCATTTACGGTTGACGCTGATTTATCTGATAACGTTTGGCAACGGGCCGCTAAAGTGAAAGCGGGCTATCAACAAAAAGTGGCTTCAGGGCTTCACCTTGCGAGTTGCAATGATGATTGGTGGAAGGCACAACCACCGCGCCGCTTAGGCGATGATTTTGCTCAATGCCAAGGGCGTTTTAATACCATTCATCTATCCAATTTGGGTAATATCAGTCATCTATTTAACTTGACTGAGGGCGACCTAACGCTGCGACACTATTATTTTACCGCCGCGCAGCATGTGGTTGGTTCTATCTTTTGGCTGGGGGCGCAAACGGTTAACGATCAATTGTCTATCACTCTCAATTGCGTAGCGCCGGGAGTATCTGCCAGTATGCGCCGTCGATTTATCGATTCGTTTCGCCATGAGCTATTAGCCTTGCTATCAGATTCACGAGCAGATTAGTTATTTCTGAAGTGATTCAGCTTACTTTGATAGGTAGCGCCTATTACAAGTAACGACATATTCGATTTTTTAATTTTTTAATTAGCCGTTATAGTAGAACCAGTTTAATTCCCTTGGAGTGTAATAATGTTTGCAGTAATTTTTGGTCGTCCTGGTTGCCCATATTGTGTTCGTGCTAAGCAAATTGCAGAGCAATTGAGTGCCGCCCATGAAGATTATAACTACCGTTATGTGGATATTCATGCTGAGGGTATTTCTAAAGCTGACTTAGAAAAAACCGTAGGCAAGCCAGTGGAAACGGTACCGCAAATTTTTGTCGATGAAGCGCACGTAGGTGGATGCACCGAATATGAAGCCCTAATGCGCGAACAGTTCGATATCTAAGTACTCTCTTTTGTTAACAGCAAAGCCAGGCTCCGGTCTGGCTTTGCTGTTTCTAGTAAACTAAACAATACAAATAAGCACTGAGCTATCAGCCTAAAATAATTCCATTAATCGAAAAATCTTAACTAAGCTGAAATGAGATGGTGTGACCATTTACATGAGGAGCGGATGATGGATGCGAGTTATTTACTTAATTTAGAGCCCAGCATTATTTTGGGGATCGTCAATGAAAAGCTACGCCTAGAATGCGACAGTCTAGAAGATTTGGCGCTAACATTCGGTTTTGAAGAGCGCTCATTGTCTCGCCGGCTAGAAACCATTGGTTACCACTATGATGTAATCACCAATCAGTTTAAAGCCATATAGCGGCTACTGGGATTATTGAAAAACGCGCGACTGTTAGGTGAGTGAGGCTTAGGTTATTCCAAGTTAAGCTTATTTAGACTTGGCATAAGTTACTGAATAGTAGACACTGATACCGTGTCTACTGGAGGTGACTTATGCTTAAAAAAGGATTTTTGTTTCTCGGTTTATTGGTATCGTTACCCGCATTAGCAGATGTGAGTGTGGGAGCCGGCTACACCTTTGGTGGCGAAATGGATGACCTAAATACTGAACAAACCTATTCCGTCCGTTCATCTCCTTCCTATATGGCTGCCTTCGATTTTGCTACTAATTCTGGCGAAACTCGTAAACGAGAAAGCTTCGATAATTACGTTGGCGCTTTAGTGTCGTGGCAAAACACCGAGATGGACGATCAGCAGTCAACCGATGTTGATGTTGTTTATGCCCACCTAACGGCTTCTCGTCGTTGGCATTATGAAAACTTTGAGACCTTCGCTAGCGGTGGGGCCGGAATGACACACTTTGCGGCAAGCCCTGGCAGCGATAAGCAACGTTTCTCTATTAGTATTGGTGGGGGGTATTTTTATCATCTAAGCAAAAACCTAGATTTAAAACTGGAGGGGCGTCTTTATAGCACCTTTGTCAACGAAGGCACCAAGATCCAATGTGGTCCCGGTTGTGAAGTCACATTTACAGGCAGTTACTGGTCGCAACTGGGTTTGAATTTGGGTTTAAACTACCGCTTTTAGCCTCTGTTTATAATGCATCTTTATTCTTTTTTAAGTTGTTATTGATTAACTTATGAAAAAGTAAAATGCTTATTAATTATGTGTTTATGGTGATTTTCATAAAGTTCCTTTGTCATTAATCTTTAATGATTCAGTCACCTAACTGTCATTTTTCGTCCCTAGAATTTGCTCAACTTATTTAGTTGATGTAGTTCACATTTTTTAGGGATTCAAATGAAAAAGCTTACTCTTATTGCGCTAGCGGTTGCTACCGCCTCCGGTTCGGTTCAAGCCGCTAAAGTATATCAAGACGAAAAACACGCTGTTGATTTATATGGTCGTGTTTATGCGGGTTATACTGCGGGTGATGACGCTGGTAAGTCAGATAATTTTGGTGCAGATCAATATGTTCGTTTTGGCGCTAAAGCTAAATCTAACTTCGGTGAGTCAAATTACGCTTTAGCCCGTTATGAGCTGCAAATGGAGAATAACGGTGAAGGTGATAATACCTCTGCCACTAAGGCGCGCTTAGCTTATGCTGGGTTTGGCGGCGACTTTGGCCAGGTCACTTTTGGTCGTAACTACGGCGCTTTAGAGTTAATCGCTGATTGGACAGACTCAAGTTATGTTAACCCTTACGGCAACTCAGCGATTGGCATTAGCTCTAGCCGTGAAGAAGGCATTGGTCGTTCAGATAACGTATTAAAGTACGCGGGCGAATTCAGTGGTTTTGATATTCATGCTTCTTACAAGTTTAACGATAATCAGAAAGACGAGACTGGCGCCAGCCAAGATAACTCGGCTTATGGCTTGGCCTTGGCTTACACTTTTGACTTCGGTTTAGGTCTCGGTGCTGGTTACAACATGGCGAGTAATGCTGACGGTATTGACGATAGCAAAATGGCCTTAGTTGGCGTTAACTACGATGCAAACGGTGTTTACGCGGCAGCGAACTACTCAACGGGTACTAACAACAAAGCTTTCAAGCAACACTCTGCTGATAAACAAGGTGATTACACCGGATATGAATTAGTGGCGGGTTACAAGTTCACCAAGGCCTTCCGTGCCCAAGTCATGTGGAACAAATCAGAGCTTGATCCAAAAGATGGCGATAAGTATGACAATGTTGATTACTACACCATCGAAGGTCGCTACGACCTCACTAAGCAACTGCGTATCGTAGCGGCTTACCAACTTAACAACATCGATGATGCCGAAAACGAGTTGCACTTCGCGGCTCGTTATGACTTCTAATTGGGTGTATTACACACTAAGTGCCTAACTTAGTGTGTTTGTTTATTTCTGCGTATGTTTGTTTTTTGCCAGCTCTGCCTAGAGCTGGCTTTTTGTTGGTCGCTTGCACCACATGCCTGCCAATAAAAAGGAAGGCCTTAACCTTCCTTCGTTCTCACTCTTATTTGATGGGGTTCTTAGCTCTCAATATCCATCAGCAAAATTTTAGAACGCCGCTGTAGGTTATATATAGCTTGTTTCTCGGTGGGTAAATCTTCAAAATCAGCGGGTGAAAAGCCACGTTCTCTAAACCAGTGAATACTCTTGGTGGTAAGAACGAATAGCTGGCCTAAACCTTGTTGGCGAGCGCGTTTGATGATGGCTTGTAGCAAGCGATCGCCTCGGCTTGCTTGGCGATATTGGGGGTGGCTAACCAAACAAGCTAGCTCACCAATGTTTTCTTCAGCGAAGGCATAAAGGGCTGCGCAGCCAATAATCATTCCATCTCGTTCTACAATGGTGAAGCGTTCAATCTCCATCTCCAGCAGTTCTCGTGAGCGACGAACTAAGATCCCTTCTTCTTCTAGGGGTCTTATTAATTCAATAATACCGTTGATATCATCCAGTCTCGCTAGCCGCACCCGTTCATAACTATATTGAACTAATTGCGTACCACTGCCGTCACGAGTATACAGTTCTTGAAGTAACGAACCATCTTGCTGATAACTGACTAAGTGACAACGTTCTATGCCGCGGTCGCTACATTGTATTGCTGCACTTAAATACCGCAATGTGTCTTTATCGGTGGTTCTTAAGAATTGCTCTGAGCGCATTAACTGATTGGCGGTGTCGGGGAGTAGTTCGCTAACCAGTTGGCCATGTTGATCATGAATACCTTGCTCTGGGCAAAAATAGATAACCTTGTCTGCTTTTAGCGATACAGCAATCTCGGTAGTGATGTCTTCAGAACAAATATTAAATAGTTCGCCGGTAACTGATACGCCTATCGGCGATACCATGACAATCTCGCCATGTTCTAACTGACGTTGAATACTTTGATGGTTGATACGCCTTACTTTTCCGGTATGCAAAAAATCAATGCCGTCTTCAACACCAATAGGCTGAGCAACCACGAAGTTACCACGCACGACGTTAATATGGGCTTGGTGCAAAGGAGAGTTAACTAAGCCCATCGAAAGCTGGGCTTCGATATCCATTTGAATCTGGCCAACAGCTTGTTTTATGATGTTTAGGCTGCGTTCATCGGTGATGCGTTGCTCCCCGGCGAATAGGCAGCTATGTTGATGAGCGGCGATCAAGGCATCAATTTGTGGCCTAGCCCCACAAACCAAGACAATTTTTACCCCTAAGGTTTTTAGTAGGGCAATGTCTTGGATAATATTACTGAAATTGTCACTGCTACTCGCTTCACCACTTAACATGACAACAAATGTTTTGCCGCGGTGGGCATTTATGTAGGGGGCAGACTGGCGAAACCAGCTGACTAAATCTTCGGCAGAGCGGTCCAATGTCTTCTCCGTGAATAACTATTTGTTAGATTCGACTAAAAAGTCAAATATAGTGATATTGTTGCATAGTCTACAATATTGTCGAGTGTTAATTTTCTCGATAAGCGGATGATTATAGCATTGCTCTTTGGCTGGGAGTTGTTTACAGCGGCAAGGTAGCGTATAAGCATGCTGTGTTATTTTATGACCGCGTCATTTAATTTTTATCAAATCAACGGTTTGATAGGTAATTTTAATTTTCTAGAGGTAAATATGGAGAACTATGTTGTCCCAGACCATTTGGCCATGCGTAACCAACCGAGCCAAGAGCGCACTAGACGACTAGTTGAAGACATTTTAGATAACACTCTCGTGTTAATAAAGGAACAAGGCCTAGCCGCCGTTAATACTAATCTGATCGCCCAAAGTTGCGCTATTGATATTGCTTCTTTGTACCGCTTTTTTAAAAACAAAGAAGCCATTTTTTTCGCCTTGGCTCATCGTTGGTTTAAAAAAGTACAACGGGTTGTTGAAGAGTCAAATTTTCAGCAAGCGGTGGGTAACATTGTTGATTATGCTAATAGTGGTCAGATTAAAATTAACGCTTTAGCTGAAACAGAAGTGATGTTGGTAAGCTTTCACGAGTTATTTACGCATGACAAAGACTTTAAAGCCCTTGAAAATTGGCACCGTTCTATTCTCATCGAGCATACCAAAGCCTCTTTTAGGCAGAATGGCTCTAACTGGGATGATGAAGCCTTAACCAGTGTTTGTCTTTACCTATATGGTTTTACTAGAAATTTCATGGCTGGAACCATTGGCATTACTGCCGAAGAGCTACACCATCAGTTTGCCTGGTATCAAATTATGCTAGATAGACTTCGTGAGTTGGTACTAAAGCAGGCAGTGCCGACGCAGTTTTTACGCTAGTGCGTCACTGATCATATGCGCTTGACTGGTACTTGGGTATTCTTGTGCGTCTACCAGTTTTTCTGCGCCTAAGCAGTGAAGCCAAGAACCATAATCTAAGGTTTCGTCTCCTAGAATTAATTCTTTCAGTACCTGTTCAGACAAACCTTGAGTGATAGGTTTACAGCTGGGCCAAGATTTCCTGTCATTTTGTGCGATCGTCACTGTATTTTCCGCGCCTATAAGGTCAAACTATTCCGAATACATCTTTAGTGTGGGTCAATTAAGCAAAAAGCTAATTCATGACTTGTCGTATTGTGAAGTGGTGCTTAATTTTTGACCGTTTTGTGTGCCAAAGCCAGATTTGCTTCACACAATATTTTTAGGAGAGTTACCCATGGAACTGGAAGCCTTTTTCCAGCAAGTTAAAAAACTTCCGGTGATGCCACAAATCATGCAGGAATTATTAACCAGCATAAATGATGATAGCGTTGATCTTCACCACTTAGGAAGAAAGCTAGCCACTGATCAGTCGTTGGGAGCAAACGTACTTAAAATGGCAAACTCGGCTGCTTTTCGAGGGGTGAAGCAGATTGATTCTATAGAAGCCGCCGCTATCCGTTTGGGCTTAAAGCGGGTCCGCTCTATCGTTGTTGCCGCAGGTTTAAATGGCATGATGCCAACTAAAGGCTTCGACCAGCAGCAGTTTTGGTCACAAGCTATGTACGTAGCCTTGCTGTCTCAGGCCCTTGCCAAATGTACCGAGGTTGACCCTGACACCGCTTTTACCTGCGGTATGTTGCATAACTTTGGTGAATTGCTGATCGCGAGTGCCACACCTGAAGAGGCTGGTTTAATAGAGTTATGCCTTGAGAGTGGCGAAACCCGGGTATCGGCGCAAAGGCAAACCTTGGGCTTAGACTACGCGCAAATTGGCGGTGAGTTAGCCCATCGTTGGAATTTCTCTCCTTTAGTCACCGATGCGATCGAACAGCAACTTAACCCGATGGATTATGATGAGGTTTCTCAACCTGCGGTATTAATTCGTTTGGCTATTTTCGCGCACCATGCGCTTGATGCAGGTTTAAGTGCTGAGATGGTATGCAGCAACTTACCGGCTCCGTTATGTGAGCTAGTTGGCCTCAATAAAGATAATGCCACTCTATTTGTTGAGGAAGCATTAGAGCAAGCCGAAGACATGGTCTCTGCCAGTGTGGTTTAAGCAGACATACATCTTGTTTAAAAAAGGGCTGCCTAAGCCCTTTTTTATATCCACATTTTGCCTCATTAGGCTCATCTAAACCTAGAGGCACTATCTACCTTGGGTTTAGCTAGCTGATTGTTCAAATCCTTGTCGCCACCACGCTTTTAATCCATGTAAACCGCGCTTCGCATCTTCTAGCAGTAAATAGTTCACTGGTACTATCAATAAAGTGATCATGGTGGCGAAGAGAATACCGAAGCCTAAGGATACCGCCATAGGAATCAAAAATTGAGCTTGGGTACTTTTCTCAAAAATTAACGGCATTAAACCGGCAAAGGTAGTTAAAGACGTTAAAATCACCGCTCTGAAGCGGGCCACTCCAGCATTGGTCACTGCCGTGAGCAATTCGACACCTTTAGCGCGTTGGCGGTTTATGTAGTCAACTAACACCAAGCTATCGTTAACTACAACCCCAGTTAAGGCAAGCATCCCCATCATGCTCATAATGGTTAATGGCATGCCCATGATCATATGACCGACTACAGCGCCCACCGCGCCATAGGGAATAATCGACATCACAACTAAAGGTTGCCAGTAAGAGCCAAACGGTATCGCCAATAGTCCGTAAATCACAAACAGCACAAATATCAAACCCAAGCCTAAGCTTGAAAAAGAATCACGCTGCTCTTTGGCTTCGCCCTCTAAGCTGGCATTAACCTGCGGATAAGCCACTAAGGTGTCACTTAGCCATTGTTGTAACTCACTTTTTATTACTTCGATATTGGCCTGTGCTTTATTAACGTCGGCACGAATGTTTTGCGTACGTAAGCGATCAATACGGGTGATGGTGGCCGGGCTTTGCGAAGGCGTAATGGTGGCCACTTCACTAAATGGAAGCTCCGCTCCGGTGGGCGTTCGAATTAGCATAGTATTTAAATTGTACTGTGAACGCCGTTCGCTGGCAGGGTAACGAACATACACTTTTACATCTTCTTTGCCGCGTTGAATTCGTTGTACTTGGTAGCCGAAGAAAGCACTACGTACTTGCTGTGCTAAGTCGTTTAGGCTCAACCCTAAGGCTTGTGCCTGTGGCTTAATATTTAGCTGTAACTCAAGTTTGCCATTGGCGAGGCTGTCTTCAACGTCAAACACTGCAGGATACTCCGCCAGCTTTTGTTTGGTTAAGCTAGCCACCTGTGCCATAGCGGCAAAATCGTTACTGCTTAGTTGCACATCTAAGGGCGATCCTCCGCGGCCAATTTCTGCTCGAAAGGTGAGGCTTTCAGCGCCGGGTAAGCCGCCGATCAATTGACGCCATTCTTTGACTAATTGACTGCTAGTAACGTTGTCGGTGCGCGACTCTGGGGGCTCAATCTCAAATATGACTCGGCCAACATTACTTTGACCGCTACCTGAGCCTCCACTCGAACCACTGGTTGCTAAGATATTTAAAATAATGCTGTCACCGCCATCAGGGTCGCGATATTTGTCTTGCAGGATTAAGGCCGCATCTAACATGCGATTGATGTAGTTGTCGGTGGTATTAAAAGCGGTTCCTGCCGGCATCACTAAGCTTGCTCTCGCGGTTTCGCTAGGTACTCTAGGGAAGAAAATGAACCTCACCCAGCCTGATGTTGCTAAAGATAAAATGATGATGAAAATGCTAATGGCGACACTGGCACTGAGTAAGCGTCTAGATAACACCCGTTTTAGTAGTGGGCGGTAAAAGCGCAAAATGGCATTTTCGAAACCATCTGCAATTTTGTTTTGCCAATAGCTAAAACGGCCCTGTTTATTTGGATCTACCGGTTTTATGTGTTTTAAGTGAGCCGGCAGAATCAATTTTGATTCGACGAGAGAAAATAACAACACTGGAATCACAATCAGCGGGATTTGCGCAAAAATTTTGCCGCGAACCCCATCAATCATCATCAAAGGTAAAAAAGCGGCCACGGTGGTTAATACCCCAAAGGTAACCGGAACCGCAACTTCTTGAGTACCTTTAATTGCAGCGTGAAGGGGCTCTTCCCCGGCCTTAAGATGGGTGTATATATTTTCTCCGGTGACAATCGCATCATCAACCAAGATCCCCAGCACCATAATAAAGGCAAACAAGGAAATAATATTAATGGTGACATCTAGGGTTGGCATCAGTAATAAGCCACCCATAAAGCTGATTGGGATACCTATACATACCCAAACCGCAATGGCTGGGCGCAGAAAAATAGCCAATAGCAAAGCCACTAATATACAGCCTTGGATCGCGCTATTTTTGAGGGTATTGAGACGCGCTTTAACAATCTTGGCACTATCACGCCAATAGTTGAGTGACAAGCCTTGGGGCAGAAAGGCTTGCTTGTCGACGATGTATTGTTTTACCGCTTCTGAGATAGCAATTGCGCTTTGGTCACCCACTCGGTAAACCTCAATCATTACCGCAGGCTGATTATTAAAGCGATTAACGATAGGCGTTTCTTCGAAACCGTCCACAACTGTGGCTATATCAGACAGTTTAATTCGAGTACCGTCTGCTCGACTGATAATCACCAGATCGTCAAAGTCACCACCAATGTAAGCTTGTCCTTTGGTGCGCAATAGTATTTCACCACCTTGGGTTTTTACCGAGCCAGCGGACAAATCCAGAGAAGCTTGGCGGATGGTTTCGGCTACTTTACTCAGTTCTAAGCCGTATTCACGAAGCTTTTGTTCAGACACCTCAATGGATATTTCATAAGGGGCAACCGAATCGAGTTCTACTTGGGTTAGCTCAGGTAATTGTAACAATTCATCACGAATAGATTCGGCTACGAGTCGTAATTCTTTGTGTTTCAGCTCGCCAGAGATGGCAACGGTAATCGTTTCGCGCTTTCTTTGACTTAGGCTCACGACTGGGCGCTCGGCATCACTGGGAAAGGTATTGATGGCGTCGATTCGAGACTTAATGTCGCTCATTACATCTCGAGTGTCATAGCGTGAATTGATTTCAGCGCTGACGCGAGCAGCCCCTTCTTGGGAGACTGAGGAAATTTGCTCGACTCCCTCGATATCGCTAATCGCTTCTTCGATGCGAATTGCTAGGCTCTCTTCGCTTTCTTCTGGGCTTGAGCCCGGTAAGGCGATGCTTACGTTTACCATGTCCAGTTCAAACTCTGGGAACACTTCAAGCGGCAAGCGAAATTTAGCCGAGTACAAACCCAGGCCAACAATGAGCACCATGAGTAAATTGGCCGCTACATGGTTGCGGGTAAACCAAGCAATCATTCCGTGCATGGCTTACTCTCCTACCGCTTGTGCTGGGGTGCCACTGATCACTCTGCCCAGTGGCGTTGTGACCAGTACCTGCCCATTTTCAATGCCGCCTTCAATGATGAAGTGTTGCGGGTCTTGCCAAACCACATCCACGCTTTTACGTTGCAGTAATCCATCTTCAAGAATAATGACTTGTTGGTCTGAGTAAAGTGCACTGCGGGGTATTACAAACACATTGTTGAGGGTATTGCCGGTGATGCTTGCACTAACAAATTGGCCAATTTTTAACGGTGGTTTATCTTCATTTGCTGGGCCATAAGGATCATCAATTTGTGCCACTACAAACAGCTGCCGGCTGCTGCTGTCTAACGCCGCTTCACTGCGCTCTATTTGTGCTTGCCAGCTAAATTGCTTATTACCAAACTGAGTACTGACTTGAACCTCGGGTTTAGCCTCTGAGCTGTCCCGTTGGCGGTAGTTTTCAGGAATGCTTAATACACTTTGTTCACGTGAGCTTAACGGTAAACGTATTTCTAGGTAGTCAATGGCATAACTGCTGGCCAGCTTAGTTCCACTGCTGACGTATTCGCCCAGTTCTACATTTTTGTCGATGATTCTACCGGCGTAAGGCGCGCGAATAATGGTCCTTTCTAAGTCCAACTTGGCTTTCGTTAACTTAGCTTTTGCCGAGGCTGAAGCCGCCTGTTGGGCTGCCAGTTGGGGTTTACGTAATACTAAGTCATTGGCCGGTTTACCTTTGCCTAAACGCTTCCAATCACGCAATGCTTGTTCTACTTTGGCTGACTCTTCTGCTAATTGCAGTTGGGTGGTCTGTAGTTCTGCTTCGGCAATGGTAATCGCGTTCTGATAGTCTCTGGCATCAATTTTTAGTAGTACTTCACCTTTTTCAAAAAAGGCTCCTTCACGAAAGTTGGCTGCTACATAGGTAATACTGCCAGCAACTTGAGAGATCAAGTTAGCTTCGGTATGAGCTTGAATGCTGCCGTAAGAATTAACTTTAGCAACATAGTCTTGTGCTTGAAGCGGGCTGACTTCTACCGATAATTTAGCTATTTGTGCCTTGGGCTTGCGTTGCGCCTCTGGTTTATTTGCTTTGATATATTGGCTAACCGCAATGCCGATGATGATAACGATTAACGGCAAACTCAATCTCAGTAATTTGGCCATTGTAGGCTAAGCTCCAGGTTCAAATAGTGGTTCTGAGGCAAAGGCCTCACGGGTAGTTTGTGGCTGATTCAAGCTGCCACCTAAGGCTAGGTATAGCGCGATACGGTTTTGTAACTGTAAATTGAGTGCGCTAATCGCGCTGCTGCGAGCGTCAAAGGCGCGTCGCTGAGACTCGAGTACCGTTACGTAGCCATTTAAACCCGCTAAATAGTTTTCAAAGGCGAGGGTTTCCGCTTGTTTTGAGTCTTCAGCTGCGGCCGCTAACAATTGGGCATTTTGATAGAGGCTGGGTTCAAGATTTAAGCGCTCTTCTACCTCGGCAAAACCGCTTAATACTTGCTCTAGATAGGCTGCGTTGAGTGATTGAGCGCGGGCATATTGCTGTAATTGCAAGTTTTCTCGGCGGTTGGCGTCAAATATGGGCGCTGTAATACCGGCAAATAATGACCACACAACTGAATCACCATTTAATAACTGATTAAGTTGTTCACTCTGGCTACCACCGCTGGCGGTTAGCGTGAGGCTAGGAAAGCGATCGCGATAGGCGGCATACACCCGCAGGTCGGCTGCGGCTAATTGGTATTGGGCAGCCTTAATATCATGTCTACGTTGCAGTAATTCAGACGGTACACCGGCAGGAAGGGTGTCTAAAGGAACGTTTAACTCACCCTCGACTAAAATGGTGCCGCTGGGATAACGCCCTAGTAGCAATTCTAGCTCTCTTTGCGCTTGGCTTAGTTGGTTGACTCGATTATTTTGTTGTACTTGGGCTGCACTTAAATCGGCTCGGGCTAAATACACATCTAAGGCACTATTAAGGCCACTTTGGTAACTCTCATCAATAATCTGCAAATTGGCTTTGAGATTGCTAAAACGCTCGTTAATCAAGGCCAGCTGCTGCTGAGCTTCAAGCACGTTGTACCATTGTTGTGCGGTGGTAGCCGCTAAATCAATTTGCTGTTGTTGCCATTGTTCAAAACTGACTTTTGCATCAAGCACCGCGGCTTGTTGGCGAGCATCGAGTTTGCCTAACCAGTCAATCTCCCAGCTGAAATCAACACCTAAGCTGAGTTGAGAGGTTGAGCTGCTATTCGCGCCGCTGCGTTGCCCACTAACAAAAGCATTAACACTAGGCCATTGTTGGGCGTTTTCAATTTGTATCTGATAAAGCTGCTGGTCTAGCGAATAACCAGCTTGTCGCAGCGCGGGATTGCTGCTTAGCGCTTCTGTGACTAACTCTTGCAAGGGGACAGGCAGGGCTTGTTCGAAGCGTTGGTCAACAAAGCTGCCTGATTGATAGCTGCTGGTCCAACTAGGGGCTGAAACTTCAGGAACCTCGTTGTGATTAGGAGTATCGGTCATACTACATCCTAGTAGCAGCGTGCTCCCTAATATGATCCACGCCCTTAACAGCCGCTGCATCTTTATCCCTATTTAAATTGAATATCCTTATTAGCGTTATTTAACGTTGCCAATAGCGTGTTGTCGATAGCCAATGCCGCGCTTTTACACAATCTTTACAGAAAAGCCGAATAATTGATTTTTTTGTCAGACATTTTGACGATACATTTGCAAAATCCAAGTAAACACCAGCTCTGCGTTAAGTGTATGATTTAGACTCGACTTAGCTAAAACGAACTGATTGGGCGATAAGATCAGTTGTCTTTTATCAATTAGCGCTGCGGCGTAGTCTTTATCAAATTCAGGATGTCCTTGAATAGCAAAGATATGTTCGCTGATCTGAAACATGAAATAGGGGCAAAAGTCACTACTGGCTAACAGCACTGCTGCATCGGGTAATTGGCTGACCTGATCTTGGTGACTGACTAAAATATTAAAGCTTTCGCTACTTAGCTCAGACCATGAAGGGGGCTTAGTTAAGCTATTTTGAGCAACGCCTAAACCCCAACCTTTATCTGATTTACTAACCGCACCACCTAGTGCTCGGGCGATTATTTGATGGCCGAAACAAATACCTGCTAAGGGGCGTTTTAGCTGGTGGCATTGCTGTATCCAAGTTTGCAATTGCAATATCCATGGATGCTGATCATAAGCGTTATGTCGGCTGCCGGTGATCAGAAAGCCATCAAAGTCCTCCAGTTCAGGTAACTCACCTTCTAGGGTGTTAAATATTTGATAACTTAAGCGAGAGTCCTGCGCCGATAAATGGTGAATGAACATATCGGGATATTCACCAAAGGTTTTGGCTAAATGCGGGTCTACTCGATCGCAGTTAAGAATAGCAATCTGCATCTTTGGATTCCTAAAATAAACAATGCTTCAAACATAAACTGTTAAATAAATTGTATCAACCCTAGAATAATAATTAATATTTGTGTAGTTTTGTTAATTATTGAATGACAGTGATGGTTTACTCGGAGGTAACATGACGCAACATGATGTGCAGTATTGGCAGCAACAGGCTCTTCAATTAGAGTTTCCGCAACAAGCATTTATTAACGGGAAGTTCGTAGATGCTGTTTCTGGTAAGACCTTTGCTTGCATCAATCCGGCGAACGGTGAGCGATTAGCCAGCGTTGCCGAGTGTGATGCCGCCGATGTAGAGATTGCGGTAAAGGCGGCCCGTGATGCCTATACCCAAGGTGTTTGGTCAAATAAAGCCCCGGCCGAGCGCAAAGCCGTGTTACTAAAATTTGCTGCTTTGATCGATCAGCACCATTCACAATTAGCCTTGTTAGAAAGCTTAGACATGGGCAAGCCTATCGCTGATGCGCTATCTTACGATGCGTCGGCAGCGGCTCGTTGCATAGCTTGGAATGCCGAAGCTATCGACAAACTTTATGATGAAGTTGCCCCTGTCACCCGTGATGCCTTAGCCCTAGTGACCCGAGAAGCCTTAGGGGTGGTAGCGGCAATCGTACCGTGGAATTTTCCCTTAGTGATGGCGTCTTGGAAAATTGGTCCAGCTTTAGCTACTGGTAATTCGGTCATTCTTAAACCTTCTGAAAAATCACCATTGAGTGCATTAATGTTGGCTAAATTGGCTCAACAAGCGGGCATTCCTGATGGTGTGTTTAACGTACTGCCAGGATATGGGCATACGGCTGGCCAAGCTTTAGCGCTGCACATGGATGTAGACTGTATTACCTTCACAGGCTCAACTGGGGTGGGTAAAAAGCTAGTAGAGTTTTCTGGTCAATCTAACCTTAAGCGCGCTTTTATGGAGTGTGGTGGCAAGAGCCCAAACTTAGTCTGCGCCGATGTGGCTGACCTCGATAAAGCCGCGGCAACCGCGGTAGCGTCGATCTTTTATAACCAAGGTGAAGTATGTACTGCAGCCTCACGGTTAATTGTACATCGCAGTATCCATAAATTATTGCTCGACAAAATGCTAAATTTAGTCGAGCAATGGCAGCCTAGTAATCCTCTCGACCCAACAACAAGTATGGGAGCCATGGTGGATGAAGCGCAGATGCAACGGGTGCTTGGCTTTATTGAAGGAGCAAAAAGCCAAGGTGCAACATTACTGTGTGGTGGCGAGCAAGCCCTACAACACACAGGCGGCTTCTATATACAGCCTACAATTTTCGACGATGTAGATGCCAGCCTCGACATTGTGAAGCAAGAAATATTTGGCCCGGTATTAGTGGTGCAAGTATTTGATGACTTAGAGCAGGGCATAGCCTTAGCCAACGATACCGACTTTGGTTTAGCGGCGGGTGTATGGACTGCGGATCTCAATACAGCGGTTCGCACTTCTCGAGCTTTGCGAGCGGGTACGGTGTTTGTTAATAATTGGGATGGTGGAGACATGACTATGCCATTTGGCGGTTTTAAACAGTCAGGCAATGGCCGCGACAAGTCATTACACGCTTTGGATAAGTATACCGAGCTCAAATCTACCTGGATAGATTTAACGTAGTGGGCCAGTAAGCCTATTTGTCCAAGCCTTCGGGCTTGGGCGCCTCATAAAAATGGTCCAAAATAAATTGTTGATCCAAGGGGTTTAGATCAAAGCGAAACGCCACTTCATTTAACGAGCGATAATCATGACAATGATGCTCACCAATGTATTTAACCGCTCTCACTAAGTCGGTGCCTTTAGGCAATAAACTACAATCACTCATCGTTTGCCCTCCACATTGCTTGCTTTAAGTATAGTGCTAAAGGCCTATTTAGCCTCGTATTCAGCTTAATCAAGCTAACAACGGTCTATAGTTAAGCTTGTTAAGCCTAAGACCGAGCACGAGAGAATGCTTATGTGGCTATCACTGGGCACGATATTTAGCGGCAAACTAATCAGTGCGCTGTTGGGCAGCTTAATAAGTATTTGTCGATTGAGTGGGCAAACACTAGACACTCAAGCACACTCTTTCTACACTGAGTAATGCATTCATTAGATTGGTTACATTGGACGTTACTATGCTTAGGTCACTATTTTCTCTCACTTTTTTGTTTATCCCTCTGATTGTCGTGGCACAAGACGCTGCGGTTAATTCTGCGGAGGCAAAAAACGTGGCACAAGTTAAAAGTTTTGTACCGGTCTTAAGTGAAAGCTATTCCGTTGAACGGCAGTTTGTCGGTCAAGTTATCGCTAAACAACGGGCTGATATTGGCTTTGAATTGGCGGGTAAAATCTCGCAAATTTTCGTTGATGAAGGAGAGCGGGTCGAGCAAGGTGATATATTAATGCAGCTAGATACTGAGCTATTAGAGATCGAGTTCATTGATTTACAAGCTCAGTTACAACAGCTAGCTGCCGATGCTTCACTGGTAAAAGCCAATCTTAAACGGGTTCAGTCCTTGAAAACTGAAGGCTATGCTTCCGAGCAAAGTGTTGATGAACTGATCGCTCAACAAAAATCGTTACGGGCGAATAAAGCGCGTATTGATGCATCGATAAAAGCCAATAGAACACGCATTGAAAAGTCCACACTGCTGGCGCCCTACAGCGGTATTATCGACAGCCGTACCGTTTCTGAAGGGGCGGTAATAGGCGCTTCTCAGCCTGTGCTTACGGTACTTCAGCTTGGCGCTAATGAAATTAAAGTGGGTGTGCCAGTGCGGCTACTAGAGCATGTAGACATGCTTACCCCTAAATCTGTCACGGTGGCTAAGCGCGATTACAGTGTTGATTTGGTCGCCTCGGGGGGGCAAGTAGACCCAGCAACTCGTACTGTACAATTGCGTTTTGCTTTGCCTGAAAATGACCGTTTGATTAGCGGTCAACTGGCTTATCTAAATGTCATTGAACGGGTGAATGAACCCGGCTATTGGATCCCGGTTAGCGCCATTACCGATGGTGTTCGAGGTTTATGGAATATCTACGCGATAGTCGCAAAAGACGATGGTCATTATGAGTTAGAGCGGCGTGATGTGAGTGTACGTTATGCCACTGAAGATAAAGCCTTTGTCCGCGGAGCGTTAAAGCCTGGCGAGGCGATAGTTGCCACCGGCATGCACCGCTACGTACCCGGTCAAACGGTTAACCCTAGCAATATTAGCGATGAGGCTAGCCAGTAATGATAGCTGCTATTTATAACAACGGTCGTTTTATCGCCCTACTGATCACTTTGATAGTGGTGGCGGGTTTAGGAGCAATAAGTACCTTACCACGCAGTGAAGATCCTAAAATAACCAGCCGTTTTGCTAGCATTGTTACTCAGTACCCTGGCGCTTCAGCTGAGCGGGTCGAAGCTTTAGTGACTGAGCTAATTGAAAACAAAATCAGAAAATTACCCGAAATTAAACGCGTGCAGTCTTCTTCTCGTCCTGGGTTTTCAGTGTTGCAAGTGGAGCTGAACGATGACGTGATTGATGTTGTCCCCATTTGGGCAAGGGTTCGAGACTTAGTCGGAGAGTTACCGCCATTTTTACCCGCGGGCACTTCTGAGCCGGTGGTTGATGACGATCGGGGTTATGCCTTTACCAGTTTGGTTGCCTTACGCTGGGTAGGGCCCGGTGAGGCAGATCTAGCTATTTTAGGCCGTTATGCCAAAGAGTTACAAAACCGTTTACGTAATGTTTCTGGTACAGATTTTGTAGATTTGCAGGGGCAAGGCGTAGAAGAAATTCTGGTTGAAATAGAACCTTACCAAGCGGCCGCGTTAAAACTTACCACCGAGCAAGTTTCGCAAATGATTGCCGGAGCCGATGCTAAAGTGTCAGCCGGTGAGTTAAGCAACGACTACACCCGAATGCAGCTCGAATTAGAGGGCGAGTTGGACTCGCTAGAACGCATTAAAGATATCCCCATTAGTAGTGCTGAAAATGGCTTTGTCTATCGCTTGGGTGATTTGGCAACAGTTAGCCGACAGCTCAAGTCTCCGCCTGAGCAGATAGCCGTCGTTGAACGTCAACCTGCAGTAGTGGTTGGCATTAGAATGTTAGCTGAATACCGCGTTGATCTATGGAGCGCGCGCGTCGATAAAACTTTGGATGAATTTCGCAGTATTTTGCCTAGTAACGTGAATGCTGAGATCATTTTTGAACAAGACGGTTATACCTCTAAGCGACTGGGTGAGCTGGTGGTTAACGTACTTATCGGTTTTGCCATTATCGTCGCGGTATTACTGCTGACCCTAGGTTGGCGCTCGGCATTGATTGTAGGTTTATCGCTGCCGCTAACGGTAATGTTTACCTTGGCATGCATGAAGTTTTACGGCTTACCTATTCATCAGATGTCGGTCACGGGCTTAGTGGTGGCATTGGGGATCATGGTGGACAATGCCATTGTTATGGCCGATACCATCGCGCAAAAACGCCAGCAAGGAAAATCAGGGCTGCAGGCGGTAACGGAGTCAATTAAACACCTTTGGCTGCCGTTATTGGGCTCAACTTTAACCACCATACTGGCCTTTTTACCTATCGTATTGATGCCAGGTCCCGCTGGTGAGTTTGTGGGTGGCATCGCTTTAAGTGTTATTTTCTCACTTATTGGCTCTTACTTTATCTCGCATACCCTAGTGGCAACCTTCTCTGGGCATTTTCTACCTTCGCAGCAAACCGCTGATCATTGGTATGAAAAAGGCATTCAATTAGCCAGCTTAAGTAATGGCTTTCATGCCTGCTTACGAGCCAGTTTACGTTATCCTAAAATCACTATTTTATTGGTGTCTGCGCTACCGATGTTTGGTTTTTATAGTGCCGGAAGCCTCACCGAGCAATTTTTCCCGCCGTCTGATCGAGATATGTTCCAAATTGAAGTGTATATGGCGCCTCAAGCCAGTATTTATGCCACTGAGCGCTTAACCGAGAGTGTGACTGAACATCTCTACAGTAAAGAGGGGATTAAGTCAGTGAGCTGGTTTGTCGGCAATAATGCCCCCTCGTTCTATTACAACTTAATGCTGCGTCAACAAGGGGCAAAAAACTATGCCCAAGCAATGATTACTACCGATGATTTTAGAGCGGCTAACCGGCTGATTCCCTTATTACAATCAGAGTTAGACTCACTCTACCCTGAAGCGCAAATTTTGGTGCGCAAGCTAGAACAAGGCCCTCCTTTTAACGCGCCTATCGAACTTAGGGTATATGGTCCTAATCTAGATCAGCTTAAAGAACTAGGTGACCAATACCGACGGATATTGGCTGAGATCCCTCATGTTATTCACACTCGAGCAACCCTATTAGCAGGGACTCCTAAAGTGTGGTTGAAAATGAATGAGGATGCTTCACGCCTGAGTGGGGTCACCCTTACTCAAGTTGCGGGGCAATTACAGGCTAATTTAGAAGGACGCATTAATGGCAGCGTATTAGAGGCCAGTGAGTCGCTACCGGTAAGGATCCGCCTAGCCGATGAACAACGTAAAGAGTTAGCTAGCTTAGGGGATATCACCTTAACCAGCGAGATTGCCGGAAATATTCCTTTGGCTTCTTTGGCCGAGTTTGATATTCGACCAAGCCGAGGAGAGATTCCTCGCCGCAATGGTAAGCGGATTAATGTGGTAGAGGGTTACCTCACTACCGATATTTTACCCGAGCAAGTTTTAGAGGTGTTTAGAGAGCGCCTAATAGAAGAAAACATACCGTTACCTGCCGGTTACACTTTGGAGTTTGGCGGGGAAGGCGCAGAGCGTAATGAAGCCGTTGGCAACCTATTAGCCAGTGTGGGCATTATTGCGGTGTTACTGGTGACGGTAGTGGTGCTTTCATTTAACTCATTTAGGTTGAGCTTTTTGATCATGTTTACCGCTATTCAAGCGGCGGGTTTGGGTCTATTAAGTGTATTTTTAGGTAATTATCCCTTTGGCTTTACGGTGATTATTGGTTTACTCGGGTTAATTGGTTTAGCCATTAACGCTGCGATTGTGATTGTCGCCGAGCTTAAATCTGATGCTAAAGCCTGTGCGGGTGATAGTGAGTCGATTTGCTTTGGGGTATTAAGTTGTACTCGGCATATTAGCTCTACCACTATTACCACCGTGGGGGGCTTCTTACCGCTGATTTTAGCCGGTGGTGGTTTTTGGCCACCTTTTGCTGTTGCCATTGCAGGCGGCACAGTATTAACCACCATGCTGTCTTTCTTCTTTGTGCCAGTGGTATTTTCATTAATTGCCAAAGGTAAACGCAAAATCCCATCGGTTGGGGAACCTACCGTCGCTCACTAATACATGATGGCCAACAAAAAAGCCGCTTCATCAAGGAAGCGGCTTTTTTTAATCAACGGTGATACACCTAAAAGGTTGGTGGGGTAGCCGCACTAATCAGCTCACATTCTTCCTTGCTTTTATTACGGAAGCGGTGTGGTTTGCGAGTCTCGAAATAGTAAGAATCGCCGGCTTTAAGTACTTTAGACTTACTGCCTACGGTGATTTCAATTTCTCCCCGTATAACGATGCCGCCTTCTTCCCCTTCGTGTTGAATAAACTCGGTGCCGGTATCCGCGCCGGGGGGATAGACTTCTCGCAGAATAGCCAATTGTCGGCCAGTATGTTTACTGCCTACCAATAGCATTTTTACCACCCCATCTCCAAGGTCGGTTAGCTCTTCAGGGGTATAAAATATTTTGTCTTCACTTTCCATTTCTAGGGTGAAAAACTCCCCCATAGAGATTGGAATAGCATCCAAGATTTTTTTCATCGAGCCAACTGAAGGGTTAACCTGATTTTGTTCAATCTGCGAAATCATGCTGTTGGTTACTCCGCTTAATTTGGCGAGTTCGCGTTGCGAAATCCCACGCATTAAACGGATACTTTTTAGTCGTTTGCCAACATCCATTACAATTTGTTCCTTAATCTACGTCGATTAGCCAGCGTTACTGGCTCTAAATTCGAGTAAGCGGCGTTTCTCTGCTCTGGCCATCAACCACCAAGCAATAAAAGTAGCGACAGATACTACACCAATTATCAATGTAGCAAGGGCATTAATTTTAGGACTTACGCCTAATCTCACACTCGAGAACACCACCATCGGTAGAGTGGTTGCACTTGGCCCCGATACAAAACTGGCAATGACTAAGTCATCTAGCGATAAGGTGAAGGCCAATAACCAGCCAGCTACAATCGCAGGTAAAATAGTCGGTAGAGTGATCACAAAAAAGACTTTAAGCGGCGTCGCCCCTAAATCCATGGCGGCTTCTTCGATACTTTGGTCTAGTTCACGCAGTCGCGAACTGACCACTACCGAGACATAAGCCGTACAAAAAGTAACATGGGCTATCCAAATGGTGAGCATGCCGCGCTGATTAAATAGGTCAAACACCTGACCTAAAGAAATAAACAGCAACAACAAACTTAAACCGGTGATCACTTCTGGCATCACCAGCGGAGCGGTAATCATAAAGGCAAAACTGGTTTCGCCTTTAAACTTACCAAAGCGAGTAAGCACAAATGCTGCCAATGTGCCTAGCACAACCGCGGCACTCGCAGACAAAAAGCCAATGGTTAAACTAAGGCTAATGCCATTCATCAGCAAATCGTCTTGAAACAGCGCCCCATACCACTTGGTAGAAAAGCCACTCCATACCGTTACTAAACGGTTAGCGTTGAATGAATAAATAATCAGGCTAAGAATTGGCAAGTAGAGAAAGGAGAAGCCCAAGCCTAAAATTGCCCATTTCCATTTGGTTTTATAAACCGGTATTGCGTCCATTAGCCGGCCTCCAGTTCACGTTTCTGATAGCGGTGGAAGAATAGTATTGGCACCATTAGCAATAGTAGCATTACCGATGCTACCGCAGCAGCTACTGGCCAATCTCGGTTATTAAAGAATTCTTGCCAAAGCACTTTACCAATTAAAATTGAATTTGGACCGCCCAGTAGTTCAGGTATCACAAACTCTCCTACCGCCGGAATAAATACCAACATTGAGCCGGCGATAATACCTGCTTTAGTTAATGGCAGCAGTATTTTAAATAGTACCGTGGCGGTTGATGCCCCTAAGTCGCGCGCTGCTTCAATCAGCGAGAAATCGAGGCGCATTAAGGCGGTATACAGAGGTAGAATCATAAACGGTAAATAGGTGTAAACAATTCCTATATAAACCGCTGTATCGGTATGTAAGATACGTAAAGGCTCATCAATAATACCGGTATATATAAGAATATTGTTGAGAAAGCCGTTGTTTTTCAAAATGCCTATCCAAGCGTAAACCCGAATTAAAAAACTGGTCCATGAGGGCAAAATAATCAGCATCAGTAAAATGTTTCGATTGGCTGGGCTGGAGTGAACAATTGCCCAAGCCATCGGAAAGCCGATGATAAAACACAGTAGTGTTGAAATTCCGGCGATCCGCAAAGACTGTAAATATGAACTTAAGTACAGGCCATCATCAATTAAATAGTAATAGTTACCTACATTGAGCAGTATTTGGATTTGCTCATCCACCATGCTCAATAGCTCGGTATAAGGTGGAATAGCTATTACCGCCTCGGCGAAACTGATTTTAAATACGATAAAAAATGGCATTAAAAAGAACAGTAACAACCAAAAGTACGGCACGGCGAGTACCATGCAACGTCCGGTGGGAATTAACCTAGCAATACGCTGCTTGGTTTTTGATATAGGGATAGTGGTCATATTTTTAGCACCACGCAGCTGTCTGCTTGCCAACATAAATAAACGGAGTCGTTCCATGTGGGCATATTATTACGGTGGCGACTGCTATTGGGCATCGCCGCGGTGACGCGTTTACCACTGGCGAGTCGCACATAGTAAATAGATTGGTTACCCAGATAGGCGATGTCTTCAACAATCCCCTGGCATACATTACTATTTCGGCCTTTCAAGGTTTTAAATATGCTCATTTTTTCAGGGCGAACAGCAATCATGAATGGCACCCCTGGTGCGGCTGATACACCATGGTTTAGATTAATTGGGTAGCCAAGTTCAGGGCTATCAATAGTGGCACTGTCGTTGTCATTGTCGCGTACGACGCCTTCAAATACGTTTACCGAGCCAATAAATTCGGCACTAAAGCGAGAGTTGGGGTATTCGTAAATTTCTTCTGGTTCGCCGACCTGTATAAATTGGCCTCGATTCATAATCGCCACACGACTCGCCATGGTCATAGCTTCTTCTTGATCGTGAGTTACCATGACACAGGTAGCTCCTACCTTTTCTAAGATATCTACCACTTCTAGCTGCATTTGGCCGCGAAGCTTTTTATCTAAAGCACCCATGGGTTCATCAAGTAACAACAATTTTGGCCGTTTAGCGAGGCTTCGAGCAAGCGCTACGCGTTGGCGTTGTCCGCCAGAGAGTTGATGAGGTTTACGCTTTGCATAAGCCTTCATATGCACTAGCTCTAGCATGTTAACGACGGTGTCTTGTATGTCTGATTTAGGCAGTTTGTCTTGTTTAAGGCCAAAAGCAATGTTTTGCTCGACCGTCATATGGGGAAATAGCGCGTAAGACTGAAACATCATGTTTACTGGGCGTTTATGCGGAGGAACGTTAATTACATCTTGGCCATCTAAGATGATTTTTCCTGCATTGGGTTTTTCAAAACCTGCCAACATTCGCAGTAAGGTGGACTTACCGCAACCAGACGCACCCAGCAGCGCAAATATCTCGCCTTTATTAATCGTAAGGCTAACGTTATCTACTGCTATCGCGCCATCATAGTCTTTACTGATATTTTTGATATACAGTAAGGGTTCCGGGTCAGGTTTGTCAGACACGGGTGCCGTTGAAATTTGTGATACCGCCGCCATCGAAGGCCCTCCAAAAAGAAACAAAAACGCGCTTGTCACCCTCGCGGGTGACAAGCGTACAAGCTAGTTTTGTAAAAACTTAGTCCAAGAGCGAGTCATTGTTCTAGAGACCTTAGCTGGCATGACTTTAGAACCATACAGTTTCGCCAGTGTTTCATCGGTCGGATAAATACCTGGGTGCCCGATGATCTCTGGATCAATAAACTCTTTTGATGCAGGGGTAGGGTTGGCATACCAAACATAGTTAGAGACTTCTGCGATTACTTTTGGCTGTAACAAGAAGTTAATAAATGCGTGAGCATTCTCTTTATGTGGTGCATCGGCTGGAATTGCCATCAAATCAAACCAAGCTAATGCGCCTTGTTTAGGAATAACGTATTCAATTTCAACACCGTTATCTGCTTCAGCAGCACGATCTGATGCTTGTAATACATCGCCTGACCACCCCACAGCAACACAAATATCTCCATTCGCTAAGTCGTTAATGTACTGCGAAGAGTGGAAATAAGTGATGTAAGGACGAACCGATTTTAACAGTTTGAAGGCTTCAGAGTCATCTTTATAATCTTTAATATCTACACTGTTAGGATCTTCGCCTAAGTAATGCAAAGCTGCCGCAAATAGTTCAGTAGGTGCATTTAAAAATGCGACGCCACACTGTTGTAGTTTCTCCATGTTTTCAGGCTTGAAAACTAAATCCCAGCTATCTAGAGGCGCGTCATCACCCAGAACTTCTTTTACCTTATTAACGTTATAACCTAGCCCGGTAGTTCCCCAAAGGTAAGGGACCGCATATTCGTTACCTGGGTCGGATGTTTCATCTAACATTGACATGATTTTAGGATCTAAGTTGCTGTAATTAGGTAACTTAGACTTATCCAGTTTGATAAACGCGCCAGCTTGTACTTGGCGAGCTAGGAAGTCTGATGTCGGTACCACTAAATCAAAACCGGTTGAACCTGAAAGTATTTTCGCTTCGAGTACTTCATTCGAGTCGAAAACATCATAAACCACTTTAATGCCGGTTTCGGCTTCAAACTGGGCGATAGTATCGTCAGCAATATAATCAGACCAGTTGTAAACGTTTAGTACTTTCTCTTCAGCTGCCTGCAGATTCATCGCTGTGGCAGTTAGTATCGAAGCGAGCGTAAACTTCAGTGTTGCTTTGTTCATTTGTGTTCTCCAATTCCTTGAGGTGATTACTCGTACTGCTACCCGGATTAACTCAATGCCTGCAGAGTGTCATCCAAACTCTTTTTCGCCAGTGTGATTAACTGGTCTATTTCTGATTTTGTGATTACTAGCGGTGGTGAAATAATCATGGTTTCACCACAAGCCCGCATAATGAGTCCGTTGTTTATGCAGTGGTCTCGACATACCGAGCCCGCACTAAGATCTTTAGCAAAGCGCTGCTTAGTGGTTTTATCTGCCACTAACTCTAAGGCACCCACTAGGCCTTTAGTCCTTGCTTCTCCCACCAGCGGGTGCTCGGCCAGTTCTTGCCAACGTTTCGCCAGATAAGGCGCCGTTTTTTCGCGGACGTTTTGCACTATGTTTTCTTGCTGCATAATGCGGATGTTTTCAATTGCCACTGCACAAGCGGCTGGGTGGCCTGAATAGGTAAAGCCATGAGCAAACTCGGTATCGGCCTCAATTAAGCCATTGGCGACTTCATCTGATACCATGACTGCGCCTAGCGGCAAATAACCAGAAGTAATGCCTTTGGCCATGCACAATAAATCGGGCTTAATATTAAAGGTTTGGCTGGCAAACCATTCGCCGGTTCTGCCAAAGCCACAAATGACTTCGTCAACAATCAATAAAATTTGGTATTTATCACAAATTCTCTGAATTTCAGGCCAGTAGCTATCAGGTGGAATAATCACGCCGCCAGCACCCTGAATAGGTTCGGCGATAAATGCAGCTACCTTATCTTCACCTAATTCGAGAATTTTTTGTTCTAGTTGGCGGGCGCGTTCCACACCAAACTGTTGAGGATCTTGTCCTTGGCCTTCTTCAAACCAGTAGGGCTGGTCGATATGACAAATGTTAGGTAAGGGTAAGCCGCCTTGAGCATGCATAAAGCCCATGCCTCCTAAACTCGCGCCAGCCATTGTGCTGCCGTGGTAGGCGTTATTGCGACTAATAATATTGAGCTTTTCAGGTTGGCCTTTGCTTGCCCAGTAGTGACGAACCATGCGAACTACCGTGTCATTACACTCTGAGCCTGAGCCAGTAAAGAAGGCATGATTTAGCCCCTCAGGGGTCAGTTCAGCGAGTAGCGTAGACAGTTCTACCGCTGGCTTATGGGTAGTTTGGAAAAATAAATTGTAATAAGGAAGCTGCTGCATTTGCTTGGCTGCGGCATCAACCAACTCTTGACGGCCATAACCCAAGTTAACACACCACAAGCCAGCCATCGCATCGAGCAACTTATTGCCCTCACTGTCGTATACAAAGATACCTTCGCCGCGTTCAATAACCTTCGCACCCTTCTCATTTAACTCTTTAAAGTTAGTAAAGGGATGCAGGCAATGGGCGCTGTCTTGCTGCTGTATCGTCAATGTTGCTTTGCTCATTTCGCCTCCTTGTGGCTGAGTCATTTAGTTTGCTATACGTTGAGTAATAAAAACTCACGTTCCCAAGAGCTGATTACTTTAAAAAAGGTTTGGTACTCTTTGCGTTTCACCGCTACGTAGCAGCTAATAAATCGCTCACCTATAATTTCTTTTAGCTCTTCACACTGTTCCAAAGCGACTAACGCTTCTTCTAAGGTGCCTGGCAGGGTGTAGCGGTCTTCACTGACATCGCCTGTTTCTTGGGCTGTTGGTTTTAGTTGGTTTTTCATACCTAAGTAACCACAAGCTAAGGTCAGCGCCATGGCTAAATAAGGGTTGGCATCGGCACCAGCAAAGCGGTTTTCTACGCGGCGGTTACGGGGATCAGACAATGGTACACGTAAACCCACGGTGCGATTATCTACGCCCCACTGCAAGTTGATGGGGGCTGAATCACCAAACATTAAGCGGCGATAGCTATTTACGTTAGGCGCATAAAAGGCAATGCTAGCCGGTGTATATTGCTGGAGGCCAGCAATGAAACTGAGAAAGAGTTCGCTGTTACTGCCATCATCATTGGCAAACAAGTTGTTGCCGTCTAAGTCTTCTAAGCTCTGGTGGATGTGCATGGCGCTGCCTGGCTCATCTTCCATTGGTTTAGCCATAAATGTGGCATAAGTGTCATGTTGTAAGGCGGCTTCGCGCATGGTGCGTTTGAATAAAAATACTTGATCACAAGCTAGTACCGGCTCGCCATGATCAAAGTTGATTTCCATTTGCGCGGCACCCGATTCATGCACCAAGGTATCCACATCTAGATTTTGCGCTTCACAATAGTCGTACATGTCTTCAAACAGTGGATCAAATTCGTTTACCGCATCAATGCTGAACGACTGGCGGGCAGTTTCAGGGCGTCCATTCCGGCCAATCGGTGGCTCTAATGGGTAATCCCAATCTAGATTCTTTTTAACTAGGAAAAATTCAAGCTCTGGAGCAACCACCGGTTTCCAGCCTTCTTTTTCATACAAGTCTAAAACTTTTTTCAATACTGAACGCGGTGCCATGCCGATCAACTCACCGTCGGCGTTGTAGCAGTCATGTATCAATTGTGCAGTGGGTTCTTTTGCCCAAGGAACAAAACGTAAGCTATCGGTGTCAGGCTCTAAGCTCATGTCTTTCTCGGTCCAATCAAACAGGCCATTGTCGTCATCAGGCCAGTCCCCGGTAACCGTTTGATAAAAGATCGACTCGGGTAGTCGCATCCCTCCTTCTTTTAGATATTTATTCGCCGGAATAATTTTGCCGCGGGCATTTCCGGTTATATCTGGTATTAGGCACTCAACTTCGGTTATTCGGTTTTCAGCAAACCACTTCCTGACGTTTTCCATAATCACCTGTCATTAGTCTGTTTAGTAAAGCGGGGCATATCTACTGGACGAGACGTTTTTGCTCCGTGCTATTAAGATTTGTCATGAAATGGGATGAATGTCAACCAAGTGTTAAATAAAACCCAATTTTTTCGCTAAAATATGCCTTATAGACAAAAACGTTTGCATTATACTTAACACTATGGTGTAAATCTAAAGGGTAAAAGGGATGTTTACCCAAGGGGACTGTTAATTATGTTGAAACACAAGCCGCAAACTTTGCCGCTTTCGCTGGTTGAGCAAGTGCAAGAATTCTTAAATGACCATCCTCAGTTAAAAAGCGTTGATTTGATGCTCGCTGATATGAATGGCGTTATTAGGGGCAAGCGTATTGAAGTGGGGTCACTGCTTAAAATTGCCGAAGAGGGCATGTGTTTACCTGCTTCGGTGTTTGCACTTGATATTTGCGGTGAAACGGTTGAACAAACAGGTTTAGGTTTTGCCCAAGGAGATGGCGACCGAATTTGTCATTTATTGCCGCATAGCTTAAGTATGATCCCTTGGAAAAACGATGCCGCCCAAGCCTTGCTAACCATGCACGAGGTTGATGGTCGCCCATTTTTTGCAGACCCTCGTCAGTTGTTATGCAAAGCCTTAAAAGGTTTACACCAGCAAGAGTATTTCCCTTGTGTTGCTATTGAATGGGAATTTTATTTATTAGATGCGGCTGCCGATACCGAGCAACCTTTACCGCCGTTATTACCCTTGTCTCAGCAAAGAATGGAGCAAACGCAAGTTTACTCCTTAGATGAGCTAGATGAGTTTGCCGAGTTTATTCAAGATATCCAACGTTATTGCCATACCCAAAATATTCCTAGCGACAACGTGATTGCTGAATATGCGCCTGGCCAGTTTGAAGTGACCTTGCAGCACCAAACCGACCCATTGTTGGCTTGTGATCAAGCCATATTGTTAAAACGAGCGATTAAAGCGGTCGCTAAAAAGCATGGTTACAATGCCACGTTTATGGCGAAGCCTTACGCCGAACATTCAGGCAACGGCTGCCATGTACACATTAGTATGTTAGATGCGCAAGGCAAAAATGTCTTCGCTGAAGATCTGGGTGTGCTGCACTATGCTTTGGCGGGGTTATTAGACACTATGCCTCAGGCTATAGCCTTATTAGCGCCTAATGCCAACTCTTACCGTCGCTTTCAACCCGATATGTTTGTGCCTTTACAAGCCAACTGGGGTTGGGATAATCGTACCGTGGCGCTACGCATTCCTTCAGGTAGCAAACAGAATACTCGGATTGAACATCGCGTGGCCGGCGCAGACTGCAACCCCTATATTGTTATGTCGGCGCTACTGTTTGGTATTCAGCACGGTCTTGCTCAGCAACTATCCTGCGCCGAACCGGTGAGTGGGGATGCCAGCAAAGAACACGCACCTGCTTTGCCTACCTCATGGGAACAAGCCCTAAATGAGTTTCATCAGTCAAGCTTATGGCATCTGCTCGGAGACGATTTCAGCCATGTGTATCATGCAAACAAACTCAATGAATGGCAGCGATTTGAAGCCGCCGTTACACCGTTAGAGCAGCAATGGTACCAACAAATGGTGTAAGCCAAGCCAAGGACAGCAAGGATTTCGTAATAACATCAAAGGTGAGAACATGAAAGCGCAACACGCTTCTTCATATTATGCTGCGAGTGCTAACCTGCAACTCGATTATCCGCAGTTAACTGGCGAGCACCAGGTTGACGTATGTGTGGTTGGTGCTGGCATTACTGGCGCAACAACCGCGCTGGAGTTAGCTGAAAAAGGCTACAAAGTAATGTTGCTAGAGGGCGCCCGCGTCGGTTGGGGGGCTTCTGGTCGGAGTGGTGGCCAAGCTATTTTTGGTTGGGCGTCTGAGCAATCCACGCTAGAAAAGATGATGGGTAAAGACGACGCTAGAAAAATGTGGGATTTATCTACTGAAGCCTTAACCATTACCAAAGACAACATCAAAAAACACAACATTGATTGTGATTGGCAAGACGGTCAAATCCACGTAGCGATTAAAGAGCGCCACGTTGAGGAGCTTAAAGCTTGGCACCGTCAGCTTGAAGACGATTATGCTTACCACAGCTTAGCGTATTGGGACCAAGAAAAACTGGCTAGCGAATTAAATAGCCCGCGCTATTTAGGTGGAATGTTTGATTCAAATGGTGGCCACTTACACCCGCTTAATTACACTCTAGGCCTAGTTAAAGCGGCCGCATTAGCTGGTGCAGAGATATATGAAGACAGCAAGGTTATAAAAATTGAGCACGGCAGTAAAGTGACCTTGCATACCGCTCAGGCAAAAGTGACCTGTTCACACGTGGTGTTAGCGTGCAATGCCTATATGGAAGGTTTAAATAGTAAACTTGAAAGCCGCGTTATGCCGGTGGGTACTTACATTTGCGCCACCAAACCCTTAGGTGAAGAGCGTGCTCGCAGCTTAATTGGCAACAATATGGGGGTATGTGATATCAATTTTGTATTGGATTACTACCGTTGCTCGGCTGATCACCGCATGTTGTTTGGTGGTCGTGTCAGTTATTCTGGGATCGAGCCAAGAAACCTAGCCGCTACCATGAAGCAACGAATGGATTGGGTATTTCCTCAATTAGCGGGTGAGCCAGTGGAGTTTGCTTGGGGCGGTAATGTCGGCATTACCATTAATCGTGCTCCGCATTTTGGCCGAATTGCGCCTAACGTGTATTTTGCCCAAGGTTTTTCTGGTCATGGTATTGCCGCTACAGGCTTAGCCGGCACTTTGATGGCCGAATCCATCATGGCAACGTCTGAGCGCTTTGATATCTTTGATAAAATTTCTCATATGCCTTTCCCTGGTGGTCGCTTGCTCCGTACCCCAGCGTTGGTGATGGCAATGACTTACTACCGCATTAGAGATCTTTTGTAAGCCAGTCGGCAGCACTAAGCAGGTTTAGTGCTGTCTTTACTTGCCATATTCGTACTATAGTACGAAAAATCTGCCTATAAACCTATCTGCTGTTACTGAATTCTCGTTATACTTGCCCAATATTCGTTAAAACAAAGGCATGTAATCATGGCTGCATCACCAATCAATTCAATTTTTCCTAAGGCTAGTCGACTCGTATATGGGTGCATGGGTTTAGGCGGTGGCTGGGATAACTCTCCTGTTAATCAAGAACACTTAAATCAAGCTCATGCTACCATTGATGCAGCCTTAGACATTGGCATTAATTATTTTGACCACGCCGATATTTACACGATGGGTAAAGCCGAGCAGGTATTTGGTCAAGTGTTGGCGCAGCGCCCTGAGTTGCGTGATCAAATAATTTTGCAAACCAAGTGTGCGATTCGCTTTGGCGATGACCAATGGTGTGGTCGCTACGATTGGTCGGCAGATTATATTCGCCACAGTACTGAAGCGTCTTTAAAACGCTTACAAAGTGACAGTATTGAGATGATGATGTTACATCGTCCTGATCCTTTGGCTGAATTGGACGAAGTGGCTGAAGTGCTGCAAGCCTTGAAAGACAGCGGTAAAGTGCAACAGTTTGGTGTATCGAATATGAGTGGGACTCAGCTTGCTTACTTGCAATCAGCATTAAGCTTCCCGCTGGTGGCCAATCAGTTAGAAATGAGTTTATCTAAGTTAGATTGGCTAAATCACAATATTGCCGTGAACGACCAACAAGCCTTAGGCCACAGCTTTACTGCTGGCACTTTAGAATATTGTGCGATGAACAAGGTTCAAATTCAGGCTTGGGGCAGTCTGTCGCGTGGTTTATTTAGTGGGGCAGATTTATCAAATGCTAGTCAAGCTCAGCGAGATACTGCTCAGTTGGTTCGGCAATATGCCGAGCAACATTCAAGCTCTACTGAAGCCATTGTGTTAGCGTGGTTAATCCGCCATCCAGCCGGTATTCAGCCAGTGATTGGCAGCGTTAACGTAGATCGTATTCGTGCTTGCGCTGATGCGACTAAAGTACAGTTAAGCCGAGAGCAGTGGTATCAGCTTTATGTGACTTCGCGTGGCCAAGCCTTGCCATAGGCCTGTTTATTATTGACAAGGCCGAGCCTATTTAGTGCTCGGTTTTTTATTGGCGTACACCAATTACGCTTCGGCCTTGAGTTTGCTCACTAATTTGATTAACCACCCCGTCACCAAGATGCTTAATAACACCGTAGAAACCGGCATAACCAACCAAATACCTGTCACTCCAAGAGTCATCGGCAAAATCAGCATAAATGGCAATTGAACGGCCATATTGCCCAGCGAAATGAGTGTTGCGCGGTTGGCCATGTTAATCGACTGAAACACCACTGCGGCAGTAAATACTAAGCCATCAAAGGGCATCGCCCACAGGTGCAAGCGGATCCCCGTTACAGTGGCGCTGAGTAACTCTGGGTCGTTGTTGTTAAAAACGCCAACACTCAATTCACTGAACAAGTTAATCAGTACCACCGCCGCCAATCCGGTACCTAATATAATACTAAAACCCAAAGCCATCACTTTTAGTACATTGTCGTAACGTTTGGCACCGTAATTGTAGGAAATAAGCGGCTGCATGCCATTAGCAAAGCCTTCTGCAATAAAGTAATAAATAACGCTGAGGTAGAGCACAATCGCGTAGGCGCCTGTTTCAGTAATGCTGCCGTAGCGTAGAAATAAATAGTTATGGATCACCGTAATGAAGGCGGTGTACACGGTAGTAAAGAAGCTACTTAAGCCTAAGTTGGCAATGTTCGCTAAGTAGCCAGTGTTTAGTGTAAAGCGGCTGAACTGAAAGCTTAACGTACTATAGGGTGAGAAAAAATAGCCTAAGGCTAATAGCATCACTAGGGCTTGCGCCCCCAAAGTAGCATAAGCTGCTCCGGCTAATTGCCAGTTCCAATGAACGATGAGCAAATAATCTAAACCGATGTTAGCCACTGCGCCAATTATCATCAATACCGTAGCAAAGTTAGGGGAGTTGTCGTTGCGAATCAAAATGGGGAGGGCACAACTGCAAAGTACGACCAAAGCGCCGTTGCCTAATATGCTGAGGTAACTTTCGGCCATTTGCTGTATATCGCCGCTAGCGCCTTGAACCCTGATCGGCGTCTCCCCCAGGGCCCACAATAAGCTAGTAAATAAGGCTGCCATCACGAACATCAGTAGTAAGGCATGGCTAAGCAAACTTTGCGCCTTAGTCTGTTGTGCTTTACCGCTCGCGATTGAGATTAGCGCCCCTGCGCCGACCCCCACCATTAAACCTAAACCGGTGACCAAAAAAATAATCGGCCAGGCGAGATTAATGGCGGCTAAGCCTGACGCGCCCAGCACATGACCAATGAAGATCCCGTCTACAATCAAATAAACACCGCTTACCACCATGGCGATAACGGATGGAATAGAATAGCGCCAAAATTGTTTGGTTATGTTGTTACTAAGCATGAGTCGCCGTTATCGGGTGCAAGTGATTGGGAGCAGTTAAAGCCGAGTGAGTGCTCATCATATTCGCTTTTATTTACCAGACAAGAGGGAAAACTAGATATTAGGGTATAAACTAAATAATTGTTCACCACTTAGTTATATCAGCAGCATAAGTGAACATTATCGTCGCGAGTCATCGGTTTAAGCTGTTGTTTACTATATGGGTGTATCTAAGTCGCGCGGAGGTTGTTGAGTGAATCAAAATATAAAAATCCGCTTAGCCAAGCTAGACGATGCCAGTGCTATCAGTGCATTGTTAACGCAATTAGCACAACGCTTTTTAGTGCAAGACTTTACTGAAGCCGGTAGCCAATGTTTGTTAGCAGCGATGACAGAACAGTCGATCGTCTCCTATATTAAGCAGGGCTTTTGTTATCACTTAGCTGAGCAGTTTTACGAGTATGGTCAGCCCCAATTGTTGGGCGTGGTGGCGACGCGAGATAATACCCACCTTTATCACCTATTTGTGGCCGAGCTTGCTCAAGGTCAAGGTTTAGCGGGTAAGTTGTGGCAACAGGCTAAAGCGGTTTGCTTAGCTAATGGCAATCAAGGTGAATTTACCGTCAATGCCTCACTTGGGGCAAAAGCGATGTATCAAGCTTGGGGGTTTGTGGCTGAGCAAGAGCGGCGTGAAAACAAAGGCATCATTGATGTGCCTATGCGTTTAATCATTGAAGAAGTGCTCACTAAGGAGAAACAATGCAACTAGCTCAACTTAATATCGCCACCGCCCGAGATGATTTAGATTCCCCTTTGCTAAAAGATTTTGTTGATAATCTTGAGCCTATTAATGCTATCGCCGAAGCCTGTGACGGATTTATATGGCGGCTAAAAGACGACAGCGGTAATGCCACCGAGATTCAGGCATTTGCCAATCCTAGAATGATCGTGAATATGTCAGTGTGGCAATCGGTGGCGAGTTTGCAGCAATTTATGTTTAAAACCCATCATATCGATATGATGAAACGGCGCGCCGAATGGTTTGAAAAACAGCCCTTAGCGACTTATGTACTTTGGTGGGTTGAAGCCAACCATCAGCCAAGCTTAGAAGAAGCGTTAGAGCGTTTAGATCATCTTAGAACGCATGGTGAAAGTCCCTTTGCCTTCACCTTTAAAAGCCAATTTACCGCAGCCGATATAATTTAAGCTAAGTGCACAAAAAAACGTCTAAGCTAATGGATAGCAAGCAAGGCCAGTTGGCTTGGCATATCAAAAGCTAGGAGTCCTTATGAGTAAGGCTATTATCGCTGACAACAAACCGAAAAAAGTCAGTTTAGTTAAAGGTGATCAATACTACTTCTGTAGTTGTGGTCGTTCTAAATCCCAACCTTTTTGCGATGGTAGCCACGCCGGAACAGGGCTTAAGCCTAAAGCATTTACTGCTGAACAATCGGGCGACGCCTATTTATGCGCCTGTAAAACCACCAGTAATAGCCCCTTTTGTGATGGTAGCCACAAACAGATCAGTGCCGAGCAACTTGGCCAAGAAGTTCCAGACATTACGGTTAAAGATACTGTTCCGCAAGCGACTCCTACCGCTGAAGAACCGACCGTGGCGTTTATTCATCAATTAGCCCGCGAAGGCTTATCGCAGCTGGGCCACCATGGTGCGATGACGTCGATGGGTGTACCCAGACACTTATTACCACAGTGGGACGAGATTCAGATTATGGTGGCACAAATGGCCACTAAGCCGCTATTTGAAAACCAGTCGGTAGGTACCAAGTTAGTGATTGGCCCAGAGGCGGCGAAACCCTTAGCGCTTAACATCCCCTTGTTTGTCTCAGATATGAGTTTTGGCGCGTTATCAGAAGAAGCCAAAACCGCCTTAGCCAAAGGCGCTGAACTTGCTGGTACCGGTATTTGTTCGGGGGAAGGAGGCATGTTAGCTGAAGAGCAACAGCAAAATTCTCGTTATTTGTATGAACTCGCTAGTGCCAAATTTGGCTACCAAGAATCGCTGCTAGAAAAGGTGCAGGCTTTTCATTTCAAAGGTGGTCAAGGCGCCAAAACAGGCACCGGTGGGCACCTTCCCGGAAATAAAAATCAAGGCAAAATATCTTTAGTTAGAGGCATACCAGAAGGGCAAGCGGCTATCTCGCCTCCTACCTTTGAAGACTTACACAGTGCCAAAGATTTTAAGTATTTTGCCGACAGGGTAAGAGAAGTCAGCGGAGGGATCCCGATTGGTTTTAAGCTGAGCGCAAATCATATTGAGCGAGACATTCAGTTTGCACTAGATGCGAGTGCAGACTATATCATTCTCGATGGCAGGGGCGGTGGCACTGGCGCTGCGCCTGAAATTTTTCGCGACCATATCAGTGTGCCCACTATTCCTGCTTTAGCGAGAGCGCGCCGCTACCTCGATCAACAGGGCGCGAGTGGCAGAGTGAGCTTAATTATTACTGGTGGGTTGCGCTTACCCATGGATTTTGTGAAAGCTATGGCGCTAGGCGCAGATGGGATTGCTATATCTAACAGCGCTATGCAATCAATAGGTTGCGTGGCAGCAAGGATATGCAATACCAATAACTGCCCAGCGGGGATAGCCACCCAAAACGCAGATTTACGCCAACGGCTCAATGTAGAAAAATCAGCGCAGCAATTGAGTAATTTCTTTAATGCTTCAGTGGAATTAATGCAGGTAATGGCCCGCGCCTGTGGCCATGATCACCTCAATCAGTTTAATAAAAATGATTTAGCGACTTGGCATCGAGAGATGGCACATTTAAGTGGGATCGCTTACGCGGGTTTTAGGCCTTTAGACTAAACTACGCTTACGTCGTTTATGCGGCTTACTGCGCGTTGAAATTGCGAGATTTTTCATCATTTGTAGGAAAAATCCGCAATTACCATTTTTTTTCTAAAAAGTCTGGACAGGGCGCGGCGAAAGCCATAATATACGCCTCCGCCAGCATTGAGCACCCGTAGCTCAGCTGGATAGAGCGTCGCCCTCCGGAGGCGAAGGTCACAGGTTCGACTCCTGTCGGGTGCGCCATTACTTCGGAAGATGCTCGAAAACTCTATGGTGGGTATAGCTCAGTTGGTAGAGCCCCGGATTGTGATTCCGGTTGTCGTGGGTTCAAGCCCCATTACTCACCCCATATTCAGATTAGCGAATATCGTTAATCTAAAGTGCTAAAGTTAGGCGCTGGATTCATCCAAAAAGTAACTTAATCGACGTTAAACGCAGCTTGGTAGCGCATCGTCGCGAAGCTCATAAAGAGTGGGACCAGAGGGTAACTTTGGTAAATACCAAGAACATAACGGTGATTAGCGCAGCTTGGTAGCGCATCTGGTTTGGGACCAGAGGGTCGGGAGTTCGAATCTCTCATCACCGACCACATTACAAAAGGCCTGCTCATTGAGCGGGCTTTTTACTTTTAAGCGGTGTGCCAAATTTGTGTTTGTTAAGTCGGGAGTTCGTCTTCTAGCCTTGGCTCATCACCGACCACATTACAAAAGGCCTGCTCATTGAGCGGGCTTTTTACTTTTAAGCGGTGTGCCAAATTTGTGTTTGTTAAGTCGGGAGTTCGTCTTCTAGCCTTGGCTCATCACCGACCACATTACAAAAGGCCTGCTCATTGAGCGGGCTTTTTACTTTTAAGCGGTGTGCCAAATTTGTGTTTGTTAAGTCGGGAGTTCGTCTTCTAGCCTTGGCTCATCACCGACCACATTACAAAAGGCCTGCTCATTGAGCGGGCTTTTTACTTTTAAGCGGTGTGCCAAATTTGTGTTTGTTAAGTCGGGAGTTCGTCTTCTAGCCTTGGCTCATCACCGACCACATTACAAAAGGCCTGCTCATTGAGCGGGCTTTTTACTTTTAAGCGGTGTGCCAAATTTGTGTTTGTTAAGTCGGGAGTTCGTCTTCTAGCCTTGGCTCATCACCGACCACATTACAAAGGCCTGCTCATTGAGCGGGCTTTTTACTTTTAAGCGGTATGCCAAATTTGTGTTTGTTAAGTCGGGAGTTCGTCTGCTAGCCTTGGCTCATCACCGACCAGATTACAAAAGGCCTGCTCATTGAGCGGGCTTTTTACTTTTAAGCGGTATGCCAAATTTGTGTTTGTTAAGTCGGGAGTTCGTCTTCTAGCCTTGGCTCATCACCGACTACACTTTAAAGTCTCGTCAGTAATGACGAGGCTTTTTTTGTATCAGCGATTGATGAGTATTGATGATGTTGAAGAACAGGGTGCGTTATTACCGCTTTACTATTCACTGATATCCCTTTCACAAACGCCTATTTTTCTCACTTTATTTATCTAGAAAGATGACTAAATTTTATTCTATCTAAAGGTTATGAGTGGTAAGTAAGTAAACGGGTCATTAAATTTTGTTATATTTTGGTATTGTTTTACTTACTTAGTCGCTTAAATAGATGAAGTGTTTTTTGGTTGCACTGCTCGGTATTGTGCTTAGTTTTCCTTCGGCTTTTGCCCGCGGACAAGATCCACTATTGGTGCGGCATGTTAGCCCTGAAAGCTATAAAGATTATCGCAGCGCTTACTTTATAGAATTACTCACACTCGCCTTAGATAAAACTCAGGCTGCATACGGTAACTATAAACTCACGCCCAATAACGTGAGAATGACTCAAGAGCGCTCATTACAACAACTACGAGAAAACCAAGGAATAGACGTAGTTTGGACAATGAGTTCGGCCAAGCGAGAGGATGATTTTTTGCCAATTCGTATCCCTTTACTAAAGGGTTTGCTGGGGCAACGTTTACTGATGATCCGTCGTCAAGATACCGAGCGTTTTGCGCAGGTTAAAACACTGCAAGATTTAAGTAACTTTAGTGCAGGGCAAGGAAGAGGCTGGCCTGATAATCAGATATTGGAGGCTAATGGCCTTAATGTGATTAAAGGGATCAACTACGATGGTTTGTTTGGCATGTTACAGCGTCAGCGCTTTGATTATTTTCCGCGTGGTGTGAGTGATATTTATCATGAGTTACAGCAGCACCGAGAACAAGATTTTGTGGCAGAGCCTAATTTGGTTTTAAGTTATCGAGCACCGATTTATTTTTTTGTAAATACCAACAACCAGCAACTTGCGACAAGAATAGAACAGGGTCTTTGGGCCGCTATTGATGATGGCAGCTTTGACGAATTGTTTAGTCGTTATGCTTACGATAGCTTGGTAGAAAAACTAAAACATCGTCGAGTCATTAAACTTGATACTCCCTATTTACATCCTGACACTCCCAGTGAGCAAAGTCCTTTGTGGATAAAGCTACACTAACCATTGCTCGTTGAGGGCGGCTTTCCATAAGCATCGGCTGTCACATTGATGCACTTTTGGGCGTAGCCGATTTTCCAATGGGTGGTATCGCTAATGCTAATATCGGCCAACATTACTGTATTAGGCTGCGAGCGTTTAGCTTGCTTTATCGCCAACTGAGTCGACGGGCTATGTTTTAATGGAAACAGGTACAAGGCATAGCTTTGGCAGTGTTCAGCTTGTGCCGGTCCAAGCAAAATCAAACCTGTTATATCACCCTGATAAAAGCTACGTTCTACAAAAGAGCCATGATAGCCAGTAGAGCAAGCGCTAAGAAGCAGTATACAAACAGCGACAAAACATCGATGAAACGTTGAGACTAGCAAGGGGCATCCTTATTGGTGGGGTTGGCGTATTATAAAGGTAAGTGAGATGAGCTATGAAACAAGTGCTAAAGCATCTAATCATAAGTAGACGCTCCTCACAAATCTCTTGTTAAGCCTATTATGATTTTTGTACTTAGGTAGAATTGTTGAATAAATCAATTATCTTGTTTTAATCGCAGTCAATGTTCGCTGTTAACATGCGGGCTTTATCTGCAATTCTCAGCGTTTATTGAAACGCATTCGTCTATCTTCGTGCTAATTATCTAGGAGTTCTTCATGCCAACAATACAACAGGACCTGACTGGGCAAACGTTTACCCTGAAAAATAACCAAGGGAGCGAAGCCGTTGTATTAGCATGGGGAGCGACCTTAGCTAGCCTCAAGATTAAGTTAAACAGTGGTGAGCTACGTCAAGTGGTATTGGGCTGTGATAGCTTTGATGATTACTTCAAGCAAAATGCTTATTTAGGCGCCACGGTTGGCCGTTATGCGAACCGTATTAATCAAGCTAAAATTGGCTTTCAAGGTGAAGAGTTTATATTAACCGCCAACCAAGATATGCACCAATTACATGGCGCCAATGATCTTAGCCACCGTGACTGGCAGGGTGAATTATTAGCCGATAACAAAGTGCGTTTCACTATTCAATCACCCGACGGTGAAATGGGTTTTCCCGGTAACCTGCAAGCTCAGCTTGATTACACCTTAGATGACGATAACCAATTAGTGATGGATTATTCAGCCACGGTAGATCAAACCTGCCCTGTTAACTTAACTGACCACAGTTACTTTAACCTAAATGCCGCGAGCTCAACTATTTTGCAACACCAACTGTTTATCGCCGCTGACCAATATCTACCGGTAGCCAGCGATGGTATTCCACTTGATGGATTACATACTGTCGCCGATACCAGCTTTGATTTTAGACAAAGCAAAACCATTGCCGAAGATCTGCTTAAAGATGAACATCAAGCGTTAGTAGGGGGTTACGACCATAGCTACTTGCTGCAAGCAGATGTGGTCGAAAAAGGCAAAGCGGTAGCTCGCATAGTGGCAGATGACCAATCGCTTGCGATGGAGGTGTATACCGACAAACCGGCTATTCAGCTTTATACCGGCAACTTCTTAAAGGGGAACCCTGGCCATAACGGCGAGATCTACCAAGCACATAGCGGTGTGGCCTTAGAAACCCAATTTCTACCTGATTCGCCAAACCGCCCAGATTGGCCACATAAAAGCTGCTGGTTAGCGCCGGGCGAAACTTACCGATACCAAACACGCTATCGTTTATACCAACCTAGCTAAGTGAGTGGTGTTGGCACGTTGAATACATTATATACAGCATACCGAATGTCATAGACATCGTGTATGCTGCTTATTGATTATTTAAAGCCTAAGGACGTTTATCTATGAAGAAATGGTTGGCACTATGTGTTGGTGTTCTCGCGTTAAGCTTTCAAGCATTCGCAGACGATTACCAAACCACAATTCAGCAGTTCAAAAAATCAGACCGAACCGCAGAATTTTTTAATGGCGCCTATGGGTACGCCGTATTTCCTACCATTGGTAAAGGCGGTATTGGCATTGGTGGTGCCTACGGTGAGGGGCAAGTTTACTTAGGTGGTATGCCAACGGGCTCTGTAAATATGGGCCAAGTGACTCTTGGCTTTCAATTAGGTGGCCAAGCATTTAGCCAAATTGTCTTCTTACAAGATAAGCGTGCTTACGACGAATTTACCAGTGGCAGCTTTGAATTTGCCGCCCAAGCTAGCGCAGTAGCCTTAACTGCCGGTGCTTCAGCGCAAGCGGGCACTTCTGGCGCCGGAGCTGCTGCGGGGAGTACCCAATCAAAAGCCCACTACGTGAGTGGTTATGCGGTATTTACTTTAGCGAAAGGCGGCCTAATGTATGAAGCCGCGATTGGCGGGCAAAAGTTTAACTTCACCCCCAACTAAGCTTACGTACTTGCCATTCAATAACGGACCTAGCGGTCCGTTTTTTTATGGTTAAGCTATTTACTCAGGCTAAAGCGGCGTTGCCAAGCGAGTAAAAAAATAGCGGCTGCAAACAGCAAGACAGACCCTGGTTCGGGAACGCTACTCGGAGGTGGTGTTGCAGTATAAGGCACATGATTTTGCTGCATGGCGCCATCCCAAGACGCTGCGATCACGGTGCCATTGATCACGCCTTGGGGATCTTGAACATTGGCCAAGGGCGCTAATATGCTGCCTTCAACACTGATTCCTGACAACAGTAATTCAGTGGCCTCATAAAAGTTAAACAATACTTTATCTCGAGAGGGTAGCAAAGAGGCCATACTCATATTGCTTAGTCCGGCGCTATCTCCTGAAATATTAAAGATAATCTCAGCATCGTCAGCAAGATTGCTCACTTCGAAAGTATGCGCATTAAGCAGGTCATTGCCATCTAATTCAAATACCTGTTGTTGGCTTTGACCATCACCGCTTAAATAAAGGCCACCCCATTGCTGGAGTACATTGCCGTTAGACGATAGGCTACTTAACTGATTACTCACGCCATTCAGGTAAGTATGTTCTGCAGCAAAATCGATAGCAATGTGGCTATTTTCAGAGATGCCGCCATCGGCATAGCCATGTGCTTGGGTAACATTTGCGCTACCGCCTACCTCTGCGGCACCGTAGACTCGGCCGTAGTCTGCTTGTAAATTTCCTGCTACTGTTAACACCACTTGATCACTGCTTGTGCCAAGTTTGTCACCAACACTGTAGTTTTGTAAGTGGGCATTTCCGCCGACGGCTAAGCGGCCTTCAGTATCAGAACTACCAGAGAAGTCATTAAAGATAAAAGTGTTGTAATTACCGGCGAGTCCAAGAATGCTAGCATGGCTACTTAGTGACATCAGCACTGAAGCTATGGTGGCTAAGCTAATGAGCAAATACTGCTTAAGATGTTTCATTTACTACAAAGTCCTTATTACTGGTCCAACCGATTTTTGTGACGCGAGTCTAACTTCTGTGCGGCGCTATTCTACATAATGCTGCTGTTTGTGCCAAGTGTGATTGAAAATTAATCAAAATAAACTGGCTAGGTGTACGCCAATAGTGTTAGAAACGGACTATATAGACCGCTTTCGGTGGTGAGATTATGCTTGAACCGCTGAAGTTTCAGCCATCTGTATTGTTGGTTAACGGGTCATTCGAAAGGAATAAATCGGCTTTCCCTAGCCACAATGTTAACCAATGACCTTTACGCTATTTACGCAATTTTTTGATCATTCATCATTGGAAGAACTCTTGAGTCATTGGCTATTTGACTTAAGATATAATTTACAGTGTCTTCAACGTTATGGATGTTCTCAATATTGTTAACTTGATAAAAATTATTGGTCGTATTGAGGCGCTGCTCAACCGCTTTGTAAATGTCTACGACTCTGTCAGCTACAGCTTCCATTGGATCGATAAAAGTCACGTTAGCGAAATTCTTTTGTAGAATATCTCGTACTAATGGTAACTCGGTGCAGCCCAAAATAACGGTGCTAACCCCCTGATCGACTAAGGCTTGAATCGCTTTAGAAAGCAGGGCCGCATTGTGCTCGAATTCCCCTGATTTGATCCCATTATTTTGTCTAAGGTCTTGACCAGAAATGGTTTTCTTGCCAGTAGTCTCTCCGTATATGGCACTGTGAACATAATGCTCTTGTTCACATTCAGCCGGCTTGATGAATGCTAAGTTAGCGTCTTTCAAATATCGGTCGTAAATACATGAGTTATAAGTACCGTTGGTGCATAAGATACCGACTATTGATTCTGCATTATTTTGTTTAATCAGGTCGACAGTGGTCTTGAGCATGTCTACTAGATATACATTGGTGTGTTTTTGGACTTCATTTCTGAAGTAGTGCGCGGTATTACCTGTCATACGACGTACCGCATGTGAATACGCATCAATGGTAGCAGGGCGTTTCCCTTGTAAGGTTAAATTGGTAAGCTGTTGTTTATATAAAGCATTATAACGATGTTGTTGGCTAGGGTTCATGCAGCATACTCCGGTTAATCACGACCGACTGGTCGTGTAACATTGAGTATGAGATATCTGGTGCTATGCACTCTGCCGCAGAGAACATGCCGCATGTTGCATTGAACATGCTGAAGGCTGAGTAAACCCAAAAGGCCAGCATTCGGCGCAAACAAAAGGTTGCGGCAATGAACAGCGCCTATCTTGAGAAGGTTTTGGGGCTGGATTCAACTTGGTGGGAAAAAAATGAGCATTCACGCTCTCACCCCGGGGTCCACATGGGAACTAATATATGAATTTAAAATTGACTAGATAAAGTTCTAATACCTCTGACTATTTTTCCGCGGAGATTCTCACTATTGACAAATTTAAATGTATTGACCTCTTGAGCTCTTTGTTTTTCATAAATTTCACCAAAATAGTGAAAATTACGACGAAAGGCCAGAGAGTGTTCTTGTTCAAATATCAGATTAAATTGAGCAAGAATATCTTCGTCATTTAATCCTATAGTTGGTTTATTATCCGGGAAAAAAGGTTCTCTTAACATACTTTCTAAAAGCGCCGGATTATTTTCAAGTTGCATAACCTGATTTGCGACTTCTTCGAGTGAGTTGAAATCGTGGCAATTAATAAAGCGTTTTGTATTAAATTCTCTACCTACTAGCGGGTTACCCCAATAGATAGGTATAGTGTCAGCAGATAACGCATGAATAAGCTTTTCAGTGGTGTAACCTGGAGACGTAGAATTCTCAAAAGCTATTGTAAACCTGTAACGTTTCTGAAAATCAATTTTAGGCTTTGTCCAATCACCATGATAAGGCGTTCCAATAGTATCTTGAACATTACGTAAATGTTTACCTACAGAATCGACACTTTTAATAGCGCTTAAATGATGAAAGAATTCGTCACGTATTGGATGGCCATCACCATTAGTATAAATAAAATTACAAAACTTAGGTTTTTCATATTCAAGAATATTATCTGCTTGAACAGAACTCTTTCGATTAAGCAAGTCTTTATATTGGTCATAAAGTTGGTAGTTAGGACATCTGTAATAACGATCCCCAAATTCAATCCAACTATAACCAAAAGCATAATCACAAAGGTTAAAATCAGGAATTACATTTTCACCTGTGAAGAAAATCCGTACAGCTTTATCATATTGCATATAATCATAACCAAAAACTGAATATATTACATAATCAGGGTTTTCCTGGTCGACTGTGACAGTATAGTTTTGTTTAAGTAAGGCTAAAATCCTATCCGGATTGAAAGGGCCGGGGAAATCAGTAAATGCTATTCTAATAGATGTAATGAGCAGCTCCTTTGCCAAGAATAGTTATACTTTCTGATAAATATCATAAACTATTCTTTTTATATTACAATGTCGTATAAAACGGTGTGAATTTAGCAAACTAAAACGGTAATATGTTCCCCACGCGTAACATGCCAAAGTCTATACCTACCGATTAATATCGGCATAGAAAACTTGAATGAAAGACCCTTGGCAAGCAAGTGTCGTAGTAGTATGAATAAATAAACTCGCGCTATTTCTCTTGTCGTGAAAAATGTTTTACGCTATTTACGCAATTTTTTGATCATTCATCATTGGAAGAACTCTTGAGTCATTGGCTATTTGACTTAAGATATAATTTACAGTGTCTTCAACGCTATGGATGTTCTCAATATTGTTAACTTGAAGAAAATTATTGGTCGTATTGAGGCGCTGCTCAACCGCTTTGTAAATGTCTACGACTCTGTCAGCTACAGCTTCCATTGGATCGATAAAAGTCACGTTAGCGAAATTCTTTTGTAGAATATCTCGTACTAATGGTAACTCGGTGCAGCCCAAAATAACGGTGCTAACCCCCTGATCGACTAAGGCTTGAATCGCTTTAGAAAGCAGGGCCGCATTGTGCTAGAATTCCCCTGATTTGATCCCATTATTTTGTCTAAGGTCTTGACCAGAAATGGTTTTCTTGCCAGTAGTCTCTCCGTATATGGCACTGTGAACATAATGCTCTTGTTCACATTCAGCCGGCTTGATGAATGCTAAGTTAGCGTCTTTCAAATATCGGTCGTAAATACATGAGTTATAAGTACCGTTGGTGCATAAGATACCGACTATTGATTCTGCATTATTTTGTTTAATCAGGTCGACAGTGGTCTTGAGCATGTCTACTAGATATACATTGGTGTGTTTTTGGACTTCATTTCTGAAGTAGTGCGCGGTATTACATGTCATTACTGCGAATTGAACGTTGTTGCGCTCTAAAATTCGTGCCGATTCTAGCAATTCAGGAACTGGGTCTTTTCCGCCCTCGTTGATCGCTTCAGAGCGATCTGGAATATCGGGATTCTTCACGACGATCATTCCCATATGGTCTTGATCTTTAAGAGCTCCATGTTCTATTTCTTTTTTTGCAACAATATCCTGAAATAGAGCATCTGCTTCAGGGCCCATATTTCCGATAACGCCAAATCGTACTTTTTTCATCACTTAAGCCTTTGTATTTGTTCGAATGAACGACAAGATTAGTGATATCGACGCAAATCTCTAAATCAGACTTGAAGGGTTGAATCCTTCATATCTAGATTGATTGACTCAGCCGGCGCTATTCTCGCTAAAGCCTTGCTACCCTCTTGAGTTTTTTGTTTCATAAAGGCGGCAAAGGTGGCTAGCCAAGCATTTTGATTTTCTGATAAATTTGTAGATGGAACGACTATAAGCCGGGTGGAACGGTGAAATATAGGTTCACCTCTAGAGTTATCGATATAATGAGCGGCATCAGCACAAGGAGATTTTAGTGGGGAAATTTGCAGTATTGTCTGATATCCATAGCAATGTGTTTGCACTTAAAGCTGTTGTGGATGACGCAAAAGCAAAAGGGGTGACCACTTTTATTAATCTCGGAGATATTCTATATGGCCCAATAGCTCCAAGAGAGACCTACGATTACTTGTTGTCTTTAAATGCTGTAACAATTTCAGGTAATCAAGATCGGCAGATTTATGAGGCGAACAAAGCTGAAATAGACTTAAACCCAACAATGCAATTTATCTTAACTGATTTGGGCAAGTCACCATTAGAATGGATGAAGCAGTTACCATTTGATTCGCAAGTAAGCCCTGATATTTATGCGTGTCATGGAACACCTAATGATGATCTTGTGTATTTATTAGAAAATGTAGTGACTGGTAAGCCAGTGGTTCGTGCTGATTGTGAAGTAATAAAATTATTAGATGGTGTATCTTCGCCAATCGTTCTTTGTGGTCATACTCATATCCCAAGGTGTGTCGAATTATCGACCGGACAGATAGTCATTAATCCTGGAAGTGTAGGGCTGCAAGCATACACTGATGATGAGCCGACTATTCACTCTATGCAAAATTATTCATCAAAAGCTTCTTATGCAACATTGCAGAAAAAGTCAGATGGAAAATGGGACATTGTGTTTCATAAAGTGACTTATGATGTTCACGAAGCGACATGTGCAGCTAAAAAGCAAGGCAGAGCAGATTGGGTACACTTTTTGTCCACTGGTCGGTGTTTATAACAAACGACAGTGGTGTTACGTGCAGAGAGTGTGCATGAGGGGGAGCAAGCCCGATGCGCCTTCTTATCATTAATCATGATGTGAAGAATGAAGAATAAAAGCTTAAAGCTTTCACTCGTTGTAAGCGCTTGGGAAATACATGCAGCAAAATAAGGCTAACAACCTTCCACTATGTCGTTCCAAAGTCGCGCGTTAGTCACTATATTTAGTGCAGAGAGAATGGTGATTTTACTCATGTAACTCGCCCTCTTATTTTTATTCAAACTGGTAGAGATAACATGAATGCATGCCAAGTGGGTTTTAACCCAGAGTATCACGAAGAAGCCCCAAGCGAAGAGCAACTAGCAGAACTTACCGCTTATGCGGTGTTAGAATTTGGTGCGCCTTGGTGCGGCCATTGCAAAGCTGCTGCAGCTGCTGTTGAACAGGTATTATCCAACTCAGATTTACCGCATATTAAGGTGTTTGACGGTAAGGGTAAGCGTTTAGGACGTTCGTTTAAGGTGAAACTTTGGCCTACCTTAATTTTGCTAAAAGGTGGCCATGAGATCGCCCGTATAGTGAGGCCAACTAAGGTGAATGAAGTACAGGCGCTGTTGGCGAACATAACAGCATAAGCGCAGTTTGATGTTGCAGAGCCAAAACAAAAAATGAGGGGAGTGCTAAAGTGTGAAGAGTGGGGGCTCAATGGAGCAAGCAGTATTACTCAAGATTAATCAATATCCCGATGAAGTGAGCGCCAAACTTGTTTATCTTAGGGCGTTGATTTTGAATACCGCTGCTGAGCTAGATTTAGGTGAAGTAAACGAAACGCTCAAATGGGGCGAGCCTAGTTTTGCTGTTAAATCTGGTAGCCCAATGCGTATTGACTGGAAGCCGAAAACCCCACACCATTACTATTTATTCTTTAACTGCCAAACTCGGTTGCTTGATACCTTTCGAGAATTGTATCGCGACCAGCTAACGTTTCAGGGCAATAGAGCGATAGTGCTAACGCTGGATGAAGTACTACCCGAAGCCGCCATCAAGCACTGCATAACACTAGCGTTCACTTATCAAAAAGTTAAACACTTGCCACTGTTAGGCGAGTAATCGCTATTCAGCTAAGCAACACGGTTGGCATTATTTGGCTGTTAAGCCAGTATGCTTAAACGTGTTCGGTAAATGGCTGAGTTCGCGGTTTTGTGCAACGTAATGAAGCACGGCTGCTGCATATTGCAGAAATACACTGATTCTCAATGAAATAACATTGAAAACCCTTACAATAAGGCGAATGTTCAGACCCAAGCAGTGGTGGCAATGCAGGCTTATAATACTCAATTTACCTTATCTCGCGCATACCTTGCTGAGTGCTTTGATCAGTCTTTACCCTATGGCAAAAATGCCAAACCCAATTACCTATTTCCGGCGGTATTGTTTGTGGGTGGCGTGGGCTTAGTGTTCTTTACTGAGCAGCCCAAGGTGCTGGGCAACTTGCTAATTGCCATGTCAGTGCTAGAGCTAGTGCATATTCGATTTCGACGCGCTTGGTGGTTAACACGGCAAATGTGGGGAAGAAGTGCTGACAGTGAAGTGAAACTAAGCATCGATGCTGAAGGGGTGAAAACTCAGAACCCTTATACACAAACCACCTTATTATGGGCTGATGTTGAACGGGTAATAGACACTGAGTTAGGGCTAATTTTGGTGGCTAAATCAGGGGCACAGCAGTATCTGTCTAAATCGCTATTCTCTCCTGAGTTAATTAGCGAGATATTGGCTTACAATAAAAATTAAGCTTTGCTTAAATAGGCTGTAGCGTTGCTACTATTCAGCGGCTAATAGCTTGCGGCACTGCGAGTTTATTGCCCGTTATTGTAAGATTTAACTAGCGCCTTATAGTCCGCAGAGGCTCGTATATCTCCCACCGCATTCCAAACACATTCGCTGAGTGTGGTATGCGCTAAATAATACGCTTTAGAAAACATCAAATAGCCGTGTTTTGATTGGAGCGGCGGCTGTTGAGCCTTTATTTGACGAGCTAGTAGCGGATCTAGGGCAATTACGGCTTCAACGTTCCCATCTATAGCGACCATACCGTCCACGCGCTTGGCTGCTAGCATGTCTAGCATTTGTGATTCGTCGGTTAACTCAACGGGGTCCAAATTATGACTTTTGACAATGTCTACGCCAGCCGAACCTCGTTCTACTGCGATTTTCCTTTCCGCTCCACTTATTTTTTTACCGTCCCAGCTTAAGTCGCTGTTTTTATGGGTGAATAGTAGGTAAGAATAGCCTCTAATTGCCCTATAGGTATCTGGCTTACCGTTTTTCATAGGGTAAGCCCCATAGACTGCTCGCTCTGCTTTATAGCTAGAAGAAAAAGCCGCATCTGCACCGCCATGTTCAACCAACGCCAGCGCTCTTTTCCAAGGCACTATCAAAAAATTTATATCGGCATGGCACCGCTCACCCGCTTGCAATAATAACTGGGCTCGATAACCGGGCCGCTTTGCTAACTGCTGTTGGTGATTGAAAAAGGGGCCGGCTGCGCTCCCCGCTGCGGGAGTGGTGGCAATAACGATCGATTGATTGTCTTGTGAGGCGCTAGAAAATGACATAAGGGACAAAGCAATACACACTGCGCTAACAGTGATATCTGGTATACCTTTCATCGACTATTCCTTTGCTTGCTTAATCAAGAAATTTGGCAGAGCCGAAGCAATGCTGCATTATCCCTAATAATTAGCTTAACTATAGTACTTATAATATCACCTTGATACTGAACACTCGCTAGCGATCTTTGAGGAGGGAGGGAGTGACTGATAGTTTAGTGGCGTGTTCTAGCTTTACTTGGCGTTAGCGTGCGTTGTTGCGTCTAAGCAAATACAAATTTAAGTAAGTAGATGGCTAGCCCAAACATCATCACTCCAATAAGAGAATCAATGATTTGCTGGGCGCGAGGTTTAGCTAACCAAGGAGCGAGCTTGGCGCCTAACAAGGCTAAACTAAAAAACCAAGCAAACGAGGCGCTAATACCTCCAGCCACAAATAATGGCCGCTGTTCTGCGCTAATGTTGGCGGCAAAACCGCCTAAAATCACAATAGTGTCGATGTACACATGGGGGTTTAAAAAGGTAAAGGCGCAGCAGGCTAATAAAATTGCCTTTAGTTCATGTTTTGCTTCTCCTTGCTCTAAGCTGCTTTCGCCTTTCCACGCTCTTACCAAGCATTGGTAGCCGTACACCATCATAAACGCTGCCCCTAATACGCTAATGGTATAGAGCAACCATGGGTAAGCACTAAATAGTTTGGCGCCTCCCCATACTCCTATACACATAAAAAACACATCGGCCATCGAGCACATACCCGCTACCAACAAATGGTGGCGACGGCGAATACCTTGGTTTAAGACAAATGCGTTTTGCATACCAATAGGCATGATCAGAGTGGCCATTAGGGTGAGGCCTGTAAAGTAACTGCTAAACATGGTGTCGCTGATTAACTAAATGATGACAGGACTATAGCCAGTGTTTCTGCTTTAATAAAACTAATAAAATTAATGCATAATAAGTTTTACTTATGTGTGATGGGAGTAGTGATGGCCTTTCCTGATTTTGATTACAAGTTACTTAAAGCCTTAGATGCGGTGGTGAGTGAGCAAAGCTTTGAACGGGCAGCTAAGCGCCTGCACCTCACCCAGTCGGCAGTTTCACAGCGGATTAAGTTACTAGAAAGCCAGTTAGGACAACCTTTGTTGATTCGTGGTCAACCTTTGCATCCCAGCCCTTTGGGACAACAATTATTAGGCCATTATCAACGCGTCATTCAGCTTGAAACAGAGTTAAGCAATCAGCTTAATGTCGATGAACAGCAGGCTCAATCGCTGCCACTGGCGGTAAATGCAGACAGTTTGGCTAGTTGGTTAATTCCGGCGTTAAGCCCACTATTGCAACAGCAGCGGGTTGAAATGAATTTGTACGTAGAGGATGAATCTCGCACTTGGCAGCGTATGCGCAGCGGTGAAGCCTTGGCGTGCGTTACCAGTAAAGCAACACCCATTGCTGGGAGCGATAGTCATTTTTTGGGTTATATGGAGTATTTATGTGTGGCGACACCAGCATTTATCGAACGCTTTTTTGCCAATGGGGTGGATAGACAAAGCCTAAGCCGCGCTCCGGGTATGTCGTTTGATCAACACGATGATATGCATATTCAGTTTTTACTAGAGCATTTTTCTTTACGCCCCGGTCAGTACCCTTGCCATACAGTACGTTCATCTGAAGCCTTTATGGAACTTGCTTTGGCTAGTGGTGCTTATAGCTTAAACCCACGCTTGCATGTGGCTAAGCATTTAGCCGATGGAAGCCTAGTGAATTTGGTACCAGAACATCAAGTTAGAGTGCCGCTATACTGGCATCATTGGCAATTAGCAGGTAAGTTAATGAGACAGCTAAGCGAACAAATACGCACCTATACACAAACTTGCTTACCGCAACTATAAGCTGCTAGCGGGATGCTTGATGACTGACTAAGGAAAGCCGATGAAAATTGTGATAGCCCCTGATTCATTTAAAGAAAGCCTTAGTGCCATGGAAGCGGCCGATATGATTGAGCAAGGTTTTAAGGACGTTTTTCCCGATGCCACTTATAAAAAAGTGCCATTAGCCGATGGTGGAGAAGGTACTGTACAAGCAATGGTGGATGCTACTGGCGGGCAAATAATGCCTGTGTTGGTAGCGGGACCACGTGGTAATCAAGTCGAAGCTTTTTTTGGTGTGCTGGGCGACAAACAAACGGCAGTGATAGAAATGGCCGCGGCCTCGGGGCTACATTTGGTTGACCACGCGCTGCGTGATCCGCGAAAAACCTCTAGTTATGGCACCGGCGAGCTGATTAGTGCCGCCTTAGATGCAGGGGCGAGTAAGCTGATTATTGGTCTAGGCGGCAGTGCCACCAATGATGCTGGTGTGGGCATGTTACAAGCCTTAGGGGCGAGTTTTGTTGACCAGTTTAATAAGCCTTTAAAACGCGGTGGTGGCGAGCTGATTGACCTGGCTTCAATTGATATTTCGGGGCTTGATCCGCGCCTAGCCGAGGTAGACATTGAAGTGGCTTGTGACGTTGACAATCCACTATGTGGTGAACAAGGTGCCAGTGCCATTTTTGGTCCTCAAAAAGGTGCTACACCCGAAATGATTAAACAACTCGACGCCGCTTTAGGCCGTTTTGCTTCGATTGTCTTTAGCCAATTTGGTATAGATATTATGCATACCGCTGGCAGTGGTGCTGCGGGTGGCATGGGCGCAGGTTTATTGGCCTTTTTACAGGCAGAGCTGCGCCCGGGGGTGCAGATCGTGACCGACGCGGTTGATTTGGCTGCCAGTGTCGAAGGTGCTGATTTGCTTATCACCGGTGAAGGGCGCATCGATAGTCAAACCATTGCCGGTAAAACGCCCTATGGTGCGGCGCAAATTGCCATGCAATATAATGTGCCAGTGATTGCCTTAGCGGGGGCTATGTTGCCAGGGTATGAGGTCGTACACGAGCACGGTATTGATGCGGTATTTTCTATTGTGCCGGGCACCTGCGACCTAGAACAAGCTTTAATTGAAGCGGAACAAAACTTATTTGTTTGTGCCCGAAATGTGGCGGCAACCCTTAAACTGAGCAAACAAATATTTGGCTAAGCACCGTTGTGTGGCTACAATGGCTGTATAAAAAAACAGGTGTTGTAGCTAGTGCGTCTTTATATTGCAGAAAAACCCAGCCTTGCTCGTGCTATTGCGGCAGTCTTACCTAAACCTCAGCAAAAACAGAATGGTTTTATTCAGTTGGCCAATGGCGACTGCGTCACTTGGTGTATTGGCCACTTATTAGAGCAAGCTGAGCCTGAGCATTACGACGCCCGTTTTAAGCAATGGCGTATGGAACACTTACCTATTCTGCCAGAGCAGTGGCAGTGGAAAGCCAAAAGCAAAACCGCATCTCAGTTGCGGGTGATTAAAGGTTTAATTAAGCAAGCCAGTAGTTTAGTGCACGCCGGTGACCCCGATCGTGAAGGGCAGTTACTGGTCGATTTAGTGATTGAGCACTGCAAAGCCAAACTAAACCTTAAGCAACAATGCCAACGGGTATTGCTTAGCGATCTCAACCCTGCCGCGGTGGCGCGAGCCTTAAAACAGCTTCAATCTAACCAAGAATTTAGTGCGCTATCTACCTCAGCTTTGGCGCGTTCTCGCGCCGATTGGTTATATGGCATTAACCTCACCCGTGCTTATACCTTAAAGGGCCAGCAACAAGGGTATTCAGGGGTATTATCGGTAGGCCGGGTGCAAACACCTATTTTAGGTTTGGTGGTACGTAGAGACCAAGAGATCGCTGAATTTGTCAGCCGACCCTTTTATCAAGTTGAAGCCAAACTGCATACTGAACTGGCTGAGTCATTTAGCGCCATGTGGCAGCCCAGTGAAGCCTGCGAGCCCTACCAAGATGAAGACGGCCGAGTATTAAGTCGGCCGTTAGCCGAGCATGTCGCTAAGCGAATCACCCAGCAAGCCGCTGTAGTTACCCGCCTCAAACAGCAAGACAAACAGCAAGCGCCACCGCTGCCATACAATTTGTCTAGCTTGCAAATTGACGCGGCAAAACGCTTTGCCTATAGCGCAAAGCAGGTGCTTGATATTTGTCAGGCCTTGTATGAGCGACATACGCTTATTACTTATCCACGTTCCGATAGCCGCTATTTACCCAAGCAGCACCACCGCGATGCGCCTCAGGTTTTAGCGGCGATTAAAGCCAATAGCCAAGATTTGGCTAAAGCCTGCACTAACGCAGACCCTAGTCTGCGCAGTAAAGCTTGGAATGACGCCAAAGTAGATGCTCACCACGCGATTATTCCTACCGAAAAATATTATGCAGCCGCTAAGCTGGGTGAAGCTGAACGGCGTATTTACCAGCTGATTGCTCGCCAGTATATCGCCCAGTTTTATCCGCATTATCGCTACGCGCATACAGAAGCGATGATCAGCATTGCTGATGGCTTGTTTAAGGCGAGTGCTAATCAAATTCAAGACTTAGGCTGGAAGGTACTATTTCCGCAGAAGAAGTCAGCCGATGAGCAAGCTTTGTTACCCGCCTTAAAAGAAGGCCAAAGCCTGCACTGCAGTGAAGGGGTGGTGTTAGATAAACACACTCAGCCACCTAAAGCTTTTACCGATGCGACGTTGCTAAGCGCTATGACGGGTATTGCTCGATTTGTAAAAGATCCCGCTTTAAAAGCGGTGCTGAAAGAAACCGATGGCTTGGGGACGGAGGCAACTCGTGCAGGGATTATTGAATTATTGTTTAAGCGCGGCTTTTTGTTCCGTCAAAGTAAGCACATTTATGCCAGTGATAGTGGCAAGGCGCTCGTGAACGCTTTACCTGCCATCTGTACTTGGCCTGATATGACTGCACAGTGGGAGATGCAACTAGACGCGATTAGCCAGCGTAAGCAAAGCTACGGACAATTTATGCAAGGTATGCAGGGCCAGCTCAACACGCTTGTTGAGCAAAGTGCCAGTGTAAACGCGCAAGCTTTTGCTGGTATCGCTGCGCCAGCCAGTAAAAAACGCTACCGTAAAGCCAAAAGCAGCGCCGTTAGCGGTAAAACCAAGGCTTTAGCCAGTAGTGTCAAAGCGAAGGCTAAGCCCAAATCTCGTGGGCGTAAGCTTACTAATCAATGAGTAAGATAAATGACAGAGTGTGAACAAGGCAACATTGAATTATTAGCCCATCAAGCGTCGATTGAGTCGTATTTAGATCTCGATGATAGCGAATTTTTGATTGAGAGGCGTTGTTTTGCTGATCTTGATTGGGCGATGGTTGAACAAGCACATTTGCTGTTCAAGCACTGTACGTTTATTGATTGTGACTTCAGTGAAGCCAAGCTAAACGAGACTCGCTTTGAACATTGTCAGCTCCATCACTGTGATTTCAGTGGCGCGGATTTGAACGCTAGTCAGTTTATTCATTGCAGTTTGTATGATCGCAAACGTCAGCGGAGTTGCGATTTTAGCACTGCTGATTTAAGCCATGCAGAATTTAAGGGCTGTGATATATCTACCGCTAACTTTAGCCGCAGCGAGATGTTTGATGTGTCTATAGACAAGTGTCACGCTCAAGGCTGCCGCTTTGAGTTCGCTGATTTTTCGAAAGCGATCAGTCGAAAGGTTATTGTTAGTTCAGCGCATTTACTCGATAGCAATTTTAGCTTGAGTGACTTTGAAGGCGTTAACTTAGCTAAGTGTAACTTGTCGGGCTGCAATTTAAATGAGGTGGTGTTAACCAGTGCTAACTTGGAAGGCGCCAACCTCACTAATACTCAATTTTCGCCGAGTTGTTATCAAGGCTTACAGCTGTTTCAAGCCGACTTACGCAATGCCGATATTTCAGGGATAAACCTTGGCAGTATTGATTTTAGTGGGGTGAAAATCTTTAATTGGCAAATGGTCGGCTTAATGGAACAGTTGGGTATTGTGGTATTTCCTGATAATTGATTTTAGCTTAGTGATACTGAAAGAGCGGCTTGCGCCCTTTTAAGGAACGGTGGAATAGGGTGAACAAGCACCTTATTTGACTTTTTTGTCACTATCTTCGCCTTATAACTCATAAAGTATTACAATTTTGAGGTGAAGATCTAACTTTGTAGGCTTTTTTCTCTTAAGCCCTATAGCCTTTAGTATATTTGATGGCTTTGTGGCATTTCTTTTATAAAAATAAATCCTTTCTTGCAGAAAAATCCATCTTTAGCAATATTGTATTATTAATACGAGCAGTTGAGTGGTCGCTACGTGTTTATGTCAGCTACCTGAGCAGAGAGTCTTCAGGTGAGTACGCTTTAATTAAGGATAATTAGGAGACGTTACATGAGCCAGATTAAACAAGCGGTGTTTTCATTAACTGCTATTGCATTGTTAGCGGGGGCTTCACTTTCAGTACAAGCTACAGAATGGAAAGGTTGGAACATTCACAAGGCGGGCTATCCCAATACTGAGGGCATGGACAAATTTGCTGAGTTAGTGGAGCAAAAATCTAACGGTGATTTTACCATAAAAATGTATCACTCGGGGGTGCTAGGTAATCAACCTGATGCCATTGAACAGGTACGTATTGGTGGCTTAGAAATTGGCAACTTTAGCTTAGGCCCAATTGGTCCGATTGTTCAAGAAGCTAACGTATTGTCGTTACCTTTTGTATTTAATGATGTAGACCATATGCACCGAGCGATGGAGGGTGAGGTTGGTGAACAAATAAATGCCGCAATGGAGAAGAAAGGGCTCATTAGTTTAGCCTGGTATGACGCCGGCGCTCGTTCTTTCTATAATTCTAAGAAACCCATTACCAGTCCCGCTGATGTGCAAGGCATGAAGGTTAGGGTGATGAACAACGATTTGTATTCAGGCATGGTGTCTGCCCTGGGCGGGAATCCTTCTCCTATTGCCTATTCTGAAGTTTACCAGTCACTCAAAACGGGCGTGGTAGATGGTGCTGAAAATGGTTGGCCTGAGTATGAGTCAATGGGGCACTTTGAAGTAGCGGGCTTTTACTCTTTATCACAACATTTAATCATTCCTCAGTGCTTGTGCGTAAATGCTGGTGCCTACCGTAAATTGTCTGAAGCTGAGCAAACCATGCTGAAAGAAGCTGCTGTTGAGTCGGCTCAAGTGCAGCGAGATTTATGGGCCGCTAGGGAAGAATTTAGCCGAAATAAAGTACTGGAGTCTGGTATTAAGTTGAATGACATTCCGAATAAAGCTGAGTTTCAACAAGCAATGCAACCAGTATACGATGAGTACTTAGGTGACAACCCTGAGCTCAAGCCTTTAGTTATGTTAATTCAAAATACCAAATAAGCTGATGAGATTAGCCGCAAACTGCATGGCAGTTTGTGGCTATTTTTTTGGTTTGAGTAGGTAGATATCGAGGTGCTCATGGCAAATCTAAATTCTGAGCTAAAACTCTCAAAATATGACCAATTTTTAGACCTGCTATGCCGAATTAGCCTAGTTATTGCGGGCTCGGCCTTGGTGCTGTTAACGGTTATTTTTGGTTGGTTGGTATTTGGGCGATACGTACTAAATTCAACGCCCACTTGGGTAGAGCAATTATCACTGCTATTGGTGGTGCTGATAAGTTTTCTGGGAGCCTCGGTGGGGATCCACAAAAGCACCCACTTAGGAGTATCGTTTTTTCGAGAGCGCAGCCCGCGCTGGTTACAAAACATTTTTGAGTTGATTTCATTGTTATCTCTGAGCATTTTTGGCGCGGTGATGATGGTGAACAGCTATCAGTTGGTGATATTCAAATGGGGCTCGGATATTCCTCTGTTAGGCATTCCTGAGGGAGTGCGCGCAATTCCTATTATGTTGTGTGGAGGCTTAACCATGCTCTATTCAATTGGTCATTTAATTCATCTATTCAAGCGGTTTCGCTCAGATACGAAATAGCAGCGTTTCGAACTAAGGATTGGTTTCATGGGTTTGTTTATTTTGATGGCGGTGTTTGCCATAGGTGTAGTGATTGGTACACCCGTTGCCTTTGCCTTGGGCATTGCCGCGGTTTCAGCATTTTTTTATGAAGGCTTGCCGATGCTGATTGCGTTTCAGCGGATTACAGCAGGCATCAGTGTGTTTTCACTAATGGCTATTCCATTTTTTATCTTTGCTGGCGAATTGATGTTTCACGGTGGCATTGCAGTGCGTTTAGTGCGTTTTGCTTCGTCGGCAGTAGGGGCTGTGCGAGGCGGCTTAGGGGTCGTTAATGTCATGTCTTCGATGTTATTTGGAGGGATATCAGGTTCGGCTGTCGCTGATATTTCGGCCTTAGGGTCGATTCTAATTCCGGTCATGAAAGAGAAAGGCTACGACGAAGACTATGCAGTTAATGTGACGGTTACCTCCTCGATCGCGGGTATTATGATCCCACCCAGTCACAATATGATTTTGTACGCAGTGGCAGCTGGTGGTGGTATATCCATCTCGCAGTTATTTTTGGCTGGAGTCGTTCCTGGCGTATTGATGTGTATTTGTTTGGCGGTAGCCGCCTATATTGTGGCGGTGAAGCGGGGTTATAAAGCCGAGAAATTTCCCGGTTTCATGGTGCTATTCATACATTTTGTTTCGGCGCTTCCAGGCTTGTTAACCGCTGTAATTATTGTTGGTGGAGTGTTGTCTGGGGTATTTACCGTTACAGAGTCTGGCGCTTTTGGCACCATTTACGCGGTGTTGGTTACGGTGCTGGTTTATCGCGCGTTAACCTGGGAGAAGTTTAAAACGGCAGTGATTAATTCTGTAAAAACTACTTCTATGGTAATGGTCTTGATTGCCTGTGCAGCAGCTTTTGCCTATATGCTGACTTACTTTCAAGTGCCGAGCAAAATGATCGATTTTTTGCATGGGGTTTCTGATAACCCGATTGTTATTATCTTGATGATCAATGCGATGTTGTTAGTTCTAGGCATGGTTATGGATATGGCAGCACTGATTTTAATTTGTACGCCGATATTTTTGCCTGTTGCTCAATCCTTGGGAATTGACCCGCTGCAGTTTGGTATGATTTTAATGATGAACTTAGGGTTGGGTTTATGTACTCCACCGGTGGGGGCTTGCTTGTTTGTCGGCTGTGCCGTAGGCAAAGTCCCTATTGAAGTAGCGGTGAAAACCATATGGCCATTCTATATCGCCATCTTCATGGCCTTATTACTCACCACATTTGTACCTGCAGTGTCGTTAAGCTTGCCTTATTGGTTGGCGGGGTGACGCAGAAAGTGAAATAAAAAACGCGCCGTTCGGCGCGTTTTTAGTTTTATCTCTGTACTACTTATAGCGGCGCAGGGTAAACGTAACTTGCTCCCAAACCTAGCGGCAAGCCTAAGCTCCAATAGGCCAATAGGAAGAAGGTCCAGAAAATCGCCAGTGCGATGGAGTAAGGAATCATGGTTGCTACCAAGGTTCCAATACCCATATTCTTAGCATACTTCTGACAGAACACGACCACCAATGGGAAGTAAGGCATCAACGGGGTAATGATGTTTGAGCTAGAATCACCGATACGGTAAGCCGCTTGCACTAAATCTGGCGAAATTTCCATTTGCATTAACATCGGCACCAATACCGGTGAAATGAGCGCCCATTTGGCTGACGATGAGCCCACAAATAGATTGATCAGAACCACTAATGCAATCATACCAATAATGGTGGCAGGCGCTGCCATACCAATGGCTTGTAGTAAGTTAGCCCCTTTCACCGCCATTAATACACCAATGTTTGATTGACCAAAAGCCCATACAAACATTGAACAGAAAAATGCCATTACAATATAGTGGCCCATGGTTTCCATGGTTTTGGACATGGCTGCCACGACATCGTTTGAATTTTTGAAGCTGCCGTTTAGGTAGCCAAATATCACCCCTGGAATGACAAAAAAGATGAAGATTAGCGGTACGATTATTTGCATCATCGGTGCGCTAAAGCTAGTGAGGGAGCCTTGAGCATCACGAAGAGAGGATGATTCTCCCCAGGCCGCAAATACTAACAAGCCGATCAACGCTAGCATGGCTAGACTGGCAATACGAAAGGCAAAGGTTTCCTGTTTAGAGGTGCTGTGCATGTCTGAAGCCACTTCCAGATCATCGGAAATAGGGCTGTTTTTTAACAAACGAGGCTCAACAATCTTATCGGTGATATACCAGATAGTCGCCACAATTGGTAAACAAGAAGCGGAAGCAAAGAACCAGTTATTAAGCGGGTTTACTTGCATTTCTGGATTGTATAATTGCGCCGAACTCTGGGTAAAGCTTTGTAGTAAAGGATCTAGCCCTGAGGGAATGAAGTTAGCGCAGAAACCACCAGATACACCAGCAAAGGCTGCAGTGATACCTGCAATTGGGTGGCGGCCTACAGCGTGGAAAATAACCCCAGCTAAAGGAATAACCACAACATAACCGGCATCGGTAGCAACACTAGAAATAACACCAATTAATACTACCGCTGGGGTAATCATTTTGGCTGGGGTTACTTTTAGCATCGCTTTTAATGCCGCATTAATGTAGCCAGAACGTTCGGCAACACCAACACCCAGTACCGCCACCAACACTACACCTAAGGGAGCAAAGCTAGTGAAGATTTTCACCATACTCGTCATCCATGTGGTCAGCCACTCGGCGCTCATTAGGTTGTTAATGACGATGGTTTCGCTACTACGGGGGTCTATTTCACTAAAGTTGACGTTGGACAGTGCTGCGGAGAGTAGCCAAACGAAAAACATGAGGCCGAGGAAAAGCATGGCGGGATCAGGTAGCTTATTACCAACACGTTCAATGGCGTCTAAAAAGCGCGCGATCCCCTCTTTTTTGGGTAGCGCATCGCTGGTGGTGGAAGAACTCATATATACCTCTAGTTATTGCTAAACTCTTCGGTTTAGTTATCTTGGTTGTGATTGATCAATTGAGTGAAAAATAAACTCATCTACTCAGGGTAGTTTATTTGGCTGTTATTCTCTTTGATTTAAGTTAATAAAACCTATTTATGCCAATTATAAGGTTAAAAGAGTTGCGGTTGCTATGTTTTCTATGAATCCGTGTGAATTATAATAGTTTCCAGCACCGCCGACGCTAATATTTTATGTTAGCGAAGGACCCGCTGCTGGTGGTGTTTTCTGATCGGTTTGGTAGCCAAAATGATATTTTAACAAAGTATTTCTAATTATATGTATATTTATCAACCTTATTGAGTTTTTTGTGTTTAGGTGTTGGGCGCTTTCTAGTAAGCTCTGTACAGATTTTTAAACTTGGTAGCTAACTAGCAGTTTGTGGAAAACAAAATTGCTAAGCTTGATGTTGCTTTCACAAGTATATCGATAGGTTGTTGGAGACAAGGATTGTTTGACAAAATAAAGAGCGGGGGCTTGTTTCAGCCCTTTAACGAAGACCAGCATCTACTGCTGCAAGATTTGGCTTTTCCTCAAACTAAACGCCTCACTTATGTGGTGAGTGTTGTTTACCTATTGGTGAGTATTTCGCATTTTTTTGTATTAAATTCCGGCCTTGATAAATCAATTTTGATTTCTTTAGGTTTGTTTTCTAGCTTAGCTATCTTTGCTAGCGCCCATTATTTACCGCGGTTTATGAACCCCGCTACTTCCGCTATGCATCTGGTGGTGGTGCTAGCAATGTTACTTAATACCCTTACTCATATGTATTTGAGCAATAACCTGTGGCAAAGCAGTACGCTTATGTTGGTGATTGTCGCCTTAGGCGGCTTTATGGTTGAGCGGCGCTTATTGTTATTATCTTTGTTTAGTGGCTTGGTGATTTGGGCCAGTATGGTGATGCACATGAATATGCATAGTGATACTCGATTGCTGGTGCATTGCAGCTTTGGTCTAGGTATGAGCGTAATGGTGTCATTGTTGCTGTTTAGCCATCGCGTGGGTGTGTTTAGTCAATTGGTGGAGCAACGCAAGCAATTGCAATATGTCGCCGATGTAGACCAATTAAGTTTATGTTTACGCCGCCATGCCTTTGATATTAAAGCTGAAGCTCTGTTGTCTGAGAGTGACAAAAAAGCCTTTTCGGTGCTCTATTGTGACCTTGATTATTTCAAATTGCTTAATGACGGCATGGGCCATTCGGCGGGCGATGAAGCGTTGCAACGATTTGGCCAACTGTTATTAACCCTGGCCAAGCCGCAACAATTAGTCGTGGGCCGAATGGGAGGGGAAGAATTTGTATTGGCTGGTTGTATTGGAGAAGAGCAAGCCGCTCAGCTGGCCGAACAAATAGTGCAAAATTTAGAGCAATTAATGATTCCTCATCCCGAATCATTAAGCTCTATGTATCTTACCTGCAGTATTGGCGTGGCCAGCTCGGCGGTTAACCACGACTTCTCATCATTATGTAAATATGCTGACAAGGCCTTATATATTGCCAAACATAGCGGCCGAAACCAGCATCAAGTACATAACCATTATCAGTTGCCTGAAGGCTTAAAAATGCCGGTTGTCGCTTAACTGCCGCTAGTGTTAGCAATGAATAGCTGAATACTGCTCAGCATTTGTTGATAGTAAGGGTTGTAAGTTAAGCGTTGTATACCTGGGTATTGCGCTAAGTTCGCTTCGGTTTTTTCGCCTTTTACCGCCTTAGAGCCTTGTTTACATTGTTGGTAAAGAGTTAAGTCACTGAGATAATGGCTACAGTTTCTGTAGTGACCATTTTCACCATAATGCGGGTTGCTGGGAGCGTTAATAGTGGCGGTATGAGCCACCTGCTTGATGGCAGAACATGAAGCCGTGGTACAGTGCGGGATCTCTAGCTGAAGCTGATCAACAATGCTCGCGGGGATCTGCGACTTATCACCGTAATATACCAAGTGATTTTGTTGACCGGGTTGCTGCCATTTTTCTAATATTTCCAGTGTTGCTTGAGTATCAATGGTTTGATCGTATTGGCTAGCAACGACCAATAAGGGCACCTTAGGTAAGTGTTTAGCCTTGGCAATTTGTTTGTTTAACTGCTTCATCAAGCTATTGACTTGGGCGCCAGCGTTATAAGGAAAAGATTCATACTTAGCAAAATCAATATCGCCTTCTTTATCCAGCCAAGTACTTACCCAACTGACGTATTTTGCCATCCAAGCTAAACCGCTACTGGCTTTAGATGCTGGCGACCAAAGCATCACTCCTTGTATCTGCTGGGCATTGTTTTGCTTATTGATTAAATGGCTTAGGATCAAAGCTCCGCCGGTAGAAAACCCGCCCAAATACACCTGCTGGTAATCATCAATCGTGCGCTTGATAGCATAGTCAGCTGCTTGCTGCCATTGTTGGTACTTTAGCTCAACCAAATCTGAAGGCGCGGTACCATGGCCTGGTAATAATAAAGTTCTTACATCAAAGCCTTGCTGGTAAAACTGCCAAGCTAAATCATGGAAGTGAAAGGGTGAATCGGTCAAACCATGAATCAGCAAAATGGCTTTGTGGTTATTGGGATGGCGCAACTCAAAGGGAGCAATTAGTTGAATTACCTTTGGTGTGCCTAACCATTGTTGCTGTTTCGCCAGCAATTGGTAGCTCTGAGTTGAAATAGGGCAAGCCATCATTGCGCGAGGGTTACGCTGAGCAATCAGTGTTTCAGCATAGTTTAGGTAGTCTTGATAACTTTGTTCTGAAGAGTACGAAAAACTCGCTGGGATTTGAGCTAGCGCCTGACGATAAGGGGCTTGTTCGATGTATTGCTCAATGATTGTGTGTTGCGAATTAATGTTCACGCAGTTTTCTTGCGCTGTGGCGGCATGAGCGAATGTACTCACGGCTCCCAAACTCATGATCAGGCAAAGCTTGCCAAAATATTGCTCAGTGAGCTGCTTTAAACGCTGCATTACTAATCCCTTAATATGGTATTTCACCTTGTAGCGGTGAGGTATATAAAGTGTGTGGATGAATCCTAGCACTGGTTAGGCGGTGTTGGGTTCTCTGGCTAAGCTTTCAAAAATTGAGATTTCCCAAGGGCGCAAAGCCAATAATAAACCGGTGTGGCGACGTTTCTCTAATGGTAGAGAGGCGTCTTGATGGTTCAAAGTAGCGGCTTCTTTAGTGAGCTGGTTGAGCTTACGACGAATGATTTCAATGGAGCTTTGAGAATAGTGTCCACGTAGATAAAAGCGAAAGCTGTCATCATCATTAAATCGAGAGTTCATAAACTCGGTCAGTACGATCTTTTCCATGAAGCGTTCCAAAGGGCCGTTGGATATCCAGCGGAAATCTTGGGCAATAAGTAGCTTATAGGCATTATTTGGCAATAGTTGAATCATTTTTAGCTTATCTAAGCGCGCCAATAGGCGAATGCCTTCGTGCTCACTGATGGCATATTTGCTAATAATTTCCTTGAAAGTCCAAGAGTCGCGCACACAAACTGCGACCAAAAATAATTTATGGTCGTCGATCAACTCTTGCTCTTGCTCTCTGGTAAGGTGAGTGAGCTTTTCTTTTTCTTGGTCGGCCAATAGAAATAAATCAATCAAATTAAGATCGACCACGTGGCACATATCTTCAAGCCGCTCCAACGAAAAGCTGTTGGTTGAAAACATCCTCTTAATATTAGCTTCACTCATATTTAGCCGTTCAGCAATGTCTTTATAGGTTAAACCTTGCTGACGGAAAACTTGCTTAAGGGTGTCGCGGATCTGCTTTAACTGGCTCATGGTATACAAATGCTATACTTGGTGTTTATTCATAATATACATATTACAACGGCGTTTACACTTAAAATCCCAGACTTTATGGTTATTGCGAACTTAACCAAGAGGGACAAATTATGAAACTATGGAAATCACTGTTAATCACGTCTATTGCACTCACTAGCTTGAATACATTTGCTGCAGAGTCAGGTCAAAATTTTAATCAATCAGCTAAACATTCTACCTTGGCGGGTTCTACTGGACTAAAAGGGAGTGGTCAAGTAGCAGTGAGTGCAGTAACTACCCCAGTAATGATAGCCGGAGGAATCAGTGCGAACGTCGGAAGTGCCGCCGCTCAAAGTGGCGCTGATAGTGGTCCTGTAGGTGTCTCTATTATAGTGCCTGCTGCCTCAGTTGCGGTGCCTGGCAGTATGGTTGCCGCCAGTGCTGCAGAAGTCGCTAACTCGGTAGATGCACCTGTACCATTTGAAATTGGTGAGTTAATCGTTATCCGCTAAGCCATTGATTACTAATTATAAGGATATTGACCATGAAACCATTTAAACAACTACTCATGCTTGCTTCTATTACTTTGTTCAGTGCGTGTTGTTCTGCGGGCAGTGCACCAGTCGAGGACGCAAAACATCAGCCTGAGGCCATTGCTAAGTTTTCTAAAGATGTTGAGAAATACGCCGCCAAGCAGCGTGCCAATGTATTTATTATTGGCCGAGTAGGGCGACCACAAAAAGACTTGCCTGAAGGCGTTCAATTTACTCACACAGCCTTAGCGGTGTATTCAAATATTACTTTAGATTCCGGGGAGAGCACCAAAGGTTATGCCATCTATAACCTCTACCAAAATCAGGGTGATCTTGGCCATAGCAGCTTAGTCACAGATTATCCGGTGGATTTCTTCTGGGGGGCCGATAGCCTTAAAGCGGGTATTATTGTACCGAAGCCCGAAGTACAAGCTGGTTTGTTGGCGCTAATCCAAAATGGCGGCAACCATGTCGTACACAACAGCAATTACTCGGTACTGGCCAATCCTTTTAACGGGCAATATCAAAATTGTACAGAACATACTTTAGATATGCTAAATGCGGCTATTTTTAACACCACTGACCGCGAAGAGCTGAAATGGTTGGCCAAATCAGATTTTACGCCACAGCCGGTAAAGGTGAGCCGTTTCAAATTGTTTATGGGTGGCTTGTTTCTTGATGACGTCACCACTAAAGACCACCAAGGCAAGCCACAAACAGCTACTTTTACCAGTATAGCTCGCTACTTAAACGACAAAGATTTATTACAACATTCGGTGGTGCTTTACCAACACAACGCGTCTCAAGCACTTTTATAATTCGCCTAGATTACACCACCACTAAGCTGCTTAAGCGTTCCGTTGGCTAAAAGCAGATTGCGATACCCTATTTATTAATCAATTAGATAATGATGCTTTAGCGGCATCATTAAGGAGTAACAACAAAATGGAAAATCATCACTTAGCTAAGCCTACCGCTGCATTTATTGGCGCATCTTGGGCTGCATTAATACTTGGAACCGGGGCTTATTTGTTGGGTTTATGGAATGCAGAAATGCAATTAAATGAAAAAGGCTATTACTTCACTCTGCTGTTATTTGGTTTGTTCTCTGCTGTCTCACTACAGAAATCGGTTCGTGATAAACTGGAAGGGATTAAAGTGACGGCTATTTATTTTGCCTTGAGTTGGTTTTCATTGGCTACCGCAGTGGCTTTACTGGCCATTGGTTTGTTCAACGCCACGCTGTTATTGAGTGAAAAAGGCTTTTATGCCATGGCTTTTAGCTTATGTTTGTTTGCCGCTATTGCAGTGCAAAAAAATACCCGTGATATGGCGTATTTCAGTGAAGACGATACCACCGAAGTATTAGACGACGAGCTAACAGATAAAGCTTAGCGCGAAGCTTTTTTGCTAGCCAACAGTGACAATGTTGGCTAGCGTAAGGGTTCGACATATAAACGTTAGCTTATAAGGAATTTAACGGATGTCAGTAAACGTTATTAAAGCCGGTCTAATGCATTTGGATACCGTGGCCGAGCTATTTAATCAGTATCGAATTTTCTACCAGCAAGCCGATGATTTGTCATTAGCTACAGCGTTTATCGAACAGCGGATGCAGGGCCAACAGTCGACCATTTTGATAGCCTTATCTGACCATCAACAGCAGCAAGCTTTAGGCTTTATCCAGTTATACCCTAGCTTTTCATCGACTCGAGCTAAGCCGATACTCATTTTGAATGACTTGTATGTGCGTGAAGCCGCTCGCGGCCAAGGCGTGGCAAGAAGCTTAATGAATGCAGCCAAGCAACATGCGCTTGACGTTGATGCTATCGCCCTAGAGCTTGCCACTGCATTGGATAATCACCCAGCGCAAGCCTTATATGAAGGCCTTGGCTATAAGAAAGATCTTGAGTTTTATCATTATGAGCTAGATGTAAACCGATAAGGCAGGAGCAAAGCAATGAAACCGGCTTTTGAGTTGATGGCGCAATACAACCAAGAGATGAATCTGCAAGTTTATACCGCAGCGCAACAGCTTAGTCAGCAGCAACTAGAGCAAAATCGAGGAGCGTTCTTTGGCTCTATTTTTGCCACTCTAAACCATATTTTAGTCGGTGATACGCTGTGGTTGCAGCGTTTCGCTGCACATCCTCGTGGCTTCGGTTGTTTGGCGGATATGTCGGCTTTACCTAGCCCTAAGGCATTAGACGCTATTATACACACCGATCTCTCTCGCTTAGCGGCGGCAAGAGAGGCAATGGATAAAGTGATAGTGGCGTTTACACAGCAGTTAACGGAACAAGATTTACAACTCAATTTAACTTATCTCAACAGCAAAGGTGTTGCTCATTGCCAGCTGTTTAGCAGTTTAGTGCTGCATTTTTTTAATCATCAAACTCATCATCGTGGTCAAGTAAGTACTTTGTTATCTCAGCAAGGCATCGATCTTGGGGTAACGGATTTGCTGTTACACATCCCCGAGGCCTAAAAAAGCCCTTAAGCTTACAGCTAAGGGCTTTTTGAACAACAGCTTTGCCCTTTAGCTGACGCTAAAGTCTGCACTCAGCAAGTCTTCTGCTTTGGACGATGCCCCGACGAGTACTTTAAACTCTCCCGGCTCAACTACTTTTTGTAGCTGCGCGTTTATCAGCGATAAATCTTGGTAAGGTACGCTAAACGACAGCTTACGACTTTCGCCTGCTGCAAGCGCTACCTTGTTATATCCACGTAATTGCATTACCGGCACCGTTACCGATGCTACACAATCATGAATGTACAGCTGCGCAATTTCAGTGCCGCTGCGTTCGCCGGTATTGGTTAAGGTGACAGATACTTCTAAGCTAGGCCCATTATCAAGGTCATCATTAGCCTCTAGAACTGGCGTTTCAACGGTCAGTTCAGAGTATTCAAACTGGGTATAGGTTTGCCCTTCACCAAAGCAAAATAGCGGTAAGCTTGGCATGTCGATGTAACGCTCTTGGTGGTCAGTGCGTTTTGACAAGTAGGCGTGCCAGCCTTCGTACTTATTGTAAAATACCGGCATTTGCCCAACATGTTCTGGAAAGCTAATGGTGAGTTTGCCACTAGGGTTTAAATCACCAAACAGTAATTCTGTTAAGGCGGTGCCACCTTTTGCTCCAGGGTTAAAGGCACACACTAAGGCATCGGCATGCTGTTTTACCCAGCTAATGGTCAGCGGTTTAGAGGCGATGTAAATAACAATTAATGGTTTGCCGGTGGCTTTTAAGGCTTCTAACATTGCCTGTTGTTGGCCGCTTAAGTCTAGATTCGCTCGGTCATGGAACTCTCCATGTTGGCTTAAAGTATCGCCGACACAGGCAATCACAATATCACTGTTATTGGCGGCGGCTACCGCTTGGGCAATTTCTTCAAAATCGGCTTCAGCTGGGGCGGCAGCTCTTACATAGTTGAGTTCACAACGACCCGCATCGGCTGCGGCTTGCAAGCCTAAACGCATCGTTACGGTATCGTCTCGATGATAATTGTCGTCGGCAGCATCTGCTTGAATAGAGCCAAATGACCAGTCTCCGAGTTGGGCAATGGAGTCATCGCCATTAGCACCACATAGCAATATTTTAGGCTTATTAGCCTCTACCAGTGGCAGTATGCCGTTGTTGGTCAGTAGGGTTAGCGATTGGCGGCTGGCTTCTAAAGACGCTTCCCAATGTTCAGCTTTACCTAAAATGGTGTCTTTCTGGCTTAAATCGGTATAGCGGAAATCATCGAACAAACCTAAGTCGAATTTACTGGTGAGCATGCGGGCCACTGCATCGTCGATTAAGGCAATGTCTAGTTCGCCCTTATGCACTAGGTCAACGGTGCTTTCATAAAATTCAGGGGTGTTCATGATCATATCATTGCCAGCTTCTACAGCTATTTTTGATGCATGACGGTAGTCGTTAGCCACTTTTTGGGTCTTGTATAAAGATCCAATATTGTTCCAATCGGTAACAATAAAGCCTTCCATGCCCCATTGTTGCTTAGGGATTTCGCGCATTAGCCAGCTGCTAGCACTGCACGGTACACCGTCAATGGCTTGGTATCCGGCCATTAAAGTAGCCACTTTGCCTTGTTTTACCGCTTTTTCAAAAGGAGGCAAAAAGATCGACATGAGTTTACGTGGAGAAACATCTGCTTCGTAGGAATCTCGGCCGCCGCTAGACTCACCGTACGCCACATAGTGCTTAGCGCAGGCTAAAATGGTTTGATTAGAGGCTAGAGTATCCCCTTGATAACCATGAATAGTGGCTACAGCTAACTCACCAATTAACCAAGGATCTTCACCAAAGGTTTCGTTTATGCGGCCCCAGCGGCTATCACGACCTACACACAATACCGGAGAGAAGGTCCAATGTAGCCCACAAGCTCTAGTTTCGATAGCGGTGATATGCGCCATGCTTTCGGCAAGTGGTTTACTCCAAGCGCAAGATAAAGCTAATTGAGTTGGAAACACAGTACCGCTATTTTCAAAGCAGTGCCCATGAATCGCATCAATACCGAAAATTAGAGGAATGCCTAAACGCGATTTGGCGGCGCGCCGCTGTAGATCGGTTGCCATGTTGCCAGTGCAATGAAGATAACTGCCGACATTCCATGCTTCCAACTTATCCATGTTACCTGGCATATTGGCGGGTAGCTGCAGCATTTGCCCCACTTTTTCTTCCACAGTCATAAGAGACAGTAAGTTTTTGACTCGCTCAGCGGTACTGAGAGATGGGTTGGTATACGGCTGCGACATGCTGCTGATCCTCTGGTTGGTTTTTCGTGGAATATAGTCGGCGTTTAGCATGCAACTCAAGTTGCTATTATTGCTGGGTAACCTTTTATGGCGCTTATCTTAGAGAATTTTTGCTTGGAATTAAGAAAAAGTAAGCGGTTTCACGACGGTTGCTTCAGTTTTTGAGGCATAGTTAACATTCAGCAAAACAAAAAACACTATTGATGGTGCTTAAACCCAATTCTGTTGTTGCCCGATGAGTGTCTACTGACCTGCTTAAGCCTAAAAATAAAGGCCTAATAGTGAGCTTTAAACTTGATGTTGATTGAGTGTTAAGTGGTATTGTTGTCTTTATATTGCAGAGTTATCAGCGCGATGAATGTAAGGCGTATTTTCTTAAAGGTTTTGCTGTAAGTAGTCACCAGTGGTGCTTAGTCCCACCTCAAGTGCTTGAGGTGGGTAGCATCAAGCGTTAATTTATCGCCAAATGATAAACTGTTGTGGTACCCGACACTTCGTTACCCACGGCAATATAGTGCTTGCCTAGGCGCGAAAAATAGGCAATAGATTCGGGGCCCAAATCGCCCGCTTTTGGGTTATAACGGTTATTTTCACAATCACCATCTTGGTCAACTTTGCTGCAAACAGGCTGGTTAAAGTCACGATTGTTAATGAAATCTAGCATTATTGGTGAGGATGGTTTAGACACATCATAAACGGCAATTCCCCCTTGGCGCTCTAAGCCGATAAACGCAATGGTTGAGCCATTGATGTTTGCTACTGCAATGGCTTCTGGTTCTACGCCTTTGTCATCAGAGCGATTGTCACTGGACTGATTGTCATTACTGCTATTCCAGTGTTTATTTGAATTAGCTAAATCTGACAGTTGGTTACCACTATCAAAGATACGCTTGGCTTGTAAATCAAAAATAGAGAACGAGCGGGCCCCAAAGGTGTAAACCAGATCATTTTCACCAATTGTTTTGTTGTCCGCCACCACTTTAATCCGCCCCAGCGCTTTTTTATTGGCAATGGTGCCCTTTTGGCCATAGCTTGTTTGATTCATTAAGGGGTGTTTAGCATCCACTTTAAGTTTGTAAGCGCGGGTCTCATCGGTATAAGAAATACAGTCGCCAATTTTGTTTTGGTAGTGCTTGGCGTTTTCGTCACCGCCTCCTACTTGATACTTTTGGCCATCCCATTGGTGGTCCATTCCCTCACATTTTGCCTGAGTAGTCGCATAGACATATTCGCGGCCATCACCTTCGTTGGCAGTGATGATGTAATCATTGCCTTTGATATTAAAGGTGGCGATAGAGTCGGGCATGTAATAACCCACCAGTTGCGGATAGCTAGCTTGGATAAACTGTTTGTCTTTGTTGGTTAGGTCTAGTTTGGCGCCATCGCCACCATCTTCCACTGATGCCCAGCTTTTAAGCCCTAAACCTTTTATCGAGTCTACCTTGCCGCTGGCAATATCGATAAGCGCGATAGCGTTGTTTTCTTGTAACGCGACCACCACTTTGCCATGCCTGGTTAAGGCGAGATATTCAGGCTCTAAATCTTGAGCGACACTCGCGCCCAACGGGCTTGGTAAGCGTACCTGGTCTAACTCATTATGACGGGGCTGATCTTGGTTAAAATGCCTAAAATCAACTTGGGTCACGGTGGCTTGTTGATCACTAAAGCCTGTGGCGAGATCTACGATAGTAACGGAGCCTTCTGGGTCAACAGAGTAATCACCATTTGGCTCGCCTTCGTTGGCACTGAGCAAGTAACGACTGTCCTCAGTCATGGTAACCATGTCAGGTAGGGCGCCCGCTGGGTAGCTATTGATTAGGCTGAGGTCGTCTGAGCGATATAAAGCAATAATGCCATTTTGTTGCTTATTTTGGTTTTGAATGGCGACTGCCACTAGGCCATTTTTAGCCACTACGCTGTTAGCGTCACCGATTTCAATCCCGGCTTTATGGGCGGCGGCCTGCAGATTGATATTACCGTGTTTACTGGGGGCGCTGTTGCTGTCACTTAGGCTTAAAACGTCAACACTTTGATCTTTGGCATTAACCACATACAGTTTGTCACTGCAGGCGTCGTAAGAAACAATTTCAGCGGATGAAGTATCAAACTCACTTCCTGAAAAATGACTGGCGACTAATTCTAGCTTTAGGCTTTGTAGCGACGTAGTTTGCGGTGGCTGCTGACTAGTCTTACAGCTTACCTGTAATTTTTTTACTGGGCTTATTGGCTGCTTGATCGCCTGAGCAGGGCTAATAGTAAAAGCGCTAGCTAGCAATAAGCCAAAGCTACAGGCTACAAATGTAGATTGATTACGTTCCATGTTTATCTCGAGTCGCTGGCAAATAAAGCAGTAGCCTATGACTTTTATGTGACATTTTTGCGTCGCTATTGTTGCAGTAAGATGTACCCCATCCTTTTCAATGCCTTGGCTATAGATTTACCTGCCAAGACTTGCTGTGAATATTTGCCACTGCGCTGTGAAATGCGGTGATAGCTACAGCGTTGAAAAACTCAGTAGTGATCGTAACCAAATTCCTTGCCGTAGATCTCTGTGAAACCAAAACAAGAATAGTTAAGGAATGAAGATGAAACTTGTAAAATCAGGCTTACTAATCGGCTCTGCAGTTCTGCTAGCAGCATGTGGCAGCGACGATGACCACGTTACCGTACCTTTGTCGTTTGTTCGTGTCACCCATGCCAGTGCCGATGCGCCCATGGTAGAAGTAAAAGCCAACGGTGAAACATTTGCTGGATTAAATATGGTTGATTACCGCCAAGGTAGCGCTTGGGTACCGGTTACTTCTGGTAGTTATGATATTAGTGTTGACGCCATTCTTCCTGGTGATAATGCTGAAGTGATAGCTGCAAACTTGGAGTTCTCGCCGGAAATGCAGTATGACATTATTGCGTTAAATACGGCTACTGCACTTGAGCCGGTTGTCTTGTCGAGAAGTAACATTGCGGTAGATTCTGGCAGTGTACGTATTGATGTATTACATGGCCACCCAGGAGTAGGTGGTGTAGATATCTACCTGTCTACCGAAGGTGATATTACTGGTGTAGACGCAGCAGTGACTAACCTAGAATTTAAAATCGACAGTGCCGATTTACCCGTAACCGTACCAGCAGATACCTACCGAATTCGCATTACCGGTACTGGTGACAAAACCGTGGTGTTTGATAGTGGAAACATAGCTATTGCTGGTGGTAGTGACTTAATGCTAACCGCCGTGCCTAATACCGACATGGGGGGCTTGTCTCCGGTAAACCTATTGTTGGCCGACGGTAACGAAGTCGGTATTGTGCGAGACATGGGCGAAACCAGCCATGTTCGGGTTGTACATGCTGTAGATGACGCGCCAGCGGTTGATGTTTTGGCTAGTGATGCGGCGGTAGCTGGCCTAACCAATATTATGTTTAAAGAGTTTCGTAGCATCGACTTACCGGCCACGACTTATGACCTAAGTGTGGCTGCCAGTGCCGATAATAGTTTGGTGGTGATTGATGCCCCTGGAGTGATGTTAGACGCCGGCGCTGAAACCAGTATCTATGCGGTGGGTAAACTAAACGCTGTTAGCGATAATACCATTGAACCGTTAGTGATAGCCGAAGATTTACGCTCGGTAGCCTTATACTCTAAGATTCGTGTAGTGCATGCTAGCCCTACCGCCGCAGGCTTAGGTTTGGTAGACATTCATGCCTCTGCCGATGGCAACTTTAGCGCAGATACGGCGGTATTGTCAGGGGTTGATTTTAAAGGTACAGCTGTACTTAATGTACCCGCAGGCGCATACACCTTTGCTGTGATTTTGGCCAGTGATGATACTTACACCCCAGCGGTCATGAGCATGGCTACTGTGGCCAATGGCGCAGTATACTCAGCGGTGGCTACCGATGATTTTACAGGCCTAGTGCTTAACGTGGACACTATGGCTCCTTAGGCCATTACCTTTGTTTCTAAAGGGCCCTTAGCGGCCCTTTTTTAGTGCCATTTTACTGGTCAACCCTTTGCTTGAAACCCAATCATCATTCGGTCTGCACCCATTGTGCTTCGTTCGAATAAGTTATTTGACTCTCGTCACGGTGACATGATGTTCTTGGCAGGGTAGCTCGATTAATGAACCCGGCAACAGGCGCTCAATTCGACTGGCCGCATTGACAGAGAAGCCCCGCTGTTGCCAAGTGCGTTGGCTTAATTCTGATTCGCTTAAAGGGTAAATATCTTGTTGTGCCAAACTGTCGTGGCGGGAAATAATCCAAACACGCTGCTGCTCTAATAACGCTTTGCCGATTAGCTTTTTGAATCGCTTCCAGATGGATAATTCCATAATAAGATCTTGCCAGTTTACTGATTAAGAGTTGTTATACCATATGATTGATTTAAGGATGATGTGTCATGCCCCCTTATTCTAACATTACCTTGTACTCGGCGTCGGTGCCGGTGTTTATTCATTATTTAGGACAAATAGCCCATTTGCTGGAACAGATGGACAGTTTTGCTAACGAACAGCAATTAGCAGAATCGGCGTTGTTGGACGCTCGCTTAGCCGACAACATGTTTTCGCTGGGCCAGCAATTGAGTACCGCTATTAATTTTTCCCTGCGCGCTTGTTGCCCTTTAGCGAGGGAAGACATCGTGAGCTTCAATGCTGAAACGCTAAGTGTGGATAGCTTAAGGTTACAAGTTCAACACTCTATTCAATATTTACAACAGCTAAAGACTGAACAGTTTATTGGTGCCGAAGAGTTACGCATAACTACCACTGCGGGCTTTGCCAAATTGGAGTTGACCGGCTTGCGCTACTTACAGCTTTACATGTTGCCAAACTTTTTCTTTCATTATTCGATGTGTTACGCCATTTTACGTCAGTTAGGGTGCCCGTTAAGTAAGCAGGATTTTGATGGTTTTCACCTCTACCCCAGTGATTTTAGCTTTTAAAAACAATAACTTTTTATTAAGTTTATGAATTTTATAATCCTATAGCAATAAAGCCATTTTCAACACTGAATCACTGTTAAAACCTTGTGTTAAAGCCGGACTATCGGTAGATTATTTGTAGTGGGTACTGATTTTTCAGCTGAAGGGAGCGTTGTTAAATGCATCCAGAATATTACATTAGCACTAATAAGGCCGAGTTAGATATAGACCTTATTTATCATGTGCTACATCATTCTTATTGGGCCAAAGGTATCCCTAAAGCTACTGTAGAGCAGTCTATCGAAAACTCGTTAAACTTCGCGGTATATGATTACAATAAACAGCAAGTGGGTTTTGCTCGAGTGATTAGTGACTATAGCACTTTTGCCTATTTAGCCGATGTGTTTGTATTAGAGGAACATCAAGGCAAGGGCTTAGCTAAAGCTTTAATGCACCGTATTATGGCTCACCCAAAATTACAGGGTATTCGCCGCTTTAAACTAGCCACTCAAGATGCTCATTCTTTATATGAACAATTTGGTTTTACCGAATTGGCTCACCCCGAAATCCACATGGAGCGCTGGCAGCCCAATTTTTATTTGTTGCCTAAAAGCTAATTAAAGCCCGTAAAACGGCGAGATAAACCTATTGCCTATAGGTTCACGCGGATATTGGCTAACAGCGTTCGGTGACCAGTTGGCGCAATCGCGCCAGCTAATATCCCGAAAAATGTAAATGTACAGATGAAGGCTTGCCTGCCTTGTGTCTCATTTTTTAATAATCTCTGTTGGCTTACTCTATTGGTCACCATTGGTTTAAATCAGTGAACGGCTGGCTGTTATAGGCTTGGCGAAGGTTTGTTTCATATTTGTTACAAATGCTAATTTCAAAGTTACTAAACGTTACTTTCTCCAACTTGTTTGTTTTTTAAGCTCTAGCTAGATTTACAGAACTTTGGCAAGTGTCATGTTTAGTTCATGGAATGAGGAGGGCCTAACAATGCAACAGGGATACTACGTAGGCACTGATAAAGCTCAGCTTGATGTGTCGTTAATTCACCAAGTATTGGTGCGAAGCTATTGGGCCAAGGGAATATCTAAAGGTGCTGTTAAAACTTCAATTGATAATTCTCTATGCTTTGCCGCATTCAATTTAAACCAACAGCAAGTTGCATTTGCTCGGGTTGTTTCAGATTATGCTACCGTCGCCTACTTAGCTGATGTTTTTGTGTTAGAAGAGCATCAAGGTAAGGGGTTAGCTAAAGCCATGATGCACCGTATTATGGCGCATCCTCAGTTGCAGGATATTCGTCGTTTTAAATTAGTTTGTAAAGATGCCCAGCAATTATATCGTGCCTTTGGGTTTAACCCGATGAGTGATCCGCAGATCCATATGGAGCGTGGTTAACACTCTGTTACCCTCTCTAATCTCTACTTGGTTTCAAGCTCAGCTCTAAGGTAAAGTGAAGAAAAACTAAGCCAAACATAGGGAGATGCTGTGATGGATATACGATTAAGCGACGTAACGGAGCCGCAAGTGCGCGCTTTATTGGAAGAGCATCACAAAGATATGCTTTGTCACTCCCCGGTTGAAAGTGTTCATACTCTAGATGTGAGTGGCTTACAGGCCGGCGATGTGAGCTTTGGTGTTTATGGTTAGGTGATGAATTGGCCGGCTGTGGCGCACTAAAGCAGCTCAATGAGCAACATGCAGAGCTTAAATCAATGCGCACTGCCAATGCTCATTTGCGAAAAGGGGTAGCAGCAGCGTTGCTGCGCCATATATTGGATGAGGCTCTATCTCGCGGTTATCAGAAATTAAGTTTAGAAACTGGCTCAATGGAGGCATTTGCCCCAGCTTGGTCTTTGTATCAGTCTTTTGGTTTTGATTTTTGTGGCCCTTTTGCTAGCTATCAAGCAGACCCTTACAGTAAGTTTATGAGTAAGCGCTTGGCAGATATTACTTGATGTAGCTGAATGCGGTACATCTGGTCACTACTGGTTTTAGCAGAGCGTTGGTGGCTGCAGAATATGCGGGCCTGCATCAACTACTATGAAGAGCAGTATACACAATGGCAAAGTTCACATCATTAACACCATTTTTAGTGTTAGTGTACTTTTGTGTAGCTTTATGGCGAGCTTCATTAGTCGCCATTCTATCAGCACGTTGTTTATATACTTCACAACGCATTGCCTCTCTAGCTTGTTATCTAGATTGAATTGGCAATCTTTCTGAGGCTTGAGCGGACTGAATCCCGCAAGCCAGAAAACATAGAATCAATAGAAAAGGTTTCATTTGAATTCTGCAAAATTGGTTTTTGATGTTCAGCTACAGGCTTTCGTAACGAAGCTTTATACTTCGGGCACTTTGCGTAGGCAGGAATTGTAAATTGAACTTCACCATCTTTAGCGGTGTTGTTCTTGGACTTCTTCCTTCTGGCTTCTTTCATGAGACGAGTTTGTTCTCTCAATTCACTTTCGATGCCAGCTAGATGCCAATCGGTATCACTTATATTGAACATAGTCGCTCCAAATAATATTTATAAAGCCGTCCAGTATACATTGAGTAGTACGCATGTGAACGGCTTGAAAATGTTACTTGGTACTTAACGTACAAAAACGACGCAGAGCATCATATGGCAATGCGCCATGCGGATCAGGAGTCTGCGTTAGGTGATTTTGACGCTGCCTGTTTTTAATTTGCTTTTAAAAACAACCGCTTATTTCGTAAAGATGAGCAGTGATGGGTGAACATTGAAGGTCCAGATGGCTTATTTCATAATTACCCTGTTAGTTTCACCTTTGGTTTTATCCCCTACAACATTACCTGGTGGAATTTGCTGATGGTCGAGTTCAGTGTATTCCTTACAATAAGGGATAGTCGCTCAGCCAACAAAGTGGTGTGTTGCGCTATAGCGCAGGTTTGAGTGTGTGAAGGCAAAAACAAGCGGAGTTAGCGACTGAGTACTTTCTGCAAGCTACCGAGCTTGAGCCAAGTAATGCCCATTGTTGGTATGTATATGGTTTATCGTTAGAGCCCTTCGAGGTGAACAAAGCGCAGCAAGCCTTAACTAAAGCTTACAATACCGGCAGAAATCTCCAGCACATGTATGCTTTATGCGACATGAAAGTAAGCTATAAAAATGCTAAAGCGACAACATGTATTATGCAATTACACGCTGTAGCCCTTAAAGAAGTGATTGAGCCGCTTAAGCAATAATTGCGTCAATAAAAAAGGCGCCCTAAAGCGCCTTGATGAATTTTTTCGCTTAGATAGATTTACTGAAAGTGGTAATGAAGCTTTGTTTACCTTGAATAAACGCTGTAGAAGTCAATACACCTTGATCCCAGTTTTGGCCAGCAGCAACATAAGTCCACTGCTCAATTTTGGGCTGTTGGCATAATTGACCTTCGAGCACTTCGTCATCATCACACCAACGAACTGTCGAATTCAATTGAGCCAATGTAGCCTTGGTTTGTTGACCTTCATTAACGCCAAACCACCAAAATGCCATGTTAGCTAATTCAGCATAAGACACGGTTTCGTCCATGTCTTCTAAAGTACATTCGCCACCCTGTTGAGTATGAAGTTCTTTACCCACAACCTGCACATTATCTTTACCAAATGTGTAGCTAAGCTGGCCACGTAAACTACAACCCTCGATGTTGGTATTGGCTGTCCATGTACCAGTAAAATCAATATAACGCTCTGCGTTATCAACACCAGGGTTTACTAAGTAGCTGTAAGCAATAGACTCTGTTTCGCGAATGGTATTACCGTCGCCGTCAAAGGTTAGCTCTGTGGTTTTGTCGGTATAGATGCCAGTAGCGGTATCGTAGCTGGTGTTGTAAAACTGTTGTTGCTGTTCTTCGTCGTCAAACTGAGTACTACCACGTGTAGTCAGGGAAGCTTGAGTACAGTTTTTCTGGTTCATACACTCGAATAAACCGCCAAACCCAGCTACGTCTTCGTAAGCAATGGATTCGTCTTCTTCATTCACTTTACTTGGATCTTTAACTACCAGCTCAAAACCTGCTTCAATCGCAAAATCATTGGCGTGATAATCATTAGACGTATTGTTGTGACATTCTGGACCTGATTGCTCAATGTCAAAGTCACCACCATTTAAGTGGCAAGCAATAAATTCTTGAGCATATACAGAGCTATAACGATGATCAGATGCCCCTGCTTTAATGACTAAGGCTTGTGGTGCTAAATGCAGTATCTCAGAGCTGATTCCGAAGCTACTATTTTTAAAGGCTTCATCGGGAATAGTGCGATCCATATGCACATTTTGCATGCTAGGGTTGCTGCCATTCTTACTGGTAATAACCACCTCCGATAAACGTAAGTATTCGCCGCTACCTTGACTAAAGGCCGCTATTACGTTGCTATCGCCACGCTCAATGCCATCTAAAGATTCGTCAAGGTGAGCTGCTGCGTCTTCTTCACTCACCCATTCATTTGCTTCTACTTCTTCAAGTAAGGCATCAGCCGAGCCCAAATTATTTAGCTTTACCTGTTGCAAAGCAATTAAGGTATTGCTCTCTGGTTGTGGTTTAGCAATGTCTTCTGGGATTACAATGCTGCCAGTGCTGGCGTCATCTAATGATTGTAAGATACGAGCTAAGTTCATTGCAGACGTATTGTCGGCGGTAACTTCAAAAGGTGAAACGACTTTACGGTAAGAACTATTACCGATAAACATGCCATCTTTACCACCTAAGTAGAAAGACACTACATCATCAGGTGCTGCGTTAAAATTACCTTCAGCGTCGGTGTAACCATTAGTGCCACTAGGTGATGCGCTGTAATACAAACCTTCTACCGCAGCATCTATAAATGTGCCCGTGATGGTTTCGTCTATAGGTGGTTTTTCATCATCGTTGTTTCCATCACTTCCACCGCAGCCACTTAGGGCTAAAGTTACTAAGGCACTACTGGTGAGTACCAAAAACTTATTCATAATATCTCTCAATCCATTATATTAAAAGATCAGCAAATGCTGAACTATAAGGTTGAGAATGTCTTTTATTTGAGTCAAAAAGTAAAACTATATTTTTATCACTAAAGCTCTATTAAAAGTTACAAATATATAAATTGGTAGTTGATAAGTCTAATTTTTGTTATTAATTATGCTTTAAATGCTGCGCTGTTAGTTTCTCGCTGGACGCCTTATTGTTTGAGAGTATTGGGCATTTATGCAGTTTTTTAGATTATCACTAAGACCTATTCAATTTTATCTCACAGTTTTACAAGGGCTGGGTGAATTAACTTATTAAGCGAGTTAATTACTGATAATGTCGGTAGTTTAATGTGGCATGGATTAAAGGAATAAGCATGAAAATGGCTGGGCAATTTATTGCGAACGTAGTGTTGGCACTGCTCATTAGCTTGGGGGCGTTTACGGCTAAAGCGAACAAGGCGATATGGCAAGGTGAGGTGGTAGATCAACACACAGTTGTAATAACCACGGGTTCGCCAGCGCTTAACCAATTTAAGCCTAGCTTAATGCTCGCTGCATCCAATTTATTGTCGGTGTCCTTAAGTCCTATTACTGAGGAGATAACTAGTCCTTGGTACAACATCATCCCCGAGCAACATGGCCAGTGCTTATCGCTTGGTGATGCGGCACACGCAAAACAAGCCTTGAGCGTGCTTTGCATCGAATCACAGGCTAACAATCGCTGGAAGTTAAGCTTAACTAAAGGCGGTATTAAGCAAATTTATGGTTTAGGACAACAGCACAATACTCAAGGGAAGGCCGATGGGGATTGGCTAGGTCGCAAACGTTTACCGGGTAACCGCATGGGTAACGCTATGGTATATCAAGGTGAAGGTGCAGTGGGTAATACCCAAATTCCTATCATGTATTTATTAGGCGAGGGTAAGCAAAATTTAGCCTTATTTTTTGACCATATTGAGCCGCTAGTGTTTGATTTTACAAACGCGCCTTATCAAATACAGGGCAAAGGCCAACGTGCTCGTATCCTATTAATTGCGGGTGAAAACCTTGCGGATTTACGTTCTCGTTATCTCGCGCTTACTGGTCGTCCGCCGGTACCGCCTAAAGCGATGTTTGGCTTATGGTTGTCGGAGTATGGCTTTGATAACTGGCAGGAGTTAGACAGCAAACTCGCTTCGCTACAAAAAGCGCAGTTTCCTTTGTCTGGAGTGGTTCTTGATCTGCAATGGTTTGGTGGCATAAAAGAAGATTCTAAACACACTCAAATGGGTTCTCTCACTTGGGATGAAAACAATTTCCCCAAGCCTAAACAAAAAATTGCCGATTTAAAGCAGCGTGGTATTGGAGTCATGGTGATTGAAGAACCTTACATCGGTGGCGCGCTTAATGAATACGATTCATTAGCGCATGCTGGTGCTCTAGCGCGTAGCTGCAAGCCACCTTGTATGAACCCTGCTTATATAAAAGATAACCCATGGTGGGGCAAAGGTGGCATGCTCGATTTTTCCAGTGAAAAAGGTGCTGCTTTTTGGCATGACTACCGTCGTGAAGCGTTAATTGATGATGGTGTTATTGCGCATTGGACCGATTTAGGTGAACCAGAAATTTATCACCGCAAAGCGTGGTACGCAGGTGTAGATATTGATGGCGAACATAAACATGACCACGCAAGTGTGCACAATCTTTACAATCTGCTTTGGAGTCGCAGCATTCACCAAGGTTACATACGCAACCAGCGTAGCCAACGGCCGTTTATTATGAGCCGTTCCGGCACTGCTGGCAGCCAATCATACGGGGTAGCAATGTGGTCGGGAGATATTGGCGTAAATCTAGCAAATTTGCGTAGCCATTTTAATGCCCAAATGCATATGAGCTTGTCTGGGATTGATTACTTTGGTTCTGATATTGGTGGTTTTCATGGCACACCATGGGACGAGCAATATACTCAATGGTTGGCTACTGCATTGTTTACTAATGTACCCGTTCGTCCCCACACACTTAACCTTTGTAATTGTAAAGAAACCGCACCAGACAGAATGGGCGATACCGTCAGTAATCTGTTCAACATAAAGCAGCGTTATGCTCTAAATCCTTATTATTACACGCTTGCACACCACGCTTGGCGAGAAGGTAAGGCGGTAGTCGCTCCCTTGGTTTATGGCTATCAAGAAGATCCAAAAGCCAGAGTGAATGGCTCAATGAAGTTGATAGGCGATGCCTTACTGGTTGCCTTGGAAGCTAAAGATAAGGCTAAAACGACCGCTGTTTATTTACCTAAAGGCCAATGGTTTGATTACCGTGCTAAGCAAATGCTCAGCAGCAATGGAGAGAACTTTAATCAAGATTTGTATGTTGATGAGGTATACCGCTTACCGTTGTTTGTAAAAGCGGGCCATATTATTCCTCGCCAAGCTGAAAATAACGACTTGGATTTATTAATTGTGCTAGACGAAAAAGGACGGGCGCAGGGGCGGTTAATTGAAGATGACGGCAGTAGCATTGCCTATCAGCAGCAACAAATCCAAGAGACTGACTTTAAGGTTGATACCACCAGCCAGCAGTTGCGGATCTCTATATTGCCTGCGAAGGGGCAATACGCTGATTCTCCTTTGACGCGTAACTATCAGTTGGCATTGGTAAACTTGGCGGTGACCCAGAGGGTTAAAACAGTGAGTTTTAACGGTAAGCTACTGACACAATGGCAGCAGCAATCCAATCAGCTAGAGCTTCAACAGCAGCGAGTTGATGTTGCTTTAGGTGGCGAATGGTTGATTGAGTTTGTTCGATAAATGCTCAGCGAGCTGACTAGCGTGACGCTAACAGACCCTGAGCATTATGGGTGGTTTTAGTATTGGTAAATTCTTATCTCGTGTGGCAGCAGATTTAGATTAAGCTCGCCTGCAGAGCTGCTAGTAAGAGGGCTAGACCCAAACCCGGCTAGCGGGCTTAACACCGCTGATGATTCCTCTAAAGGAATATTCACCGCTTGGTTGCTGTCGCTGTAATTCAGCACGACTAAAACATCTCCTGTTGAGACTGAACGGCGGTAAGCGAGCACTTCTCCTACGTGTAAAACACTAAGGTCTCCGCTACGTAAAGCGGGGGTGGTCTTGCGAAGTTGAATGAGCTTTTTATAGTGATGGTAGAGTGAGTTAGTGTCAGCTAGTTGGCCGGCCACATTGTAGTTAGCAGTATTGCTAGCTATCGCGCGATAAGGGATACCGGTGGTAAAACCTCCTTCGCTTGTCCAACTCATTGGTGCTCTTAGTAAGTAATCACCACCACTATTTTTGGTATGCCCCATACCAATTTCTTCCCCGTAGTAAACAAAGGGTTGGCCCGGTATCGTCAGTAAAGTGGCGGTGGCTAAACGGTATTTAGCTTCGTCACCATTTACCTGTTCAAAGATGCGTTCACCAGCAAAACTATCGTGGTTGGCTAACAATAAGCCCATGCTGCTTAATGAAGGCTGCACGAGCCATTCACTTATCCCACTATTCTCGGTGCTACCATTTTTAACGGTATTCATAATCGAATAATTGAGATAGAAGGAAAAAGCTGAACCGCAAAAATCTGTTTGGGTGGCGGCTAGCGAATTACCTGAGTCTTCACAAATCATATAGCGGTTTTGATAGTCTTCCATCACCAGTTGCTGAATACCGTACATAATGGCGGCGTTTTCGGGTTGGCCTGCCCATTGGTTGGGACCATTTTCGATGAGATGAGCCATGGCATCAAAACGGAAGCCATCCATTCCTGCATTTAGCCAGTAGCGTAAGTTGTTATAATGAAACTCAAGCACTTCCTGATTGTGAAAGTTGTAATCTGGCATATTAGATTGGAATATTCCGTAGTAATAGCCGTATTGCCCCTTATGCCAAGAGTCTGAACCAGACCAATTTGTCCACCCAGGGTTAGTGTTTTCCCACATATACCAATCTCGTTTACCCCCCGCATTGTTATTGGCATCGATAAATACTGGGTTATCACCCGAGCTGTGGTTGATTAGGTAATCAGCGATTACGCCAATGCCGCGGGCATGCGCTTGCGCCAAAAACTCATCAAAATCCTCGCGAGTACCATAATCGCTTTCGATGCGACGATAATCGACGACTTCATAGCCATGGTCTTTATCTGAACTTTCGCTAAAGGGCATTAGCCATATCCCTTCTACGCCTAGCTCTGTAAGGTAATCCAGTTGCGAGGTGAGGCCTTTAAAATCGCCAATGCCATCACCGTCTGAGTCTTTGTAACTCCGAACAAAAATCTCCATAAATACCGCACCTTTGTACCAGTCTTTGGCAAGAGCGGGTTGATCGTCTACGGCGATGCTACTCATATCTAATAAGCTTTCGGCTTTAGCTTCGCCGGTAGGCAGTTCTTTTTCTGGTTCGGGGGCGTCTGAGCAGCCACTCAGTGCCGTAAGCACGGCAAAGGGTAGCGCACCATACAGTAGGTGTTTAAACATATTATACTTTCCTTGTAAGATTGCTGTTAGCAGAGCTTATGAAGTGATTTAGCTATCAACGATGATCTGTAAGTAGTTAATTTGTCATCTTTTTCACACAAGCCTCTGAAGGTTCAATTACTTAGCAATTGATAATGATATCTTTCACTATATTGAGTTTTTTGTCATCAGTGTTGATCACAGTTTTGTCATTAACCAGATTGTTTGCTGGATGGTAATCGATACAAGCCTTTATTGGCGCTTCGCTTTATAATCATTGGGTATTCCTGAATGTTTAGGCTCAGCAACAAAAATGCATGATAAAAAAAAGGCTCACCCCGCCATTAAAAGTCAGCTGCACCCTCGTAATAAACATCGACAACGGTACGATTTTCCGGCCTTAATCAATAGCTGTCCTGAGCTGCAAACTTTTGTTGCGCCTAATAAGTACGGCGATTTATCTATCGATTTCTTTAATCCTGCAGCGGTGCTTTGTTTAAATAAGGCCCTGCTAAAGCACTTCTATCACATACAAGATTGGAAAATACCTAAACATAATCTTTGTCCGCCAATTCCGGGGCGTGTTGATTACATCCATTACTTGGCCGATTTACTGGCTAGCAGCAATGCCGGTAGTATTCCGCGTGGCAATAAGGTGCGTTGTTTAGATGTGGGAGTGGGCGCGAACTGTGTTTACCCTTTGGTGGGTAGCAGTGAGTACGCTTGGTCGTTTGTCGGTTCAGATATTGATAGCGACTCATTGAGGTCTGCGGGCTTGATCATTGCGGCAAACCCACAGCTAAGTAGCAATATAGAATTACGGCTACAACGGCGTAGTCAGCATATTTTTCAAGGTATGATTCAAGCCGATGACTGTTTTGTTGCCACGTTGTGCAATCCCCCGTTTCATGCTTCACAAGCTGAAGCTTTGGCAGGGACTCAGCGTAAGCAGAGTAATTTAAAAGCCAGTGCCAGTAATCAGAAAAAGCTTAATTTTGGAGGCCAAAGTAACGAATTGTGGTGTAAGGGAGGCGAATTGAGCTTTGTCAAAAATATGATCAGCGAAAGCCAGTTATTTGCTACTCAGTCCCTGTGGTTTACGAGTTTAATATCTAAAGAAGCTAACCTTAAAGGCGTTTATCAAGCCTTAAAGCGGGAGGGTGCTCTGCAAGTTGAAACGATTAAAATGGGACAAGGGCAAAAAGTCAGTCGTTTTGTTGCTTGGACGTTTGTTAAACCCAGTGAGCATGCCAGTTGGCTGCAGGCAGCCCTCACGAAGTAGTACATTATATCAATGCATTTGCTTAATAATCACTGATGGTTTGTAAGCTTAATATTCCATCTGCTAGCTAACTAAGGTATAAGAGCGATATGAAAATACCTAAGAGAATACAGCCCTTAGTTGACGATGGTTTAGTTGACGAGGTTAAAAGCCAATTGATGAGCGGTAAAGAAGCTTCAGTGTATATCGTACGCTGTGGTAACGAAATCCGCTGTGCCAAGGTGTATAAAGACGCCACTCAGCGAAGCTTTAAACAAGCCGTCGCCTATCGAGAAGGGCGTAAAGTACGCAACAGTCGCCGTGCCCGGGCGATGGAAAAAGGTTCCGGGTTTGGTCGTGAGCAGCAAGAGAAAGTTTGGCAGAGTGCCGAAGTTGATGCTTTATATAAGCTAGCGGCGGCTGGTGTGAGAGTGCCTGAGCCTTACGGCTGTTTTGATGGTGTTTTACTGATGGAGTTAGTCACCGACGATGAAGGCTTCGTAGCGCCACGACTCAATGACGTATTGATGACCGCCGAGCAAGCGCTAGAAGACCATGAAATGATGATGCGTTATGTGGTGCGTATGCTCTGCGTAGGGTTGATCCATGGCGATTTGTCTGAATTTAATGTGCTGGTGGATGAATACGGTCCAGTGATCATTGACCTACCGCAAGCAGTCGACGCTGCAGCTAATAATAATGCAGAGTGGATGTTAGCGCGTGATGTGAACAATATGCGCGACTACTACGGCCAATACGCCCCCGAATTGTTGACGACCGAATACGCCAAAGAAATTTGGGCTTTGTATGAAAAAGGCGAGCTAACTGCTGGTACCGAGCTGACCGGTGAGTTTAAACAAAGCGATACGGTGGCCGATATTGCGGCGATTATGCATGAAATTGATTCGGCTCGAGAAGAAGAGTTATTACGTCGTGAGCGAATTAACGAAGCCAAGCATGGCGTAGACGAAAGCAAGTTTAACTGGGCAGATACCGAGCAGTAACTCGGTATCCTTTACCTTGAGCTAATGACTAAATATTAACTTGAGCACTGGTATGAAACTCTAACAAGGTGTTAGCCGGGATTTGTACCGCGCCACCGCGGGTTAGTAAGGATAAACCCGCGCCTACCTTGGCGCCATCTTTAGCCCCATCACTACCATTGATTAGGCCTCCAATGGCTGCCCCTCCGGCCGTTTTCTTAACGGTGTTTTTAGCCTGAGCATCACCTAAGCCACTAAAACTATTGGTTTGAATGGCAACCCGTTGACCATTGATAGTGATGTCGGTGAGTGCGATGCTTATGCTAGATTTTCCGGCTAAGCGGCCAGCTTGTTGGCTTTCTAATACTCTGCCGTATACCGTGCTACCGTTGCTAGCGATAAGCTGTCCGCTTACCAAAAGGTCACCTTCAAGTGTTGCGCTAAAGCGATGCCCTGATGGGTGTTCGCGGCTACTGAGTGGCGAGTTAAGGCTAATCATTAATGGCGTGCCAGCCGGAATGGTACTTTGTGTTGCTACTGGCTGCTTACTGCTTGGCTGGCTAATTGTTGGCTCTGCCTTGGTCGGGGCCGCTAAGTCTAGCTCTAATCCTTGTACGTCGGCGGTATTAAAGGTCATGCTATTACCGGCAACTTCAAACTGGATGTTCTCACTGCTTCGGCTCAGTAAAGTGCCTTGTAATACGCTGCCATTTTTTAGGGTGAGAGTATCGGCGCTGAGGCTGAAACTAACCGCAGCAAGCAGCACTGAAATAACATGAGTCGATTTCAACATAAGTAAGGTATCCAATATAGAAAAGCCAAAAACCAAGCTTCTATATAGGGCTTTGTTTACTTTGGGTCACGCGCATAAACCGAATAACCCGATTATTCGCGATAATCGGGTTAATAAGATCAGCGTTGCGCTATTGGGCTAAGTCTTTAATCTTGATGGGCAAGAAAAAACTGATAGGCGGTATTGTCACTTTCGTCGCGGTAATCAAAGCCTAGTTGCGCTAAATGCTCAGTGAAGGCTTGTTTGTCACTGTCTTGAAATTCAAAGCCTGCTAAGACGCGACCATAAGCCGAGCCATGGTTACGGTAATGAAATAGGGTGATGTTCCAGTGTGAACCTAAGGTACGTAAAAACTTAAGCAAGGCGCCCGGTTGTTCAGGAAACTCAAAGCTATAGAGGCGTTCGTTTAGCCTTTTACCGGGGCGTCCGCCCACCATGTAGCGCACATGTTGCTTGGCTAGCTCGTCATCACTGAGGTTGGCAACGTGATAGCCGCTACCGTCTAGCCTCTCTAATAATAGTGGCAACTCTTTGTCGCTATTACTGACTCGAATACCGACAAAGATACTTGCTTGTTGGTCGTTTGCGTAACGGTAGTTGAACTCGGTGATGGCGCGCCCACCTAAGTGTTCGACAAACTCTAAATAAGCGCCTTGGCGCTCTGGGATATTAACCGCTAATACTGCCTCTTTTTTCTCTCCTAATTCGGTGCGCTCTGATACGTAACGTAGATTATGAAAGTTTACGTTAGCACCAGATAATACAGCTGCTAAGCGTTGGTCTGTTAGTTTATGCCGTTGGGCATAGGCTTTTAAACCTGCCAGTGCTAGGGCCCCAGAGGGCTCTGATATGGCGCGGGTATCTTCAAAAATATCTTTAACCGCGGCACAAATTTCGTCAGAGTTAACGGTAATCACTTCATCGAGATATTGTTGACAAAGGCGAAAGGTTTCGCTGCCCACTAACTTCACAGCTACGCCGTCGGCGAATAGACCCACTCGTTCAAGCGGGGTGGGCTTACCAGCAGCTAGCGCAGCGGTTAAACAAGCGGAGTCTTCGGCTTCTACACCAATGATTTTAACCTGTGGCATCAGTTGCTTAATGTAAACCGACACACCTGCAGCTATGCCGCCGCCGCCCACCGGTACAAATACCGCATTTAGATGCATGTCTTGTTCAAGCAACTCTTTGCCTATAGTGCCCTGGCCTGCGATCACGTCTACATCATCAAAGGGAGGGATCAAGGTATAAGCGTGTTCTGCTGCTAGTTGTTTGCAGTAGTGGCTAGCCTCATCGAAATTGTCACCGACTAAGCGCACGTCAGCGCCCATAGCTCGCACTGAATCAACTTTAATGTCGGGAGTGGTGGTAGGCATTACGATGATGGCGGAAATATTGAGACGTTGCGCCGACATGGCCACGCCTTGGGCGTGGTTACCTGCTGATGCAGCAATCACTCCGCGTTGGCGTTGTTGTTCGCTGAGTTGAGCGATTTTGTTGTAGGCACCACGTAGTTTAAACGAATGCACCGATTGGCGATCTTCACGCTTCAGCAAAATATGATTAGCCATCCGCTTAGATAATTTAGTCATATCTTGTAGCGGGGTGACTTGGGCTATTTCATATACTGGCGAGAGTAATATGCGACGAAGGTATTCGTTAGCACTGGGTAAGTGTTGCGTCATAATTGAATCTCAACTCGGGGGTAACAAAGTCTGTAATACTGATTTTTCTAAAGCAAAAGATAATTATCGGCTACTACCGAGTAACCTGAGGCAGAGAATAAGGTAAATCATCCAGCCTGAGCAACTAAAAAATAAGCCCGGTGAACCGGGCTATTTAATTAAACAAGTTAACGTTTATTTAGTCTAGTTTGCTTTGATCGCGTATCGCGCCTTTGTCGGCGCTGGTGGCGAAGTGAGCATACATTTTAAGTGAGGTGCTAACTTCACGAACACGGCCAACAGGTCGCCATGCATCGCTGCCTTTTGCTTCCATCGCTGCACGTCGCTCAGACAGTTCAACATCGCTGACCTCGAGGCTAATGCTACGCTCAGGAATATTGATGTCGATAATATCGCCTGGCTCAACTAAAGCGACGATACCACCGCTGGCGGCCTCAGGTGAGACATGGCCAATAGATAAGCCAGAAGTACCGCCAGAGAAGCGTCCGTCAGTCAATAAGGCACACTTCTTACCTAGTCCCATCGACTTAAGGTAAGAGGTTGGGTAGAGCATTTCTTGCATACCAGGGCCGCCTTTAGGGCCTTCGTAGCGAATTAGCACCACGTCACCGGCTTTTACTGTGCCATCTAAAATACCAGCCACCGCGTCATCTTGGCTTTCAAAGATACAAGCCGGGCCGCGGAACACAAGATTGTCGTCATCGACACCAGCGGTTTTAACAATACACCCATCTAGGGCGATGTTACCTTTCAATACGGCTAAGCCACCCTCTAAGCTAAAGGCATTCTCTAGGCTGCGAATACAGCCCTCTGCGCGGTCTTGGTCTAAGGTGTCCCAACGACAATCTTGGCTAAAGGCTCTAGTGGTGCGAATACCCGCTGGCCCCGCTCGGTAAAAGTCTAATACCGCTTCATCTTGGGTTTGCATCACGTCCCATTTAGCCAAGGTATCGGCCATGGTTTCGCCCATTACGTTTGGCTCATTACGGTTAATTAATCCGGCGCGGTCTAGCTCACCTAAAATACCCATAATCCCGCCAGCGCGGTGCACGTCTTCCATATGGTATTTGTTGGTGGACGGGGCCACTTTACATAACTGAGGCACCTTGCGAGATAACTGGTCCATATGGTCCATGTTGTAATCTACGCCTGCTTCTTGGGCGGCTGCTAATAGGTGTAATACGGTGTTGGTTGAGCCACCCATCGCGACATCAAGGGTCATGGCATTTTCAAAGGACTTAAAGGTAGCGATTGAGCGTGGCAAAGCACTTTCGTCATCTTGTTGGTAGTAGCGAGTACATAAATCAACGATACGTTTCCCCGCGTTTACAAACAATTTTTCGCGGTCGGCGTGAGTGGCTAGCATTGAACCATTACCTGGTTGAGCTAAACCTAGCGCTTCGGTTAAACAGTTCATCGAGTTAGCGGTGAACATGCCAGAACAAGAGCCGCAAGTTGGGCAAGCGCTGCGTTCTACTTTTTCACTGTCTTCGTCTGATACATTTTGATCGGCACCCATTACCATGGCGTCTACCAAATCAAGTTTAATGATTTGATCGCTTAGTTTGGTTTTACCGGCTTCCATTGGGCCGCCAGAAACAAAGATAACCGGAATATTGATCCGCATCGCGGCCATTAACATTCCCGGAGTAATCTTGTCACAGTTAGAAATACATACCATGGCATCGGCGCAGTGTGCGTTCACCATGTATTCTACTGAGTCAGCAATAAGGTCGCGTGACGGCAAGCTGTACAACATGCCGCCGTGGCCCATGGCAATACCGTCGTCGACAGCAATCGTGTTGAATTCTTTGGCTACACCGCCTGCGTCTTCAATAGACCTAGCCACTAATTGACCTAAATCTTTAAGGTGAACGTGACCTGGTACAAACTGAGTGAATGAGTTCACTACCGCGATAATCGGCTTACCAAAATCTTCTTCTTTGGTTCCTGTTGCCCGCCAAAGGGCGCGCGCTCCGGCCATGTTACGGCCTTCGGTGGTGGTGGCACTTCGCAGTTTAGGCATTGCGGTTTACTCCGTTAATCTGTGTTTGCTAATTGTTTAAGCTATAGCCACTGTTGGGCTAGCTACAGCTTGTAATTGTTTTAATTGCACTTGTTCAACATCGAACAACTTAACCAGTTGATTGGTGAGTTGAGCGATGGGCCGCTCACTGCTAACCCTCAATTCAATCGCATAAGATGCAGGCTGTTGAGTGTTGATATGCTCAATGTGCATCGATTGTACTAAAAAACCACGGTGACGTGTCACCCGTAATACACGTTCTAGTACATCGGCTTGGCTTTGGGTTGTAATGGTTAGTGAATGTTGCATTAGCAGTCCTCCATCATTTTGTCGTTGGCCACACCCGGTGGCACCAATGGCCATACGTTTTCTTCTGCATCAATCAGTACATGTAGTAAGTAGGGACCTTCGCTGTCGAGCATCCGTTGCAAGGCTGCGTGTACGTCAATTTTGTTACTAATGGTTTCACCAGGAATATCGAAAGCTGAGGCCATTTTCACAAAATCGGGATTGTCATCAAGAATGGTTTCGCTAAAGCGACCATTAAAGAATAAGTTTTGCCATTGGCGAACCATGCCCAAACGATTATTGTCGATTAGCAACATTTTTACCGGAAGCTTGGCGCGCTTAATCGTAGTGAGCTCTTGTACGTTCATCATGAATGAACCATCACCCGATACATTGATGACCGTATCGTTAGGGCGAGCAAACTGAGCACCAATGGCTGCGGGCAAGCCAAAACCCATCGTACCTAAGCCTGCGCTAGACAGGTGGTTTTCAGGCCCATCAAATTGCATGTGCTGAGCCACCCACATTTGGTGTTGGCCAACATCACAGGCAACCACGGTATTGTTGTCGATCATTTTACTTAAGTCATTAAGCATACTGGGGGCAAAAATATGCGAGCCTGGGTGGTCGTAGCGCCAAACAAAGTCGTGTTTACGCTGATCGACAATCTGTTGCCAAGGCTTAATGTCGCATAAGCAGTGTAGTGCTGGCAGTGTCAGTTTTAAGTCGCTGTCTAGTGCAACGTCGGGGTCGCGACGTTTACCAAATTCACTGGCATCCGCATCTAGGTGAATCACTTTGGCATTGGGGGCAAATTCGTCTAATTTCCCGGTTACGCGGTCGTCAAAGCGCGCACCGATAACCAACAGTAAATCTGTCTCTTGAACGCTAATATTAGCCGCTTTAGTACCATGCATACCTAACATACCCAAGTAATGGGGTTGCTGTTCTGTGACTGAGCCAATGCCTTTGAGAGTGCATACACTAGGGATTCGGCTGTAATCTAGAAATTCGCGTAACTCAGTTACCGCATTGGCCATGCCGACTCCACCGCCTATATAGGCAATGGGTTGTTTAGCATCAGCGAGTAGACGTTTGGCCTTAGCTAGCAGGCTAGGTTCTGGATCACCCGCAGGCGGGTGGCTTGCGATATAAGCCAAGCTTTCTTCAACCTCAGCCAACTGAATGTCTTTAGGTACATCAATCAACACTGGGCCGGGACGACCACTGGTGGCAATTTCAAAGGCTTGCTCAATAGTACGTTTTAGTTCTTTAACATCAGTCACCATAAAGCTGTGCTTGGTTACCGATAAAGACATACCTAATACATCAACCTCTTGGAAAGCATCGGTACCAATCACCGCTTGCGCCACTTGGCCCGTGATCGCCACTAGCGGAATAGAGTCGAGTTGTGCTTCGGCTAACCCTGTGACCAAATTGGTAGCGCCTGGGCCCGAGGTAGCGATACATACACCTACTTTTATTCCTCGGTTGGCACCCGCGCGCGCATAGCCTACAGCGGCCATTGCTGCGCCTTGCTCGTGACGCGTGAGCATGTGCTTGACTCCACCATCATAAAGCGCGTCGTAGAGCGGCATAATTGCCCCGCCCGGATAACCAAATACCTGATCAACGCCCTGTTGTTTCAGGCTTGCTACAATTTGTTGTGCACCATTCATTACTACTTCCTTTCCACCGTTAACAAAAAACCCCCGAGCCTTTCAGCGCGGGGGTTTGGTGTTGTGTGCTCGTTTCAGTTACAACAGCGCTTCCCCGCGAGGTGATAGGATAATCACCACAAGGACGACGCTAATAATTAGGGCAACTGAAAAAGACATATTTTCTACTTTCCTAGGACAATGAGTAACAAGTACCACAGTACAAAATGTGATTCAAGTCGGCTTTGCTTGTGTAAAGCTCTGCTGGTTGATGGCTAAATGAACAATTTGCAGGTTAAGTGGTTGGTTATAATTCGTTATTTGGTTTTATCTTCCGTCTAAGTGTTTTGTTGTGGTTATATATGTTGGATTTGCAGCATAATTCTCAGCGTGAAATTGATGTTATTTTTCGTCATTTTTTGTTTTGTTTGATAGGCCTTGGCGTGGCTTAATGGCTTTCCCTGAGTAGGGCTTTTCTATAATCTTTAACTGTGGCTGTTTAAAAAGGAGTGTAAGCGGTGAAATGCAAACGAGTACAAGGCATGTTTATTTTGGTATTGCTGCTAATTAATAGTGCTTGTGCAACCCAACCGTTTGCCCATGTTGAGGTGAGTGTGCATCAACGCACTTACCAGTTGGAGTATGCGCTCGATCAGCAGCAGCGAGCTAAAGGTTTAATGCACCGTCGAAGCTTGTGTGAAAACTGCGGTATGTTGTTTAATTTTCAACAGTCAAAGAAGGCCAAGTTATGGATGAAAGACACCTTTATCCCCTTGGATGTGGCTTTTATTCGCAAAGACGGAACCATCATGGAGATCCGGGCTATGCAGCCTCATGACACAAGATTGACCCAAGCTTCGCAAAATATTCTTTATGCTTGGGAGATGCAGCAAACTTGGTTTGATAAAAATGCTATCAAGGTTGGAGACATCGTAAATATAAAGCTATTAGAATAACTTATTGATTATAAATAGGTTCAGCTGGGCCTTTAGATGCAGCAGCAAACCTTAACTGAAAGGGGTAGGCATGACTGAAAAAGAAAAAATGTTAGCCGGCAAGCTGTACTTGGCCTTTGATGGTGAGCTGGTGGAAGACCGCCATCAAGCTAAATCTTTATGTTATGAGCTAAATCTATTACACCCAGAAGAAGACTTGCGCGCAGAAGTGCTTGCTGAACTATTGCCAAACAGTTTAGACCCGTGGATCGAACCAAGCTTCTTTTGTGATTACGGCTACAACATTACTACCGGCAAAAATTTCTACGCTAATCATGGTTGTGTGATTCTTGATGGCGCGCCAGTCACCATTGGCGATGACGTGATGTTCGCACCAGCGGTCAATATATCAACCGCCACCCATCCACTTAATGCTAAACAGCGCACCGAAGGTTTGGAGCAAGCGTTGCCAGTCACCATTGGCAGTCGTGTATGGGTAGGTATGGGAGCGAATATACTGCCCGGTGTTACCATTGGTGATAATGCGGTGATTGCAGCGGGTGCTTTGGTCAATAAGGATGTGGCTGCCAATACTGTGGTAGCAGGTGTACCGGCAAAATATATTCGAGATGTGCCGGAAGATGAAGGCTCGTCTAACTAGCCTTCATCTTGCATTGATTAGGCTGCTTTAATCGCATTTAGTGCTGCAAAGTATTGCCTATCAATCCAATAGATATAAGCCGTTTTACTTAGTGCAGCAAGAGAGTAGTCTGAAAGGGTACCTTAAAGGACCCGTAAGGAGGTCTTATGCAACAGCTTAATGTAAGACACTATATGCGTGCTCAGTTTCTTAGCTTTACTGAAAAACAAAGTATTAACGAGGCCAGCGAAGCGTTAACTCAATCCCACCAACTGGGTGCCCCAGTGGTGGATAGTAAAGGCAAGTTGATTGGCTGGTTGTCTGAACTCGATTGTGTGACCCAAATGCTGCAGTCTGGTTATTATTGTGACCAAAGCCCCTTGGTGGCAGACATCATGCGTAAAGACGTATTAAGTGTTGGCCCCGATGATAACGTGCTCGATTTAGCGAAAAGCATGACCGACAATAAACCCAAAAGTTACCCGGTGGTAGAGAACGGTAAGCTGCTTGGTTTAATTGAACGTAAATCGGTACTGGCTGCGCTTCATCAGCAGCAACAGCAGTGTTTTAACGCCAAATAATCGCCTTACGCTCAGACACTTAATAACAATTTCACCAAAAGCCTACTAATATGTAAATTGTTATTAATGTTGGGGGCTTTATGGGTTTAGCGATAGTTAGAACGTGTACTTTATTGGGCATGGAAGCCTTAAACGTAACGGTGGAGGTGCATTTAGCCAATGGTTTGCCAGCATTTAACATTGTAGGTTTACCTGAAACCTCGGTGAAAGAAGCTAAAGATAGAGTGCGTAGCGCCATTCTCAACAGTGGTTTTTCCTTTCCTGCAAAACGTATCACGGTAAACCTTGCCCCGGCAGATGTACCCAAAAGTGGCGGTCGTTTCGATTTACCCATTGCCATTGGCATTTTGGCGGCGGCTGGTGATATTCCCTTAGCATGTTTAGATGACCTCGCTTTTTGTGGCGAGTTAGCTTTATCGGGGGCAATTCGACCGGTGAACGGAGCGATCGCCACTGCGTTGTCGGTAAGTCGACAGCAATTAACCTTAGTGACAGGTGAGCAAGATGGTCTTGCTGCGGTGCGAGTACCTGATGCAAAGGTGCATGCCAGCCCAAGTTTGCAGCAGCTTAGTGCTGGTTTAAATGGGCAAATGGCCTTTAATCTATTAGCCGCTAGCCCGGTTGAAGACAATCTAGAACAAAGCTGGTTAGACATGGAAGATGTGCATGGCCAGCATTTAGCCAAACGGGCCCTAGAATTAGCCGCGGCAGGTTCGCATAATCTACTCATGCTGGGGCCTCCAGGTACCGGAAAAACCATGTTGGCTAGCCGTTTGCCTGGGATTTTGCCGCCTCTGAGTGAGCAGCAAGCGATCGAAGTGGCGGCGATCGCTTCGGTCAGCACTCAGCAGCGAGATTTACCGCACTGGTATGTTCCGCCATTTAGAAGCCCCCATCATAGCGCTTCTATGGTGGCCTTAGTGGGCGGCGGCTCTAACCCTCGCCCTGGTGAAATCACTTTAGCGCATCATGGGGTATTATTTTTGGATGAGCTACCAGAGTTTTCTCGTGCTACCCTTGATGCACTGCGCCAGCCTTTAGAGTCGGGTGAGGTGCATATTTCTCGCGCCGCACTGCAGGTGCGTTTTCCTGCTCAGTTTCAATTGATTGCTGCAATGAACCCCTCTCCTTGTGGCTATTACCAAGGCCAACAATTACGCAGTAATCCCGACCAAATTCTTAAATATTTAGGCAAATTGTCGGGTCCATTTTTAGACCGTTTTGACTTGAGTGTGGAAGTAAGTGGTTTACCCAAAGGGGCACTGAGTCAGCATACCACTGGAGAGTCTAGTCAACAGATTAAGCAGCGGGTGATGATTGCGCGGCAGATTCAGTTAAGCCGTGCGGCAAAGCTAAATAGCCAATTGTCGGGTAAAGAGTTACAGCTGCATGCCGCCCTTAGCCAAGGGGATAGCGCCTTTTTGGAATCGAGCATTACCCAATTGGGTTTGTCGGCCCGGGCTTTTCATCGAGTATGGCGCTTAGCAAGAACCATTGCCGACCTTAAACAACAAACAACGATTCAACGCAGTGATATTGTTGAAGCCTTAAGTTACCGCGCCATGGACCGCTTACTGCATCGTTTATCAAACTAATTAGTCAATGATTTATTCTTGAGTTAATAACGATTACCTCTAATCTTCATCAACTTTGCGATATGGGTCCCTGATCACAGTGTAAAGAATCGCTTACAATTAATTGGCTCAATAATTGTATAGCTATTGGTGTTCAATTTATTGACACTTACATACAATAAAGCTCAGATTGTGTTTTTATAAGTCGCTGTTTTACCAGTATTATACAAGTGACAACACAGAATAAAGATTTACTGATGTTAGCGATAAGCGCAGCAGGTTCATTTAGGACAACGACAACAAAATAATAAATAGAAAAGAAGTATGGTCAGTAACATGACTTCAAGCTAACAAATGTTAAACAAGCGTTTACAATGCTGAGGCTGTTACTTAAAGTGCAAAGGTGAATAACCCGAAGACAATAGAGGTTATCGCGCTAAAAAATATAAGGAAGGAAATACGATGATGAAATGGATGTTGATAGGCATTTCTCTATTGTTCGGTGCTACAAACGTAAATGCTCAAGAAGTCAGAATATGGTTACAATCTGGCAGTGATTCGCAATGGATGCAGTTAAACAATCTACAAATCCAAAATTCAGATGGCAGCCTTAAACAGCGCATTGTTGCTTTAGATAGTAAGGGTAAACCCTTGTTTATGCCTTTAAGTGAGTTAGCATTTATTCAAGCTGACAATAAATACTACTATGTCTCTAACCAATATGTTGCGGTAACTCATAGTGGTGCCAAGTTTAAACTGCCTAGCCGAGAAGAAGGCGCGGGTATGTTTGTCGCTGAAAATGGTTACGGCGGTTACACCAGTTTCGACTATTCTGCGCTGCGTCGCATTATCTTCTCTAAGTAGCTAGCTGTTCAGCTAACTGCTGCCATCCAGTGAAAATCGTTTAAGCAACACTTTTTTAAGCGTTTTTTTCTGGCACAATAAAGGCTGCTTCGTTCAAGGGAACAGCCTTCTTGTTATATCTTTATCAAAGTAATCACCTCAGTTCATTAAGGGAAATGTTGAGCTCAGTAATGAGTTTACAGACTCCTGATAGTCCGTTTACTCAGCAACAGATTTTGGTACAAAGCCCTGGCATGGCGCAGTGGTTAAAACTGCAGCTAGCCGAACAACAAGGCATTGTGGCAAATGTGGCTTTTCCGCTACCCGCCAGCTTTATTTGGCAAATGTTTCATTTGGTATTGCAAGACGTACCCGAGCAAAGCCCGTTTAACAAAGAAGCGATGAGCTGGCGCTTAATGCGTTTGCTACCGCAACGCCTTAGCGAGGTTGAGTTTTCGCCACTTCGCCATTATTTGCTCGGTGACGACGACACGGCATCGTTTGAAGGCCGCAAGCTATGGCAACTTGCCCAAAAGGTAGCGGATATTTACGACCAATATTTGGTGTATCGAAGCGAATGGACCAGTGCATGGGAAGCGGGTGATGACTTAAACGAGGTGAGCGAAAGCCAGCCTTGGCAGCCTATTTTGTGGCGTGACTTGGTCGACGACACGGTTAGCGCTATGGACTCCCCTTATCACCGGGGCAACTTATATATCGACTTTGTTGAACAGTTGCGAGTGGCCAGTGCCGTGCCAGAAGGCTTGCCCGAGCAGGTGTTTATCTTTGGTATTTCGGCGCTGCCGCCTGCTTATGTTGAAGCTTTAGATGCTTTAGCCTTACATACTGACATCCACTTGTTTTTAACTAACCCTTCAAAAGAGTATTGGGGGGATATAAAAGATGTTCGTACAGTACTTAAAGAGCAGTCCGAGTTACTTAGTGTCGGTAACCCTTTGTTATCTTCTATGGGGAAATTAGGCCGTGACTATATTGATATGCTGCATCTGCTTGAAAAAAATGACTTCACTTCATTTGACGACAATTTTCCAGAGAATAATGCACACACGATTCCTCTGATATTGAAGTTAATACAAGACGACATCTTGTATTTACGTGACCCCATTAACTATACATATTTTGATAGCAGTGAAAAGAAACGTCCAGTAGCTCTAAATGATACCAGTATTCAGCTGCATCTTTGCCATAGTCCTCGCCGAGAGCTAGAAGTATTACACGACCAACTCCTGGCGATGTTTGAGCAAGACCCAGAGTTAAGCCCGCGTGACATTATTGTGATGGTGCCGGATGTCAACCGTTATGGGCCAATGATTCAAGCGGTGTTTGGCAGTGCTAGCGCAGAAACCCGTTTGCCGTTTGCGATTTCAGATAGGAGTGCCACCCAAGAAAATCCCGTGCTATTAAGCTTTTTGGAATTGCTCGCCTTACCGCAAAAGCGTAAGTCTGCAGCCGAATTGCTGGCCCTATTAGAAGTGCCAGCGATTATGCGTCGTTTTGAACTGAATGATGATGAGTTAAAACCCTTGCGCCAATGGGTAAAAGAAGCGGGGGTGCGTTGGGGCTTAGATGGTAGTGATCGCAGCCGCTGGCAAGCTCCCGAAGATGAGACCCACTCTTGGTTATTTGGCCTAAAGCGGATGTTGTTAGGTTACGCTATGCCCAGTGAAGCGGGTTTGTATCAAGGTGTGTTGGCTTACGATGAGGTGCAAGGCAAGCGCGCTTTAGCCGTGGGTAAATTGGCAGATTTTATCGACCTGTTAATCCAACTTGAGCAGGACTTATTAATCGCGGTTCCTGCTGAACAATGGCAATTGCGCTTACAGAACTTAGTTCAGCATATTTATCGTTTTGATGCTGACGATGAAGCTGAACATCTACGTTTATTGAAGCTGTTTGAAACACTAGCGGAGCAATGTGCGGCAAGTGATTATAAAGACGATATTGGCCCAGAATTAATTCTCGATTATTGCCGTAATCAACTTAACTCACAGCGCGGAAGTCAACGTTTTCTAGCCGGCCAAATTAACTTTTGTACCCTGCTGCCAATGCGTGCGATTCCTTTTAAAGTCGTGTGTTTACTGGGCATGAATGACAGCGAGTATCCGCGTAGTGTGCCCAGCTTAGGTTTTGATTTAATGGCGGATAACCCGCCAAAGCGCGGTGACCGTAGCCGCCGAGATGACGACCGCTATTTGTTCTTAGAAGCGCTGTTAGCGGCACAGCAACGTTTATATATTTCCTATATTGCGCATAGTGCTAAAGACAATAGCGAACAAACCCCCTCGGTACTGGTGGCTGAGCTGTGTGACTATATTGGTCAAAGCTGCGCCTTAGTGGGAGATGAAAAGCTGAATGTGGATCAATCTGGCGTTAAGCTGTTAGCACAGGTGACATGCAAGCATCCCTTGCAACCATTTTCGCCCGAATATTACCAAAGCGCATCAGCCAGCGGTTCGTTGACTGGGGAGCCGCTTAAGATTTTTAGTTATGCGCAGCGTTGGTTGCCCGCGGTAACAGCGCAGCAGCAAGTTAAACCTTCGGTCCCTGAATTATCGCAACTGATCAATGAGGGAGGCTTGACTGATCTAACAATGGATGAACTGCTGGCTTTTAGTCGCTCGCCGATTGCCTATTTTTATCAGCGTCGCTTAAAGGTGAGCTTTCCTCGTTTAACCGAGCAGTTAGAAGAAACCGAACCCTTTGTCGTAGACGGCTTGTCTGGCTATAGCATGAAGTTGCATCTATTAGAGCAGCAATTAAATAATGCTGATAAGCAACAGCAGTTTGCTTATTTACACGCAGCGGGAGCCTTACCTCATGGTGGTTTTGCAGAGGTCTCTTTTGAGCAACAATGGCAAGAGATGCAACCTTTGGCAGATACCTTATTCCCCTTACTGGCTGGCGGCGTATTAGAACATCAACAGCTCGTTGTTGATGTTAATTACAACGCTGAAGATAGCGAGCTATCAAGCCGCTTATCGGCTTGGTTAAAGCAGCGCTACGCTCAAGGGTTAGTGAGTTATCGCCCAGGCAGTATTCGCGGTAAAGATTTAGTGGCCGCGTGGTTATGGCACTTGGTCTTTCATGCCGCTCAACCTAGTCAAGCTAGCAGCAGCTATATTATTGGCCGCAAACACGCTTGGCAATTTACGCCAGTAGCGGCCGAGCAGGCCTTGCAATGCCTAGGCGAGTGGTTGACTTGTTTGCATGCGGGTTTACAACAGCCACTGCTATTGCCGATTGAAAGCGCCTGGCAATGGATTAGCCAATGCAAAGATAAAAAGACCGGTGCGATAGCATTTAGCGAAGCCAATATCGACAAGGCGCGCCGCGCTGCTCGCACCCAGTTTGTGGGTGGGCCGTTTGCGCAAGCCGAAGGTGATGACCCTTATATTCAAGCCCAGTTAGCCGATTTAGAAGCAATATGGCCGGAGTTCGAAGCCAATACTCAGCGTTTACTCGAACCGCTACTGTCACATTTAGAGGAGTTTGCTCATGTCTGATGTCAACGTGCAAGCTCAAACGATGTCACCCTTAACAAGCACCAATTTAGATGCCTTTAGCTTTCCGCTGAGTGGCGCACGGTTGATTGAGGCCAGTGCCGGCACCGGCAAAACCTATACCATTGGCGCTTTTGTATTACGGCTATTGTTGGGGCACGAACGTGAAACGGGGCAAGGTTTTACCTTGCAAGGCCAACTTACGCCACTGAGCATAGAGCAAATTTTAGTGGTGACTTTTACCGAAGCGGCCACTCAAGAGTTGCGTGGTCGCATTCGAGAAAAAATACATGAGGCCCGTATTGCTTTTTTACGCGGTGAAAGCAGCGATTTTTTTATCAGTAAACTGTTAGATGAAGTCAGTGATCACCCACTTGCCGCGCAGCGCCTACTATTGGCTGAACAAAACATGGATCAGGCGGCAGTATTTACCATTCATGGCTTTTGTCAGCGAATGCTAAAGCAACATGCTTTTGAAAGCGGTTTGCCCTTTGAGATGGAGTTTCTCACTAACGAAATTCATTTACGTTTGCAGGCGGTACAAGACTGCTGGCGACAGCGTTTTTACCCCCTGCCAGTGCCTCTCATCAGTCGAATTGTGCAATGTTGGGCCAGCCCAAAGCAGTTGCATCAAGAAATTGGCAGCTTGCTTAATCAAAGCCATTTTGAGTTGCAAGGTGTGCCCGATGAACAAAATCTAGAAGCCTTTTTTGCCCAGCAAATTGCTCGCATAGATACTTTTAAACAACTGTGGAAACCGGCTGCAATCGATATTGCCGAGTTGATTGCGACGGCGCCACTTAACGGTAATAAGTTTCGCAAAGCCTCGGTAGAAAAATGGTTGGCCTTGATTAATCAATTTGTTGATGCGCCGACCGACAGTGATTTTCTCGGCAAGCCCTTACGTGAGGCTTTGCAAAAATTCACTCCAGACAATCTAGCTAACGGGGTTAAAGCTAAAGGGCAGCCGCCAGAGCATCCAGCCTTTGTGGCTATTGAGCGCTTATTTGATGAAGAACAGAGCATCAAAAATCTGCTGCTGGCTCAGTTGCTACCGCAAATCCGTCAGCGTTTTAGCGAGCTGAAACAGCAACAACAACTGCTCAGTTTTGATGATTTACTGGCGGGCTTAGCCAAGGCGCTTAATGCGCCGCAAGGTGGCGTGCTAGCGAAGAGCATTGCTGAGCTGTATCCAGTAGCCATGATTGACGAGTTTCAAGATACCGATCCGCAGCAATATCAGATTTTTTCGCAACTCTACATGGGCCGGCCCGACAGCGCCTTGATGCTAATTGGTGACCCTAAGCAAGCTATCTATGGTTTTCGTGGCGCCGATATTTTTACCTATATGCAAGCGCGCAACAATGTCACAGCACGTTACAATTTGCCGACCAATTGGCGCTCGACGGGCGCCATGGTTAATGCCTGCAATCAGTTGTTTGAATGGCATCAGCGGCCTTTTATCTATGATGACGCGATTCAATTTATTGCCGTTGATGCTGCCAAAAAGCAGCTTAGTGGTTTGCAAATCAACGGCGAACGCCAAGCGGCTATGCAGTTCTTGTATCAACAAAACCCTGATTTTGTGCGTGGTGAAGATTATATTAATGGCCAAGCGCTAGAATGCGCTCAGCAGATCCAGCAATTGCTCGAAGCGGGGCAAAACGGCACCGCCACATTAGGCAATCAAGGTAAAACCGTACAAGCGGGTGATATTGCGGTATTAGTAAGAACTCGCCGCGAAGGCGAAAAAGTAGCGTCGGCACTCGCCAAACAAAACATCGCCAGTGTCAGTTTATCTAATCGCGATAGCGTGTTTGAAAGCCCAGAAGCCTATCAGTTTTACTTGCAGTTATTGGCCTGCCAAGAGCCACATAACGACCGTAAATTGCGGGCGGCCTTGGCCAGCAAAATGCTGGGTTTGAGCTTAAGTGACTTGGATGAGTTGAATACCGATGAGCGCAGCTGGCAGCGTTATTCACACGAATTTTTTGACTACCAACAGCTATGGTACAGCCAAGGTGTATTAGCGATGTTTTACCGCTGGATGAGCCAACGTGCTATCAGTGAACGCTGGATAAGCCAAAGTGATAACTACGGTGAGCGCTTACTGACTAACTTAATGCATTTAGCCGAACTGTTACAGAATAAAAGTGCTGAGCTAGACGGCGATGCTGCATTGATGCGTTGGTTTGCCGAGCAGTTGCTAGAGCCTGATGGTAATGCAGACGACCAACAACTGCGCTTAGAGAGTGATGCCAATTTGGTACAAATTGTGACTATTCATAAGAGCAAGGGCTTGGAATATCCGATTGTGATGTTGCCCTTTATCCTTGGTTTTCGCGAAGCGAGTGAGGCTTTGTATCATCAAGACGAGCGTTTTATCTACGACTTGGATGGCGGCGAACAGGCTATGGAAGCCGCTTGCCAAGAGCGTTTAGCCGAAGATCTGCGCCTACTGTATGTGGCGGTAACTCGCGCGGTATATTGCTGTTATTTAGGTGTGGCCGATCTTAAAAAAGGCAATGCCAAAAAAGGCGATACCGATGTTCATCAAAGTGCCCTTGGGTATTTATTGCAAAAAAATCTGCCACAGCCTGCGGGAGCGTTAGTCGCTATTCTAGATAACTTATCACAGCACCCAGATATAAGCTGGCAAGCAATCAGTGAGCAGGTATTAGCACCTTATCAGCCTATTGGTGATGAGCAAGCGAGTTACGCGGCTCGGCAGTTTACCAGTCAAATTAATCGAAATTGGTGGCTAACCAGTTATTCTGCTTTAAGCCGTCATCAAGGCCATCAGGCCGGTTTTGATGCCAGTAGTGACATGGCTTGGTTGGATGTGGCTGAAGGTTTAGCTAGCGAAGAGCTTGAACCACAAAGTGAGCAGGCGCTGACTATTTTTGATTTTCCGCGCGGGGCCGAAGCGGGTACTTTCTTACATTTATTGTTTGAAGAGATTGATTTTCAAGCTGATATCGAGGAAATCCGCCAAGCATTACCCACACTATTACACACATCGAGTTATAACGACGTAAACCTGCAAGGTGAACTTATTTGGCTAGAACCCTTAGCGCAAATGTTTCAGCAAGTGTGTGCCACGCCTCTTGATGATGGGGGGAATACCGCCGCCTATAGCTTGAGCTTACTTGGGGCCGAGCAGCGTTTGGTAGAAATGGAGTTCTTCCTGCCGATTGCCGATTTGCAGGCTAACCAAGTGAATCGTTTAATCCGCCATTTTGACCCATTGAGCCGCAGGGCTAGCGCGCTGGATTTTTCGAACGTACAAGGCATGTTGAAAGGCTTTATTGATTTAGTGTATCAGCACAATGGCCGCTATTACGTATTGGATTATAAGTCTAACTATTTAGGGGACAAGGTGGCTGACTATCAGCAGCAAGCTATGGTTGAAGCGATGGTAGAGCATCGTTATGACTTTCAGTATCAGCTCTATAGCTTGGCTTTACATCGTTGGCTGGGGCAGCGTTTGCCTGATTACGATTATCAGCAACATTTTGGTGGGGTGTATTATTTGTTTTTACGCGGTATGAGTGGTGAGCAACTGGCTGAACCGGCAATTAGCCGCAACGGCGTTTATTTTAGTCGACCGAGCGTCAGCTTTATTCATTATCTTGATCAACTTTTTGCGGGGCAGGCTTTGCCTACCGAGTTACCTGCCATTGATAATAATGAGGCCGCAGCGGATGAATAATTTAACCGCCACACCGTCATTGTCAGTGACGGCGTGGTTACAGCAATTGAAGCAAGCTGGTGCCATTAGCGCCCTAGATTTTCATTTTGCCAAATCTTTTGCTAGTAGTGAGCAAAGCGAGGCCCTAATGGTTGCCGCAGCGATAGTTAGTAACGAGCTAAACGCGGGGCACATTTGTGTAGACATGACAACCTTGGTAAGGCGTTGTCAGTTACTGGGTGCTTGTCCTATTGAGCAGTACCAAGATAGCCAGTTTTGGTTAACACTGCTGAGCCAGTCAACATCGATACAACAAGTAGACAGTGATCTTCAAGCTAATGCAGCGCAGGCCAAACCTTTGGTATTGCAGTATCAACGTTTGTATTTGCATCGCTATTGGCATTACGAACAACAAATAGCCCAATACTTTGCTCACTCTGAGTCAGTTTGCCGCTTTTCGCCGGCAGATATTACCCCTCGAATGCAGCGTCTATTTAGCCGTGATTGGGCGATGTTATTAAAGGCTAAATTGCGTTATTCCAGAGAGCAAATGGCGGTGTACGCTGAGCAATTTTTAGATGTCTATGACCCCGCTTTACTCAGCAATAGTGCTTGGCTAAATCAGCTTACGCACATTAGCGATCAACCAAGCCTCACCGAGTTTGTGCATGGCATTGCCGCCAGTAGCAGAATTAATTGGCAGCAGTTGGCGGCACTACAGGCTTGTTATCAACCACGGTTAGTGATCAGTGGCGGGCCGGGTACTGGAAAAACCACGACAGTGACGCGCTTGTTGGCATTGCTGCAAGATCTGCAGTTGAGCGCGGGTAAGGCCCCCTTGAGTATTCAACTGGTAGCGCCAACGGGTAAAGCAGCGGCGCGCTTAAGTGAGTCAATCATTGGCGCTAAGCATCAACTTAATGCCAGCGAACAGACCATTGCTACGATCCCTGAGCAAGCATCAACTATTCACCGTTTATTGGGTGTGATTCCTGGTAGGGCAGAGTTTCGCCATCACGCAGATAATCCTTTGGCCTTAGATATGTTAGTGGTAGATGAAGCTTCGATGATTGATATGCCGCTAATGGTCAAATTATTAGCAGCCATGCCTAAGCAGGCGAGAATCATTTTATTGGGTGATAAAGATCAGCTTGCTTCGGTAGAAGCTGGCGCGGTATTAGGAGATTTATGTGCCTTTATCAGTCACGGGTATAGCGCGAACTTAGTGGCATTTTTGCAGGCTTGTAGCGGCTTCAACTTAGCTCCGCAACAAGCATCCTCACCATTAGCGATTGCCGATAAGTTATGTTTGTTACGCAAAAGCTATCGTTTTGATGCTCGCTCGGGCATTGGTTTATTAGCCAAGGCGGTTAACCAAGGCCATGCAGAACAAGCACTAGAGCTTTTACAGTCACAGCGCGCCGATTTGCCGTATCAGGCACTTAATCAAGGCGCTTACCAAGATTTACTGACGCGGGTGATGCAGGGCTATCAGCCTTATTTAGTTGCGCTGCAACAGGGCGAGGCGATGGAGCAGGTATTTGCAAAGTTTCATCGATTTCAGCTATTGGTAGCATTACGTAATGGTGAATTAGGGGTGACAGGGCTTAATCAGCGGCTAGAAAAATTACTACAAAAGCAGGGATTAATTGCACTACCCGCCAGTACCGACAGTGTTTGGTATATCGGTCGTCCGGTGATGATTGAGCAAAATGATCACGAGCAGCAGTTATATAACGGTGATATAGGTATTTGTGCTGCTGATGACACTGGTCAGTTGATGGTGGCTTTTGAATCGGCGAATGGTTTGCGTTGGCTATTACCCAGCCGCTTACCTGCCCATCAAAGCGTTTATGCAATGACGGTACACAAAAGCCAAGGCAGTGAGTTTCACCAAGTGGCTATGTTACTGCCGCCAACTAAGCAAGCCTTGGTGAATCGCGAGCTGTTATACACCGCGATTACCCGCGCAAAAAGTACCTTTAGTTTATATGCTGACCCCGATAGCATTAGCACCGCTTGTCGTAATAAAACCCAGCGTCGCTCAGGTCTGGTGGAGCGTTTGGTAAATGGAGTGGAGTAATGAAACATAAGGATTCGGGGCCAATTTATGACAACTTAAGACAATTTTTACGATGAGTAAAAAAAGAATCAATGCGATGCTTTTCCCGCTTATGGCAATTTTGCCTCCCTGTTTGGTTTTCTCCGGCAACGTTGAACTCGCGCTCCCATGCTATATAGCGATGCTTGCAATAGTGCGGTTTGATGGGGATTTGAAACTAGCAAGAGACAAGGGGATTCGATTGGACCTAACGATTTTAATGGCTGCAGTCATTGGAGGAGGGATCGCGCTTTTATGCGAATGGTTTTTACTCGATTCTAGAGCCGCTAATCTTTGGTTCTTATTTGCTTGGGGAGTTATATGGTTGGTTCAAGGTCGACAATACGACCGTATGGTAAAGCAGCTTGAAGGGCGTAATGATTACACCGAATAAGTAAGGTAAGGGGCGAAGTGGTTGACATAAATTAGCTAGCCCAATTACCAAAGGTAATTGGTCTGTTGCTAACTTAAATCTGGAGCAGTCAGGAAGCGCTTTGGCGATAAGCTGTATTTTGGCCAGTGTAGATCCGTTGTTAGTTTCTACAGACCAAGGTTTCTGGTTAATACTTCTGCCGAAGTGATAATACGTTTTGTGCGGTATAGCTGTGGATGTTTTTCATCGTCTGCGTAACCTACTGGTTCACCAGCGCCAGTGTTTACGAACCAAGAGTTTTCAGGGGTACGGTCACCGAGCAATTTTTTAAACTCAGTTGGCTTAAGACCCAGTGCTTTGGCGGCTGCATTATAGGTGCAGCGAGTCTTAATTTGGTTAAGGTAATCGCGGATGATGGTGATTTTATCCTGCATTACAAAGTCATTCCTATATAGTAGTGGGCTAAATAATCTTAGCCAAATGTGGTGGTGGCAGAACGGGCAACATTATTACAGTTTGGCTTGATTAGTCGCCATGTGCCCGTAGCTAATATGTAATCTGTATCTTAAATTTTAATAAAATAGGGTGCTGCAACTAAAACAATACCAGTAATCAATAACATAGTTAAGTTTGGCATAAAGTACGGGAATGCAAAAAGTGCTAAACCTATACCCAGTGGAACGATGGCTTTTTGTTTCCTGCCATAGGTAAAATAGCCAATACCTATACCGCCAAACAGCACACTCCAAATCATTAGCGATGAACTATCCATTGAGACGCCCCTATGACTCTAGTTGATGGTAATACGTTTAGTGAGTGTTACCCCAGCCCTTATAGTGCAGTTTTCACCCTAAGGCCGCGCCCTGTTTGCTTGTATATTGGCGCATTAAATCACGAATAACGCTGATTTAATGCCGCCTACTGGTAATTCAATTATTCATTATAAACTACAACTCTATTTCTTCCCCTCCTTTTAGCTTGGTACATCGCTTTGTCTGAGCGAATAAGCACATATTTGCACTGTTCATCGCTGATTTCGAGTTGCGATACACCAATGCTGATCGTTGCATTAATGACGTGGTCATCTACTTCACAAGGAGTATTCTCAATACTTAGCCTTAATCTATTGGCAACATCCTGCGCTCTATGGATATCAGTATTGCTGAGAATTATACCAAACTCTTCACCGCCTATTCGGCCAAAAATATCGACTTCTCTAAGCTCTAATTGACATAACTTGGTGACGTGCTGAATGATAATGTCGCCATCTTGATGGCCGAGTTTGTCATTAACGGCTTTGAAATGGTCGATATCTAACATCAAAAAAGCGGTATCGGTTCTGTATCGTTGATAAGACTTAAGCGATAAGGACAGTTGCGCCATAAAAGCACGACGATTTAAGATCCCCGTTAACGCGTCAGTTTCTGATAGCTCTTTTAATTTTATTTCCATGTAGTGCTTATCAGTTACATTTCTTGCTGTCCAGATGACAACTCTTTTTCCGTCATCCATCACGAAAGGTTTGATTATGCCTTCAATCCATAAATCTTGATGTTGCTCAGAGCCGAAGGGTAAATCCTGTAAGTGTTGGCTGTTGAAGTGGTATTTAACTGTTTGGCTTTGATTGGTATCGAGAGTTTTAGTGATGAATTGGTGAAATTGACTTGCCATATCGGCTGGCATGACATCAAACAGAGTGCGCCCAATGTACTCTTTACAATCTGAACCGACCTTGTTCTCTTGGCCGCCAAACACACTCAAATATTCCCCTTGTTCTGAAAAGATAAAAACATGTTCAGGAAGAGAGTCTAAGATTCTGAAATATTGTTGGGATGATAAATTGCTATTGTTCATCTTTATATATCTCTAACAATGCTCGCTGTGACGGTTGTATGGCGCTCGCGATTTGACCGTGCCAAATAATGTTTATTTGTTTTCGCACAGCCTAAATTGATTAGATTGAAAACACTTGAATGTTCAGGGCAACTACTCTAATTCAGTGTAGGCATACTTTTGCGAAATAGCAGTAACAATGAGCTGAGAATGAGGGCTTGGTTGTTTATCGAACAAGATGGTATTGAACCTATTACGATTCTGCCTAGTCGCGTTTGCGGAGCTTGAACCAAGATATATAGAATGCGCTCTTACCCGTTCTATTGCTAAAACCTACTTAACCCTGTGTACAGCACTTCAGGCTAGTTTTTACGCTGCTGCAGATATTGTTTAAACAACTTATGCACACCATGTAAAAACTCGATGTCATCGGGACGAGCGCCCAACATGTCATCGACAAAGGCGATACTACTGGCCGGTACCGGAGGGCCTTTTACCATGTCTCGCTCCATTTGACTTAACGGTAATAGATAGACAATGCTTAAGTCGAGGGCGCTGGCGATTTTAAATAGGTCTAGGCTGCTGAAGCTAGCGCTACCATCTCGATCAAGTTTGTTATACAAGGCGGTTTTAGAAATACCACTCAGTTTAGCCAGCTGATTTCTACTTAACGAGCAATAGGCTAACAAACTATCAATACGGTCTATTTGCATACTCCGAAATTCACGTTCGTTTATACCTTTAAATTCAAAGGTGCCAGTAGAGATATTCTGAGAATTATCTTCCATTATGATTTTCCTCAATTTAGGCTTTCTAAGCTTGTTTCGTTCCAGTATAGGGAATGATTTGTGAATACAATAGCCTTATTGATGATTGTTGGAGAGACTTATGAGACAAACCGCTGATAGAGTTCGCCATGCCATCGGCTTCGAGCTAATTGGCTTGTTAGGCGCAATGCCATTGCTGAGTTTACTATTTGGTGTCGATCCAATGCATTCGGGCACGATGGGGTTGTTTTTCTCCTTGATTGCGACTGGCTGGAATTATTTCTATAACGTGTGGTTTGACCGTTATTTACAAAAGCGGCAGGGCCACGGTAATAAAACTCAGCGTCAACGTATTGCCCATGCATTAGGCTTTGAATTGGGTTTGTTAGTGACTACGATTCCACTAATGGCATGGTGGCTGGACGTTAGTTTGCTTAGTGCGCTGATTATGGACGCCGCTATGATTGTGTACTATCTGTTTTTCGCCTATCTGTACAACTTGGCTTATGACAAGCTATTCCCTATTGTTGGCGACAGTAAGCTGAACCAAAAAGTGGTATCTTGCTCAGCTCAATAATCCGCTTAGTTTGGCGCGGCTATAACAAGCAATAGTTTTGGCATCGTTAATGGTTCCGTTAACGATGCCTTCTTCAAACTCTGTGCTGTTCATTGTCAATACTTCGATAAACTCATCTTCGTCACATTGGCCTGCTTGAGCTGTAAGCTGTTTGGCCACAAATAAGTATTGAATTTCATCACAAAAGCCTGGGGCGGGGTAGAGCTTACCTAAGTGGTGCCATTCGGCTGCTGCCATGTTGACTTCTTCTTGCAATTCACGCTTTGCGCAAGCCAGTATGCCTTGTTCAGATTGCTCATGGGCTTCAATGGTGCCCGCAGGTAACTCGAATAACCACTCTTTTATGGCACTGCGGTATTGGCGTTCCATGATGATATTGCCTTGCTGATCCACGGCTAAGATCACCACCGCTCCAGGGTGTTGTAAAGTGGTGATTGGCACTTGTCGTTGATCTGGTAGTTGCTGCAGTTGACGAACGACTTCAAAGCAATGCCATTTACATAGGGTTTGTTTTTCCACGATGATACTCCAAGTCTAGGCTGCTTTAGCTTACGTTAATTGTGTGAGGTTGTGGGGCTAAATTCAGTCTCACCCTAGATATTAGCCAGTTAGCTCAGTTTTTCCCGTAAAACACCCGCCAGTTGGCGGGAGCTTAAGAATCGGCGTTTTTAGCTAACATGGTAGGCAAAGGGATCGTCGATGCTTGGGCTAGGCTGGGTAAACCATACAGGGCCATTGGCTCCAATATAAAAGTGGTCCTCTAAGCGAACCCCAAAATGTCCCGGTATAACCAGCATCGGCTCGTTACTGAATACCATTCCTTCAGCAAGCGGAGTATTGTCGCCAGCAACGAGGTAGGGCCCTTCGTGTATATCTAAGCCACAACCGTGGCCAGTGCGATGCGGAAGGCCAGGTAAGGCGTAATCAGGACCGTAGCCGTCAGCTTCTAATGAGGCACGAGCTGCAGCGTCTACACTGGCACAGGTTTGGCCTATTTGGGCGGCCTCAAAGGCCGCTAGTTGAGCTTGTTGTTCGGAGGTCCAAGCTTGGCGTTGTTGTTCACTCGCTTCCCCGTAGGGGTAGCTGCGAGTAATGTCTGAGTTATAACCCTGCAATAAGCAACCCGTATCAATCAGTACCCAGTCATTTTCTTGGAGAATTTGTGGCTCTTTCACACCATGAGGAAATGAGCTAGCCAAACCAAATAATACGATGCAAAAAGACGAACCACTTGCGCCTACCTGTTGGTGAGCCTGATTAATAAACTCGATGACTTCAGTCGTACTAATACCGGGGCGTAAAATTTTAGCGGCTGCTTTTTGCACTTCCATGGTCATGTCTTTGGCGCGTTGCATCAGAGCGATTTCGGCTGCTGATTTTTGCATGCGACAGGTTTGGGTGATCACATCGCCATTAATAAAATTTTGCTCTGGATTGGCCTTAATTAAGCCATCTACTAAGAAAAAACCTGCGCTGGGGTCTAGTGCTATATTGCCGCTTAGCTGCTGTTGATGGCATAACTGATTAAACAGCTGATAGGGGCTTTGGTGTTCTTGCCAGCCATGAAACGGGGCATCAATTAGCATAAAGTCTCTGAGAGAATTCTGTTCGAAGTGCGGTGCAATGTAATGCAGTTGCCCGTTCGCGCAAAGTAATGCGCCCACCATCCGTTCACTAGCGCTCCATTTTAAGCCTGTGAAGTAATATAAATTAGTCCCGGCATTCAGATAGATAGCCGCTATATTTTGCTGCTTCATCAATTGACAGGCTTTGTGTTGACGCTGCTGATATTCACATACGGAAATACTAGCAATATCGCTACACATGTTACTGAGCTTGGCGAGTTGCTCGCTGGCACTACTTCCACCTACACCTATGGTCATGGCTATTCCTTGATTGCATGATTTGCTGAAATAGCAAGGCTATTCAGCGTTTGCTAGAGGTTAAGAATAAAATGACAGTAGGTAAAGCAGAGATTTAATTAGTTTCTGGTTGATTCTTTGGCTAACCAGATGCAGGGGCTTCAGATAGCCGATGTTGGCAAACTTTGTTACCGCCTTGGTTTTTAGCTTGGTACATGGCTTGGTCTGCGTATTTTATCAAATCGGATATATCAGGTTTATCAATACTGCTTGCTACGCCAAAGCTTGCGCTCATGAATAGCTGACCTTTTGGCGTGGGTAAACCCTGTTGGTTAAGCTGAATACGGATCCGGTTAGCCAGCTTATAGGCTTGTTCTACATTTGCCTCATTGAGTGCAATCACAAACTCTTCTCCGCCAAAACGACCAAATAAATCACCGACTCGAAGATTGCTTAAGGCTATGTGGGAAAAATGCATTAAGGCTTTATCGCCACTGTCATGACCGTAAAGATCGTTAATCGATTTAAACCGATCAAGGTCGATAAAGATAACCGTGACCTCTTTGCCAGAGAATTTAGCCCGCGTGGTTAGCTTAGTTAATTGCTGAATGAAGTAATTTCTGCGCATAGCGCCGGTGATGTCGTAATTGGCCAGTTGTTCCAATTGAATAATCTGCCGCCAATGCAATAAAAAAAAGAATACATAGGTTTGTAGTGCAGAACCTATGAATAAAGCGAGCGAGAGTAAGGCTGGAACCCCCAGCAGTAAACCTTGATGTTCAGGAGTGCCTTGCAGCGTAATATGCGCTCGAATGACTAAACAGCTGGCAAAAAACAGATATAGGCCAATCACTAACCATATGGCATGAGTTCGTTGTTGTCGCCAGTAGCGAAAATATAAGTAGGCACTGTATAAACAGCATAAGGCGATAGACACCGAGAACACTACCGCGCGATATTTTACCGAGGGTTCTAGCATGATGTAATAAAACATTACCATGCAATACAGTGCCAACATGGCTCCGAACACGCTTCGATTAAAACCCAACTTCAAGTAATGATGATGCCCGGCTAAGATCAGTAAGAATGAACCAACAAACAGACCGTTTTGGATAAGTAGTGTCGTTGCTGTGGCTTGTTCAAACAATAGTAGGCACAGTAAACCAAATACCTGTGCGTAGCAGGCTGCAATCCAGCAATCTAAGGCGGCTTGTTTTCCATGGAAATAGCGAATAAGAGTCAGTACCACTGCAGAAACCACAGTGACAGAAGTCATTAGAATAAAATATGTGAGTCCATCAACAAATATCAAATTAGCCTATTTCCTTATTTCTACCACCTTAGTGTAGAGGGCTGTGCCAATTTGATAAAGTGAAATAGGAAACTGCAGAGTGATTTTGTTATATAGCTAGAGTTTAGTCAATATTATAGGGCAAGAATCGGCTCACCCTTCAATATTGAAATTCTAGTTTAATGGTATGAAATATAAAGTGTTTTGGTCTGTGTGTTGGGTTGCGGGAAGTATTTTTTGGATGACCTGTTCGCCTTTGGCAGCTATGGCAAAATCGTCATCGTTAAGGACCGCCAGTTGCTTATTCGCTCTTAACCATAGCCCTTCTAGTTTATCGTGTGGATAGGGTCTTGGCATATCAACTAATAGGTCGTAAATCAGAGTTTTCTCAACGGGTTTAATTTTGTGCGTAGATAGCGCTTGCCAGCTCATTTGTTCTAATGTTTTACCTGCAAACATCAATCCGTGTTTGGCACTGACATTTCCACTTACATCGGTAGCTTGGCTGATATCTATTTGATAAATACGCTTGTATTTGGCTTGTTTATTACCTTGTTCTCCGGCAAAGCCGCCATCACGCTCGATGACCAAAAACTGGTTTTGCGTGAGGGCGACTATCTCAGAATTGGATAAACCATTCGCTTGTTGTTGATACAAAAACTGCCTTGTTTTTCCACTTTCAATATCAAAACTAACCAGTCGCGTGAGTTGGTGATTGGTGATGGCTTCCTTACTTGGGTTGTACAAGGAAGATTGCATTATGCCAAACAAGGTTGTTTCATCAGGGCTAATGGCTAAGCCTTCCATGCCGCGATTAGCTCGCCGATAGGCGAATACGGCAGGCAGTTTACGCCCACCGGTGCCCGTACCAAATGGGTTGATGCGCTCTAATTCAATTCCTTCGGCGCTGTAATGCACAAGATGTGGTCCGTATTCATCACTGACCCAAAAGCTGCCATCTCTTAGGGCGACTAAACCTTCACTGTCTAAACCATAAGGGTCGGCTTTGAGCAATGACTTATCACTGGCATAAGCCACTTCGCCAGTATCGCCCATACCTTTAGGATTAGGCAGGCCCGAGATAGGCTGACCTTGTGGATCTTTAAGCAAAATCTGCTTTACTTGAATAACTTGATCATCGCGATAAGCAAATAGGCCAATGCGAGGCGTGAAGTCAGGCACAGGGAATATTTTACCTTTTCCAGTGGGGCCTTGATATTTGGCATTTGGGCCACGGTCGGTGAGAGCGTAGAAGTGGTCATAGAGTGTAGGGTGAGCGGTCATTGCTGAACCATAACCGCCGATCCGTATTTCAGTGCCATTTTCAAGGTTTACTAACACCTGATATGGCAATACAGCGGGTTTTATTACTTGTTTAGCTAATATTTGCGGGCTGCTTAACAGCAGCGCCGTTAAGCAGCAAATTAGTCGTGCCGTCATGTTTTTTACCTTGCTATAATGTTTTAGAAAAAAATTATATAAACATCAGGTTAATCTTTTATTACGCTTTTATTCGCGCAAGTATTGAGTTGAAAAGCCAAATCTAATAATGGCTTAGGGCTTATTGGTGTGCGGGAACTCGCACAATAAATACTAAAAAAGATAATCAACAAAAACCTTACTAGGATTACTAGTGAGCTTATTCGCGAGCTTTTGGGAAAGGAAGCAAGGCATGTTGGGAAATAAAATCAATCAAATCTCAGTGGTTCATCGGCTATACATCGGGTTTGCGGTGCTCACCTTAGTGATCGCAATGGGAGGCGGAGGCGCTCTCCTGTTAGCCCAGCAAGTCAATACTAGTTTTTCAACCTTAACGGAGCAGAGTGCAAAAACGCAGCTGCTGGCCAACGAGGTGGGCAGCCAGGCTTTACGCGCCGGTATACAGTTATTGAGCGTTCAAAATGCCGGAGATCTAGACAGCTTACAAGTGATTAAGGGACAAGCTGAAGTGGCGTTGCAATCATTAGATAGCAGAGTTGAAGAGCTTAGTTCACATGCCAGTGCTTACAATATTCAAGGCTTAACACAGAACTTAAGCGAAGTAGAACAGGTAGAAAATACCCTTACCTCTCAAGGGCTGCAGTTAGCCGCATTACAAACCAGTTACTTGCAGCAAGATCAAAAAGTGCGCGATGACCTTAGTCAGTTCTTGTTTCGACTTTCTGATTTAAAACGCATCGTGACTAAAGTGACCGCACCAAGCGCTGCCGATGATACTTACATCGAAGACATTCTCACCTTGGTGATGGAGCGTTTTGGACTGATGGAGTTTTTACTTTCTAATATGGTGAACACTCGAGATCCATTAAAAGTTACTGATTTAGTTAAGAAAATACAATATAACAATAAAGTGTTCAATGACGATTTTAGTTCACTGATTGATGAGGTTGAAGCATTGGCTGACCCTCAGATTGGTGAGCTAGTTGCAGAATTTAATCGTCAGGTTAACGATCCTACTGGCATTGTTGAACGCTATGTAAGTAGCCAACAAACCATTGCTAGTATCACTCAGCTGACCGGTGAGATAAATATTCAACTGACTGAGTTGGACCAAATCGTGACAAAGATTGTTAATTTAGCTAACCAGCAAAGCGCTGAAGCTAGTGAACAAGGCCAAACACTGATAGTTAATGCCCGCTCAATCACCGCGATAGTGGTCCCATTGGTGATTATTTTTGCTATTGCCGTGGCTTATTGGTTAGCGAGTTTAATCCGTAAACCTTTGGCGCATACCCAAGGACAAATCTTACGTCTGGCAGAAGGTGATTACAGCCAAACGATGCAAGGTCAGTATAGTGGCGAATTTGCCGTATTGGTGGCGGCGATTAACCGAATGATTGAGCAAGCACGTGAAGTGTTTAGCCAAATCCAGCACGCAGCGCAGCAACTGAGCGATGTTTCAGAGAAAAATAGTGAAGCGTCAAGTGTTGTTAAAACCAAATTAGATAAACAAACCGCTGAATTAAGCAGTGTGGCCACTGCGGTTACCGAAATGGAGTCAGCGATTAAAGAAGTGGCCTCTAACACTGAAAGCAGCCGTGAGTTATCGATGTCGGTTGAAAGCAATATCGATATGGGACAGCGGGTGATGAACCAAAATATCGAGATGATCGATAGTTTAGATGACGCCTTACAAAGTACATCGGGACAAGTTGATAAGCTGGCGGACGCTAGCAAACAAATTGGCTCTATTATTGAGGTGATTGACGGCATTGCCAATAAAACCAATTTACTTGCCTTAAACGCAGCGATCGAAGCTGCAAGGGCCGGTGAACAAGGCCGTGGTTTTGCGGTAGTTGCAGATGAAGTGCGTAGTTTAGCCAGTCAAACCACTCAAAGCACTGAATCAGTTCGCACCATGATTACTACCTTACAAAGCGAGTCTAGTCAGGTTTTTGATGCGATGGCGGCCAGTCGTGAGCAAATGAGTCAGTCAAAAGAGCTAGCAGAGAAATCGCGAGAATCCATTATGACCATTCGCGGTGAAATGACACAAATGCGTGAAATGACCGACCAAATCAGTGTCGCCGCGCAAGAGCAACATCATGTCGCTAGTGAAGTAACCCGTAATGTAAACGTCATTGCTGAGGTTGCCGAAGATAACTTTGAGCAAATTGAAAAAGTGGCTCAGTCTAGCGAAGCTTTACAACAACAGGTTAATGACATCGAAACTATGTTAAAACGCTTTATATTGAAGTAAATTAGAGAGCCTTTTAGCTCAGTCTTTTGCGAATTTTTCGCTGAGGTTAGTTTATGTTCAATTTATCGCGTTTGTTGAGCCCCAAAACTCAACAACTTGCGGCACTTGATTTAGGAAGCAATAGTTTTCATTTAATTATTGCTGATTGGGAAGACGGCGAGTTAAAAGTTCGCGATAAAGTGAAAGAAATGGTTCGCTTAGGTTGGGGCTTACAAGACGATGGCAGCTTAGATGCTGCCGCGTGGAATAGAGCTCAAGCTTGTTTGGAGCGCTTTGGTGAACGCTTACGCGAGTTTAAACCCGGCAGTGTTCGGGTTGTTGGCACCAAAACCTTGCGAAGTATTATTGATGCGGACGTATTTTTACAGGCCGCTGAGCAACGTTTAGGCCATCCGGTCGAGGTGATTTCTGGGGAAGAAGAGGCCCGCTTAATTTACCTAGGCGTGGCGCATTATATGGCTCCAACCAATGGGCCTCGTATGGTGGTAGATATTGGCGGAGGTAGCACCGAAGTCACACTGGGCGAAGGCATGGAAATTAAGCTTAAACAAAGCTTAGACATGGGCTGTGTCTCGATTACCAAACGTTTTTTCAAAAGTGGTCGCGTGACTAAAAATCGCTTATTGAAAGCCAGCACTTATTGCTCTCAAGAGTTGTTACCGGTTGTCGATGATTTTATTGATCATTCGTGGAACGAATGTTTGGGAGCTTCCGGCACCATAAAAGCGGTGGCTAAAGTGTGCATAGAGAATAATTTTTGTGCCGCTGAAATTGAGCTTGCTGGTTTAGACGCTATCATAGAACGCTACTTAGAAGCGGGTGAGTGTAACCTTCCTTTTAAAGGTTTATCAGAAGAGCGTCAGCCAGTATTTTTAGGTGGCGTTATCGTATTGCATTCTTTGTTTAAAAATTTGCACATCCAAAAGATGCATGCCGCCGAGTCAGCGCTGCGCGAAGGCTTATTGTATGAACTTAAAGGCCGCTTAGAGCATACCGATATTAGACCTGCCAGTGTGCAGCGCTTGTCAGAGCGTTATCATGTTGATTCTCAGTTTAGTGGGCGTGTCGATGATACTTGCCAGTTACTGCTTAATCAGGTCGCCGAAACTTGGCAACTTGATGAAACAGAAACCGCACAGTTACTCAAGTGGGCTTCAATGCTATTTTTAGTGGGCTTAGATGTGGCCCATAGCGATTACCACAAACATGGTGCATATATTGTAGGGAACGTTGACCTTGCCGGTTTTTCGCGGATAGAACAACAGCAGTTGGCCTCTTTAGTATTAGCCCACCGTCGTAGTTTCCCCGCTAAGCATTTTCCGCTGGAGAATACTGATTTATTGAAAGCCTGTTTGATGCTTCGCTTATCGGTAATCTTTAATCGTGGTAAACGTCGCCAAGGTTTACCCGAGCTGCAATTTAGAGCGGCTGGGCAACAAATGAGTTTGTTGTTGGATCAACAGTGGTTGCAAAATAATCCGCTAACGCGCGCCGACCTAGAAAATGAACAGCAATACCTTGCGCAGATCGATTACAAACTTGATGTCATTGAGCTTTAGGGGGATGAAGAGAAACCGCCCTAGCTAACTAGGGCGGCTTTGAGACAGATTAGCGGTCTTTGTTGGTCGCGCTAATTTTGTGAATAGCCAAATCTGCGCCGTGATACTCATCTTCTTCAGACAATCTTAAGCCGGCGACTTTATCGACTAAGGTGTAAACAATAAAACCACCCACCAAAGCAACAATAATACCGGCAAGGCTACCAATGATTTGACTGATTAGTGATACGCCGCCTAATCCGCCTAAGGCTTGGCTGCCAAAGATACCTGCAGCAACACCGCCCCATACACCACATAAACCATGTAGCGGCCATACACCTAGTACATCATCTAAGTGTGAATGCTGTTGTAACCAAGTAAATACCCAAACAAACAATGCACCAGCAACGCCACCGGTAACTAAGGCGCCGATAGGGTGCATTAAATCAGAACCCGCACATACTGCGACTAAGCCAGCTAAGGGACCGTTATGAACAAACCCTGGGTCATTTTTACCTAACAGCAAAGCAACAATAGTGCCTCCAACCATGGCCATTAAGGTATTCACGGCGACTAAACCGCTTATTCCGTCCATGGTTTGTGCCGACATAACGTTAAAGCCGAACCAGCCTACGGTAAGAACCCACGCGCCTAAGGCCAAAAATGGAATATTTGAAGGCGCAAATGCTACGCCAGGTTTTCTGCCTTTACGTGCGCCAAGAATTTTAATGGCGACTAAGGCTAACCACCCCCCCATAGCATGAACCACCACTGAACCAGCAAAATCATGGAAAGCGGCGCCAAACTGCGCTTCTAACCAAGCTTGAAAGCCAAAGTTTCCATTCCAAATAATGCCTTCGAAGAAAGGATAGACCAAACCAACAATCAGGGATGAAGCCACTAAGAAGGGATAAAACTTACCGCGCTCTGCGATACCACCTGAAACAATAGCGGGGATGGCAGCGGCAAATGTGAGTAGGAAGAAGAACTTAACTAACTCGTAACCATTACCTTCGGTTAATACCTCGGCACTATTAAAGAAATGATTACCATAAGCGAGGTAATACCCAATAAGGAAATAAGCAACGCCCGAGAATGCAAAATCAGTGATGATTTTTACTAAAGCATTAACTTGGTTTTTATGACGAACGGTTCCTACCTCTAAAAAGGCAAAGCCGGCATGCATTGCTAGTACCATTATAGCGCCTAGCAAAATGAATAAAGTGTTCGCGCTTTGTGACAGAACGTCGATAGCGGCACTAATATTATCCATTAAATCTACTCCTGATTAGTTCTTCTAATATTGGTTTGCGCCAAAATTAAGCAATTATTAGGCCCGCTATTAAATTTTTTACATAAAAAAGCACTAAGTTGATGCATTTTATAGCTTTTAACTGACTGATAACGTGTGACTTACACCTCCCTGTATTGTTTTGGTGCGAATATACTGATGGTTTTTTATAGGGGTGCATTAAAATGGTGCGCAACTGTCTCACATTGGTGCTTGTTGGTGGGTGAGCTGAAAAAGTACCGAGCAGTGAGAAAGGGGGGGGAATAACGCTGCGTGTTGAACCACCAGTTTACACTTAATAATTGATATGCGCGGTAATTAGCATCATTTGAAAGTTTTTTGCCACAGATGGTGGTCTAGTATTATATCAATGGATAGTTGCAGATACTTCACTCGCTTTACAAAGGATGACGGTCGATGGATCAATGGTTTGCATTTTATAGCGCGTCTAATTTACTGGAGGCGAAGTTACTTCAGGGCATGTTGATAAAACTAGGGATTGAAAGTCGCTTAGAGGGTGAGTTTTCAATGGCTGCAGTGGGTGAGTTGCCAGTAGACTGTTTTCAAGTCACCCTTGTGGTGACGTTAACCAATTGGGAACGGGCTAAGCAAGCAGTTATTGATTATGAAAAAGACAGCCAACAAGAGTGGTTTTGCAAACACTGTGGGGAATCTAATCCCGGTAGCTTTGAATACTGCTGGGCGTGTCACGATCACGAGACGACTAAGTGCGCTATTTGATGATGAAGTTTTTGCTAATGAGTGTTATGCTTAAATTATATACAGCTAGGATGGCTATACTCGTAAACGTTTGTTGAGGATAACTCATGCCAATCAGTCAAGTATCCAGCTCAGTCGCGCCGTCAGATTTCTATCTAGAACAGGCTAAAAAGCGCCAAGAAGAGCAAGATGAAAAACTCGCATCAGGTAAGAAAATAAATTCTGCTGCGGACGATCCTGCCGGTTTGCAAATATCAAACCGCCTAACCACCGGGATCAGTGAACAAGAAGCCTATGCTAATATTTATCAAAATCAAGTTAGCATCAATAATATTGAGTCGGCGCAATTGCAAGGCACCACTGATTTACTACAACAAAATCAAGCCTTGGCGGTTCAAAGTGGTAATGGAATTTATAACTCCGATGATATTGCCGCTTTGCAAGCACAAGTCGATGCAAATACTGCCGCCATTCCTAATGCTGCGGAGTTAGGCGTTGATAACGTGGATGTGTCTGACCCTGCAGCGGCTCAAGCAGCCTTGCAAGGGGCACAACAAACCACCGACTCAAGTCAAGCGCAGTTGGGGGCTCAGAGTAACGCAGCTGAATCTGCTTATCGCTCGACTCAAGCGGCCATAGAAGCGCAAAGCGCCGCTCGTTCACGTATTCTTGATACAAATTATGCGCAATCGACGTCTCAGCAAGCGCAAAATGATGCGGTGCTGCAAAGCTCCATTCAGTCTTACCAGCAGCAGTTGGCATCTAAGAATATCGAGAAGCTTATATAGCTTTGTTCTACCGCAAGTAATCAACGGCGTGACACTGTTAAAGTGAACGCCGTTTTTTTATGGAGGTTACAATGAGTCAGTCGATTCATGGGCATCAAGTGATGCAATTGATGTTGGAGAAAGGTGGTAGTTTTAGCTCGGCATCGCTAGAAGAGCTAATGAAACAGACTTTTGGTGAGCAAAGCGAATACCATACTTGCAGCAAGAAAGGTATGAACGCACAGGAGCTTATTGTATTCCTCGCGGAACGCGGAAAATTTGTTGAAGCTAATCAGGGCTTCAATACCTGCGAATCAAAAATTTGTTCTCATAAATAGAGCGTCTTCGCTCACAAGGGCTGCTTTGTCAGCCCCATTCTATCCCTATAACTGTCATTGCCCCCACTTGCTGTCGATCACGCTTTATGGTGTTTAGTTAACGCTTGCTTAACATTTCTTTCATCCCCTCAGTTTAAACGTCTACAATTGAATTTAAGCTCAGCGTAAACGCTTGCTAGCCATGCGAGCGCTTAATCTAATTAACGTTTCTGATAATAGTCAAACGTATGTTTTAATTGTTAAGTTGTTTATTTAGCAATAATTTATCTAACCGTTAAACATTTGCGTAATAGTGACGATAACTAAGATATCGATATTTGTAATCACATGGAGTGGTATTAATGGATTTGGCAAGGCGTCTAAAAATAAGCCATAAGATCGGGATTTTGGCGACAATTGCGGTAGTAGGTTTTGCACTCTATCTTATCAATAACATTCTCGTTCAGCAGCAGAGTCAATTCAGCATTGAGCAAATTAGAGACCAGTTTTTTCCCGCGTTAGATACAGCAACCGTAGCCCAAAACACCCTATATAACATAGACCAGTTATTACAAACTGCGGTGACAACCGGTGAAGAAGAGTCATTGGAAAGTGCCGATCTGCAGCGGCAGTTGCTTAGCGATAAACTGAATCAGTTGCTCCAAATTCTACCCAGTGCTCAACAAGATGTTCAGCAACTGAAAAACTTATTGGATAGTTACTATGGGCAAGCCCGTTCTATTGCTTTGAGTTTAGTTGACGGAAGCGCCGATTTTTCCACTTTGCCGGCTCAAGCTGAGCGTTCTGCTGCCATTCTCCAAGAGCTTACTGACGGTATTGCTACCCTACGCGCGAATACCGAGCAGGCATTTAATCAAACTATCGACTCAACGATTAGTAGCTCAAAATCTGCTGTTACTACCGGTATCATGCTGGGTGTGGCAACCATTGTTGTGGTGATTTTTGTTAGCATTATGACCACCCGTAGCATTGTCAATTCGATTGCTCAGGTGACCTCTTCGTTGCGAGAAATCGCCGAGGGTGAAGGTGATCTAACCGTAAGAGTGGATTACGACGGAAAAGATGAAATCGCCACCTTGGTACATTGGTTTAATCAGTTTATCGGCAAAATGCAGATCAGCATAGCGACCACCACTGAAACGGTTCAGGCCCTTCAAGACGTATCTACACGCTTAATGGAGACCAGTAAACACACGGCTTCAAGCATTGAGTCTCAAAATCACTCTGTTGAAGCGGTGAGTTCAGCAATTCAGGAGATGACAAGCAGTGTTCATCATATTGCCGATTTCGCCTCACAAGCTTCTGAAGAAGCCTCTTCGGCGAATAGTACCGCACAAGAAGGCAGTCAGGTGGTAGAAAATACCATCTCTGTGATTAACGATTTAGCTGAAGAAGTGAATAATACCTCTAAGGCGATAAACCAGCTTGAGTCTTATACCAGTAACGTTGGTGTTATTTTAGATGCGATTCGCGGTATTGCTGAGCAAACAAATTTACTTGCCTTGAACGCGGCCATTGAGGCGGCGAGGGCCGGCGAGCAAGGCCGTGGTTTTGCGGTGGTTGCCGATGAAGTGCGTACACTTGCATCACGCACTCAAGATTCAACACAAGAAATTCAACAGGTATTGGAAGAGCTTCAAAAGGGGTCCGGTTCGGCGGTAGAAGCCATGAATCGAGGGATTGAACAAGCAGGCTTAAGTGTTGAGCAATCGGCTCAGGCAGGAAAGTCCTTGTTAGATATCACTGGCAAGGTTGAGTCTATTCATGCGGTAAATGAACAGATAGCGGCAGCCACAGAGCAGCAAACCCAAACCTCCGACTTAATTCACGGCAGTGTTAACGACATTCAACAGATATCTATCGCGGTGGCGCAAAGTTCTAGTGAAATAGACAAGGTCAGCGAAGATGTACGACAAGTAACTCAACGTTTAAGTGAAGTTATTAGTCAGTTTAAAGTGTAATAAAAACAATAATAGAAAGGAGAGCCCCATGGATTTAAGGGCGTGGCAAGCGTTGCCAATTTGCATATTGAGTAGCGCAGTAATGGCAGATGAAGCACTAGACAAACGAGTGGAACAACTCGAGCAAGAAGTGCAAGTATTACGTCAACAGAATCAAGATAATGCTTGGGATAGAATCAGTTTTAATGGTTTCTACAGTGTCGGCATTAACCAGTCTAATAATAACTTGGGTTATGCTGGCTCATCTGATGAATACGATTTCAATAATCTTACTTTGGTTGGTTTACAAGGTGATTTTGCCTTAGCTGACAGTACCAGCGTGACCGTTCAGTTGGTGGCTCGTGGTGAAGATGATTTTAGCCCAGAGGTAGAATGGGCCTACCTAAAACATACTTTTGACAATTACATCACAGTACGTGGCGGTAAACTTCGCTTACCCATGTATATGTACTCAGATTACCTAGAAGTCGGTTATGCCCAACCTTGGGCACGCCCACCAGAAGAAGTCTATAGCTTTGTACCGTTTAACTCTTTTGTTGGGGTAGATGGTAGTTACGACTTCGAGTTTGATAATTCCACCTTAACCTTGCAAGGTTTTTGGGGGCAATCAGAAGAGGGCGGCACCAACTACGATGATATTCTAGGGGCTAATTTAACTTGGGTTGTAGATGACTTCACTGTTCGTGCAGTTTATGGTCAAACCAAAATTACTGTGTCGTCAAGCAATCAGCCTGATGCTCAAGTCATTAGCGAAAAGAACAAGTCTGATTTCTTAGGTGCTGGTTTTAGCTACGACAACGGTAGCTTATTAGTCGTATCTGAAGTGACTCGCGCCACGGTAGAAGGTCAGTACTCAGATGTGGATTCTGGCTATCTAACTTTAGGTTACCGTTTTGGTAAAGCGATGCCTTATGGCACGGTTGCTGGAATGAAGACTCAAGATGACGATGAGCGTGATGGCCAGTTTGTTTGTTTAGCCGATTGCGCCAGTGGTGCGCCAACCTTAGCTCCTACTTCTATGTTTTATAATGGTAAGCGCAGTTCTTATTCTTTAGGCCTACGTTACGATTTGTTATCTAACTTAGCGGTTAAATTTGATGCGACTTATGTGAACGGCTTTGGCGATACTAACGGTTTGTTAGCGAGCAAAGTTGCAGGGGCCTTGGCGGGTCAAGAAACACCTGATGACACTATGGTTTACAGCATTGTATTTGACGGCGTATTTTAGGAGGGAGTCATGAAAAACTTATTATTGGCTCTTTGTTTGAGCGCATTTAGTCTTAGTTGCTTGGCTGCTCCGGTAGTGATTGCTAACCCTGCAGGCCCTGATGCTTTATCAAAAGCTGAAGTGAAAAAACTGTTTTTAGGTAAATTGAAAAAATTGCCTAATGGTAAAGCTCCGGTCGTTATCGAATATAATGAAGGTGATCCTTTACGGGTTGCTTTTCATGACGTAGCGACCGGTAAAAGTGAAGCACAGCTACAAGCCTATTGGTCTAAGTTGATCTTTACCGGTAAAGCCAAACCGCCAAAAACGGCGGCCTCGGCCTCGGTTGCGGTATCAGAAGTGGCAGGTAATGCAGACGCGATTGCTTACGTAGACGAAGCGGATGTCACCGATGCGGTTAAAGTCGTCTTTACACCGTAAATAAAGCTAAGCTTGAGAGGAGTCAGGGTGTTATGCTCTGGCTCTTTTTTATACCTCAGATAAAGTTATCGTTAATTAGAGTATTAGCCAATGGATATGTTGTCAGCAGCGGTGATGTTGTTTTTGATTATGGATCCGCTAGGAAACATGCCGGTGTTTCTCAGCATGATAAAACACCTCGATCCTAAACGCAGACGAATCGTTTTACTGCGAGAGTTAGTGTTTGCTTTAAGTGTTATGTTTGCTTTTTTGTTTGCCGGTGAGCAAATTCTTGGCTTTTTAAACTTACGCCAAGAAGCGGTGAGCATTGCCGGCGGTGTTATCTTATTTTTGATAGCATTAAAAATGATTTTTCCTCAGCCGGGTGGAGTGGCAGGTTTAGCCGCCGGTGAAGAGCCTTTTTTAGTACCTATGGCTATTCCAATGATTGCTGGTCCATCGGTGTTAGCCTCATTAATGCTGTTAGCCAACCAAGATAGCAGCCGAATGCTAGATTGGTCCTTAGCCTTATTATTGGCCTGGGGAATTAGCGTCGTGATTTTTTTAAGTAGTGGTGTGTTACTGCGAATATTGGGCGAAAAAGGCTTAAAAGCCATGGAGCGTTTAATGGGCATGTTACTGATTATGCTGGCAGTGCAAATGTTCCTCGATGGTATTGCAGATTATTGGCAATCCCTATAATTCGCAATCACATTGACCAAGTAAACATCATTAATAGGGGTGGTTAATGCCAAGGCGGAACACGCTGTCGTCGCCACTGGTAGCGAAGTCGCCCCGTAATACTATGCCTTCCATCATCACTCTTATACTGCCTCCAACACTGTATTTCATATCGCTGTGCAGTGTTGCTAGGTTGTATTCATCGGCCACTCGGCCTATTTCCGCAAATGCCACCCAGTACCAAGCTGGTACGTTGAACCAGTTAACAATAGGGACTTTGGGAAGTGGATTCCAATTGGGGGTAAAGCGGTACTCGGCCGAATAATAAATCATCGAGCGGTCGTGATATCGGGCTGTTTCATAACCTTTGAGCCGGTCCATTCCGCCCAAGCGGGAGCCTGCAAACCACGCAGGTCGATGGTATTGTTGCTCACCATTATCAAAAGAGCTGTGGTTCCAAGTTGGTGTATCTGAGGTTGCCATGCCAAATGCCAATACTTGGCTTTGCGCCCAAGAGGCTTGTGGAAGACGAATATATTTGGAGGCTGAAAATTCCCAGGTGGTCCAAGAGGCACGCTCTGCTCCTCCCCAATCACGAGTGATGTTCAAACGTTGGCGACTGCCTGCGGTGGGGTTTTGGTGAAAGTTACGATTGTCATACTCTAACTCTAGGGTTAAACCTGCCGAGGTATTGGCGTCTTGCAGTTGATTGTATTCACCTACATCTTGCTTCCAATAATAGGGCTCTAGCTGAATAATCGTGCGTCCACTAGTGAGCGGGTTCCACTCTTTTGCACCCGCTTCATACCCTGATACTACTTCACCGCGGCGTATTTTAAAGGTATGTACGGGTGAATCTTTCCCATGGCCTAAAGGCAATAAATAGCGAAATCTAAAACGGTACTCTTGACCTTTAGAGTGGGTATATACGCGGTTGTTTTGGCTGGAATCGTTACTACCCGCATGCTCACCGACATAGTCGTCGTTACCGTTTATATATTGTGGGTCGCGGGTGAAATTGGTTTGGTACAAAGTAGTATCAAAAAATATTCTGTTGGCAAAGGGAAGTTGGTAGTCGCCACTGTACAGAAAGCCCATCCAGCTGTTGTTGCTGGTGACCATTGCGGTAGCAACGAGGCTTGAGCTTTCTTGGATATGTCCCGCGGCACCCACTCCTACACCCACTCCCCATTCTAAGTTTTCGGTGTAAAATGCATAAGGTAACACTTGGGTCCAAGCGCCGCTGCGTTGATGTTTGGCATCGTCAAGCACTGTAACACTCATCGCCATACTCGGTAAGCTTATGAAGCAACAACTGGCTAAGAACAGTTGGCCTAACTTCAAGAGGGCTTTCCTGTCATACGTTTATGTATTTGCCACATGGCAAAAAAACCAAATAGCAACATTTGCAAATTGTCGCCTTTTTTTAATACCCCAGCCTCCATCAGTGTACCGCGAATCGCTAACAGCTGTACGCCATGTAACAACAATAAAAACATGCCGACTAAAGGCAGGATCCAGTTATAAGGCGGCAAGAAAATAACTGGGCTAACTAGCATGGCAAGCCACATTAATACCATGAAAATTTTACCTATAGTGATAAACATAGTGCGGTGCTCTTAACTTGATTGGAATAGACGATAACTAACTTGACCTGCTTGTTTGCTTTTTATACAGGTCCAATTAGCGGGGAATTGTGGTTCAAGGGCTTCGTTTTCAAACTCAATATAAACTAAAGCATCAGGCTTTAACCAGCCATGCTGATTGAGCAAATTGCAGCTGGGGATCAGTAAATCACAGCGAAATGGTGGATCAATAAACACGATATCATAAGCTTCGCTAGGTCGCTGTTTAAGCCATTGTAAGGCGTCTGTATTGACTAAGTTAGCTTGCTCGCTCGACACATTGAGTAGTTGTAAATTGGCTTTTAACTGTTTCGTTGCCAGAGCATCTTTTTCAATAAAAGTGGTAAAACTGGCAAAGCGCGATAAGGCTTCAAAGCCGAGACTGCCGCTGCCTGCAAACAAATCCAAGCAATGGCTATTGTGTAAGTAGGGGCTTAGCCAATTAAATACGGTTTCTTTTACGCGATCAGTTGTGGGGCGTAAACCTTCGCTATTCAGTACTTTAAGTTTACGACCTCGCCATTGGCCTGCGATTATTCGCACTTGGCCACTGCCGTTGCTTGATTTGTTGCTCTGATTTGAATGTTTTCTTGAGGAAAGCCGTGCCATTTACTTAGACCATTGAGAAACTGTGATAAAATCCGATCAATATTGACTGGACGTTGGCATTGTAACAGCCAACTTCGTTTACTGGTAAAAAAGGTTTTGCAGTAATGGCAAAAAAGAAAGGCCTATTTTCTTGGTTTGGCCGAAAAAAAGACGACGAGCAACAAACAACAGCATCTCCCGCAGAAGAGCATCAGTTAGCAGAACAGCAAGCCCAAGCTGAGCGTGAAGCCCAAGCTGAGCGAGAAGCGCAAGCTGAGCGTGAAGCCCAAGCTGAGCGTGAAGCTCAAGCTGAGCGAGAAGCCCAAGCTGAGCGTGAAGCCCAAGCCGAGCGAGAAGCCCAAGCTGAGCGTGAAGCCCAAGCTGAGCGAGAAGCCCAAGCTGAGCGTGAAGCCCAAGCTGAGCGAGAAGCCCAAGCCGAGCGAGAAGCCCAAGCCGAGCGAGAAGCCCAAGCCGAGCGAGAAGCCCAAGCCGAGCGAGAAGCCCAAGCCGAGCGAGAAGCGCAAGCTGAACGAGAAGCCCAAGCTGAACGAGAAGCCCAAGCTGAGCGTGATGCCGCCCTTGAAGCAAACTCATCAATCTCTGAGGCTGCCGAGCCAGTTAAAAAAATGGGCTTGTTTGCTCGCTTAAAAGCAGGTCTAAAACGTACCCGTAAAAACTTTGGCTGGGGCTTTTTCTCGTTGTTTAAAGGCCGAAAGATCGATGACGAGCTGTTTGAAGAACTGGAAGAACAGTTACTGGTCGCAGACGTAGGCGTAGATACCACCCTAAAAATCATTGAACAGCTCACAGGGCATGTAAAACGCAGTCAGTTACAAGAAGCCGAAACGCTCTACGACCAGTTGAAACTAGACATGACAGAAATGCTCAAAACGGTTGAAGCGCCGATTGATTTAGACAGTAGCGAAGGCCCGTTTGTTATTTTGATGGTGGGAGTTAATGGTGTGGGTAAAACAACCACCATTGGCAAATTGGCTAAACAATATCAAAGCCATGGTAAATCAGTGATGTTGGCTGCCGGCGATACCTTTAGGGCGGCCGCAGTTGAACAATTACAAGTTTGGGGTGAGCGTAATAAAATTCCTGTGATAGCCCAACACACTGGGGCTGACAGCGCATCGGTAATTTTCGATGCATTTCAAGCAGCTAAGTCACGAAACGTAGATGTATTGATTGCCGATACTGCTGGTCGATTGCAAAATAAAGCGCATTTGATGGAAGAGTTGAAAAAAATTGTCCGGGTGATGAAAAAGCTCGACGATGCAGCGCCTCATGAGATCATGCTAACTATTGATGCTAGCACTGGGCAAAACGCCATTAGCCAAGCCAACTTATTTAACCAAGCCGTTGGTTTAAGCGGGTTAACCTTAACCAAGCTTGACGGCACGGCTAAAGGCGGGGTTATTTTTGCTTTGGCTGATAAGTTCTCTTTACCTATCCGCTATATTGGGGTTGGGGAAGGGATCGATGATTTACGAGAGTTTGAAGCACAACCCTTTGTTGATGCTCTATTTAGTCGCGAAGAGAGCGAATAAGCATAGGTCGAAGGCTGCTTAATCAGTAAGGAAAAGTCTTTATATGATCCGTTTTGAGCAAGTGAGTAAAATTTACCCTGGTAGTCAACGGGCTTTGCAAAAGGTGTCCTTTCATCTTGAGCAAGGTCAAATGGCCTTTTTAACTGGCCATTCAGGGGCTGGCAAAAGTACCTTGCTCAAATTGATCACCGCCATGGAGCGTCCTAGCGATGGCCAGGTATGGGTTAATGGCGACGATATTAGTCGCTTGTCTCATCGCAAAATCCCTTATTTGCGCCGGCAAATGGGGGTGATATTTCAAGACCACAAATTGCTGATGGACCGCACCGTGTTTGACAATGTTGCATTGCCCTTAGTGATCGAGGGTTACGGCATGAGCAATATTAAGCGCCGTGTGGCAGCGGCCTTAGATAAAGTGGGCTTATTAGATAAAGCCCACTGCACACCGGTAATGTTATCCGGTGGTGAGCAGCAACGTGTAGGCATTGCCCGAGCAGTAGTGAATAAACCCGCGATATTAATTGCCGATGAACCCACCGGTAACCTTGATCCAGCGCTTTCCTTAGAAATATTTCGTTTGTTTGAAGAGTTTAACCGAGTAGGGGTGGCGGTGTTAATTGCTAGTCACGATCTTAGTTTAATTGCCAAATTACATTATCAACGCTTGGTGTTGAAGAACGGTCAGTTGCTTAACCCTACCACTCAAAGTACGGAGTTTACGCAATGATGGGCGCAAAACCTCAAGTTAAAGTTGCCCTACCAATGCGCTTTGTGATGTTTTGGGTTAGGCATTTGCAGCAGTGTATCGCCAGTTTAGGCGAGTTGTGGCGCACACCTGCTAGCTCTTTACTAACCTTAGCGGTGATTGGTGTTTGTTTAGCCTTACCTGCCAGCTTTTATCTGGCGACTAAAAATATCCAGCAGTTGACGAGCTACTGGCAAAGTGACGCTCAAATTAGCTTATTTCTAACACAAGATATCAAGCCAAAACAGCGAGACTTGTTACAGCAAAATATTGCAGATATGGAGCAAGTAGCCCGAGTCGAGTTAATAAGTAAGCAGCAAGGTTTATTAGAATTTCAAGAGAACAGTGGTTTTGAGGATGTGCTGGCCTTGCTGCCTGAAAACCCTCTTCCTGATGTTTTACTGGTATTACCTAGCCAAGAATTTAGTAGTGCTAGTGCTGCCAAAAACCTGCTTGATAGCTTACAAAAACATAATTTGGTAGATGAAGGGCGTCTGGATATTGAGTGGCTACAGCGCTTAGATACTATCGTTAGTATGTTGCAGCAGTCGGCGTGGCTACTCATCTTATTGCTGTTAAGTGCGGTTGCCCTAATTGTTAGCAATACCTTGCGGCTCAATATTTTGAACCGCCGAAGCGAAATTGAAGTGATGAAATTGGTGGGTGCTACCGATTCGTTTATTCAACGCCCTTTTTTATATACTGGCTTTTGGTTTGGCTTAATTGGTGGTTTGTTAGCTTGGGTACTGGGTAATGTATTGTTAATTTGGACTGAATACGCCTTACAACAAATCGGCGTGCTCTACCAACAAGACATCTATTTAGCGGGCCTATCCGCCAACGAATTTGGCGCATTGATGCTATTTTCAACCTTGCTTGGCCTCGTTGCCTCTTGGTTTTCGGTTCACCGACATATAAAAGAGATAGAGCCGAGCTAGCTAACGATTGCTTAATCGGGTGCGAGCTTTCGCTTCCATTTGTCACTCTTCCAGCGGCGCCAATTTATCTGGCTGCGTAAGCATTCATCCACTACCCCTGCGAGTAAAATGGCGTACAAACCAAAGCCAAAATGTACGCCCATGACATAGGCTAAAGGCACCGAAAATAGCCAAGTGACTGCAATGGCGTTGCCTGTAACAAATACTGCGTCACCACAACCGCGTAATACGTTGCCGCTGATAATGTTTATCGCTCGAAAGGGCTCATTAATACTATGAATCAGGCAAACGACTAGACCCAGAGCGAGTACCTCGGGGTTATTGGTAAATATTCCTAATAAGGGTTGATGAAATATAAAAATCAAGCTGGCAACAATGGCGACCGCAATTAACCCCCAGCGTAAGCCTTGGCGCATTTGCTGGTGGCAGCGATCAAAGTGTCCTGCACCTGCCAATTGAGTCACTAACATGGTATTGGCGATACCAAGTGCAACTAACATCATGGTGCAATAAACGTAGATGTTTAGCGCATATATGCGCACGGTAATCGAGGTTTCACCTAATTGCACAATCATCAAGTTCATCACCATCACAAAGCTTTGGTAAGAAAATGGTTCTAGCGCAGACGGAACGGCGATTTTCAGAATTGGCTTTAAGCTTTTGCTTGGCTGCATTAGCGCGTCAGCTAAAGGCAGTTTCACTTTAATCAAGAACAGCACAACCACTAAGCTAAAGCTTAAACTCAAGGCCCAGGCTATCAAGCTGGCTAAAGCCACACCCGTTACGCCCATAGGTGTAGCGCCAAACCAGCCTAAAACTAATATGCCATTTCCTAAGATGTTGGTGATTAGCATGAGTGCTGCTGAAATAGTGTTCCAATAAGAGCGCCCATAGGCGTTGCAAATATTGGCGAGGGTCATTCTTAAACCCATAAAGCCAATACCGGCACCGGCCAATACTAAGTATTCGGCGGCTAAGTCACTCATGCCATTGGGTAAACTCATCCATTGGCCGATATTATTAGCCTGAGTCACAAAGAAGGTGCCGCAGAGTAGCCCAGCTAACACACCTAGAATCACTAAGCCTGCCAGCATTAAGTTGGCGCGGGGATAGTTTTGTTTACCCATATATTGCGAGGCAAGGCTAGCACCAGCGATTCCGGTGGCTGAGAAAAACACAATCGCCATAGAGAACCACGGCATAACAGCACCCACTGAGGCCGCGGCTTGGTCTGACACTTGGCTGAGGAATAATGCATCGAACACCGGCACTGACATATTCAGCATAAACTCGCCAAAAATAGGCAATGCCATGCCAAAAAGGCCTTTCTGTAGGGTTTTACTTTGAGTATTGGAAGGCATGCTGACCACTAACTAGCAAGAATTTCGCTATGGTAGCACCTGATTAATCAGCGGCGTTTATTAAAATTAACTTTTGGCTAATGAAACTTAACTAAGTTGGCTGGCCCATTGCCAAATGACAACTACCAGTAATATCAGGGTGGTCGATTGCCAAAACCGAACGGGGTTTCTCTCAATTAGTGGTTTAGCCGTATAGCTAGCGCGCAATGTTGGGTTGGCATGCTGTAGATCATGAATAAACTCGGACAGGCTTTGGTAGCGCTGGTGAGGTTTTGGCTTACAACCCTGTTCTAGCGCTGCGTCTAGCCAATCAGGCATATCGTTGCGATAGTGCTGAATGTTTTGGTAGTGCCAATCTGCGTAATGTCGCTGTGCCACTTGCTCTCTTCGGGCTGGTTTATAGGGGAGTTTACCGCTGAGCATTTCGTAAGCAATCACCGCAAAAGAGAAAATGTCACTGCGGTGTTTTCCTGTCTCTCCTACTAAGTACTCAGGGGCTATGTATTGCACTGAGCCTACTGGGCTAGTGTTTTTTTCATTTTGTTCTAATTGCTCAGCCGATTGCACAGTGCCAAAGTCGACCAGCTTGAGTTGCTCGTTGGCAGTCACAATGATGTTTTCAGGCTTTAAATCACGGTGCACCATTTCGTAGCGGCGCAGTGCTCGAAGTGCTTTAGCCAGTTTTTCTAGCATTCGAACGACTTGCTGAATTGGCGGGTGGGGATGTTGGTCCATCCACTGGCGTAGGGTTATTCCTGGCACGTATTCAGCGATTAAGTAGCGAAAACGACGAGTGCCTGCGGGCTCAAAGGTGCGCATAATATGTGGGTTACTCACCACTCTACCTACCCATTCTTCTCGTGCGAAACCCGCGAAGTATTCGTTATCATCAGTCATGCTACGGTCGGGCGCTTTAAGTATTCGTACGGTACCGCTGTTGTCACCCTGCTGGTTGAGCTCTTCTACTAAGTAAACGTGGCTACGCGGGCTAGTATGCAGTATTTCACTGATTCGATATTGGTCGATCTTATTACCTATTGTCATCACGGGTGGAATAGGTAAATGCAATAATTGGGCGCGACTTTCGTCTAGCTCGGCGCTTGGTACATTGTCTACGCTCACTAACATGGCGCTAATGTTGTCATCACTGCCGGCTAATTCAGCGGCATTAACAATGGCGTTGGCGTGTTCTTCTAAGCCTTTAAACTCAAGTTGCAGTAACTGTATGAGCTGCTGCTCGCTTAACGCGTCATGCACGCCATCACTGGTGAGCATGAATAGATCGCCAGTTTCGACTGCGTGGGTGGAGTAATCTAATTCAAGGTTAGAGTCGACGCCCAGAGCACGGGTTAAGTGGTTTTTTTGTTTGCCGCGAATTTGCACGTGGTCACGAGTTAACTGGCGCAGCTGGCCACCACGGAGGCGATATATTCGACTGTCACCTACATGAAATAAGTGCGCAACGCGGGATTTGATGATCAAGGTCGATAGGGTGCAAGCGTAAGAACCGGTTTGCTTGCCTTGTTGAAACAGCCAGTTGTTAAGAGATTTGGCAACTTGCGCAGTCGATTTATTCACCGACCAGCTCTCGGGGGTGGCGTAGTAGTCTTCAACAAACTGCGTGACCGAGATTTGCGCTGCCACTTTGGCATTTTCAGCGCTACTAAGGCCATCGGCTAAAATAGCGACAACCCCTTTATAGTAACGGGTCCAGGGTTCTGGAATTTTGGCTACACAAGCGTCTTGGTTCTCCGGTTTAGGTCCTGAGATAGAGGCGCCCCCAAAGGACGCCTCTAACTTGTTGCTAGCCACAGTGGCGTTTGCTTTTTCGCTGTTACTAACTCGGTTGCTGCTGGCGGGTAATACCCCCGCTGTTTGTTGTTCTTGTTGCACTCGCTTCGCTTCCTTGAGTAACGGCGTGGCCAATTGTGGCGCACGCCGCTTTACGGGGCTAGGTTAGCTTACGTTGATGAGCGTTACTTCACCATCAGGGCCTACTTCAGCAATGGTGCCTTTAGGTTCTTCCAGGAGCAGTAAGGCAAAAAAGCCGAGTACTGCGGTTGCGCCAATAACGTAGAAAAAGGTTTGATAGTCAACCAAGCTTAGTACGGTTAGGTAAAATACTGCCCCCACGTTACCATAAGCCCCTGTCATGCCGGCAATTTGGCCAGTTAAACGGCGCTTAATTAAAGGGACAGCGGCAAATACAGCGCCTTCACCTGCTTGAACAAAGAATGAACACGCCATTGCCATAGCTACCGCTAAAAACAGTGGCCAAGTACCGTCAATTTGGCCCATGCCAAAGTAGCCAAGCGCTAAACCCGCGGTGAGTACTAATAAGGTTTTCTTACGGCCAACTCGGTCAGATATCCAACCGCCACCTGGGCGAGATGCTAAGTTCATGAAAGCATAGGCTGAGGCTAATAATCCTGCGTAAACCATGTCTAGTTCAAATACATCGCTAAAGAACAGTGGCAGCATTGACACTACCGCTAATTCAGAGCCAAAGGTCGCGAAGTACAGTACGTTAAGTACCGCCACTTGCTTGAATTTGTATTGCTCAATCTTCGGCACTGCTTTAACAAAGATGGTCTTGTTTACTTGATACGTTTTCCAAAAATCTAAGGCATACAAAGCAACTAAACCTGCATAGCAGCTAAACACTACTTCTTGGCTTAACATACTTACACCGGCTGGAGAGAGCTTCCAGGCGAGTAACGCAAGGGTAGCGTACATCGGTACCTTCATTACCAATAGCAATACAAAGTCAGCCTTGGTAGTGACTTCCATCGCGCCAACATTTTTGGGTTTGAAGTAGGTAGAACCTTTAGGGGTATCACTGACATTTTTGAAAAACACGACACTGAATAACAAACTGATTAAGCCGGTTAAGCCAACCGCATAACGCCAGCCATCATCACCACCAAATAGCACCGCTAGTGTGGGCAATAACATGGCTGCGGCCGCACTACCAAAGTTACCCCAGCCGCCATAAATACCTTCGGCGGTGCCTAGTTCTTTAGCGGGGAACCATTCAGAGACCATGCGGATGCCCACCACAAAACCCGCACCAATAAAGCCCAACAAAAAGCGTGCAATGGCCGCTTGCTCAAAGCTGTCGGCTAAGGCAAACATGAAACAAGGAATGGAACATACCGCCAATAAGGTCGAGTAGGTAATTCGAGGTCCAAAGCGGTCGGTAAACATACCAATAACGATCCGTGCTGGAATCGTTAAGGCTACGTTTAAAATTAATAAGGTTTTAATTTGGCTAGATGTTAACCCAAGGCTTGCTGCAATACTGGCCATTAATGGGGCATGGTTAAACCATACTAAGAAGGTAATGAAAAAGGCCATCCAGCTCATATGGAGGATCTTCATTTTTCCGCTAAAAGCGAATAGGTTAAAGCGTTCTACACTCATTATAATGTCTCTAAAAAAGTTAAAGCGTTCCCTGCCACGTTGATTGCTCAACGTGGCTATGGGTTATATTTTTATTTTGCTTTTAGATTAAGCGGCGATTTTTATCGCATCGCCTTCAATTTTTATTGGGTAGGTAGGGATAGACACGGTTTCGTCATCTAAACATTGACCAGTCTTAAGGCTAAAGCGTTGTTTGTAAAGTGGCGACGCCACCATCAACTCACCTTTATAGTCACCGATCAGTCCGCGTGACAGCATATTCACTTTGCCAAAGGGGCAGTAGTTGCTTAAGGCAAATATTTGGTCCGTTAAGCCCTCCCAAAAAATGGCGACTTGTTTACCATTAACGAGGGCACACACACCGGTTCCTGGGCTAAGTTGCGATTTGCGGCAAACTTCGGTCCAAGTTTTAGTAGCTAATTCACTCATCATCACTCTCCTAGTTATGGCGCTTCTACAATTTCGATGGTTTGAATACGTTCTTCTTCAGTCGCAGGGCGACGTTGGCCTCGCTCTCGCACATATTGCAAGTTATTGTCTGGCTCATCAGCATTGATAAATTGACTAAAACGCTGCAGTTTCTTCTCGTCACCAATGGTCGATTTCCACTCACATTGGTAGCTCTCAACAACATGGTTCATGTTGGCTTCTAGCTCTTCACAAATGTTTAGCTTGTCGTCGATAACCACTTCTTTTAGGTAATCTAAACCGCCTTCAAGATTCTCTAGCCATACTGAGGTGCGCTGCAAACGGTCGGCTGTTCGAACGTAGAACATTAATACGCGGTCGATGTAGCGCATTAGCATTACGTCATCTAAGTCGGTAGCGAATAAGTCGGCATGTCGAGGGCGCATACCGCCGTTACCACAAACATACAGACCCCAACCGCCCTCTGTTGCAATAACACCGATATCTTTGCTTTGTGCTTCTGCGCACTCACGAGTACACCCTGACACACCAAACTTAATTTTGTGCGGGGCTCTTAGCCCCTTGTAGCGATTCTCTAGTAAAATGGCCATGCCTACACTGTCTTGCACGCCGAAACGACACCATGTTGAACCCACACAGGATTTAACCGTACGCAAAGACTTGCCATAAGCGTGACCCGTTTCAAAACCGGCATCAATCAACTTGCCCCAAATCTTTGGCAGTTCGTGTAACTGTGCGCCAAATAAGTCTACCCGTTGGCCGCCGGTAATCTTGGTGTAAAGATCGAATTCTTTAGCGACTTCGCCCAATACAATCAGTTTATCGGGGGTAATTTCGCCGCCCGCAATGCGGGGTACTACCGAATAAGTACCATCTTTTTGCATGTTGCCTAGAAAGATATCGTTGGTGTCTTGTAGGCTAATATGTTCATCTTTAAGAACGTAATCATTCCAGAAGGTAGCTAAAATAGAACCAATAGCGGGTTTACAGATTTCACAACCGTGGCCACTGCCGTGTTCTGCAAGCAACTGCGAAAAGGTTTTTATTTTCTTCACTCGAACAATGTCGGCGAGTTCGGCACGCGAATAGGCAAAGTGTTCACAAATATCGTTGCTGACTTCTACACCGAGGTTTTCCAGTTCAGCATTCATCACTTGAACGGCTAGGGCACTACAACCCCCACAGCCGGTAGCGGCACCAGTGGTAGCCTTGATGTCACCCATGCTGGTAGCTCCGTCGCGAACTGCTTGGCAAATTTGTCCTTTAGTCACATCAAAACAAGAACAGATTTGCGCGCTGTCAGGCAGCGAATCTACGCCAATGGCGGCGCTCGCGCCTTCTTCTGAAGACGGCACGAGTAAATACTCAGGTGCGACGGGTAACGCCATGTCATTCAAGAATAGTTGTAACCAGCTACCGTAATCATCGGCATCGCCCACTAGCACTGCACCTAGCAGACGGTCTCCAGCGGCATTGGTCACGACTTTTTTGTACACTTGACGGGCTTCGTCGCTCAAACTGTAACTTAGCGCGCCTTCGGTATTGGCATGGGCATCGCCGATACTTGCTACATCTACGCCCATTAATTTCAGCTTGGTGCTCATATCGGCACCAGCAAATTCTTTAGTTTGCTCTCCAGCAATATGGTCTACGGTAACTTTAGCCATGCTGTAACCTGGCGCGACTAGACCAAAGATCTTACCTTCCCATAAAGCACATTCGCCAATGGCGTAGATGTCTGGGTTAGACGTTTGACATTGGTTGTTGATAACAATGCCGCCGCGAGGACCTAGTTCTAAACCGGTTTCGCGAGCCAATTGATCTTGTGGGCGAATACCTGCAGAGAACAAAATCATGTCGGTATCTAAGCTGCTGCCATCGGCAAAGTTCATGCGGTAGCGAGTAGTCTCTCCTTCAACAATCTCTTTGGTGTTTTTTTCAGTGTGTACTTTTACGCCCAACTGTTCGATTTTGGTACGAAGTATTGCGCCACCGCCGTCACAGACCTGCACGGCCATTAAGCGTGGGGCAAATTCTACTACGTGGGTTTCCATACCGAGGTCTTTGAGTGCTTTAGCGGCTTCTAAACCCAGTAATCCTCCACCGACAACCACGCCTACTTTGGAATTTTCCCCCGATTTGGTCATTGCTTCCAAATCCTCAATGGTACGATAAACCAAAATATTTTCTTCAGCGGCTTTATCTTCAGGACGAGGAATCGGAGGTACAAAGGGGTAAGAGCCGGTGGCGAGAACCAATTTGTCGTAGCTTTCGCGGCGACCACTGGCGGTTACGACAATTTTTTGCTGTGGCTGAATTTCTACTACTTTGTCATTCACAAAGTACTGAACACCATGTTCGTCGTAGTACTCTGGAGACGTCATCATCAAATCGTCAGCAGTTTTGCCTGAGAAATAACTTGATAGTTGTACTCTATCGTAAGCTAACCGCGACTCTTCACTGAAGGTAGTGACCTGAACTTGGTCTAACTTGTTTTGTTGTATCAGCTGGTCAATAAAATGGTGACCCACCATGCCGTTGCCGACAACGATAATACGTTCCATGTACTCTCTCCTATGCGCTTAAAGCAGCGCTATGTTCTAATTCGAATGGGGTCGATGTCGCGTCTAATTTAGTTAGCCAGTCGAGTTGCTCGCGCAGTGATACCACTTCACCAATTACAATTAATGTAGGGGATTGTAAAAGGTGTTCACTGGCGAGCGTTGGTAACTGGTCTAAGGTTCCGGTAATAACGCGCTGGTCGTTTTGGCAGCCTTTTTCTATTAAAGCTGCGGGAGTGTTGGCTCTCTTGCCAAAAGCTTGTAGCTGTTGGCTGATTTCAGGCAAGCTACTCAGGCCCATATAAAAAACTAAGGTGTGGTCGAGTTGGGCGAGTTGTGCCCAATTGATATCTAATTTTCCGTCTTGTTTGTGGCCGGTAATAAAACTGCAGCCAGTAGCAAGGCCGCGGTGAGTCAGCGGAATGCCGGCATAACTGGTACAGCCTGATGCTGCGGTAATCCCAGGAATGACTCGCGCGGGCACATCGTGTTGATGTAATACCTCAAGTTCTTCACTACCGCGACCAAATACAAAAGGGTCGCCCCCTTTTAAACGGCAGATCCTTAAACCCTGTTTGGCTTTATCTACCATGTATAAATTAAGTTGATCTTGAGGAATGCAGTGGTTGGCTTTTGCTTTGCCTACGTAGATGGCTTGAGTGCCTGTTGGGATTAACTCAAGGATGTCTTGACTGACCAAACGGTCATAAAGGATTAAATCTGCTTGCTCAATACTGCGTAAGGCTTTTAGGGTAAGCAATTCGGGGTCGCCAGGGCCTGCACCCACTAAATCAACCATTGCGGCTTGGATAGTGTGCGTAGATTTATCTCTGGTATGTTGACTGATACGTTCTATCATTATTTGCTTTCACTAAAATTGCTTATACCTTTGTGTGACGCAATCATAATGCCAGTGGTTTCAAAAGCATTGAAAATGGCTTTTTTGTACTATTAATCAGTTGTTTAGCGTTTTATTGTAATTTGTTCGACTAAGTAATCCGTTTACTACTTAAGGGATAAGTTGCACCTAAATGGAAAGATCACGCACTTAGAGTGTGCTTGAAAGTGTGAACTATATTTAGTTTATGACGTCTTAAATAAGCGAATGCTCGTTGCTGCGCACGGCGCCGCTAATGGCGGGTTTTAGGGGTTAGATCTTGGTAGATGGCTATGGTAGTATCATCAATCGAGTAAATTAAAGAGGTTGATATGGATCAAAAGATCGCATCTATGGCGCTAGTCCCGCAAGGGAGTATTGAGGCCTATATTCAATCGGTTAATCGAATTGAGATGCTAAGTGCTGAAAAAGAAAAAGCACTGGCGACACGTTTGTTCGAGGACGGTGACTTAAGTGCTGCCCGCGAGCTCGTTATGTCGCACCTTCGGTTTGTTGCTCACGTAGCAAAAAATTATGCGGGTTATGGTTTACCTCAAGCCGATTTGATTCAAGAGGGCAACGTAGGCTTAATGAAAGCCGTAAAACGATTTGACCCAAGTGTTGGTGTTCGTTTGGTATCTTTTGCTGTGCATTGGATTAAAGCGGAGATACACGAGTATGTATTACGTAACTGGCGTATGGTTAAGATTGCAACCACTAAAGCGCAGCGTAAATTATTCTTTAACCTACGTAAGTCTAAAAAACGCTTGGGTTGGTTTAATAACGATGAAGTAAATATGGTTGCTGAGAATCTAGGTGTTACCCCTAAAGATGTCTTAGAAATGGAATCTCGCATGAGTGCCCAAGACCAAGCCTTTGATCTCGCGTCTGACGATGATGAACGCGAAGGCAGCTTTGCGCCAATTCAATACCTTGAAGATAAATCTTCAGATGTTGCTCAGTTTGTTGAAAAAGAAAACTGGGAAGTGGCGGCGGCTAATCGCCTACGTGCAGCCTTGAACACATTGGATGAGCGTAATGCACACATTGTTCAGCGTCGTTGGTTAGACGAAGATAAGGCCACATTGCAAGAGTTGGCAGACCAATATCAGGTCTCCGCTGAGCGAATCAGGCAGTTGGAAAAAAATGCCATGAAAAAGCTCAAAGCAGCCATGGAATAAATACTTATTAAAAACCTCGCTTAGCGAGGTTTTTTTATGTTCAAATTTACCTATGGCTTGTGTTAAATTTGCACAAACTTTATCAACACTTGGTCTGACATGGACGGTCCATTCGAGCTATCTAAAGTTAATTTTGTGATAGATAGCGACGGTCGTAAAACCGCTGCTATTTTACCTATCGAGCTATACCAACAGCTACTTTCACTACGCGAATTAGTGGTAGAAAGCAGCCAGCATGCCGTTTCGGCAGACTATTCTTTTAGTGTTAAACAGGCCGTGGCGCACGGTTACCCGGTTGGGGCAAAAATAAAACCTGGCTTTATGGTGGTGAAGGGATCGACGGCCAATGGTGGCGGTGCCGACTCTTTGCGTCCGGCTGTATTGGCCTTGCGTGAGCAGTTACTTGAAGATACCGTTCTTTGTCGTCAAGGCGATGGTTACGAATTTATGCGTGATTATCAATTCTCTAGCCCCAGCTCTGCTGCTTGCTTGATTGCGGGAAATGCACGTAGTGGCTTAGATGCTTGGTTAGATAAATGGGGACGAAGCCTGAAAGACCGTGGTTATGGCAAAAAGCGCTAGTTGCTCGCTGTTCATCAATAAAAAAAGAGCGCTAAGCGCTCTTTTTTTGTCTTGCTACTTCAGCTAGGACAGCAACAACATAGGGTCAGTGGCTTCAAGTGCTAAGGCTTCACCCACTTCGGCACAAGTGAGTTTACCGTGCATCACATTTAAACCGTTGCGAAGATGCTCATCATCTAACAAGGCTTGTTTATAGCCTTTGTTCGCTAAGGTAATAATGTAGGGCAATGTGGCATTATTTAATGCCATGGTTGAGGTTCTGGCTACCCCTCCTGGCATATTGGCAACACAATAATGAACTACATCATCAACGATATAGATAGGATCCTGGTGGGTGGTGGCTTTAGATGTTTCGGCACAGCCACCTTGGTCAATCGCTACGTCAACGATCGCGCTACCCGCTTTCATGCGTTTTACTAAATCTTTAGTAATTAATTTAGGGGCCGCGGCACCCGGTAGTAATACCCCACCAATCACTAAATCAGCTTCTAATACATGTTGTTCAATGCTGCTGCTGGTGGAGTAAACCGTTTTAAGTTTACCGTGGTATTCAGCATCGATAGCGCGTAGTACATCAATGTTTCGATCTAAAATGGCGACATCTGCTCCCATGCCAACCGCCATTTGAGCAGCGTTGCGGCCAACCATGCCACCACCAATAATGGTCACCTTGGCGGGTTCTACACCTGGTACACCACCTAGCAACAAGCCTCTACCACCTTTAGATTTCTCTAAAGCTAGCGCGCCAGCTTGAATCGCCATTCTGCCAGCGACTTCAGACATTGGCGCTAGTAGCGGTAGTCCGCCGCGTGGACTGGTGACGGTTTCATAGGCGATGCATACCGCACCTGACTTGATGAGGTCATGGGTTTGTTCTGGATCGGGCGCAAGGTGCAAATATGTAAATAGCAATTGATCTTCGCGCAACATTGCGCGTTCAATGGCTTGCGGCTCTTTTACTTTGACAATCATATCCGCAGCAGCAAATACGTCGGCTGCGCTGCTCGCTATGCTAGCACCTACCGCTTGATAATCTTTATCGTCAAAACCAATACCTGCGCCGGCCAAAGTTTCAACGGTGACCTGATGACCCTGTTGAATTAATTCGTTTACACTGGCGGGTGTCATACCGACACGATATTCGTGATTTTTTATTTCTTTAGGTACACCAATCAACATAGTGATTAACTCCTTTTAATTGTTTTATATTGGTCATATATGCGGCTCTTGTCTTTAACATATAGTTAATTGCTTTGTTTTTGCAAGTGTTTTTTGGTGTAACCGTCTGTGTTGTATTTGGCTGATCGGTAGGATATGTTGTGTTCATGTTAAAGACTAAAACAAAGTCATGGGAAATGAATAAATCATGCAGCAAAATATTCTAAATCAGGTTTTAAACGATATTGATCAATTTAACCTAAATGATCCTAATAAGCAGTTTGATGAACTTGGTAGTGAGCATGCCAAAGAGTTTTTATATGGCAAGCGCATGTCCAACTGCTTACATGAATTTATGGATGCACCACCGGTTGAACTACAAATAGCCGCCCGCGCTCAGCATATTGGTCGTTGGTTATCATTGCGTAGTGATTACCCTGAGGGAAAGGCGGGGTATTTAAAGTGGCGAACTGATTTAGGCAAGAAGCATGCAGAGTTGTGCGCTGATATTATGCGTAAGCGTGATTTAGAAGAAAACTTAATTGATGCTACCTGTAGTTTGTTACGAAAGGAAAAGCTTAAGCGCAACCCTCTCACTCAAGCTTTAGAGGACGTCATTTGTTTAGTGTTTTTGAAGTACTACTTTATTGATTTTGCTAATAAACATCAGCATGAGAAGGTGATCGATATCGTGCAAAAAACCTGGGCCAAAATGTCTCCTGAAGGCCAAAAAGCAGCCTTAGCTTTAGATTTGTCAGACCAGGCCTTGAGTTTGGTACAGCAAGCCTTAGCCTAACTAAGTTGGCTGAATAAAACATAATCTTGTGCTAGTATTCGTCACGATTTTTAGTTGATTAGGCGTTTCCGATGAGAAGAGATCTGGCATTTCGTTTTTCCCGCGTAACTGAAGCTGCAGCACTAGCTGGCTATAAATGGTTAGGCCGTGGTGACAAAAATATTGCTGATAATGCAGCAGTACAAGCAATGCGTATCATGCTCAATGATATTGATATTGATGGCGAAGTGGTTATTGGTGAGGGTGAAATTGACGATGCGCCAATGTTGTATATTGGTGAGCATGTTGGCACCGGTGGCGAAGGCGTTGATATTGCCGTAGATCCCATTGAAGGTACGCGAATGACAGCGATGGGTCAGAACAATGCCGTTGCTGTGCTCGCCGTTGGTGAAAAAGGTGCCTTTTTACGTGCGCCTGATATGTACATGGAAAAGCTAGTTGTTGGGCCTGAAGCTAAAGGTTGCATCGATTTGAATCTGCCTTTAGAAGACAACATTAAAATGGTAGCGTCGGTGTTAGGTAAAGACCTAAGTGAGATGACGGTTATCACTTTAGCTAAGCCGCGTCACGATGGCGTGATTAGCGACATGCAAAAATTGGGTGTGCGGGTCTTTGCTATTCCTGATGGTGATGTCGCAGCGTCTATTTTGTCTTGTATGCCTCTGAGCGAAGTAGACATGATGTACTGTGTTGGTGGTGCGCCAGAAGGCGTGATTTCCGCTGCAGTCATTCGCGCTTTAGGTGGAGATATGCAAGGCCGTTTAATTCCGCGCAATCAAGTGAAAGAAGATAGCCCAGAAAACCGCGCTATAGCTGAAGATGAAATTCGTCGCTGTGAAGCCGAAGGTATTCAAGTGAACAGTGTGTTGTTACTTGGGGACTTAGCGAAAAATGACAATGTTATTTTTTCGGCTACCGGTATCACCAAAGGTGATTTGCTGGAAGGGATTAATCGCCAAGGTAATATCGCGACCACTGAAACCTTATTGGTTCGCGGTAAAACACGTACCATCCGTAAAATTCAATCGACTCACTATTTAGACCGTAAGAATGACGATCTAAAAGCGATTATTTTGTAGCTTAGCTGCGAAACCAAATGAGACTAAAAACCAGAGCTAAGCTCTGGTTTTTTTATAGTTTAAATTCAAACTGATTATTTAGTCCCAAATGCTGATAGAAGCCGAGAGCTGGCGCATCATTGCTATGCGGAAACTGCAAATAATTCAGTTGCTTAGACTCTGCCAATTGCAACAGCTGTTGAAACATAAACAAGCCAATGCCGCGCCTTTGGGTTAGCTCTCTTACACTAAATCGGTTTACCACTAGGGCTTCGCCAGTGGCCGCCACTACGCAATAGGCCACGACTCTTTGGTTAAAAACACAGTAATAAAGCTGGTCTGATTGCTGCCAATTTAGCCATTGTGCTGGCTCTACTAAGGGAGCTATTTTAGTCAGATCATTGGAGTATGTCGGCCACACATCTGCGGCCTGAAAAGATAAACGCATAGTACCTGCAAATAAAAGTTGGTGGTTAAATCACTTTAGGCAGTGGTAAATCAGAATGTTGCTCAATATTTAAGTTATGCCAATTTTTCAAGAAGTCCTGTGAGTCTTGGCAAATAGCCGTTAAAAGTTTCTTAAGATCATTGTTGAGGTGTTCACTGTCTTGATTGGCCAATTGATTAATGGTGTAACTTAGCTCGTAAATGAAAGGGCCTAAATCATACAAATTATTCGGTCCGATACTGCGTTTATGGTTGGGCTGAGCTTGACGTTTTCGCCAAGTACTAAAGGTCACCATAAAAATATTTATAAGCTGTTTCGCTTCGCGGCAGTTTAAGCAAGAGTGTCTAATCCACCATGGCGCTGTTCCTTGGAGAAAGCGCACACAATCTTCCACAACATTATTGACGTAAATGTCATCAATATAAGCTGGCAGTGCTTTATGTTTCATAGTGTATTTGCAAAATAAAACGGTGAATTTAGAGTACACATTTTGCTATCACAAACCAAGAGTGCTGAAATGATTTTAGTGCAATTCTCGTGATTTTAGTTCTGTCACAAAGATTGAATTTGTGGCTAAGTCGTTTAAATATATAGCTGTCAAGCAAACGCTACATGTGGTGTAGTTGGAAATATGATATCTGTCAACTAATCCTTGTTTGCTTATTGTACAAAAGCAGGATGTTTGCCAGAATGCTTGGCTAATATATTGATTTTTTTATATATAGCCCGCGTAAAAATAATTAGTACCCATTTATTAGGTACAATACTCTAAATGCAGCGGTAGCTAACGCTTTTTATGGATGATAAGCAATGCTTGTTAGTAGCAAACAACACCACAAAATGCAGGGTTTTACCCTGATGGAATTGATGATCGCGGTCGCTATTTTGATTATTGTGATGGTCATCGCGGTACCGTCAATTCAAGGTCTCATGGAAGACAATAAGCAAAAAGTCACCCGCGACTTATTGGCTAACAGTCTGATTGTTGCCCAACAAGAAGCCATTCGTAACAATCTCTCCAGTTATGTATGCCCGACGACTAATGGTACTAGTTGTGAGGCTGCTTGGGGAGCCAATAAAGGCTGGTTGGTTTACCTCGATACAAATCGAGATGGCTCTTTAGACAGCCGTAATCCCAACGCCCAGATTATTGCTGCCTATCCTAAGCCTCAATCTGGAGAGCTTAAATACAGCCCTTCAGCAAACGGTAGCACCAGTACCTTGGTGCGTTTCTTTCCTACAGGCCATGCATCGGCAGGAGAGCTAACCGTGTGCGCACCGTCTAATGATTATCAAGATCAACGTATTTCACTTACGCGGATGGGGAGGATTGAGTATGCAGCTCCGTCAACAACTTACTGCCCATAAGCAACAGGGTTTTACCTTAATTGAATTGTTGATTGCGGTGGTTATTGTTGCAATTGGCCTGCTAGGCCATGCCGCTTTGCAAATTCAGTCGGTGAATACCGCCCAACAAGCACGTTTCGCGCAAACGGCTAATATCGCCATGTTAGATCTGGTGCAGCGCTTCAGCGCATTACCCGCGTCAACGGTGAATAATGAATTTAATGCCAGCAACCTGGCTGATGGCACTGCGCCTAGCAGCCTAAATTGTGCCTTAAGCAGCGTAAGCTGTACTCGCGCTCAGTTTGCCGCTTATGAAATCAGTGATTGGTTCGCCACCGTTAGCCCTTATATTCCGCAACTACGTTTTTCGCTAAATCATTCGAACAATCTGGTTACAGTACAAATGACTTGGGATGCCAATTTAAGTGGCTCTGGAGTCGCAAATTGTAATGCTGACGCCAGTGGGAATGGTCATCAGTGCAGCGAGGTGGCGGTATGGGTAAGGTAATGACAAAACAAGCGGGTTTTGGTTTGGTTGAGTTGATGATTGCCCTCGTGTTGTCATTGCTGGTAGTGGGCGGTTTATATGCCGCTTTAATTGGTGACCAAAAAAGCTATGAAGCAACCAGGGCCAGTCATCTATTAGTTAATAAAAACCGCATGGGCATGCAAACCTTGCGTTTATACCTGCAACAAGCTGGATTTCGAGACTATAACCAGTTGTATCAAAACACCCTGTTATCAAATGTTCCCGCTGCCGATGCCTTCGGTTTCACTTGGGCTGAAGGGCAGATGCTGCAAGGCCTGGAAAATCAAGCCAGTTTTAGTGGTGCTAAAGCAAATACCGACGTGATTAGTTTGCGGTATTTTGGCGCGGCGGCTCCTAATAACAGCATCTTTCAATGTAACGGAGATGAGCTGGCAGAAAATACCCAAACTACGGTTACTTTCTTTGTTTCCACCAGCAATCAACTGGTATGTCGAGATAACACCGGCGACACGGTATTTGATGAAGATATCGATAATATACAAATATTGTACGGCAGCCTTGATGATAGTGATTACAAATACTTTAAAGCCAGTGAAGTGACCGACTGGTTGCAAATTAACCGAGTTAAAATGGGTATTTTGGTGACTCAAGAAGTCTCCATGAGCAACCTAAGCAATAGTAATAGCTATGAATTGCTGGATGAGACTATTACCGCGTCAGACCAGATGTTACGTCAGGCGGTGTCAGAAACAGTGTTACTTCTTAATCAAGGATCGTAATGAACATGCCAATACAAGCATCTAAACAAGCCGGTATGGCGCTGATTATGTCGCTGATTATGGTGGTAATTATTGCCATGATTGGGGTGGCCATTGCTCAACAAGTCACCAGTGGCCGCAAGAATGCCGCGGTTCACCAAGATCATTCTATGAGTTTTGCACGGGCCACCTCAGGCATTAATGAAGCCGAGTATATTGTGCGTAAAGAAGCCTATCACGAAGATGCCAAATTGAATTTAGCTACAGCAAATAACCTAGTGACGCCGGCTTTTGCCAGCGATGAATGGTGGCACGCTGACGGTAATTGGGTTGCGGCAAATAAAATGACAACCGTCACCAATGTTGGTGGCGCTGACTTAGAGGGATCTCCCAGTTACATTATCGAAGATGGCGGTGTGGATTCGGGTTTAGTATTGGGCGTTAGCATACCCAAACGCCGCTTTTTACGTATTACCTCTAAAGCCGAAGGTGCGGGTGGTGCGGTGACTTACTTACAATCTTATGTCGCATTCATGGAGTAGCACAGTGAAACAAGTAAAAGGATTTACCCTAATAGAGGTGATGATCACGGTGGCGATTATTGCCATTTTAGCCGCTATTGCCTACCCCAGTTATTTGAGCCATGTGCAATCTACTCGCCGTGAAGAAGCCAAACGAACGTTGGTGGAAGCAGCACAACATATGGAAAGTTTTTACGCCATGAATCTAAGTTATACTGGAGCCGCCGATACTAGTGGCAATCTTAATCATTTCTCCGCTGACACTGACTTCAATAGCTATTACACCCTTGCAGCCAGTGGTGTATCGGGTTCTGCTTACACCTTAACCGCCACAGCGAAGCCTAACGGCGGGCAAGCGGGTGATAGTTGCAGTCCAATGAGCATTAATAGCCAAGGCTTAACCACCCCTTCAAGCGGAGGTTGCTGGTAATGCGTATCATGCCTAAAGTTGCTTTAAGTCTTGTTGCAACACTGAGCTTATCTTCTCCTTTGTTGGCCGCAAATTTAGATTTGGCCGACGCACCGCTTTATGTGGCAACGACACCTTCGCCGATGGTTATGCTGGTGATGGGGCGTGATCATACGCTTTATTACGAGGCTTATAATGATGCCTCTGATCTCAGCGGCGATGGTAACTTGGATATTCATTACAGCCCAACCAGTATTGATTACTTCGGTTATTTCGATAGCCAACGTTGCTATAGCTACAGTACAGCAAGCAGCATGTTTGTTCCTGGGGCATCGGCAGCAACAACCACCAAAATTTGTGATGGGGCTGATGAGTGGAGTGGCGACTTTTTGAACTACCTCACCATGTCTCGAATGGATGTACTTAGAGCGGTTTTGTACGGTGGTTATCGTAGCACTGATACTGAAGACAATACGGTATTAGAAAGAGTATTTATTCCACAAGACGCACACTCTTGGGGGAAAAGTTATACCTCGATAGACGTCAATGGGTTTTCGATTGCTGATTACACCCCTTACTCCACCCCAAATGATAACAAAAAGCACTTTTTTGGTACCGCATCATGGTCAGATGGTGGCGCTCCAGAACTGAGAGTTAAGTTTAACCAGAATAATGATATATGGAACTGGGCCAGTAAAGAACGACCAGTGCTAAACGGGACTACCGATGAGCAATTTGAGGTTCGAGTCGAGGTTTGTGCTGACGGGAAATTAGAAGCCAATTGTAAAGAGTACGGTGATGGTATCTATAAACCTACGGGTCTTCTGCATGATTATGGTGAAGACGGTAGTATTGAATTTGGCTTAATTACCGGAAGCTACGATAAAAACCTTTCTGGTGGTGTATTACGCAAGGCTATGGGTGATTTCTCTGCAGAAGTGGTTGACGCTACGGGTATTTTCGATAGTTCAGTACAGGGTATCGTAAGTACTATTAATAAGCTGAAGATCTATGGTTTTAACTACGGTGACAAAACATACGATTGTGGTTGGGTGGTGGATGGTCCTATCACGAGTGGCCAGTGTTCATCTTGGGGGAACCCCATAGGTGAAATGTTGTATGAAAGTCTGCGTTATTTTCATGGTGAAGGTGCGGCTAGTGCTAGCTATTCTGCTGGTAGTGGTACTATTGATGGTAGTTTAGGCTTGCCTTTTGCGGTTTGGGATAAACCTTTCGATACTCGTGAGTATTGTGCCGCCCCGTATAATTTAGTCATCAGCGATATTAATCCGTCTTATGATTCTGATGAGTTACCCGGTGCTCACGCAAGTTTCGCAAAAACATACTCAGGTACAACCTTGAGCGGGTTTAATTTAAAAACCTTGTTAGACTCGATGTCTGTTGAGGAAAGCTTATCAGGTAGCTATTTTATCGGCGAATCGGTAGCGGATACTTCCGATACCACCAGTGCACCTACCGCAAAAACCGTGACTTCCTTATCCAGTATGCGCGGTTTATCACCCGCAGAACCGACTAAAGAAGGGAGTTATTCGGTTGCAGCCGCGGCTTACTATGGCCATAAGACAGATCTATTTCCAGATAAGGCCGGTAAACAAAATATTCAGACCACTGTGGTGGCAATCTCCTCTCCGCTGCCCGAGGTTGAAGTTACTGTAGGTGAGGATCTGATTAAAATAGTGCCTTTTGCTAAATCGGTTGGTGGTGGTGCTGGCGGTGGAACGATTAACTCCAGCAAAGGGGAATTTCAGCCTACCAATACCATTGTTGATTATTATGTTAAAGAGTTCTCTGCGACTAAAGGTATTTTTAGGATCAACTTCGAAGATGTCGAGCAAGGCGCTGATCATGATATGGACATGATCGTTCAATATACCTATGAGGTTAAGCAACTATGTCCTAACGCCTATGATGATGAAAGTACTTGTCAAAAGTCTCTTGGCGTGCAATTGACCTTAGATTCGCAATATGCGGCAGGTAGTATTCACCAACATGCCGGTTATGTGATTTCGGGTACCGCAAAAGATGGTATATACCTTGATGTTAAAGATGTAGGCGGCGGTAACGTTAGTTATTATTTGGATACGCCCAATCAAACTGACTCGGCCTTCCCGCTCAATTCGCGAGAGACTGTGGCTAATGTTGCCGATTTACCATTATTGAGACAACGTAATTTCTTTCCTGATTCAGCTACAGCAAATTTATTGCCTTCACCCCTTTGGTATGCCGCTAAATGGGGGGGCTTTGAAGATACCAATGGTAACGGTTTACCTGACTCTGGTGAGTGGGATAATGAAACCAGTGGCGAGCCCGATGCCTACTTCCCGGTAACTAATGCTGGAGAGTTAGGGGCTCAAATTGGCAAAGCGTTGGAGCGAATCGCCAGTGGTAATCAATCCGCCACGCCACCGGTATTTAACAATACTTTTTTAAATAGCTCGGCATTTTTGTATCAATCTACCTTTGATGGCGAATACTGGAGCGGCGATGTGAAAGCTTTTGCTGCAGCAGATGCAGGGGGTTTTAGTGCAACGGAAAGCTGGAGTGCCGCAACAAGCATTGACCAACAAGTGGTTAGCTCAAGAAAAATTTACACCCGTAATAGCGAGAGTAATCAAGTGGTCGATTTTGCGGCGCCTAATTCACTTAATGGTTCAGCCTCCGGTTTGAGTGCTGACCAAATTGATGCCTTATTGGCCGGTCAAACCGGTTCGCCTGCTGTTAAGTTGGCTTATCTCACCGCCGTGATTGATTACCTGCGCGGGGACAGAACTTATGAGGATGTTGACCTTGCCTATGCTATGAGAACCCGCGCATCAGCCTTGGGTGATGTGATTAATTCAACCCCCTATTATGTTGATGGTGTCAATGGCCATAGTGTTAGTACCCCAGTGTTAGTCTTTGGTTCCAATGATGGCATGGTGCACATCATCGATGCTGACGATGGCTCAGAGATAATGGCGTATATTCCTAGCCAAGTATTTTCTGGCTTAAATAGCTTAACCAAAAGCACTTATACCCATAAATATTTTGTTGATGGCGGTATTTCCGGTTTTACTGATAGTGAAGGAGATACCACCGTAGTGGGTACTCTAGGCACCGGTTTTCAAGGCCTGTATGCCATTGATGTTAGTGACATGTCTAGCGCCAATAAGAATAAAATTAAGTGGGAAATAGATACCTCAACAACAGGGTTCTCTGGCCTTGGTTACAACCGCGCTAAACCCACCATTGCAAAACTTGCCAATGGTGATACTGGTGTTATTTTTTCTAATGGGTATAACTCTTCGGTTAGTGAAGGAGTGCTGTACATCGCCAACTTAACTACTGGCGAGCTTATTGAGACGCTCCATACTGGCGTGGGTGCCACTGACGATCCAACGGGCGAGTCTAGGCCCAATGCAATGGCAACGCCCGCCGTGGTTGACCTAAATAGCGACGGCATTGCTGATCGGGTCTATTCTGGGGATTTATATGGCAATATGTGGGCCTTTGACATCTCTAGCTCAACCAGCACTGCTTGGGGCCTAGCTACCACTGATGATAAACCATTGTTTACTGCTACTAGCCCAGATCAACAAGACTCGGTCTACCGAGCACAGCCAATTACTACTAGGCCTTCGGTAGGCGCTCACCCTTATGGCTTATCAGAGGGTGTGTTGGTGGCTTTTGGTACCGGTAAGTATGTTGAAAATGCCGATAACAACGCCATTGGGGAACCCACTCAATCGGTTTATGTTATTTGGGATAAACTGAATCAATCTTATCTTACCGCAGAGCGCAGTGAAGCGGATGGTATTCATGTTTATGACACTTTATTGCGCCAAGCGATCATTGAAGAAGACTCAGCTAACCGCTTGCTTACCTCTTACCCCATTGATTGGACAGCCCAACAAGGTTGGTATCTCGACTTAGTCAATACCCAAGATGATAATACTAACAACTATGGTGAGCGTCAGGTGACAGAGAGCTTATTGCTAGCCAATAAGCTGAGCTTTACTACTTTGTTACCTAACGAAGACATTTGTGCTTCTGGCGGCAGTGGTTGGTATATGGAGGTAAATCTTCATTCTGGTATTACCTGGAACCCAGGTACAGATGGGAATACCGACCCCGACAACGAAGCCGATACGATTAACAATGATAGTTCTCATCAAAAGGTTGATGGTATACCGTCGGCGCCATCGGTGATTATTGACACTAACACCGATGAAAATGGTGTAGTTAATGAAGAGGGGATTATTCAGAAAAACTGTATTACGCTCAGTAATGGTTCTATTTTCTGTTTCGATGATTATCAATCACCCACTGGGCGTTTAAGCTTACGTACTTTACATTAGGCTCTAAGCGCTGAACTCATTAAAAAAAGGACTAATTACTAGTCCTTTTTTATTAGCACCATGGGCGTCGCCATCACCCTATGTGCTCATCGATGAACACTATGAATCGATGACCCATGTTAGCTAAGGTGAGGGCTTGCATTGGCAAACAATATAGTTGGCTTATCCATTCTGTAAGTGCTTAATCTGTTAGACTACTCTCCCTTAGCATCTACAGAGAATAGACATGCAGTGTCGACTCGGCTGCGGCGCATGCTGTATTGCGCCCTCTATCACATCGTTAAATAAGCCAGCCGGTGAGCGTTGTCAGCATTTAGATGCTGACAACTTATGCAAAATATTTGCTCAGCCAGAACGCCCCAAGGTATGCAGTGACTTTAAAGCCGCTCATTGGGTATGTGGCGATACTCAACAGCAAGCCTTAACCAATTTAATTGCCTTAGAGAACGATACCAACTAACTCGCCAATGTTATGCGGCTTAGTGCAGGCTACAACGCCTTGTTGTTTTGTGGCTCAAGTATTGGCGTCGTCGCTCCAACTAACTGAATGTCAGGCGTAGCGAGCTGCGGGCTGGGGGAGGCAGAGGCCAGTCGCTGTTGTAAACCGACTAACGTGACATCTTCGGGCAAGGCTAGTTGTTGTAACAGGGCTACCGAATTTGCTCGGGGGTGGGCTATCAATACGGCGTGGCCGTATTTGCGGCTAAGTTTAATGGCTTGTAACCATTGCCTTTGAATCGCGGCAGGCTCGTCGTGATGGTCTAAAAATACATGGCGGCGTAACACTGGCACACGGTAGGCTTTAGCCACATCTTCAGCAATGCTTGCCAAATGGGTTCGGCTATCAACAAAGAACAGCTGCTTATTCGCTAATACTTGCATTAACCAATGCATCTCAGTGGGAAGTTGAGTTAATTGACTACCCATATGGTTATTCAGGCCGCTTGCTTCGGGGTAATCGTTTATCGCTGACGCTACGCGTTGCTTAAACTGAGGCTCTGCTAAGTTGTCTGTTAAGCCATAAGGGCCTAAGGCTAAATTGCCACTGCCTTGCATTGGCAGGTGAAGCATTATTTCTCGTTGCTGTTGCTCGGCTTGAGCGGCAATCTGTTTAGCATAGGGGCTAGATGGAAGCACTGATAAGGTGATGCTTGGGTCTAGCTGCAGGAGTTGAAAATCGGCATAACTATTCCCCACATCATCAATAATTATACTTAATTGGCTGGCTAATGCCTGGGTGCAGGCCAAAAGCAAAAATAACCCGTTAACTATTTTAACCATTTGCGCGGATCTTGAGTTTTACCCTGATGACGAATTTGAAAAAACAACGCGTTGGTGCTTTGTCCACCCGTATTACCGGCATAAGCGATGGTTTGCCCAGCGCTTACTCGTTGGCCAAGCTCGGCATTAAGGCTCTGATTGTACCCATAAAAGCTGAGGTATTGCTCACCATGATCAATGGCGACGACTAAGCCGTAGCCACGCAACCAATCAGCAAATACCACATTGCCACTGGCAATGGCTTGAATGTCGGTGCCGGGGTGGGAATCAATAACAATGCCCTGCCAGCGTGTTTGCCCCTGGTTTTTGCTGTTGTAGCTATGTAGTACTTTACCTTTCAAAGGCCAAGGCAATTGGCCTTTAGCTTTTGCCAAACCCTTAAGTGGGGTTTTATCTACATTTTGTTGCAGTGCTAATTGTTGCTGTTGCTCAATCTGCTCGCTCACTAACTGCTGAAGGTGTTGCTCATTAATTTGCAGCTGCTCAAGGCGGCTTTGCTCGGTATTATGCAAGCTATTCAACTGGCTTAATTGCTGTTTACGTTGTTGTTGCTGACTTTGATGTTGCTGTTGTTGCTGTTGTTGTTGACTAAGCAGTTGTTCTAATTGTTGTTGGTTTTCTGCCAGTTTTTGCTTGGTTTGGCTTAGTTCTAATTGCTTGTCGTTCACAGCAATTAAGGCTTCACTACGCGCTTTGCTTAAGTATTTGTAGTAGTGCAACATGCGCTCTAGTTTTGCGGCATCTTGTTGATTGAGTAACATCTTCAAGTAATCGCTCTGGCCAAGCCGGTAGGCACTATTGAGCTGAGTAATAAGCGCTTGCTGTTGCTGTTGCAGTTGTTGTTGTAGCTGCTGCATTTGCGCTTCGATTTGCTGTTGTTGTTTTTTAGAGTGGGCGAGTTGATTATTCAGCTTGCGGAGTTGTTGGTTGGAATCGGCTAAGGCTAATTCGTATTGACGTAATTGCTCTTGTGCTTGATTGATATCATTTTTACGCTGCTTGAGTTGTTGCTGCTGGTGTTTTAACTGCTGCTGGACATCAAGTAGCTGCTGTTGCTCGTCAGCAAAGGTGTTGGGGCTGAGTAATAGCAAAACGCCAGCGACGAGGCTGGCGTTTAACAGGCGAGTAAAGGACTGAATAAGGCCTTTACTCGAATGTGAAATGGGCTTTTTCATTAAGCCATTATTTCAAATTCATCAATGGCTTGCCAGTCATTTCTGCTGGAGTTTCCATACCTATCAAAGTTAGCATAGTTGGGGCAATATCGCTTAGGCGACCACCTTCAACTGGCGTAGCTTCACGGCCATAGTAGATGAATGGCACGGGTAAGTTAGTATGCGCTGTGTGAATGCCGCCCGTTTCAGGGTCAACCATTTGCTCAGCGTTACCGTGGTCAGCAGTAATCAAACACTCACCGCCCACCTTGTCTAGCGCTTCAACTAAACGACCAATACTGTGATCTACCGCTTCACAAGCTTTAACCGCTGCATCGTATACGCCAGTGTGGCCTACCATGTCGCCATTTGGGTAGTTACAGATGATGATATCGTATTTACCGCTTTCAATCGCTGCAACAAACTTATCGGTTAACATTTCAGAATTCATTTCTGGTTGTAGGTCGTAAGTGGCGACTTTAGGTGATGGGATTAGCTCTCGATCTTCACCAACAAAGGCGTCTTCTTTGCCGCCATTGAAGAAGAAAGTAACGTGGGCGTATTTTTCAGTTTCTGAAATGCGTAGCTGCGTTTTGTTGTGTTTTTCTAGCCATTCACCCAAGGTGTTCACTAGGTCACTAGGGCCATAAGCACAAGGGGCATCAATATCAGCTGCGTACTGAGTCAAGGTTGTAAACTCACAAGCGGGGACTTTGGCGCGCGCAAAACCGCTGAAGTCTTTTTCGACAAAACAGCGTGATATTTCACGAGCACGGTCAGCACGGAAGTTCATAAACAATACTGCGTCGCCGTCGTTAATGGTGGCAGCGGTGTCGCCCACTACAGAGGCTTTAACAAATTCGTCGTTTTCATCGCGAGCATAAGCAGCCGCTAGCGCTTCAGTTGCGTTTGCGTAGTTATAATCAGCTTTGCCTTCAGTGAGCAGTTGGTAGGCTTCTTCAACTCGCTCCCAACGGTTATCGCGATCCATAGCATAGTAACGACCTACTAATGAAGCGATGCGGCCAGACCCTATTTCAGCGAACTTAGCATCAAACTTTTCAATAGAACCTTGCGCGCTGCGTGGTGGCGTATCACGGCCATCAAGAAAAGCGTGTAAGTAAATTTCTTTGGCGCCTTGTTTAGCGGCTAAATCAATGGCTGCAAGCATGTGGTCTTCGTGGCTGTGAACACCGCCTGGAGATAATAGCCCCATGATGTGAACGGCTTTTCCGGCTGATACTGCTTTAGTTACCGCACCAACCAACACTTCGTTGGTGAAAAAGTCGCCATCTGTAATTGATTTACCAACACGGGTGAGTTCTTGATACACAACACGGCCTGCGCCGATATTCGTGTGTCCTACTTCAGAGTTACCCATTTGGCCATCTGGCAGGCCTACATCTAGGCCTGAAGCCGAGATTAGCGTGCTGGCAGCAGTGTTCCAAAGGTTGTCTAATACTGGGGTTTTAGCGTTTGCTACAGCGTTGTCGGCGCTATCTTGACGGTAACCCCAGCCATCCATTATGACTAGTGCTAAAGGCTTTTTGCTTGCAGACATTGCAATTTCCTTAATTGGTAAATGTAAAAGTTAAAAACGAATTCGTGAAATATTACTACATTTTTGGGCTGAGTCACCTGATTGAGCGCAATTCAACCGAGATTAGTTGTTTTTTGTCACTTTTAGAGGCGGCATTTCAATCTTAGGCTAATTTGCGGCGTTCAGTGTTTACTATAGCTGCTATTCTTGGCGCTCGGGTGTATACTCTCGCCCAAATATATCAAACCATTTGCTTAACTAGGAATACTCGAACTATGCAGCAAGTTGTCGAATTTGTCGGAAATAACCCTATCATTTCATTCGCTTGGGTTGGTTTGTTTGGTGCTGTTATCTACAGTTTCATTCAACCAATGTTGTCTAAAGTTAAATCAGTTGGCAATCATGAAGCGACGTTGTTGATTAATAAACAAGACGCAGTGATCGTGGATGTTAGAACCAATGATGAGTTTAAAAAGGGTTATATTGCGGGCGCACGTCACATTCCTTTAACTCAAATACAAGCTAATAACTTTAAGCCTATTGAAAACTTAAAGAGCAGCCCCATTATCGTAGTATGTGAAACAGGGATGCGTTCAGGCTCAGCAGCCAACGCGCTGTCTAAAGGCGGTTTTGAGAACGTGTATAACCTACGCGGTGGCATGACCGAATGGAAGTCAGCAAATTTACCGGTCACTAAGAAGTAAGATCGTGATTTAGTGGTTAGTGTTCAATTAACGATTAAACAAATTTAAATAAATGTATTAAAGGTAATTATCATGGCTGAAGCAGCAACGACAGAAGCGCCACAAGTAGAATTTTCAATTCAACGTATTTACACAAAAGATATTTCTTTTGAAACGCCGAACTCTCCTCAAGTATTCCAACAAGAGTGGAAGCCTGAAGTTAAGGTTGACCTAGACACTACCAGCAACAAGCTTGCTGATAACGTGTTTGAAGTTGTTCTTACTCTAACGGTTACCGCTAAAGTTGAAGATAAAACAGCTTTCTTATGTGAAGTTCACCAAGGTGGTATTTTCACTTTAGGTAACATGCCTGAGCCACAACTGGCACATGCGATTAACGCATACTGCCCTAACATTCTTTTCCCTTATGCGCGTGAAGCCGTGTCTAACTTAGTTAACCGTGGTTCATTCCCACAAATCAACTTAGCACCGGTTAACTTTGATGCCTTGTTTGCAAACTATGTACAACAGCAAGCTGAGCAACAAAAAGAAGCAAAAGCTGACGCATAATGGTTAACTCTAAGGCAATCATGACCGTATTGGGCGCAGGCTCATACGGTACCGCATTGGCTATTGCGATTGCTCGTAATGGTCAACGTACAGTTTTGTGGGGGCATGAGTCCGAACACGTGGCTGCCCTTGAGGCCGCTCGTGAAAATAGCGACTTTTTACCCGGGGTTGCCTTTCCTGATAGCCTTGAGTTAGAAGCTGATTTAGCGACTGCTGTTGCTCAAAGCGATAATTTGCTGGTGGTTGTGCCTAGCTTTGCTTTTGCTGACGTGATGCGTCAAATAAAGCCTATGTTAACTGAGCAATCACGGGTTGCTTGGGCTACCAAGGGCTTGGAAGCGAATACCGGCCATTTGTTGTCTGAGGTCGCGACTGAGGTTCTAGGTGAACAACGTTCCTTGGCGGTTATTTCAGGTCCTACTTTTGCAAAAGAATTAGCGGCGGGCTTACCCACTGCGATATCGGCCTCATCGTCAGATGCTGACTTTGTTAGCTATTTAGCCAAAGTGATGCATTGTGAGCGTAGTTTTAGGGTGTATACCAATAATGATATTGTCGGTGTACAACTCGGTGGTGCAGTCAAAAACGTGATTGCGATCGGTGCTGGTTTAGCTGATGGCTTAGGCTTTGGTGCCAATGCTCGCACCGCACTTATTACTCGTGGCTTACGAGAAATGGAGCGGCTCGGTATTGCTTTAGGGGCCGATCCTGAGACCTTCAAAGGTATGGCTGGTTTAGGTGACTTGGTACTGACTTGTACCGATAATCAAAGCCGTAACCGTCGTTTTGGTCTAGCACTAGGGGCGGGTAAGTCTTTTGAGCAGGCTGAAGCTGAAATTGGTCAAGTGGTAGAAGGTTACCGCAATACCAAAGAGGTGTATTTGCTCGCTGAGCGCGTTGGCGTTGAAATGCCAATTGTAGAGCAAGTCTACCAAGTGTTGTATCAGGCTAAATCACCGAAACAAGCCGCGATAGATTTACTGTCTCGTTCGCAAAAAGGCGAGTAGTCGCAAATATACGGTCATATCCCACTATGACCGTATTCTTCTTTTCTAGGCCTTCTATCATACTCATTGATGGTTAATTGATGTAAAGCGTGGATGCTTATCTACTGAATTTGTTATAATTTATCCTTCGTTAAGTTAATGATTATTTACTGATAATCCCCCATGAAAAGATCGATTAATGACTAAGTACTTCGCCATACCCCTATGGATAGGATTAATTTGGCCAACTTGGCTTTGGGCGGATGAATTGCTCCAACCCGTGAGCTTACCTGTTGCTGTGCTCGCGGTACCGACAGATGTACTGCACGATTACCATCAATTTTTGTTGGATCGAAACCCATTACTGATTGATGACTTCTCTGGGCAGAGCAGCCGCAGAGATGTGGTTGAATTGGTGCTCATTCAACAGGCCCTTTTTCTAGGCGGATGGGAAGAAGGGCTTAGCTTACAGGTGTCTGATAGCTACTTAAGAACCAATAAATTGCTGGAACACGGTTCAATTGCTGCCACGGCAACAACTGTTTGGTCAAAGGATGTGGCGTCTAATCAACATTTATTGATGAGTGCTCAGATGGTGCGGGCTGGCGATTTTTTTGCCGGTCTTTATGTGCGAGCTGATCACCCAATTTTGCAATTGCAGCGCATCCCCAACCACGATGAAGTTAAACAGCTATCGCTAATTTCAAGCAAACAATGGACCGTGGATTGGCAAACCTTACAGTTATTAGATTTTGCTAAGTTACACAGTATTAGTAGTTGGTCTGGTATGTATGGCTCAGTGATAAAAGGACGGGTTGATGCTTTACTTGCTCCCTTTCAAGCAGGGCAAGATATGGCTTTGTTAGTGGAAGGAGAACGTTTATTGCCGATCCCTCATTATAAGGTGGCGTTAAACGATAGCCGGGTGTATGCGGTGAGCGCAGCGTTTCCACATGCTAAAGAAATGCTAAGGGCTTTGGATAAAGGTATTGAACATTTAAGAGGCGCAGGTCAAATAGAAAAAGCTTACCAGCAGGCTGGTTTTATTAATATGCAGGTTAGTGATTGGCGAGTAGTAAGGCCTTAAGTCAATAAAAAAGCGCCATTCTAAAATAGCGCTTAATAGGACCGTGGCTTACCCACTTCTAGTAATAAGAGTGCTCGCCTGCTTGGTGTTCTGTAATATCACGAACGCCAGTTAATTCGCCTGGAAAAGCCTCCAGCAATTGCTTCTCAATGCCTTCTTTAAGCGTTACGTCTACCATGCTACAACCATTACAGCCGCCACCAAATTGTAACACTACCACTCCGTCTTCAGTTAACTCCATCACACTCACTTTGCCGCCGTGTGAGGCTAGGTTAGGATTGACCTGAGTTTCAATCGTGTATTCAACTCGCTCGATTAATGAAGCGTCATCATCGACTTTACGCATTTTTGCGTTAGGGGCTTTAAGGGTGAGTTGTGAGCCAACCTTGTCGGTAACAAAGTCAATTTCAGCTTCTTCTAAAAACGGCACGCTAGCAGCATCTACCATCGCCTTAAAACCAGAGAATGGCAGTTGAGTGTCGTCTTCCTCTACCGATTCTGGTGGGCAATAAGATACACCGCACTCTGCACTTGGGGTGCCTGGGTTTACCACAAATACGCGAATGTGGGTGCCTTCAGGCTGTTGTTCTAACAGCTTCACAAAGTGTTGCTGAGCGGTTTCTGAGATCGATACCATCTGCTTCCTCGATACCTGAGTAAAATACTAGGGTTTATTGTACGGCTTTTTTATCAGCGCGGCTAGTGTTGGCGTTCGGCGTTCTTGCCATAGCCCAAATATCCACTCTATTAGCTCCAGCATTTTTTAGCAACTTTGCTAAGGTATTGGCGGTACTACCGGTAGTGACTACATCATCTATTAGTACCCAATGAGCTGATTTTATTGTGCTTTTAGATGAGAAGCAGGCTGTTAATGCACGCTGTCGTTGGCGTCGATTCAAGCCCGCTTGACTACGGCCATAACGGGGTCGACTTAACACCTGTTCGACGGGGCGCTGAGCAAGTTTAGCCACTTGTTGGCAGAGCAAATCGCTTTGGTTAAAGCCGCGTCTCCATTGTTTAAACCAGTGCAGCGGAACAGAGCAAAAAACATCGGGTATGCAAATTTGTTGCTGTTTGACTTGTGCCCATAGCAATTGACTCAGCGGTTTTACCAAGTGCATTTGCTTTGCATATTTATAGTTTTTAATCACTGGCTCTAACGGCCATTGATAATCACCTAAGCAAAATACACTATCAAAGTCATTTGGTTCGGTTTGGCACCGACCACACACTCCTGGTTCAGCAATGTTTAAAAAACACTGTTGGCAACGGCACATTTGGTTAGCCACTAATAGTGCATAGCAGCTAGCACAATGTTGTAGGCAAAAGCTACACTGCCTCGCATTACCAAGAGTCTGGTTTAAAGCTGAGCTAAAACTGGTTAACATTGGCGCTCCTGAATAACTAATTAGTAAGTGTAGATGAGCAAATTGCATTGTGAGCGACAAGGTGATGGTCCTGCCCTAGTGATGATCCATGGTTGGGGCTTGAATAGCGCGGTGTGGCAACCTGTGGCAGAGCTATTATCCGAGCATTTTTGCCTCTATCAGATTGATTTACCGGGCTTTGGGCATTCTGCTGCTGTAGAGCAATTGAACTTGAGTGACATGGCGAACGCGGTGGCTGCGCAAGTACCGCAGCAAGCGATTTGGCTAGGTTGGTCATTAGGTGGACTAGTGGCGATGCAAGCGGCGATAGATTTCCCTCGTCGTATTCGTGGTTTAATTAGCGTGGCTAGCTCAGCCCATTTTATCGCGAAGCAAGGCTGGCCAGGCATCGCGCCCAATGTATTAGATAGTTTTGCGGTAGGCCTAGAGCGTGATTTCAGTAAAACTCTACAGCAATTTTTAGCCATTCAAGCAATGGGCAGTAGCCATGCGAAGCAAGACATAAAGCAACTACGACATTTACTGGCTGAACGGCCTTTACCTAAGCTTGCTGCATTACAGCAGGGTTTGGAGCTGCTGCAATTAACCGACTTACGCGCTGCTGCTAGCACTATTGATGTGCCGTGGTTGCAATTGTTTGGTCGCAGTGATGCCCTCGTTCCTAGGGCTGCGATGCTAGAGCACGCCGTGTTAACCCCCAGTGCGCAACAATATTGCTTTGAGTCTTCTTCACATGCGCCTTTTATTTCAGAGAAACAGTTATTTACTGAACGAGTAACAGACTTTTCTCGTTCACTAGTGGTGTAAAAGTGAACAATTTGCTAATATTAGGGCGTTTAAAGGCAAATTATTAACTCATTATGGGGGGCATATGCAGGTTGGCGCAGCGAACAGCGGTTATCAAATCATAGCTACCGCTAATAAACAAGTGAGTGATAGTGCTCAGTCGCTGGCAGAGGTCTCTGCTGGACGAGAGCCCCAGCAAAACCAAGTGGTTGATGCTATTGTCTCCTTAAATCAAGCCGAGTTGTACGCAAAGGCTGGCGCTAAGTTAATTCAAACCGAGTCGACAATGATGGGTTCGTTATTGGATATTGAGGCCTAGCATGAATATCAATGTCTCTTTACCTAATATCATCCCCAATAGTCTCAGCCCGCCTACCGATTCAGCGCGACGCGATAATCAATTGCGTCAAGTTATTGAACAGCCTAAAGAAGTGGCCACCTTTGCTAAAGAACCTGAAGTGGGCGCAGAGAAAGATCGTAGTAAACCTCAAGTTACTGCCCAATATCCGCAAGCTCAAGAACAAGCTAGGGTGCAGGAGCGGGAGGCGCATGCTCGTGAGCAAGGAGAGCAAGGCCAAGAACAACAACAGCAACAACAAGCTAAAGATTCAGATCAGCAAGGCAAAGAGTCGAACTCAGATCAAGCTAGCGCTTCACCAAAAGGTCAACAAGAGCTCACTGACAGTGAGCAGAAGAAAGTGGATGAGCTTAGCGCTAGAGACCGTGAAGTTAGAATTCATGAAGCCCAACATCAAGCGGTTGGCGGGCAATATGCAAGTGCTGCCAAATTAGAGTTAGAACGTGGCCCCGACGGCAAGCAGTATGCCGTTGGCGGCGAGGTGTCTATTAGCACCAGCGAGATCCCCGGTGACCCGCAAGCTACCATTGCTAAAATGGAACAAGTGCAACGTGCCGCTTTAGCGCCTGCCGAGCCGTCAAGTCAAGACCGGCAAGTCGCCGCCCAAGCTCAGCAAAAGGCGGCTGAGGCGCAACAACAATTAAGTAGCAGCCAATTTAGCGAAGGGCAAGCAGCAGATGAGCCGCTAACTGGCGTTGAAGATCGATTAACTGCCGTAGAGCAAGAGTTGGCGCAACAGCGAGATAAAGCCCAGCAGCTGCAACAACGTTTCCCCGATATAGCTCAACAAATGCAGGAACGTAATCAAAACATTGAGCAGCGCTATGCCAGCGCTGCTGCATTCCGCCCACAGTCACAGTTTAGCTTACAAGCCTAAAGTCAGCGCTGCTCGACACCTCTACCGATAAACTCACATTTAGTGTATCCATTGACCAATAAATGGTTATTTTTTGGCTTTAGCAAAGGCATCAGCGAAGGCACTGTTTATGGGTTTGGCGCTTCCTGTATTGTTGGCCTTTGGCTTAGGGGCTGAGCGCTGCTTGGTTTGGCTAGCCACTGGCTTTGACGTTTTGTTTGCCTGAACTTCATCGTCTAAGCGCATACTTAAGGCAATGCGTTTACGCTGGGGTTCAAGCTCCAAAACTTTCACTTTTACAATATCTCCCGCTTTTACCACCTGATGGGGGTCTTTAACAAAATGGTTGGCAAGGCAGGATATATGCACCAATCCGTCTTGGTGCACACCTACGTCAACAAAGGCACCAAAATTAGTGACGTTGGTTACTACCCCTTCTAGGCGCATGGCGGGTTTAAGATCATTGATGGTGTTTACCCCCTCTTTAAAGGTTGCGGTAGCAAATTCTGGGCGAGGGTCGCGCCCTGGTTTTTTGAGTTCGGCAATGATGTCAGTAACGGTAGGTAGACCAAACTTATCATTGGTAAACTGTTTTGGGTCTAGCTTATCTAAGCGTTCGTTATTGGCGATTAGCTGACTCACTTGGCACTGACTATGTTTGGCTATCGCTTCAACCACAGGATAGGCCTCGGGATGAACCGCTGATCCATCTAGGGCATTTTTTGCATGGTTAATCCGTAAAAAACCGGCGGCTTGTTCAAAGGCTTTAGGGCCTAAACGGGCGACTTTTTTTATTGCCGTGCGCGATGTAAAAGCACCATTTTCATCGCGGTAAGTTACAATATTTTGCGCGATGGTGGTGTTGAGTCCAGCAACAAAACTCAGTAGTGGCGCGGACGCCATATTAATATCAACACCGACGGCATTCACACAATCTTCAACCACGCTATCTAGCTGCAGTGATAGCTTGCTTTGGCTTACGTCATGTTGGTATTGGCCGACACCAATGGCCTTTGGCTCAATTTTAACTAGCTCGGCAAGGGGATCCTGTAAGCGGCGAGCAATAGATACTGCGCCACGAATAGACACATCTAAATCTGGAAACTCATTGGCAGCCAGTTCTGAGGCAGAGTAAACCGAAGCTCCAGCTTCGCTAACCATGACTTTTTGAATGCCTTGCGGAGGCAACATACTAATTAGGTCTGCGGCGAGTTTATCGGTTTCACGCGAGGCGGTACCATTGCCGACACTTAGCAGTTTTACATGGTATTTAGTCACTAAGCTTGCCAATGTTGTTAGCGAACCTTGCCAATTATTACGCGGTGCATGCGGGTAAATTGTGTCGTAGGCAACGAGTTTACCAGTCGCATCAACCACCGCCACTTTTACGCCTGTACGTAAACCAGGGTCTAAACCTAGGGTGGCTTTGGGACCTGCCGGGGCGGCCATCAATAAGTCATTAAGATTGCGTGAAAACACCGAGATAGCTTCGTCATCGGCCCGCTCTCGCAGTTGGTTAAGTAATTCAGTTTCTAACTGTAGCTTGAGTTTAACCCGCCACGTCCACTGCACAACCGAGTTTACCCATTGGTCACTGGCTACACCCTTAGGTGTTAGTTGCACGTAGTCACGGACAATTTGCTCGGCCGGATGACTAAGCGCGTCTGTTTGTTCTACTTCGACACTAAGATTTAGCACGCCTTCGTTGCGCCCGCGAAGGATCGCTAGCGCGCGGTGTGATGGGATTTTACCAATGGCTTCTTGATAGTCGAAGTAGTCTTGAAACTTTTGACCGTTTATTTGCTGGCCTTCAATCACGCACGCTTTAACCTGCGCGTTGTTTAGTAAGTACTGGCGTAAACGGGCCAAGAGTGGCGCTTGCACTGCAAAGCGCTCCATCAGGATGAATTTGCAGCCATCTAATACCGCCTTGCTATCGGCAAAACCTGCCTCTAGGTTAATGAATTCTTCGGCCAGTATTTCGGGAGCGGTATCGGGTTGTTGTAGCAATGCCTCGGCAAGCGGTTCTAAGCCTGCTTCTATCGCTATTTGTCCCTTGGTGCGGCGTTTAGGTTTATAAGGAAGATAAAGATCTTCTAATTCGGTTTTACTGCTGGTGGCGTTAATCGCTTGTTCAAGTTGCGGGGTGAGTTTGTCTTGCTCGGCAATTGATTTGAGAATGCTTAGTCGACGCTGCTGCATGTCACGTAAGTAGCTTAATCGTTGTTCTAAGGTTCGCAGTTGTCCATCATCTAAGCCACCGGTGGCCTCTTTGCGATAACGAGCAATAAAAGGCACTGTGGCGCCCTCATCCAAGAGTTTGATTGCAGCGCTAACCTGTTGATAACTTGCACTAATATCAGTGGCGATTTGTTGTTCTATATTTGACATGTGTTTGCTTATTCTAGGGGGCTGCGATTACAGCGTAGTATGGAACACTATGATATTCAGTTCTGTAAGCGCTGCAAGTGCAATCATCCCGCTGATAATAAACAGAGTAGTGAAAACAGTTTCACCAGACTAAATTTTTTTCATAAGTAGTTCATAGATATTCATCGTGTCACGGCTTGTGTCATGGGAATGTGAGTTTAAACCTTAATTTACGCTTCCACTCCGATTATGGTTGAGCTAAGTAAAACGTCTCATGTTCAAGGAGAGCTCAATGAGCGCCAACAAGATTAAGATATATGGTTTAGGTGCCAGTGTATTGATGTGCAGTGTTGCATTCACAGGATTCGATGCGCAAGCGGCTGACGCCAAGGAAATGCTACGAAATGGTCAGTTTAGTGAAGCCACCAATGGTTGGTGGTCTGCCGGCGGTAAGCTTGCGGCCAACGCTGGTGAGGCGTGTATCGAGATCGCTCAACCAGGTAGCAATGCTTGGGATGTGATTATTGGTCAAGCAGGTTTAGGTTTAGCCCAAGGCGAGAGCTATGCAGTGCAATTTACTGCAAGAGCGACCGAGGAAACCGGTTTTAAGGCCTTGATTCAACATGAAGGCCCTCCTTATACCCATTTCTTTCTAGAAGATATTACAATCGGTAAACAAGCGGAGCAGTTTAATTTTAGCTTTGTTCAAGAAGAGAAAAGTGATCCCAAGACCGAGTTTCAATTTCAACTTGGCGCGCAAAAAGCTGCAACAGTTTGTTTCAGCGGGGTTTCTGTCAAGGGTGTTAATTATAAGGTAGAGAAGAAAATACCTTTAGTTAGGCTTAATCAGGTAGGTTTTTTCCCTAAAGCCGAGAAATTCGCCATCATTGATAGTGACGCTCAACAACCGATTTTTTGGCAGCTTAATGACGCTAATGGAGAAGTTGTTGCTAGCGGAAAAACCCGTGTATTTGGCTTGAATAAAGCATCTGGTGAGAACGTTCATCGCGCTGATTTTAGCCACATTCAAACGCCGCAAACAGGGCTAACCTTAACGGCTAACGGTCAAACCAGCCACCCGTTCCGCATTGCTGAAGATATCTATTCTGAACTCAAACATGACGCTTTAAGTTATTTCTATCAAAACCGTAGTGGTATAGACATTAAAGCTGATTATGTGCAACGCCCTGATCTTGCTCGCCCAGCAGGTCACCCCAATGATACCGTTAGTTGTTTTGACAAAAAGGATGCTAAAGGTAACCGCTGGCCGGGTTGTGATTTCGATATGAACTTAACCGGTGGCTGGTATGATGCCGGTGACCACGGTAAGTATGTGGTAAATGGTGGAATTAGTACCTGGACGTTGATGAACCTTTATGAGCGCTCACAATTTATAGATAAGGTTCCTGAGCCTTTTGCTGATGGTAAGCAATTATTGCCTGAAATGAACAACGGGGTTAATGATTTACTGGATGAAGCTCGCTGGAATATGGAGTTTATGCTGGCGATGCAAATTCCAGAAGGTAAACGCGTTGCGGTACCAGTGGGTAATCAACAAGACAATATTGATGCTCTCAAGCTTACTGAAATTGATGCATCTAACTTGGTGTTTCATAAAGTAGCCGATGAGAAGTGGACGGGCATGCCTCTGCCTCCTCATAAAGACACTATGAAGCGTTACGTTGGTCAACCAAGTACTGCAGCTACCCTCAACCTTGCGGCTACTGCAGCCCAGTGTGCTCGTATCTGGAAAGACATTGATGCTGAGTTTTCAGCGCAATGTTTAGATGCTGCGAGCCGCGCTTGGCAGGCTGCTGCCAAACACCCAGAGGTGTATGCTTATGATAACTTTACTGGCTCTGGTCCCTACGGTGACCTTGAGTTAGCCGATGAGTTTTATTGGGCTGCGGCAGAGTTATTTATTAGCACTGGTGAGCAACAATACTTGACTGCTTTAAAAGCTTCTCCGGCATTTTTGGCGGCGCCAGTTGGCGATGAAACCGCGAGTGGTGATTTATTTTGGCAGGATTTGAGTTCGGCAGGTACCCTAAGCTTAGCCTTAGTACCTAGTAAACTCGATCAAGCAACACGTGATAAAGCTCGCGCTAATATCATTGCTACAGCAGATGCATACTCTAAGCAGTTATCTCAAGAGGGTTACTATATCCCTTACACTGCTGAGCAATATCCTTGGGGTTCAAACTCAAATATTGTTAACCGCGGAATATTTCTCACTTATGCCGCTGATTACACGGGTGAGACACATTACATGCAAACGCTGGCGCATGGTATGGATTATCTGCTTGGGCGTAACCCAATGGATCAGTCTTACATCACAGGTTACGGTGGTAACCCATTGAAAAACCCACATCACCGTTTTTGGGCGCACCAAGCTGATGAGAAATCACCGGTTCCAGCACCAGGCGCGTTATCGGGTGGCCCAAACTCTATTAGTTTTAGTGACCCAGTCGCTGCAACCTTAGAGGGTAATTGTATTGCTCAAACTTGTTTTGCCGACGAGATTGGAGCATGGACATTAAACGAGATTACCATTAACTGGAATGCGCCGTTGGTATGGGTAACAAGCGCTTTAGATGAAAAAGCGTTAACGAAATAGCGACACGGTTGTTGTAAAAAGTAGGCCGGCTTATGTCGGCCTTTACTATTTACACCACAAAAAAGCTACTCAGATAAGGGCTTTGCTATTCGAATATGTGATCTGCTACGGCGTTCTCATGCATAATTTTACTCAAAGCAAGTTCTTAGCTAAGTAGCAGTATATAGTTGAGCAAAGGGGTTTATTCCTTGACTGCTCAATGGCTTCTGTATTGGGTGTAATGAGGGATAAAATGGTAACTCGATCAAGATTTCAGAGAATTACTGTGAAAGATAAAAGCAAATCAGATCAACGCTCTACTGTTTATGATGTGGCTGCATTAGCGGGCGTTTCGCCCAGTACTGTATCTCGATTTATGAATCAAACCACTTATGTTTCAGATTCCAAGAGAAAGCAAATTCAATCCGCCATGGCTGAGCTAGGCTATAAGCCTGGTCAGCAAACAGGGGCCAGTGCCAGTAGTCGAACGATGACTATCGGAGTACTGGTACAGCATCCCGATAGCCCATTCTATTCTTCTATTCTACGCGGGATTGAAGAGGTGTTATTAGCTCAAGGCTATTCGCACATCATTGTTACTGGCCACTGGAATACCGAAGAAGAAATGGAGTCGATGCAACTACTCTTATCGCGCTCGGTTGATGGTATTATTATAGTGACTGGTGGTTTGAGCGATTCTCAAGTTATTGAGTACGCAAAGAAAAAACCAATAGTCGCGTTAGGTCGAGATCTTGAAGCGGCGCGTTTACGCTCGATTAAAATTGAAAACTCGGTGGGTGCTTATATGGCTACCAATCACCTTATTCAATTAGGGCATCGAGAAATTGCTCATATTAAGGGGCCGGCAGGGCACCCTGATGCCCAGCAGCGTTTAGAAGGGTATACGCAAGCGATGGAGCATGCTGGTTTACCGGTCAAGCTTGCGTTAATTGAGCAAGGTGATTTTACTGAAAAAGGTGGTTTTGAGGCGGTACAACGTTTATTGGCCAACAAAAGGCAATATACGGCCATTTTTGCGGCAAATGACTTAACCGCATTTGGTGCTATGCAGGCGCTATATCAAGCAAAACGACCGGTACCAGAACGCATTTCGGTGATTGGGTTTGACGATGTGCCTAGTGCAGCATTCTTTATCCCACCATTAACCACGGTTCGCCAACCTATTTTCGATACCGGGTATGCGGCGGCATTAACGATGTTAGATATGCTTAATGGTGGTGATAGCAATAGCTTTAGGCTTCCTCCCGTTGAGTTAGTTAAACGCGAAACCACCAAGCCACATATTTAGCTTATTGCTTTATCATTTTACTGCCTAAGTCGTTTATAATTGGCGGCTTAGGCAGAATAGTAGAATGCGTATGAAAACCAATCTTATTACCCGTGCGGGCTGGCATAAATTAGACAAAGAGCTTAAATATCTTTGGAAAGTAAAACGCCCAGAAGTCACCCAAGCGGTATCTGAAGCGGCCGCCTTGGGCGATCGTTCAGAGAATGCTGAATACAAAGAAGGTAAGCGTGAACTACGCCGGATTGATTCTCGCTTACGTTTTTTAAATAAACGCCTAGACGCCTTAGAGATTGTTGATCATTACCCTCAGCAAAATGGCAAAGTGTTCTTTGGCGCTTGGGTAGAGCTGGAAAACGAAGCGGGTGAGGTAGTGCAATATCGCATCGTGGGTACCGATGAAATAGATCCCAAGCTTGGCTACATAACGATAGACTCACCCATGGCTAGAGCTTTGATTGGCAAGCAAGTCGATGATGATGTATTTGTGACAACGCCAACGGGGCTTAAAGAGTGGTGGGTAACGGCGATTCAATACACGCCTTTCAAGGCTAAACCAGCCTGCTAATTGATTACTAGCCCTACCATTTAAACTGACGCCATAAGGCCGATGGTGGACCTTACATTATCTTTAGCTTGTTAATCGTGGTTCGCTTTAGCGTCAATCTCATACTTAGCCGTATACTCAGCGATAGGCATATAATTTCCCCTTATTGAAATTAATTCACTTTATGTTATCAACAACATGAAGCTGGTTGACTTAAATTAACACAGAGTTACTATCTAGCGGTATAGACGTCTATCAGTCTTTAATGGAGAAGGTAATGGGATTTCACCACGCACAACAGATCGAAACACTCAATCAAAGCTTAAGTGAGCTTAATCGCGATATTAATGTGTCGTTTGAATTTTTCCCGCCGACTACCGAAAGCATGGAGCAAACTTTGTGGGCGTCCATCGAACGCTTGCAAACCTTGAAGCCAAAATTTGTATCCGTCACTTATGGTGCTAATTCTGGCACCCGTAACCGAACCCATAATGTGATTAAAGCGATCAAAGACCGAACCGGTTTAGCTGCAGCCCCACATTTAACCTGTATCGACTCAAGGCCTGATGAGCTGCGTCAAATTGCTCGGGATTACTGGAATAGTGGTATTCGTAACATCGTCGCTTTAAGGGGTGATTTACCGCAAGGTTCTGCAAAGCCTGCGATGTATGCTAGCGATTTAGTCAGCTTGCTTAAACAAGAGGCTGATTTTGATATTTCAGTGGCCGCTTATCCTGAAGTGCATCCGGAAGCCAAAAGTGCCCAAGCGGATTTGTTGGCCTTAAAACGTAAGATGGACGCCGGAGCAAACCAAGCTATTACGCAGTTTTTCTTTGATGTTGAAAGCTATTTACGTTTTCGTGACCGTTGCGCAGCGGTGGGCATAGAAGGTGAAATTATTCCCGGTATTTTGCCGGTGTCAAATTACAACACCTTAAAGAAGTTTGCTTCTTTTGCTAATGTAAAGGTACCGCAGTGGTTACATGGCCAATTTGCTGGTTTGGACAATGACCAAACTACCCGCAATTTGGTGGGCGCTAGTGTGGCGATTGAGATGGTTAAGGTGTTATCACGAGAAGGGGTAAAAGACTTTCATTTTTATACCTTGAACCGTTCTGAACTTTCCTATGCAATTTGTCATACTCTGGGGGTTCGTCCAGCGGAAACGGTGCCTGCTTAGTTGTTAATTCTACTAAACCTTATAAAAGCCTAGCAATGCTAGGTTTTTGTACCTGTAGTTGATTGGCAATAAATTATGATTACTTCCTAACAAACTGTTGGACACAAGCTTGTTAGGGCATTCACTTGTTCAAAGGTGTTTCCGATTAGCGGGAGTATGGAACAGTTGGAGTTAACGTCCAATTAGGGTTCAATTTTCACAATAGCTGATTTAGCCCCAATTATAATTTCAGCTCCAGACTGAAAAATAAATGACCAAAGCCAGCTATCATCTGGTGCTTTATCAACCCAGAATTGACCATCGCACCAATCATCACCTGATATAAAACCAAAACTTTCTAAGCAATCATCTTCTGTGAAAGGTATTTCAGAATCTCTTGGCTTAAATTCAAACTGAGATACATTCGATATATTTAGAACAATGAAATTAGGTTGATTTTGATTTACCCAATTTCCAGCACCTCTTTTCCACTTAAGAATAACTGATTGATTTTCAATCATATAATTTATCTCGATGAAATCAAAATCGTTATGAAGATCATAATCGATAGAATTGTATTTTAGATAAGTACTCTGAGACCATGAAAAGTTTTCCGAAATCATCCTTGAACCCTAGACATAATGCTCCCCCGGTGAAAGTGCCGACCTCCTGCGTTTATCGTGGGGTAGTCAAACTAGAGCCACACTGTTAGATGCAAAGTCATAACAGAACAGGAGATCGACATGGCTACATCTAGCACGTTTTTCATAGGACTAGACGTTCACAAAGAAACCACAGATGTCGCTTATTGTGTTGATAACTGGAGAGATGAGCCTGTATTTCATAGCACCATTCCCACCAATATTCGTTCTATCAATAAACTTATCAAAAAATACAAAGACTTGGCTACTCATCTTTGCGTGGTTTATGAAGCTGGGCCGTGTGGGTTTTGGCTTTATCGTCATTTAGTTAAGCACTGTAGTGGTCAACTAAATTTGGCCACCCCGTTATAAGTTCTTTAGTTCGATGATGGACCGCAGTGATAAACGTTCAGTTTTCGACAAGTTTTCCTCTAGAAAGCATTGCAGAAGCACTTAGTAAAACGATTAGTTTTGCTAAGTGTGAAGGCGAGTTTTTAAGGTGTTATTGGACTATCTGCCAAACAAACAATGGGGCATAAATGAGATAGACCGCGAATGCCCAACTACGAATTTAAAGCAAATGAACGTTCTTTATTGTAAACGAGCAATCATATTGCCGACCTTGTTACATGAGCAAGGCGTTTACCCCAGAGCATATTAACCACATGATTACCGCGTAATACCAGTTGTTCTTCAGGATCTGCTGAGTGCTAAACTGGTAACGACCAATCATGGTTAAGCCTACACCCGACAGGGGGCTACTGCCGGTAGATATCGCCCAAGAACTCAGAAACAAAAAGCCCAACTGGCTTGGCTCTGGGTTAAGTGGCAATAGCAAAGGGCTGGCTAAAGAAATACTAATTACCGGATGAATGCCTAACATACAGGCCACTATCATCATTGCTAGCACCACCGCAAAGGTTTGGTGGTTAAAGCTTACATTGTGCAGGCTTAGTGTGTCGGGATAAGCCAACAATAAGGCTTTAATCCCCGCTGAAAATACCCCCGCCGCTAAAAACAAGACGTATTGACTACCTACGTTGGACAGACGGTGAGTGATAAATTGGCGTGCAACCAGTACTTTTGATTTGCCTTTAGAAAAAGCCAGTGCTGCCATCGGAGCTAAGCAAGTTATCATTAAAATAATGCTGAATTCAGGAAAGGCAAAATGCAAGCTGATTACGGTTATCGCGAGCACTAAAGGGATAGTTAAGCTTTCTCGGCGAACCGGATAACCTGCAAAGTTGTCTTTATTGCGCAATGATACTTCGGTGATGGTAAACGCTAAGGCGATTAAGGCCATTAGTGCGCCCGGTAGTAATACATCTAGCCACTGCATGCCGGGGGCATAAGTTATCGACACTGCAGTGGCAATGAAAAAGGGAGACCACCAAGCGGCGGCGCAAAAGCAACGCATCAATACTTTTTGTTGGGCATTACTCAGTGGTTGTTGTTTGGCCAAGCGATCACCAACGATAAAAACGATAGATAAGTTAATAATGGCGCCAAGTAGGTTGACCCCTAACGCGGTGGTGGCAATACTGCGTTTACCGCTTGGTAAGGGGTCTTGTTGATTTTCGGGGTTAGCCAGAGCCAGGAATGATACCGCGCTAAACATCGCAAGTAAGGGCAAGTTAATAGATAGAATGTCTGTTGCGCTTAACCAAGTATCTTGGCTTGCCGCAAATACTAACAATGCGATGCCTATTGTCAGTAAGCAGCCTGCTTGAACTCTAATGGGGCGACTGAGTTGGGGGAGATAAACGACCGCAGCTCCCCAAGCGACTATCGTAGCGAAGCCAATACCGATAAGGCCAAAGGCGTACAGCAGATAGAGCAATAACGAGGCGAGAAACAACCATCCCTTAAATTGTTGCATTGAAGACATCCTAACTATCAATGAGCCATTTGGCTAAATGGCATTGTTGCGCAAGACCATGCTAATTTTATAGCCTTGTGCTGTATTTTACCTAGTTTAAAAACGAACAACCCCGCAAGAGCGGGGTTGTTTACACTTAAGTGAGTACTGGCTTAACCTGTATTACGCATACCCGCTGCGATACCGGCAATGCTCACCATTAAGGCTTGGTCAACCACTGGGCATAACTCTTCACTGGCACGAGAACGATTCAGTAGCTCTACCTGCAGTACATGTAGTGGGTCAATGTAAGGGTTACGCAAGTTAATCGATTCAACAACCCAAGCTTGGTTTGCTAATAAGCGATGCTCAGGTGCTAATGACAAAATTGCCGCTCGAGATCTTTCTAGATCCGCGCGCAGTTTCTCACCTAGTACCTGTAGCTCAGGTTCTACTAAACGGTCATCATAGATTTTTGATAGCCAGGTATCCGCTTTCATGAAGACCATTTCAAGCATTGCTAAGCGATTATCAAAAAATGGCCAGGTGCGCATCTCTTGAAGTAAATCGGCTTTGCCTTGCTCAATCAGGCTTTCAAAGGCCGAACCACTACCTAACCATGCTGGTAGCAATAAGCGGTTTTGGCTCCATGAGAAAATCCAAGGAATTGCGCGCAGGCTTTCTACACCGCCATCTTGGCGACGTTTAGCTGGGCGACTCCCTAAGGGTAACTTGGCCAACTCTCGCTCAGGTGTTGCCGAGCGGAAGTAAGGTACAAAGTCTTCTTCGCCCCACACTACGCCGCGGTAGGCATCACACGAATTTTCAGCGATTTGATCCATTACTTCTCGCCATTCTTGCTTTGGCTCAACTGGTGGCACTAAGTTGGCTTCAAGCACAGCACTGGCGTATAAATTTAAGCTGTCTAAAGCGACTTTAGGCAAACCGAATTTGAAACGGATCATTTCACCTTGCTCGGTCACACGTAAGCCACCTTTTAAAGAGCCCGGTGGTTGCGAGAGTAAGGCCGCATGCGCAGGAGCGCCGCCACGACCAATCGTACCGCCACGTCCATGGAACAAGGTAAGATTTACTTGGTGTCCTTCACAGATCGACACTAGAGCCTCTTGAGCACGATATTGTGCCCATGATGCTGCTAATACGCCGGCGTCTTTGGCTGAATCTGAATAGCCAATCATGACATGTTGCTGACCCGAGATGTAGCCACGGTACCAGTCTACCGACAATAGCTTACTCATGGTGGCTGGTGCGTTATTCAAATCATCTAAGGTTTCAAATAATGGCGCGACCGGTAAGCGGAAGGGGCAACCCGCTTCTTGTAATAACAGTTGCACTGCTAATACGTCAGATGGCTCACTCGCCATCGAAATGATGTAGATACCGAGTGCTTCGCGTTCTTGTTTAGCAATAATGGCGCAAGTATCCAGAACTTCCTGTACTGCTTCACTGGGCTCCCAATCGCGAGGGAATAAGGGACGCTTAGAGTTTAATTCTTGTAATAAGAAATGCTGTTTGTCGGTTTCGTTCCAGTGGGCATAGTCACCCATGCCTAGGTAACGGGTGATTTCAGAAAACACTTCTTCGTGGCGACCACTATCTTGGCGAATGTCCAAGCGCAGTAAGTTAATACCAAAGCAAGCAATACGGCGCAGTAGGTCAAGCAAGGTACCATCGGCAATAATGCCCATGCCACAATCTTGTAGCGAGTAGTAACAAAGCTCTAGCGGCTCACGTAATTGCTCGGTATTGGTAATAATATCGCGCGCTTCGGTATATTGGCCTTTTAATTTAGCAGTGAGGTAATCATGGGTTTCTTGTAGCTCGCTGCGCAACACTTTTAATAGTGCACGATAAGGTTCGCTCTGATCGCCGGTTTGTTCTAATAGCGCTTCATTGGCGTCACTCATCGACAGCTCACTAACTAAAATTTGTATTTCTTTTAAATACAAATCTACCGCTACCCAGCGGCTTGAAAGCAACACTTCTTCGGTAACCTTAGCGGTAACAAACGGGTTGCCATCACGGTCGCCGCCCATCCAGGATGAAAACACGACAGGAGCGCAGTCTAGTGCTAAGCGCATATCAAAATGTTTAGCGAGCTTTTTGTCTAGCTGGCGAACAAATTCTGGTACTGCTTGCCATAGTGAGTTCTCGATAACCGCGAAGCCCCATTTAGCTTCATCGACCGGAGTCGGGCGTTGTTGACGGATTTCGTCGGTGTGCCAAGCTTGGTTAATCAATTGTTCCAAGCGGCCTAGTAAGTTTTCACGCTCACGCTCTGGTAAGTCGAGCTCTAACCAATCTAAACAGTTATTAATACTCACGTGTTTATTGATTAAGGTACGACGCGTTACCTCGGTTGGGTGAGCAGTTAATACCAATTCGATATTAAGCTGGGCTACCGCATGGTGAATCTCAGCTTCACTGAGGTTTTCTTGTTTTAGCTTTTGGAATACCAAGTCAATCGGATCTTGAGCGCAAGTGCTACCTTCGCAATTTCTCGATACCGTATGAAATTGCTCGGCAATATTGGCCAAGTTGAGAAACTGACTAAATGCACGAGTAACCGGCAGTAGTTCGTCATCGCTAAGATTACGCAATAGTTCTAATAGCTGCTCTCGAGCTTGGTCGTCATTATTGCGAGAGGCTTTAGCTAGCTGGCGAATCGTCTCTACTTTCTCTAAGAACGCTTCACCCATATGGCTTTTGATCGTATTTCCAAGCAGTTGTCCGAGTAAGTTTACGTTTCCTCGTAACGACGCGTTGATTTCCTGAGGCATATTCTGGCTCATTCTTATTCCTTCACTGATTGCGTTTGCTAGCGTTTATTGAAATTTTTTTACTAAATCATCCAAGTCTACGACCCAAAACATACCTAAGGCCAGCCATATAGTCAAAAAACCTGTAATTAAATTACAGAGAATCAGGCTTGGATTGAGATAACTCTACACACTACTGATAGAGTATTGCTGTAAAAGAGTGTACTGCAAATTATCATTTTATATTGTATGTGGTGACGCCGACACCAAATAATAAATAAAAATTCATTATTATTGCATAAAGAATTGCTTGTGGTATGCTCCGCTTATACTAGAAGCGCGGTGTTTTTGTTACTGCTTAAAAAGTGACTTTTTGTTCAGCTAATGAGTGAAAAACGCTTCTAAAAAAACTAATATGCCATCGATTTCAAGGAAACAGGAAACAATGTTAAAGGCTGCAATTATCGGAGCAAGTGGTTATACCGGTGCTGAGTTGGCGGGCTATGTGAGTCGACACCCCAAATTGGCGCTTGCTGGTTTGTTTGTCTCAGAACGTAGCTTAGACGCAGGCAAGGCCTTATCTAGCTTGCACGGTAAACTCCGAGGTGTAGTTGATGCCCCAGTTCAGCCGCTAATAGTGGCTGATATTGCCAGCACTTTTGCCGATATTGACATTGTATTACTCGCCACCGCCCACGAAGTGAGTCATGACTTAGCGAGTGCCTTATTAGGCGCTGGCTGTCAGGTATTCGATTTATCGGGTGCCTTCCGAGTTGAAAGTGCGGAATTTTACGAAAAATACTATGGGTTTACTCATCAATTTCCCGAGTTATTGGAACAAGCGGTATACGGTTTAGCTGAATGGAATGCCGAGCAAATCAAGCTCACGGATTTGGTCGCAGTGGCCGGTTGTTATCCAACCGCCTCGTTAACAGCGCTAAAGCCTTTGGCAGAAGCAGGCTTGATTGACACAAACAGTAAAGCCATTATTAATGCAACCAGTGGTGTGAGTGGTGCAGGGCGTAAAGCCTCATTCGGCAGTTCGTTCTGCGAAGTCAGTTTAAGTCCTTATGGCGTATTTAATCATCGTCATCAACCAGAGATTGCCACTCATTTAGGCCATCCGGTTATTTTTACTCCACATTTAGGTAATTTTAAACGAGGTATTCTGGCCACCATTAATGTTTGTTTAAAAGCGGGTACGACTGAAGAGCAAGTTAATCAGGCTTACCAACAAGCCTACGCTGGGCAAAATATTGTTCGCCTGTTAGATGGCGAATGGCCTTCTATTAGTAACGTTGAGCATACGCCATTTATTGATCTAGCTTGGCAACAGCAAGGTGATGACTTGATTGTGGTCTCTGCCGAAGATAACTTACTGAAAGGCGCGGCTAGCCAAGCCATACAGTGTTTAAATATTCGTAATGGCTTTGCTGTTACCGAATCGCTAATTTAAGGATTCAAAAATGAAACCATTGGTCATTAAATTAGGCGGCGCGGTATTGAATAATGCGCAAGCCTTAGATAACTTGTTTGCTGCTTTACAGCAGGTCAGCCAACCCATCGTATTAGTGCATGGTGGTGGGGTGGTGGTTGAAGACGTGCTGGCTAAAACTGGCTTTGTCTCTGAAAAGTTAGACGGTTTACGGGTAACACCTAAAGAGCAAATCCCCTATGTAGTAGGGGCTCTAGCGGGCACCAGTAATAAACTGCTGTTGGCTCAAGCTTTAAAAGCGGGTTTGTCGGCAGTGGGTTTGTGTTTAAGCGATGCGGGTTCGTGTCACGTAGAACAAATGGACCCGCGTTTGGGGCATGTGGGTGAGGCATCAGTGGGTAACCCCGCGTTACTCACTAGCTTGATTGAACTTGGTCATGTGCCAGTAATGAGCTCAATTGGCATTGGCAAAGACGGTGAACTTTACAATGTTAATGCCGACCAAGCGGCACTTGCAGTATGTCAATTGTTGCAAGGTCAATTGGTATTGCTGTCTGATGTTGCCGGTGTGCTTGACCAAAACAAACAGTTAGTCGCGCAGTTGAATAGCGAATTGGCTGAAAAAATGATTGCTGATGGAGTCATTACCGACGGCATGACGGTAAAAGTAAATGCCGCACTAGAAGCCGCTGCTTTTTTACAAACACCAGTCGCGTTAGCATCATGGAAAGATCCTGTGCGCCTAGCTAGCCTGCTAGCTGGACAAACATATAATGGCGAGTCGGTAGGGACTCAGGTTACCGTTTAAGGAATGAATATGAGTGATTTTAAACACCTGCTGAGCTTGCAGGACTTAACTCAAGAACAAATTTTAGGCTTATTAGAACTAGCCGCTAAAATCAAAAAAACACCGGCAGATTACGGGCAAACACTAGCGGGTAAAAGTGTGGTAACCCTGTTTGAGAAACCGTCTCTACGAACGCGTGTGACTTTCGATATCGGCATTAATCGATTGGGTGGTCACGCGGTTTATCTCGACCAGCAAAATGGTGCGATGGGCGAGCGAGAAAGTGTTAAAGATTTTGCTTCAAATATTACCCGTTGGGCTGATGCCATTGTGGCGCGAGTATTCTCGCACAAAACGCTGCAAACATTACGCGAGCATTCGTCAGTGCCTATCATTAACTCTTTGTGTGATTTGTACCATCCTTGTCAAGGGCTTGCTGACTTTCAAACCATTAGTGAGCAATACTCAGATTTAAGCAAAGTTAAATTAGCTTATTTGGGGGATGGTAATAATGTGACTCATTCTTTGCTATTAGGCGGCGCTATTTTAGGCATGGAAGTGGCGGCGGTATGTCCCTTAGGTTCTAGCCCTGATGCACAAGTGGTGCAAAAAGCGCAACAATTGGCTAAGCATCATGGTGGTAAGATTGTGGTGACCAACAGCGTAGAAGATATCAAAGGCTATGATGTAGTGTATGGTGATACTTGGGTGTCGATGGGCGATGATACGCCACTACAATCAGTAAAAGATAAGTTCATGGCTTATCAAATCAATCAGCATTTAATGCAACAATGTGGTATTAACCATGTATTGCATTGCCAACCCGCTCACCGCGAGTTGGAGATTACTTCGGAAGTGATGGATGGACCTCAGTCTTTGATTTTCGATCAAGCTGAGAACCGTATGCACGCGCAAAATGCCGTTTTAGTTAGTTTATTAAGTTAGTGGAAATTCAGCTAAGCGCTGAGTTAAACAAGGAATTTAACAATGTCAGACATTAAAAAAGTTGTATTAGCATACTCCGGCGGCCTTGATACTTCGGCCATCATCCCTTGGTTAAAAGAAACCTATAACAATTGTGAAATCGTGGCTTTTTGTGCCGATGTAGGCCAAGGTGAAGAAGAGTTAGTTGGCTTAGAAGAAAAAGCCTTAGCTTCTGGTGCATCTGAATGTTACATCGTCGACTTAAAAGAAGAGTTTGTAGCAGACTACATCTACCCGACTATTGCTACCGGCGCAGTCTATGAAGGAACTTACTTGTTAGGTACTTCAATGGCGCGTCCAATTATTGCAAAAGCGCAGGTTGAAGTTGCTCGTAAAGTGGGTGCTGATGCGGTATGTCATGGTTGTACTGGTAAAGGTAATGACCAAATTCGTTTCGAAAGCTGTTTTGCTGCGCTAGCGCCAGAGTTAACAGTGATTGCGCCTTGGCGTGAGTGGGACATGGAAAGCCGTGAAGACCTGCTAGATTACTTAGCTGAGCGCAACATCGAGACGACGGCTTCTGCGACTAAAATCTATAGCCGCGACGCCAATGCTTGGCACATTTCTCATGAAGGTGGCGAGCTTGAAGACCCATGGAACGAGCCTAGTAAGGGTGTTTGGACACTGACTGCCGATCCCGTTGATGCGCCTAATGAGCCTGAATATGTCAGTCTTAAAGTTGAAAATGGTCGAGTTATTGCGGTAAACGATGAAGCATTAAGCCCTTACCAAGTAGTGATGAAGCTAAACCAAATTGCTGCAGCCCATGGTGTGGGTCGTATCGATATTACTGAAAACCGTACCGTTGGTATGAAGTCGCGTGGTTGTTATGAAACACCAGGCGGAACAGTAATTGTTGCTGCACTGCGTGCCATTGAAGAACTCGTATTAGACAAAACTTCACGTGTTTGGCGTGAAAAAGTAGGCCAAGAAATGGCGCACTTAGTCTATGACGGTCGTTGGTTTACCCCGCTATGTACTTCTTTACTTGCTGCTTCTGAAGCGATGGCGAGCGACGCCAACGGCGAAGTGGTTGTTAAGTTATACAAAGGCCAAGCAATGGCTGTACAAAAACGTTCACCGAATAGCTTGTACTCAGAAGAGTTTGCAACATTTGGTGAAGATCAAGTGTACGATCAAAAGCACGCTGAAGGCTTTATTCGTTTATACTCTCTAGCCAGCCGGATCCGTGCTTTAAATAGCAAATAAGCTTGGCCGAAGTATAAGCAGGAAATACTGAGACCTCAGCTGCGCGACGCACTGGGGTTTTTGCAATAATAAATGGAGAGTAAAATGGCATTGTGGGGTGGGCGTTTTAGCCAAGCTGCAGATACCAGATTTAAGCAGTTTAATGATTCGTTACGTTTTGATTATCGTTTAGCGGAGCAAGACATAACCGGGTCAATTGCATGGTCGAAGGCCTTGCTGAGCGTAGGTGTGATTAACGCCGACGAGCAAGCGCGTTTAGAATCGGCTTTATTGGATTTGGGTAAACAAGTTGCTGAAAACCCGCAACAAATTTTAGGTAGTGATGCTGAAGATATTCACTCTTGGGTAGAGATTCAACTTATCCAGCGAGTGGGTGACTTAGGTAAAAAGTTGCACACCGGCCGTAGCCGCAATGACCAAGTCGCCACTGACTTGAAACTGTGGTGTAAGAGTCAGGGTATTGAATTGCTTGAGCACCTAGACAAACTACAACAAAAACTGGTTAAGTTTGCCCGTCAGCAGCAAGATACGGTTTTGCCGGGTTATACTCACCTGCAACGCGCCCAGCCTGTCACCTTTTCTCACTGGGCAATGGCCTATGTAGAAATGTTTGAGCGAGATTACTCTCGACTACAAGATGCTTTAAGTCGCTTAGATGTTTCACCCTTGGGGTGTGGCGCATTAGCTGGAACAGCTTATCCAATGGATCGCCAGCAAATAGCCAAAGATTTGGGTTTTCGCCGTGCCACCCGTAACAGCTTAGATTCCGTTTCAGACCGTGACCATGTAGTTGAACTTATCTCTACCGCGTCTATCAGCATGATTCACTTGTCACGCATGGCTGAAGATCTCATCTTCTATAATTCTGGCGAGTCAGCGTTCTTAGATTTGTCTGATCAGGTGACCTCTGGCTCATCATTGATGCCACAAAAGAAAAATCCTGATGCTTTAGAGCTTATCCGAGGGAAAACCGGCCGAGTATACGGTGCGTTGTCAGGCATTATGATGACCTTAAAAGCGCTACCGCTGGCTTACAACAAAGATATGCAAGAAGATAAAGAAGGTTTGTTTGATGCGCTAGATACCTGGGGCGACTGTTTAGCAATGGCTGAACTGGTTCTCGATGATATGGACGTGCACGAAGAAACCACCACCGAAGCTGCAAAAGGTGGTTATTCTAATGCTACTGAATTGGCCGATTACTTGGTGGCTAAAGGTATTCCTTTCCGAGAAGCTCACCATATTGTGGGGATTGCGGTGGTGAAAGCGATTGAGAAAGGGGTTCCGTTGGAAGACCTTACTCTCGCTGAGTTTAAAGAGCTGGCGCCAGAGATCGAAGATGACGTTTATCCTAACTTGTCGCTGGAGTCTACCTTAGCTAAACGTCAAGCTTTAGGTGGGGTAGCCCCTGAACAAGTTGAGCACGCGCTAACTGAAGCTGAAACTCGCTTGTCTAAACGCAACGTGAAAGGCTTATATGTACGCTCGGCGCGTATGACCGACCTAGATACCATTGAAGACATGGTGAACTATTGGTCGCAAGCGGGCGAAAACTTACCACGCCCTCGCCCAGAACTTGTACAAGCGGTGGGTGATTTTACTGTGAGTGAACAAGCCGGCAAGGTGACTGGCTGTGCATCCCTATACTTGTACGACACCGGCTTGGCTGAAATACGCTCGCTTGGGGTGAATCCTGGTTCGCAACGGGTTGGCCAAGGTCGCGCGATGGTACAGCACTTAATGAAGAAAGCTCAGAAAATGGAAATTGAGAAAGTATTTGTACTGACTCGTGTTCCGGAGTTCTTTATGAAGCTAGGCTTTAGCCCAACCTCAAAGAATATGCTGCCAGAGAAGGTAATGAAAGATTGTGATATTTGCCCGCGTCAACATGCCTGTGATGAAGTTGCCTTAGAGTTTATCTTAGATAACGACACGCTGATCCATAAGCAGAGTGTGGCTTAGATTACCTGTCTCTATCTTTTAAAACCTCGCTAAGCGAGGTTTTTTTTGGTCTTGTGATAAGCCTTATTTGCAGTAGCGCTAGGCAGTGTGTAGAGCTATTTGGCATGAGCCCACTGGCTGTGAAAAGTCAAACCAACTTGTCGGTCATTGGGTACCATTTAGTTAGCCGCTAACAGCTCTGATTGGGCTTTTTTGTTCATTCCTTTAACCACCAGTTCAAACGAGTTATCGATAAGGCGAAAGGCTTCTCGTTGTGCATCGCTACCGTCAAAATACAAGGTCAGCCAATGGCGCTTATTCATGTGGTAGCCTCGGGTAATCGCCGGGTAAATATCAATAAGCGCATCTATTTGCTCGGGTTGGCATTTTAAGTTCATGTTCATTACGCCGTCTTTCCAGCCTACCAAAGCGAACATTTTTCCGCGTACTTTAAACACCGGTACGTCGGGAGCAAATGGCAGCTCCATGATGGTCTCTGGCTTTGCCATTAAATAGTCTTTGAGCGCTTGATATTCCATTTCACTATGCCCTTTGGGGTGGTGTCCGGAGCCATGATAGCGAACATCTATGGCCTAGATAAATAGGGTTTAGCTACTCATGTCCATTCTGTGTTGTGATACGTAACTAAAGATCCGCTCACCATCAAGCGCTTGAGCGTAAGGCATTGGGTTGTCGCAATGCTCTAATACGTAGTCGGTCAGTTTTTCTTTAACAATCTCTAGCAGTTGTTCTTCTGACCAGGGTTTAGCCAAATAGTAATTTAACCCGCCACGGTTAATGGCTTCAATGGTGTCATGTAAACCGGCTTGCCCAGTCAGTAAGATTTTTTTTGCCGGTTCGCAGTTGTCTGAGTGATTAAGGTCTATTAAGAAATCAATGCCGAGTTCGTCGGGCATTATGTGGTCAGCCAGTATCAAGGCCAATTTTCCCCCTTGCGCTTCAAACTCTTTGATTACTTCACGAGCTTCGGCAACGCTCTCTGCTCCGTCTATGGTAAAGGGGGGGCTTAATGTTCCGATGTCATGTAGCACGCTATCAAGTACTTCACGTTCATCATCGACACATAAAATCAGTAACTGTTCCATAGTGAGAGTCCTTATTGTCCAGTTTGGCTTAATGGTAAGGTAATAATAAAACGGGTAAATTGTCCTAGCTCAGATTCAACTTCAATTCTGCCGAAATGTTGGGCAACAATTTGCTGGCAAACTGTAAGCCCAATACCCAGCCCAAAATTGCCCTCGCGTTTGGTGGTAAAGTTGAGTTGGAATATCTTGTTGATAATTTCTGGGCTTATTCCTGGGCCGGTGTCCTCGATACTGATTGATATATAACTGGGCGAGGCATCGATATATTGGCTCTTGATGATGAGCTTGCCGTGATTGCCCATTGCATCTAAGGCATTGGCGATTAGGTTGGTCCATACTTGCTGAAGAGCGATCGGATGGCAGTGATATATCGGTAACAAACCGTAGTCACATTCCACATCAAAGCCGCGTAAACGGTTTTCAAGAATCACTAAGGTTTCGGCAATGCCTTCATTTAAATCTGCCTGCACTGGCTGTTCAGGATCTTGACCTGCGTAATGCTTTAGTCCCTTTACCAACCCGGCGATACGCGAGGCACAGACTTGGATATTACGCAGGAAGTTGCCAATTTGATGGTAGCGAGATAGCTCTTCGATAAATCGGGGGCTTTCTATGTCGTTATTCGATTCTAGGTATCGCTGGCGAAGTTCCGGTTTGTCTAAGCCAATAGTGACGGCTTTACGTGCGCTGATGGCATCACCAAACAATGACACTGCGTTTTTACTGCGATGGCGAATTTCGCTAGTGGACATCGGTATGACGGTAAAAGCTGCATGCAGTAGTTGCTTACCGAGTTGTTGCTGCTGCTTAGATAATTCATTATCGAGTACTTGAGGTAGTTGCTTGGCGATGGTGTCGCTGCCGCGAATGATTGCCGCTACAGGATTATTCAATTCATGGGCTATGCCTGAAATGAGCTGGCCAAGTACGGCCATTTTTTCTTTTTCTATTAACTGTTCGTGCGCCGAGTCTAAAGAGTTTAAGGTGCTTTGCAGGGTAAGTTTAGTACGAATGCTTTTTTGTAAACGGCGATTAAAATGGCGTAACAAAAGATTGGTGAACAAAGGTAGCAATTGGCTACTTGAATCTAATACTCTGGCAAAGGTCTCTCTATCCAGCTTGATAACATCGGTGCGCATGGTTGTCACGGCGCTGGTAAAACCTAACTCACCGGTTACAAATGACATACCTCCCACGAGTGAACCGGCAAGCATTCTGGCTACTTCTAAAGAATGTGCGTCTTGGCGTTTCTTTAATACCACTTCTCCCTTGGCGATAAACCAAAGAAACTGATTGGCTTTGCCTTCTTCGGTTAGCACATGATTAGCGCTGTATGTGCGGCAACGATGGTCTTCATCATTGTCTTTAAAAAAAGCATATAAAGCGGAAATGACTTTATCTGACAGTTGCTGGTCACTTAAGGCTGTATAGTCAAAGAAGTGAGCGCGAAACTGGGCAACCTCGGCGGCCAGTTGTTGTTCTAGCCAACCTTGCTGCTCGCTATCGTTGACCGAATTGGGCCAGAATTGCTCTACCAGGCTCTGAATTTCACTGTCGCTAGTATCGGCTGACACAATAAACTTCGGCTTAAAGCCATTTACCCACAAGCAGAGTTGCTCTGCGCTAGGTAATTGTGGGGCGTAGAAAATAACGTTGGGTAAGTTAATGCCGGGGTGCGACAGCACGTGTTGAAGCACTCTACAATCGCTGGGCGAATTAGCGAATAGTTCAAGGTCGATAATCAGTAGGGCTGGGGATTGCTGCAGTATTGTTCTAAGCGGAGGTAAAGTAGCCGATTGCCAAAAACGCCAAGCATTAGTGGGCTCATTCAAGAACTCAAACCGAGAGTGTTGGCTGTATACAAGCAAGCTGTGCTGTTGGGTCATAGCAATCTACGTGTGCGCTTATTGTTGCTTATTATAGGCTTACAATTGCTAAGGTTTTGCGAGCTGCTTAAAGGTTCACAAGGCTGATTTCTTGTGGCTGACTATCTATTGAACAATTTTTTGGCTTTCTCTTGTTTTTTAATCTGTCTTGAGTATAATACCGCGGCTCACTAAATTAGTGGCTGAGTTGTTTAGGCAATTCATTTAGTTAACTTGTTATGAGTTAGCTACTAACAGTGTTTCCGATTTGGAAACAAACGTTACTCGTCGCGCGCACTACCATCCCCAAATTTTGGACTAGGATGTCGTTGGTGTGTGTTAGGTTCTTTAATTTTTTATTTGGAGCTCTGTCAATGCAGAACCAAAGAATTCGAATCCGCTTGAAAGCATTCGATCACCGTCTGATCGATCAATCTACTGCGGAAATCGTAGAAACTGCCAAACGCACTGGCGCTCAGGTTCGTGGTCCTATTCCACTTCCTACTCGTAAAGAGCGTTACACCATTCTTGTATCACCGCACGTTAACAAAGACGCGCGTGATCAGTATGAAATTCGCACCCACAAACGTCTTGTAGACATCGTTGAGCCAACTGATAAAACAGTTGACGCTTTGATGCGCCTTGACCTTGCTGCTGGTGTAGATGTGCAAATCAGCTTGGGCTAAACCTGAGTCTGACTAATAAGAGGTTTTTACAATGATTGGTCTAATCGGTCGTAAAGTTGGAATGACTCGCATCTTCACTGAAGATGGCGTATCAATTCCAGTTACCGTAATCGAATGTGAGCCAAACCGCGTTACTCGTGTTATCACTGAAGATAACGACGGTTACCGTGCTCTACAAGTGACCACCGGCGCTAAAAAAGCAAGTCGTGTTAACAAGGCAGAAGCGGGTCAATTCGCTAAAGCTGGTGTTGATGCGGGTCGCGGCCTGTGGGAATTCCGTCTAGCTGACGGTGAAGGTGAAGAAGTTAACGTAGCTGATGAGCTAAAAGTTGACTTGTTCAATGAAGTTAAAAAAGTAGACGTTACTGGTACTTCTAAAGGTAAGGGTTTCCAAGGTGCTGTTAAGCGCTGGAACTTCGCTACCCAAGATTTTACTCACGGTAACTCTTTGAGCCACCGTGCTCCTGGTTCTATTGGTCAAAACCAAAGCCCAGGTAAAGTATTCAAGGGCAAGAAGATGGCCGGGCATATGGGTGCAGAGCGTGTAACTACGCAAAACCTAGATGTTGTACGTGTTGATGTTGAACGTAACCTAATTTTGGTTAAAGGTGCCGTACCAGGCGCTACCAATGGTAACGTGATCATTAAACCTGCTGTTAAAGCGTAACGTTAGGAGATAGTAATGGAATTGGTATTGAAAGACGCGCAAAGCGCTCTTGAAGTTTCCGAAACTACCTTTGGACGTGACTTTAACGAAGCGTTGATTCACCAGGTTGTTACTGCATTCGCTGCAGGTTCACGCCAGGGATCACGTGCTCAGAAAACACGTTCAGAAGTGTCAGGTGGTGGTAAGAAACCATGGCGTCAAAAAGGTACAGGCCGAGCTCGTGCCGGTACTATACGAAGCCCAATTTGGCGCAGCGGCGGGGTAACCTTCGCAGCTAAGCCACAAGATCACAGCCAAAAAGTTAACAAGAAAATGTACCGCGGCGCAATCCGCAGCATCTTGTCTGAACTTGTTCGTCAAGAACGTTTGATTGTGGTTGAGAAATTCAGCGTTGAAGCGCCAAAAACTAAAGAATTAGTTGCTAAGTTGAAAGACTTCGATTTGAACGATGTATTAATCGTTACTCCAGAAGTTGATGAAAACTTATTCTTGGCCGCACGTAACCTATATAAAGTAGACGTACGTGATGTAGCTGGTATTGATCCAGTTAGCTTGATTGCTTTCGATAAAGTGTTGGTAACTGCAGATGCAGTGAAACAAATTGAGGAGTGGTTAGCATGATCAGCGAAGAACGTTTGTTGAAAGTACTAGTAGCTCCACATATCTCTGAAAAGAGCACTATGTCTGCTGAAACCGATAACACTATCGTATTCAAAGTTGTTTCTACAGCAACTAAAGCAGAAATCAAAGCTGCAGTTGAAAAACTATTCGAAGTTGAAGTGACTGGCGTTACTACCTTGAACCAAAAAGGTAAAACCAAGCGTCATGGAGCTCGTTTCGGCCGTCGTAACGACGTGAAGAAGGCGTATGTAACCTTAGCTGAAGGTTCAGACATCGACTTCACCGGTACCGCAGAGTAATAGGAGTATTCTTAAATGGCTATTGTAAAATGTAAGCCTACATCTGCTGGTCGTCGCCACGTTGTTAAAGTGGTTAATACTGACCTGCACAAAGGCAAGCCTTACGCTCCTTTGTTGGAAAGTAAGTCGAAATCTGGTGGTCGTAACAACCGCGGTGTAATTACCGTGCGTCATATCGGTGGTGGTCATAAGCAACACTACCGTTTGATTGACTTCAAACGAAATGATAAAGATGGCATTCCTGCGAAAGTAGAACGTCTTGAATATGATCCAAACCGCAGTGCTCACATTGCTTTGGTATTATTTGCAGATGGCGAACGCCGTTACATTTTGGCACCAAAAGGTGTTAAAGCAGGTGCAGCTATTGCTTCTGGTGTTGATGCACCAATTGAAGCAGGTAACTGTCTACCAATGCGTAACATGCCAGTAGGTTCTACTGTTCACGCGATTGAAATGAAGCCTGGTAAAGGTGCCCAAATGGCACGTTCAGCTGGTGCTTATGCTCAAATCGTTGCGCGTGATGGTGCATACGTAACTCTACGTCTACGTAGTGGTGAAATGCGTAAGATATTATCTGATTGTCGCGCTACTTTAGGCGAAGTGGGTAATGGCGAGCATATGCTACGTAAACTTGGTAAAGCTGGTGCAACGCGCTGGCGTGGTGTTCGTCCTACCGTTCGCGGTGTGGTAATGAACCCGGTTGATCACCCACACGGTGGTGGTGAAGGTCGTACATCTGGTGGCCGTCATCCAGTTACTCCATGGGGTGTTCCTACCAAAGGTTACAAAACTCGTAAAAATAAGAGTACGGATCAATATATCGTACGCCGTCGTTCTAAGAAATAAGGGGAATCGCCATGCCACGTTCTCTCAAGAAGGGTCCATTCATTGACCTACACTTGTTGAAGAAGGTAGAGAAAGCGGTGGAAAGCGGGGACAAGAAACCATTGAAAACTTGGTCTCGTCGCTCAATGATCATTCCACAAATGATCGGTTTGACCATCGCTGTCCATAATGGTCGTCAGCACGTTCCAGTATTTGTTACCGATGAAATGATCGGTCATAAACTGGGTGAATTCGCGCCAACTCGTACTTATCGCGGCCATGCTGCTGATAAGAAAGCGAAGAAGAAGTAGGAGTAGATGATGGAAGCTTTAGCTAAACACCGTTTTGCTCGTGGTTCTGCGCAGAAAGCTCGCCTGGTTGCAGATCAAGTACGTGGTCTACCAGTTGAAAAAGCGCTTGTTACGTTGCAATTTAGCACTAAGAAAGCAGCTGGACTTGTTAAAAAAGTTCTAGAATCTGCTATCGCCAATGCTGAGCACAACGAAGGTGCTGATATCGACGAGTTAAGAGTTGCCAAAATCTTTGTTGATGATGGTCCAACTTTAAAGCGTATTCGTCCTCGTGCGAAAGGCCGAGCCGACCGTATTATCAAGCGTACCAGCCACATTACTGTGGTTGTATCTGATAACTAGGAGATAAGCAATGGGTCAGAAAGTACATCCTAATGGTATTCGCCTAGGTATCGTCAAACCATGGAATTCAACCTGGTATGCAGATAAAAGCGAATACGCAGACAACCTTTTCAGCGACCACAAAGTACGTCAGTTCTTAACTAAAGAATTGAAAAGTGCTTCAGTGTCTCGCATTACCATCGAACGCCCTGCAAAGAGCATCCGTGTGACTATTCACACTGCTCGTCCAGGTGTTGTTATTGGTAAAAAAGGCGAAGATGTTGAAAAACTTCGCAAGAACGTAGCTAAATTAGCTGGCGTACCTGCGCAAATCAACATCTCTGAAGTTCGTAAGCCAGAGTTAGACGCTAAATTAGTAGCCGATTCTATCTCTAGCCAACTAGAACGTCGTGTTATGTTCCGTCGCGCTATGAAGCGTGCCGTGCAAAATGCAATGCGTCTAGGCGCTAAAGGTATCAAGGTTCAAGTTAGTGGTCGTTTAGGCGGAGCAGAAATTGCTCGTGCTGAATGGTATCGTGAAGGTCGTGTGCCACTGCACACACTTCGTGCTGATATTGATTACTCAACTTCAGAAGCGTTGACTACCTACGGTATCATCGGCGTTAAAGTTTGGATCTTTAAAGGTGAAGTTCTTGGCGGAATGCCAGTGGCTGCAGCTCCTGAAGCTCCTTCTAAGCCGAAGCGCGGTAACAAGCGCAACGCTAAATAGGAGAACTGGGAATGTTACAACCAAAACGAACTAAATTCCGTAAGCAATTTACAGGTCGTAACCGTGGTCTAGGCAAAGGACAAGAAGTGTCTTTTGGTGACTTCGGTTTGAAAGCGACTGGCCGTGGCCGTCTAACTGCTCGTCAAATCGAAGCAGCGCGTCGTGCTATGACTCGTCACATTAAACGTCAAGGTAAAATCTGGATCCGTGTATTCCCAGACAAGCCTATTACCAAAAAGCCACTCGAAGTTCGAATGGGTAAAGGTAAAGGTAACGTAGAATACTGGGTAGCCCAAATTCAGCCAGGCAAAGTCCTGTATGAAATGGACGGCGTAGCAGAAACACTTGCTCGCGAAGCTTTCGAGCTTGCAGCGCGTAAGTTACCTATTAGCACTACTTTTGTAACGCGGACGGTGATGTGATGTTAGCTAACGAACTTAAAGATAAAAGTGTTGAAGAGCTTAAAGCTGAGCTACTTAACCTGCTTCGTGAGCAATTTAACTTGCGTATGCAAGCGAGTACTGGCCAATTGGCTCAAACACATTTGCTTAAAAACGTACGTCGCGATATCGCGCGTGTGAAAACTATTCTGAATCAGAAGGCAGGTGCGTAATGAGCGATATCCGTACATTGCAAGGTAAAGTAGTTAGCGACAAAATGGACAAGTCTATTGTTGTTGCTATTGAACGCCAGGTTAAACACCCAATCTATGGGAAATACACCAAGCGTACTACTAAGCTACATGCTCATGATGAAGCGAATGTTGCTGTTGAAGGCGACGTAGTTACCATCAAAGAGTGTGCTCCAATCTCTAAGACTAAGTCTTGGACTTTGGTAGACGTAGTAGTTAAAGCCTAAGCTTTAAACTATATAAAAGGCTCCTATTTAGGAGCCTTTTTTCGTTATAAACCTAACAATAGTAATGTTATTAGCTAGTTTTGCAGTATAAATCGATATTTCTGTCCTCAATTCCGTTATTTGCCAATTGCATGTCGCCAAACTAGCTGGCAGTATCATTTAGTTAGTTACCGTTTTTTATACTGGAAAAGTTGTTTAGGTTCATGGAAGAGCAGAAATCGTCACAAGCTAGGGAAAGTAAAGAGGTCGATCTTCGACAGCTTTTTATTACCTTGTGGCAAGCTAGGCTGAAAATAATTTTAGTGGTCATGGTGACGCTATTATTCAGTATGCTCTACGTTAAAGCGCTACCTTCTTTATTCCAAGCTTCGTCAAAGTTAATGATCGGATACAGCCAAGCTAAGATGGTGGCAGTAGAAGACGTATATAGCTTAGATACTCAGGCGGAAGCCTACTTTAATACCGAAATAGAAATTCTACGTTCAGAGCGGATCGCTCTAGCGGTTATTCAAAAGTTAGATTTACAACACCACCCCGAGTTTCTGCGTAATCCTATTTCTCCTTGGCGCTATTGGTGGCAAGTGGTCACGCTCGGCTACAGTAGCCAATTCAGCCCTAGCCCCTCGTTGTCTGAAGCAAAATTACTCAAGGTGTTTAAAACGCGTTTGTCGGTGACCCCTTTACCCAAAAGCCGTTTAATTGAAATTAGCTTTAGAAGTTGGGACCGTTTATTAGCTCAGCAAGTCTCCAACGCTATCTCTGCGGCTTATATCGAGTATCACCGCAGCTCTAGCGAAGCGGCTACTGACCATACCATAGGCTGGCTACTGCAAGAGCTAAACCGCTTGAAGTCGGCACTACAAAATTCAGAAGTTGAATTACAACTCTACCGAGAGCAAGAAAATTTAGTAGACCAAGAGGGCATACTGGGTCTAATCGGTAAAGAATTACAACAGTTAACTAGTCAGCAGCTAGAAGCTCAGCGACAAAAAAGTGAAGCCAGTTCGCTGTGGTTTTTAGTTAAAAAAGCGGCTAAAGGTGATCTGGATAAACTGACTTCGTTGGGTGAAATCCAACGCGATCCCATGGTTCAAAGTATAAAGCGCCGACGCATTGAGTTAGAACTTGAATTAGCCGACTTAGCTAAACGCTATGGGCCTAAACACCCTAAGCGGGTATCTTTAGCTGGGGAAATTTCACGGGTCGAGTTAGAACTACGTAGCCAAACTAATTTTATCATTTCCGGTATCGAAAAAAATTATCAGGCAGCCGTTGCGCGTGAAGCCGCCTTAGCGGATTCACTGCGATTAGCAAAAATTGAGTACCAAGACCTAAGCCGCAAGACTACGCGTTTTAACCAACTAACTCGTGAAATAGAAAGTAACGCCCGTTTATATAATACCTTTCTAGAGAAATTCAAAGAAGCAGAGGCGGCAGAAGGCTTTAACCGTGGTTATGCTCAAATGGTTGATAGTGCGCGCTTACCTGAAGCGCCGATAAAGCCGAAAAAAGCGATCATTGTCATTTTAGCAGGCATGCTAGCCAGCATTTTGAGCGTGGTGTTTGTGTTAATTAGGCAGGCTATGTCACGTACTTTCGCCACGGTGGACGAATTGGAAACCGCGTTGAACGTAGAAGTGATAGCCGAAGTCCCTAAAGTAAAAGTGCGCAGTAATAAGTGGTTGCGACAAGGAGTCCATCCTTGGCTAGGTGAACCGCTGCGCTCGCTGCGGGCTCGCTTGCAAATGCGGCCCAACCGCGGTCAAGTTGTATTGTTCACTTCCGCCTTGGAAGGCGAGGGTAAAACCAGCTTAACCATCCAAACCGCTGCCGCCTGTAGTGATGTTGAAAAGGTGCTACTGATTGATGCTGATTTACGCAGAGCGTCGGTATCCACTTATTTGAATTACCCGCTTTCCCAACCGGGCCTGACCCATTTATTGTCACGCACTCACACTGTATCGCAGTGTATCCATCGAGATAACCAGTTGGGTTTTGATGTATTAACCGCTGGACTGATCGACCGCCATTCAACCTCTTTGTTGGCATCAAAGAAATTCAAGATGCTACTAAAGGGTTTGCGTCAGTATTACGATCGAATAGTCATCGAAACGGGTCCACTGATGCAGGTCAGTGATGCGGTAATGGTGGCTCCGTCAGTGGATGCCACCTTACTCGTGGTCCAGGCTGAACGTACCGATGGTAAGTCGATCGAGAATGCGCTTAATAAGTTATCACGCATGGATATCGAAATTGCCGGAGTGGTGTTTAATAAGGTGGCTCGAAATCGTAGAGCTTATGACTACGATCTTCCTTCTGTTCATTTAGTGGAACGTGGTGCGACAGTGGTGCCACTGCATGATGATGTAATTCGCCGCCACGGTTAATGGGCGCTTTAAGGTGGAGTGTTTTACGCTTTTGGTATATGGTTGTGCCGCATTATATAGGAAGGGCCCATGCCAGCTATTCACAACACTACGCAGCCTGCTTTTAGTTACCTTGATTTCGAACGTGAAGCCTGGTCACATCTTCGCCAATCTGTTCCCCTGACCCTGACTGAATCTGATCTGGAAAGTATCCGTGGTATTAACGAAGCGTTATCGTTACCGCAAGTCTGTGATATCTACTTGCCCTTATCTCGTTTACTCAATCTGTATGTGAAAGCGCGTCAGGATAGGCGTGAAGTGTTGGCTAACTTTCTGGGTACAGAAAAACATGTACCTTACATCATCGGTGTTTCAGGCAGTGTTGCTGGCGGTAAAAGCACCACTTCTCGGATCTTACAAGCTTTATTGCAGCGCTGGCCTGAGCATCCTAAAGTCGACATCGTTACGACTGATGGTTTCCTCTATCCCAATGAGGAGCTAGAGGCTAGAGGCTTGATGCAGCGTAAGGGCTTTCCTGAAAGTTACGATCAAAAAAGCTTAGTTGAATTCATCGCAGCTTTAAAAACCGGCGAAGCAAAAGTATCCGCGCCGGTGTATTCGCATCAATCTTACAATATTGTGAAAGATAAAAGTGTGGTAGTAGAGCAGCCCGATATTCTCATTTTGGAAGGGCTTAATGTGCTGCAGTCGGCAGGTGACTACCCAGGCCAGCAACGACAAGTATTTGTATCTGACTATTTAGATTTCTCGATTTTTGTCGACGCAGAACCAAGCTTATTAGAAAAGTGGTACGTTGAAAGGTTTATGAAACTTCGTTCTAGCGCATTTACAGACCCCAATAACTACTTCCACCACTATGCCAGCTTGGGTGAACAGCAATCTACTCATATCGCAACCGAAATTTGGAATAGTATTAACCATGTGAACCTGATTGAAAATATTCTTCCGACTCGTGAACGAGCGGATCTTATTTTGGAAAAGGGCAAAAATCACGAGGTAAGCAGAGTACGATTAAGAAAATGAAGTCAGCATTAAACATCCAACGACAAGTCAGTTTACGCAAATTTAATAGTTTTGGTTTAGACGCTAAAGCGACCTTTTTATTTGAACTCGACTCTCAGCAGCAATTACCCGCGTTGTTTCAATATATTCGCAGACACAAACTGAGCTGGTTAATCGTCGGTGGTGGCTCCAATTTGTTAATGCTGAGTGACTTTGATGGTTTGGTTATCGTTAATCGAATGATGGGTATTACAGTCGATGATAGCGCTGAGCAAACGGTGTTAACCGTCAGCGCTGGCGAAAACTGGCATGAGCTAGTGAGTTGGACCGTAGATAATGGCTACAATGGTCTAGAAAATTTGGCGTTGATCCCTGGCACTGTAGGCGCGGCGCCAGTACAGAATATTGGAGCTTATGGCTTGGAAATCGCTCGTTATTGTAGCGCGGTTACTTATTTTGATGTTGCTACAGGTCAGACGAAAAGGTTAACCGGACAGGCTTGTCAATTTTCTTACCGAGATAGTATCTTCAAACAAAGCTTAAAAGACCAAATTGTCATCTGCGAAGTAGAGCTTCGCTTACCAACATTGTGGGCACCGCTGATTGAATATAGCGGTTTGAATCAACTTCCCGCTAATGCCAGTGCTCGCCAAGTATTTGATAAGGTGTGTGAACTTCGTGCCAGTAAGCTTCCTGACCCAGAAGTGCTCGGGAATGCTGGTAGTTTCTTTAAAAATCCTATTATCAATCAACAAAAATTGACGAGTTTGTTAGCGCTATATCCAGGGCTTCCTTACTACTCCGCGGATGAAGGATTTAGCAAAATAGCGGCCGGTTGGCTTATTGACTACCTTGGGTTGAAGGGATTTAGGGTCGGAGACGCCGCAGTGCATAAAGAGCAAGCTTTGGTATTGGTCAACCACGGTTTTGCCAGCGCAGCTGATTTAATAGCACTTTGTAAGGTGGTAAGGGCTAAAGTGTGGCAGGCTTTTGCAATAGTACTAGAGCCGGAAGTGAGGTTTATTGGCGCCATTGAAGAGGTTCCGCCAAGCAGTGTACTTGGGCAGCCGAATGAATGAAGATAAACCCTATCTGCTGATTAAAAGGCTCGCCGAGGGAGAGTTTTGTTCCGGTGAAATGCTGGCCAATTTGCTCGGAGTATCGAGAACCAACGGTGGCTAGCTACATAAAGCAACTAGGCTTGCTAGGTTTAGACATTTTTAAAGTAAAAGGTAAAGGTTACCGGCTTTCAGAACCTCTGTCCTTGTTAGACCAAAACCTGATAAAACAAAGTTTACCCGACAACAATCCACTGGTTTTTAATAAGCTAGACTCCACCAATGCTTGGCTAATGCGACACTTGCATGATTTACAACATGGTCAATTAGTGCTGGCTGAATACCAATCCTTGGGGAGAGGGCGTCGCGGTCGCGATTGGCAAACCCCCTATGCTGGGCAGCTTTGCATGTCTCTACTTTGGCACCTTGAAGATGGTATTGAAGCCGCCATGGGCTTAAGCTTGGCGGTTGGTTTAGCGATTGTTGAAGCCCTGCAAGAATGCGGCTATCAGCAGCTGGGTTTGAAATGGCCTAACGATATCTATCAAAACGGCAAAAAACTGGGCGGAGTACTGATTGAGATTCAAGGCCATGCCAATAGCAAGCTTAGCTTAGTAGTGGGGCTTGGCATTAATGTTCGTGTAGCCAAATTGCATGCCGACAAAATTGACCAAAGCTTTAGCCAATTAGAAACAGAGCAGAGTCCAGCAGCAGATCGTAGCGCACTCAGTGTGGCGGTTGTACGTTCACTAAATACTATGTTTGAGGTTTTTCGTGAACAAGGCTTTGCGGGATTGCAACAACGCTGGAATCAGTACGACGTTTTTTTCAATAAGCCGGTTTGCCTGCGATTTTCTGAACATAAGCTGGTATCTGGTGTGGCAAAGGGGGTCGACGCTAGCGGACAGCTCCTGTTGGAAAACGATGGGCTGGTAAGGACTTATATGGCAGGCGAAGTGTCACTTCGTGGCCAATAAATGTACCTAATGGCTGAATTTTGCGCGTTCACGCCTTTCCTGAAGTTTTTTTTGTATTTGGTTGTTGCATTTAATAAATGCATTACATAGAATGCGCAGCACTTAAGCGATGCCGATTTAGCTCAGTTGGTAGAGCAACTGACTTGTAATCAGTAGGTCGCCAGTTCGACTCCGGCAATCGGCACCATCTCTTAAGTAGGCTCGCCCGTTATATTGGGTGATTGTGTGGGGGGGTTCCCGAGTGGCCAAAGGGAGCAGATTGTAAATCTGCCGCGAAAGCTTCGATGGTTCGAATCCGTCCCCCCCCACCATTATTTTTTGGTAGTAGGTCGTCTTCCAAAGGTTTGATGCGGGCATCGTATAATGGCTATTACCTCAGCCTTCCAAGCTGATGATGCGGGTTCGATTCCCGCTGCCCGCTCCAATGCTGATATAGCTCAGTTGGTAGAGCGCACCCTTGGTAAGGGTGAGGTCGGCAGTTCGAATCTGCCTATCAGCACCACTCCTTGTAAGTTTCCTATTACTTTTTACCGTTCGGTAAACGCAAACCAATGGTGCTTTTGTGCCAATGACCTTTATCCAGAGGAACTATTATGTCTAAAGAGAAATTTGAACGTAATAAACCGCATGTAAACGTTGGTACAATTGGCCACGTCGACCACGGTAAAACTACACTAACAGCAGCCATTACTAACGTACTTGCAAAAGTATACGGTGGTGAAGCTAAAGACTTTGCAGCTATCGACAACGCTCCAGAAGAGCGCGAGCGTGGTATTACTATTTCAACGTCTCACGTTGAATACGATACTCCTTCACGTCACTACGCACACGTAGATTGTCCAGGACACGCCGATTATGTTAAAAACATGATTACTGGTGCTGCTCAAATGGACGGTGCAATCTTAGTAGTAGCTTCTACAGATGGCCCAATGCCACAAACGCGTGAGCACATCCTGCTTTCTCGTCAGGTTGGCGTACCTTACATCATCGTGTTCATGAACAAATGTGACATGGTAGATGACGAAGAGTTACTAGAATTAGTAGAAATGGAAGTTCGTGAACTTCTATCTGAATACGAATTCCCAGGTGATGACATTCCAGTAATCCAAGGTTCAGCGCTTAAAGCCCTAGAAGGCGAAGAAGAGTGGGAAGCAAAAATCATTGAGCTTGCAGAAGCACTAGATTCTTACATTCCAGAGCCAGAGCGTGACATCGACAAGCCATTCCTACTACCAATTGAAGATGTATTCTCAATTTCAGGTCGTGGTACGGTAGTAACAGGTCGTGTAGAGCGTGGTATCGTTAAGGTTTCAGAAGAAATCGAAATCGTTGGTATTAAAGAAACTACTAAAACTACCTGTACAGGTGTTGAAATGTTCCGCAAGCTTCTTGACGAAGGTCGTGCTGGTGAGAACTGTGGTATTCTTTTACGTGGTACTAAGCGTGATGACGTACAACGTGGCCAAGTATTGGCGGCTCCTGGAACTATTACTCCACACACCAAGTTCGAAGCTGAAGTATACGTACTAAGCAAAGACGAAGGTGGCCGTCACACGCCATTCTTCAAAGGTTACCGTCCACAGTTCTACTTCCGTACAACTGACGTAACTGGTGCTGTAGAGCTTCCAGAAGGTGTTGAAATGGTAATGCCTGGCGACAACTTGAAATTTGTTGTAGAGCTAATTTGCCCAATCGCGATGGACGAAGGTTTACGCTTCGCAATCCGTGAAGGTGGCCGTACAGTAGGTGCGGGTGTTGTAGCTAAAATCTTCGAATAAGAAGTTAGCACAGCAGAAAAAAGGTCGCGTTAGCGGCCTTTTTTGTTTTCGGCACTGAGATCTCGTGAGCTTATTAGCAACTCGCTATCTTATTGCAGAATGAGGCACGTTTTTTCGACATCTAAGGGTTACAATCTTGAAACAAAGTGCCTATAATGTCGGGCTTCGTGCTATAGGGGTGTAGTTCCAATGGCAGAACGTCGGATTCCAAATCCGAATGTTGGGAGTTCGAATCTCTCCACCCCTGCCACTTCCCTTTAAAGGGATTTTTGATTTTGTGGGATTATTTGTAGGTTGTTTGATGAGTACCAGTACTGAAAACCAAAGTGGGTCGTTAGATGGCCTAAAATGGGCATTAGCTGCTCTAATTTTAATCGCCGCTGTGGTAGGTAACTACCTATACACAGATATGTCGGTATTAGTTCGTGTAATTGGCGTTGTGATCGCGATGATTGCTGCTTTAGGCATCGCTTCGCAAACTAATAAAGGCAAGCAAGCCTTCGAATTTGCTAAAGAATCGCGTATGGAAGTGCGTAAGGTTATCTGGCCAACTCGTCAAGAAGCCATTCAAACTACCATGATTGTATTAGCTGCTACTGCATTCATGTCGCTAATTTTATGGGGACTAGACGCCATATTAGTTCGTTTAGTTGCCTTTGTAACAGGGGTGAGTATCTAATGACTGAAGAGCGCAAATTACGTTGGTACGTAGTTCAAGCCTTTTCTGGCTATGAAGGTCGTGTATCTAAATCTCTTAAAGAATATATCCAGATCCATTCTATGGAAGACTCTTTCGGTGAGATTTTAGTTCCTACTGAAGAAGTAGTGGAAATGCGCGCAGGTCAAAAACGTAAAAGTGAGCGCAAATTCTTCCCTGGCTACGTATTGGTTCAAATGGACTTAAACGATGAGAGTTGGCACTTAGTGAAAAGTGTTCCTCGTGTGTTAGGTTTCATTGGTGGCACCGCAGAACGTCCAGCGCCTATTTCTGATAAAGAAGCTAAGGCTATCCTAGATCGTCTAGATGAGACCAGTGATAAGCCAAGACCAAAAACGTTATTCGAACCAGGCGAAGTGGTTCGGGTTACCGATGGCCCATTCGCCGACTTCAACGGTACTATCGAAGAAGTGGATTACGAAAAAAGCCGCGTAAAAGTATCAGTGCTTATTTTTGGCCGAGCGACTCCTGTTGAATTGGAGTTCGGACAAATCGAGAAAGGCTGATAAAAAATAAACAATCAGTTGTATTTGGGGCAGCGGATCGACTATAATCCGCTGCCCTTTGTTCCATCGGGAAGCTGACCGTGTTATCGGAAGGCGCTAGAACCCAAATTAAGGTATATTAAAATGGCTAAAAAAGTCCAAGCTTACATTAAGCTTCAAGTTGCTGCGGGTGCCGCAAACCCGTCACCACCAGTTGGTCCTGCATTAGGTCAACACGGTGTAAACATCATGGAATTCTGTAAAGCGTTTAACGCCAAAACAGATTCAATTGAGAAAGGCGCTCCAGTACCAGTAGTAATTACTGTATATGCAGATCGCTCATTCACTTTTGAAACAAAAACTCCACCTGCTTCATACTTGCTGAAAAAAGCGGCTGGTATTAAGTCTGGCTCTGGTGTTCCAAACAAGACTAAAGTTGGTACTGTTACTCGTGCACAACTTGAAGAAATTGCTAACACTAAAGCAGTCGATATGACTGGTGCAGACGTTGATGCAATGGTTCGTTCAATTGAAGGTTCTGCCCGTTCTATGGGCTTGGTTGTAGAGGGCTAATACGATGGCAAAACTTTCTAAGCGCATGCGTGCGATCAACGAAAAAGTTGATTCAACAAAAGATTATTCAGTAACCGAAGCTGTTGAGCTATTAAAAGAACTTGCTTCTGCAAAGTTTTTGGAAAGCGTTGATGCTTCTGTTAATTTAGGTGTAGATCCTCGTAAATCAGACCAAAACGTTCGTGGCGCAACTGTGCTACCACACGGTACTGGTCGTAACGTTCGCGTTGCAGTATTTACTCAAGGTGCAAACGCTGAAGCTGCTACAGAAGCCGGTGCCGACATTGTTGGTATGGACGACTTAGCTGCTAAAGTTAAAGCTGGTGAGATGGACTTCGACGTAGTTATTGCTTCTCCAGATGCAATGCGCGTTGTAGGTCAACTAGGTCAAATCCTAGGTCCTCGCGGTTTGATGCCTAACCCTAAAGTGGGTACGGTTACACCAAACGTTGCTGATGCAGTTAAATTAGCAAAAGCAGGTCAGATTCGTTACCGCAACGACAAAAACGGCATTATCCATACTACTATTGGTAAAGCTGATTTTGATGCAGACAAACTTAAAGAAAACTTGGAAGCGTTGGTTGTAGCTCTTAAAAAAGCTAAACCAGCTCAATCTAAAGGTCAATTCATCAAGAAAGTTAGCCTATCTACCACTATGGGTGCAGGCTTATCTATTGATGTTGCGTCATTAGAAACCCAAGTATAATTATTTACAACGCGTGAAATTTGTACTAAAATTTCGCGCTTTGTAATTATGGGTCAGGGCTTATGCCCTCATCCAAGACCGTAGGTGCTTAACCGCTTAATTTCCTACGTAGATGGTGAGGAAACCCAAGAATAAATTTTTTATTCTGGAACACCAAACCGTAAAGGCCTCTAAATCCTAGTGAATTAGAGGGAAGTAAACACCAGATTTATCTGGTATTGGAATCCAGGAGTAAAGCCAATGGCCTTAAGACTCGAAGACAAGAAGCAAATTGTCGCTGACGTCAACGAAGCTGCCAAAGGTGCACTTTCTGCAGTAGTTGCTGATTCACGCGGCGTAACTGTAGATGCGATGACTTCACTTCGTGCGAAAGCACGTGAAGCTGGCGTATCTATGCAAGTGGTACGTAATACCCTTGCTCGTCGTGCAGTAGCTGGCACAGACCTAGAATGTCTTACTGAGTCATTCAGCGGTCCTACTTTGATTGCCTTCTCTAATGAGCACCCCGGTGCTGCAGCGCGTCTGTTAACAGATTTCGCTAAAGAGCAAGAAAAATTCGAAGTACGTGCAGCAGCATATGAAGGTGCATTAGCAGACGTAAACGTTCTTGCAAAACTACCAACTTACGACGAAGCAATTGCCAAGTTAATGGCAACTATGAAAGAAGCTTCTGCTGGCAAGCTGGTACGCACTCTGGCCGCATTACGCGACCAAAAAGAGTCAGAAGCAGCATAATTTGCTTGTTGCTACATTATTTTATAAATTTAATTGAATTTAGGAATTTGAGTCATGTCTATCACTAAAGACCAAATTATCGAAGCTGTTGCTGAAATGTCAGTAATGGACGTTGTTGAACTAATCGAAGCTATGGAAGAGAAGTTCGGCGTATCTGCTGCTGCAGCTGTTGCTGTTGCTGGTGACGCTGGTGCTGCTGCTGAAGAGCAATCAGAATTCGACGTAATCTTAACTGCTGCTGGCGCTAACAAAGTATCAGCTATTAAAGCGGTACGTGCTGCTACAGGTCTTGGCCTGAAAGAAGCTAAAGGTTTAGTTGATTCAGCTCCTGCTGCTGTTAAAGAAGCAGTATCTAAAGAAGAAGCTGAAACGCTTAAAGCTGCTCTTGAAGAAGCTGGTGCTTCTGTTGAGCTTAAGTAATCTACCTATAAGTAGATTGCAGCCTTAATAGGCTATGGCTGGTGGTTATTTAACCACCGGCCTTTTTGCGCTGTAGGACGTCGTCTTTTTTATCACCGTTTTAGATGGTGCGTCTAGCAAAAAACTTTAGGTGCAATACACTTAAAGACACTGACAAACGGTACGTAAGAACTGTCCCAGATTTTGAGGACAGAGTGGGTCACTTATCAGCGAGCTGAGGAACCATATGGTTTACTCTTATACAGAGAAAAAACGCATTCGTAAGGACTTTGGAAAACGTCCTCAAGTAGTGGACACGCCTTACCTGCTTTCAATACAGCTTGATTCCTTTGAGAAATTCATCGAAATCGATCCTGAAGGCGAGTATGGGCTGGAAGCTGCATTCCGCAGTGTATTCCCGATTGCCAGTTATTCAGGATATTCAGAGCTACAATATGTTAGCTATCGTCTTGGCGAGCCGGTTTTTGACGTTAAAGAATGTCAAATTCGTGGAGTCACCTACTCTGCTCCCTTACGCGTTAAATTGCGTTTAGTGTTGTTTGATCGTGAAGCTCCGGCTGGCACGGTTAAAGACATAAAAGAGCAAGAAGTTTATATGGGCGAAATCCCATTGATGACAGGTAACGGTACGTTCGTAATTAATGGTACTGAGCGTGTTATTGTATCTCAATTACACCGTAGCCCAGGTGTGTTCTACGATCACGATCGTGGTAAAACACACTCATCTGGCAAGGTGTTATACAATGCACGTGTTATTCCTTACCGTGGTTCGTGGTTAGATTTCGAATTCGATCCTAAAGATAACCTGTTTGTACGTATTGACCGTCGTCGTAAGCTGCCCGCTTCGATCATGTTGCGCGCGTTAGAAATGACTACGCAAGAGATCTTGGCTACTTTCTTCGATACTACCTCTTTCGAATTGAAAGATGGCAAAGTAATGATGGAGTTGGTACCTGCACGTTTACGTGGTGATACTGTTTCTTTCGACGTTAAATTAGACGGCGAAGTATTAATTGAAACAGGTCGACGTGTAACTGCTCGCCATATTCGTCAGTTAGAAAAATCAGGCATTACTCAAATTGAAGTGCCAGTTGAGTATCTAGCAGACAAAGTATTGGCTGAAGAGTACGTTGACGAAACTACCGGTGAAGTGATCGCTGAGGCCAACAGTGAGCTCAATTTAGAGCTAATTGCTGCCTTGTCACTAGCGGGTCATACGGTACTTAAAACAATTTACACTAACGACCTAGACCAAGGTTCTTTCATCTCGGATACTTTACGTGTTGATTCTTCAACTAATCGCCTAGAAGCGCTAGTTGAAATCTACCGTATGATGCGTCCTGGTGAGCCACCAACAAAAGACGCAGCAGAAGCATTATTTGAGAACTTGTTCTTTAATGGTGATCGCTATGACTTATCAACTGTTGGTCGTATGAAGTTCAACAGTCGTGTTGGTCGCGAAGATGGCAGTGTTGCTGGCGTACTTGATAAAGATGACATCATCAAAGTGATGCAAATGCTTATCGAGATCCGCAACGGTCGTGGTGAAGTCGATGATATCGATCACCTAGGTAACCGACGCATTCGTAGTGTTGGCGAGATGGCTGAAAACCAATTCCGTGTAGGTTTAGTTCGTGTTGAACGCGCAGTTAAAGAGCGTTTAAGCCTTGGTGACCTTGATGCCTTGATGCCACAAGACCTTATTAACGCTAAGCCTATCTCGGCTGCGGTTAAAGAGTTCTTTGGTTCAAGTCAATTGTCTCAATTCATGGATCAAAACAACCCGCTTTCTGAAGTTACACACAAACGTCGTGTATCTGCATTAGGCCCTGGTGGTTTGACGCGTGAACGTGCCGGCTTTGAAGTTCGAGATGTACACCAAACTCACTACGGTCGTTTATGTCCTATTGAAACACCGGAAGGTCCAAACATTGGTTTGATTAACTCATTGGCGGTTTATTCTCGCACTAATGAGTTTGGCTTCTTAGAAACTCCTTACCGTAAAGTGATTAACGGTGTTATCACTGACGAAGTTGATTACTTATCAGCTATTGATGAAGGTACTTACGTAATCGCCCAGGCGAATGCTGAGACTGACGCTGACGGTAAACTGGTTGAAGCTGACCTTATTCCTTGTCGCCATAAAGGCGAATCAACCTACATGCCTACTGATCAAATTCAGTACATGGATGTATCACCGCAGCAGATTATTTCTGTGGCGGCGTCGTTAATTCCATTCTTGGAACACGATGATGCTAACCGTGCATTGATGGGTTCTAACATGCAACGTCAGGCTGTTCCTACTTTACGTGCTGATAAGCCCTTAGTAGGTACCGGTATTGAGCGTGCTGTTGCCGTTGATTCTGGTGTTACTGTTGTGTCTAAACGTGGCGGTATGGTTGACTACGCAGATGCAAGCCGCATCGTAGTTAAAGTAAATGACGATGAGATGCTTCCTGGCGAAGCGGGTATCGACATATACACCTTAACCAAGTACACCCGTTCTAACCAAAACACCTGTATTAACCAACGTCCAGTGGTTAAAGCAGGCGAACCAGTTTCTAAAGGTGACGTATTGGCTGACGGCCCATCAACTGACTTAGGTGAGTTGGCGTTAGGTCAAAACATGCGCGTAGCCTTTATGCCTTGGAATGGTTACAACTTCGAGGATTCAATTGGTATCTCTGAGAACGTAGTTAAAGAAGATCGCTTTACTACGATTCACATTCAAGAACTGAGCTGTATCGCACGTGATACTAAGCTAGGTACTGAAGAAATCTCAGCGGATATTCCAAACGTAGGTGAATCAGCACTAAGCAAGCTTGATGAGTCAGGTATTGTTTACGTTGGTGCTGAAGTTAAGCCAGGCGATATCCTTGTAGGTAAAGTGACGCCTAAGGGTGAAACACAGTTAACGCCTGAGGAGAAACTTTTACGAGCTATCTTCGGTGAGAAAGCGTCGGATGTTAAAGATACATCCCTACGAGTACCTAATTCAGTATTTGGTACAGTGATAGACGTTCAAGTCTTTACTCGCGATGGCGTAGAAAAAGACAAGCGCGCTCAAGAAATTGAGACCATGCAGCTTAAAGAAGCGAAAAAAGATTTAACCGAAGAATTCAAGATTCTTGAAGAAGGTATCTTTGCTCGTGCTAAATCAGTATTGATTGCAGCCGGTAAGTTAGAGTCTGACTTACACCGCATGCCGAAAGCTGATTGGCTAGAAGCCGCATTAAGCGATGAAGGTGCGCAAACTCAGTTGGAACAGATTGCTGAGCAATACGACGAAATCAAAGCTGAATTTGATAAACAGTTCGACATTAAGCGTCGCAAGATCACCCAAGGTGATGACTTGGCGCCTGGTGTACTAAAAATTGTTAAAGTTTACTTAGCGGTTAAACGTCGCATTCAACCTGGTGACAAGATGGCCGGTCGTCACGGTAACAAAGGTGTTATTTCTACCATTGTTCCTCGTGAAGATATGCCTTATGACGAAACGGGTCGCCCAGTAGATATCTGCTTGAACCCACTAGGTGTACCATCTCGGATGAACATCGGTCAGGTCCTAGAAACCCACTTAGGCTTAGCGGCTAAAGGTGTGGGTGAGAAAATTGATGAAATGCTGAAAGTTCAGCGTGAAATCGAAATGGACAAACTGCGTGACTTTATCCAAAAAGTATACAACGTAGGTGATGATAAGCTTAAAGTTGACGTTGCTAGCTTCACTGATGAAGAAGTAATGACACTGGCTAAAAACCTTCGTGGCGGTGTGCCAATGGCTACACCGGCTTTTGATGGTGCAAAAGAAGCCGAAATTAAGGAGCTATTACGTTTAGCCGATTTACCTGAGTCAGGACAAATCGTGTTATGTGATGGCCGTACCGGTCAAGAATTTGAGCGCCCTGTAACCGTTGGTTACATGTACATGTTGAAACTTAACCACTTGGTTGATGACAAGATGCACGCGCGTTCTACCGGTTCTTATAGTTTGGTTACTCAGCAGCCGCTTGGTGGTAAAGCACAATTCGGTGGTCAGCGCTTCGGTGAGATGGAAGTGTGGGCACTGGAAGCATACGGTGCAGCTTACACCTTGCAGGAAATGCTAACGGTTAAATCTGATGACGTTAACGGTCGTACTAAAATGTACAAAAATATCGTTGATGGTAACCACCAGATGGAGCCAGGCATGCCTGAGTCGTTCAACGTGTTGCTTAAAGAGATCCGCTCTCTTGGTATCAACATTGAGTTGGACGAGCTGTAAGCACAGGACTTCACCTGACATAAAAGCAAGGCGGGCGTTTCATTAGAAACGCCCCAGGTTTAACTCCGACTTGGAGAGAAACGTGAAAGATTTACTTAAGTTTCTTAAGCAACAAAGCAAGACCGAAGAGTTTGAAGGCATTAAAATTGGCCTAGCTTCACCTGACCAGATCCGTAGTTGGTCGTTTGGTGAAGTTAAAAAACCAGAAACGATTAACTATCGTACCTTTAAGCCAGAGCGCGATGGACTTTTCTGTGCCCGTATTTTCGGCCCAGTAAAAGATTTCGAATGTTTGTGTGGTAAATACAAGCGTCTGAAGCACCGTGGTGTTATCTGTGAGAAGTGTGGCGTAGAAGTTACTCAATCAAAAGTTCGCCGTGACCGTATGGGACACATCGAACTTGCATCGCCAGTGGCTCACATCTGGTTCCTTAAGTCTTTACCATCGCGTATTGGCTTATTGCTTGATATGACACTGCGTGACATTGAACGCGTTCTGTACTTCGAATCATTTGTAGTTACTGAGCCTGGCATGACCAGCTTAGAACGCGGTCAAATGTTAACCGAAGAAACTTACTTAGATTCTCTAGAAGAATACGGTGACGAATTCGAAGCTAAGATGGGTGCAGAAGCTGTATTGGCTTTGTTGCGTCATTTAGAGCTTGATCAAGAAATCGAAGTAATGCGCGAAGAGTTGCAAACAACTAACTCTGAAACTAAGCGTAAGAAGACCACTAAGCGTCTTAAGCTTATGGAAGCGTTCCGTGATTCAGGTAATAAACCTGAGTGGATGATTATGACCGTTTTACCGGTTCTTCCACCAGATTTACGTCCTCTAGTACCACTAGATGGCGGCCGTTTTGCGACTTCTGATTTGAACGATTTGTACCGCCGTGTAATCAACCGTAACAACCGTTTGAAGCGTTTACTAGACCTAGCCGCCCCAGATATCATCGTGCGTAACGAAAAGCGTATGCTGCAAGAAGCAGTTGATGCCTTGTTAGACAATGGTCGTCGTGGTCGTGCTATTACTGGTTCTAACAAGCGTCCGCTTAAATCTTTGGCTGATATGATCAAAGGTAAGCAAGGTCGTTTCCGTCAGAACTTGCTAGGTAAGCGAGTAGATTATTCAGGCCGTTCGGTAATTACCGTTGGTCCTACACTGCGTTTGCACCAGTGTGGTTTACCTAAGAAAATGGCACTTGAGCTATTCAAACCATTCATTTATGGCAAGCTAGAACTTCGTGGTTTAGCGACTACGATTAAAGCTGCTAAGAAAATGGTTGAACGCGAAGGCGGCGAAGTGTGGGATATTCTTGAAGAAGTTATCCGTGAACACCCTGTATTACTTAACCGTGCACCTACTTTGCACCGCTTGGGTATTCAAGCCTTTGAGCCAGTGTTAATTGAAGGTAAAGCGATTCAATTACACCCGCTAGTTTGTGCGGCTTATAACGCCGACTTCGATGGCGACCAAATGGCGGTACACGTACCGTTGACTATTGAAGCGCAGTTAGAAGCACGTTCGTTGATGATGTCTACCAACAACGTATTATCGCCAGCTAACGGTGAACCAATTATTGTTCCTTCTCAAGACGTTGTATTGGGTCTGTACTACATGACTCGTGAACGTGTGAATGCGCAAGCAGAAGGAATGTATCTGTCAGGTCCGAAGGAAGCTGAGAAGCTTTATCGGTCTCAGCAAGCTAGCATACATGCTCGAGTAAACGTACGTATTACCGAAGTAGTTGTAGCGGAAGACGGATCAAAAATAGAAAAAACTGAAATCAAAAAGACCACTATCGGCCGTGCTATTTTATGGTTAATCGTACCAAAAGGCCTGCCGTTTGATTTAGTTAACCAAGCAATGGGTAAGAAGCAAATCTCAGGTTTGCTAAACACCTGTTACCGTAAACTAGGTCTTAAGCATTCAGTTATTTTCGCTGACCAATTAATGTATACCGGTTTCCATTACGCAACGCTGTCAGGTGCCTCTGTAGGTATCAATGACATGGTTATTCCTGATGCTAAGAAAGACATCGTGGAAGAAGCCAGTGATGAAGTAAGTGAAATTCAGGAGCAATTCCTAGCGGGCCTCGTAACCGCAGGCGAGCGTTACAACAAAGTAATCGATATTTGGGCTTCGGCTAACGAAAAAGTATCGAAAGCGATGATGGACAACTTGTCTACCGAAGTGGTTATGAATCGAGATGGCGAAGAAGAGACTCAAGACTCTTTCAACAGCATCTTTATGATGGCCGACTCGGGTGCTCGTGGTAGTGCTGCTCAGATTCGTCAGTTGGCGGGTATGCGTGGCTTGATGGCAAAACCGGATGGTTCGATTATCGAAACACCGATTGTAGCCAACTTCCGCGAAGGCTTGAACGTACTTCAGTACTTCATCTCAACGCACGGTGCGCGTAAAGGTTTGGCCGATACAGCACTTAAAACAGCAAACTCGGGTTACCTAACTCGTCGTTTGGTGGATGTTGCTCAAGATTTAGTCGTTACCGACACTGATTGTGGTACCGAAGAAGGTATCTTGATGACGCCTCATATTGAGGGTGGTGATGTTGTTGAGCCATTACGTGAGCGTGTTCTAGGTCGTGTATTAGTTGGCGATGTAATTAAGCCAGGTACTGAAAACGAAGTATTGCTTAAGTCTAAGACCTTACTTGACGAAAAACTGTGTGACCTTCTTGAAGAGAACTCAGTGGATACGGTTAAAGTTCGCTCGGTGATTAGCTGTGCTAACGATTTTGGTGTTTGTGCACTTTGTTACGGTCGTGACTTAGCGCGAGGCCACTTAGTGGGTCGCGGTGAAGCGGTTGGCGTTGTCGCTGCTCAGTCAATTGGTGAGCCGGGTACACAGCTTACCATGCGTACCTTCCACATTGGTGGTGCGGCATCGCGTGCGGCTGCAGAAAACAGTATCCAAGTTAAAAACGTGGGTACCATTAAACTGCATAACGCGAAAGTTGTTACCAACAACGAAGGCAAATTGGTTGTAACGTCTCGTTCAACCGAATTGACGATCATCGATGAGATGGGCCAAACCAAAGAAAGCCACAAACTTCAATACGGTAGTATTTTAGATGTGGTTGATGGTGGCGCCGTTAAATCTGGCGATATTGTTGCTAACTGGGACCCGCATACGCACCCAATTATTACTGAAGTACCGGGTCGTATTAAGTTTGTTGATATGGTTGAAGGCGTAACGATTAGCCGTCAAACAGATGAACTAACCGGCCTATCAAGTATTCACGTATTGGATCCTAACGAGCGCCCTGGTGCTGGTAAAGAAATGCGTCCAATGGTGAAGCTGGTTGATGATAAAGGTAATGACGTATTAATTGCTGGTACTGATATTCCTGCACAGTACTTCCTGCCAAGTAAAGCGATTGTTAACTTGGAAGATAATGCTGAAGTGGGTGTTGGTGATGCGATTGCTCGTATACCTCAAGAATCAAGCGGTACTAAAGATATTACCGGTGGTCTGCCACGCGTAGCTGACTTGTTCGAAGCGCGTCAACCTAAAGAGCCTGCTATCTTAGCTGAAGTGAGCGGTACTATTAGTTTCGGTAAAGAAACTAAAGGTAAGCGTCGTCTCGTTATTACTCCTAGTGATGCCGATGCATACGAGGAAATGATTCCTAAGTGGCGTAACTTGAATGTATTTGAAGGTGAGAAAGTCCAAAAAGGTGAAGTTATCGCCGATGGACCAGAGTCTCCACATGACATTCTACGCTTACGTGGTATCAGCCCTGTTGCTAACTACATTGTAAATGAAGTACAAGACGTATATCGCTTACAAGGTGTGAAAATTAACGATAAGCACATTGAGACAATCGTGCGTCAAATGCTTCGTAAGTGTTTGATTCTTGATGCTGGTGATTCTAGCTTCTTGCTAGGTGAACAAGCCGAAGTTGCTCGCGTTAATATTGAAAACCGTCAGTTAGTTGCCGATGGCAAGCGCCCTGCTGTATACCGTCGTGAATTGCTAGGTATTACCAAAGCATCGCTGTCTACAGAGTCATTTATCTCTGCAGCTTCGTTCCAGGAAACTACTCGTGTGCTTACAGAAGCAGCAGTAGGCGGAAAACAAGACGAACTTCGCGGTCTTAAAGAGAACGTGATTGTTGGTCGATTGATTCCAGCTGGTACAGGTTATGCGTATCACGAAAAACGTCGTGCGAGATCAGAAGCTCCGGCTCCGATCACTGCTGATGAAGCTGCTGATAACTTAGCTGCTTTGTTAAACGCTGCGCCGACTAGTGATTCAGAGTAAGACCCAATAGTGAGTGAAAAGGTGGCTTAGGCCACCTTTTTTTTTGCCTGTAATTTGTTGTGAGATAAGCAAATTATTTGACAATGCTTTTGCTTAGTCACAGACTTCGCTAATCAATAAGAATAATTTAACGAGCATATTATGAGTAAACAAATCGTATCTACGGACCAGGCTCCAGCCGCTATTGGGCCTTATTCACAAGCGACAAAAATCGATGAGTTAGTATTTACTTCTGGGCAAATACCTTTACACCCAGAGTCTATGGAAGTCGTCGCTGGAGGCATTAGCGAGCAAACTAAGCAAGTAATGGAAAACTTAATGGCGGTATTGGCTGCAGCCGGTGCGGATGCATCTACCGTATTCAAGACCACTTGCTTTCTCAGTGACATGAATAACTTCGTTGCATTTAATCAGGTTTATGCCAGTTACTTCCCTGAAAGCGCACCGGCGCGCTCATGCGTAGAAGTGGCGCGTTTACCGAAAGATGTGTTAGTAGAAGTTGAAGCTATAGCCCACATTAAATAAGCCATATGAGCCTTTCTTACACCTTAGTGGTAACCAGTCCGCTCTACGGCAGGCAGGGAAGTGCCACGGCGCTCAATTTTGCCAATGCCCTAGTGGCGCAAGGGCATCAAATCAAAACAGTGTTCTTTTACTTGGATGGCGTGTCTAATGCGATGCAAACCGGTTTACCAGCGAGTGATGAGGTGAACATTCATGCACTTTGGTTGAAGCTCAAACAGTCTTCAGCTTGTGAATTGCTGGTCTGCAGCGCGGCAGCTTATCGTCGGGGTGTGATAACCCAGCAAGACGCTGACCTTAACGCTTTAGGGGCGTGGTCGATGAGTCAACACTTCACGATGTCGGGGTTAGCAGAAATGTCAGCGGCTATGTTGGGCAGTGATAGGGTAGTGCATCTGTGATCAAGCAATTGGTATTCGTATTTAGTGCTGCACCGCACTCTAGCGCGAGTGCACGAGAATCTTTAGATGCAGCGTTAGCGGCTTCTGCGGTATCGGATGACATCGTGATTTATTTTTACGGCGATGGGGTTTTGCAGTTGCTTGATAAGCAACAGCCAGCTGATATCTTACAGCGCCATGTTTTACCCACTTATGGTTTATTGGAACTGTATGACGTTGAGGAGCTTTATGTTGATCCACAATCGCTGATTGAGCGCGGGTTAACGGCTGACCAACTAGCGATATCAGTGAACCCGCTAAGTCGTGATGATTTCTTTTCAAAGTATGGTCATGCGCATGCCATCATAAGGTTCTAACATGCTTCATATTTTACGCCACTCTCCTTCATCTACGGTGTTTGATAATTGTTTAGAGAGTATCGATGATAGTAGCCACTTACTACTTATTGAAGACGCGGTATATGCCGTGGTTAAACTCGAACCGCGTTTAGCAGAGCTTAAAACTCAAGGGCGAGTATCGGTACTGGCGAGTGATCTCGTTGCTAGAGGACTAAACACCGATAACAGTTGGCAGGTGGATTACTCCGGTTTCGTTAAGCTTACCGGCCTTCACTGCCCTAGTTTCACTTGGTAGCCCTAGCCGCAATGATCAAAAATAATCCCGCTTAGTCATTAGCAAGTGTTGACTCTTTTCTCTCAAGCGCATAAAATTTCGCCTCCCCAAAATTGGGGATAGATTTTTCACATGTTTAAAAGTAATTTCAGGAGCTATTTAAAATGGCAACGATTAACCAGTTGGTTCGCAAGCCACGTGCAAGCAAAGCTGTAAAAAGCAATGTACCTGCACTCGCTGCGTGTCCTCAACGCCGTGGTGTATGTACTCGTGTATATACTACCACTCCGAAAAAACCTAACTCAGCATTACGTAAAGTAGCTCGTGTTCGTTTAACTAACGGCTTCGAAGTAACTTCGTACATTGGTGGTGAAGGCCATAACTTACAAGAACACAGCGTAATTCTTATTCGCGGTGGTCGTGTTAAAGATTTACCAGGTGTGCGTTATCACACCGTACGCGGCGCATTAGATTGTGCTGGCGTAAGTGATCGTCGTCAAGGACGTTCAAAATACGGCGCTAAACGTCCTAAGTCATAACGGCTCTCCGTTAAGTAAGGCCAAACATTTAGTTATAGCGAAATTTTTTTTAAAATTCGTTTTGGGGAAACCTGAAGCAAACCGGAGATATTCAAATGCCTAGACGTCGAGTGATCGGTCAACGCAAAATCTTGCCAGATCCTAAGTTCGGATCAGAACTTCTGGCTAAGTTCATCAACGTAGTAATGGTTGATGGTAAGAAATCAATTTCTGAGAAAATTGTATATGGTGCATTAGACGCTGCAGCTGAGAAATCAGGCAAGTCTCACCAAGAAGTTTTCGAAATTGCTCTTGAAAACGTGCGCCCATCGGTAGAGGTTAAATCTCGCCGTGTTGGTGGTTCTACTTACCAAGTACCTGTGGAAGTTCGTCCTGTACGTCGTAACACCCTAGGTATGCGTTGGATGGTAGATGCAGCACGTAAACGTGGTGAAAAATCTATGGCTTTACGTCTAGCGGGTGAAATCCTAGACGCTGCCGAAAACAAAGGTTCTGCGGTTAAGAAACGTGAAGACGTTCACCGTATGGCCGATGCAAACAAAGCGTTTGCACATTACCGCTGGTAATTGGTTGCACAGCTGCATAACGCAGCTGTGCTGCTTTCTATGTGAGACTAAGGAACTTTCCTTAGCAAGAGGATAACAATGGCTCGTACAACTCCAATTGAGCGCTACCGTAATATCGGTATTGTTGCTCATGTTGACGCTGGCAAAACAACAACTACAGAGCGTGTCCTTTTTTATACCGGTCTATCTCACAAAATTGGTGAGGTACATGATGGCGCAGCCACCATGGATTGGATGGAACAAGAACAAGAGCGCGGTATCACTATTACTTCTGCAGCTACCACTACCTTTTGGCGTGGGATGAATGCACAGTTTGATGATCACCGTATAAACATCATTGATACACCTGGGCACGTCGACTTCACTATTGAAGTAGAACGTTCGTTACGAGTGTTAGATGGTGCAGTAGTCGTTTTTTGTGGTTCATCTGGTGTTGAACCCCAATCAGAAACAGTGTGGCGCCAAGCTGATAAATATTCTGTTCCACGAATGGTATTCGTGAACAAAATGGATAGAGCTGGTGCAGATTTTGAACGAGTAATTGAACAAATCCGTGATCGCTTAGGTGCTAATTGTGTGCCTATTCAACTTAACATTGGCGCCGAAGACGAATTCGTTGGGGTAATTGACCTGATTAAAATGAAGGCAATTAACTGGAGCGAAGCCGACCAAGGCATCACCTTCAACTATGAAGATATTCCTGCACATTTAGCTACGCACGCAAGCGAACTCCACGAAAATTTGGTGGAAGCCGCAGCCGAAGCAACTGATGAGTTAATGGATAAATACTTAGAAGAAGGCGAGTTAACTGAAGCCGAAATCAAGTTTGGTTTGCGTAAGCGCACCCTAAACAATGAGATTGTGCTAGCGACATGTGGCTCGGCATTTAAAAACAAGGGGGTGCAAGCTGTGCTTGACGCCGTTGTGGAATACTTGCCAGCGCCAAATCACGTTGCCGCTATTAAAGGTTTGGACGATAAAGACAACGAAGTTGACTGTCCAGCAGACGACGATGCACCTTTTGCTGCTTTGGCGTTTAAAATTGCGACTGACCCATTCGTGGGAACGTTGACCTTTATGCGTGTTTATTCGGGAACGGTTGAAACCGGCACTGCGGTGTATAACTCGGTTAAGCAAAAACGTGAGCGTCTTGGTCGTATGGTGCAAATGCATTCAAACGACCGCAAAGAGATTAAAGAAGTTCGTGCCGGTGATATCGCCGCTGCGATAGGTCTCAAAGACGTCACAACGGGTGACACTTTATGTGATATGAACAATAAAGTGGTCCTTGAGCGAATGGAGTTTCCTGAGCCGGTAATTCAGATTGCCGTTGAGCCTCGAACTAAAGCCGACCAAGAAAAAATGGGCGTAGCGTTAGGTAAATTGGCCGCTGAGGATCCCTCGTTCCGCGTAGAAACTAACGAAGAATCTGGACAAACCCTTATCTCTGGTATGGGTGAGTTACACTTAGATATCATCGTAGATCGCATGAAGCGCGAATTTAGCGTGAACTGTAATGTAGGTAAGCCTCAAGTTGCTTATCGCGAAGCAATTCGCAAGCAAGTTGAAGTGGAAGGAAAGTTTGTACGTCAATCGGGTGGTCGTGGTCAATACGGTCATGTCTGGTTGCGTATGGAACCTCTAGAGCCAGGCGCTGGTTACGAATTTGTCAATGAAACGGTGGGAGGTGCTGTTCCTAAGGAATACATCTCTGCGGTAGACAAAGGCTGTAAAGAGCAAATGGATCAGGGTGTACTGGCAGGCTACCCAATGCTTGACGTTAAAGTGACATTATTCGATGGTTCGTACCACGATGTTGACTCTAACGAAATGGCGTTTAAAATTGCCGGTGCAATGGGCTTTAGAAAAGGCGCATTAGAAGCTGATCCAGTACTGCTCGAGCCGATGATGAAAGTAGAAGTTACAACTCCTGAAGATTGGATGGGAGATGTAGTGGGTGACTTGAATCGTCGTCGTGGCATAATTGAAGGCATGGATGATGGAGCAGCGGGCTTAAAGATTATTAAGTCTAAGGTCCCACTGTCTGCAATGTTCGGCTATGCTACAGATCTACGTTCGGCAACTCAGGGGCGAGCCTCCTACTCGATGGAATTCCTAGAGTATAATGAGGCGCCGAAAAACGTTGCTGATACTATTGTTGAAGCAAAGTAAACTAATTCAACTATGATTGATCTGTCTCGAGTGAGGCAGGTTGGAATGGATAAAGAAGGTACATATCGTGTCTAAAGAAAAATTTGAACGTAATAAACCGCACGTAAACGTTGGTACAATTGGCCACGTTGACCACGGTAAAACTACTCTAACAGCAGCCATTACTAACGTACTTGCAAAAGTATACGGTGGTGAAGCTAAAGACTTTGCAGCTATCGACAACGCTCCAGAAGAGCGCGAGCGTGGTATTACTATTTCAACGTCTCACGTTGAATACGATACTCCTTCACGTCACTACGCACACGTAGATTGTCCAGGACACGCCGATTATGTTAAAAACATGATTACTGGTGCTGCTCAAATGGACGGTGCAATCTTAGTAGTAGCTTCTACAGATGGCCCAATGCCACAAACGCGTGAGCACATCCTGCTTTCTCGTCAGGTTGGCGTACCTTACATCATCGTGTTCATGAACAAATGTGACATGGTAGATGACGAAGAGTTACTAGAATTAGTAGAAATGGAAGTTCGTGAACTTCTATCTGAATACGAATTCCCAGGTGATGACATTCCAGTAATCCAAGGTTCAGCGCTTAAAGCCCTAGAAGGCGAAGAAGAGTGGGAAGCAAAAATCATTGAGCTTGCAGAAGCACTAGATTCTTACATTCCAGAGCCAGAGCGTGACATCGACAAGCCATTCCTACTACCAATTGAAGATGTATTCTCAATTTCAGGTCGTGGTACGGTAGTAACAGGTCGTGTAGAGCGTGGTATCGTTAAGGTTTCAGAAGAAATCGAAATCGTTGGTATTAAAGAAACTACTAAAACTACCTGTACAGGTGTTGAAATGTTCCGCAAGCTTCTTGACGAAGGTCGTGCTGGTGAGAACTGTGGTATTCTTTTACGTGGTACTAAGCGTGATGACGTACAACGTGGCCAAGTATTGGCGGCTCCTGGAACTATTACTCCACACACCAAGTTCGAAGCTGAAGTATACGTACTAAGCAAAGACGAAGGTGGCCGTCACACGCCATTCTTCAAAGGTTACCGTCCACAGTTCTACTTCCGTACAACTGACGTAACTGGTGCTGTAGAGCTTCCAGAAGGTGTTGAAATGGTAATGCCTGGCGACAACTTGAAATTTGTTGTAGAGCTAATTTGCCCAATCGCGATGGACGAAGGTTTACGCTTCGCAATCCGTGAAGGTGGCCGTACAGTAGGTGCGGGTGTTGTAGCTAAAATCTTCGAATAAGAAGTTAGCACAGCAGAAAAAAGGTCGCGTTAGCGGCCTTTTTTATTGCCTAGAGAAAAGTAGGCTACATCATCCTGCTTAGCAGGTCTTAGCAGGTCTTAGCAGGTCTTAGCAGGTCTTAGCAGGTCTTAGCAGGTCTTAGCAGGTCTTAGCAGGTCTTAGCAGGTCTTAGCAGGTCTTAGCAGGTCTTAGCAGGTCTTAGCAGGTCTTAGCAGGTCTTAGCAGGTCTTAGCAGGTCTTAGCAGGTCTTAGCAGGTCTTAGCAGGTCTTAGCAGGTCTTAGTAGGTCTTAGCACAAATAAAAAAGCTAGCTTGTCAGCTAGCTTTTCAATGATGTTTACTTGCTATTGTTATTAGCTAGCATCTAGCACTGTCAGTGATGCTCCACTTTCAACTCCGCCCGGGCTTGACACTTTCACATCCAGCGAACCGACGGTTTTATTGTTAGGGCTGGATTCAGGCTCCACCGTAATGTATTGCACATCACAAAGGCGGGTACCGTCTGCAACGGTGTATGAGGTAACACCTGAAACTTCTCCATTGGCTGTAGATACGCTGACCGTGGTTCCCGCTGGCATTTGATTACCATTGAGATCTTGTACTGTAACGGCCAATTGATGGTAGGGAAGCACAGTTAGGTCTACACTACTTACCGCGCGGTTTGCTTGAATAGTAAGGGGTGAGCCCCCCGGAGTTCCTTGCTTAAAGCCCCCTGATATTTCAATGGTGCCGTTTGTAGAGGTACCATACCTTACTAGGTAACTCTCACCGTCAATAGTGATGATATCTCCAGTGATAATAGAGCCAACGCCGCTATCTACATAAAGTTGAGTATTGCCTTGAAGTTGCAATCCATCGGTTACATAACTCGCGCTGCTATGGGTAACTGCAGAGCCAGAAGCAATAAATGAGTACATTGCGCCTTTAAGAGTTATATTGCCGGTAGCAGAGGTACCGCTGACGACTTCATAAGATCTGCCAGCAATAGTAACGGTATCGCCATCGTTTATTAGACCTGAGCCAATTACAGGGACAACGGTTTCTGTTACGACAGAATTCAACTGGTAACCCGTACCTGAACCCGCAAAGTGAGTGAGTAATACGTTAGCGCCAGAAGTTCCCATAATGACTACCACTGAGTCACGTATTTCAACTAAGTCGCGAGTACAGTTGCCTGCTGTTTCGTTAGCCTTAGTACAAAGCAAGCCGTTGTATTCAGCGTTTACCGCATCTACAGGATCGTTGCTATTCCAAACGCCAGTGGTTGTATCAAAGCCGCCATTTTCGTTGTAATCGTTGTAGGCTTCATTTACGTTAACCGCATCGTGATTGAAAATGCCGCTTGAATTATAGCTGCCATCTTCATTGGCATCGATATAGGCTTCACCTAATTCTGTGTAAATTTCGCCACTATCAAATACTCTATTTCCGTTTACATCGGCAAACACTTCCTGTCCTAAGGTATAGGCCAGTAAAGTTGCACGACCAACACCATAGTTAAAGGTTCCTTGGGTGTTTGCTACGTCTGTAGGGATAATACCAGGAGCAATACATATACCAGCAGGAAGATCGTAGGTATGCCCCTTAGGTCGATCGTTTTGACTTACCCAAGTAACGGTACAGCCACTGTTAGTGTCTTGCCCGGTAGTTTTACATGATCCGGTTATTTGGCCACCTTCAGCAGTAAATGTAACGCTGGTATTATCGGGAACTGGATTTTTATTCTCGTCACTCACTCGTAAGGTAATGTCGCTAACTACTCCATCTATGTTCCAAGCCTCCATGGCTAACACGGATGCTGCTAACGACATACTTGACTGTGAGGGAGTACCGGTGTGAATGTTTAATGAATTAGATACCGCTGAGACTACGCTTCCTGCTTCATCGGTAAAACTTGCCGTTACAACCACACTGCCAGGCATCGTGCCGCTAGTTACTCGTGTAACCACTTCACCATTTGCGTTTGATTCGCCGCTGGTTGGGCTTAGGGTTAAACCAAATAGGCTAGCGTCAGCAGCAAAGTCAACGGTTTGACTCGATTTAGGGTTGCCAGTTTTATCCAGCACTTTAAAAGTGAGCACTGATATTTTGGTGCCAACCGACTCATCTAAATATATGGTTGTTGGTAGGGCGTCAACAAATGCGATGCTGCTTGCTATGGTTTCAGCAATGGATATTTCAATTTGTTGTGTCGATAATACTGACAACGCTGGAGTTGCCGTTATTGTGTCTGAGCCGCTACAACCATTTGGTTCGTAAATTGCTGTCCCTACGCCGTTAACGGTGGTGACACTTTCTGTAATGCTAGCTAGCTCTGCATTTACACAACTTGATGTAAAGTCTACCGTTACAGGGGTAGTGTATAATGCGCCACTACTATCTGTGACTGTTACGGTGAAAGTCGCGGTAGCGTCGACCGCTAAATCCTGTCCGTCTGGTAAGCTAGAGCTAAGTGCCATGTTTAAGTCTGAAGCACCAACGCTAAAATTTGCAGAACCACTTACGTCATAGCTAGCACTAGTTGCTGTTAAGCTGCCTGCTGATTCAGAGTCGACCTGAGCGAATAGAGTGGCTTGTGCGTAGCCACTACTATCAGTTAGCACTTGAGATGAGCTCACATCAGCATTATCACTCACTAGAGTGATGATCTCGTTTGTAGCGCTAGCGCCCGCCGGATCAAGTAGGCGAATTATAGCTGTAGCTGGAGCGTCTAGAGAGATAGAGCTTGTTGAGCTGCAGTCGCTGGGGATATTGGCATCAGCAACGTTTTTACAATCGTATAGCGTTACTGATAGTACAGCTACGGGATCCTCGCCGCCATCATCGCCACCATCATCTCCACCGCTAAGGTCAACGCTTCCGTCTCCCCCACAAGCAAACAGTAAAGAACTCAATATAATTAACAAGCAGTGTTTTAACCACACCATGATTATTCCTCCGTGACCGCTACGACCTTGTATGCGGGTTTCCTGATAATTTACTTATATATCATATCTTAGCGAGTAGTTGCATTACCGATTCGCTGAATGCGAGCTTTATTGCAAAGTTTTTTATTTTTGTAGGGATTCGCGGGGAGTCGTTGATTGATTCATCTAGCTGTCAACCCGTAAGCAGCGTATTATTTAACAAAAAAGGAAAATAGATGAACCTACGAGATTTAGAGTACTTAGTGGCGCTGCAAGAGCTAAAACACTTTCGAAAAGCGGCTGAAAAATGTTTTGTTAGCCAACCGACCTTAAGTGGTCAAATCGCCAAATTGGAAGAAGAGTTAGGCTTGCTACTAATAGAGCGAACCTCTCGCAAGGTGATATTTACCCATGCTGGCGATGAACTCGCTGCGAAGGCTCGTAATATTCTGCTAGAAGTTAAAGGGCTAAAAGACATGGCTAAAAGCTTTCAAGCCCCGATGGCAGGGCCGTTGCATGTAGGGTTAATTCCCACTGTAGCACCTTACCTACTGCCGAAAATTGTGCCGCAAATACGCGCTGAATTTAGCGATATGGAGTTGTTCTTGTATGAAGAGCAAACCCAGGTATTGTTACAGCGCTTAGAAGAGGGTGAACTTGATTGTTTATTGTTAGCCTATCTACCCGAAATGGAGCGCTTTGGCACTATTGATTTATACGATGAGCCGCTCGTCCTAGCCATGCCAACTAAACACAAGTGGCATCTTGAAGCCGATATCCAGCTGTCAGCACTTAGCGGTGAAAATGTATTAATGTTGGAAGACGGTCACTGCTTACGTGACCAAGCTATGGGGTATTGTTTTGCAGCAGGAGCCAAAGAAGATACTAGCTTTAAGGCGACCAGTTTAGAAACATTGCGTCATATGGTGGCCGCGGACATGGGAATAACCTTATTGCCACAATTAGCCATTCCTGACGCCCCAGAGCAAAATGGTATTTGTTATCGTCATTTTCGCTCTCCTGAGCCTAGCCGTCGAATTAGTTTATTGTATCGCAACAATTCGGTTCGACGGCCATGTTTCAATCAGCTAGCAGAACTCATCAAGCGCAGTTCTGCTTTAGTCTAAAACAACTCATCTTCTTCTGAGCCAAAAACAGAGCCCGCAGCAGGTTTTACATACTCTGTAGGCTCTGTGCCTTTCTCAAAGTACTCAAACCTAGTGGTGTGGTCACTGGCGTTACTTAATTGTCCGGTAGCTCTGTCGATACGCACCGTATTCACATTTTTAGGTGGTTGCAGCGGTTTTTCTGGCACGCCCTCTAAGCCTACTTTCATAAAGTCTATCCAAGCCGGCTGCGCTGTGCGGGCACCAAACTCTTTACCGGTAATTTGGTTTTTGTCTAAGTTTTGGTTGTAGGATGCTTCGCCTAACTCACGATTGAAATTATCGAAGCCAATCCATGAGGTTACGACTAAATCGGGGCTAAAGCCTGAGAACCAGGCATCTTTGGCGTCGTTAGTGGTACCGGTTTTACCCGCTATATCACGGCGCTTAAGTTCTCTCGCTGCGCGCCAACCAGTTCCGTTCCAGCCGGTTTTGTGGGCCCAGTTTCCTCCTCCCCAAATAGCGCTGTTCATTGCTTGAGATACCAAAAAGGCATTCTCAGCACTGATAATTCGCGGGGCAAGGTCATCCAATTGCGCAAATGAAATATCGCATTGGCTGAAGGCGTTAGGTGTCTCATTAAGCAACTGCTCAAGGCTTGGCGCGTCTTTGGCTATTTCAAAGCAAGCATCACAAGCAACTTTAGGAAGCTGTTGGAAAATAATATTGCCTTCACCATCTTGTATACGGTCGATAAAGTAAGGACTTACTAGATAACCACCATTAGCAAATGAACCATAGGCGCTGGCAACTTGCATCGGTGTTAATGATGCTGAGCCAAGAGAGAGTGATTCGTTACGCGGCAATTCATTTGCGGGAAAGCCGAATTTTGCGAGGTGCTTAATGACAGCATCTACCCCTAGATCTCGCATTAATCTTACTGACACCACGTTTTTAGATTGGGCTAATGCCACCCTGAGGCGGATCGGACCATCATAAACTGGCGGTGAGTTCTTAGGGCGCCATGCTACGCCCATAGCCTTGTCCCAACGGTTGATTGGTGCATCATTTTCAAGGCTAGCTAAGGTCATGCCGTGTTCAAATGCGGCAGAATAGAGAAAAGGCTTAATGTTAGAGCCGACCTGTCTGCTGGCTTGAGTGACTCGATTAAATTTACTTTGGTTAAAACTGAAACCGCCCACTAAGGCTTCAATCGCTCCATCTAATGGAGAAATAGCAATTAGCGCGGCGCCCGCGTCAGGTAATTGCGATAAGCGCCAATTGCGCACTATTGCTTGTGGATCCCCCGACACTGTTAACACAGCATCTGCTGGCTCATCACTGGGTAACTCTGTATGGGTCGACGGGGCGTCGCTGGCTGGCGTCGTTGTCTTGGCCTCGGTTGGTAGAGCGCTTACCCAAATTACGTCGCCGGCACTTAAGACTTCTTGGGCCGATTTTGGTGCTGGACCCTGACGGGTATCGGTAATAAACCGTCGTGCCCATTTCATATCATCCCAAGCAATGATTCCTGCTTGACCACCTTTAACAATGATCTCAGCTTGCTCATTAGCCACTGATAATACGGCCGCGGCTCGTAATTCGCCATAGTTTGGTAATGTAGCCAGTTCTGCCACAATCGCTGCTTGGTCTAGTGCTGCCGTATCGGCTTTCCACAATTGACTAATTGCGCCACGAAACCCGTGGCGTTGATCGTAACTTAACAAATTATCTCGCAATGCTAAGGTCGCGGCGTTTTGACGCTTGGCACTAATGGTCGTGTATACATCCATACCGGATGTATAAGCCTCTTCTCCATATGTGTTCAAGATTTCTTGTCGAACCATTTCTGCTAAATAAGGCGCAGCTAAGGCAATTTCTGCACCGTGATAAGTCGCCGTAATAGGAGCTTGATTAGCTTCGTCAAAACTGGCTTGGTCGATAAAACCTGTTTCTAACATCCTGCCTAGCACGACTCGGCGGCGATCGCGAGCACGTTCCGGTGAGCGAATAGGGTTTAAGGCCGACGGTGCTTTAGGTAATCCTGCGATTACAGCTGTTTGAGCAAGCGTCAGTTGGTCTACGGTTTTACCGTAATAGACTTGCGCTGCGGCCCCGACACCAAATGAGCGATAGCCCAGCGGAATTTTATTTAAATACAAAGCAAGGATTTCGTCTTTAGACAGTTCTTGTTCGATCTTTATGGCTAAGAAAATCTCTTTAATCTTACGAATATAGGTTTTTTCTCGGGTTAAGAAAAAGTTTCTGGCAACTTGTTGGGTAATGGTACTCGCACCTTGGCTTTTCTCCCCGGTGGCGATTAAATTTATCGCCGCGCGGGTTATGCCAATAGGGTCGATGCCTGGATGTGAGTAAAATCGCGTATCTTCGGTTGCCAGAAATGCTTGTAACATTTGTTCTGGAACTTCTTCGATTTGTAGCGGAATACGACGTTTTTCGCCGAATTGAGAGATTAACTTGCCATCGGCACTAAATACTCGCATTGGAGTCTGTAATTGGACATCTCTCAAAGTAGTGACATCGGGCAGCTGCGGTGCAAAATAGAAATATAGTGCGGTGACTGCTGCTAGCCCAAGGCTAAAACCCAAGAAAATCAAAAATAACAGTCTTTTAAGCCATTTCATCGCTAAATTTGCACTCAGTATCTAAAGAATGGCTGATTATATCGTCAAATTGTGACCTGTTTCGACAACTTTCTTAAGAACTATTGGCGCGAGCATCAATAACTGGGTATTCTGGAAAAATAGGTAACTGTTTAATTTCAAAAGATAGTTGGCGAGTGATGGTACTAGGGATAGGTAAGAAATCATCGGCTGCGCTGTTAGGAATTGACTTTGGATCCGCAACCATTAAAGGGCTATTACTTTCAAAATCCTCCAAAGGATTTAAAGTTGAGTCGGTTGCCGAAGTTGATACCCCTGCAGGCGCACTAGTCGATAACCAAGTTGTTTCTCCAGAAGAAATTACTGAAGCGTTGCGTGAATTGAAAAGGAAACTTCCTTCACGAAATCGTCAGGTAGCTACCGCCGTTGCGGGTAGCCATGTAATTACCAAGGTAATTTACATGGATAGTAGCTTGTCTGAATTGGAGTTAGAGACTCAAGTAGAGCTTGAAGCTGAAAACTCCATTCCGTTTCCCATCGACGAAATCAGCCTTGATTTCGAAGTATTGGGCATCAATGAAAGCGAACCTAATCGGAATAACGTGTTGCTTAGTGCTGCACGTACCGAAGCGGTGAGTATTCGTGCGGAAGTTTTAGCGAATGCCGATTTTGAAGCAAAGGTTGTGGATGTAGAATCCCACGCCTTAGGAAGAGCGTGGAATTATTTGCTCAATCAACGCGATGAAGAGTTTGATGAAAGCAAAATCATTGGCTTAGTTGACATTGGTGAAACCACGCTTAATTTTGCCATTCTCGATAAAGGTGAAGTGGTATATAACCGTGCACAAAACTTTGGTGGAGCACAATACACTCAGCAGATAGCCAGTTTCTATAGCTTAAGTTTAGATGAAGCTAAAGAAATGAAGGTAAGTGGCCGCTTACCTGAAAACTACGAGATTGACGTGTTTGCACAATTTGTCAGTGGTGTGATTCAAAACGTTCGCCGCCAAGTTTCATTGTTCTTAAGCTCAAGTGGTTATAAGTCTTTAGACGCGGTTGCTGTGAGTGGAGGCAGTGCCTTGTCTGACGAGTTAGTCCGTCAGATGCAAAATGATCTAGAAATGCCAGTCATTAAAGCAGAGCCTTTTGATGACTGTCAGTTTGACCGGTCTGTGGACCGTGACAAGCTACGTCAACAAGGCGGCAAGTACATGGTGGCTTTAGGTTTAGCCCTAAGGAGTTTTGATAATGTCTAACATTAACTTACTCCCTTGGAGAGACGCCCTAAAAGCAAAACAACAGCGTGACTTTTGGATTGCCTTTGGTGTTGCTGTTTTGGTCACCGTGGTGGCACTGCTTGGTGTGCAAAACTTCTATACTGGCTTGCAAGACAGCCAACATGCTCGAAATCAATTTTTAGAAAAAGAAATTGCCATTTTGGATCACCAGATAGGCGAAATTCGAAAAATTAAAGAGCAAAAGAAAAGCCTCAAAGAGCGGATTGCACTGATTCAAACCTTGCAAGAAAGTCGCAATATCCCCACTAAAATCTTTAACGATTTACCCGTGATATCTCCAACCGGGGTATATCTGGATAGCTTGGTCTTTAAAGATGCTGCGATTAGCTTGGATGGTAAGAGTGAAGCCAATTATCGCGTGGCAAGCTTGATGAGAAATATCGAACGAAAAGTATGGTTGGGAAGCCCTAGCATTAGTTCAATTGTGGCGCTACCAAGTGCCGATGTTGATTTGGAACTGAGCAAATTCCAGCTTAAATTTGGTGTTAAATTGGGTCTCCAAAATGAAGACAAGGAGGTCGAATAATGTCATTAGCAAATATACAGCTCGACGAACTTACCCTTGAAACCATAGGTACTTGGCCTAAAATCGCAAAAACAATTTTTGTGGTCGTAGTCTGTGCACTGATATCTGTGGGGTATTACTATCAAATAATCTCGGATGAGCAGACGAAACTAACCACGTTGGAAGCGAAGGAGCAAGATCTTCGTGCTAAGTTTGAAGTTAAGGCAGCATTGGCGGGGAACCTACCGGCTTACCAAGAACAAATTGAACAAATGCGCGAAGCGTTTTCTTCTTTGTTGAAACAGTTGCCTGAAAAGCATGAAATTCCAGGACTGCTGGATGAGTTAACATTCATTGGCATTGATAATGGTCTGGTATTTCGTCGAATTAATTGGGAACCCGAAGTTGAGCATGAGTTTTCAATTGAATTGCCTATCAAGCTTGAAGTGACTGGGGAATATCATCAATTAGGTGCTTTTGTTAGTGCCGTTGCCGCTTTGCCAAGAATTGTGATTTTAGATAACATTTCTATGAAAAAACAAGGTGATGGCGCTTCTCTTAGTATGGCGATGTTAGCGAAAACATACCGTTATAAAGAAAAAGCGGAGCCAGAGGGGAAATGATGAAAGCATTAGCAATTGGATTGACCCTGCTTGCATTGGTTGGCTGTGAAGGCTCAAAAGATGATTTGCAGCAATACGTGATGCAGGTAAAAGCGCGTAAAGTTCCTGTTAAGGAAGATGTTCCAGAGATTACACCTTTCGAACACTTAGCTTATCAAGCAAGTGAACGTCGTAATCCGTTCATTAGCCCAGTGCCCGAAGCGGCCACTGTCGCTACGGAAAGCGAAAAAGAATGTACTCTCGCCCCAGATGGCGCCCGCGATAAACAGCCTCTAGAGCAATACTCTTTGTCTAGCTTAACGATGCGTGGCATTTTGGGCGACGGGCCAAGTTTGTGGGCGTTAATTGAAGCCCCCGGTGGCGAGCTTTATCGAGTTAAAGAAGGTTATTACTTAGGCTTACATCACGGAACCATCGTGAAAGTAAGCGCACTAGGTTTAGATATTAAAGAAGTCGTTTCTGATGGCGAAGGCTGTTGGATCGAAAGGACTACTCAGCTTTCGCTTACGAAAGTTGAACAATAGGGAAAATGGCATGAAGGGAAAGATGCTGCAAGGAGTATACAAAAGCGGCTTGTTGGTGGCTGGTGTGTTTTGTTGCATAACACAGGCATGGGCAAACGCTCAATTAATTCAATTGAATACTAATCCTATGGTAAAGGGTGCAGTCGAGATTGAGTTGTTGTTTGATTCTCCAATCGAAAACGTAATGGACCACTTAGAGTATTCACCTAATCAGTTAGTGATTGATGTTGCGAATGCAAGTTCAGCGCTAAAAATTAACCCTCTACCGATTGAAAGTGGTGGCGTTAAGCAGGTGCAAAGCCTTCAAACTGAGTCTGGTCTGCAATTAGTATTAGGTTTAGAACGCCTAGTTCCTTATCAGGTTAGTAAAGAAGCGCAACGGGTATTGATTAAACTGGGCGCATTGCCAGTGGCTGCTGCGGCTGCCGACTCATCAGTTGATGATGCATTTGAAAGCGCTAGCCGAGTAGAACATGCCACTATTAATACTATTGAAGCGATAGATTTTCGTCGTGGTAAAGGCGGTTCAGGCCAAGTGATGATTGACTTGAACAATAGCTCTATCGCCGCTGATATCAAGCGTCGCGATAATAGCTTGCTGATAGACTTTTATAATACGGATATTGCAGAAGAAAATGTTTATGTCATGGACGTAAACGACTTTGCAACGCCAGTTGAAAGCGTCGAAGTGTTCAAACACGCCTCTAAGGTGCAATTGAAAATAGCTATCGAAGGTGACTTTGACTATCGCTACGATCAGTCAGGCGAACTATTCATGGTTGAAGTTAAACCCATGCTTGCTGAAGAAAGTGCCAAAGTAGAATATCAAGGTAAGCCGATATCGCTTAACTTTCAGGATATTCCTGTTAGAACGGTACTGCAGTTGATAGCCGATTTTAACAAGCTTAATTTGGTGACTACCGATTCTGTTCGCGGCAATATTACACTGCGTATGGATGATGTGCCTTGGGAGCAAGCATTAGACATTATTCTAAAAGTTAAAGGTTTAGATAAACGTTTCGACAATAATGTATTGCTGATTGCGCCTGCTTCTGAGCTGGCTGAGCAAGAGCGTCAACAACTGGAAAGTGCTCAGCAGGTCGCCGACTTAGCACCACTTTACTCAGAGTATATTCAAGTTAATTATGCCAAAGCTGCCGATTTATCCGCTTTACTTAAAAATGAGCAGGCATCAATGCTATCTGAGCGTGGTTCAGTGGCGGTTGATGATCGGACTAATACACTGCTGATTAAAGATACCGAAGAATCGCTAACTAACATTAAGGCGATGGTAGAACGGCTTGATATTGCCGTTAAGCAAGTGGTGATTGAAGCGCGTATGGTGACAGTAACCGACGATGTCAGTGAAGAGCTTGGTATTCGTTGGGGAGTGACAAACTCTGGCTCTGTAGGTAGCAGTACCGGTATTACATCTGGGACGCTAGAAGGCGCCGACAGTGTGCTTGGCGGAGCTATCCCTGACCTAGATGACCGCTTAAATGTTAACTTACCGGTAGCCGATCCTGCGGGTTCAATAGCATTTCAGGTGGCTAAGTTAGCCAACGGTCAAATCTTGGACCTTGAGTTATCCGCACTCGAACAAGAAAACAAAGGTGAGGTGATCGCTAGCCCGCGTATTACAACGGCTAACCAGAAAGCGGCTTATATTGAGCAAGGTCGTGAAATTCCTTATGTAGAAAGTGCCTCAAGCGGTGCCACCTCAGTCACCTTCAAAAAAGCGGTACTGAGCTTGCGAGTTACCCCGCAGATCACGCCAGATGGTAATGTGATTCTTGATTTAGTGATAACTCAAGACTCAGAAGGTGAAGCGGTGCTGACTCCTACTGGTCCGGCTGTTGCGATTAACAAGCAAGAAATAGGTACTCAAGTGTTAGTTAAGAATGGTGAAACGGTTGTACTTGGCGGTATTTATCAACAACAAAATATCGACCGAGTCAAAAAGGTTCCTATCTTAGGTGACATACCAGGTTTAGGTTACTTTTTCCGAACAACCTCTGAAAGTGTTACAAAGAACGAACTACTAATATTTGTTACCCCTCGAATCTTGCTCGACGGGCTGTAAATTAGGCCTTTATTGCTCCCAAATAGAGACAATCTATTTTGGGAGCAATTTTGCAGTTGCCAAAGTCCCCTTCATACTGAGATAATCCCGCCCTGATCTTTTTAGTAAGGTTGGTACAATAGGTGCCCGCATCGCGGGGAGAAAATAGACCAAGACAAAGACAAATTTGAAAAAGCATGGCTGAGAAACGAAATATCTTCCTAGTAGGACCAATGGGTGCTGGGAAAAGCACAATTGGGCGTCATTTAGCACAGCAGTTACATTTGCAATTTTACGATACAGACCAAGAAATAGAGCGCCGTACTGGTGCGGATATCGCTTGGGTTTTTGACGTAGAAGGCGAAGCTGGTTTCCGAGTACGCGAAGAAGGAGTAATTGATGATCTTTCACTACTTCAAGGTATCGTACTTGCGACAGGCGGTGGCTCTGTAATTAGCAAAGAAAACCGCAATCATCTTTCTGCGCGCGGCATCGTAGTTTATTTAGAAACAACGATTGATAAGCAATTTGCGAGAACACAGCGTGACAAACGTCGTCCGTTGCTGCAAACAGATGAGCCAAGAGACGTATTAGAAAATCTCGCTGAAGAGCGTAACCCAATGTACGCGGATGTTGCCGATTACACTGTGAAAACAGATGATCAAAGCGCTAAAGCAGTTGCTAATCAAATCATAGAGTTATTAGGATTCTAAACTAACAATGGAACGTTTGACCGTTGCTCTAGATGAGCGTAGTTACCCGATTACAATCGGCAACGATTTACTAAATCATTCCGATTTATTTGCGTCTGCTATTACCAGTAACAAGGTAATGGTAGTTACAAATACTACGGTGGCCGAGCTCTACTTAGAACAGCTGTTGAGCTGTTTGCATGACTATCAGGTCGACGTTGTTAGCTTGCCTGATGGTGAGCAATACAAGAATTTGGATACTCTGAATCAAATATTTTCTGAGCTACTGGCCAAGCAACATAGTAGAGATACAACAATTGTGGCTTTGGGGGGAGGCGTTATCGGTGATATGGCTGGCTTCGCAGCAGCATGTTATCAGCGAGCTGTACCATTTGTGCAGGTGCCAACGACCCTTTTGGCCCAGGTAGATTCATCTGTAGGTGGCAAAACAGCGGTTAATCATCCCCTAGGCAAAAACATGATTGGTGCTTTCTATCAACCTAAAGCGGTTGTCATTGACATCAACTGCCTAGCTACCTTGGATAAACGGGAATTGGCTGCAGGTATGGCTGAAGTGATCAAATACGGCATCATTTATGATGCAGATTTTTTCAGCTGGCTTGAAACTCACCTTGATGGCTTAATGGCTCTTGAGCCAAGTTTGATGATTAAAGCGATTGCTCGTTGTTGTGAGATTAAAGCTGAAGTGGTCGCTAAAGATGAAACAGAACAAGGGATCCGTGCCTTATTAAACTTAGGCCACACCTTTGGACATGCCATCGAAGCTGAGCAAGGTTACGGCGTTTGGCTACATGGCGAAGCTGTTGGCGCTGGTATGGTTATGGCTGCTGAAACCGCCGAATTAGCCGGAATGATTGACCAGCAACAAGTGGCTAGAATACGTGCTTTGATTGAACGGACAGGGCTACCCATTACTCCACCTAAAGACATGGGTTTTGAGCAGTTCATTCCACATATGATGCGTGACAAGAAAGTATTAGCAGGAAAATTGCGTTTAGTTTTACCTAGCTCTATTGGTACAGCAGAAGTAGTTGATTCAATTACTGAAAGTGATATAAAAACAGTTATTAGTCGATTTCAATAAGGCATTTTGAATGGTGGAAGTGCGGCGTGATGCCGAGTTTGCCCAGTTGCAAAGTCAACTAAGCTTGCGCGAGAGACTGATCACCCAAATACGCTTTAGTGCAAAATTTATTTGTGTTACTGGCATGGCAGGTTCTGGTAAGTCTTCATTGGCCAGCTCGGTACTTGAACGTGCAGATTTCGCCAATCATGCGTTTGTGCGTATGCCTGCCGACGGTAATGGTGGGCAGTTACGCCGTGATTTACTTCAGCAGTTAATCAAAGACCCCTTATTTAATCAAAATGATCCCTTGTTTGATAGTTTTCAGCGAAACGTCAAAGAAACCAATGGCCCATTAGTGATTGTAATTGATGAAGCTCATCTTCTGCCGGTAGATGTGTTAACTGAGTTATTTGAGTTCTTTCATCATTACAACCAGCTTTATCAACACCCCTTGTCGATATTGTTGTTTGCTCAAGCTAGAAGCGATTTCGAGGCCCAACTAGCGACCTTTGACAGTAATATTGTTAGTTTTGATATCTCGCCATTAAGTGAGAATGAATCATTTGAATTAGCCTCGCTGTTGTTTAACCGGGCTGAGTATGTCGCTGGTTTTGAGAATCAGTCAGCGATAGAAAAACACATTGCCTCTGCCAAAGGCAATCCTCGTCTTATTTATCAGTTTGTCGATCAAATCGTTACCGGAGATATCCCAATGTCGGAAGAAACCGCTCCAAATCGAAATAAACTTTATATTGTTATCGCCGTTATTCTGTGTGCCGCAGTCGCTGGCTTGTTAGTACAGCTGATTAATGATTGGGGAAAAAGTAGCGATACCAATGATAGTCGGATTGCGTTAGCTTTGTTAGAAGAGCCTGAGCTAGCCAAGGGCTCAATGTCAGAACAAACAATCGCAGCGGATAGTGAGCTGAGTGACGCTGAAAAGGCGTCGATGCGTCAGGCAGACGACGCGGAGTTACCCTCAATGGAATTGGCCGACGAGCTAAAATTAGCGTCTCAAGAAAGTAGCGACGGCTTGCGCGTCGTGGTTGAAGATGAGGTGGTGAATAAACTACTGGCTGACCAAAGTAAGGCAACAAGCACAGCCGAAAAGGCGATTGAAATTAGCGATAGCGGTAACTTGTTGGCAGAGGAAACGGTTGACAGTGAGCCGGCAGCTCTTAGTGAAGACAGTGCCGAAATAGCTAACTCAGATGTATCCATTAAGGTCACGGATGTAAAAAGCTTACTTGAAGCCAAGCCGAGTCAACATTATACCCTGCAATTAATGGCCCTGAATAATCGAGAGAAAGCGCATAAATTCGTTTCAGAGCGCCAGTGGAGTCATCAAGTTTGGGTTTACCGCTCTAGTGCTAACCCTAATGTGCCTTACAAAATTATTTACGGCGATTTTGCTACTCGCGAACAAGCCCAAACCGCTCGAAATAGTTTAAAGCAGCAAAATCTAGATTCTTTGATTAAGCAATTTAAACAGGTTCAGTTTGAATTAACTCAATAACATGAAAAAAACGAGAGCTTTTTTAAAGTGGGCTGGCGGCAAATACGGTCTGATCGAAGACATTCAGCAACAGTTACCCGAGGGCGATATATTAATCGAGCCTTTTGTTGGGGCTGCGTCTGTATTTCTCAATACTAACTACTCCAGCTATGTGTTGAGTGATATCAACCCCGATTTGATCAACATGTATAAACTGCTGCAAACTCAGCCTCAGTCATTTATTGACGATGCTAAAAAGCTGTTTATTCCAGCTACCAATCAAAGTGAATATTACTATTCAATCAGAACACAGTTCAATGCGTCTAGTGACCCCTATCAGCGCTCATTAATGTTTCTTTATATGAATCGTCATGGGTATAACGGATTGTGTAGATATAATCGTAGTGGTGGGTTCAACGTGCCATTTGGCTCCTACAAACGCCCTTATTTCCCTGAGCATGAATTAGAGTTTTTTGCCGAAAAAGCGCAATACGCAGAGTTTCGTTGTTGCAGTTATGTCGACACCTTCGCTGCAGTAAAAGCTGGAGATATTGTTTATTGCGATCCTCCTTATGCACCACTGAGCCCGACTGCCAGTTTTACTAATTATGCGAGCAAAGGGTTTAATCGTTGTGATCAAGAGCGTTTGGGAGAATTAGCCTTACAAGCACAGCAGCGAGGTGCCTCAGTGCTAATCAGTAATCATGATTTACCACTGACAAGAGACATTTATCAACACAGTGTATTAAGTCAGCTCAGTGTTCGCCGTACCATTAGCCGCAAAGGCCACCAGCGAATGAAAGTTGCAGAGTTGCTGGCTTACTATCAGGCAAACTAACTGCGCAGCGTCTTTAACGCCAGATAATTTCTGCTTTACTTAACTCGCTTCAACGAATAATTAGTGCGTTGCCAGAACGGCTATGTAGCGGCAACTTGGTTCACATCACCAACATAGATCAGCATTTAACACATGATTTGCCACAATAAGTCTCTAAAAGCTTAGCACTGAGGCTTACTGCGGTTTACCTTTGTTATTGGTGGCATTAGTTAACTAAGTAATCACTTTTACGAGTGCAATAATGCTAAGCACAAAAACTATCACCATCACGATACCCAACAGGATAAATTTCCAGGCTTTACCATGGGTAAAGTCGTGTTGACGTTGTTTATCTGACTGAACTCCCAGCAAAGCCCCAAGCACACTTTTTAACAAAGAGCGGGTATTTCCAGCCATATTTTTCTCCTCGATAATCACGTAATTAAGCATGCCACAAAAACAATCTTTGTACAGAGATTGGATCATAGCGAAAGCTGCGCTAAAATTGCGCACTTTCAATCCCAATGGTTAACCCAATGAGCAAACCTTTTTTAATTGCCCCGTCCATCTTAGCTGCCGATTTTGCCCGTTTGGGTGAAGAAGTTGAAAACGTATTGGCTGCTGGTGCCGATGTGGTTCATTTTGACGTGATGGATAATCACTATGTACCCAATTTAACCTTTGGTCCTACGGTATGTCAGGCGCTACGTAATTACGGTATTGAAGCCCCTATCGATGTACATCTAATGGTGAAGCCGGTAGATGCTATTATTCCTGAATTTGCCAAAGCGGGTGCCACCATGATTACATTTCATGCTGAAGCCTCAGAGCATATTGACCGAAGTCTGCAGTTGATTAAAGAATACGGCTGTCAAGCTGGCTTGGTGCTCAATCCGGCCACACCGATCCATTGTCTAGACTACGTCATGGATAAACTAGACATGATTTTATTAATGTCGGTCAACCCTGGCTTCGGTGGCCAGAAGTTTATTCCTAACACCTTAGACAAATTGCGTGCTGTACGTAAAAAAATAGATGAGAGTGGCTACGATATTCGCTTGGAAATTGACGGTGGTGTCACTCCTGATAATATTGCCGACATTGCGGCGGCTGGTGCTGACATGTTTGTTGCCGGCTCTGCTATTTTCAGTAAGCCTGATTACAAAGCCGTCATCGACCAGATGCGCGCTGAGTTAGCCACTGTTTCAAAATAGACTGAGAACTAATGAGTCAATTAAAGCAAATTAAGTTAATCGCCTTTGATCTAGATGGCACTCTGGTAGACAGTGCTCCCGATCTCGCTATTGCTATTAACGCAATGTTAGCCGATATGGGTCATAGTGAATTTACCGAGGATACCATTCGTCATTGGGTGGGTAATGGTGCCGAAGTACTCATTAAGCGTGCATTGTCGGGTTCGTCGACCATCGCTAGTGATTTAGACGAAGCCTTATACCTGCAAGCCAAGCCATTATTTGTTAAACACTACGCTGAAAAGCTATGTGTAGCGAGCAAGCTCTACGCTGGTGTCGCGGCCAGTTTAGCCGAGTTGGCTAAACTCAATATTGAAATGGCGATAGTGACGAATAAGCCGGGTTTATTTACTCAGCCTTTGTTGGAGCAACTTAATTTGGCTCAATATTTTAGCGTGGTATTGTCTGGCGATAGCTTACCCCGTAAGAAGCCTGATCCTCTGCCATTGCAGCATCTCGCTGAACACTACCAACTTAATATTGAGCAACTACTGATGGTGGGTGACTCAAAAAACGATATTCAAGCTGCAAAAGCAGCCGGTTGTCGTTCGCTGGGCTTGACCTACGGGTATAACTACGGTGAAGATATCGCTCTTAGTGGCCCCGATTTTGTGGCTGATAGCCTAGTAAGTTTGGTTGAGTTGTTTAACGGCTCGGTAGCGGCTTAAGCCCGTATATTATTTTTATAGGAAGAACATGAGTAAACCGATTGTATTAAGTGGCATTCAGCCTTCAGGTTCATTAACCATTGGTAACTATGTTGGGGCAATAAACCAATGGATTGGTATGCAAGATGACTATGACTGTTATTTTATGCTGGTTGATTTGCATGCTATTACCGTACGTCAACAGCCCGATGCATTTAAAAAACAGGTTTTAGATGGTTTAGCAACCTACCTTGCGTGCGGATTAGACCCTGATAAAAGTACCATTTTTATTCAATCGCAAGTACCTGAGCACGCACAGCTTGCTTGGGTGCTAAATTGTTATACGCAAATGGGTGAGTTAAATAGGATGACTCAATTTAAAGACAAGTCTGCCACCCATGCTAATAATATCAATGCTGGTTTATTTACTTACCCTGCGTTAATGGCCGCCGATATTTTGTTGTATCAGGCAAATGCTGTACCGGTAGGTGATGACCAAAAGCAACACCTCGAACTAACTCGTGATGTAGCCAATCGCTTTAATGCTTTATATGGCGATGTCTTCGCTGTTCCTGAGCCCTATATTCCAGAGTTTGGTGCGCGGGTTATGTCGCTGCAAGAGCCCACGAAGAAGATGTCTAAATCTGATGACAACCCAAAATCTTTTATTTTGCTCAATGATACACCTAAGCAAATAGCTAAAAAGATTAAGGCTTCTGTAACCGACTCAGATGAACAAGCACGTATTTATTTTGATCGTCACGAAAAGCCCGGCGTATCTAACCTACTTACTTTGCAGTCGGTAGCGACGGGTAAGCCAATTGATGAACTCGTAGCGAGTTACGAAGGTAAAATGTACGGACACTTAAAAGTGGATACTGCTGATGCCGTCGTGGCGATGATGGAGCCTATTCAGGCTCGCTACAAGGCTTTACGAGAAGATGAAGCTGCGTTGCAAACCGTTATGGCTAAAGGTGCGGAACGCGCCAGTGAGCAAGCCAGCAAAACGTTACGTTCGGTCTATGAAGTATTGGGTTTTATTGCTCTAAAATAGCCCTCCTAAATTGCGCTAGCTGACAGGCTTAGCTAGCGCCTTCTTCTTTCTTCTCACTTCGAACTTGACGTATTGATATACATATAGCAGCGGCTCATTTCGTTAATTGAAGCTTTATTTGTGATATATAGTTCAAGCTTTAATATTAAAATCTATTTGTATGACTTTTAGCTCACCTAAGCATAGATAATTATTTACAATCAGAAAGTTGAAATGATTAACGTGCTTATTAAAGGAGTTAATGCGTGTCTTTATTCACCATCAATCAAACAATTAAGCTAGCGATAGCTAGTACAATCATTTTATCTAGCAGCGTACTGGCCAAGGGTATTAACTATCCAAATGTGATGGCGTTGATCGAGCATAAGTCGACCAATTTAGCGATTAATGCACTAAGTGATAATAAAGAAAACTTTACTGCTTATACCGATAGTGATGGTCAATGGATTACTGAGCCTGACCGCAATTGGTGCAGTGGCTTTGTTCCCGGTATATTTTGGTACCTAAATGCCCTGACAAACGATGAGGTATGGCAACAAAGGGCCAAGTTCTGGACCGACGGAGTGAGGTCTAGGGCTTACGCCACCGACAACGATACCGGTTTTCAAATTTTTGATAGCTTCGGCCTAGGCTATACGCTTGGCGGCAATGCTACCCCTGATTATAAAAAGGTGTTAATTGGTGGTGCGAATACCATGGTTGAACAGCGGTACAACAAAAATATTGGAACATTTAGATCATGGCGACAAGGTGCTAAAAACCCCACTATTTTACCCTTTGAGGTTAACATTGATCAGCTCATGAACATGGAGTTGATTCTATGGGTAGGCCAAAATGCCGATAAACCCGATTATACTGAAATGGCAATATCTCATGCTGATAAAACTTGGGAGCACAACCTAAGAAAGAACGCCAGCACCTACCATGTGGTTGGCTATGGCCTTGACGGAAAAGTTGTTGATAAAAGAACTCACCAAGGCTGGAAAGCAGACTCAACCTGGTCAAGAGGGCAGGCATGGTCGGTGTATGCTTATGCTATGTATTATCGATATACTGGCTTAGAGAGAATGCTTGAACGTTCGATAAAGTCTTATGAGTATTTTATCGAAGCGACTAAGTTGCAAACGCAAGATTTTATACCTTACGCTGATTTTGACGCACCTATTGATGATAAAAACCCAAGAGATAGCTCAGCGACAGCAATTGTTGCTTCAGCATTGTTAGAACTATATAAGATTACTAATGAAGAAAAGTACTTAGTTGATGCAGAGAGTATGCTTACTTCTTTAGCGACACCTGAGTTTTTAGCCATGGATCCTGAGTATCAATCAATCTTACTGAAAGGCTCTGAAAAGTGGGGCGAAGAAGAAGTCGGTACAATATTTGGAGACTACTTTTTTATAGAAGCCTTATATCGCTGGCAGCAATGGTCGCCGCGTAAGTTGCCAAGTCATTTTGGTTTATAGTGTAACGCTTTTAAATGTGTGTTTGATATTACGCAGCTAAAATTAAACCATGTGGGAATTGCCATTCATCATAGATGAATGGCAATTTTTTATGAAAGCCCTTGAGGCAGGTTTAGAATAAGAAAGCGATTCAAGTGTGTTAGAACCTGCTATCTTTCTAAGTCTCGAGAGAAGAGCACAGGGCTGCTAATATCTATCTACTTATTGCAAGATTAAATTACTTCGCCATTGCTAGGAGCATATAAATGGAACTAGAAAGCAAAACCTTGGTGTATTCAGCCATCATTGCCTTGGTATTGTCTATGTGGGGAATAAGTATGGGGGTCTATACGGAATCGGGGGCGATTATGCTCGATGGTGTATTCAACCTGCTATCTGCTGTTATGGCGTTTATAGGGATCCGTATCGCTTACCTTACTAGCCAAAACTATAATGACCGTTTCCCGCTGGGCTATTTTGCTTTTGAACCTTTAATGGTCATGGTCAAGGGGATCTCGATATTGGTGTTAGTGGCTTTTGCTTTATCGGCCAATTTGCAAACACTATTAGCTGGAGGCCGAGAACCACAGATTGGCATGATGTTGATATATGTCGTGCCAGCGGTGGCGGGGTGTTTACTGGCTTGGTACTTGTGCTTTCTGAGTAATCAGCGGCAGCCTTCAAATTTGTTGTTGGCCGAGCAGCAAGGTTGGTTAATTAACTCAGTGATTTCTGGCGCAATTGGCGTCGCGTTGCTGATAGTTATGCTGATACAAGACAGTAGTTTTGGCTGGGTGGCTCGTTATGTTGACCAAATACTGGTAATAGTTTTCTCCATCATTTTCTTAAAGGACCCTTACTTACTGGTGAGAAATGGTTTCAAGGAACTATTACTTAGTGCTCCTGATGCTGAACACACAGTGCCCTTTAAGAAAGCCTTAAGCCAGCAACCTCTGCTCGCAGGATTTAGCTTAGGGGAAGTCTTGGTTATGAAAACCGGCCGGCGCTTTTGGGTCACAATAGAGCTGGTTTGCCAACAACCGCAATTGGCCGTGGCTGATATGGTGGCGCAGCGTAAGCAGCTACGAGCTATAGCTAACCAATACTACGACAACAATTACAGCGAAATTGTATTTATTGAAGCCTGCAGAACAGGGCACGCCAGCTAACCTGAATAAAGTTAAACGGTCGGATAAATGTCGCTGTGTCGGCGCTAAAAAATCAGCTAAGATAGCGACTTTCTCAGCGCCGCACTTTTGCTAGACATTAGGGCTATATGTTACTCATAATCGATAATTACGACTCATTTACTTATAACCTTTATCAGTACTTTTCTGAGCTAAATATAGAGGTTGAAGTTCGTCGTAACGATCACATTACTCTTCAACAAATCAAGCAAATGGCCCCTAGTCATTTAGTGATATCTCCTGGCCCATGCTCACCGAATGAAGCGGGCATCTCTTTAGAAGTGATTGCTGAGTTTGCTGGTAAGTTGCCTATTTTAGGTGTATGTCTGGGGCATCAGTGTATTGCGCAGCACTTTGGTGCGCAGGTGGTGCGGGCAGCACAGCCAATGCATGGCAAGGTGCGTCCTGTTTATCATCAACAACAATCGGTATTCATAGGCTTGAATAACCCAATGATGGTGACGCGTTACCACTCTTTGGTGGTACAAACTGATAGCTTACCAGATTGTTTAGAGATCACGGCTTGGAGTCATGATAACAAGGGGGATAATCACGAAATAATGGGCTTAAAACATAAGTCTTTACCCATTCATGCGGTACAATTCCACCCTGAAAGCATCTTAACTCAGCAAGGTTTACAGCTATTAGCTAACTTTGTTGATTCTAAAATTTAGAATTATTTCCAGTATATATAGTCATTATCTAATGATTATATTGAATGAATAAGATGTGCATACTTATGCTTATGTAAATCAACTATTAGCCCTTCAGGTTATTTGCTTGGTTTTTTGCGTTAGAACTATGCACTGAATCTGCGTAAAAATGACCATGTTTTATATGGCGTATTGGCCTTATGCTCAGACATCACTCTCGATATTTGCCATAATCGCCGAACTGTTTACAAACTATTAACTTTTCTGGCCTTGATTAAAGGAATGGCTAGAAGCTAAAAGGAGAACGCTACATGTCACACGCTGTTACTCGAGCGCTATTTGATGAAGTTATGGTACCTAACTATGCTCCTTCCGCAATTATTCCGGTGAAGGGAGACGGCTCACGCCTGTGGGATCAAGAAGGCAAAGAGTATATCGACTTCGCGGGTGGTATTGCCGTAAGTTGTTTAGGGCATTGTCATCCTGCCCTTGTCAGAAGCTTGACCGAGCAGGGCCAAACCTTGTGGCACTTAAGTAACGTTCTTACCAACGAGCCTGCTTTACGCCTAGCCAAAAAACTAGTTGATAACACCTTTGCTGAGAAAGTGTTCTTCTGTAACTCAGGCGCTGAAGCCAACGAAGCCGCACTCAAGTTAGCGCGTCGCTTTGCCATAGAACATAGCGCAAGCGATAAAACCAAAATTGTAGCCTTCGAGCAAGGTTTCCATGGTCGCACCTTCTTCACCGTGACGGTTGGCGGCCAATCAACTTACTCTGATGGTTTTGGTCCTAAGCCTGGCGATATAGAGCACATACCTTATAACGATTTGGCTGCTCTAGAAGCGATCATTGATGATAAAACCTGTGCGGTAATGATGGAGCCGTTGCAAGGTGAGGGCGGGGTGATTAGCCCAGACTTGGCCTTTGCTCAAAAAGTGCGTGAGTTATGTGATAAACACAATGCCTTACTTATTTTTGATGAAGTGCAAACCGGAGTGGGCCGTACCGGTGAGTTATACGCTTATATGGGTTTAGGCATTACCCCAGACATTGTCACCTCTGCTAAGGCGCTTGGCGGCGGTTTTCCGATTGGCGCAATGCTAACCACAACTGAGATAGCTGCATCAATGAAGGTAGGCACTCATGGTAGCACTTACGGTGGTAATCCCTTGGCTTGTGCGGTGGCAGAAACCGCTTTTGATATTGTTAATACTGCAGAAGTGCTCAGTGGCGTAAAACAGCGTGAACAGTGGTTTAGAGACGCGCTGAATGCGATTAACGACAAGTATCAGATATTTTCAGAAGTTCGTGGTAAGGGCTTGTTGTTAGGCGCTGTGCTTAACGAGCAATACCAAGGGCGAGCACGAGATTTTTTAGTGGCGGCTGCGACCGAAGGCCTAATGGTATTAGTAGCGGGGACTAACGTGATTCGCTTTACTCCTTCTTTAATTGTCCCACAAGCTGATGTTGAGTTAGGCATGCAACGTTTTGAGCAAGCCGTAGCAAGCGTCGTTAAGGCTTAGTTTCGTCGGCAGGTGTTCGCTGTAATACCTGCCTAGTAATACTTTTTTTACGATGACACTGAGTGGCTAATATTAGCTACGGTATGGTGCTACTTGATGAAAGGGAGATGTGGCATGTTAGTTATCCGTCCTATTAAGGAAGCGGACTACCCTGCTTTGTTACAAATGGCCGTTGCGTCTGGGATAGGCTTTACCTCCTTACCCGTTGATGAGCCCTTGTTGCGAGAAAAGTTAGCACATTCGATTCGTTCTTTTGCTGCTGAAGCAGATAAACCCGGTGACCAACATTATTTAATGGTGGCTGAGGATACCGAAAGCGGAGAGGTTGTCGGTACTTGTGCTATCGATGCCGCGGTTGGTATGAGTAGCCCTTTTTATACTTATCACCTAGGAAAGGTGGTTCATGCTTCACGCAGCCTTAATGTATACAACGTGGTCGAGACACTAACCCTCACTAATGACTACACTGGCGTGACTGAATTATGCACCTTGTTTTTAAACGAATCGCATCGTGAAGGTCAAAATGGCCGTTTGTTGTCTAAGTGTCGTTTCTTGTTGATGGCTGAGAATCCCGAGCGCTTTGATGAGTCCGTCATCGCCGAAATGCGCGGGGTGTCTGATGAGCAGGGGCGTTCGCCTTTTTGGCAATGGCTACAAGACAACTTCTTTAGTGTTGATTTTCCTACCGCGGATTATTTGACCGGGGTGGGCAAAAAGGAATTTATCGCAGAGCTGATGCCTAAATACCCTATCTACGTAAACCTACTCAGTAAAGACGCTCAAGCGGTAATCGGTGAAGTACATGAGAAAACCCGTCCGGCTTTGCGCTTGCTTGAGGATGAAGGTTTTTGTAAACACGGATACGTGGATATTTTTGATGCGGGTCCAACCGTAGAGTGCCCTCTAAAGTTGATAGAGAGTGTTAAACATTCTTTCAAATTAACAGTCGCTATCGGTGAGCCTAGCGCTTCAGCACAGCAAATGTTGCTGACAAATGCACGCCTAAAAGATTTTCGCGCCTGTGCTTCAGTGATCGATATTGATCTTCAACAACATACCGCGGTGGTATCGAAAGAGACCGCTTCTGCTTTGGAAGTGACCAATGGCGCAAGTATTCGAGTAGGCGCCTTGCGTTTCGAACAATAGTGCCTTGCCCTAGGGCAGCAATAATGGATGTGAGGTGGTAAATGGAACATTTAAATCAGTTTATTAATGGTCAATGGTTAGCGGGTAAAGGTACTTCTTTTAAGTCTATCGATCCCGCTAAAAACCATTGTGTTTGGCAGGGGCATGCGGCGGTGGAGAGTCAGGTTGACGCTGCAGTAAGTGCTGCTAGAGCGAGCCAGTTTGCGTGGTACATGAGTGGAGTGGAAGCCCGAGTCACCATTATTAAGCAATTCGCGGGCTTACTCGAGGAAAATAAAGAGTCTTTAGCCTTAGTTATCGCTCAAGAAACGGGTAAGCCACTGTGGGAAACGCGCACCGAAATCGCAGCTATGATTGGTAAAGTGGCTATTTCAGAGAAAGCTTATTTTGAGCGGACTGGTGAGTCGTCTGCTGAGCTACCCATTGCCACCGCTGTATTACGGCACAAGCCGCATGGCGTTGTCGCTGTATTTGGCCCATATAACTTTCCTGGGCATCTGCCTAATGGCCATATTGTACCGGCATTGATTGCTGGCAATACGGTAGTGTTAAAACCTTCGGAATTAACCCCTTATACTTCTGAAAGTATTGTTAAATTGTGGCAGCAAGCGGGTTTGCCAGAGGGCGTGCTCAATTTAGTGCAAGGCGAGGTCGATACCGGTAAAGCACTGGCTTCTCACGCTGGTATCGATGGATTGTTCTTCACCGGAAGTTCGAGTACCGGGCATGTGTTACACCAGCAGTTTGCCAGTCAGCCGGATAAAATATTGGCGCTTGAAATGGGGGGGAATAATCCTTTAGTGATTGACCAAGTCGCGGATGTTGATGCAGCGGTGCACGATATTGTGCAGTCGGCCTTTATCTCTGCCGGACAACGCTGTACCTGTGCCCGCCGATTGTTTATCCCAAATACTGAGCAAGGTGAGCAAATTTTGACCCGCTTGATCGCCGTGACTAAAGCCATCGAAGTCGGAGATTATGATGCAGAACATCAGCCGTTTATGGGGGCAATGATTAGCGCCAAAGCTGCGGCCGGTATGGTGAGTGCACAGCAAAAACTTCAAGACCTAGGCGCAACATCTCTGGTGGTATTAAGCCAATTAGAAGAGCATAAAGGTTTCGTTACACCCGGTATCATCGATATTAGTGGCGTTACGGATTTACCAGACGAAGAATATTTCGGTCCATTGTTGCAAGTGCTTCGTTACTCAGACTGGGATGAGGCTATCGCTCAGGCCAACAATACGCGCTATGGCTTGTCTGCTGGATTGTTAAGTTGTGATGAAGCCAAGTGGGAAAATTTTCGCCATCGCATTCGTGCTGGCATTGTTAACTGGAATCGTTCAATCACTGGGGCATCCAGCGCAGCGCCATTTGGTGGCGTAGGGGCTTCAGGTAACCATCGTGCTAGTGCTAAGTATGCCGCCGATTACTGTGCTTATCCAGTGGCATCAATGGAAGGGAAAGCCAGTGTAATGCCGACGGTTCTTAGCCCTGGCTTACATTTCTAAGGAGAGGGTAATGACGCTAGACTTATTTTTTGACCGTTTATGGCAGCAATATGTGGCCGTTACCCCTAGTGCCGATTCTATTCGTCAGTTACTGGGTGAGGGCGCACACATCGTTAATGACCACATAGCGGTGCGAACCTTTAACTTGGCCGGAACAGGGCTTGAAGCCTTTGCTAGACACCTGTTAGCGATGGGTTACCGTAAAGGCGGAAGTTACCATTTTGCTAATAAACATTTAGATGCCGCCCATTATGAACATGATGACCCTAGTGTGCCCAAAGTGTTCATTAGTGAACTACAAGTTGAGAGTTTGTCTACAGCGTCGCAAGCCATTATTCAGCGCTTAGCGGCTCAAGTGAGTTTAGCGTTATACCAGCGCCCAGAGGTATTCTTTTCTGGAAGGCCTTGGCAATTAACTTATGCTGATTATCAAACCTTGCTTAAAGAGAGTGAGTACGCAGCGTGGTTAGCCGCCTATGGTTACCGTGCTAATCATTTTACTATTTCGGTCAATCAATTAGCGGGGTTTGACAGCCTACAGCAGGTGAATCGATGTTTGTTAGATGCCGGTTTTAGATTAAATACTGTGGGTGGCGAGATTAAGGGGTCAGCAGAGGTATTGCTAGAGCAGTCATCTACCATGGCAGACGAAGCAGAGGTGGTGTTTGACGATGGTACACAAAGCATACCCAGTTGTTTCTATGAGTTTGCGCAGCGCTATCCCAAACCGGATGGCGAGCTGTACTCGGGATTTGTTGAGGCGTCTGCGGATAAAATCTTTAGCAGCACAGACAGAACATCATAGCTGCAGCATTTCTTTAGGCACAAAAAAAGCCGCTTAAGCGGCTTTTTTTACCAGCTGATACTAGCGCGTTCCGTAAACCACTATAGTTTTACCGTGTGCAGTAATCAGTTCTTGCTCTTCTAACATCTTAAGAATACGGCCTACCGTTTCACGAGAACAACCAACAATCTGGCCGATCTCTTGGCGGGTAATCTTAATTTGCATACCATCTGGATGAGTCATCGCATCTGGTTGCTTAGCTAGATTCAATAAAGTTTGTGCAATTCGACCTGTAACGTCTAAGAATGCTAAGTCACCGACTTTTTGGCTGGTGATTTGCAAACGATTAGCCATTTGGCCTGAAAGGCGCATCAAAATTTCAGGGTTAACTTGGATTAGCTGACGGAATTTCTTATAAGAAATTTCCGCTACCTCACAAGGACTTTTAGCCCTGATCCAAGCGGTACGAATTGGATTCTCAGTGTCTTCGAAAAGACCCAATTCACCCATGAAGTCGCCTTGATTCAAGTAAGACAAGATCATTTCCTTGCCTTCTTCATCTTTAATCAATACTGCGACCGAGCCTTTTACGATGTAGTAAAGAGTTTCTGCTTTTTCGCCAGCATGAATCAAAGTACTTTTTGATGGGTACTTATGTATGTGACAGTGAGAAAGAAACCACTCCATCACCGGATCAGCTTGAGGTTTGCCAATTACCATATTAAAGAAATCCTCTGTCTTTATAATTATTTATTAGCTTTATAACTAACAAATTGTATTTTATTGTAATAGTCGTCCATTCCGCCTCTAGCATAAAAGGCTTCGGACTTTGCTGCAAGGCATTTATACGCCTTTAGTATGAGGTAAATACTGGTGTTGAACCTTGACCTAGATTAAGCTGGCCGACGAAATGTTTATCAGGGGAATCTAATATGAAAGCAACAGTAAACTGGTCCAAAGAACTGCAGTTTGTCGGTAATAGTAGCTCAGGCCACCAAATTTTGATGGATGGAGACGCCGGCAAGGCTGCTGCAAGCCCAATGGAATATGTTTTAATGGCAGCTGGTGGCTGTAGTTCTGTGGATATCATTTCTATTTTAAGCAAGGCTAGGCAGCAAGTTACTGATTGTAAAGTTAATCTTGATGCTGAACGGGCTGAAGGTACACCGCGCGTATTTACTAAAATTCACCTAGAGTTTGTAGTAAGTGGTGTAGACTTAAGTGAAAAGCACGTCGCTCGTGCTGTGCAATTGAGTATGGAAAAGTACTGTTCAGTGTCTTTAATGTTAGGTAAAAGCTGTGACATAAGCCACAGCTACCGCATAGAAAATGCCAGTTAACGGATTTTACCGGTCTCTAATAATTGCTGAATCATTGGTGACAAAATCAGTTCCATAGCAAAACCCATTTTACCGCCAGGTACCACAATGGTGTTTTGTCTAGACATGTAGGCGCCATCTATCATTTGTAACAGGTAGGGAAAGTCGACATTTTTTAAACCTCTAAAGCGGATCACTAACATACTCTCATCGAGCGAAGGAATGCTCTTTGCGCTAAATGGGTTCGAGGTATCAACAGTGGGGACACGTTGGAAGTTAATATGGGTGCGCGAAAATTGCGGAGTAATATAGTTAATATAATCATCCATAGAACGAACAATCGATTCTTGTACTGCTTCTCTAGAGTGGCCTCGCTCGGTGGTATCTCTGACTAACTTTTGAATCCACTCCAAGTTAACAATCGGTACCATGCCGATCAATAAGTCGACCTTTGAGGCTACATTTTTTTCATCGTAAACCACGCCACCATGTAAACCTTCGTAGAACAGTACCTCGGTTTCTTCGGGTAAATCTTGCCACGGTGTAAAGGTTCCTGGCATTTGATTGTAAGGAACGGCTTCATCGAAAGTATGTAAATAGCGGCGATATTGACCGGTACCGTCCTCCCCGTATTGTTTGAAAAAATCATATAACAGATTGAAGTCGTTAGCTTCCGGGCCAAAATAGCTAATGTGCTTACCATGCTCGCGAGCTTTACGAATGGCAACATCCATTTCGGGGCGTGTGTAACGGTGGAAACTGTCTCCTTCAATAAATGCTGCGTTTAGCTTGTGTTGTCGAAATAAGTGAGCGAACACTTCGCTGGTGGTTGATGTACCTGCGCCTGAAGAACCGGTAACGGCAATAACTGGATGCTTAGCTGACATAGTGGCCTTTTCCGTTGGTGATGACTATAAACATGGTTTACCCATCATCCTGCTGCCCTTCCATGGCAGAGGCATCAAACTGCTCTTTGGCAATTAAGTTTACTGTTTCATGAAGCTCTGAGTATACGATTAAAACCGAACCATTAATAACTTGTTGTTTAATTTGTTCTAGTTTATCCGCTAGGCTAAGTTCTTGCTCGCCATAATCGGTACCCTCTCGAAGCACGTAGCTTTCCAATAAAGCATTAAAAGTGTCAGCTTCAAGTTGTTGCCAAGGAATTATCATTTTGTTGTTTGCTCGAGTTGCAGTTTAAACCATTGTGGAATTGTTGATTCCAACCAAAATTTGGGGCGCAGCAGGCTACCACCTACAAAGCCAACATGTCCACCAGTGCGACTTAAACGGTACTCAACAGCCTGACCAAGCTGTTCTTTGTTGGGAATGACACGATGATCCATAAAGGGGTCGTCTGCAGCATGGATTACTAGCGTAGGCAATTGTATATCTTTTAATAAGGGTAAACCGCTGCAGCGTTGGTAGTAATCAGCTGCACTGCTAAAACCATGCGCTTTAGCGGTGTAATGATCATCAAATTCAACGAAGTTGCGCCAGGTTTGCACTTGTTTTTCCTGTAATGGTGCTTGCGATGTATGACTGATTTTTTGACACAAATTGTTTTTCATGCGAGACAACAAATGGTGCTGATATACCTTAGAGAAACCACGTTGAAGTTGCTCTGAACATGCGGCTAAGTTAAGTGGTGGCGAAACTATCACTGCGGCTTTTAAGGGGGAACTTGGCGTTTTAGCTAAATAGTTCACTAGCATATTACCGCCTAATGAATAGCCTAAGGCAAGCAGAGGGGCTTCAGGGTATTGCTGCTGCAGGTATGTTAGGCAGGCCGTTGCATCGCCAATTTCCCCGCTGTGATAACCTCTCCATAACTTATTCGGCTTGCCGCTGCAGCCGCGAAAATGCATCACTACCGCACGCCAACCTTGCTGATTACAGGCGTGTAAAATGCCTTTGGCATAAGGTGAGTGTACACTGCCTTCTAAACCGTGAAATACCACCACTATAGGCTGCTGTGCATAATCAGCGGTAGCGCTACCTACCCAGGCTAAATCGACAAAGTCACCATCGGCGAGATCTAACTTTTGCCATTCAAGTTTTTGCGTCTTATTGCGTAATAAAAAAGTCGGCAGTAAGGTTTGCACATGCCTATTTTTAGCCCACCAAGGAGCGGTAAAATGTGTTGAAGTAATATGCTATCTCCTAGATCGAACTTACCAGTAAACTATGCGGTTAGCCGTCAAAATGTTCAAGCTTTGTGATTTTTATATTTACAAGTTACCATGGGTAACATATCCTGAGTTGGTAATCATACACAAATAGGTGATCCCTTGGCCCAGCAGCATTTATCAAACCAATTGTTAACTATGCAAAGCGCATTTAAGTTGCAAACTTACCCGAGCTTGCAACAGCGCCAATACAACCTTAAGCAATTACTAAAGCTGCTGCAGGAGAACCAAAACGCGATTATTCAGGCTATTAGTCAAGACTTTGGTCATCGAAGTTCTCATGAAACCCAATTAATCGAATTATTTCCCTCGATTGAAGGTATTCGTTATACGCTAAAGCACCTTAAAAAGTGGCTTAAGCCGCAACGCAAAGGTACAGCCATTTGGCATTTAGGGGCCCGTAACCATGTGGAGCCTCAGCCACTTGGTGTGGTTGGTGTAATCGTGCCTTGGAACTATCCTTTATACCTTGCTATAGGCCCGCTAACGGATGCTTTAGCTGCTGGTAATAAAGCAATGGTGAAAATGTCAGAGTTAAGTCCTCGTTTAGCTGAGCTGCTGATTCGTTTATTACCGCAATATTTACCGGAGGATCTGATTTCCATTTATGCCGATGATGGCGAGTTAGGGCCGGTGTTCTCTGCGTTAGCCTTTGATCATTTGGTGTTTACCGGTTCAACCAATACGGGGCGTAAAGTGATGCAAGCGGCAGCTGAAAACCTCACGCCTGTTACTTTGGAGTTGGGCGGTAAATCTCCGGTAATTATCGCGGACGATTATTCGATAAAACTAGCCGCTGAGCGGATCATGATGGGCAAACTGTTTAATGCTGGCCAAACGTGTGTCGCCCCCGATTACGTGTTGCTACCAAAAGCGCAGCGACAAGCTTTTATTGATGCATGCTTAAACTACTGCAAAAAACATTATGAAACCTTGGCTGACAGTTCTATTTCTACCATTATTTCTAGCGACTTTGCAGCACGCATCAATAAGCTGTTGGCCGAAGCCATTGAGCTGGGTGGCAAGGCCATCACGCTGATCCCTGGAGAAAGCCCAGCCAAAATTGCGCCTACTTTAGTATTTAACGCCAAAGCTGATATGGCGCTAATGCAAGAAGAAATATTTGGCCCATTGTTGCCTGTGATTGAGTACGATGAACTGTCACAAGCAATAGACTATGTCACCCAGCGAGAGCACCCGCTTGCGTTGTATATTTTTAGCGATAAGCGACAAACTCAGCAACAAGTGGTGCAGCAAACTCAAGCGGGCGGTGTATGTATTAACGATGTGTTGTTGCATGTGGCGCAGCACGAATTACCGTTTGGCGGTGTAGGCGCTAGCGGAATGGGCCACTACCATGGCTATGATGGGTTTGTACAGTTTTCCAAAATGCTGCCTATATTTAGGCAAAGCCGGTTTGCGGCTATTAGTTTGATGCGGCCACCCTACACAAAGTTGACTGATCTATTGATCAAACTAATGACGCGTGGATAATTCATGAGCTCGGGTTTTATAAGGTCATTATCTTGAATTGTCAGTTTTGCCAGAAAGCTTGGTTTGTTGAAAAGTTGGGACGTTGCCAGCAGTGTATGTGGCTGGCTAATCTCGGCTGGCTAATTATGTTAGGGCTAAGTGTGTTAAACAGCGGCGATGTAGCGGTATACCAGCTGAGCTTATGGTTGGCCTTTACAGCTTTTTTTTTGCTTAGCCTTGCTCATTGGTTAATGTTCTTTTATTACCGCTGGTTTACCGCTAAGCCACCGAAAACCTAGTTTGTTTTCAGCTCAACTAAACTAGGCTCAATAATACTGATAGCCTGCTGTAGTATGTTTTGCTCGGGATCTAACCAGTGAATGGTGTCCCCACGCCGTTCCATTTTTCTAAACCAAGTGTCTTGGCGTTTGGCAAATTGATGAATTTGCGAATTGAGTTTCTGGAACATGTCATTGTAGCTAAGCTGATCTTGCAGGTACTGCGCAACTAAACGGTACTCTAAACCATAAAATTCAAGCTTTTGATAGCTAACACCCTTGGCATGTAGGCCTTGAACCTCTTCTATTAAACCCTCTTCTAAGCGTTGTTTAAGCCTTAGGGTAATTCGCTCTCGCAGTACCGAACGAGGCCAACGAATGCCCATATATAGGGGGCTTATATGGGGATGCTCGACAATTTTTGTTGGCTCTATGTTGCAGTCTGTTTCAGCAATCTCTATGGCTCGGACTAAGCGCGGACGAACCGTTAGGTCAGTACTATTATGCTGCTCTGGTTTTAATGTCAGTAGTCGTTGTTGCAACTGCTCTAGGTCAAGTAGAGCAAGCTCGTCTCGTAAGGCTTTATTTACCGGTGCTTCGTTTAGCTGATAATTTTGGGTCACCGCATCAATATAGAGGCCTGTTCCACCCACCATAATAGGTAGCTTTCCCGCTTGTTTGATTGCTGTAAAAGCAGCGAAAAAATCTCGCTGGAAGTGAAACACGCTGTATTCCGTATCGGGGTCCACGATATCAATGAGGTGATAGGGGACTTCTTGATACTCGGCCAAATCTTTACCCGAGCCAATATCGAGGCCTCGATATACCTGACGAGAATCAGCCGATAGCACTTCACCAGCATAATGCCGTGCTAACTCAACGCCTAGTTGGGTTTTCCCAGAAGCAGTAGGTCCAAGTACAACAATTAGATTAGCTGAGTGTGTTTGCATGGTGGTATTCATAACGATAGAAAGGAGGGAATGGTAACAAGAAAAAACAAAAACGGCATGTGCAAAGCAGCATGCCGTTTAAAAAAGCCTGAGATCCTTGGCTGAAAGCAATCTGTCTGACTAGTTTTCCCAGAAATGCTTACGTGATTCTTGGTAGCGATCAGCTTCGCTTAAACCAATGTCACGTAGTAAGTAAGCAGGTAGCTGCGCTAATTGACGGCGGCTTTTTTGACGTAAGAGCCAAACATTACAAAGTTGGTAAACTTCAGTGATGTGTTGGAACAAAGAAGTGTTTTTGGTGTTGCTAATAGTATTTACGTTAGTGCTCATAATGTAGGACCTCATCTCAGTTGATGGCGCCATACTAGATCCTCTAATCGACTTTCTCAAACAAAATAAAACACCTATTTATGATTAGAAAAACTAATGCGTTAGTGTTTGTTGTCGATGAAATTTAAATGCCAAATATTCCGTGAATAATTATTCTTATAATTGCATTTTTAGTATGTTGTATAACAAACTATAAGTTCATGTTACTGAAAAATGAGTCTGTAAGCCTGATTTTTAGCCAGTTTGTTGTTCGGGCATTTGTTACTATTCGTTATTTAACTTTTGACTAATTATTCCTGCCTCTTTTTCTTAGGCGATGTTTGGGTTTATTCCTTTATTTTAAAGGCTTTCTTGCGATATTTAAAGTCGGTGCTTTTCCTGACTTAGATCAATTTTCACTGCCGATATTTCACTATGTAGAAGACGAATGGAGGTGAGTTAATTGTTAAATTTGTTGTTTTTAAGTGTGTTTTTAGGGTGAGTTTTGATCTTATTCATTTATTTTGAATCACATGGCTGAACGACTCCGTTTTTTAAAACTTAATCCCTCTTTTTTTGGGTTAGCTATATTTATTTTGATTGAGGTGGTTTTGGGTCGGTGTGTAGCATTTAGAGGTTTAGTTTTTTTCTTGAACTCAATGTCCATTTGTAAAGGCCATCGTTAAGATAGGCCAGAAACTAAAGTACTGTTTGTATGCTTTATGTTCAACTTTTGTTGAGGCGATGTTAGAGTAATTACGTAACATCTATAATTACAATAAATAACAATATAAGGACATTAGGATGAACGTGAGTTCTTTTAATCCCCCGCGGCGGATCTTAATGGGTCCCGGCCCTTCTGATATCTCGCCACAAGTGTTGCAAGCGCAAAGTCGCCCTATTATCGGCCACTTAGATCCACTGTTCGTAAACATGATGGATGAGATTAAAGCTTTACTGCAATACGCATTTCAAACAAGCAATCCACATACCTTTGCCGTTTCTGCTCCGGGTTCTGCAGGCATGGAAACGTGCTTTGTTAATTTGCTTGAGCCTGGCGACAAGGTGATCGTGTGCATTAACGGTGTATTTGGCCAACGCATGCTGGAAAATGTAGAGCGTTGTGGTGCAATTGCGGTGGTTGTCGAAGATAACTGGGGAGAGCCCGTTTCTGTTTCCAAAGTGGCCCAAGCTCTTGAGCTTAACCCTGACACTAAAGTGCTAGCCTTTGTGCATGCTGAAACCTCAACCGGTGTCGCTTCCGACGCTAAAGCGCTATGTGCTCTGGCTAAACAATATGGGAGCTTAAGCATCGTTGATGCGGTTACGTCCTTAGGCGGTATTCCGCTTAAGGTTGATGAATGGGGAATTGATGCTATCTATTCAGGTAGCCAAAAGTGTTTGTCATGTGTACCCGGTTTATCGCCAGTGAGTTTTAGCCAAGCTGCCATTGATAAGTTAACAAGCCGCAAAACCAAAGTTCAAAGCTGGTTTCTCGACCAAACCTTAGTCATGGGCTATTGGTCTGGCGAACAAAAACGCTCATATCATCATACTGCTCCAGTGACGGCTTTATACGCGCTACACGAATCATTGCTAATGCTATATAAAGAGGGCTTGGAGCAAGCTTGGCAGCGCCATGCTAAACAACATGCTGCGTTAGCGGCAGGTTTAAAGAAAATTGGTCTGGAGCTGATGGTCGATGAAAGTTGTCGTTTACCGCAACTAAATTTAGTGGCTATTCCTGAGGGTATCGATGAGCAAGCCATTCGCAGTCGTTTACTCAATGACTACAACCTTGAAATTGGTGCTGGCCTTGGTCAGTTTGCCGGTAAGGCTTGGCGTATTGGGTTAATGGGCTATGCAGCCAAGCAAGAAAATGTCAGTTTGTGTTTAGCGGCCCTTAGTGAGGTATTGGAGCAAGGCTAGCCGAACCTCGCTATATTGATGGAAGAAACCCGCGTTAGCGGGTTAATTGTTTTATCCTCATTAGGGAGACTTTAGTGCAGATCAATTTTGCAGATTTAAGCAGTAACCAGATTTATCACTGTATGACTCAAACTATTGTGCCTCGGCCTATAGCGTGGGTGCTCAGTGATAACGGGTTTGTTGATTCCTATAACTTAGCGCCTTTCTCTTATTTCACTGCGCTAAGTTCAGATCCACCCTTAATCATGTTATCGCTAGGCAAAAAGCCAGACGGTAGCGATAAAGATACTAAGGTAAATATTCAGCGGCACAAACATTGTGTGGTACATATTGCGAGTGCCTTGCAAGCTAAGCAAGTGACCGAGTCAGCCAAAACACTGCCGCATGGAGAGTCTGAAGTTCTCGCTCAACAATTAGGCTTAACTCCATTTGCTGATTTTGCTTTGCCTCGCTTAAGTGATGCGC
>NZ_CM134202.1:0-1642500 GCF_054112545.1 Agarivorans sp. MS3-6 | reverse complement strand
TTAGCGCAAGCGAAGCTATTGATCGAAGCCCCGGTAAACGGCGGCCGTAACTATAACGGTCCTAAGGTAGCGAAATTCCTTGTCGGGTAAGTTCCGACCTGCACGAATGGCGTAATGATGGCCAAGCTGTCTCCACCCGAGACTCAGTGAAATTGAAATTGCCGTGAAGATGCGGTGTACCCGCGGCTAGACGGAAAGACCCCGTGAACCTTTACTACAGCTTGACACTGAACATTGACCCTACATGTGTAGGATAGGTGGGAGGCTTTGAAGCGTTGTCGCTAGATGATGTGGAGCCGACCTTGAAATACCACCCTTGTAGTGTTGATGTTCTAACGTTGGTCCCTTATCGGGATTGCGGACAGTGTCTGGTGGGTAGTTTGACTGGGGCGGTCTCCTCCCAAAGAGTAACGGAGGAGCACGAAGGTTGGCTAAGTACGGTCGGACATCGTACGGTTAGTGCAATGGCATAAGCCAGCTTAACTGCGAGACAGACACGTCGAGCAGGTACGAAAGTAGGTCATAGTGATCCGGTGGTTCTGTATGGAAGGGCCATCGCTCAACGGATAAAAGGTACTCCGGGGATAACAGGCTGATACCGCCCAAGAGTTCATATCGACGGCGGTGTTTGGCACCTCGATGTCGGCTCATCACATCCTGGGGCTGAAGTCGGTCCCAAGGGTATGGCTGTTCGCCATTTAAAGTGGTACGCGAGCTGGGTTTAGAACGTCGTGAGACAGTTCGGTCCCTATCTGCCGTGGGCGTTTGAGAATTGAAAGGAGCTGCTCCTAGTACGAGAGGACCGGAGTGGACGAACCGCTGGTGTTTGGGTTGTTATGCCAATAGCATTGCCCAGTAGCTACGTTCGGAACTGATAACCGCTGAAAGCATCTAAGCGGGAAGCAGGCCTTGAGATTAATTCTCACTAGGACTTTAAGTCCTCTGAAGGGCCGTTGGAGACTACAACGTTGATAGGCAAGGTGTGTAAGTGCTGTGAGGCATTGAGCTAACTTGTACTAATTACCCGTGAGGCTTAACCATACAACACCCAAGTGGTGTTGCTTATAGACATCTTATTTTTTATGACCAAGAGTACTTGTTATACTCGTGGGATGTTTTCAGCTTTTTCGAATGTTAAAGACAACAAGTTTTTGCCTGGTGGCAATAGCGTTGTGGACCCACCTGAACCCATGCCGAACTCAGAAGTGAAACGCAACTGCGCCGATGATAGTGTGGGGTCTCCCCATGTGAAAGTAGGTCACTGCCAGGCGCCTATTTAGAGAAAGCCTATCCTAACGGATAGGCTTTTTTTATGCCTGAGATTTAGTCACCGGCTTTTAGTCACAGGCCACCACGCTGAGCTGATAGCCATGGATAGCCATGGGTAAGCATGCTTTTTCAGGCTGAAGTGAAAGCCGCTATGCTGCGCACCTGTTCCACTGCCAGAGTCTATTTAGAGAAGGCCTATCCTAAGGGATAGGCTTTTTTATGCCTGATATTTAGTCATAGGCTTTTAGTCACAGGCTACTACGCTGAGCCGATAGCTATGGTTAGGCATGTGACAGTCGTCAGATACCGCCAGGCACTTATTTAGAGAAGGCCTTCGCTTTCATTACCCTGGAGTATTGTTGTTTATAGTCGGCACTTCATATCCCCATATCCATACATGATAGCGTGGTTCCGTTATTTAAAGACGGTCTTTGAAAGATCTCGGGCTTGGCTAATTGGGCTCGTTAGATAAATGACAAATGATTACAGCCAAACGTAGTTCGTGTTTATTGTTTTATTTCCAATGGTATAAGAAGGGATGTTGAATGCTTAGCAGAGCGACTAAATAGTCGTTTCCTGCCTATCAGTGAGCACTGGCTAAATGGATAATTTTGGCAAGCCGTGGCTCGTTAGGAAACAACGTTATCGCCTCCTTTTGTAAGTGTTTGGCTTGTTTTATTTCGCCTAAGCTTACTAAGGCATTGATTTGATGAACGTACAAATTTAGCTTTGGCCGAGTGGATAACTGCTCGCGGTTCCAGTCTACATATTGTTTTAGGGCTTGCTCTCCTCGGCTAAGGGATGATAAATACCTAAACGAAACTCGCTCGGTATCAGGAAATAGCCACAGCGCTATTACATAACTCTCTTTAGCTTGCTTATTCATAGCGAGTGCTTTTAATGCAATGATTCTATTTAAGTAATGCTCCGTGCGGGTTTCTCTTTGTATTAAGGAATCAGACCACGACAAATAATTTTCTAGCTCCTCTTTAAGGCCTAATGTTAGTGCTGCTGATAATCGGTAAGACATAACATTAAACTGATAACGACCGAGAATAGGCAAAGGGTTCACAATGGATTCAAGTAACGCCACGTTACTTGATCCGGTTCGCTCAAAGCGAGTGAGGTGTTGGATAGCTTGTAAGCCGGTGAGCATAAAGGTTAAAGACGCCACTGTTATGACAGCACCGGATACTTTAAAGGCAGAAATGACAGTCAAGTGTATAGTTTTTAGCTCCTGAGTTTCTGTACTTATTTTTCCAAGCAGTATGCAAAAGAGCACCCATAGAATCGCGGCATGATAGAACGGTAGTTCAGTCATATTGTGAAAAAGGCAAGGTAATAAGATCGCGAGGTACAAACAACCATAAGACAAATTGCCCTTGCGAGAGAATAAGCTTATCAGCAAATACCCTGATACAGCCAGTAAGGCAATAAAAGGCAATATTCCCCCTTCAGTTAGCCAAAATAAAAGCTCATTATGCGGATGAGTAAGATTAAACATAAAACCATCGATCAGTCCTGATGAGCCCATCGCGGCTTGGGTTTGATGGTAGGCTATCTCAAATGAGCCATATCCCCAGCCAAGTATCGGCTGCTGGGAAATAAGCTGCCAAGTTACCTTAAGCATATTTACGCGAAGATCTGCTGAGCCTCCTAATGCTCCACCTCTAGCTTGCCAGTCACTTGTGAATTGGATTGCTAATGGAATCGCAATCCCAGTCGCTATGGCAAGTCCTAGTGCTGCCATTTCTTTTTTGGCGGCTTGTTTTATCAATAGCGGTATGCAAAGTGGGATAACCAACGTGAGCGCCCAAAATGCAGTGCGTGAGTCACTCAGTACTACCGCCCACATGGCAAAAAAACAGCCGCCGTATACCAATGTTCGTTGCAGTGTACTGCGCACGGCTTGTTGGCTAATTAGCCAAACGGCACAAGGAAGCGAAAATAACAAGAAGGTGCCGTAAACATTTGCTTGTTGAAATATCCCTGACGCTCTAGTTGAGAGAGTGTTGAATCCAAGCCAGTTGTTTTCACTGAGTAAGTAGATTTGAATCAGACCGTAGAGACTTTCTATCACTATTCCGGCGATGATGAGGTAAAAGATAGACTGCCACTGCTGACGAGTTAGTTGCAGTTGTATTACGGTAAAGATTAATAATAGTCCCGCGGTCATACCGATTAGCCGGCTAACAGCAAACCAAGCTAGCACGGCGTTAGGGTAAAGTATTGGGAGCCAAAGTAATGCGGTACCGATAGCGACTACCAATAGGCTGCGATTATAGCGCAAGGTTTTACTTGCGCTGACTTTGAATAAGCCTAGGCCTATTATTGGCCCAGCTATACACCATACGAGCAAATTAAACGGCAAAGACAAACCAGTGCCGCCTTGGTTATGCTGAAAATAGTGCATACCTAACAGTAACAGCGCGGCAAATAGGGCAATAAAACATCGCTCTATGGTTAGTTTAGCTAACATTACTCTTCCGTGAATTAAGTGCTGACCCTGCTACTATTTTTGTTTCAGCATTGGTTTCAAAAAGCGAGCTGTGTGAGAACGAGCTTCTTCTGCTACATCCTCTGGTGTGCCAGCAACCAGGATCTTCTCCGCCGCCTTTACCGCCTTCAGGCCCTAAATCTACAATCCAATCGGCCGTTTTCACCACATCCAAATTGTGCTCAATAACCACAATGGTATTGCCGTGATCCCGTAAACGATGGATCACATCAAGTAACAACTGAATATCATGGAAATGCAAGCCGGTAGTTGGTTCATCGAGGATATATAGAGTTTGGCCGGTATCTCGTTTGCTCAATTCGCGCGCTAGCTTAACCCGCTGCGCTTCGCCTCCCGACAACGTGGTTGCTGACTGCCCTAACTTGATATAAGTCAGTCCTACATCAATCAATGTCTGTAGTTTTCTGGCTATAACTGGAACCGCATCGAAGTAGGGGCGGGCTTCTTCTATTGTCATATCTAGAATTTGATGAATGTTTTTGCCCTTGTATTTAATCTCAAGGGTTTCACGGTTGTAACGCTTGCCTTTACATACGTCACAAGGAACGTAAACATCGGGTAAGAAGTGCATTTCTACCTTGATAACGCCATCACCTTGGCAAGCTTCGCAGCGGCCACCTTTAACATTGAAGCTAAATCGACCCGGTTTATAGCCACGAGAACGCGATTCCTGTGTAGCCGCAAATAGCTCGCGAATTGGGGTAAATATACCGGTGTAGGTTGCAGGATTAGAACGCGGTGTTCTGCCGATAGGGCTTTGGTCAATGTCGACAACTTTGTCGAGCTTGTCCAAACCTTCAATTTTCTTGTAGGGGGCGATATCTTCGCCAGCGGCACCATTAAGCTCTTTTTGCGCAATTTTATACAAGGTGTCGTTAATTAAGGTGGATTTACCGCTGCCCGATACACCGGTAACACAGGTTAGCAAGCCTAGGGGAATGGCTAAATTTACGTTTTTAAGGTTATTGCCACTCGCGCCATTGAGCTTTAGCCAATCGCCTGCTGGAGTATGGCGTTGCTCAGGGATAGCGATAGACTTAACGCCACTGAGGTATTGACCGGTTAATGAGTTTGCGGTGTTGATTACTTGCTGATACGACCCTTGTGCCACAATTTCACCACCATGAACCCCCGCTCCAGGACCAATATCAACTATGTAGTCAGCTGCTCGAATAGCGTCTTCGTCGTGTTCTACCACTATCACTGTGTTGCCAAGGTCGCGTAAGTGGTTAAGGGTAGCAAGTAAGCGTTCATTATCCCGTTGGTGTAAGCCAATAGAGGGCTCGTCAAGCACATACATGACGCCAACCAAACCTGCCCCAATCTGGCTAGCTAGTCTGATTCGTTGTGCTTCACCGCCTGACAAGGTGTCGGCGCTGCGGTCAAGTGACAGGTAATCTAAGCCAACGTTAACTAGAAAGTTCAAACGCTCGCAGATTTCTTTTAATATTTTGTCTGCAATAGCGGCTCGTTGACCAGTTAATGTTAGCGAGCCAAAGAACTCTACCGCTTCACCAATTGATTTGCGACTTACTTGAGGTAAATTAGTGCTGCCAATAAACACATTACGCGCTTCTTCTCGCAAGCGACTTCCGCCACACCCTGGGCACTCTTGGTTGCTAATAAACTTAGCGAGTTCTTCGCGGACAGCATTTGATTCTGTCTCTTTGTAGCGGCGGCGCATATTGGGGATAATTCCCTCGAAAGGGTGTTTGCGCACGGTAACGTCACCGCGGTCGTTCATATACCTAAATTCGATATTGGTCCGACCGGAGCCATGCAGTACCAAATGTTGGTGTTTATCACTGAGTTTTTCAAATGGCGCTTCTAGATCGAAACCAAAATGAGCTGCCAAAGACTTCAACATTTGATAGTAATAGAAGTTGCGCTTATCCCAGCCTCTAATCGCGCCCCCGGCTAAGCTAATGCTGGGGTTTAGGATCACTTTGTTGTCATCAAAAAACTGGTCAACACCTAAGCCATCACAAGTTTGACAGGCGCCAGCTGGGTTATTGAAAGAAAAAATCCGCGGCTCTAGCTCGGTCATGCTGTAGCCACAAACGGGGCACGCAAAGTTTGCCGAGAATAGCTGGCGAGTTTCGCCACTATCCATATCGACTAAAATCGCGGTGCCTTCTGCAAGCTCTAAAGCGGTTTCAAATGACTCGGCTAAACGCTGAGCAAGATCTTCACTGGCGCGTACTTTAAAGCGATCTATGACGACTTCAATATTGTGTTTTTTATGCAGCTCTAACTCTGGAGGGTCGCTTAAATCACAGACTTCACCGTCAATTCGTGCACGAATGAAACCTTGAGCGGCTAGGCTTTCTAAGGTTTTAACGTGCTCACCTTTGCGGTCTCGAACAACCGGAGCGAGCAACATCAACTTGCTATTTTCTGGCTCTTCAAAAACTTTATCGACCATTTGACTAATGGTTTGAGCTGCTAAAGGTAAGTGATGGTGAGGACAACGTGGTTCACCTACCCGAGCGTATAGTAGGCGCAAATAGTCGTAGATCTCGGTGATTGTGCCGACCGTTGAACGCGGGTTGTGCGAGGTTGATTTTTGCTCAATAGATATTGCCGGAGATAAACCTTCAATATGGTCAACATCTGGCTTCTCCATAAGCGATAGAAACTGTCTCGCATAGGCTGATAAGGATTCAACATAACGTCGTTGTCCTTCGGCATACAAGGTATCGAATGCCAGTGAAGATTTGCCCGAACCCGATAAACCAGTAATCACAATCAGTTTATCTCGAGGTAGGGTCAAAGAAATATTTTTTAGATTGTGGGTGCGAGCACCACGAATATCGATACTATCCATTGTTACCTGATAAATGCTGCAGTAAATCACTCAGTATTACATATTGTTTAGCATAATGCTTAGCCCAAGTAATGGCGATTTAGTCAGTTAGCGATCTGTAATCTTAAGCTGGTTTGAAGCTAAGTGGCTGTGGTAGCATTATCGGTTCTTTATTGATTAAATTTTGATGGTTGTGGTAGTGGAAGAAGGTTTGAATCCCACCGAAAAGCGCGGCGCGTATTCTTTGGCACTGTTGTTTGCCTTGCGTATGGCTGGTTTGTTTATGCTTATGCCTGTATTGGTGATTTATGGCCAGCAGCTAAACGGTTTTTCACCGCTATGGGTGGGGTTTGCGATAGGTGCCTATGGCTTAACGCAAGCTATGTTTCAAATACCGATGGGCTGGTTGTCAGATTGTGTTGGACGTAAACCGGTTATTTTTTTGGGGCTCGCTATTTTCGCCTTAGGTTCGGTCGTCGCAGCGCTGGCCGATTCAATCTATGGTGTTGCTCTCGGTCGCGCTTTACAGGGAATGGGAGCGATTGCCAGCACGGTAATGGCCTTAGCTGCTGATTTAAGTCGAGAAACCCAGCGCGCCAAGGTGATGGCTTTTATCGGTGTAAGCATTGGCTTGTCGTTTGCGGGTTCTTTGGTCTTAGGACCTGTGCTGTCGGCCTTGTTGGGATTATCAGGCTTATTTTGGCTGATCGCTGCGCTTGCCATTGTGGCGATGTTGGTGGTTCATTTTATTGTGCCAAATGCCGAAGTTAAAGCGCCTAGAGGCGAAGTGAATGCCAACTCCGAACAAATGCTTAAGTTGCTAAAACATCCTCAATTAGTCCGCTTAGACTGGGGGGTATTCACTTTACACTTGGTGCTTACCGGGTTATTCGTCATTATGCCATTGCGTTTACTTGATGCTGGCTTAGCCGCCGAGCAGCATTGGCAGGTCTATTTACCCGCTGTATTAGTGTCGTTTGTGCTCATGGTGCCTTTGCTGATTATTGCCGCTAAACGTAATCAGCAGCGCGGTTATTTTATCTTTGCGATTAGCTTGTTGTTGTTAGCCAATGTTTTGTTGTTGGTAGAGCATGGCTCTATATGGCTATTGGGTATCATTCTCACCCTATTTTTTGTGGGTTTTAATTACCTAGAAGCAAGTTTGCCAGCACTGATTTCAAATCTTGCCCCCCCTGGAAACAAAGGTGCAGCGCTGGGGGTATTTTCTACGAGTCAGTTTTTGGGCGCATTCGTTGGTGGAAGTAGTGCCGGAGCCCTATATATGGCTGGCGGCATGGTGGCGGTGTGTTGGTTTACCATCAGCCTATTGCTGATTTGGATATTGGTTAGTTTGGGAATGCGTGCGCAAAGCGGTATAAAAAGTTATTCGTTGGCGATATCATCTGCCGACAAACCTGCAAGCTTATTGGCAAAACTTCAGGTTTTACCTGGAGTTGTAGAAGCGGTGATGATTGCTAGCGATCACACGGTTTACCTTAAAGTAAAAACAAAAGAATTTGAATTGGCTAGAGCATTGGATTTGGTGCGAGCAGCCTAGTATGATAGCGGGTCTTCCTCGCCACAACAGATAGATTATAGGAGCGAAATACATGGCCACTCGGGGCATTAATAAAGTAATTTTGGTTGGAAATTTAGGACAGGATCCTGAAGTCCGTTTTATGCCAAACGGAGGGGCCGTCGCCAACATTACCATTGCTACTTCAGAAAGTTGGAGAGATAAGCAAAGCGGCGAACAAAAAGAGCGGACAGAATGGCACCGTGTGGTGTTGTTCGGCAAATTGGCTGAAGTGGCTGGTGAATACCTTAAAAAGGGTTCTCAGGTATATATTGAAGGTCAATTACAAACACGTAAGTGGCAAGATCAAAGTGGTCAAGACCGTTTCTCTACGGAAGTGGTTGTGCAGGGCTTTAATGGTGTTATGCAAATGTTGGGTGGTCGTCCTGGTGGCGGTGCATCACAGCAACAAGGTAATTGGGGTGGGCAACAAGCTGCTGCTCCTAGTGCGCCGGCGCAACAAGGTGGCTTCCAGCAACAGGCTGCGCCACAACAGCAAGGTGGCTTCCAGCAAGCACCGCAACAGGCGGCTCCCCAGCAAGGTGGCTATCAGCAACAAGCTAAGCCTGCTGCTGCACCTCAGCAAGCGCCAGCACCACAAGCAGCTCCTCAGTTTAATGAGCCGCCAATGGATTTTGATGACGACATTCCGTTCTAGGTCTGGTAATAATCTAAAGTGTTAAAATAAACACTAAAAATAATATAACCCGCTAATTAAGCGGGTTTTTTTATTTTTATGTAATGACCGGCTAATTTTTCAGGGAGTTGAGCAGTTGCTGTAGGTGTATAACCGGTATCGCGTAACTAATCGCACTGGGGTCCGACAACACAGCTTCTTTGGTTGTTTTTACAAACACTTTGTTAATAATAGCGATGACTTGGCCCGTTTCAGGGTGATACAAAGGGCTGCCGCTATTGCCAGGGTAAGCAGTTGCGTCTAACTGGTAGATATTATAAGGCGCTTTTAACCTTTTTAATTGGGCTAAGTTTAGTTCACTGGCATTGCGAGCGGGTATCACTACAGGCGTAATGCTTGAAATAATACCGCGATGCGTTACCGGATATAAACCGAGAACAGCCCCAATCGGAAAGCCGGTAAAAGCATATAGTTCGCCTTCCCTTACTTCCTGTGTAGATAAAACCATCGGCCTGAGTGCTTTTCCTTCTATTTGTAGTAGGGCTAAATCATGCTGTTGATTACTGGCGACGACTGTTGCAAACCTAAGCTCCGGCGAGCGACCTTGGCCAACAAATACCACCAGTTTTTCATTTTGTTGCTGATTGAGGCTTTTGGGGATCACATGAGCGTTGGTGGCTATGAGGTGTGCACCAACCACAAACCCTGTTCCTCTTAGGCTAGCACGAGGAGAGTTGAGCCTGTTATAAGTGCCAATACCCACTACTGAAGGTTTGATCTTTTCAATTGTGTCAGCAAGTTCGCTTAATGCTTCTAAACTAAACAGTGAAGAAAGTGACGCAATGATAACGATCAAGACTAGTTTCATACTATATTCTTCCTTGAGAACTGCTTTATCTTAATTTTACTATGTACTAGAGCAAGTTAGTATAAAACCCAGTGATATTCCATGGTGTTGAATGTCGCCAAGTAAAAGGCCAATTAATCATGAGTTTTAATTACGAAGATGCTTTTTCAAGAAACATCGGTTGGGTAACTGATGCTGAGCAGCAAATACTGCGTGGCAAGCGGGTAGCAATGGCGGGGGCTGGCGGAGTGGGCAGCGAGCACATTGTTACGCTAGCGCGCTTAGGTGTTGGCAAATTCCATATTTCAGATTTCGATGAATACGAGGTGCATAACTTCAACCGGCAAGCTGGCGCATTTATGTCTACTGTAGGGCAGGAAAAAGTGAAGGTGATGGAAAAAATTTGTTTGGATATCAATCCTGAAGCCGAGGTGAAGTCTTTTCCTGAAGGGATCTTCGAGCACAACGTTGATGAATTTTTAGACGGTGTAGATGTGTACGTGGATAGTTTAGATTTTTTTGCTTTATCTGCCCGAAAGTTAGTGTTTCAAAAGTGTCTAGAAAAGAACATTCCTTTAGTTACCGCGGCACCCTTGGGAATGGGCTGCGCATTTCTATGTTTTATGCCGGGTAGCATGACCTATGAAGAATATTTTCGTTTTGAAGATGCCAGTAGTGAGAATGAGCAGTATATCAAATTCTTGATTGGCCTATCGCCAGCAATGTTACAGCGGCCTTACTTGGTTGATCCCAGTAAAGCTGACTTTCACGCAAAGAAAGGTCCATCGATGCCAATGGCGGTGAAGATGTGTGGCGGAATAGCGGGGACGTACGTGTTAAAAATTTTGTTAAATAGAGGAGATCTAATTACTGCGCCTCACGGTCTGCACTTTGATGCGTATAGGAATCGCTTTAAAAAAACTTGGCGCCCCATGGGAAACAGAAACCCTCTGCAGCGTATTGTATTTGGCGTGGCTAAAAAAATAGTATTGAGTAAATAGATCCTAATGATCCTTTAAGGGTGTTAAGATCGATATCAGGGTGTCAGATATTTTTACATTCCATTCATTCTTTCACCAGCCCCTTCATCTAACTTGTTGTAATAATTGGATATAAAAACTTGGCACTATGTTTGCTTTATTAAGCTTGTATCCGAATTACATGACCAAATGGACGGGCGACATGAATAAATTGAAAGTGACACTACTAGCAGCGAGCTTGGGTTTTGCAAGCATCTCAGCAAACGCTGTACTTATTACAGAATGGAGCTACCTAAACGACGCAGGCTTTGATGCATACACCTCTGATTTGGGTTCTGACCCAATCGATCAGACTGGTATCACTGCTACTGGTGAAACTCTAGACCAGTTTGACGGTATGTTTGGTGGCGAATTACCAAAAGATTTGGCGTGGGGTAACCCTTGGGCTCCGCAAAATCCAGAAGGTAAACAGAGCCAGTTAGTTATCGACGATGCTAAGGGTACAGCTTTAGGTGATGGTACAGTTCTAACCAGTAAAGTTGACGGCGCGCTACAAGGTGGTTTGCTTGATACTGATTGGACTGACGGTACTGGCTTAGTTCATAACAACTACGGTGTATCTGGAGACTTTTTGGAAGGTGCATTGTTGTATGATGGTCTTTTCCTAGCGCCTGCTCAGCCATTTGCTACTCCGTTGGCTCCTGCACCGCTGTTAGTATTCGCAGTTTTGTTTGAAGAAACAACTAACTACCCAGGTGGTGATTTAGTCGCCGGTTCTACTTGTGCTTATGGTGATGGTGTTACGGGTGAAGTGGGCACAGACAACGAGTTTGGCTGTTCAGATTTGTTCACTGTTGTTATTCCTGATGACGTATCTTACACACAAGACCCTGATGGAACTCTTTATTTGTCAAATAACTTCCAAATTGATGACGAGTACGTTTACACCATTACAACACGTTTAGCTGGCCTAGAAGCTGTTGAGAACGTAGCTTGTGTAACTGGTGCAACTTGTTTAGGTTTCGTGACAGTTGAAGGTTCTGACAACGAATTAAGTGCAGCATTTTCTATCACAGCAACCTCAGTAACAGAGCCTGGTACCTTAGCTATCTTTGGTCTTGGTCTGCTAGGTTTGGCATCTGTTCGTCGCCGTGCATAATGCTTAATTAAACGTCGCTAACATTTAGCATTGCATACCTAAAGCGCAGACTCGTTCTGCGCTTTTTTTTTCTGCCAACCTGCCCTCTATCATTCCAGCTATGTTCTAAACTATAAATGCAGCGTTTTGGCTAATTAGACACTTTGAGAGCCACTTATGATTCGAAACAAGTTTGTGAAAAATCTGGCAACTTATCCCGTTATAGGTGCGGCAGTAAGAGGTGGTATTTCGCTATTGGTTAAGCGAGAAGCGAAACTTATTGCCCAACATTTCGCAGAGTATCTTCGCCCTGTTGTGGCTTATAAAAAAGATACTGTTAATGAAGCATTTCGGATCCGCCATGACGTGTACTGTGAGGAATTGAACTTCGAACCTGTTCGTGAAGACGGAATGGAGCAAGACGAATTTGATCAGTATTCGCGATTCTGCTTAATTGAACACAAGCCAACGACTAACTATGCGGGTTGTGTGCGAATTGTTTCACCTTCTAATAGTGATGAGTTATTACCCATTGAAAAGTTTTGCTCTTCGGCGATTGAAGGTGCCAAGTTTCACCCATCTCAATTTGAACGCAATGAGATTTGTGAAATTTCTCGTTTAGCGGTTCGTCCTCAGTTTCGTCGCCGTAAAGCCGATAATTTTGACGGTGCAGCTGCTGGTGCGATTAATGAGCAAACTTACTCAGAAGAAGAGCTACGTTGTTTCCCGTTCTTGGCTATTGGTTTGTATCTATCTATAGCGTCATTAGCGGTTAGAGCGGGCACACATCATGCTTTTGTTATGATGGAGCCGCGTTTAGCGAGAAGCATGAGCTTTCTGGGAATTAAATTTGAACAGCTTGGGCCCGCGATTGAGTATCATGGCGTGCGAGCGCCTTATTACATTAGTGCTTCAATGTTGACTCGTAGCTTGCCTGTGGGTTTTCAAACGCTAATGAATAATATCGATAAAGAAGTCGAGAAAGGCTGCATGGCCGCTCGAAACAACGATGATAATGACGAGTATATTAAAAAAATGTATTCGCCAGACTTTGAGCAAAAAAAATCTCCCAATATGTCGATGCGGGAGAATTTTAAATGGTCTGATTCTAGCGGACTTTATATTCCGCAATAGTTGCCGTTAAACAACTATTGCGTTTACCTTACTTAGTTTAGCTGAGCTTCTAGCTCAGCTTTTTTATGGACCAACGCTGGCTCTATATCAACTAGCTTATCCAACAATTCTTTTGCCTGAGTAGTTTGTTTGTTAGCAATCAACGCCTCAACATAATGCAATCCAATTTCGTTACTTGCTTGTAGTTGATAGCTCTGCTCTAGTATTTGTTGAGCTTCACTTGCCTTACCTGATTTCAATAGCATATAGCCATAAGTGTCTTTCACTTGAGCTAGCTCAGGTTTTAACTGGTGAGCCTTAAGTGCATATTCAAGAGCTTGATTATGTTGGTCTTGCTGGTGCAAAACCCATGCAATGTTGTTCAAGGCTATAATGTTATTAGGCTCATTTTGCAGTATATTTTTATAGAGCTGCAAAGCTTGTTGAGGCTGCTTGTCCATTTGTAGTTCAGCGAGTTGTAATTTAAGGGGGGCCGCTAATTCACCATGCTCTTCTATTACTTGTGTGACGAAATCCTGTGCTTTAGCCAATTTCCCTTCTCGCTTGTAGCTTTGTATTAAGCGGCTCGCAGATTTAACACTTGGTAATTGAGCATATAGCTTTTCAAAGGTACTGGTCGCTTTCCCCCATTCTTGCTGAGCCGAATAAATAAAACCTTGTTGTTGTATAGCGGCTGGTGTTTCTAGCTGATTAGGAGGTAATTTGTTGAGCGCATTTTGGCTGCCATAGGTGTCGCCAGCTTTGAGTAATAATACGGAGTTAAGAAAATGTACTTTGGGATTAGTTTTGAATACTTGTGCAGCTCTATTACTTAAAGATACCGCTTCACTGAGCTGCCCTTTAGATTCGAGGACATTGATATTTTTTAAGTAGGCAACTAAAGATAGTGGAGAGCCATCCAACCAAGCTTGGTAAGTAGAATGGGCTTTTTCTGGCTGGCCTGTTTGTAAGTATAGGTCGCCAATTTGCCGCCAATGACGATCATTTCTCTGTAGCTCAGGGATTGCTGTTAGCGTGCTTAATGCAGATTGATATTCTTTTTGAGCGGTTAAAAGTAGCGCTTTTTGCTCAAGTAAGGTGGTGGAAGCTGGTAACAACAAAAGCTGTTCGTCAACAAGTACCTGCACTTGCTCCAACTTGTTAATTTGATTGGCATAAGTGGCCAAGTATTTGAATACGCTTTGGTTCTCTGGGTTTTCGCTCTTTAGTTGGTAAGCTTGCTTATAGGCCTCTTCGGTTTTCCCCTGATGCGCTAATACCGAAGAGCTGAATAGCCTAGCAGTTAAGTCTTGAGGGTTTACTTTTAAGATATCTTGGTAGGTTTGGAGTGCTTCGTCGTATTTTTCTTGTTGCTCTAGCATTGTGCCGAGGTAGAGTCGTACCGCTTGATCTTGCGGGATATTTGCTAACCACTCTCGTAACATCGGAATGACTTGTTCAATGCCATCATTTTGGTAGTAATAAGCTTGTTGCCCTAAGAACGCTTGTGAGTGGGCAGGGTATTCATCAAGAACTTCCTGAAGAACGTTGATGGCGTTCGGATCATTACGTTTAACTAATAATAGCCCCAAACGCGTTTTTTCTGGCAAACCACCAGACTTAGCCGCTTTTTCTGCAAGGTTTAACGCCTCGTCATTTCGACCTAATTGATTCAGTTGTAGACTAGCATTACTGAGAAAAGCAGCGTTTTCCAGAGAAGAAGAGTCTTGCTGGTTTAATTGATCGATGGCTCCGTCTAACTGACCAAGTCTAAATTGAGTCGATACTAACAGCCTCTGAGCGAGTTGGTTTGAAGGGTCATTGCTAACAACCCTAGAGAGTAGCGGTAATGCCTGCTCATTATTGTTTAATCGATAGGCTGATACGCCAGCTACCATTTGCGTGGAAGGATTATTGGAACCGTTTTGGAGGGCCCTTGTTGCATGAGTGTATGCATCTAGATAGTTTTGTTTTTCATAAAAAATATAAGCTTTTAGCTGATTCGTCAGCATATGGTTTGGGGCTACCTTCAATAACTTATCTAAATAGGGTTCAGCTTCATCAAACTGTTTGTTTTTAACCAAGGCTTGCGCTAGATATAGAGTGAATTGCACCGCCTCTGGCGCTAACTCGACTGCTTGTTGGTATGAGGCAACGGCTGTGGCATTATCGTTTGCTAACGACGCTAGGTGTCCTTTGAGGAGCCAAACATCGGTATTGTCGGGGGCTTCTTGGCTCAATTGGTTAATGGTTTCATTGGCACTAGCCAGTTGTTGCTCAGCGGCTGAAATACTGGCTTTCACCATGGTTGAATAGGTTCCTTCTATTCCCAGCTCTTGAGCTTGACTCAAGGTTGTCTTTGCCTTGTCTACTTGACCATTTCTAAACAGCGCTAAAGCATGAATGGCTAATACTTCCGTTTCTACTTCGATACTCAAACGGCGATTTTCGAGCAGCAATTCCTCAATGTTTTCAGGTTGACCTTGATTCAAGTAAGTTCTTGCGAGTAAGGGGATAAGTTGATCTTTGTCAGCATTGAGCTCTAGCGCCCGCTCTAATTCTTTTTCAGCCGCTAGGTAATTACCACGTTCTAGATATATTTTGCCTAGAGTTAGCCTGGCTTGAGCTAAGTTGGCGTCTTTCTTAATCGCATTTTTTAGTTCGATAATTGCTGCGTTTTGGTTGTTCTCAGAAAGATAGCTAGACGCATTAGATAAATGTTGTTCGGCAGTATCCCCACCACAAGCTGTTAATGCGATAGTTAGGGCTGTAGTTGCCAGGATTCTTTTCATTCCAAACCTATGATTGCTCATATTCTTCCCTGTTTGTTGGATTGATATATCACCTTAAAATCATACAGCTTAATTAGCCTCATGTCCTACTTTGTGGGGTGATTTGTGGCTAACTGAACTTAGGCTCTTACTTTCTGTTTCAATATGCGGTTTAATTAGCCTTAGAAAACTGTTTTCAAATTAAATGGATATATACATGGACGTGAGTATTGCCGTAATTGGCCTAGGTTATGTTGGCTTACCTTTAGCTGTTGAATTTGCTAAAAAGCGCACCGTAGTGGGTTTTGATATCAACCAAGGTCGCGTGTCCGAGCTACAGCAAGGTGTTGATCTTACACAAGAAGTAAGCAAAGACGAATTACAGGAAGTTGCTGGAAATATGTCTTACAGTTGCCAAATCGAAGACCTAGCAAAATGTAACGTATTCATCGTTACCGTGCCTACGCCGATTACTGAGCACAAGCAGCCAGACCTTACTCCATTGATTAGGGCTAGCGAAACGGTAGCTAAAGTATTAAAACCCAATGATATTGTTATCTATGAGTCGACTGTTTACCCGGGTGCGACAGAAGAACAATGTGTTCCGGTGCTGGAAAAAAATTCGGGTCTAATATTCAATAAAGACTTTTATGTTGGCTATAGTCCTGAGCGGATTAACCCTGGCGATAAAACTCACCGTGTTTCTACCATTAAAAAAATCACTTCAGGCTCAACACCTGAAATAGCCACTATCGTTGATAATCTTTACGGCGAGATTGTTGTGGTGGGGACTCATAAAGCCACTAGCATCAAGGTTGCTGAAGCTGCGAAAGTGATTGAAAACACTCAGCGTGATGTAAACATTGCCTTAATCAATGAACTGGCTCTTATTTTTAATCGCTTAGATATAGATACTGAAGCCGTATTGGAGGCTGCCGGTACCAAGTGGAACTTCTTACCTTTCCGCCCTGGTTTGGTTGGTGGCCACTGTATCGGTGTTGATCCATACTACCTCACTCATAAAGCGGAATCGATCGGCTATCGCCCTGAAGTAATTTTAGCGGGGCGTCGTATCAACGATAATATGGGGCGTTACGTGGTATCACAGTGTATTAAAGCGATGGTTAAGCGCAATATTTCTGTGGTGAACAGTAAGATACTTATCTTGGGCTTAACCTTTAAAGAAAACTGTCCAGATATTCGAAATACCAAGGTTATCGATATCGTGCATGAGTTTGCCGATTATGGTGTGCAAGTTGACACCTATGATCCATGGGCGGATAAGCAAGAGTGTCACGATGAGTATGGTATTGACCTTGTTGAATCCCCTCAGGCTGATAGTTATGAAGCGATTATTCTTGCAGTAGCGCATCAACAGTTTAAAGACATGTCGGTGGAAGATATCCGTGCGTTTGGTAAGTCTGATCATGTGCTTTATGATCTTAAATACCTACTGCCAGCTGACGCTAGCGACCTTCGCTTGTAAATAGGAGTTTAATAGTGACTCGTTTTAAACAAGTCTGTGAGCAGTTGCAGGCACAGCCAAAGGTATGGGCGATTTCAGGGGTTGCTGGCTTTATTGGCTCTAACCTTTTAGAAGCCTTGCTAAAGCTCAATCAGAAAGTGATTGGTCTCGATAACTTTGCCACAGGTCATCAACACAACCTCGATGAAGTAAAGAGTTTAGTGACAGAACAGCAATGGCAGCAATTTCAGTTTATCGAAGGGGATATTCGTAACCTAGATACGTGTAAACAATTTGTCTCTGGTGCTGATTATGTTCTTCATCAAGCGGCTTTGGGCTCAGTACCCCGTTCTATTAATGACCCTATTACGACTAATGAAGTGAATATTTCAGGGTATTTAAACATGCTGGTGGCGGCCAAAGAGCTGCAAGTTTCGGCGTTTGTTTATGCTGCCTCTAGTTCTACTTATGGCGATCATCCTGATTTACCCAAAGTAGAGGGTGTTATTGGTAACCCGTTGTCGCCTTATGCAGTAACTAAATATGTCAATGAGCTTTATAGCTCGGTGTTTGAACGTAGTTACGGCTTTCCCTCTATTGGCTTACGTTATTTTAATGTGTTTGGTCCACGCCAAGATCCTAATGGGGCCTATGCGGCCGTTATCCCCAAATGGACCGCGGCTTTGATTGATGAAGAACAGGTTTTCATCAATGGTGATGGTGAAACTAGTCGAGACTTTTGCTTTATCGATAATGTTGTGCAAATGAATATTTTGGCGGCAACCGCCGATCTAGCCAGCAGTGAAGTCTTTAATGTCGCGCTAAACGACCAAACTAGCTTAACGCAGTTGTACGACCTTCTTCGTGACAATCTAGCTAAACATGGTGTTGAACGAGAAGCTAAGCCAGAGTATCGAGATTTTAGAGCCGGAGATGTAAGGCATTCAAGAGCCGATATAAGCAAAGCTAATCAACTACTCGGATATGTGCCAGAATTTACTATTGGTCAGGGTTTAGCACTTGCGATGCCTTGGTACATTAATCAGTCTAGCCTCTAAAATTTGATTAGATTGGTGCTGTTGGCTTACAGACTATGACAGCGTAAAGAGTTGAAGCAGTACTATGACCCTTTCAAGGAATGAAAGAGCGACCCAAGTAATAAACCAGCGGCAAAATATTCGCTGGTTTTTGTCTTTATTATTTAGCACGTTATGCCTTTTTAAGGGCTCGGACATTGCTGTGCGAGTTAGCCAATGATGAGCGCTGCTAAGATACGTTGGCAAACCTTGGAAACCTTGGATGAGTTGTTTTCTTTAGAACAACAATGGAACCAATTAGCATTAACGTGCAGCGCGAGTTTGTTTAGCCAATGTCGTTGGGTGAAGCAGTGGGCTGAACAGTTTTGGCATTCAGGATGTTGTTTGAGCTGTTTAGCTGGATTTGATGGTGAGACCCTAGTTGCTCTGGCTCCATTCTACTCTCAAGTGGAAGGGCGCGGGCTAAAATTACAGCGTCTATCAGTGTTGGCTCAAGGAGAAGAAGAGCGTGCTGAACTGGCATCTGAGTATCCCGATATTTTAGTTGATCCTTTGTATAAGGGCATCGCTCAGCCGGTAATATTAGCATGGTTCACACAGCTTAAGGTGGATGTGTTTTATTGCCGAGCCTTGAAACAAAGCAGTTTGTTGTATGAGATTTTAGCTAATCAGCCAAAGCTGATTGTGAATAGCGCTAGAGGCTACTCGTTGGGCTCTGAGGGGTGGTCAATCAATCAACTTAGCCGCAACGGGCGTTCGCAATGGCGACGAGCTGATAAGGCGTTAAAGCAGCAAAATGCAGAGTTTAAATGGCTTAACAGCGATGAGATTAACCTGCAGTGGCCAGCATTAATTGCTTTTCACCAAATTAGGTGGAAACAGAAAGGCAAAGCAGGGGCCTTTGCAGACTCTCGTTTTATTGCTTTCCATGAACAGTTTGCTCAAGGGTGCCCGGAAAATGTTGCAATGAGCGGGGTCTTCATTGCAGGTAAAGCAATAGCGCTAAATTACTACTTACTAGACCAAAATAATTTGTACTTTTATCAATCTGGTTGGGATGAACACACTTACTCTCGCTATTCGCCTGGCTTTGCTTTGCATGTCTGGAGCATTATTAACAATCCGGTTACGCGCTATGATTTTATGATGGGGGCTCAATCAGCGAGTTATAAGGCCAAATTCTCATGTGATGAAAGCGCAATGGCCAATTTTTCTTTAATTAAATCTCCTTGGAGGACAAGACTATTCAAACTCGTCAACAAAATCCTTTAGGAGTTAAAGGTAACCCTGCTGGAAGAATACAGTTTCCTGTAAAAGAGAAAACAGCGCCTTTAGCCTTCTTTTTTCTTTGCTTGTACTCCATCGCTGTGCTTATTCGCCCGCATGAATTTTCCATTGCTACTTCCGAATACATAGTCGTTAAGGTTTTTGCGATCCTCTCTTTTACTTTTACTTTGTTGACGTTAAGGCCGATAAAACTACACGCTCAGCATTTTCTGTTACTTGGCTTGGTTCCATTGATTATGGTTTCGGCCGTTTTGAATGGCTGGGGCGGTGGCGGAGTCATACAGGCACAACGCTTATTCGTCAGTTCAATCATTCCGTTCTTCCTCTATAGTGCTTTGATTACTTCGCCAAATAGACAGCGTATGTTAATGCTGATATGTATCGCTGCAGCATTAATCATGGTTTACAACGGTCACATTCAGCAAGCCTCATTTAACGGTAAATATGGCATCGGAATTGGTAATAGTATCACTGTCGGTCGAGAAGAAATGCGAATCACTTACCTTGGCTTCTTTAGTGATCCTAACGACTTAGGTATGTTTTTAGTGATGAATATGCCATTTGTCGCTTATTTCTATGGCCGGGGTGGGGCTATTGTAAAAATCGCAATGTTAGCGATTCTCGTGGCCTTTGGGTATGGCGTGTATATGACTGGCTCTAGGGGCACACTATTGGGTTCAGTGGCGGTTATCGGTATTTATTTCTTGATTAGCAATGCAGGTGCTCGCTTAGTGTTGTTCATTTCTTTAAGTGCGCCGATTGCGGCAACATTGCTGGCCTCTTTTGGCGGCTTATCTTCCTCTGAGTCCTCAGCAGCAGGTCGCCTCGACGCTTGGTACGATGGAATTCAAATGCTTATTCATAATCCCATGTTTGGTGTGGGCATGAGTAATTTTATCGATGAGCATGGCAAAGTCGCTCACAATTCTTACGTGCATGTTGCCGCCGAACTGGGTATACCGGGGTATAGTTTTTGGGGCGGAGCTCTGGTGCTTAATATGCTGGTGGGTTACGCCATTTTGAAACGCTATAACCGATTCCCCAATGAAGAAGACCCTGCGGATTTAGAGGTGTCTGAAGACACCTCTACACAATACCAAGAGGAAGCTAGCCTTAATAAAACGCTGTTCTACTCTATGGTCGGCTTTATGGTCACCGCTTTCTTCTTGAGTCGTCAGTTTACTTTATTGATGTTTATTTTTATGGGGATGCAAACGGCGAGTCATCTTCGCTTGATGAAGCTTCGCCCGAATTTAGTGGAGTTGTTTTCTGCAAAAATGGTGTGGCGATGTATGGGGTATAGTTGGGCGATTATTGTTGCCGTGTATATGACGTTAAAAGTTGGCTTATAAGCTCTAAATAGGTAAATAGCTCTGTTAAATGGGGCTGTATAACAAAGGATTAACTAGGTTAAAAATGCAATTATTTTACTACAAGGATGAAGTGGGCAATTTTGGGGATGATTTAAACCCTTGGTTGTGGCCGCAATTACTGCCAGACTTTTTTAATGATGATCCCTCTGAGCAATTGGTGGGTATCGGCACATTACTTAATCATCGTTTACCTAGTAATAAAACCTTACATATTGTTGGCTCTGGTGTCGGTTATGGTCAGTTACCCAACGTCACCGAGCACTGGAAAGTACATGCGGTTAGAGGGCCCTACAGTGCCAAAGCACTGAATTTGGACCCCAGTAAGGCTGTCACTGACTCTGCTCTTTTATTGAGAAATGTAATGGAGCCTAACTATAAAGCTGATGGTGATATTGGCTTTATGCCCCACTATTTAAGTTGTCGCAGTGCTGATTGGCAAAACATCGCTGAAGCCTGTGGTTTCCGATTTATTTCTCCAGAATGGTCGGTCGACAAAGTCTTTGCTGAAATGGCGCAATGTAAATTTATGCTCACTGAAGCAATGCACGGGGCGATTGTTGCTGATGCTTTGCGCTTACCCTGGAAAGCGGTGATTTTGGGTGCTCATGTTAACCAAGTGAAGTGGCAAGACTGGCTCTCTACCGTTGATATGCGATATAAGCCTGAAAAGGTACCTAATTATTTTTATTGTCAGCCAATCAGCACGGTTAACTCGATTAAAGACGAAATAAAGCGTCAATTGCAAAGTGCAGGCTTAGGCAAAAACTGGTACAAACCTAAACCGCGGAATTCGAGTGAGCAAACTCGCTCTGAGGTCTGTAAGAGCCTCAGTGCTATCGCTAGTAATGCCCAGGGTGAACTGAGTAGTGAGCTCATCCAAAACAAACTAATTGTTCGCCTTAATCAATGCCTCGATGTATTACAGCAATAGCTTAGCAAAAGTGGGGAGTGGTAAATTATGACCAGTACAGTCAGTATCATTATGCCAGCTTATAACGCGGCTGCATTTATCGGTAAGGCGATTGATTCAATACTTAATCAAGGGTTTAGTGATTACCAGATTATCGTGGTTGATGACGGTTCGAAGGATCATACTCTAGAGGTGTTAGAACAATACGCCGACGACATCACTTTAATCACGCAAGCAAATGGTGGCGCATCGAAAGCTCGAAATACCGGGATTAAAGCGGCTACGGGTGAATTTATTGCCTTTTTAGATTCCGATGACCTATGGCGAACGCAAAAACTAGCATTACAAGTTGACGCGATGCAAAAAAATCCTAATTGGGTGGCTTGTTATACCGAAACTTCATACAAGGCCGATGAAGAGCGTAACGTTCAAGATGAAAGGATATCAGCGACCTTAGTCGGGAAAAGCTTACAGCAAGTGTTCCTGCATCCCTACTTGGTTACATCGTCATTTATGGTTCGACGAGAAATACTCGCTAAGGTTGGGGGGTTTGATGAAAGCTTAAAGACTGCTGAAGATATTGATTTGTACTTGCGTGTCGCGGAACAAGGTGTCATTGGCCAAGTGCAAAAAAGTTTAGTCTGGAAGGCTGACATCGAAGGTAGTTTAGGCAGTTTGTTGTCTTCCTATCAAGATAACCTCGATGTTGTTGACGCTTTTCTTGCACGCCAAGCAGAGACTGAGCAGTGGCGCAGCTTAGTTGGTAAAGTTAAGGCCAAGATTTTCTTTGACTGGGGTAAAGACTTGTTGTGGGATCAACAAGCTTATCCAGCCTTTAAAGTGCTTTCTCGCTCATTGTTGTTGAAGTTCAGTACGGCTACCATTTGGTTAATGATTAAAGCTCTCGTAAAAGGCATGTTGAATTCAATTAAGCCTGCTTAATTGACAAATGCCGACAGCGTAGACGCACCTTATTGGCTTCTCTTAAGCATCAATAGCATTTCCTTAATCGACTGTCGGTCTAACAACAGCATGAGGCCGACATAAGTTATGCCCCCCAGTGTAATTTGCATCACTAACTGGAGAGTTGTATTTAGGTCTAACATAGTTTTTGACGCGAATACCACGGCAAACATGGCAGCGCCAGCCAGCATCGGAGCGATCAGTAATTTTACAAACTGGCTAAATTGAGTCGCTAAAGCACGGCTATTTCGCCATGCTACGATCAAATAAGCTAAGGGAAAGCCACATAGCCAAGCTAAGGCTAAACCTGTCGCTCCGTACTGTGCCGCGACAGATATACTGATCAGCATGATTACGACCATGAAGCACAGATTTATTAGCATGTGATTGACTTTTTTAAGGCTCTTTAGGGCAGGGTTGAACAGCTCTTCACTAAATCTTAAAGGCATTACCATTAACATAATGGTGGTGGGAATGATTGCTCCTAGCCATTTATCACCAAGTAATAATGGAATGACGAGATCGGTTACCGAAGCCAAACCCCAAAAAATAGGTAAGGTTAAACTAATACATAAACGTTGCGCTTTTAAGACGTACTTTGCTATCAGCTCTGGTTGGTCTTGAATTTGTGAAAATGCAGGAAATGCCACTTGCCTTAATAGGGGCATAATTTTTTTCTGCGGCATTAAAGCTACTTGTAGGCCAATGGCGTATAGCCCCACTTCAGTGGGAGTCATTATACGACCGGCAATCGCTACGTCCATATGCATAAATACATAGAACAATACCGATTGTATCGATAACATGCCGCCAAACTTTAGCATGGCGGTGATATCACTTATTTTAAAGCTAGGCAAAAAATTGATGGGTTTTGCAGCAAAGGTTAATGATGCGCGAAGACCAATAAAAATGATTTCGCCAATAACCAGCGACCAAAAGCCATAACCCATGTAGGCCATTACTAGGGTTAATATTGCGGCCACTATATTAGAGATAGCGGCAATAATGGATACCCGTTTAAACTCCATATTTTTTGCGAGCAAGGCTGCCGGGATAACCTCAAGCGCCAAGATAATGAAACACCAAGCGTTTACCTTAAGAATGCTACTGACCATTTCTGATTGATAGTAACTGCCTGCGACATCTGCTAAAGAGTACTGAAGGGCAAAAAAGCCGAGGTGGCTAAGAATAATCGCGCCAAATAGCTGCTTGAGGCTTTGCTTACTTAAGTTTTTTTCCTGAATGATTGATGACGCAAACAAAGAACCCAATAACAGGTTTAAAAAACCAAAGAGCACGTCTGACATAGCCACTACGCCATAATCATCGGGGCTTAGTAAGCGGATAACCCAGAAGGTCATTGCCCAGCGTAGTAGTTGGGTTACAATTTTTCCCATCGCTACCCATTTTAAAGATGATAAAACTTGGCTTTTTAAATTAGCATTTTTAGTCATGATGCAGCTTGTTGCTCGCTTAGGTAGGTTTAGTGGTATTGCTTGGGATGGTATAAACCTAAGCGTGCCAAAACAAATTTCACTGGTTTTTTTGCATTTTTTAAGGCTATGTTTGGAGTGCCTTTCAAATATAAAAAAGCTGCTAATAAATAATGCTTAAAAGAAAAATAATACCGTTGCTGCTTAGCCCATAGCACAATTTCTTTTAATAGAGGGTCCTTGCTGATGAGCATGTCTGCAATAAACTGATCTTTGTGTTGCTGGTATACAGCCATATCAAAACTGTCTTGGTATAGGCTGAGCTTATCTGCAATATCAAGTGTTAATAGTGTACGTAAACACTTTTCACAGTGTGAGCAGTTTTGTGCCAGATCGCCTTTTACGCACACATCTAATACTTTAAAAGAGTGTGAGTTATCACTTATTCTTAAGGTTTTCTCTACTCTCGAATATTCACTCCCTACTGAGTGGCTTTGCAAAGATTCGGTTGACAGTAGGGGTAAACTAAATACGTCACTATAGGCCATGTCATAACTTGAGCCGACATAGAGATCTTGATAGCTGTAGGCGGATGAATAAAGAAAGTGGCCAATATGTTTTTGAAATAAAAGCGGAATTGCAGCATTTCGAATGGTATGAGTCAGCTGGAAATCTAGCGCCCGCTTGTAAAAGTCATTCATATTAGAGTTCACCATAATGAATGGCAGTTTCCAAGTGCTAGCAGAGTGCTTCAATTGTTCGTAACGTTCTCTAAACAAACGCTCTTTACCTAAACCGTGTGAGCCCACATTGTTATACAATAAATGGCTTATTTTTAGCGCTGACGGTGTGGAGTCTGCGAAGTAGTCGGTAATCGTACAGAAAGAATCGACCCCCGCGGAGAAGCCTGAAATCACCCCCGTTGCCGAGTTTGATTTATTACAGCAGTGGTCTGCTGTAATAGTAATGCGCTGTAGTTTAGGGATTTGTTGAATAACCAGCGTTTGGTAAGCGTTATTAAGGTTGAACAATAGCTGCTCTGAAACGCTGCCTGAGACATGGATGCTTTCGTTGGCTAACATTGCGGGGAGCAGCAGAGAAACTAAAGCAGTGTCAGCGCTATTGGAGACGCTTAAGTTGGCAGAGTGGCTGATTTCAAACCATAATTGCTGTGCTTGACCTTTAAGATCAAAGTTAACCTGATAAACAATCGCTCCCTCTTTAGGGACAATTGAAACTGGACCGATGTCCATACAGCGTTTTCCTTAACACGAGTTTATCATCTAATGATGCTTAGGCTAACGTATCTTAAGTGAAATTAGTAGTTAGCTTAGCGTTTATATTTGGATCAATTTAGCGGTAAAATGGGGGATTAGGGTATCGATTTATTACAAGTGTTCAAACAGGCTAAAAGATGCTTGTCGCCCGCTTAGATGTTAGGCTTGTTGTCATACTGGCAAGCAGCTATTGATTGAAAGCAAAGATGCTTTTATTCCTTACTCTGCAGTTTCTCGCTATTTAATTATCATACGGACATGGAAGCCACTGATGGCCATTTACCCATCTTTTTTACGTAAGGTCTTAATGCCCGGCTACGAGGCAGTTAAAGGCAAAGAGTTATTAAAACACTTAGGCGCATACGAACAACGCTTAAGTTGGTCAAAAGAGCAATTGTTGGCACATCAATGGCTAGAGTTGCAAAAACTGTTAACTCACGCCTTCCAAAATACTCAATATTACCCACGAGTTTGGGCTGAAGCGGGGATCTCTGATGTTCGTGATATCGCTAATTTAAGTGACTTTCAGCAACTGCCTATTGTGACAAAAAACGACATTAAACAGTACTACGCAGAGTTTGTCTCGGTTAAGCACCCCAATAATATTCGTAAATCAACAGGCGGCTCGACGGGGCAACCATTTCATTTTGAATTAGACCTTAACAGTAATACTCGTCGAGAAGCGGTGATGTGGCGTGGTTATGGCTGGTTGGGCGCTGGATTAGGGCAAAAAACCTTATATCTATGGGGAGCCGATTTAGGCCAGCCGTCGCGTTTTAAAGTCATCAAAAATGCGCTCTACCATGGCTTCTATAACCGAAAAATGCTTAATTCTTTTGCTATGAACAATAGCAATAAGCAGCAATATGTTGATGATATTAATGGCTACCAGCCGACGGCGGTGGTGTCTTATGTCAATCCTTTATTTGAGTTGGCGCGATTTATTAATGACAACAAAATTAAGGTATGGCGGCCAAAAACTATTTTAACGGGTGCTGAGCCTTTACATGATTTTCAGCGCGAAGAAATAGAACGAGCCTTTAATGCTCCGGTTTATAATACCTTTGGCTGCAGAGAATTCATGTTAATGGCGGCAGATTGCCAAGAACACCGTCAGTTGCACATCAATATTGATCATTTAGTTGTTGAAACTATTGATGATAGAGGCAATGCGCTTACAGGAAGCAGCGGTGATTTATTGGTGACTGATTTGTATAACTACGGTATGCCCTTGATTCGTTACGTTAACGGAGATAGAGCTACTTTGGTGGAGCAGGCTTGCAGCTGTGGAAATCCTTTGCCAATTATGTCCAGCATAGATGGTAGAAAACTTGATATCATTAAAACGCCGTCTGGCGGCAGTATACCTGGAGAGTTATTCCCTCATTTGTTCAAAGAGTTTGCTGGGATCTCGCGCTTCCAAATTATTCAGCAGCAACTTGATCAAATCACCATGAAAATAGTCGCCAATGAGCAGTTTGGCGAAGCCGATAAAGAAATGATTAGTCAAGAAATCAATAAATATAGTCACGGCGAGCTGGGCCTCAATTTTGAGCTGGTGGATGATATCCCCTTAACCGTAAGCGGCAAACATAGGGTAACCATTTGTGAAGTCTAACCCTGAAATGGTGATAATTACCAACTTGTACCCTCTGCCTTGGGAACCAAACCGTGGCAAATTTAATCATCAGCAGTTTGAGTTACTCAAATCTAATTATCAGTTAAGTATTTTGGTTCCAGTCGCGTTTCTTGAGTGGTTCAAGCATCGTAAACAGATTCGCCAAACCGAAACGCTGCGTTATGTACCTTATTTTTATACACCTAAGTTAGCGCGTCGCTTTTACAGCCTTATGATGTTTTTATCGTTGTTGCTGCATAGTGGCTTTTGGTTAAGGCGTAAACGACCAAAAATTTTGATGGCCAGTTGGGCGTTTCCTGAAGCGGTGGCCTCGAGTTGGTTAGCGAAGTTACTTGGCGCTCGGTTTTTCTTTAAGGTACATGGTAGTGACATTAATCTATTAGCCAAGGATCCTGCTCGCGCCAAACAAATCAAAAAAGCCAGTGTGAGTGCGCTAGGCATTTTATCGGTATCACAAGCGTTAGCGAAGGAAATGGTCGGCTTAGGAATTGAACATGCCAAAATTTCGGTGATCTATAACGGTGTTGATCACCAAAAGTTTGGTGGTGTGACAGCACGCCCTTTTCGTCAAAACTATGTACTTTATGTCGGTAATTTGAAAGCGGATAAGGGCGTGTTGGAGCTATACCAAGGCTTCGCTCAAATTGCTAGCGAACAACCCGCATTGCAGTTGGTTTACGCTGGTACCGGAGCAATGAAAAGAATCATTGAGCAGCAAGCTGACGCAGATGACTTGGCTAAACGGGTCCATTTTCTGGGCTCAGTTGAGCATGCTTTATTACCCGCTTGGGTTGCTCATGCTGATTTACTGGCATTACCCAGCTATGCTGAAGGAGTGCCGAACGTAGTGCTAGAAGCAATGGCTTGTGGCACACCTGTGCTGGCAACGTCTGTTGGTGGTATTCCTGAGGTAGTTGATGAGGCCTGCTGTGGCGTATTGATTCCGCCGCAAGATAGCATAGCCGTTGCGCAAGGCTTGCAACAAATATTGGCTAGGAAATGGGACAAGCAAACCATTAAGCAGCACGCTAGTCAGTTTTCTTGGCAAACTAATCAGCAGCAGTTTTTAAGTATGTTGAAAAATGGCGAAGCTTAAAATAGATAAGTTAATGAATTGCTGGGGCTAAGCTGGTATTTTGTTACACTCAGCGGCTGGTTTTAACCCGAAATGATTGGCGCAAACGGATTTGTAGTTAATGTTAAATAAGATCAAATATCTTATACGCGATAAGGTCCTTCCAGATCGTTGGTTTTTGATAAAAAAAAGCTCGCCAAAGGCAGCTTTATATCTAACCTTCGATGACGGACCTTACCCAGAATTTACCACCTCATTATTGGCGTTGTTGGCTAAATACAACGCCAAGGCGACGTTTTTCGTATTAGGCGCTCGAGCAGAGAAGTTCGTTGATTTAACTACGCAAATCGTTCAAGAGGGGCATGTGCTTGCCAACCATTCGTATAATCATCCTCGATTTGATCAAATAGCTATCACCGAACGCAACCAACAAATTGAATTAACCAATCATGCGATTAAGCAATTGACTAACCAAAACTGTCGTTTGTTTCGTTCTCCGCAAGGGCGTTGGGATTGGCCATTATTGGTTTATTTGATTCGCCGTGGCATAACCGCTGTGCATTGGAGTCGTGACTCCCTCGATTACCAAAAAGACCCAACAGAGACCTTAATTAAGCGTTTCAACGATCAGCCTGTTAAAGCGGGCGATATTATTCTTTTTCACGATGACAATGACTTGTGTATTGAAGCTTTAGCGGTTCTGATTCCGCAGTGGCAAGCGCAGGGTTTTGAACTTAAAGCATTGGAGAGCTAACGTAAATGAATATTCTATTCCACCACCGAACTCGTGGCAGAGGTGCTGAAGGTGTGCATATTCGTGGTGTGGTTAAAGGCCTGCGTGATTTGGGCCATAAAGTCAGTATTTTATCGTTACCTGGGGCAGATCCTGAAGAAGAGCTGACTGCTTCGGCAGCTCAACCCGAGCAACAATCAGCTTCAAAAAAACCGGCTAAAAAGAGCCTGTTCTCTCGCTTAGCTGAGTTAACTAAATATACCCCTGAGTTTGTCTTTGAGTTGTTTGAACTCGCTTTTAACGTGTTGGCTTGGTGGCGTTTACGCAAGGCGGTGAAGCAACAGAATATAGCGCTTATTTACGAACGCTATTCTCTATTTATGTTTGCTAGCGTTTGGTGGGCCAAACGGCACAATGTTCCGATTGTGTTAGAGATTAATGACTCGTGTTTAGTGCATCGAGTGCGGGAATTGTTCTTTCAACGTTTTGCTAAGTCCGTAGAACAGTGGATATTTAGCAATGCCACTGGCTTGGTATTTATCTCTAGTCGTTTTCAGCAAGTTGCCCAAGACGCTTATCCAAATATCGCGGCTTCGGTTATCTCGCCAAATGCTGCAGATCTAGACCAGTTTGTCATTGATAAGCCGGCCGCCCAAGCGCTCAGAGAAAAACTGAAAGTTGAAGACAAAGTGGTGGTGGGTTATGTAGGGGCTTTTGTCCATTGGCATGGTATCGACTGGTTTGTAGACCTCATTGCTGAACGGCTGAAGGATTACCCTAATATCGTATTGTTGCTGGTGGGTGACGGTGTTTGCTATCAAAGCATTAAGCAACGGATTGAAAGTGCAGGAGCAGGTGCGCAAATTATCATGCCGGGTCGGGTGGCTCATGATCAAGTGCCGACTTACCTGTCAGCGATGGACTTTGGTATTTTGCCCGACTCTAACGATTACGGTTCGCCAATGAAATTATTTGAATTTATGGCGATGGGAAAAGGTATGGTCGCGCCTGATTTTACGCCTATTGAAGAAGTGGTTGCAGACGGTGAAACCAGTTGGCTGTTTAAAGCTAATGATCGTGAAGCTTGTGTGGAACGGGTATTGAGTTTGTCTGCTCAGCCAGAGCAACAGCAGCACGTGGGTAAGCAGGCACGGGCATATATCGAACGCGAAAGACAGTGGCGTCATAACGCGGAACAATTATTAACGTTGGTGAAATGATGGAACAACTCAAGGCTGATTTTCGTCGTAAACAAGAAATCTTTAAACAGGATGGTGCAGCGGTAAGTATGTTGCGGATTGTGATGGCCGATGGCTCAAGTGCCAACATTATTTATCGTTGTATGCGTTGGTGTGCGACCCATAACTTGGGTTTACTTGCTTATTTTTTTCAATGGTTTAACAAGTTTCTTAATGGCTGTGTTATTGGTAGTGGAGCAGAGTTTGGCCCAGGCTTTGTGATTATGCACCCAGTAGGAATTGTGATTAATTCCAAAGTAAAAGGTGACGCTAATATCACTTTAGAAAGTGGGGTGGTGATTGGCGATGAAAAAGGCAAATCTCCGCGCTTGGGCTCTGAGATTTTTGTAGGGGCTGGCGCGAAAATTATTGGTGGTTTAACCGTGGCTGACAAGGTGAAAATTGGTGCTAATGCGGTATTAACTAAAAACGCAGAAGAAGGGATGACTATGTTGGGTATTCCAGCTAAGCCTTACCATCGGGCTGCAGAGAAGGCAGAGCAATAATGGAACTACTATTTTGGATAGCGGTAGGCCTAATTATTTATAGTTATGCTTTATATCCGATTGTATTGTTGATGATGAGCGGTATAAAGCAGGCAATACGTGATACTCGCTATGTTTGGCGCCGTCACGAGCGACGTTCTAATCAGCCGGAGACCTGGCCTTCAGTATCAATCATTATTGCCGCCTACAACGAAGAGCAATGTTTACAACAGCGCATCGATAATCTTTTGCAGCTTAATTATCCCAAAGATAAGTTAAACATCCATATTGGCTCTGATGGTAGTACAGATGCTACCGCTGACATCTTAAATGCGGTGAAGGCGAGCCATGTTAAGGCCCATGTTTTCGAACAAAATCGCGGCAAGATCAACGTATTGAATGATTTGGTCGAGATAGCTGCAGATTCTATTTTGGTTATGTCTGATGCCAATACTCATTTTGAAGCCGACGTAATTGAAAACCTAGTTCGTCATTTTGATAGCGATGATATTGGTGCTGTATGCGGAGAGTTGCATTTAGTCGATTCAGAATCGGAAGATAATAAAGACGGTATTTACTGGCGTTATGAGCAAATGTTGAAATTTCATGAGTCACGTCTAGGCGCCTTGTTGGGGGCGAACGGCGCGATTTACGCGATAGCTAAACCACTTTATCAAGCTTTACCGGCCAATACGATAGTGGATGATTTCATGATTGTAATGAATGTATCTAAGGCGGGCAAAAAGGTGTTGTATGAACCTAACGCAGTAGCTTACGAGGAGGTTGCTCCTTCATTACATGAGGAAGAGAAGCGCCGAGTGCGCATTGGTACCGGAAACTATCAAGCTTTTACGCGTTGTTTATGGGCTTTAAACCCTTTGTTGGGGGCGCGTTGTTTTTCTTATATTAGCCATAAGGTACTGCGTTGGTTTACTCCTCACTTAATGCTGATTGCCTTGTTTTCCAACCTTATGTTAGTTGGGCACGCTTGGTATGGCGCTTTACTGGCTTTGCAGGTAGCGGGTTACCTCATCGCGGCTTGGGGTAATAGCCGCAGTAAGCAAGGTAAAAGCTTACCCGGAAGTATTGCCTTTTTAACTTTTTTTGTTTCGATGAACTTAGCGTTACTCAAAGGCTTTTACTCATTCTTATTTAAAAATGTGCAAGGCACATGGCAAAGGACGTCAAGGTGATAATCTTTTTCATTTTACTATTGTTACTGCTAGCTGGCACTGCAGCGGTCGCTCTTATCATTCGCAAAAAACAGATGCATCTGTGGTTGCCTCATTATCTTAAGCAAAAGTTTAGGCCTCGCGCAAAAATTGATGGCCCCACCCACATTTTATTTTGTTTTGTTGATCATTATGAGCCGCAGTGGGGGAAAAACATTAGTTTGGATCAAGAGCGCTCAAGAGTAGATCGTTGGTTTAATGAATACCCTGAAGTGGCGGGTAAACACCAAGACGCTGATGGTTGTTTTCCAAAGCACTCCTTTTTTTACCCAGAAGAAGAGTACCGTTTCGAGCATTTAGCTAAAGTTGCTGATTTGTGTGCTCGTGGCTTTGGTGAAATAGAGATTCACTTGCATCATGATGATGATACCAGTGCTAACCTTCGCAAAACGCTTGAAGGTTTTACCGAGTTATTACATGAAAAACACGGTGCGTTCGTGCGTAGTGAAGAAACCGGAAAACTGCAGTATGCCTTTATTCATGGTAACTGGACTCTCGATAACTCTCACCCTGATGGCAAATTATGTGGAGTAAATGATGAGCTTATCGTTTTAAGAGAAACCGGTTGTTTTGTTGACTATACCTTCCCTTCTGCGCCGAGTGTGACACAACCAGCTACCGTGAATGCTATTTATTACGCAAAAGATGACCCGCATGGACCTAAGTCACATGACAAAGGAAAAATGGTCGAAGTTGGTGGTCAAGCTTGGGGGGATTTAATGCTAATTAACGGCCCACTAGATTTGAACTGGAAAGCGCGTAAAAAAGGCATTTTTCCGCAAATAGAAAACGCAGATATTCGAACTAGCATGGCACCAACTAAAGACCGCGTAGATTTGTGGGTAAACGCCAATATTCACGTGGAAGGACGCCCAGAATGGCGCTTTATTAAAATCCACACTCATGGCACCCAAGAGGCTGACATGCCAACCTTACTAGGTAAACCGTTTGATGAAATGTGTAGTTATCTAGAGAGCAGGTACAACGATGGTCGTGATTACGTGTTGCATTATGTATCGGCTCGAGAGATGTATAATATGGCTAAAGCTGCAGAGGCCGGAGAAACAGGTAACCCTCATGCCTACCGGGACTACATAGTAAAAGCTCCAAGCTATAAAACCTTAGACGAGTGCGCTAATGCTGAATAAGGCCAAAATTAGGCAGTTAATATTTGGTAAACGCAGTATTTCAGACAGACGTTGGCAGCAACGATTGCCTGGTATTTATGTTTTTAATTACCACCGTATCGGTGATGCTCGCTCTAGTGACTTTGATCCTAATGTTTTTAGCTGTACTGCGGAGCAATTTGAACAGCATTTACTTTTCTACAAGCAGCAGTTCGATGTGCTAAATGAAGCTCAACTATTGAGTCTGTTAGATTCGCAACAAGCGATTACAAAGCCGTATGCATTAATTACCTTTGACGATGGCTATATTGATAGCTATCAACAGGCGTTTCCACTGTTAAAAAAGCATGGTTTAAGTGCGATGTTTTTTGTTGTTACTGAATATACTAACGGTGGGAGCTTAGCATGGTGGGATGAAGTCGCTTGGTTAGTTAAACATAGTAAAGTCAGCCAACTTAAGCTTGAACATTGGGCAAATGCCGTGGATCTATCGGGTAAAAATGAAAAGCAAAATATTCGTAAAATGCTGTTTGCTTTTAAGGCTGACCAACAGTACACAATGGAACAAAAATTAGTGCAACTGAGGGCCATTTGTAAGGCTCCTGCGTTGCAAAACTCCCTCAGCCTATTTGCTAACTGGCAGCAGTTACAAGAAATGGCGGCTTCAGGCATGACCATTGGCTCTCATACTCGCAGTCATCCAATATTGGCTCATTTAGAGCCCGACCAACAGCGCGAAGAGCTTGATGAGTCTCGGCGTTATATCGAAAATCAATTAAATAGCTCGGTGTGCATGTTAGCTTATCCTGTTGGCAGTACCGATAGCTTTACTGAGGTCACTCAGATGCTCGCTAAAGAAACTGGGTATCGCTTGGCTTTTTCATTTATGAACGGTATTAACAAACAGTTAGACGAGCAAAGTGCATACAGCTTAAAGCGTATCTCTGTAGATGGAAATAAGTCGGTAGATTCACTGAAGGTGCAAATAATGGAGCTGAATTCCAAACTAGGGAATTGAAAACGCAGGCTTGCTGAATTCAACTATTTGCACTTAACTAGGAGAGCAATGTAGCTCTGTTTACGTAACAAGCAAGGATGATTGAAATGACTCGGTTTGTTGGTAGAGTTTTAGCCCAATTAGTATCAGTTCCTATATTTTGTCTGGTTAGTGTTTTGTTATCAACCAATGCTGTCGCCAAACCGTCACAATTAGAGGTGGTTATTCAGTCCTTTGAAGGCGCTAGTTCTTATCGCTACTTCGTTCTGCCTGTGCCAAATTTTACTATCTCTAGAGAACACGGTTTCGAGCTTAGTCAAGCAGGTAGAGTTCTCGATTTTTCAGCAAATGCCCATCTTATGTGGCCGCAAGCCAACACTAGTAGGTATTACCGAGGAGTACTTTTTAAAGTCACTGGCCTCAATGCAGGTGAGTTGACCATTCGCTGGGCAAAAAATTTAACTAAACCCTCAGGTATAATAGCGATTGAAGAGCCTTTATTGGTCGAAGCTGAATTTACTGATGAATGGCTGAATATGGCGCTTTACTCGCCTGTTATATATAACGCTAACAATATTGATTGGGGCTGGTTTGATAACGCTTATTGGCGTTATGCAAGTTATAGCGCAGACGAAGTATTGATTGGCGAATTGAGTAAACCCAAAGATCCAGCTAAGAAAACGACTTTACCCAGTAATAGTGCGGCACCTTGGCTGTACGATCGGCCTTACACGTTCTATCAATTGTATTTTAAAACGGCAGACCGACGCTGGAAAACAACGGCGCATCAACAAGCGCAATTTTTTATTAGTCAATTGGATAAAAATGGTGACTTTGCATTGAAAGGCTCCGCTGATCTCAAGTATATGTTGAGCGCAGGCCTGTTGATTGACTACTTATTTTATCCACACCAATCTACCAAATTAGTCATAGAAGAAATTGCAGCTAAAGGTCTCAGTTGGCCAGCCAGATATAGCTCAAATTTAGGCTTTTGGACTGAACGACACTTATCTGTGGCTTTAGGTTTAGCGCTAAACCATTGGGAGTTAGACGGTTCAGAGCAAGCTTATAAGCGTCTTGAGCTGCTGCTAGCGGGCATTCGAGATAACCTTTGGGTCAGTATGCCAGGGCGGGGGGGATGCTTAAAACACAGTCTTAAGTCTCACTCCGCAAAAAATAGTAAAGAGCAGGTGTGTTCGCCGTGGATGAGTGCCTTAGTGGCAGAGCAATTGTGGCGTTACTTTTGGATGACTAAAGATCAGCAGGCGGCAGAGTTAATCGTAGATTTTGCTGAAATGCTGCTACATCAAGGTGTGTATAAGGTCGACTCTAAAGGGAAGACTTTGTACATTCCTGATTACTTAGTCTTTTTTAAAGAATCTATTTTTCAAGACAGAAACTCCTGAACAGAACGGCAACACGCTTGTGATGTGGCAGGTATGGTATATAAAGCTGTTTACTTGAAGCGCGAAGGTGGCCAAGATGAGTTTTTGTTAGAGCTACTCGCGCAGGAATTGTTAAATACCTGTAATGGTACTATGGATAAGAAAGGTAAAACGGCAGCCAGTAAGCCGGCATGGGGCTTAAAACCATTGAGGAAATTTAATTGGTGGTTTGCCAGTAATGGTTCATTAACCTGGATGCTGCAACAATAACTCGAAGTCGCTAAATTGAGATAAGTGCTGTTCCAGCGAGGTTTTAACTTGGCTGCAACTCTGGTCAATACAAAGCGCTGAGACGGCTATAATTGCGCTTTTTCGTTTCCCTGATAGCACCTCTGAGAAGCGCTGGGCCTTTAATGCGGCTCTGTTTGCTACCATACCGTTTACTCCAGCGTAGCTGTAGGCTAACAAAGCGGTTTGATTGCTGGAGGGGTGAAAATAAACAAAGTTAATGGCTTTATTTTTTTCATTTCTTACCACTCTTAGATCTTCTGGTACAACATCATTTAAATAGAATGAAGCCTTGTTATCTAAACCCAACCCGCTAAACAAATAGACCCATTGATGGATCTCAAAAGTGTTAACCACGATAGTTTGATGCTCAACTGACTGAAATTGAGTTACTTGCAATGAGCTATGGTAGGGGCTAGCAGGGCTTTGCTGATGAGTATTTAACTTATTGGCATCTAGCACTGGCCAATCAATTAAACTGGGCGAAAATGCCAACAGCGCAAGCGCTAGGTACGCAAGAGGCTTAACTGACGGGGAAGAGGTTTTGGGAAGGGCAGCAGTCGGCATTGAATCATTGGCCAACTTCCCCCCAATGTAAAAAGCCAGTAATAAATAGGGAACATATAAATACCAACCCAAATTATTGTGATCGTAGATAATGTCACTTTGCATTTGGGTTTCGTGGCCAATTAAAATAATGGTTATTATCCGTACCCAATTAACCAGTAATGCTCCTAGCATGCATACGATAAAAAAGATGGCAGCTTTTTTGAGGCTACGAATATTGAAGTAAATGTATAATAAACATAGAAACAAGGACGTAATAAAGTAGCGCAATCCACTGCAGCCATTGGCTATTTCGAAGCGTCCAGAGGGAATGGAAACGACATTGCCCTCAAAATAACTAGGAACGTGTGTATAGGCCATTACCATTTCTACCATGTTGGTAGAAAGGCTTTGTAGGGGGGGAGATAAGATCCCCCAAATGGGTGTAGCAAATAGCATCACCAAGGCATATACATACAACCCTTTGTTGTGCTTAAAGGCGCTTAATAGGCTAAACAATAATACAAGAGGGAGCAGCGCACGCACCGGCAAGCTGATTTGGCTTAGATAAAACAGCAATTCTAGAGCTAAACATATCACTAACAAAACTAGCCAAAGGCTAGTGGTCTGGCGGAATTGTAACTGCCGGCGGCAGTCGTAAAGCACATATAATGCAACCAAAGGAATGAGAAAGGCATGAGAGTAGGTGCCGTCGTCAAAACTATAGCGCCATATATCTAACAAGACTGGCCAAAATAGCAAAGCAACCAAACCAGTAATACCTAGCACGACTAAAGCCTGCAAGTTACCGGTGTTTGATTGCTTAACTTCTACTTGATTTGGCTCCAAAAATTAGCGCCCTTTACCAAACAAAATTATTTCAGCAGTGCGCACCAAAATTAATAAATCAAGCAAAAAGCTGCGATGCTTGATGTAATAAAGGTCAAACTTTAGCTTTTCTAAGGCATCCGCCTCAGTGCTTCCGTAGGGATATTTCAGCTGAGCCCAGCCAGTTAATCCGGGTTTAACATTGTGGCGCTGGTTGTAATAAGGGATAGATAATACCAGCTCTTTAACAAACGATGGGCGTTCGGGGCGAGGTCCAACAAATCCCATATCACCGATTAGTACGTTATATATTTGCGGTAGCTCGTCGATACGGTATTTGCGAATAAAGTTACCCACTTTAGTGACTCGTGGGTCTTCTTTCTGTGCCCATTTGGCTCCATCTTTTTCTGCATCGGTGCGCATGCTTCTAAATTTGAAGATGTTAAATGGCTGGCCATTTAGGCCAATACGCTCTTGAGAGTAAAGTACTGGAGCTTTAATCCCCTCTTCGATTTTTATCATCACAATAGTAATGAGCATGAGTGGCCAGGTGAGTAGAAGAACAATTAGCCCTAAGAAGGTGTTACAAATCCAGTCTAGCGAGCTACGTAAGTAGTTGGTAGAGTGGAAACCATTACTGTATATGACCCAAGAAGGGTAGATAAGGTTGACCGCAATTTGGCCCGACTCGCGTTCGATAAAATCAATGATGTCGGTTATTTCTACACCGCGCAGCTTGCAGAGAAATAAGCTATCCACGGGTAAATTCGCTCGACGTTCATCTGCCGCTATAACGATTTCTTCTACGCCATTAGCTAAAACAAATGATTCTAGAGGCTGGTCTAGTTCTAAAATAGTCTCGCGCTTGATGCCGTCTTCGGAGTCTCCTTGCATGCGGACAAAACCCGCCATCTCAAAACTCACTCGATCAGATTTTCGACGCATTCTTTTTTCAATAATGCTTGCTCGCTCTCCTGCTCCTAGTACCAAAATACGCTTTCTGCCCATATGTTCATATTGCATCTTGAGTGCAAAATAACGGATGGTGGTGAGAGCGATCATGACAGCTGCATATAACAACTCTCTAAAGTTACCCGGCAGAACATCTAAAGGCGTTAATACGTAAATAACAGAGGAAATGAAGTAGCCAAGGGCGATGCTAACCAGCAGTCGTCTTATTACACCCCGAAACGTTTCTCGGATTTTTTGGTTATAAAGTCCAACTGACAATATTGATAACTGAATAGGGAAGGTAAATGCAACCAAGTGCATTAATATAGTACCTTCGCCGTAAGGGGGAATGCCTTCAAACCCCGTAAATCGCAACAGCTCAACGCCAATAACAAATATTATTAGCAGCGCCAAAAACTCAGCAAAAATGATAGCTCTGCTACCAGGGTCTAAATTGTGAAACTTCGAACCAGCCACGCTTCTTCCTTGAAACAAATTGAAATTTGATTTTTAATTTACCAGTATACCGAGATTTACTACTAGAGCCACCAAAAACCTGAATGCTCATAGATACTAATTAAAAAACAATTTTGTTACTTTTGCTTTACATCGGCTGATTTACCTAAAAATGTCGATAAATTAAAACTATTTAGCCCAATAGATTTACAAGATGCTTACTCGCGCACTATGATGGTCAAAAGGATTTTATCAATCAATGTTTGTTGATCGACACTCAGCGTAATGGATAGTGCTATGAAAAAAATCAATCAAGTAGTAATAAAGTTGCTCTCTTTTGTCGCGGTTAGTTTTTACCTTACCGCGTGTTCGAACTCTTTACCAAATTTGCCTAGTGCATCGGTCAACCCTTCGTTGACCAAAAACCCTGCGGAATACAAGTATCTTATCGGTGCTGGAGATGTGCTTAATATATTTGTTTGGCGCAACCCTGAAATATCGGGAACCTTCATCGTTCGTCCCGACGGTATGGTATCAACGTCCTTGGTTGAAGACTTAGAAGTGTCTGGTAAAACTCCAACAGAGTTGGCCCGTCTTATTGAGTCAGAGCTGGCAGAATTTATTCGTGATCCTATCGTAACTGTTACTGTTGATGGCTTTATAGGGCCGTTTAGTGAGCAAGTCCGGGTCATCGGAGAAGCCTTTGAGCCCCAAGCCATAAACTACCGCGAAGACATGACCTTATTAGATGTGATGATTCAGGTAGGCGGCTTAACAGAGTACGCTGACGGCGACAATGCTCGCTTGGTTCGAGTGGTTAGTGGTGAGCAACGTTCGTATAATGTAATGGTCGGTAAGCTAATACAAGATGGTGAGATTGAAGCCAATGTAGATATCCTTCCTGGTGATATTATTATTATCCCAGAAGCTTGGTTTTAGTCGGAGTAGTCGTTTAAATGCAAGATTTAATTGAGGACTTTTTGCAATACCTGCGTGGGGTATGGCTAAAGCGCCGCTATATTTTGATCGCACTTTGGATCATCTGTCCTATTGGTTGGATAGCGGTTACTTTACTGCCTAATCAATATACCGCTGAAGCTCGAGTTTATGCCGACACTCGCTCGTTATTGCAACCTCTGCTGAAAGGTTTAGCTATTCAAACCGATCCGTCGCAGGAATTGGCCATGATGGTTAAAACTTTGCTCAGCCGCAGCAACCTAGAAAAAATTGCTCGAGCCAGCGATGCTGATGTTCGTGTTAACAATCGGGCTGAATATGACGTGTTGTTGGACAATTTGAAAGACAATATTGAGATAAACAAAACACGTCGTGAAAACCTATACACCATTACTTTTGAAGCTGATTCTCCGCAATACGTTAGAGATGTGGTCCAGGCCGCTCTGGATGTTTTTGTTGAAAATACTTTAGGAGAGAAACGCCAAGATACAGATACGGCTAATTCTTTTATTAATCAGCAGATTGAAGAGTATGAAACGCGCTTAATTGAAGCTGAAAAAAGGCTGGCCTCGTTCAAGCAAGAATATACCGCCTTTTTACCGGGCAAAGAGTCTACTTATTACAGTAATTTGGAAGGTGTAAAGAAGCAGCTTGAAGAGACTCGTCTGCAGTTGAGCGAAGCCGAAACCAAGCTAGTCTCTGCGCGTTCGCAACTAGCTAGCGAAGAAATATTGGCTTCACAACAAACGGCGAAAGTTCGTACAGAATTTGATGACCGTATTGTCGCTATGAAAACGCGTTTAGATGATTTGTTATTGCGTTACACCGAGCGCCACCCTGATGTGATTGAAGTTAAACGCCAAATTGCATCACTCCAAAAACAAAAAGACAATGCGTTAATTACGGCTAAAAGCCCGGCAGCCCTCGCTTCTGAGTCAGTGATTTATCAAGACTTAAAGATTACCGTCAGCCAGCTCGAAAACGAAGTGGCTTCGTTGAAAGTTCGCGAATCACGGCATGACGCTAAAGTAAATGATCTAGAAGAACAGTTACGCCAAGTGCCAGATGTAGAGGCCAAACTAACTGGCTTAAATCGTAATTACGAAATCACCAAGTCTAAGTATGAAGATTTGCTATCGCGTAGAGAAAGCGCCTTAATTTCTCAAAGTGCCGGTAAAACTACCGATGATATTAAATTTAGAGTCATTGATGCTCCGCGTGTACCTTTAGAGCCTTCAGGCCCCAAAAGACCATTGTTGATTGCCGCAGTGTTAATCTTTGCTCTAGCTGTTGGTGGTGGTTTGTCATTAGCTTTTAGTCAGATAAATCCTGCGGTATCGAGTGTGCAGCAGCTTTATCAGCAAACTGGCTTCCCTGTATTGGGCGTAGTGTCAGCCACTGAAAGCTCAGGGCTAATCGGCATTGAGAAGAGAAAAATGCGATTGTTTGTCTTATCAAATACCATTTTATTATGCGGTTTTGTCGGATTTATGGTGATTAATGCACTGCCCGGCTTACACAATAAAATTATAACCGGATTAGCTGGGGTAGGCTTGCTATGAGTACGATAGAAAAAGCGATGGGCAAGCTAGCAAAGCAAGCTCAAGCCAACCAAGAGTCAAGTGAAAACCGTATTGAGCAGCCATCCGCGCCATTAGATGCTACTCAAAGCGAAGCCAGAAATGATAAACCGGTTTTACAAATTGATTCAGCAGTATTGAAGCGTTTAGGTATGCTTTCTGACATTCGAACTAGAGAGACAAGAATGTTAAGTGATGAGTACCGAGGCATTAAACGTAAACTGTTAAAAAATGCTTTTGAGACAGGCTTAATTCCTCAAAACAAAAGTAATCTAATAATGGTGACCAGTGCTAACCCTGGGGAGGGGAAAACGTTCACCTCAATCAACTTGGCGTTAAGCCTAGCTTTAGAGAAAGACAAGACGGTTTTGTTGATAGACTCCGATGTGCTGAAGCCCACTGTCAGTAAAACTTTAGGCATTGGCCAGCATATGGGCTTAATGGAATACCTATTAGGTCAAACCGACGATATCGCGGATGTGATCTATCACACCAACATCCCCAATCTAAGGATTATGCCAGCTGGTATGCCTCATCATTTAAGTAATGAGTTGTTGGCCAGTGATAAAATGCGTTCGCTTACTGAAGAATTGAATAGTCGTTATTCTGACCGGGTTGTGTTATTTGATAGCCCGCCAGTTTTAGGGGTTAATGAAACGGTGGTGTTGTCCAATTTCATTGGCCAAGCAGTGGTTGTCGTTGAGCAAGACAGTACCAAAATGGCAGCGATTAAATCAGCTGTATCGCAATTTAGTGAAGATCTAGCGATCGGTTACGTATTAAATAAAGCAGTGCACGGTAAAACAGGGACTTACGGTTATGGCTACGGATATGGCTATGGATATGAGGAAGAACGCAGCGCCTAGTGTTGTTCTTGCGCTTGCTATCGCTATGGGCTTGTCTGCATCGGTGTATGCAGCTGATGTGCAATTCCGCCCTGAAATAGGTGCAGAGTTGGTTTATACCGACAACGCAGGCTTAACTGAAGAATCACCAGAGTCGGGTGAAATTGGCATATTGTCCGCAGGGGTTGTTTCCGAAATTACCGGTAAAGACGGTCAAGTTTCGTTAGATTACCGAGCGAGGCAAACTTACCATTCTTACGATGCCAACAAAAATAAACTCTATCATGAACTCGACTTTACCGCCGATAAAAAACTTGGCGGTAGTGGCTTTAGTATAGACGCTGTAGCAGCAGTAGATATATTACCTGCTGAATTTAGTAGCAACGCCATTACCGATGTAATTTCAGGCGATTTGATTCAAGGTAGCGAGATAGGTGTTGGTTTAAATTATCAGTCAAATCGCCGAAAGTGGATCGATTTAAATGCTCGAGCAGCTGCTAGCTTGTATCGTTATGAAGACGACCGAGGTAATAATAATGATTTCGATGGGTCCCTCGTTTTTAAAAATGGTCAGAAAGTTAATACCGTATTTTGGTTAGTTGACTCCGATTATATCAGGCGCGAAGCGCGCGGAAATTCTCAAGAAACAGAGAATATTAAATACAAAGGCGAGTTTGGTTTACAACAACGCTCTGGTTTCAGTCCGTTTATTCGTTATTACGCTGAAAGCTACTTGCAAGGGGTTAGTTCTTCTTCAAAAGTCGGCGAGTCAGAAAGCTGGGGCCCGGCTATTCGTTACTTTCGCTCTCGCTTGAGTTACCTAGAGTTGAGTTATAATTTCTCGTTAGATAAAGACAAAAATGACGACTACTTAGGCGCTGCAGTAAACCTTGAGCCTAATCGTCGCACTAAATTGTTCTTTGAGTACAGCAAGCGATTTTATGGTGACGCTTACGAGTTTACATTTACTCATCAAAAACGCCGCATTAATACCGATATAAGTTATATTGAAGAGCCTACCAGCTTTGACCGTCGATTTTTTGTAGAGGGCGACACTGTTGAAGAACAGAAGCTGGATAAAACACTTCGCTGGACAACCGCGCTAGACTTACGTCGCTCAGGTATCGATTTCGAACTTCGTCATCAGACTAGAGCGAGCTTAAGAGATGAAACTGATTTTGTAAAAGATACCACTTACGGAGGTGGCATTGGTATCGACCACAAGCTCAGTCGCAAGTTGGTTATAGCTTTTGCTTTTGATTATGATCATTATACATTCGACCGTCTTACTGGCACCGATCAAGTAGATAAATATAGCCGTTATGACTTATCTTTAGAACAAGATCTTATCGAAGGTTTTTTCTTAACCTATCGTTATCAATTTACCCATCGTAGCTCGAATTTCGTTGATCGAAGCTATGACGAAAACCGAGTTTCGATTAACGCGACTAAGCAGTTTTAAACATGTATGAATCTTTCTTTGGGCTAAGTGACAAGCCATTTAAACTTAGCCCCGATCCAAAATTTTTCTTTGCTAGCCCCCATCATGATAGAGCCGTTTCTTATCTGCGTTATGGTCTCTCTCAGGGCGAGGGCTTTATTGTGATTACTGGCCCAATTGGTACAGGTAAAACCACTATTGCACGTAGTTTGCTTGCTTCTATCGATGAGTCGATTGTCGCGGCCCAAATTGCAACCACACGATTAAGTCCCGATGAGTTAGTTCGATTAGTAGCGGCTCAATTTAATATCGATGTAGAGGGTTTAAATAAGGCTGAAATTTTAAAGCGTTTTGAGCAATATTTATTAACTCTGCATAAGCAAGGGAAACGCGCCTTGCTGGTGGTTGATGAGGCCCAGAACTTACCGGCAGAAACGGTGGAAGAATTGCGAATGTTGTCGAATTTTCAACTAGACGACAAGCCTCTCTTCCAAAGTTTTTTGTTAGGACAGGAAGAGTTAAAGCCGATTATTGAACTGCCTGAGATGGAGCAGTTTAGGCAGCGAATAATTGCTTCATGCCACCTACAACCTTTTGATGCGGAGCAAACCCAAGGGTACATTTTACACCGATTAAACAAAGTTGGCTGGCAGCAAAACCCGAAGTTAGACGAAGATATTTTCCAGCAAATCGCCGACTTTACCAAGGGTGTCCCGCGTAAAATCAATATTTTTGCTGACCGTTTGTTTTTATACGCTTTTCTTGAAGACCTACATCGCATTGAGAAAAAGGATGTTGCTGCTGTTATTGAAGAAATGGGAGGGGAACTTTCAGGGTCGTTACAAGCTACCCCAGTTCAACAGCATGGTGGTGACATAGAGGCGCTTCTTGGTCGTAGCTATGACGAGAGCCCTTCAGAGCATCCCTCCATTAACTTAAGCGATGACAAAATAAAGGCCAATTTACTCGATGTGTCTAGTTACCTAGAGGAAGTGGTGTTGAGAAAAATCAAGATTATTCGTTATCTAGATAAAATGATTGAAAAGAAGCGTAAAGACATTGTCGAGTTAGGCGAAAATAGTTAGTTATCGAGCTAAGAAGCTATACGCTCTGCATATGGATGATCTAGATTGAGTATTATTGTTGGTTTATTGGGATACAGTTTAGCTGCACTTTGTTATTTGGTGTTTAGTTTACTTTTACTGACAACTAAGCAAAGTGGTTTTCAACGTTTAGCCTTGAGTTTAGCGGTATTTTTTACTGTGCTCTGGGCTGGGCTAGCCGCCGCTCAGATGCGGTTTTCGTTACCCCTCGGTTACCTCTATTTTTTTGAGACTTTACGCAATGGATTGTGGTTCTTACTGCTTTATTCCACCATCGCTCCTCGATTTTCTCTTGGCAATGTTTTTACTGGATCAGCACAACGCAAAGGGATCCTAATTGCCCTGATTTTTGTCGCGCTTTGTCAGTTGTTAAGCGCTAGCTTTAAACTGGGGTTAAACCAATTGTGGTTAATCACACAGTTGTCACAAGCGGTTATTGGCTTGTGGTTAATTGAGCAGTTATATCGACGGATTGACGTTAGCGCTAGGGCCACTATAAAACCCATGTGTTTGGGTCTAGGGGGAATGTTTGCCTTTGACTTTGCGCTCTATGCGAACGCGCTGATAACCTCTGGTATCTCTTTTGATTTTTGGAGCTTACGGGGTCCTGTCGCTATTTTGGCCGCGCCATTAGTATTGTTAAGCGCTAGACGTGTGAAGCGTTGGTCGACCAAAATTTACATTTCACGGGATGTAATTTATCACAGCACTTTGTTGGTGGTTGCTGGAGGCTATTTATTGGTAATGGCCCTAGTGGGTTACTATATTCGTTATGCAGGTGGTGATTGGGGCAACATTGCACAGAATGGTTTTTTTGCCTTAAGTGTTTTGATATTGGTGAGTTTGTTTCTGTCGGAACGTTTACGAAAGAAATTAAAAGTCCAAATCACTAAACACTTTTTTGCCAATAAGTATGAGTACCGAGAAGAATGGATGAAGTTTGCAGCGGTTCTCGAAGAAGATGGTATTTCACCATATGCTATTGCCTTAAAGGCGATCAACCAGCCATTTGACTGTCGTTATGCCAGCTTAGCGATTGTTGAAAATGGCCGCTTTACCGTTAAGGCTAGTTATAACCTACGCGATGATGACCCGCAGGCCATTTTGTGTTTGGAATGCCTGGCTGCTCACGCCATTGAGCACCAATGGATCGTGGATATTGAAGAGCTGAAAAAGGATTTGTCGGTCGTTCCTTTTAAAGTGTCACTCGATGATTTATCCAGAATCGAGAAATTTAATTATGTTATTCCTGCTAGCACCAGTGCCGGTTTTAAAGGGGTTATTTTGCTGTCCGCACCGACGGCTATCCATAGTGTAAACTGGGAAGACAGGGATTTGATGCGGGCAATTAGTCGCCAATTAGCGGTTTTTTTGAACTTACACCGTTCAAACTTGGCCTTAGCAGAGAGCCAGCAATTCGATACGTTTAATCGAATGTCAGCTTATCTGGTACACGACTTAAAGAATGTACTGGCACAACTGCAGTTAATGTCAAAAAATGCAGTTAAACACAAACATAATCCAGAGTTTATTGACGATGCGTTTGAAACCGTTGACTCTGCGGCCGCTCGATTAACCAAAGTGGTGGCGCATTTAAGCAAGAAACAACGTATTGATACAGTTGTTGCGCCGTTCGGCCTAAAAAGCGCGCTGCAACAGGTGGTGGCGTCGCGATCCTTGAATGTACCTATACCTAAGCTAATATATTCTGCGGAGCCAGATTTCGAGTTAGTGGGCGACCAAGAAAGATTTGTGAACGTGTTGTCGCATTTAGTGCAAAATGCCCAAGATGCCAGCGACAATGAGGGAGAGATTATTGTTCGCGCCTATTGCCAATCACAAGAGTGCATCGTTGAGGTTGAAGATCATGGTGAAGGCATGAGTGTCGAGTTTATCGATACGCGATTGTTTAAGCCGTTTGATACTACCAAAGGGAATGCAGGGATGGGTGTTGGAGCATACGATGCCAAGCGCTTCGTAGAAGAACTCGGCGGGCACATTCAAGTAACAAGTAGTTTGGGTGAAGGCAGCTTATTCAAGCTTTACCTACCTATTCATAAGATTTAGCTAAATGGATGATATAACGATGGAAACCTTACTGGTTGTTGAAGACGATCCGGGTATTCAAAAACAGTTGAAATGGAGTTTTAGCGACTATCAGGTAGTGGTAGCGGGTGATCGTAATCAGGCAATTACTGCGCTAAGGCGTTATGAACCCAAAGTCGTTACCCTTGATTTAGGTTTGCCCCCCGATGAAGCAAATGCTAGCGAAGGTTTGGCGACCTTAAAAGAAATGCTAGACCTCAACCCCAAGTTGAAAGTGATTGTTATAACCGGCAATGAAGACAAAGAGAATGCACTGATGGCGATTGCTATGGGGGCGCATGATTTTTATCAAAAGCCGATCGATGATGATACCTTGTCGGTGATTATTGCTCGCGCTTTCTGGGTCGCCAATATCGAGTTAGAAAATGATGCCCTAAAGGGGGCGTCATTAGATAATAACGGTTTTTTGGGGAACTCTCCGCAGGTACAAAAAGTGTGCCGTATGGTTGAGCGTATAGCCCCGACAGAAGTGACAACGTTATTACTTGGGGAAAGCGGAACCGGTAAAGAGGTTCTCGCTAGGGCCATTCACCAGCAAAGTCCACGTAAAGATAATCCCTTCATTGCCATTAACTGTGCCTCGATACCTGAAAACTTGCTTGAAAGTGAGTTGTTTGGCTTTGAAAAAGGGGCATTTACCGGCGCGCATAAAACTACTGAAGGTAAGATAGAGTGTGCCAACGGCGGCACTCTATTTCTTGATGAAATAGGCGATATGCCTTATTCGCTGCAAGCTAAAATATTGCGTTTTTTACAAGAAAAAATTGTTGAGCGAGTAGGCGGTAGAAAAGAGATCCCTGTTGATGTGAAAATTGTTTGCGCTACTCACCAAAATTTACAAGATATGGTGCAACAGAAAGAATTCCGAGAAGACTTATTTTATCGCATTAGCGAGATAACGATAAATATCCCTCCTTTGCGAGACCGCGGTGAAGACGTTATTTTGTTGGCTAGAGCGTTCTTACAAAGCTACAACAAGCAAATGCAAAGAAATATAAATGGCTTCAGTGATGACGCTATTACCGCTCTCACTAGTCACCGCTGGCCAGGCAATATTAGAGAATTGCAAAACAAGGTGAAATCAGCAGTGATTATGGCTGATAGTAAACAGATATCTGCTGAAGACCTCTCCTTACCGTTGGGGGACGAAGAACAAATAAAACTGGCCTTGAACTTACGGCATGTGCGTGAGGCCGCAGAAAAACAAGCCATTAATAAAGCAATGGCTTTAAGTAATGGTAATGTGTCTAATACCGCGGGTTTATTGGGAGTGACTAGACCAACTCTGTATTCATTGTTAGATAAATATGGATTGAAAACCGATTAAACCGCAGTTCTCAGCGTTATAACATTAGATCTATTGGGCTGCTATAGGTAGCCCCACAAATCCAATTAGGCGAATTATGGATAACTCTCAAACTGAAATGAATATTTTGGTTACCCCGGAAATGGCAAATTTTTCGGGGAAAATGCACGGCGGCGCCATGCTTAAGAAGCTCGATGAAGTGGCCTACACGACAGCGATACAATACTGTGGTAATTATGCGGTGACTTTATCCGTCGATCAGGTGCTGTTTAAAAACCCAGTCGAAATTGGAGAGTTTGTTACATTTTTGGCATCGGTTAACTATACCGGTCGCACTTCAATGGAAATCGGTATTAAGGTGATCGCTAAAAACCTTAAAGAACAAACCGTGCGTCATACTCACTCTTGCTTTTTCACCATGGTTGCTGTTGACGAACAAGGAAACTCTGCAAAGGTTCCTCCGCTTAAACCCGCGACTGAAGTAGCAAAACGTCGTTTTGACGATGCCTTACGACGTCGCCAAAGAAGAATGGAAAAGTTATAAAATAAGGCCTGCTCTGCAGGCCTTATTAGCTTATTAGTAGCCGTTGAGGCGGTCGAAATATTCAGGTAAGAACAGAGAAATTTGTGGGATATAAGTAATCAGTATTAGGAAGAACAATAGTAGACTTAGCCAAGGTAAGCACGCCTTAATGACCCAACCCATACTTTTTCCGGTAATCCCTGCGGTAACGAATAAATTTAGGCCTACCGGTGGGGTAAGCATCCCTATCTCCATGTTCACTACCATGATGATCCCTAAATGGATTGGGTCAATTCCTAATTGGGTTGCGATTGGAAATAAGATCGGAGCCATGATTAGCAAGATGGCAGAAGGCTCCATGAAGTTACCCGCAATTAGCAGCAAAATATTTACCACGATTAAAAAAGCCCAAGGCTGCAGTCCATACGCCACGATAGATTCAGCAATCATATGCGGGATCCGCTCAGTGGTGAGTACATGAGCAAACAACATAGCGTTGGCAATAATGAACAACAGCATAATGCTGACTTTTGCTGCGTCTTTTAATACATGGCGAACCTCTTCGTTGGTGACTGACTTTATGATGCTGATTGGAAACAAGGCCAAGTTACGGGCGACGGCGGCCCCGTTACTTTCTCCGGGGTTTTTCCAAGCTTGGTCCTTAATCGGTCCTATATCTCGATAGCCATATACCGATACAAGAAAGGCATAGACCGCAGCCACAGAAGCCGCTTCAGTCGGGCTAGCGATACCGCCATAGATAGAACCCAATACAATCACAATTAGCATTAAGCCGCCGGTGGCTTTAAGGGCTGATATTCCCCACTGGCGACAACCAGGATAGGGTTGAGCAGGTAAATTTTTGATTCTTGCCACCACGTAGATAGCAATCATTAAGATACTGCCCATCATAATGCCTGGTATAAACCCCGCCATGAACATGCGTGAAGCCGATACTTCTGTAGCGGCCGCATACACCAGCATAACAATGGAGGGTGGAATTAAAATACCTAAGGTACCCGCATTGGCGATCACGCCTGCTGCCAATGACTCGGGGTAGCCCGAGCGCACCATGCCTGCAATGACAATGGAGCCAATCGCGGCTACAGTGGCTGGGCTAGACCCGGAGACAGCGGCGAATAACATACACGCTAATACAGATGCCATGGCGAGGCCTCCGCGAATATGTCCAACACTGTCCATGGCAAAGTTAATCAGCCGTTGCGCCACCCCACCTGTAGATAGAAAGGCTGACGATAGAATAAAAAATGGAATGGCTAACAAGGTGTAGTGCTCAGAGGTGGCTTCAAACAGTTTTAATGCCACTGACGCCAAAGAGTCATTAGAAAACAACAGTATAGTAGTGATACTTGCGAGCCCTAAGGCAATCGCAATGGGCATACCAATCAGCATGCATACAAATAAAAGCAGAAATAAAGTGAAGGTAGTCATGGTCAAATCCTTTGCCGCTAATGCTTATTGTTTTTTTATTTCGTCAGCTAAGAGCATGCTGTCTTTAGCTTCGTCTGCGAGATGGAAACCATCTTGTTGGTCAGTAATTACCTTCCAAGCCACTTCTAAAAATCTAATGACTAGTAAAACAAAGCCGATAAATAGAACACTCATGGTCTTCCATTTTTCAATCGGTAAGTCTTCCATTTCAATACCAATCATGTGTAGCTTGCTTAAGTACACCCAAGACCCATACATAAATAAGCCGCAGTAAAATAAACATAGTGCTAAAGCGATCAAGGTCAGTAGCTTACGTTGTGCTGGAGGGAGTATTCGCACAAAGGCATCAACACCAATATGGGCGCCTTCACGCACGCCCCAGCTTGCTCCGAGTAGCACTAACCATGCTGAACTATATAGTGTGACTTCTTGGACCCAGTGGATCCCCGTATTAAAGACAAAGCGCATAATCACTTCTATAAAAACCAGTAGGGTCATCGCGACCAGTAGAAAGGCAATGAAATTTTCTTCAAAGCGCCGAAACCAATTAACAAACTTCATGTGATGTCCTTATTCGCATTTTTTGTTTGGCTACAAAGAGAGTGCAGAGCGAGGGGTCTCTGCACAAAGCCTATGCTTATTGGTTGGCGGCAACTGCCGCGGCAATGGTGTCTTTGCCTATTTCATCTTCAAACTGTTGCCAGACGGGTTTCATTGCTTCTACCCATTGTTGACGTTGCTCAGCTGTCAAAGAGATAACTTCAGAGCGATTCGATGCCATGATATTGGCTTTATCCTTGTCTGCTTTTTCTGCCGCGATTTGATTACCGTGGGCAACGGCTTCGTTTAAAGCCAATTGCAGCTCGGCACGAATATCTTCAGGTAAGCCATACCAAAACTCAGCGGAAGTCACAATTAAGTAATCAAGTACGCCGTGATTTGATTCGGTAATGCTGGCTTGCACCTCAAAGAATTTTTTAGAATAGATGTTTGACCACGTATTTTCTTGGCCGTCGATAGCGCGAGTTTGCAGCAGCGTAAATACCTCTGAGAAGGGTTTTTTAAGTGGCACCGCATCCACAGCTTCAAATTGAGCGGCTAATACGTCTGAAGACATAATGCGGAACTTTTTGCCTTTGGCATCGGCAGGCGTATATAAAGGCTCGTTGGCCGACAGTTGCTTCATGCCGTTATGTAAATAACCTAAGCCAATTAGGCCTTTACTCTCTAATGACGATAATAACTCTTGACCAGCACTGCTTGCTTGAAAACGTTCAACTGATGCCATGTCTTTAAACAAAAACGGTAGATCGAAGATTTGCAGTTTTTTAGTATATTTTTTGAATTTAGATAATGAAGGTGAAATAAGCTCCACATCCCCTAACAATAAAGCCTCTAATTCTTTACCGTCACCGTACAACTGAGAATTAGGGTAGACTTTCACTTCCACTTTTCCAGGTAAGCGCTGTTCAACTAAGTCTCTAAATTTAAGTGCCATCTGTCCTTTAGGCGTGTTTTCGGCGACCACATGGGAAAATTTCAGTTCAATTGGAGCGGCGTTTACTACGCTGGCTAAAGCGATACTCAATGCTGTCAGCGTGCTTGCTAATAATTTCATTTTTATCATCCTTGTGTAGGGTTGGTTGCTTACTTCGCTAGGCTTATTAGCAAGCTACGAGCCAACACTAAGATCGGATTTTAAGTGTTTGAAGAATATGAATAATATTGACTTTCATGGTGGGCTGAAATTGCCATTATCAGCAATCATGGGGGGAGTTCCCCCCACCGCTTAGGCACGAATGGGGGGAACTCCACCCCTTAGCGTTGTTAATGGTTTTTATAGTCACCTTTATCGAGTTGGTATTTTTTCATTTTCTCATAAAGGGTTTTACGGCCAATGTGCAGTTCTTCTTGGACCGCTTTTAGGTGACCTTTGTGGCGATGCAGTGCGTCTTGCAATAAGGTCCGCTCAAAGCGAAAAAGTTGCTCCGCCAAGTTTAAGCTTTGCTGGTCATTTTGCGCTTCGTTAAAAGCCGCGTCTTCCCCCATTAGTACCCAACGCTCGGCCAGATTACGCAATTCTCGTACATTGCCTGGCCAGTTGTGTTGCACCAGCTCTGATAAGCGCTGCTGACTGATCTCCGGGCTATTTAGTTGGTAACGGGCGGCTGCTACCCGTAAGAAGTTTTCAAGTAATAAAGGGATGTCTTCACAGCGCTCGCGTAGTGCAGGTATATAGACCTCTACGACATTGAGGCGATAATAAAGATCGCTGCGAAACTCACCTTGCTCACCTAAATGCTTTAAATCACTTTTGGTGGCGGCAATCACCCGTAAATTGAGTGGGATTACTTGGTTGCTTCCCAGCGGTTCAACACTGCGTTCCTCTAGTACCCGCAAAAGCTTTATTTGCAAGGCCATCGGCATGCTTTCAATTTCATCTAGGAAGAGAGTACCATTATTGGCAAAGGCTATTTTGCCAACTCGCTTTTTCTGCGCGCCGGTAAAAGCACCGACTTCATGGCCAAACAACTCGCTTTCAATCATGGTTTCGGGGACAGCCCCGCAGTTAATTGCTACAAAAGGATGCTTAGCTCGTACGCTATGGTCATGTAAAAAACGCGCAACCAATTCTTTACCGGTTCCTGTTTCACCGTTAATTAAGACATCAGCGGGGGTATCTTTGATATGACTGAGAATTTTGCGGAGGCGGGCAACAGCGGGTGTTGAACCTAATATGCGAGGGCCGGGACCACTTTGCGCGTCTAACTCTGCTTTCAATTCACGGTTTTCAATGGTCAGCCGCCGTTTATCTAAGGCGCGTTGCAATACATCTAATAAGTGGCTAGTAGAGAACGGTTTCTCCAGAAAGTCATAAGCGCCATCACGTATCGCTTTAATCGCCATCGAAATGTCCCCATGACCGGTCAGTAAGATGATCGGTAAGTCGGCGTCAATTTGGTGAGCTTGCTGCATCATTTCTAAGCCACCTAAACCGGGCATATTAATGTCTGAAATGATGACTCCTGGCCAATTCTCCTTGAGTTGCGTTAAGGCTTGTTCGGCATTGTCAAAGGCTAAACAGGTATAATCTTCTAACTCGAGTGTTTGGCCTAGCGATCGAAGGATGTCTGGATCATCGTCAATGATGATTACGGGTGCTTTCACTATTCCCCCTGTGGCTTAATAGAAGACTTAAAACATTGAGGTACTTGCGCTTGTAATTTAATGACAAATTCTGGGCCAGTATCAACCAAATTGCTGACTGTGAGTTGACCGTCAAAGGATTCGACTAAACGCTTTGATATTGCCATGCCTAGTCCGAGTCCTTGTTTCTTGGTGGTGAAAAAGGGCTCAAAAATTCTTGTTAGTTGCTCTTCGCTTAACTGGGCGCCATTATCCCAAATGGCAATGCATTGCCAGTTGTTATCTTTGTATTGGCGAATCCCCAAGATGGGACTATCTACCAGCTCTAAAGCATCAATGGCGTTGTTAATTAAATTTATTAGCACTTGCTCAAGCTGAATAGCATCAGCCTTGACCCACTGTTCATCAAGCCCACTGAATTCTATTTTTATATTGTTGAGTACAATGCGGTTGGCCAAAATTGACAACGCCGCGTTAATCGATGTGGAACTGGATACAGCACTGGTTTGCCCGGAGGATTTTCGAGAGAAAATTTTAAACTTAGCGATCATTTTGCTCATCATCGTAGTGAGCTTTACGATGTCTTGAAGGTTACTCGTGACCTGTTCATATTGCTGTTTATGCTGGAAGCGTAAGGCATTTTCAGCGTAACTTTGCATTGCTGTGAGCGGCTGATTTAGCTCGTGATTGATACCCGCAGAGAGCTCGCCTAAGGTGGCTAGTTTGGCGGCTTGAACTAATTCATCTTCGGTTTTTTTTAGTGTGTTTGCAGTACGCTGGTAGTCGTCAATGGCCTGCTGAAGTTGCTGGTTAGTGGTGGTGAGTTGGGCTGTGCGTTGCTCAACCCTAATTTCTAACTGCTGGTTTATCTCAGTTTGTAAGCGGCGCCCAGCTTGTAACTGACGCCAATATGAATAGAGCAAAATAAGCCCGAAATAAAGCAATGAGCTTAACAACAATGCTTCGCCAATTTCTCGAGTGTAACCTCTGTCTTTAGATAAGGCGTAGAGACGCCAACCAGCTGTAGGCAGAACTCTACTCGTACTGATGTAATCTGACCTTTTACCATTATAGTCGGGTAAATTGATGCTTGATTCTTGTAAGTTCTCTGCAATGTTAGGTAAAAGGTAATCGCCGTATTGACGCGAATTAATTAGTTGTTGTCGCAGTGAATCAGCCAGTGGCTTAATACTGTTATATAACCAATGAGCTTGAGAGGCATAAAACACGACACCGTGTTTATCGGTTAACAAATATTCAAAGTTAGGATCGCGCCAGCTTTTATCGATAATGTTAAGTGCGACTTTAACCACTAAAACCCCAATAACAGCATTCTGTTTGAAGACCGGGGCTGAAAAGTAATACCCCCTTACCCCCGAGCGTGAACCTAAAGCGAAGTATTGCGCATATTTCCCCAATATCGCTGTTTGAAAATAAGGCCGGTAACTATAACTACTGCCAACAAAAGAGTGGCTGCTTTGCCAATTACTAGAGGCCAGCGTATTGCCTTCTATATCTAAGAGATAGGTGACATCACTACCTTGTAGTTGATTGACTTGCTGCAAATAAAGGTTGAGCTGGTGGCGTATATCGTTACTCGATACGTGAGTTAATCCGTCTACTAATTGTTGCTGTACCGCTAATACCTTTGGGAAGTTTCGAAATCGGTTTAACTCGTGCTGGATGCTGCGTTGTAAACGCTGACTTTCTTCTAATAGCTGGCGTTGACGCTCTAGTCCTGCCTGATAGTGCGCCACTAAAGCAGCTATCAGCATTAGCGCGAACCAAGCCAATATAATAATGAATTTTTGTCCAAGCGGAATTCTGTTTGTTAGGCGCTGTTCCATAGCTCACTAAGTAGATTGATTGGATATTTCAGCTTAAAAGAAAAATATGCTTTTTGCTGGCTACTTAGTCACATAGTGAAAATGCCGACGCTACTTTTCCTGTTTTGAGTTGCTTATATTCCCTATGGTTATAAAAAAGCCCGTTTTATTCTTTATTGTCGATACCAATGCTTGGGTAGACTAGCGTCAATTGTGATTCTAGGGTGCGATAAAATGCTGTTAAAGGAACTTTCGTCATTGGCTAGCCCATTGTCTGAGCAACAGGTTAACCTGCTGCAACAGGCTACGGCCGAGCTATCGGTAACTCAGTTAGCGTGGGTAAGTGGCTACCTTGCTGGAGTGGGGCAAAATGCAGGGCAAATAGCCCCTCTTACACAAGCACAGCCTGCGGGCAAGCTAACCATTCTGTACGCTTCCCAAACCGGTAACGCCAAAGGTGTAGCTGAAGAGTTGAAAGCGGCGGCGTTGGCTAAGGATATTCATGCTGAGTTGGTAAATGTTTCTGACTATAAAGCCAAGAGTCTTAAAAATGAGACCCACTTACTGATTGTAGCGAGTACTAACGGCGAGGGTGAGCCGCCTGATGATGCTATTGAGTTTCACGAATTTTTAGCGTCGAAAAAAGCGCCCAAACTGGATAACTTGAAATATAGCGTATTGGCGCTTGGTGATTCTAGCTATGAGTTTTTCTGCCAAACGGGTAAAGACTTTGATGAGCGTTTAGCCGCTCTTGGTGCAGAGCGAGTTTGTGAGCGAGTTGATTGTGATGTTGATTACGATAAAGACGCTGACAGCTGGACAGCAAAAGCACTTGAGCAAATACAGCAAACTTTAGCGGCAGAACCAAGTGGTTCTGTGGTTAATCTTCCTGTTCATGCTCCAGCCGCGAGCCAGTTCAATAAGAAAAACCCCTATGCTGCCGAGTTAAGTCTTAGCCAAAAAATAACGGGTAGAGATTCTGCTAAAGATGTTCGCCACGTAGAAATAGACTTAGGTGACTCAGGGCTTCAATACCAAGTGGGTGATGCTCTAGGAGTGTGGTTTGAAAACGATAAGCATTTAGTTAAGCAGATCATAACGCGCCTCGCCTTGAAAGAAGATGAGCGAGTAAGCATTGACGATCAAGAGTTTAGCTTAAGTGAAGCGTTAACAGAAAAGCTTGAAATCACTCAAACAAGTGGTGCATTTGTGGAAGCTTGGGCTAACTGGTCAGCGAGCAAAAAGTTACAAACGGTGGTGGCCGATAAAGACAAACTGCGCGACTATGCAGCTAACCATCAGGTGATTGATGTATTACTTGAAAAGAAAGCTAAAGTCGACGCTCAAGATTTTGTTGATGCTTTACGCAAACTCACACCACGTTTGTACTCTATAGCCTCTGCTCAAGCTGAAGTGGAAGAAGAAGTACATTTAACGGTAGGTGTGGTGAGTTATCAAAAAGGCGATGAGCTGCGTTTAGGTGGGGCTTCTGGTTTCTTAGGTGGGCGTGCTGAAGAAGGTGCTACGGTTAAGGTATTTGTGGAACATAATGATAACTTTCGCTTGCCAAGTGACCCAAATACGCCAGTCATAATGGTTGGCCCTGGAACAGGTATCGCGCCGTTCAGAGCTTTCTTACAACAACGTGATGCCAGCGATGCGACCGGCAAAAACTGGCTGTTGTTTGGAGACCAAACCTTTACTCAAGATTTCTTATATCAAACAGAATGGCAGGCTTATCTAAAGTCGGGTTTATTGACCAAGCTTGATGTGGCTTTTTCACGCGATCAAGCGGAAAAGATCTACGTTCAAGACCGCTTGAAAGAAAATGCAGCTGACGTTTATCAATGGCTAGAAGAAGGCGCGCATCTCTATATTTGCGGTGATGCCAACCGAATGGCTAAAGATGTTCATCAAACCCTGCTAGAGATTATTGCTGAGCAAGGGGCTAAGAGTCCAGAGCAAGCAGAAGAGTATTTGAAACAGTTACGCAGTGCTAAGCGTTACCAAAAGGATGTTTACTAATGAGTTCGGACCTAATTGTTGAAGGCAAGTTGTCGGATAATGAGCGCCTAAAGCGAGAGAGTAACTTACTGCGTGGCACCATAGAAGCTGACTTAAGTGATCGTATTACCGGTGGTTTTACAGCTGATAACTTCCAGTTAATTCGTTTCCATGGTATGTATCAGCAAGATGACCGTGATATTCGTGCCGAGCGTACTAAGCAAAAACTAGAGCCTCTACATAACGTTATGTTACGTGCCCGTATGCCTGGTGGGATTATTCAACCAAAGCAATGGCTCGCTATTGATAAATTTGCTGCAGACCACACTATGTACGGCAGCATTCGCTTAACAACTCGTCAAACTTTTCAGTTTCATGGAGTATTAAAGCCCAACATTAAGTTGATGCACCAAACGCTGAATAGTATTGGCATCGATTCTATCGCGACCGCTGGTGATGTTAATCGGAATGTACTTTGTACGAGCAATCCGGTTGAATCCGAACTGCATCAAGAGGCTTACCAATGGGCGACCAAGATTAGTGAACACCTATTGCCTAAAACTCGCGCCTATGCCGAAATTTGGTTAGATGGTGAAAAGGTTGAAGGTGGTGAAGAAGAGCCGATTTTAGGCTCGAACTACCTACCGCGTAAGTTTAAAACTACAGTGGTTATTCCGCCAAGCAATGATATTGACGTTCATGCGAACGACTTAAACTTTGTAGCGATTGCTAAAGACGGCAAATTGGTAGGCTTTAATGTTTTGGTGGGCGGTGGTCTGGCCATGACTCATGGTGATAAATCTACCTATCCACGTCGTGCTGACGATTTCGGTTTTGTGCCATTAGACAAAACCTTAGAGGTGGCAGCGGCGGTAGTCACAACCCAGCGTGACTGGGGGAACCGAGTTAACCGAAAAAATGCCAAAACCAAGTACACGCTCGATCGCGTAGGTATCGATACCTTTAAGCAAGAAGTAGAGAAACGTGCTGGGATCACCTTTGAAGCTAGCCGACCTTATGAGTTTACCTCGCGGGGTGACCGTATTGGTTGGGTTGAGGGTATCGACGGCAAACATCACCTCACCCTATTTATTGAGAATGGTCGGTTGTTGGATTACCCAGAAAAAGCGCTAAAAACGGGTGTGGCCAACATTGCTGAAATTCACAAGGGTGATTTCCGCATGACCGCTAACCAAAACTTAGTCGTGGCTGGCGTAGCGGCAAAAGACAAAGTCAAGATTGAAAAAATTGCCCGTGAGCATGGACTCATTGACGATGGGCACAGCCCACAACGCTTTAATTCAATGGCCTGTGTGGCATTTCCCACTTGTCCGTTGGCAATGGCAGAAGCAGAACGTTATTTACCAGGTTTGGTCGATGACGTAGAACAGCTACTGGCTAAGCATGATATGAGCAACGAACACATCATTTTACGGGTAACGGGTTGCCCTAACGGCTGTGGCAGGTCTATGTTGGCTGAAGCGGGATTAGTGGGTAAAGGCCCGGGTAAGTACAATCTGTATCTAGGTGGTAACCAAAGCGGAACGCGTATTCCTAAGCTCTATTTAGAGGGCATTGGTGAGCAACAAATTTTGTCAGAATTTGACGGTTTGATTGCCCGCTGGTCGAAGGAACGTGAGCAAGATGAAGCATTTGGTGACTTTGTAATTCGCGTTGGTATCGTCGCTGAAGTCAAAGTAAGCGCTAGGGATTTTCATGACTAGCTTAGATTTGGAGCAGTTACTGCTGCTCCCTGTTGAGTTAAGAAATGCCGAGTTGTCATCGATAAATAGTTCGCTTGAAGAGATGACTGCCCAGCAACGTATTATTTGGGCTTTCGATAACTTGCCTCCACAAGTGGTTCTTACCTCTAGCTTTGGTATTCAAGCGGCGGTGAGTTTGCACATGCTGACGCAGATCAAACCCGATATACCGGTGATATTAACCGACACCGGCTATTTGTTTCCGGAAACATACCGCTTTATCGATGAGCTTACTACGCGGTTAAACTTAAACTTAAAAGTTTATCAGGCGAAGCAATCCAACGCCTGGCAAGAAGCGCGTTTTGGTAAGCTTTGGGAGCAGGGAGTTGAAGGCTTAAAGCAATATAATAGCCTAAACAAGGTTGAGCCTATGCAGCGCGCGTTTAAAGATTTAGGTGTGAAAAGCTGGTTCTCGGGCTTGCGCCGTAGTCAATCGTCAACCCGTGCTGACTTATCAGTATTACAGATTCAAAATGGTGCTTTCAAAATATTACCAATTATTGATTGGACCAATAAGGATGTGCATTACTATTTGAAAGAGCATAACTTGCCTTACCACCCTCTTTGGGATCAAGGTTATGTATCGGTGGGTGATGTGCAAACTTCACAACCGCTGCAGGCTGGTATGAACGAAGAGGATACTCGCTTCTTTGGTCTGAAACGTGAGTGTGGTATTCATGAAGAAGTGGCGGGAAGTGGCATTTAATCGCTTACTGTTTCTATCAAGCGCGGCTCAGGCCGCGTTTTTTGTGGTTACAATGCAAAGGTAGAGCGATAAATCATTCTATTACCCTTCAAAGTAAGTCTGCAGTAGTCGTTCTAAACTTTCTTGGTATGCTGTTATGGGCTGTTTAGTAATAAGCTTTGCCAGCTCATCTCCGATTGGCGTAAAACGATGATAAATCAATTTACATCCTTTATACCGTGGTCGCAGCTGGTAATGGGTAGAACCGTGTACAAGCGGCGTTTCATGGTGCCCTGAGGGGCGGATCTCTAACTCTCGATCAAACAATAAGCCTAATTCAGTGAGCTGTAATATGTGATGATATGGCATTCGATGTTGGCCAAGACTCACTTTGTCGAGTTTTGCTCTTACTAAGCCAAGGCTGCTGGTGGGCCTGACAACACCAGTAATGATTTTATTATTGGCTTCTCCACCAATTATAGAGCTCAGTTCACAAGCGGATTGAAACCATTGGGCTTCTCTTTGCGTCATTAATTTTAGTGTACGTAAGGCTTTTACAGAGTAACTCCCTGGGGTCATTAACTCTTGGCTAAGAATATCAGCCCATAATATCTGCATAGATTTCACTTGGGTATTGCTCGCCAGCGTTAAGAATTCAGTCATCCAATCAGCATCAGGCTCATTGCCGACTTCTTCCTCACTGGTTTTTTGCATTGCAAAATAAATGATTTTTTCCAGATTTTTTTGCTGGGTCGCATGTTCGACTATCGCACGAGCTTGAGCCCGTTGAGACCAGGTTGAACTGGGCTTACTTTGCTGCAGTAATGCGTCTAAGCCGCGTTGCTTTGCTAATTTAGCAAGTTGCACAGAGGTGTTTTCAACTGGGCTACTTTTGTTCTCGATAATTGGTTTGTCAGACATATGATACTCCCTCGCTAGTTCTTTTTACTGAGGATTCGACGATAAAGCAAGTTTGCATTCATTGTTAAAAGTGTTAAATTTAGGTTAACGGTGAAGAAGGGAGGTAGTTGTGTTAAAAAACCTTACCGTATGGACCAAGCGACATAAGGTATTAACCTTACTGATGAGTGTGTATTTACTTAGTTTATTGGTACTAATGACGATGTTTGAATAGGCGTAACGCTAGTTACGCCTATATAATTTAAATGTTCGTTTCAATCAAGTGGATCACTTGGTTGATGTCTTGCTCGTTCAGGGCTCCATCTTTTGCAAACAATACTTGCCCATTAACATCAAGTAAAATGATCGCCGATGATTTCGGCTGTACCTTCCACAAATCAAATAACTTGCCTTTTTTGTCTAATACAAAACTAGCTTGTGGGAAGTCTTTCTTATTTTTCTTTAACTTGTTTTTAACGAAACTAGAGGTGCCAAAAATGGCATCATCTAGGTTAACAATGGTGACGGTTTGATAGGCTGTCTCTGCAAATTTAGCCTGTTTCACTGCTTCAATCATTGGCGCATTCAGTTCTTTTGCACTGCTACGCCCAGCCATCACTTGCAGCAAGCGAACTTTACCGGTGAGTTGTTCGCTGCTCCATTTTTGATAGCTGATGTCGTCTTTATCTAACAGTAATTCACCGGTATTCTCGATGGTGATAGCGGGTAGGCTTGTACCTGGGTTTATGTTTAATGCCATCGCCCAAGCGGGTAGTAGGCCGAGCAACAATAATAGATGTTTCACAGTAGTATCCTTTCGTATTAGCAAGACTATTCAGGTCAGACCTGTCTAATCTTTATAACAAAAAATCAACATCTACTAATAGAGGGCGTCACTAATCATTGCCACATCTGCGAGCAACATCTCTTTTATTAAGCTTGGTGAGCCTGAAACCAAGGTGTGGGCTTGCTGATCAATCATTATCGTAGGCCCTTCAATACCACTTCTCGAGTCAATGGTAAGCCAAGCTGGAGATGCACTGCCTACGCTGCTGGCAGGGTACACCATATAGATAGGGTAATTGGGTGCCAACTCGCTCAACACCACCGCTAGCAGCAGTGCTCGTTCATCGCTATCGGCAAGGTTATCTTTAAGTACACTGATCGGCGGTGAAAAACTAAAGGTATTTTCTTGTTTAATGGGAATGGTGACCAACCATGCCTGCGCTTCTGCTAAAGAACGGTTAAGGTCGGTTTGTTTACTAAACGATTCTACCACGGGAAGTATTCTGGTTCGGTTTTGGTAGAACAATTGCGAGTAGTTAGGCCGTACACACGGGTACTCAGCACCTTGTGGGTGGGCACATGGAAGCAAGCCTAAATGACGAAATGCGTCTTGAGTATATTGCTTATATGCGTCCCAAAGCATTCTGGATGAGGGGCTATCATCGCCATTTTTCAGGGCACTTAGCATGTCATCAATACGTGTATCAGGGTCGGCCACATATTGATTAATCATGGTTATGGCGTGCTCAAGCCTAGGGCTCAAATAAGCACTAATAGCCTGAGAAGGGTAGGTCAGGCTGTAGTTTATTTTAAAGGTTTCGGTTTCTGATTCAGCCAGCAGTTTTTCTGAAAACTGTACATTTAGCTGCTGATAGTTGCCTTGAGTATCAGGCCAATGCCACTCGCCAGAGAAGGACGGCTCTTCAAGGTTGCTGGTATTAGATATTGCTAAGGCATAAGTCGTCGCAAAAACAATACTCAAGCAATAAAGCCAAATAGCTATTAAACGATACATAAACGCCTCTCAAAACTTTTAGCGTGTACTTAAGTAAATAGCAGTATTTGGCGAAATTACTAAATTTTGTTAATTAATTGTTACTATGGGCATGTGCCAAGCTGGTAGCTTTTTACCTCTGGATCACCACAAGCTGAACAAGCATTCCCATATTCTTTGAGTTCACCAGATGTTTCAGCGCAAACGGGGTCGTATTGCATGGTACACATTGCTGGGCGAGGTTCTTCACAGATGCCATCTGCACCTAAAGTTACGGCTGGTTCTTGGCTGCAAGCCATTATAAGAAATGTAAAAAACAAAATAACAAGGTGCTTAATCATCAGCTATCACCTAAAGTTTAAGGGGGTTCTCATTGTAGATGATAAAATGATGGCTAGTCGACTAGTTTACGGTTTGGTTTTGTGGGTGGCTATCGTCAGCCACGTTGATGCTGGGCCAGTTATTGTACAAAAAAGCTCTGACCCAAATAAGATAGACATTTTTGAGCTAAAAAAAGAATTGTTGCAACAAATACAGTGGCAAGAGCAAGTGCGGGCAGACGCCCATTTGCAATGGATCCGGCAATTACCAGTAGGGTGCATTGTCGCTAGAAATGGCGATTATCAATGTGGTTTAAATTGGTATCGCCCCTATCGTTACCAACAGCAGCAGTTGTATATTGAGCTCTCTGAGCCAAAAACAAGTCCTCGAATTGAGCAATAGCCGCTAATTTTTACCGTATTAAGTGCTATCCTAAGCGCTGATTTTTAGTCTCGAAAAATTAGTATTTTATGCATATTCATATTTTAGGTATTTGTGGCACCTTTATGGGTGGTTTAGCCATGCTGGCCAGAGAGTCTGGCATGCGAGTTACTGGTAGTGATCTCAATGTTTACCCTCCAATGAGCACTCAACTTGAGTCGCTGGGTATCGAGCTGATCCAAGGCTACGATCCGTCCCAGTTAAACCCCGCGCCCGACTTAGTGGTGGTGGGTAATGCAATGAGTAGAGGCAACCCTTGTGTTGAGTATGTTCTTGATAAAGGACTTAAGTATTGTTCGGGACCTGAGTGGTTGAAGCAATTTATTTTGCCGCAGCGCTGGGTATTGGCTGTCGCAGGCACTCACGGTAAAACCACCACCGCCAGTATGTTAGCTTGGATATTAGAAGATAACGGAATGTCTCCTGGTTACCTAATAGGAGGGGTGCCGCGTAACTTTTCTGGTTCGGCCCGCTTAGGTGAAACGCCGTTTTTCGTTGTGGAAGCCGATGAATACGACAGTGCCTTTTTTGATAAACGTTCTAAGTTTGTTCATTATCAACCAAGAACCTTGGTGCTAAATAACTTAGAGTTCGATCATGCAGACATTTTCGACGATCTTGCTGCGATTCAGAAGCAGTTTCACCACTTACTGCGCATTGTTCCCTCTTCAGGAAGAGTGATTGCGCCCAAAGGTAGCTCGGCTATTCAGCAGGTCTTGACGCAAGGTTGTTGGTCAGATTTGGAGCAAACTGGCGCTGGAGAGGCGTGGCAATGGCATGCCTTGAAGAGCGATTGCAGTGAGCTAAATGTTACGTTAAATGGAGAGGAACAAGGGCAACTAAGCTGGGGGTTAATCGGTCAGCATAATGCTGAAAATGCATTAATGGCGATAGCTGCGGCTCGACACGTTGGCGTATTGCCACATTTAGCTATAGAGAGCTTGCAAAAATTTCTTCCGCCTAAGCGTCGTTTAGAATTATTAGCTGAGGTTAATGGTGTGCGGCTATTTGATGATTTTGCTCACCATCCAAGCGCTATTAGTAGTACTTTAGCTGGCCTTCGGGCACAAGTCGGCCAACAACGTATTATCGCCATACTCGAAGCGCGTTCTAACACCATGAAAATGGGCGTTCACCAAGACAGATTAGCAGAGAGTTTACAAGCAGCTGACAGGGTGTTTTTGTTTCAACCCGATGAAAAAAATCAATATATAGCTGATGTTGCCGCTGAACTTAAACAAGCCAAAGTCTGTCAAACGGTAGAGCAAATTGTTGCAGAAGTGCAGCAAATGCTTGAGTTTGGAGATCAAATACTCGTGATGAGTAATGGTGGCTTTGAGGGGATCCACGCTAAGCTTGGCGCCGTGCTGAAACAATAAAAAAGGGCCGTGAGGCCCTTTTTTGTACTGTACTACTGGCCCGGTGGGCGTAATAATGAAAGTACAAAGTCGTTAAGGAAGTCAACCACTTCTTGACGCTCAGGACTATCTGGACGGTTCATCATTTGAACCGCTAAGTATAATCCTGCGTTAATCGCTTGCGCCGCTTGAAGGGCATTCAATGCACTGCTAATTTCTTTATTATCGAAACCTGCTTGAATGCTTTCACCAATCTGTTGATTGATTTTGGCCATTACTGCGCTAAAACGCGGCCAAACATCTTCACGAACCGACGAGCTCCACTCTAACCAAATATGAATGATATCTGAGTTTGTGTAGGCTAATTCGACCAGTGCAGATAAGTGATGTTGAACGGCAGTGATTGCGTTCTCATCAGAAGGGTAAGTTTGTTCAACTAGACCCAACATGGTTTGCTCTACTTCAGACAGTACCGCGTCAACCAAGTCTTCGCGGGTATTAAAGTAGTTAAAGGCAGTGGCTACCGATACATTGGCCAATTCAGCAATTTCGGCGTGACCTGCACGACCAATACCGCGACGGGCAAAGATTTCAACAGCGCATTGCATAAGTTGTTTACGACGGACTTCCGGCGACAGCCGGGTACGGCGTCTTAGTGTGCTAGTTTGCATAAGTTATTCTCGCGTTTGTTATTTTAATTGATATTAAAATTATTATTTTTAAGAGGCATTTGTTGCTTACCATTTTAGGTGAAAATCATCTAAAATATGGCGTTCGCTTAAATGCGAACATGCAGATACCTTCAATTGAATAATAGTGTATTTACAAGCCAATTAATAGTTACTGATATAAGTAACTAATGATTTTTTTGTTAATGCATTGATATTCTGTATATTTAAGTGTCAATTGACATTCATACTCGGTAACAAATTGCTGATAAAGCAGCTATCAATAGGTCCAAATTATGAAACATCGCGTAGAAGAAATGATCAGCGAACAAAAAATTGCTGAACGAGTTGCAGAAATAGGCAAAGAAATAAATGCTGCCTATCCTACTGAACGCAAATTAGTGTTAGTGGGTTTGCTGCGCGGTTCATGTATTTTCCTCTCTGATTTAGCGCGTAGAATCGACCGTAAACTGACGCTCGACTTTATGACTGTCTCTAGCTATGGCAGCAGTATGGTCAGTACGCGTGATGTCCGAGTACTTAAGGATCTAGATGATGATATCAAAGGCTGTGATGTCATCATCGTTGAAGATATCATCGACACGGGTAACACCTTATGCAAAGTGAGAGAGATGCTAAGTTTAAGAGAGCCTAATAGCGTGGCTATCTGTACGTTATTAGATAAACCCTCACGTCGAGAAGTCGAAGTGCCAGTAGATTGGGTCGGTTTTAGTATTCCTGATGAGTTCGTTATTGGTTATGGACTTGATTTTGACCAGTACTACCGCAATCTACCTTATGTAGGCAAAGTGATACCGCTGGATTAAGCGGATATAACTGGGCCTAAGGGCCCATTTTTTTTCTTTCAATTAAAGTTGTGATTATGCAGGCGTTATTAATACAAGGTTTACAAAAAACCTATGCTGGCGGTGTGCAAGCTGTAAAAGGGTTCGATTTAGTGGTCGAGCAAGGAGACTTCTTTGCATTGCTAGGGCCAAACGGGGCTGGCAAATCAACCACTATTGGGATAATTACTTCCTTGGTCAACAAGTCTGCGGGCAGTGTTAAAATCTTTGGTCATGATATTGACCAAGAATTAGAAGCCGCCAAGTCTTTTGTGGGTTTGGTTCCTCAAGAATTTAACTTTAACCAATTTGAAACAGTGTTGCAGATCGTAGTCAATCAAGCCGGCTATTACGGTGTTCCTCGCGCTTTAGCTATGCAGCGAGCTGAAAAGTACTTATCTCAGTTAGATTTATGGGAAAAGCGCAATGCCCGTGCTCGCGAGTTATCAGGAGGCATGAAACGGCGTTTGATGATCGCCCGCGCACTCATGCATGAACCTAAGTTGCTGATACTGGATGAACCTACCGCTGGTGTCGATATAGAGTTGCGTCGTTCAATGTGGGCATTTCTGAAGCAGCTAAATACCCAGGGAATTACTATCATTCTCACCACTCACTACCTTGAAGAAGCAGAAATGCTATGTCGTAATATTGGTATCATTGATAAGGGTGAGCTGGTCGAAAACACGTCTATGAAGCGGCTATTATCAACCCTTAATTTGGAGACTTTTATTTTTGATATAGAGAGTCGGCATCAGGCCCTAATTTTAGATGGTTTCGTTTCTCGCTTGGTAGATGACCATACCTTAGAAGTCGATGTAGAGAAAAGTCAGAGCTTAAATAAGGTGTTTCGTCTGCTAGATGAAGCTGGGGTATCAGTTCGTAGTATGCGTAATAAGGCTAATCGTTTGGAAGAGTTGTTTGTCACTTTAGTCGCCAAGGGAAGAAAAGCATGAAACTAGCCTTATACACTACCGCGCTTAGCAGCATTCTAACTAAAGAAATTATTCGGTTTGGCAGAATTTGGGTGCAAACATTGGTGCCGCCGGTTATCACTATGAGTTTATATTTTGTTATTTTCGGTAACTTAATTGGTTCTCGTATCGGTGAAATGGGTGGCTATAGTTATATGCAATTTATCGTCCCGGGATTAATTATGATGTCGGTGATTACTAACTCCTATTCCAATGTTGCATCATCATTTTTTAGCTGTAAGTTTCAGCGAAATATTGAAGAGCTACTAGTCGCCCCGGTCCCTAACTACATTATTATTCTGGGCTTTGTGGGTGGAGGGGTAGCGCGCGGTTTATCGGTGGGCTTTATTGTTACCATGGTATCGCTATTTTTTGTTCCCTTACAGCTGCATAGCATTGCTGTGATTGTTTTAACGGTGTTTCTCACTTCCGTATTATTTGCACTAGGCGGTTTAATTAATGCCATTTATGCCAATACCTTCGATGATATTAGCATTATACCGACCTTTATTTTGACCCCTTTAACTTACTTGGGAGGGGTGTTTTACTCTATCAGCTTACTACCCGATTTTTGGCAGGGGGTATCGCAGATTAATCCCATTGTTTATATGGTTAATGCATTTCGTTTTGGTTTTTTAGGCATCAGTGATGTGTCTTTATGGTTTTCCTTTAGCATGATTTTGGGTTTTATTGTGCTGCTATATAGTTGGGCATTTATTTTAATTAAGCGTGGTTATGGGTTGAGATCATAATGGAAGGTAACTCACGCAGCGTTAGTTCTAATCAACAAGGTGTTCATGAAAAACTTGAAAAGGTGGTATTGCGTCACCTAAACGAGCCTTTTCAAAAGCCTTATCAGCAGCATACTTTAGATGCATTTAGGCAGCTTGAGAAACAAGTTTCAGTGCTGGGACGGCCAATTGTTTTAGATTCCTGCTGCGGTACCGGGCTAAGTACTGCGGCCTTGGCTCTCCTTCACCCAGAAGCGGTCGTGATTGGTTTAGATAAATCAGCTCACCGCTTAACCAAGCATCATGCTCATTTTGATCAGGAAGGGCAAAACTACCAATTATTACAGGTGGACCTGAATGATTTTTGGCGTTTAGCTTGTGACGCTGGCTGGCAACCTAGTCATCACTATGTGTTGTACCCAAATCCATGGCCTAAGTCTCGTCATTTACAGCGACGTTGGCATGGTAGTGCGGTATTCCCTTATATGATAAAACTAGGTGGGCAGTTAGAGTTACGCAGTAATTGGTCAACTTACCTAGAAGAGTTTCAAATTGCATTGCGCTTAGCTGGCCATACTAGCCAGCTAAATCAGTACCACAGTGATAATCCGATTACCGCCTTTGAGCGTAAGTATCTCAACAGCGGCCAGCAGCTTTGGCAGCTGCGTAGCTACTTAAGGCAATTCGTTGGCTAGTGTTTGGTGTTTTGTTGCTCTAGGTGAGCGATCCCTGCATCAAATAGCTGATATAAGCCCTCTAATACATTACTGGCCTGTTGAAAGTAGTCACTCACTGAAATAGAAGGCTGCGGCTTATTGATCAACTCGACTTCAATGGTAGTCAGTAGTTGCTCTAATAATGACTGATATGCAGAGTCTTGTGGCACAAATACATGGGCAAAATGATTAAGTGATTTGGCGTCAATTTGACCTATTTTATTATGCAAGAAAGCCAGCCGTATCCTTTCAACACTGGTACTCTTTTTAGCCGCAGCTAAGCCTGAGCCCAAGGCTCTAACCTGGCCTATAGACTCCGCAGTCTCTAGCAGCTCATGCCACAGGAAGTCGATATTTTTGTGTTGTTTACTTAAGCTCGACAAGCTGTAAAAAGTGGCTAAATCTTGGGCCAAGAACAGAAGGTTTTTAATCATCAAGCTGTGTTGGGCGATGTTGTTTTCAAGGTTATTACTGCGCCAGTTTTGTTGTAAACGTGGCCAATGTTGATGAAAACTGTCCCAGCGAGCTTGCTGGCAAATAAATCGATTTTCGGTGAGGCTATGCTGACAACGATGTATATGCTGTTGCTGGCGCTCTAATTCGGCGTTGGATTGTTTATCACCATTGAGTATGGCTGAACTGAGCCCTCGGTGTTTTTGTAGTGCTACCACCAGATCTTTTAACAATTTTAAGGCCGCTAAGCCTGCGTATTGCTGGGCGTTTTGGCGCTTTGTTATGAGCAGTGAAATGCAGGCTCCAATAATGATCAAGCTTACAATACAGGCGGCGATTATGGCACTGGTATTCATATCAAGCTCCTTGCTGACTTAACACACTGAGGTGCTTGGCAATATGGGCGCTTTGCTCTGCGCTCTCGGTGTTGCTACGAGCAGAATCTGCTACTTGGTTGATATGAGCCGATAGTTCGATTGTGGCTGCATGTTGTTGTTCGCTATTGCAGGCAATGATTTCTGTTTGTGCTTGTAACTCATGGTTTTTATTATAAATCGCCCCCAGTTGTTGATGAGAGTGATCAACCGTAGCTTGAATTTGCTGAGCTTGATTGGTGAGTTGGGTGATTTGTTCTACGACTTGATTAATGCTGGTTTGTACGTCTTTCATACTATTGCTGATTTCATTGGCTGATTGTCGGCTTCGATTGGCAAGGTCTCTTACTTCGTTAGCCACAATGGCGAAGCCTCGCCCGTGCTCGCCAGCTCTTGCTGCTTCTATGGAGGCATTTAGGGCCAGCAGGTTGGTTTGCTCGGCTATCTCTTCAATGGTTTTCGAAATGCCACTGACAGAATGAGATTTTTGATGTAGCAAGGTGACCTGCTCGAGGCTGGCTTGCCCTTTAACCAACATCTCGGTGGTGACTTCTAGGGCCGCTGCTGTTGCTTGCTGCCCTTGTTCTGAAAATTGCTTGGCTTCAGAGCTAGCTTGCGCAACATTTTTTACTTGTTCTGCAACGTCTTTGATACTTTCGCTCATTTCAACTACGGCACTTGCCGATGCTTGGCTTGCATCGGCTTGCTGAATAGCTCCGCTAGCAACCGATTGTGCTTGTAGAGATAATTCTTTTGAACAATGGTTAATTTCGTCTAATGCATCTTGTTGTTGTAATACCTTTCGTTGTTGCAGCTTGAGTATGTCTAATTGTTGGTGACGGGTATCTTGAAAAAAATAAGCGGCGAGGCCCTTAGTGTGCACTCGTTCGGGCTGTTGCACTTGTTTGAGTAGTAAATTGATAATGTACAGGCTAACAATGGTCAGACTTATACTTAAGCAAGTTAGGGCAACTGCATTAATGTAGTCATGCTTGTGAGTGTTTAGCAAGCTTAAACAAATCAGTGCTAGGTAACTCATCACCAATGTACTAAATATTGCGGAGGCTTTGCGCATATCCGCTCCTTGTGGTCTTAATGGCTATCATCTTTTCCTATAGCTAAAGCAAGGACCGTTCCCTTTTGATATTTTTGTTTAAAAGGTGAGCAAGGGGCATGTTGGCAGAGCATTAACATATGCTGGTGGTGATAACGCAGCATAGACAGCTGAAAACACCCTTTTAGGGCTTGCCAGTGCAGCATTAGATCATCTAGCTGTTGGTTTGGCTGGTAGTTGATTTGAGCATTCAACAAAACTAATATTTCGTCAATTTGCTCCTTGGTACTTTCGAGTTCGGCGGGCGAGAATAACGGGTCGCCAAGTTTCTGGGCCTGCAATCGCCAATGTCTGCGTAATATCTGGCTAAGTGACTTTAGTAATTGGTTTTGCTCTAAGTATTGTTGATTATCAACACGGCGATGTGCTTTCACTATAGCCGGAATAGGCATTAGCGCTAATAACAGTAGACCGAAAAAAATCAGGTATAAGCTCAGCACGACTACACTCCTGTGCGAGAAGTTAAATACACCTTTGAACAAAGCAAAAAACAAACCACTACCTTGCTAAAGCAGTAATAAAGGTCATTTAGGCGGGCTTAATACACACTTGTTAAGCAAGCGTATTAAATTTATGTGTCGACTGTTAAAAACACAGGTGTTGAGAGGGATAAAGATGAGTGAAAATAAAATGAGCGCGCCAAATTGGTGCGCCCTGGGATCTCCTGCACTATTTTGGGCTTAAGCCAATTGAACAGGGATATCTTTGCTGGTTCTCACTACATCATTGTGTTGATTTAAGTAAACCAGCGACGGTTTGTGTGCTGCTGCTTGCTCACTATTGAGGCCTACATAAGCACAAATAATGACTCTATCTCCTACTGCTGCACGGCGTGCTGCTGCGCCATTGACTGAAATGATTTTTGAGCCTCGCTCTCCTGAAATAGCATAGGTAGAGAAACGTTCACCATTTTCAATGTTATAGATATCGATTTTCTCGTATTCGATAATACCGGCTAGGTCTAGAATATCTTGGTCGATTGCACAGGAACCTTCGTAGTTCAATTCTGCATGGGTAACACGGGCTTGGTGTAGCTTGCCTTTAAGCATAGTGGTTTGCATCAGTTTCTCTCTATTGATCGACAATTGGGTTTAATTCAATCACGCAATTATCTATTAGCCTTACCTCGCCTAAGAAGGCTGCGACAAGGATAACGGCGCGGCGTGATTGCTGAGTTAATGGCTTAAGGGTATCGGCATCAACAATATCGATACCGTCACAGACAAAACCTTGTTGCTCAAGTTGCGCTTTAGTACGAGTTTGCAAGGCCTGTCTATTATCATGGCGCAACTCGGTGGCCATTAACTGCATGTGTTGGGCAAGTTGTGGGGCAAGGTGTCGCTGTTCAGCGCTTAGCCGATTGTTACGAGAGCTCATTGCTAGGCCATTGCTCTCACGCACTGTGGGTAGGCCAATAATGCTAATCGGCAAAAGTAAATCTTCGGTCATTTTACGGATCAAGGCTAATTGTTGAAAATCTTTCTCACCAAAGACCGCAACATTAGGTTGAACCAAATTAAATAGCTTACAGACAATGGTAGACACGCCATCGAAATGACCGGGACGCAGCGCGCCTTCAAGCATGGTAGATAATCCCGGTACTTGAACTCTAGTTTCTTGTTCTAAGCCATTGGGGTATAAGGCGCTAGCTTCTGGTACAAACGCTAAATTGGCACCCGCCGCCGACAGAGCCGCCAAATCTTGCTCTAAGGTGCGAGGGTAGTTTTCTAAATCTACAGCATTGTTAAATTGCATAGGGTTAACAAAAATCGATACGACCACATAATCACAATGCGCCTGTGCTTCTTTCACTAAGGCGATATGACCCGGGTGCAGATTGCCCATAGTCGGGACAAACCCAATGCTAACTTGCTGCTGGCGAACGCTATTTAAAACCGCGCGTAACTCATTCGGTTTACTTACTAAGTGGGTCATTTAGTTAAAACTCTGTGCTTCACCTGGGAATTCGCCTGATGCTACTTGGGCTAAGTAGCTACTAATTGCGCCACGAATATCCCCACTGTCTGCCAAGAAGTTTTTTGAAAACTTAGGTATATGGCCTTTGCTAATGCCAAAGGCATCATGCATGACCAGAATTTGACCATCAGTGACGTTGCCAGCACCAATCCCAATAACCGGAATACTTAGCGCTTCGGTGATGGTTTTAGCGAGTGCAGTTGGAATACATTCAAGTACCAACAATTGAACGCCTGCAGCTTCAAGCTGCTTGGCATGGTCTAACATTTGTTGCGCTTGCTGTTCAGTGCGGCCTTGAACTTTATATCCACCAAAAAGATGCACTGATTGTGGGGTTAGCCCAAGGTGACCGCATACAGGTACGCCTCGCTCAACTAAGCCTTTAATCGTTGCGCTTAACCATTCACCACCTTCCACTTTAACCATTTGTGCACCCGCTTGCATTAGCTTGGCTGCGTTATGATAAGTTTGCTCTGGTGTGGCATAAGACATAAATGGCATATCTGCCACAATCATGGTGTTTTCGGTACCACGAGCCACACAGCGAGTATGGTAGGCGATGTCTTCAATGCTAACAGCAAGGGTATCTTTGTGGCCTTGCAGCACCATTCCTAATGAATCACCAATTAGTAGAAGGTGCATGCCTAGCTCATCAAATAAAGACGCAAAGCTCGCATCATAAGCGGTGATACAGGAGAATTTCTCGTTGCTTTGCTTAAATTTTAGTAATTGAGAAACCGTTATTCTGCTCATAGTTGGTTACCGTTTACACCGTTTGGGGTGTAAATTTATTGAGTTAATATTTCTAATTAAGCCCATTCAACAGGGCGTTTGAATATTTGTAATCCATTACTATCGATAGATTCTGCTAAATTTTGCACTGTACATCCGTCGGGCAAGCATAAATCTACGGCTATTTCAGCAAGCGGTAATAATACAAACTCTCGCTGCTTCATTCCATAGTGAGGGACAGTTAGACGAGGGTTATTGATTGTTTGGTTGGCATAGAGCAATAAATCCAAGTCTAAAGTACGCGGGCCCCAACGTTCTTTCTTTCGCTGACGACCTTGCTGCTGTTCAATTTTTTGTGTTAGGTCGAGCAAGTCGAGAGGAGGTAAGTCGGTGTATAGTTCCAACACCGCATTGAGATAGTCTGGTTGGTCTTGCGGGCCCATAGGCCGGCTTTGATACAGCGATGAACAACTCGCTAGGGCTAAGTTGGGCTCAGCTGCCAGCGCGCGTCTGGCAGCAATAGCTTGATTCAGGGGATCCACAAGGTTACTGCCTAAGGCAATAAAACAACGTACCATTATTAACTGTCTGTTTTTTTAGGTTTGCGTGTTCTACGGCGGCTCTTATTACGGCCGGATGCTTTGTTCAGCTCTCTAACCATAGTATTTCGGCCTTGCTCATTACTGCGCTGCCATTGTTGCCACCAGTCTGCTAGCTCAAGGAGTTTGCTGTCTTGCGTGGCTTTAGCTCGTAGTTCCAAGAAATCAAAAGCAGCTCTGAAACGTGGGTGGCCAAAAGTTTGGAAGGCCCGCTTACCAAAGCGGCGGTCAAGGCGTGCCTGCAGCTGCCAGATTTCACGAATACCGGTAGTAAAACGTTTTGGAATGGCGACATTCTTACATTGTTGCTCCAGTAGCCAATTCATCGCCATAGCTGATGCGTCGTGTTCACCCAACGACAGCTCGATAAGCAGCTCGTCTTTTTTAATTTCTAATAGGGGCCACAACAGCGCTGCAAAAACAAAAGCTGGGGTCACTTTCTGATCACCGCGTACTCGTTTGTCGGTACTCGCTAATGCCATCAACATAAAGCGTAGCTCTGGCGAGTCTTCGTCCCATTGTTGCAATAAGGGCTTGAGAAGCGGGAATAGCGGGTAAAGTAGCTGTGTGTCTGCCATCATTTTAAAGGTGGCTTTACCGTCACCGCCTAAGAATAACTTGAGGCATTCTTCAAATAAGCGTGCTGCCGGAATATCTTTAAGTAAATGGCCATATTGTGCGATAGGGTCACGACTTTCTTTGGCAATACTGAAATCGAGTTTTACTGCGAAACGCACTGCACGAAGCATTCTTACCGGGTCTTCGCGGTAACGGGTTTCGGGATCACCTATCAATTGTAAGCGGCGATCGGCAATATCGCTGATTCCACCGGCGAAATCGACGACTGAAAAATCGGCAATGTTGTAATAAAGCGCATTAACGGTAAAGTCTCTTCGTTCGGCATCTTCTTCAACATTACCGTACACATTATCGCGAAGCAGCATACCTTCTTCACTGCGCTTAGACTCGGTATTGGCCGCATCGCTGTCATGGTGACCACGGAACGTTGCTACTTCAATGATTTCACGGCCAAATAAAATATGGGCTAATCGAAAACGGCGACCCACTAAGCGGCAGTTACGAAATAGCGCCTTTATTTGTTCTGGCGTGGCGTTGGTTGCAATATCGAAGTCTTTAGGTTGTTTACCTAATAGTAAATCCCTTACTCCACCACCAACCAAGTAGGCGTTGTAGCCTGATTTGTGTAAACGATATAAAACTTTGAGTGCGTTTTCACTGATGTCCTGACGGGATATATTGTGTTCGGCACGCGGGATCACTTGCTGCTGCATTGCTACTGGTTCAGTAGAATTTGGCTGCATGATCCGTTTATATACTTTGGCTAGCTTGCGTAAAATGGGTGCCCCCTTGAGCGCGCATTATCAACATGGTGAAAAATAAGGCGCTAATATAGCTTTTTTACACAGAAATACAACCAATTCGCTAGTTAGACATTGAGTTTTTCGGTATCTCTGTTAATCGCCAATTGGCTATCGCTTTGTTTAATATTTGTTCACAGCTTAGCTCAAGCCAGCCAGCTTCGCTTGTTTGCCCTAAATAAGTTAACGCTTGCAGTAATAATCGCTGATTTTGTTTACTTGAAATCGAGGGGGCGTGGTTTTGTTTACTGAGTTTATTGCCATGCTCATCAAGCACTAGCGGAAGGTGTAAATACTGAGGCGCTGCTTTACCCAACAATTTGAAAATAGCTAATTGACGGCCAGTGGTAAGGATTAAGTCTGCTCCACGAACAACTTCGGTAATGCCTTGCTCTGCATCGTCTAGGCTGACCGCGAGATTATAGGCATACAAGCCATCACGCCGTTTAACAATGAAGTCTTCTTCCGCTATAGCGGCAGGAATATCTACTTGGCCGTAGCATAGGTCATCAAATTGATATATCGCAGCATGGGAGTGCAGTCGCGTCGCATAGTGGTCACCTAATAAGCCTTTACCTAGACAAGTACCGCTATAAACGCCACCACTAGCCTTAATCATTTTACGGGTGCATTGGCAATGATAGGCTTGTTGTAGGTGTAACCAATGGTCGATGTATTGTTGATAGCGGGCAAGATGATGGCTTTGGTAGAGGACAGAGCCATCCCAATATAAGCCAAATTGCTCTAGTTGTTGAAGAATCAAGCTACTGGCGCCCGCTTGCTCTCGTGGAGGGTCAATATCTTCTATTCTGACTAACCATTGTCCGTTTTGGCTTCGCGCTTGCAAAAAGCTACCAAGGGCAGCAACCAAAGAACCTAGGTGAAGTGGGCCTGAAGGAGAGGGGGCAAAACGGCCTACGTAGGGCTTAGCGCTCATAGTTATAGTCTTAAAATATAAAGCTAGGCAGATGGATGCAGTTGCATATCTGCCTAAACTTTAACAAAACTAGCCGACCAGTTGTTTCTCTTTGATCTCAGCTAAGGTTTTGCAATCGATACACAAATCAGCTGTGGGCCTTGCTTCTAAACGGCGAATGCCGATTTCCACGCCACAGGCATCACAAAAGCCGAAGTCATCTTCAATTTTCACTAAAGTTTTCTCGATTTTTTTGATCAACTTGCGTTCGCGATCTCGAGTACGAAGTTCAAGGCTGAACTCTTCTTCTTGTGCTGCGCGATCAACTGGGTCAGGGAAATTAGCCGCTTCGTCTTTCATGTGCGTTACTGTGCGATCTACTTCTTCACGAAGTTGATTGCGCCACGCCTCTAGAATAATTCGGAAGTGGTCAATCTGAGCATCGTTCATGTACTCTTCGCCAGGCTGAGCTTGATAAGGTTCAACCCCTGCGATAGAGAGCACACCTAGTATTTTCTTTTTGCCTTCTGGCATACTTCTCTCCCAAATTCCGTACGACTTTATGAGTGTAATAGTCGAGGATGTAAATTAGGCGGGTATCTATAGCAGAAAGGCTAACATACCGCAAATGAATTGCCGTGAATTTGCTGTTTTCACCTAAGCTAAACAAAATATCTTAGACTGTTTGCTGGTTTTTTGACCATTCCTCCAAAGTGGTAAATATACTGCTGTGAGCGTAGTAAGAGGGTTGCCCGACGACTTACGGCCTAGTGAGGCCTTATTAACTATTCTCTATGGTGGCTTGTTTAAACCCTGTGTAACCATAGCTAAATTATAGTCTATAAATGCATTTTTTAAGCTGGGTTTTAATAGGTGGGTAAGGCTTTAACTAAACGGCATGATTTAGGATTAAGCTTGGCTTTATAAGCCAACACTTCAACTCCTTGTTGTTTCGCTAGATCGAGCAATTGCGCATAGCTAGGATCAACATGAGCCGCAGCTCTTACGCTGTTGATACCACTATGTAATACCGCAAACAACAGTACCGCGCGGTGCCCTTGTTGTTTCATGTCTATCAATTCACGCAGGTGCTTTTGTCCACGCGTACTTACCGCATCAGGGAAATAGCCATTCCCCTCATGGAGTAATGTGCAAGATTTAACTTCTATGTAGCAAGCGGTTCGCTGAGGATCTTCTAACAAAAAATCGATGCGGCTGTTTTCGCTGCCATATTTAACTTCGCGACGCAGACTCGCATAGCCTGCTAGCTCGCCAATTACATTTTGAGTGATGGCTTGCTCTACCCATTGATTAGCCTTGGCGGTATTGACACAGATTGTATGGCCATCGGGCGTTTGGCTTAACTCCCAGCTCAGCGGGTATTTACGTTTTGGGTTCTCTGATTGGCTGTACCAAATTGTACTTCCGGGTTCAGCGCAACCGGTCATCGCGCCTGTATTAGCGCAATAAATAGTGGTTTCGCTGCCATCGGCTAGAATAACATCGGCCAAAAAACGTTTATAACGTTTAACTAGGGTGGCTGGCTGTAGTGGCGATTCAAATGACATGCTGTTTTTTAGAATGAGTAAGTAATGAAGCCATGCTAACACCTAAACAGAGCCTTTTGTTAAGTAGAGGCTGCAAGGCTTGCTTAGGTGTGAGCGGTTCATCCACGGTAAACGCCGCTGTTCGGCGATAAAGCGAAGATTTATTGTCGGTATTTGTTGATGTATTTATTATTGATGTTTGCCACTGTGCCATCTTCTTGCAAGGCTTCCAGCGCATGTTGCAGTTGTTGAACTTTTTGGTCTGAGGTCTGTAAATTTAAACCTATGTACCCAGCTTGTGTTTCAATAGGAGTGAAGGATGACTCGAGCTGACTCATTGAAAGGCCGAGTTCTTTCATTTGCATAATGAGTGTTAACTCGCTGCTAATTAGCAAGTCTATTCTGCCTGCGAGCAGCTTTTTTAAGTTTTGTTGTGGGCTGGTGACAGCCGCAATGTTTTTGCCATCTTCAAAACCTTGCTTAAGTAAGAACTTGTGGTTAGCCACATCTCTCACTACTCCTACAGTGTATCTTTTTGCATCTTCCAAGGCGTTTATGTCTATTTCAGGGCGATTCTTCAATTTATAAAAATACATCGGTTGCGCAGCTACGATAGGCCCAACCCATTTGAATAATGATTCTCTTTCGGCAGTTCGATATAACATATAAATTAGCGTACCTTCTTGATTTAAGGCTATTTGGTAAGCTCGCGCCCAAGGGTAGACATCAATATCAAGTTCTAAACCCGCCTTTTTGAACGTGGCCTCAACAATATCGGTTGCGATACCGCTTAGCTGACCGTCTTCAAAAAACATATAGGGAGGCCAAGAATCTATAGTCATACCATGGCTAGATTCTTGGGCATTTGATGTCGCCGATAGGAAGATGCCGATTAGGGTAATTTTCAAAAAAATAAACTTCTTTGAAAATATAATCATTTAAATTTAGCCTCTCTAGATTCGGTGAAAATTATTAGGGTATAAACAAGACCATCTCCACCTAGTTTAGCCCTAATCTGTTTTGGTTGTTGTTAATATGCCATAGCAACAGTTAAATGGCCGTAAAACACTTACTTGGGTAGTTGAAGCTGTTTGGGTAAACTAAGCGGGTTTATCCCCTTAGGTTGAGGAGCTGCTTTGAGCGCGCTACCGGTAGCACAAATTTTTCCCGCTTTATTAGAGCATTTGCCTGCTCAGCAACATTTTATTGTTTGTGCCCCTCCCGGGGCGGGGAAATCGACCGCCTTACCCTTGATGCTGCTTAAGCAGGCAACGTTAAATGGTAAAATCATTATGCTTGAGCCGCGTCGTCTTGCGGCACGTAATATTGCGCAATACTTAGCGAATCAGCTTGGTGAAAAGGTGGGCGAACGGGTAGGTTATCAAATGCGCGGTGAAAACCGGCAATCGGCTAAAACCCAACTGCTGGTGGTCACTGAAGGTGTGTTAACTCGCTTAATTCAAGCCGAACCTGAATTGGCCGGCGTGGCCTTAATTATCTTTGACGAATACCATGAACGTAGCATTCATGCTGATTTGGGCTTGGCGCTTAGCTTGGAGGTTCAGCAAGCTTTTAATCCTGAGCTTAAAATAATGCTGATGTCAGCGACCTTGGAAAGCGAGGCACTGCAGCAATTGTTACCAGAGGCGGTATTGTTAGAAAGTGAAGGGCGTAGTTTTCCAATTAGCTACAGCTACCATCCACTTAATCGTGATTGGCAGTGGAGTGAACGCGTTGCCCAAATCACCGCCAAAGCCTTGGCTGAGCAAATCGGTAACGTGTTGGTATTTTTACCGGGTAATGCTGAAATTCGCCAAGTGGCGCAGCAACTTGCTCCCAACTTAAGCACAGATATTGAACTGCATAGCTTGTACGGTAAGCTCAGTTTGGCCGAGCAACAAGCGGCAATTCAAGCGCCAGCAAGCGGTAAACGTAAAGTGGTATTAGCAACCAATATTGCCGAAACGAGTCTCACCATTGACGGTATTAGCTGTGTGGTTGATAGCGGTTTAGAGCGGCAAGCTTCATATCATGCCACCAGCGGAACTACACGCCTGCAAACTAAAATGATTTGCCGGGCGTCTGCGATTCAGCGGGCGGGGCGAGCTGGCCGCTTACAAGCCGGTCACTGTTATCGTTTATTTAGCGAAGAGCAACTGAACCACCGCCCTTTTGCCAATAGCCCAGAAATTTGTCGTAGCGAGTTAAGCCGCTTAGTCATTGAGCTATTACAATGGGGGGCAACAGCAGATGAATTACAGTGGTTAGATCAACCACCTCAAGCACACTTAGCGCAAGCTAAGCAATTATTAGAAGATTTGGGTTTAATAAAGCAGAACCATTTAACCGATCGTGCTAAAGCGGTGAGTGGTAGCGGTTTAGGTCCACGCTGTTTGGCGATGTTAGAGCAAGCGCAGCAGTGGCAGCAACAACTACCTTTGCCTGGCTTGTTGTGGCGAGCTTGCGAGCTAGCTGCCTTGCTAGACATTAATGCACCATTAAATGCTAGTGAGCCTAATCTGGCTATTTTACAGTTGCAAGGTGCTGCTAAACAGCAATATAAGCAGCAGTTAGCTAATTTGAGCCAGCGCTTTACGTTGAATCCGCAACAATCACTTGATGCAAGTTGGGACGGTCTCCTATTAGCGCAAGCTTTTCCCGATCGCATCGCTGTAAAGCGCCAATCTAATAATTATACGGCGAGTGCGGGTTTTGGTTTGGAGTTAGCTCAAGAACAGCAGTCTCTCGCTAAACATAAAGCCTTGGTAGTGGTTGATCTATATTGGCCAGAAGGGCGCAATCAAGGTCGTATCGCCTTAGCCTGTGATGTGGATTTGAGCCTACTAGAAAAATGGCAACCACAGCGGTTTACCTCGCAACTACATTGTCTGTGGTCTGAGTCGGCAAAACGAATAGTTGCCGAGCAACAGCAACGACTTGGTGCCATAGTGCTGAGCGCTCAGCCAGCCGAGCAAGTGGCTCCTGAGTTAGTGGCGCAAGCATGGCTAGAACAAATTAGGAAAAAAGGTTTTGCTTGGCTTCCATTAGGTGATAAGGCTGCCGCTTGGTTAGAGCGAGTTCGTTGTGCTGAACGCTGGTTTGAACAGTTAGCATTAGCCGACTTTAGCGAGCAAGGGCTACTTAGTGATGCAGACCAATGGCTAAGCATACACTTACACACTTGCCGTAACTGGCAGCAGCTAAAAAATATTGGCTGGCTAGCGGCATTAAAATCGCGATTAGACTGGCAACAACAGCAGCAAGTTGAAGTGTTAGTGCCAAGTCACTATTTGGCTCCGTCGGGCAATCGAGCGGCTATTCGTTATCAATTGGGGAAAGCGCCGGTAGTGTCGATAAAATTACAAGAAATGTTTGGTCAGCCGCAATCACCACAATTAGGCAACAAAATTGCTATTACCTTAGAGCTATTATCTCCGGGAGGTAAACCCCTTCAGCTTACGCAAGACTTGGCAAGCTTTTGGCAATCTGCCTATGTTGAGGTGAAAAAAGAAATGAAAGGGCGTTACCCAAGGCACCCATGGCCAGACGACCCGATTAGTGCTCAAGCCACTCACAAAACTAAGCGACAGCTTAATTACTCCAAGCAGTGAACGACGTTTTTTCACCTGCAGCGCCTAATACAGTCTAACCGTTTGGCTCCATTTATTGTCATAAATATCGTGACAGTATGTGATGCTGGCAACGGTATATCCGAACAATTTATATCGATATTATTCTTGGCAGTGGCGAGCTTGGCCTCGTCACAACAAAGACTTTAATGCCGCTAAGTGCTGCTCTAGTTAAGGCAGTTAGCGATCACCCTTTATAAATTATGAGATTACCATTATGAATAAGAAGACTTTTTTAGGCGCGTTAATCATCGCTTCAGTTTCTAGCGCTACGTTTGCAGCTGACTTAGATTGGTTCGCTGGTGCTGGCGTGGGTTACCAAGCTGATAATATTAAAGGTCAGTACACTGGCGGGGATGACGATGCTACCTTCCAACTGCGTGGTGGCGTTATTATTGATGAAAACCACCGAGTAATGGGTACTTATGCCTACATGGACGAGTTAAGCCAAAACAGCTTCCTTGCATCTTATGATTACCTATATTCGTTGAATGACCAGTTTAGCCTATTTGCTGGCGTGTCAGCAGGCGCTGCAGATAGTGAGATTAATGAACAAAGTTCTACTGAGTTTGTATGGGGTGGGCAGGTAGGCGCGATGTATAAAATTAACCGTCATTGGAGTACTGAACTAGCTTATCGCTACTTAGAGCAAGATTATGAAGAAGCTGGCTTCAAGCTAAATGATACCCAACAAATAGTATTGTCTGTTGATTATCATTTCTAACAACGCACATTGCTATTGGCTGAGCAAGGACGTCAGCCTAGCCTTCATGTAACTTTCAGATTTTTCCCTCTTAAATCCACTTAGCCGTAAAGCCCTTCAAGCTGGAGTAACGACCATTGACTAAACAAACGTTTAGCGTTTATATCTTCAATGCACTGCGTAAGTTAGTGATGTTCATTATAGTGCTTGTGTTAGTTGCCTGCAGTGGTCATTCGGCTAGGCATGCTTCACAACACTCCGAACTGATGTCTCCACTCGCTACTTCGGGGATCCGTTATTGGGACGGCGAAAGCAAAGAAATTACGGGTCATGATTTGGCTAGTGAATATCAACAAATTATAAGTAGCCGACAAAGCCGTAAACGTGGGCAGCCTGATGATGTTTATCATTTGGCTTTATCTGGAGGTGGGATTAACGGAGCGTTTTCTGCAGGGGTACTTAATGCCTGGACGGTAAATGGAAATCGACCTGAATTTGATTTGGTTACCGGAGTATCAACGGGTGCAATCGTGTCAATCTTTGCTTATTTGGGGAGTGATTACGACCAAACCTTAAAAAACTATTACACCAATACCAGTATGAGCAGTCTATTTGAGCTAAATAGTGTTCTTAGTATGCTCGGTGGGAAGCCAGCATTAAATACTAAAGGTTTTGAAGAGAAAGTTCGTAGTTATGTTAATACTGAAACTGTCGCTAAGCTAGCCAATGAACGCAGCAAAGGGCGGCTATTAATTATAGGCACCACTAACTTAGACAATGAAAAGATGTCAATGTGGGATATTGGTAAGATTGCTCAGGTAGGTACTCAGCAGTCCGTTGAGATGATTCAGAACATCATTATTGCGAGTAGTTCGGTTCCAGGTGCGTTTCCAGCACAAACGATTATTGTTGATGACGGCAAGCAACGTTACGAAGAGTTACACGTAGATGGCGGTGTATCTCGTCAAGTATTTCTTGCCCCTCAATGGGCTTACCATAGCCCATATCTAGCCGGCTTACCTCAGCACGTTTACGTTATTCGTAATGGTGTGCTAAAACCCAATTATCAGATTATTGAGAACAGCCTTACCGAAATAGGTTTGCGCTCTATTTCAACTATGATCCGCAATCAGGGAATTGGTGATGTTGAACATATTTACCATTTTTCTCAGCGCCACAAAATGAGCTTTCATCTTGCTTATATTGATAACGATTTCCCTTTGATAAGTGAAGAAGCATTTACCAAAGAGTATATGACAAGCCTTTACTATTATGGATACCAAAATATGCTAGCTAAGCAACTCTGGGAAACGGTGCCCCCGAGTTTACAATTGGCTCATTAATACTGGCAGATTTATCTTTGCGAATTCAAGTTTTAGGTTTGGCCTCTTGGAAGGGCTAAGCTTCTTGATAAGGCGTGTTATGCTCAATTAGGTCCGCTATCTAGTGATCGGCCAGCGAGTCTACATGACTTACATGACCCGGGCTTATAATCAAGTATGTCGCTTCGCGATACCTTCGTTTATTTTGTGCTTAAAAAAGCACGCCAGTGGGAGTATCCTAAAGCCACTTTTGACTTACTGACGCTAATTAGCTTGCAGTAAGCCTTAAACCGCATGTTTATTTAGCAGTAAGGCAGTGATGACTCCAAAACAGCCCCATTCTTCGGCCAAAAAGCCCATCCCAAAAAAAACGACTGCTAAAAAGCCCGCCGCTAAAACCAAACGAGCGCCGGCAAAAAAGGCGGTTAGCAAGCGCAAATCAAAGAAGGTTTCCAATAAACCTTCATGGAGCAAACGAATTTGGCGAATAAGCTGGAAGCTCGCATTGGTTGGTATGGTACTCATTGTTGCTTGGGGAGTCGTTCTTGATAGTAAAATTCAGCAACGCTTTAATGGCGAAAAGTGGCAGTTGCCCGCGGCGGTGTACGGCCGTGAGCTACAGCTATACCCCGGCTTACGATTAACGCGTAAAGAGTTGCAGGACGAACTGGCATTACTCAATTACCGTAAGGTTAAACGGGCCAAGCGGGGTGGCGAATACGCGGTATCGAAAACTAAAATTGAAGTTGTACGGAGGCAGTTTGAATTTGCAGACGGGGTGGAGCCTGAGTTAGCTATGTTGTTGACCTTTAGCCCTTCTCGTCTGTCTAAAATTCAACATCGTGATAGCGGTGAAGAGATTGCCCAAACTCGCTTAGATCCGGTGCTACTGGAACGGCTAAATGTGGCTGAGCAAGAAGACCGTTTGTTTGTCCCCTTAAGTGATATACCCGAGTCGCTTAAGCAAGCATTGATTCTTACTGAAGATCGCCAGTTCTATCAGCACGATGGAGTATCGCCAATGGCAATAGCGCGGGCTTTAGTGGTGAATGTGCGCGCTGGTCGAACGGTGCAAGGCGGCAGCACTCTTACTCAGCAATTAGCGAAGAACTTTTTCTTAACCCGTGATCGTACCTTATGGCGAAAACTGCAAGAAGCATACATGGCGTTACTGATTGATTTTCGTTACGGTAAAGACGAGATACTCGAGAGCTATTTCAACGAAGTTTACTTAGGTCAAAATGGGAGTAATGCGGTACATGGCATTGGCTTAGCCAGTTATTTTTATTTTGGCCGACCAGTCAACGATTTGTCGATAGAGCAAGTGGCTTTGCTGGTGGCTATTATTAAAGGGCCTTCTTATTATGACCCTTGGCGACGCGAGCAACGCGCGCTTAATCGACGAGATTTAGTATTGCGAATATTAGCTGAAGAAGGTGAGATATCGGCCGAGCGATATCAGCTAGCGGTGAAACAGCCTTTAGGTTTAAGCCTGCGTGGCAGCATGGGTTATCAAAGAACCCCTGGTTTTGTTTCTTTAGTGCGCCGTGAACTTCAACAGCATGCCGGGAATTGGCGAAATTATAATGGTGTTAAAGTATTTACGACTTTAGATCCATTATCGCAGCGTCATGCGCAAACTGCCGCTTATACGGTGCTAGAACAGCTCGATAAGGGCGGTAAAAAACAATTAGAAACCGCCATGGTGATCAGTGAACGTCACAGTGGCGCGATTAGAGCGCTGATAGGTGGGCGAGAAAAGAACAATCAAGGCTTTAATCGCGCCTTAGATGCCCGCCGTCAAATCGGTTCGTTGGTAAAACCCTTTGTCTATTTAACAGCTTTAGAGCAAGGTCATCAATTGGGAGAACTCTTAGATAACAGTCCTCTATCAGTGCCTTTAGATGATGGAACTAAGTGGCAACCGAACAACTACGACAAAACGTTTAGCCAGCCAGTGATGCTAGTACGGGCCTTGGCGGAGTCTCTCAACGTACCTACAGTTCGCTTAGGCCTCGAAGTCGGGGTTGATTCAGTGGTGGATACCCTTAGAAAAGCCGGTTTAGAAGAAGATACACAGCCCTATCCTGCCTTATTATTGGGGAGTTTAAGTTTATCGCCGTTTCAAGTTGCGCAACTTTACCAAACTCTTGGTGGTGATGGTGAGCACCGCCCCTTATATGCAGTGCACCAAGTCAATGACGGTCAGGGCAATGTGTTGTATAAAGCAGATGTCAGCGCCGAGCGCCGCTGGTCAGAAATGAGTAACTACTTGACCCTGTATGGAATGACCGAGGTGACCCGCAGCGGCACGGCTCGTTCATTAAAGTGGCGAATTCCCAAAGTAGATTTAGCCGGTAAAACCGGCACGACTAACGAATTACGTGATAGCTGGTATGTGGGGATCGATCAGCGAGAGATTGTCACTGTTTGGGTGGGTAGAGATGATAATAAACCTGCCGCAGTGACGGGATCAGCGGCAGCCTTGCCGGTGTACGCGGCGTACTTAAAAACCTCTTACCCGCAATCTCTTAGAGCGATGCAGCCCGAGCAACTTAGTTGGGTACATTTCGCCCAAGCGAACGGGCGGCCGACCTCGGCAGGTTGCGGAGAGTCTAGCTTACTGCCTGCGCCTCGTCGTCAAGCCGACTTGGCTGAAGGATGTGTACAACAAAGCGCTAAAAAAGCAACAAGCTGGCTGAAAAGTTTATTTAATTAAGCAATCATTTATCGAATAAGGACTCGTCATGTTACAAGCAAATCAAGCGCAAGTAATGTTGCAACTGCAAGACAATATGAACGCTAAAGTAAATCCTGATTGGTTAATCACTGGTTCTCCATTTTTGCGGGCGGTGGTGATTGAAGGGGCGGAAGCGATTGAGCATCACGGCTGGAAGTGGTGGAAAAAGCAAGATTGCGACCTAGAGCAACTGCAAATGGAGTTAGTGGATATTTGGCACTTTGTATTGTCAGAATTATTGTTACAAGCAGATGGGAGTCACTCCGCAGCTCAAGCCTATATCTTTGCTAATATCGACCAAGCGACTATAGATTTTGACGGTAAACAATGGCAGTTTGCAGAGCTTAACTTGCTTGAAAAGCTAGAATTAATGATTGGCTTAGCGGCGGCCAAGCGCACTAGCATCGGTTTGTTTTCTGCTTTGTTGAAAGATTGCCAAATGAACTGGCCAGATTTATACGTGCAGTATGTCAGTAAAAATGTATTGAATTTCTTCCGTCAAGACAATGGATACAAACAAGGCACTTACCGAAAGGTATGGGATGGCCGTGAAGATAACGAACACTTAGTCGAATTAATGGGCTGCCTAGACATCGGTTCAACTAGCTTCCAAGAAAATCTCTATGAAGCCCTGCATCAACGTTATGGCTTATCCAAATAGCTTTAGATGATTATTCTGAATATGTAGTGAATTGTACCAAGTTGGTGTGTTGTTGCGCCCAATTGGTACAAAGCCGACAATTAGCCAGCAGCTTGCATTTATAGAGCATTTACCGGTAAAGATGAAAGTGTTGCTGAATGATAATTAATGAATTATTTATCTAAATGCGACGGGCTGGTTTTCACCTTTTGGTTTTTTTTGCTGTTGTTGGCTGTTGCTTGATCTTGGTCTTGTTATTGCAATCTTACTATTGTGAGTTTAAGCGTAGTGCTTAATACCGACATAATGTTAAGTAGTAGGGGTGTATATTATGGCTGTTTCAAGTTTTAGAGGTGCTTCTGGTGCCAGTTTTTGTCCGAGTAAATCAACAGACCAACAAACGCGTAAAGCGGCTAAACCGATTAGCTAACTACAGCGTGTTTAATCTTACCTAGAGCGTCTGCATTGTCGTGGGCGTTTCTATGCTATGCCTGATAGAAATTAAATATTTCATTCTTCCTCACTCTTAAGTGAAGGAAAAACTTCACCTTTTACTCTTTCTGCAGAATTTCTTCTAATTAGCTCAAAATATCTGAAATATTACCACGCTCTGGTAGGTCTTTTAGATTATGGCTGCGCAGTCTTGGCTCATTACCAGGAGAAACAATATGAAAGCCTTTACTACAACATTACTCAGTGTGATTTTCGGTACAGTATTGCTGTTTAGTACTGCTACTCAAGCGTCGATTAGCCCCGCAGTTGGTGCTCAAGATAGTTTGCAAATAGGGCCCAGTGGTGTTGATCGCCATACCTGTCAGCGAGAGAAAATGCGTGGCGAAGTACAATCACCATTTTGTTAGGCAGTGCGATAACACTAAAAGCGATGTAGGTTTACATCGCTTTTTATCTTTAGCTTGCTAGATTATCGTCAAACTCAATTCACTCATTCTTAACTAAGCCCTTGGGCGATAGCTGTCGTTAAATGCAGAACATTCAAAGTCATCAACCAACCAAGCTTGAGTCTCATTGGTAACGATTATTTGTTTAGCTGGTGGGTAATCCCGCGGGCTACTTGACAGTACTTTTACAGATGATTTAACCGTTGGCTTTTGGCTCAAAAACGTTTCTTTTTGGATTGCTTCAAACATAACGAACTCCTAGTTTAATGTTTGCGCCTTAATAGGGCGCTTTAGCTGCATTTTTAATCCGCCCGCAAGTTAGCGATAAATCGGCGGTAGAACCAAATTATCATTTTAGCCATCTAGATGTCTAATTTATTTATGCACATATAATAACAATTAGTTATTAATTGTCGCGTTTATCGGTAGAATTCGAGGATGTGGATAACTTAAAAGCTCTCGATGATGTTAAAGCTGTTTTACATGCTGGTGGCTTGGATATCGGTATTGTTAGGTACCTTAGGTATCTTTTTGCCGCTGTTACCTACCACTCCGTTTATATTGCTAGCAGTCGTGTTGTTTTCTAAAAGCTCGCCGCGTTTTGAATTATGGCTGCTGCAACATAAAGTATTTGGCCCCCTAATTAATAATTGGCAACGCTATGGTGTTGTTAGTCTAAAAGCCAAATGCAGTGCCACGCTAATGGTAGTGATTTCGGCTGGGCTTATGATGTGGATGAATGTGCCGTTGTTTGCTCGAATCATCGCGGGTAGCTGTTTATTTTTAGTTATGTGCTTTTTGTGGAGTCGGCCTTCAAACAAAGAAAATATTCGATAATATCCTCTCCTTTGTCTATAGTTTTAATATTATCAATAGTGGCGATTCAAGGAGTCGGCATGCGCTCAATCCAACTCGGCTTATTACTCTTAGTTATCGCCATTAGTGTCTTGGCTGGCAATGGCAGCGAAGTGTCTAACATTAACTGCAGTGGTACTTGGATCCGTTCAGAAACTGACAAGCTAACGTTGATCAGCGCGTGTGGGAAGGCTGAGTACTCGGAAGTGGTAAGTGGTGATAATAATAATAAGTTAGAAGGCTTGCTCTACACGATTAATGGCAAGCGATATGTTATCTATTTAAAAACAGGCCGAGTTACAAAAATAGAGTGGTTACACTAAGCAATTATCGCTTTAACTACCGCACATTCTTAGCCATATAAGACTAAGAATGTGCTGTTAAGTACTTATTTCAATTTAGCAAAACAGCGTTCCGCTGCGGCGATGGTTGCGTCAATATCAGCCTCACTATGGGCGTAAGAAGTAAACGACGCTTCAAAAGCTGACGGTGCCAAGTAGATGCCTTCTTCTAACATCATATGAAAAAATTGCTTAAAGCGCTCAGCATCACATGCGCACGCTTGGGCAAAGTTACTAACACTGTCTTCCTCGGTAAAGAAAAAGCCTAGCATTGCGCCTGCTTGGTTTACTGTTAGCGGAATGCCTTGGCGTTTAGCCGCGGCTTTCAAACCGCTTGCTAAACGTTCGGTAATGGCATTTAAGTGTTGATGTACAGCAGGATCGCGCAGTGCGGTTAAGGCTGCTAAACCTGCCGCCATAGCAATAGGGTTGCCTGATAATGTTCCTGCTTGATATACCGGGCCAACAGGGGCGAGGTAAGCCATGATTTCTTTACTGCCGCCAAAGGCGCCAACTGGCATACCTCCACCAATCACTTTGCCCAAGCAGGTTAAATCTGGTTCTACTTGGTAATGCGCTTGCGCACCGCCGAGCGAGACACGAAAACCGGTCATAACTTCATCGATAATAAACACGGCTTGGTACTTATCACAGATTGCGCGAAGGCCTTGTAAAAAGCCTTCTACAGGGGGGATACAATTCATGTTGCCGGCCACTGGTTCAACGATAATACAGGCGATATCGTCAGGGTATTCAGCAAACAAGGCTTCTACCGAAGCTAAATCATTATACGTGGCAGTCAGTGTATGTTGGGCTAAATCAGCAGGAATACCTGGCGAGCTGGGCTGGCCAAGAGTGAGCGCACCTGAGCCTGCCTTCACTAACAGTGAATCTGCATGGCCATGGTAACAACCTTCAAACTTCAAAATTTTATCGCGTCCGGTGTAGCCTCGGGCTAAACGAATTGCACTCATGGTGGCTTCAGTGCCTGAGTTCACCATACGAACTTGGTCCATTGACGGCACTAACTCGCACACTAAGTTAGCCATTTCTATTTCAGCCGCAGTAGGCGCACCAAAACTTAAGCCTTTAGCGGCGGCATCCACTACAGCTTGGTAGACCGCGGGGTGGTTATGTCCCAAGATCATTGGTCCCCAAGAACCCACATAATCTATATAGCTTTTACCATCGGCATCAAAAATGCGGGCGCCATCGGCTCGTTCAAAAAATACCGGTGTACCGCCAACGCCGTTAAATGCGCGAACCGGAGAGTTTACGCCGCCGGGAATGGTTTGCTGGGCTTGGCTAAATAATTGTTCTGAACGAGACATAAAGCATCCTATTAAATCTTAGTTACTGGCCGCTGAGGCACTAAATTGGGCTCACTATAACAAACTATCAACTTGGGCTAAATCTCTGGTTTGTTGCCAGCCTTAATTCTCGGTAAACTATCGGTTTTTCCGAGTAAGCGGGTACAAAGTGGCGAAGCCAAAGTTGTTAGTGGTAAGTTTGATAGGGGCATTGGCTTTAACCGGCGTATACGGCTTGTCGGTGGTCGTAAAAGAAAAAGACCAAATGATTAGTCAATTGCAACGGCAACTCTCTCACTCGCTAGACAGTCAATCGGTGTTGCAACAGCGTTTATCTATGGTTCAACTCGAACAAGATACCAGCCTTGCAGAGCTCGCGCTGTTCAATCAAAAGGTTGATCAGCTTAGTGAGCAAAATGTGGCACTAACCGAAGAGTTACTGATTTACCGAAAAATCATGGCACCAGAGCAACAGGCTGGTGGTATGAAGATAGAGCAGTTTCATATCGAAGCAATGTTAAGCCCAGGCTACTTTCGAGTGCAAGTATTGCTGATGCAAGTGGCTCGTAATAAGCGTTGGTTAAGTGGAGAGTTAGAGTTAGTCGTAATTGGTAGTCAAGACCAGCAGCCTATGCAATATCGTTTAGATGAGTTACAAGTACAAGCCACTCCTCTTAGCTTTAAGTTTCGTTATTTCCAAGAAGTGAACACCGACCTTAAACTACCTGAAGGTTTTTTGGCTGAGCGTATCGAGCTAACAGCCAAGGTAGATGGCAATAAATGGAATAAAAAAGCCGAGATCGTTTATCAGCAAAGTTGGCCAGATCCGGGTAATACTTGAACTAATTACTCAGGTATTACATAATCCGCTTTAGTTAACGTTTTTAAGGAATACACCGTGTCAGAGCAAGCTGTAACTGAACAAGCCGCATTTCCAATCCAATTCACTGATGCCGCCGCATCACGAGTAAAAGAATTGGTGGCCGAAGAAGAAAATCCGGACTTGATGCTACGCGTGTATGTTACCGGTGGCGGTTGCTCGGGCTTCTCGTATGGATTCACTTTCGATGAAAAAGTAAATGAAGGTGATACCTTAGTCGAGAAGCAGGGCGTATCAATGATTGTTGATTCGATGAGCTTACAATACTTGGTTGGCGGTATTGTAGATTTTACCTCTGGTTTAGAGGGGTCTCGCTTTCTGGTAAGTAACCCTAACGCCAGTACCACCTGCGGTTGTGGCTCGTCTTTTAGTATCTAAATCTTATAGCTGGATCCAGTTATGTTGATTTATAAGCCACCTTAAGGTGGCTTTGTTGTTTCAGGGTGCTGAGATAGTCTTTTGTATCAAATTTGTCAGTAGTCTTTGATATTTAATGTTGTTCCTTTAAAACACCTTGTATACTGTTTGACCTATTCAAGTTGTCAACAGGGAATGTTTGATTGTGCCTTCTGCATTAAAACAATTTTTCGCCGCTCGCCCGTATATTCTATCCATTATTATTGTTGCCATTGTGGTGCTGTGGATGCTCTCTGGACAACTGAAAGCTGATAGCCCTGATGAGTCAGTGCAGCTCAGCACTAAACAGACTCATGTTACTCGAGTACAAGTGAAAACTTACGTTGCAGAGCGCATTGAGCGAGCCATACACCTATATGGTCAAACTGAAGCGCGCCGCCAAAGCACTATTTCGGCTGAAGTGTCAGGGCGTTTGCTTGAGTTTTTAGTTAAAGAAGGCCGACCCATTACCAAGGGCCAAGCTTTAGCTCGCTTAGATATTCAAGATCGTCGCTCTCAGCTATTACGCGCTGAAGCGCTGTTAGAGCAACGAAAAATTGAATATGCTGGGGTAAATGCATTAAGTAAAAAAGGCTTCCAAGGTAAAGCCCGCTTAGCCGAGGCTAAGGCCTCGCTAGTTGATGCTGAATCCATGGTGAAAAATCTTAACTTGGCGATCGACAATACCCTTATTCTTGCCCCTTACGACGGGATATTCGAAGAAAATATTGTGGAAGCTGGTGCCTACCTCGCCATTGGTGACCCGATATTAACGCTTGCCGACACCCAACAGCTGGTCGTTCGTACTGATGTCTCTGAGCGAGATATTCCCCAGCTTAAGTTGGATGAAAAAGCCTATGTCACGATGGTGACTGGCGAAGAAGTCGAAGGCGTTGTGAGTTTTATTGCGACTATCTCTGACCCTAATACGCGCACCTTTAAAGTTGAAGTACTGATTGATAACCAACAAAATCAACTTCGTGCAGGGGTTAGCGCAAGTGTTCGTTTTCCGCTTAGTGAGGTGGAAGCTATTAAGGTTAGCCCTGCAGTATTAGCCTTAGATGATGAGGGAAATCTAGGTGTTAAAACCGTTGTAGATAACATTGTACAGTTCATTCCTGCCAGTTTGGTCCGTTCAGACCCTGATGGTGCATGGTTGTCGGGGTTCACTGGTGATAATCAGGTGATTATTTTGGGTCAAGGATTTGTACGGGCCGGCGATACCGTTGAAGCGGTCACTAAAGCTGAGTTACTCATGCAGGAGAGGGTTGAGTAATGCATAGCTTTATTGAAGCGATACTGTCGCGAACTAGAACCGTTTTATCATTGTTAGTGTTCTTATTCATTGCTGGCATCATTACCTACATTAATATTCCTAAAGAATCGGATCCCGATGTCGAGATCCCGGTCATTTATGTGTCTATTCCGCATGATGGTATTTCCCCACAAGATGCCGAGCGTTTGCTACTGCGCCCTATGGAGCAAGAGCTTCAAGGCATTGAAGGCATCAAAGAGATGACTGCCACCGCCAGCGAAGGTCACGGTTCGGTAGTGCTAGAATTTATTGTCGGTGTCGATATCGACCAAGCCTTGGCTGATGTGCGCGCCAAGGTAGATCAAGCTAAACCTAAGTTACCTGCAGGGGGAGACGAGCCAGAGGTAAATCAAGTGACCTTGGCAACCGAGCAGCCAGCTATAACGGTGTTGTTATCAGGCAACTTACCGCAACGTGCCTTATTGACTATTGCACGTGACCTGCAAGATCAAATGGAAGCGATGAAACAAGTGCTCGAGGTCAACATCGGCGGTGACCGAGAAGATTACCTAGAGATCATCGTAAACCCCTTATTAATGGAGTCTTACGGCCTAGATCAAGCCGATATCTATAATCTGGTCAGTCGCAACAACCGCTTAGTCACCGCCGGAACCTTAGATACTGGTAATGGCCGTTTTGCGGTAAAAGTGCCCGCTGTATTTGAGACAGTGAAAGACGTTATCGACCTGCCTATTAAAGTGGATGGCGACCGAATTGTTACTTTTGGTGATGTGGCGAGCGCGCGTCGTGCCTTTAAAGACGCTAGTACTTATGCTCGAGTTAATGGTAAACCGACTATTTCCTTAGAAGTGAGTAAGCGCCCTGGAGAAAATCTAATAGAAACCATCGAACAGGTAAAACACTTGATCGATAGCGAAAGTCAGTTTTGGCCCGACTCCGTCATCATCGATTATGCGGGCGATAAATCAAAAGACATTCGTACCATGCTCTCAGAGCTGCAAAACAACATCCTCTCTGCAGTTTTGTTAGTGGTAGTCGTGATTATTGCGGTAATGGGAGTGCGCTCTTCCTTATTAGTCGGTATTGCTATTCCGGGGTCATTTCTGGCGGGTATTTTGGTGTTATCACTGGGTGGCCTCACCATCAACATGATTGTGCTGTTCTCGTTAATCATGGCGGTTGGCATGCTAGTGGATGGTGCCATTGTCGTCACCGAGTTTGCTGATCGGCAAATGAGTGAAGGGGTGCCAAGGCATCAAGCATATTCGCTAGCTTCGCAACGTATGGCTTGGCCGATTATTGCTTCTACTGCGACCACCTTGGCCGCTTTTGCACCTTTGCTGGCTTGGCCTGGCATGGTTGGTCAGTTTATGGGTTACTTACCGCTAACGCTTATCGCCACCTTAAGCGCATCGTTGGTGATGGCGCTTATTTTTGTCCCCTCATTAGGTAATATTTTTGGTCGCCCACGCAAATTAACGGCTGCTCAGCAAACCGCTTTAGTCAAGGCTGACCGTGGTGAATGGCAAGATCTAAAAGGCTTCACTGGCGTGTATCTACGCGTATTAGATAAAGCCGTAAACGCGCCATTAAGGGTATTGGGTATCGGTATTGTTATCGCAGTGGCGGTGATTATGGCCTATAGCAGTGCCGGTAAAGGCGTCGAGTTTTTCCCGAAAGTTGAACCGGTAGGCTTTAACATCATTGTACGTTCGCATGGCGATTATTCTACTGATGAAAAGTTAGCCATCATGCAAGAAGTTGAGCGTAGAATCATTGATCTTGAAGACTACGATACGCTATACAATAAAGTGGGTGGCGATCAACTGGGTAATGTTCGGGTTAACCTTAAAGACTGGAATCAGCGCCGTCCAGCCGATGAAGTGATTGCTGACTTACGTTCTCGGTTAGCGCCTATCGCGGGCTTAGAAATTGAGTTTCGCCAAGATAAAGCCGGCCCGCCGGCGGGCAAAGATATTCAGTTAGAGTTAAGCTCGCGTTTCCCTGAACGCTTACAGCCGATGGCCAAAAAAATCCGCCAGTTGATTGATGATAATGAGCATCTCGTGAATGCCGAAGACTCCACGACCAAACCGGGTATAGAGTGGCAGTTAAAGGTTGATCGAAGCAAAGCGGCGCGCTTTGGCGCCGATGTGACGTTGTTGGGGAATACCGTTCAGTTTGTCACCAACGGTCTTAACATTGGTGACTATCGTCCCGATGATGTTGATGACGAGCTAGAGATTCGCGTTCGCTTTCCGGAAGAAAGCCGCAGTATTAGCCGCTTAAGTGAACTGCGGGTTAAAACTTCCCATGGCTTAGTGCCGATTACCAATTTTGTAAGTTTAGAAGCTAAGCCCAAGCAAGATGTGATAAACAAAGTGGATGGCCGCCAAGTACTCACGGTGAGTGCCGACATGGCTGAAGGGCAAAATCTCAGTTTAGAGCTGCCTAAATTACAAGAGCAGATCAAGCAATTAGCGTTAGATCCACTGGTTGATATTAAGCTACGTGGGCAAAACGAAGACCAAGAGGAAACGATGGCCTTTTTAGGCAAGGCCTTTATGGTGGCCCTGTTTGTCATGGGCTTGATCTTGGTCACCCAGTTTAATAGTTTTTATCAAGCCTTGTTGATCCTCTCGGCGGTGCTGTTTTCTACCATTGGGGTATTACTCGGTTTGCTGTTAGCGGGCCAAGCTTTCGGCATCATTATGAGTGGACTAGGGGTGATAACTTTAGCCGGTATTGTGGTGAACAATAATATTGTACTTATTGATACCTACAACGTCTTGCGGAAGCAGGGCATTGCCGCCCAAGAAGCGATTATGCGCACTGGTGCCCAGCGTCTGCGGCCGGTAATGCTCACTACCATCACCACTATTTTAGGTTTAATGCCAATGGTATTGCAGCTGAATATAGATATGTTTGAGCGAACCATAGAAATAGGCGCGCCGTCTTCGCAGTGGTGGTCGCAATTGGCGACAGCTGTAGCGGGCGGGTTGAGTTTTGCTACCTTACTTACGCTGATTCTAACCCCTTGTTTGTTAATGTTAGGGGCAAAGTTTAGCCGTAAGGATAAGCAAGCTGAATTGGTTGAAGCGAAAGAACAAGAGTTATTAGGAGCTTAATGCTTAACGCGAGCATTAGCCGCCAATCTTTAAGCCTTAATGCTTACGGAAGGTAGCCGTTTCGTCTTGACCACGACCACCTTAAGCTTTGCGCTGATAAAGCTTAAGGTGGTCACATTGAAAAGCAGTCTCTATTATCTTTTTCCGCACGGAAATCACTCACCACCTTCCAAACCGATGTTGACGTTCTCGGCGCTAGCCTGCTCCGCTAGGTGCTGTGTAGAGAAGGTTAAAAGATAGGGCTCGTTAATCGACTCTATATTCGTAGAACATTGTTGTTGGTGTTTTTATAAGCTGCAACTGGTTTAAATACCGGGTTTAAGCATCAATACTAACCAACACGGGCTTTTAGGAGGTTGCTGCTCACTTTAGCAACAGCTGCGCTTGCTAAGATGGCGAGGTACACTTGGGGCTATTTAGATGGATAAAACCCACCTAAGATCGCTGCGCGGTTAGCACCTGTAACGGATCCGGCGTTACCATTTTTTTGTTGCACAAAACACCTAGCTAACCAAGCAAAAGCAAGTGCTTCTAAGGCTTGTTCAGGAATGCCCAGCTCTGAGGTTCTGCTTAAGCTTAGCTTAGGTAAGGCTTTAGCCAGTAGCTCAAGTAACAAGCCGTTGTTATCTCCACCGCCGCATAAATATACCGTGCCTTGCTCAAAGCCTTGTAATTGTTCGGCGATGCTTTGCACGGTGAGGTGGTGCAGAGTGCATTGAATGTCTGCTGGCTGAACCTTGATAAATGCGGGTTGTTGTAGGTGCTTGTCTAACCACGCTAAGTGAAAGTATTCACGCCCCGTGCTTTTAGGTGCGCTTAAAGCAAAGTAGTTATCAGCCAGTAGTTGTGTCAATAACGCTGGGATCAGCTGGCCGCTGCGGCCCCATTGGCCGTTATCATCGTAATCAGTCCCGTTGGGATGATGGCGCTTGAAATGTTGGTCTAGCAGGGTATTGCCCGGGCCCGTGTCGTAGCCCAATAAGTCCTGACCGGGGATTAAGCGGGTAATGTTGGCTATGCCACCAATGTTAAGTATAAAGCGAGCTTGTTGGGGATGACTAAATACCGCTTGATGAAAGGCCGGCACCAAAGGGGCGCCTTGGCCACCTAAGGCCATGTCTTTATTTCTAAAATCGGCTACCACATCAGTATTGGTGGCGACAGCTATATGGCTAGGGCTACCAATTTGCAGGCTAAAACCTAGCTCAGGAAAGTGGCGAACAGTTTGGCCATGGCTACCTATTGCTACAATATCACTGGCTTGCAACTGAGCATGATTGATTGCTTGTATGGCGGTTTGAGCAAACAGTGCCGCTACCTCTACGCTGGCTTCTGCCATCACCGTCAATTCATCGTCTCCAGGCTTACATAAGCGGTGTAACTTAGCCAACAAAGGGCTGGGAATAGCTTGTTGGTGGTGGGCTAATATTCTCGGTGGTAGCTGGGAAAAATCAGCCACTACTGCATCGACACCATCCATGCTGGTGCCAGACATTAAGCCTAAATACATGTCGCTCATCGCTTGGCCTAGTTCATTGCCAATAATACCCGTTTGGTATTATCAAGCTGTTCAATACGGGCTTTAGCAATAGGCATAAAGCGTTGCTTTTTCTCGCCTTTTAATGGCGTAGAGGTCGGTAACTTAACAGTACGTGGGTTTTTATGAACCCCGTGCACTAAAAATTCATAATGTAGGTGGGGGCCTGTTACTCGGCCAGTCGCTCCTAATGTACCAATGGTTTTACCTTGTTTTACCCGTTGCCCAGTTTTTACATAGCGTTTTTGTAGGTGTAGGTATTTCGTCATATAAGCGCTACTGTGCTGAATAAATACATAGTTACCGTTGTATTTGCTATAGCCAGATTTGGTGACTCGGCCATCACCCGCTGCTAATATCGGAGTGCCGACTTTAGCAGCGTAGTCTATGCCATTATGAGCGCGCACTTTACCTGTTACTGGGTGTAAGCGGCGTGGGTTAAAGCTAGAGCTAATGTATTTAAAGTTTACCGGTGCGCGCAAAAAAGCTTTGCGCATTGGCCGGCCTTCAGGTGTGTAATAGTTGCCATCATCGTGGCGAACTGCTCGGAAAATGTCACCCTGGTTGATAAATTCGGCAGCAATAATATCGCCATTTCCAGCATATTGACCATCGATATAGTGCTCTTCAAATAACACCATAAAGCTATCGTTTTTACGGATGTCTAAGGCAAAGTCGATATCCCAGCCAAATACAGCCGCTAGCGCCATAATTTGTCCTTGGCCTAAGCCGGCGCTGATACCCGCATTCCAAAAACTTGAGCTAATGGTGCCTTGGGCGAAGCTGGTTCTTACTTCCAGCTCTTGAGTGTCGATACGGGCGGTAAATTTTTGTTGTTGGTCCCGTTCGATAACCAAGGTTTCAAACTTAGATTGTGGGTAATTAAGTTTTACTAAACGATCTTGGTCATCAAGATAAAAGTCTAAGGTATCGCCGGGGTGAACCGTGCGCAGCTTTTTGGCTTCGCCGCCCAATTGGTCGATGTTATATAAGGTTCTGGCACTTAAGCCTACTCGAGAAAAGATCAGCGCCATGCTATCGCCTGATTTTACGGTTTGCCGTTTAAGGGTATAAAAATGCTCTGGCTCGGAAGGCATCTCTGATAATGGGATACTTAGCGCTAGTGGATAACGGACACCTAAATGCAGTTCTCCACCTTGTTTTAGTGACTCGAGGGTACCAAGAGCATCACTATCGCTAAGTTGTTCGCTGATTTTTGTCGCGATAGGTTCAGCCTCTGCTGATTTAGCGGGCTTAGCGGCTTCGCTAATTTTTAGTGGCTGTAATGTCGTTGAGGTTGCGTCAACGAGCTCTGGTTTAAGCGTGGTCTGCTTTATCTCAGACCCATTAACCTCACTGTTTGCAGGCTTAGGCTCAGTAGTTGTGTTAAGTTGAGGCTGTTTTTCTCGCTGTTGGATGTTAGCTAGCGAAGGTTCGGTTTTTGCGCTGGTCATCTCCGTTAGTGGCTCAAGGGTTAACTTATTATTGGCTTTAGCCGAAAGATCGATAGTTTGACGTTGACTGGCATTGGGCGAGTTTTGTTCGCTAGGGAAAAGAACAGCGGCAGCCACCACAAGGGCGAGAATAATTAACAGTCGGCGGTGGCGTTTCGGTAATAAGCTTTGCAATCTACTTCCAACATACAAACCAGAGATTATCGCGATTGTAGCCAGATGAGCGCTAGAATGCCAGATTCAGCTTGTCTGGCCGTGAGCTAAACAGCTTACACAGTAAATGCTAGCCAAATTAGCGCATAGTGATTAAGTATGGTGCAAGGGATGCTGTGCGAGATAAATCCCTGCAATTTATAAGTTTAACCAGATAAAGAATAATTTAGGTATTTAGCAAAACCAAGAGCAGGTTAACGATATAAAAAACCAAATACCTCTTTAGAGGTGGTTAAGTGTGTTGAAGTTTATATTAGACGCGTGGTTCGCTAAAAACTGGCACAACTATTCCATTAGTAATAGTGAAGAGTTTTCTTCACTCGTATATGCTCTCGTCCCACTCAGTTTTCTGAGTGGGTTTTTTTTCGGCTTTTATCGAGCATGCTACAAAGCTGCTTTAGATTATCCAAAGTGCGCAGAGTTAAGCGGTGGGCTTTGTCTGGATCTATGTGGTAGATATTGTTGTATTTTACCGCCTGCAGTTGCGGCCAGTTATCCCAATGGTGGCTAAATTCCCATTGCGCCACAATAATGGCTTGCGGGTCAGCCGCTAATACCCATTCTTCTGATAACAAAGGGTAGGGGGCTAAAGCCTCGGCCATTATATTCTCGCCACCACATAAAGTGATGCCATCATTAATCCAACTTTTAGCCGAAATGCTGCGCAGCGGAGTATGCCACATTTGATAAAACACACTCACCTTGCGCTGCTGCTGATATTGCTGGGCTAAGTGGTTGAGTTGTTGTTGTGTATATTGGCTAAGTGCTAAGCCCTGCTCTGGTTCTCCGAGCACCTTACCGAGTTGTACAAATTGCTCAGATAATGCGGCTAGTTGTTTTGGTTTAGAGACATACACGGCAATGTTTAAAGCGCTTAACTTGTCTGCTAAGTGTTGTTGATTACCTTGCTGCCAAATGAGTACCAAATCGGGTTTCAAAGCAATCACACTTTCTAAGCTAATATATTGATAATTACCAATGCGGGGCAAAGCCTTAGCCGCTTCTGGATAGTCGGCGTAATCTACAGTGGCAATTAACTTATCACCCGCTCCAAGGGCATAAACCTGCTCAGTTAAATGCGGCGCAAGTGAGATAACGCGTTGTGGCTTAGCTAACAGCGTAAAGCTAATCAATAGCGCGCATAGGCCAAGCAGTAGCCTTAGATAAATAGCTTGGAAGGGTTTATAAATAAACGGCGCGAACAAGGTAGATAGGGCTAAGTAAAAGTAAATATAACAGCGCACTCATGTTTAGTTTAAGCGCTAATCGGTCTAATTCGGCGGCTTCTGGATATTGCTTGGCTGGACCAAAGCGCGCTTGTTCTGCTTTTTGTTGTTGATAGTGGCGAGGTCCACCTAGCTCACTGTGTAAACTACTGGCGCTAACACTAATCAGTTTGCCGCTCGCCGCATAAGGCCAGCGAAAACCTTGGCTGAGGGCGGCTTTATTGCGCGCGACGTTTCCGTAACAACAAAAAATTAAAGCTAACAATTGAAAGGGGATCCAGCTAATTAGCTGGTAGAAATGGCTCGCGCTGATACCAAATTGGCGATATTGGGACAGTTTAGGGTTCCAGGCGAAATGTAGCTCGCTGACTACTCGGTAGATTAAGGCCGGTAATATACCGCCGAGCATAAACCAAAAAATAACCCCAAACCAATTGGCCGCCAAGCGTAGCAATAACATTTCCGCTGAAGCTTTGGCTACACCCACTGCAGATAAGTTGTCACAATCGCGCAATACCCAAGGGCGCAGGATGCCACGCGCTTGCTGGTGTTGCTGCTTGTTTAATAACAAGGTGATGCGATGGTAGCTATGCATTGGTGCTTGCCATTGTAATAAACAGACGAGCAATAGTGCATCAAGCAAGCTACTCAAGGGGATGAGTTGGTTAAATAGTGCTAAGCCTAGGGTTAGAGGCACCAATATTGCCAGCAGCGCGATACGCCCCGCCAGGCGTTGCTGACGAGGCCCGTTACTGCCCCGATTAACCTTTGCGGCGAGTTGCTCGGCAAACCAGCGGATCAGCAGCATGACTTTTCCTAACCCCCGCCCCGGTAATAGCCGCTCTATGGCAATACCTAGCAAAGGTAAACTAAGGCTTAGCCATAGCCAGGAGCTTTCGTCCATTATTTAGTCAGTTTCTCAAGCATTGCCAGTATCAAAGCCGTTGAATGCTTGGCCGCGGTTTCTAAAAACTCATCAAATGATGATGGGGATTCTTTACCGGCAATATCAGATAGCGACCGTATAACTACAAACGGTACCTCTGCTAAATGACAGACTTGGGCAATAGCTGCTCCTTCCATTTCTACGGCTGCCATAGTGGGAAAGTCTGCACGGGCTTTAGCCACGCGTTCGGGATCTGCCATAAAAATATCGCCAGTACAAATTAGCCCGCGAACCGTTTGATGACCTGACAGCTGCGTGGCGGCTTGTTCAGCAATATTAATTAACATTGTGTCAGCTTTGTAAGCTGCCGGATTAGCCGGAAGCTGGCCCATTTCGTAGCTGAAAGCGGTAAGGTCAACATCGTGGTAACGTAGCTCGTTAGAAATAACCACATCCCCCACTTTTAATGCAGGGTCAAAGCCGCCAGCAGAGCCAGTATTAATCACTTGGGTGGGTTGGTAGCGCTGTAATAACACCGTAGTAGCAATCGCCGCCGCTACTTTACCAATGCCTGAACGTGTTACTACCACTGGGTGATTGTTTATTTCACCACTGTAGAATTCGCAACCAGCAAAACTATAGGTATCACAGTTGTCGATTAAATCACGAAGTGCCACCACTTCTTGTTCCATAGCACCGATAATTGCAGTAGTCATAACCGTCTCTTTAATAAATAGAAAAATCAGCGGAATATTACCACAAGCCGATGTGAGGAACAGCTACAGATCGCGCACAAATACGCGTTGTGACTTACGCTGTTTAAAACCTATATGTTGATAAAACTGGTTGGCCTCTTCACGGGTAGTATCGCAACGAACCCGTATTTCACCAACACCGCGGCTAGCCGCCCAGTGGCGACATTGCTTGGCTAAAGCCCGGCCAATGCCTTGCTTGGAAAACGCCTGATCAACTACCATTCCACTGATTTCAGCAAAAGGTAGTGAGCCTAAGCGCAGAGCAATATAGACATGTACCCACCCCACCATTTGATCGTGTTCATTCACATAGACAAAAGCCTGATGAGCGGGGTTTTCTAAAATAGCGTGGATATTGGGTAAAACGCTTTGCGCGCTTGGATGGTAGCCTAGTTGTTTAGCTAACATTGCGATATCTAGCGCGTCTTCTTCTTTTATCGGGCGAATTTGCATAGCATTCCTTTTATTCTCGTAAACCAAGAGCTGGTTTTGTAAGACCATAGTTACCGACTTAAGCAGTGAACTGCAAGCAGCTTAGGTGAGATTTATGACTTTTTTAAGACAAAAGGCAACCTAGTATTCGTTACGACGACAAGACAAATATGCAATTCGAAGCCTAACATTAAGCGCAATGTTAATTCGCTTGATAAACCCTAACGTAATCCACGATCATTGTTTGCGGCCAAATATTCGAGTCGATACCATTGTTTCCTCCCCAAGTACCACCTACTGCAATGTTTAACAGTAAGTGAAAGCGAGCATCAAATGGCCAAGCAGATGATCCATTTTCAGGGTGTGATTGGCTATTGGCAGTGGTGAAGGTGTGTACACCGTCAAGGTAAAAATCTAAGCGGTTTTCGCGCCATTCAACAGCATAATCGTGAAATTCGTTAGATGCGTCATCAACCATGAAAGAGGTGGTGATCTGCGTGCCTTTAGTATGATTAAAGTCAGAGCTGTGAATAGAGTTATGCACTTTATCTTGGTCATAACCAACATGTTCCATGATGTCTATTTCACCGCTAGCGGGCCAATCGCCATAAACCCAATCAGTGGGTAACATCCAAATCGCTGGCCAAGTACCGCGTCCAGTAGGCAGCTTGGCACGAATTTCCAAGCGGCCGTATAACCAGTCGCCTTGGTTGCGCGATACTAAACGCGCCGAGGTATAGGCGTTGCCAGCTTGAGTTTCTTTAATCGCTGTAATCATTAGCTGGCCATTTTCAACGCGCGCATTTTTTGTTTCGCTGTCTGTATAATACTGTTCTTCTTGGTTGCCCCATCCGTGACCGCCTACGTCGTAGTCCCACTTGGTAGGATCGGGTAGGCCGTCGCTATCAAATTCATCAGACCACACCAGTAGCCAATTTTCTGCTTCTGGAGTCGCGGGCATTTTACCTATTTCACTATTGGGGTTTGACCCTGAAGAACCACCGCCACAAGCGGTGATGAATAAAGCTATGGGTATGAGCGGCAGTATACGTGTGGGGGCCATTATTTAATCCTTCAAACGGTGTGCGGTTAGCTAGCTTACTGTTAAAGACCATCGGCCTCTAAACAATCAGCGTCTTAAAAGAACTGCGCTGCACTGCTGGTTTATTCTACGCCAAAGCGATGAGTTTGATGATTGAGAAAGCTTGAACTGTCACTCGAATTAATGATTTAAAGCGTGGTTTGGTTTCATCAGGTTTATAGTTAGTTGCTATTGCAGCAAGGCTGTGAAGATCTGTTTGGTAAGGCGTGGGTATTAAAAAGGCCACTAACTATTCGTTAGTAGCCTTTATATTTGTTATAGCTAACTCGCTTAGTTAGGCCAAACCACTAAGCTAAACAGTTTTTTACCGCGCTTAACTACTGAGTACTTGCCGTAAAGGGCGTCACTAGCTAGCAGAGTAAGTTGTGGGTCGGTAAGTTTTTCACCGTTTACTGATACAGCGCCATTACCAATAAACTCGCGAGCCATCTTGTTAGATTTAGCTAGCTCAGTGGTAGTAAGTAACTCAACTAAGCTTAACTCGTTTTGCTCTAAGCGAGTGGTAGGCAAGCCATCTTGCGCTAATTGCTCTAAGTCTGATTCGCTTAGCGAGGCTAAGTCACCAGAGAACAGTGCTTGGGTAATGCGTTCGGCAGAGGCTAAACCTTCTTCACCGTGAACTAAGCGGGTGACTTCTTTGGCTAAAATACCTTGTGCGGCAGGACGACCTTGAACCGCTTTATCATTTTCTTCGATGGTGGCAATGTCAGCAACGTCAATGAAGGTGAAGTAACGTAGGAACGAGTATACGTCGGCATCGGCAGTGTTAATCCAAAACTGGAAGAAGGCGTAAGGCGAAGTACGTTTTGGGTCTAACCAAATGGTGCCGGTTTCGGTTTTACCGAACTTAGTACCATCTGATTTAGTAACCAAAGGCATGGTTAAACCGTACACCTTGTTGCCGTACATACGGCGCGCTAGGTCGATACCACCAGTGATGTTCCCCCACTGGTCAGAACCACCAATTTGTAGGGTCGTTTCTTCTTTATCGCTAAGTTCTGCAAAGTCGTAAGATTGCAGCAGCATGTAGCTAAACTCTGTAAACGAGATGCCCGACTCATCGCGGTCGATACGCTGTTTTACCGATTCTTTTTTGATCATGGCGTTAACACTGAAGTGTTTGCCCACGTTACGCATAAAGTCGATAACGTTAACCTTGCCAATCCAATCCAGATTATTGATCACTTTGGCGGCATTTGCTTGCTCGCCAAACTGAATAAATTGGCTCACTTGTTTTTGTAGTTTGCCTACCCAACCCGTCACGATGTCGTCACTGTTAAGTTTTCGTTCGGCGGCTTTAAAGCTTGGATCGCCAATTAGGCCTGTCGCGCCGCCTACCAGTGCTAATGGCTTGTGGCCAGCTTGTTGAAAGCGTTTAAGCATAAGCAGTGGCACTAGGCTACCAATGTGCAAACTATCGGCTGTAGGGTCGAAACCACAATACAGGGTGCGGGCTCCACTAGAAAGGTGTTCGGCCAGTTCTTCATCGGCAGTGCATTGAGCTACTAAGCCGCGCGCCTTAAGATCTTCTATTAATGGATTAACCGTTGTCGTCATAATTTAACCTGTATGTATTTCTGTACCCAATAGGGGCGATGAACAAATTTCCAGCCGAAGATTCTACACCTAAGTAGTAGCTAAAAAAACTGCTTAGTAGCACTAAGCGCTTTTAATTGCTCGGCTTATTTGATTTTTCCACTGCTTAGCTCTTCGCTTAAGTCTAAAGGCGCAACAATAGTGCCTTCACCAGAAAAACTAGGTGCTACCGCCAAATCAAAACCATCGTTGGTCATGCCGGGTAACCATTTGTCGATTAGCTCGGTTAAATTGATGGCTAAGGCTTTGAAGCCTACGTGATCTTTGCTAGCCCAATGTTCTGCGAGGGCTTGGTCGCTCCACAATAACAATACTTTTTCTTCACCGGTTTCGATGATTAAACAGCCTTGCTCATCACTTAAGGTCCATACCTGCTGAGTTTTACGGGCTTGCTCGATAAACTGCTGGTAGCGCTGTTTGGTGGTAAGACGGTTGCTTTGTTCTATCAGTGATTCATTACTCATGGTCAATCCTAGCTACTAATTGGCGGCGCGTAGTATAACAGCTCAGGGCAAACAGAATAGGGGGAAATCATCAGCTCTATTGATCTATGCCTACGCAGCAGCGGATGCTTAGCGGTAGACTAGCGGCTGTTTTTTTGGCTAGGTTTAGCCCTCTAGATTAAGTAGTTGTTGTGCAATTAGATTTATATGTAAATACCCTTGGTCGTCACCTTAAACAGCATTTTGGTGGGCGGGTACGCAAACTCAGCGTTGATGGTGATTTCACTTGCCCAAACCGTGATGGCAGTATTGGCAAAGGTGGTTGTACTTTTTGTAATGTGGATTCATTTGTCAAGCCGCAGCAGCAGAGCTTATCAATCACCGAGCAATTAACAGAGCGCAAAGCTGAACTTAAACATAAAGATATTCGTTATTTAGCCTACTTTCAGGCTTATACCAGTACTTACGCTGAAATTACCTATCTTCAGGGTATGTATCAGCAAGCGTTAGATGATGATTCTGTGGTGGGTTTATGCATTGGCACTCGCCCTGATTGTGTACCAGACGCTGTGCTTGAAATGTTGGCTGAGTATCAACAGCAAGGCAAAGAAGTATGGTTGGAGTTGGGGGTGCAAACCGCGCATGATATGACCTTAAAGAGAATTAACCGCGGCCATGATTTTGCGGCTTTTAGGGATGCGGTAGAGCGAGCACACCGACACAATATTAAAGTGTGTGCCCACTTGATTCTAGGTTTGCCTGGCGAGGATGCAAGCCATTACATGCAGTCTTTACAAGCCGTATTGGCTTTGAATATTGCGGGTATTAAGTTACATCCGTTGCATGTGGTTGAAGGAAGTACCATGGCCAAGGCTTGGCGAGCGGGACGATTACCCACCTTGGACCTAGATGAATACGTAAATCAGGCGGTAAAACTGATTCAACATACCCCGCAAAACATTGTTTATCATCGAGTGAGTGCTCACTCTCGTCCGCCAATACTATTGGCTCCTAATTGGTGTGAAAACAAATGGTTATCATTGACCGATATCGCTAAAAAATTGGCCGCTAGTGGTGGTCAAGGCTCCGCATTAAACTGATATTTAGTGATCAGTGCGAAGTTAATTACTTGTTTACTAAACACTTATTTTCATATATCGCTATATCAGGTAAAGTAGTTGCGGGTGTTGAATATTTGGACTATGGATGCAACAAGGTTTTTACCCAGCAATGTGGATGCAATTTACCATTGCGGTGCTTAGTGCACTGTTAGTGATAGTAATTTCGCTGTGGATAGTAACATTTAGGCGCTATAAAGCTCAGCGAGCTGCTATGCGAAAATCGCCTGCTGCACAATTAATGCTAGACGCCAATGATCAACAAGTGGTGTTTGCTAATCCTCGCTTTTGTGATTTGTTACAGCTATCTAATAATGGTAAGCGGTGGTTATTTTCAGATAAAGCACACTTAGGTCAGCTGGTTGAACTATTAGCTCCCTACCAACAAGTTGGCCATATTGAGGCCCTGCATTGGCAGGTCTCTTTCGAAGAGAAGTCTCAAGCATTTCTGGTTTATGCCAATTTAACCGAACACAATGGCCGCGAGTTATGGTTTATCAATGCCTACGAAAACTCACAAGGCTTTTCTTATCTTAATCGTATAGAGCAAGAGCAAAAACTGTTCGCTAACGTGCTTAATTCGATACCAGAGTTTATTTACTTTAAAGACTCTAGCGACCGCCTGTTAGGGTGTAATCAGGCTTGGGCAGGGTTTCATGGTTTGAAGCCCGGTGAGTTGGCCGGTAAACGCTTAAGCGATTTTTTAACTCGCAAAGAACTAGAGCGCAGCCAACATTACGATAAACAAGTTCTGTCGGGTGAACCTTGCCAACATACCGAGTGGTTTAGTGCGCCAGATAGCAGACAAATTCTGCTACAAAACAATATTTATCCGCTCAAAAACCAAAAAAATGAAGTCACGGGGGTGCTAAATGTTTCCTATGACGTCACCAAATGGCATGAGCTAAACCGTAAACTTGAACAAGAAAACCAAAACCGCATTAGTTCAGAAAAGAAACTCGGTCGGCAAAATAACCTTATTCGCACGGTTTTTCATTCTTCTCCCGACCCCTTGGGCTTTATTGATGATAAAGGGCATTTCATCGGGGGCAACGAGCCCTTTGCCAAGATGTTTGGGTACACCAGTGATGACTTATTAGGCAAGCATTTAACTGAAGTACTTAGTGAAGAACAGTTAGAGCAGCATCAGCAGCAAAATAATGAAATCCTCACAACGGGTAAACCTTTGCGTTATGAAGAACTGGTTTATCTAGATGATGGTCATCAGATTTGGTATGAAGTCATTAAAGGGCCTTACCAAGATGATACTAGTGGTGAACGAGGCATTATTTTTATTACTCGTGATGTAACAGAGCGCAAAGCCACCGAGCAACAGCTGGCAGATGCAATTATGCAGTTACAAGAATTAAGCTTCATTGATAGTTTAACGCAAGTTGCTAACCGTCGTAGCTTTGATGAAAAGCTGCAGCAGTTATGGTTAACTCATCGAAGAGAGAATGTAGAGCTAAGCTTATTGTTGTTAGATATAGACTGCTTTAAGCAATATAACGATAATTATGGCCATCAAAAAGGCGATGACGCCCTGCGTCAGGTGGCCAAGCTGATTAGCCGTTCGGTTAAGCGCGGCTCAGACCTCGTCGCCCGCTATGGTGGCGAAGAGTTTGCTATTTTGTTGCCCAATACTGGTAAAGAAGGGGCTAAGCGAATCGCTGAAAACGTGCTTAATAATATTGCCGAAGCCCAGATTTCCCATCAATATTCAGATGTAGAAGACTATGTTTCGGTGAGTATTGGTTTGGCGACCATTGTTCCCGAGCAAGGGATGGATTATGGGGAAATGGTGCGGATTGCTGACTTACAGTTGTATCGAGCTAAACACCAAGGCAAGGCGCGTTATTGTGCTGCAGGCGATAGTGAATAATACCCTCAATAATTAATAAGCGGTGTAACCATCAGCTAAGCCCTTGGTCACAATGCTCACAGCATCGTGGGCATGTAAGCTTTCATAATGATTCACCCGTATCCAAAAGTCACTCACCTGATCGGCTAGGTTAAAGCTATGTTGTAAGCGCCTAGCTGCGTCTTCGCAGAACATTAAGTTTTGTCCATTTAAACGCGCAAACTCCTGTTCGTCCTCTCGTTTTACCGCCGCTTGCACAGGCGTTTGGAGACTCTGTTCTACCCTGTCTATCAAGCTTATAAAGGGGAAATCATTAGCATTATCGGCAAGCTTTACTTTTATCTGAGCAATACTTCGCTGGCTATGAGGTGTAGCAATAATACCTTCAGTGCTACCTAACCAGCGTTCAACTTCTGCTTTGTCGACCTGATCTTGATCAAACTGCTTACTGAATGCCTTTTGAATGAGTTGGCGGGCCAGTGCCGCTGAGCAAGGGCAGGTAGAAGAATAAGGTACCTTGATACTCAACTCTATATGAGTGCGTTGCTGCAATCGGCTGGCTTTGATCTGCATAGGGTAAGCCTTCCAACCGGTTTTCCCTGAAACCAGAGATTGACGGCGCAGATGGTAATCAAAACTGAAGCTAACTTGCGCGTGTTCACTTAATTCTTGATGGCTTTTAATAAACTTATCCAGAAGAGTGTTTAATACGGCATAATCTAAAACATCTTCATTAGATAGTTGGTCTAGCAATAAATATAAGCGAGACATATGAATGCCTTTAGCTTTGGGGTCATCCAAGCTAACAAAGGCTTCGATACGAGCACTAACACGAGCTGGGGCCTGATTTTCAAAAGCTAACAAAATGGGCATTTCAATTTCGCTCATGCCTACCCAATCTAGTTTCCCTTCAGTTTGGGCTTGGCTTGAATTTGCGATGTCAGGCATTACAGTAGACATGCACTTAGTACTCCACAGGCGGTAATGTGCGGTATAACACTCGCAACATTGAATGGGCTTAAAAGATGGCAAGTTATACCACAAAACCTTGATTATTATTAACCACCATTGTTGTATGGATATTGATCTGAGGGCCTGCTCCTCTTTCAACATTGCAAATAGAAGGAATGTCTTTAATGACGCCATTAAAAAATTTAGCGACCTATTACGTGCACCTGTTGTCCCGATTAGGCTTGGTTAAATTCAGTATTAGTTTAGCCGCTGCCATTATTTTTGTGGCCTTAGCAATACAAATGAGCGTTACCTTTGCGCTTACCGGGCAGGTGTCAGCCGTAGATTTAATTCGCTCGGTGTTTTTTGGCCTCATCATTACACCTTGGGCGGTATATTTTATGTCGGTGGTGGTTGAGCAGATCGAAGACTCTCGGCAACGGCTAAGTAAAATGATTCGAAAATTGGAGAAAATGCGTTCGCGTGATTTGCAGTTAACTAACAAATTGAAAGCTAACATAAACCAATTGAATACTGAGATGGATGAGCGTGAAAAAGCCGAAACTGCGCGCCGTCAGGCCATCGTTAAACTCGAGCAAGAGGTCAAGCAGCGGCAGCAAGCTCAACAAGAACTCGAAGAGCATTCGGCATTGTTGCGTAGCTTCATCGATAGTTCGCCCGATTTAGTCTATTACCGAAATGAACAAGGGCAGTTTTCAGGATGTAATTTGGCCTTGGAACAGCTGGTTGGCCGTTCTGAAAAAAAACTGATTGGCTTAACCCCTTATGATGTTTATCCAGAAGATATTGCCGATAAAATTGTAGAAACAGATCATCAAGTATTTGATAACGACGAACCGTTAACTTACGAGCAATGGTTGGAGTACCCAGACGGACGAAAAGCCTTTTTTGAACTGCGAAAAGTACCGTTTTATGGGCGCAACGGCAACCGTCTCGGACTGCTGGGTTTTGGCCGCGATATTACCGAGCGAATGCGCCACCAAGCTAATATTGAAAAGGCTAATCGTGATAAAACTCAGTTTATCTCTACGCTTAGTCATGAGCTACGCACTCCGCTAAATGGAGTGGTTGGCTTGAGTCAAATGCTGTTAGATACACCGCTTAATGACGCGCAGCGCAAACAGGTAAATACCATATTGTTGAGTGCTACCACCTTAGGTAATATTTTCAATGATATTATCGATTTAGATAAACTGGATCGCCGTCGCTTTTCGGTAGCAATGGAGCCCATGGATTTTAACGCCTTGCTTACAGACATTGAAACCTTGACTGAAATGCAGTTGCAAAATAAAGGCTTAGCATTCAATTTTGAACAAATTGGGCCTATACCGCGTAGTATTGTGGCTGATCCTACACGTTTGCGCCAAGTGCTTTGGAATTTAACCCATAACGCGGTGAAGTTTACCGAAGTGGGTGGGGTAGATTTACTTGTCAAAGCGCAAAATCTGTCTGAGCAAGAAGTTCAGCTAGACATTAGCATCAAGGATACTGGACCGGGTATACCTGAGGATCAGTTTGAACAAATATTTGCCATGTATTATCAAGTAGAAAGCAGTAAGTCGGCCACCGGAACGGGTATTGGTTTATCGGTATCAAGGCAGTTGATCCGCGCCATGGGTGGGGATATAACGGTCACCAGTGAAGAAGGTAAGGGCGCTTGTTTCACCATAAGTTTAGCTGTGAAATTAGATGAAATTCCTGATGAAGCAGAGCAAATAGACCACCCTCCTTTAGACATCCTATTGGTCGAGGATGTTGAATTAAATGTCACCATTGCTAAAGCTCTATTAGAAAAGCTAGGCCATTACGTGGTGGTAGCAATGACCGGAGCTGAGGCTATCGAAGCCTTTGACCCCGACCAATTTGATTTGGTGTTACTCGATATCCAGTTGCCCGACATGACGGGGTTTGATATTGCCAAGCATTTGCTGCAGCAATACGACAAGGCTGACTTGCCGCCGTTAGTCGCACTCACCGCTAACGCAGTCAGTAGCCGTCAAGAATTTATCGATGCCGGTATGCTTGATGTTATTCATAAGCCGATCAATCGAAATGCCGTTGTACATTGTTTTAATGGTGTGTTTGCTATTGGTGAAACGCTATCTACCGAGCCAGACTCCAGCCCTAAACAGGCCTTGAGCCGAAGTTCTCAACCCATTTTAGACTTAGATTTAATTGAGCAGTTTTGTCATCAAATCGGCGAGAAGGTGCTCACCGACAGCATTGCCTTGTTTAGGCAAGTCATGCCTGACTACCTACAGGTTTTGGAAACCAATCTGTATGCTAAGGATCAAGACGGAATCGCTTCTGAAGCTCACAAAATCAAGGGTGCCGCAGGCTCTATTGGTTTAGCCAGAATTCAGCGTTTAGCCAACAAGATACAGTCTCCTGAGTTACCTGCGTGGTGGGATAATGTTGAAGATTGGATCCATCAATTGAGCCATGACTACCCTGAAGACTTAAAGCTTTTAGACAAAATGATTGATGACTTGAGTATTGAACAGCACTAACTATGGATAGAGGCTCTGAGCTGACAGCCGCTTTATTGTGGAAGTGTCTGTCAGTGTCAGACTGCTGAATAAGGGGGCGTGAGATGTCTTGGGTCAACCAGCGCTTGTCATCTGACTCTGTTTCTACCCTCAGCTTTGGCTTGATATAAACACTCATCAGCCAGTTTTAATAACTCGGTTTCGCTATGCTTTTCAGCGGTGGCTACCCCACAACTTAAGGTAACTTTTAGTTCTCCCTTTTTCCATTGTATATCTGCCACGTTGCAACGGATTCGCTCAGCTAAAGCAAATGCCGCTGAGTATGGGGTGCTAGGCAATATCACCAAAAATTCCTCCCCGCCATAGCGGCCTACCGTATCGCATTGGCGAAGAGAGCCCGCTATGCAATTAGCGATGCAGTGCAGAACTTCATCACCAAATAGGTGCCCATATTGATCATTGATTCGCTTAAAATAATCGATATCAACCATCACAACTGACAACGGCGAATTCCTGATATTACTGACATGTAACTCTTGGGATAGCTGTTCAAATACAAACCTACGATTAAAAATACCGGTTAGCTCATCGGTATTCGTTATTTCCTTGAGCTGACTGTTTGCCCGTTCAAGCTCAGCGGTTTTATCTTTTACTTTTTTATCTAGTAGTAGGTTTGACTTTAAGATCAGCGATTGCCTAAGCTTTAACATCGCCATTAGCAGTAGCATTAAACCTAGTGTCATCAGCATACTGATCTTAAGCCATAGTGGGATGTTTGTTATTTGCTCCAGTAGTCCTGCGGGCTGATTAATAATATGCACGTTGTCGGGGAGCGTTGCAGGTCTCACAGCAAATCGCTGCATTAAGTTATAATCAAACACTGTTTGATAAACTAAATTCTGAACAATCTCAATTTGATTTGCAGGGGTACCCGATAGGATCGCTAACGCTAATTCAGCGGCTTTCTGACCCTGTTCTTTACCGGAGGTAATGACGCCACCCAAGATACCTTTTCCTAGAAAAAAATCCCACGAGCCATATAAGGGCACTTTAGCCGCACCATTAACGATATCAATACCATCAAGATAAGAAACAAATTCATTGTTATCATCACGATTGAATGACAATAAGTAGATCAGCGTTCCTGTGTTTAATGATGAGATATATTTAGGAAGTTGCTGCCAGGTAAAATCGCTATAAAACCTTATAGCCACACGTTGAGAAAAATGATCTTGCAGCCCAGACAAGCTTTGCTTGATAGCTAAACCTGTAGTGGTTTTATCAACGACAATTATGATTTCTTTTGTTTTAGGGTGAACGCTCAACATCAATTCTATGGTGCCGATGACATCGGCTTCTTCAACGACGCCGGTGACTTGTTCTAAGCCCTGAATGAGTGCCGTTTGAAAAAAATTCACCCCACAAAAAACAATAGGAATATCCGGATATAACTCAGCATTATGCTGACGGACAAACTCAAGGGCGTTGTTATCGGACGTAATAATTAAATCAAAAGGGGTTTGATCACTTTTAGCTCTAAACAATTCAATCTGTTTTTTGGTATAAAGCGTCCCTGTATTACGCTTGGAATCAAGGTATTCGAAATAGACTTCTATGTTACGGTTTTTGGATGAAAAGACAGACTTTATGCCTTCACTGATACTGTCCGTCCACTCTAAGCCCTGATGATAAGAGTGCAAAACCAGTACTTTCTGTGTTTTTGCTTGCGCTTCACTGACAACAATAGACCAAAGCAGTAAAGCGCAAAGTTTTAACCAATACATCGCTTTCTGCACTCCATGAAGATTGCCTTATATCAGCATAGCAACATAACCATAATTAAACTGTGGTTTATTCAAATGTATAAGGTATCTGGTCTTCAAGCGGCTATGTAGTCTACAAAATAGGCCATATAGTTGGTTATAAATTCACTAGTACCAGAATCATGATTGGGCAGAGTAGGCTTAATATAAAGCCGCTAGCAATTGCGGCTGGCACCAATTGATTGCCGCCAGCGCGTTGCAGCATTGGTAGAGAAAAGTCCATGGCGGTGGCTCCTGCATAACCAATGGTTGCAGCCGAAGAACGCTGCATAAGTGTAGGTATCAATAACAGGGTGATCAGCTCTCGGCTTAAATCAGCAAAAAAAACGGTGCTACCAATGAGTGGCGTAGTGGCTTCACTAAGTAATGCACCCGACAAAGAGTACCAGCCAAAGCCACTGCTCATGGCTAAGCCAATATTGAGCGGTAAATTAAATAGCCAAGCCGTCAGTGCGCCAGCGGGCAGAGAGCTCAATACTACAACCAGAGAAATAATCAGCCCGCGTCGATTAAGTAACAGCTGCCTGACACTAATACCTGCACTGCGGAGCTCTACACCAATACAAAATATTAAGACAATCAGGGCGTATTCGGCTAACACCTCCTGAGCTGGTAGTGGCTGTTGATAGGTTAAGCCCGATATTAAACCTACTACCAGCAGGGCGATCAGTAATAAGGGTTCTTTAAACATCGCTAGTTTGCTAGAACTTTGCTTATGCATCGGTTCGGCTTTGGGCATCGCCAAATGGCGGCCTATCAGCCAAAGCGCAGTGACGTTGAACAGCAGTAATAAGGAAATTAGGGTGACGGCTTGGCTAAATATTTGAACGATGTTTTGACCAAGGTTGTCGATAAACGCTAGCCCAAAGCCCATCAAAAATAAAATCAGGTAAAGCATCCAGCTGCTTAGTCGGCGAACTAGGCTTAATGTGGTGCTATGTGTTAAAGGAATTGCATAACCTATAACTAATGCTCCTAAAATCATAAATAAACTGCTATACATCGCTATTCACCTCCTTGAGCGGAGCTGAAATATACCAGTAAATACAATCGCTCTCCAGCGAAGTCGACGCTTGCTGAATGGTTGCTTGCTTAGGGGTTATTAAGTGCTTACTTAGAAGAGCGAAAAGGTAGGCTGAGTAAACCTTTTAGCTGGCGATTGTCTTGGGCTTTTCGCCAAGAGCTCAAACCGAACTGGATATCTTGATGGCCAAGTTTGGGCTGGGCAACATAACTATTAAACCAGCGGTCCCAACAGGATAAATTGAAGCCATAATTAGCGTTGTGTTCATCTCTTAAGGTTGAGTGATGAACTCGGTGCATATCTGGTGTTACTAACAGTAATCTTAGCTTGGCATCTACTTTTATTGGCAAGCGAATGTTGCTGTGATTAAACATTGCCATTGCATTTAAGATTATCTCAAACACAAACACCGCCATCATTGGTGCGCCTAATAGGGCAATAACGGTAAATTTTATTATCATCGAGAGAACGATTTCTATGGGGTGAAAGCGTAAACCCAAAGTCACGTCATAGTCAGGATCTACGTGATGCATTCTATGTACACGCCATAACAAAGAAGATTGATGAAACAGTCGGTGTTGCCAATATATAGCAAGATCGAGCAGCACCACCGCTAAGGGAATCGCAATAAACCAAGGTAGCGCGAGTAAATTTAATACACCAAATTGCATTTGTTGGATCCACAGCGCAAATGTTACTGCGGAAACAGGAAATATTAGCTTTAGTACTACGGCATTTATGGCAATCAGTGATAAATTAGCTGGCCAGCGTTGGCTGCGCGCCATGCGGCGTGTGTGTTTAGGTTTATAAAACTCTAACAGCATAAAAATTGCTAATAGGCCGACGAAGATGATCATTCGCCAAAAATCGGGAGAGTGCATCATTCGAGTATACTGGCTAGCATTGAAACAACAAGTAGAGCTAAGTAAAATAAGCTTTATCAGGGGCTAATTGAATCGGAGTGCTAATGGATTTGCATCAGTGGTTACAGCAAGCAGCAGAAGCCTTTAATATGCAGTTAGCGATCATTAGCGATATTGATGATAATCGTTATGTGGTTGTAGAAGCTTATTCCAGTTTAGACTTAGTAAAGGCGGGCGATGAGTTTGCTGTTGATATGACCTATTGCGCAAATGTAGTAAACCTTGGCAAAATCGTCGCTTATGAACAAGTCGGTGCGATGACCAAAATGTGTTTACACCCTTGTTATCAGGCCATGCACTTAGAAAGCTATATTGGTATCCCGCTAGTTGTAAAAAACAAAATCATCGGCACGCTTAACTTTTCATCACTGGAACCTAGAACGGTACCTTTTGAAAAGCAGGACATACAGATGATGGAGTTTTTTGCTTCTCAGTACCTAGAATATAGAGAGGCCGAACCTTCCCATGAGTTGCCTAAATGTTGATATTTAGTTTCCTTTTTTGATAGCGATAACATTCTACACTTAATAGGCACGATTTATTTTTCGATTGCTTTAGTATCGAAACAAGATGTGAAAACTTGGGGTGTTCCCTTTAATTGATTTTTTGTATTAGCAGAGCAGCATGACGACTCCAAAAACTGATATACGGACCATTGACATCGACGCTTTGAAAGAAGGGATGTTTGTGGTTGCGATTGCTGGCCAAAAAGGCAAAGCTAATGTTCTGCAGTCTGGCCGCATCACAAAAGCCGAGCAAATTACCTTACTCAAAAACAAAGGCGTAAAGTTGCTTAAGGTTGACTGGTTACGAAGCCACTTTGCAGACACCGAATTAGCTGATTCCACCGCTCCAGCAATAGAAACCTCAAGCAGTAAAGGTAAGCCCTTAAGTGAAGATAGCCAAAAACGAATGGCTAAGCAGTTGTTTAATGAAGCAAAGAGCTTGCAGTCAAAATACTTTAGGCAACTGCAGCAAGGTGAGCCGATTGATTTTGCTCCCATGGAGCGAGCTGCCGACGGTTTAATTGACTCTTTAGAAAACCAAAGTAGTGCCATGTTATGTTTAGCCAAGATACGCGCTAAAGATAAGTATTTAATGGAGCATTCACTAAACGTTGGCATGCTGCTGGCTTATTTTGGCCGTTCACTGGGGATGAGTAAAGCCACTCAGAAGCAGTTGTTGATGGGCGGTATGTTGCATGATATTGGTAAGATTAATACCCCTGACGAAATACTGCATAAACCTGCCAAATTGACCGATGAAGAGTTTGTTATTATGCGTGAACATGTAGTGCATAGTCATAATATTCTGAAGGCTCAACCTGGCACCAGTAAAATTATGCTGGAGATTGCCAGTAACCATCATGAACGTTTAGATGGCCTCGGTTACCCGAATAAATTAATAGGCGAGCAATTGTCGACGTATACTCGCATGGCTAATATTGTAGATTGCTACGATGCACTAACCGCAGACCGTGTCTATAAAAGTGGCATGCCGCCTACTACCGCTTTCCGTATATTATTAGAAGGGGTCGATAGACAATTTGATAAGGCCTTAGTCGAAAAATTTATTCGTTGTATGGGAGTATACCCGGTGGGTACTTTGGTGAAGTTAAAATCAGGGAAGCTAGGTGTTGTGGTTGAACGTAATGAACTTAAACCACTGCAGCCAGTGCTGAAACTGGTGTTTAATACAATTACCAATACCCATACCGAAGTGAAGCTATTAGACTTAAACAAATATAGCCAAGAAAAAATCGAGGGGGCTGTTTCTGCACGTGATTTTGGTATTTCTTTAGATCGTTATTTAGCCTAGTAAGGATTAACAAGCAGTGTTAATCCTTACTGAGTACCACTCAGTGTGAGTGCTTCATTTTATGCATAACTTTCTTCACGGCTACGTTAAATTGCTGGCTACTACCATCAGAAAAATTCAAGCTCAAGGCTAGTTGCTCTCCCTCGTTAAACGGTTGTTGTAAGTTAAACAACATGAGATGAAAGCCGCCTGGTTTTAATTCAACCATTTGCTTGGCGGGTACTTCTATCTTCTCTACTTGGCGCATTTTCATTATATCGCCGTCCATCAACATGGTGTGTAATTCTACTCTACCTGCAGCGGGGGTTTCCGCTGAAACCAAGCTAATCGCTTGCTCGCTGTGGTTGTGCATGGTGAGAAAGATTGCGCTAGTTGGAGCATTGGGAGGCGTTGCTCTAGCATAAACTTCACTGACCATGATAGCGTCGCTAGCAAAGGCCATGTGACTAGTAAATAGTAAGCTTATTAATAAGTAAAAAGCGCGCATTATACGTTCCTTATGTTATGGCAATAATTGTCTGATTTTTTCGATAATAGGTTGTGGGTCAAGGGTATGAGGCACTTTTGCCAGTAACTCACCTTTGGCGTTTAAAAAATAGAAAAACGAACTGTGGTCGACACTGTATTTAAGCTCGGAGTTTGGTGTCTCTACGTATTTATAGTAGACCCCTAAGGCTTGAGTTAAGCCTAATAACTGGCCTTCTTGTGGGCTTAGGCCGATGATATCTTGGTGAAAGTAACCAGCGTAGGTCGATACCGTTTTAGGATCATCGCGTTGCGGGTCAACACTCACAAATAAGCTTTGAAGCTGCTGACGTTGCGCCTCTGACACTTGTTGCAGAGCTACGCTTAAAACAGCTAAGGAAGTCGGGCAAACATCGGGACAGTGGGTAAATCCAAAGTAAGCGATGTAGAGCTTTTTATCGTCACTTAAATGGCTAAATCGACCATCGCTGCTTTCAATGTTAAACAGGCTAATAGGGACGTTCGTCTTTACTTGTACTTGGCTGGTTGCAGGGGGGGGCGTGGTTGGCGCAGAGAACCACTGAAAGCTTATTACTCCAGCTAGTGCGCTGATTACGACTAAAGCTATCCATGCTAGGTATTTCATTGGCTATCTACCTCAAAACTAAGGGCTAGGGGGCGCTCTGAATCGAGAGAAATAATTTCAGCTCGCCAGCGCATTTTTCCAGTGTTACAAATAGGCAATAGTAGTTCAGCTTGGTAATGGCCATTCTCTTCGGGGCTTAAATTGACACTCACTTCGCCCATGTACATGTCCTTGCCTTGCAATGTTAACAATAAGGGGGGCGGGTTGCTCTCACTGCTGATTAGTTCTATGGTTTGCACCAACATAGCCGGAAGATTGTTACTCGGTAAGCTTAATTGCCACTGTTGTTTGGCAAGGTTCCAAGTACATTTACCTTCTTGAAGCTGCTCACAGTGCTCAAACTGTTGCTCATTTTGTGTGGTTTGCTGCCAATAACTATAGCCAATACCTAGTCCGAATGCTGCCGATACAACTGCTAATACCAGTAACAATTTTTTAATTAAACCAATCAATTATGCTTCCATTGCGAGGTTAAAGCCACGCCCTTATTGCTGGTATGGCTAATCTACTCTGCTTAAATCAATCTCTCAAGCCAAAATATTTAAATTGCGTCATAGTGAGAACTATTTATGATTATTTAGGTCTGCTAGTAAGAGGGGTGACTATGCGAAACAAGATTGGTCGTTGGGTAGGCGTGTTGTTACTGAGTGTATTGCTTAGCGCTTGCGGCATGCGTTTTGTTTATAACAATCTCAACTGGATGGCTTATTGGTATATCGATGATTACGTAGATATGAATAGCGATCAACGGGCGTTGTTCAAACCAATGCTGGCTCATTGGCTTAATTGGCATCGTAGTGAACAGTTACCGGTTTATTTAGCGCAATTACAATTGTTTCGAGCGCAAGTAGACAGTGGTATTAGCCAGCAGCAATTACTCGAGCAAGTGAATGCTTGGCGAGAGCATTATCGAGTATTGGCGAGTTATGTGTATTCAGATATCGCCCAGCTGGCGCAAACCGCATCACAACAACAATTGAATGACTTCATGAGTAAATTAGCCGAACAACGCAACAATGATGATCGCCAGCAAGCACACCTCGAGTATCGCCTTGAGCATTTATCAAAAAGCACTGAACGCTGGTTAGGGGAGCTTGAACCTAAGCAGCTGCAAATCATAGAGCAACTCGCCGAACGCTTGTTAGATACTCGGCCTGATTGGCATACTGTGCAAAGTAAATGGCAGCAGTACCTTGCTTATTCATTGGGGCAACAACGGCAATCAGACAATTTTGAACAACAGTTCTACGTGTTAATGGTTAATTCTCAACAGCTATGGCCACAAGGCTTAGCTGAGCGCTTTACCCAAAATCAGCAGTTGTGGGCTGGCGGCATGAGTGAAGTGTTAGCCCTTGCCAATAAAAAACAAAAGCGTCATATCTTAAAAAAGATAGACGCTTATATTGAGGATCTACAATCACTGATTGATGATACTCCTACTGCAGCAAAACCAGCTGTTGTCGCAGCTATGGGCGAAGTGCTCGGTCTTAAGCCGCCACTTTTAGTTGCGTACTGTTGTCTTGAAAGTTCATCGGACGACCTACCGGCAAAATAACACGCCCGTATTCGGCGTTAAGTACTTGAGCCATAGCAAAGTAAATGGCAGATAAGCCACAGAAGATGCCCTCAAAGCCTGCAATAGTGCCGATTAACTCGCTGCCAGTGAAATCACGCAGGGCTAATAGTGCGAACAAAATGGTTAAACTACCAAATACAACTTGCTTGGCAGTTGGGTAACGTAATGAGCCTACAAACATAAATGCGGTGAATAGACCCCATAAACTCAAGTACCAACCCATAAAGGCGTGTGGGCTTGGCTCAGCTAAGCCCATTTTAGGCATAATCAATAAACCGACTAGGGTTAGCCAGAACAATCCGTAAGAGGTGAAAGCCGTTGTACCAAAGGTATCACCACGTTTAAAACACATAATACCAACAATCACTTGTGATAAACCGCCATAGAAAATGCCCATGGCTAAAATCATCGAGTCAATCGGAAAGAAGCCAGCATTGTGGATGTTTAATAATACGGTGGTCATACCGAAACCCATTAACCCTAGTGGTGCAGGATTAGCGGTAGTAGCATTGCTCATAGTGTGTAATTCCAAATAAAAGGATGAAAAAGCGCGCGGCTCAAACGGGTGAGCATTATCTGAGCGAGCTCGTTCTTCAGGTGTGATCTAGATCAACATTATATTGTATTTTTTCGAATTGTATTACTAAATGTTTATTTTTACCTTGAAGAATGATGTTTAAGCAAAGGCTTGGTCTAATTATGTCGCATTGCGTCGCAAAATATTAAGCTTAATTTATCGATAAAGTCGATATTAATAATACGTTGGTTAGCCTTTATGCAGTCTTAGATGGTTGCAGATAGTTTTCAGCTAGCACGATAAAAGTACGAGCTGCTTGTCTATACAGATGTGTTCAGCGGACTTAATGAGCACCGTTTTATGCACCTGCGTTGACAGCTATTGTCAGGCAGAAGTCAGACGCAGAAACTGGCTTTGAGCAAACTGATGGTCGGGAAGTTTTCACCTGAACTTACAAGGGTGAAAAGCCTAAGCGCTGAAGTCGTGGATATTCAACGCGATAGTTATAGTCAGCGTGTCCTTTAGTGAGTCGAGCTATTTACATTTTATCTAATAGGGTTAAGCGCGTTAGCGCTAATTGGGTAGGCCCATTGGTTTGTTTAAGGAATCTTAAACAGCCTATTTCACAAAATAACATGTCTTTAGCAACGGGGTGAAGCATAAAGCTTAGTTCGTTATCTTGTAAGTCTTTACACAATAAACGTACCCCTTCGGTTTCACAAACGATAGTGACGTAATCTTGATGATTGCCATAATCCCCCACCAGTGAGCTAAAATCTTGCTCTGCTAGGGGGTGTGATGAGGCCTGAGCATTACGTTGTTCAAATAACCACTGCCAGAAGCTATCACTGCTATACAAGTCATCCCAGATATTATGTTGATGCTGAGGGTACCAAGTTGACTGTAAGCAGGCTTGGCGATCCATATTGGTGAGCTTTGCCGCTAGCTCTAACGAGAACTCGGCTGGAATCACCTCATCTTTAAGCCCGTGGGCCAACCAGATAGGCAGGTGATCTAAACGTTGGTAAAGCTCTTCACATACTGGGCGTGGAGGTAAGTTTAGTGACCATGGCGCTAAACGATTTGGATCACCAGCGGCGAGTATGCTTAAAGCGGCAAAACGATTCGGTTGTGCTAGGGCTAAATTTGTCACGCCAAAGCCCCCCATGCTCAAACCGCTTAAGTAGATCCGACTCTTATCAATATTAAATTGCTGCTCCAGTTGGTCTAGTAGGCTAATTAGCTCAGCGATCGCCCAGCCTTCTCGTCCTTCCGGAATATGCGGGCTTACGCATATAGCGTCTAAATGGCGCTGCTTTAGGTAAGCATTGGGGCCAAAATCGACTAGCTGTTGAATGTCTTGGCCTATTTCGCCTCGGCCATGTAAAAACAGCACTAAGGGATAGGCTTGCTCTGGTTTTATTTGGCGAGGTTGACTCACAAGGTACTGATAAGAAGGTCGCTGAAGATGAGTATGTTGTTGAACAGAGAGAGTATGAGAATGCGCTGAGTTCACGTTAAGCTCCTTATGCTTAATACCTAACGTGAACCATCATAGCGAGATAAAGCGATTAAAAATAGAGACGAACCACAGATTCAACCACACACGCAGGACGGCGGCAGCCTTCAATTTCTACGGTGATTTCTTTCACTAACTCTAAACCACGTTTAATAGGGGCTACACGGGTTAAACGAGTGCGAGCGCGAATACGGTTATTTACCTTCACCGGATAGGGGAAGCGCACCTGATTTATACCATAATTAACCATCATTTTTGCGGAGGGGTAAAGCGGTTGGTCAGGGTCTACGCTCTCGGTTAACGCGGGTAATAACGAGAGGGTTAAAAAACCATGAGCAATGGTGGTTTTAAAGGGCGATTCTTCGGCGGCCCGTTGTGGATCAGTATGTAGCCATTGATGGTCTTTGGTAACATCAGCAAATTGGTTAATTCGCTCTTGAGTTACATTGAGCCAGTCGCCAACATGAATTTCTTCCCCTAGCTGCATCGACAGTTCTTCTAAGAGAGCTTCTGCTTTTGGGTGAAGCTCGATGGTTTCTTTAAAACTGGCTTGTTGGTCGCCATTTGAGCTTAATTGATACTCTCTCACCCAGTTCACTAATTGACTGTCATGGGCTTTATTAAGAAACTCAATCCAATGGTCACGTATGGCTGGAGACAGCCAATCTTTTAGTTCAAAGGGGTTTTGAGCCAGCATGTCACGCTTTTTCTTAAGAAAATCAACAACCTTCATATTTACTTCCCAATGCTGCTAGGCCTTACAATCCGGCTATTCTAAGAGTTTCATCTAGTCAGTCAAATAAATCTGAGTGCTAATTGAAAATCCCTGTAATTAAATATAGGCAAGCGTCAATTATTCAGCAATTATATACGCTATACAAAATCGATTTTCCTTCCAGAATCCAAGAGTTATCGTTGTTTTTGGCTTCTACTTTTAACGTAGCCATACCTGCAGGTCACGCACTATTCTATTACCACTAAAGATGGGATGCGGATCCTCAATGGGATCAAGGGCAAAGTAATCGCGTTGTTCTTCAGGTAAGGCATGATAGCTCCCCCACACTTGATACAACCAGGCTTCGGCATTCCAATCTAACTGGTGTTGTTGATAGTACTCTAGGGCCGTTTGTCCTTGGGCATTTTCAATTACGCCCAACAAGTAATGTTCAACGTCTTGTTTTATTCTTTGCTCTTGCAACGCAAACTCATCAACGCTCTCTAGCGACACTCCATGTTCGGATTCAACTCCGTGACTACTTGGCTGACGTTGCAAACGTATTTGACTCACCGCCGCCAGTAAATCTTGTTCGTGTTCGGGGTTGTGAATGTCCAAGCTGGCGGTATTGAGCACGGCGGGTGCTTGGTTAAATAAGCTAGCCACCTCTAATAGTTGAGTGGGGTCTTGCGGTCGAAAGTCAGGGTGCTGGGCATGGAAAAGCTGTAAGCCTTTCAGTAAGCGAGATTTACCACGTAACTCGCGAAAACGTCCTAGCAAGGTGAGTAAACGGGTCTGCACTACAGCGAGTTCTTGGGTGCAGTCGTAAACTGCTTGGCTAAGGTTTAGCACTAATATGCGGCGTAATTCGCGTATATCTCCTGCAATTTGACTCAAAGTATCAAAGTTGAGTAAGGATAGGCTGTCGAGTAGCTCACTAACTTGTTGTTGCGCTAATTCGTTCTCGCGGATTTTAGCGCTGAGATGCGGTACGTAACCAAACTCATTATTAATTCGACTCCACAACACACGAGAACTATGGCGCAAGCTTTCAGTTAGGCTATAGCTATGTTCACTTAAATCACTCAGGTATACGTCGGCAGCAGCCAAGTCACCAATGTGTAATGCTTCTTTGTAATGCGCAGCCAAGGTTTTAATGGCTTCTAAGCGCGAGCCCACGTTCGCGTCAATTTGTCGGTTGCGGGTATCGCTCAGCGCTTCTTCTAATAAAGATCGAAGATTGGAACTTAAGTGTAAGCCTTCATCTGCCGAGGGGCGCCAAATAACGCCGGCTTTTAGCAGCGCGTCTATTTGCTTTGGGTCGAGCTTCGCTTCGTCTAGCTTACCGTTGACATAGGCATGCATTAGGCTTTCGCCATAACGAGCTAATAACTTAAATACCTTTAAGCCAGCTTGTTGCAGGTGTTGGTTCACAGTAAAGACTCCTGCTGGCCAATGGCGTCCATGGCTTGTTGCTCTAAATGCAAACCCTCGGCTTCATCGATAAAACTGATGACTTCAAAAATGTAATCGACTTTAGCAGTAGCGATGTAAATCTGTTTTTCTTGATTGGGGCGAATCAAATAACCTTGTTCGCACAAGCGTTTAAAGACTTGCTTTAACTGGCTATCGACTTGTGAACTGGTAGAGCCAAATAACTTATATTGCGAAATTTTGGCCAGTTGCTCACGCAGTGCTGGTGTATCTTCTACTACCGTCTGTAATTCACTTAAACGCAGCGCTGAACCTGCGCTGATGGGGCTATCTTGCCCCTGTGCTTCTTGACTCAATATGAGCCACTCGGTCAAGGGTAACAAGCTACCGGCAATATCATTAAATTGTTGGCTGATGACTCGGTGCTCGTTATCTCCGAGTTCACGGTAGGCACAAAAATATAGCTCGCCCTCACAGGCGCTGGCCAAGCGGCGGTTAAGGACATGCAGGTGGCTATCAATACGCTCGCGATTAGCGTCTTCTGCTAGAAAAGTAAAACCGTCTTCGTCACTAATTTGGCAAATGAATTGGCCACCCAATAGGGCTTCTAATATTCGGCCGGTTTCACTCATACCGGTAGCGCTAAATTTGCTCATAGTTCGGCCTCTGGCTGTTGTTGCTTGGTTTCTTTAGCGGCTTTGGCTGCACGTAGTTTTTGCTGCAACAAATTAACGCGAGGCTGTACGACTTGTAGCTGGCGTTTGTCGCGGTCAATAATGTAGCGGTGTGTAAATAAATCTAATACTTCAGACTCTGGGTTAGGAAAGGCGCCCAAAATACGGATTTGGTTATGGTCACAAGCATCAAAAATCTTTTTCACGTTGCTCTGGTGTAGGGTTCCCAATTCATCAATCGGCCAGTGAATATAGGTATCGGCATTACCGCGTAGTAGACGGGTAAAGGCGAGTAAGAACTTACATAAAATCAGGTAGGCCATACCGTGGCTGCTTGATTCATTGAGTTGGCGATCGGTGCGAATAACTAAATCACTATTGCCTTCTCGTAGAGTTAGCTCAATCAGCAATAGCCGTGATACACCTTCTTTAAGCGCGCTACGGCCTATGATGTCTAGGGCAATTCGCATGCTGTTGGCATAGTCTTCATTAGGCAATTGGTTAAAACCTTGCTGTTGCCATGCTTGGAAGTTCTCGACAAAGGCCTTCAGTTCGTCCCAAAATTCCAGTTCACTAATTTTTGAGCGTATTTTCACCGCTGAGTCTGACACCCCGTCTAGGCTTAAGTCTTCGCCAATTTCCCGGGTAATGCGACGGCTTTGACTGAGGATCCGTTGATCAATATCGCTGAGATTTTGGTAGAAGCTGCTAATGCTCATACCCAAGTTACGGCCATGGTCGATTAAACCCTGCACTTTTTGTGGTACTAAACCATTCAGTAGTTCAGATAAGTGCGGTACTAATTCGCGGTAGGCTAAGCTGGTTTCACCGTCTTCAGTTTGGCGACGACATGCAGCGCGTGAGCGCTCCCAAGTTTCACTGAGATCAGAACCGGCTTGTTGCGCTAATAAGCTGTCAAAGTGACGCACTGATTCATTCACTTGTTCCAGTTGCTGATTACGTTGTTGTATTTGCTGTTCTGCTTGGCGAGTCCGCTCGGCCGGTGAGCCGCCAATATCGTTTCCGCTCGTCTTGTGCTGTGGGCCATTAACTAATGCAAGCTGCTTAATTTTACGCAGTAAGTTTTGGCTTAAGGCATGCTGTTGCTCTAATTGCTCTACTTGCTGCTTCAGCTGAGTTAATTGGTTTTGCTGGTTATCTCGTTGTTGCTTAAAATGCGCTTGTTGCTCACCGAGCGCCTGTTTAGCACTGCTTTGTTGTTGGCGAGCATTGGCTAAAGCATCATTTAGCTGCGGCTTTTGCGACAACCACACCTGTTGGTGCCAAATTTTGTATTCACTGACTTGATCGCGATATTGTTCGGCGTCTTGAATTTGCTGGTTGAGTTGACGTTTCTGTTTGGCTAAGTCAATAATCAGTTGGTCGTCTAGGCCTTGCTCTTGTAGTTCGCCGCGGTACCATTGTTCTGATTGTTTTAGCGCTTGTTTAGCTTGAGTTTGGCGCTGAGTAATGGCGTCTTGCGCTTGGCTTAGTTGCACTGCTAAGGCATCTACCTTCTCTTCCCACCAGGCCATTTTTTCCAATTTAGCTTCTTGGTGTTGCTCGTGCAGTTCCTCTAGGTAATTTTGATGCTGTGCTTGAGCGTTTTCTAAGTAGGACTTAAGTTTGCTTTGTTGCTGGCGAGCGATGCTCTGGCGTTGCAGCAGGGCACTTGAAAAATTTTCTTTAAGTAGCTGCTTTTCTTCATGCAAGCGTTTTAGCTGATCTTCGCTGTTATGATGCGCAGCGGTGCACTCAGCGACACTTAAATCTTGTGCTTGTACCGCTTTGTTGGCGTCGGCAAGGGCGGTTTCGGTTTGCTTTAACTGCTTTTGTGCCTCTTGGTAACGCTGTTGCACTTGATCAATTTGCAGCTTGATTTGTTGTTCGGTGGCGGCGCACTCAGGGGCATCAATGGCTTTTAAATCAAGCGCTAAGCCAAAAATATTATGCGTAGTTTCCTCACCGTGTGGCTTTAGGTCTCGGCGACTGAGTAACTCGGGGTTTATCAATTTACCGATGCTATGTTCCCACTGAGGGTGCTCACTGCGCAAATGTGCCAATAAGCTACCATCTTCGGGCTGTAAATTGCTTTTTAACTGGCTCAGTTTTTGCTCAAGTTGGCGATTTTGCTGACTAATAGTGGCGAGTTGTTGATCGGCGTGCTGTCGCTGCTGTTTTAGCTGTTGTAGCTGCTCATTGTGCTGGCGCATTTGACTAGATAATAGCTGCTGCTGTTGGCTGGCTTCATCTAAGCGGTTGTCCATAATATTGAGCTGGCGGCTTTCATCTTCGGTGTAACCCATTTGTAGGGTGCCGGCTTCAAGTTGAGCTAATTCTAATTGGTGCTGATGTTGTTGCTGTTGGAATTTTTGTTCCACTTGGCTAATTTGTGTTTGCTGCCGTTGCTGCTCGTTATTTAGCTCAACTTGTTGCTGCTGACGTTCTTGATTGAGTTGCTGTTGTAGTTGATCTTTGGTTTTGTGCAGCTTAGTTAGGGCGTTATTCAGCTGTTCGTTAATTTCGCTCTTACGCTGATTAAAATGTGCTTCAATATCACTGTGCTGCTCTGTCAGTAACTGGTGGCGCTCGCTAACTTCACGGGCTTGTTCTCGCCATTGCGGCAATTGTTCTACTGCGCTCAGAGCGTCTTCAATCTGTTTGTCTTGCCAAGCTAGATAGTCGTCTTCGATTTGGTTGAGTTGCTTATCAAAGCTACTTACATCTGCGTCAGCACGAGAAACCGTTTGATTGAGTAGATCGCGCTGCTTGGTCCATTGCTGCTCTAATTCGTTTAGCGCCTCTTTTAGTTGGTTTAACTGGCGCTGGTGGTGCTCGGTTTGGCTAAATAACTCTTGTTCGTCACTTTGTAAGCTTTTGTCCAGTTGTAGAAGTTGTGCTTCGCTAGACAATAGTTGCTGGTTTATTTGCTCTAGTTTGACAAATTTAGGGCGAATAGCCTCAAACTGCTGTATCAGTCGTGTTTCTCTAATCCACGCTTGGGCTTTGTTGGCATCTACCCAAGTAGGCTTTAATGTGACCCCTTCCTCTTCCAATATGGCGGCTATCATCGATTTGATAGTTTCCATTTTGCCTTCTTTAGAATGCACCGCTTTAGCTAGCTTTTCGATATGGCGTAAGCCGTGTTTGGGGTCACACATTGAAAACTGACGAGCAAAAGCTTTAAGATCACTGTCACCGGCGTTTTGTAAGCTGCGGTCATTTTGAATGATAGCGCGATACTCACGGGTATTTAAAAAGCGGGTGGTGGCTAATTGGCTGCCATTATGCTGCAATTTCTTCAGTTGCTGACCTAGTTTAGCAGGGGCGAGAAACCAAGTGCCTTGTTCGTCTTGGCGTTCAATAAAGTCTTCTAGTTCAAAGGGCTTACCAATAAAACGGTATTTTACCCCTTGCTCTTCACGGGCCGACGACAACACCACTTGGGCATGTTGACCATTGTATTGCTGGTATTCGTAGATGATGTAACTGGCTTCGCGTGGTAAATACCAGCGCTCGAAACTATCGCGGGTACTAGGCACCACTCGGCTTGGGTATTCACCGTAAAAAACCGGAATGAGACGTTGCAAAGTGGTTTTACCTGAGGCGTTAGTACCACAAATGTTGCTGTGTTGGTCAAGTTTTAGTTCTACTACACCGTTTAGGTGAGTGTCGATCAAGATGATCCGCAATAAGCCAGACAAAATACATCCTTTATAAAAAACAAATGAGCCTTTGCTGAGTGAAACAGAGGCGCCGCCACTAGATTGGGCAATCACCCAGTGTAACCAAGATTGGAGGGTGAGCGAAGCTTTGCGGTGTGTGTTTGCTTAAAAACTGTTAGTTATCGCCAAAAAATATCTCGCGGTGTTTTTCTTAGCAAATAATTTTTATTGCAGATCGCTAACGCTTATGGAATACTCCCGCGCCCTTGGGTTCTCTCACCCCCAATTAACAAAAAGATAGGTTGTCTATTATGTGGTTTTTACAATTGACTGAGGCCGAGCGCCGCAGTGTTATGATCTTGGCCTTATTTCACATTGTGGCCATTGCCGCCAGCAATTATTTGGTTCAACTACCCTTCACCATATTTGGTTTCCACACCACGTGGGGAGCATTCACCTTTCCATTTATCTTTTTGGCTACCGATTTAACGGTGCGTTTATTTGGCGCAAGTCGAGCCAGAAAGATTATTTTTACCGCAATGTTCCCTGCTTTGTTGGTCAGCTATATTGTGTCGGTAGTTTTTTATCAAGGGGAATACCAAGGCTTAAACGGTTTATTAGCTTGGAATGGCTTTGTGGCACGTATTGCTATAGCCAGTTTCTTGGCCTACTCGGTGGGTCAGCTATTAGATGTAAAAGTATTTGACCGATTACGTCAGTTCAAATATTGGTGGGCTGCACCTGCCGGTTCTAGCGTATTTGGCAATCTAGTCGATACCATTTTGTTCTTCTCTGTTGCGTTCTACGCCAGTAGTGATGCTTTCATGGCTGAACATTGGTTAGAGATTGCCTGGGTTGATTACGGCTTTAAGTTGGCGGTAAACCTCGCCTTATTTGTGCCTTTATACGGTATGTTGTTGCATTTCTTGCAAAGCCGTTTAACAGTCGGCCAAAGCGTAACTCGCTAATTTTGGCTGTGTTACCCTAACAACCTTAGCGTTGTTAGGGTCTGTTAATTACTCGCCGTAGTCTTAATTACTCTGTTGAGCTTTGTTTTGATCTGCTGCTTGTTGCAGCATCTCTTCTAACTTTTTGTGGTGCCCTTTAGCGACTAAGGCACTCGCCAGTGCGGTTTCTCTAATTAAGGTGGCATTAAGCGCCTGACTTTTTTTCCCTACTGGCGTTTTATAGAAGGCGACTAGCTCTGCTAGCTCCTCATCAGTAAAGTGTTTTAGGTAGACTTCAGCAATCTTTGGCTTCATTTCTTCCCAAGTTAAGTAAGTATCGGCCCATTGATTCAATACGGGTTCAAAATTCTTTAACGGCGGGTTTTGGCGAATCAGTGCTTTGTTTAGATTGGTGCGAATGATCTGCATTTGCTGTTCGCTATTATTCAGTTCAAGCAGATCATTAATAGGGGTTGCTTGCGCAGAGCAGCTGGCAAGTACTATAGCGGCAGCAAGTAGCTTTTTCATGGTTCATCCTTGAGAGGCGCGATGTTGAAAAATTTTAGTTTGAGTAGCAAGCCTACACCTTCTATAAAAGGGGGGGAAGGATTGTAATGGAAGATTCTCGATTGTTTGCGCTAAAATAGGCCTTTTACTCTCCCTAATTGCGAAGTTGATAAGTAATGGCGAAACCCAAGCCCCAAGTGAAATTGCATAGTTATGGTATCTACAATAAATGGGACAGTGATGACAAAGCACTGCCGCAGATTACTGAGTTTACCACCCAAGTAGAAGCGGCAATTGATGTAGAGTTTGGTCTGATTGTTAATATCAAAAAAGCTAAGGGGCAAAAAGTCCGATATTGCATCTACCATCCTAATATTCCTGATGAACAAGGCCTGGTTATGTCGCCCTTTGATGGTGACGTGTATGTGGGAAGTAATGATTGGGATTTCTATTTAGGTGACACCATTTGGGCGCCGGTCAGTAATAAATTGGGCACTTGGCGAATGACCTTAGAACTGGCTGGTCAGCTAATAGCTGATAAGTCATTTGAGCTTTACCAGCTCACGCCAGGCGATCCTGCTCAGTTTTTTCGTAAGCGAGGCATGTAGTTTTCGTCATTAGTTACCTGTCTTGGTTATTAGCCTATTTAGCGATGTTGTCACTCACTAAGGGGCAATTTAGCATCCAATTTATGCCAAATTGGTCACACACGCGGCCAAAGCGCGCTTGCCAAAAAGTATCTTGTAGCGCCATGGTAACAGCGCCATTTTCACTCAGTTTTTCAAACACCCGCTGTTGTTCTGTCAAATCACTAAAGTTGAGATTGAGTTCAATATTTCCCGCGCTCTTTAATTGCTCACCTGGCATGCCATCTGAGCCCATGAACTCTAGCTGGTCCGCTTTAAAATGGCAGTGCATGATGTTGTTAAGTAATTCGTCAGGGATCGGCATATCTGTTTGCACATCCTTAAAGCGCATTAAGGCGATAACCTCACCAGCGAAGCAATCTTGGTAAAAAAGTAAGGCTTGCTCGCTTTTACCTGAAAAGTTTAAATAAGGAATAATGGCTTGCATCGGCTTACCTACAGATAGAGGTGAAATAGAAGGGGAGTTAATTCTCCCCTTGGTAGCTATTATTAACTAGTTATAGTCTTCATCAATATAACGCTCCAGCTGTTTACGCTCATTGTATTCATCGATACGTCTACGTGCTCGAGCCTTGTCTCTTTGGTTTTTATGACTTTTTGCGTTATGGTCTAGGTCTTCTTCATCCCATTCGTCCATATCATCAAAGCGTGATTGTTTCATAAGCCTGCTCCAAGCCTTTTTATTGGGATTTATTCGCCCAATTTTTCAATTTCTCGCGGTTGCGAGACACGCAAAATGTGCAGTAAAAAGTATAGTAGGTAAAATGAATATTTTGTTACCAAAATGTAACGTAGAGACTGGGTTCTCGTTGCCAAGTTTGTAGCCTGCAAAGGGGATTATGTCGTTGCTAGCTTCTACTTATTCTGCATTTTTATAATGAATCCGTAAGGTTAATGTCATACGCAGGGGCGAACCAGAGAAAAACCTCAAGGGATATACTATTGGTAATCGCGTGCTTTTTTGATTTCAAATGTCAATTTTCAGGCGAATTTCTTTCTAATTGTTCGAAAGTTTTTTCACATAAAATTCAATTTTATTACTTGGAGTTTTAAGTGATGCTAATACTTATTATTGAATATTTAATATTTGGGCAAAGGAGAGTCGGTGAGTATTCGCAACTCAGCACAAGGTTATGGGTGGTTATCTATAGCGCTACATTGGCTGGTGGCATTTAGCGTTTTTACGCTGTTTGGCCTAGGTTTGTTCATGGTTGATCTCAACTACTACTCTAGTTGGTATCAAACGGCACCAATGATCCATAAAAGTATCGGCATATTGCTATTTGCTACGATGTTATTTCGTCTGCTTTGGCGCAGCCTGAATCAAAAGCCCAATAGCCCAGAGGGCCATAAAAAATGGGAGAAGCAAGGGGCTAAGCTAGGGCACTTTTTGTTATACCTGGTGTTGTTTGTTTTGATGATTTCAGGTTACTTAATTTCTACCGCCGACGGACGCCCGATAAGTGTGTTTGATTGGTTTGACGTGCCAGCGACTATCACTAGTATTAACCAACAGGAAGAGTTGGCTGGAGATATTCACGAGATTTTGGCTTGGACATTAATCGCGTTGGTTGCTGGTCATGCGCTGGCAGCTCTTAAACATCACTTTATTGACAAAGACAGCACCTTAGTTCGGATGTTGAAACCTACTAAGTAAATTTGAAGGGATAAATAATGAAAACACAGATCAAAGCGGCCTTACTACTAGCAAGTACCGTTGCAATAGCTTTACCTGCTAGCGCTGCAGACTACACTATTGATACTCGCGGCGCACATGCCTCTATTAATTTCAAAGTCAATCACTTGGGTTACAGCTTTGTGGTGGGGCGCTTTGATACTTTTAGCGGTGATTTTAGCTATGATCAACAAGCGCCAGAAACGACGAGCGTAAATGTGAAAATAGAGACTACTTCAGTTAATTCTAATCATGCTGAGCGTGATAAACATATTCGTAGTAAAGATTTCTTAGCGGTAGATCAGTTTCCAGATGCTAGCTTTAGCAGTACTAAGTATGAAGCTAGTGGTGATGAGTCTGGTAAACTATATGGCCAGTTAACGCTTCGTGGTGTTAGCAAAGAGATTATTATCGATGTGACTAAAGTGGGTGAAGGCGAAGACCCTTGGGGAGGCTACCGAGCTGGTTTTGTGGGGTCTACCGAGTTAGTGATGAAGGACTTTGGTATTCCCACTAACCTAGGACCTAAATCAACCACGGTGGTGATGGATTTAGTGATTGAAGGTATTAAAAAGTAGATCTCATAAGCTGCCCTAGGGCAGCTTTTCTGATTGGTCCATTCAATTAGCTATTGGCACTAATTAACTCCCTCCTCTTTATTTGTTCTAGCTACTAATAAAACCATCTTTTGTTAAATTCATTGAAAATGCTTTCAGAGGTGACATTTGGCTAAAATTGTAGACCAACCCATCACAATTTATATAAATGCTTGATTGATCTCTTATTTCTGAAAAACATTCTGGTTATATTTGTGAACAAAGTTTACTCTTGTTGAGTTTATTAATTCCAGCTTATTTTGAGGTCGACGAGCAAGCTCAATGACCAGCTAAACACAGGGAGTGTGGGTTTGACTATTAGCATAGTGATCGGTTTGGTGGCCTTAGCGGTACTAATTTATCGTCTTCGCCATGTACATTATACGTTTGTTTGTGAGTTACGTTCAGGCAAAGTCAGTGTGCTGAAAGGCCATGTACCCAGTTCATTTATTCATGATTGCCGCCAAATGATGCGAGGCCGTAAAGTGACGGGCTTGGTTAAAGGGATTAACGCTAATGGTAAAATGCACTTACGCTTTTCACGCTCTCTGGCGCAATCAGATCAAGTGTATTTAGAGAAACAGTTTCCTCACAAGTTGTATAGCAGCAAACCTTCCGATATTGATGGCAGTGTGTCGCTAGATTAAAACTAATTGAATAAAAGGGCCCGGTTTTACCGGGCTTTTTTATTTGGCTTTAGAAAACATAGTTAAGGGCGCTGGTGAGGCTTTTTCTTCTACGCCTTTGATTGGATCCCATACTGGTCTAATAAATGAGCGTAGTTTTGCAGCAATCCTCACTGCCATATTTGCGCCGTTTACCGGAATATATAGCCAGCGAGCAAACAAAAATACTTTACGGCGAAATACCCATAAATACATGGCTTGCTCAGAGTAAAAGCGGTAACCCCAGCGCTGCTCAAATAATCTAGACGAAGCTTCGGTATATTTAGGGTGCCAACGGAAGAAGAAGAACTTCATGTCGTACCAAGCCATTCTTGTTCCTAAATTGTCGAAAATAACGATAGAGTCAGGCTGGGTAACTATTTTATAGCCTTGTTGTCTTAGCTGAATACCAATATCAATATGCTCGCGAATCACCATATTGGGTAACTCAATGTCATTTAGTGCCTTAGTACTAAATAAAACACCATGCAGTTCAAACATCTCGCTTTCTTGAATACCCTTAGGGAGTTCTTCAGGTAAAGCTCGGCGAAAAGATTTATGTTCAATTAAATAGTCTTCACCTTGGTAGTCAATGGTATGTACAGCGTTGGTGAATAGATGGCTACGCAGTTCTGCACCCTTATCAACCCCTTCTTTTTCCAGTGTTACCGGGTTAACCACGGCAATGCTTGAATCGGAGTTAGCGATATCTAATAAGGGCGGTAACCAGTTGGGCGTAACATTAGAATCATTATCTAGAAACATCACATAGGGGGTTTCAATTAAAGGACGAACTTTTTGCATTGCCTGGATTGGAGAAATCAGCCCATAACTCAATAGTTCTGCATTATTGTGCTGCTCAAGCTCTTTGGTAATTTGTCGCTTTAGTGATTTCGGGTAATCTAAATCGATCACTTTCAGCTCGAAAGCTTGCTTCGTGCAGAGGTATAAATTGCGAATGCAATTAATGATGCCTGAGTATCGGTCACGCGGGGTAATGACGACGGTGATCGCGCTATTGTCCATGTCGTTCTCGCTTATGCTTCCGTGAGTAGTTGATTAAAAGTAGTGAGGTATTTATCTATCATGTTTTGTTTGTCGAAATTCGATTTAATTCGTTGTTCAGCGGCTGCGCCAAACTGCTCTCTAAGTTGGCTTGATTCTATCAGTGAGCGGAGTGCTTCGACCAATGCATCAGGACTGGCTACAGGCACCAAATATCCAGTTTCACCACTAATGATGATGTCTGGAATCCCACCAACGTTGGTGGCAACGACAGGAGTATGATGCAAGCCGGCTTCGATGAATACTAAACCAAAGGCTTCTTCTCGTGATGGTTGCACAAATATATCCGCTGCGTCCATCCATAATGACGCATTACTAATTTGCCCTAAAAAATGGACCTGATCCTGCAAGTGCAATTTGTCCCTATAACGTTTTAACACTTTAGTTTCTTTATTTGAGCCGCTGCCTGCTATGTATAATTGGCAATCATATTGATCACTAATTTGCTTAAAAGCTTTAATGGTATCCTGATGACCTTTGATGCGACCAAGGTGACCAGCACTAAACAACACGACTTGCTGGTTAGGCAGTTTTAGTTGTTCTCGGGCTTCAGTTTTACCGACTACTTCGGCCTGAGTGTCAATGCCACCATGATTAGCGATGCAGCGTTGCTCGGTTAAACCTAAGTTATCAATCAGCAAGCGGCGCCGTTGTTCTGATACAGCAACAAAACGATTGGTTAAGCGCATTAATAGACGGTTAACCCGATTCTTTTGGTAATAGCTTAGAATAGAACGATGAAACGTTAATACAGTGGGTAAACGACAAATTTTAGCCGCAATACCAGCCCAAATCATGCTTCGGTCACAGTGACAATGAATCAAGTTAATCTGGTGCTTGCGAATTAACCTAACCAAGTTGTATAAAATACAGGGGCCATCAAAGACTTTACTGTGCAGCACCACTAAACTTTTTGGCTGACAGGTTTCGAACTTAGGCGCCCTAAAGCTAACAGGCAGTACAAATGCCCCGTTTTCTCTTAAGCCTTCAACGGTAGTGATGAATCTCACTGAGCGACCACCTCGTTCGAGGCTTTGGACAACCTCCAAGACCCTCAGGTTTTCATCCATTTATTCAATCCTTTGATAAAAATTAACAATTTCTTTGAGTTGGTCAGTGTTCCTTCTTTCCCAACTGACTTATCATAAGCCCACTAAGGATAGTCAAATAAGTAATGGTATTGTGAATAAATCGTCAAATAGTAAGATATCTCATGTTGTTAGTAGTTTACAAGTGGGTGGGGCAGAGCGATTTGTTATCGATTTATGTATCGAACAGAGTCATCAAGGCATGGAGCCAGAGATTGTTTCTTTAGGACACCCTGACGATCCTTTGATTGCGGTCGCTGAAGATCTAGGCATAAAAGTCACTGTAGTAAGAGGTATGAAAGGCCTAGTACAGTGGCGCTTATGGAAAGCTTATAGAGGGCGTCCAATCATCCATATTCACTCCCCGGCAGTGCTTATGGTTTCATTGCCTATCCTCCCCTTTTGTTTAGAGCGGAAAATTGTCTATACCCGTCATGGCGCGGCTAAATTGTCCACTAACCGTTGGCTCAAAGTGCATCAATTCGCTCGTCGCTACATTGACAGCATTTGTTTCGTATCTGAAGAAGGCCAGCAAATCTTTCATCAGGTTCATGGTTGGGAGCATGTGGACTCCTCGGTGATTGATAATGGCATTGCCATGCCTAAAGAAGAAGATATTGTGCCTCACCCTCTAGATGGTTGCTTACGTATCGGTTCTGTTGGCCGTATGGTTGGCCTTAAACACCAGATTAGTTTGTTAAAAGCGCTTGAGTTGCTTCCCGAGGATATCCAACCTAAAGTCGAGCTGCATTTCTTTGGGGTGGGAGACCAATTGACAAAGTTGCAACAGTTCAGCCAGCAAAAGTTAAGCCACTCTACAGTGGTATTTCATGGACTGGAGAGCGATAGAAGCAAAATATATAATAGCTTTGAGTTGTTAGCGGTCACGTCTGAAACAGAAGGTATGTCTCTGGCCATCATGGAAGCAATGGCTTATAAACGGGCGGTAGTGGCCAGTAAGGTTGGTGGTAACTCGGTATTGGTAAAAGAGCAGCTAAACGGTTGGCTATTTGATTTTGATGATAGCCAAAAGTTAGCTGATATTATCCAAGCAGCCTTGAGCCAACCAGAGCGTTTGATCGAGTATGGACAATCTGGGAGACAACGAGTATTGAGTGAGTTTTCATTACAGCGCACTCAAGGTCAGTACCAAAAAGTCTATCAGGATTTTGGTACGAGTATCTAAATGTCAAAATAGGCCCTTCTCGTATACGTCGGTAGCCATTGGCTAGATTATCTTTGACTGTTCCCCTGTAGGCGACTGCTAAACGCTAGGGGAACTGCCGATTACATTTTCTTAGATTGAACTTTGAACATCCGCTTGGCTTCGGTAATCACCAAATCTCGTAAGGGGTTTTCTGTGGTGTCATTACGCCATACAAAGGATAACGAACGTTCTATGTCTAACTCGGGGACATTCAATACCACCAACTCTTCACGTTCCAATGCCTTAATGACATCTAAGTAAGGTAAGCAGCTTAAATAGTTGCTATTGGCCACCATTGAACGCAATACCGGTACGTGTTCGTACTCTCGGTGTACTTTTAGGGTTTCAATTGTGCCTTGAATTGCACTGTCAAAAACTCTCCGTGTGCCGGCGCCTTGCTCTCGCAGTACCCAACTGGCTTGCTCTAGTTGAGAGACACTCACTTTATCGAGTTTAGCGTAAGGGTGGTGAGCGGCAGCCACAATCACCAAATGGTCGTTACACCATACCTGATGAGCAATTCTGTCGTCATCACAGCGCCCCTCTATGACCCCGAGTTGGTAATCATAGTTAATTAAACCATTAATTACCTCCGCTGTATTTTCTACCGAAAAGCTGATTCTCAATTGTGGGAAGTTGCTATCAACAATACTGATAAGGTCTGGTATAAGGTGCTCTGCGGCGGTTTGACTGGCACAGAGCTGCAATTCCCCACTAATTAGGTGTTGCTCGGCAAAGCCTTCCTCAATTTGTAGTGCATCAAGCAGTAGTTGCTTAGCTTTAGGCCGCAGCCATAGGCCCCATTGGCTTAGAACCATGCGTTTTCCCCGCCGTTCAAACAGCGGCTTACCAAGCAACTTTTCAAGTTGAGCTAGCGACATACTCGCCGCCGATTGAGTTAGCGCTAGGTGGTCGGCGGCTGAACTTACACTACCGTGAGTAGCCACAGCTTCGAAAACAGTGAGTTGTTTTAAAGAATAACGCATGAATCACTCCAAAAGTGTCAAATTACAACGTTGGAAAAGCTGTTAAGCATAGTAGCTGAAGGCACTATCAAAAGTATTGATAGTGGTCATGAAAATTATCCGCTTACCAGCAAAAATTATAACCGCTATGGTATTAGCACGTTTAGTCATTAGCGACTTAAGTTGCTTGTTAATACAGGTTTTAGTGTAAATGAATCATCCTCAAGTCGAGCGGATTTCCGCTCCTAAAATGGTCACCGGTGGTAGCGAAAGCTCACCACTAGCGGCATTAAGCCCAGACCAAATGACTCAATTTGCCGAACAGTATGCTTATAAGAAAGCAACCAGTAGCACACCGAAAATGCTCAGCTTAGCGTTAAGCGCTGGGGTATTTATTGGCTTGGCTTTTGTCTTCTATATCACCGTTACCACCGGATCATCAGCGATGGGTTGGGGGGTTAGCCGTTTATTAGGTGGTTTGGCCTTTAGCATGGGCCTGGTGCTGCTTGTGGTGTGTGGCGGTGAGTTATTTACCAGTAGCGTGTTATCGATTATTCCTCGTGCGAGTGGCCAGCTTAATACTCGCGCCATGATTGCCAATTGGAGCAAAGTTTATGTAGGCAATTTTGTGGGGGCCTTATTGCTAGTACTCATTGTAAGTGGTGCCAAGCTTTATCAATTAGACCACGGCCAATGGGGGCTAAACGCCTTATCTATAGCGCAACACAAGTTAGAGCATGGTTTTGTGCAAGCGGTGCTATTGGGCATGTTATGTAATTTATTGGTGTGTTTAGCCGTGTGGATGACCTTTAGCGCTAAAACCAGCTCGGCCAAAGCAGCACTCGTTATATTGCCGGTTGCCATGTTTGTTAGCACCGGGTTTGAACACGTAGTCGCAAATATGTTTATGGTGCCCTTAGGCATCGCGATTAAAAGCTGGGCTGAACCCGCATTTTGGGCACAAATTGGTACCCAAGCCAGTGCTTTTGAGCACCTAAATTGGGCGAGCTTCTTCTGGAATAATCTACTACCTGTAACTATCGGAAATATTATTGGTGGAGCGGTTATTGTTGGTCTGGGGTACTGGTCGGTGTATAGCCGTGGTACTTCAATTACAGCAAGCCGAGCTACTTTTTCAGTTTTATCAAATCAATCTTCTGGTCCTATTGGAGAACCTATTATGCAAAATCTTAAAACTATGACAGTGGCTGACATTATGTCACCTGCAAACAATACCCTAAATCCTGATATGACCATTGCCAGCGCATGTGATGCACTACTTAAGCAAGATCTGCCTGGAGCGGTAGTGGTTAATCAAGATAACGAACTACAAGGTTTCGTCTCTGAATTGGAGATTCTTAGAAAGCTGTGGTTAGAAGACTACCGTAAACCAAGCTCAACCACTGTGGAAAGTATCATGCAAAAGGACATAATGACCGTGGCTCCAAATCATAACTTATTAAAATTAGCTGAATACATGAGTGTTGATGTTGCTCAAGTTTACCCCGTGTCTGACTCTGGTGTTTTGTTGAGCTCAACTCATCAACCTTTAGAAGAACGTTTACGCAACAGCAGCGTATACCGCCCTAAAGTTTACCCGGTGGTCGATAATGGTAAATTAGTTGGTGTAGTGACACGCCATCAGGTGCTAAAAGCTTTACGCCCAGCCTTAGGTGCGCCAGTAAAGATGGAAGCAGAGTCAGAGCTGTTAGCTGAGTCTGTGGCTTAACTATTTTTGAAATTGGAGGCGCTGCTGTAAAAGTCGCAGCGCTTGCTGACTTGAAGGGGCAGTTACCGTATAGGTAGCTGCCTTTTTTAATGCTTGTTTAGCAGGTTGATATTGGGCTAGTTCTAAGTATAACAAGCCTTGATTCAGCCAGTTCTCAGCCGTGTTAGCATCGCTAAACAGATTGGCTTGCTGGTAACTATGGATGCTTTTAGCCAGCAAATTCTGTTGAGCTTGGCTGTAAGCCAGCCATTGATATGCTTGACCATTTGCTTGCTTATTCACTAGCTTCAATAAGCAGCGCTCTGCTTGTGCATACTCTTTGGCGCTGAGCCACAATTGGCACAAGCGAGTTTGTAAGTCAGGACGACTTTTGATCTTATTAGTTTGCATGGCTAACGTTAGTATCTTTGCGGCTCGATAAGGCTGTTGCTGTTGCTCGAGCAACTGAACCAATAATTGGTAATGTTGCTCGAGCCCAAACAAATCTTGCTGATAGGCTTGCTGCATATAAGCTAAAGCCTGCTGTGGTTGCTGGTTGTGCAGATATAAAGAAGCCAACTGGAACCAGCCTAGAATGTCTTTATCACTGAGCTGCAAAACCTCAAGCTGAGCCTTGATCGCTGCTGGCCATCGCTGTTGTTGACTATAGAGCGCAACGGCAAATCTCCACCAATCTATCTGCGGGTTCGCTTGGCGGTGCAGAGCCTCTTCGATGCTCTCACTCGCTTGATACCAATCTTGCTGATTAGCTAAGGCTTGGGCTTTTAAAAAAAACGACTCGGCTGAAAGGTATCGGTCGTCTTGTTGTGCCTGCCAAGCGTCGATACTTTCAATGGCTGCCGACCAATGGCTCAGCTGCAGCTGCAGCTGGGCAATACTATAAAGGCTTTGCTGTTGTTGTTCCTCTGATAGTCGTTTTAGCTTATAGGTCCGCTGTAAATAAGCTAACGCCCTAGAGTAATCTTGTTGCTGAATGGCGACTTGAGCTTGATATTGCCAAGAGACCGCTAAGGCATAGTGGCGTTGTTGTTGCTGGTACTGTTGGCCGAGAGGCTTCAGGTATTGTTCCGCTCGTTCGAGCTGGCCTTGTTGAATGAAATTATGTGCTAGCTTCAGTTGTCGACTCTCTGCTTCACTTAAATCCTGTGCTGTAGCAGAGAGTGATATAAGAAATATTGATAGTAAAGCTAAATGTCTGATCATTGGTTAAGTTTGAATCCAATTTTCTGTCTACTAATGAAAGGTACAGCAGAACCTTGGTATTTTATGGGAAAGCGTGACTGGCTGACGCTGCGGATTGCTGCTTGTTCAAATATACCGGCGGGCTCGGCGGAAAGCACTTTGATGCTACTGGCGACGACTTTTCCTTTAGTATTCACGGTAAACTCTAGCTCAACGACTCCTTCGATACCACGACGGTGCGCTGACATCGGGTATTCGGGAGGGTGTTGGTATTGCGCCTGTATGCTTAAATCTAGCTGTGGCCCTTTAGCTAAGCCTAATGTGCGATGTGCTATAGGTGTAGATTGCTCGACAGTCACGAGCTGAGGTAAGGCTATTTCTTGGGGCGATAAAGAAGTCTGCAACAAATTTGATATTGAAGGTGCATCAGGGGGAGCAATACGATTATTTTGCTTGCTGCCCGATAACGGAAGTACTAAGGCGCTTTGCTGACTTGTCTCCGGTGCTGGTGGGTTTGGTAGTTCTCTTGACCTACGCTGGGTGTCGCTGTTACTGCGCAAAGTAAAGAGATGCACATTACTGAGCGGGTTAGCCGGGCGGGTTGCACGAGGGTTGATGCCTGACACTTCAGCCAGTAATACGAATAAACTAGCCGATAAGGCCAATCCACAAGGAAGCGCCAGTAATAGACGCCACATTAGGGTTGGCTCACTGTAGCCAAACTGTATGGAATTTGCGCTAGCCTAAGTTGATCAAGTACTTTGACTAATTGACCGGTGGTTGAGTTTTGATCTGCTTGTACCAATACGGCAAGCTGGCTTTGTTGAAGTTTCAATTGCCTGAGCTTGGCTTGTATCAATCGAATATCGCTAATTTGCCCATTTAACACTACGCTGCCATCCGCGGCTAAGCTAAGTAGGATCGCTGTGTTACTGGCGGGTTCTGAAGTGAGTGCGCTGGGTGTGTTTACCTCAATACTGCTAGGTCGAACAAAGCTGCTGGTAACGATAAAGAAAATTAACATGATAAACACAATGTCTAGCATCGGTGTGAGGTTTATCTCGGCATCTTCTTCTGGACGGTTTAACAAATCTCGACGCTTCATCTATCGCTCCACCATTAAATGTCTTGGGGCTATGTGCAACGACTGTTTGCATCGAGAGCTCCAGCGTTTTAAATAAGTAAAATTGATAATACCAATTAGGGCTATGCTCATACCTGTCATAGTGGGTAAGGTTGCCCTGGCTATCCCCGCAGACATAAGCTGAGGATCGTTACTGCCAGCTAGAGCCATCGTATCAAACACCTGAATCATGCCGGTTACCGTGCCTAATAGGCCCACCAGAGGGCATAAGCTAATTAAGCTTTTGATTAAACTTAAATGTTGGTTTAGGCGCAGCTCCATATCACAACGTAAGCTTAAGCAAAGGGCTTGCTGGCCGCTGGCAGTGATGCTGTGTTGAGATATATGTTGTTGATAGCATTGAAAATAAGCAGGAAAACTAACAAAACGAAACCAGTAACGTTCAATGAGCAAGCTGCTAAGCAATACTGTTATGCCAAGTAACAATGTTAGCACCCAACCTCCTAAGTGCAGCAATTGGCTCAAAGATAGCCAAGTTTGCTGCAGGCTGATACTCAGTGTGTTCACGCTTTGTTCTCACTATTTGTTGCGCTTTGCTTATGCTGGTTAGCGAGTAGGGCGAGGCTTTTTTGTTGTAAAAGTTGCAGCAACACTCGACTACGAGCGCTCATCAAACTGGAAAAAAACAGTAAGGGTATGGCGGCGATCAAGCCTAGCACTGTTGTCACTAAGGCTTGAGAAATACCTGCTGCCAATAATTTTGGGTCTCCATTTCCAAACAAACTAATGCTTTGAAAGGTCGCAATCATACCGGTTACGGTCCCCAGCAAGCCCAATAAAGGGGCTATGCCGGCAAATAACTTGACCAAACTCTGGCCGCGCTCAAGTTGGGGCAGCTCATTCAAAATTGCCTCGTCAACTCTTAGCTCTAACTCTTCCAATGATTGGTTTTTATCTTTCGCTGCCAGTAGTACGCGGCCTAATGGATTGTTGGCTGAAAAGCTCGGGCTAGCGAGTTGTTGCCGAATTCTATGCTCTACTTGAAATAGTCGAGCAATACGGTACAGGGCCACCGATATCCCCAGCAGCGCTATTATGATTATAATCACGGCCACCGAACCGCCTTGTTTAAGGCGCTGCTTGATGGAAGGCTGATGGTCTAACAAGCCCAACAAATGCCCGCGTGAGGGATCAATGGTTATTCGATGCTGTTGTCCAGCGAAGTAAGCTTGAGCGTCAGATTGATGTGAAGGTTGCGTGGCAAATACTTGCAATTGTAAGCTGTCAGCTAACCATTCTACATATTTGCCTTGTTCACTAATGATATTAAAGCTGCCTATTCGCAATAAAGGCAGGGTTTCGCGGTAACCTTCTTTATTTATTACCTCTCCATCAAAAAAACTTATAGTAGAGGTATGCCGCAAATGAGCGATTAAAGTTGCAGCTAGCTGATGGATATCTTTTGCTGACGGCAAGGCCTGTTGTTGAGCAAAATCGAGTAATCTAAGCGCTTCTGGGTGCTCGGCACTTATCAGTGAGTTGCTGATTGTTTGTTGGCTCTCTTGCGCTTTTAGCTTAACCACTTCAAATACGGGGCCTAGCTGACCACTGCGTTGTTGCAGTTGAAGATATTGCTGGCTTAATGCCAGTTCATTGTCTGCAAATTGTTGTTTTAATTGTTGCTGTTTAACCTGCGCCTCACTAAGGCGTTGGGCATTTAGCGCCATTAGTTGTTGTTGCTGGCTTAGCGCATCGGCAAAGCGTTGTTCACGTTGTTGATTAATAGCCGTATCGATTTCCGCTACATTTTTACTATTTGCCCAAGCGTATTGACCCGGCAAGATGGCAGTGATAATACCAAGAATGAGTAGACTAATTCGTTGCATTATTTACCTCTGGTAAGGCGAGGTTGAGCGGCAGGTGAATTAGGCTAGGAGCCTGTTGCTGCCAAGCGATCGCCATCGCATCACTTAAGGCTAAGTTTTCAGCTTGGCTAAGTACTTGCCATTGTTGCTTGATAGGATCCCAAAGAGCAGAGTTCTGGCCGTTTAACGTTTGATAATACCAAGCAGTGCGCCCAAGCCGAAAATAGTTAACTTGCTGTTGACCTAAAGGGGCGGAGTAGGCTTCGATCGTGTCACCGTATTCCATTTCTATTTGATAGGCCTCTAATACTTGCCGATATTTTTCAGCAAGTGTTACATCGGCTCGAGCTAGTAGCTGGTTTAAGCGATGTAGACGCTGTTGGCGTTCTTGCGCCAAAAACGGTAAATCTTTCGCTATAAAAGCGGATAATTTCTGAAGCATGTCGTGGACTAAAGGAAGCACTTGCTGCTCAGAGTCATCGATTGAGACCATATCTTTTTTGAGCTGAGATAATTCTTGTTGTTGCTGGCTAATCATTGCAGCAAGGTATTGATTATATTGCTCTATAATTTCAGCTTGTTGGCGGATACTACGACTTTTTTCGCTGACTATTTGGCGCTGAGCATCTAATTCATCAATGCGCAGCTGAGATTGTTGATTGATTTCTTGAGCATGTAATTGCTGTTCAATAACTCCATCTGCTAGGGCTGATTTGGCTGTCATCGCCAAGATAAGCAAAAGTATAAAGCGCCGCATTATGAGTAAGTTTCCTAGTGCTAGTGAAATAACAAAGCGATGTTCATCAGCGCCAATATGCGAATATCATCGCCATTTGACGTCTCAGTGAGCTATTTTAACTCAGCGTGATTATAAGCGAAAAGCAAAACAGTAAAGTGAATTCTATGCATGATTAGGCTCGCAAACTATGATTAGCTTCTGCCGGTTAGCTAATCGTTAATAATTGTTTATTAGTTATTACCAATAATTTGCAAAATTACAGTCAATAATAAGTCTGTTTGATGTAAAATCGGCCATCGATTTTATTTTTCTGGCACTCATGGATGACACGGCCGCTTTCTCTTCGATATATATTATTTGTTATTTGCATGTCTGCAGCGCTATTGCCCACTTTAATGGTGAGCTTTTGGGTGCAACATCAGGTGCAACAAAGTGAAACATCTATGGTGCAAGAAAAGCATCTCTTAATTGCTCGTAACTTGAGTATCACTTTGTCACGTTATGCCCTTGATACGGCGGCAGTATTTAGCAGTGCTAATCAACAAATCTTACAGCAAGGCCTTCACCAGGAACTTTACCCTTTGCTTCGAAGCGTGAATATGTACGCGTTATTGGAGTGGCAGCTAGGCCGCGGGCAACGTTTTTTCTACAACGATCAAAAAATTAGCTTGTTCACCTCTGTGCCTGCTCAGTTGCAAGTAGCGATGGGCCTAGCTCGCGCTAGCAAAGGCGAGGTGGTTTTTAGTGGAGTGGTGTCTGAGGGAGTAACATCCCCTTCGATTTTTATGGTTATTTATCAGGGGCATGAGCGCTTTTTGATGGCGGCTTTAAAAACCGATTATTTTGTACAACTGCAAACTGAAATCCGTTTTGGTGAGTTGGGGCACATGGCAATGTTTGACCAATACGGCAGAGTGCTTGCTCATCCCAACACGCAGTGGTGGCAACGGGCTAAAGACATCTCTAGTCTTGAACCGGTATTGGCCGTAAAACAGCACGCTTTTGGAGTGACAAGCTTTTATTCTCCCGCTTTGCAACAAGATATGATTGCTGGTTTTGCTAGAGTTGAGAATACCGGTTGGGGGGTAATGGTGCCTCAACCTATTGCTGAACTGCACTCTAACTCCCTACAACTTAAGCAATATACTTTTTGGGTATCCATGTTATGTGTATTTTTTGTCGGGGTGATAACATGGTATTTGTCGTGTGTCATTGTGCGGCCTATTCGCCAAGTTGTAGATACAGCTCAAGGGATAAGCTTAGGAGAGATGGGTAAGTTTGTTAATGCCAAGCGTTGGTTTATCCCGGTTGAAATTGCGGCGTTGATAGCCAAGTTTAATGCCATGGCTGGTGAGGTATATACTAGTCGGACACTGCTTGAGCAGCGCGTCAAGCAACGCACCGCGGCACTTAGTAAGGAAGTTGCCGTCCGCAAAAAAGCCGAAGAGCAAGTCTGGCAGCAAGCCAATTTTGATCCGCTTACGGGGCTGCCAAATCGTCGTATGTTAAACCGCATATTAAGTGATGCTTTAGCGACGCGTCATGACGAAGAGGTCGTTGGATTAATGCTACTGGATTTAGACCAGTTTAAGGGGATTAACGATACACTTGGCCATGATATGGGCGATATGCTGTTACAAATTGCCGCTCAACGTATTCAGCATTGTATTGCACACGATGAGCATGTCGCCAGATTGGGTGGCGATGAATTCATTATCTTGCTTAAAGAGAACAGCGACTTCAATAGAACAGCTGAAGTGGGAGATGCAGTACTTAAAACTCTCAGCACCCCTTTTCAATTAGGCATTGAGCGGGTCTATATATCAACCAGCATTGGGGTCGCGTTTTCGCCTCAAGATGGTACTAAGATCGAAGACTTACTTAAGCATGCCGACCAAGCGATGTACGTTGCTAAGCAGCAGGGGCGTAATCGACTGAGTTATTTCACTGCGTCTTTACAAGAACAAGCTCAAAATAGGCATTCCTTAGCCAATGATTTGCGTCAAGCGGTTAAAAAGCAGCAATTACACCTTCACTATCAACCTATTGTGGACTTGCTTACTGGTGAACTATTAAAAGCTGAGGTATTGGTCCGTTGGAAACACCCTGTTCGTGGGTGGATTAGCCCCAGTGATTTTATTCACGTTGCCGAAGAAACAGGGGTAGTGGTTGAGATTGGTAACTGGGTGTTTAGTTCGGCAGTTGCGCAGCTAAAACAATGGAAAGAACAAGGCTTACCTACTATTCAACTCAGTATTAATACTTCTCCCAAGCAGTATTATGAAGCTGAGTGTGATGTAAATCAGTGGCTAATAGAGCTAGAACAAGCGGGTTTATCTAGCGCCGATGTAGTAATGGAAATTACCGAAGGTTTATTGATGGACGCTAGCCCAATAGTGAACAATAAATTGTTAGCGTTTAGTGAAGCAGGGGTTGAAATAGCTTTAGATGATTTTGGTACTGGATATTCTTCTTTAGCGTATCTGCAAAAGTTTGATATTGATTACTTGAAGATCGATAGAATGTTTATTCACAACCTGGTCTTGGATGGTGATGACCTTATTGTATGTAAAGCGATTATTGTGATGGCGCATAAGTTGGGTATCAAGGTGATTGCTGAGGGAATCGAAACCGAACATCAGCGCAGTCTACTACGCGATGCAGGTTGTGATTTTGGTCAGGGTTTTTGGTTTTCAAAACCTTTGGCGGTAAACGACTTTGAGCAGATATTGAAAAATGAGCCTAAGGCTTTACCGCATAATGGTGTTGATAGTTAATTCGATAGCTTGAGTTTGTTATACTGTGAATCAATCTATTTCCCTGATGTGGCTGTAATAAATAATGCTGGAAATTTCCAATAGTGTAACCCTTGCTGAGTGGGAAATAGAATTAAGCGCTATTAGAGCCCAAGGGGCCGGCGGCCAGAACGTCAATAAAGTGTCCAGTGCGGTTCATTTGCGTTTTGATATCAAACGTTCCAGTTTGCCTGCTTTTTATAAGGAACGTTTGCTTAAGCTTAATGATCAACGGATTAGTAAAGACGGTGTCATTATACTTAAAGCGCAGAGCCATCGAACCCAAGAACGTAACAAAGAAGATGCCTTATTGCGTTTAAAAGAGCTGATAGTGAGCGCCGTGGTGGTGCAGAAAACTCGCCGTCCAACCAAAGCAACTTATGGGTCGCAACGACGTCGCATGGATAAGAAGACTCAGCGAGGCCAAACCAAACAACTACGCGGAAAGATTAATCAGTAGGATTCATTCCCATCAGCACGCTGTTTAGTTGTTAACGGGATGACCTATTAGGCTTTTCTGTGTAACGTTAACGCCAGTCTTTATAGCGAGCAATCTGCAGTGCAGATGGCTACCCGATGGTTGAGATCGCACTGTGTGTGGGGAACTAAGCGGGGCGCTGTGCGCCGTGTAAGGCGGCCCATTATTTGTTCTAAACAAGGAGTTGTTATGCTTCCGGTGTTTCGCAGTTCTCAGTTTCTTCAGCAACATGTTTTATCTCTTTGCGAGTTCTATCAACAGCATGCGGTTGATCCACAAGGTGGTTATTTTCAGGCTTTATTGCCCAATGGTGATGCGCAGCATCACTCCGTTAAACAATTAGTTAGCTCTACCCGCTTAGCGTATATATTTGCTCATGTGGGCTTACGTGAACAAAACACAGCCTTTCTTGATTTAGCCGAGCATGGTTTCAGCTATGTGGAGAGTCAACATTATGACCCCGAGCGGAATGCTTACAATTGGGTGATAGATGACAACAGCCCCATTGAGCAGACAAATTACTGTTATGGTTTAGCCTTTGTAGTGTTGATGTATTCGGCGGCAGTAAAAATGGGGCGAGTGGGTGCGAGGCAGCAGCTAGCAATGACTTATGAGCTCATGGAGCAACGCTTTTGGCAGGCTGAGTGGGGCTTATATGCTGATGAGGCGAGTGCCGATTGGCAAAGCCTCAATGACTATCGCGGACAGAACGCCAACATGCACGCCTGTGAAGCAATGATCGCTGCCTACGAAGCCACTCAAGAGTCTCGCTATTTAAATCGGGCGATTACTATTGCTCAAAATATCTGTTTACGGCAAAGCTTCACTACTGATGGTTTGATCTGGGAGCATTACGATACAGATTGGCGAGTAGATTGGGAGTTCAACCGAAATGATCCCAAAAATCTATATCGCCCCTGGGGTTTTCAACCTGGTCATCAGACCGAATGGAGTAAATTACTGGTGATGTTATCTCGACATCATAATGCAGATTGGTTGCTTCCTTGTGCTGAAAAGCTATTTAAATATGCGGTTGAAAAAGCTTGGGATCATCAACATGGAGGGCTTTATTATGGTTTGGCTCCAGACGGAACGGTATGTGATGACGATAAGTATTTTTGGGTTCAAGCTGAATCGTTTGCTGCAGCGGCATTATTAGCCACTGCCACGGGCAAGCAAGAGTATTGGAGTGCCTACGACAGTATATGGAAGTATAGCTGGCAACAATTTTGTGGTGCTAAGCACCAACCTTGGTGGCGAGTCTTGAATCGAGAAGGGGAGGTGATCGATCCCTTGGTCGCCAGTCCTGGCGCTAAAATTGACTATCACACCATGGGCGCTTGCTTAGAGGTGTTGCGAGCAATGCAAACCTAACCTGCGGCTCCAGCAGACACTTAAGGCCCTGCTATGTTGCGGGCCTTTTAAAATTAATCCTATTTGCTCTCCTATACTTGAACCTACATTGTCCTATACCTTCAGTTTATTTTGGGTATTCAACTTAGGAATTGATACTTGGAAACCTATTATAGCCTCTGTTACTTATCTGCCTTAGCGCTGTTGATTGCCTATGTGAATAGTCAAGTTGGCTCATTGCAATCAACGATTACCATTACAGCCGCATCAATGGTGCTGTCGTTGCTGGTGATATTGTTGGGTAAAACGGGTCTATTAGCAGACTATCCGCAGTTACTTGAACCGATACATAGCATCAACTTTCAAAATGTATTGTTGCACGGCATGTTAGGCTTTTTGCTGTTTGCGGGTGGCTTAGGCATTAACCTAAAACACTTAGCCGCCCAAGGGGCCGAAATCGCCGTACTGGCCCTATTCTCTACAGTGTTATCGAGCTTTCTGGTTGCCGGGTTACTGTGGCTAGTATTACCCTGGATAGGGCTGCCCTTAGACTTCATTTACTGTTTGTTGTTTGGTGCGTTAATTTCGCCTACTGACCCTATCGCGGTATTAGCCATTGTAAAAAAAATGCAGGCTCCACAACAAATATCGATTCAAGTTGAAGGCGAATCACTATTTAATGATGGCTTTGGTTTGGTGATGTTTGTCTCAGTATTTGGCATCGCTTTTACTCATCAAGAGCTTAGTGGTTCAGCAGTGGCTTGGCTGTTCTTTCAGGACGCAGGGGGCGGTGTTATTTATGGACTTGCACTAGGGTTATTGGCCAATTATTTGATTAAATATACCGATGATGACTCACTAGAGTTACTGATTAGTTTAGCGATACCCACCGCCGGGTTTGTATTTGCAGAGCATATTAGCGTTTCGGGTCCGCTCGCGATGGTAGTTGCCGGCATATATATTGGTAATATTACTCGTGGAAAATATTTTACCGAAGCCAGTAAGCATAGTTTTGACCACCTATGGCATGTGCTGGAAGAGTTTCTAAATAACCTGCTGTTTTTATTAATTGGTTTAGTGCTAATTAGTTTCACATTTCATATTGAAGATGGCTGGTTGGCATTGATAGCGATCCCCTTAGTGTTGCTGAGCCGTTTGCTAAGTGTGGGCTTGCCTTATCTGGGATTTGTTCTGGTAAAATCCTACAATCCAATGTCTGTGCCTATTCTTACTTGGGGAGGATTACGTGGTGGCTTGGCGTTAGCTATGGCTTTGTCGGTGCCCGCTGGAGTGATGGTTCTTCCTGGTAAAAATATCGATGTACGCGAAATCATTGTAGTTATGACCTATGCGGTGGTCGTGTTTTCAATCTTGGTGCAAGGCTCCACCATCGTGCCCTTAATCAATAAAGCTAAACAATATGAGTAAGCATCGGCCAATCAATGGTTTAAGTGTTTGAGGTCGTGTAGGTCATTGGTTGATGCCACCTAAATAGCGCTGTTTAGTTTTCTCGACAAAACCTTCGTCGTGTAAGTGTTGAATGGTAAGAGCGAGAGCTTGCACTAATTCGGCGTCTGCTTTTTTAGATGCCGCTAAAAACAACGAATTAGACTCAACTGCATTACCGATAATCAAAGATTTTTTGGGGAATTGCTGATTCCAATACCAAATAGATTCGGGAGTACCATTGAACCAAGCATCAATTCTTCCTAGTTGGAGCATTTGTGCGGCAGCTGGCCCTATTTTTATTTCTACAATCTGACTTTTGGAAAAGCCTTTGCTACGTAGAATATTCGCTTGTGCAGAGCCTTGACCCACTCCTATTTTGGTTAACTGAGCATGGGCTTGTGGGTAGCTGTTAATGGCTAAATGGGTAGTTGCAAAACTACGTTCTAAGTCCATGATATAGGCAATCCAGGTAAAACTGGCCTCGCGACTTGGCAATAAGGCCAAGGGCATAATGAAGGTATTATCGCCTTGGCTGACGATTCGCTGGGCGCGCTTCCAAGGGAGTTCTTCAAGCTTCACTTGGTGCCCGAGGCGCTGAAATGCTTCAATGACAACATCACCCACGATTCCTGCTTTTTCAATGTTTAGCATGGTTAAAGGCGGAGCATTGATACTGTAAACAGTATACGTGTTGGCGTTGCTAAAAAAGCTAATTAACCCCATTAAAAGCAAACCCAACGTCGATTTTGTTAGCATTAGCTCGAGTCTCTGCTGCGTTATTTAACACTTAGTAAAAATAGCCTAGGCTTATAAAAACAGCGAGTTAAAATCAATATTTCGCTATTGCCTGCTCGCCATATAAAACAAGGGTTTAAATGTGAGTTAGTAAGATTAAGGTTTTGGGGTCAATATAAAGCGTTTATCACTACTAACAACGAAACCATGGCGTAAGTAATTTTTACCTAATATCATGCTGTAGCTGAAGTTTTCGCGGTTTTGCAAATTAACCTTTACTGTTTCTGTTACCTCACCTAGCTTAACGGTCATTAAGACGACGGGGCGCGAATTAGCCTTTTCGCCAACTCGTGCTTTAATCACCATCTCATCGACCACTTCACGCGTGAATTGCTGCTTTAATCCTTCTGCGTTACTGTAGGTGAATGTCACCATGGTGTTACCGTCTTGCTCGAAATATTGAAGGTTTTCGGCATGCATCGAGCTGACATCCGCACCAGTATCTAGTTTTACTGAAATGGCTAAATCTTCAACCTTAGCTTGTTCTACATAGCCAGCTTTTATGATATTCCGTTTGCTTAAAATGTGGCTAGTGCGGGTATTGATGAGTATTGAACCGGTAACAAATTTTTCGCCAATAGCTAGCATTTCAGGATCATCACTAGAAGCCTGCTCTAAGGCTATTTCAGTTTGGTGGTATTCTCCCGCATATTTAATCATCGGGCTGATCACTGGGCGGGTTACCTCGCCCACCACTATGTTTCGTTCAATGGCTTGCTCAAATAAGTAAACTTTACCTTGGCTATCTGTCGCCGAAAATGCGGCCAAAGTCTGTTTACTACTGCTTCTTTCAAGTGTTTTTAACGTTTTTACCCGCAGTAAAGAAGTGTTAACGGAAAAAGAAGGTTCAGCCGGTAGTTCCACATCATTGATTAATAGTGTTTCTTCAGGGGTTATCATTAACGGCGCTTGTTTCACCACATCCATGGCTGATTTTAAAGGCTGGTCTGTTAAGTACTCGGCGCTTAAATCAATAAGGAAATATTGGTTTAAGGCTTCTTTGCCTAAGCGTAATTGAGTACTACGCTGAGAACGATCTCGTAATACCACCTCTAGGTGTTTCAGTTCTTGGCCAAAACTAATAGATATATTCACTAATGGGTGATGGTGTTCGCCAATTTTAAGCATGCGTAGTAGCGGTAAGCTATACATTTTGGTTTTTTGATTCTTACCTTCAGCTTCAAAGCTCACATGTTGCTTTTTATCATCTATTTTAATATTGCTCGCATGTAGGCTAGTTCGGCGATTTTTTAAGGACACGCTCACCGCCAATGGCAATTCATCTAAATAGGCTGTTTCTTTAGTGCCAATTATTCTGGCTAAGGGTTCTTGCTGTAAGTAATCGTAACTGGAATCTACCCACGCTTGCTCGCGTAGAAAGGTTTTACCGATCAAAATAGGATAAGAAAAGGCGCTACGGTCGGTCAGGTTAACAGCTGTGTTTACCGTTATGTCACCAGCAGACAATGCTAGTTCTACCACTGGGCGGTAAAGGATGCCGTGATCCCCTCGACCTTGAATACCACTTAATCGCGCTAAAGGTCGTTCAAGCGGGATAAGCTCTCCAGTACGGGGGTGAACTAAGTCAAACTTTACGGTGGCTTTGATGTTCCGCTCGGGAGTGTCGAAACTGCTTAACCACCATTCGCTTGCTGGGTCGCCAAAAGTGTTGGCTATCGCTTCTAGTAACTCTTCACCTTGCAACTGGGAAAACGTTGGATGTTCGCTGTGAATGCTAATGTTAATGGCATGAATTGATGTGGTGTCTGCTCCGGTATCGATTTTAGCGGGCACGCCAACACCTTGTAGTTGTTCTACGCCTGAATAATAAATATTTTCAATTCGGCCCATGACTAATTTACTGTCTAAGTGGTAATAGGCACCGTTTACATAGAAGGGGCTTTGCTGAAGAGATGTTGCCAAAACAGGAGTTTGGATTGCCAACAGTGAAAATAGTATACACACAGAGCGAGAAATAAAATTCATCTTTAACCTTCAATTTAGACACGTACACATTTGTTATAGCACTAAAATGTTGGCTATATCGAGCCAAGCGATTAATAAAGTTAACTATTAGCGAAAGAATAGCGCTTGATAAGAAGTGTAACCTTAATACTTTTAACAATCTGCTGATTTTGTCTCTGTCATAGATGGCTTATCGCCCTTGCTTACAGGCCAGTAATGTTGAACTTAGTTTTCAAAAAGATAGATATACTCTCAGTTAAACTGAGACTTAGGTAATGTCGTTACACCTGTTTAGTCACAATATGATGATTCTCTTAACTGTTTTAAATATTGCCGATTGATCCAGCAAATTAAGCATTGGTATAGTCGGACTAATGGATAGTTTTTTAGCTAGATATGTTAGTGCTCAAGCGAGATGTATGGGAGAGCTATACTTCTGCTGTGCTTGTATTGGGCGAGTAGTAAATAGACCATGGAATGATCGGTCTTTGGGACAAATACGATGGATGTTGAACAATTAGATACATTGGCCTGTCAGTTTATTCAGCAAGGAGCCAGCTTAGAAGACCAGGCTTTTGCTGAGTACATAAAAGAACAAACTGGCGAGATTGTGCCAGCAGAGCAGCTCAATCAAGTTATTTGCAGTACTCAACAGCGCTTGGCAAAAATGTATGGGCAGCAACATGCTATTGCTGAATTACCAAATGGTTTTGCTGAGTCTCTCAACCAATGGTTCGTGCAATTAAATCAATCCACTGAAGCTAGAGTGGAACGTTTAACCAAAGAGAAACAAGAACTATGGGAAGAGGGGCGTTTGTCGCTGATCCACGATCATCAACATGCTCTTGCCGAGTCAGAGGCGCGTCACCATGCGCTGCAAACGGAGTTAGTCGAACTTCAACAGCAATTGGATACCTCAACAGCTAACAATAGTGAACAACTCAAGCGCTTAGATGAATCTAATCAACACTCAGTAGAGTTGCTGAATCAGCTTGAAACTGTTCGTATAGACCTTGAGCAAGCAAATGTAAATTCACAACAGCAACACCTTCAGCAGCAACAAATTGAAGCCGCTAATGCAGAGCTAATACAACAATTACAAGTTGCAGAGCAGGAGCTAGCTCAATATAAAGAGAGTGATGCGCTTGCAACGACAAGGCAATCTGAAACAGAACTTGCTTTACGCAAGCAGCTTGGTGAAATGAGTGAAGCCTTAGATCAAGAATTAGCCCATACTAAGCAGTTGACCGAAGAACACTGTGATATTAGTGGCCGAGTGACCGAACTGGTTAAAGCTAATCAGTTTTTAGAGCAAGAAAATAAGCAATTACAAGAGGGAGACTCTGGTTTAACTCTCGAGCTAGCAGAGCTTAAGCAGAAAAATCAAGAGTTAGACCAGCAAGTGAAGCAAGCTAATGCCAATAACCAGCAATTGCATGAAAAATCAGAGCAGTTAAGCAAGTTAAATCAACAGTTGAGTGTGAGTTCTGAGCAGCAAACCCTAGAGGCAAGTCAGCAAACAGAAGAGTTAAGCCTACAATACCAGCAGTTGAAGCAAGAGAATACCCAACAAAAAGAGCAGCTTGAACAATTTGAGCAACAGCTTACCCAGTTAAATACTGAGTTGGAAAATTCAGTCATTGACCAAGCGGATAAAGACGCAATATTGGACCGAGAGGCAGCACTAAGGGAGCAAGTAAGTACTTTAGAGCAACGATGCCTTAGTGATGCACAGAGCATTGAAGCCTTATATCAACAGCAGCAAGAACTAACCGACAACATTGCCGATTTAACCGGGAATAATCAGGCCTTAGAAACCTTAAATAACGGTGTTGAAGCCCAATTAGAACAAGTGCTACCAGAATTAGAGCAATACCAACAACGAGAAATTCAATTAGAAAGTAGGATTGAAAAAATCGAGTCTAATTACTTAGAGGCAACCGCTGAATTGACTCAGGCTCGTAGCCAGTTAGCCGCAGCAAACTCGCAATTACAATTGAATCATAGCTTGTCTGATGTTGACGGAAGATTATTAGATAAAGAACACCAAATTAATCAAATACAACAGCAACTAAAATCTTTAGAAATAAGCTTACGTAAAGAGCAAGATGGGCATATTTTGACTAAATTGGCGCTAAGTAAGCTTGACGAAGAGTTTCTTGATAGCAAGATCGATAATGGTTCATTGAAAGCTAGCCTTGATGAGCTCTCAGATAAGCTTAAGGCAAGTGAAACCTTTAATCGTCAGTTACAAAGACAAGTCAATGAAGCCAACCAGGATATTAGTAGTTTAAGCTTCGCAAATACCAAGCTGAGTAATCAATTGAGCAATGTCGAGTCACTAAAAGATAAAGATTTAGCGTAGTGCTGATTGCCCAGTAAAACTGCAGTGACGCTCTCTTTGTTGAGAGCGTTTTTTGGGACTGCAGTACCAGCCATCATCGACCTTTCTTTGTTCTTATTAGTTTCCAGATTCGCTTTGTGGCGGATTATCTCTCTAATAAAATACCTGTTTTATTAATAGTGTTACCTAGCTTAAGCAATCAGAGTGTTTCGCTTATTGGTGGAGCGAGTATCTGCAAATATGTTATTCGGACTCTCAACTTGCAGCAAGCATGGAATACTCAGGGGAGTAATGAGAGGAAGTGCCTTAGCTCTTAAGCGTAGAGGAGGGTTTTGAGAATGGGTGAAACAATAAAAAAGCCCATAATCATTGATTATAGGCTTTTAGCTACTCATGCAAAAATGGTTTAAAGGCCAGCTTCACTTTTTAATAGCTCGGCTTTATCTGTTTGCTCCCAAGGAAACTCTTCGCGACCGAAGTGACCATAGGCAGCAGTTGCTTGGTAGATTGGGCGCTCTAAATCTAACATCTTCAGAATACCGTACGGGCGTAAATCGAAGTGTTTGCGTACCAATGCAATCAGTTTTTCTTCGCTGAGTTTACCCGTGCCAAAGGTTTCGATACTGATAGATGTTGGCTCGGCTACGCCAATAGCGTAAGACACTTGAATCTCACAACGTTCAGCTAAACCGGCTGCTACTATGTTTTTGGCAACGTAGCGTCCCGCGTATGCAGCACTGCGATCGACTTTTGATGGATCTTTACCAGAGAAGGCTCCGCCGCCATGACGAGCCATGCCGCCGTAGGTGTCTACGATAATTTTACGACCGGTTAAACCACAGTCACCCATTGGCCCACCAATAACAAAACGACCGGTAGGATTAATGTGGAACTGAGTACTTTTATTTAGCCATTGCTCAGGCAGCACCGGCTTGATGATTTCTTCCATGACTGCTTCACGTAAATCAGCGGTTGAAATACTGTCACAGTGTTGAGTCGATAATACCACTGCGTCTACACCGGTAATAATGCCGTTTTCGTAAGCGAAGGTAACTTGTGACTTAGCATCCGGGCGTAACCAATCTAAAGTACCATTTTTACGTACTTCGGCTTGGCGTTTAACCAATAAGTGAGAGTAAGTAATAGGCGCTGGCATTAATACATCGGTTTCGTTGGTTGCGTAACCGAACATTAAACCTTGGTCGCCTGCACCTTGTTCCTCTGGGCGAGAGCGGTCTACGCCTTGGTTAATGTCGGGGCTTTGCTTACCCACAACATTAAGCACTGCACAAGAGTCGGCATCAAAACCCATATCAGAATGGGTGTAACCAATTTCACGAACTGTTGAGCGAGTGATTTCTTCAATATCAACCCAAGCAGAAGTGGTGATTTCACCGCCAACCATAACCATGCCGGTTTTTACGTAGGTTTCACAGGCTACACGTGCCTTAGAGTCTTGCTTTAAAATTGCATCAAGTACTGCATCAGAAATTTGATCAGCAATTTTGTCTGGATGCCCTTCAGAAACTGATTCTGAAGTAAATAAATGAGTAGCCATGCTTAAATCTCGTAAAATGAATTTTATACGTATGGATGTTTTACCATCTGGACGTCTATTCTAATTTAGGCAAACTACTTTTACTAGGTCTTATTAATGAAAATAATTCACCTTCAGTAATTAGTTGTGTTGATGACTCGCTGGCTCAAGGGTTTTATTTTCTTCTTTGGCGATAACAGGGCTATTAATCAAACGTATTTGAGCATTAAGGAGCTGTTGTTCGATCAGGCTTGGAGAGCGAAAAATGTACTTCGCAATGGCGCTAGCGCAAAGGCATGCCACCATGGCTGGCAGCACTATTTCCAGCTGCATAGTTTGTTCGCTTATTAGTAAAAAAGCTGCCCAAGGGGTTCGAAAAACAGCCCCAAACATCGCCCCCATACCGACAATGACTAACATCAAATTAGGGGAGTTAGGGATCACTTCCCCAACGATACTGCCTACTATACCCCCTATAACCAGCATGGGACCAAGGCTTCCACCGGGTAAGGCAAAAGCGAGTGCGACGGTGGTTAGAACGATTCGAGCGAGCAACCACAAAGATTGCTGCTCAAGATCTAACTCCCAATAGAGTAGGCCATTAGGAGTAATTGGGTCTAAACCTAACCATTGCGGGTTTAGCATGCCGGCAAACGCTGTAACCGTGGCGGCTATCGTTATGGCATAGCTACGTTTGAGTTTAGGCATTGAACGAATCGCGTGTACTAGTAAGGTGGCAAATAAACCACATAACAGCCCTAGCAAGGCAAATAGCGGCAATGATTCAAATGCTAATTGCTGTGGTGGAAGCGCTATACTCAATACGCTTCCGCCGTGTAACTGGGATATTGCGCTGGCGGTATATGCGACCAGGGCAATCGTCATAATTGACCGCCAGTTAAAGCGCCGCATGATTAACTCATAAGCGATAACGGTGCCTGCTAATGGTGCACTAAATAACGCGGCGACAGCTGCTGCGGTGCCACACGCTACGCTTAATCTTACTTGTCCAGGGGTTAGACGGGCTGCATGTGAAAGATTACTCGCTACAACAGCGGTCAGATAACAAGCGGGTCCAACAACACCAACGGCATACCCTCCCCAAGTGAGTATTAAACCGACGGCAAATTGATAAAGCAAATTCCCCCAAAAGAGCCTTCCTTCATCAAAATGATAAGCTTTTACCACAAAAATTAAGCCGACTTGTTTGTAGGGGCTGAGTATCGCTTCAAACACTAAAATGCTCACAGCCGCCACAATGGGGAACATAAAGGGACTGATTTGTATGTTGAGTAGGTGATTGATATCGAGGTGAGCAAGGTCACTAAATAATAAGGTCAGCGCGCTAGAGAAGAGTCCAATCAATAGGTAGACAAATAAACTACGACTACGGAAAGAAAAATCTAAGGTCATTTATTTGCTTTCCTTTATTAATACCTATCCTGTATCAGTACTTTATCATGAACAAAGCAATAAAAAATATGCGCTAAAATTGGCACTAACAACAATTTTTATAATAAATAGACAGATTCTTTTTAGATAAATATTGAGTAAGCTCGTTGACTTTGTGACAATACGCGCCTCTCGATACCCTAAAGCCTAAAATTTCAGGAGCAATTCATGTCTTCTCGTCGTCAATACGCCAACGCGATCCGTGCTTTAAGCATGGATGCAGTTCAGCAAGCTAACTCTGGTCACCCCGGTGCCCCAATGGGTATGGCGGATATCGCTGAAGTACTATGGCGTGACTTTTTGAAACACAACCCTACTGATCCAACTTGGGCTGACCGCGACCGCTTTATTTTGTCGAATGGTCACGGTTCAATGTTGTTGTACTCCTTGTTGCATCTTTCAGGGTATCAGTTACCAATTGAAGAATTGAAAAATTTCCGCCAGCTGCATTCTAAAACGCCTGGTCACCCAGAATATGGTTATGCCCCTGGTGTAGAAACCACTACAGGCCCATTAGGTCAAGGTGTCACTAATGCAGTGGGTATGGCTTTAGCTGAGAAAATCTTGGCTGCGCAGTTTAACCGTGAAGGTTTCCCTGTTGTTGATCACTACACCTACACTTTCTTAGGTGATGGCTGTTTGATGGAAGGTATTTCTCACGAAGCCTGTTCATTAGCGGGTACGCAAGGTTTAGGCAAGTTGATCGCATTTTGGGATGACAATGGCATTTCAATCGACGGTGACGTTGAAGGTTGGTTTACCGACGACACTCCTAAGCGCTTTGAGTCTTACGGGTGGCACGTGATTGCTGGCGTAGATGGCCATGATAGTGACGCAATTAGTGCCGCGATTAAAGAAGCGCAAGCTGAAACGAGCAAGCCAACGATGATCTGCTGTAAAACAGTGATTGGTTTTGGTTCGCCAAATAAATCTGGTAGCCATGATTGTCATGGTGCTCCTTTAGGTGCCGAAGAAATTGCAGCTGCTCGCGAGTTCTTAAACTGGCCTTATGCTGCTTTTGAAATTCCACAGGATGTATACCAAGCCTGGGAAGCAAAAACAGCCGGCGAAAAAGCACAATCAGCATGGAACCAACTATTCGCTGGTTACGAAGCTGCTCACCCAGAACTAGCGGCTGAATTTAAACGTCGTGTTACTGGTCAGATGCCAAGTGATTGGAAAGAGTTCGCTGATAACTACATCGCTGACTTACAAGCCAACCAAGCTAAAATTGCCACACGTCAATCATCGCAAAAAACCTTAGAAGCATTTGGCCCTAAATTACCAGAGTTGCTAGGTGGTAGTGCTGACTTGGCTCCATCTAACCTTACAATGTGGTCTGGTTCTGAAGCTGTAACAGCAGCCGATGCGTCTGGCAACTACATGCACTACGGTGTACGTGAGTTCGGTATGTCGGCCATCATGAATGGCATTACTTTACACGGTGGCCTAAAACCTTACGGCGCAACATTCCTAATGTTCATGGAGTACGCACGTAATGCGTTACGCATGGCTGCGTTAATGAAGCAACCGGCGATTTTTGTTTACACTCATGATTCAATTGGTCTGGGTGAAGATGGCCCGACTCACCAAGCGGTAGAGCAAACAGCGAGTTTACGTTTAACGCCTAACATGAGCACTTGGCGCCCCTGTGATTCAGTAGAGTCGGCAGTAGCGTGGCGTCATGCGGTAGAAAGTACCGACAGCCCAACGTCGCTTATCTTCTCTCGTCAAGGTTTGGCTCCTCAGCCTCGTGATGCGCAGCAGCTTGCTGATGTAGCCCGCGGTGGTTACGTATTAAAAGATAACGAAGGCACGCCAGAGCTTATTTTAATAGCGACGGGGTCAGAGGTAGAGCTAGCGGTAGCTGCCTATGAAGAGCTCACTGCGGCAGGTAAAGCGGTACGTGTAGTATCAATGCCTGCTACCGACGTATTTGATGCGCAATCAGCAGAGTACCGTGAATCGGTATTACCGATTTCAGTACGCAAGCGTATTGCAGTAGAAGCCGGTATTGCTGACTTCTGGTACAAGTATGTTGGTTTTGATGGCAAAGTACTTGGGATGACCACCTTTGGCGAATCAGCACCTGCTGGTGAGCTATTTAAGCTATTTGGTTTCACTAAAGAAAACTTGGTGAACATGGCTAACGAACTGCTGTAAGCATTATTGCTTGGTCGTTCAGTAAAAATAGAACCCTCTGCTAAGAGGGTTCTTTGTTTCAGCGTTACATAAAAGGCGAATATTATGCCTAACCCCCCCATAAGGGTCGCGATTAACGGCTTTGGTCGAATTGGTCGTAGTGTGCTTCGAGCTTTATTTGAGTCGCATCGCCAACATAAAATCAATATTGTCGCAATTAATGAACTAGCGAGCCCAGAAGCAATGGCGCATTTGCTTAAGTATGATTCCACCCACGGCACATTTGCTGCGGATGTTTTACTGCAAAATGACACCCTATTTGTAGAAGGCCAATCAATACAATTATTCAACCAAAGCGATCCTACAGCGCTGCCTTGGCAGGATTTAGGTATAGATATTGTGATGGAATGTACAGGGCGTTTTAGTTCAGTTGCCGATGCGCAAATGCATATTGACGCTGGCGCTAAGAAAGTTTTGTTTTCCCACCCTGCGGATCCTTGCGTAGACCACACAGTAGTCTATGGTGTAAATGAGCATCTGCTCACAGCGCAAGATACAGTTGTCTCAAATGGCTCATGTACCACCAACTGTATTGTGCCGGTGATTCAGGTCTTAGATGAAGCCTTTGGGGTCGAATGTGGTACTATTACTACAATTCACTCTGCTATGAATGACCAGCAAGTGATTGATGCCTACCACCCGGACCTACGCAGAACGCGTGCCGCTGGGCAATCAATTATTCCAGTTGATACTAAGCTGGCTAAAGGCGTAGAGCGGATCCTGCCAAAATTTGCAGGGAAGTTTGAGGCAATTGCTGTAAGGGTGCCAACGCAGAACGTTACTGCGATGGACTTAAGTGTAACATTGTGTAAAAAAGTTACAGTTTCTGATATAAATCAAGCCATACAGGCAGCACTTTGCGGTAAATTAAGCGGCATCTTGGGTTATACCGAAGAACCTTTGGTGTCTATCGATTTTAATCACGATAGTCATTCAAGCATTATTGATGGTTCTCAAACACGGGTTAGTGGCGAACATTTGGTTAAAGTGTTGGCTTGGTGTGACAACGAATGGGGCTTTGCCAATCGTATGTTAGACACCGCAGAATTAATGAGTAACACGGAATTGTAGGTTTAGCCACGCAGGCTAAACTGTAAGTTTAATTTGAAACTATAGAGGACTGATAATGTCAATTATCAAAATGACCGACCTAGATCTAGCCGGTAAACGCATATTTATCCGCGCTGATCTAAATGTTCCAGTAAAAAACGGTAAAGTAACTTCAGATGCGCGTATTTTGGCATCTCTACCGACTATCAAATTGTGTCTTGAAGCTGGCGCAAAAGTAATGGTTACTTCTCACCTTGGTCGTCCAACTGAAGGCGAATATAACGAAGAGTTTTCTCTTGCGCCTGTAGTTAACTACTTAAACGACGCGCTAGATTGTGACGTTAAACTAGCTAAAGATTACCTTGATGGCTTAGAGCTAAACACCGGTGAGTTAGTCGTTCTTGAAAATGTTCGCTTTAACAAAGGCGAAAAGAAGAACGAAGAAGCACTATCTAAGCAGTATGCTGCTCTTTGTGACATCTTTGTCATGGATGCATTTGGTACGGCTCACCGTGCTCAAGCGTCTACTCATGGCGTAGGAACATATGCACCTGTAGCTTGTGCTGGTCCTCTTCTTGCTGCAGAGCTAGAAGCATTAGGTAAAGCGATGGACAATCCTGCTCGCCCATTGGTTGCTATCGTTGGTGGCTCTAAAGTTTCTACCAAGTTAACAGTATTAGAGTCTCTATCTAAAATTGCTGATCAACTGGTTGTTGGTGGTGGTATCGCTAACACCTTTATCGCAGCAGAAGGTCATAACGTAGGTAAATCTTTATACGAAGCAGACCTCGTTGATACCGCTAAAAAATTGATGAAAGAGTGTGCAATTCCAGTGGCTACTGATGTTGCATGTGCTAAAGCATTCGATGAGAACGCTGAAGCTGAAATTAAGCACGTTTCAGAAGTTCAAGACGATGACATGATCTTCGACTTAGGCCCAGATTCAACGGCAGCACTTGCGGAAATCATCGGTAACGCTAAAACTATTCTATGGAATGGCCCTGTAGGCGTATTTGAGTTCAAGAACTTTGAAGCGGGTACCGCAGGTATTTCTAAAGCTATTGCTGACTCTGCTGGTTTCTCTGTAGCGGGTGGCGGCGATACTCTAGCGGCTATCGACAAGTTCGGTATCAAGGCTGACGTTTCTTACATCTCTACTGGCGGTGGTGCATTCCTTGAGTTCGTTGAAGGTAAAGTACTTCCAGCAGTGGCAATGTTAGAAGAACGCGCAAAAGCATAAGTTTTCTTTAGCGGGATTATTTCATTCCGCTTTTTCGTTTGCTGCATGCCGAGAATATCTTTGTTAGAATATGCGGCCTGTGAGCAAACGTAAGTAAGAATTTAAACTTAATAAGTTTTATTTTTAAAAATAGGATTATATCCATGTCTAAGATCTTCGATGCAGTAAAACCTGGTGTTATCTCTGGCGACGATTTGCAAAAAGTTTTTGCTATCGCTAAAGAAAACAAGTTCGCACTTCCAGCGGTTAACGTAGTTAACACTGACACCATCAACGGTGTTTTAGAAGCAGCAGCAAAAGCTAAAGCGCCTGTTGTTGTTCAATTCTCAAACGGCGGTGCTGGTTTCTTCACTGGTAAAGGCGTTAAATTAGAAGGCCAAGGCGCTGCGATTCAAGGTGCTGTAGCTGGTGCTAAGTACGTTCACGCTGTTGCTGAATCTTACGGTGTTCCTGTGATTCTTCACACTGACCACGCCGCTAAGAAATTGCTTCCTTGGATTGACGGTCTACTAGACGCGGGTGAAGAGTTCTTCGCTCAAACTGGTAAGCCTTTGTTCTCTTCTCACATGATTGACCTTTCTGAAGAGTCTTTAGAAGAAAACATCCAAATCTGTGGTGAGTACCTTGCTCGCATGGCTAAAATGAACATGACCCTTGAAATTGAATTGGGTTGTACTGGTGGTGAAGAAGACGGCGTAGACAACTCTGATATGGACGCGTCTGAGCTTTACACTTCTCCAGAAGACGTAGCTTACGCATACGAGAAACTAACGGCTATTAGCCCTCGTTTCACTATTGCTGCTTCGTTCGGTAACGTACACGGTGTTTACCAAGCGGGTAACGTAGTACTTACTCCTACTATTCTTCGTGATTCACAAGCTTACTGTGCAGAGAAATTTGGTATCGCTCCAAATGCACTTAACTTTGTATTCCACGGTGGTTCTGGTTCTTCTCAAGCTGAAATTCAAGAGTCAATCGGCTACGGTGTTATCAAAATGAACATCGATACTGATACTCAATGGGCTAGCTGGGACGGCGTACGTGCATACTACGTTGAAAACGAAGCTTACCTACAAGGCCAAATCGGCAACCCTAAAGGTGATGATCAGCCTAACAAAAAATTCTACGACCCACGCGTTTGGTTACGTAAAGGTCAAGAAAGCATGGTTGCTCGCTTAGAGCAGGCATTTGCTGACCTAAATGCAGTAGACGTACTGTAATTTAGTCGCAATACTGTGCTAAATAAGGCTCGCTTCGGCGAGCCTTATTTGTTTTTATAAGCTGTGTAAATACCTACCTGACATTTTTCATCTCTATTTTTCTGCTTTTTGTAAATTAATATTTACGGTTTGGCCTTGATTTTATTAGTGATTTTGTCGTTACATCGATTGTTACCGCTTTACTTCTTTTAGTTCATGATTGTTTTGGTTATCCTTTATAAGTTCATGAATTAATTCTATTTATTTGCTTGGTGTTTAACATTTATCTATCGAACTCAAAGCCTTAAATGTGTTTCAAAGCATAGTTTAGAAAAATTCATTCGTTTAATGGATATAAATTGGCTAAAATTTATACTTTAGCCATGTTGACGGTTTAATTCACTGGTTATTAGCAATTAGTGTATTGATTTAATAGCGGTAAAGGGATAATCAAATGGAACAAAGTATAGCGACCTCAAGTGCGACTATTGTATCTATTCAAGGGCAAGCGTTTGCTGTGGATGAACAAGGCAATATGAGGACCTTACAGCCAGGTGACGTTGTTGTCCCTGGAGAATTGATTATTACTTCTCAAGGCGCTCAGCTGGGTTTTTATTACGGAGATGACCAGTATTTACTGGGTGATAATAGTGCGACTCAATTACCCAATGTCCCACAAACCGCAGAGCAAGCTCCCCCTCAACTAACCGCAGTGAATGATTTTGATGTAGAGGCTTTACAACAAGCCATCCTAGAGGGCGTTGATCCCACAGAGCTATTTGAAGCGACTGCTGCTGGTGGTGCCGCACCTGCTGATGGCGGTGCGGAAGCAGGTAATGGCGGGTTTGTCAGTATTGATCGTATTGGCAGTGAAACTATTGCGCAAGCTGGCTTTGATACTCAGAGCCCACTAAGTCCAGTAGAGCAAGTAGAAGAAGACACTAATGCAGTAGAGCCCACCGCTGTAGCTAGTGTTTCTCAGCCAAGCCCTGATCAAGCACCTACCATTGAGGTAACAGCTCAAAGCATTACTGAAGGCTCGGTAGATGCAAACACCGTTATAGCCAATTTCATCTCCAATGATCCCGATGGTGATACGCTCACCCACAGTTTACTCAACGATACTCAAGGCTTCTTTGTTATCGATGGGAATCAAGTCAAATTGACTGCCGCCGGTATCGATGCTGTCAATAACGATGAATTAAATTTAACTGAGCTGACGATTACAGTGCAGGTTGAAGCAAATGGAATTGCTGTTAGTGATTCTACCACTGTTGGCATAGCACGAATTGATGAAGAGTCCTCGAATACAGTAGCTGATTCAGCCAGTACCACCGAAGAACAAAGCGTCACCATCGATGTATTAAGCAACGATGATTTGACCGATGGGGCGACTTTAACTAGCGCTACCGATGGCGCCAATGGCAGCACCGAGATCGTTAACGGCCAAGTGGTATATACGCCCAATGCCGATTTTGAGGGTGAAGACAGCTTTAGCTACATCATCACCGATGAAGACGGCAGCACTTCAACAGCCACCGTCACGGTAACGGTCAATGATGAAGGCGTGCCTACGGCCGTTGCAGATTCTGCCACGACCACAGAAGAACAAAGCGTTACCATCGATGTTACCGATAACGATGCGATGATCGACGGCGCGACTTTAACCAGCGCCACCAGTGGCGCTAACGGCAGCACCGAGATCGTCAACGGGCAAGTGGTATATACGCCCAATGCCGATTTTGAGGGTGAAGACAGCTTTAGCTACACCATCACCGATGAAGACGGCAGTACTTCAACAGCCACCGTCACGGTGACGGTGAATGATGAAGGCGTGCCCGTGGCTGCTGCCGATACCGCCAGCACCACCGAAGAACAATCAGTGACCATCGATGTTACCGACAATGATGCGATGACCGATGGCGCCACATTAACCAGCGCTACTAATGGCGCCAACGGCAGCACCGAGATCGTCAACGGCCAAGTGGTGTATACGCCCAATGCCGATTTTGAGGGTGAAGACAGCTTTAGCTACACCATCACCGATGAAGACGGCAGTACTTCAACCGCGACGGTGACAGTGACCGTCAATGATGAAGGTGTGCCGAGCGCAGTGGCTGATACCGCCAGTACCACAGAAGAACAAAGCGTCACCATCGATGTTACCGATAACGATGCGATGACCGATGGCGCGACCTTAACCAGCGCCACCAATGGCGCCAACGGCAGCACCGAGATCGTTAACGGCCAAGTGGTATATACGCCCAATGCCGATTTTGAGGGTGAAGACAGCTTTAGCTACATCATCACCGATGAAGACGGCAGCACCTCAACCGCGACCGTGACAGTGACCGTCAATGATGAAGGTGTGCCTGTGGCTGCCGCCGATACCGCCACTACCACAGAAGAACAAAGCGTCACCATCGATGTTACCGATAACGATGCGATGACCGATGGCGCGACCTTAACCAGCGCCACCAATGGCGCCAACGGCAGCACCGAGATCGTTAACGGCCAAGTGGTATATACGCCCAATGCCGATTTTGAGGGTGAAGACAGCTTTAGCTACATCATCACCGATGAAGACGGCAGCACTTCAACAGCCACCGTCACGGTGACGGTGAATGATGAAGGCGTGCCTACGGCCGTTGCAGATTCTGCCACGACCACCGAAGAACAAAGTATCACCATCGATGTTACCGACAACGATGATTTGATCGACGGCGCGACACTGACCAGCGCGACTAATGGCGCCAACGGCAGCACTGAAATTGTTAATGGCCAAGTGGTCTATACACCGAATGCTGATTTTGAGGGTGAAGACAGCTTTAGCTACATCATCACCGATGAAGACGGCAGCACTTCAACCGCGACCGTCACGGTGACCGTCAATGATGAAGGTGTGCCCGTGGCTGCCGCCGATACCGCCAGCACCACCGAAGAACAATCAGTGACCATCGATGTTACCGACAATGATGCGATGACCGATGGCGCCACATTAACCAGCGCTACTAATGGCGCCAACGGCAGCACCGAGATCGTCAACGGCCAAGTGGTATATACGCCCAACGCCGATTTTGAGGGTGAAGACAGCTTTAGCTACACCATCACCGATGAAGATGGCAGTACTTCAACCGCGACCGTGACGGTAACGGTGAATGATGAAGGTGTGCCTGTCGCTGCCGCCGATACCGCCAGCACCACAGAAGAACAAAGCGTCACCATCGATGTTACCGACAATGATGCGATGACCGATGGGGCGACTTTAACCAGCGCTACCGATGGCGCCAACGGCAGCACCGAGATCGTCAACGGCCAAGTGGTGTATACGCCCAATGCCGATTTTGAGGGTGAAGACAGCTTTAGCTACATCATCACCGATGAAGACGGCAGTACTTCAACCGCGACCGTGACGGTAACGGTGAATGATGAAGGTGTGCCTGTGGCTGCCGCCGATACAGCGACAACCACCGAAGAACAAAGCGTCACCATCGATGTCACCGACAATGATGCGATGACCGATGGGGCGACCTTAACCAGCGCTACTAATGGCGCCAACGGCAGCACCGAGATCGTCAACGGGCAAGTGGTATATACGCCCAATGCCGATTTTGAGGGTGAAGACAGCTTTAGCTACATCATCACCGATGAAGACGGCAGCACCTCAACCGCGACCGTCACGGTGACCGTCAATGATGAAGGTGTGCCGAGCGCAGTGGCGGATACCGCCGCTACCGATGAAGAACAAAGCGTCACCATCGATGTATTAAGCAACGATGATTTGACCGATGGGGCGACCTTAACCAGCGCTACTAATGGCGCCAACGGCACCACAGCGATCGTTGATGGCCAAGTGGTATATACGCCCAATGCCGATTTTGAGGGTGAAGACAGCTTTAGCTACATCATCACCGATGAAGACGGCAGCACCTCAACCGCGACCGTCACGGTGACCGTCAATGATGAAGGTGTGCCGAGCGCAGTGGCGGATACCGCCGCTACCGATGAAGAACAAAGCGTCACCATCGATGTATTAAGCAACGATGATTTGACCGATGGGGCGACCTTAACCAGCGCTACTAATGGCGCCAACGGCACCACAGCGATCGTTGATGGCCAAGTGGTATATACGCCCAATGCCGATTTTGAGGGTGAAGACAGCTTTAGTTACATCATCACCGATGAAGATGGCAGCACCTCAACAGCGACCGTGACGGTGACCGTCAATGATGAAGGTGTGCCCGTGGCTGCCGCCGATACAGCGACAACCACCGAAGAACAAAGCGTCACCATCGATGTCACCGACAATGATGCGATGACCGATGGGGCGACCTTAACCAGCGCTACTAATGGCGCCAACGGCAGCACCGAGATCGTCAACGGGCAAGTGGTATATACGCCCAATGCCGATTTTGAGGGTGAAGACAGCTTTAGCTACATCATCACCGATGAAGACGGCAGCACTTCAACAGCCACCGTCACGGTGACGGTGAATGATGAAGGTGTGCCTGTGGCTGCCGCCGATACAGCCACAACCACAGAAGAACAAAGCGTTACCATCGATGTATTAAGCAATGATGATTTGACCGATGGCGCGACTTTAACCAGCGCCACTAATGGCGCCAACGGCAGCACCGAGATCGTTAACGGCCAAGTGGTATATACGCCCAATGCCGATTTTGAGGGTGAAGACAGCTTTAGCTACACCATCACCGATGAAGATGGCAGCACCTCAACCGCGACCGTGACGGTAACGGTGAATGATGAAGGTGTGCCGAGCGCAGTGGCGGATACCGCCAGCACCACAGAAGAACAAAGCGTCACCATCGATGTATTAAGCAACGATGATTTGACCGATGGCGCGACCTTAACCAGCGCTACTAATGGCGCTAACGGCAGCACCGAGATCGTTAACGGCCAAGTGGTATATACGCCCAATGCCGATTTTGAGGGTGAAGACAGCTTTAGCTACATCATCACCGATGAAGACGGCAGTACTTCAACAGCGACCGTGACAGTAACGGTGAATGATGAAGGTGTGCCTGTCGCTGCCGCCGATACCGCCAGCACCACAGAAGAACAATCAGTGACCATCGATGTTACCGATAACGATGCGATGACCGATGGCGCGACTTTAACTAGCGCTACCGATGGCGCCAATGGCAGCACCGAGATCGTTAACGGCCAAGTGGTATATACGCCCAATGCCGATTTTGAGGGTGAAGACAGCTTTAGCTACATCATCACCGATGAAGATGGCAGCACCTCAACCGCGACCGTGACGGTAACGGTCAATGATGAAGGTGTGCCTGTGGCTGCCGCCGATACCGCCAGCACCACAGAAGAACAAAGCGTCACCATCGATGTCACTGGCAACGATGATTTGACCGATGGCGCCACCTTAACCAGCGCCACCAATGGCGCCAACGGCAGCACCGAGATCGTCAACGGGCAAGTGGTATATACGCCCAATGCCGATTTTGAGGGTGAAGACAGCTTTAGCTACACCATCACCGATGAAGACGGCAGTACTTCAACCGCGACCGTCACGGTGACGGTGAATGATGAAGGCGTGCCCGTGGCTGCCGCCGATACCGCCAGCACCACCGAAGAACAATCAGTGACCATCGATGTTACCGACAATGATGCGATGACCGATGGCGCCACATTAACCAGCGCTACTAATGGCGCCAACGGCAGCACCGAGATCGTCAACGGCCAAGTGGTGTATACGCCCAATGCCGATTTTGAGGGTGAAGACAGCTTTAGCTACACCATCACCGATGAAGACGGCAGTACTTCAACCGCGACGGTGACGGTAACGGTGAATGATGAAGGTGTGCCGAGCGCAGTGGCTGATACCGCCGCTACCGATGAAGAACAAAGCGTCACCATCGATGTTACCGATAACGATGCGATGACCGATGGCGCGACCTTAACCAGCGCCACCAATGGCGCCAACGGCAGCACCGAGATCGTTAACGGCCAAGTGGTATATACGCCCAATGCCGATTTTGAGGGTGAAGACAGCTTTAGCTACATCATCACCGATGAAGACGGCAGCACTTCAACAGCCACCGTCACGGTGACGGTGAATGATGAAGGTGTGCCTGTGGCTGCCGCCGATACAGCCACAACCACAGAAGAACAAAGCGTTACCATCGATGTATTAAGCAATGATGATTTGACCGATGGCGCGACTTTAACCAGCGCCACTAATGGCGCCAACGGCAGCACCGAGATCGTTAACGGCCAAGTGGTATATACGCCCAATGCCGATTTTGAGGGTGAAGACAGCTTTAGCTACACCATCACCGATGAAGATGGCAGCACCTCAACCGCGACCGTGACGGTAACGGTGAATGATGAAGGTGTGCCGAGCGCAGTGGCGGATACCGCCAGCACCACAGAAGAACAAAGCGTCACCATCGATGTATTAAGCAACGATGATTTGACCGATGGCGCGACCTTAACCAGCGCTACTAATGGCGCTAACGGCAGCACCGAGATCGTTAACGGCCAAGTGGTATATACGCCCAATGCCGATTTTGAGGGTGAAGACAGCTTTAGCTACATCATCACCGATGAAGACGGCAGTACTTCAACAGCGACCGTGACAGTAACGGTGAATGATGAAGGTGTGCCTGTCGCTGCCGCCGATACCGCCAGCACCACAGAAGAACAATCAGTGACCATCGATGTATTAAGCAACGATGATTTGACCGATGGCGCGACTTTAACTAGCGCTACCGATGGCGCCAATGGCAGCACCGAGATCGTTAACGGCCAAGTGGTATATACGCCCAATGCCGATTTTGAGGGTGAAGACAGCTTTAGCTACACCATCACCGATGAAGATGGCAGTACTTCAACCGCGACCGTGACGGTAACGGTGAATGATGAAGGTGTGCCTGTCGCTGCCGCCGATACCGCCAGCACCACAGAAGAACAAAGCGTCACCATCGATGTTACCGACAATGATGCGATGACCGATGGGGCGACTTTAACCAGCGCTACCGATGGCGCCAACGGCAGCACCGAGATCGTCAACGGCCAAGTGGTGTATACGCCCAATGCCGATTTTGAGGGTGAAGACAGCTTTAGCTACATCATCACCGATGAAGATGGCAGCACCTCAACCGCGACCGTGACAGTGACGGTCAATGATGAAGGTGTGCCCGTGGCTGCCGCCGATACCGCCAGCACCACAGAAGAACAATCAGTGACCATCGATGTTACCGATAATGATGCGATGACCGATGGGGCGACCTTAACCAGCGCTACCGATGGCGCCAACGGCAGCACCGAGATCGTTAACGGCCAAGTGGTATATACGCCCAATGCCGATTTTGAGGGTGAAGACAGCTTTAGCTACACCATCACCGATGAAGATGGCAGCACCTCAACCGCGACCGTGACAGTGACCGTGAATGATGAAGGTGTGCCTGTGGCTGCCGCCGATACCGCGACAACCACCGAAGAACAAAGCGTCACCATCGATGTTACCGATAACGATGCGATGACCGATGGCGCGACCTTAACCAGCGCCACCAATGGCGCCAACGGCAGCACCGAGATCGTTAACGGCCAAGTGGTATATACGCCCAATGCCGATTTTGAGGGTGAAGACAGCTTTAGCTACATCATCACCGATGAAGACGGCAGTACTTCAACCGCGACCGTCACGGTAACGGTAGACCCTGCACCTAGGGCGGTTGATGATACTGCCCAAGTATTTGAAGCTGGTTTAGCTTCCGGTAGCGAAGCAGGTATTGCCGCAACGACTACAAGTGGAAATTTACTCGAAAATGATCAAGCGATTAGCGATGGTTTAGCCATTTCTAGCATTGCTTATGATGGCTCGCCATATACTGCTGATGCCAATGGCGTGATTAGTATTGATACCGAACAGGGTCAACTAACGGTCTATACCGAAGCGTATAATGGCTTTGCTAAAGGTGACTATGAGTATCAACTCGAGTTGTCTAGCTCAGCGGGAGATAATGCCAGTGAAAGCTTTGGTTATGCCATCAGTGACCCCGCAGCGGGTGTTGTTACTCAAGGTACATTAGACGTCAACATTACCGATGATGCGCCGGTTGGTAGTGATGTTTCACATAACTTAGAATCTAGCCCGCTCGCGATTACCACCAACTTAGTGCTGGTACTCGATACTTCGGCAAGTATGACGAACGGTGAACATGGTGATGGTCTTAATTACCTAAATATAGCGGTTGAGGCACTATCAAATCTGATAAACCAAGCAGATGATAGCGGCAATGTGAATGTGCAAATAATCGGCTTTTCTGACTCAGTAGTAAGTAGCGGTTGGCTTAGCGATAACGTTGCCGATGCTTTAAGTTACCTGCAAGACCTAAGCTCTGGTGGGGGAACCCATTATGATGCTGCGTTGAATGAAGTGATTGTTAGCAGTGGTACTGACGTGCAGCCGCCAGCAGATAATACTTTGTTGTACTTTATCTCTGATGGAGAGCCCAACTATGGTTTTGGTATCGATGATACGGTGGCATACAACGGGCTAAATGGCCTAGAAGCTTGGGACTCTTTTGTTGAAAATAATATCGATACTAGTTATGGCATTGGTATTGGGAATGCCGATTTAGAGGTACTTAAAGATGTTGCTTCGGAATCAGCCAGTGACGAGTTTGCCTTTATTGTAGAAGATCCCTCAGACCTTTCAGCTACTATTGTTGAGAGTTATTTGGAAGCAGAAGTCAGTGCATCTTTAGGCCTTTTAGAAACCGCTTCAACCGATGGCTTCATCGTCGGCGCTGATGGTGGTTATGTGAGTGCGATTACTATCGAAGGAACAACTTACACCTATGATCCTAAGGCTATTCCTGAAGAACAAAAAACGCTGACAGTCACCACCGCCTTAGGTGGATTACTGCTGCTTAATTTTGTTACAGGCGCCTATTCTTACGAGCTGGATGTTGCTGGCGATGGCTGGGGACAGCAAGAAAATTGGGCGGTAACGGTTACCGATTTTGATGGCGACTCTAGTTCCATTAATATTGAAATTAACACCGTGTTTGAAGCTGTTGTTGATGCTAACCGCGATGTAATTATAACCAACCAAGACGGCACCAGCACCATTAGCGTGCCAAGTTTGGCCTTGCTTTGGAACGATACAGGGGCCGCTATTAGTTTTGACGGGGTTGATAGCCCAGTTGGCGGCTCAGTTAGTGGCAGTGATGAAATACTGTTTGATTCTAATGACGGTGTTGGCTTAGGTATTCATGATAGTAATTTTGAAACGGAAGAACTATCGATTATTGGTACTGAAGCCGATGTGAACTTTGTCGATTTCAATGGCAATAGTGCAGTGGACCTAAGTGACCGCTCATTGTTTAGTTTGAACGACGGAAATATTCCACAAATTGTCAGTGGTGGTTATTCTTATACTTATCAAAGTGAGTTAATTAACGACAACTCACCCGCAACTGCGGCCGATGAAGACTGGCTTAAAGTTACCCTAGCAGAAGGTGAAACTCTGTGGGCTAATATGGCGACTATTTCTGGCCAAGAAAGAGTTAAGGTTGATGCTTATATTTATGATTCAGAGGGTAATCTTTTAACTACCGACAATGGCACCACTAAGTTTACTGAAGATTGGCAAGGTCCTCGTGGCAGCTTTACTGCAGATACTGAGGGTGAGTATTATTTACATATAGTGGCCGACACCGATGAAGACAGTGGTTTCTACCAAATGCACTTAACCATTGACGCTAGCAATGCCATTTACCAAAAATCTGCTGGTACTGACGTAGCAGAACAGTTTGAGTACAGCATTATTGGTGATGGAGTCATAGACTCAACCACTGCGGAATTAATTGGTGTTCATAGTGATTCTATTGATGGTGGTGACGGCGATGAAGTATTGGTTGGTAATTCTGCTGCCAACACCCTTAGTGGAGAAGGTGGTGATGACGCCTTAGTTGGCTATCAAGGCGATGACCAGCTAGCGGGTGGGGAAGGTTCTGATCTACTGATTGGTGGCCAAGGTAATGACATCCTCACTGGGGGGGATGATAGTGACATGTTCGCTTGGTTAGATGGCGATGATCAAGGCACTACCAACGACACTGTCACCGATTTCACTTTAAAGGCGGATGGCGCAGATGCCGATGTTCTTGATTTGAGTGACTTGCTACAAGGTGAAACCGAGGCAAGTTTAGAGTCTTATTTGTCCTTTGAAACGGTGAGTACTGGCAGTGGTGTTGAAACCATTATTTCCATTGATAAAGATGGCGGTAGCAACGGTGAGAGTGTTCATCAAACTATTACCCTGAAAGATGTCGATTTTAGTGGCATGAGTGATAGTGAAATCTTGACTCAATTAATTGAAGATCAACAGCTTAATGTAGATAACTAAGCTATTTGCTTATTGTTTTTATTTTGGTAATGGGCAATACAAGAGTAAGCTAAGGCTTACTCTTGATGTTTTATATTTTGGAAAGGACGCTAGGTGCAAGACGCAAAATCACGGCAGCAATACGCTGATTTAGATATTACCGCAGAGCACATAGACCCACTACTTAACAGTTTGGTGTTTCTATCTAAGTATTACGGAAAACCGTTTTCTGCTCGCGCATTATCGGTGGGATTGCCATTGGAAGACGGGCTGCTCTCTCCTGCCTTGTTACCTCGAGCGGCTTTACGGGCCGGTATGGATGCATCTATTGTTAAAAAGCCGATAGATAACATTCCTACACTGTTGCTCCCGTGTATTCTGCTACTTAAAGACGGCCGCAGCTGCGTTCTAGTATCTCGAGATAAAGATACTATTGAAGTGGCTTGGCCTGAACTGCCTGACAGTCATGAGCATATCCCGCTAGCGCAACTAAGCCCTGATTACACCGGCTTTTGCTGTTATGTGCGCAAACGCTATCGCTTTGATGCGCGCTCCCCTGAATCGTTAAGTAACAAACAAGGCCATTGGTTTTGGAATACATTGCGCCGTTCAGCCCCTATTTATCGAGATGCTTTAGTGGCGTCATTATTTTTGAATTTGTTTGCCATTGCCTCCCCTTTATTTGTGATGAATGTCTACGACCGAGTGGTGCCTAATTCCGCGATTGATACTTTGTGGGTGCTCACTGTGGGCATGGCTTTGGTACTGGTTTTTGACTTTGCCCTAAAACAGATGCGTGGTTATACCCTCGATTTAGCCGCTAAAAAGTCTGATATTTTATTGTCGGCTCGAATTTTCGAAAAACTACTGAATATTAAGGCTGAAGTGAGGCCGCCGTCGGTAGGGGCATTTGCTAAAAATGTACAAGAGTTTGATTCTATTCGTGAATTTATTACCTCTTCTACTATTGCCGCATTAGTGGATGTACCGTTCTCCTTATTATTCTTGGCGGTGATTGCGATGGTGGCAGGGCCTTTAGCCTTGGTGCCTGCCGGCGCTGCGGTATTGATGTTGTTATATTCGTTTTACATCAAACGTAAAATGCACCAAGAAGTTGAGCTAGGCAGTCGCTTCGCCAGCCAAAAAAATGCTCACCTGATTGAGAGTCTTAATGGTATTGAATCACTGAAATTAGCCGGTGCTGAAAGTCAGTTTCAGCATAAGTGGGAAGAGTTAGTAGGCAACATAGCTACTTGGAACATGGCCATTCGCAAGTTGGCTACCTCGGTGGGTAATGTCAACGCTTTTGTCTCGCAAAGCACCACCGTGTTGTTGGTGGTGGTGGGAGTATTCCAGATTTCACAAGGTAATTTGTCCATGGGTGGGTTGGTGGCGGCAGTAATGCTTACTGGCCGAGCTTTAGTGCCTTTCTCTCAAGTGTCTTTACTAGCAACTCGGTATAACCAAGCGCAATCAGCACTTGAGAATTTAGAAGATATCATGCAATTGCCTGACGAAAACTTAGAGCGTTATATGCACCGTTCTCACTTTGACGGCGCAATTAGTTTTAGTGATGTGACGTTTAGCTATCCCGGCAGTGACCAACAAGTGCTTAAGCAAGTTAGCTTTTCGATTAAGGCTAAAGAAAAGGTCGCCATTATTGGTAAAATTGGCGCCGGTAAAACCAGCGTAGAAAAGCTACTGCTCAGTTTTTATGTACCTCAAGAAGGAGCTATTCGCTTAGATGGTGTAGATTTAAAGCAAATTAGCCCTGCCGACGTGCGACAAAAGCTTGGTTGTTTACCGCAAGATATCAATCTGTTTTTTGGCTCAATCCGCGACAACATTACGCTGGGTGTGCCGCATATCGAAGACGAGTTAATATTCCGAGCCGCCGAGCTAGCGGGCGTGACTCAATTTACCGACCTTGACCCTGAAGGTTTAGACCGTCAAGTAGGCGAGCGAGGTCAGTATTTATCTGGTGGGCAGCGTCAAGCTGTGGCTTTAGCTCGGGCGCTGTTGTTCAACCCCCCAGTACTAGTGTTAGATGAGCCTACCAGTAGCATGGATGCTTTCTCTGAAAACTTGGTGAAGACCCGGCTTAAGCAAGTGGCTGAAGATAAAACCTTTATCTTAATTACCCACAAAATGTCGATGTTAGATTTGGTCGACAGAATCATCGTATTAGAGCGTGGCCGAGTAGTGGCAGATGGGACCAAAGCGGATGTATTAGAATTGCTACGCACTGGCAAAGTGAGAGCCACCAATGAGTAAGCAATCACAAGATATCTCAGAGGAAGAACTAAAGTTTGTCGATGACATCAACGCCGCCATTTTGATGAAGACTCCGCGTCGTTCGCGTCGTTTGTTATGGCTTATTTTTGTGTTGATGGCCTGTGCGTTGTATTGGGCGCATTGGGCTCAGGTTGATGAAGTCACTATTGGCTCAGGAAAAGTAATTCCATCACGGCAGATCCAAACTATTCAAAACCTTGAAGGTGGCATTCTTAAACAGATTTTAGTTACCGAAGGTGAGAAAGTAGAACCCGGTCAGCCACTGTTACTTATTGACGATACCCGTTTTCGTTCTGATTTTAGAGAGCAGCAGCAGCGAGTGATCAACTTAGAGGCTGATGTAGCGCGCTTAAAAAGTGAAATAGCCAGTATTCAATTAAAGCCTCAACTTGGTCTCGAGCAATGGCAAGACCAAGTGAAAATTATTGATGTTGATATCGAGTTTAGCGATACACTTGAGCAGAACTACCCTTCAGAGGTCACCGGTCAGCAACTTCAAAAAAATGCCCGGTTACGCGCTTTGCAAAACCAACTCTCTATTACTGCTGGGCAAATTGATCAAAAGCAGCAAGAGTTACTAGAGCTGAAGTCTAAAGTGCTGCATGTAAATAACAGTTATAAATTGCTTTTAGAAGAATTAAAGATAACCAAGCCTTTAGCGGAAGAAGGTATTGTTTCACAAGTCGAAATTCTTAAGCTACGCCGTCAAGCCAATGACTTAAACGGCGAACTACAAAGTAGTAAACTACTGGAACCTAAAATTCGTAGCGCGATTGCCGAAACTATTTACAAGCGACGTGATATCGCTTTAGCTTTTTTGAGTGAGGCTCGAAAGGAGTTAAACCAGATTGAAGCTGAACTACAGCCTTTAAGTGAAGGGCAGGTTGGTCTTCGAGATAGGGTTGATAGAACTTCGGTAATGTCACCAGTTAAAGGTACAGTGAAGAAAATCTACATTAATACTGTAGGAGGAGTGGTTCAACCAGGCATGAGTATCATGGAAATTGTGCCTATGGAAGACAACTTATTAGTTGAAGCAAAAATTCAACCAAAAGACATTGCTTTTCTTCGCCCAGGGCTTAAAACTGTTGTTAAATTCAGTGCTTATGATTTTTCTATCTATGGCGGTTTAGACGGGCAGCTAGAGCACATCAGTGCCGATACCATCTTAGATGAAGAAGGTAATAGTTACTATTTAGTGCGGGTTCGAACCGACAAAAACTATCTCGGTAGTGATAGCGCACCATTGCCAATTATTCCGGGTATGCTATCCAGTGTGGATATTATTACGGGTAAGAAAAGCATTTTAGATTATCTGCTAAAACCGATTATTAAAGCGCAGCAATCTGCGCTTCGAGAACGATAAGTGAGTTTGTTCGCTGCCCTTTTGGTTGGCGACAACAAGGAGTGTTAATGAATAAGTTGACCTTGGCCATAGTGTCTGGGCTGTTGATCAGTAGTAGCTGTGTTTCGGCGCAATCGCTTGAGCAAGCGGTTGCTAAGGTATTGACTGAGCATCCACAGTTACAATCTTCATTCAACCAATTCAAAGCCAGTAGCGAACAATATCAAGGCGCTAAAGGTGGCTATTATCCCACGGTTGATTTAACTGCTGGGGCCGGTTGGGGGCAGCGAGAAACTGAAACCTTGGGGGTAAATAGTGCTAACCCCACAGAAGTAGGCATTAGTATTCGGCAGCTACTATTTAGTGGTTTTGCTACTTCGGGCGAAGTATCTCGAACAGAAAACGAAGCTCGTGCTGATCAGTGGCTGCTATACAACGATTCAGAAAATATTGCGCTGCGGGTGGTGGATGTCTATCTGGAAGTGCTAAAGCAGCAGCAACTGTCTGACTTAGCGGAGAGTAATCTGCAAACCCATTTAGCGATTCAAAAAGATATTAAGAAACGCACTGATTCAGGTGTCGGGTCCAGTGCCGATTTAACCCAAGTAAATGGACGGGTTGCACGCGCTACCACTAACGCTTTGTCATCTCAAAATAACTTAATGGACGCGCAAACCCAGTTTTTACGGGTCGTTAATGCTTTGCCGCAAGACTTGGTGTTACCGGGCGCTGATTTGGATCTGCTGCCAGCTGATCTAGATGCTGCCTTAGCTGCGGCGGTTGATGTTCACCCTACGTTAAAAGCTGCTCAATATGACGTAGCCGCAGCCAATGCTCAAAATACCGTTGCTAAAGCCAACAACTATCCAGAATTGGCTTTAGAATTGGACGGAAACTGGGATCGAAATCAAAATGGTTTAGACGATACCAAAGATTACGAATTGGCCGCTATGCTGCGCGTGCGTTACAACTTATTTAACGGTGGCAGCGATGCGGCTGAAATCCGTCGTACCGCCTATGATGTTAATCGGGCCAAAGCGGTGGGTGACGATGCATACCGTCAAGTGACCGAGGGGACTCGCTTAGCATGGAATGCTTGGGATGTGTTGGTTCGCCAAAAATCGTTTTTGCAGCAGCATGTAGAGGCCAGCTATCAAACAGTAGAAGCATATAAAAAACAATTTAATTTGGGTAAACGTAGTTTACTTGATGTGTTAAACACTGAGAATGAACTGTTTGAAGCACAGAATGAATATATTGGCGCCGATATTGACGAACTACGCGCTAAGTACCGTTTGTTAAATGCCACCGGTTTATTGCTTGAAGCACTGCGAGTGGATCGACCTGAGAACTGGAATTTTTGATGAATAACCACGGGTTGCTTGTGCTTGTTGCCGTATTAGCTTTAACGGCTTGCAGTCAATCTGCTGAACCTTATACAGCAGAGCCTGCCAATTATGATCGTCAAGATGAAGATAGCGATGGTGTGATTAATCAACGCGATCTTTGCCCAAACACTGTGTTGGGCGCCGAGGTTGATAATTATGGTTGTGGTGAGTTTCAAAATATCGATGACGGCTATGAGCTGATGGTGTTTTTCGAACATGACTCTAGTCAGCTTAGCCCTAAATTTTCTCCACAACTGCAGCAAGTGGCTGACTTTATGCAGCGGTACCCAGAGGTGAAAATAAGCGTAGAAGGTTTTGCCAGTGCAAGCGGCAGCAAGCCTTACAATCTTGCATTATCCAAGCGCCGAGCTGTAAGTGTTCGCCAACAACTTATTGAACAGTTTGGTATTGCTGCTGAGCGTGTTGATTTAGAAGCCAACGGCGAGGAACAATTATTAGTAGCAGGTGATAGCGAACAATCAGAAACCGCCAATCGCCGCGCTCGAATCTTTGTTCAAGAGCAATATCGCAAAGCGATTCCTCGGTGGTCAATTTATACTCCGCATTTAAAGCCGTAGCCTAAGCATGCGACGCCTTCTCGCTCATTGGTGGATAATATTACTGGCTTGGCCGGTATTCATTCTTGCCAGTGCTTACCAGCTTGAAGAACTCGCCGCTACGGTTCGTTCTTTTTATGGTGAAAAAGCTGAGCTAAGAGTTCGCGCTTGGCGCCAGTTAATTGCCGATAGTCATCAGCTAGAAGAGCCAGAGCAGCTTCGCTCAATCAATGACTTTTTCAATCAAATGCAGTTTGTTGATGATATTGAAGTGTGGGGCCAAAAAGATTACTGGGCTACTCCGGTAGAGTTTTTGGGGGCGGCTGCGGGCGATTGCGATGATTTCAGTATCGCTAAGTATTTCTCCTTAATAGAGTTAGGGGTTAGCGATGAGAAAATGCGCTTAGTGTATGTGAAATCGCTCACTTACAACCAATTCCATATGGTGGTGGCTTACTACCAAACACCTTCATCGGTGCCCATTATTCTCGACAACATTAACCCGACTATTTTACCGGCTACCCAGCGAGGTGATTTGGTGCCCATTTACAGTTTTAATGGTCAACATCTGTGGTTGATGAAAGAAAAAGGCCGTGGTCAATTGGCGGGAAAATCTAGCCGCCTAAAGCTTTGGACTGATCTCCAGCAACGCTGGCGGCTCAATAAACTGAAAAAACCGGTAAAGAATTTCGATGCTTAGGGAAACATTATGACCTTATATCGCCAGTTGTTGATTGTAGTACTGCTTATCTATGGTGGCTTATTAGCTGTGGTATTTAGTATTGAAATCGGCAATACCCGCAGTTATTTATCTGAGCAACAATTATCAGATGTAAACAACACCACGACGTCTTTAGGTTTGTCCTTAAGCCCGTATTTACAGGCTGATGATAAGGTTGGCGCTGAATCGGTGATCAATGCGATGTTTGATAGTGGCTACTATCAGCAGATTAGTTTGCAGTTGTTTAGCGATGATAGTCTGATTGATCGACATAACACTAGTTCTATCGATGGTGTACCAGAGTGGTTTACTTCGTTTGAGTTGTTCCAGCCAAGTTCACAGCAACAAGTGCTTACGAGTGGCTGGATGCAGCTTGGCCAATTAACCGTAGTTGGCCACTCAGGTTTTGCTTATTTGCAGTTGTGGAATGCCATGGTGGATCTAGCCAAACTGTTCTTAGTAGGCTATTTAGCAACAGTGTTACTGTTGATGCGTGCTTTGCGTTACCTATTAAAACCGCTGGAGCAAATTCAGCAACAAGCTCAGTTAATTGAGCAACGCAGTTTTGGTCAAACTATTCCACTGCCGCATACCCAAGAGTTACGCAGTGTGGTGAGTGCAATTAACCACATGTCTGACAATATTGCTCAGCAATTTGAAAGCCAAGTGCAAGAAGCTAGCGTGTTACGCCAACAAGCTTTTCAAGATGCAGTCTCGGGCTTAGGCAACCGCGCTTATTTCATTAATCAGAGTAAGTCTTGGTTAGCTGAGTCAGGGGTAGGCGGGGTGGCTTTACTATCTTTTGACATTATTGATGCCATTCATGTTCAAGATGGTTTTAGTGCCAGAGATGAGTTTATCCATTCTATTGGTGAGTTATTTAGTGCCTACACACAGCAACAGCAACAGTTAGTGTTTGCTCGAATTAGCAAGCTAGAGTTCGCGGTATTGGCTGAAGGTTACGATCAGCAGCAGTTGTTAGAGTTAGCGCAACAAATTCACCAAGATGTGCTAGGTCGCTTAGCGACCTGGAAGCAATACATGCCGCGGCCGATGGTGATGGGGTTGGTATTACGCCAAAAAGACGAAAACATTGGTGAACTGTTAACTGCTGCAGATAACGCTTTGCAGGCTGCACGTGAGCTGCGAGAGGGCTTTTATACTTTAGCTGACGTAGAACATACGCATATTCCGCGTAGCCAGTGGAAGTTATTGTTAGAAGCGACCATTAGTCGTCAGAGCCTGGCCTATAAAACTCAAATAGTTAACTTTATTCATAGTGATAAGGTGTTACACCATGAGCTGTTTACGACGATTGAAGTTGATGCTCAGCACTACGCGGCAGGTCAATTTATGCCGGCTGTGGAGCAGTTTAGGTTGGGCGCTAAGTTTGACCAAATGGTGGTTGAACAAGCCGCTAAATCGTTAGTTGAAAACAGCCAACTCAGTTTAGCCATTAACTTAACCTTGTCGGCAATTAGTGAACTTAGCTTTTTAACTTGGCTAAGTGAGGCGGCGCAGCAGTTTAAAGCGGTCGCTAATCGTATGGCCTTTGAGATACCTGAAACGGCATTTCTCCAAGAAAATAAAGAACTAGATGCAGCCTTAGCGGTATTGCGTGATCTCGGTTTTCAAATTGGAGTGGATCAATACGGTCGTAATCTACATTCATTAAGCTATCTAAGCCGCGTGAAACCCAATTACGTTAAAATCGACTATGGTTATACGGCACAGGCTTTAGCGGAAGATGGCGATGCCCATTTCTTAAGTGCAATATGCCGTGCAGCGAGAAATCTACAAATTGTGACGGTGGCGCAGCGGGTAGAGAATCAACAACAGGTGGAACGATTAGCGGCCTTGCCAGTAGATGCTTATCAAGGTTATATCGCCCCCCCTCAACGCTTTAAATTACTTGAATAGTTGGTCAATAACTTAGAAGAGGTATAGATGAATAAGCTTTTATTACCTGCCTTGTTAGCTGGTAGCTTGGCAGCTGCCCCGGCATTGTCGGCTATGTTGCATACCAGTGGTGAAGCAAAACTAATGGTGGCAGCTGATCAGGTTCAACTAGACTTACATGCTGCTAGTTTGTCTAAAACTGCCAGCGACGCTAAGCAGCAAGTGGATAAAATAGTTACAGTGACCCAATCAAACTTGGCCAATTTACTGAGTGAGTCAGACCGTTTTGAAGCTAGTCAATTACAAATTCAAGCTGAATATAAGTATCAAGATCGTGAGCGAATATTTGTTGGTTACCGTGCTCAACGAAGTATTATAGTTGAATTGGCCGATAGCGATAAACTGACCCAAGTGCTTGATGCGGCAATGCTTAGTGGTGTAAATGAAGTTCGCCAACTGCAGTACAAAAGCTCGCAAGAAGAACAGTACAAACAACAAGTTCGCGCTATGGCAGTCGCCGATTCGTATGCTAAGGCTAGGCAGTTAGCTAGCGCTTATAATGGTCAATTAGGCCCAGTGGTAGAGATTAACTATCGCAATCAATCTGCGGTACCAATGATGAAGATTGAGCGAGTGAATATGGCGGCGGCAGATACCGGTGGCAGCTCTTACCAAGCCGCGCAACTCACTTACCACGACAGTGTTGATGTTAGCTTTGAGCTGCTAACAGAAGAGTAAATGCCTTGCGATACTCACGGTGTTTCATCAATCAGTGAGCTATTACGCAGTTGCTGCATAGCAATGGGGTAAAGTGACGGCGAAAGGCTGAAAAAACTAAAATTATCTACTAGGATGATTTTAGTTTTTGCCATGGATTGCACTATGAATAACCAAACACTCGATCAATACTCCTGCTATAGCGAATTGACTCATCCTCAGCAATTTGAACCGCAATTAGTTAACCTGCCTGATTCAGTGGCTGACATTGTTAACTTGGTTCAGCACAACCTAGTACATGCTTACTGGCTCGATAAATACCAAATTAACCAGCCTTTCCAAAGCAAGTTTACTGAAATGCAAGCCCGCAGCATAAGTGAAATGCTGACCATTCTAGAAGCTAGAAGTGGTACCAGCCTACTAGAGAATAAAGCGCCTGATCAGCGATTAGTGGGGGTGTGCCGCGACTTTTCCATCATGGCGTGTATGTTGCTGCAAACCCAAGGTATCGCCGCGCGTTTGCGTTGTGGTTTTGCTACATACTTAGGTTTGCGAGAATATGAAGACCACTGGGTTTGTGAGTACTGGCATCAGCAGCAACAGCGTTGGGTAATGGTAGATGCACAGCTAGATCAGGTACATAAAGAGATACTAGATATAGATTTTGACCCTTTAGATGTGCCGCATAATCGATTTATTTACGCCGGAAGCGCTTGGCAAATGTGCCGTGCTAATCTAGCGGAGTCGAGTAGCTTTGGTATTTTTAACTTTACTGGATGGCCAATAATTAAAGGTAACCTTATTAGGGATGTTTTCGCCCTCAATCAAATAGAGTTACTGGCCTGGGATTGTGGTTGGGGTATTTTACCTAGCTACTTAGTCGATATAGCCGATGACAAAGAATGGCTGCTACTGGATGAATTAGCCAACATTAGTCATGGCTCAGATTTTAGCAAAGCCCAACAAGCGTGCGATAAACAAGCCGCTATTGCTTTACCGAGTGACTGGCGTTGGTCTCAAGCGCCAAGCATTGCTGAATTGCTGCGTCACTACCAATAATAAAAGCCAATTCTTTTTAGCATTTGAGCATTGTTAGAGGTTAAATTGGTTATGTCCAAAGAAAAGGCTCACAGCCTAATGTGTGAGCCTCAAGTTTAACATTGGCTATTCTTTAGTAAGCAGCACCGGTTACCACAAAATCTTTGGCGTTATTGGTATCAACTAACTCAGCGGCCAAAATTACGCGTGATGGGGCGCTATGGTACATTTTCCCCAGCATTTCGTGGCGAGCACCAGTAATGGCTAAAGCGATTCCCGACGCTACCATGCTAGGTGGGTAAGTAACGGTAGCACGCACCACAGGGTTACCGTCCACAACCATGTTAATAATGTCTTGTGCACCCGCGCCACCTAAAACGGTTTTAATGTCGGTTCTACCTGACTCTTTAATAGCCTGCATTACTCCTTTTAACATATCATCGTCTTGGCACCATACCGCATCAATTTTAGGGTGTTTTTGCAAGTAATTCTCCATTACGGCGAGGGCTTTTTGGGTAGACCAATCAGCAGGTTGGCTATCCAGAATCGTCATGCCTTTGTGTTTAGCAATCACCTCATTAAAGGCATCTACCCGTTGTTTGTTAATTGGAATAGACATGCCTTCAATCACCACCACTTTGCCTTTGCCATTCATTTCTTTGGCTAACCATTCACCACTAACACTGCCAAGCCCTGCATTATCACCGGCAATAAACACGTTTTGTGCTGGTGTTTCTAGTTCTCGGTCTACCACTACTGTGTAAATACCGCTGCCGTAGGCTTCTTCAATCACTTTTTGTAAAGTGGCTGGGTTGTGCGGCAAGATAACCAAGGCATCAATGCCTTTAATCATTAAATCTTCCACATCGCCAACTTGCTTAGATCCGGAGCTGGCAGCCACTACGTAAAATTCAATATCGTCTTCACTTTTCTTAAAATCAGCTGCAGCTTTTTCTGCCCACCACAATAACCCGGCGGTCCAACCATGGTCTGCTGAGGGAACGGATACACCCACTTTTAAGGTATCTGCTAATGCTGCATTGATGCCAACTGAACTGAACAGTGTAGCGGCAAGTAGTAGTTTTCCTATGTGTTGCAATAAACGCATGAGTTACTCTCCTTTGTTTTTAATAGTCGGTGCAGGTTTAACGATCGCGTTTGAATTGCATTAATACCGCAATCAAAATCACCAAGCCTTTTACCGTTCCTTGTAAATAGGGTGAAACCCCCATTAAGTTCAGCATGTTATTAATAATGCCTAAAATGATGGCGCCGATAACGGTGCCCCATAGTGTGCCTTTGCCGCCTGCTAACGAGGTTCCGCCAATCACAACCGCGGCAATGGCGTCCAGTTCGTAAAACAAGCCCGCGTCACCCGGGCTCACCGAATTAAGTCGTGATGACAGCATTACCGCAGACAAGCCCACGGTGAATCCGACAATCACAAAAGTTAGAAAGTAAACTTGCTGCACGTTAATCGCAGAATAAGCGGCTACCTTAGGGTTAGAGCCTACAGCGCAAACATGCCGGCCAAAGGCGGTGTGGCGCAAAATGACATGCCCCAAAAATGCCAAGCCAAGGAATATCCATACCGGGATCGGAATCCCCATAAAGTAACCGCCCCCAATATCGGGGTAGTGACTGTTTTGTGAAACCATCTCGCCGGCATCACTGATATAGAGTGTAAGCGAGCGAAAGATAGACATTGTGGCTAACGTTGCCACAAAGGCGGTTATCTTTCCTTTGGTGGTGAGGAATCCGTTTACTGCTCCAAAGGCTGCACCCATTGCCATTGCTGCTGCAATTGACACGGTCACGGCCATCCAGCCATCGCCAAGGTAATTGAGCAGCATAATCACCAAAACACCGACCAAGGCAACCATTGAGCCTACCGACAAATCAATACCGCCAGCAATAATGACAAAGGTCATGCCTAAGGCGATGATGCCAGTGTAAGACACTTGTCTAAGCACGTTGGTAAGGTTTCGTGGAATTAAGAAGTGCTCACTGGCCATTGCTGACAGAATAACCAGAATCAGCAGTGCAATCAGTGGCGCCCAATTAGATAGGGTAAATTTCGGTAGCTTGGCCAACCAGCTAGTAGAAGGTGATGAGCTAGATTTTTGTTCCATTTTTACAACCTCACTCATGGGTGGCTATCCTGTGACGACGCAGATAGCGGCGCTGCCTGGTTTTGTAAACCTGCCGCCAAAAACATGATTTGTTCTTCATTAATGTCTTGGTCATGTAACTCTCCCTGAATGCGACCTTCACGCATCACCAATACTCGGTGAGCGAGCCCAATTAACTCTTCCATGTCTGAAGAAATAACTACCACCGCCAAACCTTGCTCGGTCATGCTTTGAACAAAGTGGTAAATTTCTTTTTTAGTGTTCACATCTACCCCGCGGGTGGGCTCGTCCAAAATCAGAATTTGTGGTTGAGTATCCATCCATTTGGACAGGTAAACTTTTTGTTGATTACCTCCGCTTAGGTAAAGTAATTCGGTATCTAATGAGGCGGCTTTAATGTCGAATTTACGTACATATTGCTCTGCCTTTTCACGGGTTTTAGCGTGATTTATCAAGCCATTGCTATAGTTTTTAAGTGAAATCAAGCTAATATTTTCGGGTAAGTTAAAGCTCATAGTAAGGCCGCAGCCTTGACGGTCTTCGCTTAAATAGGCCAAGCCATGTCTTACGGCGTCTTTAATGTTGTGGATTTGTACCGCTTGTTGCTGAACATAAATGTCTCCGTGTTGGCGGCGGCGTAAACCCATAATGGCTTCAGCGGTTTCGGTGCGGCCGCTGCCAATTAAACCTGCAAAACCTAATACTTCGCCTTGGCGCACTTCAAAGCTAATATCACTGAGCAAGTTTTTCACAGCGAGGTTTTCAACTTTTAATGCCACTTTACTTTGCACAATAGAGCGGGGCGGGAATACCTGATTCAGCTCTCTCCCTACCATTTTTCGCGCCATGTCTTGCTCGTCAATCTGGCTAACTTGGTCTATTGATATAAGCGCACCATCGCGCAAGATCATCAGGCGATCGCACAGTTTTTTCACCTCTTTAAGTTTGTGAGAGATAAACAAAATGGTTACGCCTTGGGCTTTAAGTTTGTCGATAAGTGTAAATAGCACGGTGACTTCTTGGTTGGTTAATACCGTAGTGGGCTCGTCCATAATCAGAATGCGGGCGTCATTCACCAAGGCCTTAGCTATCTCTACCATTTGTTTTTCAGCCACGCTGAGTTCTTCAATAAGTGCATCAGGCGAAAGGCTGGTTTCCAATAAGCTCAACAGTTGATTAGTGCGCAGGCGCATTGCTTTTTTGTTTAACAGCACCTTGCCTTTAAGCTCTTGGCCAAGAAAGATATTCTCAAATACGCTTAAGCTAGCGATGAGGTTAAATTCTTGGGGGATCATCGCAATGCCTAACGCTTTGGCATCTGCTGGGCTAGTGATGTCAACCGCTTTACCCGCCACCGAGACTTGGCCTTCGCTACGCTGATAAATCCCAGAGATAATTTTCAGTAGGGTTGATTTACCCGCACCATTTTCGCCGAGAATGCCCATTACCTCACCTGGCAGCACCTGCACACTTATGCCATGCAGTACTTGCACGCCAGAGAAGCTTTTAGATATTTTCTCTAGGCTAAGGATGGGTTCTTCAGGCAAGTTCATGCACGTTCTCCAAACGAGTCCATTTACCGTCATTTTGCGAGGAATGGATCATCGCATTGATAAATTGCAAACCCTCCACGCCTTGTTTTACACCGGGTAATAAATTGTTTGCCAAAATGTCAGCAGGTGACGATCCCTTGCGTACCGCTCGAATGGCTTGCGCGGTTTCGGTGTAAAGGTTGGCAAACCCTTCTAGATAACCTTCAGGGTGCCCAGCAGGGGTACGAACGAGGTGTTCAGCCTCCGATTGATAACCATATCCGCCGCGACTTAGCATTCGGCTAGGTTGTGAGAAGGGGCTATACAACAGCTGATTAGGGTGCTCTTGTGACCACTCGATACCACCGTCTTTGCCATAAATGCGGATCCGTAAGCCGTTTTCATTGCCAGGTGCGACTTGTGAGCTCCACAACATGCCACGCACGCCTTGTTCAAAGCGCAACATGGCATGCACGTTGTCATCTAATACTCGACCATCTACAAAGGTGCTAAGTTCGGCGCTTACCTGCTCTAACTGTAAGCCACTAATGAACGCGGCTAGGTTAAAGGCATGGGTGCCAATATCCCCCAAGCAACCTGCTGGGCCAGAACGTTTTGGGTCGGTGCGCCATTCGGCTTGTTTGTTACCGGTATTTTCGGCTGCTGTGGTTAGCCAGTCTTGGGCGTATTCCACTTGTACCAAACGCAGCTGGCCCAATAAACCATCGCTCACCATTTGCTGAGCTTGACGAACCATAGGGTAGGCGCTGTAATTGTGGGTAAGCACAAATAACTTACCGCTATTATTGGCCAGCTCTTTTAGCTCTAGTGCTTCGTGCAATGAGCAGGTCATGGGTTTATCGCAAATAACATGAATGCCAGCGGCTAAAAATGCTTTAGCGATGGGAAAGTGCAAATGGTTAGGAGTCACAATGCTCACTGCCTCAATTCCATCTTTACGGGCGGCTTCATGTTGTGCCATTTGCGCGTAATCGCTGTAACTGCGCTCACTCGCAATGCCTAAATCTTTGGCCGATTGCAGAGCGCGAGCTGGGTCGGCGCTCAGCGCGCCTGCCACTAATTCAAACTGGTTATCTAAGCGCGCGGCAATACGGTGAATCGCGCCAATAAATGCACCGCTACCCCCACCCACCATGCCAAGTTTAATTCTGTCCATGATGCTCTCCTTATAGCCCTAAGATGCGCTGGTTGGCGGCTTGGTCTACCGCACTATCGGCAAAATCATCAAACGCTTTGTCGGTCACTTCAATAATGTGTTGCTCAACAAATGTGGCCCCTTCGGCTGCACCTGCTTCAGGGTGTTTAAGACAACACTCCCATTCCACCACTGCCCAGCCACTAAAGTCGTATTGGGCTAGCTTGGAAAAAATTCCCACAAAATCTACTTGGCCGTCACCTAAAGAGCGAAAGCGGCCTGCGCGTTCGGTCCAGCTTTGGTAGCCGCCATACACACCTTGTTGGCCAGTAGGGTTGAACTCGGCATCTTTAACGTGAAACATTTTTATCCGCGAGTGGTAGCGGTCAATGAAATCTAAATAATCGAGCTGTTGTAGAACAAAATGGCTAGGGTCATACAAGATATTGCAACGCGGATGCTGCTTAACTGCATCCAAAAACATTTCGAAACTAACGCCATCATGTAAATCTTCCCCTGGGTGGATTTCGTAACACACATCTACGCCGGCTTCATCAAAGGCGTCTAATATCGGTAGCCAGCGTTTGGCTAGCTCGGCAAAGCCTGTTTCAACTAGGCCCTGTGGGCGCTGTGGCCAGGGGTACATGTATGGCCAAAGTAGCGCACCAGAAAACGTAGCGTGGGCAGTAAGGCCAAGGTTTTTAGAGGCCTTAGCGGCTAACATCATTTGATTTACCGCCCATTGTTGGCGTAATTGGGGCTTGCCTCGCACTGAGTCAGGCGCAAAGCCATCAAACATTTCATCGTAAGCGGGATGCACTGCAACCAGCTGGCCTTGTAAGTGAGTAGATAATTCGGTGAGGGTAAGGCCATTGCCTTGCAGTAAGGCTAATACTTGTTGGCAATAATCGAGGTCTTCGGCAGCGCGCTCTAGGTCAAATAAGCGTTTATCCCAACTGGGCATTTGCACACCTTTATAACCGACGCTGGCAGCCCAAGCGGCGATAGATGCTAGAGAATTAAATGGCGCTTCATCGCTGGCAAACTGAGCCAGAAATAAGGCAGGTCCTTGAAGAGTTTTCATCAGCAATCCCTTTTTATCGATGTATAAAGCCACATTTGTCTTCGATACACAGAATAAATGTAATCGATTACATTGAGGTGTATAAAAAAACCATGCACTCATCGTGAGCTGGAGGCATTTTAAGCCGCACTGCATGGCATTTATTTGGTAGCTGAATAAAACTTATACAATATTTTGCCTTTTATCTAGCGCATGTTACAAAAATGTGATCACTGTAAAAGTTTATTTTTTGCGCACTTTGCCAAAAGGTGAATTAAGTGTTTTAAAATAAAGTACTTTACAAAATTTGATGTAATCCGTTACATTTCGTTTAGAGTTTAAGCCGTTCTGGCTAAGCTTGAGTGAGTAAAAAGGATTCACTATGCCCACCATAAAAGACGTTGCCAAGCTGGCTGGCGTGTCTACCGCGACGGTGTCGCGTGCTATGATGAACCCTGAAAAGGTGTCGGAAAAAACGCGGTTAAAGGTAGAGCTAGCGGTGGCTGAGTCGGGTTTTTCTCCCAATGTTATCGCCCGTAATTTACGTCGTAGTGAGTCAAAAACCATCGTGGTTATTGTGCCCGATATTGCCAATATGTTTTTTGCTAGCATTGTTCGTGGTATTCAACAGGTGGCCTTACAAAATGGCTACAAAGTATTGCTAGGGGATTCAATTCATACAGTTGAGCAAGCCAAAGCCTATATGGATTTGGTACGCAGCAAACAAGCGGATGGGATTATCTCACTGACTGCTGAGCTGCCAATGGAAATTCGTCAAGGCACCGAAATCCCAATGGTGATGGCTTGTGAATATTTTCCGGGCTTTCCGATCCCGACAGTACGTATCGACAATCGCAACTCAGCCAAGCGAGCGGTAGATTACCTATTAGACATTGGCCACACTAAAATAGGCTGTATTACCGGCCCCATGGAAAACCCCATATGTGTTGATCGTAAAGCGGGGGTGGAAGACGGCTTAAACCAAGTCAATATTGAGCTCGATGAAGCCGCTTTTGAAGATGGCGATTTTAGTTTTCAATCGGGCTACAGCGCCTTTATGCGCTTGCATCAGCATTATGCAATGACCGCACTATTTTGCTTTAACGATATGATGGCATTAGGCGCCATGAAAGCAGCAACTCAGCGAGGTATTCAGGTGCCTAAGCAGTTATCTATTGTCGGTTTTGATGACTTATTATTTGCTGAATATACCAATCCAGAGCTCACCACTATTCGTCAACCACAAGAAGACATTGGTATCGCGGCCGCCAGCACTTTAATGAAAATTTTAAATGGCGGGAAGGTCAATCAAGATACCATTGTACCTACCCAATTATTAGTGCGTGCTAGCTGTACTTCTCCGGGTAAGTAATGAACGTTTAGCTCAATAAACAGGATAAACCGCCATTATCTGGATTTAATTATTGGCTTTGGAGAAACGCATTTTTCATTCAACTGCTATCAGCAGTATAATCGGACATTCATTCTCAATACGAAGTTAAACAGTGAAGCATCGTTTCTTTTCAAAGCAAGCTCTTCCCTTTGTTTTATCACTTTTTTTTATCGGCTTAGCGAGCTATATCGCCGCTGTTTATAGTCAGCACCATTTTGTGATTGATTCGGATTTAGATGGCCTGGTGCAACAAGATGCTCCATGGAAAGACAACTTAACAAAAACGGCTGCAGAGTTTGGTGAGTCAGAGAATGCTTTAGTCGTGGTTGTTTCCGGTACTCACCGTCGCCAAGTGCAGGAGGTCACAGAGAAACTACAAAATGATTTCTCAGCAGATCCTCTGTTTAAAGATGTATTTTCTCCCAGCACCTTGCCGTGGCTAAAACAACAAGCTTTATGGTTTTTATCAGCGCAAGACTTTCAGACGTTTAATGAAAACTTACGCAGCGTAATGCCCAAGTTAAAGGGAGCTATGTCAGCAGAGCCGGATCGGGCTGCCATGCAGTTACTGGCGCAACTTAATCATGCTATTGAGACTAACGATCAGCGTGCGTCTACATTGCTGATTAAAGTGTTAAATCAATTGGCTAGCACACCGCAAAAGGTGGATTGGTTTGAGGTATTACTCCCTGACAGCAGCGACATTCACTATCAGATTATTAGCTTAAATGCCGAGCCCCAACATGATCATAAAGAGCCTAATAGGTTTATCATTGAAACGGCTCATAAAATTATCCAGCCATATAGTGATGACTCAGAGCTACAAATACGCATTACAGGACAAACCGCATTAGATTTTGACGAAATAAACGATGCCAACCACAGTGTAAAATTGGCTGGAGTTATGTCATTTATTGGGTTAGTGGTCGTGCTGGGCTTTGGTATTCGCTCGCTGCGAATTATTGTGGCGAGTTACCTTGCTGTGATTATTGGCTTAAGCTGGACTCTAGCTCTTGGGCTGTGGTTGGTGGGCTCGTATAACACTATATCGATTGTATTTTTGGTGATGTTTATTGGTTTAGGGGTCGATTTTGCTATCCATTTTTGCTTGCGGCTGCGCGAAGAGCAAGCACTGCACGATAACAATATGGACTGTCTCATTGCCTCTATTCGCGGCACGATTACCCCGCTAAGTTTATGTGCGTTAACCTCGGCAATCGGTTTTTTGGGTTTCTATCCTACCGCATATACCGGGTTAGCAGAGTTAGGCGTGATCTCTGCGGCGGGAATGCTGATGGGGTTACTGGCCACCTTTAGCGTAATACCGACTTTTTTCTTTATTTTTGGTTACCCGAGGCGTAAAGCCGTTCGCCAATCTAATGATCTTGGCGATAGTGCCTTTTGGCTGCCTAAGCACTACAAACTGGTGGTCGGTTTAGCGGCACTGGTTTTAGTTGTTTCTGGCATCGGGGCGAGCAAAATGATGTTTGATTTTTCCACCTTAGTACTGAAATCAGAAAAGGCAGAGTCCGTTCAAACACTCGAAGAAATTCAAACACAAGGCTTAACATCGAGTTACCAAATGATGATGTTGGCCACATCGCTGCCACAAGCTGAGTCTTGGCAGGCTCAACTAACAGGCTTACCTGAAGTAAGTAATGTCATTTCAATTAGCGCATTTTTACCTAAAAATAGAGAGCAAAAAATGGCGGCGTTGTCACAAAGCATGAACACGCCTCCAGCTGCAAATTTATCGATGAATAGCTTATCTGTTTTAGAGAGTAACCTCGCGGCCTCTAGCGTTGCTCAATCCGCACTAGCGGCAAATACCTTGCCTTGGCTGCAAGGCAATGATGAATTAACTATCTATAGCCGTATCAATACAGCAGCACTTGCCCCCTTACAGCAGATGCAAGCAAGCTTGAGTGGGTTAATGCAAGCACCAACGCCTAGCTACGCAGATATTCCAGCGGAGCTTAGCCAACGTTATCAAAATGACAGCTACCTGTTAGTGGTGGCTTATCCCTCTGGTGATATGCGTAATGTTCAGCAATTAGACCGCTTTATCAAGGTGGTTAAACAGGTGGCGCCAAATGCCACCGGCAGGCCCGTAGCAGAACAGCAAGTGGGTAAAATAATCATTAAGTCATTTATTCAGGCAGTGAGTTACTCACTACTATTGATCGCGGTAATTTTGTTGCTGGCTCTGAAACACAAACGCGACGTTATTCTTACATTTATTCCGTTATTGTTGACGACCTTATCGACAATGGCCGTAGCCCACTGGAGTGGACTCGCCTTAAACATGGCCAACATTATTGTTATCCCCTTAATTTTTGGATTGGGTGTTGATAATGGTATTCACATTGTGGAGCGCTTTCGCTCGGTGGGATCGGCGAGAGCCTTTTTTCAATCATCGACTCCGAGAGCGGCAGTTTTGAGTTCATTAACCACCATGGCGACTTTTGGTTCTTTGTTATTGGCGGATCATCGAGGCATGTATAGCATTGGCTTCTTGCTAACCATCGCCATTGGCTTTTTGCTTTTTTACAGTTTAACTGTTTTACCGGCATTGCTGTTTAGCGTGAAAAAGATGGATACCGCGGCGGTGGTCGAACTTAAATCAAAGACCTAGTTGCACGGTTGTAGGCAGCGGTGATTAACGCTAAGTGCCAACACTAAAGGTTGGCACGATAAGCAAACGTTTAGTTATCGACAAACATATGATTTGCCGCTGTTACGCCACGGTCATAGGTACAGAATGTATCGGTGGCGGCTTCAGTTTTACTATGTATTTTGATGTTAGTAATCACCTCTAACGCGCCTGCGTCATAACAGGCTTGCTGAGCGGCTTTTACTATTTCCAATAAGTGATTAAGCTCGCCCTTCATGGTTGTCTCCATCGCACCGACTTGGTAAGGCACATTGGCCGCTTTTACCACTGCGATAGCCTTATCAACCACTTCAAAATTATTGCCTTCTTTTAGCCTTGGTATAATTTGAAAAGCAACAAATACGTCTTTAATTACCGGATTATCTGTAGTCATCGTAGTATGTTCTTATGAATTATCTTATGAATGTTTCTGGCCGACGATATTAGCATTTATTGCCGCTAAGTAGACCACATCACTAAGCCCTAAACTCAACTCAACACACTTTCATCCACTATGCCTTTCTCTACCAACTGGCGGAGTATTTGGCTGGTTTGTTCGCGAAAACTATCGCGTAGTAAGCGCACCGTAGGGGTAATTGATTGGCGGCTAGGGCAAATTAACCACAGCTCGGTAGGAGTGGGCTTAAACTCTGGCATAACGCTTACTAAGCTACCGCTAAGTAAGTCGGCCGACATGTCCAGGCAAGATTTAACCGCCAGCCCTTTCCCGGCAACACACCAGCGCCTTACTAAGTCACCATCGTTCGCGGCGCGATTGCTGCTCATCTTGATTTTGTGTTCGGCGTTGTCATCGCTAAAGCGCCACACGTTATGCACTACGTCATGGAGTTGGTAAAGCAAGCCATTGTGTAAGGGCAGATCATGCGGGTGTTTTGGAGTGCCGTTTGCTTCTAGGTATTCAGGGGTGGCACACAATAAGCGAGGGGCATTACAAATTTTGAAGCCATATACATTAGCATCGGTAGGAGAGCCATAACGCAGCGCCATGTCTACCGAGTCGCGGTAAAAATCAATGTTACTGTCGCTAATGCTAGAGCGTAAGCTCACCAATGGGTAGCTGTCCATGAAGGCATCTAACCAAGGAGTAATGACGTTTCTGCCTAAGTCAGAGGAGAGTGCAATGCGTACCTCGCCATCAATAACGTCTAAATCGTGTTTCATATTTTGCTTGGCTTGCTCAAGCATTAGCAGTGCCTGTTCGCATTGCGGAATATACCGTTCGCCAGCACTCGATAATCGTAAGTGGCGAGTGGTGCGCACAAACAGTTCGGCACCTAAGGCGCTTTCAACCCGCTTTACCGCGGCACTGGCGGTGGCGGTACGCATATCTAAATTAGCTGCTGCGGCGGTAATGCTGCGAAACTCAGCCACCTTAAGGATCACTTGAAGATCTTCTAATAGCATAAGTTTGCCACCTTACTATCTAATATATTTTGATAATCTTTCAAATTTTACACTGTTTTTAGCAAGGTGACGATGTAGTAGGGTAAAACATGATTTTAGCGTTTGGCATGCCGTCATAGAGAAAGTTATTACGATGAAGCTATTACTAATCGATATCCTTGAGCCTTAAGCTTATGAAAAGTGAATTTATATTTCCATATTGCCTCGTATGTCATCAGCTAAAGCGTTATCTGCAATAACGTGAAGGCATAGTAAGACCATTTTTACTGTGCATCGGTCCGCAAGTCATTCTAGATAAACTAAGCTGGTAGCGTAATGGTTTTTTAGGCGAGTTATTCAACTCGATGCATCGAAGCCAAAAAGGTAATAGCGACTTAACAGAGGTTTAGACAAATTCAGTGTTGCAGCTTTGTGACTGTGAGCTGAGGTAATTTGCTTCAAGAAGGAAACACAATGTTACTCGATACGCCAATTTGCGATTTTGGCTGGAAAGCGCCAAATTTCACCCTACAAGATCCCGCTGGCAATAGCTTTACCATGAGCGAGCAATTGGGGGAGAACGGTCTATTGATTATGTTCATTTGTAATCATTGCCCTTATGTTCAGCGCATTGCCGACCGCCTAGCTGAAGATACTAAACAACTGATGGACGAGGGGATTAACGTGCTGGCAGTAATGTCGAACGATTATCGGCTGGTGGCGCAAGATTCACCTGAAAATATGCAGCGCTTTGCTCTGCAACATGGCTTTGCTTTCCCTTATTTGGTGGATGAAGACCAAAGTGTTGGTAAGCAATATAAAGCCATTTGTACGCCTGATTTTTTTGGTTTTAATCATCAAGGTGAGCTGCAGTATCGCGGCCGTTTAGACGACGCGCGTATGGGCGACTCGGCTTTGCGAGTACCAGAATTGCTTCACGCGATGCGCCAAATCGCGACGACAGGGCAAGGGCCCAAAGAACAATCCCCAAGTATGGGCTGTTCTATTAAGTGGCGAGATTAAGATTTAACAAACTAAGTTCAGGGCTATCGATTAGCCTTTAAATAATCAATGGAGTTTAGAATGACACACCCTATTATTGCCGATTTAACCGATCGTTATACTGCTAAACGTTACGATGCGTCAAAGCGCGTACCACAACAAGATTTAGATGTGATTTACCAAGCCATGACCTTGTCTGCTTCGTCAATTAACTCTCAGCCTTGGAAGTTTATCGTGATAGAAAGCGACGCTGCAAAGCAGCGTATGCACGATACTTTTGCCAATAAATTTCAGTTTAATCAACCGCACATTAAAGCTTGTTCGCATATTATTTTGTTTGCCCATAACCCCAAATATAGCCGCGAAGATTACGCCAAGGTGGTCGATAAAGGCATTGCCGATGGACGCACTAAACCAGAAGATCGCGAGCAAGCTTTTGGGGCTTATGCTTTTGTTGATTTAAATACCGACGAAAATGGTAATAATGCCAAATGGACGCAATCACAAACCTACTTAGCCTTAGGTAATACCTTGCATGTATTGGCCCGTTTAGGCATTGATTCCACTACCATGGAAGGCGTAGACAGTGCTTTGATAAGTGAGATCTTTGCAGATGAACTTGGAGGTTACGAGTGCGAGGTAGCCCTAGCCATTGGTTATCACCACCCGCAAGAAGACTACAACGCCAGTTTGCCTAAATCACGCTTGCCTCTCAAAGAAGTCGTTAAGGTACTTTAGTCATCCGCTTTGTTGTAATAATCATTCCTTCTTGGCTTAGAGGGGATGATTTTTTGTTTCTAGCTTCATATTTCTTATTTATAGCTTCTGCTTCTCTATTGTTCGTGTCGCCGGATTCAGTTCGTTACCCTCTACATGATTATCAATTTATATTTGATAATCATTCAAACATTGGGCTGTTTAAAGCGAGATAACTAAAGGCTACTATTTCTCCCGTCAACGCAAACAAGCAATTCATTCATATTAGAGGAACAGCACATGACTACATTAACTATTGTTGCAAACATCAAAGCAAATGCAGACAAAATCGACCTAGTAAAAGCCGAGCTATTAAAGCTAATTGAAGTGACCCGCGCCGAAGAAGGCTGTATCAACTACGATTTGCATCAAGATAACAGCAACCCTGCGCATTTCATGTTTTACGAGAACTGGCAGTCACGCGAGCTTTGGCAAACCCATATGGCCAATACTCACCTCGCTGAGTACATGGCGGCCACTGATGGCGCGGTAGCGGAGTTTGTATTAAACGAAATGACTCAAATTGCCTAGTAAGAAATAAGCAAAGTAAAACTTTTGAACAACTGATTAACATTGAGGGATTTATCATGGCTACATTAACTATTGTTGCAAACATCAAAGCAAATGCAGACAAAATCGACCTAGTAAAAGCCGAGCTATTAAAGCTAATTGAAGTAACCCGCGCCGAAGAAGGCTGTATCAACTACGATTTGCATCAAGATAACAGCAACCCCGCGCATTTTATGTTTTACGAGAACTGGCAGTCACGTGAACTTTGGCAAACCCATATGGCTAATACTCACCTCGCTGAGTACATGGCGGCCACTGATGGCGCGGTAGCGGAGTTTGTATTAAACGAAATGACCCAAATTGCCTAGTAACTAGGTGGTTTTAGTTAACTCGATTTAACGATAATAACCTGTAAGGGCCGAAGGATTTAACCTCATTTGGGCAATAATGCTCATCAAAGGTACTTTTGGCTTTAAGTCTCGCTAAATGGGGATGCACCACAATTATTAAGAAAAAAAGTACAAAAAAGCCGCTCAAAGGTTTGAGCGGCAAACTATTTAAAGTAAAGGCTGTTGGATTATAAAGCTTCGAGTAATATCAACCCTTCGCTACCGGCAGAGAAGCTTACGCGTCCGCCTGCAACGGTAGTAATAGAACCATCGTAAGCGTTGCGTACGCTGGTGCCATCGTCAAAGTAGCTATCAACATTAATGTCTACGGTGCCTGAACCGTCTACGACCACGACTACGTTGTTGATTGCGCCTGATATTGGGTTAGTCCAAGTACGGGCAAAGGCCTTACCGCTAGATTGACCACTTAGGTTAAAGTGCTGGCCAGCACCAACCGCTGGGTTATCACGACGGAATTGACCCACTTTTTGCCAGTGTTGATGAACACCGTTACCGGCTTTGCTCCAATCAACACTAGAGCGGCTGCCTTGGTCTGCATCTGAGCCACCATCGCCATTCACACGACCTAGCTCGTCACCGTAAAATACTTGCACGCCACCAGGTAGTAGCAATAAAGCAGTACCAGCACGTTTTTGACGAGTATCATCACCGTTGTAGAACACGGCACCGGTATCGTGGCTTGAAATGTAGCTTAGAACGTTCCAATCGCTGCTGCCATTAACTTGGTCAGCGTAGCTGGCAAATTGGCTTAGCATCGTATCGGTGCTGTCTATCATGCCGTTGATCGCACTTTTAAAGCTAAAGTTAATCACCGAATCAAACTTAGCCGTTGTATGGATGTCTGATTGGCCTACACCATGGCCCCATACTTCAGCGGTTGCCCAGAACTCATCACTCCACTCTGCACCTGGGGCGCTAGGGTTATTTTGACGCCATTCATTTAAGGCTAGGCTGGCTTGGTCTTTTAAGTTCGCCCAGTTGTCGTAGGTGACGTGTTTAGCGGTATCTACACGGAAGCCGTCAATGCCGTAGTCTTTTACGTATTGCACTAGCCATTCAGTGATCCAATCACGCACCCGTTTGTTACCTTGTGCTTGGTAATCACTTAAGTAACCTTGACCAAAGGTGGCTTTGTTCGCCAAGAAAGGAGGAATACCTACCGCTTGAGTAGACTCCGTTTTAAAGTCTGGTAAGTAAGCTAAACACTTAGTTAAGTCGTCACCGCCACAGGCATCGTAACCGGGTAAACCTACTCGTATCCATTCTTTACCCCACCATTTCAACCATAGGTTTTCATCGCCATCGTAGTTAATAAAGTCATGGTAGCCGAACCAGTTGCCGCCATTGCTTGGTGTCCAATTTGGACCCGCAGTGTCTGAGCCATAGCTAAACTCATCCATGTCTTTTAGGGTGTTGTAACCGGCGTGGTTCATTACCACGTCCATTACCACGCGAATACCTTGGCTGTGGGCTTTATCTACAAAGGCTTTAAACTCTGCTGGTGTACCCATGTTCGCGTCAAGGTTGGTGTAATCTTGCACGTAGTAACCGTGGTAAGCGTAATGTGCAAAGTCACCGTCGTCACCACCACCAACAAAGCCGTGGGCTTGTTCGTAAGGGGCGGTTAACCAAATGGCGTTAATCCCTAAATCAGTAAAGTAACCTTCATTTAATTTTTGGGTTAAGCCTGCAATATCACCACCATGGAAGGTACCAATATCTTTGCCTGTCGCATCATAGCGTGGACGGTCATAAGAGTTGTTATTGCTTGAGTTACCATCGTGAAAACGGTCGGTAATCACGAAGTAAACGTTGGCGTTGTCCCAAGTGAAATCTGAGGCTGTAGGTGGCGCTACTTTAGTCAGCACGAAGCACTGATTAGCACTGCTAGATTCATTAGCGGCATATAAACAGACCTCTAGAGATTCATCTACGGCTAAGTTACTGCCCACATCAATGCTATCACCACTGGTAAAGGCAATACCATTTACCGGGTCGCTGCCATCGGTAGTGTAAAGTCCACCATTTACCTCATCCCCTGTGGCTTGCAAGGTAATGCTTACTTGGTCAGTCCAGAAGGTACTTAGTGCTGGGCTAATACTGACTTCAGCATCATTGCTTGGTAAGTCACAGCTGTCGGTCCAGCTTTGCGTGCTAATCGTGTAACAACCGTCTTTGTCGCGGAACAAATCATCGGTTTGGCTATTGCCTTGGTTGCTAAAGATAAGCTTGCTTGAGTCACTATTGTTGAAAGAATAAGCCCACCAGTTTTCACCTAGGCCATCCATATTATCGCCAGGCCAAGCTGAATCGGCGGTAGATCCGGCAGGAAGTGCATCCCAATGGTGAATAGACGGCGCCCAGTCACTCGGTGCGTTTAACCAAACGGTGAAGCCTGTTTCAGGCGCATCAATTTTGTTGTAGGTGTAGGTTTGCGTTACCGAGCCTTTATTGTTGGCAACATACACTTGCAGCTCAACCGACTCGCCAATGGCTAATTCACCACCAATATTAATCACATCACCGTTATTAAAGCTGATGCCTTGAGTACCGCCAGTGGTACTAAGTAAGTAGCTACTGTCGGTGATGTTGTCGCCTTTGTAGCTTAAGGTTACCGCTAGGGTATCGGTGCTAAAATCACTGCTTCCTGGGTTAATCGCTAACTCAGGTTTGGTTTCAAGCACGATAACTTCAGCGTTCACCGCTTTGCTTGAAGCATCAAAACTAATGCTGTAGTGAGTATTATCTTCAACGGTGAAATCTTGGTCTGGGTAGTTTTCTCCCCAGCTTCCATTGTCTGAACACGCCGCTACTTTAAAGCGTGCTGGGCTTTCTTCCCCGGCAAAAGCTTGCGTTAAGGTATATAAGCCGCTCACCGTGTCTAAGGTCATTGGGGTTTGTCCCCAACCGTTTGCCGTACCGCGGAAACACCATACAGCGGGCTGTTCGCCAGTAACGGTGATGTCTACGCTAGCCAGTTCACTAACAGCACCTAAGTTATCGGTGACTTGCAGGCTTAGGGTTTGGCTTTGTTCAACGGTTAGGCTGATGGACTCGCTGGTCTCTCCAGTGCTCCAAGCATAACTGGCGATGCTGCCGTCTGGGTCACTAGAGCCAGCCGCTGAGAAGCTCAGGCTAGTACCGGGGTCAACCGTTTGCGCATTAGCGGGTGAGATAACCGCTGTTGGCGATTGGTTGGTATCACAGCTCGCGACTGAAACTGCATCGATATCTTTGCTGTCGCTGTAAAAGGTAATTTGATAGCTACCGGCCGATACGCGGTAGTCTGCGCTAGGGTAGGCTTCTTGCCAGTCTCCCCAGCGGTCAATTTTGAAACGAGGATCATTGTTACCGAAAGTTTGGCAGGTTTGAAACTGAGTGCTAGCCACCTGTTCCATTGCTGTGGTTTGCCAGCCATTTGGTGTGCCACGAAACTCCCATTCTGCTTGCGCAGACAGAGAGGCCGTTAACAGACCAAGTAATACTACCTTGTTCATGTCATTTCCTTATTCGAATGTTTGTTTGCGATAGCCTGAAGCTATGCGCGTGTTAGCCAACATAAAATGACTCTGCGGTCATTTCTTGCGCGACCTTAATCCAGTCCAATCAAAAATAGTCGAAAAAACGAGCAAAATGAGTGTTGTATCAAATATTTATCTTGGTTTTGTGATTGAAAAGGATTTCATTTTTATTGTCATATAATTCATTGGCTTATATATGGCAAACGGAAGGTTTTTAGCGTCACGGTAATATAAATGGCTGTTTATTTTAATTTACCAGAAGAATTAAATAGTCGACTGTAGAGGCGGTTTGATGTTTTTGCCGAAAAGTTAAGCCTGTGACGTTACTCTGTTTAATAACGTGGTTTATAAACAAAGTTTTTGATAAACGGGCTCACAATAACTAAATGGCATTTAGCTTAACGGTTATTGACTGCTTTGTTAATTATGTTTACCTTATAGCAATTATTACCCTAATTTTGATTTTGCAGTAAAAGGAACCAACTGTGAGTGAGCCTGCCGAGATTTTTCTAAGTACCAAAAACCGTCAGTTAAAATCTAGAGACTTTTCAAATGAAGCCGAATTCAATGCCTTTTTAAGTGATAACTCGCTGCAAGCTGGCAGTATTCTTCATGCTGGTTCACCTTACATTGTTCGATCAAGCCAAAGCAGTAAACCGACTAATTTAATGCAGCAGTGTAGGCAGCTGCAAACTATCCCTTCTTGCCATCGCCGTTCGTTAGCCAATGTTAATGCACAGCTAGGCAGCGACATAACACTTGGTTTGGCCGAGTTATTTGACCAGCAAATTGCTCCTGCGGCTAGCCGACTCAACCAATGGGTGAACAAAGAAAAGTTCAATTTTGCGAGTGCAGGTGTTGGGCTGTTGCAGAGTCGTAGCGGGCAGTTTGAAAAAAGTATTGGTGCCTATGAAAAAGCACTAATGGAAGTACGCTCTGGGCATCAAGCAAAGCTGCCAAAACTACAAATGATGAAATTAGAATCTAGTGCTCGTGCGGCTTGGAAAAAACTAAATGACCTATTTAAGGCTGAACTGGTTAAGGCTACAGCGAAAGTAAAAGCGAGAAAGGGGACTGTGTTTAATAATCCCCAAAGAGCTATAAACAAGGCGAAAGGTAATAGAACTGACGCGCCTATTAGGCTCAGCAGTGCAAAAGAACTGAAAAATCTTAAGTATATGGCCAACGGTTTAAAGTTAGGGGGAAATATTCTTCTGGCTGTTGATGTGGCTGATAGAGGGCAAAAGGTTAAAGCTGATTTTGAGCAGGGTAAGGATTGGGGGAAAACAGCTACAGTGCAAGCTGCTGGTCTGTCAGCTGCGGTTATTACAGGTTCTGTGGTAGCTAAGGGCGTTATTTCTGGTGCAGCAGCGGCAGCTTTGAGTATTGGACTAACGATGACTCCAGTTGGATGGGCTATTGTGGTTTGTATTGGAATCGGTGCAGCTTATGTCGCTGCGACAAAAGCTGATGAGGTAGCTCAGCGCGAGGTTAAAAACCTTTACGAGCGTAATGGTATCTTTAACCGTATACCAAGGTCATTGTAATGGAGCATCCACCTTTAAGTTATGAGGACTGGCGTTCACTTTTTTTCATGATTACTTTTGTGTCGTCAATGGTAGCTTGGCTATTAAGTGCAAAGTTCACCATGAGAAGAATTGAGCCTGAACTAATAAAGCAGGGCTTCAGTTGTGGAAGTTGGGATGGACCGGGTTTTCGAGTATTGAGTTATGCAACGATTATTTTGTTTCAAACAAAGTTGCTTAATGACAGTAATTATCCCTTCGTTCCAGTAGATGCTACCCGTAAGCTAGCGACGAAAAAAGACTGGTACATATCACTGTGGCTGTGGTGTTCACTAGTAGGAATGGTCTTTCTCGTGTTCCTTTATTGATCTTATGATTACTCTGTCCAAAAACATAAATAAAGTTCTAGGGACTCTTGGTGATTTTTAGCCAATAAAAAAGCCTTGCAACCGATGTGGTGCAAGGCTTTGTATATGGTGGCCCTTCACAGACTTGAACTGTGGACCTAACGATTATGAGTCGTGTGCTCTAACCAGCTGAGCTAAAGGGCCAAATTTGGGTGTGATAAGCGCTTGGCTAATCAACGAGGCAGAAGTATAAAAAATACTTTCCGCCTTGTCTATGCGTTTAAATCTAAGCGCTTATTTATTCACCTATTTATTGGCTATTCGTCTAAGAAACTACGTAATTGCTCAGAGCGAGAAGGGTGGCGCAGCTTACGCAAGGCCTTGGCTTCGATTTGACGAATACGCTCACGGGTTACGTCAAACTGTTTGCCCACTTCTTCTAGCGTGTGGTCGGTGTTCATGCCAATACCAAAACGCATACGCAGTACTTTAGCTTCACGCGGGGTGAGGCCAGCAAGTACTTCTTGAGTAGCAAATTTAAGGTTTTCGCCGGTCGCTGCATCTACAGGCATAGACAGGGTAGTATCCTCAATAAAATCACCTAAATGCGAATCTTCATCGTCACCAATTGGGGTTTCCATGGAAATAGGCTCTTTAGCGATTTTAAGTACCTTACGGATCTTGTCTTCAGGCATTAACATGCGCTCAGCCAATTCTTCAGGAGTAGGTTCGCGGCCCATCTCTTGAAGCATCTGACGGCTAATACGGTTTAGCTTGTTAATGGTTTCGATCATATGCACCGGGATACGAATAGTTCGTGCCTGGTCAGCAATAGAGCGAGTAATCGCCTGACGGATCCACCAAGTTGCGTAAGTAGAGAATTTGTAACCACGGCGGTATTCAAATTTATCTACGGCCTTCATTAGGCCAATGTTACCTTCTTGAATAAGATCTAAGAACTGTAAACCACGGTTGGTGTATTTCTTCGCAATAGAAATTACCAAACGTAAGTTAGCTTCAACCATTTCTTTCTTAGCGCGGCGAGCTTTGGCTTCACCAATACTCATACGACGGTTGATGTCTTTGATGTTATTAATGGTTAAGCCAGTTTCTTCTTCAACTGATTTAAGCTTAAAGATACAACGGCGCACTTCTTCATCCACTTCCATTAATGCCGGAGCATAATCTTTAGCCGATGTTTTGTGTTCGTTAAACCATTCGTCGCTGGTTTCATCTTTAGAGAATGCTTTAACAAAAATGCCTTTTGGCATTTTGCCTTGCTCAACACATAACTTAAGAATTAAACGTTCTTGAGTACGTACACGCTCCATCATGCGACGCATGCTTGCTACAAGCTTGTCGAATAATTTTGGTATTAAGCGGAAGGTGTGAAAAATTTCACTTAGCTCAAAGATTTCAGCCTTAGCTTCTTTAGACATACGGCCATGTGATGCAATAATTGCATGCGTTTTGTCGTATTGAGCGCGCAGTGTATCAAAGCGCTCTTTAACTAACTCTGGGTCTAGGCCGGTGTCTTCTTCTTCTTCGTCATCTTCGTCTTCATCTTCGTCTTCGAGGTCTTTTTCCTCTAGTTCCGAACCAATGTGAGTAGCGGTAGGGGCTGCTTCTGCTACTTCATTTTCATCGATGAAGCTATTAACGATGTCGCTAATTTTAAGCTCTTCTGCTTGGTACTTGTCGTACATCTCAAGCAAAATAGAGATAGTTTCGGGATATTCTGAAACGCTACGCTGAACTTCGTTGATGCCTTCTTCGATACGCTTAGCAATGTCGATTTCGCCTTCGCGAGTCAACAGCTCAACGGTACCCATTTCACGCATGTACATACGTACTGGGTCGGTCGTTCGGCCTAGTTCAGATTCTACCGTGGCTAAAGCCTGCGCTGCCGCTTCGGCTGCGTCTTCGTCGGTAGTATTTTCCGCCAACAATAAGTCATCAGCATCGGGTGCATTTTCATGTACCTGAATACCCATGTCGTTGATCATTTGAATGATATCTTCAACTTGATCGGAATCTACGATATCAGCAGGTAAATGGTCATTTACTTCTGCGTAAGTTAAGTAGCCTTGCTCTTTACCTTTTGCGAGAAGGAGTTTGAGTTGAGACTGTGGGGTTTGTTCCATAGATGTCATCCGAAGTAGATTAAGCTAGCAAAACCATAAACGTAAGCGCCGCTGGCGCAAACGAAGAAGTATATCAAGTATGGGTTAAAATTTCTATATCAAGGGCATTTATATAAAATCTTTTTGTTTATTGTATATACCGCCCAATTAAGGCTTAAGTTCAATCATTAATTGATGCATTTCACGTTTTTCATCTACGGTGATTATGCCGCTAATAGATTTTACGTTGAGCTGCTCGTAGCGTTGCAATAGCAACTGATCAACAAAACTGGCGATAATATCTTGTAACTCGTCTTGGTAACCAGACTCGTCAATTTCTAAATTATAGCCTGCCAAAATATTTAAGTGTTTTTGTTCTGGTTGTCCGCGCCAACGTTCAAGTAATTGGCCAGTGGTGATATCGGGCTTTTTATGTACTTCGCCAATCAGCTGTAATAATAAGCTCATGCCTTTTATGTTTACTTGGCTTAATTGCGCCGACGGCGGTAAGTCAGTGGCTATAGCAGGCAGCTGCAAAATCATAGCAATGGCTTTTCGCATTGGCGTTAGGCTGAGTTGCGCTTGGGTATTGGGGCGCGAGCGTTCGGCTTGTTTTAAGCGGGCTAACTCTTTTTCTAGCTGGCTACGGATCATCCTATTCTGGGTGGCCAGTTCGGTAAGCAGGGTTTCTTTGTAAAACGCCGCACTCACCTGCGAGATAAGCTCGTAAGCTTTAGACGCCAAGTGGCTTTTGCCAGCATCGGTCGTGATGTCTATTTCTTGGCTAAGCCGTTCAAACAAAAAACGCGATAGCGGCATAGCTTCACGCATGCGTTTTTCAAATCCGTCTTTACCTTCTTGGCGAACCAGGGTGTCTGGGTCTTCACCATCAGGTAAAAACATAAACTTAAGCTCTACATTGTCGCGTAAGTGCGGCAAGGCGTTTTCTAAGGCCCGCCATGCCGCGTCGCGACCGGCGCGGTCACCGTCGTAGCAGCAGATGATTTGATTGCTGGCTCTAAACAGCGTTTGTAGGTGCTCTGGGGTGGTTGAGGTGCCCAAAGACGCTACCGCATAATCAATATCAAATTGCGCCAGTGACACCACATCCATGTAGCCTTCAACGACCAGAATTTGCGGCACTTGTTTATGGGCTTGGCGTACTTCGTATAAACCGTATAGTTCGCGGCCTTTATGAAAAACGCTGGTCTCGGGAGAGTTAAGGTATTTTGGCGTGCCATCGCCAAATACGCGCCCACCAAAGCCGATGTAACGGCCACGTTTATCACGAATCGGAAACATAACCCGATCGCGGAAGCGATCGTAGCGGCGGCCTTTATCGTTTTCGATAGATAATCCGGCATCAACCAGCTGCTGGCTGGCTTGCTGTGAACCGCCTAAAGCCTTGCCTAGTGCGTCCCATTCGTCGGGGGCATAGCCAATAGAAAAACGCTGTACTACTTCACCACTTAGCCCACGGCCTTTTAGGTAGTCAATAACCTGTTGCTTGTTAGGGTTTACTCTAAGTTGCTGCTGAAAAAAGCGGCTGGCGTGGCCGATTAATTCGTATAAATCTTTGCTTAGCTGGCGTTGCTGCTGGCTTTTAGCTTGGTCAAACTTGCTGTTGTTACTGTTTTCACGCTCTACTTCTACGCCCATTTGGCTGGCTAAATCTTCAACGGCGTCAACAAACTCAAGTTTGTCATATTCCATTAAGAAGCTAATGGCATTGCCATGCGCGCCACAACCAAAACAGTGATAAAACTGTTTATCTTGGCTCACCGTAAAAGAGGGCGATTTTTCGTTATGAAACGGGCAGCAAGCGGAGTAATTTTTACCGGCTTTTTTCAAGCGCACACGCTGATCAATCAAGCCAACGATATCGGCTCGAGCTAGTAGATCATCGATAAACTGTTGTGGAATTCTTCCAGCCATTTAGTGCGTCGCTAGCCTTTTTAAAAACAAACAAGCCGTGAACTCATAGAGTGCACGGCTTATTCTAGTACCTAAGAGATGGATTTAAGCGAGCTTATTGCGGACAGCGGTGCTTATAGCTCCCATGTCTGCTCGACCCTGCACCTGAGGTTTCAGGATACCCATCACTTTACCCATATCTTGCATTCCAGCCGCGCCCGACTTAGCGATTGCATCATCAATTAACGATGTAATCTCTTGTTCGCTGAGCGCTTGAGGAAGGAACGTCTCCAAGATAGTTATTTCAGCGAGCTCTTTATCAGCTAGATCTTGACGTTCTGCAGCTAAAAATTGTTCAGCTGCGTCTTTACGCTGTTTTACTTGTTTTACAACGATGCTCAATATCTGGTCATCGTCTAAAGTAATGCGCTCGTCAATTTCTACTTGTTTAACAGCCGCAAGCAACATGCGAAGTGTGCCTAGACGTAATTTGTCTTTGGCACGCATGGCTGCTTTTTGTTCTTCTTGTAGCGTTTCTCTTAATGACATAGGTCTTAACAGCGCTTAGTACAAGCGAACGCGACGTGCGTTTTCACGCGCTAATTTCTTAGCGTGACGTTTAACAGCAGAAGCTTTAGCACGTTTACGAGCTGTAGTTGGTTTTTCATAAAACTCGCGACGGCGAACTTCTGAAAGAATACCTGCTTTCTCGCAAGAGCGCTTGAAACGACGTAGAGCTACGTCAAATGGTTCGTTTTCACGTACTTTAACGATTGGCATATGCCTATCACCTTCCGGTTTATTAACGGCCGAACAAAAATCAGCCTGAGTGTTTAAAAATGGTGCGGAATTTTAAGCCTAACTAGGGGGCAATGTAAAGCCTATTTGTATAGCTCTGGTGAAATAAGCGGTGAACAAGTAAGATAGGCGCGATTTTAGGCGAGCCTTTGGGCCAGATTATACGTTACTGACACCAGTAACCAAGCAGGAAGAGCAAGATTATGCGTGTACTAGGTATTGAAACGTCGTGTGATGAAACCGGAATTGCAATTTACGATGACCTGCAAGGTTTAATGGCAGATGTTTTGTACAGTCAGGTTAAATTACATGCAGATTATGGTGGTGTGGTGCCCGAGTTAGCGTCGCGCGATCACATACGTAAAACCATTCCGCTGATCAAAGAAGCGATGGCCGCTGCCAATTGCACGAGCGATGATATTGATGCCGTGGCCTATACCGCCGGCCCAGGTTTAGTGGGGGCATTATTGGTGGGGTCGCTGACTGCGCGTAGTATTGCCATGGCATGGGATAAACCCGCCGTCGCAGTGCATCACATGGAAGGGCATTTACTGGCGCCGATGTTAGAAGACAACCCACCAGCGTTTCCTTTTTTGGCCTTGCTAGTCTCTGGCGGGCATACCCTGATGGTAGAAGTTGACGGTATTGGTGAATACACCATCTTGGGCGAGTCGATCGACGATGCCGCCGGTGAGGCGTTTGATAAAACCGCCAAGTTACTGGGTTTAGATTACCCAGGCGGGCCTGCGTTAAGCCGTATGGCCGAAAAAGGCACCGCCTGGCCGGTTTAAATTCCCGCGGCCAATGACCGATAGGCCAGGCTTAGATATGAGCTTTTCGGGCTTAAAAACCTTTGCTAAAAATACCATCGATTCAGAAGGTAAAGACGAGCAAACTCAAGCCGATATCGCGCTGGCCTTTCAGCAAGCAGTGGTAGAAACGCTGATCATTAAATGTCGACGCGCCTTAAAACAAACCGGCTTAACACGGTTAGTGATTGCCGGCGGAGTTAGCGCAAACAAAGCCTTACGCGAGCAGCTGGGCGAGTTGTTAGCGTCGCGTGGTGGTAAGGTGTTTTATCCTCGGGCAGAGTTTTGTACCGACAACGGCGCGATGATTGCCTATGCTGGCATGCAACGCTTTAAAGCGGGGCAAACTCATGGCTTGTCAGTTAAGGCCATGCCGCGTTGGCCATTAGATGAGCTACCTGCGGCAAAACCGCTATAAGGTGTTGTGTTGTTTATTACGCTTGCTTAGTGGCGCGTTGTGTTAACAGCGAATAGGGTTGAGGCTAACTTAGCGTGCTGAGTTAGTCTTTTTTTACTATTTTGCTTTCGGTGTGATTACGCAAACGTGAAATATTGCTTTGGTGGCGAATAATAATCAGGCACGACAGCATGGCAACGGGCAGAGTATATTCGGGCTTAATTAACCAGGTGTAGAGTGGTGCAAGGCTCACGCTAATAATCGCCGCTAATGAAGAGTAACCACGCAGCTTTAGGGTAATCATCCACGTTATTACCAATAAGGCGGCTAAATCTAAGCCGATGGGTAATACGCCCCCCAGTGCAGTGGCTACACCTTTGCCCCCTTCAAAATGAAAGAATATTGGGTACATGTGCCCGAGACACGCGGCGATACCCACAAATCCAAGTACTAAAGGGGCTAGCCCTGCGTAATAGCCTAACCACACCGGAATGGTGCCTTTGAGTAAGTCGCAAATTAACACTAATGCGGCTGGCATTTTACCGCCTAAGCGATAAACATTGGTGGCGCCAGGGTTGTTAGAGCCGTGCTGGCGGGGGTCGGGGAGGCGATAAATTCGGCAAATGAGTACGGCGCTGGATATCGAACCCAGTAAATACGCTGCCGTTATAAATAATAAACCGAGTAAACCCATTAGCTTAGAAGCATTCCACCTATTGCTGAATTGCGGTATTATCGCGCTCTTTCAAAGGCCAAATCATACGCTGTTTTTTTAGCTAAGGCTAATAAGCGCGTTTGCAACAAAGCAGCAAAGCATCATGGATAAAGTATTTATTAAAGAACTCACGGTATTAGCCACTATTGGTGCCTATGAGTGGGAAAAACAAATCAAACAAAAACTGGTGATTGATTTGGAAATGGCATGGGATAACCGCCCGTCGGCCTTAACGGATGACCTAAGCTTAGCCTTGGATTACGCAGCTGTAAGCCAAGCGGTGAGTGACCTAGTGACAGGGCAAGCCCATGAATTGGTCGAAACCGTTGCCGAGAAGGTGGCCGCTTTAGTGTTAACTCAGTTTTCGGTGCCTTGGCTTAAGGTGACCATTAATAAACCCGGAGCCGTTCCTTTTGCCACTAGTGTTGGTGTGCAAATTGAACGTAGCCAAGCCGATAGCGCTTTGTAATGGCGGATATTTTTGTTGGCATCGGCAGTAACATTGAGCGTGAGCGCTATATTCGCCAAGGTGTTGAAGCCTTAGAGGCGCGCTTTGGTGGGTTAACACTTAGCCCGGTATACGAAAGCCCCGCTTTAGGGTTTGACGGCCCGGCTTTCTACAATTTAGTCGCGAAATTCTCTAGCCCCTTGTCTTTACAAGCGGTGTTTGATGCCATCAAAGGCATTGAATTTGAACACGGCAGAGCAATGGATGCGCAAAAGTACTCGTCACGCACCCTAGATATCGATATTCTTTTATATAACCACTTAGTGGTAGATATACCATGTACGCTGCCTAGAGCAGAAATAACCAAAAGTGCGTTTGTGTTAAAACCGCTTGCAGATATTGCGGGTTCGATGATTCATCCAACAATAAATAAAAGTTACATGCAATTGTGGCAAGATTTTGATCACCCTAGTCAGGTGTTGACCTTGGTTGACTCTCTCGATTTTTAGATTAGTTACAGGATTATTTAATGGGTACTTTTGAAACGATATTTTTAGCTTTGATTCAAGGACTCACCGAGTTCTTGCCTATTTCAAGCTCGGCGCATCTTATTCTGCCTTCACAGATCTTTGGTTGGGATGATCAAGGGATCACATTTGACGTAGCGGTACACGTAGGCAGCTTGTTTGCTGTATTGGGCTACTTTCGTAAAGAAGTTTGGACGATGTTAACGGCTTGGCTTGGGTCTTTTACCGGTAAACGTAGCCCCGAGGCATTGCTTGCTTGGTTGATTATTTTGGCCACTATTCCTGCGGTATTATTTGGTGGTTTGTTTAAGTCGCTGATTGAAGAACACTTGCGTTCGGCCTATGTTATTGCCAGTACCACCTTAATATTTGGTGCGCTACTCTGGTGGGCTGACTCGCAAGCCAAGTTAGAGAAAACCGAGCATCAAATAGGCTGGAAACAAGCCTTATTTGTTGGTGTTGCTCAAGCGATTGCGATTATCCCTGGCACCTCGCGCAGCGGTATAACCATTACTGCAGGCTTAATGTTGGGGCTAACCCGTGAAGCAGCGGCGCGTTTTTCTTTCTTAATGTCTATTCCGGTAATTGTTGGCGCGTGTGTATTAATGGCGAAAGACATTGCTGATGCACCAGTAGTGATTGACTGGTCGGCGATGGCTTTAGGTATCTTGGTGTCGTTTGTTAGTGCTTACTCATGCATACACTTGTTTATTAAGTGGGTGAATAAAGTAGGGATGAAGCCGTTTGTTATTTACCGCATGTTGTTGGGCGTAGGTTTGTTTGCGTTTTTAGCCCTAGCGTAAGGGTTGTTATATGGGCTATCGCTAAGATAGCCCATATTCGCTAGTTTGAGTTAGCGTGTTCTGCTAAGTAGGCTTGTTTGGCTTGGCTGATTAAGGCTAAGCGTTGTTGGTGTAATTGCTCACGAATATCCGAGCCTTGGTAACCTTCTTGTACTATCGCTTGTACATTAACACTGTTAGCCACTTCAAGTTGGCTTAGCAAGTAGTCATAAGCGGGGTAGGGCTGTTCAGCAAAACCCAAGCGGCCTCTAATATCGGCGACTCCAGCCTCTAATATTTGTTTAAATCGTACTGGCTTGCGCCAAGCGTCACAGCGGTCAAACAGCTTTAAAACCGTTTCAGGGCGCAGTTCTAATGCGCTATGAATAGTGATGTGGTGTTCCGCCACCAGCAGCGCTAAATCACGATAATGATTGGGTACTTTGAGCCGTTGGCAAAATGCTTTGATCAGCTTTACGCCTTTTGGCCCATGCCCTGGGTGAGATGGTAATTTCTCTTGAGGGGTGAGGGTTTTACCAAAATCATGGCATAAGGCGGCAAATCGAACTTCGTTACTGTAGTGATGCTTAGCGCTTTGTTCTATCACCATCAAGGTGTGAATGCCGCTATCAATCTCTGGGTGCCACTTGGGGCTAGCCGGCACGCCAAATAGATTGTCTAATTCGGGAAATAACACAGTTAAGGCATCGGCCTCTTTCAGTACTTCAAAAAACACCTGCGGTGAGTCACAGCTTAAGGCTTTTTCTAGTTCTTTCCAGATCCGTTCAGGCGTTAAGCTGCTTAACTCGCCCGAATGCGCGATGTCTTTCATTAGCTGCTTAGTGTTATCAGCAATTGTAAAACCGAGATGATGAAAACGCGCCGCAAAGCGTGCTACTCGCAGCACCCTTAAAGGATCTTCAACAAACGCTGGAGATACATGCCGTAACAGTTTTGCTTGCAGATCGGCTTGGCCGCCGTAGGGGTCTATTAACTCGCCCGTTTCGGCTTTGGCAATGGCATTGATGGTGAGGTCGCGACGGAGTAAATCATCTTCAAGGGTGACATCTTTGGCGAAGTAACAAGTAAAGCCAGTATAGCCACTGCCCTGTTTTCGTTCGGTGCGTGCTAAGGCATACTCTTCTTGAGAATGAGGATGAATAAATACTGGGAAGTCTTTACCCACACGGTGATAACCCAAGGCTAACATTTGCTTAGGCGATGCACCTACTACTACGTGGTCACGGTCTAAAACCTTTAAACCCAGCAGCATATCTCTAACCGCTCCTCCCACTAAATAGGTTTCCACTTATCACTCCTCACTAATCTCTATGCACAAAAGGCTTGTGTGGGGGTATTATACACCTATCAATGCGCAATAGCGCTTCGATTACTGGTAGTGAGCAAACTACCGCTGAGTGATTAAGGCTTAAGGATAGTGGTTTAATGTATTTGGATTATTTTGGCTTAAAGGAAAATCCTTTTTCGATAGCGCCAAACCCAGACTTTTTGTTTATGAGCGAGCGGCATAAAGAAGCGCTGGCTCACCTCACTTTTGGCTTGGGCGAAACCGGTGGTTTTGTTCTGTTAACGGGTGAAGTTGGAACTGGGAAAACTACCGTCTCGCGTGCTTTGTTAAAGCAATTACCAGAGCAAACAGAAGTGGCTTTGGTGCTTAACCCCAGCTTAACGGAAGTGGAGTTATTAGCGACGGTATGTGATGAGTTAAATATTAGCTATGACAGCGCTCATCTTACCGTGAAAAGCCTCGGCGATATTATTCGTCAGCGGCTGCTTGAAAACCACTGGGCGGGTGGCAATACCATGTTGCTTATCGACGAAGCGCAACATCTGTCGGTAGAAGTGTTAGAGCAGCTGCGTTTGCTGACCAATTTTGAAACTGATACCCGCAAACTATTAAGAGTGGTGCTGATTGGTCAACCTGAGTTGCAGCAAAAACTAAAGCAACCTATTTTGCGTCAGTTAGCCCAGCGGATCACCGCGCGTTATCACTTACTGCCGTTAAATGTGTTTGAAGTTGAATCGTATGTTGCACACCGATTGAAGGTGGCGGGCTGTGAGCGGCCATTGTTCCCTCGTGCCGTCATTAAGCAACTTTTCAAAGCGGCTGAAGGCATCCCAAGGGTGATTAATTTACTCTGTGATAGGGCGCTGCTGGCCAGTTATGGCCGACATCTCATGCACGTTGATAAACGCGCCCTGCAGCAAGCCATTGAAGAGGTGGCGTTAACAGAGCCTAAGTCTGAACTGAGCGTTAACCATGTATTAGCGGGTGCATTGCTGGGCGGCTTTATTTTGGCTGGTGGCTATTTGTATCAGCAAAGTACCACTAACATAGCCCCTGAACATCCCCCTAAAACGCTCGCTGCTGCGGCGCAACCAACACCGCCGGATTTACCTCAAGCGCCGCTAGCTGCGTTGGCGCCTAGCCAAGCCTTAAGTGATACAGCCAAAGAATGGCAAGTGCTGACAAGCAGCAATGGATTTTCTGACGGTGCTTGGCAGTTACTGCTGCGGTTGTGGGGTTACGATGTACCTAGTGTGCAAGCTCGCTGCGATTTAATCAGTAACTTGGATCTGCATTGTTTATCTCTCAGTGGCGGCATGCGGGCATTACGCGATGTAAACTCTCCCGCGGTGATTAAACTGGAAGAAGACGGGGTTCAATTTTATGCCGTGGTTAGGCATTGGGGGGCGAAAGTAGAGCTATGGCTAGGCGATCGTTCTTTTAAAGTGAGTGAACGCTGGTTAGGGCAACGTTGGAATGGAGAGTTTCAAGTGTTATGGCAGCCGCCTTCAGGTTTTAATGACCTCTTGAAACAGGGCAGCCAAGGTGAGGCTGTTTATTGGCTAGAGCAAAGCTTGTCACTGTTGCAGGGTAAAAGGCCGCGCCAGATTTATCAGTTTGACCGCCAATTAGCCGAACAAGTTGAGCAATTTCAACGCCGTCATCGTTTAACCGCCGACGGTATTGCCGGCGTCTTTACTTTACTGCGTTTAAACCAGCAAATTTATGTTGACCAACCGCGTCTTCAGGAGCTGAATTAATGTCTAGTATTTTAACGGCGCAGCGCCGTCATCAACCAGATGAAGCTGTCAGCTTGGTGGCTCCTTCTAGGGTTAATCCTTTAGTGTTAGCCTTAATTAGCTCGGGGTTAACCTTGGCTTTAGGAGCGTTGGCGCTATGGTGGTGGATGGGGCATCAACAGCCTGAGAACCAAGTTATTACGCCTGCAGTGACTGTTGCGCCGGTTAACCCGCCGGTGCTTAAAGTCTCGACTATTGAGCCCAATCCCTTAGCCTTTGAACTGATGCCCTTGCCCGAATTTAACGATTTAAAGAAGGTAGATTTACTGACTTTACGCCAACAACGGTTTGACCAGCTATTGGCACAACAAACAAACCAAACAGAGATTGTCGAGGGTTCGCCTAACGCACCTACAAGTAATGCTGTTGCTGAGCGTACGGTTCAACAAGCACCTATTGTTACGCCGCAAAAAAGTCAGCCCTTAGCACCTGCCGATGATGCCAACTTAGCAGAGCGTTTTGCAGCAGCCGTAGAGGCCACCCAAGTATTAGAGTGGCAGGAAGAAACCGATACCGTCGCTTACGATGAAGCGCCCATGCTAGGGGCATTGTCTCCTGAGATGCAAAAACTGGTACCGGCTATTACCTTTAACTCGCATGTCTTTTCTTCTGATCCTGCTCGTCGATACGTTACGTTTAACAATAAGCAGTTACTAGAAGGGGACTTACTTAATAACAACATTGAGATCGTTGCTATTCGTTTAGACGATGTCGTGCTGAGGGTGGCTGGCCATTTGTGCCGCCTAAAGGCGCTATCAGACTGGGGTTAAATGCTATCAATAGCCACTGCTAAAGGTATTGCGAGAGAATCTAGCTTGTTACCAGTAGTGGTTATTTTTTGCGGTCCCTAGCTCCCATATTGAGTAATTTCGGTAGTTGATATCTTAAAAACTTATTGGATGGCTTTTCAAAATACAAAAAAGTCAAAATAGAGATAAATACTAACGATATTAGGTATGTTAGAAAGTTTATTAGTGGCGATGTGATAAAAAATTTAGAGGAAAGCATCGTATATAGTTTATGTACTGGAACTTGAAGAATATAAAGTGAAAAACTCGCCTCACCAAGTAACACCAAAGGTTTTCTGCTGAAAAAGCTGGCTAGCGTTGACTGACAAAGTGATAATGAAATAATAAAGATCAAAAATAAAGGTGCTAAAAAGCTCGAGCTAAACGGCACTGCAAACCCAATAACGTCTACCAAGTGTTCCTTATTATCTAGCACCAGTACGATGGTCACGGCTGATGCGATAGGAAGGCGCGTAGATCCGATTGTATCGTTCGATTTGTTAGATCTGTTGTGAAGTAGCCATATTCCACCTGAAATGCCAATTAAAAAGCTGCATAGATGAGAAGCAGGGAAGTAGTAAATTAAATCATTTAATAGTGAGGAATAAGCGCTGTTTGTCTCTTTGGATAAAGCATAAGTTAATATGGTTTGGGTTATCAGCCAATAAACGGCTGAGTATATAGCTAAGGACTTTACAGAGCACTTATTCTTCTTGATATACAGTAAAATGAACGGAAAGCTTAAATAGAAAAACGCCTCTACTGATAGTGACCATCCAGGGTAATTAATAGAGAGTGGATATGGCGAAACCCACGATTGTAGAAAAGTAACATTTAACAATAATGCTGACCACCATATAGGTGTATTGTGGTAGAAATCCAAGCCTATTACTAAAAGTATCCCCACCATGTAAATAGGCACTATTCGCGATACCCTTGCCCATAAATAAGAGCGGGTCTTAATATCTCGTTCAAAATGCGATATGGACATGACGAAGCCAGATAGAACAAAGAAAAACGTGACCATTTCCGGTCCCGCTATTAATGCCCCTTCAAACCCCGTGGCATCACCAAAGTGGAATATAACCACTATTAATGCAGCAATAAATCTAAAAAAGGTGAGTGATTCAACCCGCATGACACATCCTTGTGCTTACTTTTTCTAAATCAATTAAAACTATAACACGCTTTACCTAGACTCGATGTCTTACGCGCGGGGAGGTAATGGTTCGGCCAGTGGCTACGATTTACGCGATGAACAGTATTTAGCGTCAGTTTAGCGAAATGAGAGAGGTGTATTTAGTTGTAGAGTCAGCGGCTTTGCTAAAGGACAGTTAAATTTTCATTAAAATAAAAAGGGCGCCTGATTAGGCGCCCTTTTTAAATGATTGAGATTACATCCACTGCTGATCGCGTTTTTTACGACGAGGAATCATTGGCAGTAATACACCAAGTAGTAAGCCTATACCAGCCACGGCCCCGCCACGCATGAACCATTGCATTTGCACTGCTTCATCTTTGGTGTCTAGTTCGTGCTGTAAGCTACTGTTTTGCTCACTGATTTGGTTTAACTGTTCGTTAAGCTGGTCGTTAGTGACTTGTAGCTGTTCAATTTGTACAGCTTGCGCTTCAATCTGTGCGCTTTGCTCTGCTGTGGCGTTGCCACTGTCTTCAAGCTGCTGCTTTCTTTGGTTCTCACTGGTTTCCAATTGCGTTTTCACTTGTTGCAATTGAGCGGCAAGACCCGGTGTGCGATTTAAGTATTTAGCCTCTACCCAGCCTTCTCGGCCGTTCTCTAAGACCACTTTGGCGTATTTGTTTTCCGCGTTGTAGTCAACTTGGTTGATTTTGGTGCCAGCGTTAACACTGCCTAAAATACGAAATTGATTACTAGGACCAGAGTGGAGAAAAATAAATAAGTCATCGGAAATATATCGAGTTTGGGCGATGACAGGAAAGGCGAGGGCAAGCGATAAAACAGCAGCAGATAAGTTTCTGACGATCACGGCGTATCTCTTCGAATTGGTGGGTAGTCGCGCTTAGTGTACGAAACAACGTTGCTAGTCTCAACCAGCAACGTTGTTATTGTGAGTAAAGTTAGGCTGTTTTTATCAAACTAGCCAAAAATACCCAGCATGATGTAGTAAAACACGATAGAAAGAGCCGCACCTGCAGGCAGAGTAACAACCCAAGAAACCACGATACTACGTACTACGCCTAAGTTTAGCGCAGCAATACCACGAGCCATACCTACACCTAATACCGCACCGACTAAGGTTTGGGTGGTTGAAATAGGTAAACCGGTACCTGATGCAACGACCACTGTGGTGGCTGCTGCTAATTCAGCTGCAAAGCCACGACTAGGCGTTAGGTGAGTAATACCTTTACCAATAGTGGCGATCACTCGATGACCAAATAGTGCTAAACCCGCAACGATACCTAAGCCACCTAGAGGCAATATCCACCAAGCTAGGGCTGCTTTAGCACCAATTTCACCATCGTTACTGACTACGCTGACTACTGCTGCCAATGGACCGATAGCGTTAGCTACGTCATTCGAACCGTGGGCAAACGCCATACAACAGGCGGTAATAACCATTAATACCGCAAACACTTTCTCTACGTTGGTGTAGTGCATTTGACGGTCAGCTTTAGGATCGATTTTTAAGCGACTAATGATGACTTTACCCACCACCGCGACCAATAGACCAATAATGATTGCCCAAATGTATCCCTCTGCACCGCTCATTTCTAAGCCGACGTGCTTAAGGCCTTTCTTGATGGTTACAAGTGCCATCATAAAGCCAGCTAAGAACATGTACACAGGCACATAACGCTTGGCTGCGGCTAAGGGGTTGTCATGGTCAAAAATCAGTTTTTGAGCGCTGACAAAGATAAGATAAGCAAATACCCCTGAGATGGCAGGAGTAATAATCCAGCTACCTACAATGCCCCCTACTTTGGCCCATTCAACCGCTTCTGTACCTACGCCTACGGCTGCGAAGCCAACAATAGCGCCGATGATAGAGTGAGTGGTTGATACTGGCCAACCATTATACGAAGCAATCAATAGCCAAGTACCTGCTGCCAATAAGGCTGCGATCATACCAAATACCAGTAATTCAGGTGTTTGAGTGAACGCGCTTGAATCAATGATCCCCTTACGCACAGTATTAGTTACTGCACCGCCAGCCAAATAAGCACCAGCAAATTCAAAGATCATAGCGATAAAAATCGCTTGTTTAATAGTGATAGCGTTTGAGCCTACAGACGTACCCATAGCATTGGCTACATCATTAGCACCAATACCCCAAGCCATCACAAAGCCAAAAACGGCCGCAATAATAATCAGCGTAGTGCCGTAAGTTGCAAGAATTTCCATTGGAGTTACCTAAGTAATTTTCTTTTATTGTTTAGCGATAAATCATCAATTCTAAACGTGCACCAACACGCTGAGCTTGGTCAGCGAGTTCGCCGATAGCTTCAATGATGAAATATAGGAACATTGCGTCGATAGGGTCTAGTTTTTTCTCTAGCTTCTGTAACTTACGACGAATCTTGATTTGCTGGGCATCGGTTTCATCTTCGATTAGATCGAGTTCTTGAACCAATTGTTTAACAATGTCTACTTCACGGCCTTTAAAGCCGGTCTCAAGCAGATCTTCTAGCTCGTTGATCACTTCTTTTGCTTTGCCTGTTGCATCTAAGCAACGGGCTAAGTAAGCCATGAACATCTCTGCTAGTTTTGGTGGTAACTCCATTTTACGACCAAGCATTCTGCCCGAAATATCTTTTGCTTTATTGGCAATTCTATCTTGATGGGTTAGCAGCTCTAGCACGTCTGAACGTTCAACGGGCATGAAAATCCCACCCGGCAGGTTTAAACGGATTTCACGCTTCATGCGATCGGCTTCTTTCTCTAAGTTAGAGATGTCTCTACGGCGCTTAGCTGCCGCTTTCCAATCTTTATTTAACACAGCATCGAAAAAAGGTACTAAACCTTCACAACATTCGTGCACTACATTGATATGTTCTTCTAAAGGTTTAATTGGCGATTTTGCAAACAAACCTAGAATTGTATTTCCGGACATAATCTCTGTTCCAATTAGCTATGCAAACGATATATTTTTTGCGAGGCGCATGGTAACGTAGCCAAGCATAGTTGCAAGCTTTTATGTGTCTAATTCACGAGTTTTACTAGAGCTGAATCAAAAGTTTTGATTGAAAACTGAACAGGAGGGCTGGTCACTGTGTCAGCAAACATGGATAAACCATGAACAATGAAATTGAAATCAAGCTCTTAGCTAACCCTCAATGTGCGTCGGTTTTGCTAGAACGGCTTGCACAGTATAGTGTGCTACAGACAGAAATAAAAACCTTAACCAGTGTTTATTTTGATACACCTGACCATCAATTAATGCGCTGGGGCATGGGTTTACGTATTCGCAGTGGTGATGGCGATGATGTTCAAACCTTAAAAACCAACGGTGTGGTGGTAGGGGGCCTTCATCAGCGGCCTGAATATAACACGGTTGTTAAGTCTAACCAGCCGCAACTGTATTTGTTTGACCAGCTAGAATGGCCAGCCGACGCGAATCTTAATCAGCTAAATAATTTGCTTGCCCCCTTATTTACGACTACCTTTTCCCGTCAAACGTGGTTACTTGATCTCGATAACGACACTTTAATCGAGGTGGCCTTTGATCAAGGTTCGCTCACGGCCAATACCGATCAAGAAGCAATATGTGAAATAGAGTTAGAGTTAGTGAAAGGTGATGTTGCCCAGCTCTTTGAGTTAGCTAAAGACATTGCAACCATAGAAGGCCTGCGTTTAGCTAACATAAGCAAAGCAAAACGCGGTTATTTATTGGCGACTACGCATAGCGAAAGTGTCAAGCCACTGGTGGCGGTGCCTCTAAATGACGCAAACAACACTGCTGAATCGCTGACCCTGATCTTTTTAACCGCGCTGGAACATTGGCAATATCATGAACAGCTTTTTGTTGAGCGCCCCAGCTTAGCCGCCTTAGAGCAGTTATCGCTAGCAGTACAAATGTTGTGTCAAGCGTGTAAGATGTTTAGTGAGTTAAACTTGGTAGAGTGCCCTTGGTTAGCCGAGCTGCGTTGGCTACGCCAGCAGTTCAGTTGGATTAATCAGGCCAATAGCTTATCTCGTTTAACCGCCGAGCGCGGGGCTCTAATAAAAAAACTCCCTCAGCAACGTTCCTTATTAAAATCTCTTCAGCAACAGCAGTTGGCCTTGCCGCAATCTGAGCAAGTGATTCAGCTGTTACATAGCACCCGCTACTGCAATTTAATGTTAAAAATCACCCGTTGGTTATATGAAAGCCAATGGCAAAAAAATCAGCAGCTGCAATCGCAGAATATTCGTCAGGTGGCAACAGAAGTATTAGATACCAGTTGGTCTAAGCTACGTAAGTCAGAGTTAGCCGCGCCTGAAGTCAATGCCGATACCTATATAAAGCAAGCCATTAAGCTTAGGCGTAACCTATTAGTAGGTATTTGTGTGGGTGAACTGTTTGAAGCCGACTCTCGGCAAGAGTTTAGATTGCCATGGGTTGATATACTGTCTGGTATTGATGAACTTAGTTTGTTCAAGCCCTTGCGCGATATATTGCCCAATTTAGACCAAGAGCAACAAAAGCCGATAGAAAAATGGATGCGTAGAAAAGAACAGTCTTTACTTGAGGCTATCGAGTTTTCTCGACAACAAGCTCTACAACAAGCGGTATATTGGTAGTGCTAAGCGCATTTGCTCTTAAAAAAATCCTGATTACTCTGATTATGCCTAGCACGGCTTTAGTCATATTGCTGTTATTGGGCTTGCTCTTTATGCTGGTCGGGCGGCGCTTTCTAGGGCGAAGCTTAATTGGCTTTTCTTTAGTCACTACCTTGTTGTTAAGTTTGTATCCGATTAGCGGTGCAATGCTGCATTACTGGGAAAGGCAGTATTCAGGCTTAACCCGCTTGCCCGCTGATAGCGACTTAATCGTGGTCTTAGGCTGCTTACACTATCAAGATGATAACCAACCGCTATCTAGTCAAATTTTGCCCTGTGGGGTGGTGAAGGTGGTTGAAGCTGTGCGGCTATGGCGACAAAACCCTTCGGTAAGTATATTACTCTCTGGCGGCGACATAGAAGGCAGTGGCGTACAACATGCCGATATGCTGGCCGCATTGGCGGAGTCTTTAGGCGTACCAAAATCCCAATTAATCCGCAGCTATCATAATCAGGATACCGCTACCGAAGTGACTCGGCTGGCTAATACTTATACTGATCAATCGATGGTGCTGGTGACCCAAGCTTCACACATGCCTAGAGCGATGTCTTGGTTTGCAAGGTATGATTTACAGGTTGTCGCCGCGCCGACTTACTATCAAGTTAGAAATTGGCAAAAGCCATTCACCTGGCGCTCCTTTGTTCCTCGTTTAAGTCACATCGCTAAAGCCGATACCGCTGTTTATGAGACTTTAGCAAATCTTTGGCTGCGGCTGAAAAGCTGAATCTACCCTTAATCTTTATCTCGCTGCTGCATTTTTTTGAGTTGCTTCTGGATCAAACTTAATTGCTCTCGCAGCATTTTTTGTTCGGCTTGGTGTTGTTGAATTAAGCGCTCTAGCCTCGTTTCTTTAGTGGCGTCATCACGGAGTAATAGTGCCGACATTAAGCCTGATATCGCGCCAAAAAAGCCAACGCCGGTGAAAATCATGATACTGGCGAGAATCCGCCCTGCATCGGTGACGGGTACAAAGTCGCCATAACCGACGGTGGAGACCGTGACTATCGCCCACCAAAGTGCTTCTCCTGAGTTTTGTATCTGTCCGCCTTCTCCCCCTTCGGCCAATAAAATCCCCACCGAACCCGCTAAAACGATTAAAAAGATAATCAGTAGAATCATCGCCAAGGTGGATTCAATTCTTCGGCTAAGTAATTTTTTAAACAGCTGTCGTTGCTTTGAGATAGCACTGATTAACTTATAGGCGTGAATGAAACGCAGAAAGCGCAAAGGTTCAACCATAGGGATACTGGCTAATAAATCTATCCAATGATGCTGAAAATAACGTTTAGGGTTATTACTACGTAGCATTTTGCTAAAGAAATGGGCAATGAAAACACAGCAAATTAAGGTATCCAAGGTGACCAGTAAAGAACGTAATTCGGAGTCAGTGGGGTAGAAAAATAGGCAGCTGACAATACCAATAGCGATGATTGATAGCAGCATGATCGCCAAGTCGAAGGCATTTACGTTGGTTTTCATTTATTTGTCCTATCGCCAAGGTGTTCGAACCATCCAAACTATACCTTATTAAGATTCTCACATAAGCCGCTACTAAGTCACCCATATCAAATGATTTGAGTGACTTAGCGCGACTTATGTTTGCTCATTTAAGTTTGCAATAAGCAGACATCGGACGCTTGTACTTGCCAAGCTTTCATGTTCAGATTAATTCATTCTTTGTCTTGTGGTCTTTTCAGGTTATGTCAAATAATTCACCCCTTCAACCCGAGCTAGAAGCCTTGGCGCTTAAGTCTTGGGAACGCCTTGTAGAGTTACAACCGAGCTTGCTAACTACGCTTAGTCAGCAACAACAGCGGCAAACTCAGGCTGTGTTTGCCATTAGTGACTTTATTGCTCGCAGTTGTATAAGCCAGCCCTTAATGCTGGTGGATATTTGGCAGAATAACTTGTTGGATGAGATTCTAAATGAAACTCAAATGCGTCAACAGCTTAGCCAAAACTTGGCGGAGCAAATAAATGATGACGGCGCTAAAAAAGTTCTACGTCAATTCCGCCGTTTACAGATGGTTCTCATCGCGTGGCGTGATTTGATGCACGGGCAAGCGGCCAGTGACAGTTTTGTTCAAGTGTCGGCGGTGGCTGACAGTAGTGTTGATTGTGCAAACCAGTGGTTATATCAGCGCTGTTGTTCTGAATCTGGTACCCCCATGGACGCCGAGGGCAATGCCCAGCCTTTGGTGGTGATAGGTATGGGCAAGTTAGGGGGGCGCGAGCTTAACTTCTCTTCCGATATAGACCTTATCTTTTGTTTCCCAGAAAACGGCGAGACCCAAGGCGGTCGCCGCAGTATTGCTAATCAGCAATTTTTTATTCGCATGGGACAGCGCTTAATTCAGTTGATTGATCAACCAACGGCAGATGGCTTTGTATTTAGGGTTGATATGCGCTTGCGACCGTTTGGTGACTCCGGCCCTTTGGCGGTGAGTTACGCTGCATTTGAAGACTACTATCAGCACCATGGCCGTGATTGGGAACGTTATGCCATGGTAAAAGCGCGGGTCATTAATCAAGATTTACGCTATGACCAAGATATACAAGCCATGCTAAAACCTTACGTTTATCGGCGGTATATTGATTTCAGTGCGATACAAGCCTTGCGTTCGATGAAGGCGATGATCAATTCAGAGATCCGCCGCAAAGGCTTACGCGACAATATTAAACTGGGCTCGGGTGGGATCCGCGAGATTGAGTTTATTGCGCAAACTTTCCAGTTAATTCGAGGCGGTAGAGAGCCGGTGCTGCAAACTCGCTCGTTGTTAATGGCTTTGTCACAGTTAAGTGAACATGGCGAGTTAACGCTAGAGCAAACTAAGTTGTTGCGTGAACACTATCTTTACTTACGTCAGGTTGAAAACATTCTGCAGCAAATCGACGACCAACAAACCCAAACTTTACCCAGTTCGTCGATTGATCAGCAGCGTATTGCTTGGGCCATGGGCGCCGTCAGTTGGGATGATTTTTATCAGCAGCTACAAGTGCGTCTCGCTGAGGTTAACTTGTGTTTCCAAAGTGCGATTGGTGAAGAAGAGCAAAACGAGCAGCCAGCGGGTCAAGAATACGATGATTTGTGGCACTGTGGTGCCGATCGTGAGGCCTTGGCCAGCCTGATGGATAGACATGTATGTAGTGCTGAAGAGCAGCTGCGGCGTGTAGAAACTATGTATCACTTCATGCATGCGGTTGAGCATAGACACATTGGTCAGCGGGGCCGGCAAACCCTAGAAAGACTGATGCCAAGTTTGCTTCAGCAGTTGTTTGAACATCCCAAAACCAGTCTGGTGCTACCGCGCGTTATGGTATTGCTAGAGCGTATTTTGTCGCGCACCGCATACTTGGAGTTATTGGCCGAAAACCCAGCATCATTACAGCAGTTATTAAGGCTGTGTGCGGGTAGCGCTATGTTGGCTGAAAAGCTCGCCAGTTTCCCTATCTTATTAGATGAATTGCTCGACCCTAAATTGTTGTATAACCCCGCTAGTCCAGACAGTTATGCCCAACAGTTACGTGAATTTATGCTGCGCATACCCCCAGATGATATGGAACAACAGATGGAGGCATTACGTCAGTTTAAGCAAATTCAACAGTTAAGGATAACCGCGGCCGATATCGCGGGGGCCTTGCCATTGATGAAGGTGAGCGATCACTTAACCGCAGTGGCTGAAGTAATTGTCGATGCAGTTGTAGAGCAGGCGTGGTCACAAATGGTAGAGCGTCATGGTTACCCCGAGCACTTGAGTGAGCAGCAGCGCGGATTTGCGGTAGTAGGTTATGGCAAAATTGGCGGCATCGAAACGGGTTATAGTTCTGACTTAGATTTGGTGTTTTTACACAATAGCGACAGCAGTACTTATACCAATGGCGCTAAACAAATTGATAGTAAACAGTTTTATTTAAAGCTGGCACAGCGGATTATGCATTTGTTTAATACGCGCACCGCCTCTGGCGTGTTGTATGAATTGGATATGCGCTTACGCCCCTCTGGTGCGTCTGGCTTGTTGGTATCGGCTATCGAGGCATTTGAGCAGTACCAACTTAAAGAAGCGTGGACTTGGGAGCATCAAGCCCTAGTGCGGGCTAGAGTGATTTATGGTGACAAAGACTTGGCACAGCGTTTTGAGCAGGTACGCCATGGGATTTTGTCGATAGCCCGTCAACCTGCTGAGTTAGCCGCACAGGTAACCCAAATGCGCACTAAAATGCGTGACCATCTAAGCCGTGAAACTCACGAGGTGATTGATCTAAAACAGTCAGCGGGTGGCATGGTAGATATCGAGTTTATTGCTCAGTATTTGGTTTTGCTTAATACTCAGCAGTTTCCAGAATTGAGCCAGTGGACTGACAATGTTCGTATATTCGAGAGTTGTGCGCGGGTCGGGTTGCTTGATGAAGGTCAAGCTAAAGGTTTGTCTCAGTGTTATTTAGACATTCGCGATGAGTGTCATCGCTGTGGCTTGCAAGGCTTGCCTCGTTTGGCGAATAAACAAGATTTTGCTTTAGACTTGAGTGTAGTAGTGGCTACTTGGCAGCAACTAATCGTTCATTAAGCGTGTCGCTTAGGCGCTGAGTTTGCCTCAGCGCCTACTTGTTAATAGAGGCCTTTTTCACCGGCAGGGCGGGATTTAAAGCGCCGGTGGATCCACATGTATTGCTCGGGGGCTTTTAAAATGGCCTGTTCGATGATCTGGTTGATGGTGCGAGCGTCGGCTTCATCGTCTCCACAAGGGTAATTCTCCACCGCGGGTTCTATCATCAGGGTAAAGCCTGAGCCATCAGCATTACGCAGTGCATAGGTAGGGAGTATTTGCACGTTTTTTACCTTGGCGAGAGTGGCTGTGCCAGTAATTGTAGCGGCTTTGGGCTGGGCAAAAAATGGCACAAACACCGCTGCGTGTGTCCCATAGTCATGGTCTGGTGCATACCAAACTGCATTTTCGTTTCTTAGTGCTTTAATCATCCCGCGTACATCGGTACGGTCCACTAAGTATTTATTTGATCGGGTGCGCCCATGGTATTGAAAATACTCATACACTGAATTTTTGTTGGGGCGATAAATTCCCACGCCTGGGTCAATAGTGCCATAGGCTCTGGCGTGGCTCTCTAATGTCCAAAAGTGAGCACTTACTAATAAAATCCCACCGGGTTGTTTTCTGGCTTGTTCTAAATGCGCTAAACCTTCAATTGTAAAGTGTTTGGCAAAGCGCCATTGCGGCCAAAACCAAGCATTTGAAGTATCGAGTACCGAGTGTCCCAAATGTTGAAAACATTGGTCTACAATTTGTTGGCGCTGCGCGGTCGTTTTTTCCGGGAAACAAATTTCTAAATTTCTACGGGCGATATGCACCCGTGATTTTAACAAGCGTTTGGCTAAATGACCGATACCTATCGCTAAATAGTGTTGTACTCGGTAGGGCAATAAACTGATTGTGAACATAAACCCAATCAGCAGCCAAGCTCCCCAGTTTTTAGGGTGAAACGATGAGGCCGAGAGTTTAGGAGGAGATATTTTCGCCATATTTAACTTGTTGTTCCGAGTAATGATAAAAGTCTACCGCATTTTCAACAATTATGCCGCAGACCGAATATTTAACTATGATAAACTGCTATTAATTAATTTTCGATGAGAGTGAACAATGCGAATTACCCTCCCTGAGTTTTCCCAAGCTAAGGTGTTAGTTGTTGGTGACGTAATGTTAGACCGATACTGGCATGGACCCACTGGACGAATTTCTCCAGAGGCTCCTGTTCCAGTGGTTAAAGTAGAGCAAATTGAAGAACGCCCTGGTGGCGCGGCTAACGTAGCCTTAAATGCCGTTGCCTTAGGGGCTAGTTCTACACTGTTGGGTATGAGTGGTGAAGATGAAGCGGGTATTGCTTTAGAAAACCAATTGGCAACGGTTGGGGTTGCTTGCCAATTTACCAAGTTTGCTGATTACCCCACTATCACTAAGCTTCGGGTATTAAGCCGCCATCAGCAGCTGATTCGCTTAGACTTCGAAGAAAGCTTTCAAGATGTTGATAGTAAAGACTTAACAGCAAGTTTTGCTCAGCATATTAAACAGCATCAAGTGGTAATATTATCTGACTACAACAAAGGTGCGCTTAACCAAGTTGGTGATTTAATCGCATTAGCGCGCGAAGCGGGCGTACCAGTGTTGGTTGACCCGAAAGGTAGTGCTTTTGATAAATACCGCGGAGCCACTTTGCTTACGCCAAACTTCTCCGAGTTTGAAGCGGTGGTGGGCCACTGTAAAGATGATGACGAAATTATCTCTAAAGGCCTCGCGCTGATTGAACAGTTAGACCTTGAAGCCTTGCTCGTGACTCGCAGTGAACACGGTATGACCTTAATACGTAAGGGCCAGCCCGAGTTACATTTGGCGGCACTTGCCCAAGAAGTTTACGACGTAACCGGAGCCGGTGACACGGTTATCTCTACGCTTGCAAGCTCGCTAGCCGCAGGCGCAAGCCTAGACGATGCGTGTGCTTTAGCTAATGCAGCGGCCGGTATTGTGGTGGGTAAACTGGGCACCTCTACCGTGTCTACTATTGAGTTGGCTAATGCGGTATATGGTCACCAAGAAACGGGCTTTGGGGTATTGAGCGAACAACAGCTTAAATATGCTTTAGAAGCCGCCAAGCGACGCGGTGAAACGGTGGTGTTAACTAACGGTTGTTTTGATATTTTACATGCAGGGCATGTATCTTATCTTAACCATGCAGGCACCTTAGGCGATCGCTTAATTGTTGCGGTTAACAGTGATGACTCGGTTAAGCGTCTTAAAGGCGAAGGCCGCCCTGTGAACAGTGTCGATAGGCGTATGGCAGTATTAGCCGGCTTAGGCGCAGTAGATTGGGTGGTTGATTTTAGTGAAGATACGCCGCAGCGTTTAATTGCTAATTTATTGCCTGACTTGTTGGTAAAAGGCGGTGATTATAAACCTGAAGACATCGCCGGTGGTGCAGAGGTTATTGCCAACGGTGGTGAAGTGCGGGTGCTTAACTTTGAAGATGGTTGTTCGACCTCTGAAATTATTAGGTCTATTCGTCAAAACCAGATTGACTAACTCATACTATTTGCAATAAAAAAGGCGCCGAAAGGCGCCTTTTTACTATCTGCTATTTACTATCTGCTATTTACTATTGGGCTGGCATTAAACCAGAATTCACCAATGCCACATCTTCTTCAGTTAAGGTGCCTGCGGCTTGTTTAAGCGCTAGCATGTTAAGAATGTAATCGTAACGCGCATTGGATAAATCACTTTTAGCGGAGTACAAGTTACGAGTCGCATCTTGTACATCAACGATAGTACGAGTTCCCACTTCAAAACCTGCTTCAGTGGCTTCTAATGCACTTTGCGATGAAACGACGGTTTGTTCAAACGCTTTTACTGAGCCAATGCTAGCACTCACGTTGTTTACCACTGAGTTAACGGTACTTTGTACCGAGCGATAAGTTTGCTCTAGCGCTTCAGAAGAGGCAATGTAGCTAAATTGAGCTTGCTTGACTTGAGAGTCGATGCTGCCACCTAAGTAGATAGGCCAGTTGAACTCAAGGCCAATATTACCGGCGTTAGAAGCGCCGCCTTGAAGTGAATCATAGGCGCTATTGCCGTATTTATTGTTGTCATAACCAATACCGGCTGTTAAATCTAAAGTTGGTAGATGGCCAGATTGTGCCAACTCAATTTGCTCTTGCGAGATTTCTTTAGATATACGTTGGGCATTTAATTCTAGGTTACGGTCGGTAGCGGTCGCTAACCAGAAGTCTGAGCCATCAGTCAGTTCGGCTGGCTCAAAACGCTCGGTATTTAATACGTTTAGTTGGCGGTGCTCTATACCCGTTAACTCACGTAGGTCTTCATAACTGTTAGACAAGTCGTTACGCGCTTGAATTTCTTGGGCCAAGGTTCGGTCATATTCAGCCTGAGCTTCGTGCACATCTGTAATGGCGGTTAAGCCTACATTAAAGCGTTGTTTGGTTTGTTCTAACTGTCGGCCAACCGCGGTTTTGTTGGCTTCAACAAACGATACGTTATCAATGGCTCGTAGTACATTAAAGTAAGCATTACTGACGCGAATAATCAGGCTTTGAACATCGTTGCCGTACAAAGCATCAATGCGAGTAGCATTTTTTTCAGAAATGCTTAAGCTGGTCCAATTGGTCTTTGAATAAATTGATTGGCTAAGTCCTACCGACGCATTGGTATTAGTAATGCTGTCAATAGAGCTGTTGTCGGTAGCAGTATATTCAGCGCCTGCAGCGAAGCCAATTTGTGGCAGTAGCGATGCTCTGGTTTCGGTGATCTGTTCAAAGGCAATGTCGCGCTGGGCTTTACTTTGCAAAATAACAGGATCTTTTTCTTGGGCTAATTGATAAATTTGCAACAAATCATCGGCTTGAGCTTGAAGGGCGATTGAACCCATACCGCAAGCCAGTATTAACGATTTTATTTTAAGCTTCATTACGCCTTTCCTTTGAACGCTAGTTTTAACTGCGAGATTATATATGAAGTGAGTTAAGTTAGTTGCGAGAGTCTTAATTCTCTAGTCTAGTGTTTAATCTCACTATTATTCATTGATGCTAGTCTATAACAGCTTTAATTGTAGAGTAAGAGCAAGATAACAAAGAAAAACTACTAATCTAAGTTAATTCGGTGTTTGATTTATCGCTCATGACAAAATTATACACTAAGCAGCAAAAAAACGGAGATCCAGTTTGTATGTCGACAATGCATGAAAACAGCCAATTTTCTCATCAAGACCTAGAAATTAAAGAGGTAGAAGACGTATATCAAGGTTTCTTTAAGCTTCAACGTTATACTCTGCGCCACCGCTTATACCAAGGCGGTTGGAGTAACTGGATCCAACGAGAAATGATGGACCGCGGGCATGCGGCGGGCATTTTGTTATTTGACCCCAAATTAGACCAAGTGGTATTAGTTGAGCAGTTCAGAATTGGCGCAGTAGAAACGGGCAGTAGCCCGTGGTTACTCGAAATTGTGGCGGGGATGCTAGATAGTAATCAGGCGCCGTTGGACGTTGCAGTGCGTGAAGCCCAAGAAGAAGCCGGTTTAAGCGTAAAGCGGGTGATACCCTGTAATAGTTTTTTGCCAGGCGCGGGTGGCTTGAGCGAGCGGATTCATTTATTTATTGGTGAAGTTGATGCAAGCTCAGCGGGTGGTGTGCATGGCCTAGATAATGAAAATGAAGATATTTTAGTCAAAGTACTTAGTAGAGAGCAGGCTTTTCAAGCAGTGCAAGCTGGTATTATAGACAATGCAGCAGCGGTAATTACCATTCAGTGGTTACAGCTTAATTTGCAGAAAGTGTTACTGCAATGGCAGAATAGTGGCCGCGGTGATGAACGCTAAGGGTGTTTCGTCAAAATATCGAGTTAATCTTGATGAGCTGATGCAATTGTATGCGGCTAATTACACCTTTATGATGCGGTTATTTCCGCCTGCTTTAGAGTTGGGCCAGTGTTTACGCCTTACGCCACAAGTGGGGGATGACTACTTACTTGAATGTAAAGAGCGAACGCGTTATACCTCTTTGTATGAGATCACTCAGGCGAGTGAAATACCGCGTAATTATTTGCAGCCGCAATTGCTGGTGCGCTTATACCACGACGCGAGGTTGGCGGAAGTGTGTGCTAGTCAGCAGATTTATAAGCTGAAACCAAGGTATGATTACCCAAATAAAAAGATGCATCATCGAGATGAAAAGCATCAAACAAATCAGTTTCTTAACGACTGGTTAGCATTTTGTTTTAAACAGCGGATTAAAGTTGAGTTTGAATAGTCGAACTCCAAGAAAACATTGTGGCATTTACTAAATTAAATATAACTACAGCCGACGACGGCAACGTGCATTTACTGCAAGTCACTGACACTCACCTGTTTGCAAATCAGAAAACCGGTTTGTTAGGGGTGAACACTTATGACAGCTTTAGTGCGGTGACCCAAAATATTCAAGACGACAATATCGCTTTTGATTACATTTTGGCGACGGGTGATTTGTCTCAAGATCATACCAAAGCTTCCTATCAACGTTTTGCTGAAAAAATTGCAGAGCTAGACCGCCCTTGTTTCTGGTTACCGGGCAACCATGATTTGCAGCACAATATGCGCACCCTTGAGCAACATGGGGTGATGGCTGCCAAACAATTGATTAGCGAGCATTGGCAAATCATCATGCTGGACACTCAGGTGGAAGGTGAGCCTCACGGTACGATGAGTCAACGGCAACTTGATGATCTGGAACACGCCTTAGCTGAGTATCCGGATAAACATGTGTTGATAGCCATGCATCATCAGGCCATACCGGTTGGTAGTAAGTGGTTAGATCAGCACAATTTAAAAAATGCCGATGAGTTTTTCGCGGTTATTGCTAATTACCCAAATGTTCGCGGGGTGATATTCGGCCATGTTCATCAAAACTACGAATTTCAGTTTGATGGCGTCGCGTTTATTGCAACGCCGAGTACCTGTATTCAGTTTTTACCGTTATCGGCTAACTTCGCCTTGGACCATCAGCAACCCGGGTGGCGTTTTTTACAACTGACCCCTGAAGGGCGTATTGCTACTCGTTTGCGTCGCTTATCAGAGCAAAGTTTTCTTCCTGATCCAAAATCCAAGGGTTATTGAGTGGAGCAAGCATCAGTATTATTGTATTTGCACGGATTTAATAGTTCACCGAACTCGGCTAAAGCACAAGCAATGGCCAGCTACCTCAAGACACATCAACCGCACATTCAATTTGTATGTCCTCAACTGGCTTGTTATCCAATGGCTGCTTGGCAACAAATTGAACAGCTGCTTGAGCTACACAAAACAGCTAATTTAGGGGTGGTGGGCAGTTCATTAGGTGGTTTCTTAGCCACCCGAGTCGCCCAATTAACTCAGGCTCCAGCTGTACTGGTTAATCCAGCGGTTAAGCCTTATAACTTGCTTAAAGATTTTTTGGGCGAACAAACCAATCCTTATACTCAACAAGTTTACCGTTTAGAACAACAGCATATTGAGCACTTGAAACAGTTAGAAGTCTCAAACTTAAGCTGCCAACAACGGCTTTGGGTGCTGTTGCAAACCGCAGACGAAGTGCTGGACTTTAACTTGGCGGTCACAGAGTATAAAGGCGCGACATTCACTATCGAAGAGGGCGGCGACCATAGTTTTCAAGGCTTTGAAAACCACTGCGCGGCGATTCTTGACTTTTTGGCACTTAGGTAACGATTTCTATCATGGCTGATCAATATAATTCAGACTCTATTGAGGTATTAAGCGGCTTAGACCCGGTAAAACGTAGACCGGGTATGTATACCGATACCACTCGCCCAAACCATTTAGCCCAAGAAGTTATCGATAACAGTGTCGATGAAGCTTTGGCCGGACATGCGCGCTCTATTAGCGTGACCTTGTTTGCTGACCAATCAATCGAGGTGATTGATGATGGTCGAGGTATGCCTACAGATATTCACCCGGAAGAGAAGGTGAGTGGCGTAGAGCTTATTTTTACGCGTTTACACGCTGGCGGAAAGTTTACCAATGATAATTACCAGTTTTCTGGTGGTTTACATGGCGTGGGTATCTCGGTGGTTAATGCCTTGTCTTCTCGGGTGGAAGTACAAGTAAAACGAGATAGCCAAGTTTTTGAAATGGCTTTTGAAAGTGGTGACAAAGTAGAAGAACTGCATGTCACGGGTACTGTGGGTAAGCGCAACACGGGCACTCGCGTAAGATTTTGGCCTATTGGTAGCTATTTTGATAGCCCTAAGTTTTCGGTTTCGCGCTTACGCCATTTGCTGCGGGCCAAAGCGGTGCTTTGTCCTGGCCTTACCATTAAGTTTATTGACAAGGTCAATAACGAAACAGAAGAATGGTATTACGAAGACGGCTTAAAAGACTATCTAAGCCAATCATTTAAAGATTTTATTAGTCTACCTGAAGACCCGTTTACTGGGGCGTTTTCCAGTAAAGATGAAGCGGTAGATTGGGCAGTAAGTTGGTTGCCAGAGGGTGGTGATAGCATCACCGAAAGTTATGTTAATTTAATCCCTACTGCGCAAGGCGGTACTCACGTTAATGGATTACGCCAAGGCTTATTGGATGCCATGCGCGAATTCTGTGAGTTTCGAAATTTACTACCCCGTGGCTTAAAGCTGACTCCCGATGATATTTGGGATCGCTGTTGTTACGTGTTGTCAGTAAAAATGCAAGATCCCCAATTTGCGGGGCAAACTAAAGAGCGCTTATCTTCGCGGCAATCAGCGGCGTTTGTATCGGGAATTGTCAAAGACGCCTTTAGTTTGTGGCTTAATACCAATACTGATCAAGCTGAGCTGTTGGCTGAAGTGTTCATTAACAATGCCCAGCGCCGGATGCGCTCAAGCAAGAAAATTGCCCGTAAAAAAGTCACCTCTGGACCGGCACTGCCGGGTAAGCTCACCGACTGTACTAGCCAAGACCCGCTAAAAGGTGAACTGTTTTTAGTTGAAGGGGACTCTGCGGGGGGGAGTGCTAAGCAGGCGCGAGATCGCGAGATTCAAGCGGTTATGCCCTTGCGCGGTAAAATTCTTAATACTTGGGAAGTTGATGCCAGTGAAGTATTAGCCTCACAAGAGGTTCATGATATCTCGGTAGCCATAGGCATTGACCCCGATAGTAGTGACTTAAGCGGTTTACGTTACGGTAAAATTTGTATTTTGGCAGATGCTGACTCCGATGGTTTACACATTGCTACCTTGTTGTGTGCACTGTTTATGATGCACTTTAGAACCTTGGTTGAGCAAGGCCACATTTATGTAGCCATGCCACCTTTATACCGAATAGATGTAGGTAAAGAGGTTTTTTATGCATTGGATGAAGACGAAAAACAAGGCATTCTCGATCGTATTGAAGCAGAGAAAAAGCGCGGCAAAGTGAACGTACAACGCTTTAAAGGTTTGGGTGAAATGAACCCTCTACAGCTTCGCGAAACAACAATGGATCCCAATACTCGACGTTTAGTGCAACTCACCGTGGACGATCAACAAGGTACACTTAGTTTGATGGACATGTTGTTAGCCAAAAAGCGCTCAGGCGATCGTAAGGAATGGTTAGAAGCTAAAGGGAATATGGCATCTGACTTAGTTTAAGCACAGGGAACATTAATAACATGCGCGATTTACGACTGGGTTTAGCTACCAAGGCATTATTACTGCTGTGTGGTGTATTGCTAATCACCTTAGTAGGGTTGATTAGTTTTAATCACGATAACTTGAAAACTTTTTTTCGAGTGGGTCGCGCTCAAATCATCGAAAATCAGCAATATCAGTTACATAATTATTATCGTGAGGTATTTGCTCGCCTTCAAAATATAAATGACAGCCAAAGTTATCGCTTCGATTATTATCAGCCGCAGCAACTCCCCACGATTTTTGACTCGTTTTGGCAAGACTTGCGCAGCAACTCTGAGTTACCAGTGCGCAGCCTGAGCATTATCGACCCCCAAGATGGCTTAAAGTTTGAATATGGCTATCTGGTGCATAGCGAAAAAGCCTTAGAGTGGATGCTCAATCCGCCAGACCCAGCGGGCCCAAATTGGATTTTAGATTGTCCTTTAAGCTGCCGAATCATTATTGCAACTGAGTTTGATAACGTCGTAGGTAATGAAGACTATCGTGCGTTTTATAGCTTAGATTCGTTACGTTTATTAGAGTTATTTCCATCCAGCCAAGGCAGCCACCATTTTTTGGTTGAGCTACATCAAGATAGTTCGTTAACGCTATTGTATGCCGAGTCTGATTATCGAAACGCCATAGAAGACATTATTCAAGGTTTGACTAGCCAAGATATTGTAGACGGCATCGAACAGTTCAACACCGAGATGGGACTGACCGAATTGCATGCCTTTGAGGTCAATAGTACCAGTAAGCAAAACCCTGTTTATTACGCCATTGTTAACGATGTAAGTACTCAGCTAGAGCAGCTGAAAAATGCTGATTATAATAATTTCCTGTTTGGTATTAGCGCGTGGATTTTTGCCGGCGCTATTGTGATATTTGCGCTTAGCCCCTCGCTACGCAGAGTGCGCCGCACGATTGATAACCTACCTTTGCTGGCACGTTCATCTCATAATTTGTTTAGGCGTAATTTAGAAGGCACCAGCAAGCGACTATTGCAAGATGAGTCTGATGAACTTAACCACGCACTAATCAGATTATCTTATCAATTAGAAGCACTAGAGCAGCAGCTAAAAAGCCGCGCAGAAGAGTTAGAATGGGTGGCAAATTATGACAATTTGACCGATCTACCTAATCGCCGAAAATTTGAACGCGTGATCAACCAAATGGTACATGAGCAGCGCTCTGGTTGTTTGTTGATGGTCGATTTAGATAACTTTAAGTACGTCAATGACATCAGTGGTCATGGCGCTGGTGATGAAATGCTACGCCAAGTCTCTAGCAGTTTAGAGCGACTACTACCTAGCGATACCATTTTGGCGCGTATCAGTGGTGATGAGTTTGCCGTGTATCTTGAAGGCACCAGTTTAGCCTACGCAGAGGTGGTAGCTCAGCGTATTATTAGTATGTTGGCTCAAGTCAGTGTACCAGGGCATGAAATTATCCATACCGCCTCAGCCTGTGTGGGGATTGTGGCTTTCCCTGAGCATGGTAATAGTTGCGAAGACTTAATGGCGAAAGCTGATATATGTAACAACCAAGCTAAAGAACGGGGCAAAAATTGTGTTGTCAGTTTTCAAAGTGAAGACGCCGATACTGAGTTAGTTAAACAACACTACTGGTTAGATCTAGCACAAAACGCCATTGAGCGAGATCGCTTAGAGTTGTTCTATCAGCCCATCATGAACAATAAGCTGAATAAAGTTGAACACTATGAAGTGTTACTGCGTGTTCGTGATGACAATAATCAACTGCATTCGCCTTATCAATTGATCTTGGCGGCAGAGAAAAACGGCCAAATCGACAAAATTGATTTGTGGGTAGTGCAACAGGCCTTACAGCAAATGGAAACCAACTTAAGAAATGGTTACCAAGACAAGCTAGCGATTAACTTGTCGGCCCGTTCGTTCTGCAGTGAGAAAGTCATTGCCCGCATTGCGCGTGAGTTTGTCAGCAGAAATATTGCCGGTGATATGATTATTTTTGAGATTACTGAAACCGCTGCGTTACCAAATATGAAACAAGCTGAAGAACATATAAGAAGGCTTAAAGCGTTGGGTTGTGCGATCGCACTTGATGACTTTGGCGTAGGTTATTCTTCGTTCCACTCTTTAAAACAGCTGCCTTTTGATTTTCTAAAAATTGATGGCTCGTTTGTTAGAGAAATTCTTAACCAGCCAGAAGACAAAGTGTTTATTCAAGCTTTGGTGGGAATAGCCAACAAGTTGGGCCATAAAACGGTGGCTGAATTTGTAGAGTCTGAGGCTCTAAACGAAGAACTAATCAGCTTGGGAGTGGATTACTCACAAGGCTATTACATTGGAAAACCAGCTAGCGCACGCTATTTCTGGCAATTTGACAAAGCATCTGCAGTGCTAGCTTTGCAAGGTACATAAAAAGGGTTATAGAGCATGACTGATGCTAATGATCTCAGTTTAGAAGGCGTAGAACGCCTCTCAATGAGTCAATTTACAGAGCAGGCGTATTTAAATTACTCCATGTACGTGATCATGGATAGGGCTTTGCCACATATTGGTGACGGCCTCAAGCCAGTACAGCGACGCATTATCTATGCGATGTCTGAATTAGGCTTATCGGCTAACGCTAAGTATAAGAAATCAGCACGTACCGTGGGTGACGTATTGGGTAAGTACCACCCCCATGGCGATTCGGCCTGTTATGAAGCCATGGTGTTAATGGCTCAGCCGTTCTCTTATCGTCATCCTTTGGTGGATGGACAAGGCAACTGGGGGGCGCCCGATGATCCTAAATCGTTTGCGGCTATGCGTTATACCGAAGCGAAGCTCTCTAAATTTTCGGAAGTGTTACTCAGTGAGCTAGGTCAGGGGACTTGTGATTGGACGCCGAACTTTGATGGCACCATGAACGAACCCAAGGTATTACCGGCACGTTTACCACACATTTTATTAAATGGTGTGACCGGCATCGCGGTGGGTATGGCGACTGATATTCCACCACATAACGTCAAAGAAGTAGCCAGTGCTTGTGTGCATCTATTAGATAACCCCAAAGCGCAGCTGGATGATTTGTTACAGCATGTGCAAGGGCCTGATTACCCCACTGAAGCAGAGATAATTACCCCTGCTAAAGATATTCGTAAAATCTATGAAAGCGGTCGTGGCTCAATAAAAATGCGTGCGGTATTTCATACCGAAGATGGCGAAGTCGTGATTACCGCCTTGCCGCACCAAGTGTCTGGCTCTAAAGTACTCGAGCAAGTTGCGGCGCAGATGCAAGCTAAAAAGTTGCCTATGGTGGTGGATTTACGTGATGAATCTGATCATGAAAACCCAACCCGCATTGTCGTCGTGCCTCGTTCTAACCGAGTGGATATTGATCAGTTAATGAACCACTTGTTTGCCTCTACTGATCTTGAACGAAACTACCGAGTAAATATCAACATGCTGGGGCTAGATAATCGCCCGCAAGTGAAAGGTTTAGTTCAGATATTGGGCGAGTGGCTGCGTTTTCGTCGTGATGTGGTACGTCGCCGCTTGCAATATCGTTTGGATAAAGTACTGGCGCGTTTACATATCTTGGATGGCTTATTAATTGCGTTCCTCAATATTGACGAAGTGATTGATATCATTCGCACCGAAGATGATCCTAAAGCGGCCTTAATGGAACGTTTTGGTTTATCGAATAAACAAGCCGAAGCGATCCTTGAAATTAAATTGCGCCAATTGGCCAAATTAGAAGAAATCAAGATCCGTGGTGAGCAAGCCGAGTTAGCTGAAGAGCGCGACAAGCTAGAAAAGCTGCTAGGCAGCGAACGTCGTATGAGCACCTTGCTTAAGAAAGAACTATTAGCCGACGCTGAAACTTATGGCAATGCGCGTCGTTCACCCTTAATGGTTCGTGCAGAAGCCAAAGCCTTAAGCGAAAAAGAGCTAATGCCAAATGAAGCCTTAACCGTGGTGCTATCAGAGAAAGGCTGGGCGCGTGCCGCTAAAGGCCATGAAGTGGATGCGCATGGGCTAAGTTATAAAGCCGGTGATACCTTCCTCGCTAGCGCTATTGGGCGCAGCAACCAGCAAGCGGCGTTTCTTGATACAGCCGGGCGAAGTTATGCTTTAGATTCGCATACACTTCCGTCTGCGCGTAGCCAAGGTGAGCCCTTAACGGGGAGATTTAATTTAGCCCCCGGGGAGTTGTTCTGTAATGTCGTAATGGCTAATGATGAGCAACGCTATTTGGTGGCTTCAGACGCGGGTTATGGGTTTATCGGTAAGTTTGTCGATATGCTCAGTAAAAATAAAAACGGTAAAGCCTTTTTGAACCTACCCGCTGGGAGCAAAGTGATTGCACCCATTGAAGTACATAACTACGAAAAAGATAGTTGCTTGGCTATTTCTAACGAAGGCCGCATGCTGGTATTTCCGTTAACTAGCTTGCCTGAGTTAGCTAAAGGCAAGGGGAATAAACTGATTAGTATCCCTTCTGCTAGGGTTAAAAACCGCGAAGAGTTTGTGACCTTGCTAAGTGTCGTACCCGATGATGCTTCGGTGACGCTATTTGCAGGCAAACGTAAGTTAACCTTAAAACCGAGTGATTTAGACCACTATCGAGGAGAGCGTGGCCGCCGAGGTAACAAGCTGCCGCGTGGCCTGCAACGGGTTGACGCCATTGAGGTTGAAACAATCGCAATAGATACCGAAGAGCTTAATCAAGATGATGCTTAGCTTAAGTTTTTCAGCTTACACTTGTTCACCGAAAAATCAGCAAGTATACTGCTGGCTGTTTTAATGGGGGTGCTATGTTAGCTGTTATTCGAATTATATTTATTGCCGTAGTGATGTTAACGGCATTTCCGTTTGTGATCTTGTATTGCTTAACTCGACCACGACATCCAGATTTGGTCCATCAGATTGGTGTATTGATCGCCAAGTGTGGGCGTTTCGTTGGGATTAAGGTTGAGGTGCGATTTGTTACTCAAGACTTGCCTGAGAAAGGCGTGTGGGTAGCTAACCACCAAAATAGTTACGATATGTTTACCCTACCATTTGCGCTGCGTAAAGGGGTGGTATCCATCGGTAAAAAGAGTTTGGCGAAGATCCCGTTTTTTGGTCAAATTTACTGGATTACCGGTAATATTTTGATCGACCGAGATCGCCGTAGTAAAGCTGCGGATACGATTAAGCAAGCCGCTGAGGCCATTGATAAACGCCACTTGTCGGTATGGATGTTCCCAGAAGGTACACGAAGCTATGGACGTGGCTTGCAAGCGTTTAAAACCGGTGCGTTTCATTTAGCAATGCAAGCTAAAGTGCCCATGCTGCCTATTTGCTGTTCGTCTACTCACGGCCAAGTAAAACTTAACCGTTGGAATAACGGCAAAGTGATTGTAGAAGTAGGCCGCCCAATTGACGTGAGCGATTGGAAGAGTAATTTACGTGCTGAAATCGCTGGCTTGCATCAGCAAATGGAACAGCGTATTTATGAACTCACCATGGAAGCACGCGGTGAAGCCGCCGACTATGCAGAGGTTCATCAACGTAATATCACCGACACTAGCAAAGCGATGGCAGGAGAGAATTAATGAGTACCAAACAACTTATTGCTGATTGGCAAACTGAAACCGATTTAATTATTCAAGAATTGTTGGCTGACGGCAGTGATCCTGATGCTGAATACACCATTGAGCACCACATCGCCTGTAAAGACTTTAAGATCCTTGAGAAAGCGGCAGTAGACGTATTTAAAGCTGGCTATGAAGTCAGTGACGCCGAAGAAGCAGAGTGGGAAGATGGCGATAAGGTATGGTGTTTCGATGTGATTGTTGAAGCGCCCTTAGACGCTGCTGGAATTAAGCAAGATATTGAAAGCCTCGCCAACATCGCCGAAAAGAATAAGGTGACTTATGATGGCTGGGGTACCTACTTTGAGTCGGATGAAGACGAAGAGCAGGAAGACTAGTTGTTGAAGATTTGTTAAAAAACGACGCTATAGCGTCGTTTTTTTTTGCTACACTGATTAGTACTAGACATGATGACTACAGGCTAAAGGAATAGCAGTGATTCAACGATTCGTGGTGTTGGGATGTTTGCTCTGTTGGCCGGTGCTGGCCCAGCAAACGCTGACCACCGCCAACGCCCATTGGCCCCCTTGGCGAGAGCTTGAGCCTGATGGACGTTTATCGGGCATTGAAATCGACATTCTCACAGAGCTGAGCCAGCGTTTAGGCTTGCAGTTAGAGACTAAGGGCTGTGGCTGGAAGCGTTGCCTGAAACACATGGTACTGGGCGAAAGCGATGTTATGACAGGGCTGCTCAAAACTGCAGAACGCGAGCAATACATGGCGTTTATCGACCCGCCGTATCGTAGCAAGCAAAGCCATTGCTTTTATCTACATAGAGGAACTGATGTAGAGCTTAACAGCTACCAAGACCTATCCAGTATCACCGTGGGTTTGCAAAGCAAAGTAGCCTATTTTGAACGGTTTGATAATGACGATAGTATATCAAAACATGAAGCCATTGATGATGTGAGTTTGTTTCGTTTACTCAAAGGGGATCGCGTCGATACGGTCATTATGTCATGTATTGAAGGGGACAACTTCCTCAAGCAACAGGGGCTGAGCCAGTGGTTTAAACATGCCCATTACGTTGAGTATAGTGAGCGAAATGTTTATTTGGCAGTGTCTAAGCAGTCACCGCTGTTGCAACGTAGGCAAGAGATCTCTACTGCTATACAAAGCATGTTAGATAGCGGTGAAATAAGCGCCATACTCAATCAGCACAAATTAGAAGCGCGCGACTAGCGCGCTCTTTAGGTTTTATACTAAGCCGTTAACCAGTCCAAATAAGCCACCAAATACGCCGCCCCAAACCACTAACCAGCCAAGGTGCTTACGGATCATTTCTTGAATAATTTGCTTAACCAATTTTGGGGTGAGTTCAGCTAAACGTTGCTCAATGATTACCGTTATTTTTTGTTGTACATCACCCAGGTGTTCTGGTTGCTCAAGCTCTTCGCGTAGCGCTTCACAAAATTGTTCGTCTTCGCTAATTTCAATCACGGCGTTTTTCAGCTTTTCGACAAACGGTTGCTCTAGGGGGGTCAGCGCATCTTTACCGCCAACCATGGCTAACATTCCTGCAAAAGATGAGCTTTCAATGGTGTCAACTAAAGCATGGTAGGCCGGGCTAAAGTCGGTTTTATCTATCACTGGGCGCAAATTGAGCTGCACCGCTTTGCCGCTTGCGTCAGATAGAAATCGGTCGATGTTTTCAGCAGTAAAAAACTGATTAAGCATCAATTGCTTGATACCAGCCTTAAAGTCGTCAAATCGGGCAGGAATAACCCCCGAGCCATATAAACCAGGCACCTTTTCAAACAGCATATGAATAGCTATCCAGTTGGTTGCCGCGCCAGATAAAGCAAATAAACCAATGGAGAACACCAGCGGCTGATTCGCAAAATGCCCATAGCTCACTAAGGCCAAAGTTATCAGATTAGTGATTAAGCTTTTATTCATATTTGCTCCTTTCTACAAAAACAAAAAAGTCCTCCATGGGGAGGACTTTTTTATAGGCGGTGTTTTACAGTGCCGCGATAGTCTCTTGCTGAGCCACAAGCTTAGCTTTAGCGCTTTCCATTTCTTCTAGCTTGGCACGTTCTTTAGCAATCACTTGCTCAGGTGCGTTCGCCACAAACTTTTGGTTAGACAGCTTACCAGACACTTTAGCTAGCTCTTTTTCTAGTTTTTCAAGTTGTTTGCCAATCCGTGCTAACTCGGCGTCTTTGTCGATTAAGCCAGCCATTGGGATCAATATTTCCATATCACCCAAAATAGCGGTTGCTGAGGCCGGAGCTTGTTCGCCTTCGGCCAATGCGGTGGTATTTTCTAGTTTGGCCAGTGACGCTAAGAACGGAGCATTGTCGTTCAAGCGACGTAAGTCTTCAGCAGAGGCATTTTTCAGCAATACGCTAAGTGGTTTGTTAGGGCTAATGTCCATCTCACCACGAATATTACGAATCGCTAGAATGAACTGTTTCAGCCACTCTAAATCGGCTACCGCTGCTTGGTCAATGCGTGATGCGTCAAACTCAGGAAAGGCTTGCAGCATAATGCTATCGCTAGCTTGCGCTTTACCGGCTAACGGTGCCACTTGGCGCCAAATGGTTTCGGTGATGTATGGCGTAATCGGGTGCATTAGGCGTAACAGACTTTCTAATACATTTAGCAGGGTATAGCGGGTACCGCGTTGCTGTGCTTGGTTACCTTTGAACAATACCGGTTTGGTTAACTCTAAGTACCAACCACAGAACTGGTTCCAGGTAAATTCGTAAATTAGCTGAGCGGCAATGTCGAAGCGGTAAGTATCTAGGGCTTCGCGGTAAGCGTTAATGGTTTCTTGATACTGGCCTTCGATCCAGCGATCAGCCAGTGAAAATTCCATTTCGCCGCCGTCTTTCCCGCAGTCTTGCTCTTCGGTATTCATTAATACATAGCGGCTGGCGTTCCATAACTTGTTACAGAAGTTACGGTAGCCCTCAAGGCGGTTCATGTCCCAGTTAATGTCACGACCAGTGGTCGCCATTGCTGCTAGGGTGAAACGCAGAGCATCGGTGCCATGGGCTTCAATGCCACCTTCAAAGGTTTTACGGGTATCTTTCTCAATCTTTTTGGCAAGCTGTGGCTGCATCATGTTGCCACAACGCTTAGTGACTAAGCTTTCTAAATCGATGCCGTCTATCATATCTAAAGGATCAAGCACGTTGCCCTTTGATTTAGACATTTTATCGCCGTTCTCATCGCGAATAAGCCCTGTGACATACACGGTGTTAAACGGCACTTGGGGTTTGTTGTTTTCGTCTTTGATGAAGTACATAGTCATCATGATCATTCTGGCAACCCAGAAGAAGATAATGTCAAAACCCGTTACCAATACGTCACTCGGGTGGAAGGTAGCAAGGTTTGGGGTTTTCTCTGGCCAGCCCTGGGTGGCAAAGGTCCATAAACCTGAAGAGAACCAGGTATCAAGGACATCTTCGTCTTGGCGAAGGCTTATGTCGTCGCTTAATCCATGTTTGCTGCGTACTTCGGCTTCATCTCGGCCTACGTACACTTTGCCTGCCTCGTCGTACCAAGCTGGGATGCGGTGTCCCCACCAAAGTTGGCGAGAGATACACCAATCTTGAATATCACGCATCCACGAGAAGTACATGTTCTCGTATTGCTGTGGAACAAATTTAATATCGCCATTTTCTACCGCTTCGGTTGCTGTTTTAGCTAGCGGGGCAGCACGTACATACCATTGGTCAGTAAGCATTGGCTCAATCACTACGCCACCACGGTCTCCATAAGGAACGGTGTTGTTATGCTCTGCCACTTCTTCTAGTAAACCGAGTTCATCAAACTTGGCAACAATGGCTTTACGGGCCGCAAAGCGCTCAAGGCCTTGGTACTCGGCTGGAATGTCGGTTGAGTAGGCTTTTGATGGCTCACCCTTTGTATTAAATACTTCTGCTTCGTCACGAATGTCAGCATTCAAGGTAAGAATGTTGATCATTGGTAATTGGTGGCGCTTACCGACTTCGCAGTCATTAAAGTCGTGGGCTGGTGTGATTTTCACACAACCAGTCCCTTTTTCCATATCGGCGTGTTCGTCACCCACAATAGGAATGCGACGGCCAACCAAAGGCAATTCGATAAATTTACCAATTAAGCCGTTATAACGGGGATCGTCTGGGTTAACCGCAACACCCGTATCACCAAGCATTGTTTCTGGGCGAGTGGTGGCTACCACGAGGTAGTTAAGGCCTTCACTGGTGGTTTCACCATCGGCCAGCGGGTAGCGCAGGTGCCACATGTGGCCCTTTTGCTCTTTATTTTCAACTTCTAAGTCTGAAATAGCGGTGTGTAGCTTTGGATCCCAGTTTACTAGGCGTTTGCCACGGTAAATGAGGTCGTCTTCGTACAAACGTACAAAGGCTTCTTCTACCGCTTTAGACATGCCTTTATCCATGGTAAAGCGCTCACGCTCCCAATCCACAGAGGCACCTAATCGACGTAACTGTTTGGTAATGGTACCGCCAGACTCTGCTTTCCAATCCCAGATTTTGTCGATGAAGGCTTCACGACCATAATCGTGTTTAGTTTTGTCTTCTTCAGCGGCAATTTTACGCTCTACGACCATTTGGGTCGCAATACCTGCATGGTCGGTACCCACTTGCCACAAGGTATTTTTGCCCTGCATGCGTTGATAACGGATCAGCGTATCCATAATGGTGTCTTGAAAAGCATGTCCCATATGCAAGCTGCCAGTGACGTTTGGCGGTGGGATCATGATGCTAAACGCCTCTTTAGAGGTGTCGCCATGCGGCTTAAAATGGCCTTGTTGTTCCCATTCTTGATAAAGCGCCTGTTCAATAGCGCTAGGGTTGTAGGTCTTTTCCATTGGATGTACTGACTCTATGTAATGTCTGGGTTTGTGTATGCGGCAGTGTCTAATTGTAGACCCTGCTGGCGATACACTCGATAACGTTCTCTAGCCGCAGCCTTGCCGGTTTCATCTGCTGGCACAAAATCGATAATATGTTGAAAATTCCTGGCAAACTCGGGCGCGGTATCTGTGAGGTTCACTAAACACTGGCGGCGTTGCCTAGGTGCTTGCCAAGATATCTCGACAGGCGCCCCACCTTGGGGGCCCTCACCACTGAGGTTATGCGGGACAAACTGCTCTGGCTCAAATTTCCACAGCTGTTCATCAAGCCGCTCGGCGTGTTGTTGCGATGAGGTATAAACAAAAATGCGTTCACCATTTCTGTAATACTGCGCAACTATTTGGCACACTATTTTATCGAGCGCTTCGCTGTCAGTGGTGACAGAATCGGGCATGATATAAAATTTCGCTTGCATACGCTAGAGACTACTTGTTTGAAATAAGCTCGGCAACGATAACCGCGGCCACTAAACATTAAAAGGCAAAGCCCGTTAAAAACCAAAACAGGGAGCTAAGCTCCCTGTAGGTAGCAAATAACTTAGTGCTTATTCTTCGACTTCTTGTCCTGTTTTACTCAGTAAAAACTGAGTAAGCAGCGGCACTGGTCGACCGGTTGCACCTTTCTCTCCACCGGTTTTCCATGCGGTACCGGCAATATCTAGGTGAGCCCAGTTGTACTTTTTGGTGAAGCGCGATAAGAAACAGGCTGCGGTAATTGAACCGGCAGTTTTGCCTCCAATATTAGCCATGTCAGCAAAGTTGCTGGCTAACTGCTCTTGGTATTCTTCACCTAATGGTAGTCGCCACGTTTTGTCGCCACTTTGCTCTGCACAGTTTAGCAAATCATGGGCTAGTGGGTTATGTGGAGTCATTAAGCCACTAGTGTGATGACCTAAAGCCACCACACATGCACCGGTTAAGGTGGCAACATCAATGACTAACTCTGGGTCGTAACGCTCTACGTAGGTAAGAACATCACACAATACCATGCGCCCTTCAGCGTCGGTATTAAGCACTTCAACGGTGATACCAGACATCGTAGTAATCACATCACCTGGGCGGTAGGCATTGCCATTTGGCATGTTTTCACAGCCAGCCAAGATGCCGGTTACTTTTAGCGGCAGTTGTAACTCTGCAAGAGCTTTCATTGTGCCGTATACACCCGCAGCACCACCCATGTCATATTTCATTTCATCCATGCCTGCGCCTGGTTTTAGTGAAATACCACCTGAATCAAAAGTAAGGCCTTTACCTACTAATACAATCGGTTTTTGGTCTTCGCAGCCAGGGGCACAATATTCAATGATGCTCATGATTGATTCATTCTCTGAACCGCGGCCTACCGCTAAGTAAGAATCCATTTTTAACTCGGCCATGTCAGCTTCGCCAAGGGTACTTACTGTAACGTTGTCGTATTTTTCAGCCAGCTCTTTAGCTTGCTCGGCTAAGTAAGCGGGGTTACAAATGTTAGGCGGGAGGTTGGCTAAATCTTTAGCATGTTTCACCCCACGGGCTACCGCCAAACCATGCTGCACGGCGTTTTCACCAATGGTTAATTCACGGCGAGTAGGCACATTGAACACAATCTTGCGTAGTGGACGACGGGTTTCTTCACGATTACTTTTAAGCATATCAAAGCTATATAAGCTCTCTTGGGTGGTTTCAACCGCTTGACGAACCTTCCAATAAGTATTGCGTGATTTAACGTGTAGCTCGGGTAAGAAGCATACCGCTTCCATAGAACCTGTGTCGTTTAAGGTATTAATGGTTTTGGTAATGATTTGGCGGTATTGACGCTCGTTTAACTCGCGCTCTTTACCACAACCTACCAACAATACCCGTTCACTTAATACGTTAGGTACATGATGCAGTAACAATACTTGTCCGGCTTTACCTTCTAGGTCACCGCGGCGCAATAAGGCGCTGATGTAGCCATCACTGATTTTATCTAGTTGCTCGGCTACTGGTGATAAACGGCGTGGTTCATACACTCCAACAACAATACACGCGCTTCGTTGTTTTTCCGGGCTGCCGCTTTTTACGCTAAACTCCATGAATACTCCTACAATCACCAAAACTGGGTTAAGATAGCCGACTGACTAGGATCTGATTACTGATCTTGTCTGCTGATTAAACAAATATGGGTTATACAGGCGCATATTGCTATGCGAAACTGTAAAAAATAGAAAGTTTATCTGAAAATTTTGCTATTACCAGCAAAGTTCTATGTTTGAAGTGAATGACTGAGTGCTAATATTCCGCTATCTGTTTAAAGAAACTGCAAAAACGCAACTGGCAGTGTTGGCCGTTTTGCTGTTGATTTTTACCTCACAAAAATTTGTCCGAGTCTTGGGGCAAGCGGCAGAAGGCAATGTAGCCGGCGAAATCATCGCTAAGGTTATGTTGTTAAATATGCCGGCCTTTTTGATTCTTATCTTGCCAATAAGCATGTTTCTTGGTGTTTTGGTGGCTCACGGCCGTTTATACGCTGATAGTGAAATGGTGGTATTGCAAGCCTGCGGCTACAGTACTGCCCAGCTGTTGCGAGACACCTTGATTTTGGCACTGTTCTCAACAGCTGCTGCTGGCTTTAATACCCTATACCTCAGCCCCTATACCAATGAACTCGAACAAAAGCTATTTGATCAAATGGACGCCGAAGCGGGGATCTCGGTATTAGTTCAGGGGCGCTTTGAATCTTTAGGTGGGGGGGTTGTTACTTTTGTTGAACAAATTGAAAATAAAGGCCAACACTTAGAAAAAGTGTTTGTTGCCCATACGCCTTCAGGTGATTCAGATACTCGCCCCTCGGTTGTCATGGCCGCAGAAGGCGGTATTGAACGACGCACTGACGGTTCGCAATGGATGGTGCTGACGAACGGTAAACGTTATGAGAAAGCGCCCGAACAACTAGACTATAGCGTGCTGCATTTTGAGCGCTATAGGGTTTACTTACGCCAACAGGAAGGTAACCAATCACAAAGGCGCTTATGGTCTTTGCCTACTCGTGATTTATGGGGGGCCACTGAGTTAACGCACATTGCTGAATTGCAGTGGCGAATATCGTTGCCCTTAACCATTCCCATTTTGACCTTTATGGTGGTGCCACTCGCAGCGGTAAACCCTCGACAAGGCCGTTATGCTAAATTGCTACCGGCGATACTACTTTACCTCAGTTATTACCTGATGCTAAGTGCTGCACGCAGCGGTGTGGAAGATGGCAGCTTAGCGCCTCATATTGGTTTATGGTCGGTGCATTTATTGATGCTGGTTATAGCCTTGGCGTACCTGTTTATTCGCAGTGAATACTACTTAAAAATGCGTGGAAAGATTAAAGGAAAAGCCTGTGTTTCGAATTCTTGATTGGTACATTGGGCGCACCATTATTATGTCTTGCCTGCTGGTACTGGTTACCTTACAAAGCCTGAGCATGATCGTTAAGTTTGTGGAGCAGCTTGGCAGTGTTGGCCAAGGTGATTATCAAGTGGTTGATGCGCTTTGGTATGTACTACTTAGTGTGCCGCGAGAGTTGGAAGTATTTTTTCCTATGGCGGCCTTATTAGGCTCATTAATTGGCTTAGGTTCGTTGGCTAGCACCAGTGAGCTAGTGGTGATGCAAAGCGCCGGTTTATCAAGGTTGAATATTGCCACCGCGGTGGTAAAAACCGCTGTGCCAATGATGATTGCGATGATGTTATTAGGCGAGTATGTGGCTCCGCGTACCGATTTAGCCGCTAAAGAGCTGCGCTCAAGCAAAATATCGGGTGGGGCATTAGTTGCCGTGCAGCGCGGTGTATGGGCTAAAGATGGTGACAGCTTTGTAAATATTGGAGAAGTTCAAGAGAGCAAAGAGCTGTTTAATATTACCATTTATCGCTTCAATGATGACGCCGAGCTTTATCAACAAGTGGAAGGTAACCAAGCCTTTTATGATTCAAACCGCTGGATCATTCGCCAAGCAAAAGTGACAGACTTCAGTGATGACGGAGTGATTAGGCAGGTGTATGACGACTACCCTTGGAGCAGCACACTAACACCAGATAAATTGAGTGTGGTAACCATTAAGCCGCACGATTTATCGATATCTGGCATGTACTCATATATCGGTTATTTAAAGCAAAACAAGCAAGACCCAGCGCGCTACGAGCTGGCCCTAGCACGCAAATTAATGATGCCGATATTAACCGGTATTATGATGTTGCTGGCCTTGTCGTTTGTGTTTGGCCCATTGCGGAGTTCCAGCATGGGGGCCAAAATTATGTTAGGTGTGGTAGCAGGCTTTAGTTATTATATTTTGGATCAGGTACTTGGCTCAATGAGCCTAGTTTATGGGGTGCCACCTTATTTTAGTGCCGCTATACCTAGTGTATTAGTGCTAGCGATTGCTTTTTATCTTATTAATCGCCGCGCATAAGCGAGGCGATTAATCTTCGCTGGGGGGCTAGAGGGCTTACTTTTTAGGTAAAGTTACCACCTTGCATTGGCCCCACATATCTTGAAAAGCAGTATTGTCTTTGGTGACAATAACCATCAAATTGCCTAAGCCCAGTGCAGAGGTAAATAAGCGAATTAAAGCCTGCGAATAGCTAATGTTAGAGCCGTCTTTATTTTGCACCCGTAGTCGCCAAGCGCGCATACCAATGGTTTGCCCCGAGTTATGCCAAAACCAAATATAGAACAAAATAATACTGCCCCACATCAATCCCTGAAACCAAATTTGCGATACTAAGTAGTTCGCGTGCTCTATGCCCTCGGGTAAAACGGTCCAGCCCATGCTGGTGGACAGCGCAACCATCGCTAGGCCAATCATGGTGGCAACCATTGCAATGGCAATTGCCATTACAGCATCGTATATGTAAGCACCGAGTCGGCGAAAAAAGCCGGCTGATGGAAGCTGTGCAAAAGAAGAAACTTGGCTCATCTATGTTAACCCTCAGAAATTTTGCGCATTTTAGCAAAACTAGCGGGCACAGAGTAATTAATCGTCATTTTTTGCCGCTTAGGCCGAATAAGCATAGCGCTAGCGCAATTCTTAAACACTTAGCGCCTTATTGGTTAAAAAGCGCTTGCCAATCTTAAAACGCAGCTTATAATGCCAATCACTCGCTAAGGCGAGTAAAACAAATGCCAGAGTGATGAAATTGGTAGACATAGGGGATTCAAAATCCCCCGTTAGAAATAACGTGCCGGTTCAAGTCCGGCCTCTGGTACCAAATTAGAAAAAGCCGTCCTAGTGACGGCTTTTTTGTGCCTTAAATTCAATCCTTACCTTGTTGATATTTCAGTACTACTCGACGAAATAAAACCAGAACAAATACCTAATTGCCGTTCGTAATATATCAATAATTAATGAAATCAAACTTTAGTATTGGCTAGTTTCTTAGCAGAATGGTAGGAAGCTCAATGTATTGAACAGTTTAGCTAAAATTTCTACAGCTAATATTGTGCCTATTAAAGTAGGTTGGTAGTATCAAATTAACAAAACTGTTTATAAAGTCTTAGCCGGGGAACAATGTCAACTGATTACAACTTTAAGTCAGCAATTACCTTTCTTGATGCTCTCAGTGTCCTGTCAAAGTCTTCGCCATATGCAGTAGCTACCCAGAGGAAAGAGCTTAACTCTAACTTGCTTGATACTTATAAGCGCTATTTGTATATCGAAACGGATGTTGAAACCGAATTTGTATCAACCTTGAACCAAATATCAACAGTTGGCGAAAAAAAGTTAATCTTTTTATGCGGAAGTAGTGGTGATGGCAAGTCCGAGATTTTGACCAAATATTCATCTAAATATGCTAACAGAGCTTATTTTCACCTTGATGCAACGCACAGTTTTGACCCTCACCAAACAGCAATTGAAACCTTAGACCGGCTCTTTGAGGGCTTTACTAGCGGCTCAAAGTCCTTAGTAGTCGGCATTAATATTGGAATGCTTGGCAATTATGCCGAAGAGGGTTCAGCTCAAAACACTTTAATCATAAAGTGGATCAAGAGCTTCTTGGAAAACAGAGCTAGTGAACTACCCCAAAATTGTATTTTTATTGATTTTGAAAAGTTTCCTAAATTTTCATTAGCCTACGATGGTAATACCTCCAAGTTTGCCGATGACTTCATTAAGAAGCTCACCTCAGCTACCCTTGAAAATCCTTTTTATGCTTTGTATGAAAATGAACGAGCAAAACTTGGTTTTTCTAAATTGGGGGCAAACTACGCTTTATTAAGTTTGGAGTCTGTCAGAAAAAATCTAATTTCGTTGTTACTAAAGTCGCGCTTGGTAAAAGACCAGTTTATGAATGCTCGAGCATTACTAGACTTTGTGTTTCAAGTATTGGCTAAAGATGACTACTTATTTAATAATATTTTTTCAGGTGCTGACAACGAACTACTAGAGAACATAGAAAGCTTTGACCCAAGTAATATCCACACTCAAAAATTTGATGAGTTTGTCTTAGAATTTGGCTTAGGCATTGAGAATAAAGAACTCGATGGCTTTAAACAAGCTATTAGCCAGTTGGGAGTGCTAGATGTTAGAAACGCGCATTCATTTCTACGGTTAATTTACCTTTTAAAGGATGAAGAGCAGTTTTCGTACGATTACATTGACGAGCTCAAGCAAGATTTTGAGTTGTCTATAGTCGAACTTTATTCTAAAAACTGGTTAATACATCAAGAGTTTAACGGCCATCAACATACCAGAAGGGAGCTAAGTCGTTTCTACAAAGAAGTATTGATCTCGGCGATTCATCGTTACTGTAATCGCAATGCCCCTCAAATGGATAAAGATACTTACTTTGTATCGGATCTCAATGGGTATAAGAGCGCAGTTGAATTAGAGGTAAAACCCGATTTTAGTCGAATTCATCAACAAGATGCGACCAAGGTGGGGTATTTCAACGCTTATTTTTGTGTAGATCGAAGGCACTCAGAACCTGTCTCTATCGCCGTTTCTATATCCATAAATTTCCTCGAACTGTTATTGCGAATAAATCAAGGCTATAGACCCAATAAGCATGATAAAAATGCTGTGTTAATGCTCGATGAGGTTATTGAGCAAATCGTAGAGGCAGCCAGCGACAACAATGTGTTGTTTATCTTCAAAGACAGTAAAAGGTACAAAATTACCAATGATGGTAATGAGTATTTTGAAGTGAGTGGTAGCTAATATGAATATCGATAGACATACGTACCCAATAAACGAGAACCTTCCGCAAACCGCTTACTCAAGTGCTGATAGTGAAGGAATTCCCAATAAAAATAGCTTAAACAGCTTTTTACCGATTAGGACTAAAGGAAATGAGTTTAATTGGGATGCTGTTGTTGGTTTAGTGCTAAGAGGATTATTACGCCAAGAAATTAAAAGTTACAGTTTTGAGCAGTTTGAAGAAGCTTGTAAGAGCAAGTTTGAAGGAAAGCTTAGTAATAAGGATTTTTGGCAAGTCTTGCAGGATATGTATTTCAAAAATAAAGATATTCTTAGTGTTAGCCCTGAATTTTCACTATTTAGTGCCCAAAAGGAAATTCGGACCCAAAGTGACCAAAGAATCGCATCTCTTTTTAACAGTTTGGCGCAAAACCAACAAATCGAACGCTTTGATGCGCAAGTTAATTTTGTCGAAAAAGAAATGTTGCTAGTACTCCAAAATCAAATGAAGAAAACGCAACAAACTGGCCCTAAAGAAGCGCCATACTTGCCGTTTTTATCACAAGCATTCAAGCAGGACATCCAATTTCTTGCAACAAAACCTAAGTATCTTCTTAGTGAATTTCAACAACTGCTAACGTTTTATGCATTTAGCTATACAGCGCAGCTGAGTTTATCTATACCAGATTGGAAAAGCGGGCAAGAACCGAAAGCAAAACCACTTTATTTTATTATGGACCATGAAAAGGCAAGTATAGAAAGAACTCATATTCAAAATCACGGTTATAAATTGTTCCATGAAACCAGTAAACAGCTTTACCCTGTATTAACCATGCTGGAGTTACTCCAGCCAACACCTAAAACTGAAAAGTATCCGTTGTGGAAAATAGCAAAAGACATTGAGTCTTCAGCAAAAGACAACTTGGTCGACATCCTGCGTAATTTTGCGCGCGCTTTTCGCTCGCAACGTAATTTGAGTACCTATTTTCAAGAATCTGAGAGTGCCTTAGATTGGCTAGAAAATATTATTGTTTTAGCTAATGCACAGTTTGCTGATAGCACAACGGAAAGACCAGCGATTAACAAAAAGTATGTTAATGAGGTGGAAAAGAGTTTAGCCAAAAGTTTCATTCAAAGCAGAGGCCGCTCAGGAAAGGTGTTTGTTCTCAATCAAGATTACGTGATTTTGCTAACCAACTTGGTGGTTGGGGCGAGCGACAAACTTCGCTTTCATGAGTTAATTGTTGAGTTCCAGAATCGTGGTGTATTTGTAGACAAACAGACAGAATTAGAGCTCATCAGTTTTTATGAGCGCATTGGTAATGTAGAACGCATGAGCGATAGTGGAGACGCAGTATATGTCCGTAAAACCATTTGAAGATTTTTTGGTTGAACAGCTTCTAGGTGATGGGCGAGGCGTTTTCGAAGCTGGTTTTCGCTATCAGTTTAAATCTCCCGCTTTTGCCAACAGCATTCGTTTGCACCATGCAATGCTGGCAAAGGCAAATGGTAGCATTGACGCCGGCAATGGTATAAATATCCCATATATTATTAGTGGCGATACAAAGATTTTACCTGTTCTGCATAGTGACGATCCTAAGAACCCAGATGGATATTCCGAAAACTACATCTCGCATCTGCGAGACGAAGTTTCAAATCAAACCGGAGTACTCAAAGGCTGCGCTTTAGTTGTTATACATAACAGTTTACTTGATACCTTAATAAACTCTGCGGACGATCTAGCAGGCAAAGATCAGGTGTGGAGTACTAGCAAAATAAAAATCTCTTTAGAGGGATTAATTGACCTACAAGATAAAGGTAAAGATGTATCGTTTTGTTTGCTTGACGACCAGTTTGCCGCTATTTCTGACGATGGCGCGACTATGTTTGGCTTTGAATCGCTATATAACGCTGTAGAAGATGGCGATTTACGATTCAATGAATTAGGCATGTTTGAAGACCCTCTCATTGCGCAGATGAGTGGTAATCAAAATCAGATAAAACGTCGGTTGGAAGAAAATCGAAAGCTATACCAAGGTCTGTCGTTCGAGGTTGAGCATTACCCAAACATGCTAAAAGAACGCCTGAAATTTCTAGGTGATAAGTTTATTGAAGAGCACTTCAGCGAAACCGATGCGTGGAAAGATGTTGATTTTGAAGCTTATGTGCAAGAGAAAAAGCGCAACTCCCAGCAAAAGTTAGTTTTAGAAGGGGAACAAACGAGCGACGGTTCAACATTTATTGCACGAGCCCGCTCTGAAACTAAAGCCGGCCAACGTGACCGGCAAGTGATCATTCTTCTTGATGAAGGCGTGAATGAGTTTGAACTAAAAATATCATTTCAAGGCGCTTCAAATCTCGACAAAAAGCAATTTGGGATTGTTCCCCAAAAAGCCTTAAACAAGCAAGAATTGATATCGGCGCGAAACAGTTTTAATGGGGCTAGCGCAACTCTAAGAGCAAGTTATCATCAGGAGCCGCTGTTTTTTACCCTCGCACTTAAGCGCGAAAACAAATCTGAGTCGTGTAACTTTAGATGTTTAGTACTACGTAACAATGAGTTTTATGTTGATGCTTTTAAAAACCATTTCCTAGTCGAGCCTTCTAAAAAACGACTTACTCTGAATATGGAAGCGAATAAGTTACAGATCGGTGAGTCAGTTGGAGATATTTGTCAGATTACCGATTCAGGCCAAACAGCAAATGTTGCCAACTGTGGTTGGGTTGATTTTGAAAACCTAGCCAATGAAGCCGATGTCATAAATTTTTCTGTTAAGTCTGGTGAAAATAGTCTGTGTTTTAACATTGAAGGGGCTGTTGCCACAGACTCTCTAAATTTGCCTCTGCTGTTAAATCAAGGGCGATTCAACAAGCTATTCAATGATGAATACAATGGTGAATTCTATTCGCAAAAAAGCAAAGTTAGTATCGACAACAGTGAGTTTACAGTACCAGGCTTAAGGCGTGACTTACTTCGATGGGAAGAGCAATGCCTAAAGGAAGAGGTAGTTTCACTGCTTAATGATGATCAAATAAGCTTGGAAGATCTTTTAGATATACACCCAAGTATTTTTGCCGCATACCAAGCTCTATTTAATTATCTACAACAAAAGAAAACATTGCCTTCGCTGGTGTCTTGGGGCCCTGAATTCTTGGAGCTTGCTCATAATGTAGTGCAATCGTGTCTCCAATTTTATGCGGCTATCCCCACTGGAGAAATTTTAACGGATGCTCAAAAGCTTAGCTTGAAAATAGGAATAGTCCTTGATGGAGAGGACGAATACTACTCGCCATTGCATCCTTTGATTCTGGCTTATTATGTGAATCTTACTCAACAAATAATCAATGACGAAAGCAACAGTTTTGGTTCACTGCCTAAAATTACCTTAGAACGATTATCGCCCAAAGGCCTGCTGCCTTATGTTTTTCATCCTAAGCATCAGTATTCGATCAACCAACACATTAAAGAAAACTTTTTTTGGATAAAAAGTGTTCCACAAGAGCAAAGTAGCCTAAGTTTTGTACGTAAACTTGTAAAAGAAAAAATTGATGAATTTCAATCATCATTCGCCCAATTATTTGAGGCAAGTGGGAAAAGCATCATTATCAATGCCGTAAACCAAGAACAAGCTGAAGAACTGTTTCTCGGACTATCTGACTTCTTTAGAGCCAATCTAAACAATACAACCGCTATACACATAAATTTGTATGATGAGACCTTAAGTTTTAACGCCTTTGATCGTTTCGCTGAAACAGCGAACTATGATGAAATTAAGCAATGGTTGGAGTTAAACAAAGGTAAAGTACGTGAGCAAGCTGACACCATTATAGACAGCATGAGAACGCGTTTAACTTATAGTAAATTTAGCAACTCGCAGACTAAAAAAGATGGCCAGGCTTATGCGCATTTAAGTTTTTTTAGAAACAACGACAAGGTTGATTTTGCTAACGTCTCAATCGACGATATGGCTAGTGGTATTGCTTGTGGCGGATTGCTAGCTGGCGAAGCATCAGAGCAAAAATCAGGTTCCTATTTTACCGGTTTTGGCCTAAAGCACATAGATTACAGCAACGCTCCGCATTTAAAGCTTGCTAAGCTTATGGGAAGCTTGATTCAACCGGCCTTAAAGGCAAACACACCTTATCATGGTGCTAATGCTGTGGCACTAGCTGTAAGTGACGACTTTAAAGAGTTACTGGAGCGCTCCTACAGTAGTTCAATGTGGACCACAATCATTGACCCCAAAGTCACCTTAGACTTCTTTCATAGCAACGAAGACGTGGTGCTGATTCACTATTCGGATCAGTACACAAGTTCGTCTAGCTATGATGCCATCACAGTAACCGCAAAACGCCGTTTGTTTGATAAACTAATCGAACAAGATGATGGCGGACAAATTAACGAATTTAACGCCTTTAATGGTGACTGGTTGCTTAAAATGATGACCTGCTCACCCACGATTAACAAAGAGCGCAAAGGTGTTATTGGAGCTTATAAGTTTGTTACAAGTTTAGTGTGTAAATCTGATATTACTTGGGTGCCCTTGTCTGTGGCCGAAATGATTCGAGTTTCAGGTAATATCGGCCTCAAAATGTCTGAAAGTGATTTTTCACGTAATGTGAATGGGTATCGGCAAGGTGCAATCTCAGATGATGTTTTGTTGGTTGGATTTAGAGACCAGAACTTATACATACTGCCGGTCGAAGTAAAAACTGGGGCTCGGCCTGACTACAACAAAGCAATAAAACAAGCTAAGGAGCTAGGCAGGTATCTAAGTGAAGAGTTGTTAGGTGAATCAAACTTGGCTAGCAAGCTTTATAAAGGTTTGTTTGTACGCCAGGTACTTATGCAAGTGGACAAATACAACTTATACAAAGTGTTTAGTCCAAATTACTTTGATTTGCTGTTGGCTAACAAAGAGTTTTGGCTTAAAGGCGACTACAAGCTCGCAAGCATTGCAGATTACCCCCAGGGTTTTGTTGTAAGTCACTTAGACTCTGCCAGCTGCCTAGAGCCCGATTATAAGATGGTAGATGGCATTCTAAAAATAGATTTGCCAATGGGACTGCTACCGACATTGGTTAAAACGCCCTTGCAAGACATGCTAAATGTCATCGATATAAGTAAAACGTGCCATGTTCCACTGGAGTTTATCCTTAATCCTGAGCAGCAAGATGATTCAAGCTTCGGTGCTGCGCCAATAAAAACAGTAGAGTCACTAAAGACGACGCCAATTCAAGCTCTGCCACCAAAAGAAACGCATACAAATAATGTTGGCTATACACCAGAAAAACCAGCAACAGATGTGAACAAATTTGATGAAGAAGCACAAAAAATAAACGAACAAATCGAAGCCGTAAAAGCGATAATTATTGCAACGATTAAACAAAACTTAGCAAGTTCAGGTAAACCAAGCATGAAAGGGGTGCGCAGCCAATACGAACTAAATGGCTTTGACACTCGAGCTCTGTCTGACTTTTTCGAAGTCAATTGCGATCTGACCCTCTCTGAATTTGAAAGTGAGACCAAAAGTGATTGTTTAATGAATAACTCATTCGATACTGAAAACCCCAAAGAGAATCAGGAAACAACAGGCAGTGGCCACGATGTGGAACATGTTGTTGATACTAGTTTTGAAACAAGGGCCCTTGCTGACGGCTCTATATTTAAGAGTCGAGGTATTGCACCTAATGTCGAACCGAAAGTTGAATCCAAAATTGATATAAAATTAGATCCAGTACCAAAAGACCTCGAAGAGTTAGAAACAAAAGTTGTAATAGAGCCAGTAGCTTCTGGGATTAACTTAACGGTGCTTTTTGGTAGCAACGCAACAACACAAGCCCCCCTCAACTGGGAACCAACCAATACCGCCAAATTTATGAATACCAATACCGGTATTATTGGCACCATGGGTACTGGTAAAACGCAGTTTACCAAATCTGTGCTCACCCAGCTTTATCGCAATCGTGCAGACAATGTAAGTGGTGCTCAAATTGGCATGCTTGTGTTCGATTACAAATCTGATTATGTCGATACCCAATTTCAAGATGCTACCAGCGGTAAAAACTACAATTTACACAAATTGCCATATAACCCCTTAAGCTTGTTTGGTGATATGCCAATGCTGCCGGTACATACGGCGCGCGGTTTTTCTGAAACCATGGGGAAGGCCTTTAACTTGGGCCAAAAGCAGCAGCTACGACTACGCAAACTAGTAGGCGAGGCCTACGAAAATGCTGGTATCAATAAAGCGAATGCAAGTACTTGGACTAAACCGGCACCAACGATTGCTGATGTTTGGGCCTTGTTTATCGAAAGTGAACCCGACGAAGATTCACTCTACGCTGCACTAGAGAGCCTCAATGACCTAGAGATATTTGAAGACAACAGCGCCAATTGCCAAAGCCTGTATGAGCTTGTTAGCGGGGTTACAGTCATTGAGCTAGCAGGCTACCCGGGGGAAATTCAGAACTTAGTAGTAGCACTTACCCTAGACTTGTTTTACACCCAAATGCAAAAGCAGGGAAAGCCAGTTGTGCAGGGTGACTACCGCCAAGTAACCAAAATGATCTTGGTGGATGAAGCTGATAACTTTATGTCGCAAAACTTCCCAAGCCTTCGAAAAATACTTAAAGAAGGCCGCGAATACGGAGTAGGCATGATCTTATCCACTCAAGATATTACTCATTTCCAAACCAGCGAGAATGATTACTCAAGTTATGTACTTACCTGGGTTGTACACCGTGTTGCTAAAATCAAAAACCAAGATATCAAAGCCATCTTTGGAGTGAACGAGAAAGCCGAGCAAGACAAGCTAATGGAAAGCATTAACAAGCTTGAGAAGCATTGCAGCTTGTATATTGATGGAGCCAAGAAAATTCAGAAGATGCGTGATAAAGCGTTTTGGGAGTTACTTAGTGACACCTGATCAGCTTAAAGTAGCAGTTTTGGGTGTTAAGCGTTGGTCGCGTAGTGACCAACGTGCACCGAATAAGCCAATTATGATGGCGTATGTTTTGTCTCAGTACTTTCATGGGCATCATCAGTTCTTCTTATATGAAGAGTCGTTCCATAAAGATGTACAAGATCTGCTAAAACGTTTTGGGCCTCAACGCTCCATTTATCATCCTGAATATCCATTTTGGCGTTTAAAAAATGATGGTTTTTGGGCGGTAAACAATGATGAAGATTGCAAGTCTCGTAAGAGTAATACAGATCCATCGAAAGCTGAGTTATTCAAACATGGAGTAACCGCTGGCTTTAACGACCAAGCTTATGCCATTTTAAAAGGAAACCACCAATTAACTTTGGAGTTGATTGAACTGATTCTAAGTGAGAGCTTTCCCGAAAGTCTTATTCCTGATATTGCTACACAGTTAGGTGTTGATTTAGTGATAAGAAATGTGCAAAAGCGCGATCCTAATTTTAGGAAAGAAGTACTCCGTGCATATAACTATCAATGTGCAGTGTGTGGCTATGATCTCAAAATGGATGAAGTAACCGTTGGTTTAGAAGCTGCACATATCAAGTGGAAGCAGTTTCATGGTCCCTGTGATGTAAGCAATGGGCTAACACTCTGTGCCGTGCATCATAAAGCTTTTGATAAAGGTGCGTTTTCAATCGCTGAAGATTTTAAAGTGAAACTGTCAGAAAGTCTTAATGGTGGAGAGCAAGCACAACGATTATTTTTTGATTTTGAAGACAAATTAATACGTTTACCAAAAAGAGATAAGTGGTTGCCAAACGTTGGATATTTGAATTGGCATCAGAAAGAAGTATTTAAATGATTCTTATCGATAAGAGAGTAACAATGAAACTTGATATGTACGTAAAGGAAGAGTGGAGAGGTAATGATGTATAAAATATCTGATTTTAAGGATGAAGTCATTAGAAGAACAATGTGCTTGTTTCAGAATCATTTGTTTTTATTGTTTTTTATTGTTTTTATTGTTGTAGTTGGTACATTTGGAATTTGGGTTAGTCCCATTTTTGTCGCACCACAATTCGATTGGAATAATTTGAAAAATAGTTTTAATACACTAAATTTGCTTGCCTTCACGCTACCCCTTCTAGTTACCCTGGTGTTTGACAAAATTGTTACAGTGCTAGCAAAAGGTAAAGCGGAAGAAGCCGCTGTGGCAATCTGGTTTTCGGTATTATTTGTAGTGGTTGTAATGTTCGTTGGTATTTTATTTGTTTTTGGCTATAAGTCAGGCAGTGGTTTTACTTGGCCTTCATTTTTTGCTTGGTTACTTGTCTTATACGTATGGATATTAGGTAATGTAGACAATCCTAATTATCAGAAGAGTGAAGAAGACAATGCCGCTTCTGGTGGCCCAGAAGTTAATCGTGGATTGCTTAAGCGCGGAGGTTAAAGTGAAGAATTTTTTTGAAACTGCAGCAATATATGTCAACCAACCATTTGGTGGTTTTTACATCGCAGCAATTCCCGTTAGCAAGCTAATTGAAGTCTGTTACTCATTTCCTGCTGTGTACGGAGATGAGATACTTAATGGTGTGCAAAGAGGCTTGAATAAGAAAAGAATTAAGGATATTTCTGAATATAGTCAAACAGATTCTGCATTATTTCCAAACTCAATTATTTTATCTGCCAATATCCTAAAAGATGGTACTACACCAGAAGAAGGGGCATGGGAAATTAATGATAATAGTGAATTGATTATCCCTACCAATGACGAATTAGCATCTATTGTGGATGGACAGCATAGAATAGAAGGATTAAAAAAAGCATTGAATGAAGGGGAGTTAGATGAAGATTTTTCAGTTGTATGCGCAATATATTTTGAGTTGACTTCCCCACAACAAGCAGAAGTTTTTGCTACCATTAACTTTAATCAGCAGAAAGTGGATAAAAGCCTAGCCTACCAACTATTTGGTTATGACTTAGACTCGACTGAAAGTGATTATTGGGCTCCAGATACTTTAGCAATATACTTTTCCCGTCTTTTAAATAAAGAAAAAGACTCTGCGTTTTATAACAAAGTTAATTTTGGGATGAAGAAAAAAGTAGTTGAAATAGATCCCCCAAAAACTCTAGACGTATTAGATGAATGGTCGATATCAACATCCACAATTGTAGAAGGAATAACTAGATTGATTTCTACTAATCCAACCGCAGACAGGTATGTCTTACACAAGAAAAAAATCATAAGAAATAAACGAGAGGTGTTGAATAAAATAAAATCTAATGCACCGCTAAGAGAATATTATATTAAAAATCAAGATGGTCAGCTCTATGATTTGGTAAATGATTATTTCAATTTTTGGAGAGGATTTGCTTGGAATAATCGACTTGCTTCATTTATGTACAAGACAATTGGTATTCAGGCTCTGTTTGATGTTCTAAGAGAATTGACAAAAGTACATGGTACAAATATACAGGAAATATTAAGACAACTGGAGAAATTAGACATAAAGAAAATTGAAGTTCTGGATGTTAATTTTTCTGGTATTGGTCGGGGTCAGATAAGAGATGAATTGAAAGAACAATTAGATTTATAGTAGAGCTTATCCACCGAGAAAGCGAACACTTCTCGGTGGATAAGGCTAGATAGCCATCGCAAAGTCGCGGAGGTTTTTATGGTTTCTTAAAGAAGCAATTCCATCCTCAACATGAGCAGCCCAAGCCTGCTGGTATTGCTTCGTGTCCAATTCTGAGTAGTACATATTTAGAACTAACTCAGTCACATCACCTGTTTCACCTAGCCAAGTGTACTTATCTAAGACTAGTGAGCCATCTAATTTGGTTTCTTGGCCTTGGAAACGAAAATCGCTTTCGATAGAGCGAAAAAATGCAATACGAGCAGACACATTAGGGGTAACCCCAGTGTAGGCTTTCAGCTTTTTTAACTGTTCTTCTGTTGAACGGCTCAAGTTCATTCTGTTAGGTAGCATTATATTGCCTCGCTTAGATTCTTTTCCCAGAAGTAGCCTTCTCGAAGTTTGGATGATTTAGTACTGCCATCAAATTGAATCTCAAAAGCATGCGAAATATCGTCTTTTAGGTAGTCACTACTGAAATAAGACTCATCAATCTCTGTATCGGTTGAGAGAATAATCACTTGATGGCTAGCCTCTGGGAAGTAGTGTTCGATTAGTTTGTCTCTGTGCTTTGAGTCAAGCCGGCCTAAGGGTGTATCGATAATAATTGGAAGCTTTTTACCTGAAGTTTTACCCAAGGCCTCAAGTATTGAAATCGCATATATTTGCTTTTCACCGGCAGATAAACCTTTACGATTAATCACATGTTCATGTTCATCGATGAGTTCGACATCAAAGGTTTGGGTATTGATGCGAGCAGAGAGCTGTAGGTCGTCTTTACGCGCTAGTTTTTGATAGCTTTTGATAAACTCAGCTTCTAATTGCTTAACCCGAATCGTGGTTAACTGTTCACTGAATTCTGCCAGCAGCGCATGGGTGTTCTGCGCATTGGTAAGCGATGCTTCTGCGTTTGCTGCTACTTTATGCTTGTCATGTAGCTTTTGGATTTTACGCGCACAATCAATTGCTTCGCGGTAGGCTTTTTTGGCGGCTTCAGTAATGGTTTTATGTTCCACTACTTTTTGGGTGCGTTGTTGGTTCAAGGCATTCAATGCTTGCAACTGAGTTTCTAACTGTTCTTGTTCTGGAGCCCGAGAGATATTGACAGATATGGAAGCTACCAGCTCTTCAACTTCTGCTAAGCGAATGCGAGCCGTGTTAAAGCGCTTGTATGATGCAGGTGCTTGAATGTTAACTTGCGCCTTTACTTGCTCATATTCGCGCTCAGAAAGGTCGAGTTTTATTTCGGTTAGCTGTGTTTGAGCTTGTCTATCAGCCGCGCAACCTTTAATTGTAGCAAGTACTTGTTCGGGATTGGGTAGTGAGTGGGTTAGTTTAGTTTCGACCGCGCTCATAAAGCTATCAAGCTCGTTATTAAAGCTCAGCGCTTGTTTGCTTTGTTTTTCTGCTTCTAGTTGCGCAAGCAGGTTTTGCATCGCCTTTGGAGCCAGCGCAAAGGGCAAGTCAGTTTCTATTTCGTTGCGTAGGGTGCGCTCAAGTTCTTTACGCTCAGCTTCTAGTTCGGCCTGTTTTGCTTGTTCTTGCTCGCGACTTTGCGCCCAAGCACCGCCGCGCTGCGAGAGCTCTTGCTCGGTTTTTGCGATGTCGTTTTTGACTAGGTCAATCTTAGCTCTACATAAGGATGCATTGTTGCTAAGTTCCTGCGCCGCTTGCTCGTGGGCTTTACGTTGTTGTTCGAGCTTTTCTATTTGTTGTTTGATGTTGTCAGGCATGGCTGCCACGTCGTTGCGCTTCAAATAGATGGCTAAATCGTTACGTAGTCGCTCGGCTACGTCTATGCCTAATAGTCGACGTACGGCGGTTTGCAGTACTTCACCGGATTCATCTTCTGCAAGATCAGCAATTTTTTCACCATCGAAGAAGAATAGCTCAGATATACCCGCGGGGATTAACTCGTTAAGAAAGCTCTGACATTGGTCGTAGCTCATGCTGCTGAGCTCAGCGTTGTTTTGCTCTAACACTAACTTGTCTTTTTGGCCGCGCTTCCATCCACGGGTAATACGATATTCGCTTTCTACGCCATTTTGACTATGGGTAAATACCAACTGAATAGATGCTTTATCGTCGCTGATGCCAACGCCCTTGTGAATGAGAGCGTCGAGTTGTTTTTGATATTCAGCCGCATGCATGCCGCGGCCAAAAGCAGCACGTCCGTAAAGGGCCACGCGCACTGCAGACAAAATAGAAGTTTTACCTGCACCGTTTAATCCACCAAACAAGATAATGGGCGAGGGGTCTACAAATTTGCTTTTAGCGCGTGGTGCGAGGTCAATCTCGTGTACGCCGCGAAATACTCGAAAGTTATTGATGATCAAACTTTTGATTATCATTTACAGCTCCACTTTTGCTTGTTTGTCTAGGGCCAAAATTTCGTCTTCGTATTTTGATATTTGGTCTTTATGCACATCAAAGTCCGCTTTGCTTTGGTGCTGGGAGTGCCGAAGTTTAATTTCCTCAAGACTGCCCCAATCTTTTCGTAGAAGACTACCGAGCTTATCAAATACGCCGGTACGCCGGCTTAGGCCCTCGAGTGATACTTCCAAATCGAGTAGTTTTTGAACCATTTCTGGCTCCACAGCATAGTTCTGGCTCAGCTCTGCCAGTAATTGTGCTTCGACTTCGCCAAAACTATTGTTGTCATTAATCACCCAATTTAGATCTTTACCAAAAATATCACGGTAGATTTTGGGCAAGGAGTCTGCCCAGTCCGGTTCGTTAGGGTCGTTTAACCATTCTTGACGAATAGCATGTAGCTCTGGCTCGGTGATCAGCGTTACTTGGTAGCCGTCTTGGTTAAAGGCAAACTGCTGGGCTAGCAACTCTTTTACCCAGGCTTTACGGTATTTTAACCAATAAGGGCCGGGTACATGGGCTCGGGTTTCACTTAACTCTTGGCCTTCTTTTACTCGCTGGTAATTAACGCGGCCTTGTCGGCGCTTAAAGTTACGGTAAATGTCTTTATTGGCCGGTACGTTAGTTTTTGCAAGCTTATTTCTAAAGTTAAGTAGCGGTTGCATCCATTCTTCGCCATTTTTTATCAGGCTCTCCATGGCGCGGTCTTTGGTTACCACTGTGCAAGTCCAGCAGCCGAAGCGAGAGTTACCACAAGACGGTGTGCTGTCATCAATCACCATGGGGCATTCGCCCTGATCAGAGGAGTCTTTGTATAGATTCCAAAGGGTGAGGTTTTTGCCGCCCCATGGGTTTTCCCACTCAAGCTCGTAGTCATCAGCCCATTTTTTACCAATCCCCATAGGGGAAACGGTCACTTCTAGGCTGCAAGCTCGAATCAGTTTCCAAACATCATCCATACTCCAGGTATCAATTGGCGTATAGATGAACGCATTGGCAAGGGTGGTGTGACGCGCCAACCTAGAGTTGTCGATTTTGTGTTTCGAAATCACCTGCGCACGAGAGGCACTTTCTTGGCTTCTTGAACCCAAAATCACAATCACTTCGTCGTGTTGAGAAACTTTGTCTTTGATAAAGTCGCTCACCGGGTCAATCTTCATACGCTCTGTACACCAACGAAAACTTTGAGTCGGTGCTGGGTAGCCCTTACCGAGAAGACAAGCCCAGAAGGATTGGTCTGGTTTTGGTAGCACTTTATGCGTTGTAATTGGTAGCCCGTCACGCTTGGCTTGCGAGCCAATGCTTTCTAAAGAACGATTTACATGGTCAACGACTAAGGGGGTTTCAACCAGGGTATCAGAGGCAACCACGTAAATAGGCTTGGTGCGTTTAGATTCATCTAAAGCAAGTAGAGCTAGATAGATTAAGGTCACGACCGCCGACGAGTCTTTGCCACCGCTGTAGCCTATCACCCATGGGCGTTTATCCGCGCAATATACGGCCTGAACATCATCAATAAAATGTTTTAATGGTAACCCTTCTGATGCTTCTTGTTCGCGAATTAAGTCACGACTTAGATTAAGACTGACCACATGTTTAAGCTCGTCATCTAAAGCGTTATAGCGACCTAAATCTGTGGGTAGTGTATCCGCATTTTTATAGCGCTGGAATCCGGCAAAATACTCGGCTTGTACATATGCAAGCTGCTCTTCACTTAGTCCGGCAGCATTAAAGGTATCAGCCATTATGGTTCTCACTCGTAGGTATATGTTGATGCTCTAATGCTCTTTCATCCGGTGTTAATGGTAACGACAAAGCTTGTTTTAAGGCATTGGTGGTTAGGATAATGTTGGTTTGGGCTTTACTTAGTTTTCCGTGCAGCATACTGCGATTAGCCCAAAGCGGGTTTGACTTGCGCCAATCAACCGCTTTAAGGTTTTTGACCGTTTCTTTCCAGTGTTCTGGTTGAGCTGTTATTAAGGCGCAGCCCAGTGCGCCCAAAGCATGTAGCCCTAAACCGTGAGCATGAATATAATCTTGACGAAATGAAGAAGGCGCTAGCTTTTTATCGATGACCATTTGCCATTCAGGTGTGGCTTGGTACACAGCGCTCCAATATTCGACAGCCAATGCAGTTTCTTGCTCGGTGTAACCATCTTTAACTCCTTTCCCCAATAAAGCTCGATTCGCTTGCTTTAAACTACTTAGGGTAAACAACTTGCCACTTTTAGAGCTGATGCTGGATTTTTCCATTTCAGTAAATCCATCAAAAGGTTTTATCGTTTTGGCTAGGTGCCTCGCTAGTAGGGCGCTTTCGTCTCTGTGGTCATAGAGCGCACCTAACGAAGGACTCGGTTTAACTGCGTACTTGTTTAGGTCGGCAAACATTTGCTGACTGCGGGCTAAGCCTTCATCAACGAAAAACAAAACAGCAATATTGTCGTGTGCTATATCCGGGTTTTCTTTAAGTGCGGCTTCAATTGCAGCGCGTCGATGCTGACCGTCATTAATCAGTATTTGTGCATCCATAGGGATGCGCAAAGTACCTAAGTTAGGTGTATTGATTTCATCGTGCTCAATAAAAGACACGGATGACGCAACCGAAGCGGTAAGCGCCGAAAACACATATTCCTTGGGGTTTTCTACCAAGTAACGAACCATTTCTGGAATTCGCGCTTTATTCAATGTACGTTGAGCACGCAGCTCCGGCGGCACTTCGTCTTCATCGAATACAAATATTTTGGGGATTGTATTTAGTGGACAAGTTGCAATAAAGAAGGGTTTTCCGGCCTGTAGCCCCCGGACTGCGGGGAACGAAAAGCAGTATCCGTCTTGAGTTGTATTCACGAAGTGCACCTAACGTGTTAATTAACGTTTTTACAGTATAGCAAACGTTATTCAATCACGTTAGTTTGTTTTGAGGAAACGTTACTGGATTTCATGATTTCGTATTCTAATGCAAGGGTTCAAGTAATTAAATAGCTTATGCATTTGGAAGCAAATTATATGTTCTAGATTTTCTCTTAGTCTTACGTAGCTTTATGCTTAGCTACCTCAATTACCTGTTTTCAGCGTGTAGTTTACTATGTGCTTGTTTGAAGAGGATAGCGCAAACTGCAATTGCTGAAACGTGATGTTTTCTGTATTCATTATTTCAACAGCGCTTAACAATGATTGAAGCCGTTTATCAAAACTATACTGTTTCTTGTAGTTCTCCGCATCGGTGGTTAGATACAAATGCTTATTCAGTAGCGGCGGCCTAAGCTTCTCATCCACATAGTCAAAAAAGTCGATGTCTTGGTCTGCCATTTTTATCTTTATTCGCTCAACTAAAAAGGGCACTGACTTTTCGAAATCGTCATAGGCGGTAAGTGTTAGTTTGCTCGAGGTACTATGAATTTTAATAAGATCAATGGCTTCATCTAGCTCACCATACATTTGTAGGGCTGCGCCCACGTAGGTGCGCAGCAATAGCGGTAGCTGGTCTACAAACTGTTTGTGGAATATTAGCGAGTGCCCTTGATTGAGAAGGCTGGCCGACATGGTTTTATGGGCCTTCTCGCATTGGCTGTTAATCAGCTTGGTATCGGCAATTGCGAACAGTAGTTCTGTGGCCAAGTTCAGTGCTGTTTTGTATTCCCCAAACAACGCTTTTATGTCGCGCTTTAATTCTTCAGGCTGTTGGGTATATGGCTTTCTTTTTTCGAACAGTCCCATTGCAAAGTAGAGCAGTAAATCTTCTTTACGGCTTTTCTCAGCTTTTTCATATTCGCTGGTGTCATATAGTTCTTTGAGCAGGCCAAAGGCTTTTTTGTGCGAGCCAACTAAAGCCCTGATTGTTTCAGACTCTGCAAACTCGTCGTTGGCAGGAATGCGGCCCAGCGCTAGGCACTGATTCCAAAAGCGAGTAAACAGTTCTTGCTGTTGAGCTATGACCAACTTGGCTTTGTCTTTGGACTCTAAGGTTTGCGGGCTTGTCAGTTGCTCCCAACGTTGGTTTCGTTTGTATTTACGTTGTAGGTAGCTTTGTTCTTCTAGTTTGTCTTTAAACACGTAAAATATGCCGGGGGCCACGGCGATAGCTTGTTCTTGTAAACTGCGTTCGATATAAGACTTAACTTCAGATTGGGCATAATACTTTTGAAAGGTATTACGGGAGGTGATTACTCCATCTTTATATGGCTTGAACTGGGCAATGTAACTCTCGTTAGCCAACATCACAGAAACCACCAGTAACTTGCCACTTAACTCCCAAGCGCCAAGCAGTGCATCTAGGCGTTCGTGTTGGTCTTCGATAACGTTAAGTACAAAACCAATATTAACGATATCAGAGTTTAGTTTTTCAGTATCGGGGCTAAAGTTAGGATCCCAGCCTATGGCATCTAGTCCGTGAGCTTCTAGCTCACGCAGGTCGTCACCGCGTCCGCAACCATAATCAAAAATAGAGTAATCACCTTCCAAATACCCATGTTTAACCAAGGTTTTCATGGGTGACGACAACTCGTGTCTGACAATAGCAGTGCGGTGTCTATCTATACCCGCTACCTGCGTTGGCGCTGCTAGTGCCGATGAGCGAAATAACCGGCCGTCGACTAACTCATACCCATGTCGTGCAATTAGATGTAGCCAAGAACTTTTAAAACCAATGAGCCTAGAATTCTCATATAGGCCTGCTGTTTCACCTTCTTGAGTTATCATTTTAAAGTTTTCAAATTCTGGATGATTCGGGTCAATCATGGTTTCTTTGCGGTGCAGTATCGGCGGGTTATCTGTCTCTGAGTAGCTGGTGATTTTGTGATTCAAACGAGTTAAGTCGACGTTTAAGCTCTGCGATAAGGCTGGGTAAGGGTCATCATAAAAGTTAGGGTAATGCAGTAATGATAAGCGAAAATCGCGCTTAAATAGCTTGATGATATTCCATTGTTCAGGCCCTAACTTTACTGCGTTTGCTACAGCGGGGATAAAGCTTTGTAGCTCACTCGGCAAACTAAACATCGCGTCTATGTGTAGATAAATGGCGTCGGGCAGTTGTTTGCCGATTTTAGCTTGTTTCACTAGTTGCGAGTATCGTTGTGCGTCCATATGTGGCCTCAGTTCTTTGAACAACAATTATAGATGTTCGAAAAGGCTAGTTGTGGCATCGCCCGTCGCACTTTTTGAATTGACACGAACACCCAGAGTATTCGGCATACGTATCAATGCATATTTGGATTCTTCAGGGCCAACACTGACGTGCAAAGGACGACACTTCCCATAGAAATAGAGCCTATCAAATGGCAGTTCTTTACAAATGTATTGAGCAACAAGGTGCATTTGGTGTTCGTAGCCTTCTACCAAAATATCGCAAGCCGCACCATCGCGTTTGCATATAGGGTTGTTTCGCGAATTCAACTCCATTGCGGCATGCTGGTCAATATCAGGAGCCATATCACCATCGCTGTATTTTGTGATATACCGAAGCAACTCAAAGCTGGTAAAACCATAAGAAATTGTTGTTTTTCCTAAGGCATGCTCTATAGGGGTAAGAATGCTTTCTTGCAGCGTTTCAAGGTAGGTCAATGAGCTTGCATTCGGTAGATTACAGCCTTTGAAGTCAGAGTGCTTAGCTTTATACCAATCAACTAATTCCATGTGAGTAACCATCTCCATTATGTTGAGCTACGCTGGTAGTCAATTATAACCCGTGTTTATCGGTTGTCGGCTTTGATAAGCAGACATAGTACCGCAAAAAAGCAGTTCAAATTAGTGTCTTAAATTTCCTTAATGCCTCTCAACCTTAATAACCCATTAGGCCCATGCTCCCGTTGTTATTGGGCTTTATTGGTTTAACTCGCGCAGCAACCTTTGTTAGCGGGGTTTTGTTGTATTGGGGGGCAAGGCACCGTGCCGTAGGAGCAATACACACAACAGTCCCCGGCTTTAGGTGTTAATAGCTGTTGGCATTGTTCACATGGGTAATACCACTGGCAGGCGTTTGTGGGCATCATTTCTACTTTTTTATGGCCACAGTTTGGGCACGTTATCTCAGATTCTAAGACAATATCCTTCATGACCGTTTCCTCGATTTGTTTGGCGGGGGCAGTTGAGTAGTAAGCTTAACCAAGTGCTGATTGTTCGGGATATCTTTGCCAACACTTCTGGGTATGAGCGAAACTTTAACCCGCCACACTACAGATTCTGTTTTAATCCATTACACTCGTTAATAGGGCTTACCCGCTACGCCAAATATTGCCCATTAGATGATAAGTGATAATACCATGTCTGATATATGTGATTCGTTAACAGTGCCATGCCTTCTAGACACGTGGCATTTAACCGAGTCTGAACTTTATTACTGGTTACTTAAACAATCGGCCAATCAAGACATTGCTTTTGATTTGCTACAAGAAACCTTTCTACGGGCCTTACAGCAAAAAAAAGCCTTTTGTGATATCAAAAACCAACGTTCGTGGCTATTTCGGGTTGCCCGAAATTTGTATGTAGATATGTTGAGGCAATCTAAGCGACTTAGCTATGATGATGGCTTATTGCTTTCTGCTTACGCAGACACTACGGAGGAGCAGCCCGTTGTTGATAGCCTTGCTCAGTGTTTACCTATCGCCCTAAAGCAGTTAAGCCCGGCCGATCAAAACATCATAGAAGCTTGTGATCTGAAAGGCATGGCGCAGCAACAGTTCGCAAACCAACATGGCTTAAGCTTAAGTGCCACCAAGTCGCGCATTCAACGCGCCCGCAATAAGCTTAAACTCACCCTAAAAAAGCAGTGTCAAATTCGGCTAGATGAGCAGCAGCGGGTTTGTTGCTATGTACCAAAAACCTCGAGTTAAGCCCTCTTTCACATCTCTTTATATTCTCAGCCAAGATTAATGTGCATCTTTTAGGGCGTGCATGCGTCTTATTAGAAAGCATCGGCTAAACATCGCTAAGCCTTGCTTGTAGGAATATAGGAGCCGATATGTTTGAAATTTTTGCCCTGCTGGCCGACTGGTTAACTTATCAGGTATTGGCTTTGCCTCGCGCTTCGAAGTTGGCGGGGGCAGTACATTTTTTTATCGAAGATACCAGCAAAATCATGCTGCTATTAGTGGTAATGATTTATGTCATCGCCCTGTTTCGTGCTTCGCTCAATGTGGAGAAGGTTCGTTACTATTTGGCGGGTAAAAAGCGGGTTTTTGGTTATTTGAGCGGCAGTTTTTTTGGGGCCATTACACCTTTTTGTTCTTGTTCTAGTATTCCGGTGTTTTTAGGGTTTACGTCGGCAGGCATTCCGCTGGGCATTACTATGGCATTTTTGATCACCTCTCCATTGATTAATGAAATTGCCATTCTGTTGCTATTTAGCTTGCTGGGTTGGAAGTTTACCTTGCTGTATGTGGGTGTAGGGATGTTGATTGGGGTATTAAGTGGCCTTTTTTTGGATGTGATAGGGGCAGAGCGTTGGTTGCAACCGTTTGCGACCAAAGCGATGAAAGCCGCTAAGGCGCAACGGCAATCTCCTTTAGGCGATCAGCCATCCGGCAGGCTCTCATTAAGTGCTAGGCATACTTTCGCCAAACAAGAGATGGCTGAGATAGTGGGGCGGGTTTGGAAGTGGGTATTTATTGGTGTGGGCATTGGTGCCGGTTTGCATGGCTTTGTTCCAGAGGGCTGGATAGAAGCGCATTTGGGGGCAGGGCAATGGTGGTCTGTACCTGCCGCTGTATTGGTGGGCATTCCGCTTTATTCAAATGCTACTGGCGTGATTCCGATTATGGAAAGTTTGCTCAGAAATGGATTACCAATAGGTACTACTTTGGCGTTTTGCATGAGTACGGTTGCGGCCAGTATCCCTGAGTTTGTGATGCTAAAACAAGTCATGCAATGGCGCCTATTAGGGTTACTGTTTGCCTTGCTACTTACGGCATTTACCGTAATGGGTTGGGTATTTAATTTATCTATATGGGGTTTTTAGGAGAGAAAAATGAAAACATTTAAAGTGCTAGGCTCGGGTTGTGCCAACTGTGTAAACACGGCCAAACGGATTGAACAAACGGCCAATGATCTACATATCAAGGTGGTAGTCGAAAAAGTCACGGATCTTGAAACCATTATGAATTATCAGGTGATGTCTACACCCGCTGTGGTGCTCAATGAACAGTTAGTGCATTCTGGCGGCGTACCCAATAAGGAGGTGATTACCGCTTGGTTGAAAGAATAACTCACCGCCTCAAAAGCCATAGCATGAGTTAAAGGCTGCGAACGGAGCGTTGCAGATGAGCTACCGCTGGTGGATGGTTTCGCCAACGTTTGGGTAACCGTGGGCTTGCTGGGTGTGTTCTTGTCGAGTAATGATTAAGGCGTGGGCTGTGGAAGAAAGTGCTAATAGCTAAATGTAAGCCCGCCCACGGTAAATAATGAGAACTAAACTCCTCGAGCAGGCCTTACATTTTATCGTTAAAGATTAGTTAGACGTTTTCAAAACAAATTTCAATGGTGGCGTGCCCATGAATTGAAGTGAAAGGGATCAACACCTTAGGGCCTTCGGTTTTATGGGTAATAGTATGAGATGGGCCAGACACAACAACCGGTGTAGCCATGTCAAAGTCATAACCACTGTCGGCTAATAAGCGCTTGGCTCCGCCGGTTACCATGTTGGTGATTTCGCCCACCATGTCGGTCACTTCTTCATTTATAGAGTCGGGCGCTTCGCCTAGCATACGGCGCATGATCTCTATGGCTAAGCCCTTATCAAAGCTAATTGAAAGTGAGCCCTTGGTTTGCGGTCCAACCATACCGATCAGCCCTGATACGTCACCGCGAGCCAATTCATCTCGTTTTAAACCAGGTTTTCCTGGTTTCAGCTCTAACTGAGCCATCGTTTCCAGAACATTGAGAAGAGATTTAAGAAAAGGGTTTACAAAATTTACGTCCATAGTTTCAGATAACTTCCTAGTCTGAATGAATTTAGCATTGCTGCAAATAAGGTATTCTACAGCCAAATAGCGTTGCTTTGGCTTAAGCATCGCATGAGATCCGATGTGCTGCAACTTTTACAAATAAAACTACGAGCTCACTCACTGATTACTATAGTCCTGATTGCCTCCAGTGGCAGCATTAAAGCAGGCTTTATTATTTCTTTTGTTAGTTGTTCATTGCGTTTAGGCCAAGTGGTTTTAGGCTTAGTTGCTTATTCTCATTAGCTAGTCGCTTCTATTTGCTCATCGCATAGGCTTATGTCAAAGGTATGTTGGTGGCCTACAGTGGTCGCTATAGGCCAGTTGCTGCTCTGGTTATGTTGTTACTTACCCTTATAGTTTTGGGGCAGGCCAATAGATACTAGCCTGAATAGGTAATGCCTAAGCCCTTGAGCTCGCCAGCTGGCTAACTCAAAAGTGCGTTGTAAGTTGTTACTAAGCGCCCATAATCCGCCTTCTTTATAAAGATCTTTCCAATGTTTTTTGAAAACCTTGAGTCGTCCATAATAAATGTATTGCCAGCGCGCTGATTCATTGCCTTGATTAGATCGTCTAAACCACACCAGTGCTTGGTTAATAAACTTGTATTGATGACCCTGACTTAGCAGGGTAAGAAACAAGTCGTAATCTTCGGCAACGACGTTGGGATCAAAGCCGCCAGCTTGAATAAAATGCTCTCGTTTTACTAGCCAGCTAGATGGAACAATATGAGAATCTACCAGGCTGTCTTTTAAGGCTAAATATTCGGGTTTATTGATGCAAGTTTCATTGGCGCTGCCTTCTTCACTAAAAATGCGGGTTCCACAGTGACAGCCCGACAGCTCTGCTTCGTCTTGCATTAGCTGTTGTTGCAGCGCTAATTTGTTGCTTTCCCAATAATCATCAGCGTCTAGAAAAGCCAAAAACTCCCCTTTAGCCTGTTTAGCGCCGGTATTTCTGGCTTCAGCAATACCCCGGTTCATCGGGTGGTCAATAATGGTAACTTGCTGAGCATATTTTTCTAGAAATGAGCGGGAGTCTTCTTTAGAGCCATCATTGACAACTAGGATTTCTAAGGCGGGTGCCGTTTGCTGAAACACTGATTGTAAGGCTTTATCAATATACTGATCATTATTGTAATAGGGGATAATGACAGAGGTTTTTGCGTCCATGCTAAATCCTTCGTTAATTAGGCAAAAATTACCAAGTTTTCGCTCTCGGTAGTATACTATCCGGCTAGCGATTCGTTAGCCTAGCATGTTGCTATTGATGTTTGTTTGACCATACTCAAAGGGGTAGGGTCATAAACGTAAAGTACCTACTTAATTTTTCTTTTTATGTGTTGAGCCCCATGACTGAAGTTTCCCTGTTCCAACCCCATCGTTTTTCGGTAGCCCCCATGCTCGATTGGAAGAACTTTTAGAAAATATCCATTAAAATCAATAACTAAAAGTCTTACGTTAATATTAGGGGGCAATTAGGGGGCAAACTTAGATTAGCTATTTCTACAATGCTCCGAACAACCTTCAAAGCTCATATTATTGCCCTTCAAAAAAAAATCGACTTTTTTTACAAATAAATTTGGATTTACTCAAAATACTTTGTAATAACTTTGGGTATGGGCAATTTTGCTCATACGTTCACGTCATCTATCAGAGGTAAAAATGACAGAACGAAATACCCGCGTAAACAACAATCTATTTTCTACTAAAGCTATGCTGGCTGGCATGTTTGGAATGAAACCATGCGTACCACTTCAAGAGGTGACTCAAGAGTTTCTTGATATGTCGTTTAATACCGCTCAACGTAAAGCTAGATTAAATGAACTGCCGTTCCCAGCATTCAGACTTGGCAAAACACAAAAAGCACCTTGGTTTGTATGCTTGAATGCTCTTGCCGAGTATGTTGAAGAGCAGAGCAAATACGCAAAACAACAGTGGCGGAGAAGCAACTCATGAGCAATGTTACCGACTTTGTAAATATTGAGCTTTTTCCGGATGCGAAAGATAAACAAAACTTAACCGAACTTTTCCGGTCAGCAAGTCGCTCATTTGAGCTTAAGCAAGTGTTTAGGAACATTAATAATGCTTATTCAGAACCATCGGTCGATTTATGCTACTTGCTTCGCAGTTTAGCACCTCGAGAGTTAGAGGGGGTGTTTGCTATTATGCGATTATTTAATCAACAAAAAGGTTTAAATCGAATTTTAAATGAAGAGTACATGAACTCTTTGTACCTATAGCTTTGAATTTTGTAAGTGATGATAGTTGAAGTCATCACTTACGATTTGATGATCGGATTATAATTTAAGCCGAACTCTTAGTTGTTCAATAGAGTTGGCTTGCGAGTCTGAAAGGCTTACGTCACTGAGTTCTTCAAACGTTTTTTTGAGTCTATTTAGCTGTCTCTGTTGCTGCTTTATCTCTCTGTTCAGCCTAGCATCAAACCACTTGTCAGCTTGATTTTGCAGCTTCGCAGTTAGCTTTTGAGTTTCTAAACTAGCGGCAGCATTTCTTTGCTCATATTGCCATTTTTCTAGCCGCTCCCCCCTGCTTAGCTCATGTGGTTTGTAGTCTCGATGATCTATGCCTATATGAGTTAATACAGCTGTGTTGAAGGCGCTTTTAAGTATCTTTGTCCCTTGTTTTTGCTGTAGTGCTTTTAGCACTCTTCCATCAACCACTTTGCCAACAACTAGGTGAACATGGTCACCAGCCCCCCTAGAGTTTGTTTGTTCTTGCTGATGCAGAACGGCACGTATTTGAGATTGAAATGACTTCATCTCACTAGAGTTAAGCTGCAGCAATTCAGCTAACGCTTTACAGCAATCTGCCATTACGTTTTTCCATTGGGTTAAGGTCGGTCGATATCCTTGTGGTAGGGTTAAACAGTATTCCATGGCGTAGCTAGAAAGCGGTCTGCCACCTTTCTTATTTAGTTGTTGTTTAAGTCGAAATTGTTCACCTGCAAGAGCTATTCGCCGCGCAGTTGAAGCATTTCCGAATAAGGGTAAAAGTTCTTCAGTACAGCGGTGGTTAGGGTGTTTTTGAGCCAACAAATAGCGTTCTCTAGCGATAACCCCTTCCGTTCCGGCTTTTACCGCTTGTGTTGTTACAGTCCAGTTTTTAAGCATGTTTTTATTAAGTGTAAATAATTATTTAGCTTACATACAACTGCTCACTAACTATGTTTATGGCTAGGTATTCAAGATAGGACAACCCATAGCTCCGCTGGGATGTCTACTTGCGAAAGGGAGACCCTTTCGAAACCCCCATGAAAATTTTGAGTTTACTGTTGGAAATACTATGTTTTATAAAAACATGACTAACACTGTTTTGGATAAATCATTTTTTAGTATTTTGAATCAACCTGAACTACTTAAATTACATATTGAAAAAACAATCGTTAAAAGGAGTGTTTCAGCTGGTTACATTTCACAGTATGACGTCGAGGAAAACACACCTCGTTACAATCTACTTTTAGCAGCAGTAGAGAGAAATCTACAGTCACAACAGTTGATGGCGCCTATGGTTTTGGTCGGCAAGAATGCTGTTACTACAGGAGAGGCTCGGAGCATCGTAGAATTGAAGATAGATACAGTAAGTCGAAATATAGCAAAAAGAATTTTGGATACATCTCCTGCATTAGACTAGTGAGACGGTTAACTGGCAAGGGCAACATCCCAGATAAAACACTTTAAATATTTGTAATGTTTAAAGTAATCATTGATGCCCTTGAACCTAGGGTTGTTATATACAAAATGTCCAGTGATAATGTGACGGGCCACCAACCACTTAGGTATACAAATGCAACCAACAGAAATTCTTCGGTACACCGTGATACGAGAACTTCACTTATTACCTACAATCCAAACCGTATGGCCAATCTGGCAAAGTCATATTCGTTCTCTAGTCGATACTTCTCAGTTAACATCAAGAGACTTAATTGCAATTGGCAATAATTTATACGATACGTTTAGGAGTACGAGTAATGGGCGGGGGCAATCAGATGTATCGTCTGGAGGAGCTGCGTGGGAAGCTCTAGTTTGTTGGTATTTAAACTTATGTTTAATAGGTAGCCGAACAGTAATTGTAAAATCGAAAAAAGCTAATATACCACAGTGTATTTCAGACAGTATAAACGTTAATTATGGTAATTTTACTTCCAATACTGAAAGTGACTTATTAGCCATAACATTTCCCGATACTCCAGAGCTATCTGTTTCATTCACTGGAAGTCATAAAGCCCTAATGGAGCTCTTAAGTGAAGCAGTCGAGCAGAACTTCACAGATACAGAGCTGGGTATTATCCAGTGCAAAACCAACTGGAATGATAATGCGCAAATTCCAATGCTTTGGGACTTAATTTATGCATCTCAAGGCTTTTCATCTAGTGCTAAAGTCGGCACGAATGGATTTAGTCATAGAACACTAAAAAAATTTACATATTCGTTTGTAACAGTGCCGACTGTAGAACCAAGTAGATTTAAAGCAACATCAACTGCGGTTATGCGAGTTAAAAATTTGTCAGGGGGAAATTATTGGGGGCTACCTTCTAGTACAGGTATTGCATCTAACCTCTTTGGCATCATTCAGAACAACTTCCACACAAGTCATAGTAACTACAGCAATGGATGGCACAATGATATAGCTATTGAAGTCCAGAACATGAGGTCAAGTGACAACGTCTTCCAGCTTTAAAGCAAAAAAGAGCGCACTGCGCTCTTTTTTAAGTTTAAGTTCTATTTAATAGTTCCGATAAGACCTGACCTAAAGCTGCTCCCAATAAGGGAGGTACTGCATTACCTACTTGAGTATACTGCGGTACTTGAAACTTACGCATTTGACCACCAGTCGTGACTTTTGAACGAAAAACAAAGTTATCTGGAAAAGATTGAATACGAGCCATTTCGCGAACACTTAATACTCTCAGTTCCTGTTCATCATAATGACATGCATCGTCAGGAATAGATAAAGCTGCGGGGGCAGGTTCATGCGCAACAAGAGCCTTTTGTGTTTGCTTTTTTGTCGGGTGCGATGATAAGTAGTTCTCAAAACTAACTTTAGTATCAAATGGTCTAATCTCACCATCTTCATGTAAGTACTGGTGTTGGCTTAAGACTTCCCAAATATCTATTGGTAATTCCTTTGCATTACCGCGCAACACATCAAAGACATGGCGCGTTATCTGCCGGTCATCAACTTGTCTCAATATTTGATATAGTCTAAATCTACGTCTAACTATCGGACTATTGTTTCTAAGTTCATGGTTTAATTCCTTTGCATGTTTGTGTAAAAAGTCAAACATTTCATTTAGTTGAGTTACATAAGGTGATTCGTCTTCAGGCTTATTTTTCTTGAGGTCTCCAATAGCTTCTCCAACTGAAACTTCATCATTAGCCATATGTACTAGTGGTGCTAAGAATGAGTTCTCAAACCTTTCTCTATCTTGTTGTTTCATTGAGTCTAGATAATCTAGCTCTCCAAAATCTACATCACCGTTCGTATTCCTAACTAAATCAAAAAAACTAAGAGGTTGACGCCATAATTCATTATCAACGTTATTACTATTAGCCATAATCATAGTAAGAACATCTCTTCGTACAGCAATCATGATAAACCTAGGCCTATTTTGTGGAACTCCAACATGACGAGCATTTACGTGAAGACATAAAGGAACGTATCCAATAGAAGCAAAGACTTTGGCAACCTCAAACCAAGCATGGAATTTTTCACCTGTTTCTGATGATTTGAATGCTCTCAGTATACCTGTTACGTTTTCAAGAAGGACGAGCTTAGGAGTCGTCATCTCAACAAATCTAGCGAACTCCCACGGTAAAGTGTTCTTCTCATTATCTTGTTCTCTTTTTCCTGCCATACTAAAGCTTTGACAAGGAGGCCCTCCAGAAACAAGTTCTAAGTCCCCACCATTCTCAAAGCCTTGAGATAAAAGAGCTTCCAACTTGGGAGATGCTGTAATTATTGAATTTAAGTCAACAATACTACCGACCAGTAGATTTCCTTGAAGATCTTCATAATTATCTAGCCTATCGATATCACTAAAAAAACCAGAGACCGAAAATGGATTCTCTCTTAATCGGTTTTTGAGATCCTGATGATCACTTTTAATCCACTTCACAGTAATTGGCATGTCTTTTTGAACTGCAATTTCTTCTAAATCTTCATGTAGAAAGTTATAAGAGAAAGTCTCAGCTGCCATAGGTGATAACTCGTTGGCTAATACACGTATAAATCCTGCTTGCTCTAGTCCCAAGGACAGACCGCCACAACCCGCAAACAATTCAATATGATTCATAGTCATATACTCAAAATTAACTTACGGCTATGGTAAGCAATCTCCATGAGAAAATCCAGGAATTATTCAGTTTTTCATAGTTATGGCTCAGGAATATGGTGCGTATAAATCAAATAAATATGAACTTTAGCCTTAATAAACCACATTCATATCAAGAACATATTGGTGGCAACGTATAAAGCTACGTTGTTTTAAGATAATAATCATTGTGACAAAGTGACACACCTTATAGGTGTGTCACATGTCACAGCTTAACTGACAGCTGTTATGACATCGTTATTTGTAGCTTTGCTAGAGAGTTGTTCTAAGAAAATTAGATTGTTTTCGGTAAGAGTTTTGATTGAGCGGCTAAAACTCTTTCTTTGTGCATCTGTCATTGTTGCGGCGGGGTAGAGTTTGGAACGTAACTGCTCACGAGTTGCCTTTCCTTTGAAGGCTTCATTCAACACTTCCAAGATGGGGTCTTTTCTGGGGCCGCTATGAGTTGTTTTAGCAATAGCTTCTTTTACTCTAGCTAGTGATGTTACGGGTTTACGCACCTCACATACTATGCCTAGGTCTACCATCTCCATTTCAAAGTCCATACAGGGCATCTCAGTGCCATCTTTTTGCTTGGTATTGCTAAATGAGAGTCGTTTGGCTTGCCCATTGCGTTTTACATGATACTCGTAATCACATGCAGCCCTTAATACACTGCTGCCTCTTGCTCCTTTACTCGCATCCTTACCAGTATGATGAACGCACATAATGCTGGTGCTTGTGGCTGCTTTTACTTTGTCACAGCCAGAAATAAATGCGCTCATATCTCGTGAAGAGTTTTCATCACCGCTAAAGCACCTTGCTAGGGTATCTAGGATAAGTAACTTTACTTTTACATTTTCTCGCTCTTCAATTTGTTGTATTGCGTTTATCATTTCTTCTTGAGTTTCAGATTCAGACAAAAGCAAGCTAGTTCCTAAAACAAATAGGTTGTTAGCATCCAATCCATTGGTTAGCTCCCAAGCTTTTATACGCTTTGATATTCCAATTTGCCCTTCAGCTGCGACATACACAACAGCCCCGTGGTCAACGTCTCTATCACACCATGGTTTATTAGTCGCGATGCAACAAGCTAAATCGATGGCTTGAAATGATTTTAGGGTCCCACTTGCTCCGTAAACGACACCAAATGAAAGGCTTGGGATATAGTCTTTGATTAGCCATTGGGATTGTTGGTCATATCCTGCAGAGCCTCTGGAGAACATGAGGCTTCCAAATTTCTCTAAGTGGTTAGTTGTTTCATTTTTGAGTTGGTTAACTAAATTGTAAAATTTTTTCATTAATTATATTTGGGTTTAGTCCCACGCTTTATGTGTGGTCCTTAATGAGTAGATTTTTTCTATAGAGGATGCAAATGTATTTATGCGATAGAGCGAGCCTTTTAGATCCGCTCGCTCTAATTATTATGATTAAGACGCTCTTCGCACATTGTTTAGCATTACACTAATGTCACTGGCTTTGACTCGATTGTAGTGTTCCTGAAGAATCCGAAAGTCTTTATGCCCAGTAATTTTTGCCACTATAGCGATATCCATTCCACTTTCAATTAAGCGTGATGCTCCTTCTGCTCTAAGGTCTCTATAACACAAGTCAGTTATACCCAACTTGTTTCTTACTCGCTGCCACCCAGTCGTTACAGACTTAGAATTGTAAGGGAAGATTCTTCCATCATCGCTTTTAGGCTGAGATTCAATAATTTTTACCATCTCATCACAAAGTGGGAGAGCCATATCATTACCGATTTTCTTCGTAGGGTGTTTTCTATCTCGGACTAACAGTGTTTTTTTATCAGCATCGTAGTCTGAGAGCTTAACATTGCATAACTCGCCAATGCGTAAGCAAGAAAGGATGGAGAATGGGACAACTGAGCTGTAAGGGATATGTGCGGCACGATGCACTTCTCTTTTCTTCAACTCTCCCATAATTCGATCAAGCTCTCTGCTAGTAGGTCGACGTGTACGCCCTTTACTTCTAGCGATTAACCCTTTGTCTACTAACTTCTTATACGCCTTGTCATGGTAGTCAATATTAGCCTTTATACCGAATTCTTCCCCAGCGTCATCCATCACCGTTTTTAAGTAAATTACGTCTGTCATTACCGTTGATGGGCTAGGCGACGTAGGAGAGTTGATTCGTTGTTTACAGTGTCTCTCAAGATCCTTAGCTGTGATCTGATGTGCGAAAATCATTCCTAAATCAGAAATAGCCAGACGTTGTAGAACGTAGTATTTGTCACTACCTTCATATTTTCTTAGGTTGTCGGGATCGTTGAGGTACTTATAGATAAGAGTCGAGATGGTGGCATGTTCAAGTTTCTGTTGCACTTGTTCGATACTTAGCGAGTTATCTTGAAGGTATTCGAACTCAGCCTTCTTTTTCTTTGCCCACCTGTCAGCTTGAGGTTTGGTCTCAAATGTGCAGCTTGCGCTATTTATAACAACCCCCTTTCGTGTCGACTTAACGCGGGCTTTAAAGCTAATGCCCTTTTTGTTGTTTACTTGTGTTATTTCAATAGATGCCATGTTAATACCTTCAACGCTTTCCAAAAGACGCACAAGTGCTTTACTTATGCGGATGAGATAGGCGTTTTCGACACAAATCCTAAAACTTTTAATAAAAAGTCGAAATAAATTTGAGTGTACGAAAAAGCCGCTGAAGGTTGGTGGGCGTAGTTGTTTCCTTGTATAATCTCCGGCCCGATTTAAGGGGGGATTTGCCCCCAAATTTTGCCCCCTAGGGGGCAATGACATGTCAAAATATGACAAAATCAGACAGAATAGCCTTAAATAATTCGAAATGGCGTTGCGGTTAAGGTATTGATAATAAAAGGTTTACCAATGAATTACTTACCATCTCGTTTTTCCGTTGCCCCAATGCTCGATTGGACCGATAGACATTGCCGTTTTTTTCATCGTTTGATGAGTAAGCAGACTTTGCTATATACCGAAATGGTTACAACCGGGGCGATACTTCATGGTAAAGGTGATTATTTAGGGTTTTCTGAGCAAGAACACCCAGTGGCCTTGCAGTTAGGGGGCTCTAACCCTAGTGAGTTAGCTGAGTGTGCAAAGCGCGCTGAAGACCTAGGCTATGATGAAGTTAACCTGAATGTAGGCTGCCCATCTGATCGGGTGCAAAACGGCCGGTTTGGCGCTTGCTTAATGGCTGAGCCTAGCTTGGTGGCAGAGTGTATTAGCACTATGCAGCAGCAAGTGAATATTCCGGTTACCGTGAAAACGCGAATTGGCATCGACGAGCAAGACAGTTACTCGTTCCTACGTACGTTTATCGATCAGGTTGCCGCGGCGGGCTGCGAAACCTTTATTATTCATGCGCGCAAAGCGTGGCTATCGGGCTTAAGCCCTAAGCAAAATAGAGATATCCCCCCTTTAGACTACTCTCGGGCTTATCAAGTGAAGCAAGATTACCCGCAGCTAACTATTAGTGTAAATGGTGGTATTACTAGCTTAGCGCAATCGCTAGAACATTTAGAGCACTTAGATGGCGTAATGATGGGGCGTGAGGCTTATCATAACCCCTACTTATTGGCGGCGGTTGACCAGCAAATTTTTGCCAGTAAAGAAGCCAGCTTAACCCGTCACCAAGTGGCCGAATTAATGCTCCCTTATATTGAGCAGCACCTAGCGGCTGGTGGCCGTTTACAGCATATAAGCCGTCATATATTAGGTTTATTTCAAGGCTGTGTGGGGGCTAGAGCGTGGCGTAGACATTTAAGTGAAAACGCTCACAAAAGCGGTGCCGGTATCGACGTGATGCATGCCGCTTTAGCCTTAGTGCCCGAGGGGGTAAGCGCTTAAACCTTGTGTTTAATTTCAGTGAGGTTTTAGCGTAGCGCTCTCACTGTCAATTTACTCTTTGGCACAAGCCTTGCTATTACTACCTGCAAGCGTCAGCATTTTGGCAGGAGAGTGAAGCAATGGAATTTTTGAGTAGGTTAATTGCCCGTTGGGGGGTATTAGACGTTTTAATGGCGTGGTTGGTGGTAGCCAGTGGCTTACTACTGGTTATTCCTAAGCAATGGCTACCAGAGGCTGGATTAAATCCTCAGTTAAGTTTGGTATTAACCATTAGCTGTGTAGCAGGTTTGGCTTATTTTATCAGTCGCAGTTTGTTGTTGTTGGTAGCGAGTTTAAGCCGCAGTATGCAGCATCGCCGAGAGTTACATCGTTTGTCGTCGATGGTCGCGTGTCTTGACCATTCAGAGCGAGCGGTGTTACGTGAGTTTGTGATAACTCGTCGCACGGTGTTAAGCCTGCCTTTGGCTGAACCCGCGGTGATGAATTTGATGGAAAACGGCGTATTAAAACCGATGAACATGCAGCATGTTCAAGAGCAACGAACCAACGTTGACATGATGATCAATTTGGCCGCTCGGCCATTGTTAAGCTATAAAGCCTTAGGGTTGCCAGTGGGTAAATTGAACGAGGAACAAATAGAGCATTTAAAGTCTATCCGTCCCCGTTTTTTACAAGCCGACTACAAAGCTAACAGAACTCACTCTGGTAAGTTATTTCGGATCCGCGCTGGTGATGAAGAGAGCAGAACCGCTGCTTAAACTACTTTGGCTCGGTTCTTTGTTTCAAATATCCTGCGTAATCAGGAACGTCCACTGAGAACTCTTGATTAAAATGGCGGCTGGCTAAGATAAAGTCAGCCGTTGCTTGATTGGTAGCCATAGGAATGTTCCATACCGCCGCTAAGCGTAATAAGGCTTTAACGTCTGGGTCGTGCGGTACCGCATCGAGTGGGTCCCAGAAGAAAATCATTAGATCGACTTTTCCTTCTGCAATCATGGCGCCTAATTGTTGGTCGCCACCCATGGGGCCACTCAGTAAAGCTTCTACCTCAAAACCTTGTTGGCTTAACAGCGTACCGGTGGTGCCAGTGCCAAATAATTGGTGCTTAACTAATTCGTCGCGATGCCTATTTGCCCATTTAATTAATGCGCCTTTCTTATGGTCGTGAGCCACAAGCGCGATACGCTTGCTAACCTGCATCTTGCGGGTAGTGGTGTCCATGTTACCTCTTTTTTTCCAGTAGTTTGAAAGCGTTTACTAGGGTTTATGGTACTGTTTGTATTAATGATTAGCTAGCAGCTGAACTGGGTTTATTTCTGGCGTGAGGTAAAACTGTGTGTGGTAGTGTAATGATTGGCGGCGAGTACCAAATAAGACAAGCCGTTGGTGTAGATTCGTTATTTTTAGAGTTTGGTGATAACCAACAATATCGACCGGGTCAGCGGTTACCGGCCTTGTCTCTCAGCGGGCAGCAATTGCGGTGTGAACCTTATTACTGGGGAGTGAAGTCGACTTATCACCCTCAACGATTAATTAACGCCCGTATTGAGTCGGCGGCGCATAAAACCACTTTTAAAAATGCTTGGCTAAAGCAGCGCTGCTTAGTGCCAATTAAAGCTTGGCATGAGTGGCGTAACCAGCAACGCTTCGAGTTTTCTACCCAGCAAGTCTCCCCCCTGTTTATTGCGGGGCTGTATTTTTCTGAGCCCCAAGATGACAGCCAGTCGATGGTGGTTTTGACCCAAACGGCAGTGGCTAGCTTAAGTGAATATCATCACCGAATGCCCGTGTTGTTTACTTTGGAACAAGGTTTACAATGGCTAAATGGCGCAGCAGTAAACAATGATTGTTCACAGTTTGATTTCTCAGTGGGCAGTGACAGCCAGCAATTAGCACTGTTTTAAGCAGGGAGAATAAATGGTTTATATTTTTGGGTATGGCAGCTTAATTGATGCCGACTGTCGGCAATGCACGTTTCCGGCACAGCACGCCTATGCCGCTAGGTTAAAGGGCTTTCAACGTTACTGGAGCGGTTTGAAAAGTGGTGACGATCGCTCAGCGGTGGTCATTGCCCCCGATGAAAAAGCCAGTGTGAACGGGGTTTTGATCCCCTTTGATGAAGCATTTTTGCCGGAGTTAGACGAACGGGAACGAGATTATCAGCGTATCTGTATACAGCTACCACAAATAGAGGTTTTATCTGAGTTACCAGAGCAAGCGGCCAAAATTTATACCTACGTGGCTAATGATTATTGGCACCCCCAAGCGACTAGCCCTATTTTGCAATCTTACTTAGATGTGTGTTTGCGAGGGTGTTTAGCAATTAGTGAGCAATACGCTCGAGAGTTTTTATTATCTACCAACTACTGGGTCCATCACTGGGTGGATGACCGCCATCAACCTCTTTATCCTAGGGCTGCCAATATTGATGGTTTGGCGTTACAGCAGATTGATTCGATATTAACGGAGATGGAGCACCTCAGTGCCTATCATCCCTTGAATAACAAGCAATAAAAAAGGCGCCTAAGGCGCCTTTTTAAACTTCAGTAAACGTTGCTATTAAAGTACGTGTACAGAAGAAGTGTTAGTAGTACCTGATGGTACTAGCGCACCAGAAACCATAACAATGATGTCGCCTTTCTTAGCTAGGCCAGAAGCAATCGCTAATTCTTTGCCTGATACGTAGAACGCGTCAGTACTTTCAATGCTGTCTACTACGTGAGGAACAACACCTTTAGTCAAACAAAGTTGAGCTGCAGTTTTGATGTTGGTAGTAATAGCTAGGATGTTAGCTTTAGGGAAGTACTTACGTACAGACTTAGCTGACTTACCGCCTTCAGTAGCAACAACAATTAGAGGAGCGCTTAGCTTCTCAGATGCTTCTACTGCGCCTTTACATACCGCTTCAGTGATACGTAATTTACCGCTATCACGAGCTGGATCAAGGTTAGAAGGCATTACTGCATCAGTACGCTCACAAATAGTTGCCATGATAGATACCGCTTCAACAGGGTATTTACCTTTAGCAGACTCACCTGAAAGCATTACAGCGTCAGTACCGTCTAAGATTGCGTTAGCAACGTCGCCAGCTTCTGCGCGAGTTGGGCGTGGGTTTTTGATCATTGAGTCAAGCATTTGAGTTGCAGTAATAACCAACTTACGTGCACGGTTACATTTCTCAATCATCATTTTTTGCGCGAAGATTACTTCTTCAACTGGGATTTCAACACCTAAATCACCACGAGCAACCATGATACCGTCAGACACTTCTAGAATTTCGTCGAAGTTATCTACACCTTCTTGGTTTTCGATTTTAGAGATGATTTGGATTTTTTCGCCACCATTTTCGCTAAGTAGTTGACGAATTTCTAAAACGTCTTCTTTTTTACGAATGAAAGATGCAGCGATGAAATCAACGCCTTGCTCACAACCAAATACTAAGTCGCCTTTGTCTTTAGCAGAAAGAGCAGGAAGTTGAACGATTACACCAGGAAGGTTAACACCTTTGTTTTCGCCTAGGTCACCGTTATTAAGAACAGTACACTTAACTTCGTCGTCAGAAACGGCAATAACTTCCATTTCAATTAGACCGTCGTCTACTAAAATGATGTTGCCTACTTTCAAGTCTGCAGCAAAACCTGTGTAAGTTACGGCTACGCGAGTGGCATCACCAATCACTGTTTGGTCAGTAGTGAAAGTGAACTCTTGACCCGCTACTAAGCTAACATCGTCGCCGCCAGCTAATTTAATAGTACGGATTTCAGGGCCTTTAGTGTCTAGTAAAACAGCGGCTGACTTGCCAGTGTTTTTCACTACTTCGCGAAGGTTGTTGATGCGAACGCCGTGTTCTGCAAAGTCGCCGTGCGAGAAGTTAAGGCGCATAACGTTCATGCCTGATTCAACTAACTTAGTTAGCATTTCTACCGATTCAGTTTTTGGACCAATGGTACAAACTATTTTGGTTTTCTTCATTGAAGTGACTCTCCGTTAAGGATACTAGTAAAAAAATCTGCGCACATTATACAAGATTGATCACAAAAGGATATGTAGAAAAATAACTACAAATCAGCATGTCGATCAAAATAATGTCGATTTATAATTCACAAATGTGGCTTTTTAATTGTTCAATTTTGTAAAAGCTTGCTGGGCTGCTCATAATTTGAGCATCTTGCAAGTATAAAAAAACCTCGCGAAACTGCGAGGTTTTGGTGTTTATTTATTACTTATTCGATTTCACCACAAAAACGATAGCCTTCACCGTGAATCGTCGCGATGATTTCAGGCGTTTCAGGTATCGATTCAAAGTGCTTTCTAATGCGACGAATCGTTACATCTACAGTACGATCATGCGGCTTTAGCTCGCGGCCAGTCATTTTTTTCAATAAGTCTGCGCGAGTTTGTATTTGTCCTGGGTTCTCAACAAAGTGCAACATGGCACGAAATTCACTACGTGGCAGTTTGTAAGTTTCTTGGTTAGGACTAATTAGCGAGCGACTATTGATATCTAGGGCCCATCCGTTGAAGCGATATTCTTCAACTGTGCCTTTGTCTTCACTGGCTGCTTGACCGTTTACGGTGCGGTTTAGCAAGTTGCGAGCGCGAATGGTAAGTTCACGAGGATTAAATGGCTTAGTAATGTAATCGTCGGCGCCTATTTCTAAGCCCAAGATTTTATCTACTTCATTGTCTCGGCCAGTTAAAAACATTAAGGCTATTTGTTCGCGGTCGCGAAGTTCACGGGCCAGCAACAAACCATTTTTACCAGGAAGATTGATATCCATGATAATTAGGTGAACCGAATGTGCTTCCAGAATGCTATTCATTTCATTGCCGTCGATAGCTTCAAACACATTGTAGCCTTCGGCTTCAAAAGTGCTTTTTAGCGTATTCCGAGTGACCAATTCGTCCTCGACAATTAAAATATTTGGTGTCATGGTCTTCCCCAATGCTGTTTAGAATAAAGTGGCTTGCGAACAAGTAGCTATATAGAAGGTAAAGCAAACGCTACAAATTCTTCCATGTTGAGTTTGTGTTAAAACTCGTTGAATGGCAAAAAAATAGGCAATAAGTTTGTTCAAAACGCGTGATAAATCAGCGAGAGACACCTTCTAAATGCATTGTTCGTTACAAGCAATAAACATATTCTATTGGCTTAACAGTGATATAACAACTTGAGTCTGAAAAAAGCTTACGTTTTCTGCGATGGATTTGATTCAAATCAATCGGAATTAGTCATTATTGTCATTTTCAGCAAACATTACTGAAAATAAACTACATCTTGTTTTCTGTCGTTAAGCGCTAGCTTTCAGCAAGTCTAGCCTTAAATATCAAAAGCTTGCCGCTACCTTTTCTTGTCGTTGGTACTTAATGCTTATAAATCGCATTGTTAACCTGCGCTTAAGTTGTCATTAACTTACATGTTTAAAGGGCGCTAATGCCTTGAAGCAAAACAGCTTTGTAAGGTAACTTTAGGGAAAGTTTTAATAATTTGCTGTGATTGTTGTATGTTCGTTAATTAATCAACAAGGCTGTGGCGTATCTGGGCTTATTGACGAGTTATGCCAAGTGGCCAGTGAAAGTCGAGTATAGAAGTATTTGCTACTTGGCCTTAGACCTTCACAGTGCTTTAATTATGACAGGCTCATGCTTACTGCTATCAAGGAATGATTAGATGCAAGATTTACTTCCCGAGTTATGCGATCTCTACCCAGAGCAAGTCCAGTTATTCGCGCCGGTATTTCAGATTTATGGTTTAAAAAGGCTGTTTCATGGCGAAGTGGTGACGGTAAAATGCTGGCAAGACAATAGCCGAGTAAAAGAGCTGCTGGCCACTGCGGGCGAGGGGCGAGTATTAGTGGTAGATGGAGGGGGAGATCTTCAACGCGCATTAATGGGCGACTTAATCGCTGATTCTGCCTATATCAATGGTTGGGCTGGGGTCGTCATTAATGGGGCTATTCGAGACGTAACCACCATTAACACTATTGATCTAGGTGTTCGAGCGTTGGCAGCTTGCCCAATGAAAACCGAACGTAAAGGGTTGGGAGAGGTTGATGGCACTGTCAGCATTGCTGGAGTGTCTATAGATTCAGGGATGTATTTATATGCAGACGAGAATGGCGTATTGATCAGCCAACAGATGCTAAACTTGCCTGAAGGTTTTGTTTAGAAGCGGTAGCCTAAGCCAAATTGAACTTGTTGCTGAGTTTGCTCTTTTTGGGCTTCAATTTGATAAACCGCTTTAACATCGATGTTGTTTAAAAGGTGATAGGTGCTCGACAACTCTAAGCTATTCTCGGTGTTGTCGTATTTTGGCTGGTGAACTTGAACTAACTTACTTTGAATAGATAAACTTTTAAGTGGTTGGTAGTTCACACCCGTAGACAAATTGAACCCCTTGCGTGTTGCAATATCGTCGTATTGGTTATTGACACCGGCTTCCACAAATAGCGATAGCTCGTTGTATAATTTGTGTTGGTAGCCACCATTGAAAAACCATTCTTGGTTGCTATCTTGTTCGCCGTTACTGACAAACTGGCTGGAGTTAAATCCAGTTAAATACCAATTGTTTAGTTGGCTACGGGTAGACAAGTTGAGATGCTCTCCGTCACCATAGCTGATGCTTGTTTTACTTTCGATATCAGCGGCTAATACCGAACTGCTAGCAATAACCAATAAAGCAGCAATAGTATGCTGAAAACGTAACTTAGCCATCACTGCTCCTTATTGTTATTTTTATTTCCTAATCTAGTATGGTTGATCTGCCTAAGAAGATCATTGCTGATCTTAAAAAAACCGAGATTAGATTAATAAATCATTCGTTTACCGGTTTTAATAGCAGATTATATTAACGATTTATAAAACGCCTCCGTCTTCTATAGGGATATACGTCTTCGAATAGACCTTTCTCAATGTTGCGTTGCAGTTGTTGCCAATAGTTGGCTTGAAATAGGTCTTGGTGTAGCTCTTGAAAGACTTGTTTTACGGTCGGTTTACCGAGTAGAAAAGTGGCAAACTCTTCAGGAAATATATCGTTAGGGCCCACAGAGAAGCTTGGCTGATAGTCCCACATATCTTCAGGGTATTGAGATTTAGGCAACTCTCTAAAATTACACTCAGTCATATATGAGATTTCATCGTAATCATAAAACACTACCCGGCCATGACGGGTGACACCGAAGTTTTTAAATAGCATATCTCCAGGGAAGATATTCGCTGCCGCAAGCTGTTTTATGGCATTGCCGTATTCATCAATGACTTGGCGAGTTTGAGCCTCGTCAGCTTGGTCTAAATACATGTTTAGTGGGATCATTTTGCGTTCAATATAGAGGTGCTTAATAGTTAATGACTCGCCCTCAATAGATAACACCGATGGCGCCACGGCTTGTAACTCGTCCAATAAGCTCTGGCTAAACCGAGCCAAGGGAAACTCCACATTAGAAAATTCTTGGGTATCAGCCATTCTACCCACCCGGTCATGTTGTTTTACTAAGCGATATTTTTCTTTAACAATGGCATGGCTAACATCCTTAGGGGGGGTAAATTCGTCTTTAATGATCTTAAATACCACATCGTAAGAAGGCAGAGTAAATACCGTCATTACCATGCCTTTGATACCCGGCGCTAATTCGAATTGATCAGTCGAATTATGTAAGTGATTCAGGTAATGCCGATAAAGCTCGGTTTTCCCGTGTTTTTGACAACCAATGGCGGTAAATAGCTCGTAATCGGTCTTGTTGGGTAAGAGTTGTTTAAGAAAGTTAACTATACGGCGTGGTGCAGGGGCGTCCACCATAAAGTAAGAGCGGGCAAAGCCAAAAATAATACTCACTTCGTCGGTGTCGATAAGTACACTATCTATTGCCACTTTACCTTGTTGGTTAAGTAAGGGGAATACAATAGGAAAACTCAGGCCTTCACTTTGATATTGGCCAATTAAGTAAGCGGCTTTATTGCGATAGAACACCGGCGTTAACATGGTGATTTTATGCAGCTGCTGGTCACTGAGTTGCGGTATTTGTACCAGCCGTTGGCAAATAAAGGCGATGTCGCGAGCAAGATCCTCATAGGCAATGCTAAAGCTATAGTTATCAAACAGGGTATGCAGTAGGTTTTCCAAGTGAGTATTTTGGTAGCTGCAGGTGAGCAGTTGGTAGTCGAACAATTTGCTGCATCGGCTGGGGCGAATGAATAGCTGGTTCTCTTCTATATAGCGATGATGAAATAAACGTTGATAAACCGAGTTGAAGAATGATTCGGCAACTTCGAAGTTTTCATGTTGAGTAAGCAGCTCTGAGTAATGAGATTTTACCGCTGCACAAAAAGCATCACTACGCTGCATGTGACCAGTCAGCGCTTTAATGGCAGCGCGCGCTTCGGTAACGTGGTGGTCATAAAGTCGGATCCGTTCTCGAGAAGCCAATTGAACAGACATCCAATCGGCATCTTCAAAACGCTGTTTAGCACCGCGAGTCACTTCGAGAAAACATTGGTAAAAACTATTAAAGCGTTGCAGCATCGCATGTGCTGCTTGGTGTTCCATCCGTTGATCCATGCTTGTCTTCTTATTGTTGTTTTTTTATTCACTATGGCAGGATTTAAACACCTGTTCAAATTTTTGTTTGTGGCTGATGACAAATGATCCCGCTTTGGTGAATGAGGGTTTGCCTTTGTGTTTTGGGGGCATTGCAATGCGCGATTAATTGGCTGCGCATTATGCGTTAAGTTCGGTTCGCTCTTGCTGGTTTCATATTGTCGTTTAGCGGTGGCGAAATTCGCCTTATAAAGGTAGTTTGAACAAATAAAACTTGACTCTGAAACACAGCTGGTTATGGTATGAACATAAATTGGACTTAGTTTTTTATTCAGATGTCAGTACGTTTTGCTTACACAACCACCACAACGATTACCCGCACCACCACATGCGGGTCGGGCTGGTTGTAGCTACTAACTACATCTAAGAAAGCCCGTATCACTCACGATACGGGTTTTTTTTTGGGAGGAACAATGCGAGTTTTAAAATTTGGTGGATCATCTTTAGCAGACGCTGAGCGATTTAATCGGGCAGCTGATATTGTATTAAGTAATCAGCATCAGTCGCAAATGGCGGTGGTGTTGTCGGCCCCCGCTGGGGTGACTAACGATCTTGTCGCTGTGGTAGATAAAGTTAGCCACGGTAACGATGGTGAAAGCTATTTAACCCGTATTGAAGCAACGTTCCAGCAGTTGCTCTCCGATTTAAAAGCAAAATATGCGGGTTTTGCCATCGAACAAATGCAATTGATGGTGCATCAAGAGCTCGGTGAATTACGTCAACTATTAAAAGGTGTTGCCTTATTACAGCAATGCCCTGACAACATTCGCGCTAAGGTCTTGTCTACCGGCGAGAAACTAAGCATTCATACAATGAACCACTTATTGTCGGTGCGAGGCCAACGTGCTGAAATTATCATTCCACAGCAAAAATTGGTTGCCACTACCGGTGGTTACCTTGAAGCAGTGGTCGATATTCAAGCCAGTAAACAACGTTTAAATCGCGCGATGATCCAAGAAGGCCTGATTTACTTGATGCCTGGCTTTACCGCTGGAAACCAACACGGTGATACGGTAGTGCTGGGGCGCAATGGCTCTGATTACAGCGCCGCAGTATTGGCCGCTTGTTTAGACGCTGAGTGCTGTGAAATTTGGACAGACGTCGATGGCGTTTATAACTGCGACCCACGGATTGTTGATGATGCGCGTTTGCTACGCAGTTTAAGTTACCCAGAGGCGATGGAACTTAGCTATTTCGGTGCTAAAGTGTTGCACCCAAAAACCATTGCTCCTATTGCTCAATATCATATTCCTTGCTTGATTAAGAATACCTTTAATCCTCAGGGTGAAGGCACCTTAATTGGCGCACAAAGCCCGGCCCAAGATGATTTACCGGTTAAAGCTTTATCTAGCTTATCAGAGCTTACCATGCTTACTGTTTCAGGCCCTGGCATGAAAGGTATGGTTGGCATGGCTGGCCGAATTTTTGAAAGCATTTCACGCAGCCAGATTTCAGTGGCCTTAATTACTCAATCTAGCTGCGAATACAGTATTAGTTTTTGTATCCATAGCATCGACGCCTCGCGCGCTTTAAGCGCTTTAAACGAAGAGTTTGAGTTAGAGTTGGCTAACCAGTTATTAGAGCCAATTGAAGCGATTGATAAATTGGCTATTATCTCGCTAGTGGGCGATAGCATGCGCCGTAGTAAAGGCGTTGCCGCTCGGTTCTTCACTTCGCTAGCTGAAGTGGCGATTAACATCGTGGCGATTGCTCAAGGTTCTTCAGAGCGCTCTATCTCAGCGGTCGTTTCACAAGAGAAAGCGGCAGAGGCGATACGTGCCTGTCATCAAAACTTCTTTAACAGCATGCACTACATTGATTTATTCCTTATCGGTGTAGGTGGCGTAGGCGGAGCGTTATTAGAGCAAATTCATGCTCAGCAGCAACACCTTAAAGAACAACAAATTGGTATTCGTGTTTGCGGTGTCGCCAATAGCCGTAAATTGTTGCTCGACGCTAAGGGCCTTGATTTAGAGCATTGGCAACAGCAATTAGAAGCAACCACCGAAAATGGCGGCTTTAGTTTAGACAATGTGGCTAGCTTGGTAGATCAAAGTCATTTGATTAACCCTGTGATAGTGGACTGTACCAGTAACGATGATATCGCCGGTAAATACGCAGAATTTCTAGCTAACGGTTTCCATGTAGTGACCGCCAATAAAAAGGCGAATACTTCTAGTATGGAGTATTACCAGCAATTACGTAAAACAGCCTTAGCTATGCGTCGTAAGTTCTTATACGACACTAACGTTGGTGCGGGTTTGCCAGTAATTGAAAACTTACAAAACTTGCTAAAAGCGGGCGACAAACTAGAGCGCTTCAACGGCATCTTATCGGGGTCATTATCATTCATCTTTGGTAAGTTAGATGAAGGGATGAGTTTCTCAGAAGCCACCACTATTGCACGTGAAAATGGCTTTACCGAGCCCGATCCTCGTGATGATTTATCAGGTATGGACGTTGCTCGTAAGTTGCTTATTCTTGCCCGTGAAGCGGGTATGCCACTGAGCATTGAAGACATTCAAATTGATAAGGCCTTACCGCCAAACTTTGATTCAAGTGGTGACACTGAAGCGTTTATGGCGCGTTTGCCAGAAGCCGATGCCTATTTTGCTAAATTACAGCAAGACGCGGCGGCCGAAGGTAAGGTTCTTCGCTACTTAGGTAACATTGATAACGGCGTGTGTAAGGTATCGCTAAGCGCTGTAGCCGCTGATGACCCGCTTAACCGAGTGAAAGATGGTGAAAATGCCTTAGCATTTTACAGCCGTTACTATCAGCCGATTCCGTTAGTATTGCGTGGTTATGGTGCGGGAACAGCAGTCACCGCCGCAGGTGTGTTTGCCGACGTATTAAGAACACTAAACTGGAACCAAGAGGTGTAATATGAGTGTCGTTGTTTATGCTCCAGCCTCAACCGCGAATGTCAGTGTCGGTTTTGATTCTTTAGGTGCGGCCTTATCGCCCATTGATGGTCAGCTACTGGGTGACAGGGTCATGGTTGAAGCCGCCGAAGGCAGTGATGTGATCATAGAGAATGTGGGTAGCTATGCGCACAAACTGCCAGCCGATCCTAAACAAAACATTCTTTACGATTGTTATCATTACTTTGTTAAGCAGTACGCTGAACATCATGGTAAGCAGCTGGGTTGTGTAAAAATGACCCTAGAAAAGAACTTGCCCATTGGTAGCGGCCTAGGGTCTAGTGCTTGCTCGGTCGTTGCTGCACTAGAAGGCTTAAATGCTTTTGTTAATACGCCTTTCAATAAAGAGCAAATGCTGATTATGATGGGTGAGCTGGAAGGGCAAATTAGTGGCAGCGTGCATTACGATAATGTTGCACCTTGTTACCTTGGCGGTATGCAACTTATGTTGCAACAAGCTGGGGCGACTAGCCAAGCCATTCCTCACTTTGAAGATTGGTATTGGATTGTTGCCTACCCAGGTATTAATATTTCTACTGCGCAAGCTCGTTCAATTCTTCCGGCCCAATATCGTCGCCAAGACACCTTAGAATTTGGCCGTAATTTAGCTGGCTTTGTACATGCGAGTTACAGTAAGCAGCCTGCATTGGCAGCCAGTTTATTAAAAGACAATATTATTGCAGAACCTTACCGCGCTGCGCTTATTCCCGGCTTTGAGCAAGTACGCAGTTATGCCGCGCAAAGTGGCGCATTAGCTAGTGGAATATCGGGTTCGGGCCCTACAATATTCATTGTTACACCAGTATTAGAGCAAGCCCAGCGCGCCAAAGACTGGTTAGAACAACACTTTATTCAAAACGAAGATGGATTTTGCCATGTTTGTAAAATCGATGAACAAGGCACACGAGTAACAGGAACGTCGCTATGAACTTATACAATCTAAAACACCATGAAGAACAAGTGAGTTTTACTCAAGCGGTAAAACAGGGCTTAGGCCAGCAGCAAGGTTTGTTTTTCCCCGATACTATTCCGCAATTTGATGACATTGATGCGGTATTAGATCTCGATTTTCATGCACGTTGCGCCAAATTACTGGCTGCTTTATTAGATAACGAGTTATCTGAAGACACCTTGTTTGAGATGGTAAGCAAAGCGTTTACATTTCCTGCACCGCTAGAAAAAGTGACTGATCAAATAAGCGCTTTAGAGCTGTTTCATGGCCCTACGTTAGCCTTTAAAGATTTTGGCGGCCGGTTTATGGCGCAATGTTTAGCACAATTTTCAGAAGGCAAAAAAACCACTATCTTAACGGCGACTTCTGGAGACACTGGCGCAGCAGTGGCCCATGCTTTTTACGGCATGGAAAACATCAACGTGGTAGTGCTTTATCCAAAAGGCAAAATTAGCCCTCTACAAGAGAAGCTGTTTTGTACTCTTGGTGGCAACATTACCACCGTGGCTGTAGAGTCAGATTTTGATGCTTGCCAAGCGATGGTTAAACAAGCTTTTGATGACCAAGAGTTAAAAGCGGCCATTGGCCTCAACTCTGCTAACTCAATTAATATTAGTCGCTTAGCGGCACAGGTTTGTTATTACTTCGAAGCAGCGGCTCAACTACCTAAAGAACAACGCGCTCAGCTAGTGGTTTCTGTACCTTCTGGTAACTTCGGTAATTTAACCGCGGGTCTTATTGCTAAAGCCATGGGCTTGCCAATTAAGCGTTTTATTGCCGCGACCAATGTTAATGATACGGTACCGCGTTATTTAGCATCAGGAAACTGGGAGCCTAAGCCTACTCAAGCGACGCTGTCTAATGCCATGGATGTGAGTCAGCCAAACAACTGGCCTCGTGTTGAAGAGCTATTCAAGACCCAAGGCTGGGACTTAAACCAGCTAGGTAAAGGGGTAATGACCGATCTACAAACAGCTGAAGCGGTTAAAGCACTCGATGCCGAGGGTTACTTGTGTGAACCACACGGCGCGATTGCCTATCAGCAATTAACTGAGCAATTAGCTGAGGGTGAGCATGGTTTATTCTTATGTACTGCGCATCCAGCTAAGTTTAAAGAAAGCGTAGAAGATATCTTGCAACGTGCTATTGAGATACCAAAGCCTTTAGCCGACAGAGCTGATCTAGAGTTACTGTCTTTAGAGATGCCTGCAGACTTTGCTCAATTGCGAGCAGTGCTGTTAAAACTCTAGTTTATTTGAAGTAAGGCTCTAACTAAGCAGTGATATTATTATCGCTGCTTTTTTTGTTTAAATTTAGCTATTGTTTCGTCTAAGCGAGTTTTTCAGCTCTTGTTATACCTTTATCTAACATTTAGTTAGTTATCAATTAGCTTATTCTAATGTGTAGACGTTGATCTTTTGTTGCTTCTCGCGCATATTGCACCGACTAGTTTTTAAAGATTCGATATCTATGAGTAAAGTGTTAAAAGATTTGCTTGAGCTACTGAGCTTAGAGCGTATAGAAGAAGGTATATATCGTGGTCAAAGCCAAGATTTAGGTTTTGGTGCGGTGTTTGGTGGTCAAGTGATGGGGCAGGCCTTGTCTGCGGCTAAAGAAACAGTGGCCGAACATCGCCAAGTTCACTCCTTCCACTCTTACTTCCTACGACCTGGTGACACTAATCATCGCATCGTATACGACGTAGAGAGCATTCGTGATGGACGCAGTGTATCTACTCGACGAATCAAAGCAATTCAGTTTGGTAAGCCTATTTTCTATATGACGGCTTCTTTTCAAGAAGTGGCTCCCGGCTTTGAGCATCAAGATCAGATGCCAGACGTACCAGCCCCAGAAGAGCTCCAATCTGAACAAGAGTACGCTTTCCAGTTGCGTGAAATGTTGCCTGATTCGGTTCGTGACAAGTTTATCTGTGATAAACCCTTGGAGATGCGCCCGGTAGAATTTGTTAATCCTTTGCAGCCGGAAATACTTCCCGCTAAACGTTGCGTTTGGTTTAAGGCTAATGGTCAGATGCCTGATGACAGCCGAATACACCGTTACCTTTTAGCTTATGCGTCTGATTTCAATTTCTTACCCACAGCATTGCAGCCGCATGGCCGTTCGTTTATTGAACCCACCATTCAAACCGCGACGATTGATCACAGCATGTGGTACCACCAAGACTTCCGCTTAGATGAATGGTTGCTCTACGTGGTAGATAGCCCTGCAGCATCACAGGGAAGGGGCTTAGTTCGAGGGCAGTTTTTCACCCGTGACGGTAAACTGGTTGCCTCAACCATTCAGGAAGGCTTAATTAGAGAACGCAGTTAAGCGATTTATCCTGCTTCAGATATCAAAAAAGCATGCCTAGGCATGCTTTTTTATTGAGCGACACTGAGTCTTATAGAGATTCAGTAAAGGTACGTGTAATTACGTCCTGTTGTTGCTCAGTAGTTAGCGAGTTAAAGCGTACCGCATAACCAGAAACACGAATGGTTAGTTGTGGGTATTTTTCAGGGTGCTTAACTGCGTCTTGCAACGTTTCGCGACGTAGTACGTTTACGTTAAGGTGTTGACCACCTTCTTCGATAGCCTGAGCTTTCATTGGTACTTCGCGATACTCGATTTGACCCAATGCATCGATAGCTACCACTTCATCTTCAGCGTAAAGCTCATCTTTTACACATAAGCAACGGGCTTGGTTTTGCTCGTTGTCTAGTAGCCAAAAAGAGCCTAATAGCGCGTCGTTGTCTGCTTTAGTGATTTGAATACCTGTGGTCATAACATACCTCATTAGCTAATTGTTGTAATTTTATTACATGTTATAGCGATGCCCGAGCCATTTATTGAATCAATATCGCCACTTGCTGTAACTATACTACAATTGACCTTAATCAAAAAAGGGTTTTTTTTGTTTTTTATTATTCTCTTTGTTGATTAAGATTAAGTGGTGCTTGTGAAAATTGTGCTTGTTGTTTTATTGCTGTTGGGTATTCACTATACAAATTGTGTATATTAGTTAAACAAACGCTGTTTAAGTGGCCATCTCTAGCGAGTAAGCCTATAAAAAATAGAGTGAAAATAGAATTATTGGTAAAAACTGTGAACTGTGAGAAATACAAATCTGTCTAATTAACGATCTAGCGCAATAATAATTCAACATTGAGTACTTTATACTGAATCAAAGAGTGCTGGTTAGCCAAGGAGAAGCAATGTTACAAAGTCTTCAAGAAGATCATAAAAATATCGCCAAGTTGCTTAAGGTATTAGAGCAAAAATTAGCTCATATACGTGATGAAAAAGCGGTTAAATACAAATTAATTGCTCATATCATTAGCTACATGCAAGAGTATGCTGATCGTTACCATCACCCCCAAGAAGATCTTATCTACGATTACTACGTTAAATATCGAGTGGTAGAAGATGATTTATCTAACCAACTAAAGCAGCAACACGAACACTTGTTAGAAATGACCAGTGAGCTGAGCGATATTCTAGATATCATTTTGTTAGATGCGGTAGTGCCTCTAGATCAATTTAGTGACAAGTTAGAAGCCTTTATTAAAGCCCAATGGGAACACTTAAATTATGAAGAAGAGGTGGTATTCCCAGCGCTTAAGCGTCATTTGACTGCGGACGACTGGCGAGCGATAGAGCAAAGCTGGCAACATGGCAATCACGAAGACCCATTATTTGGACATCGAGTTGCGGAGCAATACAAAGCCTTGTCTGAGCGGATCAAACTGTCTCAACCAGTAGAAGAAGACTAAGTGGATGCTAATCCAATAAAAAACCCGGCTTAGCCGGGTTTTTTCATTTTAGTATTCGTATTCGGTTTGAAGGTCAAAACTACTGTCGATTGACTGTAGCTCTTTTTGTAAGCGAATTTTTTCTTTAATTGCTTCTATCTCTCGCCACTTTCGTTTTTTGTTTGAACCGCGAGAAGATTTGCTGGTTTCAACAGTATCCAAGTCTAGCCTATCCATGGTTATCTCCTTGTATGTTGTCACAATTAATAAGTACCACACCCACACAAAAAGTAAAATATAAATGTTACAAAAAGGTTATGCTTGGTCACTTTTTTTTGCGTTTTCACTAGAATTATCTGTTACTTCTGCTTTCTCGCTAGGTTTATAGGCAACATTAATACCTTTTATTTATATATAGGCGTGTTTTTATCTTGTTTTTGTTATAAGTCAAAGCATAGTCGTTTGCAGACACCTAGAATCTGCGCTCGCTTAAATTGGGCTTAGTTTTATGAAGCACTACTAACATAAGGTGATTTTGAACCATGAATGAAATAGTTAACTGGTTAAACGACGTACTGTGGGGCAACTTGCTGATCTATTTGCTGGTGGGCACTGGAGTTCTGTTTACCCTTCGTACTGGGTTCATACAGTTTCGCCATTTTGGACATATGTTCTCGGTGATGAAGTCTAGCCGAAGAGGTGATGCCAACGGCATATCGTCATTTCAGGCTTTATGCACGAGCTTGGCTGCTAGAGTCGGCACTGGCAACCTCGCGGGGGTTGCGATCGCGGTGACATTAGGTGGCCCTGGCGCTGTATTTTGGATGTGGCTAATTGCCTTGTTAGGGATGGCAACTAGCTTTGCGGAAAGCAGCTTAGCCCAGCTTTACAAAGTAAAAGACAGCGATGGCAATTTCCGTGGTGGTCCTTCTTATTATATGGAGCAAGGCTTAGGTAAGCGCTGGATGGGCGTGATCTTCGCTATTTGCTTGATCGTGGCTTTTGGCCTGGTATTTAATGCGGTACAAGCTAACGCCATCGCCTCAGCGATGAACGAAGCTTTTGGCTTTGATAAAGCCATTGTGGGTGGCATATTAGTCGCCGCTGCCGCACTGATTATTTTTGGTGGCATTCGCAGTATTGCTCGCTTCGCTGAACTAGTGGTTCCGTTTATGGCGCTAGCTTATGTCATCGTGGCTTTAGTGGTTGTTATGATGAACATTCAGCAAATGCCTGAAGTGTTTAGCTTAATTTTCCGTTCTGCTTTTGGTTTTGAAGAGGCCGGTGCGGGCGCCCTGGGTGCCGCCATGATGAATGGTATTAAACGTGGTTTGTTCTCTAACGAAGCAGGTATGGGAAGCGCCCCGAACGCTGCGGCAACGGCGACTCCTTACCCGCCACACCCTGCTTCGCAAGGTTACGTGCAGATGTTAGGTGTGTTCATTGACACCGTGGTTATTTGTACTGCTACAGCGGCCATTATCTTACTGAGTCACAACGAACAATTGACCGGTGATGGTATTGCGCTAACTCAGCAAGCCTTGAGCAGTCAAGTGGGCGATTGGGGCAGTTACTTTGTGGGAGTGGCAATCATCTTTTTTGCCTTTACCTCTATTGTGGCGAACTACTCCTACGCAGAAACAAATTTAGTTTTCTTAGAGCATAATCATAAAGCGGGTTTGTGGATTTTCCGTTTGTTGGTGCTAGCAATGGTAATGTTTGGTGCGGTGGTTAAAATTGACATCATTTGGAATTTAGCCGATGTGTCGATGGGCTTCATGGCCATTGTTAACTTGATAGCTATCTTGTTGCTGTCAGGCGTTGTGGTTAAGTTGGCAAAAGATTACAACCGCCAATTAGACGCAGGTAAAGTGCCTACGTTCAACAGCGATGATTTCCCCGAGCTTAAGAAGCAGCTCAGTTCTGATATTTGGTCGGGCTCCAACAAGTCTTAAACCTACGTTGATGGGTTAAAAGCCAACTGCTGGTCAGTTGGCTTTTTATTATTCAAAGGCTTTTATTATCAAACATACCGACTTCTCGCTGACTACTCGACCAAAAGCTTTGCCACTTTCGTCAAACTCTCTGCTTCGTTTCGGCTAACAAAGACATAATTAAAGCCATGAGTGGCTGTTGAGGCCGCTAGATAGGCCTGTAGCGAACGAATAAACCTCGCATTAAGCACTACGTTGCGCCGGTTTTGTTGCTAGTAGGGGCGGTATTAGGGCGCTGCTGGTTGTTACGTTGTGTGCAGTTACATCCTTTAAGTGTTTGGCTTTAGCTACCTGTTATAACTGATGAGAAGGTAAAAGTGTTGCGTTTAGGCTTCGTATTGCTCGGTGCACCAGCTCTCAAAAATCAGTGCTGCCGCAAGGCTGTCGACGGCGCCTTTTTCAAGGGCTTTATAACCGCCTAATTCAAAAAGCTTTTCTTTCGCATCGACGGTGGTTAAACGCTCATCTTGCATTTCAATGGCATAACCAAAACGGCCATGCAAACGGTTGGCAAATTTTTTGGCGCGAGTCGTAAGCTCTTGCTCGCTGCCATCCATATTGAGCGGTAAGCCAATCACCAATAAATCGGGCTGCCATTGTTCAAGCAGCTTTTCGAGATTGGGCCAATTAGGAATACCATCTTGGGCCTTTATCGCTGCTAAGGGCTTGGCGGTACCGGTGAGCTCTTGACCTATTGCCACACCAATACTTTTGGTACCAAAGTCAAAAGCCAAGGCCGAACGTTCTCCTGCTCTAGCCATTACGCGTGTCCCACTTGGCTAGACAGTTGCCAAATATCGATACCTAAGCTTTTAGCGGCTGCTTCCCAACGTTTATGGCTGGGTACATCAAAAATAATGTCAGCGCTGGCCGGTAAGGTTAGCCAAGAGTTTTCGGCAATCTCTTGCTCTAATTGTCCTGCTTCCCAACTGGCATATCCTAAAGTCACAATATAATCATCAGGCTGTGACTCGGTGCCTAAGGTATCTAACACGTCCTTAGACGTGGTCACCATTAGCTCGTCACTGACTTTTAAACTGCTACTAAAGCCCTTTACCGGCGAATGTAAAACAAAGCCACGTTCTTGGGCTACCGGCCCGCCTTGGTAAACGGGTCGGTCAAGATTCTCGCGCAATAACTCTACTTGATTTTGTAATTCTATTTGCTCAAGTAATGACTCTACCGATAAATCTACTGGCACATTGATCACCAAACCCATCGCGCCTTCGTCATTGTGCTCGCATAGGTAGACAACCGAGCGTTTGAAGAACGGATCATTGAGGCTTGGCATGGCCAATAAAAATTGATTCTGCAAAGTATTCATCTATTAATGGTTAACCTTATTACTGCTTAGGCTGATGCGTTAAGTCTAGCTTCAATTGCATCCATTAACTTGCCTGTAATCGAAATATCGTAGGCCGCTTCAATTTCTTTAATACAGGTTGGGCTGGTGACGTTTATTTCCGTGACTTTGTCGCCAATCACGTCTAGGCCAACAAACACCAAACCCTTTGCTTTCAACGCTGGGCCAATGGCCTTAGCAATTCTCCAGTCGCTTTCCGATAAAGGTTGAGCTACACCTCGGCCGCCAGCCGCTAAATTACCGCGTGTTTCGCCCTTCGAAGGAATACGGGCTAAACAATAAGGCATAGGCTCACCATCGACGATCAGTATACGCTTGTCACCATCAACAATTTCGGGGATAAAACACTGTGCCATACAGTATTCTTGACCGTGATTGGTTAAGGTTTCCAAGATCACTCCCACGTTAGGATCGCCTTCTTTAAGGCGGAAGATTGACGCCCCACCCATACCATCTAATGGCTTCATGATCACGTCTTTGTGCTGTTGATGAAAAGCCTTAAGGCGAGGCATATCACTGCTCACTAAAGTGGTCGGGGTAAATTCTGAGAACCAAGCGGTAAACAGCTTTTCATTGGCATCGCGTAAGCTTTGTGGCTTATTAATGATTAAGCTGCCCTCGGCCTCTGCACGCTCCAATATGTAGGTGGCGTAAATAAACTCGGTGTCAAATGGAGGATCTTTACGCATTAAGATCACATCCAATTCACTTAAGCTCTGATCCACCGATTCGCCAAGCTCAAACCAAGATCGAGAGTCTTGCTGAACGGCTAAGGGAGACATATTTGCGGCCGCACGACCACCGTCTAAATAGAGGTCTTGCATTTCCATGTAATAGATTTCGTAACCGCGTGCTTGGGCTTCCATCAACATGGCGAAGCTAGAGTCTTTCTTAATATTGATTTTGGTGATGGGGTCCATCACGATACCGAGTCTAATACTCATTTATGCTAAGTCTCCAAATTGACATTGCAAAGCGGTAATTGCCGTAAGCGCGGCGGTTTCTGTGCGTAAGACACGCGGGCCTAATATTGTTTCCTGAAATTGATGCTGATTACAGACGTCAATTTCTTGTTCTGATAAGCCACCTTCTGGCCCAATTAACAACCTAACTCCATGTTGCGGAATAGGAAGGGTCTTAATGCTATATGGGGCCTTTGGATGTAAATTCAACTTCATGGCGTCAGTGTTTTCACTGGCCCATTGCTCTAGGCTTTGCAGTGCGGCCACTTCAGGCACGATACTACGCCCCGATTGTTCACACGCGGCGATCGCTATTTTTTGCCATTGCTGGCGTTTCTTTTCAAAGCGCTCTTGATTCAGCCTCACTCCACAACGCTCACTGGTGAGCGGGGTGATTTTGTTTACGCCTAATTCTACCGATTTTTGAATGGTAAATTCCATGCGGTCACCACGAGAAATCACTTGCCCTAGATGAATATTAAGTGGTGATTCTGAATGGTTGGCCTGAACAGCGGTGATTTTCACTGAAACATGCTTTTTACTGCTGGTTTCGATCACCGCAGCATAATTATTACCATCACTATTGAACAGTTCTAAGTATTGCCCGGCTTCCATGCGTAGTACCCGCCCAACGTGACTAGCAGCTTCATCATCAAGTTCTGTGGCCATGTTGAGCGAGAGTGGTTGAGAGTGGAAAATTCGTGGTATGCGCATGGTTAAAAATAGGCCCTTGGGTAGTTTTTATGGTTAAGGATTTGACCGTTAAAGGATAAACCTATTGCTTACTTATGCCTAGTAATCCATTAGTACTTAGGATATTTCTATATTGATTTATTCGTTATTTATTATAGTCTGTACCTTTTTCAAGGGACTGAATATGAAAGTAATTAAACTTGGTTTGGTTGTTTCTATGATGGGGCTTTTAGGTTGCGCTGCGACCAATCAAAAAGTGGAAGAAATAGCGTTGAACTATCAACCCAATCCTCCTTCGGTTGTTACCGAAACTACTAAACAGTTACTCGTTGAGCGTTGCAATAAAAGAGTAAGTTCTGTGAGTTATTTACAAACGCATTGTTATGTTGTGGGTGATGTATTGGTTATTGAGCACCGTCTTCGCGACAAGCGCAGGGAATGGAATGCAAATTCTATTTCTGACTCTCAGCTTCGATTAGCTAATAACGTTTGTAATTCTCATGTGGAATTTGGCGCTCTGCAAGATGGTATGGGCTACATGGTTAACTTCACTGGGGGAAGAAATGGGTTACCGACCAGGGTTATCACTATTGAGGATTGTAACGAAGCTTAATCGTTGCTGGCATTTTGTGCACTGATAACTCGCTCCTCTCAGCACTTTATTGTGTCGGCGTACGCTTAAAAGATGGCGTTGGCAGGCACAGCGGTATTCAAATGTGCTGAGTTGTAGTTGCTCGATAGAGTAACTGTGAGTTGTGTTTGCTGGACAATTAAATACCTGCTGCATGATCTGTTGCCACTCTTTACCGTGCGGTTTTACACGTCCATATAGTGCGTGGCATAGTAAATGTGCTACTTCATGCGGCACGGTTTGCGCCAAAAAATCCGCGGGTTGCTGCTGGTAAAAATGCGCATTAAAACGCAGTTTCCACTGGCTTAGGTTCGCGCTGCCGGCCACTTTGCTACGTCGCTTCGATAATATTATTTCTGGTCGAGTAAAGGACCGTTGAAAATGCTGTTCTGCTTGCAGAAAGCACCGTTCAATTTGTTGGTTTAGTTGCTGCAAAATAGGCCGTACATGGTGATATATAAAGGCATTATACGGCTAGTTGGCTTGGGGTCTAGCGGTGATTTTAGTGAGGCCTTGGGCGATAAAAAAAGCCAGTCTTGAGACTGGCTTGTTTGATTCGCGTATCGGCATTTTGTTAGTGAAGAATACGGGCGCGAATGGTGCCTTCAATCTCTTTAAGCTTGGCGATAGCTTGCTCAGATTGAGCGGTCTCTACGTCAATGACTACGTAACCAATGCTGTCGTTGGTTTGTAGGTATTGCGCGGCAATGTTGATTGAGTCTTCAGCAAAGGCCAAGTTAATTTTAGTTAGCACACCCGGTTGGTTGTGGTGAATGTGCAATAAACGGCTAGTGCCAGTGTGGCCCGGTAGTGCAACTTCTGGGAAGTTTACTGCAGACAAGGTTGAACCGTTGTCTGAGTACTTGGCCATTTTTGACGCCACTTCAATACCAATGTTCTCTTGCGCTTCTTGAGTTGAGCCACCTACGTGTGGACTAAGAATCACATTATCAAAAGCGAGTAGTGGCGATTCAAAGGCTTCTTTGTTTGATTTTGGCTCTGTTGGGAATACATCAATGGCAGCACCAGCCAGTTTTTTGTTTTCTAATACAGAGACTAGCGCGTCGATGTCTACAACAGTACCGCGTGATGCATTGATCAGGATAGAACCTTGTTTCATTGCAGCAAACTGCGCTTCACCAAACATGTATTTAGTTTGTGCTGTTTCTGGCACGTGTAGGCTTACTACGTCGCTCATAGCCAGTAGCTGGTCCAAGTCGGCGACTTGAGTAGCATTACCTAACGACAATTTGTTCTCAATGTCGTAGTAATAGACTTGCATACCTAAGGTTTCGGCAAGAATACTTAATTGAGTACCAATGTGACCATAACCAATAATGCCTAGCTTTTTACCGCGTGCTTCGTAAGAGTTATCGGCAGATTTAATCCACTCACCACGGTGAGCTTTAGCGTTTTTCTCTGGGATACCACGAAGTAGTAAGATAATTTCACCTAATACTAATTCGGCTACGCTTCGAGTATTAGAGAACGGTGCGTTAAATACAGGAATACCTTTCTGCTGAGCTGCTTTTAGGTCTACTTGGTTGGTACCAATACAGAAACAACCAATAGCAACTAGCTTATTAGCCGCGGCAAGTACGCGTTCGTTTAGGTCTGTACGGGAGCGAATACCAATGAAGTGAACATCTTTGATTTTCTCAATCAGATCATCTTCTGCAAGAGAGGTTTTGATCATCTCTACATTTTCATAACCCGCAGATTGGAAGGATTGTAGTGAACTAGGGTGCAGACCCTCTAACAACAAAACCTTAATTTTTTCCTTGCCTAACGAATACTTTGCCATGTTTGCTTCCTAATACCCATGTTACCGCTGAGCGGCTAAATTTAGCAAAAAAGCAGCACTTAGGGAATGTAATTTTATTACATCAAATTAAATTCATATTGTAGATAATTAACTGACAATAGTTGATTTTAAAAAATATACTACTGGCGAGATAAGTTTCCATAGAGTTTGTATGGATTAATCTATGGATGGTTAGAATATTACACAAAAAAAAGAGTGCGCTAGGCACTCTTTTTTTTATTTGTCCGCTTGATTAGCGCTTTTTAGCCCCTTCAGGGGTGCCTATAATGACTTGGTTTGCACCACGAGCCGCAAATAGACCATTAGTCACAACACCTACTATGGCATTGATATCGCGCTCCATGCTTAGTGGATCAGTAATTTTCATGTTGTGTACATCTAAAATCACGTTGCCGTTGTCGGTCACCACCCCTTCACGATATACCGGGTCTCCACCCAATTTCACCAACTGGCGTGCCACATAGCTGCGCGCCATTGGGATCACTTCAACCGGCAATGGAAAGCCGCCTAGCACCGGTACTTCTTTGGTATTGTCGACAATACAAATGAATTGATCGGCTACTGCCGCAATGATCTTTTCACGAGTAAGCGCTGCGCCGCCGCCTTTAATCATGTGGTTTTGCGCGTTAATTTCATCAGCACCATCTACATAAACAGACAGTTCACTAACGCTGTTTAAGTCAAATACTTCAATACCGTAAGCCAATAACTTTTCAGTTGACGCCTCAGAGCTTGATACCGCGCCTACAATACTGTCTTTCATGGTCGCTAAGGCGTCAATGAAATGATTGACGGTAGAGCCGGTACCTACACCTACGATAGTGTTTTCTTGAACGTATTCTAAGGCAGCCCAGCCAGCGGCTTTTTTCATCTCATCTTGTGTCATTACAGTGCTCCGAGCAAAGTGTAGGGGAGTGGCCAGTAAAGCTGGCTCATTTGGCGCGGATTATAACCAAGCCCTCGATTTAACGCCAATTGCTATTGCAGATTTTTTGATTAATGTTAGTCAAGGGGGGGTTAGCGTTTGGCCTTACCATTGCCAGTCTTTGCTGGGGGTAATAATTCGCTTCAGTGGCTGATCCCAATCTTGCATCGGCACTTGGTCTACTTGCTGGCAATCGTGAGCTACGCCCACTACTGCTGGTTTCTCGCCATCACATTGGGCCAATAAGCGGTCGTAATAGCCGCCGCCCATTCCTAAGCGATTACCTTTAGAGTCAAAGGCAACCAAGGGGGCTAGTATCACATCCAGTTGTTGGCAGTTTTGTACTTCGGCATGGTCAAATACGGGCTCGGCAATGCCAAACTGGTTGAGCTGCATGGGGCTATTGGCATGGTAATGATGAAAACACATGGCCCCGCTGGTGCTTGGGTCTACTAAGGGAACAAATACCTGTTTATTTTGCTGCCATAACCAGCCAATGATCACGCTTAGATCTAACTCACCATCAAAGGCCAAATATAAGGCGCAGCGTTGCATGCTGGCCAGTGTTGGGTCTTGCTGTAGTCGTTCTAGAATGGCTAAACCAGCTTGTTGTTGTTGCTCAGGGCTTAAGGCGCGGCGTTGTTGGCGAATACTCTGGCGAAGTTGCTGGCGATGTTGTTGATCGTGGTGACAGTCGAGTTGGCTCATAACTATGGCTTATGCGGCTACGGGTGTGGTTTAGTGTGCAATGAGAGAGGGGCGTGATGCAAGGTAAACGACCACCAAGCCTGAATAACAGGCTTGGTTGAAAGGCTCAGCTTTTAGTCGAGCTCTACATTGTGATAAACGTTTTGTACGTCGTCACAGTCGTCAAGCATCGCTTGGAATTTCTCAAACATTGCCACGTCGTCACCCGATATTTGGGTGTAGTTTTGAGGCACGAAGCTAATTTGCTCAATCTCAAAATCTAGCTCTGGCATAGCTTGGGTTAGCGAGGTTTTTACTTTGAAGTACTCGGTATGTGGGGCAAACACGGTAATCATACCGTCTTCACTCTCTACGTCGGTGACTTCAACGTCATCCATTAGCAAGATTTCTAGAATCGCGTCTTCGTCGTCACCCTTAAAAGCAAAAATTGCTTGGTGATCAAACATGTGAGCCACGCTACCTTGGTTGCCAATCTTCGATTTGGTTTTAACAAAGGCTTGGCGAACGTCGGTAAAGGTTCGGCTGTTGTTGTCAGTTAAACATTCAACAATCACCATACAACCGCCTGGGCCGTAACCTTCGTAAACCGCCGGTACGTAATCTTCACCTGCACCGCCTTTGGCTTTATCAATGGCTTTATCGATTACGTGGCTAGGCACCTGATCTTTTTTAGCGCGGTCTACCACACTGCGTAGTTGCAGATTGGCTTCAATATCGGCACCGCCGTTTTTAGCGATAACGTAGATTTCTTTACTGTATTTAGAATAAACCTTGGTTTTTGCACCAGCGGTTTTGGCCATTGAGGCCTTGCGTACTTCAAAACTTCTGCCCATGGGGATGCTCTTTTTTATCGATGCTTAAAAATTCTGGAAAGGATTTTACCAGCTGAAACGCAGGGAACAAGGGCTGGCGGGGGTTCTCGATCAATAATGCGGCGAAAGTTGCTAAATCGTGAGGCAATTAACTGTAATTACCCCACGATTTTTATCAATTCAACTGTGATTAAGTTGATTTAGAGTTGTTCGAGAGATTGTTTACTCAAATAAGCGGGGTTGTAGTATTTGTCGGCTAGGCTGTGAGGCTCTACCGACTCGTAGTTAATGACCGTACTTTTAGAGGTTTGAATGCTATCGATAAGCGTCATAGTTTGCACCACCGTTTGCCCGTTCCGCTGGCCCTGCTCAAAATAAGCTTGCTTGGCTAATTTTCCTGACTTTAAGTAAAGATCGGCTTGTAGCGGAAAGTTATTATCTAGCGCTACCCATAAGTCTATTTTTTGATAGCTGGCACCACTGGTTTTGGCTTGTAGTGCCAAGTGAATTGCGTTTATCCCATTAATTACGCTGCGTTCGCCTAATTCTCCTTGGTAGTCTTCACTCCAGGTGAGGGTTGAGATATCACCTACCGATGCTTCTCCCAGTAGTTTTTGCATCGGTGTAATGCGGATAGGCCGACGACTATTGGGCATCAATAACCAGTAGTTATCCCCGAGCATTAACATTTTTTGCCCTAACTCGGATTGGGCCTTAAATACCACTAAGGATTCACGCTCAGGACGGATATACACATTGTAACGGTGCTGTTTTTTAAGCTGTTGGTTATGGTACTGGCTCACTTGGGTGACGACTTTAGCCGAGCGGCTTTGTAGCCGATAACTGTCGGCCTCTAACAGTCGATCACTGACCTGTTCACCTGCCTGAGCAAGACCTCCACAGCATAAACTCGCCAACAGCCAATATTTTGAAATGTTAAACTTAAACATAGATAAGTGCCTCGGTGATGGGCTTTTTTAAGCCTTTGTTGGCGGCGATGGCAGACGCGAGGGCGCAGATGCAAACAACGCCTAACGACACAATGCCCGCCAGCATAAAGGAGAAGGTAATGTGTAAGGGGTAACCCACACTGCGCCCCGGTGGGGGGGGCATTTGGATATCGGCGAATAATAAGAGCACCGATACTGAACCACTCAGCAATAAGCCAATTGCACTGCCAATCACCGCCAGTACTATCGCCTCTAAGATAAAGCCAATTAGTTGCTCGGAGTTGGCCGTACCCAATGCTGACAAGGTACCTATTTCACGAGTTCGCTCGGTGACCGACATGCTTAAGGTATTAAATAGAGCGACAAATACCACCAAGGCCATAATGATGCCCATAACCCCAAATATTCGGTTATATAAGCCTTTTACTGCCTCGTAGAAAAAGGCTTGTTTCCACCATGGTGTCACTAACAGTGTGCTCTGTTGCTGCGCGACTTGTTGCGCCAGAGTAGAGATATCTTGGTTAGCAAAGGCAAATACCGACATCAGACTCACTTTATCGGTAGCCAGCAGTGCTTGGCTATAATCTAGCGATACATATACTAAGCGTTTGTCCATGTCTGGTACCCCAGTAGACACAATGCCTTGCACCATAAAGTCATAGGCGTTTAGCGCGCCTTCGGTGGTGGTGCTTAGCAAGGTGATCCAATCGCCAGGTTGAGCTTTCATGTTGCGGGCTAGCTCTTCGCCGAGTAACACTTGCGGCTGATCTTGGCTTTCTTTGTTGTTGAGCAGTCGCCCTGCCTTGACGTTAAGAAACGGCCCTTTTTGAGTAAACTCACTGGGTAATACGCCTTGGCCGATGAAAATCGCCGACTTATCACCATTGCTAATTAAGCCGCTAAATTCAATTCGTGGTTGTACTGCTTTTATTCCGCTCAAGGCCATCAGTTGCTGACGTTGTTGTTGCCAATTTTCTAGGCCATATTGCAAGGGAGAGTCTTCTTGTTCAGTAAAATACTGTTGGCTCGACAGGGTTAAGTGGCCGGTATCACGAGCCGCAGCTTCAGCCAGCGATTGATAAGTGAATAAACCAAACCCCCCCGCACTGACGAGCGCTAAAACCGCAATAGCGATAATCAGTACCGACATCATGCTGCGGCGGCGATTACGTTGTACATTCAATAAGGCATGTTTTACGCGACGCATACGGTTTTCTCCTTGGCTAATATTTGTCCGTCTTGCAGTTGAATTAAGCGGTCACAGTGGTCGCTCATGCGGCTATCGTGAGTAGCAATAACAAAAGTGGTGTTATTGCTTCTGCCTATCGCTTTCATTAACTCCACAACTTGGTGGGCGGTGTGGCTATCTAGGCTAGCTGTCGGTTCGTCGGCAATCACAAGGCGTGGTTGGTGCACTAGGGCGCGCGCCACCGCAATACGCTGCTGCTGCCCCCCTGATAATCTATCTGGCTTGGATTGAGCAAATTCAGCCATGCCTACCGCCTCGAGAATTTGCATCACACGCCGCTTACGCTCTGTTGGTGAAATCGTGTTTAGAATGAGTGGGTACTCTACGTTTTCATAGGCACTCATTACCGGGACCAAGTTGAAACGTTGAAACACAAAACCCAGGTGTTGGCGACGTAGTAACATGCAGTGTTGTGGGTCTTTATCGAGCAGCTTGCCGTCAAAATACAATTCACCTTGGTAGTTGAGATCTAGCAAGCCACAAATATTCAGCAGGGTGCTTTTCCCCGAGCCTGAAGGGCCACATAAACCGATCATTTCGCCGGTGTGGATCTGCTCACTAATCTGGGTTAGCGCTGGCTGTTTGATTTGGCCTGTTTGGTAACTCTTAGAAAGACCATTAAATTGCAGCATGATGTGTCCTTATATCAATCTAGTTGTGTAGTGCTTAGCCGTTGCTATGTTGGGCCATTAACTGCGCTGCCATTTGGCTATATTGGTCGTTTACGCTGGCCTGCTTAAGTTGTGCAAACCACTGTTCGGCCAGCGCTGTTTGTTCTGCATTCAGGGCAGCTTCTATGGCATAGCGGTAGACCCAGCTAGTGGCTTGGGCAGGAGATTGAAGAAAGCGAGAGTCACTTAGCACTTGGTCAAATAGCTCCATTCCGCGTTCTTGGTAATTAAAAAATGTAGGCACACTGGTAAAAGTAACCGCAGCGGTGGCTTGCATGTAAATGGCTTTAGGCAAATAACGGTATTGTTGTTGCCAGTGACTGTCGTCAATCATTGAAAGGGCCTTGTCCATGCGCGCTAGGCCGTCTTCGGTGTAGCTTAATTTGCTCCACGGTAGCCAAGCATCATCACCTTTTAGGGTTTCACTCGCGCCTAAATAAAAGAGCGCCCAAGGGTCACTGGGTTGTTGCTGATTGGCGTGTTGTAAATCTTTATAAACTTGATTCAGTTCAGAGTAATCACCTTGCGCGGCGGTAAAGTAACGATCCAATAGTTGTTCATCGACAGTGGCCTGTGCTGAATAACTGCAAATGAGTATTAGGCTGGCGAGTGTTAACTTTTTCATGATGCTTCCTTGTCTGGTTTGGGTACATCACTAAGCCTACTGAGTTTACGGGCTGGTAAAGTCGCTTTGCGACGAAATGCCAATAAGACCGACTAATGGTGATATACAAGGAAGTGAAGATCGGTGGTGTTGGGGCAACAGAGAAACAAGGGGTAATCAAGCATGCTATTTGCTCCCCAGAGGATAAAAAGCGGGGAGCTATTGCCGATTGATAAACTTAACGCACAATGTGGGTCGTTATTTTGCTGGTTACCGAATTAGCAATAAAACACTGCTGGTGGGCTTGATGGTGCATTTTTTCAAGTTTAGCCAGGCTAATGTCTTTGTTTGCAAAACTCACCTTAGGGTTAAGCTTTACCTCTATCATCGCCATAAGCCCTTGATCATTTAGTGCCATTACGCCTACGGCATTATCAACATAGCTGTCTACCACTAAGCGGTTTTTGGCTGCAATCGATAAGAAAAATAACATATGGCAGCTGGACAATGAGGCGACAAAGGCTTCTTCGGGGTCAACGTTGCCTTCAACCGAATAAGGCAGTGGCACTACATGTGGTGAAGAAGACGCCGGCACACTTTGACCACCATCAAAATGCCACCAGTGAGCGCGACTATAGTGATTGTTAATGTACGTTTCATCGGCTTGACGTTGCCATTCTACGGTCGCGGTATATTCAGACATGCGCATTCCTTGCGTGGTTGTTCCTAAGAGGATGCTAGTTAGCATGCTGACCTCGTTGCTGACTGTCAAATTTAGCGTATATAGCTCAACTAGAACGCTTAGAAATATGTCTTCGACTTGAAATTTGTGGCTAATAAGTCAACTCTATTCAACATAGCCTTCAGTTAGGAAAAACAATGTTGAACATGGACTTTAGCCAAGCGTTGGCAGTTAACACCGAGCAAATAGAATGGGTGACAAGCCCATCAGCGGGAGTATTGCGCAAACCATTAGAGCGTGAAGCCAAGGAATCGGGCCATGTCACTAGCGTTGTACAGTATCAGCCAGACTCCTACTTCCCCGAGCACCAACATCCTATGGGCGAAGAAATTCTGGTACTAGAGGGGATATTTTCTGATGAACATGGCGACTACCCAGCAGGGACATACATTCGCAACCCTCCTGGCAGTGCGCACAGCCCTTTTAGTAAAGACGGTTGTGTGATCTTTGTTAAGCTTAATCAGTTTGACACACGCGATCTTACCGAGATACGCGTAGATACCCATAACACGCCCTGGTTACCAGGCATTGGCGGCCTTGAGGTCATGCCTTTACACCAGTTTGAGCACGAGAATGTGGCCTTGGTTAAATGGCCTGCGGGTGAAGTATTTCAGCCACATAGTCATTTTGGCGGTGAAGAGATCTTAGTATTGACCGGCGAGTTTAAAGACGAGCATGGTAGCTACCCTAAGCACACTTGGCTACGCAGCCCACACATGAGCAAGCACCATCCTTTTGTAGAGCAAGAAACCATTATTTTGGTGAAAACTGGACACCTACCTTTGGGCAACGAGGGGGTTTAGCAAAGAGGGCGTAAAGGCGGCGCTCAAATGAGGAGAGTCGGTGAACGCCGCCCTTACTAAACTAACTAAAAATAACGATTGATTAAGTGCTGAGCTGTCTTTGTTATAGCAAGGTAAAACAATACAAAGAGGGCGTAAAGGCGGCGCTCAAATGAGGAGAGTCGGCGAGCACCGCCCTTACTAAAAAGAACTATTGATTGAGCACTATTGGGCCAACACGAGTCTGAGCGTTATCCCTGTGCAGTTTCCTGATGATTAGCCTGTGAGCAATCAATCCAAGTTTAGTTCAATAGCCTATCTGGTTATTAATGCTATCTTAATATTGTACTACAATATGTGATTTGGCTTGCAAATGCAGCCATTGAGCAGAAAAAAGTTGATTTAAGGCTGCTTGTAGTGACTTGATTGGTTAGTCGTAGTTAACTTGATTATCGTTTAGCGTCTGCTTTACCTGCAAAAAAAGGGCTGACACAGCCTTTAAGGCAGGGCGTTTTTTATTTGCAGTAGTAGCCGCTCCAACGCTGCTTTGTTATAGCTCTGCTCGGTGAACAGCTGAGTACTTTGGCGCTCAATCAATTGCGTTGCTATAGACGCTTTTAAAGGCAGCGAACTGCTTTTATCATCAAACAACATGGCTATTGCTCGCTCTGATATAAGTGAAAAATCTTGTTTAATGGTGGTGAGAGGCGGGTAGAAGTAAGCACTGTCGGCACTATCATCAAAGCCTATCACTGCCACTTGCTGAGGCACTGTCAACGCATGCTCATGTAGTGCACGCAATACCCCAAGGGCCATCTGATCACTCGCCACCAACACCCCATCAATTTGGGCCCCGTTACGCAGTGCTTCGCGGGTGAGTTGGTAGCCACTGCTGGCAAGCCAATCGCCTTCTAGTTGGGCCACCACAGTCGCTTTTTGTCGCTCTATTTGGGCCAACCAACCTTGTAAACGTAATTTGGAAGCGCTGGAATCACTCGGACCGGTAAGCAACAACAACCTGTGTCGTTGCTGCTTAAGCATCAAGCTAGCGGCATCACTTGCACCTTGGTAATGCGCCGCACTGACCGAATTAACCTGGCTGTCATCGGGCACATCAATAAATACAAAATGTAAATTGGGAAACAGCTCAACCAATTGCTCGGCTTCGTTTTTGGTTAGCGGTAGGTTAACGATGATGTATTCGATACGTTGGGATGTTAGCTCGCGTGTGGCACTAACAATTTTGTCGAAGGCATGCTCATCGACCACTGAGAACGCGGTGCCAAAATCGTGCCGCTGCGCTTGAATACGAATGTTATTGGCGATAAGTGAAATGCCGTGCAGCGATACATCTAAAGTGATTAAGCCAATGACCTTTGATTTAGCTCCGCTTAATAATTGCGCGCCTTTGTTTGGCACATAACCCAATTGCGCAATGGCAGCGTTGACTTTATCTCGGGTATCTTGGGCTACATTGCTGGCACCATTGGTGACGCGAGACACAGTTTGAGTCGATACTCCTGCTAACTCAGCCACTTGTTTGAATGTAACACTCACCTTTGAATTCCTTAGCTTTATTGCTCACCAGTCAGCCTCAGGCAGATTGTAACACTGAGATGCTAGGAAATCTTACCCAAGCCGATAAAACGCGAGTTAGATAAACCTGACACACGGTGTTTACGAAAACATAGTTAGATCTGGCTCACAAGTAAACGTTTACCTATTTGATCGTCGTCACATTAAAGAAGCGGTATGTTAGCGAATTAATAACCGCTAGCGCATATTGTATCCAATGTTTACGCAAACAATTGGATGTTACCATGAACCAGCTGATTCACCTTTGTAGCAAAAACTGCAGTTTGATCATTAAGCTAGAACGGGTCCCTGAAATCTTGCATTGGGGCAATAAAATTGAACAGCTAGACGCTGATATTTTACTGTCTACTGAGCGACCTATTTCGCAAGCTCGATTAGACGTGGATGTCCCTTTAACGCTATGCCCAGAATTGGGCAGTGGGCACTTTAATGCGCCTGGTATTGAGGGGCACCGTCATGGTTTTGATTGGGCGCCAGTTTTTAAGACCACCGATCATTATGCCAGTGATAGTTGCGCGGTGTTTACCCTACGTGACGACGTGGCTAATTTAGAGCTGAGCATTGAAATAGAGCTGGATTACGACAGCGATGTTGTCAAAAAACGCATCACAGTGACGAATTTAGCGCACACTGAATACTTACTGACAAAGCTTTCACCTACCTTACCATTGCCACATCATGCCAACGAATTAATGACCTTTCATGGCCGTTGGAGCCGAGAGTTTCAAACTCATCGCCAGGCCTTTTCTCACGGTGGTTTCATGCAAGAGAATCGTCGTGGCCGCACTTCCCATGAAAACTTTCCGGGTCTGTTTGCGGGAAGTAAGCACTTTGATCAACAGCATGGCCAAGTGTGGGGGTTCCATTTGGGGTGGAGTGGCAACCACCAGCTACGTGCTGATGTAAAAAGTGATGGCCGTCGCTTTGTACAGGCGGGTGAGCTATTGCTGGCTGGCGAAGTTTGCCTCGATTATCTGCAAAGTTATAGCTCTCCGTGGTTGTATGCTTGCTGCAGTAACCGTGGTTTAAACGGTATTTCTGAGCGTTTTCATCGTTATGTTCGCGCTAACATTATCCAATTCCCAGAAAATAAACCCCGTCCGGTACATCTAAATACTTGGGAAGGGATCTATTTCGATCATGACCCTCAATACATCATGCAAATGGCTAGCGAAGCGGCTGAAATGGGGGTAGAGCGTTTCATTATTGACGACGGTTGGTTTATTGGCCGAAATGGCGAGCGCAGTGCGCTGGGCGATTGGTATCTTGATGAGAAAAAATACCCTAACGGTTTAGAACCGGTGATTGAACATGTCAACCGACAGGGCATGGAATTTGGCTTGTGGGTTGAGCCAGAAATGATCAGTAAAGATTCTATCCTGTTTCGTGAACACCCTGACTGGGTATTAGAGTTAAGCGGCTACCATCAGCCCTCAGGGCGCTGGCAGTACGTACTTAACCTGCAAAATCAAGCCTGTTTCAATTACTTATTTGAGCGTTTAAGTGAATTATTAACTCGCTACAACATCGCCTACCTGAAGTGGGATATGAATCGTGAATTGGTGCAACCTGGCCATAATGGTCGCCCTGCGGTAAACGGTCAAACCACCGCCTTATATGCGCTATTGGATAAGCTAATAGAGGCTCACCCAAGGGTAGAGATTGAATCTTGTTCATCGGGTGGTGGTCGTATCGATTTTGAAATCCTCAAGCGTACGCACCGTTTTTGGGCCTCAGATTGTAATGATGCTTTAGAGCGCCAAACCATTCAGCGGGGGATGAGCTATTTCTTCCCACCTGAAGTGATGGGCGCGCACATTGGCCCAGATGAAAGTCATACCACGCGCCGTTGTCACCATATTAACCTACGCGGAATGACTGCATTAAGCGGCCATATGGGAGTAGAACTTGACCCTGTCAACGTGGATGCAGAAGAGAAAAAAGCGTTTGCCCATTACATTGCATTGCATAAACAATACCGTCAGTTACTGCATAGTGGCCGCAGCTTCCGTTTAGATGCTTCTGATCATCGCCAGCATATTAGTGGGGTGCAAAGTGACGACGAAATGCTGATTACAGTATGTCAATTAACCATGCCTGATTATGCCCTACCAGCACCGCTACGAGTGAGTTGTGTAGATGAAAAGGCCAATTACCAAGTCAAATTGGTAGAGATGCCTGACACTAGTTTCCAACTCATGAAGCAGCGCCCTAGTTGGCTAGATAAAACCCTCACTTTAAGCGGCGATAACCTGCGAGAGATAGGCTTAACTTTGCCGATTTTAGACCCCGAATCAGCGCTGATGCTGCATCTAAAAAGAATTTAGCAATATTTGTTTCAATCGAGTGGCCAGTGATCGCTGCTCGCCAACCAAAATGAAGGATTAATTATGTCTATAACAGTGTTCTTATCGTTCTTGCTGTTTACTGGCTTTGTTGGGGTATTTACCTACAACAAGGTGAAAAAAAACAAGCATGACTCGCAAGATGGCTACTTTCTGGGAGGCCGCAGTTTAACCGGTGGCTTAATAGCTAGCTCGCTGATCTTAACTAACCTTAGTGCCACCAGTTTTGTTGGCATGAGCGCACAGGCTTACACCCACAACATGAGTGTAATGGGCTGGGAAGTTGCCTCGGGGGTTACCTTGGTGATCATCGCGCTATTGTTGGTGCCGCGTTACTTAAAGCAGGGCATTACTACCATTCCTGACTTCTTAGAAAGTCGCTATGATCTGTCAGTGAAAAAGTTTGTCACCCTGCTGTTCTTATGCCAATACGTCATTAACATCTTACCTACCACCTTATATGCAGGTGCCGTGGTATTAGGTGAAATCTTCGACGTTCAAGGCTTGTTAGGTGTGTCTGAATTTACCGCCATTGCCATTATTTCGGCCACCATTGGTATTTTAGGTTTTTTCTATGCAATTTATGGTGGCTTAAAAGCCGTCGTCATCGCCGATACCATTAATGGTGTAGGTCTTATTATTGGCGGTTTGATGATTCCGGTATTTGGCTTAATGGTATTAGGTGGCGGCAGCTTTGGCGACGGTTTACAGCAAATCATTACGGTTGCCCCAGAGAAGCTACAGTCTGTAGGTACATCAACGGATCCACTGCCATTCTCAACCCTGTTTACCGGTCTATTACTGGTTAATTTATATTACTGGGGAACCGATCAATCTATTATCCAGCGTGCTTTAGGTGCTAAAAACTTAAAAGAAGGGCAAAAAGGGGTGATTTTGGCCGGTGCAATTAAGGTTATTTCACCACTATTTTTGATTATTCCGGGAATTATTGCTTTCCACATGTTTGGTGCCGATGCGGGCAACCCAGATACCATGTATACCCGTTTGGTAAACGAAGTATTACCTAAGCCTCTGGTTGGTTTTTTTGTAGCTGTAATGTTTGGCGCCATTCTTAGTACCTTTAATGGGGTGTTAAATAGTTCGACTACCTTATTTGCTCTAAACGTATATAAGCCCTTATTTGGCGAAGGAAAAACAGACCAAGAGTTAGTAGCAAAAGGCCGCATATTTGGCGTATTGATTGCGATTATCGCAGTGTGTATCGCACCGTTCATTATGTTTGCGCCTGAAGGCTTATTTCAATACTTACAAATGGTTGCGGGCTTCTTTAGTGTGCCTATCTTCACCATTGTATTTGTTGGTTACATTTCTAAACGAGTGCCTGCAATTGCAGCTAAAGTGTCTTTGGTTGTGTTTGTGTCATCTTATGCAGCGATGCAACTGGTATTTGAAACGCCATTGCACTTCTTGCATCAACTCGCCATTTTGTTTGTCGTATGTACCCTCTTAATGTTTGTTATTGGCGCACTTAAACCGCGTGAAAGCGACTACGTTATGCCGATTAACCAGAGCATGGATGTGACGCCTTGGGAATTCCGTTTTGAAGCCTCAGCCGTGGTTTTATATATGGTGCTAGGCGCGTTCATCGTATTCTCTGATGTAGGTCTAATGTCTGACGACCCAACAATCATGCAAACCTACGGTTTCTGTGGAGTGATTATGTTGGTGGGTATCTTCTTTAGACATATCAAGCGCAATAAACTCAATAGCGCAGCAGAAGTGAGTTAAGTTTTACTCTGCATGTAAAAAGCCCAAACATTTGTTTGGGCTTTTTTATTTGGGTAAGGGGATGTTAGGCTGAAAATAGTGTTGCGCTACATCGCCTTAAACAAGTGGTTGGCGCTGCGGCTTACCGGATATTCACTGCCATCTACCAGTGCAACCGTTAGCTTACCTAGCATGTTTTTGTTAACGCGTTTTATCGCATTCACCCTTACCAGCGTCGAGCGATGGATCTGCCAAAACAAGCCCGGTTCAATTTGGCCTAACAGCTCTTTTAGTGGCGTTCGAATAACGTAGTCTCCTTGCTGGCTGCGCACCGTGGTGTACTTGTCTTCAGCCACAAATGCCAAAATGTTATCGATGGCAATAAGTTCTACCGTCTCTCCTTTACTGGCTCTTATCCACTGCAAGTATTCGGGCTTTTCGTCTAGTGCTTGCACTAATGCTTGAAGGTCGTAGCTGGGGCTAGCTTCAGCACTTGTTTGGCGCTGCTGAATACGTTGGCAGGTTTGCAATAAGCGCTGCTCATCAATGGGTTTAAGCAAATAATCAACGGCTTGCTGTTCAAAAGCTTGAATCGCATATTCATCAAAGGCGGTAGTGAATACAATATGTGGTGGTTTAGCTAGCTGGTTGAGCTTTTGCGCCACTTCAATGCCTGTCATGCCGGGCATACGAATATCTAGAAATACCACGTCGGCGGCCAGTTGCTCAGCAGCGGCTAAGGCGCTTGGGCCATCGCCGGCCTTATCTACAATCTCTAACTCTGGCCAGCATTCACCCAGCATTTTGTCTAAATGAAAACGCAGTAAGGGTTCGTCATCAACAATTATTGCTCGCATGGAAACTCCAATTTGGCCAAGGTGCCGCCGGTTTCTAAAGCTTGAATATGTAAACTAGCTTGATTGGGAAATAAGCTCGCTAGCCGTTTTTGGATGTTGCTTAAGGCCAAACCATGGCCTTGTTTGGCAGCTTGCTTAAAGCCAATGCCGTTATCTTCGATAGTTATTTTCCAGCGCTGCTTGGCCACATTAATACGCACATTTACATGGCCGCCTTCGGCCTTGGGTTCAATGCCGTGAAAAACCGCATTCTCAACTAAAGGCTGCAATAACATTGGTGGCAATTGGCGCTGGTTAAGCTCTTGCGAAGTAAGCGTTACTGAATACTGCAGGCGCTCACCTAAGCGGATTTGTTGAATCGCTAAATAGGCACTAATACCTGCTACCTCATCCTCTAGGCGAATGCTCTCTTGGCGGCTTTTTTTAAGGGTAACTCTTAATAGCTCGGTGAATTTATCTAACAGAATTTCTGCTTGCTTGGGCTCTACTGCGATGAGTGCTTTTAAATTGGCTAGAGTATTAAACAAAAAGTGCGGCTCAATTTGGCTTTGCAGTAATTTTAGTTGGCTGTAGGTAAGTGCTTGCTCCGCTTTTAGCTTTTCTAACTCGGCTTGTTGCAGCGCCGAAGCCATGCTTAGGTTTTGCTCGCGGCTAAAAAAGTAGTAGTAAATAACGGCACAGAAAAATAGGCCAATAATCACTACTTTAAGCATTAAGGGCCAATCAAAATCGTCGTAATAAGGGCTTATCCAATACCAAGTATGGGCGCTACCAATGCTTAAGGTGAGTGGGGCGCTCAGCACAAATGCCCAAAAGCTACTCATTTTGGGAAACATGGTATCAATCAACATGGTGGTGCAAGTGCCTACCGTGCCAAAGCCTAAGGCAATAACAAAATGCATCCAATAGGGACCGCCCCAAATTGCATTGGTGAGGTAGGCAATGGGGAAGGAAAATAGTGCGCAAATTGCCAACGAGCGCCACACTGATAAAAGGCATTTATTGTTCAAAAGAGTCCCTCGAGTTTTATTAAACCAACTTTATTTTCCGGTAATAAGCTATATACCGCATCACTCGCTCCACCAAGATAGCGCAGCGTTGCGCCAAGCGTCCATCCTTGGCTAAATTCGTAATCCAGCCTTGCTGTAGCGATCACGCCACCGTCTTCTGGCGCTAGCATTAAATCAAATGCCGGTTGCCAATCTTCTATGTCACGATGCCAATGCAGCATTACATTGTGTTGCAGCAAATTTTGACCATTAAACACTTCACCTTGGGAGAAACGTAAGTTGCTAATGTCGCCACTTTGTTGCTGCAAGTAATAACTAATATCGGCGACTTGTTGCCATTGTGTTTGGTTAAGCGCGCGGTTATCAAACCAATATTCTAGGATAAGGTTATCACCATTTAAATTTGCCCAGGTCATGCCTAATAATGCTTGAAAACCATCTTGGAACTGTTGCTCACTGACAGGGGCTATTTGGCCAATATTGCTATAAGTTAGCTGGCTAACATAGCGTTGGTAATGCTGTTGATAACGGCTTTCGGCATGTACTTCCCATGCATCGCCAAAGGTGGTTACCCACGAGCCTCCTAGGTTAAGCGCACGTTTGTTATCGTAATAAGCCAGACCTTGCCATTCGCTATCATCGCTTAATTGGTACCAACGCATGCCAATACCGCGCTGCTGTAATCCTTCTGTGTCAGTGGCGATATATGAGTCACTATAAAATAGTGAGTACTCGCTATAACCACTAAATTGGCTAATGCTGACAACTCCCACGCCTTCTTCCACCTGAATCGCTACCGGGTTTCGGCGGTAAGGAAGAAACATGTCTAAAGGGCGAAAGCCATAACTCACCCCTAAATCAATGCGCTGCTTACCCATTAATAAGTCACGGCCTGCCCATTCGGTTTTCCAAAACAACTCGGCCAAAATTAAATCGTGCTGGTTGGCCTGTTTTTGTTTGTATTGGCTTAGCGCCACCAATTGCCCCTGTAAATTTTTATACTGAGGGAACCAACGCAGCGCCGCATCTGCAAACCATTGGTCTTCGCCAGCAAAAATTTCACTATCTGAAGCAGTAGCAAAGCCGCTATCTAGCTCAAGTTGCCACTGCTGCTGCCAGTTAGCGTGGCTCGCAAAACTAATGACCAGTAGTGTGGATAACAGCTGAGTGTGATAGTTCATGGTAATTTACGTACCGCCCAAATCTTAAGTTCCATTGGGACTTAGCATAAAAAAATCACGAGTCGGCTATTGGCTGGTGCGATAAAGGGCATAAGGAAAGGACAAAAGGGGTTTAACGGGGATAAGCGTAAACGATTAGCAATAAGCCTTAGTGTGTAGCGTTAAGTCACAACAATTAGCGACGAACAAAGAGCAGACGTTCTGTGGTTATTAACAACCAGTATTTAGCTGCCAGTATAGAAAATACGGGCTTAAATTTTAAGCTTTCTAGCTTCTAGCTTCTAGCTTCTAGCTTCTAGCCTTTTGCTTTTAGTTAGCGACTTGAAGCTTAAGACTTCTCGCTTAGCACTGCTTTTTGATGGGGGTAACGAGTAACAAAGGGTAAGAGTAAAGATGCCGCTGTTGATTTTAGCCCTTGAGCTATGAGGTTCGTATGGAGAGGGGAAACGCTGTTATTAAGAGTAAAGAAGGTCCCAGAGTGCCGCTGTTGATTTTAGCCCTTGAGTTGTGAGGTTCTAATGATGGGGGTAACTAATGACAAATGATAAGAGTAAAGAAGTACCCAGAGTGCCGCTGTTGATTTTAGCCCTTGAACCATGAGGTTCAAGGCGGGTAACAAATCTCATACCGTAGGCTTCTCAGTCGGGCTGAGCATGCTCAATAGTAGAAAAAAATCACCCTAAAGATACAATTATCGGCTCAGGGACATCACCAACTGGCGAACACCCCAGGAAACTAAACTCTTTAATACACTGTAGTAAAACATGCTGCGCAGCGCGAGCGTATTTACTCCAGTTCTTCGCCAGCGGGCTGGCTTTGTTCTAACAAAGCGCGCTCGATGGTGTGTTGCAAATCTTTAATGCGCTGATTCATATTGTCAGCGTAATTTTGGTTTTTAGCTTGCTCGTTATGCAACTCGTAAGAGAGATGCAAACCAACCATAATGGCTAAATGCTCGGTGCTACTTACACTACTTTTTTCTTTTAGTGCTTGTAAGCGTTGCGATAATTCGTCAGCAGCAAGACGAAGTTTGTCTTCTTCACCTTCTGGGCAAGCAACTCTATAGTTCTTACCTAACAATATAATGTCAACGCCCTGAGCCATGATTCGCCTTAGCTAAACCCAATTACTCGAGTGAATATATAGCGCCTCGCAATAACTTGCAACCATTGTAAGGTGGCTGGGGGTTGCTCTGCGGCAATATCGACCAGTTTGCTGTATTGCTAAACAAATCTGCGGAATCAAGCTCATAAAACACAACCTATAGGCTTGAATAAGACGCAATTATTGGCGACCATAACGCTCTTCGTCCATAGCGTGAACGCTTACAATAGCGGTACAACTGCGATTTATAGGTAATAGGAAAGATAACTTAATGGCGCAACCAGGCAGTTTTGCCGATGAACGTCGCAGATTTTATCGCATTGTTTATCCAGTGCGTTTGATTCAGCTACTGATAAAAATGGTCAATACAAAAATAGCCAATGTTGACCCTCGAGGGCGTAAAAAATCGGAAATTAAAGATGCCTATGCAGCGCAATTTATGCCGATGATGCATCTTGGAGACCATGTCTTTCCGGTGCTAGATCTATCAGAAGGCGGCTGTCGAATTCAATGGCGCTCGTCTGCTGAGCCTTTACCTATCAGCCATAAAGCGTTGATTGGCCGAATTATCTTCCATAAAGATCTTAGTCGAATCGTCGAATATCTACCTAAAGATGTTCAAGACGATTTTGCAGACTTAGGCGTTGCCTATAATAGCGAAGGCTACGAACATCAGTTTGAAGCGCGCATCTGTCGAAAAATCGAAAACAAGCGCGACCCTTATCCGCAGCTATGTCTGCAGTTTAATAAAGCCAGCCACATTTCTACGCGGTTTATTCGCCAGCAAGAAGGCATCTTAATTAAATTGTTTCGAGATCAATATATTGAGCGAGTTAGGCTGCGTCGAAAGCAACTTAAAGAAGCCCAAACAAGATAGCTTTAGCGCGCTTCACTGCCAATAACATGGCTGCGCGGCGCATCAGGTGGTAGGATTAATTGATTAATTATATATAGGTATTTCAAGTGACTAAAATTGTGTATCCAGACTATGAAGATCTGGGCGAATTACTCATCGGTTCAAAAATATTTGTTAGTCCTGCCGAAGTGCATGGCTTGTTAAGCGGCATGTTAGCTGCTGGTTTACCGGCCGACGGTGATTGGTTAAGCCAAATGAATATGCTTATAAACGATGGCCAAGGTTTACCCGTTGATCTCAAAAAACAATTGAAGCCCCTGATGGAAGCTACTCATAGTTCGATGAGCGATAGCTTACTTGGTTTTCAGCTTATGTTGCCAGAGGACGACGTGGCAGTAGAAGAGCGCACTGAAGCGTTAGCTCAATGGGTGCAAAGCTTTTTAGTCGGTTTTGGCGTAGTACAAAGTGACTTATCTAAACTTGCCGAAGATGTGCAAGAGCTAGTAAAAGACTTTACCGAAATTAGCCAATTATCTTCTGACTTAGAAGATGATGAAGAAGAAAACGAACAAGCATTGTTCCAAGTGGTGGAATATGTGCGCATAGGTGCCATCACTATTTTTGCTCACCAAACCGCCAGTGACAGTGATCAACCACCTGCTACATTGCATTAAAAAATAAACGCCAAGGAGTTGCTGTGTTTTTACAACGTCGTCAGCAGTTATTTACTGCCATGTCAGACAACAGTGTTGCGATTTTCTGCGCTAGTGAAGAGCAAGTGCGTAGTCGTGATACCGAATTTCCGTTTCGTCAAGACAGTGACTTTTTCTATTTCTGTGGGTTTAGTGAACCCAAAGCGCTGTTATTACTAATAAAAAAAGCGGGTGAAACTCGCAGCGTATTGTTTAATAGAAGCAAAGATAAACTCGCCGAGATTTGGCAAGGCCGTCGCTTAGGCCAAACGCAGGCTATTGATCAACTAGCGCTAGACAAAGCCTTACCGATTGAAGAATTGAATGAGCATTTACACCTAGAGTTAGAAGGCCTAAGTAAAGTTTACTTAGCGCAAGGGCGCTATCCTGCCTACGATCAGCACATATTTGCGGCCATAGAGCGCTTACGCAATGGTCTACGTTCGGGTTGGCAAGCGCCTACTCAACTCGAAGATTGGCGGCCAATGGTCGATGAAATGCGGTTAATTAAATCAGCCGACGAAGTCGCTTTAATGCGCAAAGCCGGTGAGATTTCTGCCGCTGGGCACTGCCGCGCCATGCGCAACGCTAAAGTAGGTATGTTTGAATACCAACTAGAGGCGGAGATCCATCATGAACTCTTAATGGCGGGGGCACGCGCTCCGGCATACGGCACCATTGTAGGTGCGGGTGATAATGCTTGTATTTTGCACTACACCGAAAACCAAAGCGTGATGCAAGACGGTGATTTAGTGTTGATTGATGCTGGCGCTGAATACCAAATGTACGCCGGTGACATTACTCGAACCTTCCCGGTGAATGGTAAGTTTAGCCCCGAGCAAGCCAAGTTATATAACGTCGTGCTTGAAGCGCAAATAGCGGCCATTGACATGCTAAAACCCGGCGCGTCTATATATGATGCTAACCAACAAGTGTTAAACATTATGGTTAGCGGCATGGTTGAGCTAGGCATTATGCAAGGTGACGTAGCCACGCTGATTGAAGAAGAAGCCTACAAAGAATACTACATGCATGGGCTAGGGCATTGGATCGGCCTAGATGTACATGATGTCGGTGACTACCACGATGTTAAACGCACGCGCCCGTTGGTTGAAGGCATGGCCATTACCATTGAGCCGGGTTTGTATATTCCGGCAGATGCCGATGTGCCAGCTGCGTATCAAGGCGTGGGTATTCGCATCGAAGACGATGTGGTGATTACCGCCAATGGTTGTGAGGTACTCACCGCTGATGTGCCTAAAACTGTTGCCGATATTGAAGCCTTAATGGCGAGCTAACTGCATGCAAACCGCGCCAAACTCGCAACACTTCGACATGATTATTGTTGGCGCTGGCATGGCCGGCGCCAGCTTAGCCTTGGCGCTGTCAAAGCCCAGCCTTAAAGGCAAAGCCATTCGCATTGCCTTAGTTGAAGCGGCCGAGCTCAACTTTGGCCAGCACCCAGGCTTTGATGGTCGAGCTATTGCCTTATCGGCTGGCTCTGAGCGCTGGCTACGCGAGCAAGATCTTTGGGCTCCTTTAGCGCCTCATGCTTGTGCCATCGAGCACATTCATGTTTCTGATCGTGGCCATTGTGGCAGCACCACCTTAGATGCACATGAATACCAGCTTGATGCCTTGGGCCAAGTGATCGAGCTTGAGCATGCCGGCCGTGAGTTTCACCAGTTATTAGCTCAGCGTGACAACGTTAGTTTGTTCTGCCCTAATAAAGTGGTACACATAGAGCAGCAGCAACAGCAGGTCACTATTCAGCTCAACAACCAACAAAGCCTTAGCGCGAGTTTGTTAATCGGTGCCGATGGGGCTGATTCGGTGGTGGGTAAGCAAGGTGGCTTAAGTCAACAGCAGCATGACTTTGCTAAGTATGCGCTGATTGCCAATGTGCAAGCCGAGCAAGATTTAGCCGGTAGAGCCTTTGAGCGCTTTACCGAAGATGGCCCCTTGGCGCTGTTACCTATGACCGATAACCGTTGGTCGGTGGTATGGAGTGTTAAGGCTGATGAAGCCAAACGTTTGCAAGCACTAGAAGAGCATCAATTTGTCGCCGCTTTACAGCAAGCATTTGGCTTTCGAGCTGGGCAATTTTTAAATGTAGGTAAACGCTATGCTTATCCTTTGGTCTTGCGTTATTACCCACGTTTATTTAGTCATCGCTTATTAGTATTAGGCAATGCTGCGCATAGTTTACATCCTATAGCAGGGCAGGGTTTTAACCTTGGTTTGCGTGATGTAGCGGCGTTAAGTTCGCTGGTGTTAGCCCAATGGCAGCAAACTGAAGACTTAGGCGCACATAGCCTGTTAGATCGCTACCAACAGCTACGCCAAGACGATATAGAACGCACTATTTCGATGACTTCTAGCCTTGCTAGCCTATTTGCTAGCAGCGATAAAAGCTCGGTAGTACCGCGTAATCTAGGCCTTATGGCCATGCAAATGTCACCCCGCTTTAAATCGCTATTAGCGAAGCAAAGCTTAGGTCTATTTTCTCGTTAACACGCTTTAGGACTGGTCAATGCAAGCAGTAGATATAGCCATTATTGGTGGTGGAATGGTAGGACTCGCTTTCGCTAGCGCGCTGGCTGATAGCCCCTTGCGCATTGCTATTGTAGAGCCTAAGCCTTCGCAACAACCCGATCTAAACCAATACAGTTTACGGGTGAGTGCAATTAGCCTGTCTTCGCAGCAATTTTTGCAGTCTTTAGGTGTTTGGCAAGCTATTGTTGAGCAACGGGTTGCGCCCTACAACGACATGCAAGTGTGGGAGCAAGACAGTTTTGCTAAAATTCGCTTTCAAGCCGAGCAGCTGTTAGTGCCGCAAATTGGCCACATTGTAGAAAACGACATTATTCGCCATGCGCTGTGGCAGCAAGTGAGTCAGCAAAGCAATGTCACCCTTGTAGAACAGCCAGTTGATAAACTGCACCGTGGCGACAGTGAATCATGGTTAAGCTTTGCCGATGGCCAAGGTGTTAGCTGTAAATTGCTGGTGGCTGCCGATGGGGCTAACTCTTGGCTACGTGAGCAGCTAGATGTGCCGCTTACTTACTGGGATTATCAGCACACCGCGATTGTCGCCACCATTAAAACTGCCGAGCCACATCAAGATTGCGCTCGACAAATTTTTACCCCAGAAGGGCCGTTAGCCTTTTTACCCTTAAGTGAAGCCAACACTTGCTCAATTGTTTGGTCGGTCTCGCCCGATAGAGCGGCTGAGCTTCAAGCACTGCCTGAGGCCGAGTTTAATAAGCAGCTCACCATGGCCTTTGATGGGCGTTTAGGCTTGTGTGAGCGAGTGGGGGACTGCGCGGGCTTTCCATTGCGAATGCGTTATGCACGAGACTTTGCCGGCAAGGGCTTTGCACTTATTGGCGATGCCGCCCACACCATTCACCCGCTAGCGGGTCAAGGTGTCAACCTGGGCTTAATGGATGCAGCAGCCTTAGCGCAAGAGCTAATCACCCTGCAGCAAGCGGGTAAAAGCATTAACGATTATGCCAACCTGCGCCACTTTGAGCGCTGGCGTAAAAGTGAAGCCAGCCAAATGATCGCCTCTATGGAGTTTTTTAAGCGTCTGTTTGGTAATGACAACCCCGCGCTTAAACTGCTGCGTGGTGTAGGCATGAGCTTGGTAGATAAAGCTGAACCTCTAAAGCAGCAAGCCATGCGTCGCGCTTTGGGCCTAGAGGGCGATTTACCGCAAGTGGCGAAAGCCAATGGTGCTTAACCGCATTGAATAAGCTGAGCCCCTCACGGTTTTTTCGCTAAAAAAAATCCAGTAGTGAACCTACTGGATAGCGAAGCAAATATTCATTCTTCAAACAGAGTTGTTTGTTTATCGCGGCTAATTAACTCTAGCTAAGAGCTCCTTGGCTTAAGCTCTCTCGTTACAATGGGTCAATTAAGCCCGCGTTAACTAAACGCACATCGTCTTCAGTTAAACGACCGGCCGCTTGTTTTAGGCTCAGCATATTAAGGATGTAATCGTATCTAGCATTGGCTAAATCGTTCATTGCTGAATATAAGTTTCGGGTCGCATCTTGTACGTCAACAATGGTACGGGTACCCACTTCAAAGCCCGCCTCAGTAGCCGCTAGCGCACTGTTAGAAGAGATAACGGTTTGTTCAAAGGCTTTTACTGAACCGACACTGGCACTCACGTTGTTCACTACTGAATTTACTGTGCTTTGCAACGCACGATAGCTTTGTTCAAGTGCTTCAGATGAGGCAACATAACTAAATTGCGCTTGTGCCACCTGTGAGTTGATACTGCCGCCTAAATAAATCGGCCAATTGAATTCCAAGCCTATATTGCCGGTGTTAGTTTCGCCGCCATAGTTGGTATCGTAACTATCATTGCCATATTGGTTATTTGTGTAACCGATCCCTGCAGTTAGATTTAAAGTGGGTAAATGGCCACTTTGGGCTAGTTTTATTTGCTGCTGGGCAATCTCTTTTGCAATCCGTTGAGCATTTAGCGTTAGGTTTGCATCGGTGGCAGAATCTAGCCAATAACTGGCATTTTGCTCTAGTTCACTAGGCTGGAAACGTTGGGTATTTAATACCTTTAGTTGCTGGTGTTTAAGGCCGGTTAGTTCGCGTAAGGCTTCGTAGCTATTCGCCAAATTGTTATTGGCTTGAATTTCTTCGGCAAGGGTTCGGTCATACTCAGCTTGTGCTTCATGTACATCGGTGATGGCGGTTAAACCTACATTAAAGCGCTGCTTAGTTTGCTCAAGCTGTCGCTCTACCGCTGTTTTATTGGCGGCGACAAAGTTAAGGTTGTCGTTTGCTCGCAGTACTTTGAAATAGGCCTTACTCACCCTAATGATGAGGCTTTGCTGGTCACTCATATAGAGCGCGTCGGCCCTTGTGGCACTTTTTTCGGTAATGCTTAGCTTGGTCCAATACGATTGCGAATAGAGCGATTGGCTTAAACCGATGTTGGCACTGTTATTAGTGGTGCTGTCGACAAGGCTATTGCTAGTGCTGGTATAATTGATGCCTGCACTAAAGGCTAATTGTGGCAGCAATGCAGCGCGGCTTTCGGTAATTTTCTCAAAGGCGATATCTCGTTGAGCTTTGCTTTGTAAGATCTGTGGATCTTTTTCTTGAGCAAGTTGATATATTTGCAGTAAATCATCTGCTTGTGTAGGCAAGGCCAATGTCGCTAGGCTAAATGATAGCAACAACATATTGGTTCTGTAATTCATTTAATACATCCAGTAAGGGTGTCAAAACACTCAAAGATATTGGGCTAATGGGCATGTGTTAGCGCGTAAACTTAGCAAACAAACGTGTTTGCTAAGCTGATTAAGGTTTAGGTCGCTATGGGTTTAGGTCACTATGGGTTTAGGCACTTTAATTCTAAAGACTAAGGTGTAGATAACCGGCAGTACTACTAGCGTTAATACCGTGGCAAAACCTAAACCAAACACAATGGTAACGGCCATTGATTGGAAGAAAGGATCAGACATTAGCGGCAACATACCTAACATGGTAGTAAGTGCGGCCATACCCACCGGGCGAACTCGGCTTACTGACGAGTGGTAAACTGCATCGTAAGCTGCCCGGCCTTCTTTTAGCTCAATGTTTATCTGGTCTACCAGTACAATGCTGTTTTTAATAATCATCCCGCTTAAACTCAACATGCCTAAAATGGCCATAAAGCTGAGTGGGGCATCTAGCGCTAACAAGCCAAAGCTCACACCAATAATGGATAGCGGTACCGTTAGCCAAATCACCAACGGCTGCCTAATCGAGTTAAATAGCAGCACCGTTAGCAGGAACATGGCTAAATATCCCATCGGCACAGAACCGCCAATGCCTTTTTGCGCCTCGGTTGAGGTTTCGTACTCGCCACCCCATTCCAGCGAATAGCCTTCTGGTAAGTTGATGGCTTCAACTTTATGGCGCACTTTTCTTAATAGTGAATCCGCCGTTTCTGCACTGTTATTGGCAGGGTCAGCCAGCACCGTTACTAAGCGTTTTCTATCGCGGCGCATAATAATGGGATCTTCCCACTCGGTATCAAAATTAGATACGAATTGGGTAATCGGAACAAAACTTGAGTACTTTGAACTCCATATCTGCAAGCCATTTAAGTTAGCTTGGCGTTCGCTAGCGGGAGCGCGCGCCACAATAGGCAGCAAGTGTGAGCCATCACGATACACGCCAATTTCTTCACCGTTAAAGTGTCGTAGTAATGCCGCATCAAGATCTTGCTTGCTGATGCCTATTTCACGGGCTCGGGCTAAGTCTATTTGCGGTCGCACTAGCATCACTTGGTTGCGCCAATCGTGGCGAATGTTATCGGCTGTGGGCTCGTCTCTAAGAATGGCTATCGCGCTATCGGCGAGCTGACGTAATACTTGCGGGTCGTCGCCATAAAAGCGCGCTTCTATTTTGGCTGCTGGCGAGGGCCCATTAATAATCAATTTAACGCGGTATTCAGCCTCAGAGAAATCTTGGCGTAAGGTCGCTTCTACCCAAGGCAAGAACACATTCAGGCTGGCTAAATCTTCCATTTCTATCAAAAGCTGCGCATAAGCCGGATAGGCTTTTTCAGGCTGATAAGGCAGCGCGAAACGCTGTGAACCTTGGCCTACTACCGAGGTGATATTGGCAATGCCATGGGCCGAATCGGCTTTCTTAGCAAGCAGTGTTTTCTCAATGTCACCGACAAATTTTTCTGTGGCTAAAATATCGGTCCCCTCGGGTAACCAGATGTCCACCATAAAAATAGGCGTGGTTGAGGCTGCAAAAAATACATTTTTCACCTTGCTCATACCAAACATGGCAGAGCCTAGCATGGCAATAACAATCAAAACGGTGATGATCCGATAACGCATCGCCGTATTTAAAATGCTGCGATAAATGCTAAATATTACGCCTTTGTAAGGTTCTTGCTCGGCACTGTCTTGATCGCCGTCTTTAAACAACAAGTAGCAGAAAAACGGCGTAATGGTGATCGCGGTAATCCAGCTAATAGAAAGCGATATAAGCAATACTTGGAATAGCGATAAACAGAATTCACCAGTAGCATCCGACGATAGCCCAATAGGGGCAAACGCCATGATGGCAATGACGGTGGCACCGAGTAGTGGCCATTGGGTTTGGCTTACCACCTTGGCGGCTGCTTGTTTACGGCTTAAACCTTGTTTAAGCCCAATAATGATCCCTTCGGTAACCACAATTGCATTATCAACTAACATACCAAGGGCAATAATTAACGCCCCTAAAGAGATGTTTTGCAGTTGAATGTTGAGCGCGTTCATTACGATAAAGGTGCCCAAAATAGTAATAACTAATACGGCCCCCATGAGCAGGCCAGATCTAGCGCCCATAAATACCAGTAACACTACAATTACAATGGCGATAGATTGCGCCAAATTGGTTAAGAAGCCGCTGACTGATTGCTCTACCATTTTGCCTTGGTCGTAAATCACATTAATCTGCATACCTATTGGCATTTCAGTTTTCAGCTCAGCAAGCTTGGCGGTTATTAGTTTCGATATATCAACAACATTTACACCCGAGGCGTATGACATCCCCATCGATAAAGCGTTATTGCCGTTATCGTGGTAAATCTGGCTTGGGGTCTCGGTGGTGGTACGGTATATGTCTGCTATATCGCCCAAGTAAACTAAGTTATCGCTATTGGGAGGGCTGACTAAAATGTCTTTCATTTCAGATTCATCGACAAATTCACCAGTAGGGTGAATCCGAATTCTATTGCCGTTTACTAGCGCTTTACCGGCATTAGATACCACATTTTGCGTTTGCAGTAAGTCGTATATGTAAGCGGGATCGAGACCCAAAGCATTCAGCTTTTGTTGGCTAATTTCTATCAGTATTTGTTCTTGAGGGGCGCCGACAACCGACACCTTTTTAACCCCTGGTGTAAGCACTAATTCGCGTCGAACTAAATCACTGTAGTTTTTCAGTTCACGGTAGCTATAACCTTCGCCGGTAATATTCACTAAGTAGCCATATACGTCTGAGAAGTCATCAATGACTAATGGCGTTTGCACTCCCGGTGGCAGCAGGCCTTGTGTGTCGCTAATTTTTCGTCTGAGCTCATCCCATACTTGTGGCAAGGTTGCTTTATTATATTGCTCGCTCATCTCAACTTCGATTTGCGACAAGCCCGCACTGTTAATTGAAGACACATGTTTTATTTGCGACATCTTTTGCAGCGCATCTTCTAATTGCAGCGTTACCTCTTCTTCTACTTGTTCTGCACTTGCTCCTGGGTAGTTGGTAATAACGAGCGCGGTTTTAATCGTAAATTCTGGTTGTTCTAATTGGCCCAAACCAGTAAATGATATGGCGCCCCCCACTAACATCAGTATCACGACCATCCAGCTAATGACTTTGTGGTTGATACTATACAGCGCAGCATTCATGGTTAAACTCCTCGCGCCCAATGTAGCGGCTTGATCAGTTCGTTACCGGTGAGAGAATTAACGCCGCTAGCTACAACCCTATCGCCTTTATCTAAGCCTGATAATACTTCCACTCCGTTAGCATGAATCCTACCCAAAGAAATGGGAGTAAGTTGCAGAGATTGTGAGCTTGCTTGATATACCCAAACACTGGCTATTGGTGTACCGTTGGTGGCCTCGATGTTGCTATCTCGAACAATGGCGGTAAGCGGCAGTATGGCAATAGGTGTTTGCTTTGAATGGGCTGACGGCAGCTTAATAACCACCGATGTACTCATACCCGGTAGCAAGTGTAATTGCTCAGGCGGCGTTAAATTAAACGTCATCTCGTAGGTTTGGGTTCCCTCGGCGGCAAGATTGCTATGTTCTTTATAAGTGAGTTTTAAGGCTTGGTTATTCAATTGAGCAAAAGCGTCCACATCCTCGAGAGAAGCGTCATTTTGCAAACTCAAAAGCATAGATTCTGGCAGTTGAATTTTTAGCTCGAAAACCTTGGTATTTTGCAAGGTCACAATCGCTTGGTGGGGCTGAACCATTTGGTAATTGTCGGTATGCACCTTTGCTACAACACCAGAAAAGGGCGCGTAAATAGTGGTGTAGCTCAATTGATCTTTGCTACTGCGTAAGGTGGCCTCTGCCGACTTTAAGGTGGCGCTAGCGCTGTCAAAATCGGCTGGGGAAATGAGCTTACGCTTTAATAACGTTTGGATACGAGCAAAGTCTGCTTGAGCCAGTTCAAAATTCGCTTCGGCATTTAACAGTGCGTTTGCAGCATCGCGTTTATCTAGCTGAGTAAGAATTTGTCCACGCTCGACTTTTTGCCCTTCAATCAAATCGAGTTTCACCAGCTCTCCGCTAATGCGAAAGGCGAGTTCGGCCTGCTGACTAGCAAAAATTTTAGCCGGAAACGTCCGCTCTAGAGACGGTACAGATTGATCAATATCGATCAACTTAACCGGTCTAGGTTTCACTATTGGAGTGGCAGCGGCGTTGGCCGACAAGTCACATCCAGAGATGAATGTTGATACAAGCACTACGAGTGCAATCTGATATTGAGTGGGAATAAGCATACTTACCTTGCTCTTAGTATTATAAGAAGCGCTTAGTATAGGTAGCTTTAAAGTTTGCAAAAACATAACAGTTCGAAACTTTATGTTCTGAATTATGGGATTGAAATGTTAAGCTTTAGCTGAGCAATAACCCTAAAGGACCAGCATTGCCATGAAAACGGAAGACATTAAGTTATTTCACTTTATTGTGGACTCTGGCAATTTAACTAAGGCTTCAGAACGGCTTGATCTGCCTAAATCTAACCTTAGTCGTCGGCTTAAAAATCTCGAAGATGAGTTAACCGTGGATCTGTTTCATCGGCATCAGCGAACCATGACCTTGTCTGAGAATGGTCGGCAATTTTACCAACGTACCAAACCTTTAATCTTCGAATTAGAAACAACCATTGAAGAGATGACTACCGAGTCGCCAGAACTGAGTGGCTACCTGCGTATTCAGCTTTTACCGCTGCCTGGCAACCATAAGTTTGAGGATATAATTTTTAGGTTTATGGCGCTGCACCCCAAGGTACATATTGAAATTATTACCAGTGCAGATGAGCGCGACCTCATTGAACACAACATTGATGTTGCCTTTAGAATTGGCAAGCGTTTAGACGATTCTAATCTGATTGCTCGGCCACTAAAAACGGTTCCCTTTGGTTACTATGCTAGCCCTGAATATTTAGCCAAGCAGGGTGGTTTGCCTCAAACCGAGCAAGAGCTTACTCAGCACCGCTTTATTATAAGCCGCTTACCGAACGGGAAGTTGGCTAAGCAACTGCCTTTATCTAAGGGTCATAGCTTTGAAGCAAAAGGCAGGCTGGTGGTTAATCATGAAGCGTTGTTGCTGCATGCATGTTTGGAGCACCAAGGTGTTTCATACGTACCTGCTCACATAACCCAACAAGCCGTTCAACAAGGGCAATTGGTTCACTTGTTACCAGAGATGGACGCACTAACCACAACGGGTTGGTTGGTGTACCCCACTAAAGCGAGTCTTTCTATGGCTGCCAAGGCGTTAATTGAATTCTTATTTGAGGGGATTGAAGGGCTAACTCTTGAGGATGCTAATTAAAGCGGCTTTTGTTTATGCCATCGCCGACAGCAAACCAGTATTGGCTGTACTCTTGAACAAAAAAACTACCGATACGGTAGTTTTTTGTAGCAAAATATGCTCGCTTAGGTGCGCCTTGAGACGCCGCTATAATTGTGCGTGTTTTATCGATCGCTTCATAATGGCCGAAAACTGGTCACCACTGCTATTTGCGGATACCAATAACCAGCCGTGTTGGTGTAAATGGTTTACGGCATCAATCGGCGAGTTGAAAGAAATAACGCTGCCATTCTCATCGCGTAATAGATCGTTGTTACGCAGCCCTATTTTAAGCTCTTGGCCAAAATCTACCGCTACTTTCCATTTGGTTAAGCTGAGTAACTTACCGCTGGCCATCACCATTGCGTACTCTTCGCTGGGCTGAGTGGCAGCTTCACTTGCTTCTACCGTTACGCTTAGCAGTAACATTAAAACAATAGAAGCTAGCATGCCTTGTACTATCGCAGTGCGTTTACGGATGTTTCTATTCAGTGTTTGGGGATTCATTATAAAATGTCTCTTTCTATTAAGGTTTGCGTAGTAAATCAATAATGTCGTAGGCCGCTTGATAGAGCTTATTGAAGTGCTCATAAGGTGCCGGTAACTCACTGGCGATACGGCTGTTAATGGCGATAATGGTGCCTGAATCTGGGTCAGCCCAAATAAGCTGGCCGCCCCAACCACTATGGCCCACTCCGTAGTCGTTCATAATTGCCGATTTGTAATAGCGAGATTCAATATTGGTGAGTTCGGCAGGAACAACTTCGCCCTCTTTTTGTGCGTGTTTAATGTCTTGTTTTACTGCGTTTGTATCTTCAATTAATAAACGACCGTAGCGGGCAAAGTCTAAGCTGGCACTCATCATAGAGGCACCAATCATCGGTACACCTTCAAAATCGGTACCCATAAACACGGTTTTTTCTCCGCCGATATCGTGCATTAGCTCGCGTACCAATTGAGCGGCAGGTGTTTCAGTCGCGGCTTCAAGAATCAGCATTAATACATTGGTATTAATGGTGGCGTAATTGGCTATTTCACCTTGCCATTGGTTACTCGCGCCCATGGCATCAATGTCAGAGGCAAATTCACGCAGGGTTTGGCGCTTATCGTTACGCTGTAAACCAATCACACGTTCGTCGTTATCAAACATCTCTAAGGCTTGTGGGTCGCCTGTGTAGGCGGCCAACTCAGAGATACTATGATTTACCGCCATGTTGGCTACGTCGCCCACGGTGCGGCCTCTAAAGCCAGCGCCAATATCGGGAAGGTAGCTTTCTACTTTGTCATCTAACTGTATTTGACCGGCTTTAAGCGCTCGGCTTAGCAGAACATAACCCATCGATTTAGTTGATGACTGGTCAGAATAAATGGTAGAGCGGTCGCTATCTCGATAGTGCTCTAACATGACGTCGCCCTGTTTGTTCATGACTACAATGCTCGCCACGGCTGGATGGTTAATTAAGCGGGCTACAGAGTCAATTTCATGTAAATCGTAATTGCGCATTTGGTGGTTAAGAGGAAAACTGTTTTGCGCATTCACTGCCATAATGTTTGGGGTAATAGATGGCAAATTAACTAAGCCCTGGGCGCGCTGTTGCTGCCAGGTATCAATGTTTAAAGGGGTTTGGTTAGAAGGCGCTGCACTTACGTTGCTAGTGCCAATTATCACTGTAGTGATTGCTGCTATGAGTTGTGTTTTTAGTTTCTTTTTGTTGTTCATGGTCGTTCCACCTATTGGTTTAGGCGACTCCTGCCTAATGCTAACAACTTGATCCTCAAGCTGTATCTGTTCGCTGTTGCGTTTCAATAAAGCCACTATAAAGGATACTTATTTCGTAATATGAATTGGGTTAGAGGTAAATTCCATTTTATGAACAGTGAAGGGGTCAGCGAAGAGAGCAGTAAAAAGAACAGCAAAAGGGAAAAGCTTGCTTAACACTGATGTTTAACAAAACGAGGGATGCTGTAGTTAAAATGACCAAGAAACAGGTAGGGATAAGATAGCGGGTAAAGAATCACACTCCTTTAATCTTGCTCGAAGTTTGAACTTAATAAGGCGTGTTAACTAGATAATTTGTACAGAGGTGGTAGCGACTAAACTATTTGCTTGTTAAGTGGCAAATCTGCTGGTGGCTCGCTAACTAAAACCTGCGACCTACACTTACGCTAAAGGGAACATCAAAGCCGGGGTTGGGTGGCAGTAAATCAGCATTAGAAAGGTGGCGCCAAGAGAAGCTTAGCTCCCAATCTCTGTTCTCGCCAAAGTAGGCTCCAAAGGTAATAAAATCGTTGAACAAAAATGTAGAGCCCTGTTCTTGATAACCTAACCTATTGGATGACATTATTGAAGGGCCCGCGGTAAAACCTAAGTAAGGATCAAAGCCTTCTCTACTGTCTAAATAGTAGCGAACAGTTGGCAATACTGAATAAACATCAACCTTGCTGTGTACGTCTACATCAGTAGTTAAACGGCTATATCCAGCACCTAGCAGAATCTCCCAGCGTTTAGACTCTCCAAATCGTTGCTGTAAAAACGTGTAGTTAATATCGAAAACAGCATTATTTTGTCTGTCTACATTAGCCCCTACTTGCGGCCCATAACCCAAGCCAATATTTAGCTGTCCGGCGACAACCGGCAGGCTAAGGGCGACAAAACTAAGACTCGCCACTAACGGTCTCATTTTTTGGAAGCCGGTTTTTGTTTTCAATAGCGAGTTGTTGTTACTCATTAAGCTTGTCTCTCTGCTGTGTGCTGTTAATTACAGAGCAAACAGTAAACAAAGCTGTTTCCGAAATATGAACAAACAACTAAGCTGTATTACATATTATGCAAACGGTAGTGATAGCAATGGCCGAGTTAAATACCCAAGGTTTTGAGTTTTTTGGTGAAGACGAGCAACGTTTTAGAATGATGCTAATAGAGCGAGTAGAGGCCTACATGGTGCACAATAACATCACTAAAAGCGCTTTGGCCGACAAAGCCGGCATAGGTAAAACCGCCTTTTACAGTAAAATGGATAAAGCCCAAGGGAGCCAGTTTACGGTGTCTGACTTATTTAGAATGGGCAAAGTGTTAGACGTAAGTATTTTGCAGTTTTTCCCAGTAGACGAGATAGACAGGCAGCAAGGCGGGCAGTTAGCGGTGCCAGCCAGTGTATTAAAGCTAATGGATGAAATGATGGGCATGCCCACAGAAGATATAGAGTTACTGCATGCATTAATGAGAACTTTGCAGCAGCATAAACGAATAGATGGCGTAAAGTGAATAAGGCCTGTTTAATTAGTGAACACTTTTTGGGGTAAACTAACGCGGCTAAGCGAGTCGCTTTACAGGTGATTTATTTTTATTGAATTTTTTGCTGTGGATTAGATTAACTAATGCTTGTTACGGTTAGCTTAGGCTTAGATATAGTGGTTAAATTCAAGTTTACGAGAATAAATTAGTGATAAAGCCAGTTTATAGGCGGTTTTATTAGTGTTTAGCGCTGCTTTATCCGATTTTAGGCTAAAGCTTGTCACAAGGCTGTTAAGTGAATGTAAGCAGAATGGACGCGCTATAGATTAGCTCAATTTGTGATTAACGTTTTACAGTGGCGCGCTTGTAGCTATAATCGTTCAGCATTGGCAGGGGGAGTTTATCCTTCGTGTCCTCATAATAAAGGGAACAGCACATGACACAGCAAACGGTACTTCATCAAGCACACTTAGATGCAGGCGCAAAATTAGTTGATTTTCACGGCTGGGAAATGCCGATCAACTATGGTTCTCAAATCGAAGAACACCACGCGGTTCGTCAAGCGGCTGGCATGTTTGATGTATCCCACATGACCATTGTTGATGTGCAGGGCGAACAAGCCCAAGCCTTCCTGCGTAAGCTGCTGGCGAACGATGTAGCCAAGCTAACAGTTAAAGGCAAAGCGCTATATGGCGGTATGCTTAACCATGACGGTGGCGTAATCGATGATTTGATTACCTACTATTTTAGCGAAACCGAATATCGCTTAGTGGTTAACTCGGCCACCCGCGATAAAGATCTCGCTTGGATCAATCAACAATCCAGTGCTTATCAGGTAGAAATTATAGAGCGCCCAGAGCTGGCGATGATCGCCGTGCAAGGCCCTAAAGCTAAAACCCTCACTGCTGCGGTATTAGATAACGACCAAAATCTTGCTATTGAAGGTATGAAGCCATTTTTTGGGGTGCAAGCGGGTGATTTATTTATCGCCACTACCGGTTACACCGGTGAGCAAGGCTACGAGATTGTAGTGCCGCAAGATAAAGCGGTTGAATTATGGAAAGCCCTTGAAGCGCAAGGCGTACAACCTTGCGGCTTGGGCGCGCGCGATACCCTACGCTTAGAAGCCGGTATGAACCTTTATGGCCAAGATATGGACGAAACCATATCACCATTAGCGGCTAACATGGGCTGGACCATTGCATGGGCTCCAGAAGACCGTGACTTTATTGGCCGCCAAGCCCTAGCAGCACAAAAAGCTGAAGGCACCGACAAGCTGGTGGGTTTAATCATGGAAACCAAAGGCGTAATGCGTGCAGGCCAAGCGGTTACGGTAGTGAATGAGTTTGGCGAGGCCCTTCCTGGCATCGTTACTAGCGGCACTTTTTCTCCCACTTTAGGCCAAAGTATTGCCCTTGCTCGCATCGCTGATTGCGACGTAGATGAAGCCTTAGTGGAAATGCGCAAAAAACAGGTTAAAGTGAAAGTAGTAAAACCTGTTTTTGTGCGTAATGGCGCCAAAGTGTAAGCCATTTAGTTACTCGATTATGTAGATTTGAATTAACCCTTAAAATTAGAACTTAAAGGAATAGAATTATGGCTAATATCCCTGCCGAACTGCGTTATGCCAGTACTCATGAATGGGTACGCTCTGAAGGCGACGGCGTTTACACCGTTGGCATTAGTGAACATGCTCAAGAGCTATTGGGTGATATGGTGTTTATTGATCTGCCAGACGTTGGTGACGACATCGATGCCGGTGATGATTGCGCAGTAGCTGAATCAGTGAAAGCGGCTTCAGACATCTACGCTCCTTTAAGTGGCGAAGTGTTAGAAATTAACGAAGACTTAGAAGATTCGCCAGAGCTAGTAAACAGCGATGCTTACGGCGACGGCTGGATGTTCAAAGTTAAAGTGAGCGACGAAACAGAAGTAGAAAACCTGCTGTCTGCCGAAGACTACGCCGCTACCATCGAAGAAGACGAATAAGCTTTAACAAAAAATGCGCTCCGCTAGTCGGGGCGCTTTTTTTATCTATAAAAAGAAAATACTCAGCAAACTAACGCAACGCACTTTGTTTCAGTAATACAGGAATTGTTCAATGAACCCCTCTTTGCCTTTAAACGAACTAGAGCAAAACCAAGACTTTATTCGCCGCCATGTTGGCCCCGATCAAGCCGAAGTTAGTACCATGCTCAAGCAGCTGGGCCTTAACTCGGTAGAGCAACTTATCGAGCAAACGGTGCCCGAGCAAATTCGCTTAAGCCAAGGTTTAAACATTGGTGATAGCCTTACTGAGCAACAAGCCTTAGCCGCGCTCCGTACGCTTGCTAAGCAAAACAAGGTGTACCGCAGTTACATAGGCATGGGTTATAACAACACCCATGTACCGCATGTCATTTTGCGTAACGTATTTGAAAACCCCGGTTGGTACACCGCTTACACGCCTTACCAGCCAGAGATAGCCCAAGGCCGCTTAGAAGCACTGCTTAATTTTCAGCAGTTAAGCCTAGACCTCACCGGGCTAGAGTTAGCCAGTGCATCACTGCTAGACGAAGCCACCGCCGCGGCAGAAGCCATGGCACTGGCTAAGCGCGTCTCTAAAAACAAAAAATGTAACCTGTTTTTTATTGCCGACGATGTACACCCACAAACCATCGACGTAGTAAAAGAGCGTGCCGACTTCTTTGGTTTCGACGTAGAAGTAGGCCCAGCCGAGAGCGTAGTAGAACACAATGTATTTGGCGCTTTACTGCAATACCCTGGCACCACTGGCCGAGTACGTGATTTAAGCGAGCTAATTGAACAGGTACATAGCAACAAAGGCATTGTGGCAGTAGCGGCCGATATTATGGCCTTGGTAATGCTTAAATCACCGGGCGCAATGGGCGCCGACGTAGTGCTAGGTTGTGCGCAACGTTTTGGTGTACCTATGGGGTACGGCGGCCCACATGCGGCATTTTTTGCGACTCGCGACGCTTACAAGCGCTCGCTACCGGGGCGTATTATTGGCGTCTCTAAAGACCGCCGTGGCAAGCCAGCTTTGCGCATGGCCTTGCAAACCCGCGAGCAACATATTCGCCGTGAAAAAGCTAACTCAAACATTTGTACTGCTCAAGTATTACTGGCCAACATGGCCTCGTTTTACGCGGTATTTCATGGCCCTGACGGCCTACGTATTATTGCCCAGCGTATTCACCGCTTAACGGCTATTTTAGCCCACGGCCTAGAAGCCAAAGGCCTAAGCCCAGAGCATGCCCAATACTTTGATACCCTAAGCATCAAAGTAAGCGATAAAGAGGCGATCAAAGCACGTAGCGAAGCGCTAGGCATTAATCTACGTATGGACCTAGACGGCGCAGTGGCGCTTAGCCTGGATGAAACCACCACCGCAGCTGATGTAAACGACCTATTCACGGTATTACTAGGCGAAGACCACGGCTTAGACGCGGCACGCTTAGACGCCGTCGTGCAGGGCGAAACCTGTATACCAGCCACGCTATTACGTGATACACCCATTTTAGAGCACGAAGTATTTAACCGCTACCGCAGCGAAACCGATGTACTGCGTTACATTCGCAAGCTAGAAGGTAAAGACTTAGCGCTTAACCACTCGATGATTTCGCTAGGCTCGTGCACCATGAAGCTAAACGCCACCGCCGAGATGATCCCAGTCACTTGGCCAGAGTTTTCCAGCATGCACCCCTTCTGCCCAAGTGACCAAGCGCAGGGTTACCACGCTATGATTAGCCAGCTAGAAGATTGGCTAGTAAACATTACCGGTTACGATTCAATTTGTATGCAGCCTAACTCCGGCGCGCAGGGTGAGTATGCGGGCTTATTGGCGATTCAAAAATACCACGCTAGCCGCGGCGACCATCACCGTAACATTTGTTTAATTCCTAGCTCGGCGCACGGAACTAACCCTGCTTCTGCACAAATGGCTAACTTAAAAGTGGTGGTTGTAGCCTGTGATAAAGAGGGCAACGTAGACATGGACGACATGCGCAGCAAAGCCGAAGAGCTAGCTAAGCAGCTTTCATGTGTGATGATTACCTACCCAAGTACTCACGGCGTATACGAAGAAACCATTAAAGAGATTTGCGACATTGTTCATGACAACGGCGGCCAAGTGTACATGGACGGCGCTAACATGAACGCTCAAGTAGGTATTACCTCGCCGGGCTCTATTGGCTCAGACGTAAGCCACTTAAACCTACATAAAACCTTTGCTATTCCGCACGGCGGTGGTGGCCCAGGCATGGGGCCAATTGGGGTTAAAGCCCACTTAGCGCCGTTTGTGGCAGGCCACAGCGTAGTAAGCAATGGCAAAGCCAGCCATGCTAACGCGGCAGTATCGGCAGCGCCTTACGGCAGTGCCTCTATCTTGCCTATTAGTTGGATGTACGTAGCCATGTTAGGCAACGAAGGGCTACGCCAATCATCAGAGATTGCCATACTCAACGCCAACTACCTGGCTAGCCGTTTAAGCCAAGCCTTCCCTATTTTGTATAGCGGTAAAAATGGCCGTGTAGCGCACGAGTGTATTATTGATATGCGCCCACTGAAAGAAGCCACTGGCATTAGCGAAATGGACGTAGCCAAGCGCTTAAACGACTACGGCTTTCACGCACCTACCATGAGCTTCCCGGTAGCGGGCACGCTAATGGTAGAGCCTACCGAGTCGGAATCGCTCGGCGAAATAGACCGCTTTATCGACGCCATGTTGTCGATACGTGCCGAAATTGCCAAAGTAGAAACCGGCGAGTGGACCCTGCAAGACAACCCGCTCGTGTTTGCCCCGCATACCCTAGACGATATTACCGACGCCCAGTGGACCCACAACTACAGCCGCGAGCTAGCGGTGTTCCCATGTGCAGCGGTTAAGCAAAACAAATTCTGGCCTACCGTAAACCGTATTGATGACGTGTTTGGAGATAGAAATTTATTCTGCGCATGCCTTCCGATGGAAGCGTATCAAGAGTAAAAATTAAAACCTTTTCAGTGTGTTATGATAGAAAGCGAAGCAGTGGTGCTTCGCTTTTTTTGTCGCTTAGTGAGTTCAAAGTAGCTGGAGGGGCTAAAGCTACTCAGGCTCCTTGTACATTGTTTCGTTCAGGTTTGGTTTCCGTGAAACTGAAGTATTGTTTGATGGAATGATAAATGCTGGTTACCAATATTGCACAACAGAGGTGTTGTAGTGTACGAATTAATTAAGAGCTTAATCCGCAAATACTTGTTTTTGAGTATATTGCTATCTGCGTTTCTTCCATTGTTGGTGTTTAGTTTAATTTTAACTTGGGGAGAAGAGCTTGATGGTTGGCTTAGAAGTGTTACTTACTACCTCGGATACCTTTCGATCTTCTGGATTGCTCTTAATCTATTGGCTGTCTGGATTGAAAAACAATCAGAGTAGTGCAGCGGATAAGTGGGGTAAGAATAATGTTACTTTGCCCCTTTAACTAAAACTGATTCAATTTTTAAGCACAAGGATAAGGCTTAAGGTGAAAGGATATCTGTGTATACCAATAATAGGTTTTTTGGTTTTAATCGCCGTTGTTGCAGGTATCTTCCACCTCATCACTGATGACGAGTTACACCCAGAAGCCAAGGAGTGGATTGAACATTACTCAAAACCTGTTGATTTAAAAGACAATGCTTACATTGAGTTAATTGCGCTGTCTTCGGTGGGCGAGTGTTCTACAAAGCAGGCTATCAATAGTTATCAATCTAAACTCCACGAGATAAATACTGTTCCGCTATCTGACTTTCAAGAGCTACAGTATCCAAATGTTAATGGCTTGCCTAATGTGTTTGATGAAACAAGCTTTTGTTATTTCGATAAAGAAAACTGTTTATTGAAAACAGCGCGTAACAGAATAGAGTTAGAAGCACACACGCTTCAATTTGAGAGCGTAATTCATCGATATTTAAGTCTTTCGAAGCTAAGTAATTTTGTACCAATTAATACTTATGCTACAGAACCTAATTGGGATTCTTTGGCTTCGCTACAAAGGCTAGCTTTGTTAGAGGTGTATTTTTATATATTAGATAACAAACTCGAATTGGCAGCACAGCAGCTTTCGCAGTTAATTGTTATAGATAGGAAGTTTTTAATTAACTCATCTGATGTGGCGTTTCATGCCTTGGCCATCGTCAATTATGAGAGTTTTTATCAACCTTTGATTATAGAGTTGAAGAGGAAGGGGTTTTCTAATTGGGATTTATTGGCTCCAGCGTTTGTGCCTTTATCTATTGAAGAAATATCCTTCAACCGCGTATGGCAAAGTGAGTTTTCTAATTTTGCAAAGAATACCAAGTATGCAGGGAAGCGGATAAGAGGTAAGCGAGGGGACCACATTCATGTTTTTGCAGCAAAACTTAAATTTAAAGAAAACATGACGCTAAACAGTGCAATCAAAATTAGACAAAAGCTGATGATTTCTGAGGAGGTAAAGAAGGGTGAACTCATCGAAATAGTAAAGTTATATAATGCTAACCTAGATGAGCAGCTTGAAGAGGTAAGATGGGCTGCCGATAAATGGTTTTGGTTTGGGCTTAACAACTATCGGAATATTGTTGGATCAATTTTAGAGATGACAGCGCGCCCTCGTTTTCTATCCTTTTATCCCGAAAAGCTTAAATTTGATCTTAGGATCTTGTTGTTGGATTTGCTGATTAATCAAGATACTGGCTTTATAGCCGAGGCTATAGATTTAGATGAATACAAAAACCCTTACACAGGCGAAGCGCCAACACTCTCGGAAACGGATATTTGTTACACCTTGCAGGAAGAACAGGTTTGCGTGCCTTTGTACTAAGTGTTTTCATAAAGGGGAGCGGTAGGTTTGTTGTTTGGATTAGGTGGTATATGAGAGAGAAGCTGTATAAGTGACATTTCTTAAGATACACAATGTAGTTTGTTGGCTAAGTGCTGCGCTTTTTGGCCTCGCTCTTGTCATTGGTGGAATAATTGAGCTTCCTAATAGAACTGCCATTGCAATGGATGGCATGTGGTTGAGTGGAAGCTGTTTTATGGTGTCTTATTGCTTAAAGGGCATTGAAGTTGGTCGTATAGAGCTGCTTAGCTCAACTGATGAATTAACTCGAGAGAAAGAGCCTTTTCAGTTTTGGTTGTTTACAATGATTTGTCTTGGTACTTCCGTTCTCCTCGTATTTACTACGCTATTCAGGTTACTTACTAGGTTAGTTTGATTTCATTGCGCTGTTTGTATTTCACTCATAGAGCTACAAATTAGGTTACGTTATGCAGCGCCCACTTAACACTATAACGCTTAGCTTAGTATTACTTTCTGGCGCGGCTTTTACCCAAGACAATAAGCCTTTGCAAGCAAGGGACGAAGTTGTTGGCATTGTAAGGAGCGAAACCGTAACTTACATGAGATACAACACCGAAGAGCAACCATGTATCACTTTACAGCTAGAAAGTGCAGGCGTTGCTAAAACGCTATGTCATTACACCGATCAACAAGGTAATACTGTAGATGTAAGAACAGACGTTGCGGCTGTAGGTTACCTTTCTCCCAAATTTACAGCTCAGGGTTTTGAAGTGACCTTAAATTTAATCTCTTATTACTTGGATTGCCGTATTCCACTTACCGAAACCACGATTGGTGAGCCTGTTTGCACGTTCAAAGATATGGATTAAGAGGATAGGCGAAGCAGCGATGCTTCGCTTTTTTTGTGCGTGTAGTTGTAGAGTTCAAGCAGTTGAATTTAAAGCTATCTGACTCAATATATATCGCCTTTTATATCATTCTATGCGCGTTGCCTAAGAGTTGCTTTGTGACGCAACAATATTCACATTTTATCAAACTGAATCATTTACATATACTATGCAGTTATTTATTAATAGCTGAGTCACAAAGTCTAAAAATAACTTTTGCCTCTATGTTTTTAAATGTTTTAATGCGCCCGCAAGTTTTTATAAATAAAATTTAATAAAGGATTTTTTTACAGCTAAGGAAAGACATGAGAAATATAAGCTTATCGGCTTTATTACTTTGCGCGGTAATAAGCCCTCTGCAAGCAGAGGAGCAGAGCGTAACAGAGCAACAGCATTATCTTTGGTTAGAACCTGGGCTTTCTTTTGGTCGGCCCGGAACGAGTATCGCTCTAGACCTTTATTATAGTTACTCAGATTATAGTATTTCTTTAGGAGTGCTAGGAGGGAATGATGATGGGTGCCAATTGATATGTGAGTATGAAGATGGGAAGGATAATTATAGTTCTACAAGATTGATGGTTGGTAAGTACTTCTATCCTGGAGAGTATGAGTTTTTGGTAGAAACAGGAATAGCCAAACTCTCTGTGGCTACAGATCATTTCGATGGGGAAACTTGGCAAACGTTCGAGAGTGATAGTTATGGTATCCCTATTCGATTTTCCAAATACTTCAACCTCAAGTACATAGGTTTTGCTGTTACCGGTGAGGCTTTAGTTACCACTGATGATTGGTTAGCATCCTTCGGTTTTAGAGTTCCATTCGGAAAGTTACGCCATTGGTAAGTTAATATTTTGATTTCGCCTACCAAGCCAGAATCGTATGGCGAGATCAAGTACACTTCACTTTTTTGGTGTGCAGTTAGAGAGTTTAAAGTAGTCGAATTTAAAGTTACTCTTACCCTTTTATAATGTGATGCGAAGATAAATTCAGGGTGCTAAATACATGATTTATATGATTAGATTGGCCCAGCTGTTCTTTTTGTTTTTGTCATATGATTATTTTAATAACAATGGAGAGAAATGGTGGCTTTATTCGATAAGTCTATTTCTTTACGTTCTATCTGTTGAAATATTAGTAAGAGTTAAAAGTAAATGGGTGATCTTCCCCCGATAAAGTAGACACGGGTTACGCTTCCTTTGCTCTGCCTTCGTATTCTACTGGACTTAAGTATTTTAAACTTGAGTGCAGTCGAAATCGATTATAAAAATGTTGTACATATCCTGCTACTTTATCTCTCAAATCCCATTCACTTGTAAAGTGATTCGATTTAATGAGTTCTCCTTTTAAGGTATGAAAAAACGATTCCATTTCTGCGTTGTCTGTACAATGCCCTGGTCGATTCATACTCGGTGTTACGCCGTACTTACTCAACAGTGCTTGAACTTCATGAGCGCGATATTCTGCTCCTCTGTCAGTGTGAAACACCAATCCAGCCTGTGGCTTTCTATTTCTAAAGGCCATTTGTAACGACGCCATCGTTACTGCTGTTGTTTTACGGTGATTCATCGACCAACCAATCACTTTTCGTGAATATAGGTCTATGACTACTGCAAGATATAACCAGCGGTTTCCCTGTCGTATATAGGTTAAATCACCCGCCCATTGTTCATTAACTGCGGTAGGTTTTGGCATATCTTTACGTATGTTTTTAATCGATTGATAGAATCGATGTAGTTTAGCCATTTTAATGTAAACCCTAGAACAGCGTGCTTTCAAGCCATGCTCTCTCATCAACCTAGCCACCCGTTTTCGACTGGTGTAAATTCCGCTACACTTTAACTCCGCATGTACACGAGGGCTACCGTAAGTCTCTCTACTCTTGGTGAATATCTGCTCAATACGATAGGCCAACTGGTCATCAATGAGCTTATGGCGGCTCACTTTTCGTTTACAGAAGGCATAGTAACCAGAGCGAGACACCTTAAGAAATCGGCACATCATGGTGATGGGAAAGCGTTGCTTATAATGGCTTATGAATCGGAATCTCGTCGACTTTCCTCCGCGACGAATCGTTGCCACTTTTTTAGCAAATCATTCTCCAGTTCAAGTTGTTTTACTTTCTTTTGAAGTTCAGCAATTTTTTCATTTTCAGAAAGATTCATGGGTTTGCTTAGTTTTTTCCGTCTTCTATCAGACATGATTTTCCCCTCGCGATAATCCTTTCGCCACCGAGATAACATGAACGGATGAATGTCGAGTGACTCTGCAACTCCTTTAACTGTAGCACCTGCCAAGTGGGTTAATTTGACGGCGGTTGCTTTGAATTCAGTTGTGTATTGCTGAGTTTTTTTACCTGTTTTATAAGCTGGCATAAACACCTCATCTTGTTTGAGTGAAGTGTCTACTGAATCGGATCAACTACAGGTGCCTTTCACTTCTTCTTGTTAGTGCTCTTTTATACATCTTGGGTAAGTATATTTTTTTCTATCCTTCTTTTTTTGGTGAAACATCAACCTATTCCAAATTCTTATGGTTTTCCCTATATCTTTTGCCATTTTTTTTGGTCGGGTTAATGTGTTGGTCTTTTCTTATACGAAGGAGGTAAGTTATTCGTGGGGATCCCTCAGACTCTGACCCATTTTATATTATTTTAAGTAAATCAAAGAATTTCAAAGCCCAACACTATCTCACATTTAATCGGCTTAAGATCTAGGGGAGAATTCATCTGTATGCGAAATTCCAACAAATTTCATCTGCTCTAAATCTATAATAAAAGGGGTCAGAGGCAGGGTGAGATCGCGAACGTTTTTTGAGCGCGCATGAGCAATTTGACCTAACGTTCTTGCTGTGATCATATACTCCCTTTTTCGGGAGTCCTCCATGACTATCGACGAATAAAAGGGATCAGAGTAACTTTAAATACCTGCTCCCTTTAACTTCCTTACCTAAAAATCACTTATCACATTAAACGCTCTAAACTCATCGTAGGCGTATTGATCGGTCATGCCGCTGATGTAGTCGATGATGAGTCGAGTGCGGTAGTAAAACTCACGACACTGCTCGTTGCCAAACTCATCGCTTACTGGTGCGTCGCTCATGGCTTTTTGATACGCCGCCAAGTGTTTAGACGGCAGTTTTTTGTAGAGGCGTTGTATGTAAGCAGAGCTTTCATTTTCTTCACTTTGGTTTTTTCCCGCCAAGTATTCAAATTGGCCTTGGCTTAGTGCTAACAGCGGTTGGTAGCAAGCCATTAAGCCTGAGATGATTTGGTAGCCTTGCAGCTCGCGGGCTTCTACCTCTGGGTGGCAAAAGCAACGCTCTAGTGCGACGCTTTTAAAGGTTTCAACTATGAGGTGGTTTACGCTGCCATCTTCAATTAGTGCGCGGTTTAAGCTGCCTTGATAAACCGCTTCTAAGTTTTCTACAAATTGGTTTTTGGCATGTTCAGGCAAGCGTTGGTTTACTGCTACGCGCAGATAAACAAAAAACATCGAGTCTCTTTCTTCATCACTCAGCTGTGTTTTTTTACTTTGGTGAGCAAAGTCGAGAATGGTGTCCATTTCTTTTGGTTTGCTGCAGCCATGTTCACTGCTTAGCTTGGCAAAGGTGGCTAATAGGGCGTGCTTTAGTTCTTTAATGCTCAGCACGCCTTTTTCTATGGCGTCTTCTAAGTCGGCGATACCATAAGACACATCATCGGCGGCTTCCATTATGTAAGAAAACGGCGAGCGGCAGTATTTGTCTATGTCTAGGTGTTCGCGAATGTCTTCTATGTAGCGTTGCTCGCTAAGGTAGTAACCCACCTTCTTTTTTAAGTAACTAAACGGAGCGCTTTTATCTGGCTTGGCTTCTGTACCGCAGCGGGTGTATTTGAGTATGCCAGAGGCTTGCGAGTAGGTAAGGTTTAGCTTTAGCAGCGAGTGAATAAGCCGAATGCCTTGGGCGTTACCCTCGAAGCTGACTAAATCTCGATGAATGGCTTCTGGCAGCTTGGGTGTTTGTTCTTTGTTTTCATCTAGCTCGGTTGCCTGGCTAGCTTGATACAAGCTATTTAGGTTTTTGCTTAGCCAGTCAATTAAGGCGGCTTCACCAAAGTGACCAAAGGGTGGGTTGCCAATGTCGTGCATTAAACAGGACATTTCAACAATGCTTTCTAACTGGCGCTCAAGCCCCTTAAGTTGGTAGCTGTTTTGTTCATCAACTAAGGCTTCGCAGATGAGCTGCGAAATATAACGGCCCACTTGCTGTACTTCTAAAGAATGGGTAAGGCGGCTGCGTACTGCGGCATTTCGCTCTAGCGGGAATACTTGGGTTTTTTGTTGTAAGCGGCGCACCGCAGCGCTGTTAATGATTCGGCCTCGGTCGCTTTCAAACTTCTTTAGGTCGGCATTAAGATCTGCTTTGGCTGGATAAGGCCGAGAACCACAAATTTTGCTGGCGAAATTTACCGTCATAGCCTTAAGCCGTTTTTAGTCAATTAGGATGTTTATACTGCTGTATTATCTAGATAAAATCAATTTATAGAGTGCTAGCTAATAAAACTTGGCTAGCGTTTTTAAGCCAAAGTTTGGCCCCACAATCTATTGGTACAAAAAACAAGCTGTCAATTATGTCAATTGATTGTTTTGTTACTGGTGATAGTCTTTTCAAATAATCTACAGCCATTTAGCTCAGAGTAGAGTTGCTTTGGTATTAATTGCCGCTGCTAGCGCTATTGTCTGGTAAACCAAAGGAATGAGTAGACAGATGAAAGAACTAAAGGGCTACCGAGTGGTAAAGGGCGAGGGTAGCGTAAACGTTATACCTTCTGGCTCTACGCTGGCGATTAACTTGCCAGGCCTAGTGGTTGAAAATGGCTTTGATGTGCCAGCACTAGGTAGCCTTTGGTTTACCAGCAATGACTCTCCCTATGAAGAAACACTTTATATTAGCCTGGTTGACTCGCAGGCAGTAGTGATTGATCAAATTGAGCTGTACAAACCTTACACTCCAGGCCTGTTAAAAGAGGTGGTTGCAAATGGAAACAACATTCAATTTAAATTTTGGCAAGCGCTAGTACATTACTTAAGCGTTGATAGAGAAAAGCATTTGCGCTTATCTCGGTTACTTCCGCCAGCGGGGTGCTACTACGCTAGCAAGCTAACACCCAGTTATTTAACCCTCTCAAAAATATGAAGTAAGCACGGTTAAGGTTAGCGTTTACGCACCTGTATTTTCACTGCCGCCTTGATATTTAAGACAGGCCACAATTGGGCTCTCGTTCAGTACACCACTTTTCTTTAGTGTTACCGTTCAGCACTAACTAAAAGCGAGCGGAAGACGAACCGTGAGTTTGGAAGCTCATTATTAAGCAACCATTCTTTTTGGTATTGGAGTAGCGCCTTAAATGCACTGCTTTTGGCGAGTCGCCTTACTGCTTCATACGACTGCTTTATGGTGCTCTCACTGTACCCTTCAGCTTGGCAGTATTGTGTTAGCGCCGCTTTAGTCGTTAATTTTTCTGTATTCACAGCGGTTTTAGCAAAATAGATAGAAAAGGCTAGCCCCCTAGTTATAACAGGTAGAGAAATGAGTCTTCGCCTTGCGAGCGCTGATGGTTTCTTATTGATATCTTCCGAGCTTAAGTTGCTAATGAACTGATCGCGTCGGAAAGAGGCCCAAAAATCATACTGTAGGTATGCCTCAACGGCGTTAAAGGCCTGTACGCTAGCCCAAGGCTGTTCTTCATCGCTAAGCTGTTTATCTAGGGCATAATAAAAACTGTTGAACAAGCCGTCCCAATTACTGTCTTTGAACTCGAGCTCTACATCCTGTTTTTTCATCTTTATTGTGATCACCTCAGTGTTAGAGCTTGAAAACAACTCTTCCCACTGTTCCGTTTTTGTTTCGGTTTTAATATTCAGTGGCATTTTGCTGGTTTGTTTGCCCCACAATAGAAGCGTTTCTATGCGCGCCAGAGGGTGATTTAGCGCCTGATAAAACAGGTCGTTAACCATTCGATATACTTTGCGATTTAAGTGAAACGATGTTTCAGCTTTTTCCAATAACTCGTTTATTGAACTCATCGGCACTGAGTTGCTTAGCTCTTGTTTGAACTTTCCGAGAAGCAAAAACTCAATATTGCTGTAATCAAGAGTGTTTAGTGCCGCTACTTCACTCAGTAACTCTTGTGCATTGATATATGCCAAGAGGAGATGTAGGTGCTGGTAGTTATTCGCCGCGTCATGAAAGCCTTCAAACTTGAAGTTAATGTTATCGAGGATGGAGGGGAGGGTATCGTCAAGAATTTTTTTCAACAATTCTTGCTGATATCTAAGGCGAGTTGATTGGCTATCTTCTATACGAATAACGTCTTTTAAGCACTCCCTAGTAAATCGGTTAGCACTCCAGCCATGATCTAATGCTGTACAGACTCTAGCAATAAATTCATATGACTGTTTCGGCGAGGCGTGGTTAGAGGCTTTAACATAGTCTTGAATTTGTTGTGATGAATCTATTTCTTGTTTTAACTCTGCTAGTTTTCGCAATTTCGCATAAAGATTTTTATCTGTCTTCAAATACTCAACGACGAGTAATAGTTGAAGCACTTCATTGGTGATTAGGTCTATAGCGTTAGTAAAAGGATTTTTTAATTCGGTCTTCATGAACCCACACAATAAAGTAATTTGGCTGCTTCAATCATAACATTTGACCTAGATAAAACACCAACTTCCCATTGAGTGTTGCTACTTTACCTATCAATATAAATAAAAGATACCAGCTTTGCGTTTGTGTGTTTTTGTTGTGATTCAATAATTAAAGTATAGCGTTAAGCTTGTGTTTTGGGTGTGTTAGTGTGTTTTTTTCGTTTGCTTGTGTGTTTTGTTTGATATTATTTTTTGCTGTTGACTTTGTGGTGTGTCCTTGGTTATTTTGAATGAGACAATGATTAAGGCGTCGATTTATGAATTTTTAAATAAGTACTGTGGATATGAATAGTAAGCAAAGCAAAGGTACTTGATTAACACTTCATGATGCCGAGTGAGCTTATCAATAGCGGGCCGTTAGGAGTGAAGCGCTTAGCCGCAGCAAGAGCATTAAACATGATGGATCGGTGTCCTCAGTTGTCTCAAGAGGATGCCAGCATAAACAATGAGATAAGGAGATTTACCAATGACTAAAGGCAATAACGTTTATGAGTTTGCGAACCATAAGCGCGACACGAATATGCACCGAGAGGGGGGGGCTGAAACAAGCGATAACAGTAAGCCAGCAGGGAAAGCGATGTCGTTACCTCAACATTTGAGGACAACAATTGATGATGGATTAAGACAGCAAATGCGTGAACAGATGAGGAATAAACATGGGCTTTAATAGTAAAGAGCGAAACCTACAAGACCAACAAGCCAGTGTTCTTGAAGAAACCTATCGTTTGGCTTGGATGGATGGCTACGGAGAGGGCTATGACGATGGTGTTGAAGATACCGAAGCAAAGCAAAATTCTGTTGAAAATGAGCTAGAGCTAATGCGAGAACTGTTAGCGCAGAAAGACCAAGTTATTGATGAATTAGCGGCGAATGCAGGGAGGTCATTGCAGGTTTTAAAAAAGCGATAAATGCTCATAAATGGGGGAGCAACAAAGTGATGCTTCCTCGACTACCAGTAGGCTAGTTCATTTAGCTAATACCGCTGTGACCATTTGGGGTCACAACAAATATCGCTAAGGGGTCTTTGCCTAGAGGCTGACTAATCACAAGCGATAACCATGGAGAAAGATTATGGGAATTCTAAAAGTTATTTCAGACACTATTTGCCTTGGTCCATCATTTGCTTTGTCTGAACTAAAAAACGATGCCGAAGATGCGATTGGTTTATTGACCCAAAATCCGCTTAAAACCGTAAGCCAAACGATGACCCAATCACTAAAGACAAACGTTAACCCACTGCAGGGTTTTTCGGGTAACGGTTTTGAAGATTCGCCAGAGTACGAGGACTGGATTACAGAAACAGGAGGTAGGGACGAGCTGTACAGCGATTATTATCATCGCTGGGAGCAAAGAAATAGGGGCTACTTTTGAGCGATGATTTACACCAAAGATCACTGCAACCAAGAGGGCTGTCTATGTTGAGAATAAAAGAAACATTGGCGACTACGAATACTATCATCACTACTTATTCTGATATGTTGGTGGCAATGCGAGGTCAGCAAAATCTGCTTTTTTGTATGGATGATAGTTACAAGGAGTGGGCGTTAGCGGATTTAGAGGCTTTAGCGGGTGAGTATGGAAAAAGGGTGTTGGTATTACCCGGTAATGCCACTATGTCGACAGCGGTCTATGACATTCTCACCAAGCCATCGCTGATCAACCTTGACATAGAAGATTTTAACATTGGCAGTATTGATGGAAGCAGAGCTCAATATCACAGGTTTAATAAGCGCAGTATTGATAGTGTTTTGTCCCACTGTGAGATTAACACCCCGGTGGTTGTTATATTGGCGCTGAGTACATCAATGACATTTTCAATTAGTCGATATAATCAGATTGTTGACCAACTACAAACCGCGTTCCCTATGCCTAAGCATTGCGCTATTGGAGTACGATTAGACCCAGCGCTGTCAGGTGACAACTATGAGGCCGACCTGTTTGTCTTTGACAAAAGGTTACGCAATCAACACGCGAGAGTGTTCTGTATTGAAGACTCACCTTAAAAATATAAAAGGGGAGAGCTTCTAAATGTAGTCGGTATGCTTTTCCCTTTCTCGCTTTCTTGTAAGCCAAGGTTGATGCCCCAAGCTTAACTAGGATAGAAGAAAGTTAGAGCTTGCAGGTGCCTCTATTACCTCATTGTCTTCAAGGTTAGTTGAGCGGTCTTTTAGGCCAATACCAGAGAGCTGTAGCCTGATAGATTCACTTAGCAGGTAAAAGGCTTTGTGGCTTGCTTCATCATAGTTTAGGCCTTCTGGCCGAATATTAGAGATACAGTTTCGGCTAGCATCTTTAATACCGCGTTTGGGAGCCCAGCTGATGTAGATCCCCATGCTGTCAGGCGAACTTAGCCCCGGCCGTTCTCCAATGAGTATCATGGTTATTTTTGCCTTCAAACACTCACCTACATCATCGCCCACCGCGACTCTACCTTGAGTGACAATGGTTAGCGGGGCAAGTGACCAACGATGTTTTTTATCGAGCGCTAAGGTGGACACTAGCCTTTCTATGACGGACAGAGCGTGCCGTTGAATCGCGATGGAAGAAAGCCCATCGGCCACTACGATAGCGAGGTCATACTCTGTGTTATTTGTTGCGCGCCGCTCGATGAGTGTTTGCCATGAGTTCTGATTGAGCTGCCGCCCTAGGTCTGGCCTTTGCAGATAAGTCATCCTGTCAGTGGCTTTACTCGCGAGCACCATGGGTGGCTCTTGCGTAACGCTAAGCAATACAGGTGAACAGGCGAGTTGCTTGCATAAGGTTTCTACATCTAGTGCTTTGTGCACCGCATCTATCGCGCGGGCGTGATCGAGCTGAAAAGCCAGTAACTCATTGCTGGGAATACTATTGCCCGCTCGGCCCAGAGCGATGCGGGCGGAGGTAAACTGTTTTAGCGATTGCCAGGGCGTTGCTGTCACCAGTGGCTCAGCCTTGATGCATGGTTTATTTGAAGGTTTACTCATACGCTTTCATCTTCTAATCGGGAGAGTGAGGACCTGAAGGGCGAAGCGAGATTTTGATTGAGCTGGACCTGCTCAACATCACTAAATATTTCCATCTGCGTCAACCAGGATTCAAACTCAGGTGCCGGTTTCAGGCCTAGCGCTTTACGTGCATATAGCGCATCGTGAAATGAGGTGGTTTGATAGTTAAGCATTATGTCGTCTGAGCCGGGGATCCCCATAATAAACGTGCAGCCTGCCACACCCAACAAGGTTAGCAGGTTGTCCATATCATTTTGATCGGCATAGGCGTGATTGGTATAGCAAATATCACAGCCCATTGGCAGCCCCAATAGCTTACCGCAGAAGTGGTCTTCTAACCCGGCGCGAATAATTTGTTTACCATCAAACAGGTATTCAGGACCGATAAATCCCACCACGGTGTTAACCAGTAAGGGATCGAAGTGGCGGGCAACCGCATAAGCCCTTGCTTCGCAGGTTTGCTGATCAACGCCGAAATAGGCATCGGCCGAAAGCGCGGTGCCTTGCCCTGTTTCAAAATACATGACGTTGTTGCCAACGGTTCCTCGGTTTAGTGACAGTGCTGCCTCTTGCGCTTCTTTTAATAGGTTAAGGTTTACCCCAAAGGTGTCATTGGTGCCTTGAGTTCCGCCAATAGACTGAAAGACTAAATCAACCGGAGCGCCTTTCTCTATGGCCTCTATGGTATTGGTGACATGAGTAAGCACGCAAGATTGAGTGGGAATTTGATAGCGCTGGATCACCTCATCCATGAGTGATAGCAGCTTGATCGTTTGCGCTACATTATCGGTAGCGGGATTTATCCCTATTACAGCATCGCCGTTACCGTACATTAGGCCGTCGAAAATGCATGCGGCAATGCCATTAAGAGAGTCGGTAGGGTGATTGGGTTGTAAACGTGTAGAGAGCCTTCCTTGTAAACCAATAGTATTGCGGAACGCGCTCACCACATTGCATTTTTGGGCCACCAGAATGAGGTCTTGATTACGCATTATTTTGCTTACCGCGGCAACCATTTCGGGAGTAAGCCCAAGGCGTAATTTAACTAAGCTTTCTCCATCTGCCTGACTACCAAGCAGCCAGTTGCGCAGATCGCCTACTGTCATATGAGAGATGGGAGCAAAAGCGCTGGTATTGTGGCTATCGAGGATGAGGCGGGTTATTTCATCAGATTCATAGGGAACAAGCGCCTCATTGAGAAAGGTTTTTAAGGGCACTTCGGCTAGGGCCATTTGTGCGATGACTCTCTGCTCTGCTGTTTCAGCACATATACCGGCTAATGCATCACCAGAGCGAGCGGGTGTGGCTTTTGCCATTAAATCGGCCAGTGAATGGAACTGGTATACCTTGTCTCCTTGTTGCCAGCGATATGTTGCGGCCATAGCGTTCCCTTTAGTGATTAATGCCGATGATAACAACAGCGACCGCGGTCGCTGTTGTTCGTCACTGTTAGTTGTACCGGTAAGGTCTACCCGCTTTCACCATATCGGCGTTGTACTTTTTAAATATTTCGACAACCTTGGCTTTAGTGGGCGATTCTTTGGCTATTTCTTCCCAAAATTGGTGCGCTTCTGCTTCTACCGTTGCCCATTCTTCATCGGGAATGGTGGTTAACTTCATATCACTGCCTTCAACACGTAGCTTGGCTTCTCCACCCCAATACCACCATTGGCGATAGTAATGAGAGGTGTCTAAACATAAGCTAAGTAGCTCTTTAAGGTGGTCTGGTAGTGCGTTATAACGATCCATATTGGCAAAGAAAGAACCAATCCAGGCACCAGAAATATTGTTAGTAAGGAAATAATCGGTCACTTTTGACCAGCCAACAGTATAGTCTTCGGTGATACCTGACCAAGCAATACCATCTAACTCGCCGGTTTGAAGGGCTACTTCTACATCTTCCCAAGGAATAGACACCGGCACTACGCCAAATTTAGCGAGGAAGCGACCAGCCGTTGGAAAGGTAAATACTCTTAAGCCTTTTAGGTCTTCAAGGCTATTGATGGGCTTTTTGGTGGCAAAGTGACAGGGATCCCATGCACCTGCAGAGATGTGTTTGACCCCGACTTTAGCGTACTCTTCTGCCCAAATTTCTCCCAAACCGTATTGGTTGAAAAGCACCGGCACATCTAAAGAATAGCGGCTACCAAACGGGAAGTAGCCCCCGAAGGTGGTTACCTCGGTAGGGGATGCCATTGAATCATCATCAGATTGAACAGCATCGATAATTCCTTTTTGCATGGCGCGAAATAGCTCACCGGTTGGCACTAATTGATCGGCAAAGTACAGCTCAATCTGCATTTCGTCACCAGCGATCCGGTTAAATGCTTCAATAGCGGGCTTAATTACATGTTCGGCTAAAGCCGGGCCTGCGTAGGTTTGCATACGCCACTTAATTTTTGGGTTTGCTGCAAACGTTTTGGCCGGAGCCAATAAAGTACCCGCGGTTAAAGCGGCCGCACCGGTTAAAAACTTACGTCTAGAAGTCATGGTTATCCCTCCAATGGATATTGTCTCAGTGGGCCAGTTGCCCGCCGTGTATTTGCATTTCGGTGTTAGTGTGCAAAGGGAGCCTCGCTACTTTCCATATACGTATTCCGGCAGCCACAAAGCCAGCTGAGGAAAGATCATAATTAGAATCAGTGAGGCAATCATTATGGCGACAAAGGGGCCGATGGAGCCGTAGATATCGCGCAGAGTGATTTCAGGCGGCGCCATGGCGCGCATCAGAAATAAGTTGTAGCCAAATGGTGGCGTCATGTAAGCGATTTGAGAGGTAATGGTGTAGAGCACACCGTACCAAATAAGGTCAAAGCCAAGCGCATTGACCAGTGGCACATAAAGGGGAGCCACAATAACCAACATTGCCGTATCGTCAAGGAAGGATCCCATGATCAGAAACGACAGTTGCATCAGGATAAGAATCATCCAAGGGCTTAGCCCTAACTGCTCGGTAAATAGGTTTTCTATTGATTTTACCGCGCCTAGCCCATCAAATACGGCACCAAAGCCCAGCGCTGCAAGGATGATCCACATAAACATGCAAGATATCGCTAAGGTGTTACGCAGCGACTTCTCGAATACGAGTTTGGTCATGCGTTTTTTAAAAATAGCCGCTAACAGTGCAGCCATTGCACCAATGGCGGAGCTTTCTACTAGACTGGTCCAGCCGTTAACAAAAGGAACCATCATTACTGCAAATATACCTAATGGCAGTGCCCCTGCACCAAGCAGGCGGATTTTCTCTGCCATAGGAACATTGCGCTCTTCAGCGCTAAGAGTTGGCCCTAGGCTGGGGTTCATTCGACAGCGTATAGCGATGTAAATGATAAATAGCGCCGCCATAATGAGGCCCGGAATAATACCCGCTAGCCAGAGTTGCCCTACTGGTTGGCGAGCAATCATGGCGTACAGAACCAGCACCACCGAAGGAGGCACCAGAATACCCAGTGAGGATCCCGCTTGAATCACCCCGGTGACCATTCTTTTGTCATAGTTACGTTTTAGTAGCTCTGGCAGGGCAATAGTGGCACCGATTGCCATACCTGCAACAGACAGCCCGTTCATGGCTGAGATAAGTACCATAAGGCCGATAGTACCGATGGCTAGCCCGCCGGGCATTGGCCCCATCCAAACATGAAACATTTTGTAAAGGTCATCGGCGATTTTGGATTCAGAAAGGATGTAGCCCATAAAGATAAACATGGGGAGGGTAAGCAAGGGATACCAATTCATCAGCTTTAAGGTGGCGGTGAAAGGGATCTCTATTCCCCCTGTTCCCCACAGAAAAATAGCGGCGATGGAAGCAACCGCGCCTATTGCAGCAAACACTCGTTGACCCGTTGCCATTAGCAACATCATCAACGAGAACATCATTGTTGCGATCATGCCATAACTCATTTGATTTCTACTCCCCGAATAATCGCGATATCTTTTATTAACTGTGAGACCGCCTGCAGGATCATCATTAAAAATCCGGTGCACATTACGGCCTTAATTGGCCATAAATAGGGCCGCCAAGCGCTACGGCTACGCTGACCATATTCAAGCGAATAAAGTGTGCTTTCTAGGCCTCCATAGAGAAGTACAAACAGATAAAAAATCAGAAAGAAGACGGTAAAGGCATCTACCCAAGCGCGCTTTTTTATCGACCATTCACCGTAGAACAAGTCCATTCGAACATTCGCGTTTAGCTGGATGGCATAGGCGCCACCAAGGATGTAGTAGCCAACCATCATGAATTGGGCAGACTCGAGGGTCCATAGAGATGGCAAGAAAAAGGTTTTGGATATAGACGACCACATCAGTACGCCTATTATCAGGAAGATTCCGTACATCATAAAGCGGCCTATAAGACGATTAAATCTATCAACGTAATTGACGTAGGCAACAATAAAACCGGGCATTAGATTTCCTTATCGCAAAAGCATGGCAACTAAGCTTGCTAATTTGGCGCTGTAAACGGGCTTAACGGCTTAAGCCTTTGCTCATCAGCGCTGTTGTTCTAATCCTTTAAAACACAGGGGTGTTGACCAAGTTGATGTTAGGTACAGCGTTGTGCCATTGAGTGGCGCGTCTAAAATGGTTGCTGCTATGCCGTCTGATTCGCTAATTGAGTTTTACTCACTGCGACGAGATGGCTTTATAACATTTCAATATGGTGACACGTTTATTTGGACCATTTTTTGCTCACTTATAAGACTAAAAGGCCTTGCTACTCAGGCTGCAATGTTTATTCCGAACGATTATCGAAAAGTGGCAATGAGGAAAAGTGTATATATAACAATGTGATAAGTTAGCCTTGCCCTGTTTTGATACATTGGGCGAGCCAAGGATAGGAAATATGGAGAAACGCACTGTAACGAACAATGAATCATTGTTGTGCACACTTCACTCGAATGATGCAAATCATCAGGCGGCAAACCTGATCAACTGGCAGCAAGAGTTTGACCAACTCAGCCAAGGCCAGTTTCTTGGTGTAATAAATGAAGTTAGCTTGCCGCATATTCATGTGTTTCGAGAAGATACTAGCCATGAGTTGCGGCAACAGTGTCGAGTAGAAGACGGTGGGCTATGGTTAGGGGTTAGCGCAAATAATAAAAGCTGTCGCATTAATCATCAGCGGACCAGTCATGACCAATTTTTATGCATGCCTGGTGGCTTAGATTTTGAACTGTTGACGCCAGATAACTTTTCTATCTTTGGTCTGGTGCTGCCTAAAAGCTTGTTAACTCAATTCGCAGAACAAAATGAAGAAGCTCAGATAAGCCAAACGCCTAGAGGCCTTTGCATAGAAGGAAGTGGCGCGGGGGCGCAAATGGTATTTCGGCAATACTTGTCGCTGCTATTGCAACCGCAAGGTCATCGCTGGAGTAGTATCACCCAGGAGATAATCCTTCAGGATGCGGTGCAAGAACTACTTAGCCAAGCTCAGCAGGTATCCGCTTCACATGTTGGTTCTCATCAGCGGCTACGTATTATGAAGCGGGTTAAACACTATTTAAGCGACTCGCGCTTAAAGACCCCTGTCACTATAAGCGAGATATGCGCGGCAGTGCATGTTAGTCGCCGCACCTTGCAGTACACTTTTAGTGAGTGTCTTGGCATGTCACCTAAGCAATATATTAAAATTATTCGGCTTAACCAAGTGAGACGTAGGCTGCTAAATTGTGACAGCGCCAGAACGATTTCAGAGATAGCATTTGATTATGGTTTTTTTCATCTTAGCCAATTCAGTCAGGATTATATGCGCTTGTTTGGTGAGAAACCTCGGCAGACACTTCAGCATAACCATCGCTATCGCTCGGAGAGCACGTAACCCCAACCCATTGGCTACAGTAATTCTCAGGCTAAATCCTTCTTCTAAAAACTGATATAAGCACTTGTTCTGATTGTTATATTTTTGTTGGTAAATACCGAGGATAGCTTGTGTCACGCAAGATTTGATCTACGCTTTATTGATACTAGTCATAGTTATTTGCGCAATGCAGCACTTAAAGAGACCGCTTTGGTGGGGCTAATACTGCCTAGCTTGTCTTACGGTTTTACCGCTTTCTAAGCTTGTTATGTATCTAAGCGTTAGCGCTCTGGTATTACTTGAGTTCGGCCTTGTTGGATGAACAATCATTAAAAAAGCTGAGTAATCAGTTAAGGAGAAAGAATGAATAGGATGTTTCGCTCCCTGATTTTAGGGGTATTAGCCGTACTGCCTTTCACTGCGCACTCAGCGCAAGAGCAACCCAATATTTTTGTTATTTTCACTGATGACATTGGTATCTCTAATCTAAGTGCTTATCACAATGGTGTGATGAGCAGTCATACGCCTAACATTGATAGCATTGCTGAAAAAGGCATGTTACTCACCGACTATTACGCACAACCCTCTTGTACGGCGGGGCGTTCGGCGTTTTTAACCGGTCAATTACCGGTGCGAACGGGAATGCATTCAGTGGGTTTACCGGGTGGCCCAGTTGGCTTAAGTGGCGATACGCCTACATTGCCTGAAGTGCTTAAATCTATGGGTTATATGACCGGCCAGTTTGGTAAAAATCACCTTGGCGATAGAGATGAGTTCTTACCTACTATGCATGGTTTTGATGAATATTGGGGATGGCTTTACCACCTAAATGCCATGGAATACACCGAAGATCCAGATTGGCCAAAAGACCCTGACTTTCAAAAGTTTGCTCCCCGTAATGTGATCCACGCAAAATCAGACGGTAATGGTAAGCAAACCATTGTTGATGATGGCCCGCTGCATAAAGAACGGATGCGTACACTCGATGATGAAGTGAATAAACACACCATTGATTTCATTGAGCGAGCGGTAAAAGCCGATAAACCTTTCTTCACTTGGTATTGCCCGTCTCGTGGCCACGTTTGGACCCATTTATCCCCTAAATATGAAGCGATGTTAGGTGAAAACGGCTGGGGCCTTCAAGAAGTGGTGATGAAGGATCTCGATGACCATGTAGGAGAAATGCTAGCCAAAATGGAAGAGCTAGGCATTGCAGATAACACCATTATTATTTTCACGGCAGATAACGGCCCTGAAATAATGACTTGGCCCGATGGCGGCATGACCCCATTTAAAGGCGAGAAAGGCACAACTTGGGAAGGAGGAGTGAGAGCACCATTGCTGATTAGCTGGCCTGGTAAAATCCCTGCAGGGGCGGTAAATAATGGCATGTTTGATGGCATGGATTGGTTACCCACTTTAGTGGCTGCCGCGGGTGGCCCAGCAGACTTAAAAGAGAAAATGCTAACAGGTTACGATGGCTTTAAAGCGCACCTTGATGGTTACAACCAAGTTGAGATGTTAACCAATGATGGCGAGTCTAAGCGTGAGGTTATTTACTATTACGAGCGCGATAACTTACAAGCTGTGCGTGTTGGTGATTGGAAAGCCCACTTTGTGGTACAAAACGAAGGTTGGAGTGGCCCTAAAGAAGAGCTAAACGCACCATTACTATTTAACTTGCGTCGCGATCCTTATGAGCGAGCGGCCGAAGAATCAGGCATGTACTTAAAATGGATGGGCGAAAAAATGTGGGCCTTTGGTCCTGCGCAAGCGGCGGTTGCTCAGCATCTTGCATCATTTGAAGAATGGCCTCCGGTAACCCCTGAATCACAAGCAGTAAATAATGGCGGAGTGGGTAACTAGTTAACCTATGCCTTTGCGACAAAAGCCCACAACAGTGGGCTTTTTTATGGGTAAACCTTGTATCACGATTGCGAAATACGCTTACTTTAAGCGGCTATTTAACTGCTGAATAAGCGTGTCTGGGGCGTAGGCTTTGAGTGCTTCAATACAGGCCGGGGCGCCGGCTGATTTATACTTCACTAAGATTTCACAGCGTGCATATAAATGGTCTGGGTTACCGCTGATATCGAAGGCTTGCTGAAGAGCCTCATCTGCTTTAAGTAAATCAAATTTCTCTAATGACAAACCATAAACTAGCCAGTATTGAGGGTTATTAGGTTGTACGGTAGTGGCTTTTTTGAATAAATCTAACGCCTGCTTTGGCTGGTTTTGCCTCAATAAAGACAACCCCGCTGAATAGCTTAATATTGCCGCTTTTGGTTGCGCCTTAATCCCTTGCATTAGGGTGTTAAACGCTAATGGTTCATTATTTTGAGCACGGTATAAATCAGCGAGGTTGATGTAGCTATTAGCAAAATTGGGTTCAACCTTAATTGCCTGTTGATAAGCCTCAATAGCAAGCTGATAGTGACCTTGAGCACGGTGGATATTGCCCAAATTGGTACGGCTCGCGCCGCGGTCACTGCTAAATGTTTGGATCTCAATATACTCAGCGAGGGCTGGTGCTAAAGCACTACGCTGCTGTGCGCTTAGCTCTTTCCAGTATGCGACTAATGCACCCGCTGCTTCAGTACGCACTGCATAAACCGGGTCATTAAGTAGCGGGGAAATTAACTTCCAGCGGTCGGCTAAGGGATAAGCGCTGCTACCTTTTACCGCGCCTAAGCGAATCATGTCATTGTTATCTTTAACCGCACTGGCTAATACGTTTATAGCATCTTTATTGGGATGATTGGCCAATCGTTGTATCGCGGAAGCACGAATAATATTACTTTGGGCTTGGTCTTGAGCGATGTATGACAACATCTGCCCAGCGCTAGGGTGATTAACACTGCTCGCATAAAAGGCAATACTGAAATGCTGAGGGTTTCGATAGCGTGAATCAGGGAACCATTTTATCAGTGCGTCTTCTGCCCACTGATTGCTTTGATCGGTATGACAACGGGTGCAGACGTTGGGGGTATTGATATGCTTGCTCAAATCTGGTCTTGGGATCTGCCAGCTATGGTCTCGCCTAGGGTCAACCTGCATATAGGTGGTTTCTGGCATGTGGCAAGTTGTGCATTTAGACGCTTCGCTATCGGCTTGATGAAAGGTGTGATTGTCGGGCAAGTACTCTGCTGCTACATGGCACTGCGCGCATACTGCTTGCTCTGGTACTTTTAACTGTGCGCTATGTGGATCATGACAATTAGTACAGCTTACGCCTTTTTCAGCCATTTTGGTTTGCAAGTAAGAGCCATAGACATAGTCTTCATCATAGATTTGCCCGTCATGGTGATATAACTGTGGGGTGATCATGCTTAATAAATAGCGATCTTGAAACGCTCCGTTAACATGGTCATTTTTTTCAGAAAGCTGAATTCTACGGCTATGACATTGCGCACACACTGGTACTTGCTGGGTGTGTTCAATCGCTTTGGGCTGTAGGGTGCTATTGTCTTGTTGATAAACCCATTCTTTTACCGCTTTTGATAAATCACGGTCAAAGCCAAAGTGTTTGTTATTCCATTCGCCACCGTCTTGCTTAAGGTTTGCCAATGCTAAATGTTCACTCGCTGGGCCATGGCAGGCCTCACAACCCACGCTGATTTCAGCCCAAGTGGTGTTGTATTGATTGGTCTCGGCGTTGTAGTTCTTTTTTAGATCGGTGGAGTGACAATCGGCACACATGAAGTTCCAATTTTGTCCGGTATTTGTCCAATAAAATTCATCAGTTTTCGCCATCTCTGGGTAAAGGTGGTACCAACGCTGGCCGCCCTCTTGCTTTGGTCTGGCATCCCAAGTAAACGGGATCAGTTGCACCCGACCATCATCAAACTCAACCATGTATTGCTGAAGTGGGGTGACTCCAAAAGTGTATTTGATTTGATAGTCGTGGAACTGGCCATCAGGCCCTTCAATATTTACCCAGAACTGCTCGCCCTTAGTGTAAAAGCGATTGACCTTGTCATTAAAAGTGAACTGAGCATTGTTAAAGTCACCTAATATAGCGTCTTCACTGGCATGTTGCATTGCCAATTGATGATGCGAGCCCTGCCATGCTTCATAAGCATCTTGGTGACAACGTATACAGGTTTCAGTGCCCACATAATCAACCGCCAACGCTGTAGATGAGGCGGTAAATAACACTAACAGTAATGCCGAGCGAAGCAGACGGGTAAATATACTCATGAAGTTCCTTTCATCGTTAAACCTAAGCGTCCATGCAACTTAAGATATAGCGTAAGGCCTTATTCTAACTGTACTTTATATGAAAAGGTGATTTTTTAGTCAGGGATAGGCTAAAAAACAAAAACGCTAAAGTAAGCGGCTTTACTCAGCTTAAGTACCAAATAGCCAAAGCGAATATGTAAAGCAAAACCCTGATGGATTGAAACACCTTGATTGCAGGATCCACGACTCGCCGATTCAGGCTCTATCCAAATTATCAGCGTTGATGTTGCTAAAAGTGATGGTGGTGACTGCCTATAGCCAGTGGCAATAGGAGAATTAGCTGTATATCAGGCGAACCTTTAGATTGTTGGTTACTTAAATACGAATTAGCTCGATATATCATGCACATTCATTATTACGTAACTCGCTACCATTAAAGCTACGCTCAGCATGAACCAGCAAAAAGCATATATAAAAGCTTTTTGAATATCTTGGGGTACCTTTTTTCTTTTTTCTAACATTCGGTAGCGTTTGGCGTGAAAAGAGCTTAAGAAAACAGTGGCGTATTGTAGAACCCCTTGTCCAGAAAAGAAAAAGTTTAACGAGTAAAATCTAACTCCATCATCAAGTACATCTTCTAAAAAGAGTAACCACTTTTTCTTTAAGTAAAGAACGACTCCAATCCAAACAAAAATACCCAAGCTCCCGGATATAAACAAAAGAATGGCAATTTTGGATGCTAATGTGATATCACTCATTTGCTTGGTAAAGACATCGGCTAACCTATATTAATGTGGCGCTTATTTAGACATGAGTTAACAATACTCTACATTAATTGATGATTATGTAAATAATCTTAACCCATTATTCTAACGCTCTATCTAGCCATTTCAGCCCGTCGTTGTCTGTTCTTTTGTTGTGTCGCTTACCGCCATCGTTATTTTTTTGATGCAATTATCAGCTTTCCTGCTAATGGGCTGTTTTTGATGATAATTAATGCTAATGTATTGACCTTGTAATCGGGCTGTATTGGCACTCTTCGACACAGTGACAGGTGCTGTCACGTCGCATTAACAGTCATAACACACGGCTATTAAGGTGTAGAATAGCTGCAGCTTAAATGTGGTTTAGAGGTAAGCGCTTTGCTTAAATGGAAGGTCTTCTTTTGGCTTGGGGTTGTAGCAACAATCGCCAACGTGATGGTAGGTTTGTATGAAGGCAAACCGATTATTGCCATTGCGGTGTCCACGCTAATTACCGGGGTACTACTGGTCCCTTATTACGGCTATGCCTACCAAAAAGTCGTGGCGAATTTGGTGCTGTGGAAGGTGTTGTTTTGGCTGCAGGCAATATTGTTGGCGTTCATTTTGTTTTTTGCGCTGATTGGCCAAGTGTCTTATTTGGCTGGCGATGGCGGTTTCTCGCTCAAACTGCTGGGGTCGGTGCTTATTTTATTGCTTTGCCCGCTTACGTTGGTTCCACCATTTCGCTATGCCTATCGTTCGAAGGCATTGTGGAACACCGAGCATTAGATATAAGCATAAACAAGTAACGGATATTTGTGAGCTTGTAGGCCATATCAAGCACTGGCTTGGCATGCCTTCAGGCTGTTTTACGGCAGAAAGGATGCTGAATGTACCAATTTTTACTGGCAGATATAAATAGCAGTTTTACCTTGGCTTTGGTTTTTGTACTAGGGCTAGCTTTAGTCGAGATATTGGGCTCGTTAGTGGGTTTAAGCTTGTTAAATACTCTGGATGATATTCTTCCCATTGATATCGATGTGGATGTAGACGCCGATGTTAGCGGAGGGACTCTATCTGGGGTATTAGGCTGGTTATACTTGCATCAATTACCCTTATTGGTGTGGATCATTCTATTTTTAAGCAGCTTTGGCCTTGCTGGACTCACCCTCAATTATATCAGTCTGTCTAATGGAGAGTGGTTACTCCCTTCTTCTGTGACTCACCTTGGGGCTGTGGTATTTGCCCTGCTTAACGCGCGCTTTTTAGGGCGAGCTATCGCTAAGGTTTTCCCTAAGAGCCAATCTAGCGCTGTTTCTAAGCATGGCTTTAAGGGCTTACAAGCCAGAGTCACGGTGGGCACCGCAACAGTTGGTAGCCCCGCCGAAGCCGTGTGCACCGACCAACATGGCCAAAAACACTATTTAATGGTGCAGCCACTGGCTAGCAATGACAGCTTCCCTATGGGAACTGAAATTGTACTGCTAGAGCGGCACCGTAAGTACTGGACCGCTAGCAAACTCAGCGAATTATTAAACGATCATAAAGGATAGATTGTGGATTTTTTAGGAAGTAGTAATAACATCATGTTTTATTTAATTTGGGTTGGTGTAGGGCTGATTGCCTTTTTCACTATTGGTTTGATTTTGGCTAAGTTGTACACCCGCGCCACTAAAGAAACGGCGTTTGTTCGTACCGGTTTAGGTGGCGAAAAAGTGGTTAAAGATGGGGGGGCTATCGTGCTGCCAGTTGTGCATGAAACTATTCCTGTGAACATGAATACGCTGCGCATCGAAGTAGAGAAAACCCAGAAAGATGCCTTAATTACCAAAGATAGAATGCGGGTTGATGTTAAGGCCGACTTTTACTTAAGAGTGGCCCCTAATAGCGAAGGGATCTCTATGGCGGCGCAAACTTTGGGTACGCGTACCATGCGCGTGGAAGAGTTGAAAAAGCTGATGGAGTCTAAGTTTGTTGATGTGTTGCGCTCGGTAGCGGCAGAAATGTCGATGACTGAAATGCACGAGCAGCGTTCTGACTTTGTACAAAAAGTGCAGCAAAACGTGATGAACGATTTAGAGAAAAACGGCTTGGAGCTTGAATCAGTTTCATTAACCGGTTTTGACCAAACAGACTTGCAGTTTTTTAATGAAAACAACGCCTTTGACGCCGAAGGTCGCGCTAGGTTAACTAAAATCATTGAAGAAAAACGAAAAGAAACCAACGATATTCAGCAAGAAAACCGGATTAAGATTGAGCAGCGTAATCTAGAAGCTGAAAAACAATCGCTGGAAGTAAACAAACAAGAAGAAGAAGCCAAGTTAACCCAAGAGCAAGTACTGGCGTTTAAACGTGCTGAGCAAAAAGCGGAAATTGCTAAAAACCGCGAACAGAAACAACAGGAAGAGCGCGAAGCAGAAATTGCCAAAGAGCGCGCACTAGAAGCGGCCGAGATTGAAAAATCACGAGATATTGAAACCCGCGAAATTGAAAAAAGTAAAACCTTAGAGCAAGCCAGCATTCAGCGCCAACGTGACTTAGAAGTGGCAGAGCAAGACAAGCAAATTGCTATTGCTAAGAAATCTGAAGAAGAATCTGCCGCTCAAGCAAACGCCGCCGAAGCTGAAAAACTGATGGTACAGAAGAGTGAAGCGGTAACAACAGCACGCCAAGTCGCCGAAGCTAATCGTCGTAAAGAAATTGAAGTGATTGACGCGCTTAAAGAAGCGGAGCGTGATGCAGTAGGCATTACTGTACAAGCTGAAGCCGAGAAGAAAGTAGCACAAGATAAATCAACCGCCATTTTGATTGAAGCGAAGGCTGAAGCTGACGCCAAAAAACTGCGCGCCGAAGCCGATGAGAAGGTGTATGCAGTAGAAGCGGCGGGTAAACAAGCGATGTATGACGCAGAAAACACTCTGCGTGACGAACAGATAGAGCTACAAAAATCCTTAGCGATTCTAAAAATACTGCCAGAGCTTGTGGCTAACGCAGTTAAGCCTTTAGAAAACATTGAAGGTATCAAAATCTTGCAAGGTTATGGCGCTGCAAGTGGCGGTGCGCAAAATGGTGAATCGGGCGGCAATCAAGGGTTGGCAGAGCAAGTGACTCAAGCTGCCTTAGGTTACCGTGCTAATGCACCTTTGGTAGATGCCATGCTAAGAGAAGTGGGTTTAGTCGATAAACACAATGGTAGCTTGGAAGATTTACTCACGGGGCAATCAAGCGTTATTCAAGACGCGTTAACCGTGACCGAGCAAACCGAAGAGGCGCCAGCCTTGGAAGAAGTACCCGCATCTGCATGATAGATGTGTAGCGAAAAACGCGCTTGGTGGTTTAAGCCATAGCGACAAAGGCGGAGCAGCAATGCACCGCCTTTTCTGTATTTGCTACATTGACATCTAGGGAAGGCGAAACACCCTGTTCTTTCATCACTGATCGACGACACCGTTTATTGAGCCAGTGCCGACTCAGCAGAATTAATCCTATTCTTGGCTTTTTGGTAGAAGTAAGAAACGCTTAATAAAATGATACCTATTACCATAAACGCTACAATTTTTTGTATTAATTCAAAGGCCGCTATATCAACAAACATCACCTTTACGCATGCTGTAGCAAAGATAATAGCCGCCAAGCGCACCATATCTGCCTGCTGTGGACGCAAGCTAATAAACATTAATACACTTGCATGGCTGATCAATAATATGGCTGTGAGCGGTGCTGAAATACTGGGATCTAGTTGGTAGCTGCATAGTAAGTAGCTAGCAGAGAGTAGTAGGTGCCAAGCCCATTTCAAACCCTTGCGCGGAAGCATTCTTTCATGAGTATTAATACCTAAACGAGGGGCTAACAAATAACGAGCTAGTAAGGCCAACAGGGTGAGTTCGGCAATGCTTAGCAATAGTTTGTTGGCATGTAAGCTTGGGTTGAGTTGCGCAGCTAGGTGGATAATAAAGGGGATTAATGCTGCGACGAACATCGCTAAGTAGGCCACAGTATAGCTAGGTTTTAAAGCCTTAGATAATGCTTTTCCTAGTCGGTTGGAACGCTCAGTAATTAAGTAAAAATAGCCACAAATCAAGACTGCACTAAGGCTCCAATTAGGTAGCAATAAGTTACTAATAGTTTGGCTAGCCACAATCAATACCAATGCAAAATAATAGGGACTTAAATGCCATTGTAATTTAACCACTTGCTGCCATTTAGTGGATAGTTGCGTGTAGCGCAGCATAATAAAGCCAATTAAAACTATGCCTAGCGCTAACGCCACCAACCCTTGCCATTGTTTCCCTAAACACATTACTGCCGTAACCAATATGGCCAATATGCTTAATAACTGCGCTTCGTAGCGTAGGTTTTTGTTATTTATAAAGTAAGCCAATATTAAACTTATAGAAGTGCTAAGCCATAAGGCGATGGCCAAATAATCTGGGAAGCTGCGCATAACTTTTGGTAGGAATAGCAGGGGTAATGCTGCATAGCAAATGATTTGATAAACATAGGCAAGCTTTATGAGCGGCGAGCTGGCATAGTGTTTTTTGTACCAGTAGTAAACCAGAAGCAAGGAAATAAACAGTTCTACTCTAGCCAGCTTGGCATTAAGTGCTTGGTCTGAAAAGCTAGTGCTAGCTGCATCTATTACACCAAATATCACTAAGCCCAGCAGCGGGAGTTGCAACAGCCAAGCCAAGACTTCAGAAATACGGAGCGAATTTTGTGCGCTAAGGTGCAGCAGCAATAGACCGATAAGAGGCAAGATGAGCAAGAAGTATTGGTTGCTAATAAAATATGCCACTAATAATAAGGTGGCCGAGTAAAGTACGCTGAGTAACTCATGTACGATATATACGCAGTGTCTTTCAGCAGCGATTAGATAACGCTTATATTGGCTTAATAGCTTCTTGGCGAGATAGCTTATTGCACAGCTTAGCATTAGTAATAAACAAAGAGTGGCCTGATCTTGCCACGTCGACAAAGCGGTATATTGATGTGATGTTAGGGTGTTAACGGTATGCACTAAGCTACTAATTATACCTACTGCAAGCAGCACATACGCTTCTGCTCGAATCGCGCTGAATTGCTCCTTACAGCCGACCCATAATAGCAACAGTCCCTCTAACAGTAATACTAAGCCAAGTAAGTCAGGGGTGAGCAAATACAACCCGCCAAACCCAGCAAAGCTGCCAGCAAAAGCCAGTGCCAGCGCTGAAATCTGTTTATCTCTTTTTATTAATTTATACAGGCCAATACAGATTAAAGCATTGACGACAAATAGCTCGCCAGCATAAATACTGAACTCACTTAAGGTGTAAAGAGTGAAAGCTAATAGGCTAATCGGCACGGCTAACAAGCGAGGTGTGAGTGACGACTTAAGTAACAATAATAAGCTGGCAATACTATAGAGGTAGAACATGCCAATAATGGTAATGAGCGCAACTATGCTTTGCCAGTTAAGGCTACCAAAAGGCAAGGGGATGAACTGACTCACTATTCCTACGCAGGCAATGTGCAGTATGGCGGTTACTTCTATCAATACTGGCCAAGCTAATTTATGGCTTTGTACTAAGGAGCATAGGCCTACTATGAGCAAATAAGGCAAATACAAAAACGCATTATGGCTGTCGTCTAGCAGCATTAATGGTGCTAGCGAGCCACCTAATAGCGCCACTACAGCAACAACTTTAGTATCAAGTTTTAGCGATAACTGATAACCAAAAATAGTGTTGGCCAATAACAAAGCAAAGCTGATGCTTGCTGGCAAAATATTAAAATAGGGGCCAAGGAAGTATAAACATAAATAGTTGAGAATTAAGCCAAGGCCTACCAAGCCAGAGCCAAAATCTTCCATGCCTGGGCGTCTATTGTTGATGAATACGCCCCCCGCGATAATCGTATTGGCGGCGCCTAATCCGAGCAAAGCTTTGCCTAGCGCTGAAAACCAATTGTTAATCGAGAACTGCAGTAAATAACCAAAACCCAGAGTTAGGGCAATAATGCCAGCAACAGTCATTAAAAATACGGCACCTAAGCCTTTGCTACGGTAATGTTGATAAAAGCCTTTGGCTTGCTGTGTTAATCCTGAGATAGGGCCAAATACCATAGCGCTAAGCTCAGCTATAGAATCACCAAGTTGAGCCATCAGCGAATTTAGTGCACTGGGCTTGCTGGTTTGCTGATTCGCAGGCAAAGCTTGTAAAGGGTGCGGTGAAGGGGCCGTATTCTCAAATTGTCCGTTGGGGGAATGACTCGTTTGTTGTTGGACTGGTTCGGTCGATTTAGCCACATGACCAATTGACGGCTCGCTGTTGGATGACGCATTTTCAGCTGAGGCGACTGTTGTTGCTAACGATTGCTGCTCACTGTCAGGCTGAGATTGAATTTGCTGAGCAAGGTGATCAAGTTGGCGGCTAAAAGACGCGAGTTGATTGTCTAAGTGACTTTGATAAGTGCCTTGTTGTGATTTGATTAAGGCTAGCTCAGCTTTTAATTTAGCTACGTCATCCAATAACGGCATTATCTTATTCCATGATTAATCGAGTATTTTGAGCGTCAAAAAAGATTGTACGTTGAATGTGTATTTTAATAAATACATGTTTTATATTGATTTATTGCTCTATGTTGATTTTATTAAAAATAAATTGAGTTTGAAGGCTCTGTTGTTTGCCAGCCTCTAAATAACTCAAGCTTTGTTTTACGGTTGTCGTGGGCCTGTGGAAATATTCACTGTGTTAGAGCTAAATTAGGAGGTGGAATGATCTAGGGATCAAGGCTTACGTAAAAACAGCAACATAATGAATACCCAATATTCTGTAATGATAATAAGGCAACGGTTCTGTGAGGGCACAAAGCGATAGCATTTGCAGATGATTTGGCGTCGCTAGGAGAGACTAAACCATATAATTAATGGTTCGACGTACTAGAAATTACGAGCGAGGGAAAGAGACCGAAGTCGAATACCCTCCTTGTAATGGTAACTGGTCAATCTAAGGGGGAAGACAAGAACTGCAGTTATCTTTTTGTTTCAATGTCATTTTGGCAACTAACGCAGAGTTGTGCGGTAGGGACCAGCGCTAAGCGTTCTAGTATTTAAATACCACAACTGTCACACTCGATATCGTTACTCTTTTATAGCTTTTTTATCACCGATGCAAGTTGCTGATATTGCGCTAGTGTATGCTGGTAAAGTCGGTGCTCTTTCTCTTTGCTAGTCAGTGCATCGGCGGCGTTGATGACATCGTGAAGGCTACATTTACTGACAGGGGGTTGAGGTTCAACGAGGCCTTCTTCTAATGGTTGTTTCTTGGCTAACCATGTTGCTTTTATTGCTCTATCGACCCCTCAGCCATAGGTTTGCTCTAGGTACCTTTCAATGTCTCTTGATTCTGGCATCCAGGTTTCGCTTCCATCTTGGGCGATGATACGCAATACCGGTACGGTGCCACGGCCTAATTGCTTGACCAGTTCGTCTCTATATTGTGGGTTTTTCATGGTGTCTCTTAATTCAACATTTAGCCCAAGCCTATTGATCGCTGCCGTAGCAATACTGCAAAAAGGGCAGCCGACAAAATGATAAAGCATTAAAGTATCTTGCTGGTTGGATTGCTTATTGGCTGAATTATTACTCATTGGTATTCCTTAAGCGTGTTAATCATGACGGTAATATAACTGGCTATGAGGGTATTTGGAATGAAAAGGGCTGAGGCTATTGTAACTAACGGCATATACCCTGCTAGGCAAAGACAAGTAGTGGTAGATAAGCCGCAAGGCTCTTGCTTAGTGCTTGACTCGATAGCGAGCTGATAATACCATTTGTATACGTTTTATATATGGTTTGTATATCTATGGGTATCGTGAAAATTTCTGAAGAGCTACATGAAGAAGTAAGAAAAGCCAGTTCTGTAATGTCTCGCTCTATCAATTCACAAGCAGAATTCTGGATAAAAATGGGGATGCTGGCAGAGCTACATCCGCAACGTTCTTTCAGCCAAATTGTTGCTGAACTGATGAAATCTGCCGATGTTTCGTTGGCTAAAGCTTCCGTGGTGGAAGCCACTATCAATGAATAGAGCCGTGAAGATAAAGTCAGCCACTGACATTGAATTGATGCGTCATTCAGGCACGTTATTGGCGCAAGTATTCGGTATGTTGGATACCTATGTAAAGCCAGGAATATCAACCATGGATATTAATAATAGAGTTGAAGACTTTATTATTAATGACCTAAATAGCAGACCTGCCAGTAAGGGGCAATACGGTTATCAGTTTGTCTTAAATTCCTCTATTAATGAAGTGGTATGTCATGGTGTGCCTAGCGCCAATCAATTGCTGAAAAGTCGCGATATTATTAATTTAGATATTACTTTAGAGAAGGATGGGTTTATAACAGACTCTAGCAAAATGTATGTGATGCCGGAGGCCTCCCTTGACGCTAAAAAATTAGTAGACGTCACCTACCAAGCAATGTGGGCGGGCATTAAGCAAGTTAAACCCGGCTCAAGGCTTGGTGATATTGGCCATGCCATTCAACAGTGTGCGGAGAGTTATGGCTACAGCATTGTAAGAGAATATTGTGGGCATGGTATTGGCCGAGAAATGCATGAAGATCCACAAGTGCTGCATTATGGCTCTTCAAATACCGGGCTAAAACTCGCAGAGGGGATGATTTTTACCATTGAACCGATGGTGAACCAGGGCAAAGCTAAAGTGAAAACCAAAAAAGATGGCTGGACTGTCATTACAAAAGACAAAAAATTGTCTGCTCAGTCTGAACATACAGTTTTGGTGACAGCGAATGGCTTTGAAGTGCTGACTTTACGAGAAACTGAAAATTCGAGACCTTAGATTGTTTTAAACATATCCGGCAGGCAGCTTTTATCGATTACGCTGAGGGGCTCGTAGGCTTTTGGGGTGATGCATAAAAACTGCATGCTAGCTTCAAATCACTTCAGTTTACGCTGGATGGAAAGCCTAGCGTCGAGGATGTTGTTTGTCAGCTTGATGGTGATGTGTTGTCTGTAGATTGAAAATGGCCACTAAAGGTAGAAACGTAAACGGTTGTTGGCCGGCCGTTGGCAAATAATAACTAAAGCCTTAATAGGCTTTAGTTATATTTATGGTCGATTCGCTGAAAATGTTACGGCGAATAGCCTGCATATCATCGATTAGCGCTTGTCTTTGGCTTTTCAGCTTGATTAGCTAACGTAATCGAACAAGTCATTTTCTAGTTTTTTTCGTTCGTTGTATTCGTCAATTCTTCTGCGAGTGCGAGCGGCATTCTTCTCTTTGTTATGTTGTTTAACACGATGGACTTTGTCTTCATCATCCCATTCATCACTGTCATCGAACTTAGAGTATTTCATACACGTTAACCTATGTGTCTATAAATATTACAGGTCTTTAAAGCAGGAGGCTAAGCGTAAAATTGACGTTTCTCCTACACGTCAAATCTGCTACATAAGCGGGCGTTGGTCAAACAATAAAATAATTATTCAAGTGAAGGGTTTATTCATTAAGTCTTTTTAAATTAATGGTTTATGGTTGGTTTTTGCTTGTTTTTAAGTTGATCAAATTATCGTAATCGTCACGACAAATACGCTTTGTTTTACCTAGGGCTAGATTGCTGCCACTATCGCGCGGATTTTTAACCCCGCCATGTTTTATGGCCCTATTATTGCTAACTGAATCATGCCAAACACAGTTGTAAACAGCACGTCAAACAAGCTATTTGCTCCCTTAATGGGCTTAGCGTTTTTTGCCATTGCCAGCGGCTACTTAATGAGCCTGTTACCTTTAGCCTTAGGTCATTATTCACTACCTGTTCATTTAGGCCCTTGGCTAGCCAGTGTTTATTACACGGGGTTATTATTTGGGGCTTTTAAGGCACAAGCCATAATATCGGCGCTAGGTCATAGAGTGGCTTTTGTGGTGTTTTTGCTAAGCCTTTTAGTCAGCGTAGTGTTTATGCTATTGCTGCCAAATTCGCTGAGTTGGTTGGTGCTTAGGGCCGTTGCAGGCGCGGCCACTGCAGGCATATTTGTGGTTGTTGAGTCGTGGTTATTGTTTGTTGATTGCGATAAACAACGCGCGTCACGTTTGGGCTTTTATATGGTTACCTTATATGCGGGCAATGCCTTGGGACAATTGTTAATAGAATATTTGGGAACCGGTGGTGGCTTGCCATTTTTATGCATTATTGCTTTATTGGGCTTGGCCATAGTGGCTCCCCTGTTAAGCCAAAACAGTGCGCCACAGCATACTCAACACCAAGCGCTGTCGTTGAAAACCATTGCGACTTTGAGTAAACCGGCGGTGATGGGGTGTTTGGTATCGGGCTTAATCTTGGGGCCTATATACGGATTGATGCCCGCTTATTTAAATAGTGATGCGCTATGGCGCAACAATATTGGTAGCTTAATGGCCATTTTGATCTTAGGGGGAATGTTAGTTCAGCCCATTTGTAGTTATTTGTCGGCTCGCTTTAACAAAACCTTGTTGCAAGCGCTGATTAGCGCCTTAGGGTTGTTAGCAGCCATAGGGATTGTGTTGGTGAAGAGTGTCTTAGGTTTATCGCTGTGTTTGTTTGCACTAGGAGCTGCGGCGTTTGCACTATATCCGATTGCTATCTGTCAGGCTTGTTACAAGGCAAGTGCAACGAGTATTGTGGCGATTACAGAGCTGATGTTACTTAGTTATAGCTTAGGCTCGATTATTGGGCCTTTATTTGCCGGTTTAGGCACGCAGTCCAGTCAGGCGCTGCCGATGTATTTGGCAGCCATTTTTGTCACTACCAGTGTTTATATGCTGTTGGTTGCTAGCAAGAGTGGCACTTTGCCAGAGCCCGTTTAATAATCTTAAACTTCCTAATGGTATTAAGCCCAGTCTGCAATGGCTGGGCGCTTAGTTGGAAGGCAGAGCCGCTAGAATAAACTGAGCCCTTTGCTCAATGCTGCCCCATGGCACATCAACAATGTGATACGAATGCTGCTGATAAGTCTCAATCAACAATTGATGGATCTGCTTGGCTTCGGCAAAACTATGCGGGCGTATCTCATCTTGCTGGTAGATGGTTTTATTAGGGCGGCACAAAAATACTGTCGGGAAATAGCCAGCACAGGCGTTTTCAAAGATGGGGTCTATTGCTTGTTTGCCAAGCTTAAGATAGGCGCATATGTCTGGCGCAGCGCGGTCCAAAAATGCCGGCATCGAGCCCCTTAAGGCCTGCTCTTTTTGTTGCTGCATCAACTCAATACATAAGTGCGCAAATGCCGCTAAGTCAGTCCATGGTAATACACCCCCCTTAATCGCGGATTGTTGCTCTATCAGGGTGCGCGAGCTTTCGTTAAACACCCGATAGCCTTGATTTTTAAGCTCACCAATGATGCTGGTTTTACCCGCACCTGGACCACCAGAGATGATTATAGGTTTCAAGCAGAGTCCCCCTTAGGATAAAGCCTGCGAGTTTAGCAAACTCGATAGAAAGCAACAAAACACGGCTGAATGACAATGCCAGTCTTGGCGCGAGTCTATATACCCGTGCAATGCCTTTAGGTTTGATAGTTTACATTGAGGGTTATAACTCAGCGTTATTAATATAATAAAGTTTGATAATTTCATATTGGCTGCAGATTGCTGTAAATTTTCTGCATTGAGAATTAGCGACCATCAAGCGGCGTTTAACAGCTTGATGGTTTACGCTTCGCGAAGCCATTTAAAAGGGCAAATGATGAAATTTTTACACACCATGTTACGTGTTACCGACTTAGATAAATCTATCGAGTTTTATACTAACGTTCTGGGTATGCAAGAGCTGCAACGCAGTGAGAATAGTGAATACCGTTACACCTTGGTATTTGTTGGTTATGAAGCTGGTGGAACTACCGTTGAGTTGACCTATAACTGGGATACTAGGCAGTACGATATGGGGAATGCCTTTGGCCACCTAGCACTGGGTGTAGAAGATATTTATGCAGCTTGCGATCAGATTAAAGCGCGTGGAGGTGTCGTCACTCGTGAGCCAGGCCCAGTAAAAGGGGGGGAAACTCACATTGCCTTTATTACCGACCCTGATAATTACCAGATAGAACTGATTCAACTTGAACAGACTCCAGTTAGCCAGTAAAGAGGATTTCCCAATGACAAACGCATTATTTCAACCTATACAACTTGGTAATTTATCGCTAAAAAACCGCATTGTGATGCCTCCAATGACACGTTCGCGTGCTAGCCAACCAGGCAATGTAGCCAACCAAATGATGGCTGAGTATTATGCACAACGTGCTTCAGCTGGGCTGATTGTGGCAGAGGGCACGCAAATTTCTGCAATGGGGCAAGGTTACGCTTGGACACCAGGTATTTACTCAGCAGAGCAAATCGCCGGTTGGAAAGCCGTGACCGATGCAGTGCACGCAAAAGGCGGCGCTATCTTCGCTCAGTTGTGGCATGTAGGCCGAGTGACTCATCCTGACAATATTGGTGGTGAGCAGCCTATTTCATCTTCGGCGTTAACGGCACAAAACGTTAAAGTATTCATTGATAACGGTAGCGATGAACCTGGCTTTGTTGATGTGGTTGAGCCACGAGAAATGACGAAAACCGATATTCAGCAGGTCGTTGCAGAGTATCGCCAAGCGGCATTAAATGCCATAGAAGCGGGGTTTGACGGCATCGAGTTACACGCGGCAAATGGTTACTTAATTAACCAGTTTATTGACTCTGAAGCAAACCTGCGCAGTGATGAATACGGTGGCTCTATTGAAAACCGCCTGCGCTTTCTTAGTGAAGTCGTCGCTGCCATGGTCGATGCGATTGGCGCAGAGCGCGTAGGAGTTCGCCTTGCACCGTTCACATCGTTAAACGGTACGGTAGACGCAACACCTGAAGACACCTATGTTGCCGCTGCAGCGCTGCTTAATCGTCACAAGGTGGTATATATTCATATTGCTGAAGTAGATTGGGACGACGCGCCTGAAACCCCACAATCATTTAAACCGGCTGTACGTGAAGCCTACCAAGGGGTGTTAATTTACGCCGGACGTTACAACGGAGAAAAAGGGGCGCAAGCTATTGAGGCTGGCGTAACCGACATGGTTGGCTTTGGTCGTCCATTTGTGGCTAATCCTGATCTCCCCAATCGAATAAAAAATGGTTATCCATTGGCGTCGCATAAGCCTGAAACATTGTTTGGTGGTGCAGAGCAAGGCTTAACCGATTACCCTGAGTATAGCGCTAGCTAGGTGTAGCCTCTCGGTATCAGCACCCTGCTTTATCACTAAGTGCTAGTATATGCCCACGCTGCTTTTTCTTCTAAAAGTTGCTGTGGGCTTTAGCCGTTTTGGCTCTCAGTAAATTAGCTACTCACTCAGCAATAAGAAACCCTAATGAAACGATTAACGATGCGCGGCGAGTTATTATTAACCTTGGCCACCTTGCTGGCAGCGCTTGGTTGGATAGCCTCTAAACGGGTTATTTCAGGCATGCCGGGGGATGTTTTCATTGCTTCTCGATTCTTACTGGCGAGTGCTATTTTACTGCCATTTTGTTATCAGCAGTTGCGGCGACTAAAGGTTAAAGAGTTTGCTTATATTTGCGGGGTGGGGCTAATGTTGGCTGTCTCAATGCAGGTATGGATAGCCGCGGTCGCTGTGTCTAGCAGCTTATCTGAAGGGGCCTTTATCATGAGTTTAGCGATGATTTTTGCTCCTTTTACCGCTTGGCTGTTATTTAAGAAAACCCCCAATCGTGCTTTTTGGAGGGCCTTACCCCTTGCTGTTATCGGCATGATGCTACTGACCCTAACTAATGGTTGGCAGATAGAGCAGAGCCAGTGGTACTTTTTGCTTGCGGCTATGCTGCTTTCTTTGCATTTTGTACTCAATAAAAAGCTGATCACTCGTATTAAGCCTTTAACATCTATTTGTTTACAGTTATTTGTGGTGGGTGTAGTTGGCGCAATCAGCGCATTTTTCAGCTCCACAGAACCGCTGGCGTTGAGCCATCAGGTATTGGCTTGGTTTGTGGTGTCTATTGTTGCCGCCACGGCTATTCGCTATTTACTACAAACTATCGGTCAATCGGCGATAAAAATGGAAACCGCCTCGTTGATCATGATTTTGGAACCGATTTGGACGCTGCTACTAAGCATCGCTATTCTTGGGGAGCAGCTTGAGCTACAAAAGCTGATTGGCGGTGGAGTCATTCTTTTGTCATTGATTGTGTATATTAAGTTATCTAAGCCACGGGCGGGTGCTTTGGCTGATAAACAATAAACACGTCGACATGTCATGTTTGTTTAGATTGAAATATAGTCTTAAGTATAGTTACTTGGCTAGCGTAGTTCTGTCGAGCTGTGGTCATAATACAGGTTGCTTAACCCAAAAAATCAGCTATTGGTATAGCTGATTTTCATGCGAAGTGGGGCGTTTAAAAACTTACCCTAGCACTTTAGTATTGGGGAAAAACTGACTCCAGATACCATAGTGTACACCGTTGTGGGTGGCGACTTGCTCGCCTTCTGCATTCAACAGTTGAACTATTTCACCGTCGCTAGATATTTGTAATTGTTCGCCGTTTAAGTGAAAGGTATAGCCGTCGTTAGCGTGAGCAAAGTCTGGTGATATAGCGATTTGATGAGTGCCATTGCTGTAGCCGAAAACCTCTAGTTTGGGATTAAGGCGGGTATCCTCAAGGTTCAGTGTATCGAAGATAAAGTCTGGGTTATCAATGTTACGCTGGTCTTTAAGCGGTTGCTCAAACAAACCCAGTAATATCTCATCAATCATACGATCCATACCATATATGAATACTTTGGCATTTGGGTAGTTTGCTTTAGCTGTTTCCCACTCCATCTGTGTGTTGGGGTGTACTGTGGTTGTGTGGTCAGTAAATTCAGACTGCATGGTAATTTGTTGAATTGCTGTACCATTATTCACATCTTTAAAGATGAGGTTGTTATGGGCTTGGCCTAAGACCTGTAAGTTAGATTCACCCAGCCCATAGTCAGTTTCTACCACCATGGCTAAGTTAGATAAACCACAATAAGTGACCGCATACTGGGTGCCATTTTGTTCAAAACCGGCAACATGAGGAACTTGTAGGTGGTAGCGAGGGAAAATAAGGGCTTCACCATCGAGTTCGACAACATAAACCCGTGAATCCTCTTCAGGTATAAACATATCAGCATCATCTACCGAGTAATACTGAGCGCTAAATTGCTCGGTGGGGAAGGCTGTTGGCATGGCATAAGATTGCGCCCAAAAAGTAACACCCACTCCTATTGAGGCCAACACCATCCAAATGGGCTTCCAGTATTTGCCACGTATATTGGCTAGCCACAAAATAGCCAGAGCGAGGATCTGCAAGGTCCAAAATAACGGCATATAGTGGAAGTAGTTCAGTAACCAATCTCTTGGTACTCCGATAACTTGTCCTGGTTCTGTCATTAGTACAGCGCAGAAAATAGCGATGCAGGCTAAGGTGAGTGCATACAGGTTAAACAATATTCTCATTTTAGGTTCCTCAGGGTGCTCGGCGAAAGCACTATTGGTTATTTAGTTGTTAGCTTAATTTTTGTAAATAGGCTGCCGTGTTTATGTCATCTGATTGATTAGGTGCGATTCACGTAATCTGGAGAACAAAACCGTGGGCCTTGGTGTTATTCGTTTCTGAGCGAGATATTCTCATGGTCATTAACCAGCAGTAAGTAGGACTGATGGGAACTATTGTTCCATTTTGTGGTGAAGTAAGCGGTATCAATGAACGAGACCGATAAACCTTTGCCGCCCATTGCACCTTTGAGGAAGGGCTAGGTCGTTTTCAGTGGGGCCGAAAGAGGGTGAACAGCGCTTAGGGCGACGATTAAGCGACGCCGCGGAGTTAATTAAGATTTGGGCTCAGCGCTATTGGCGGGTAATTAGCCAATAGCGCTAGGCCTCGGTTAGCTATGTTGCTTAGCCAGGCTGCTTGGCTAAGGCTTGGTCAATGTCGCTCGCGCTGTGGCGTTCGGCAACTTGCTCCCATTCTTCTCCCCAGGTTCTATTGACTATTTGGCCGCGTTTCACCGCTTGGCGCTCTGCTAGCTGGGTTGCCCAGCGCATCAGGTTGGGGTAGCTTTTTACATCCAAAAAATCTGCTGCGTCATAAAGTGAGCCGAGCACTAAATTGCCATACCAAGGCCATATGGCGATATCAGCGATGCTGTATTCGCTGCCAGCGATAAACGGGTGGTTTGCTAGTTGTTTATCTAGTACATCTAGCTGACGTTTGGTTTCCATGGAAAAGCGATTGATGGGGTATTCAAATTTTTCAGGGGCATAGCTATAAAAGTGCCCGAAACCACCGCCAAGATAGGGCGCAGAGCCTTGCAACCAAAATAGCCAATTCATTACTTCGGTACGAGCAGCAAAATCTTTTGGCAGAAAGTGGCCAAATTTCTCTGCTAAATAAAACAAAATTGAGCCAGATTCAAAAATAGAGATTGGCGTTTCAGTGGAGCGATCCTGCAAGGCTGGGATTTTTGAGTTAGGGTTAATGTCGACAAAACCCGATGAAAACTGGTCTGCGTCACCGATGTTAATGAGGTGAGCGTCGTACTCTGCTTCTTTTACCCCAACGGCGAGTAACTCTTCGAGCATAATGGTGACCTTTTGGCCATTTGGGGTGCCCATTGAGTAAAGCTGCAAGGGGTGTAAACCTACAGCCAAGGCCTGCTGATGCCTCGCGCCTGAATCGGGGCGATTAATACTCGCCCATTTACCGCCGCTTTCACTATCCATTGTCCAAACATTGGGGGGGGTGTACTGCTCTACCATGCTACTTCCTTAGGATTTATTCATCTAGTTAATATAGATATCAGGCCATTTATACGGATTAAAACCTTTCAAGGTTTATATTTTTATCGCCATATTCGCTCGCCCTCAGTCAGCATAGGCTAAAAGTGCAACTGTTACGCTGAAATGGGGAGAAAACGCTTTGATGTAGCTCACACAAATAAAGAAAGCGCTTTCTTTTTGGTTTTTCTTGGGTTTGGTTTTTAATGTCGCTAAGTGGCTTAGTGCAAAGTAAAGTTTCGTTGGTTATTCTCATTGCTATTCTATTTATCGGAAAGGGGTTATAAAGCGATAGAATACAAGTTGTTGATTTTAAATAATTAATTATATTATAAATGTTGTTGTTAATACTCTGTTTGTGGTTTGTACTAAAATAAGGTGTTTTTTAATTTAGCGTAATATGCTGATTTTTGGTTTTTTTGGCTTGTGTTTCATTGTTTTTCTCAGAGCTTATTTGGTAAGCGCTTTCATGGTAATCTGGGCTTAAGAAAAATTTGTTGGAGACTTAACCTTATGAAAGCAACGCATTATAGAACTCTTGAGAGAACCGGTGAGCGCTGGGCCGTGAAAAAAGATGTTGAATTTAAACCCTCTTATCCCACTAAGCAGCCAATGATTGTGGTTAATTCAACAGAAAAATTTCAAACTCATATCGGTTTTGGCGGTGCTTTTACTGAGGCCGCAGCATCTACTTTTTACCAAATGCCGAAACAGTTACAAGATGAATTTATTGAGGCCTACTTTGATAAGCGGCAAGGTTTGGGTTATGTGCTGGGGCGAGTGGCGATTCATTCGTGTGATTTTGCGCTAGGAAATTATACCTACGTAGATGAAGGAGACAGTGAGTTAAAGACCTTTGATTTATCTCATGAAGAAAAATGGGTTATTCCAATGGTTAAACTGGCGGCTGAGCAAGCGGGTCAAAGCATTACTATGCTGGCGTCTCCTTGGAGCCCTCCTGCATTTATGAAGTCGAATGGCGAAATGAATTACGGCGGTAAATTATTGGCCGAGTATCAACAGTCTTGGGCGAACTACTACGTAAAATTTATTGAGCAAATGGAACTGCGCGGTGTGCCTATTTGGGGGGTGAGTATTCAAAATGAGCCTGAAGCCGATCAAATTTGGGACTCGTGTCATTACACCGCAGAAGATGAACGAGATTTTATAAAAAACCACTTAGGCCCTACTTTGCATAAGGCCGGTTACCAAGATAAAGCCGTTTTAATTTGGGACCATAACCGCGATGTGATGGTTGAGCGCGCTTCCACGGTGTTAGCTGATCCTGAAGCGGCTAAATATGTTTGGGGCGTCGGCAACCATTGGTATGTAAGTGAAGATTTTGAACAACTTGCCATGGTTCATCACCTGTACCCTAGCAAACATATTATTTTCACCGAAGGTTGTGTTGAATTAACTGAAACCTCAGTGGATGCCGATGAAAAAAGTGGTTACTTAGGTGCTTGGGGTAATGGTGAGCGCTACGGTCGCAATATTATTGGTGATTTTAATCATTATTCAGAAGGATGGATTGATTGGAATTTATTGCTTAACGAGCAAGGGGGGCCAAATCATGTGGCTAACTACTGTGAAGCGCCGTTAATGTACAACCGCCAAACTAAAGAGCTTATCTACAATAACTCTTATTACTATATTGGCCATTTCTCTCGTTATATTGAAGTGGGCGCAAAACGGGTGATGAGTATGAATAACAGTGAGCAAGTGCATGCGGTTAGCTTTGAAAATCCAAACGGTGATTTAGTGGTGGTGGTACAAAACGAAGGTGCTATTCATAAAATCACCTTAGTGATAGACGGACAGGGCGTAGACCTTTCTTTGGCTAATAACTCGATGAATACCTTTGTGGTAAAGCGCTAAGTAAAGTTTTAGCGATCCCTTTTAAACTATTAAGCTCAGAGCCGATGCCATTTTACATCGGCTTTTTTATTCGCTGCTGGCCTATCACTAGCTTAACGCTGGCTTTGGGTAATGCGCTTATGTCTTCTGTTTCTCCCATCTTTGAGTTTACTCTCTTGAACACTATTGTTGCTCCACTTTGGGGGGATGCAAGGTATTGCTGTTGGCGCCAGCTAGGCGTATCGTGATCGCATTCATGATTAGAAGGAGCCTTCATGTTTGAAGCTATTGATAAAGCTAAAGATGATCCTATTTTGTCTTTAGGTATTGCCTACCAGCAAGATACTCGAGCCAATAAGCTCGATTTGGGTATTGGTGTGTATCGCAATGAGCAAGGCAATACTCCGGTGATGAAGGCGGTGTCGGTGGCGGCTCAGCGTTTGCTTTGCGCCCAAACTACTCAAGCTTATCTTGGTTTGGCGGGTAATATAGATTATAACCAAGCAATGCTGGATTTGTTGTTAATGGACAGTCCAGCTCACGGCCGTTGTATTGGTATTCAAACACCTGGCGCTAGTGGCGCTTTGCGTTTGCTCGCCGATCTCATTGCTAGCGCTAAGCCTAATGCCAAGGTGTGGTTATCGACGCCTAGCTATGTAAATCATCAACCTATCATGCAAGCCGCTGGTTTAGAGGTGGCGTTTTATCCATATTTTGATCCCCTTACCAAGCAAGTTGATGAAGCGGCGATGTTAGCGCAAATAAGCAAACTGGGTCCTAACGACGTGCTGCTACTGCATGGCTGTTGTCATAATCCTACTGGTGCTGATATGTCTATTGAGGCTTGGCAGCAAATTGCTCAGTTAGCTTTGAACAATGGCTTCTTACCTTTTGTAGATTTGGCTTACCAAGGCTTTGGTGAAGGCATAGACCAAGATATTGGTGGTTTACGTTTGCTGGCAGACAGCTTGCCTGAGTTACTGATTACTTGCTCTAACTCGAAAAGTTTTGGTTTGTATCGAGAGCGCACCGGGATTGCCATCGTGATAGGGCAAACCCTGCAGCATGCTAGCAATGCGCGCGGCAAGCTATTTGAGTTGGCAAGGCGAAGTTACACCATGCCGCCCAATTGGGGGGCGGCGATAGTGGCTGAAATTTTAAATGACCCCTTGCTAAAACAGCAATGGCAGGACGAGTTAAATGCCATGAGTTTGAGAATGCGTGGCCTTCGTCAAGCTTTGGCTGAAGAGTTTCGCTTACAGTCGAACAGTGACCGTTTTGACTATTTAACCGCTCACCAAGGGATGTTTTCTTTAACCGGTTTTAGCCTTGCGCAAACTGAGCAACTGCGCGAACAGTACGGCATTTACATTGTGGGAGGAGGGCGCATTAATATTGCTGGCTTAGCAAAGCATGCTATTCCACAATTGGTAAACGCCTGTTTAGCCGTTGGTGCCTAGCGCCTTAGGCCTTATAAATAAGGAGGTTGTGGCCTCCTAGTGAGTTTATGAGGTTGATAGTCAGCGTGCTTAAACTAATTCTATGTCGGTAATTTTACTGCGATTGAGGGTGATTTTGTAGCGTCGATAAACAGGGGCTTCGCCATTATCTTCTATCGCAAGTATCAAATTTATTTGATAACGGCGCTCTATGGATTCTCGTGATACTCGGCCTTTCTCTTCTTTAAACACTACCCCTCGACCACCTTCTAAATAACGGGCAAAGGGGCGCAGATTTAAGTAAACTGATTCGTGAATGGCGCTATAACCGGCGCGAAAGTTTCGCCCGAAAACTCGGCTTTCTACGCGATAGTGCAGTAATTCAGCTGATTGGCGATTACGTTGATGACGGTGCGCTAAAATATCAGCAACAGATTCCGGTAAATGTTTGGTTTTGATGTAGTCGAGCCAAATCTTTTGCTTGGCAATCAGTGTTTGATTAGCGCTGTCATATAAATCTTTCGACCATTTAGGTTTGCCTTTACTGATGAACCGCCACATGGCGTTCTTTAAATCTTCTTTAAATACTTCTCGCACCCCGTAAATAGCCGCTAACACCAGTACCATTAGGGCCGTTAAACCGCTTAAGGCACCTTGGGTTTTAATAATTAGGCTTAATACCACGATCATGATTAAAGCGGTGGCTAAACCAGTCACCAAGCGACGAGTGTTGTTGCCCAGTGAATAGGTTTTTTCGCGAAATACTACGCCATATTCAATTAAGCGACGCATTAAGCGCATTTTATTGGCAATACGGTTAGGGTCTGCCACGGTAGCTGCAGAGTTATAACCGCGCGTTTCTCGGTAGTTGGTTTCGCTTCTGGCGTACTCTAGTATGCTGTTTCGCTGCTCTAATAGTTCACTAGAACGTGGCCGCTTCGCCATCATTCGCATTAATAACTGCTCGGTATGCCAAGATAAATAATTGTCAGCATTTTCAAAATGAGCAAGCTGGGCACTGCCAGTTGGTATATTGCGGCGGAGCTTCTTTAACAAGCTGGCGCTTTGTTCGACTAAGCCTGCAGCCAGTAGGTAAAACTGTTCGGGATCTTTCTCTTTGAGGGTGAGGTTTACATCAACCTCTAATGCAACAACATACTGATAAGCAAATAAATTGAGATTTACGCGGTACTCTTCCAGCGCGAGGTTGTTCATGCTGGCAAAACGGCTTTGCAGTAAAGGAAGGTGTAAACCCGCGCTGAAGTAGCTGTGTTTACCGGTGATGCCGCTGTTAAAATAGGTGTTTTCTTTAAGTGTTTTAGGGCCTATGCCCATCTCTTTGGGCAGAGAAAAATACACATCGATACGCCGTTGAGTATGCATTTCCATTTGGTGGTGGAGTTTAACCACCATTTTATCTTCTTGCTTTAATTGAATCGTCGGCACTTGCGCTCTCTTAGCAAACTCCCATCGCGCTTGTTGCTCAATAAAAGTAATACAGCTTAGATCAATAACTTACTAATATTCATTATAATACAGCCAGTTAAATAAGCGTTTGTTTTGTTGAATAGAAAAGTGGCTACCTTCAGCACTTCATTCAGACGTATAAATTGGACTCGGCCACACACAAGCCGCTGCTGACATCGGGTTGATGATGTTTTTCCATAAAATCAACTGGTTAGCTTGATGGTGGTGTTTTGAATTAGCGATGTTTACAGAAGCGTTGCACGGATTAGTAATCAGAGGTCTTAAGCGATACGCCTTAGTTTTAGTCTCTTCAGTATTTTCCAACTAAATCACAAATACATCATTAAGTGTTTATCTTATTGTTTTTAATGTGTTTTAATTCTCCGGCAAGTTTAATTATAAAAATTCACTAATGGATTAACTATACAGCTAAGGAAAGAGATGAATAGATTTAGTTTTTGGGCTTTACTGTTATTTGCAGTCGTAAGGCCTTTAACAGCGGCAGAGCAACAAAGCCCAACCGAACAGCACTATTTTTGGTTAGAGCCGGGAATTTCTTACGGTAAACCTGCAGTTGATATTAAATTGGATGCTCGCTACAGCATTTCTGATTACACCATCGTTTTGGGTGCAGGAACCGGAGACGATTTAGAGCGGGGGATTAGTAACACTGATAACGAAAATCTTGATATAGATACGTTTCGGATTATGGTTGGGAAATACTTTTATCTAGGGAAATATGAATTTTTATTGGAAGCTGGGGTAGCGAAAGTAAGGTTTCCTGAGCAAGTATCTTATGATAATGGTGATTCAATGGGTAACCAAACTGTCCACACTGATTATTTGGGTATTCCAGTGCGCTTCGCTAAGTACTTTAACAGTAAATATGTGGGCTTTGCGCTGACTGCCGACGTGATGTACACCAAAGACCAATGGATCACTACTGCAGGTTTTAGTGTGCCGCTTGGAAAATTACGCCGCTAGTAAACGATCAGCAAGGTAGAGTGTGTTTAGAGACTCTACCTTCTTTAAGCATTGTTTATTAAGGCTTACGTTTGCCGGTCATAAACGCTTCTAAAATTTCTGGGGTGAGTTCACCCGCTTCTTCTAGCCGTTTTAACTCTGCAACCACGGCCTTTTGTTCTTCCATGCTAGGAATGGGCAGCTCAGGCTCTTGCTCGATACCTTCAGGTATATTGATATTTTCTAACATAATGGGATCTCAATTTTAAAACGTAATTAGCCTAAGTATATCAGGAAATGGCAGCTTAGCAGCAAGGCTAATCGCATTGCTATTTAGCTTGCTAGTGATCGTTTTTGATATGGTTTAGGTAGTTATTGTTAATGAGTAGTGGTAACAGGTGCTTAAGTCAGTGAGTAATCAAATAAACCCTAAACAGTTATTACGTAGTAAATGGACTAAACGGCAAGTAGTAAACAAGATGAAGCATTTTGAAGTCATCGAGTTAGAGATTGATGACGATCAGCGAGTGCAGCGCTGCGTTATTCAGGCGGTTTACAATCAGCAAGATTTTGAAATCAATTGGCGAGAGCTTAAAAACAGCACGCTATGGCGGCAAGGGTGGACGTAGCTGTAAATAAATAGGCGCTGAACTTACAGCGCCTATTGGCATCGTAGAGGTTTAGCTACGGCTAGTTACTTCTAGTAAGTGGTAGCCAAATTGGGTTTTTACCGGGCCATGTACGGTGTTTAGGGCTTCGTTAAATACCACCGTGTCAAATTCTGGCACCATATCACCTTTGTTAAACTCACCTAGTTCGCCACCACTTGCGCCAGACGGGCAGTTAGAGTGCTGTTTGGCAATCTCGGTAAAGGCTGCGCCATTTTCGATCTGTGTTTTTAAATCTAGACACTGTTGTTCGGTGTCTACCAGAATATGGCGTGCGCTTGCTCTTGGCATAAATAATCCTCATTAATGAGTAAGTGATGGTCACGACCTTGTAGACTACAGTCCAATATTAGGTCACTGGAAACCGCAAATGTAGTTCTCGCGCTGGTGGAGTGTCAAATAATAACTGCTGATAAGGGTTTTTTTTTTATTTTCTAGATTTAATTTAGATTTCCTTAGAATTTGTTTTTTCATGTTAACTTAATGATATTAAAGACTATCTTTAGTTATATCGCCTCTCTATTGTCTTTAGGTGCAAGTGAATGACATCGAGTGTCTTCGCTAACGATTGATAGGCTATATTTCAGTTCCAAACTATTACCGTTTATTTTGAACGTAAATGCACCTCCTTAGGGTCTACTCAATTATGGTCATTAATCAGCTTAGTTAAGGGTAAGGCTTAAATGGAGAGTCGGGGGATCTCAAGATTTATCGTGAGTATGCAGCAAGCTTGGGTGCAAATAGGGTGGTTGTTGCTGGTGTTATTGGCGGTAGTCGGATTACCCAAGTTGCAGGTTCAGCCAAGCATTCAAGCTTATTTTTCCAAAGATGACCCTCAAGTTATAGCGCTTGAACGTTTTCAACAGCAGTACACGGCTGCACCCAATTTATTGTTGTTATTGACTAGTGATGTTTCATGGCGTGGTTCCTCACAGCAAAAAAGTCTTAAGGATTTTATAGAGCAACTTGGTCAGCTCTCAGGGGTAGACGCGGTTAGCCCTTACACCTTATTAGCGCTAGAACAGGCACTGCCCCCCAATATTGCTAAACAGTTTGTTAGTGAAGACAGCTTAAACATCAGCTTGGGCTTAAATATCTCCCCTGAAATAGCAGCGCAAGCGAGTGCCTTAAAGCAATTGTTTGAACACTTAGATAGTCGTTTCGATGTGTTTAGCAAAACGGTCGGTTTTTCATATCGTTATGGGGGGGAACTGGCCTTAAGTCGCCAATACTTAGCGGTGTTGCGCCATGATTTAAGCTGGTTTGCTCCGGCTTTATTACTCAGTTTTGCTCTTTTATTTAGCTGGGTTATTCGCCAGCCTCGTTGGCTACTGGGGATGGCTAGCTGCGCGTTAATCAGTCTGCTTATTACCTTAGGTTTAAGTGCTTGGATGAGCTTAAAACTGGCCGCAATTAGTGCCTTTTTACCGCTGGTGCTGGTGAGTTTAGCCATGGCCTACTCCAGCCATCTTTATTTTGCTTGGCGTCGCTTATTACGAACAAAAGCCAACCAGTTACCACTTTCTAGCGCACAGGCGATGCACTTAGCCTTAGAGAGTAAGTTGTTACCGCTATTTTGGGGGGCATTGACCACAGCACTTGGTTTTTTGTTGCTGTATTTAAGCCCATCTCCTCCGATTGCAGATTTTGGTTTAATGGTGGCGATGGCTGTGGTGATTAATGCGGTGGCTTGTTACTCAATACTGCCACTTTGGGTAAAGGGTATTGACGTGACAAGCACGACCATAGATGTGCGGCCTGAGGCAGATTCTATTAAATTTTCTGGCTTGATTAAAGCGCGAAAAAGCCTATTGATACTGGTGTTTGGGCTAAGTGTTGTAGCAGTGATGTCAGTGAAAAACCTACGTTTTGATGACGACTCCTTAGGTTACTTTCCTGATGATAACCCCTTTTCGCAAAGCCGAAATCTTGTTCAGCAGCAGTTTTTGGGTATGCATAGTCTGCGCTATCTATTGCTTGAAAAAGATCAAAGCCAACGATCATTTGCTGATGTGTCAGCTCTTGAATCCCTATTAGGTTTTTTAAATAAGCAACCGGAAGTCCGCCAGCTAACGAGTCGTAACGATTGGTTAGACTGGCTTGAGCAAGATCCAAGTGCTAAGGCTAAGGTATTTGCGCTACAACAAGCTGATGTTGAATGGCTTAAACAAGAACAATTATTGACTGTGTGGCTGCAGCCTTTAACTAGTCGTCAGCTCATCGCCTTTGAGCAGCGAGTAGCAGATTGGGCTGGCTCGCAACAGATCAATTTATCACCGGCATATAGCAACAATTTGCTGTTTGCCAAATTCAGCCAGGCGAACGGTCAGGCGATGCTGTTATCTTTTGCAGCGGCCCTTCTATTGGTGGCCTTAGTGGTGCTGCTGTTACGTCGCAGTGTGTACTTAATGGTGTTAGCCTTATTGGCTAATGGTTTACCATTACTGTGGGTGTTTGCTCTATGGCAATGGAGTGGGCAGCATTTAAGTTTAGGCAGCGCGGTTGTAATGGGGATGATGCTTGGCATCATTGTTGACGATAGTTTGCATATTTTACTCAACGTGCACCCGGCTAGCAGTGTCGCTAATCTCCAGCAAGGGATGAACGATATTATTCCAGCTTTGTTACTGACCTCAGGAGCATTAGTTATTGGTTTTTCTTTAGGGGCGTTATCGGACTTCTTACCTATTCAACAAATGAGCTTATTGTCGAGCTTAAGCTTGGTGATCGCCTTGGTGTTTGATCTGTTATTACTCCCGTTATGTTTACCGTTGCGTGATACGTCGCCCTCCTTATCAATAGGAGAGAGCATATGACTCGTCATCCTATGGGGGGCTGCTTTAGTAGCCATCCTGGCAAGCTTAACACTGAGCATGCAATTGCTAAGTGGGCTCAGCACTATGCCAAACAAGGTGTACATTTTAACGATACACATAGTGAAGCTCTGGCATTGTTAATGCCCTTATTGTTATGTGGTGAGCAATCTGCCCAATTGGTTTTTCAGCAACAGGCTAAGGTCTTAGCGCCGCAAGTGTGTAAATCGTCGATTAATGCGTTAAATGAAGTTGAAGCCGATGAGGCTTGGCACGACGAAGCACTACAATGGGTATTTGCCCAATTGCCGGTACTGACAGAGCAGCATCAAATACGCCGTGCGGCCCAGCGTTTTTATTCTGGTTTGGGACGCAGTGAGAGCCTTCAACAGCAATTTATTCGTATCGCGAGTTTAGATGCCTGCGTGACACAACTGATGCAGATGATGGAACGGGGCGCTATTGGCAGCCAACATCCCTTTTCATTGTTGTGTGGTTTGATTAAGAAAGACGAAGCTAAACACGTATATGTGAGCAAATACTTTGCTAAACATTTGGGCGCTAGCGTGGCAGACATCGCTGAAGAGCGGCTGTTGATATTACAACAGCTAATGACATTATTAGGCCGCCAAGCCAATCAGTTTGAGGTTCTGGGTGTCGATCTTGAGGTATTACAAAAGAAGCTGGAGTTAAAATGGCTGTAAAGTTTGCAAGGCATTCGTTAAATCTACTGGCCGCTAACTGGTGTGTGCCGAATCAAGCGGTGAGTAACCAACAATTGTTAGCACAACTGTCCGACCGCTGTGGTTGGCGAATGGCCCGTAAAGCCCACATTTTTGCCAAGCGTTTGGGGGTTGAACAGCGATATTTTAGCCGTAACTTCGCACAGCCCCGCAGCCAAGCATCGCCTAATGGCGTATCTATGGCTAAACAAGTCATAGAGCAATGTTTAAGTGAAGCGGGTCTTGAGCCTAATCAGCTATCGTATTTGCTCACTCATACCTGTACGCCACATACCCAAGTCCCCCCTAATGCTGCTTGGTTAGCTGATCAGTTGGCCTATCATGGAGCCTACTTAGAATTACGCCAAGCCTGTACCGGCTTTGCTAATGGCTTGCAAATGGCGAGTGCGCTGTGCGCCGCCGACCAGCAGCCAGTGGCCATTGTTGGCAGTGAAACCGGATCGGTATATTTTGATTTAGCCCCCCACTTTGTAGACCAGCAACAGTTAGTTAATTTTGTTCAAATGGGAGATGGATGCGGTGGGGTCATTGTTGCGCCAGCTAAGCAGGCTAGAGGACTAATTAAAGACATTTACCTGGGGCAAATTGGCCATCAGAAAGAACCAGGGTTTTATTTAGATGCCGGGGCCGATACGGTGGGAGAGGCGCAAATGGCTCGCTTTCATCACAATAGTAATGCCGTAAGAGAAACGGGCTCTCAATTGTTTGAATTAGGGTTAAAAGCCGTATTAGAGCGAGGTTATCAACTCAGTGATTTTCGTTATATTCTGCCACACCAAGCCAATGGCCATATTGACAAGTTATTAAGCAAAGCCCTTGCTTATCCGCAGCAGCAAATTATAAACGACGCCAAACATTTCGGTAATTTAGGGTCGGCAGCTATTTGGTTGAGCTTCGCGCGTTTATTGCAAACTAAACCGCTGGAGCCTGGCGATCAGGTATTGGTATTAGGCGCAGAAGCCACTAAATATCTATATGGAGGTTTTGTTTACCAGCATTGAACAGTGCCGAATGTGCACGCTTACGCCAAGTGAAAGGGCCTCGTTTACGGGGCGTTGAATCATCTTAATAAATCGAATCAACGAGCGTTGTTAAGGCATTTAAAAGCCGCCTTGTTGTTTAAGTATTGGCGGCTTTTTTAGTGAAAATTTAAGCGTTATCTTCAGCCAGTTGTTTGGCTAAGGTGAAGGCTTCAATTTCTTCGCCAACTAAGTTTTCATCTAAGTCGATGGCAACCAAGACTTTGTCTGCATCTAGGTTGGGTAGCCATTCATCAAAAAAGTCGTCTATTTTTACTGTGACTGGTTGGTAGTCTGCCCAGTCTTCAACACACAGCGCTGTTGCGGCAGCCTGATTAGAGAACAGCGGCATAACATCGGTATTTTCAAACTCGATAGAATCAACCACGACAAACTCGTCGTCGGCACTCAGTACCCAAAGTTCGCCGGCTTTAATAACCGCTTTGCTAAAGGCTGAAAGGTTGGTTTCTGCTGTGGACATGTGTAACTCCAATAGTGTTGGTCGAGGGTTGCAATACCTGCTAGCGAAACTCGTCGCATGATGGCTAACACAACCCACTAATATTAACGGCTGATATTGTCTGATCAATAAGCGAAAATAGCTAAGTAAATCTGCGATTAAAGCGAGAGCTTATTTACTTTGCCTAGCATTTGTTAGCCACCACGCCATGAACACACCGGACAAGGCGCCAAATATGTGAGAAGACCAGCTCACATTGGCTCGTAAACTGAATAAACCAAAGAACATACCACCATAAATAAGTAGCACCAATGCTGCTATTAGCAGACTTTTTAGGCTGCGATTAAACCATGCATAAGCCAACAATAAGCCCCAATAACCAAATATCAGTCCACTGGCACCGGCATGCATACCGCTGCTGCCAAATAGCCACACCAGTATTCCGCCAATCAGTATAATACCGCCGCTCCCTAACCAAAGGACCTTTTGCCCTAATTGGGCCACTAACATCATCAAGATGGCAAATGGCACTAAGTTGGAAATAAGGTGTACCCAGCTATGATGAATAAATGGGGCTAATGGAATACCTAGTAACCCGGCTAAACTTCGCGGGTAAATGCCTAAAGAAGAGACCGAGCCTAGGGTTAAGGTGTTAATAAATTGCACAAAAATCATGATGGCGCAGAGGATTAATACACTGCGAAGGTTTCTTTTCAAGGGCGCAGAAAGCGGCATTATTTTAAGCCTTGTAGGTTGGTGATGGGTACATCATCTGAACGCAGATGATTAACGTTTTCGACTTTTTGCTGAGCTGCCTAATGCTCGTTGCCGAGCTTTTCTTTTTTGTGCTGAGCGTGAATTTTTTTTGTTAACCGGTGGCGCTTTGGTTAAATCAGGCTCAAAACCTTCCAACCATTGCTGGGGAAGTCGACGATCTAATAATATCTCTAGCTCTGTTAATAGGTGTTCGTCATCGACACTGAGCAAAGTGATGGCGATACCCGCTTTCCCTGCACGACCGGTTCGGCCAATACGGTGAATGTAATCTTCAGCTTTAAAGGGCAATTCAACGTTGACCACATATTTTAGTTCTTCAATATCTAAACCTCGCGCGGCTACATCTGTTGCTACTAAGGCTTGTATCTCTCCTTGCTTAAATGCTGCTAGTACTTGCTCACGGGCTGCTTGAGATAAATCGCCATGAAAAGCGGCAGCTTCAATATTTTTTGCTGCTAGCTTGGTGATTAGCTCGTCGGCAGCTTGTTTACTACGGCTGAAAATCAGTACTTGTTGCCATGCTTGTTGAATCATAAGGTGGCTGAGTAAGGCTGCTTTTTGTTGCTTGTCGACCGCGTATACACGCTCTTCAATTTTTGTCGCGATAGTGTTCGCTTTGGCAATCTCTAATAATTTTGGCTTGCTTAGCAAGGGCTTGGCAAAGCGGAAAATACTGTCATCTAAGGTCGCTGAGAACATCAAGGTTTGGCGAACCTTTGGCACGAAGCTAAGCAAGGCTTTTAGTTCATCTTTGAAGCCCATATCTAGCATGCGATCAGCTTCATCAAATACTAAATATTGCAGCGAGCTGAGTGATAGTGAACCTCGCCTTAAGTGATCTAATAATCTGCCTGGTGTTGCGATGACGACTGCCACCCCTGCTGCGAGTTGCTGTTGTTGCTGCTGAATGCTGGCACCGCCATAAATGGTTATCGATGTAAGATCGCAGCCATGTGCGTATTTTTGCACGCTAGCTTGAACTTGTTGGGCTAATTCTCGGGTTGGCGTTAATACTAGCGCTCGAATACCGCTGATCGTACCTGCTTGTCCATGTTGGCTTAACTGGTGGATCAAAGGCAAAGTAAACGCGGCAGTCTTACCGGTACCCGTTTGAGCTACTGCTAAGACATCATGCCCAGCTAAAATTTCAGGAATCGCACGTTGTTGAACTGGCGTGCTGTGTTGATAACCCGCATGTTTTAGATTGCTGAGTATTTGAGGGTGTAAGCCTAAGGCGCTAAATGACATGTTCTACAGTGTTTATGGCTGAATATTGGCGCTGGCTAGTATAGCTGAAATGTGAAGTTTGTTGGAAGCCACGCAGTTTTATCCTGTTATTTTCGCCTGATGGTGGCGTTTAGACAACACTGAGATGCGTGTTGATAGGCGGTTTACACATCTTACAGTCTCTGACCCTAGCAAAAGTGAGAGCTATCACGTTGTATTGTATTATTGTATTTTTTATAATCTGCTAGAGACAAACGGACTTAGGCTAAAAGTATAATGACAACAACAATGTACCCAAAGGTATTGGCTTTCCTTATCACTGCGAGTTTATTTGGATGTGGAGGCGGTGGTTCAGATTCATCTTACGACCCGATATGTAATCAAGACTGTGCAGGCCCCGTAGATCCCATAGACCCTATTGACCCGGTCGATCCCGTGTACCCAGAAGATAGCATCCCTTATTCGCTGGAGCGTTATCAAGGGGTTATAGATGCCTCTTCCTTGCAGGTATCCGATCCTGAAGGCTCAGCAGGTAATAAAGTTACCATCAGCGAATTAGATGAATACCACGATGAGTATTTTTACATAGATGGAGAAAGCGGCGACCTCACTTTTACCATGCAAGGTTATAGCAACCGTTCTGAATTACGCATTCTCAACAACTTTTCAAGTGCCAGTGAGCAATACCAACAACGCTTGGTGGCTAGCGTATTACCCATTGAACCCGAAAAATCGGTGGCCGCTAGTACTGCGTCTAAAGATGCTTTCACCCTGCTACAAGTTCACAATAAAGGCACTGTGATTAGTGGTGGTACTGATGGCATCATTTCCCACCCCTTATTACGCGTAGTGTGGGAGCAATCGCGCAGCGTAGATGGTACTGATTACTCAAGTCATTACTGGGCGGTAGTTAAAACGAACGCTTACGAGTGTGGAGAGGGCAATGAAGATAGCTATTATGGTAAGGATGAATGTGACAATTCTTATCGTTACTTCCCATTGACCCACTATACGGCGGACGCAGCCACTCACTTTGAGATTATTGTTGGTAATAGCGCCTTGGTACTTAAGGTGAACGGTGAAACCAAGCTTAACTACGATATTAGCTATTGGGATGCGCTGCTCAGTTACTTTAAGGCGGGTGTGTATAACCAATTTTACGATGGGGGGAGTGAAGTACAATTTGCTACGCTGCAATACTATGAAAATGAATTTATTGATGAACTTGAGACAAGCTCATGGGATATCGATAGTTGGAAAATCACGATTCCCGCCAGTAAAGATACTTGGTATGGCGAGGGGGGGAGTAGCGCTGCTGAACTAGAGCCTGAGCATTGTGATTCATCTAAGGATGTTCTGAATAATGATTCCAATATATATCATGACCTCGCCGAGCTTGCTTACTTCAATGTCATTGATGGGCGGATGCATTTTAGAGCCAATATGGCTTATGGCACGACAACAGCAAATACCAACTATATTCGCTCGGAGCTACGTGAGTTATTTAATGCTCAAAGCGTAGGCTCGTGTAGTACCAGTTCTAATGCCACAAGTTGGTCAATTGTTGACAGTGACACCAATAGCAAAACGCACCGTCTCAGCGCTACTTTGCGTATTGACGATTACCCGACGATTGACGGTCAAAAGCCCAAAGTCGTGGTTGGGCAGGTGCACGGCTGGGAAGTGAAACAGGCATTGGTTAAGTTGCTTTGGGAAGGTAGTGATACGCCAGTTAGGGTGATCTTGAATCAAGACTTCTACAAAAACAATGAGAAGTGTGGCTCAGAAGAAGATGTCATTGCAGATCCAAACTGTGATGAATGGTCATTTAGTGTCGACATGGGCACTTATCAAGCGGAGCAAGAGTGGTCATACGTGATTCAAGTTGATGAAGCGGGGATTAGTCTAGCAACAGAATATGCCGATGGTTCAAATAAAGTGTCTCGCACCTTGCCTTGGGGTGAAGTGTATTCAGATACCAACGACGGCAGTGTTGTGATCAGTGAACAATGGACCGACCCTGACGTCGCTTATTATTTTAAGGCGGGTATTTACCCTCAGTTCACTGCCGACGAAGATTATGATGGACAGATATTTGACCTTAGTTTTAGCCAACTGAGCATCAGCCACAATTAAGGATTTAGTGCCTTAAGGCTGAGTGGATTAGCAACGCGACAATGATCATTGTTGCGTTGTCTGTGCATCGACTAACTATTCATATCGTGTTTCTTTGTATCACCTTCTTACTTATCTTGTTGATCTTCATCACATAAATTGTGGTTTACTTCGCTTTGTTCAGAGTGTCATTGTGATCCTATGATATAAGTACTTTTATAATATAATAAGCTCTTTGGCTGTCTGTTATCGACGTACAAGCAGCCCTGAAAAGAGTAAAGCTTACCGACAGTTTCGATGGTATATAGCGGGGATTCTAGTTAGCGCTATGTCGTTTTGGTTGTTTGTTGGAAGCTGTAAAGCAAGCGGTAGCGGCGGATTGATTATTCGTTTAATGATAAGGATATTAAAAATGCTGAAAGTTTTTTTAGCGATAATTTGCGGTATATCTATATCGGCTGTTAGTTATAGTGCCCAAGCTAAAAGCGTGAAGGTGATTAATCCAGATTTTGAGCAAGGGTGGTATGGATGGAGACATTCCGGTGAATCAGCGATCTCAGATAAAGGTAGAGATGATGAATCATCGGCAAAAATCACTGATATTAATGGCCGTATAGAACAAGACATAACGGTACAGCCAAATACCGACTATACCTTAACCTTGTTTATGAAAGGGTCTGGAAAAGTCGGCGTGACAACGGTGGGGAAAATTGGCGAAAACGAAAAAGTGGTCAATAAATTTCAGACCTTAAAGTTGTTAACTTACACAGAAGATGATTATCACCCTGAATGGGAAAGTATTAGTGTAGATTTTAACAGTGGTGAGAGTGACAAGGTGACCATTTTCGCTATTCACAGAAAAGGTGGCGTAGGACGTTTTGATCGCTTTAGAATTAAACCCATGAATAAGTAACTATATGGCTAGCTTGTAGGGGTGTTTAGATTGGTACTTAGTGACGTTTACGGTTGCCGATATTAATTGGCGTTGGTGTCGGTTTCCAAACATTTCGCAGCCGCTGTAACATGAAATCTGGGATGCTTTTCGAGCATTCTAGATTTATTTGCCTGCCTCGCCGCATACCGTAAATTTTTCCTGTGATGGCTTGGCCACTGCGTTGTACATCTTTTATTTCTTGAATAAAATACTCAGGCACACGGCCCTTTTTTACCTCAACATTGCGACCTTCAACTTTTATTACAAACTCTGCGGTAATCGCTTTTAACATCTATACCTTCTCGGTCGGGTGACCGCGCTGTTGCTTTTATTAAGTCATCTTACAACAAATTTTTGCTTATCTCAGCCATCCTAAAGCGACTAATTGGCTTTAAAGTACTAAGTGAGATCTTGCTTACAAATCGTTTGAAGGCTGAATAATGGGTATATACTTGAAATCACAAGCTGGAACAGACATCTTGGACTTTCTTCGATATAAAAATCAGTTAAACAAACACTTAGCTTAGGACATCATTATCAAACTACTCAGTTTAAATTTGCTTAACTATCTAGCGCCTCCTTTTGCGGCCTATGAGTTTGACAATATTTTAGATGCTCATCAGTGGCAACAAAAACAAGACTGGTTAGCCCGTATGGTTAATCAAGCCCAGCCTGACGTAATGGCGTTTCAAGAGGTTTTTAGTGCTGATGCTTTAGCCGCGCAGTGTAAATCATTAGGTTATCCCCACTTCTTAGCGAGCAGCAGTCAGCTAGATGAAGATAGTTATGTTTACCACAAACCCGGTCAGGCTTTGGCTAGCAAGTATCCATTGCGTACTGCCTCTTTGTTCAATGCCACAATGGCTGATGAGTTTAGCCGCGCGCCACTTATCGCCAAGGTTAAATTACCCGGTTTCGCTTGGGTGCGGATTTATGTGGTTCACCTCAAGTCTAAGCGGCCTATCTTAGATGAGTCTATTGTTGGTCAGCCTTCCGATATTGATGAATATTTGGGCCGTTGGCAGTCTGATAATTTGCGTACCCATGAAATAGCGTTGTTGATGAAAGATATTCTGAGTTGTCGGCGTAGCCAATTGGAGCCGGTGATAATAGCGGGAGATTTTAACGATGACGTATCTCAAGGTGCTTTAGCGCATATCTTTGATGTGCCTCAGCCGCATCATTCAGAGATAGAAAGTTGTTGGCGGATCCACGATGCTTATATCTTAAGTAAACAACAATCGCCCCGCGCTGCCACGCATTATTGGGGCGGGCAGGGCAATATTCTCGACTACATCTTACTGTCTGGAGAGTTTTCTGACGATTATGAGCAGCAGATGGCAGAAGTAGTTAACTATCAGTGCTTTGATAGGCACCTCACCCATGCCGACTATGCAATTGATAGCCAAGCCAGTGATCACGCAGCGGTAATGGTAGAACTGCGAGTCAGAGACTAAGTGACCATTATTGCTGATGGGTTAACAGGTAGGGCGCAAAAAGTTGCTTTAGATTCACCGAAGCCCCTAATTTTGTAGCGAGTAAATACATGCCGCCAATTTTTCGATGAATCAGTAAGATATCAATGGCTGGGGTGTTCCAATAATCTTCTTCATAACTTAAGCGTAAGCTGGCCTCTCGCATTTGCTTGGCTAGCGGCGAACTAGCAAACGGGTATGGCCCATCGAATTGTAGCGGGCTAATGACCAGTTTTAACAGCGTCGCTAAAGTCTCTAGCTGCCTATCGGTGCTTGTCTCATCAATAAAGCCTAGTTGCATAAGTGCTTCAGTATTTAAACTAAAATTACTGTCTAGCGCAGAGCTAATCAGTTTTTGGTAGTTTGCTGATATTTGGGGAGCAATCTCTCTGGTGGCGCCAAAGTCCAATAACACGATTTTTTCAGAAGCACTGCAGTAAAGGTAATTAGCAAAATTGGGGTCAGTTTGCATAAGGCCAAATTCGAACAACTCCATCATCAATAGTTTAAATAAGGAGTGCATAACACGATTTTTTAGTGTCTGTGGCGCGTTGCTAAGCTGATCGATAGCCACCCCATCTACATGGCTCATACTCAGAATATTGCTGGTGGTGAGTGATGGGTAAAGCTTAGGTATCGCGAATTCGGGGTGCTGCTCAAGTTGGGCGGTGTATTGCAGTAGAAACTGGGATTCTTTGAGGTAATCGGCTTCGTTATGTAACTGGATTTTTGCTGCTTGGAGGATCTCTTGGTAAGCAAACTGTTTTGGCAGCAAGCCGCTGAGGTTAAGTAGGCTGATCACATTGTCGACATCGCTATCGATGCTACCTTTAACTCCCGGATATTGCACTTTTATGGCTAAACGTTGTTGTGAGTCTAAGTAAGCACTATGTACTTGACCAATAGAAGCCGCAGCGATAGGCGTTAAAGAAAACTGTTTGAACTGTTGTTGCCAGTTATCCCCCCATTCAGCTAACAATACTTGGCTCAATTGACCGATAGGCATAGGGTCGGCTTCGGCCCGAAGTCTGGCTAACAACTCACTGAGTTCTTTAGGGAGCATTTCCCCGGTATCCATCGACATGAGTTGACCGACCTTCATGGCTGCACCACGAAGTTTAGCTAACTGGTCGGCCACTCTTTTTACATTACTGGGAGTGAGCAACATTTGATTGATTTTTGGACGCTTTCCTGCTGCTAGCTGTGACGCTCCTTCCGCCAGCATACCGCCGGCGACTCGAGATGCCAACGAGCCTAAGCTGGTTAAACGAGCCAAGCGGCCGCTAGGTACTTTAGATGGCTTGCTTTTGTTATCGCGATTGATAATTGGAGCCTCCTTGTTGGCACCGGGTGAATCAAGTTAGTAGACACTTATCATTACGCTTACAGCGGTGGTTTCGATCTCCTCCTCAGCGACATTCGCGTTGCTACACCGTATAACAAAGGCAATTCGCTCAAGGACTTAATAGTTATAAAATCAAATAAATCATTATGTTAAATGCTTACCATGAAGTTGGTGTGATGTTTGCTCCCAAGGGTTTATTCAGCACTTAGTTTGCAAAATGCAAGGGAGCATATAATGACGTTACTATTAAGGTTAGTTTGCCTATTTCCATTGTTCGCCAATGCCGGAATCATTAGCAATGGTAGTTTTGAAGATAATAATGTGCGAACCGGTTCATGGAATTTTTTTGCCAGTGAACAAGTCACGGGGTGGCTGGGACATAACATCGAAATATGGGACAGTTTATTTGGTATTGCGGCCACCGATGGTGAACAGTTTATCGAGCTAAACGCCCATTGTTTAGGTAAGGGGCCAAGGGCATGCCAAGCGGGAAACTATTCAATTTTTCAAGACTTCGCCACTGCAGCGGGTCAGCAATATCGCTTTGGTTTTGACTATCGAGCCCGTGCCAATTTGAACGAATCTTTCGAGGTCAGTATTGTGGATGGCCAAGGCAAAAGCCTAGTATCAAGGGTGCTTAACGATCATAACAAAAATGACTGGTTGGCATTCAGCGCAACGTTTGTAGCAAGGGATAACACCAGTAGAATTAGTTTTACATCATTAACCCCAGGATCAACCGGTAACCTGATTGATCACGTCTATGTCGGCGAGGCACCTCAGCTAGCTGCGTTTGCAGTACAAAATGCAAGCGTCAATGAACCAACAAGCTTTGGTTTGTTACTATTGGCTTGGTTAGCTATCGTGTTTGTAAAGCGCCAACGCGCGTAAACGCACGTTGGCTTTATGATTGCCGTGTTATTTCTTTAGGTAGGCTTGTAATATTTGGCCACCGGTTTCGGCATTTAAAGGTTTAAAGATAAAACCTTGCACGCCAAGCTCCTGACACTGATCTACCACGGTGGAATCGGTCACCGATGAGAGCATAACAATGGGAGTATGCTGGTTAAGCTTACGCATCTCTGCTAATGCCTTGTCTCCATTGAGCCTGTTCATGACTACATCCATAAAGACAAAGTCAGGCTGTTCGCAGCTTAATTTTTCAAGCGCAATGTCACCGTCTTCTGCTTCAATCACATTGTTATAGCCTAAACCAGCCAGCAGCTTGATCATGGCCTTACGAATAATAGGGCTATCATCTACTGTCATAATGAGCGCATCCTTTGCTAAAGGGGCGCCTTCTATAGGTGGAGGAATAATGCAAGCTTCGCTATTGGTGATAGCGTCTTGATAAACATCGGCGGTATTGAGTTCACGAACTAACAAATTGAAGTAGTAACGTCCTACGCCTTCAACGTGCACAGGCACGGTGACAATTTGTTGTACGCCCTGTAGGTAACGACTCATATCGTTGAGATCTAATGCCACATGTGGGCTGGCGAACTCAAAACCTAAATTGTGTTGTTGTAGCTGATGAGTTGCTCTACCTACAATGGTATTTCCCCATTCTTCTAGGGCGGCAATTAACTCGTCGTTTAACGAATCACTAATACTGCTTTCACCCACTAAGGACTGCTGTACCGCTTGACCGATAGCGATGGCGGTTTCTTGGTAGTGATGCATCAATACCACACCATCTAGCTGGCCATGCATGTCAGAACAAACAGCGTAACCTTTGAATCGAAAATCCTCGACTTTATCGACAAATGGCTCATCTGCGCGACCTTCTAAGCCCGTCATTGTTTTAAGACTCTGTAACGATTCTTGGATGAACGGGTGAAGAATAATCTTGTGAATGGTTTCTACTGTCATAATTTTCCTTTTAAATAGTGTCGAGGTGAACCATCATTGCTTTTCCAAAAGCAATGGTATTATCCACAAAGCGTTCACCACTTTATGGAAGAAGCATTAACGATACAACCATACTGAGCAAATGTGCGATCTTGAACCGAAAATCACGATTAACCAAACTAAGGAAAGTGTATGCCCCATTGTATAATTGAGTGCCCTGCAGATTTAGCCCGTATAGTCAATTTTGATGTGCTGGTCGAGGCTGTACACGATGCAGCTGAGGCAAGTGGTTTATTTAATAAAGGTGATGTAAAAGCCCGTTTAGTCTTAGCCAATCATTATCGAGTGGGGGGCAAACGAGCGCCTTATGTTCACACCTCTGTGCAGCTGCTTAGTGGGCGCAGTGAACTGCAGAAAAAAGCCCTAGCAGATGCAGTGGCTAAAGCAGTATGTGAGTTACTTCCTCAAGTCGACATGATTTCGGTAGAAGTGCGAGATATTGAGAAGCGCTTTTACAGTAATCGCGCCGCAGTGGCTGATGGGCAATCGGTTGCATCATAGCGATTATGCTAAACATCTCAGTCTTTGAGTAAAGATGAAGCGTGATGCAAACCCGATATGATGGGGATTGGAATCAGCATCACAGCGTGGTTAATTGCGCAGTATATTACTGGCCTTGACCTAGGCTTTTGATTAGTCTGGGAGCATGGTAGTTACAGCGGTAAATGCTGTTTTCGTTAATACCAAAGCAGGAGCCTAATGCCCATTCCATTGACGTTACCAAGCGATCATGTACAGACAAAACCGCTGACCTGGTTATCGGCAAACTCTGCGCGTGGCAACACTTCCCCGGCAGAGCCTGTTTCGATAAACGGACATTCTCGATTAGCGGTGTGTAAATTTTCAGCGGCGACCTTAGGTTCTAAAGAATTAGACAACGATTCACTGGCAATTGAAGAACCGCTGCAGTTGTCGATTGCTTGGTTCAGCTCGACCTTGCAAGCCTATCAGCAGCGCGAGTTGAGTTTAACCATGCGCACCCCTGGACAAGACTTGGCACTTACTCTCGGCTTTCTGTTTAGCCAAAATATTATTAGTGCCATCTCTGATGTTGATGATATTCAATATCAAGCTGTTGCTGATGATGATTCAATGTTTGCGCACAACCACATAGAGATAAAATTGGCCAAGGGAGTGGAATTAGATTGGAGCCAATTGCAGCGTAATTTTGCCAGTTATTCTAGCTGTGGCTTATGTGGTAAAAGCAGTGTCAAAGCGTTAGCGCTTCGTCATCAAGCAAATATCGATAAAGCGAGTGGTTGGCTTGACGAAAAACGGGTGTACCAACTTCCTAATTTATTAAGGGCTCAACAAGTACTTTATCCAGAAACGGGGGCGGTGCATGGAGCGGGTTTATATTCAGCAGGCCAATGGTTGTCTATAGAAGAGGATATCGGTAGGCACAATGCCGTGGATAAAGTACTTGGGCAGTTGTTGTTAAAAAATATTACAGCGTGTCAGACAATATTAGTGTTAACTGGCAGAGTCAGTTTTGAATTAATGCAAAAGGCAGTGCAGGCCAATATCCCAGTAGTGGTCGCGGTGGGCGCGCCTTCAAGCCTTGCTATAGCGGTCGCTAAGCAGTTCGACATAAGCTTAATCGGCTTTACCAAAGCCGAACAATTTAATGTTTATCACGCCCCGTGGCGGATCCGTAACACCAAAAGGAATAGTTAATGAGTCATAAACCTTATACTGGAGCCGCTGGTGGCTGGGGTGCGTTAGCAAGTACCGCTAAACATTTAGTTAAAAGTGAAAATGTTGCCAAGAATGTAAAACGTTTATTGAAAACTAATCAAGACCATGGCTTTGACTGCCCCGGTTGTGCGTGGGGTGAAAAAGGCCAACGGGCTACCTTTCGTTTTTGTGAAAACGGCGCGAAGGCGGTTAATTGGGAAGCGTCATCTAAGCGTGTTAACGCAGATTTTTTCGCCGAGCATTCGGTCAGTTGGTTAGCGAAACAAAGTGACTACTTTCTAGAGTATCAAGGGCGCTTGGCTGAACCCGTCGTCTACAATCAACAAAGCGATCATTATCAAGCCATTTCTTGGGATCAGGCTTTTGCGTTAATTGCTCAGCATTTACATCAGCTCGACAGCCCCAACCAAGCAGAATTCTATACCTCAGGCCGAGCCAGTAACGAAGCGGCATTTTTATACCAATTATTCGCTCGTCGCTTCGGTACCAATAACTTCCCCGATTGTTCGAACATGTGTCATGAAGCCAGTGGCCATGCCTTAATCTCCAGCATTGGTATTGGTAAAGGTACCGTGACTATTGAAGATTTTGAGCTTGCTGATGCAATATTTTTGTTCGGTCAAAACCCCGGCACTAATCACCCTAGAATGTTAGAAACGCTGGCTCATGCTACGCACCGAGGGGCAAAAGTGGTGGCGTTCAACAATTTAAAGGAGCGTGGTTTAGAGCGCTTTGCTAACCCGCAAAAGCCGGTAGAAATGTTGAGTGGAGGCTCTAGTCCTACGACTAGTCATTATTTCACGCCCAAACTGGGTGGCGATATGGCTGCCGTGCGTGGGATGGTAAAGGTGTTATTGTCGAGACATCAGCAAGCCCAGTTACAAGGGCAAGCGGTATTTGATATGGCATTTATCGACAAACACACCCAAGGCTTAGAGACTTACCTGGTAGAGGTAGAACAAACACCTTGGGGTAAAATTGTTGAGCAATCAGGTTTAAGCCAAGTGCAAATTGAGGCGGCGGCAGATCTTTATCAACAGTCTGACAGAGTGATCATTGCTTGGGCAATGGGGATTACTCAGCACAAACATTCTGTGGCCACGATCCACGAGATGACCAACCTGCAGTTATTATTTGGGCAAATCGGTAGACAAGGCGCGGGGGTTTGTCCGGTAAGGGGGCATTCTAATGTTCAAGGTGATCGTACTATGGGAATCAACGAGAAACCTAATGCGGCCTTTTTACAAAGCATTGAACAAGTATTTGGCTTTACGCCGCCACATAAACCGGGACATAACGTGGTTCAAGCCATTGAAGCCATGTTAAATGGGCGTAGTAAGGTGTTTATTGGTCTCGGGGGGAATCTGGTTGCTGCGGCCCCAGATACCCAATTGAGTGAGCAGGCCCTAGCTAACTGTGAGCTCACGGTTAGTATTGCTACTAAGCTAAATAGAACCCATGTGACTCCGGGAAAACAAGCGCTGATCTTGCCCTGCTTGGGTCGAACTGATGTCGACAGTCAATTGAGCGGGCCCCAGCAAGTCACCGTGGAAGATTCTTTTTCAATGGTGCATGGCTCTGCGGGAGTTGTAGATGAAAATACAGAGCATATGCGCTCAGAGCCGGCCATTGTGGCGGGCATCGCGCATGCCACCTTAGGACAATCGCCAATAGACTGGTTATCCGTGGTGGACGATTACGCTCGAATTAGAGATTTGATAGAAAAAACGATTCCCGGCTTTCAGCAGTTTAACCAACGTATAGAACAACCAGGTGGATTTTACCTTGGCAACAGTGCTCGCAACCGACAATGGAATACTGCTATTGGCAAAGCCTTAATAACCACATGCTCTTTACCTGAAGACATTGTCAGCGCTTCGGTAAGAGCATTAACGGATAATCGTATATTTGTGCTGCAAACATTGCGCTCTCATGATCAATATAATACGACTATTTACGGCTTTGAAGACCGTTATCGTGGGATCTATAACGAACGTAAAATTTTGCTGTTAAATCCACAAGATATTAGTGAACTTGGCTTTAATGATGGCGACCTAGTGGATATTGAAACCTTATGGCCAGATGACATTGAGCGTAAAGTATTGGCCTTTAAGTTGGTGAGTTACGATATACCGAGGGGTAATGCAGCGGCCTATTTTCCAGAAGCTAATCCTTTGGTGCCACTGGCTAGCAAGGGTGATTATAGTGATACCCCTACGTCTAAGTCTGTGGCGGTTATGATCAGCGCTACGGTCCTAAGTAAGCAGCAGATTACTACTCATCAAGTTTAAGCGCTGCAATAACAGATAATCGTTTATAGCGGCACGCTCAAAGGAGAGCGAGTGTTAAAGCTGTTGGCTTTTTTTATTGGTAACAGGGCAAGCTTCTGCTTGCGCTATGAACTGTTTGGTATGTTCAATACTTAAAGGTTTGGAAAAATAGTAGCCTTGTAAGTAGTCGACACCTAAATCCGTTAATGTATGCATTTGCTCTTTAGTTTCAATGCCTTCGGCCACTACTTCATATTTCAGTGAATCGGCGATATTCATAACGGCATTGATGATTGCGTAGCCATTGGTATCAATGCGGTCAACAAAAGAGCGGTCAATCTTGACAATGTTTACGGCCAGATCTTGCATCAAGGATAATGATGAATAACCCGTACCAAAATCATCGATTGATACCGTAATCCCTTTCTTTTGCAGCGCTCTAATCTGCGTGGATAATAAGGCCGTATCTGAGGTAAATACTGATTCGGTAATCTCAATATGCAGTTGTTCTGCAGGCAGTTGACTCTGTATCAGCGCGGCAGCGACGATATCAATGAAGTCAGAGTCCTCGAGTTGAATTACCGATACGTTGACACATACTGCCAGCTTTTGCTCAGCTGGCCAGCGACTCGCTACCTCGCAGGCTTGTTGCAGCACCCAGGCCCCAATTTGCCTAATTAAACCGTATTGTTCGGCTATGCTAATGAACTCGTCAGGAGGAATAAACTCTTGCTCAAGCTGCCAGCGTAATAGGGCCTCAAAGGCGACAATGCTTTTATCTGACGAACGCAATATAGGCTGAAAGACTAAACTAAACTGTTGCTTATTTATGGCTTGGCTTAGCCCATCCTTGAGTCGCAATTCTCGGTGTATTTGTTTTTCTAGTTGCTCTGAAAATACCCCCACAGAGCAAGGGATTCGTTTTTTTTGAGCATACATTGCGGTATCAGCAAGCCTAATTAAACTATGTTCGTTATCAGCATGCTCGGGATAAAAGGCAATGCCTACGGTTGCTCCCACTGATAGGCGATTGTTTTCGAAAGAATAGGCAGTAGATAAGTTTTCGATGATTTTCTTCGCATAGGTAATGGCGGATGATTGATTGGTGTTGTTTAACGCGATTAGGAATTCGTCGCCTCCCCAGCGACATAATAGCTTTGGATTGGCGCATTGCTGTTGCAGGCGATCCGCGGTGTTTTTTAATACTTGGTCACCTGTATCGTGGCCAATCGCGTCATTTATTTTTTTAAAACCATCTAAGTCTATAAACAACACTGCGAGTTGCTGATGGGCTTTTTGCGACTGGGTTAGCTCTTGTCTTAAGTGTCTTAAAAAAGCAGTGCGATTAAATAAGTTAGTTAAGGGGTCTAGATTTGATAATTCATAAATAGTATTGGTGCGTTGCTCTACTTGCTCTTCCATTTGGTGAACCAACACGGCATTTTCATTTTTTAGGAGCATGGCTTGTTCGGTAAATAGGGCGTTTTTCTTAGCTATGACCAGCATAACAATGCTGAACAGTAGACCCAGAATCCCAAGCATTTGTTTGTTGTGCTCACCGGAGAGTAATAGCGCTGTTGAAGGAGGCGCGAGTAAAATAAAAGCATAAAACATGGCGGTATGTTTGTGTCCAGCCAATACCGTTGCGGATCCTCCTGCCATGGCGGAAATGATGATGATATGGGTACTTAAATCAATATCACTGGTAAATTCATTGCTCACAATGAACAGCACATATAACGACCACATTACGGCGGTGATATTAGCGCCGGTGATAAAGCGAGCAATCGCTTTGCGGCCATTGAACAGGGTGTTTTTTTGCTGGCTTGTCCACCACCATAAATCGAGTAGCCTAATCAGCAATAGGCTGGTCATCAATAGCCACCACGCGTGTTTAAATTGTGCTATTTCAGGCGAACTAAAGGCGAACACTAGAAAACTAGAGGCAATAATAGAGATTAAGATCCCTGACAAAGCATTGCCATAAAGCAGGTTAGCGGCATCTCGCTGGATACGGTGCTTTAGTGTATTACTCTCGATGTCTAGATTACCTTATTGGGCTTAAAATGAAGCTGTCACTAGCCATTAGTGGTTAACCTTAGCCTTGACTGAGGCATAGAAGTGTATCGGCCTATGAGCGACGAGCTTTATTGGTTTGGCTCGGTTCTGTTATCTCTGTCATGGTTAAATAATAGACCAGAATAAGTGAATTTCTAGCCTTCGCGCCAATAAGCTAAGGCGAGTAAAGGGCAGAGCGGCGTTAGCCAAAATGATAGATAAGGTTTGAATGGGCAAACCTTATCTACAGCGGTGTTGGACTCGTTGAGCCCAAGCACGAGGAATTAGCCACCTCGTTATCGACTAAACGGTTTCTTTATGAATACCTATGGATGTTGTGTTGTCTGACCAACTCGATTCTTTTACTTGGCCATGTAATACTTTTCTTAGTTTTGCATTAGCAGTGCTGGCGTAGTTTTTCTCTTGTTCTAGCTCTTGTTGTTTCTTTTTTAGGGCTTCAGTCATTGACAGTTTTAATGTTCGGTAGTGTCGGTTCGTCAGTATAAATAGGCCAATAATTAGGCATATCAAAATGACGACTATTGCTACAAGCGCCCATACAGGTAGTAGCTTTAAGCTGAAGGGCTGCTGTTCAATAGGTTGCTGAACCAACGCTAAAATTTGTGCACTAAGCTTATTCCCTTCTGCGCGTAATTGCTCGCGTTGCTCTACAAGGCTGTCGAGTTGCTGCTGGATTTGTTTATTTCGCTCGGGGCCTGCTGGAGTATTCGTGAGTGTTTTTTTCAGTCCTGCAATTTGCGCTGCCAAGCGGATAATGTGTTCTTCCAGTTCATTATTGCGGGTTTGTAATCGTTGCTTATCTTCGCTGGTGAATTGCTTATTGATCTGATTACTCAAGTTCTTGTTAGATTGGGTAAGGTTGCTACTGTCTTGCCTAATTTTTTCATTTCGCTCTGCTAGGGCTAAATACTCTTTATGCTTATTGCTCAGCTGGCTATTAAGTTGTCGTGTGGTTTTCTGGGCTGAATTTAAACTAGATTGTAGAGCCGAGATACTATTGGTTCGATTAACCAGTTGTTGTTCCAGCTGTTTTAATTGACCACTGATCAAAGCGTTTGAGGTGTTGGTCGATTTCGCTTTATTGGTGGCTTTAGCGGTGGCTTTTACTGGCTCTTCTGATTTGGCGGAGCGACTAACTGTAGAGGTTTTGTTAAAGTGAGTTAGCGCCGCTTGAACAATGGCTACCGAAGGTTGGCTGGTATAAATGGCTGGGTCGTTTTCAATCACCCATATTTCTAAGCCTTGTTTATCTTTGACCCACTTCCATTCTTTGACATCGGCATGAAATTTTTTTCCATCGCTTAGCACGTAAGAGAACTGTTTAGCATTGCGCCTAAGTGGGATAGTAAACGTAAGGCCAAAGGCATCGGTAGCGCTAGGGGTTAACAAAGACGTTAAGCTAGTCGCCTGACGAAGCCTGAAATCAGCTTTGGCTGGTGTGTTTTGCGAGGCATTGGTGTCATTACTAGGCCAAATATGTAAACCCCAATTATCCTTCTTATTGCCTAATGGCTTAAAGTGAATGCTCATGGTCGCCGAACTTGAGCGATCGCCTGGATTACATTTTAATGAGCCGCAGTGAGTATTCACATTGGCAGCTTTGCTGATGCCACTTAAGCAGCACAACAATAACAAGTAAGTAGAGGTCCTTTTCATACATATTCCCTTTCAATATGATGGCAAAGCCACTTTCGCCTATAAATCCAAACAATCAATCGTCGAAATCATCTAAACGTTTGAACATAGCTGCATTGGCTTTGAGTTCATTTAATCAATCTGCTTCAAATAGTTAATTCTGTTTCCATAACATTAGTTTAGTAAGCGCTTTCTATTTATGTGTGCTTAGAAACGCTAATGCATCGACATTTACTTCGTCATTAGAGGCTTTTGTTTGATTGTTTTTATCTCTCTAAGTTGCTGCTATGTGTGAGTTTAATCCCATTTGTGAGGTCAATATCATTAACTGTCCACGCTAAGGTTTTAAGCCTAAACCACCAATGGTATAAAAGAAAGCGCTTTCAAAATAACTGTGACAAGGATGACAAATAATGAGAGTTAAACAACTTTTAGTGGTGGCTGCACCATGTCTAGTTTTATTGCTTAATGCTTGTGGCTCAACCGATGCTCCCCCAGCCGCAGTGAGTGTCGATGCTACTGATCCCACTGGTCGACCTAACGCGCTATGGCAATTGGTTTGGAGTGATGAATTTAATGCGGCCGACATAGATGTTGCTAAATGGAGCTTTGAAGAACATTGCTGGGGAGGAGGGAACAATGAACAGCAATGTTATACAAAGAGAAAAGCCAATGCCTTTATTGAAAATGGCGCACTGCATATAGCGGCCAAACGCGGAAACTATAGCGGCGCTTCTTTACCCGGCGGTGATAAACGTGTGAAGAAGACCCTTCCATTTACCTCCGCCAAGCTACACACCAAAGGCAAAGTTGATTGGAAGTACGGACGATTTGAAGTCCGCGCTAAAATGCCGCAAGGGCAGGGCACTTGGTCGACAATTTGGATGCTACCCTCAAACTCGGTTTACGGTAAATGGCCTGCGTCGGGGGAAATTGACATTGTAGAAGCGGTAAATCTAAAAACTAAAACTGACCTGCAAGATGCACCCAGCACCCAACGAGAATCGCGCGTTTATGGTGGGTTACATTACGGCCGAGCTTTCCCCGAAAATGTGCGCTCCGGCCAAGCCTACAGCTTACCTTACGGGAAAAACCCCGCAGACAACTTTCATACCTATGCTATCGAGTGGGAGGAAGGCGAGATCCGCTGGTACGTAGATAATCTGCACTATGCAACACAGCGTCAAGACGAGTGGTACAGCCAATTCAAAGAGAATGGTGTGTTGATTAATGGTAAAGGCGCAGCGCCCTTTGATGAAAATTTCCACTTACTACTTAACTTAGCGGTAGGAGGTTCTTGGGCGGAAAATACCAACGATACAGGAGTCGACAGTTCTGTTTTCCCGCAAAATCTAAGTATTGATTATGTCAGGGTGTATCAATGTTCAGTGGATCGTTCAACGGGTAGGGGCTGTGCCACTATTTCTAATGATGCGGCGTTGGTCGAGGGTTACCTTGCTCCAGAGTTATCGGTAGCCGACCGTAGTTTTGCAACCGGCCCGGTATTTGGGTTATTTGAAGACAGTTTAGACGGTCGTCTTACCGCCAACAGTTATGACCCAGAAAATAATATTATCTATCAAGAGCTTGATGAGCTTGGCCGCGGTAAGGTTGTGAAGATCAGTAAATCAGGTAAGGCGGGCAATGTCTATTTTACCGCGCCACCGACCAATATGAGCCACTGGTTAAAAGGTGGAGAGCTGATATTTGATTTAAACATTCAATCTATGGATAAAAGTGCGGCACTGTTGGTGAAAATGGACAGTGGTTGGCCTGATGCTAGTGACTTTAAGGTAAATTTACCTAAAAAAGGTGAATGGGCCCAGATTAGAGTGAACGTTGCTGATCTCGTGGCAAATGGTAATAGCTTGGTGTCGGGTAAGTTTGTTGATATGACGCAAGTGACAAATTTATTTGTGATAGAACCCACCGGCAAGATGACCTTTAAATTGGATAATATTCGCTTTGAGTACCCTGAAGCCGATATGCCAATCAATTTTGATAAAGTAGAGGCTAATTATCAGTTAGTGGATTTTGGCGGTAATCAAACCGAGATCATTGATGACCCTAAAGGCCAAAAAGGGCGTGTTGCCGCCACCGTTAAGTCAGAAAATGCCGCAATATGGGCCGGTACAACGGTTGGCGGGGTCGATGGTTTTGCCAGTCCCTTGGTGATGAAGGGTGATAAACCTACGTTAAGCCTTTGGGTATATTCTTCTGAGGCTGGTGTCCCGGTAAGGCTTAAAATTGCTGATAGCAAAGAAGGACAGCACTTCGCTGAGGTAGAAGTTAAAACACGCAGCGCTAACCAATGGGAGCGGTTGAACTTCGATTTCTCTACAGCGAATCCTAGCCTGAATAGCCGTTGGAACTATAACAAAGTGACGGTGTTTTTTAATTTTGGTGTACGCGGTGAAGATGTCGGACCAAAAGTGTTCTACTGGGATGAGTTGAAGGTAGCACCTTAAATAACAGTAGGCCAGAAACCTGAACTGATGACGCTCTCTTCGAGTTCTAGATATTGATTAACAAAAGCATCTACGGATGCTTTTTTCTTTCCAGCTAGATAGGCCCAGACTCCCTTTGAGGGCGTTTCAACTACAGAGGCCGCCCATTAGCAAAGCTAGTGCCCTCGATGTCTTAGCGATCAGATAGCGATAGTTCAAACGACTCAGTGCTTAGCGTCCTGTGAACGTAATGACTTGAGCTTGCTTTAGGTCTAGGTCAGTGATGTGTAGCCTTATCAAAGGTATTGATTTAAGGGGGCTGAAACTAACGCTGTGAATCTAGCTTGAAGGGGTGGAATGATGGGTTGGAGCGATGGGGAATAGCCTAAAAAAAGGGCTAAGCACTTATCTGCTTAACCCTTATGTAGAGGGGCTGTTCACCCCCTATTTAACACCAAATTCGCTACTTTTCGAAACGAATGTTATCTAGCTTTATTACAGTGTTAGGCGACTGTTCAAATACCAACAAGTTTCTAATTTCTGCGATATTGGCAGCGCCTCCAGCAAAGCGATTACCGCCAGCTAGGATGTCAGCAATACTAATTTTCACTTCACCCCAGCTACCAACAGGAGGTAACTCTACGGTGTAATCACTGGTGTTCGGCCAGCCACTATCCAATTTAACTAGCAGTTCGGCGGCGCTTGCTTGGCTCTCTACTTTCACGTCTAGCACTAAATGGCCGGTCTCTAACCAATGTGTTAAATCGGTCTTTGGCGCGCGGAAATAGATGTTACCAGCCCCATCTTGCTTCGTGACTTGAATAACTTTGCCGCGACCTGCTTCTTCAACTTCCGCGTATTCAACCGCATCAACCGGATTGTAGCTTTCAAAGGCTAGGTTGCTATTTAGGTTATCGGTATAGATATCCAATAGCGGGCCATCGGCATAACTATCATCCGCAGCTAAAATAGCAGGAGGCTCTACACCAGGCACTAACACCGCATCTTCTGACACTGACGCACAACCTTTACCTTTCCAGCGGTCCACTCTACAGCGATATACGCGCACATAGTCAACTGACAAGGCTTGCGGGAACACCGATTCATCAATCCCGTGTTCATTGGCTTTAGCCGCCCAGTTTCCGCCTACCGCTAGGTTTAGAAGTAAGTGAAATTTTTGGTTAAACGGCGCGCCGGGTTCAGTAGCAGTGATTAACTCCCCGTCTTTTTCGTATTGACTATACCAACCATTATCTTTCTGAGTGGCAAAATGAATATTGTCGACATACCAGCGTATCTCGCCTTCTTCCCATTCAATGGCGTAGGTGTGGTAGTCATCGGCTGGGTTAATGCCGTTAGGTAGTTTGGCGCCTTGGCCTGTGTGGGCGTTATCAGGCCACTTTTTACCAAAGTGTAAGGTGCCATGAACTCGGCTTTCAGGTTGACCAATTGAACCTTTTTCATCAGAAGAGGTTTTTAGGTTAACCGCTTCCATAATGTCAATTTCCCCCGATGCTGCCCAACCACCATATACCCAATCAGTAGGTAGCATCCAAATGGCTGGCCATGTTCCCTGTCCTTCAGGTAGCTTTGCTCTTACTTCAAAGCGACCGTATTTCCAATCACCTTTGTTTAAGGTACGTAAACGGGCAGAGGTATAAGGCAAGGTTTTATTTAAACCCTTCTTACCATCAGGATTGTCTGGCCCAGTAAAGTTACCTCTTTTGGCGACAATGTGCAGTTTACCGTCTTCTACAAACGAGTTTGCTTTGCGTTTGGTGTAACACTGTTGCTCGTTATTACCGCCGCCCCAACAGTTCTGCTCCCAACCCCATTTTCTGGTGTCAATCTCGTCACCATCAAATTCATCACTCCAGATGAGTTTCCATGAATCACTTGGCTCTACCGGCTCGGCTGTGAGTACCAATGCTTCTTTTGTAATAACCAGTTGGTGTTCGCCACTATCTGCAGGCGTTGAACCACAACCGCTCATTGTCGCTGTCACTGCTAATGCGGTAATGGTCATCAGCGGTTTTGACCAATTTTTCATCATCTATCTTCCCTATAATGCGAAATTATTTTGTAAGCGCTTTCTTTTATAGCACTTATCAAGGAGTCTTTGAATATTACCGCTTTAATCACGTCAATTGTTGTTAGCATTTGCGATTCAACTCACACCAGCCTTGAAACCGTAGGTCAGCATTACGGATTTGTATAGCGTGCTTACGTTATCGTTTTATTCGCTTTAAAATGATTTACCGACGGGTTTTTACCCTGTATTTTAGCAAGCGCTTTCTTTGTGAGGGTGGCTATAAGCTAACCATTTTATTAAGTGGAGGGCAGTGACCACGTGGTTTGCGATGTGATATATGGCAAAATGAATTAATGCTAAAAAGCTGTGCTATTATCGCAAAAACAATGTTGGCTTTGTAATAAGATGATTTTTTCGTAAGAAGTCGATTATTGTTAGTATTATAATAATACACAAAAGGGTTGGCGTTCAGAGCATTTGCTAAAGTCAGTGAATGTCTGTCATCTAGGTTTTCGTTCAGTAGAGTTTGATAGAAACAGTAAGGTAAGTGAGTTGATTACAATCAAGGAAGTTTCTGAGTTGGCTAAAGTCTCTCAGGCTACAGTATCAAGAGCTATTAACGGGCATTCCTCAGTTAAAGAAAAGAACCGAGTTAAGGTGTTTGATGCCATTGAGCAACTAGGCTATAAACCTAATACCTTTGCTCAGGCTTTGGCGTCTAATCGTTCGAATAGTATCGGTATGTTAGTGGGAAGCTTAGATGGTCCGTATTTTGGCCCATTGATGTATAACACCGAGAATATTATTCGCGAGCAAAAACTACACCTCATTGTTGCGAGTGGCCAAGAATCGAAAACTAAAGAAGTAGATTCCATCGAGTTTTTGTCCTCAAAAAAAGTGGATGGGCTAATTATTCACGCAGATAAGCTTTCTGATAATGAACTGATTAAGATTACTGAGGATACCCCTGCGTCAATTATCCTTAATCGGAATATCCCAGAGCTCGCCGACCACTGTATTTGGATCGATAACGAGTTAGGCGGCTATTTGGCCACCAAGCATTTAATTGAAAACGGCCATGTTAAAGTGGCCTGTATTACTGGCCAAATGAGCAAAGTGGAAAGCCGTGACCGCTTGCAAGGCTATCGAAATGCCTTAGCTGAGTATGGCATCCCTTATGATACGAACTTAGTGATTGAAGGTCGGTTTGATCACGAAGGTAATCATGAAACTGTTCATAGACTAATGGCAAGAGACAGTGGTTTCACCGCCATTTTCTGTCAAAACGATAACATAGCCTTAGCGGTATACAACGTGGCTAGCGATATGAAGCTGACAGTGGGCGAAGATATTTCAATTGTCGGTTTTGATAACGATACCTATAGCCAACATATCCGCCCTAGGCTGACCACGGTAAGCTTTCCGATTGAAAAAATGAGCAATGATGCCGCCCACGGAGTGATTGCTCTGATGAACGATCAAAAATATCCGATTGCCGGTAGATTAGAGCCGAAGTTGATTGTTCGAGACTCTGTGAAGCCAATAAATCCTTAAAAAATCACCGGTAAAAGAAAAGGCTTAGTTAATAACTAAGCCTTTTTTGTGTCGCGCTAGCGATACGCTAACTTCGCCATAGTTCAGTTTTAAACTGGCTTAACCGAGATTGAATTTCTTCACCTACTAAGATTTTGGGGGAGTTATGCTCATCTGTATCACGGTTTTCTACAATCAATACTTTGGCATCAAGGCTTAAAGTATGGGTGTGATAAACACCTTGTTTGATGGTGTAGATTTTATTCGGAAGCATGTCATAAGCAACAATTTCTGCAATGTCATCATTACTGACTTCAGCGCAGAATAGAATGCACTTGCCTTCTAACAACACAAATACTTCGTCAGTCTCTAAATGACATTGAAAGTTGTCTATTTGCTCTGTTTCTAGCTCGTCGATATAGTTAAGTAGAGCAACCCGCCAGGTCTGAAAATCAACGACGGGAGAGTATCCCGCCGCGTTAAATTCAGACACCTCTAAAAGGTGACTATTCACTATCTTCTCCTGCTTTAATCTAATAGCAGGTTGTTAGGAATTGACACTACAATCTGCTTCAATTTACCGTTACGCTCAAAGATATCACGGCTTAACTCGGCGTTAAGCGCCAGGGTATTCACAGTGATTAGTGCGTTATCGCTCGTGGTTATTTCGATCTTAGCGGTATCATCAGCCTCAAGTTGGTAAATGAATGGGATTTGGCAATAAGTAAATGCCAAACTGCCCGCGGCCAACTCAATCGACTGAGTCTCGCCGTCAAGACCGATAAACTGATAGCTGTCGGCTTCGCTTAAGAACTCTCTATTGCGCAGAAGTGAGGGCTGAATCGATATTTCACCCTTATCAACCAATAAACCTAACTCACCAAAGCGGGTAAGAATCTCTTCTTTCACTTGGCCGGTCATGCCTGGTTGCTGAGCACCAGCTTGCTTAGGCGTATGCGAGTATGGGTCGGTTGGGAAGGCACCATAAACTTGTGGTGTTTTGTTGAAACCAATTCCTTCACGTACGCGGTAGTAGTATTCCGCTAATTGCTGGGTAGCCGCAGAGTTTGGATCAATCTCTCTGGCACTAAAGTAGTTTTCTTGAACGGCCAGCAACAGTTTCGACACCATGTGCCAATAGATGGAGCCTAAACCTTCATAACCAAACATGGTACCCGAACGACCAGTAAATGCTTGGTGATTAAATACTTCTTCATAGCAGGCTAACACATCATCCCAGCAGGCTTTATCAACACCTTTGTATTCTTGTTTTATCGATGCCAATACCTCAGAAAGCGGACCCGCGTTGTCGAAGTTTTGATTGAAGTGATATAGGCCATCTATATCCATTTCTATTACTCGACGGTCGCCCTTAGCTACCATAGCATTGAGCAAGGCATTGCCTTCTACACGGGTTTTGCTGATAGAGTTTTTATCCGCAAATTTAGACAAATCTCTGTCAGGGTAAAGCATGAAGGTATTTTGATCTGCCCGGAACATTTCACTGCCATAGAGTTTTTCTAGTAGCTGTACTGCTTCTTCAGGGGTTAATACACCCGCTGATAACACCGCGACTTGGCCTTCAAGCATTGGGTAGAGTAAATCTACATCTACAGTGCTTTCTGAATAGTTAATAATGTTATAAGCATTATATAAACCGTCTTTACGTAGGTTGGTTGCAATGCTTTGATCGATGACAGTTAAGCTTGCTGTAAGCATCTGTTGGAGCTCTACAGCGTCGATACTTACTTTGCCGGCAAACCCATTAGCGTATACTTTGGCGCGATATGTAGCAGCCGCTTGGGTAAGTTGTCTCAGTACTTTATTGCGGCTTTGGCTATCTACTACACCAGACTTAGCTAACTGACTGGCTTCGGTCAGAATTGAAGAGGTCGCTTTTAACCATTCTGCCACTTCCAACGATAAATCTAGTTGGCCTTGTTGATCGGTAAATAGTTGTTGCATGAAACTAACGTAACGACGCATGTAATACAGCGTCACCATTGACAGGCCGGTACCCACAATGGCGTTGTTCGCATCGTTCCATTCAGGTCTTTGGGTATTCAACCAGATACCACCATCTAAGACTAAGTTGCCCAGTTTAGCGAGTAGTGGTACCAACAGCTTTTCGCTTAGATTAACTAAATAGACCTCTTGGTCTTTATCTAAGACTAAGCGGGCATCACTGCCGATGAGGCTTTCTCTAGCTTCAATAATGCTTTGTTTATTATCGTTAAATACGACGGTGTTTTTGGCGTCGGCAAATAGCTTGTCAGCGCCTTCAATTTCATAAGGTACGTTGGCATAACTAAAGATGCTGCTGCTTAATAGTTCATTAAGTTCAGTGGGTTGATATTTTTTAGATAACTCTAAAAATTTCAGTAGGTAGATGATCTGGTGATCACCCCAGTAACCAATGTTGCTCCAGATATCGTCATCTTCAAGTAGTTCCCAATCAACCCCCGCTTTGGTGATACGGTAAGGGTTGTAACCATCAATCGTTGAGGCATTAACAAACTTAGAGATAAACGACTTAATGAAACTCGGGTAGCTCAGACCTAGTGCTTCCCAGTTTTGGAAAATGTCGCGCCAGTTGCCTTGGTAAGACAGCAAGCGGTCACCATTTTCGTCTTTTAATTTAATTTCAAAGTGGTTCCATGGACGGCTTGGGTCACCATGGCGACGGCCAAAGGTTAGTGGCAAATATTCATGGCAAAGGCGCAACAGCTGAGGGTCGTTTTGTTTGGCGGCCAACATCAACAATTGGTCATAGTTAATCTGCTCAGGTAATCGCTCTAAAAACGCCTCTTGTTGCAGCGCAACTTGGGTATTGGCACCTTTTAATGTACGGATAAAATCACTGGTATCTACCCAGTACTGGTCAACCACAACACCACCACGCATGTTATTAAATAACACATTGGCATAATGGTGAACCGACGTCTCATCTTCAGCCGTTTTTTGGTAGGCATCGCTACCAGCCATTAATTTAATCAACTCTTGGTGATTATCTTCCACTGATTGCTCAAGCTCAGCGGTAAGCTGTTGTGGCTTAGCTATCAGCTGTTTCAATTGGGCTAAATCACTGTGTGACTGATCAATATCGGCAACAATTGTCCAGTTTTCTTGCTGACCTGGCTCCAGTTGACAGATTTTGTGAACAAAATAAGCGCCACGTAAACCGCGAGTCAGCTCTTCGTTTTCAATCGCTTGGCCCTTACGGAAGGCATTAACTTGTTTACTAGAAAGTAAAATTGATTGGTCGTGTTCACTGATAGAGAAAACGCTGGTGGCTAACAGTGACTCAGCAGGCTCAGCGCGGTCGCTAAGTTTAGCGTATAAGCTAAATGTCGCTAAACTAGAGTCAGCTGGGCGCTCATTCCATTTATAGGCGTCAAGTAGGGCACTGCTGCCTTGCATAATCGCAAACGGAGTATTGGCAGGTAGCAGGTTTTGCAAACCGTCGATTAATTCAATGTTACGTGTATTGGCTGTGGTATTGCTGATGGTTGCGCTGCGGATAAAACCAAATTTATCACTGGTGCTCCACTGATATTTAAAACTTAGGCCTAAATCAAAGTTTAGCTCTTCAAAGATGATTTTATCGCCAGCCACATTTTTGTAGATGTTGCGGCGTAATTGGTAAAGGCTGTTATGCTGTAGGTTAAACGGTTCCCAGAATTGACAGCCGCTATCGTCGGTGATTTTAACAATGGTTTTGCTGCCCGTATTTTCAGCGCTTTCGTGAATATAATCTACCGACTTATAGGGAAACAAAGCGTTTTCGGGGCGGATCCTGCCTGCCGACAAACAACCTGTAGAAGAGATAAATAGCCAGTGGTCACTGGCTGATACCACACTGATAAAAAATGGATTCATCTGATCAACATTTTTTATTTGATAGTATTTATCTCCATCAATAGAAACAAACGTCCCTGTTACTTCTTTTGTTTGTGTGTCCATGTTCTCTACAATCATAATTTTTAAACCTATGTAAGCGCTTACTTGTAAGCTGCTAAAAAAACTTATCTACGTTAAATGTTAAAACAACGAATGAAATGGTCGTCAGCAAGTTGTGTGACTTCTGGGAAGCTAGTGCTGCATCGCTCTTGCGCTTGAGGGCAACGAGCGGCAAACGGACAACCTACTGAAGTGGGGTGCCACATAGGGATGTCTCCTTTTTTAGCTCCAAGTTCACGACGACCGCTTTTAGTCGCTTCAGGCACAGCTGAAAGTAACAGTTTGGTATAAGGGTGTTGCGGAGTTTGCGTTACCTTATCACTGTTGCCCCATTCCACCATGTGGCCTACATACATCACAGCAGTTTTTTCCGCAAAGTAGCGCGCTGTCGCAATATCATGAGTGATGTACATGAAAGAAATGCCATGTTTGTCTTTTAAATCGGCCATCAGGTTCAAAATACCTAAACGGACCGATACATCTAGCATAGAGATTGGCTCATCAGCCAAAATTACCTCAGGGTCTACCGCTAATGCTCTGGCGATGGCGACACGTTGTCGTTGTCCGCCACTTAGCTCATGAGGATATTTAGCCGCAGTTTCTACTACTGGTGAAAGGCCGACCAAATCAAGGAGTTCATGAACTAACTTTGTGACTGTATTTTTATCTGCGCGCTTATGAATCTGCAATGGGCGGGCAATATGATGGTAGATAGAGTGCACTGGGTTAAGAGAGCCAAATGGGTCTTGGAAAATCATTTGCACTTGTCTAGCGTATTCTAGGCTACCGTGTTGTTTTACAAACTCATCTAAGGGTTGTCCTTTAAAGATGATGTCGCCGCCATTTTTTTCGTAAATACGCGTAAGCACTCGGGCGCCAGTACTCTTACCTGAGCCTGATTCACCCACAATGGCTAAGGCCTCACCTTTACATAGATCAAATGACACATCATTGACCGCTCTCATCAAGTTATCTTTACTTGAAGAGTGGCCCATAGGGAAATCTTTAATTAAGTTTCTAACCGATAAAACGGCTTCTTTAGGAGTGTTTGAACTCATCTCTATATCTCCAGTATGTGGCAAGCCGCGTGGGTATTATTGGCTTGAGCACGAAGGATCGGCTCATTGGTTTTACAAACGTCTATGCAGCTTTTACAACGCTCTTGGAAATTACAGCCAGTGGGCAATTTGAGTAAGTTAACCGGATCTCCCGGAATGCCATACAAACGCTCTTTAGGGCCATGAATAGTTGGGAACGATGACACTAAACCTTTGGTGTAGGGGTGGGTCGGTTGGGTAAATACAGTTTTCGCATCGCCGAGTTCAATCAGGTTACCTGCGTACATGACGCCAATGCGGTCTGCAATCTCGCCCATAAGGCTTAAATCATGGCTAATAAACAAAATTGAGAATCCAAATTTTTCTTTTAGATCGTACAACTCATTTAAAATTTCTCGCTCTACTACCACGTCTAGAGCGGTGGTTGGCTCATCCATGATAATCAGCTTGGGCTCAAGCGCGAGCGCAATAGCAATCACGACGCGTTGACGCATGCCGCCACTTAATTGGTGAGGGAAGCTTGTCATGCGATCGCCATGAATACCGACAATGCCTAATAGCTCTTTTGCTTTAGCTACCGCTTGTTTCTTGCTCACATCTTTATGAGCAAGAATGACGTCAATTAACTGCTCACCAATGGTAATAACAGGGTTGAGCGAATTCATCGCACTCTGAAATACAATCGAGACATCATTCCAACGAAAAGCACGTAACTCTTTGTCAGACATTTTCAGTACATCACGCCCCTTATAAAGTATTTCACCTTCAGGGATCAGCGCGGGTGCTTTGTGCAAACGAGAAATCGCGAAGGCGAGGGTACTTTTACCACAGCCCGATTCGCCGGCTATCCCTACGGTTTCGCCCGGTGCGATGCTAAGGCTCACATTGTTTACCGCGCGAGCAATACCGTTGGGTGATACGTAATCAACGCTTAAGTTGTTAATTTCTAATAGTGGCTGGCTCATGCTAAACCTCGGCGTTGATCTGCAGCTTTTTGAAGTTTCTTCCACACTTTAAGGTGTGGTCCGGTTTTCAGTTTCGGGTTACTGACTTGGTCAATAGACATGTTAATGAGTGCTAATGCACCGCCAGTGATAGCCAATGCGATTGCTGGGACTAACATTTCCCACCATGCTCCGGTATAGAGTGATGAAGATACTTGCGCCCAATACAGCATTGAACCCCAACTCACTTCGGTAGCGTCACCTAAGCCTAGAATGCCTAATCCTGCTTCAGAACCCATGGCGTAAATAACCGTACCTAAGAAGCCACCAAATACAATCGATACCAGATTTGGCAAAATCTCTACTAAGATAATGCGTATTTTTGATTCGCCCATGACTTCAGCAGAAATGATGAATTCTTTATTACGTATTGCTAAGGTTTGTGCGCGAATTACCCTGGCGCCCCATGGCCAGGATGTTACCCCTAACAGCACAGTAATCACCAATGACCCCACTTGCCCCAGAAAAGCCGCTAACACAATCAACAAGGGAAGCTGCGGAAAAACCAAAAACACGTTAGTGACGAAGTTTAACCATTCATCTACCTTGCCACCTAAGTAACCAGAGCTTACGCCCACGGCCACCGCAATAGTCATGGCAATGATGCCAGCGGTAATGGCTACAGTGAGTGATTTTCTTGCGCCATACAGTACTTGGCTAAATACGTCTCGGCCGTTACGGGTGGTACCCATAATGTGTTCTGCGTTGGGTGCAACATGTGGTCGAGAAACACGTTTTTGTGGATCATGCGATGCAATCACCGGCGCAAATAGTGCACCAATTAAAATAATACTAACCAGTAAGCCGCCGATAATTGCCGGTGGGTTACCATGAAAAAATGCGCGAGCTTTAACAAAAAACTGTTTAAACTTGGCTGAAGTAGTTAAGTGTTCCATAGTGAGCCTACTTAGAAATTCGTGGATCTAGCCAAACATATAAGAGGTCGGCGATGAAATTAGCGGTTAGCACCGCGGTAACCAAGATGAGCAAAATAGCTTGAATAAGCGGGTAGTCACGAGCAACGATGCCTTTTAGCAAAATGTTACCTAAACCTTGGTAGTTAAATACCACTTCAGTCATGATTGAACCTGCAAACGAAAAGCCAATGGCCATCGCAATCGCGGTTGCTACGGGTAAAATTGCATTACGACCGGCGTAACGGTACATAACCCTAAAGCTACTTAAGCCTTTGGCCTCTCCCATGGTGACGTAGTCTTCACCTAAGATATTAATCATCGCATTACGCATGTTGAATACCCAAGTGGCGATGCCTACAACGACCATAGAACCCATCGGCAAAATGGCATGTTTGAGTACACTACCGATAAACTCTAAGCTAAAAGCTGGGTCTAAGGTTGGGTCGTAGGTATATGCAAGCGGCAACAGCTCCATTTTTAAGCCAAAAAAGTAGAACAGTAATAGTGCAGTAACGATATAAGGGAAGTTACTGATAAAGGCTAACACTGGTGGAAAAATCTGGCCAAATAGGCCTTCTCGTCGATAAGAGGCATAAGTACCAATTGATACACCAATGATCAGTGCAACGATTAGTGAGCCTAGCGCTAAGAACATTGTCCAAGGCAGAGCCATGGCAATGACTTCTGTCACGCTTACCGGGAACATCAATACAGACGGCCCCAAGTCTAAGGTGAAAACACTTTTCAGATAGGCAAGGTATTGTTCAAATACAGAGCCATCCATGAAACCGTACATTTCTCGAACCGCGTCCATTTGGGCGGGGTCCATTCTTCCTTGAGCTGCAGCAAATAGTGCGTCAACTGGATCTTCCTGGCATTAACCTCGGTAATAAGAAGTTAAAGGAGATAGCGATGAGAAAAGCGGTAAAATAAAAGCCCAGTCGGCGTAATAAAAAACTCATAATTTCTTCCAAAGATTAAAGAGCCACAAAGTGGCTCTTTACGGTTTGTTACTTAAGGTGAAGGTTATTTAGCACCAATATACGTTTACCACCGTCATACCATACGGGTTGTACATAAGGGTTTTCGGCATTTGGCCAACCAACAATTTTAGAACTGTTGTATTGGAACCAAGTTGGGTTAGAAAACAGTGGGATAAACGGAAGATTTTCCGCAGTAAATACCTGTAACTCTTTGATTATTTTGGCTTGTGCTGCCGCATCGTTAGTATCACCGAAGCTGTCAATTAAGGCATCAATTTCAGGCGTGTGGATACCATGCCCTGCGTGCCATGTTTTACCAATTCGCGAGGTTGAGAAGTATTCTTGGTAAGCCAGAATAGGGTGAGTAGCAACCAAAGACCAGTTGATAGACATTTTGTAAGTTGCATCTTTTAGCGCTGAATCATAAACGGCCCAATCAACCGTTTTAACGTTAGCTTTAATGCCCACTTCTTCGTAATACTCTGTCACCATTTGAACGACTTGAATCCAATCGGTCCAACCATTTACTACTTCAATGTCAAACTCAATGCGTTTGCCGTCTTTCATCTGACGGAAACCATCACCATTGGTATCTTTATAACCAGCGGCATCGAGTAACTGATTCGCTTTTTCTGGGTTGTATTGAGTAATATCTTGGTATTTGGCTGTCACTTCACTATCAATAAATGGGCCGTATAACTCACCGATACCCCCTACATTAAAGTTGGCAGTAGGGTAGCCATAGGCTGCAATATCAACAATCTCGGCACGATCTAATGCCATTGATAACGCTTTACGCACGTCTAAGTGACTAAATGGTTCTTCTTTAGTGTTTACGTAAAGGTGAATGGCATCATTGGCTGGGTACCAGTAATGATGATCTTCTGGGTTTGCGGCAACAAAGGTATTGTCGATATCAGCAATGAAGTTTGAGCCCCAATCAATCTCACCTTTCATCAATGCCGGTTGGATCTGAGAGTTATCGTTGTAAGAACGGTAAGTAATGCAATCTAGATGCGGTAAACCTGCTAGGTAGTAATTAGGGTTACGACATAATTCAATTTGCTGAGTTTTTACGTACTTCACCGTGGTCATTGGGCCACTACCGATAGGGTTCGGGTTAGTAAAGGTGGTGAGATCTTTAGCTTTGCTCCAAATCGCTTCTGGAACAATGTGGTATTTCTCTAAGTTCCAAATAAAGGTTGAGTCAGCTTCGTTTAGATTGAATACCACGGTAGTGTCGTCTTTTACCTCAACACTGGTTAAATTGCCATCTGTCCAAATACCACGTTGATCAAAAGCACTGGTTTCTTTTGTCATGGTGAAGCTGTAAGCCACATCTTTAGCTGTTAGTGGGCTACCATCTGACCAAGTAAGGCCTTCACGCAAAGTAAGTACAATTGATTTCAAATCATCTGAGTATTCAGCAGATTTAGCTAAACGCCATTCGGTTTTTCCAGTCATGTTGTTAAAGATCATAAGCGGTTCGAACATGACACCGTGGAATAAATCTTTTGAGGTGTATGGGTTAAAGTTCTCTACAAAACCAGTACCGATAATTGGCACGGTTAAGGTTCCACCTTGCTTGATGTCTTCTGCCAACACACTTCCCGATGACAGCAACAAGCCGCATACGATAGAAGATAAAACTGTTTTACTCTGCATTAGATAATCCTTATTTATTGGTGCTTGAGGTTCGCACCCTATAGTTAGATTCCAAAATCGCTTACACAACTTAAGGTAAAACCCGAAAGAAAGCGCTTTCTTTTCTAACGGTAATGGAACCGGTGACGCTGAGCAATTGAAGTCAGCGTGAATTTCTACCTTCGTCACAATTATGTTTGGTTTTTTTGGGTTATTTGGTTTTATTTACCGATATTAAGGGGCTTTACTTACTTTTTTTAATATTCAGCTTCTCTTATTTGGTTGCCACCGGTTGGTTGAAAGGCTTTTCTTGGGCGGTTATTTAGAAAACGCTTACTTTCGTGACGCCGCTCTATTTTTTATATCTGACCAGCCTATTTGTCTGTACAGGTTCCGATTTTTGTTGTTATTTTGTTACTGTGCTGGACGATGGGCGTCTGTTTACAAGACTAGGTGAAACAAAAATGGCTAATGGAAAAGTCATTTTTTTAGCTAAATAAAGTAAGCGCTTTCTTTTTTGAGGGCTCGCCCCAAATAACAGTTTTTTAGTTAATACAAGACGTTAATAACTATAAGGGACACATGGAATGAGAGTGACAAGCAACAAATTCAAACTAGCCAACGCGGTATTAGCTGCTGCCTTGGCTATCGCCTTAAGTGGTTGTGCAGATGAAGTGGTGAATAACGAAACACCTGCGAACCCAGTAGAACCTACCGATCCAGTAGAACCTACTGATCCCGTCGGTAACGACCTACAGGTATTTAATGATGCGTTAAACCCTTATTGGCCAGCTTGGGACTGTTGTGGTGGTACAACGCCGACTAACCCAATAGAGCTTAGTGACTACGGTATGGTGACCGAGTTTGCTGTTAACGCTCAGCCTGCTGTTTTAGGTTTTGTTCGCGACAGTGAGCGTGGGGCTCTGGATGCGAGTTCGATGGAAAGCACTGGTACTTTGGAATTTGACCTCAAAATGACCGCCAGTCCAGGCGATGTTAACTGGGCGGTAAAATTAGAAAGTAATGGCGGTATTCAAAATGACGCTGGTGGTGAAGAAGTAGAAATAATGATCACCGCCCCGGTGTTAGATACTTGGCAACACGTTAGTGTGAACCTAGCCGACTTAGCGACCCAAGGCCTAGACCTAAGCAGCATTGATAACATCTTAATCTACCCAGCTTGGGGGGAAGGTGAGGGGGCCTTATATCGTGTAGACAACGTGGAGTTTGTGGCGGATGGTAATACTACCGATCCCGTAGACCCTGTGGAGCCAACTAACCCAGAGGCTGACACCGGTACAAAACTATCACTCGACCTACCAATGACGGATTTTGGCGGCGCCGTAACTGAGTTATCAGCGGCTAATCCTGCGTTAAATGATATAACCGTCTACAGCACTAGCGCCACCGTAATTCAAACTACCAAAGCCGCGGCTGCTGAAGATTGGGCTGGCACCACACTGGGCGATACATCTACCCTAGCTATTACTCAAGAACGAAGCATCATTAGTGTTTGGGTGTACTCACCAGAATCTGGTGTACCTGTACTGTTTAAAGTAGAAAATGCAGATGACGATACTCAAACTGCTGAGGTTCGTGTCTACACCACGGTCGCAGAGGCTTGGGAAAAACTTAGCTTTGACTTCACCAATGTTGCAGAAGGTACCCAGCAACTTAACCCAGAATTTACTTTTAATAAAAAATCAATCTTCTTCGATTTCTTAGTGGACGCCAGTGAAGATAAAGTTTTCTACTGGGATGACGTGACCTTTGTAGAGCAAGAAGACACTACTGACCCAGTAGACCCAGTAGACCCGGTAGACCCAGTAGACCCTCCAACGGGTGAGTCGGTGGTTATCTTTAGCGATGCAGCAAATCCAAGCTGGATAGCATGGGATTGTTGTGGCGGAACCACCCCTCCAGTGGTCACCGACAGCGATGATACCTATGGCGCAGCAACAGAGTTTGAGGTAGTTGGAGAGCAGGTTAATGGCTTTAGTAGTCGTGCCGACCACGGTGCTACCGATGGCACTCCTATTGATGCGAGTGCTTGGGCAAACGGTGGGTCTATCTCTTTTGATTTGAAATTGACTGCCGAAGGTGGTGCTACTGATTGGAAGTTCAAAATTGAATCAAACGGCGGAACTAACTTTGCGGAATTGAGCCTTGCGGAGCTACCGGAGCTAGATACCTGGAAGCACTACAGTTTTAACTTAAACGAATTACAAACTGCAGGCCTAGATCCAAGTGCTATTGATGTTGTGATGATGTTCCCAGCATGGGGAACTGGCATAGGTTCTAAATATTTAGTCGACAATGTTCAAGTGTCTTCAACTGGCGGTACAGAAGCACCAATCGCTGGTGATGACAACACCGTAACCATTGATGAGGGGATAGATTTTGAAACGAAGACACTGAGTTGGGAAGTGTTTGAGAATGATGATAACCCTGTACTTGAATTTGTTGCTAATCCTGATACCTCAGGGCTTAACGGCTCTGCTACCGTCGCAAAAATCACTGCGCGTGCTGCTGGTGCTCCATGGGCTGGTACAGTGACTAGATCAGTAGAAGGTTTTGAACTGAATACTAGTAACAGTACTGTGAAAATAATGGTCTTTAAAGACAAAATCAGCGCTGTACGACTCAAGCTTGCTGCCGCTAATCAATGGGGAGCAGAAATGATTGCCACCAATACAAAGGTAGGCGAATGGGAAGAACTCACTTTTGACTTTAGTCAGCACCCAGAGTTTGCCGCCGCAGCTGCCCAAGGAAATATGATTGAAGTTGTTGTATTCCCAGACTTTGATGACCCCATCGTAGAGGTTCGCCCTGCTGATACAGTCATGTACTTCGATAACATCAGTTTTAGTGCTCAACCGTAACTTAACGTAGTGAAGTCACTGTGATCAGTGGCTTCGCTTTAAGGCGTTACTGAGAATGCGCTTAATGAATTCTCAAACACAAGGAAATACAAGGTTAATTGTTGCAATTTAACTGGTGGAAAAAGATGAAAATATGTAGTTTGAAATCAATTTTACTGGCTGCCATGTCGGTATTTATGGTGGCGTGTGCCGATGAGCCAATCAGTGAGTCGGGAGACCCCGGCACTGGCCCAGGTACTGGTACCGAGCTAGCTCCGCAGCCTAGCCCTAATGGTGCTTATCCAACCGCCAAAAACGGCGATGTTATTTTGGGTAACCCAGATTACTTGGCCATTTCATATGGTGCTTGGCGCTCAACGGTAAGAGAATCTGGTGCTAATGTACCTACGGTTGATATGCATAAAGAAGACATGCAAATCTTATCGGCCATGGGTATAAAAGTGCTCCGCACCTACAATACCCAAGGCTTCATTGGTCTTGACGGTAAAAGCAATACTGAGAATTTATTACAAGCCATTGCAGAGCTAATGGCCGACGACGAAAATTTTGAAATGTACGTGCAGTTAGGGGTATGGATTGATGCCCTAAACTCATGGACCGATCAGCAAGTGATTCACGACCAAGAGAACCCTGAAAACGCTTTAGAAATGGCTAAAGCCAAAGAGCTTGCTTTAGCTTACCCTGAAATCATTAAGGTGATTGCGGTAGGTAATGAAGCAATGGTTAATTGGGCTGAATACCATGTGGTGCCTGGTATTATCCTTGGTCACGTTAACGACTTACAGCAATGGAAATCAGAGAATCCATCGGTAACCAATATTTGGATTACCAGCTCTGATAACCACGCGGTATGGGCAGGTATCGACGATAGCGCCAATATTGGCGAACAAGCAGATCTTATCGCATTGATTGAAGCAGTAGACTATGTGTCTTTACATACCTATGCTCACCACGACACGCTTTACGACCCTACTTTTTCTGCCGATTGGAAAGTGCCAGCTAGCGAGCAAGACCTGAGCGTGCAAGAGCAAGTTGATTCAGCAATGGAAAAAGCTTACCAGCATACCTTATCGCAAATCACAGTGGCGCAAACCTTCATAAATGGTATTGATTCGAGCAAGCAAATCCATATTGGTGAAACGGGCTGGTCTACAGTTTCCAATGAAAACTTTGGCGCTGGTGGCACTCAAGCTGCTGATGAGTACAAGCAAAAAGCTTTTTACGATGCAATGCGTACTTTTACTAACGAATTTGGAGCGTCGCTGTTTTTCTTCCAAGCTTTTGATGAGCCGTGGAAGGGTGATGAAAGTAACCCTGGCCACTCAGAGAAACACTTTGGATTAATTGATATAGATGGCAACGTTAAGTACTTGGCCTGGGATAAAGTAGATGCCTTAAACAGCGCTGGTTTAACCCGTGGTGATGTATCGTCGTTTACAGCTAGCTTTGGTGGTGACTTTGATACTTTAATGGCAACCATTTTACCTCCTCCATACGCTCCCGTTGTTACCCCACCTGAAGAGGGAGAGTTTGTAGTATTGAATACCGCCTTATACGAAGGTGCTGTTGCCTATGGTTGGGACAGCCCTGCTACCGCTTGGGCTGGCGTAGATGACGCCACTGGCGTATTAACCATTGCTTCAGATCCTGCTACTGCCAAAGATTGGGGTTGGGGCGCTGGCGTAGGTATTCCTGGACAAACTAGTAACCTTTCAAGCTCTACCCAAATCACTTTTGAAATTAAAGGCGATGCTGCTTATGGCTTCTACCTTGGTTTCCAAACAACGGCCTCGGGCGGCACTAATCATTGGGTTCGCTTTAACGATGGCCAAGGTTACAACTTAACTGACCAGTGGGTTGAACACACTATTAGCTTAAGCAGCTTCTCTAATTTTGCTGCTGCTGATCTTAGCGTGGTTAACTCACCGTTCACTATTGCGGATCTTTATGCTGAATCAGGTGGCAGTGCGCCAACCTTAAGCAACATAGAAATTCGTAACATTTCTTGGTTGGAGTAAAGCGCCTCTAACCATTAGCTAGCGTACCAGTCGTTAGCGCGTAAGCCAGAGGCGATGATTAAACCAGTTTGATCATCGCCTTTTTTATTTAGCCCTTTGCTAGGCTGCGATCTGCGCGGTTAGCAAAACGGCTCAGCTTAACTCAAGGATAGTAAGCAAGATGTTTTCTCAAGACGATGCAGTAAGCCGTTTTACAGTTGCTAAAAAAGCAACGCTGTTGGCCGGTTTGTTTTTTGCAGCTTCTTCATCGGCGCAAGCCGGCTGGGAAGTACAGTGGATCGATACCTTTGATGGTAGCCGGGTAAATTGGAGCAATTGGACAGCGCAAACTCAAGCAAACTATAACAACGAAGTGCAATGTTATACCGACGATGATTACTCCGGTGAGCGAAACTATGAGGTATCGGAAGGTAGCCTGAAAATTATAGCTCGCAAAAAAACGCAAAACTGCGCCACCTTAGGTGGACAGCAAAAAACCTGGACATCAGGGCGCTTAAACTCGAAAGACAAACAAGAATTCCTTTATGGTCGGGTTGAATCAAGGATCCGTTTTCACAACTTAGAAGCCGGCACTTGGCCAGCATTCTGGATGCTAGAAAATCGTATTTCCGAACAGCCGATTAAAGGCGATGACGATAACGTTAATTGGCCGAATGTAGGCGCTGGAGAAATTGATGTATGGGAATGGTTTTCTAATGAACCCAATACCTACATTACTAATTTCTTTAACGTATCAGGTTGTGGCGAAGAGCATCGTTACAGTTATCCCAATGGTGGTAGCGATGTATTAAATTGGCATAAATATGCCATGGAATGGACTCAAGATAACATTGACTTTTACGTTGATGAGACCTTGGTGGTTAGCCAAGACATTAGCGGCTGTAGCCAGTATCAAGAGCCTATGTTTGTACTGCTGAATTTGGCCATGGGTGGCAATTTAGGCGGTTTTATTGACCCTAATCTAGCGCTTGCCACCATGGAAGTAGACTACATTGCCCATTGCCAACTCAGTGATAGCAGTGACGCCAGTTATTGTGATGAAAATGCTCCTAGAGCCGATGATTCAGAACCAAGCGACAGTTTAGCTAGTGTTGAGTTGAGTCTTGTTCAAGCAGGCAGTAATACTCGTTTAGTAGACCCCTCCGCTGGCATGGTTACAGTAACGGCCAGTGTTGAACAGGGTGAAGAACCTCTCACCAATTACAGCTTGTATTGGCAAGCAGATGAATTACCGAGCCCTATTATGCAAGGAACCACCTTGCAATTTGACCCCTCTTCAATGCTTGATGGTAGTTACTCCCTGCAAGTAAACCTAGAGCACAACACCGATAGCCAACTTAGCACTCGCGATGGTTTAGATTTTACCGTACAAGCTAGCAGTGAGCCTTCTGATAGCCAATCAGGTGATGACTCGGGCGGCGGCAGTGCGGGTTTAGCGACATTACTTGGTTTAGTAAGCCTACTGTTTATTCGCCGTAAACACTTCAAGTAAGTGCTGACTTAAGCGCTATTTCACTTTTTGGCTGAGCTTTTTCGCTTAGCCAAGCTTTACCTTTCGCCTTGCTGTCCCCAACTGGGTAGGCACTTTTGTACCTGGAATTCATTAAAATTAATAAGGATATTAGTGATGATTGAAATGCTTAAAATTTACTTTTTAGCAGTTTGTTGTGCTTTAGTGGTTGGGTGTGGAGGGAGCAGCGGCAGTAGTCCCGACCCCCAAAATGTTTATCCAATTGCTATCACGGTATTGGATGCTAATAGTCAGTTACCATTAGCAGATGCTCAGATAAGCATTGCAGAGCTGGCTCAAACAAGTGATCAGCAAGGTTACTCTAACTTTAGTTTAGCCGCTGGTAGCTATTCGCTAAGCGTGAGTTTGGCGGGGTATCAAGCTTACCAGCAATCCCTGGAGCTTGGCGAACTGGGGCTGACGTTAAACGTTAATTTAGAAGCGTTGCCAACAGTTAGCGAGCCTCTGTATGTCTTTCATTCTAATAATAATAGTTCGTATAGCATTGAGTACTGGGGGGATAACTGGGGATCTGGCAGTGACATTAGTGAGGTAGATGATTTTACATTGGGCCGAGCCGTTAATATCACCAGTGGTACCGCCTGGGGCAATAAGGCGTCTATTGCTTGGGGAAACGAGCCTGAAAATGCGGTAGCGATTGATGCTTATACCCACCTTAGATTTAAGATAAAAGCCAATTCATTTACTGCGGTAGAGGTGGTATTGCAGGGGCCAAGCAATCCTGAATCTAAAGTCGCTTACGCCTTGAGCAGCGGCACGCCATTGGATGATGGATGGGTAGAAATGGAAGTTCCTCTGCCCTATGGATTTAGCCAGCTAACTTGGCTGGGTTTAATTTTTGATAGCACCATCAGTGATAGCTTGTTACTCACAGATATTTACATGTTAAGCCAAGAGCTAGTGACTAGCCAACCAAGTAGCGCAGCCCCGCAACCGCCAGCCTTAGCTGATAACGAAGCGGTCGTGATTTATAGTGATAGCTTGAATGAAGATAAGTATGTATCGGTGTGGAATTCCAACTGGTGGAATGCGCCATTTTACTCGCCAGGTGTTATCGATGATAACCATTATGCCCGTTATGAGATTGCTGGATTGGGCGTAGAAGGCGGCGTTACCGGTATCGAGTTTGGTATTGAAAATGGTAGCGTTGATGCGTCTTCCCACGTGAATATGAACCTAGATTTATATCTAGAAGCGGGTATTAGCCGTATGGAAATTCACTTGGTATCCAGTGATGGTTCGGCCTTGTATACCGTTGCTTCACCTCAAACCGAGCAGTGGGTGACCTATCAAATGCCGTTTGCTGATATGCAAGATGCAGACGGTGATGGCGACGGAGTGCTAAACCCTGCCACCCTAACCATGGCTGGCATTAAGCTTTGGGGAGAAGAGGGCAAAGCGGTGTTTCTCGATAACCTGTATTTCTCTGGTCAGTCAAATACCTTTGAATTAGCAGTAAGTGTTGTAAACCAATCCTCTCAAGCTATTGCTGGGGCTGAAGTGAGTGTGGGTGAGCAAAGTGCCACCACCAACGCCAGCGGTGTGGCTTATCTCAGCCTCGCAGAAGGCGAGCACAAGGTTAAAGCCGATGCCAGTGGTTACGGTGCTGCGCAAAAAAATCAGCAGTTATTGGGAAGTGATGCCAGCCTGGAGATTGTGCTAGCAGCTGAAAACCCAGCGCCAAGTGTTGCGGCAGACAATCCTAATGTGAGCGATGATGAAGTATTGGTTTTATACAGTGATAGTTTGCAGGTCGATAAGCCTATTTCTTATTGGTCTGATAATTGGTGGAATGCGCCAAGCCATAGTGAGATACAAATAGCAGGTAACAATGTTGCTCGCTTACAGATTATCCCAGATGGCGTAGAAGGCGGTGTAACGGGCATTCAATACGGCATTCAAGATGGGCTTGTGAATGCTTCTGGCATGACCGGCTTACGCTTTGATATGTATGCTACCCGTGGCGTCAGCCAAGCTGTATTCCAGGTTGTATCTGCCAGTGGTCCAGTTATCCATACCATGCTACCAGTGGCAACTGAGCAGTGGATTAGCGTTGAGCTGATATTTGCAGATATGGTTCAACCCAGTGCTTTTGACGCGGCTAGTTTATCTCAATTAGGCGTCCAGCTTTGGGGAACCACTAGCGATAGTGTATATCTGGATAATATTTACTTTTACGAGTAACTAAGGGTAATAACAAAAAAGGAAGCGTCAGCTTCCTTTTTTATTGCTTGTTGTATTAGGGTTTAGGCTTAGGGGACTTGTAGCGAAATAGTGGTACTGTTTTCTAACTCAATCAGCTTATCCCAACCTTGTTGAAAGTCTGCCACAGAGAAAAATAATTGATCAAAGCTGCCGTCAGCCAACGCCATATATAAGCCTTTTTCTAAGCGTTCAGCTAATAGCGTGTTGTCTGGATTAACATAGAAAAAATAGCGGGCAGGGTAATGCAACACAACATGCTTAAGAATGTCGAATTGCCCTTTGTAGGTATTTAACTCAGACCATACCTCATAGCTTCCTCGTGATACATAATCAAAACGACCCGCTGCGAGCATGGGGAGCAGGCTGTCGTTCACCGAGCTAATAGTAGGAATACCATTGTATTTAAGAATTTGAGTATCGCTCCAGTAAGTACCAGAACCGGCGGTGAAATAGCGTAGATCCTCTAGCTTATTGATAGTCGAAAAGCGCGTATGCTGGCCCTTTTTGATGAGTAAGAAGCGGTATTGGCTTAAACCTTTTAGCAAATCAAATCTTACTGCGCGTAGCTGCCGGTCTCTTTGCTTATTACTTGAACTCCATAATACATCTATGTGTTGGTTAAGTTTCAGATAACGGCGCAGGCGCTCAGTGCTGACTTCTCGTTCAAAGGGTTGAAGTTCATAGCTTCCATATTCGTTAGCGGTTTTTTGTAAAGCCAAGTTTAGCACTTGTACGTAAAACTCTGAGCGTTGACTATATTTGGGATAGACAACAACATGTTTAGTGTCGGTCGCGTTACAAGAAGCACTGAACATTGTCGACAACAGCAGTAGTAAACCTTTGTTACTACTGAACCAGCGTTTCATTTACATCATCCTTTGTGGAGAGTTAGGGGGAGAGTTACGGCTTAGCCTTGTTCTACTTGGTTTCTGCCTTGAGATTTAGCCCTATATAGCGCCTCATCTGCGCGTTTGAACCAAGTATCTACGTTGGCCGAGTGAAGTTGGGCAACACCGAAGGAACAGGTAACAGAACACAAGCGGCTTAGCAGCTCGTGTTCAATACTGGCTCTTAGATGTTCAGCGAAAATAGCAGCACCTGTCATGTCGGTATTTCTGCAAACAACCACAAACTCTTCTCCCCCCCAGCGCGCTAATACATCTTGTTCTCTAATTTTAGAAGAGACTAAAGCGGTGAGGTTAATCAGTACTTTGTCACCTTCGTCGTGACCATAGGTATCATTGATTCGCTTAAACAAGTCTATATCAAACATCACTAAACTCGCGGGCTGAGAGTGAGTTGAGAACTGGCTTATGAGTTCACTTAATACACTACTCAAACCGGCTCTATTAAATACTTTGGTCAGAGGGTCAGTTTTAGCCATAGATTCAAACTTGTCGCGTTCGATGCTTAGGAAATTATTAATTCGATCGAGTTCTGCGGCTTTTGTTTTCGAACTCAAATATTTTTTACGTAGGCTTATTGTTAAAAAGATAGAGTGGCCAATAATGCTAGTAATCCAAATAAACAATAACCCCAAATAAAGATCTTGTGCAGCGATCCACTTACCAATGAAGGTAAATGAGTACAGCTTTATATCGACATTTTTTAACTGGTAACTGTCGCCGGTTGCGATCTGCAAGTACTTGACTTGATCCATTTTTGCATTGGTGTCGATGCCATAAGGTTTAGAAAAGATCCACCATGAGGGAACATAAAAACGATTCATTGCGAGCGTATACTCTGATCTACCAGAGCTAGGGTTAATCGTTTGAAGGTTGGCCCTAGTTTGTCCAATAGCCGACTCTGCTGGCGTTGCGTTTTGCTCACTATTTAATAGATAGACTAAAATGGTATCTCGCTGCGGATTATGCACTACCATATCTAATACAATGGAATGAAATTTACGTAGATCAGGGTATTGGTCTGGTTGTTGGCTCAGTGGAATTAGCATACTACAAAAAGGGAAGGTAGCAGATTGAGCGGTTTGGCAATTAAGGTGCGCATTGTCTTGGTTGATGGTTAGTGTTGCCAGTGACTTTCCACCATTTATATCATCATTCAAGGTACTCACCTTAAGTGATTGATTTACCGGTACGTGCAGATAATGATTCATTCCTAGTTGTTGCCAAAGCATTAAGCTTAAAGTGACCAGCACTAATAAAGGGTAGTAAATTTCTTGACGTAAAATGCGCATACTAACAACCAATCATGTTTTATTACTGCTCAATTCGACCTCAGCATGCCGTTGCTAGGTAAACTGTGTTCATCTGTTTGTATAGGGTGTTTATCGAGACTTTGGGTTCGCTCGCACTGCGATCTCACAAAAAGGCTTTCTAAGCGGACATATAGCTTGTATTTAGCGCAATAATTATTACATTGATAGAAAGTAAGCGCTTTCCTGAATGAATGGATTCGTGAACTTAGCCCGTGTTTTTGTGTCGAAGTGCTATACCGAACACGGTAGAGAGTGTAAAAGCGCCAGTCAAAAAATATAAATTAGGGAATAGATATGAAGTTAATTCTTGCTACGAGTGTAATGCTCGCGTTGGTCGGCTGCAGCAACAACGCCAGTATGGTGGTTGATTATGGCACCGATGAAGCACCAGCAATACAACAAGTATCGGCGGAAGAGGGCTACCAAGCTTTAGCTCGAGCGCCAATTTGTTGTGCCTCTTTAGCTGAGCTGAGTTACCTGCCTGTTCTAGAGCCTGGTAAATTTGATTTTACGATTACTGCCGATGACCCGGTGTTTGACTTCACGACTGGTCGCTCATTTGTTAAAGCGATTGCGCTGCCTAAGGCAGAGGCAGCAATTAAAATTGCAGTGTCAGCACCTATATTGAACAGTGTATTTGCGCCATCGATCTTGGTACTGGACCAAGACTATAAACCGCTTAAAGTATTTGGTGACGATGCGATTGCTTATGATAATAGCTCCATCATTACCGTTGACCGTTTATTTGGTGATATTGAATTGCCTGCCAGCTACGCTGGTGGCCAGAAAGCCAGTTATTTAGTGGTGTTTACCACCGCCGCGGCGATGGATGAACAGACGACCTTAACACCACCCAGCAGCAGGGCGGCAGAGTCTGGGCGAGTAGATGCTAATGTTAAAATACATATGAACAAGCCGATCCCTCATACCGCTATTGGCGCTGTTCGGCTTGCCTTCGACTATACACCTACTAGTCAATCGCTTACTGAAGCCGTTGCCGCGGCAGCGATTGTAGACGCTAGCGCTGCTACTGTTATCAATGAGTCAGTAGCTACCGAGCCGTTAACTCAAAATACCCCCCAAGCTGGTATTCAACCTGAAGTTGATGAGATGTTTAGCGGGTTAATTGAAAAAGCGGTTGCCAGTGGTGACTACAATAAAGCGATTAAAATTGTAGAAGATGCGGAGAAAGCCGGTTCATCTACCGCAAGAGATGTATTGGTCGATGCGATGAAGAAACACGCTCAATAGCTATTATTACCTTATCCGCTACACTCTGTTTCACTTTTAGCGAACCTCGCTAAAAGTGAAATAGAATTCCACACCCTCTATGTAAATTAATATTACCTATAATTATCAGTGGCTTATCCTTTATCTCTCGCTGTGTAGCAAAGCGTTGTTCTGGTTTTATTCAGCCTAAATAAATTTAGAAAGCGCTTTCTTTTGTGGGATAAAAGTCACAAAAAGTTTTATTTAAAGCCTTTATACTGATTTTGAAAGTTAATTGATGTGTTTTTTATTCCGTTTAGTCGATGAATTATCGCTAAGGGCGTATTTTTTGCAACGCGCGTTAAAAACTTTCATTTTTTTAGTTCTAAAAAGAAAGCGCTTACTTTTTTGGTTGCTGATTTCTGTATGGAAAACAATGAGTTTTAATGGAGTTAAAATGAAATTATCCAAATTAACGCTGGCATGCCTAGCTGCTGTGTCAAGCTTATCTGTAACTGGTACTGCGGCTGCAGCAACCGAAGGTTTTGAGTTTCACGGCTACTTTCGCGCTGGCGTATTGCTGAGTGCTGAGAATGATTTTAAAAAGGCCAATTTTGCTGGCCAAAAAGAGACACTAGGGCGTTTAGGCTTAGAGGCTGATAACGACGCAAGTTTAGATTTTGCTCGAACGTGGGTATTCGATGACGGCCGCTCAGCAAAAATTAACGTGGGTTTAGGTGACTTTGGTAATGAAAGTGCACTGAGCTCAAGCGCTGATGCGTATCAGATGGGTTTTGGTCAAATATTTGTAGAGTTTGAGGGTGTTTCGCCAAGCGGTATTTTTTGGGCCGGTCGACGTGATTACGGTAAAGATAACTACATCTTTATGACTGATTTCTTCTATTCAGATATGTCAGGAACCGGTGTTGGTATAAGCGGTTATGAAGCTGGCGATGCCATGCTAGATTTTGCTTATATTGCCAGTGATAGAACAGACCCAACAATCGATCGTTGGGCAGAAGATGCCGACGGCAATTTAGAAAACCTAAATAACTTGATGCATGCCTTCCAGCTTTCCGTGACTTACGGTGCCTTAGAGTTATCTGCAATGTACAAAACAATGCCTGATAACTGGGATTATGATGGGGTTGAGTGGGCTGAAACCGGTTACGATTTAACCGCAATTTACACCTTAAATAGCTTCTTTGGTCTTAAGAATGGCTTTTCTACGATTATCGCTCAAGCTGGTAAAGGTTTAGGTTCAGGTAATTTGTTAGGCGCAACAATTACATCTTATAACGCTTACCACCCTGGTTCGCAGTTCCAAGGTGAACACCCAGATTGGGATTGGAGCTCTGCCTCTAATGGTGGTGATGCAACACGCTTATTAACCATGGTTGATGAGAAAGATACGTCGGCTCGCTTGTTATTATGGGGTGGCTATACCTTTGATAATGGTATTGGTTTGTTTCCATCTATCCAAGGCCAATACAACGACCACCACGAAAATGACCTAGGTGCTTACGATTACTGGATCTCAGCAATGGTGCGTCCAACCTTCCCAGTTAGCCAACATTTCTATGTTCAAGGTGAACTTGGTTATGTTTATAACAACTGGAGTGGTGCAACGTCTAACTCGTCTAAAATCACTGTAGCACCGACCTTTATCTTGCCATCAGGCATGGGACCTGCTCCAGAAATTCGCTTGTTAGCGACTTACCTTCCTAAGTCTTGGACTGCCACTGATGATGCGGGCAACTCTGACGCAGACTTCATTGTGGGTGTTCAAGCAGATGTTTGGTGGTAAACACTAAACCCCTGAGAGTGCGCTATCAGTCGTAGGCACTCTCTAGCTTTAACCTTTCCTTTTGTTCTTTTTAGCATTTTTGTGTTTTTGGAACGTCGGTGAGGGGCTAGATGTAAACGTTGAAAGTAATTAGTCACCAAGAGTTAGCTGAACAATCTCACTAATTACTTTTATATGTTGTTCAATTCATTAGTGCGCCCTGTATGCACGTTATTGAAATCTGCTCCTCGCCCTTTTTTTAGTTTCTCTCATTGTTGTTAATGCTTACGAATAAGACTAATTACGGAGGCTTTATGCTCTTTATCGGTTTGTTCTTACTAGTCGTAATTTGTTATGCAGTGGTAGTGGATATATTTAGAATATTAAGTATTAGGTGATGTTTATGGTTAGGTGGTTCTCTTTTAAACGGCGGGCAAACATGTCGGTGATTCGCCGAATGTACGGTGGCTTCATGTTGATGGTAGCGCTGTTTATCATTACCGTCGCATTGATGCTTGATGGCACAAGCCGAGTGCATCAACAGCTGTTATCGGTTAATTCAAATGCTTTACCCTTGATGACCTATGCCAACCTCACTAGTGTTAATTTGCTGATCGCAGATAAAACCTTCAAAGACTTCTTAACCACCGAAGACCCGATTAAGCAGCAAGAATTTACCGACCGGTTTGAAATTAACCATCAAGCCTTTAGCCAAGCCCTAGAGCAGCTAGCCAAAACTTCGCAGGGTATCCCAGCCTTAAGCGAGCAATTAGCGGCCTTAATTCAATTAGAAGACCGCTACTTTTCTGAATCGCGCTTAGCCATGCTTAACTACCAGAATCAAATTGCGGCCCAGAAAGAAAGAGTCATTACTGCTCGCCGTTTTCAAAAGCTGCAAACAGAGTTGCGTTTAGGCATGAGTGATTACGTTAATAGCCAAGACGATTTAGCCGTTAAGTTGATGTCTAAAAGCTATTTTCAAAAACTCCAACAAACTGAAACCATCACATCTGATGCTTTGGCCAGCGACGACCCTAAAAAAATCGCTAAGGCAATTAAAAATAATAAGCGCAGTGTCACTCAACTTAATTTCTCTTATCTTGGCTTGGTGGCTCAGTTACCCGAGTTAAAAGAAAAGTATGAGCAGTCTACTAAACAGTTTATCCAAGACGTGGGTAACAAGGGTGGGGTGCTTGACCTTCACTTTCAATCGGTTAAGTCACGCGATTTACTGTATGCCAATATCGCAGTACTGGCGAGTGAAATAGATAAATCTTTAGAGATACTCAGTGTGTTTCGTCAACAAGCCGATTCGTTAAAAGATGGCGCGATTGATAATGCAGAAAGCATCTATCAAGATAATTACAAGCAAGCGTTTCTAATCGGCGGTGTAGTCAGCATATTTTTACTATTTTTGGGTTGGTTATTAGCCCAAAACGTACGTAAACCATTAGCGTCAATATTGACCGCCTTAGAGGCCTTAACTGACGGAGACATGCGCCAGCGAGTCAGTGGTAATTCATTTGTTGAATTTGATCAGCTTAGCAAACATATCAATACCTTAGCTTCGCACCTTCAAGATATTCTCACTAAACTAGGTTTAACCTCGAAAAACTTAGCCGATGTTTCGGCGCAGAACCAATCGGCAATGTCTGATTCTAGCGGCAGGTTGAGTGAGCAGCGCCAGCAAACCGCATCGGTAGCGACAGCGATGACTGAAATGCAGCACTCAGTTAAAGATGTAGAAGCCAGTGCGCGTAGCTCAATGGACAAAGTCAGCGATGTTGAGCAAGCGGTTCGAACCGGTACTCAAGTGATGAGCAGTAATAGCACGACCATTAATCTGTTATCAGAGCAGCTTAACGAGTCGGTTGATGTGGTATCAGATGTTCAAAAAATGAGTGTGGATATCGGCTCTATTCTTGATGTGATTCAGAAAATCGCTATGCAAACTAACTTGTTAGCACTTAACGCTGCCATTGAGGCGGCACGTGCTGGCGAGCAGGGGCGAGGCTTTTCTGTGGTGGCTGATGAAGTGCGAGTGCTGGCTAAGCGCACCACTGAAGCCACTAGTGAAATAGAAAGCATGATTAAAAATTTACAAGACAAATCTGAGGATGCCTCAGAGGTTATTCAGCGCTGTGTGTCGGAGATGCGCAATAGTGTTGAGCATTCTGAGCAAGCCAATAATGCGATGCAAGATATTCAGTCTAGTATCGCTGAAATTAGCCACATGAGTTATCAAATTGCTCATGCGGCAGAAGAGCAAACCACTACCGCGAATAATATTGCGCGTAATCTTGAAGATATAAATCATGTTGCCGACTCAAACAGCCAGTCTATCGATTTAGTGGCAAAAGTCAGTAATAAACTGGATGAATTAGCGCATCAGCAAAATGCGTTGGTGCTAGGTTTTAAAGTATAAAGCCACACCTTAAATTCAGCTTAACTAGCCGGGCATGCGCCTTGTTTGCCCGCGCTACATGAAGTTAATGGGGCTTAATATCGCTACCCTTTGCTCATTATTTAGTTTCACCTCTGCCATTACACGTATTTTACCCCACAGGTGTGCCGTATTAGGCAAACCATAAGCAAGGGGCTTTACTCTCGTTTGCATCAAGGTTAATAATAGATATAACAAATTGTTTTTCTTAAAGGTATCAACTAGGTGAATATTAGAAAGGTTGACCTCAACCTCTTAGTTTATCTCAACGTATTGCTTGAAGAGCGCAATGTATCTCGGGCAGCCAGTAAGTTATCACTTACTCAACCTACCATGAGCAATGCCTTGAAGCGCTTACGCGAGTTGTTTGATGATCCTTTGTTGGTGCGCACCGCCGAAGGCATGACGCCCACCGAGAAAGCCAACAAGTTAAAGCCTGAAATAGTCAGCTTGCTGAGTATGGCAGAAAAAATAACCCAGCCAGATAAAGACTTTTCGCCAGAACAAAGCAGCCATACTTTTCGTATTATGTGTAATGACTACCTAGAGGCCACTTTGCTTGCACCATTTATTCAAGGGGTGCTGAAATCCTGCCCCAATATTAATTTCGATCTATTTAGTCCCGGTGATATAGATCTATCGGATATGGAAAAGGGCAATATTGACTTAGCGATTAATCGTTTTACGAGTTTGCCTAAAACCTTCCATCAATCGAGCATCTGGCGCGACAACTTTTGTTGCTTACTGCATAAAGATCACCCTTACGTACAAGCCTTAGATCTCGATAGTTATTTAGCCGCAGAGCATGTTTGGGTAAATCGAGCTGGCTGGGGGGCAGAGAAGGCGGTGGGGAGTAAAAACTCGGGCCAAAAACTAGGCTGGGTAGATGAGGCCTTAGCCCAGCTTGACCAAACCAGGAATATTCGCGTCTATACAAGGCATTATGGCGTAACGAGTTTGTTGCTGTCTCAGCCACAACTCATTGCTACCTTGCCAAGACGCTATGCGATGTTACATAAAGATCAGCTTGAGTTACGGATTGTTCGTGTGCCGTTTCAAATAGTGCCCATTGAGACCAAAATGATTTGGAGTCCTTTGTTGCAACACTCTAAAGCGCATCAATGGCTGCGGCGCTCGTTACTGGCGTTTTCCCACTCGGTGGAAGATAGATAAGCCCTACTATTCATTAAATCTATAGTTTGTATAGAAAACTACAATTTCATTTTATATTAGCGTCGCGCTATCTTGAAGGTGAGGCTTAGTTAGGGACATTCGCTGAGCAAACAAAACAATAACAAAAATCACCAGAAGGAAATTGACCATGAATACATCTAAACAAAGCGGTCAAGGCTACCAGCACAGAGACAACCTATTTATTGACTCCTCTTTACTGACTTTTATTGAGCAGCAGTTGCTCACTAATAGCACCGTTAGTTCGGCTCAGTTTTTTGAGGCTTTATCTGTCTTGGTAGAAGAATTTGGTGGAACCTATCGTCGACTCAATCAAAGTAATCAAGAGATGACCGGTGAAGATCATTTGCAATTATGCCAAGACAGCGCCCAGACAAAATCGGCCATTAATATTAGCCGAGGTAGCAGCAAAGCGATTTTAGACGAGTATGGCTGCGCTATTCCAAGTTGTATATTAGACGTACTCACCACGACAATGCTTGCCGAGCAACAAAACATGATGTTGTCTTTAAGTACCAGTAATGTAGCTGAAGCCGAATTAATGGAAGCGGTATTTAATCGCGCTCATGATTTGCTAACATTTAGCACTATACATATTGAAGTACTTCGCCCCATCGATAACGTAGCTTGCATAGCACAAGCACGCCAGCGAGCCGAATACAGTCAGCCTAAGGCGCTGGTAAGTCACGGCTAGCGGGTAACATCAATCATTAAAAATCGAGGCGAAAGCCTCGTTTTTAGTTTCCACTTAGTTCACGTTTCTCACTGATACTTTATGAAATCAGCAGCTCATGAGTAGCTAATCACTTATCCATCTATCTAGATCTCAGAAAACAAAATCAGCGCATGACATCGTGGTCATACCTATCCAATAAGAGTCTATCTTATTTTACTTGTCACAATGCGCTGGTTATTGGTAGCAATAGTATTAACCCTACTGATGGAGACGATCATGCTCGAAAATATAAGGGGCTGCGGTGTGCAGGCTTTAGCAAAAATACGTGTATTAATGTTAATTGCTACTAGCTGTTTCCTGATAGCCTGCCATTCCTCGCCAAGCACTGAACAACGCCAATCTTCTTTATTGGAAATAGAATCACTGGCGCCAGTGGCCGTGCAAGCTGAATTCAGCCTGCGTTTAAGCGATGATATGAGTTTACCGCATCAATTGTTACCTAACGGTGTTCCATCATCTTTTGACTGGGCACAAGCCCCTCGTATTGGTTTTGGTAATTATCCGGGTAGTTTTTCTGCATTTCTCACTTGGGGCCAAGCCTATTTAGCGGCTGGCTCCCAGCCAGTAGCAAATGTGCGAATACAAATAGCCCATTTAACCAGCTACGTGTTAGATAGCCAAGATATGCAATGGTATGTGTTGCAGTCTTCTACTGAAGTCTCTGGCCATCATTACCGTGAAGATTTTGTAGATGATGAAAATAAACCTGCAGTATTAAAAGACGAATTGGTGGCCAGCTCTGTCGCTATGACCGAGGGGTATAACTTTCACTTTTGGCCTAAGTATAGTGGGCGTAAAAGTATCAGTGAATCTCGTATTGCAGGGGTTATTTCTGTGGTGGCTGCTCGCTTGGTGATGGATGATATCAATGGTCCCGATAATCGTGACCAAGCGCAATACTTGATGAGTGTAGGCTCAGATTATTGGTTAGATAAGCAAGCTAATTGGCAACAATGGTCCACTAATGGAGATGTAGGCATTGGGCGGTTTAGCCGTATCAATAATCAGTGGCAGTGGTTTACTATGCATAGCTTATCGCAACAACAACTGGCTCAAGCCCTACCGGTACTCGTTCCCATTGAGCCTTAAGCATTCCAAGCCCGAATGAGCTTGGCAGTAACAAGGGGGGTTATTTCCCGTTGCTTTCGTCACTATTTGCCGCTCTTACTTTTTCGCGCCGTTGGCTAGAAAATTGATTGTCGGTGACTTGAAAGCTATTGGTTAATTCTAATAGGCGTTCTCCCAGTTTACCGATATCGCTACTCACATGATCACACAAGTGAATCGATTCCAAGGTGTTATCAAAGCTTGAATCCATTTGCTGAAAGTTGTCAGATACATCTGACAGGCATTGAAGTTGCCCCTGAATTGCTGAGTCGATGCTCTGCACATACTTTTCAATGGTGGTAATTGCCGTTTCAATGTCCTCCCAGCTGCTTTGCGTTTGGTTGACTTTGATTGAGCATTCTTCCGTTGAGGCTAATCCCTGCTCCATGATGTTAGTTACCTGGGTGGTGCTGAGGGTAATCTTATTCACTATGTTGGTGACATCATCTACAGACTCTTTTGTTCTTGATGCAAGCCCACGAACCTCATCGGCTACCACCGCGAAACCTCTGCCCATTTCTCCTGCTCGAGCAGCCTCAATGGAGGCGTTTAACGCTAATAAGTTGGTTTGTTCTGCAATCCCTTTTATCACATCAACAATTCTGACAATTTCGTCGGTATCGGTTTCTAGCTGGCTTACTGCAGACGAGGTACTAACAATATTTTGTTTTAGTGCCGCCATTTTGTTCGCTGTAGAACCTACCGTATCCCGACCTACGATGATTTCACCGGTGGTGTGTTCTGCCGCCGATTTTATATTGTTAAGCTCTTGATTGACGGAGTGGCTGCTATTTAAGGCTAGGGTCAGTTGTTCGCGGACATTTTCCGATTGCTCTTGAGTGTTTTTAGCGTAAACAGTGAGTGAACCATTAATGTCTTTAACGTCTTCAGACATGGGCGTCATTCTAATAATAGAGCCCATTAATTGCGAATAAGTTTGGTCTAAATAGCCGATAAACAGATTTACCCCCTTGGCTAGGGTCGATATCTCATCGCTGCCTTTGTCGGCAAGCCTGATCCTAAGATCACCTTGTCCTGAAGACAGCTGGCTGACAGTCGTTAGCATGTTTCTGATTGGCGCAGTAATGGTTTTCGCTAGCAGCCAGCCAACGATACTGGCAATAATCAAGGCCGCAATAGCTAAGCCAACTAAGCTACTAATGGTTTTCTCTTGTATTTGGCTGGCTAAGTACAAGGCTTCACTTTCATCCATTTCACTTAATACACTCCAGCTCACCCCCTCAATAGATAAAGGCTGGTAAGCCGACACAACACTCACCCCACGATAATCATCAAATACAGCGGTTCCGGTTTTTCCGGCAATGACCGCCTGACTGCCTTGGGTATCGATTTTTTGCAGCCCCATAGAGGTTTGTTTGGCTCTCATCTTTTCAATGTTCTGTTCTGACATCCCCAAATTCTGCATTGCTGTTAAATAGGCGGCTAAATCTTCAATCAAAAAACGCGCATCAGAGCGCATTAAGCCATCTTGACCGATCAAATAGGTTTCACCGCTATCTCCTAAGCCGGATGTTTTCCAACTATTGTCATGAGTCATGATGCTATTTAGCCGGTCGATGGGCATTTGAAAAATTAATACACCGATCACGCTATTATTGGCCATAATGGGACTCGCGATAAAGGCCGCTTGGGCATCATAGGAAGGCGGGTAAGCGGCAAAGTCGGTTAAAACGGTTTGCTTGGTTTGTAATACTTGCTTGAAGACTTGGCCAATGTTGGTGTGTTGATATGGCCCTTCTTTTAAGGACGTTGCAAAATCTAACTCTTTAAACACCGAATAGACAATGTAGCCATTATCGGGCTCGACTAAAAATACATCGTAGTAACCAAATTCTTTTTGAAAATGATGGATAGCAGAATGGTATTTGCTGTGTGCTTGAGCATACGCGCTTGTTTCGTCAATATTAGTGAGCTGGTCTTTACTGCCTAAGGGAGCGGGGTTATCAGCAATAAATACTTGTTGAAACTCTTTAGTGCGTTGCGACAGTTGCTTAAGTGCCATGCTGGAAGGGGACGTTTCGCCAGGGTTTTGCTTGCTATATTCAGCAGAAAAATCTTGAGTATAGTACTGTTCTAAGGTTTGATTTGATGTATTGGCTAAGGGGCGCTTGAAAAAGGCCGTTTTAAATTGTGCCATTGCCTCTTGGTACATTAAGTTACTGGCTGAGGTTTCTATTTGGCCTCGTATCGTTCCAAAATAACCTTCAACCTGTTTAGCCACTTGATTTCGGTTGGAAATGAGCTGATTTTCAGCGTTCACCAGTAATAACTTTTTCGACTCAGAGATGGTAATGCCGCCAAGGATTAAACAGCTGGTAATGACAAAAAATAAAGTGAGCGTTGAGGTACTCAGCAAAAGCTTGGATTGTAATTTCATGCCAACAGTCTTATAAATTTATTAGGTTTATCATTGAGTTTAGTGTCAATTCCATTAAACAGGCAAGGTTGAAAATCGACTAATTGTGATACCGGTCAAACTGTAGACTATTGGCTTTTATAGGTACTTTAAGCAGCGCTTAGCGAGTTAATTTGGCTGGCTCTGCTTGACTGATTTCACACTCGGCGGTGTCAAGTTGAGTGGGTGCTATCCATATGTTTTATTACCGCATCACCAAATGCTGAGCAGCTTACTTCGGTAGCATCTTCTATCATACGGGCAAAGTCGTAGGTAACGGTGCGCGCACCTATGGCGCCATTGACACCTTGGCTAATTAATTCTGCCGCCTCTATCCAGCCAATGTGTTTTAGCATCATTTGGGCGCATAAAATAATCGAACAAGGATTGACTTTATCTTGTCCAGCAAGGCGAGGCACAGTGCCATGAGTGGGTTCAAAAAAAGCCACTTCGCTACTCATATTGGCGCCAGGAGCAATCCCAATGCCACCAACATGTGCAGCCAGCGCGTCAGCCAACAAATCCCCATTTTGGTTCATGGTGGCGATAACGTCATACAGTTCTGGATGCAAGGTGACTTGTTGAAACATACTATCGGAGATAATGTCTTTGATGATTAATGGTGCTTGTTGCTCACCACGTGGAATTTCTAACCAATAGCCGTTATTGTGAAGGCGTGCGCCAAACTCTTGTTCTGCTAACTCATAGCCCCAATTCTTAAACGCGCCCTCAGTAAACTTCATGATGTTACCTTTGTGCACCAAGGTAACCGATGCCCGCTTATGCTCTAAGGCGTATTGGATAGCATGGCGAATCAAACGCTTCGAGCCCTGCTCTGAAATATGTTTGATGCCAATGCCACATTCTTCACTAAAACGTATTTTGCTAACGCCCATTTCTTGCTGAAGAAAATCAATCACTCGCTCAGCGGCGGGACTACCGGCTTTCCACTCTATACCACTATAAATGTCTTCAGAGTTTTCTCTAAATACCACCATATCGGTTAACTCAGGGTGTTTAAGGGGAGAAGGTACGCCCTCAAACCAGCGTATAGGACGAATATTGACAAATAAGTCCATTTCTTGACGCAATGATATGTTTAGTGAACGAAAGCCCCCACCGATAGGCGTGGTTAGGGGCCCTTTAATTGCGACTCGGTGCTCTCTAATTGCGCCTAAGGTCTCTTGTGGAAACCAGTCTCCATCGTACATATTGGCGGCCTTTTCGCCATTAAATACCTCCATCCACATTATCTTTCGGCCAGCACCATAGGCTTTGGCGACCGCAGCATCTACCACCTTAAGCATGACTGGGCTTATATCTACCCCTACACCGTCTCCCTCGATATAAGCAATGATCGGTTTATTCGGCACTTGTAATACTTGGTGGTGGTCTAGCGTGATTTTTTCACCATCTTTTGGCGGCACAATATGTTGGTAACGCATCAAAAACACCCATACCTTATCAAAGTGCGTATTGGTCAGTGATCGAGTTCACTGTCGTTTGTCTGTTTACTCTACTGTGCGTTTTTGTTGGCTGCAATGATGATGACAAAGTGTGGTGACCTTGGTCTGACTTTTCGGGGCACCCTGGTCTTTTGTTCCTCGCGGACAGGTGATTTTAAGTATTACTAATTTTGGTTTTTGGGTTCATAAAGGTTTCACTAAACAAACGCTTACAGTGTTTTAGCCCACAATTTAAGCATTCGCCGCAGTTTCCATTAAGTTATATCGCCAGTCACTCTTGAAAGCGTTCTCATGGTCTGTACTATCGCTTCGCTCAACGTAAGCAAGGAAGCTGTATCAATAACGACGTGCAGTTCTATGAGTGACATTTCACCACAAATTAAAGCGATTATTCCGATACAAAAATACAGGTATGTTATGAGATTTAAAATTCTTTCCGCGGCTGTGGTTTTAGCATTATTACCAATGGCTGTTTTTGCTGAAACCGAAACTGAAACTGAAACCGATATAAATGTAAATGCTGATTTAGAAGAGCAAGTGGCTAGCTCCCAGCCTGTCATTCTCACTCCAAGCAATGAGCTTGAAGAAGGCGTCATATTCTCTGGTTACGCTCGCTATGGTTTACATTATTCTGATGATATTAAACATTATGTGCTTGCCGAAGGTCAGTTAGCAGGTAATGCCACGGGGCGCTTAGGTAACGAAGGTAACGGCGGTGAATTCCAGTTTGCTAAAGCATTTCAAAATGAGGGAGGGGCACTGTGGGACCTAGTGCTAATGCTAGAGAATTGGTCTAAATACCAAACCAATTTAGAAAGCGGTGAAACCGTTTCTGAGTATGGTGATGTAGCATTGAAAAAATTCTATGCGGGCGGTACCAATGTTTTTGCCTCTCAACCCAATGCCTACATTTGGGCGGGGCGAGACTTTCATCAGCGCCCACAACAAGATCTAAATGACTACTTCTGGATGACCCACGATGGTCAAGGTGGTGGTATTTACAATCTAGAATTAGGGGCTGCCGCTAAATTAGACTTTTCGGTGGTGGGGCAAGTTGACGGCCCCGGTGATAACGGTAACTACGCCTTTACTTCTAAGTTGCACAGCATCGGAGTTACCGACTCAATTAACATGAGCGTTCTATTTAATTACGGGTTTGAGAACGATCAATACGATGAAGACGGCAATCGCACTAACGAAGCTAAAATTAGCGCTTATCAAGTGGCCGCAGTGTTTGACCAAAACTGGTCGCAAGGGCGTAATCAACTGATTGTGCGTTATGCTGATAACACCGATACCAGTGTTTATAGCAAGGTCGCAGACCTAACTACTCTATTTGTGAGTGTAGAAGGCTTGGCGAATCTTGATAAGCATTTTAGTCTTGCTTATTTAGCGGGATATCATAATTCTGATACCAAACCAGCAGATGAAGCGCGTACTAACTATAGTGCTATTATGCGCCCAATGTATAGTTGGAACGCCACGCACTCAACTTGGGTAGAAGCGGGTTACTCGCTGGTTGATTATGAGCAAGGTGGCAAGAATACCGCTTGGAAAGTCACCCTTTCTCAGAACGTAACGCTAAATACATTTGCTAATAGCCGTCCGATGCTACGTTTCTACGCGACAGTAGGGGAAGCCGATAACCAAATTCGGGCTAACGAGCTTGTAGCGGCTAAGCAAGATACTTTAGCGTTAGGTGCTATGTTTGAAGCTTGGTGGTAAGCCACAGGCTTAACACTTTTTTGTTAATGTAGCCCCTGTGATTTAGCGAAAGGTGCTGGTGAAAACCTGCGCCTTTCTATTCGCTACACTTCACGGTCTATTACACTACTTTGGCCATGCGCCTTCTCACTGTTCCTCGCATTTCTTATAAGCCGAGCGCGAGGTTAACTGTTGGCGGCTTTCGCTATTAGCGACTGCTGGCCACATGACCTATTCGTGCAACGCCATCCTGTAACAATCGCTTAATCATTCTGTGCACCCATTCACTGTCGGTGCGCTGTTTACGCGACAAATCCCTTTGTTGTTTGTAGCGGTGATGGCAGAGCGTGATCACCTAAATGCCTAATGAGTTAACTCTCTAATAATACTCACTATGCAATATTTTTTATAATTCAATGCGCATTTCATGGTTTTTAATTTCATGGTTTTATCATTTTTATTGTGTTTGTAGCGTTCCTGCTCACAATTTTAGTATTAGCTTTAATTTCATTGTGTTTATGTGACTGAAGATTTTTGAAAGCGATTTCCTAATGTGTATTATCGATTTCACTTAAATTGCGCAGGAAAGCAGCATTAATAACTAGGCGGAGTCCAATAAGTGAAGCTTTATAAGAATTAAAGCGATTATTCCAATACAAAAATATAGGTAAAGTTATGAAATTTAAATTACTCTCCGCTGCTGTGGCTTTAGCGTTATCTCCAATGACAGTGTTGGCTGAAGCCGAAGCTGATGTAAATGCTGATTTAGAAGAGCAGGTGGCTAAGTCTCAGCCTATCGTTCTTACGCCAAGTAATGAGCTTGAAAAAGGCGTCATATTCTCTGGTTACGCTCGTTACGGCTTACATTATTCTGATGACTTTCAAAAATATGTTCAAGCTGAAGGTGAGTTAGCTGGGCGAGCAACGGGCCGTTTAGGTAATGAAAGTAACGGTGGTGAATTCCAATTTGCTAAAGCATTTCAAAGTGACAGTGGTGCCATTTGGGATGTGGTACTGATGCTAGAAAACTGGTGGAAGTATGAGTCTGAACTACAAAGCGGTGAGGAGATCTCGGAATATGGTGATATAGCGCTGAAAAAATTCTATGCGGGTGGTACCAATGTTTTGGCTTCTCAACCCAATGCCTATATTTGGGCCGGTCGAGATTTTCATCAGCGCCCACAACAAGATCTAAATGACTACTTCTGGATGACCCACGATGGTCAAGGTGGTGGTATTTACAATTTGGAATTGGGTGATGCCGCTAAATTGGATTTCTCGGTTGTCGGTCAAGTTGACGGCCCCGGTGACAACGGCAACTACGCGTTTACTTCTAAGCTACACAGCATTGGGGTTACCGACTCAATAAACATGAGCGTACTGTTTAACTACGGTTTTGAAAGCGATCAATATGATGAGAACGGCGATCGCACTAACGAAGACAAAATTAGTGCTTACCAAGTGGCTGCGGTATTTGACCAAAACTGGTCGCAAGGGCGTAATCAACTGATTATGCGTTATGCTGATAACACCGACACCAGTACCTTTAATAAAGTAGAAGATCTAACCACCTTATACGTAAGTTTAGAAGGGGCGGTGAACTTTAATGAAAGCTTTAGCTTAGGTTACTTAGGGGCTTATCATGACTATGATGCTAAGTCGTCAGATGACAATCGTACTAACTACAGTGGCATTGTACGCCCAATGTATAGCTGGAACGAAACGCATTCTACTTGGTTAGAAGCGGGTTACTCTGTGGTTGACTATGACCAAGGTGGCAAAAATACCGCTTGGAAAGTCACGCTTTCTCAGAACGTTACGCTAAATGCATTTGCTAACAGCCGTCCGATGTTACGCTTCTACGCGACAGTGGGTGAAGCTGACAACCAAGTACGCTCTAATGAGCTTCTTGAAGCAAAACAAGATACCTTAGCATTAGGTGCGATGTTTGAGTCTTGGTGGTAAGCCGCTCGTTTAAAGTGCTTTAGTCATTTTATAACGATCAGTCAGTAAAAAAGGGGGGAGGCTAAAGCCTCCCCCCTTTTTAATGTTCAGGTCTGAGTTTATTGCAGTGCTTCGGCTACACCCTCTATCGCAGGTTTTTGCTCTAGCTGACTGTTAAATAATAATGGCCAATCATTATGCCCGGTGAATCCTGGGATCCAGCTGTCAGCATCACTCACGCCCCATACCGTAATACCACCACGTTGGTTAGCGGGTACATTGCTGTAATAGGCGGCAACAATCTCTTTATAGCGCTGTTTTTGCTCTTCGGCTCTCGCGTTGTCAAATGAGTTATTATTGCCGTTAGGGTTCATTTTTATGTCAAGCTCAGTCACTTTAACTTTTAGACCGGTGTCAGCGGCTCTGGCAAACGATTTGCCAATGTCAGCGATGCTTGGCCAGTCGTAGTTAACATGCATTTGAAAACCTATGCCGTCAATCGGCACGTTCGCGGCTTGCAATTCTTCCACCATTCTCAATACCGAGTTAAGTTTTGCGCCATCGTCTTCAATATTGTAATCGTTGTAAAAGAGCTCGGCGTTTGCATCGGCAGCACGCGCCATTTTAAATGCTTCAGGAATAAAGTCTTTGCCTAAATTATTGTACCAAGGGCTACTACGGTAAGGTGCGTAACCGCCGGTGTTACTGTCATCAAAGGCTTCGTTTACCACATCCCAACTGGCTACGCGGCCCTTAAAGTGATCGGCAACGGTAGTGACGTGATCTTCCATCATCGCTGACCAGTCGCCGCTATAGCTGCTCATCCAGCTCGGCATTTGTGAATGCCAGACCAAAGCGTGGGCATGTACGGTAATGTTATTAGCAAGGGCCCAATCAACCAACGTATCGGCATCATCGAAGGTGAAATCACCTTGGCGTGGTTGAATATAAGCCGATTTCATGATGTTTTCAGCGGTAATTTGGTCAAAGTGTTGAATAACCACGTCTTGTAGATCTGGACGGGTTTCTATGCCGTTAGAAAATTGGCCTTCATATCCAGCGGGAACAGCGGTTCCCATATAAATAGAGCTAAGGGCTTTTAAACTCTCAATTTCTGGTACACGAATCGGTTCGCTGGGCTCTGAGCTAGAGCTACCACAGCCGCTAAGGGCCATGCTTATTGCTATAGGAAGTAAAGCTGAAGACAGTAAACGCATATAAAATCCTTATTAAGTGTTAGCGCTAAGCAAATCCACCAAGTTCAACTTGCTTAGGTGTCTGCTCACTATTAAACCGAACAATGCGTTGTCATCACATTGCTAAAACTGTTTCATTGTTTACCAGAATTATCTTTTGTGAAGTTAGAGGTCTTTCATTATTTCAGGCTGGGAGGGAGGGGAATAGTTTCGATAAATCAATAGATTAAAAGTGGTTATTGTGAGGGGTTGTGTGTTGGCAGATATTATTAGTGTTGGGCGCAGTGTTCAGCTGCGCCGTTTTTGTTGGTTGATTTATCCCGAGTAGAATTTATTTAGCGTAATTCTCGGCGGAGAATTTTCCCAACGTTGCTTTTGGGCAACTCTTCTCGATACTCAATGTCTTTCGGCATCTTATAGCCAGTAAGGTGCTTACGGCAGTGCTTTTTAATCTCATCGCGACCGACTCGAGCATTGCACACCACAAACAGTTTAACCCGTTCACCGGTGACGTCATCTTCCACACCAATCGCTGCCGCTTCAACAATCGAAGGGTGTAGCGTCGCCACTTCTTCAATTTCACTAGGAAATACGTTAAAGCCAGATACTAGAATCATGTCTTTCTTACGGTCTTCAATGAAGAAGTAGCCTTTTTCGTCCATGCGGCCAATATCGCCAGACTTAACCCAGCCGTCTTCGGTGAGCACATTGGCGGTTTCTTCAGGTTGATTCCAATACCCTTTCATGACTTGCGGGCCTTTAATTTGCAATTCGCCCACTTCTCCAACGTTTAGCTCTGCGCCGTTGTCATCGACGATGCGGATTTGTGTACTAGGCATTGGCACGCCAATAGAGGGGATAAACGCTTGTTGCTGGTGAGTACCAGCAGCCACAACTGGAGAGCATTCAGTTAAACCGTAACCTTCAATTATTGGCATTTGGGTTAGCTCTTGCCATTGGTCTGCAATGTGTTTTTGAGTGGCCATGCCGCCAGCAATAGTGAAGCGGGCTCTTGAGAAATCTAATTGGCGAAAGCCGGCATGATTAAGTAGACCATTAAATAAGGTATTTAAGCCAAAAATCATGGTAAACGGGTATTTACGTAAGTCGTTTACAAAGCTGTCTAAATCTCGCGGATTGGTAATTAATAGGTTTTTTCCACCAATATACAAAATGAACATCATGCTCACGGTGTTGGCAAAAATATGATAAAGAGGTAAGGGCGTTACGGCGTGTTCTTTATCTAACAAGGTGCGAGGCCCAAAGTGGTAAAACACCTGGATTACGTTGGCTAATACATTGCTATGAGTAAGAATCGCGCCTTTAGCTACACCAGTCGTACCGCCGGTGTATTGCAGAAATGCCATGTCATCACCACTAAGTTGTGGTTTTTTGTAAGCCATGGTCTTGCCTTGAGTTAAGGCTCTGCGCATAGAAATGGCACCGGGTAGATTGTATTTAGGCACCATCTTTTTTACGTACTTAACGACAAAGTTCACCAAGGTGCGCTTATGTACCGCCAGTTGGTCGCCAATGCTGGTGAGTATTACGTGCTTGACTTGAGTGTCTTTAATGACTTGTTGCAAGCTATTCCCAAAATTGGTGACGGCTACAATGGCGGTGGCCCCAGAATCACAAAGCTGATGTTTTAGCTCTCGCGGCGTGTAGAGTGGATTAACATTGACCACCACTAAGCCTGCGCGCAGTGCGCCAAATAAAGCAATAGGGTATTGCAGTACATTAGGCATCATTAAAGCGATGCGCTCACCGACTTTCATACCTAAATGTTGCTGTAAGTAGGCGGCGAAGGCTAAGGACTTTTGATCGAGCTCTTGGTAGCTAAGGCTGTGCCCCATATTCACAAAGGCAATTTGTTCGGGAGATTGATTGCAGCTGTGCTCAAACAGTTCCAGTAAGTTTTCAAACTGTTCTGTGCTTATTTCTGCTGGCACGTCGTCAGGGTAGCTGTTTAACCAAGGTTGGTCTGTTGAATTCATTTTCTATCCTCACCCTGTGGTTGGCGTATGCCGAGTATATTTAGCGATACTACTCTTGCATGTTGATATTTTTGCCGCACACAGCGCTTATCTATTTTTGCTCGCAAGATTAGCTGATTGGTCTGATAAACCCTAGTCTATTTTTTAAGATCATTGAGCTGAATCATCATCAAACGCTATGAAGTAACCACTTTTGTGGATAAAACACGGATTATGCTGAGTGTTTCCGTTGAATTGTAGTTTTTTAGTTGGTGAAGCATCACTTGATAAGCATAAACCTACCGCTACTCAGGGGAGAGTAAAGGCAATTAAGCCAAACCCAGATAGTCGCCGTGGGAGCATGGGTAATAGGTCTTTTTACCTATACAAAATGCCTTTAGAGCTTGTTTTAGTGGTCGCTGAATCAGCGTTGTCTCATTGTTTTTGGTTCATTTTCGAAATGCTTGGCAGTGGTTAATCGATATCTAATAGACATTATTATCAATGGCTTGTTTTGAATTTTTTGTTTTTTAAGCTAACTTTAATTTAATAAGTCATGCGGGGTAACTATGTTCACCAAGCTACCGTGGTTGTTATTGTTCTGGATATTCAGTTTCGCAGCAGAAGCGGCTTGCGAACGGATCCGCATTAATGGCGAGCATAATTGGTTTGATGTGTCTTTTAGAGAAAACTCGCAAGCCCCATTGCAAGGGTTAGCCGTAGAGTTAGCTAATCAAGTATTTGCCGATGTAGGTATCAAGGTTGACTACCAAGCAATGGTGCCTTGGAAGCGGCAATTTTTGCAGCTAGAGACGGGTGATTTAGATTTAATTATTGCTGCTTTTTATAACCAAGAGCGTGGTGAAAAGTTTATATTCAGCGAAACGATAGGCGTAGAATACAGCAGCGCGTTTATTCGTAAAGACCAAGCCCTTAACTATAACGATGTAACAAGCCTGATGGGTAAACGGGGTTTGCAAATATTGGGCAGTAGTTTTGGAGATCAGTTTGACAGTTATGCAGGACAACATCTTACTATTTCGGAAATGCCTGATTTAGACCGAGCATTAAAGCTGGTAGCACTGCAACGGGCTGATTACTTGTTGTATGCCACGCATGGGGGCAGGTTGAAAATTGCTAATACAGAGTATGCCGATTTGTTGGTGGATATGCAGCCCAGTATCAGTCGACAACTAATTTATATGGTGATGTCTAAATCGTCTCCTTGTGTAGACCATTTACAGGATATAAATAGGGCTATAAGGCGTCACCGAGATGATTTTTAGCTGTTATTTAGCCAATAAAAAAAGCAAGCTGTAATAGCTTGCTTTTTGGTACCTATAGAGAAGAATGTTTAGCCTTCTTCTATTTCCTCTAACTTCGTTGAACCACCGTGATGAACTTCGCGGCGGCGCTGAATCATGGCGTAGAAACCCGGTATTAAAAAGGTGCCCACTAATAATACACACAGTAAGCCGCCGACCAAGGAAATACCCAGAGAGTTTTGGCTAATATGACCCGCGCCATTAGCTAACACCAGTGGGATCATGCCGAAGATGAATGACCAAGAGGTCATGTTTACTGCCCTAAATCGTAAGGTGCCTCCCGTTACAGCGGCTTGATCAATGGGCATTTGTTTGTCTTCGCGTTGCATACGAGCAAATTCAACAATTAGAATGGCATTTTTAGCCGCCAGGGCAATCAGCAGCACTAATCCTATCTGCGCATATAGATTCATAGGTAAGCCCGCTAAAGCAAGGGCCACATAAGATCCTAGGGTTGCCACTGGCACCACCAAAATAATCGCGAGCGGAATGGTCCAGCTTTCATATTGGGCCACCATAAATAAGTAGATGAATAGCAACGCCAAAGCAAAGGCAAAAATGGCCATATTGCCCGCTTGGATCTCTTGATAAGCCAAGCCTGTCCATTCAAATTGGTAACCATTGGGTAGCTCTGCAGCAGCAATGCGCTCCATTGCCGCAATGGCGTCACCCGACGAGTAACCAAGAGCTGGCTGGCCTTGCAGCACTGCACTGCGGTAAAGGTTATAGCGCCACGCTACATCTGGAGCAAATTGTTGTTCAATGCTAACCAACGTACTTAAAGGCACCATGTCGCCACTGGCGCTGCGAACATGAAATTGCCCAAGGTTATCTAAGCGACTGCGGTATTCGTCTTCGGCTTGCATGGTTACGCGGAAGTTTTTACCGTAAAGGGTAAAGTCGTTTACGTATAACGAGCCCAAATTGGCCTGCAACGTGGTAAATAAATCACCTAATGGAATACCTAGTTGCTTAGCTTTACTGCGGTCTATGTCTACATAAAAATGTGGCACGTCGGCGCGGAAGGTACTAAAGGCACTGCCAATCTCTGGCGCTTGATTAGCTTTGATGGTGATGTCTTGCATTACTTTGGCTAATTCACTACGCGAGCGGCCTAAGCCGTCTTGTAGCACAAACTCAAAACCCGATGCCGTGCCCATTCCGGGTACCGCTGGTGGACCAAAAGTGAAGATTTGAGCGTCTTGAATCGTCACAAAGGCTTGTTGATTAATCCGTTGGCTAATCGCAAACGAGGAATGGTCGCCCGCTAAGGCATTTCGCTCATCCCAATGTTTTAGCTTGATAAACATGGTGGCCGCGTTTGATTGAATAGCGCCGGCCAATAAACCATAACCATTGGCTAAGGTTACGGCTTCTACGCCCGGTTCTTGCTCAACAATGTTGGCTAGGCGCTCAGACACTTCAGCGGTGCGGCTTAGCGAAGCCGAGTCTGGCAATTGCACATTAGCCAGCAATACGCCTTTATCTTCTTGCGGTACAAAGGCTTTTGAGGTGTTTTGGTCCATCCAAACTACCGCTGCCATGGCTAAACAGAAGAACAGTACCAAGGCTGAACTACGCCTAACTAACATACCAGCAGCTTGGCCATAACGCTGGGTAACCGCCACTAAACCACGGTTAAACAAGGCAAACCAGCGAGCTTGCTTTTGCTTGCCCCGTTTTAATACTAACGAGCAAATAGCGGGTGATAAGGTGAGGGCATTAATTGATGAGATGACCACCGAAATACAAATAGTAATCGCAAATTGGCGGTACATTACTCCGGTAATCCCCGGTAGCATGGCTACTGGTAAGAATACCGCCAGCAATACTAAGGTTGAGGAGACGATCGGTCCTGTCACTTCGCGCATGGCTTTCAAAGTGGCTTGGCGCGGGCTTAGTTCGGGGTGAGCGGTGAGTTTACTGTCAACATTTTCAATCACCAGAATGGCGTCATCAACCACAATGCCAATCGCTAAAATTAAACCAAATAGGGTGATGGTATTAATGGTAAAGCCAGTGGCTAGCATTATTGCAAAAGTACCAATGAGTGATACCGGAATCGCCACCACGGGAATCAGGGTTGAGCGCCAGCTACCAAGGAATATATAGGTGACTAAAATAACCAGTAGTACCGCTTCAATAAGGGTTTTAATTACGCCTTTTACTGACTCAGAGACAAACAAGGTGGTGTCGTAGGCTATCTCATAATCCATTTTCTCTGGCATGTTACGCTTTAACTGCTCGAGCAGCGTCATAACGGCTTCGCCACTTTCTAGCGCGTTGGCGCCAGTTTGCAGCGATAGAATCACCGAGATCGACGGCTGGCCTCTAAATTCGCTAAAAGCCGAATAACCAAGCTTACCTAGCTCTACCCGAGCCACATCTTTTAAGTAAACCTTTGATCCATCAGCATGGGCGATCAGTAAGATGTTCTCAAAGTCTTCTACGGTGTCTAAACGGCCTTTGGTTAGCAGGCTAAACTGTACATCGTTAGCGGCGTCATAAGGCGGCGCACCAATAGAGCCTACCGCAACTTGCACGTTTTGCTCTGCCAAACTCCCACGAATATCACTGGTTGTAAGGCCAAGGTTAGCCAGTTTTAATGGGTCTAGCCAAACACGCATCGAGTATTCGGCTGAGCTGATAACACGAACGTCACTGATGCCCTTAACTCGCGCCAACTGATCTTCAACATTGAGAGTGACGTAGTTGTTTAAAAAAGTATCGTCGTAATGACCGTCTGGTGAAAAGAAGTTAAGCACCATCAATAAGTCAGGTGAACGCTTACGCACTGTTACGCCTACCTGGCGCACCTCTGGTGGGAGTTTAGATTCGATTTGGGTGACCCGGTTTTGCACGTTAATTTGTGCCATGTCGGGGTCGGTACCAATATCAAAGGTCACGGTTAATGAGTAAGAACCATCATTTGCACTTTTGGAGTTCATGTACAACATGTCTTCCACGCCGTTTACCGAACTTTCAATCACTTCGGCTACTGCTTCTTCTACAGTTTCGGCACTGGCGCCGGTGTAGTAGGCCGTTACGCTCACCGACGGTGGGCTAATTTGCGGGTATTCTGCTACGGGCAACACCATCAAGGCGATGGCGCCAGCTAAAGACAGCAAAATAGAGATGACCAAAGCAAACTTTGGTCGTTGAATAAAAAAGCGACTTAGCATGGTGTTTTCCTATTATCCGGCCTGTGGTTCAACAACTTGAACCGGAACGCCTTGGCGTATGCGTTGCAATCCGGCGGTAATCACTTGTTCATCACCTTTTAAGCCTGTGGTAATCACTACACCTTGCTCAAGCACTGGGCCAATGCTGACATTGCGTCGCTCGGCAGTACCTTGCTCACTCACTAGCATCACAAATTCACCCTCTAAGTCACTTTGTACCGCTCTACGAGGGATAACTAAGGCTGATACAGAGGCGTGGCTGGTGAGCTGCACTTCGACATATTGGCCCGGCAGTAATTGCTGTTGCTGGTTGGCAAACTTAGCGCTGATGCCAATGGTGCCGGTATTTAAGTCGATTCGGTTATCAATGAAATCTAATTGCCCCTTGTGGGCGTAAATGCGTTCATCACTAATTTTTAACTGCACTATTGCTGTTTCTGTTTGGGCACTAGAGTGGGCGTCTACTTGGTCTAAGCCCATGTTTAAGCGCTCTCGCTCAGAGACTTTAAAGCTGGCACGAATTGGATTTAGGCTAACCAAATTGGTTAAACGCCCGTTGCTGTTAGCAATTAAGTCACCTTGACTCACTTCGCTTTGACCTATGCGACCATCAAATGGCGCGACAATACGGGTATGTTTTAAATCAACTAAGCTAGCGCTGAGTAGCGCCTCGGCCGCTTCAAGTTGCGCTTCGCTAGAGAGCTTCTCTGCGGTTAAACGATCATATTCAGATTGGCTGATGTTTTTTTGTGGTAACAGCCTACTAGCACGCTGCCAGTTTATTTGCGCATTGGTTAAGTTGGCTTTGGTTTGGGCAAGAGAGGCTTTAGCTTGCGCTACAGCGGCTTGATAGCGGGTTGGGTCAATATCGTAAAGAACTTGACCTTGTTTGACCATTTGTCCATCTTCAAAGTATCTTTCAAGTAAGTAACCACTTACTTGCGCGCGAATATCAACGTCCTTGTAGGCTTCAATACGGCCAATGAATTGTTGAGACGGCGCATAAAAAATGCTTTTTACTGATTCTGTATTTACTAAGCTCGCCGCTGGCCGCGAAGTAGGTACATCGGCTGAATTACAAGCGCTAAGTAGCAGTAGCCCAGAGATTATGGCTACCCATTTAAGACGGGGAAAAAACATTAACACTATCCTCAAACTATACAAACTGCTGAACTCGTTGTCGAAAGAGTGCCAAATACTCCCTGCAATTTGTAAAGTTGGCGGATGCTAACTAGAACGCTATCCTTGCGAAACGCCTCTTTAGACGTCAAAATTATTTTAGTAATTATTAAAATATTTTAAGGCGCTCAATATACACCGTAACCGGTTAAACTTAGCCTCAGAAATTGCGATGCATAGCATCGGTTATTTTCGCCAGAATTGAGGTTTGGTTTATATAGGCTTTGTGTTTATTTTGGTTAAAGGGGCTACTTAGGCAGTGATCTAGTGGCATGCAGACAAACACCTTTAAATAAACACAACATCAATTTGCGCTTTACTATATTATCTAGCCGCATTGTCAAACAGCAGAGGTTTTTATGGCACGTCAAGTTACGTATAAGTACAAAAAACAAGTGAAAGTCATTAGCTTTTCTTTCGATAAATATCACGATATGTATGAAGCAGCGGCGGCTGCGGAAGGGGTAGATATTTCAAACTTTTTAGAGATGGAAAAACAATTGTCCATGTCTACGCGGGACAAAGCCACCATAAAGCAGTATAGAGAGTTAAGCTTTACCCGTATGGGCTTTAGCCACATTCGTTTCCTTAAAGATGAAGAGCAAGAGCAACTAAAAAGCGAAAACAACTAAAGAAAGTTTGCTTGAAAGCGCTTTTTGCATATACCACGCTGGTATGTGTTTGAATAATGCTTATGGTGATCATATCACCTAATTTGAGCATTATTCATGACAGAGTCAGCCCATTTCTTTGCCTTGGTGGAGCAATTTTCCCAGCTTCCACAGGTAGAGGCCATTTTATTAGCGGGATCTCGAGCCACCGGTTTAGCAGATGAGCATTCAGACTACGATGTTTATATCTATCTTAACGCTCCTTTAGATGTTTCCACACGGCAAGGGATATGCGACCAATATTGCCAATACATGGAATTAAATAATCAATTTTGGGAGACCGAAGATGATGGCGTATTGCTTGATGGAATCGACATTGAGTTGATTTATCGTGACTTGGCCTTTTTAGAAACAGAATTGCAGGCAGTTGTAGAGCAACATCAAGCCAAGGTAGGATACAGCACGTGTTTTTGGGCTAATTTGCTAAGCTCGAAGGTATTGTATGATGCTAAGGGGAGGGCCAAACAGCTACAACAACGCTTCTCGGTAGTTTATCCAAGCCCGCTACAACAAGCCGTTATCGATAAAAACTTTCCTTTATTAATTAGCCAGATCCCCGCCTATTATTATCAGCTAGAAAAGGCCTTGAAACGCCAAGATAGGGTGAGTGTAAATCATCGTTGTGCCGAATTTTTGGCGAGTTATTTTGACATTCTTTTTGCTGTGAACGCGGTACCGCACCCTGGCGAAAAACGTATGTTGCAATACGCTGAGTCACAGTGTGCTATCCGCCCGGCTAATCTAGTCAAGAATGTTAATTTGCTACTAAGCCAAATAGGCCAAGCGCAATCTAGTTTACTAGATACCCTAAAAGAGCTAGTTGAAGGGCTTCAACAATGCATACAGCAAGAGACGGGTTTTACTCTACCGGGCAACTAGCCTGGCAAAGCATTGGGCGGGGCCACTGGTGAGTTATTGTTGGTTGGTTGGAATAACAGTTTGCCGCTTTTCTTTGCTTAGGTTGATCTCACACTATTGATTTAATTAATTTTAATGTGAAGATAAGGCACTGTAAAAAATAAAAACAAGGATGTATAGATGTTAACTGGTTTAGGGCGAGTTCTCGCGGTAACGGCTTTGCTTGTCCCATCTGGCTTGTCTTTAGCCAGTACAGAGCGAGTTGTCCCTTATGTGGTGGGCGGAGAAGATGCCTCTCAAGGTGAGTATCCATGGATGACACAGCTTAAAGCTGGCAGCAGTTATTGTGGTGCGGTGTTGATCAACGAACAATGGGTGCTTAGTGCTGCTCATTGTACTTTTGATCAGTATTTTGCGGGCCATCATGTTCAACCTTCAGCCATCAAGCTTAAAATAGGCGATGATGTATTTTCTTATCTAGATAATGACGGCGAGCGCGTTAGCGAAGTTTGTCAGCACCCAGATTACGTTGATTTTTCCGACAACCACGTTGACCGAGTTACCGGTGACAATGATCTGGTATTGCTGCGCTTAACGCAAGCCAGCAGCGTTACTCCTATTTCGTTTAACCAAAAAGCCGTTTTTGACGACTATAGCCCCGGTTTTGGTATGCGAGTGATTGGTTTCGGCAGGGTGAATAACGATCCCGATAATCCTGAGTATTTGGACAACTTACAACAAGCCGACTTATTCCTAACGGCTCAAGCAGCTTGTGAGGATGTCTACGGAAGTGATCTATTAAGTGCACAAATGTTTTGTGCCGATAGCCCAGTGGCAGACTCATGTTCGGGTGACAGTGGCGGCCCATTGTTGATTGATGAAGGTTCGCAATACAAACTTGCTGGCATTGTCAGCTGGGGCACCAGCAGTTGTGCTGGTGCGCCCGGTGTATATGCTGATGTTGGTCAGTTAGCCCCGTGGATAAATCAAGTGATTAACGCCAATGCGGAAGAGCGTTTAGACGCCAACTTGTGTTCGCAAAGAGAAGCGCTCGCACGGCCTGAAAGCGCCGGTGGCGCCTTGGGCGGTATTGGTTTAATTGCTTTATTGTTACTTGGTAGAGTGCGCCGATCTTAAATTGTTAGCTTATCATTGAGTTAGACAAAGATTGTTGCAATGTGTTTTTTGCGTAAAAATTATTCATGCATAGGTGAGCGTTTTCTGGTAGATTACGCCCGCATTTTTAATGCCGCTAACAAGCTGTCTCATGGAATGCTGCAATGCAGTTGAGAGCGTCCACCCCATGGATTGGGCCAGCAATTTGGACGAACATTTTTGCTTGTTAATGAGAATCTTATGCAAAGTATATTTGCCGACATTGTAGGCTTACTCGGTACTGCCCTTGTGGTTGGTGCGTTCTTCCTTTTACAGTTGGAGCGTTTAAACCCAAAACAACTTTCCTATAACCTAATGAACTTAAGTGGAGCAATATTGCTGCTCATTAGTTTATGCATTAACTTTAATCTAGCCAGCTTTATTATCGAGCTATTCTGGATTGGCGCATCGGTGGTAGGCATCGTTAAGTACCTTAAAAGAGAACCGGCAATTGCCTAAATAGTTACCACTATTAGTGCTAGGTATAAGAACTATTGTTGTGTTTAAGGGCAATAGTTCTTTTTATTATTCTGCATTTTTCTATCGCTTAACACCTAGCTGTTACTTTCCCTTCTAATCAAGCCACAATGCTGGCGCTAAGCCAAAACATCAACCTTAGACTTCATTCGCTATAACAAGTAATGCGCAAATTACCTTTATCATTAGCTCAGTGAGCAGTGGCGAAAATATAGACGTTCCCTCAAGGCCATGTTTTTCACTGGTTAAGTTTAATACTCGACGTCGGTCAGCTTAAATAGTTGATATGCGAGTTATATTGACCTAAAGCAATATAAAACCCCAATAATTGATGCTAAATGTGATCCTATTTTTATAGGGAAAGCACATAGATGAAACACTTGGTTCTTGCTGTTATGAGTTTTGCACTTCTGTTTGGCTGCGGTGGGGGAGGCGGTGAATCAGGTACAACAAGCTACTCAACCGCTGAAAAAGTCGCCAATAAACCTACTGTCCCGGTATTTTCCCCTTGGGGAGCATCTGAAGTCCCTACTAGTTCCTGTGGTCAAGGCACCTTATGGATGGACTGTGACACCGCTGACACACCTTACGCGATGGTTTGGGTTAATCGTGAAAGCCACGGAATGAACAGTGGTGGTAAAACAAATGTGGCGAGCCCTTTAAGTGGCATGAGTTCTGAACAAATACAGCGCTACACCACAGATGCAAATACCCTGTTTATCGTAGCGCCTATGTGGAATTATTGGTTTGAGCAGTGGAATACCTTAGATCCAAATACGTCATATTACATGGATGAACTTTTCCAACCACATGAAAATGGTGATGACCTTTGGGGGCGCGCCTATAACCTCAATATCCTTGATAGCAACCTACATGATGGCTTGGTTGAGAAAGCGCTGAATATTCAAGCCGATGGTGGAAACGGCGTGTTATTTGACTGGTGGCATAATGGTGCTGACGGGCGCGGCTCTGGGGATGAAGACGATCTGTTCACCGATGAAGAGGTTGAGCAGGCTCGCGTTGATATTGCACGAAAAATACGAGAAGCGGTGAATGATGACTTCATCATTATGGGCAATACAAACTGGGCCGTTAATGACCCTTCAGCGGAATACCTATCTGGCGTATTCCTAGAGTTGTGGAAACCAACAACCGATAGTCACTACCCTACCTATAAGGTTGATGGCCCCAATTCAATCGAAGAAATGGAAGCTGTTATTGAGTATTGGAATGGAAGTCTCAGTGGGTTAAAAGTGATTGCGCTAGAACCGTGGAACATAGGGGGTTATGAAGAGCGTTTAAGTGATGACAACATTCAGCTAGCCGCACTGTTTACAGCAATGGCATTGGTCATTGCAGACAATGGCTACATCTTGTATCCCGACCAAAATATTCACTCACACGAGTATTACGACATTTTTCATACAGACTTGGGTAAACCCACTGGAGAACGAGTTGAAGTATCGGAAGGCATCAGTTACAAAGCGTTTGAAAAAGGTTACGCCATTTTTAACCGAACTGATGTTGCATCAACCTTCGTCATCAATGAAGAGAATATATCTATAGAGGGACTGACAGGTCTCTTTATAAGCAACTAGATGACAGACAATCAGCCAATACTAAGCCATCGCCAAGCAAATAGCGTCGGTGGCTTATTATCAATGCAACAGCTATTAGGCAAACGATACAAAAAGTGAGTAAAGACCAACAGCTCCCAACCCCCTGTTTTATGGGAAGGTTTTGCCTTACCTCATCCAGTTAATAAACGAAACGCTTGCCGATGAACGGCTAGGGATCCCCATTCGCCGATTTCAACTTACTGAATAATTTTCAGTCCATTCGGGTAATAAAGGTTTGCTCGTCATCCACAAAAGCCACAAAGCCGCCGCAATAGATAAACACCCGACCACGCCCCACAACGAGGCAGGCAAGCTGTGGGTTCAACTCTTCTTCGTTATCCTTGCTTTGAAACGTGCCGGTATCGGTGATTACGCCGCTGAGTGTAGGCAAATATCCATAAGTGCGCTTGGCTTGATCAATCAGGTTTAATTCGCTAGCGGTAGAGAAGCAAAAGGGGATCGCACCGGCGTCTTCGATAAATATAGTTTTCAGTTCTTCAAAAGCTGTAATCACCAGCCAGTCGATGCCGTTAACATGATGGATAAACATAGGGTTTCTCGGTAATTCTGATGCGGATATTTTATCACTATCAGGGGCCGAACGTAGTAGAGATTTAGTTGCTAAAGGCGGTAATTCTGAGCCGTTTACAGACATTCACTAGGTTAACTTGAAACACGCTTTTGTCCAGAAGTGGGCTAGGGGCTACTGACTCGTTTATGCCCCATCACGCGTTACCGCTCCCTCAAAACTACTCTTAATAAACCTATGTACCCTTAATTTTTCTACTTTAGTGGACAAAACGCTGTGATTTTACACAGTGCTTTTGCAATTCCTACTTTCTGCAAGTGATTGCATACTTTCATGCTGATGTTTTTGTTATTTTTAGAGCTAGGTGGCTGATAAAGCTTAGGAAAGGTGATAACCTTGTTTTTATCAAATGTATGATAAGAGGAAAAATTCCTTGTTTAAACAAGGAATTTTTCCTCTTAATAAGTTGTTAGCCATCACAGGGAAAATAGCGGTGCAATCAGATACCTTTTCACAATTTGTCGCTAAGTGGGCCAGCAAAGATTCCGGAGCTCCTGTCGAGAAGAGCGCCATCGTTTCGCTTGAAGAAGATTTCGGAATAAAGCTGCCGGCTGACTACGTAGAATTCGTTACCAGGTATGGCTTGCCACATACGCCGGCTCTACTGGATGCCATAACTGATCTAGAACTCGACATTTTTGATATTCAACAGTTTGAGCAAGTCGAATCTGTACGTGAGGCTACTTTGGCTTATGAGAATGCTGGTATGCCTAAAGGCTACATGGTTTTTGCGAGCGACTGCATGGGCAACCCATTTCTGTTTAAGCGAAATGAGTGCTGCGATGGGAATGTCACTTCTGTTTTGGTTTTCGACCATGACTTTGCGTCAGTCGAAGTAGTAGCAGCTTCATTTCGCGAGTGGTTGGAAATGTACACGGCGGTTGAAAGTGCTGGCTAACAAGGCAAATCAGCAAGCACTCGTCGCTGCGCTCCTCGCGTGGACAAAGGCCACAACGCGGCGAGCCGCTGGCCTTTGCCCCTGTTTGCGGCGTTATGTGCCATAAGGAGTCTTGAGCTGATGCAGGTTAAGAAAGAAGTACCGGAGCAGATAAAAGGCTGGAACTGGGGTGCATTCATTTTTTGTTGTATTTGGGGGGTTCGCTTTAGAACTTATCGTTCACTTTGGGTTTTGGTGCCATTTGTAAACATAATCATGCCATTTGTTTTGGGTTTTAAAGGTAATGAATGGGCTTGGGAAAACAATCAATGGAGTAGTATTGAAGAGTTTAAAAGCTCTCAAAGAAGGTGGTCTGTATCGGCAGGTATATTGTTTGTTGGATCCTTTATTTATGTGGCAGCACTTTCTTTTCCTGTATTTAAAGCTTTTAATGAATCAGGTGCAACTATATTGGCACTGAGTACTCTAGAGAAATCAGAAGCCATTCAAAAAAATATAGGAGTTCCTTTTAGCGTCGATTTAATTGAAGGCAGTATCAAGGAATACAAACCATCTGATTCAGCTCCAATGCAGCAACTCCCCCCTGATTCTGCTCATATGCAATACGACATCGCTGGTGAACTTGGATATGGTGTATTAGAGTTCAAGGCTGAACTAAAAAATGGCGTCTGGAGTTTAACCTGCTTAAAAGTTACTTATTTGCCAGATGAGCAGTTAAACATTTTAGTGCCATGTGAAATAAGCACATAACGAATAAGAATAGGTGTCGCAAGCTCCAAATTATTGCACAAAAACACTACACAAAATGAGCGCCTGAGTGAGCCGTTATAACACCTAAATTCTGAACCTTAGTTGTGGTAATCGAAGACTCAGTTTTTGGTGGGATCTTGAGGCTGGAAAAGGCAACTATACATTTAGATTCGGTGCTTTGTTATACGTTTTATGACTTGCTGGGTTAGTTGCTATGTATACAGAATTGGTTGCACAAATACTTACGGTGCTTTTTATTGTTAATTGGCTTGGGCTTGGGGTTCTATCGGTTTTTTGTGGTAATCCCGTTAGTGCTAAGTCGCAGCGGTTCTTTGCAACTACTCCCAAAAGAATGGTGAAGTACTGGATAAGAGAAGACAAACAGCGGTTAGCTATGTGGTTACTTAGAACCTCATACCTTTATGCTGCACTCTGGGTAATTATTGGGGTAAAGGTTGGAGGTAAAACGGCACAAGGCAGGAGTTACAGGAAATTATGTTAACCAAGATTGGTTAAGTTCCGGTGTTATAACGAATAAGAATAGGTGTCGCGCAGCCGACACCTTATTCGGGTGTTGAACAAGCCCGATGCTCCCTTCTATAGTAAATAACGGTGTTGATGTTGGCGGGGCCAAGGCCTTGTTAGTTTTCGCAAGGCGAGTTTGGCTAAGACGGGGTGAATGGCGTTAAGCCCTTACCCGTCTGGCGTAGTGCTAAGTGGTTATTTTTTGTGTTTTCATCCTCATGGTAAGCCCTGCCATTATCTTTATACTGTTCGCCTTTCGGCTAGCTCGTTCGGCTTATGCCTGTGCAGTGCATGGGATGTTGGCAGCAAGGGCATGGCCGGGTCGCGTCGCGTTGTTGTCGGTTTGGATCGCGATAAGTATTGCAGCAACAGCAGCCCAATGTAAAAAGCCCAGCGTCATAAACCACACAAAGATGACTAGCCAAGCCTTTGTATTTTTTGATAAGTTTGTTGATAGAACGAATATTGGTGGGGATGGTGCCATGGTAAATAGGCACATCTCTCGAATTATCAACACAATAAGCGACATCAGTGGTTTCTTTGTGAACATCTAGTCCAATAAAAAACGTGCTAGATGTAGACATGTTTATCTCCGGTTCTGTTAAGACTTTGCATCTAACAGTGTGGCTCTAGTTTGACTAACCCACGATAAACGCAGGAGGTCGGCACTTTCACCTGAGGATCATTATGTCTAGAAGCCACGGAAGAATATGTTTAATAGCGAACAAAAGCGGTTAAAGAGGGCACTTGAACGCCTTCACTGCAACTTGTACCCCACGCTTTCCTCGGAATATGGCCACAAGGTTCAGTATTCCCTTGAACAAGTTCAACATGTCGCGGCAAAGGCTGAACTGGACGAGTCACTTATTCCGAGTGCCATTGCGCTGTTCTGCTTCACTCTTGAAGATCTGGAATCTGATGCTGAACCCGAGTCAGGGTATGAGCTTTATCTAGAGCTCAGGCGTGAAATCAATACAGTCGCCGTTGAGCTTGGGTTGGCTACAATTCGTGGTGAGGGAGAGTACAGTGGAGCCCCCTCAATTGAGGCTTATTCAACCGGCGGCGCTGGCTATCCTTCGGACGGAGGCTCATTTGATGGTGGCGGCGGTGACAGTGGCTTCTAACAAGGCTAATCAGCAAGCACTCGTCGCTGCGCTCCTCGCGTGGACAAAAGGCCACAACGCGGCGAGCCGCCTTTGCCCCTGTTTACAGCGTTACACGTCTTAGAAGCATTGAGGTAGAACTTGGATTATTTATATTTTTTGTTGCCGATAGTTGGAGGTCTTGGTTCGTTTGTACATTGGTATCGACACAGCCCCAAGCTTCCAACATACGATGCTTTAGGTGAGTTTTCAGGAGAAAAGTTCTTTGGCTTTGTTCGAGTTGATGATGAACCACAACCAGTACATTTTATTGTTGGTGAAACACAGCTAGGAATTATTGGTGGCTTCCCAAGCTTCAGCTTATTACTTGACATACATGAATTAGAGTTTACTAAAAAACGCTATTTGTTTGGATATAAAGTAAAAATCATTTCTCATGACTTTTATACTCATCATCTTTTTACAGAGTTAATTGTATCCGCCAGGGTTGCCAAAAAGCTTGAGATATATTCAAATGGAAAACTAGCTTGTTGAAAAAACGTATAACAAGTTGCGCAAATTCACTCCGGCCGCTGAAAAGCGCAGCCTCGCGGGACTGGCTTCGCAAGCCGTGAAATTGCAATCGAGGATGGTGGGTTATCCAATTAGATATATATGATGTGTTTGGTGGTGAATCGGCTTCTGGTAACCCTTGTGGTGTATTAGAGCTTGATAGTTGGCTTTCTGATGAAGAGTTACAGAAAATAACGTGTGAAGCAGGGCTACCGGTTACCTCTTTTGTTATAAAAATTAATGGACAATTTCACATTCGCTGGTTTGCACTGGATGGAGAAATTAACCTATGCGGACATGGAAGCTTAGGGGCTGGTGCTGCAATCATCTCTAAGTACAAACTCGATAGTGTACTTTTTAGTAGCAAATACGGGGACGTCTCAATTGCTAAAAAGAACGATGTATACACTCTTGAGTTGCCTAGCTGGAAAGGTGAAACATGTAGCGTTCCACCAGAAATATCGCACTTAGCTGCTGATGCTATTGAGGTGTTTTCAACTCGAGACTTAGTTTTAGTCTTACCTTCTATAGAATCTGTAAGACGTTTTCAGCCTGATCAAATGCGCTTTAAACAGCTTAGCAAGTACCATGCTTTAATCGTGACAGCTGCGAATGGTGAAAATGGGTATGTCTTAAGGTATTTCGCGCCCAAAATTGGTATACCTGAAGATCTGGCAACTGGTTCAGCTCAATGCTCTTTAGCTCCATATTGGTTTGACAGGCTTGACTCAGATTCACTTCATGTACATCAACTTTCGTCGTCAGGTGGTTATTTTGGCGTACGGCGTATTTCAGGTGATTCAATTGCGTTGTTAGCAAATGCAAAGCTACGACAATTAGCCATTTAACAAATAAGAATAGGTGTCGCGCAGCCGACACCTTATTCGGGTGTTGAACAAGCCCGATGCTCCCTTCTATAGTAAATTACGGTGTTGATGTTGGCGGGGCCAAGGCCTTGTTAGTTTTCGCAAGGCGAGTTTGGCTAAGACGGGGTCAACGGCGTTAAGCCCTTACCCGTTTGGCGTAGTGCTAAGTTGTTATTTTGTGTGTTTTTTCATCCTCGCGTTAAGCCCTGCCATTCTCCTTATACTGTTCACCTTTCACCTTTCGCCTTTCGCCTTTCGCCTTTCGGCTAGCTCGTTCGGCTAAGGCCAGTGCAGTGCATGGGGTGTTGGCAGCAAGGGCATGGCCGGGTCGCGTTGTTGTCGGTTTGGATCGCGATAAGTATTGCAGCAACAGCAGCCCAATGTAAAAAGCCCTGCGTCATAAACCACACAAAGATGACTAGCCAAGCCTTTGTATTTTTTGATAAGTTTGTTGATAGAACGAACATTGGTGGGAATGGTGCCGTGGAACACAGGCTCATCTCTCGAATTATCAACACAATAAGCGGCATCTTTGGTTTCTTTGTGAACATCTAGTCCTATGAAAAATGTGCTAGATGTAGACATGTCGAGCTCCTGTTCTGTTATGACTTGCATCTAACAGTGTGGCGCTAGTTTGACTAACCCACGATAAACGCAGGAGGTCGGCACTTTCACTAGGGGATCATTATGTCTACTAGGCAAAGATGATTAACCTGAATAAGTACTACTCAATTTTAATGTCGCTGTCTTTAGTATCAGTTGCATGTATTTATTATTGGTCAATAAAATATCATTTTTCTGCTGGTAATCCTGGTAGGCACGAGCTTCTTGAAGGAGAGGCAATGTTGATGCTTTTTACTTCACCAGCTTGGTTGGGCCTAATAGGAATATCGGTATTGGGTATTCATCTACTATCAAGAAAATATTTGGTTTTCTACCCTTAATGTTGGTAGCTTTACCATTGGCTATAAGGGCACTACTAAATGCCCAGTAACAAGTTTATGAACCGCAGCCCAAAGACCTGCACTTCGTGCAGTGGGCTTGGACTCAATCACGCTGGCGCGCAATTTCGCCGGTTATAAAAGCGTTAGCTTTTATCTGTAGAGTCGTCAAATATACGGAAATGTATGAAGATTATTAGATCTCTTTTATTGCTTACCCTAATGGCAACTTCATTTGGGGCTTTCGCGAATTCAGACCAATTACTTGGAGCTTGGAAGTGTGGGTCAGTATTGCCTGTTTCATGGCTCGACGCACTAAGTCTTTATTCACCTGATGGTAGTTTTAAAGGGGTGGCAAACTCAATCACTGAAACGGATGCTACGGGTGGTATTGTGGAGTTTGACTTATATGTTGATGGTTCATGGTCTTTAGACAACAAAAAATTAACCACGGATATAACAAATATTGATGTTATCCCGAAGAACTCACAGGCTGAGAAAGAACTCAAAATAATAAGAGATGCTGTAAACCAACCATCGTTATTGCATTCTGAGCAAGAAGTTATAGTCCTAACCAATGATACTTTGAAAACAAAAAATAAAGATGGGGTTGTGGATAGCTGTAGACGCGTAATATCAGCATCTGCACTTAAAAATAAAAGCTAACAAACGCTTTAAATCTTATTCGCAAACGCGTGCCGAACTCGCTTCGCTCAAACATGGCACACGTTCACTCACAGTTTAAGCGGGCGCTGGAGGATCCCCTCATAAATCTTTGAGTCCCGCAGAGTGCTTCAACCCGCGAAACGCGTTAATTGCCCAGCGTATTCGCTGCTCTGTTATCACATATTCAGATCTTCGCCGTATTTCTTTGCCTAACCTTACAACAGATAAAACCGCCCGTTTTCGCATGGTATTTGCCTACTTAATTAGTAAAACATCTTTAAGCGGCTTGTGGCATAACCTTGCTTGGTAAGCTGTTGGGTGGGTAACGCCGCTAAAATTTATATCGGTATTTCTGATTGGTTTGGCCATGATTATCGCTGGCAGTGTGGTCGGAAGCCAAAAAGCGCATCACATGGCGTACAAATGCTGCCCAAACAGATAAAAGCTTTGTATGCTAGTGTTATTAAAAGCTAGGTGTTTACTTATATGAATCAAATACATCCTCAATTAGCACCACTGTGTCAATATCTTGAGCAGCAGTTATTAGGTAAACCTAAAGCGCTGCGCTTAGCGTTGAGTTGTTTATTGGCCTCTGGCCATTTATTGATTGAAGACTTACCCGGCGCGGGTAAAACCAGTTTAGCTAAGTGGTTGGCCGCCGGCTTTGGTTTAAGCTTTCAGCGGATCCAATTTACCAGTGACCTATTGCCTGCTGACATTATTGGTGTATCGGTTTTTGAGCCACCCACGCAGCAGTTTCGCTTTCATCCTGGGCCCATTTTTAATCACTTGGTCTTAGCCGACGAATTGAACCGCGCCAGCCCGCGTACCCAAAGCGCGTTATTAGAAGCGATGGAAGAGCAGCAAGTGAGTACCGATGGCCAAAGTTATCCATTGGAATCTCCCTTTTTTGTCATCGCTACGCAAAACCCGCGTGAGCAACTGGGCACCTTTGATTTACCTGAATCGCAGTTAGATCGCTTCGCTATGCGTTTAAGCATTGGCTTTCCTGACCTTAAATCTGAATTGGCGATGTTGAAACGACCTAAACACACCGCAAGTTCGCTGGTTGCCTTACCTATTGAACAATTATTGCAACTGCAACACGCCGCAGAACAGCTGCATTGTAGTGATGCTTTATTAGATTATCTGTTGCGTTTAATTCACTGTAGCCGCGTATTAGAGGGGGCAAACCCTTTATCACCACGCTGTAGTTTAACCCTATTGGCGTGTGCTAAAGCGTGGGCGTTTTTGCATCATCAACAGCATGTTTCGCCTGAAGATGTGCAAGCGGTATTTAGTGCAGTGAGTGCCCACCGTTTAGGCCGCGGTGATAGCGGCGAAGCCTATGCAAAGCAAATTTTGGCCGATGTCGACCCCTATGGCGATTTGAGCTAAACATGAAGGTACCTGGCTTAACAACATTGAAGCAATGGCAAGGTTTACGCACTCAAGCCTGGTTAGCGCGGCGTATTCCTGCTAGCAGCAGCTTGACGCTGCACCGTAAAAACCTGTTTATTTTACCCAGTCGCTTTGGCTGGAGTTTTCTGATTGGCTTAATTGTTATGCTGATGATGGGAAGCAACTATCAAAATAACCTCATTCTAGCCTTAGCGTTGTGGCTGTTAGCGCTGTGGCTGCTGTGTTTACTGTTATGTCATCAAAACCTTTCGGGCTGTAGGGTGAGTGTTGTGCAGCGGCCTGAAGGTCAATGCGATAGGCCCTTACGTTTGTTATTGTCTTTAGAAAAACCAAACGGCCAGTGGCCTAATGCCGTTACCGCCACACTTAAACTGTGGCCAAACGAGCAGGCTAGCCAGCATTTAGATGGGCAAATAGCTGTAGATTTAGCCGTGAGTAAACGGGGGCGAGTGGCATTACCGCGTATCGCTATTGCCAGTGTTTTCCCTTTAGGGTTGTTTCGCTGTTGGACGGTGGCCGATTTTAACAGTGAAGTGATTGCTTACCCTGCGCCACTCGCTGGTTATATATGTCCTGCTCAAGAGCGATCCGAAGAACATGATATTGAACAAGGCGCTAATGACAACCAGCAACAAAGTGAGTTTGCAGGGCTAAAGGCTTATCGAGCTGGAGAGCGTAAAAGCTTATTGGCGTGGAAGCAATTTGCCGCTGGTCGCGGTTTACAATCTAAGGCGTTTACCGGAAACCCAGGGCTAGATTTACATTTAACTGATCGGCTACACAGTGGCTTGAATTACGAGCAAAGCTTGTCGGTGCTAACATTTTGGGTTCGTCAACTAGCACAACAGCAACAAAGCTTTAGTTTACAGGTGGGAGCGCAACAACTGGCAACCGGTAGCGGCGTGGCGCATCAACGGCAAGCCTTAAGTTTATTAGCAGAGGCTCCGTACTTGCGATGAATAATCTTAGTGCTGCGCATATTCGTTTGTCGCTGTTGTGTTATTTGGCCACGGCATTAGTGTTATTGCCGCAGTTGCCATGGCTGCTGGTATTGGTTGGCGCGCTGGCTGGCTGGTGGCGTTTACGGGTCGTTAAAGGTTTAGCCTCGCTACCTAAACCTCGTTGGGTTAAGTTGTTACTGGTTAGCTTAATTGCCCTCACGCTGTGGTTAAGCCGCTCGGTGGAGTTATTCGATAAGCTGGTTAGCTTAGTGATGCTAGGTTATAGCCTAAAATACATTGAATTACATAAGCGCCGTGACGTAGAAATATTCGCCTTAACCGGTCTCTTTTTATTGGCGTTCTCGTTGGTGTTTTCCAGCCGCCCCTTAGCCGCGCTGATCGTGTCGGCAGTGGCATTTATGCACTTACTATTACTATTAAGTTTAGATGTTAAGCTTAATGCCACTTGGCTTAAGAAGTTAGCAATATGGGTTTTGGCCATTGCTCCCTTAGCAGTGGCGTTGTTTGTGGTGGCACCACGCTTAGCCCCTTTATGGAAAATGCCCACCCCGAGCAGCGCCCAAACGGGTTTATCTGATGTGGTTCGTCCCGGTGATATTAGCCAGCTTATTCGTTCTGACAAGTTAGTATTTCGGGCTGAGTTTAGCCGTGCGCCAAAGCGCGATGCGCTTTATTGGCGAGCGATGGTATTAGACATGTTTGACGGCGAGCAATGGACACGCAGTCAACTGGCTCAGCAAAACATCGCTTTTAAGCCTGATAACGCGACTGCCATTAATCAGTACCAGTTGTTACTGGAACCCGCCAACCAAGCTTGGCTGGCCACCTTAACCCCTAGTCAGCTGCGTAGCGGTGGGGCAAACTATAAGGCGGATAAAAGCTGGCAGCGCAGCGGTGAAAGTTTTCCTCGGCAAATTCTTAACTTCACTCAGTTTCAAGCCGCGAATGAGCAAGAGCCTAATCCAGCGGCAGCAGAGTTACATTTTTTAAGTCGCTTGCCGCAGGGGATTACGCCAGAGGTAGTCGCCTTAAGTGAACAGTTTAATCAAGGCCTTGACTCTCGCTCCGCCGGCTATGCCGAACAGGCCATGAGCAGAGTTGAAGCTTGGTTTTTGGGACAACAATTCTCCTATACCTTAAACCCTCCGGCTTATCCTGGCTTGCAGGGAATAGATCGCTTCTTACTGGAACAGCAAAGAGGTTTTTGCGTGCACTACGCGCAGAGTGTTGTGGTATTAGCGCGGTTGCAAGGCATTCCGGCCCGCATGGTGACCGGCTTTTTAGGTGGCGAGTGGGAGCAAGCCGATCAGCTTATAGCGGTGCGTAATTATGACGCACATGCTTGGATGGAGTATTGGAACGGTAAGCGTTGGATACGCTTAGATCCTACCGCATGGATTGCGCCTGACAGGGTAGAGCGTAGCTTGCAACAAAGCCAAGCTACCGCCCAACAGTGGCAAAATATCAGCTCTTGGGGTCAACGGCTTTGGCATTCACAAGGTTTGAATGAACTTAGGCTGTGGATGGCTCAAGCAGATTACTGGTGGGCTAAATGGGTGCTTAACTTTGACCAAGATCGCCAGCTTAGCTTGTTTTCGCAATTGCTGGCTTGGCTACCGGGTACCTCTTTGTTGATGCTAACAGGAGCAATGTTACTACTTGGCGTAATGACGAGCGCTTTACTGTTGGCTAAACCTTGGTTATGGCGGGTGCCAAGCAAATACGTTTTAGCCTTAAAGTGGCAATGCTGGTGGCTTGCTCGACATGGCATCTCCCGCGAGAAAGGTGAGAGTTTGGCGGCATTTTCTGAGCGTGTTGAGCGGCAAGTCCCGCAGCGATCTAGCGCCTTAAAACTCGCCATATTGCGTTATAACCAACAGCGTTATCAGCGCTGAGCGGCAGTATTATCCGCTTCTGAAACTCAATTAACCTAGTGGTCTCTCTAGTGAGTAAAAATAACAACACATTTGGTTATTTTTACTTAAAAATGCTGTTTATTTTGCTTTTTTGCTTGATCTAACCAGATTAATTGCCGCTTCGCTCGTAAAGTGAGCGGCAATAAAAACATCAGTAGTATGGAGATTATGATGGACTGGATAGAGTGGTTTGGTTACTTGGCATCGGTAGTGGTCGCTATCTCATTAACCATGAATTCAATTGTGAAATTGCGCTGGTTGAATATGGTGGGAGCGGCGCTGTTTTCCGCCTATGGCTTTGTTATTGGCGCCATGCCAGTGGCCTTGTTAAACTTATTTATTGTATTTGCCAATATTTACTACTTGCAGGGAATTTATCGCAGCAAACACCAATTTAAATTGATTGAAGTAGAAGCCAGTAGCCCCTTGCTGCGCTTTTGGATAGAGCACTACCAATCTGATATAGAGCAGTACTTCCCTCAGTTTTCTGCTAATAGTGTATTTGGACAACGTTGTTACATGCTAATGCGAAATAGTGAGCCTGCGGGAATATTGGTGGGTAAGCAACACCAGCAAGATTTTGAAGTGAAGCTCGATTACGTCTTCACTGCATATCGAGACTTTAAAACGGGTGACTTTCTCTACCATCACTCTGGATTTTTTAAGGCTCTAGGGGCGAATAAACTGCTCAGTTATAGCGCTGTGCGCAGCCATCAACAGTATCTTATTAAAATGGGCTTTAAAAAATCTGCCGATAACCAAGACTTATTTGAATACACAATTAGTCAATCATCGTAATAAGCGATATGTTGAGGCCAAGCCTAAATCCGATCAATCTACGTTAAATTTTATGATAGGGTAGCCCTTCTATTTACTCTTAGGTCACTTGAATATGCGTTTGAAACCATTGCCGTTTTTGTTTGTAGCTATTTTATTAGCGGGGTTGTTTGGCTGTGTATCGTCAGAGCAAGCAGGCGCGCCGGAAAAACGGTCTACTACGGTGGTAAGCGGCGATACGAGTTACTTACAAAACTCAAAGGGGCGTTACGCTTGGCACCCTAGCCTGATCAAAGCACATTTAAAAAAGGCAGAAAACGAAGCCTTACTGCTGAGTGAAATGCGCAAAAGCATTGCCAAGGTGATGAGTGAAAAAGGCTATATTCAAGTGAATGCCAATCAGCAACCAGACTTTTTTATTGGCTTTGGCGCGGCGCTTGAATCAGAAATGAGTGACCAACAAATACTAGAGCGAGCAGGGTTAATGGCGGGGATGTCTAGCAACGATGTTGACCCCGCTTTGTATCAAAAAGGCTCTATGTTGGTGGCGTTATTTTATAGCCTAGAAACGGGACCATTTTGGCGAGTACTCGGTCAAGGGATGGCTGCTAAACATCAACCGTTAGATGAACGTAAACTAACTATTGAGCGCGGCGTTTCTCGTATGTTACAGCATATTCCTCAGCGCTAGGCAGCTAAGCGCAGCGCTTAAGAGAGGGGCTACAAATAGGACACCCGATATGGAAAAGGATCAAACACCCCATAGCTTTAGTGTAAAGCAGGCCGCCGAACTGGCAGGAATAAGCAGTGATACTCTGCGCTTTTATGAGAAAAAGGGGCTACTGTTTAACATTAACCGCTCGCCCAGTGGCCATCGCCGCTTCAGTTCCAAAAACATCGATTGGCTGCGGTTTATTGTGTGTTTAAAGTCTACAGGAATGTCACTCGACACCATTAAACAATATCGCGACATGCTGGCTGAAGGCCCAAAGACCGAACCTCAACGCTTGCAGTTATTACTTGAGCATAAGCAGCAAACCGAGCAAAAAATTGCCTGTCTAAATAACAACCTTGAGCATGTGCAACGCAAAATTGAGCACTATCAAGATGGCCGAGAATTAAGCATCACTATTAAGTAATGCTTAATGTTTGAGCCTTAAAATAAGGCCTGCTTTAAGGCAAATACGGGCTTAGTTATTCCACAGGTTTGGGGGCTGGGAATGTCCAACTACCATCGAGGATTTCTGCTTTGGGTTGATACAAGCGAACAATGTAGTTCCAGCCATCGGTGATGGGGATACAGTTTACCCGGTCATCCGAGCAGCCACCAAAATGAATGGTCGCACCGCCGTCTTTATTTGGGGTAGCCGTTAAATTGTTAAGTGAATTAATGCCCAGAGAGTTCTTTTCCATAAAGCCCTCTTTATTGTATACCGTGATCGAAGCAAAGCCATCGACCGGAATATCCTTCACCGTTAGCGCGTAATTAACTTTTCCATCGTTTTTTTCTGGTACAACATTGACATAAATAGCGTCTTCTTTGGGGTTGCCGCCCCAGCCCATTGCTGTTCCAAGCAAATGATGAATAGGGTTAAGCTTAGATTTTTCTCCCAGCATTCCTGAGGTATCACTTAGCGTCGCAGCAAGCACGTTGATGGCGTCACGCACCTTAGACAGTGATTCTTCGTCCCACTCTGGCAGATCAAGCGAGCCTGAATTTTCCTGCTTCACGACTATTTGATCCTGAACCGCATTTGCCAGTTTTATATCATTGGCATCGCTGGCGTTCACTAGGGTGCGGAATATCACACCGACATAGCGGGTGCCAATCTCTTGTTGAGTGAGTGTATACGAGCCAGGCTTATAGATTGCAGCAGGAATAGAATGATCCTGACTCACTATCATCATAGATTGCCAACGCTCTGTTGTTGGCTTAGTAATTGTGACGGGGGTGGTTAAATCAAAAATCCCAATCGAATAGAGGGTATCTTGATTCATCCGGATCACGTCTTGCTTATCGAGTGGGGTAGGCTGTCGGATATGCGCAAATTTGCCAAAGCCACCCGTTGTTTCATAGCGCTTAAAGGTCATGTCTGTTTCAGCGCGAACAAAGTTATCGACGGTTACTGTTTCTGCGGCCGATGAGCTTGTTGCTAGCGTTAACAAAAATATCCCTAGCGGAAATGATACTTTGTTAGTCCTTTTCATACTCTTTTATCCTTAGTGTTTAAGATTAATAGCCGCCACATACCTTGGCGCTAAACGCCTAGTTAAGTAACAAATGATAGATCTAATCTGCCTAACTAGGCGGCGCTTGCGAGTAAAAGTATCAGCTCTGACTATTAAGTTGATTAAGGGTGAAGCTTAATAGCGGTAAGGATAGCATGCCACTGGTGACCAAGCAGGGTTGTTGAAGTCTGTTTAAACCGATTCAATGAGGTCTATATCTTCAGCATCAAGCTGCAGGCTAGCGCCTCTTATCACGCCATCGGCTTGTTCTGGAGTGCGCATACCTACTATAGCGGCGGTAATAGCAGGGTGTTTTAGCGTCCATGCGATGGCGACTTCGCCAGCAGATGCTTGATGTTTGGTCGCGACTTGCTTGAGCGCTTCTACAATGTTTAGATTATGGTTAAGTTGAGGAGGGTTAAAAGCATCGGCTGTTTTTCGCCAATCATCCTCCCCTAAGGCGGCTATTCGCTCTCGGGTCATTTTTCCTGTCAGTAATCCCGATCCCATCGGAGAGTAACAAATCACCCCGGTATTATGTTGCTGGCAGTAAGGCAGTAATTGGGCTTCACAATCACGGTTAATTAAGCTGTAAGGGGGCTGGATTGAACTGATAGGGGCTATTTTCTGTAGGCTTTCCATTTGCTCTACTGAGTGATTAGACACACCTAAATAGCGTATTTTACCTTGATGCTGTAGCTCGACCATGGCTTGCCAAGCCTCTTCAATGTCTTCGGCTGGGTTTGGCCAGTGAATTTGGTATAAATCGATGGTGTCTACCTGTAGGCGTTTTAAGCTATGTTCGACTTCTACTTTGATGCTGGCGGCTTTTAAGCAAGGTTCAATGTTATTGTGTTGATCCCAGTTAAAGCCGCATTTACTAAAAATAAGAGGTTTAGTGCTTAAGCCTTTAATCGCTCGGCCTACTACTTTTTCGCTATGCCCATGGCCATAGACTGGCGCGGTATCTATCCAATTTATGCCTAAAGATAAGGCGTGTTGTATGGTATTGATAGAGTCTTGGTCTTGTTGAGTTCCCCAGCCCCATTGCCAAAGTCCCCCCATTGCCCAAGCGCCTAAACCGATGCGAGTAATCTGCAAATCACTGTTTCCTAATGGTACCAATTCCATGGTCACTCCTATTAAGCGGGTTAAATATTGATGATGGAATAGTGAGTGTAAAACTTGGAGTTAAGTCCAAGTCAAGCGCTAGGCGAAAAGAAAAACCACAGCTAGAGTTACCGGGAATAATCGTCAACTGCCAACATATTCGGCTAGGATTAAATAAAGCGGGAAACTAATTGAAAAAGCACTGCCCAATTGAGTTAATCTTGGTTGGAACAGCGGCCACTGCTGACTACACTGAGCCAACTAAAATAAATATAAAAAATGCAGGAGCTCCTATGTTAAAACAATATCCAGTGACTGATTTACACCGCCACTTAGATGGCACCATTCGGGCTGAAACTATTCTTGAGTTGGGCAGAAAATTTAACGTTGCCTTACCCGCCACTAGCTTAGAAGCCTTGATCCCGCATGTGCAGATCACTAAACAAGAACCTAATCTTGTCGCCTTTTTATCTAAGTTAGATTTTGGTGTTAGCGTACTGGGTGATTACGAGGCTTGCGCCCGTGTGGCTGAAGAAAATGTCGCCGATTTAGTGACCGCAAAAATTGATTATGCTGAATTACGCTTTAGCCCTGGTTACATGGCAATGAGCCACAAACTAAATCCTGAAGGGGTCGTTGAAGCAGTGATCGAAGGTGTGCGCCGCGGGATGACAAAACATGATGTGCAAGTGAACTTAATTGGCATTATGAGCCGTACTTTTGGCCAACAAAGTTGCAGTAAAGAATTAGAAGCTTGTATGGCTTTTCGTGATCACATTGTCGCGGTAGATTTAGCCGGTGATGAATTAGGTAAACCCGGTGATTTATTTGTAGAGCAGTTTTCGCGCGCACGTGATGCCGGTTTTGGGATTACAGTGCATGCCGGTGAAGCTGCCGGCCCTGAGAGTGTTTGGCAGGCCATTCGTGAACTGGGCGCGACTCGAATTGGCCATGGGGTTAAAATTGCAGACGATCCGGCTTTAATTGATTATGTGGCCAAACACAAAATTGGAGTGGAGTCGTGTTTGTCATCTAACTTTCAAACCAATACCACGCCAGACTTAAGCCAACACCCGCTTAAACGCTTTTTAGAGCATGGTATTCGTGCCAGCTTGAACACCGATGATCCTGGGGTCTCGGCGATAGATTTACCCGATGAGTACCGGATTGCGCGAGAACAGCTAGGCTTCGGCGACGAGCAAATCGCTAAGCTGCAAAGCAATGGTTTAAAAATGGCATTTATTAGTGAGCATACCCGCCAAGGTCTACGCGAAAAAGCTGCTACTCGCTAATTGTTACTGCGATCAACCTACTAGAACGCCCGCTTTAGCGACTAAAGCGGGCTTTTTTATGGTCTAGCTACCCCCAAGCTGATAGGCGGGCCGGGGCAATCCATCACCGCGGCAATACAGCGGATCATCTCGTTTTCTAGAACAGTGAGTTGTTTGTCTAAACATACGCAAGCGACCAAGGCGCGTAATACCCGTTGTTTAATTTGTGGGTAGGCATTAGCCAGCTGTTTAACGGCTGGGCCAAAGTGCTCTACCTGGCATTGCTCTCGGGGTAATAAACTAATGGTATACAAACTGACGCTGTTGGCTCCAATGCCAAAAGCGCGCTGGATATCTGTTTCTTGTTGGTGGCCAAAGTAGGCCAAACTTGATAATACCACTGCGAAAGGTTGGCTGATTTCTGGCAGACTGCTAAAAATGGGTTTACTGGGCGATACCTTTTCAAATTGATGAGCTAGATAATGTTTAATTAAGTGGTATAAACACCATTCGTACATATCTACTTGCTGGTCGGCTTTGATTAAGCGGCGCAAGTTTGTCATAAAGCGTTGATATTGTTTGCCTGACATACATTTTAGTGCTGGCAGTGACAGCTCTAGCAATGGCAGGCGGTAACTTTTATCTAGCGAAGTAATCCAATCCCAAGCTTGCAAGGTTTCGCTTATTCGCGAGCTTTTACTTAAGTTGTCTTTAATATCATTGAGTTGCTTTTGTCTAAGATCGTTCTCTTCACTTAGCAGCAGCGCATACACCACGCTAATCACCCCACAGGGCTCATGAGCCAAGCTGAGTAAACCATCCGGTAAATGAGCCAATTCACCACTGACCGTTAAGGTGTTTTGTGAAAGCGTATATTCAGCTTTGCTAGATTTATTGCTTAGTGCATCAATGGCAGCCTCGGCTGCGGTGGCAACAAACACGGTTTTTTTCAATTGTTGTTGCTGGTGTTGCTGGTTTTGCTGGTTTTGCTGGGTGTTTCGCTGGCTGGTTGTCGAGTAAATAGGCGCAGCCTTTTTCTTGATGTCTCGTTTAATTAGTTGGCCGTTCCAGCGGGGTAAAATGCGCTTAATACGTTGTTCTATCGCCGGGTGGGTGGCAAAAAAGCTGCCCAAGCGGCGCGCATCACCAATAAACATGTGGCTGGCTTCTTGGCTAAGCGGCGCTCGCAATCCAGAGCCGGCATCATAGCCGCCAATAATTTTTAGTGCGTCAGCAATGCCATTGGGATTACGAGTAAATTGCACCGCGGAAGCATCGGCTAAGTATTCCCGTTGGCGGCTAATTGCGGCTTTAATCATATTGGCAAAAAAACAACCAATCCAGCCTAATGCCAGTAAACCAAAACCTGCGGCGGCAACTCTTGCGTCATTGCTCTCTATACGGTTAGAGCGCGATGAGCTGCTATAACGATGACTGTGCAGGACAAATTCACCCACATTAGATATAAATACAATGCCACTTAACAAAGCAATCAGTTGCATGTTTAAGCGCATGTCTCCATTTAGAATATGGCTAAACTCGTGCGCAACTACCCCTTGTAGTTGTTCACGGTTCAGTTGCTCTAATGCGCCTTGCGTGATGCCTATCACCGCATCTGCTGGCGTATGCCCTGCGGCAAAAGCGTTAATACCTATTTCATTTTGGAGCAGATACACCGAGGGCACTGGCATACCTGAGGCGAGAGCCATTTCTTCTACAACATTAAGCATCTGTTGCTGTTCTGCTTGCTGGCTGTTGGGAAGGATCCGCTGCCCACCCAGTGACTCAGCAATACGACGGCCTCCATCACGCAGCTGATACCATTTAAAGGTAATGGCAAACGCTATAATGCTGGTTACTAGCGCGCTAACAAAAAACAAAATATCTTGAGAGAAGAAGCGGCGATTAGCCGCAATACTAGTCTCGTTGCTTGACTGAAACATCCACAGCGAAGCGGCAATAATCACGTTACTTAAACCAATTAGAATAATTACCGCCACCACAAATAATAGAATTAACCATTTACTGTTGCGGCGAGCATGGTCTTGTTCGGCAAAAAAATTCATGAAGCAAACTCAGTTAATTAGAATGAAACTTTAGGCGCGCTTTGGATCTCTGCGCTATCAGCAAACTCTAATAAATTGGCGTCTTTTTTGTGGCCAAACTGGGCTGCAAAAAACACCGGTGGAAACGATTGGCGATATTCGTTGTATTCGGTCACTGAGTCGTTAAAGGCTTGACGAGAAAAGGCGACGCGATTTTCGGTGGTGGTGAGCTCTTCTGTTAGCTGCATCATGTTGTCACTGGCTTTTAAGTCAGGGTAGCTTTCCATCACTATATTCATTTTGCTCATAGCACCTTGCAGTAAACCCTCTGCACTGGCTAATTTGCTTAAGGTGGCACCACTTGGATCTTTTGCTGCGGCGCGCAATAGCGCACTGGCATCATTACGAGCGCTAATTACGGCTTCGAGGGTTTCTTTCTCATGGCTCATATAAGCTTTGGCTGTTTCGACAAGATTGGGAATAAGGTCGTAGCGACGTTTAAGCTGTACCTCTATCTGAGCAAAGGCATTCTGGTAGCGATTACGCAAACTCACTAAACGGTTATAAATTCCTACAACATAAAAAATAGTCGCGGCGATAATCACTAAAATGACAATTAATGATACATCCATGTCTCAAGTTCCCTAATTATTAAATACTTAATATCAGCATGATACGGATTTACTCTAAGATTGCTATGCGCCAGTTAGCAGATTAATGGCAAACAACAGTGATGTGAAAAGGCGAGGCATAAGGGGGATACAAGCGCAATATAGTTTGTTAATTCGGGGGGGTATAGGCTATTTCACGGCGAAAATGTAATGGTGGTGTTATGGTTGTTATTGTTAGTTGAAACTCTAGATAAGCGAGTTAGTCAATGCACGACCTTACAACCATGGCGGTAACCGTATTCATGGGCTTTTTTGCGATGATGAATCCGATTGCCAATACCGCAGTATTTGTTGGTATGACAGGTGAGCAAAGCGCAGCGCAGCGCAAAAGAACCGCGTTTAAAGCCTTAATAAGTGCCTTTTTTATCATCTCTGCCTTTTGCTTGTTAGGCAAAGCTATTTTTGAGCTATTTGGGATTACCTTACCCGCGCTGCGTTTAGCGGGCGGTATTTTGGTCTTTTTGGTGGGCTACCATATGCTGCAGGGGAGTAGCTCCAAATTGCACTCTCATATCCCGGGCGAAGTAGACGATGACGACGGTAAAGACATTGCCATTTCTCCCTTAGCCTTACCCATATTAGCGGGCCCAGGCACCATTGCCACGGCCATGAACTATTCGGCTTCAGGTGAAGTGCTCAACATCATCGTTACCATGTGTGCGTTTGCCCTACTGTGTGTTATTACGTTTGTTTGCTTTTTGTTTGGACCAAAGCTAATCGATAAAGTTGGCGCAAGTGGTATCAACATTACCACCCGTTTAATGGGCTTAATTCTAACGGTAATTGGCATGCAAATGTTGATACAAGGGGTACATGATGCGTTTACCTTGTTTCAACATAGCGCGGTTTAGTTATTGGGGACGCGTTAATGCTTTGTTGCGCATAGCGATAAGCTCAGCAATTTTTGCAGGCTCGAGGTGATAGCCACTTTGCGCAATCTTTTGAATCTCTGGATCACTACACAATCCAAAATCAGTAACCCAAGCATCGATAGTCGGTGTTCCAAATAGTAATGTTAGATCAGGGCAAGCTTGATAACCATGCACTGTTATAAGTTGTTCTAATCTCCACTTTTCGATGCTTCGACCTGGAAACGCTATTAATGCGCTTACCAGCATAAAAAGAGATAAAAATGTAATGGCTTTTCCAAATCTATTTGGATTGTCACTTTTGATTTCCAGTATCTTTAGAGTGGCAGTTATTGTAAACGCAGACAGTATTAGCAACCCTGCGATAATAAAGCAATATCCAACATCAATGTATATTACAGGATAATTCATTGATATTTGGTTAGGAATTAGAGAGAAAGGCTTTCCCTCATATATCATGAAAACTAGTATTGGTATCGTAGTGATAGCAATCAGTATCGTAAGTTGAAGTAAACGGACTTTTTTGATCTTAGTATCTTTCATTAAACTACATTACCTACTATTAGAAATAAAAACCATTTGCTTTCATGTTGGAGATGGCACTCATTCTATTTATGCCTTGCTCTAATTTAATTACGTCGTTGTTTGCTTGCTCCTCAACATGCTTGTTTAATGCACTAATGATTTTTTCGCTAATTTGATACCTGCTATCCAAGTAGTTAAATACTGTATTAAAAGTAAACGCGACTGTTATGCCGATAGCAATAGGGATAATAGTAACACTTGTTAAAATAGCGGTGGCCGTTCCGAATATAAGTCGATAACAAAAAAAGGGAATTAGCTTCTCTGGAACAATGGAGTGCAATGGCGTATTACTCTTTGTTCGTCTCTTCACGTTTAGAGAGTAGAGCTGCTATTTTTGCTGGTTCGTCTGAATACCCGTATCTAGCTCGTTGGTCAACTTCAGAATCGTTACACAGGCTAAAGTCCTTAACCCAAGCGTCGATGGTTGCCGAGCTCATTAGTAATGTGAAGGGGGAACAAGGTTGGTAACCATGTTGCTCAGCTATTTTTTCTATACGGGATTTTTCTATAGATTGGCCTGGAAAGATGAAAAGAAAACCGATAGTTACTATTACTGCTAGAGCCTTTGTAGATAAGTGTTTAGCGCTTAAAGTCAAATTACAACGTTTTAAACAGATATACTGCCAGAGCATAAATAGTCCTGCCGATAACAAGCCAAATGAAGCGCCTATTGTAGTTGATCCGATTCAGTAGACACTTCACTCAAACAAGATGAGGTGTTTATGCCAGCTTATAAAACAGGTAAAAAAACTCAGCAATACACAACTGAATTCAAAGCAACCGCCGTCAAATTAACCCACTTGGCAGGTGCTACAGTTAAAGGAGTTGCAGAGTCACTCGACATTCATCCGTTCATGTTATCTCGGTGGCGAAAGGATTATCGCGAGGGGAAAATCATGTCTGATAGAAGACGGAAAAAACTAAGCAAACCCATGAATCTTTCTGAAAATGAAAAAATTGCTGAACTTCAAAAGAAAGTAAAACAACTTGAACTGGAGAATGATTTGCTAAAAAAGTGGCAACGATTCGTCGCGGAGGAAAGTCGACGAGATTCCGATTCATAAGCCATTATAAGCAACGCTTTCCCATCACCATGATGTGCCGATTTCTTAAGGTGTCTCGCTCTGGTTACTATGCCTTCTGTAAACGAAAAGTGAGCCGCCATAAGCTCATTGATGACCAGTTGGCCTATCGTATTGCGCAGATATTCACCAAGAGTAGAGAGACTTACAGTAGCCCTCGTGTGCATGCGGAGTTAAAGCGTAGCGGAATTTACACCAGTCGAAAACGGGTGGCTAGGTTGATGAGAGAGCATGGCTTGAAAGCACGCTGTTCTAGGGTTTACATTAAAATGGCTAAACTACATCGATTCTATCAATCGATTAAAAACATACGTAAAGATATGCCAAAACCTACCGCAGTTAATGAACAATGGGCGGGTGATTTAACCTATATACGACAGGGAAACCGCTGGTTATATCTTGCAGTAGTCATAGACCTATATTCACGAAAAGTGATTGGTTGGTCGATGAATCACCGTAAAACAACAGCAGTAACGATGGCGTCGTTACAAATGGCCTTTAGAAATAGAAAGCCACAGGCTGGATTGGTGTTTCACACTGACAGAGGAGCAGAATATCGCGCTCATGAAGTTCAAGCACTGTTGAGTAAGTACGGCGTAACACCGAGTATGAATCGACCAGGGCATTGTACAGACAACGCAGAAATGGAATCGTTTTTTCATACCTTAAAAGGAGAACTCATTAAATCGAATCACTTTACAAGTGAATGGGATTTGAGAGATAAAGTAGCAGGATATGTACAACATTTTTATAATCGATTTCGACTGCACTCAAGTTTAAAATACTTAAGTCCAGTAGAATACGAAGGCAGAGCAAAGGAAGCGTAACCCGTGTCTACTTTATCGGGGGAAGATCATATAAAACCAATATATTGGGAATCTAAGTAAATCACATTATATTTGTTGTTCAGTTGATTATCTAAATATCCAAGCATGCCAGAGCTTACTAACAGGAAAAAAGATAGTAGACACAAAGCGAAGCAAGTCAGTGAAGTTATTATTGCTTTTTGGGGGGAGAGTTTTACCACAGTACTTCCTAAAAGAATCGATATGGAGATTGGTTCATACTTGAAATAGCTTTCATGGTATTTATTTTCTGACTAAGCCCTTCAATTTCTTTCTTAGCTGAAATTTCGACAGACCGATTTAAACTAACAACTATTTTTTCTTTTAGTTTAAGTTGGTCCTCTACGATACCTAATGTTTTTTGGACTATAAAGGCTATGCTAAAGCCTACTGCCAGAGGTATTACTACAATACTTTTAGCACCTTTTTGAGTGATTCCGTATTTACCTAAAATACTCCCGCACGTTGTATATTTAGCGCTAGCGCTCCCATAGCTTCATGTCTAATGCTTGGCCTGCGAACTGGTTGGTGAGACTTATTCGGAGTCTCTATCAGCAAGGAGTTTAGCTATTTTGGCGGGTTCACTTCTGTAGCCATATCTAGCTAACTTATCAACTTCAGGATCGCTACATAGACTAAAATCATTCACCCAAGCGTCTATGGTTGCTGAACTCATGAGTAATGTGAAAGGAGGGCAGGCTTGATAGCCATGTTGCTCTGCAATTTTTTCGATACGTTTTTTTTCAATTGATTGGCCCGGAAAGATGAAAAGAAAGCCGATTATTATTGCCAATGCAAAAGCTTTGGTAGAGTTATTTTTTAAACTAAGTGGAGGGCCACCTTTTGTTGTATTCCTAAACTGCCAAAGCATGAACAATGCTCCTGCAAGAGTTGAAATAGCTCCACCGATGTATCCACTATACTTTGCGTCTAAATAGATAACTGGAAAACCACCAGTTAATTGGGTCTGAAGCGAAGTAAGCATATCAGTTAGAAAAAGAATCGAACATGCTATAGCAAATATACAGCTAAAGAATAAGAACCCTAGGAGTGATTTTTTGGCGGTTTGTTTAGTCATTTTGGGTAGCCTAAAAGAAACTGTAAGCAGAGTTTCTCATGCTACTTGTTGCTTTCATTTGGTTTATTTTTTGATTCATGCGGTCGATATCTTTTTCAAAAGATTGCTTCGCTGAGTCATTAAGCGCTTTTACTAATTTTTCTTTTACATCGTAGTATGATTCAACTTCATTTAGTCCCCCTTGAATTACAAAAGCAACTAGAGCTCCTGCTAATATTGGTATAACAACGATGCTTATTGATGATACTGCTAAAGTACCTGCGGCATAACCGAAGACTGCAGCTACAGAAGCAATCGTTATATCGGTCGCTACATCAACTACCCAATTGGTTATCAAATAGTCTTTTTTAAGTACCAATTCTAGCGTGTGGTGTGATACTGAAAACACCACAGTGATTAATACTCCGCCACGAGCGGATGCTTTTAGCCCTTGTTGACCTATGCCTAAAGTCAACATTTTAGTATTAGTAGATAGGTAGCGGGTGCCTTTAATTACTGTTCTTAGCTTGTGGTTCCCCTTAAAGCTAATGTAGCTTTTAGCACCTTTTTGAGTGATTTCGTATTTACCTAATATGCTACCCCCTCGATGCATGTCTAGGGCTAAAATACCCATCGTCTTTACATCAATAACTTGCCCGCCAAATTGGTTCACCAAGCTTAGCGAGGTGACAAGTACATTTTGTGCGAGTTCAGGTAAACCTAAACCTTCCAATTTTTGACTTATTGCACTTTGGGCAAATCCTTGGCTCTTTTGTTTGGCGACCCATAGTGAGAAAAGCTCAGGCCCATGCAATATATACAAATCAGCTTCAGGCATTGCTGAGGCTTTTAATTCTGTTAGGCATTTATCTCTTGTTTGCTTATGGCGTTGTGATAAACACTGAAAATTATTTTTCACCAGGGAATTCTCTCCTTGTTTATGTTGATAGGATTGTAATTACCAATAATGACAAAGTAAACAATAGAGGGGGCTATATCGGAGGTTTTACTGCGCTTATAAAAATGGCGGTAAAAAAAACCAAGTGGCTAGCACTTGGTTAGTGAATAACAAATCCGGTTATTAAGCGGCTACGTGTTCCGATTTTGTTGAAAGAATGGCTAATAATTTTTGCGCGTGTTCGGCGACTTCGATGCCTAAATCGGTGAGGTAACCACCGTCAGGGAGTGTGCTTAGCCCTTTGTCGAATAAGCTTTGTGCAGCGGCAATGATCTCAGGGGCTGCATCGTGGTGAACCTTAATCCCTGTTTGTAAACTACTCATATCAAATTGCAGCAGTAAATTGAGCTCGGCGATGTTATTGGGAATAAATTTCATTGTGCCTTCCTATATATTTTTGTTACCCCACATTAGAAAGCCCATAGCTATTGCGCAAGTCATCAGCTTGAGAAGTGATACCTAGCGCAACGTTTTCTTTATCTGATTTGTAGGACAAGGAACTCTCAATGATTTCGCGCAATTTTGTTCAATAAAATTTGCGACCTAGCGCATATAGTTAGATTTTCTGCAGAACAAGGACATCGTGGTGAGCCTGTTTATATCAATGTTTGTATTTGCCTTAATTGGCGCAATATCGCCAGGGCCGGTTAACATCATCGCGACGGGGGCGGGCGCGAGTTTTGGCTTTCGGTTGGCCTTACCTCATGTTATCGGGGCCAGCGTAGGCTACAGCTTAGTGGTATTTATTGTGGGGGTAGGGCTAAATGAGATGGTGCAGTTGTTGCCAAAGCTAAGTGATATTCTTCAGTATTTTGGGGCGGCCTTTTTGTTGTATATGGCTTTTAGAATAGCCGTAGCGCCAGTTAATCAGCAGCTGACTAAGGCTTTGGCAACACCTCCAAATTTCCTGCAGGGAGCGTTAGCGCAAGGGCTAAACCCCAAAGCGTGGATGGTGGCGATGTCGGGAGTAAGTTTATTTGTATCTCCGCACCCATCAACACAGTATTATTTGTTGGTTTTCTGTACTATTTCGTTACTGGTTTGCTTTATTGGTGTGGGCGTATGGGCTGCCATAGGCACATTTATTTCGCGCTATCTTCGTTCACCCGCTAGGATGCGCCGCTTTAATCATTTAATGGCCTTATTGCTAGCGGGCTCAGTGGTTTCGTTGTTTGTTTAGCCAAGTGTTTAATGGTTTTTTATGAGGACGGTAATGTGCATACTCAAGCCAAGGTGTTACTGAAAAGAAGTGCTAGTTTGCCTTTTGTTGAACTACGCCAAGCTGTGCATTCTGAAGCGTGTTACCACAGCCATTCTCATGATGAGTTTTCTTTTGGGCTTATTGACACAGGTGAAGCGGTGTATAAGAACATGCAACGGCAAAATAGCATTAGTGCCGGCCACAGCGTGACCATTAACCCAGGAGACGTACATTCATGTAACCCTAAGCAAGGTGCTTGGTCTTATCGGATGCTGTTCGTAGATACCGCGTGGCTTGGTCAGCTACAACAAGAGATGCTGGCAAAACCGGCGAGTGATTATCGGCCATTTACCCACCAGTACTTAGATTGTTCTAGTACGTTTTCTTTATTAGATAAGTTGTTTTCTGCCGTCCACTTAGATCAAAGCTGCTTGCAGCAAGAGAGTTTATTGGTCAGTTTTTGCGAGCAACAATTTGGTCAACCACAGAACTTGCGTGCTGATTTAGCGTGTTTGGCAAAGCCACAAATAAAGCGAGTGCAAGAGTGTATTCAAGATCAGCTGGCTATGCACTTAAGTTTGACTGAACTTGCAGACGTCGCAGGTTTAAGCCGTTACCACCTAGTGAGAAGCTTCAAGCGAATCTACGGTTTGTCGCCGCATGCTTTTCAACTTAATCAACGTATCAATCGGGCTAAAGCCTTGTTAAGAGATGGCGATAGTATTGCAAATACGGCTTTGGCGTTAGGTTTTGCTGACCAGAGCCATTTTCAACGTAATTTTAAGAAGCGCTTAGCACTAACGCCAAGGCAGTACCAAGGCTTCTTTGTATAGCTTAACGCTTAGTTATTTAAAGACTTTAGTACTGGTAACAAATCACTAGGCTCTTGGCGTTTGGTGTAATCTGCGTCAATAAAGGCGCTGGCGATAGTACCGTCTTGAGCAACTACATAGGTTACGGCTAGCGGCAAGCCAAATTGACCTTCACCATTGTGCTTCTCTACCTCAATACCAAAAGAAGAATAGATAGGGCGCAACTCCTCGGGTAAGGCAAATACAATATCTAAACTTTTTGCATAGTCTGCATTTGTGTCAGTTAATACCTGAAACTGTAATTCGTTCTTCTCGGTAGTGCTTAGTGAGGCGTCGGGTAACTCGGGAGTTATTGCCACTAAGTTAGCGCCTAAGGCTTTTATTTCCGGTAATATTTGCTGGTATGCACGCAGCTCTAAATTGCAATATGGACACCAACCGCCGCGGTAAAAAGTGATGATAAGCGGGCCTTTGGCTAACAAGCTGCTCAGTGACACCTGTTCACCGGTTTGGTTAGCTAGGGTAAAGTTAGGTAACACTTGGCCTGCTTGCGGTGCCTTTTTCGCTATTTCGCTTTCTGCTAAATTTTTAGTGGCTTGTTTCATTAGCTTTTGTACATCTAATGGCGCTTTTTGGACAAATGAAGCGATGTAATCGGCGATTTCTGTTTGCAAACTCATGACTATTCCTTTGGTTGTATGTTGAATACATTTCTTGAATGTTCGTTCAAGTTGGATGTATTCAAACAGTTTTTGAATGTTCATTCAAGTTAATTTTGAACAAACATTCAAAAAGCTGTCTAATCGTTGTAAGCAAGGTATAATGTGGGTGTTAAACGCTAGAGATGAAGGTAACGAGAATTCCCATGGCAAAGGTGCAATTTCAACGAGAACAGGTATTAGAGCAGTCGACCAAATTATTTTGGCGTGTAGGTTATCACGCTGCGTCAATGCAACAGGTGTTTCAACAGACTGGTTTAAAACCGGGCAGTGTTTACTTGGCCTTTGGCAATAAACAAGCCTTGTTTAAAGAGTCTTTGGCGCATTATGCGCACACCACTCGACAGGGTATCCAGCAATGCTTAAGCGCTGCTAGTAGCATTGAGCTAGGTATATGCCAAATTCTCGATACTATGTTGCAGCAGTCGCTTAATAGTGATTATTGCAGCTGTTTTTTAGTGAAGAGCCAGTTGGAGTTTAGCAATGAGCCTGAACTACAAGGTTATGTGAGTGAGCAACTGCAGCAAATTGAAGCCTTGTATGCTGAGTTTTTAATGTCGCTTTATGATGAACCCGAAGCAAAAGCCAAGGCGTGCAGCTTAATGCTACATATTTTTGGTATTCGGGTGTACAGCTACCACAACACTGGGGTTCAGCAAATGCGTCAAGCTGTAGAGGAGGGCTTATCGTGGCTACCTTGGCACAGTTTTAATACCCAGCATTAAGGCTGTCTCCTATTCAGTGGTCAGCTTTATTGGGGCTTAAATAGAGCCTAAGCGCTAGTCCAACGTGTCATTTGTACACCCTGTTGATGTCAGTTTTGGCTTGTGCTCAAGGGTAATAATATGCGTATTCCTTTGCTACCACGCTATTTGTGTGCCATCCCAAGCCCAAAATTGTCCAGTGTGTTCGCTGGTTAACGTTGTTATTTTTTTCAATAAATAAGCGGCACTTTGTTCGCTGCTGAGTAGCTTAACCGCCGGAACATTTCGCTGAAATGGCTTCGATAACTCGGTGTCGGTAGTACCAGGATGCCAAGCGAGCACACATATTTTGGGATGACTACGTTGCCACTCTATCGCAATGTTCTTCAACACCATATTCAGCGCCGCCTTTGAACTGCGGTAACTGTGCCAACCGCCTAAGCGGTTATCGGCAATGGATCCTACTTTGGCAGAGATACTCACAAATACACCTGTTGTACTGGCTTTTATGGCGTTTGCTGCGTATTTGGCTAACATAAGGCTGGGCAAAGCATTGAGCTGCATACTTAACATGAAGTTGTCTGCTTGGCATTGGGCCAGGCTTTTTTCGGGCTTAAGTGTTGATGAGTGTAAAACCCCTACGCAGTTGATCAACCAATCTAGTTTATCTATTTGACTAAATAGTTGGGCAATACTCTGCTCGTTGCTTATATCAAGCGGTTGCCAATTAAGTTTAGGGTGTTGGAAGTGTTGAGGATTGACATGCCAAGTGGCAATGACTTGTTGTATATCTGATCGTTGGCAAAGTTGCTTGACTAACGCTAGGCCAATGCCACCGCTACCACCTACCACCAATACCTTCATTAAATGTACCCTGTTTGTCACTGTCGTTAATAGCTATACGCATAAACAGAGCCTGAAGTTTGCTGGCTGTGACAAGCATTAAGCAAAATAATGAGTGGGGTGAAGCAGAAGAGAACAGGAAGGAGTAATAAAAGTGGCAAGCTGTAGGCTTGCCACTTAAGCCGGCTTAGAACAAGTGGCTGTATTGCATAGAGTAGTAAATAGCATCTGAGCGAGTGTGGCCAACTACGGTTGAACTTGGGAAGCCAGCACCCTCTAGAACAGCGCTGTCTTCTCGAACTTCAACATCTTCACCACGAACAAAGGCTAGGCCAAAGTCGATAGTCGCGTTTTTGCTTAAGTGGTAGCTCGCGCCAGCGGTGTACCAGTTACGATCTGAGTCTGGAATAGACAGCGAGCTAATCTCATCAACTACACCCTTGTCGTGCATGTAACCGGCACGGGCTGTCCAGGTATCGTTAATTTGGTAAGTACCACCAACACTAAACAACCATGAGTTTTGCCATTGGTAGCTTTTTACCGTAGCGTCTGGTGCTGAACCGGTAACGGTAATATGTTCAAAATCACCCCAGCTAGTATGTTGCGCAGTGTAGTGAACTGCCCATTTAGGGCTTAGCTCATGGTAACCGGCAATTTGGAAAATGTTGGGAAGTGGAATGTGAATTTCGTCGTAGGCTTGGCCTTGATACTCTACTTTTCCGTCAGCCTTAAAAGTCGGGCTCATGCGGTAGCTCAAACCTAAGCGGTTTTTATCATTGATTTCGTAAGTGGCACCAACAATGCCACCTAGGGCCCAACCATCGGCTTCAACATCTACCAAAGAGCTCTGAACTCCTGAACCGCCTTGAATTTCACCATTACGTTTGAGTGTGCCTTCACCGTAAATCATATCTAAACCCGCGCCAATACTAAATTGTTGGTTAATGCGGTAAGACAGGCTTAGGTTAAGGTTAGAGGTAACGATTTCGGTTTTACCAAATAGGTCTACTGGGGTAATTGGTGCGCCGCTGTTGTTTAGCGAGCTAATATCGGTACCCGTACCAAAGTTACTAAAGGCTGCCACACCCACCGCAAAGGCGTCGTTAATGGGGTGAATGTAGTAGATGTTAGGAATGACTTTATTGTCGGCTGCGTCTGGTTCGCTTCCGTAGTCAATTGGACCGTAACTTACATCCTTAATGGTCACATCTACTTCAGCATAGGTTAAACCCAGCGATAAGGCTTTACGATCAAACATCGCCATGGCGGCAGGGTTACGTGACAATACCGAGGCATTATCAGCAATGACTGCATCACCAGAAAAAGCGCGGCCGATACCGGTTGCTGATTGGCTATTAAGTTGGAAGCCAGCCGCTAGGCTTTGGCCAGTGACTAGCGAAACGCTAAGGGCAAGTAGACTTAATTTACGTTTATTCATAACTGCTGGTCTCTAATATAGTTGCTTTCAGTCCGCTGGGCGTAACTGTATTGTTTTATTTTTGTAATAATCGAGGGCATCTTAGGTAACTGATCGGTCCTCTACAACTCCGACCAGAGCGAATATTCTAATATGAAAACTGTTAGTCGCAGTTAACTTGTGGCTGTTAAGCTAGATAAAACCTGAGTTTTCAGCTAATTATTTGGTTACTATTTGTTAACAAAAATGCAAACTAAGAGCATTGTAGTAATTTGCTAAACTTTGATCTAGTAAGCAAAATCGCGAATTAACGCACCGAGCTTCGCTAAGGCTGACTGGCTCGTTATCGCATTAAATCAGCTATCTATTTGAGCCAGTTTATTGCTATTTTGTTATTGATTAATGGAGTGGCCGATCATGTTTTATCAATGGTGCGGTTCCTAAGTGATAGTGTTTTTTGGGGTGTTTTATTGATAATTTTTGCTGCTTAAGCGGGTTCGTTCATCGATGTAGGCGCTCAGTGATGCGCAAACAATACGGTTGTGCTTTGGGTATTTTGCTGGGGACGCTGATTAATGTTGCCTGTGCAGAACAAAGCCAGACCTTTCACGGTCATTTTGTCTGGGGGCATGAGGTGAGAGAATTCAGCCCCTGCAATGGCGAGACTGTTTGGTGGCAAGGCGACTCCGGTTTAGTCGATGAGTTAGCCGATTACTATCAAGCAAATACTTCAAGCCCTTATCAAGCCATTTATGTGAGTTGGCGGGGGCAGTTATTGCCTGCTGCTAAAGACGGTTTTGCGGCTGACTATCCAGCGGTATTGCAAGTGACCGAAGTGCTTAAATGGCAGCTTGCTATTCCGCCCAGCTGCAAAGCGGGTATCACTCCATCAAGTTAAGGATGACGATGACGTCTATTTTGAAATGCTTATTTAGCCTTGTTACTGTGGCCGCGAGCCTTTCTAGTTTACTGGCGTTTGGTGTTAGCTGGTGGCCGCTATTGTTTATTGGCTTAGCCTTGTTTGTTGCTGCCTCTGTTTATTTTCAAAGCATTGATTATATTGCTATTTTATTGGCTAGAGTTGGCGGCGTATTAGCGCTGCTGGGCTTGGCCTTATTGATGCTTGCGGCCACTGTTGGTGGTTCGTTTCATTTATCTCCGAGCAATTGGTTAATGGCTGGCATGATGCTACTTATGGCTCTATTCGGCTTGAGTGGTTTTTTCTGGGTGGCTCGGGCTGCTGAAGCCATTTCTGATAAGGATTAACGATGTTGAAAGCGATTCACCATGTGGCGATTATTTGTGCTGATTATGCTCGTGCGAAATATTTTTACACTGAAATATTGGGCTTAACGATTGTGGCAGAGCATTATCGTCAGCAGCGAAATTCATACAAACTGGATTTAGCTTTGCCTAATGGTGAACAAATTGAGTTGTTTTCTTTTGCCGACGCTCCGCCTAGGCCTAGTTACCCTGAGGCACAGGGCTTACGCCATTTGGCTTTTGCTGTCGATGATATACAGCGGGTAGTGGCGTATTTAACGGGCAAGGGCATAGCGGTAGAGCCCATTCGGGTAGACCCTTATACCGGTAAACAATTCACTTTTTTCAATGACCCTGACGGTTTGCCCTTAGAGTTGTACCAGTTATAGCTGTGTCTTGCTTTGGGCCTCTGTTTCCGCCTTATGGACTGTCCTTGTTACAATAGTCGCTCTTAATTTATTGATCCTAAACTTATTTTTTAACGTAGGCATAGGAATATAATAAGGTAGTAAAGGTTTTTTGATGAGCAAGCAATTAGTATGGTTTCGAAATGATTTACGAACTAAAGACAACCAGGCCTTAACTACCGCAGTCGCTAGCGGTAAGCCGGTATTAGCGGTTTATCTTGTGTGCCGACATCAATGGAAACAACATCACTTAGCCCCCATTCAAGCTGATTTAATCATGCGTCGTTTGGCGCAACTACAGCAAGATTTAGCCTTACTCAATATCCCATTATTGGTGGTTGAAATTGACAGTTTCAATCATGTGCCGCGGTGTTTAACCGAGCTTTGCCAGCAGTACCAAATTAGCGATGTACACTGTCATTACCAATACGAACTTAATGAGCAGCAGCGCGACAATGCGGTATTGAGTGCCTTAAGTTCTAACAACGTGAGTTTGCTGCAATATCATGGTGAATGTGTCATGCCGCCGGGCAGTGTGCTGACTAAAAACCGAGAAAATTTTAAGGTATTCACTCCCTTTCGAAAAACGTGGGTGTCAGGCTTAACAGAACGAGAATTTAGTCCCATTGCTGCGCCTGCAGCGATTGATCAAGCGCTCCTTCCTGAAGCATTTTTAGCGTTGTTGAAAAACAACACGCCACTACCACCTTGTTCCTATGAACGAGCTGATAGCAGCAAATGGGCTTGTGATGACCCCTCGATTATTCAACAGTTACGTGATTTTAGCGCCAGTAAAGCGGCCGATTATAAGCAAGATCGTGATTTCCCAGCCTTGGCTGCGACCAGTAACTTGTCCGCCTATTTAGCCTTGGGGATGTTGTCTCCACGCCAATGTTTAGCGCGGATTTATCTCGACCATCCTCACTGCTTAGACGCGCAAGAAGGAGGAGCGTTTACTTGGTTAAGTGAAATTGTTTGGCGAGAGTTTTATCGCCACTTAATTGCGGTCAATCCCAGGTTATGTAAAGGCGAGGCCTTTTTGGCGTGGACTCAATCTATTGCTTGGCAACAAGACCTTCATCTATTACAAGCATGGCAACAAGGGCAAACGGGATACCCTATTATCGATGCGGCGATGCGCCAACTTAAATATACCGGTTGGATGCATAACCGCCTGCGTATGATTGTGGCCAGTTTTTTAACTAAAGATCTGTTGATTGATTGGCGCGAAGGCGAGCGCTGGTTTATGCAGCATTTAATTGATGGTGATTTTGCTTCCAACAACGGAGGATGGCAGTGGGCCGCATCAACAGGCACCGACGCTCAGCCTTATTTTCGTATATTTAACCCCACCACTCAGGCGCAACGTTTTGACCCCAATGGCGATTTTGTTCGCCATTGGGTTCCTGAGCTTAGCGACATTCCCGGTAAAAAAGTCCATCAACCGCATAGTTGGGCTGAAAAAAATGGGCACAGATTGGCTTATCCACTGCCGATAGTGGATCACGCGATTCAGCGTAAATTAGCATTGAGCTTGTTTGAACAGGCTAAAAAAAGCACTTGACCCTCCAGTTGTAGGAGACTTTACACTATACTCTGCATGCTGACTGGTGGAGTAGGTGATGAGCATTACATTGGAGTTTCCTTTACAAGGGTTGCGCTGTGCTTCTTGTGTATCAAAAGTAGACGCTATCTTAAAACAACAAACCGCGGTGTTAGATAGCTCGGTAAACTTAGCCTTAAACAAGGTGCGCTTATCCACCAATCAAAGCGGGGTGCTGATTGCACTGCGGCAGCAGCTTAGCGATGCTGGCTTTGAGATACCCTTTGAGCAGCATACGCTGAAAATAGAAGGGCTAAATTGTGCCAGCTGTGTGGCCAAACTTGAAACGGCACTGAACAAACTAGATGGCGTTGACAAGGTTGCGGTTAACCTAGCGCTCAATCAGCTCAGTGTTGAAGTCCTTCCTGATGCGCAGTATTTGGCAGCAGTGAAACAAGCGGTTGAACGCTGTGGTTTTAAAGTGGCTTTGCAAAGCGAAAACATACCCAAAGCTCAAGCCAAGGCCTTGCCTTGGCGGCTAATCACCAGCCTTTTTTTGTCTATCCCACTAGTATTACCGATGTTGTTTAGCCAACTACATTTGCCAGCTGTATGGCAGTGGTTATTGGCTACGCCGGTACAGTTTTGGCTTGCTGCCCCTTTTTACCGGGGAGCTTGGCTAGCGCTAAAACATCGCACCAGCACCATGGATACCTTAGTGGTGATGGGAACATCCACCGCTTATTTGTACAGCCTGTATTTGTGGTTAAGTGGGGCGGGGGGGCATCTTTATTTTGAAGCCGCTGCAGTGATCATTAGTTTAGTATTGGTGGGTAAACACTTAGAGCAAAACGCCAAGCAGCAAGCCGCTAAAAATATTGCAGAGCTGGTGAATTTAAGCCCTAAACTCGCTTCTCGAATTAACGCTCAAGGTATCGCCGAGTCAATAGCCGTAGAGCGTTTAGCGCTAGGTGATCGATTATTGATTAAGCCTGGTGAAGTACTACCCGCTGATGGACAGGTGCACTGGGGAAGCAGTGAAGTGTCTGAAGCGGTGATCACTGGTGAAAGCAAACCCTTAACCAAGCAAGTAGGCGATAAAGTCTTGGCTGGCAGTTTGAATGGCTCAGGTTTATTGCAAGTCACTGTGAGCGCCGAAAATAAAGACAGTACCCTTAATAAAATCATTCAATTGGTCAACGAGGCGCAATCAGGTAAAGCGCCTATTCAAGGTTTGGTTGATAAAATAAGCCATTATTTTGTGCCGAGTATTTTGTTGATAGCCTTAAGCACGTTAGTGGTGTGGAGTATGCTGGGTGACTTTGCGCAAGGGATCGTGGCGGCGGTATCGGTATTGGTCATTGCTTGCCCTTGTGCTTTGGGCTTAGCGACGCCCACGGCATTAGTGGCGGGCACGGGAAGGGGCGCAAAGCTGGGTATCTTGTATCGCAATATCGAAGCCTTAGAGCGCAGTCATCAAGTAACCAAAGTGGTGCTGGATAAAACAGGAACTCTTACTCAAGGCAAACCGAAACTGGTGAATATTCATAACGATAGTGACCTGAGTGACGCGCAGTTGTTAGTGTTATGTGCTAGTGCTCAGCAGGGCAGTCAGCACCCTTTAGCCTCGGCAATGTTAGCCAAGGTCGATCCCGCTAAGCTATTACCTTTAGACCATTTTAATAGTTATCCTGGGGCAGGCATTGAAGCGCAAATCAGTGGTGAGCACGCAGGTTTATTATTTATCGGAAACCAAGGCTTTATCGAGCAGCAAGACTTAGCGTTGAGTGAGCCGCAGTTGCAACTAGCTAAACAATGGCAACAACATGGTTTAACGGTTGTGTTTGTGGCGAAACCTGAAGCGGTCTTGGCGGTACTTGGTCTGGCTGATGTTGAGCGAGCCAATGCAAAAGCTACCGTAAAAGCCTTGCATCGATTAAAACTTGAAGTACATATGCTTAGTGGTGATGCTGAGGGCGTGACAGAGGAATTCGCCAATAAAATGGGGATTAGCGACTGGCAAGCTGAGTTACTCCCTGAACACAAGTTACAGCACGTTAAGCAGCTGCAAGGCAGCGGTGTGGTAATGATGGTCGGTGATGGTGTCAATGATGCGCCAGCCCTTGCGCAGGCTGATGTTGGTATCGCAATGGGCGGCGGAAGTGATATAGCCTTAAACAGCGCCGATGTAGTATTGATGCGTGATGATCCTTTGCTGATAGCGCAGGCGATTGCGCTAGCCAAGCGCACTTGGCAAACACTACAACAAAATTTGTTTTGGGCTTTTGTGTATAACCTGATAGGGGTGCCAATTGCGGCCATGGGCTTACTTAATCCCGCGCTGGCCGGGGCTGCAATGGCTTTGAGCTCGGCCTGTGTAGTTAGTAATGCTGTACGTTTAAACTACTGGCAAGGGGTGCGTGATGTATAAAATTGGTGAAATGGCAAAGCGTTGTGGTTTGTCGGTAAAAACCGTGCGTTACTACCATGACATTGGTTTAGTCGAAGCCCTTAAGGCCGATAATGGCTACCGCTATTATCGCGCCGAGCAGATTGCCCATTTGCAATTTCTTGCCAATTGTCGGCAGTTAGGGTTTGGCCTACCCCAAAGCAAGCAGCTGTTGTCGTTGTATGTTGATAAACAAAGAAGTGCCGGAGAAGTAAAAAAGATTGCTCAGCAACATTTACTGGAAATAGAGCAGCGTATTGAACAATTACAGCAATTGCACCACAGTTTGGCGGTGGTGGTGGAGTGTTGTCAAGGTGGCCAACGGCCAGATTGTCCAATTATCGAAGGCTTAGCCAGTGGTCAAGGCTTAGAAAAATAGTCTTAACATGCGGGCTTAGATGAAACCTAGGGTAAGCGATGGTTATCCTAGGTTTCATTATAGTTAGAAGCTCACCGCAAAGCCTAGGAAATGAAGATACATATCAAAATGACCATGTAGGTTGTTGCCTGGTAATAGTTGGTTGTCTTGGTTAATACCCGGGGTTCCTGCGTCAGAGTATTCGTAAAACAAGTCCACGGGCACTTGATTGATAGTCGTCCTCAGACCTACAGAATAACGAATTTGGCGATCTACCGGTAGATCTGGTGATTGAAATTGCGCTTCATCTAACGGTGACGTTTCGTAAGAAACGCCTAGCTTTAAGCGCCAGTTATCGTTGATTTGATAGTCTGTACCTAGTGCTAATGCCCAAGTATCTTGCCAGTTTCTGGCGATGCTTTGATCAGAAGAAGCGATGATGATCTCGGTAGTGTCGAAATCACTCCACTGGTACCAAGATAGGGTGCTAAATACTCCCCATTGCGAATTAAGCTGATGGCTTAGATCTGCACGAGCAAAAGCAACGGCATCGATTCTCATTGAATAGTCGGCGACTTGATTGAGGTAACTCACACTGTCGTTAAATTGATGCTCTAACTTAGAGCGATAGCTTAAGCCTGCTATTGTGTCTTGGTTAAATTGATAGACTGCACCTAAATTGTAACCCAATGCCCAATCACTAGTGGGGGTCATTGCTAAGGGTTGCCCTATCAATTGAGTACTCATATCTACCGATGCGTAGTTGACCTGCATACCGGCAGCAAGTGATAGCTGATTATTAATTTTGTAACTCACTGAGGGGTTAATTTGAAATGTTATTAAGCTTGTATCTACCACTTGAGTAGAGCCTTTCCAGCCCGATCCATAGTCTAATGCGGCACCGCCAATGGTCGTAATTGCTATGCCTGCAGCCCACTGTTCATTTAAGGTTTTATTATAAAATAAGCCGACAGCGCCTAGCCATCCACCAGAGTCTCTAGAGTTATCTGATGCGTTTTGGCTATCATAATAGGTATTAGATAGATTTAAGGCTAAGCCATTCACGGTAAATAGATCTTGTTCCATAAAGGACATAATGGCGGGGTTGGACCAAATAGCCGCCGCCGAATCTCGGTAGACACCATCACCCGCGCCGGCGGTGCCTAAGTTGGCATATGCTGCCTGAGGTAGGTGAAAGCCGCCAGCAAAAAGATTCGCTGAAAAGCCGTTTAGCATTAAGCCAAACAGCACTATTTGGATAGTTTGTTTCATGAAATAGCCTTTACAATCGATAGTAATTTTGAAGTGCGCGGGGAGTGTAAAGGAATGAGATTTAGCAGTGCTTATTTATCACACAATGTATCAATAAATGGTAAAAAGTGATTTAAGTTGTCTTCTTGCGGCGGAGAAATAGTCAATGCTTAAAGAGAGTGAAGTGATTAACTGCGGCGCAAGCGGACCACTTTCATTATTTCAAAATCAAAGCCCGCGCGTTTTTGTACGCTAGGATAGTAACTGAGGTTAACTCTAGCCCCAGTTAAGTCTTGATAACGTTGCTTACGTTTGTAAATGAACGGCACATCATGGCCGCTAATCATTAGGGTATGTAAGATCCAGTCCTGCTCTTCACGTTGAACATGCGAGGACACCTTAATGTTTTCTGAATGAAACAATTGAGGGCGTTTTTTTAGCAGGGTCTCTGGATCTTTCTTCAACATTTTGGTTTAGCCGTAGACGCACAAATAAGCGGTTTCAGTGGGTACTTTTAATTGAAATTTAGCGTTGCCGGGGACATTAAATTGCTCACCGTCTTTATAGCTTGTCCAATCACTTTCACCGGGTAGCTTAACAATCAACTCACCGGCTACTACGACCATGAGTTCAGGTTCGGCGGTACCGAATTCATATTCGCCCGCGGCCATAACGCCAACCGATGATGGTTTTTCTCTACCTGCAAAACCGATAGATTTTACTTGTCCATTAAAGTACTCATTACTCTGTAACATCAAATTTCCTTGTTTGAAGTGATTGTAGAAAAGAGCAGGCTAGCATAATGTGACGCTATTTGGATCTATCTCTTGGTTGAATGCACAATGAATGAGCACCCTATGAATGCTAATGAACCTTTCGATAAGGCAATGTTACTTAAAGTTGCCCGCCATAAAATGCCTTTTGGTAAGTATGCGGGCCGAGCCATTATACTACTGCCTGAGGAGTATTTATTGTGGTTTGTTAATAATGATGGTTTTCCCGCGGGTGAATTAGGTCAGTTGATGGCACTCGCTTTAGAGATTCAAATTGCGGGTTTGGAAAAGATCATTTGGCCTCTAATGGACAAAAAAGAGCAGTAATTTTCGCCTATATCTGGTTGTTTTTCACACAGCTCTTTGCTAGCGTATTGTTTCTAAGTGCTTTTATTGAGAACTTTAATCAAAATTTAATATTAAATATATGATTAAGGGGTGAAATTACTGAGTATTTAGTAGATAGTATGAGTCGCTGTAGCAATGCTTGTTGATATTCCAAAGGTTTTGGCCTATCTAGTTTTAGGTGTGGTTAACTTTTTGTCGCTGGCTTGCCTAGCTAATACGTTAATTTACACACGAAATATGAGAGGACGATAATGTCAGGTCAGGGATTATCAGGAACCGTTAAATGGTTCAATGACGAGAAAGGTTTTGGTTTTATTGCGCAAGAAAAAGGTCCAGATGTATTTGTTCACTTTCGCGCTATCAACGGTGACGGTCGTCGCACTTTGGCTGAAGGCCAAGCGGTAACCTTCGACGTTGTACAGGGTCAGAAAGGCCCTCAAGCTGAAAATGTAACGCCTTTATAAGTTTTAGTTTCACCGTTTCACAGTTTCAGTCAAAAACGCGATCTGCACCAGATGGCGTTTTTTTTTCTTTACAGCTTAGACTAAGGTCCGATAGTGATACTGTTGTCAGCGGCCTAGGGGCTTTGTTAAGCTGCTGACTCTTAAACTTAAATATTCTAGAAGCGTTCTATGTCGTCATAGCGCCAAATTAGCATGTTTTATTAAGTTTGCTGTGGAGTAACCTAGCTTGTGGTTTTAAATTCATCTTTAGTTCCGAGATTACAAAGTGTAGCGGATCGGTTTTGGCATTTCTCTAAGCAAGTTTATTCGGCCCCTGAGGTCAAAAAGCTATGTTTATGCTTACAAGATAAACACCACCGAAATGTGAACTTATTATTGTGGTTGAGTTTTTGCCAACAGCAATCTTGGACGGTTAATTTAGAGCTTTTACTCACTCATATCCGCTGTAGCGAACATAAGCTAACAGCGTTTCGCTTGCATCGGCGAGCGATGAAACCTCACCTTAGTGATACTCAATATCAATTATTACTTAAACATGAATTAAAGTTAGAGCGTCGTCAGCAGCACTTACTAGTGCTAAGCCAACAACGCCACCCAGGCGGTCAATCTGCTGAGGCAGCCCTCAAAGACTACCTCGAACAAATAGATGCAGCCTCTCAATACCTAAACAGCATAAGCATGGCTAGCCAGCAGTCTGCTTAGTTTTGATGTTGATAAAGGGTTTTATATAGGCCTGCCTGTTCAATCAAGTCTTGGTGTTCGCCAACTTGACTAATTTCTCCGTCATCAAGTACATAAATTAAATCGGCCTGTTTAATCGCACTTAAGCGATGGGCAATGATTAAAGTGCTGCGATTACTTAAAAAGCGCTGTAAATTGTGGTGTAACTTAGCTTCGGTGTCGGTATCTAACGCTGAGGTCGCTTCATCTAAAATCACCACTTGCGGTTTAGCTAAAATCATTCTGGCTATGGCTAAGCGTTGTTTTTGCCCCCCCGATAAACGCACGCCACTGCGGCCAACGACTGTATCTAGTTGGTTTGGTAGCTTTTCAGTTGTTGCTTTAAGCTCGGCTGAGCTTAAAGCTTGCCACAATTCTTCATCGCTATGCTGTTTGCCCATATTAAGATTTTCTCTTATGGTGGTATTAAACAGGATCGGCTGTTGAAGCACGGTGGCAACATTGCTTCGAATAGCGGCATAGCCGACTTTTTCTATTGGCGTGTCATCAAGGAGTATTTGGCCACTATCCTTTTGATAGAGGCCCAGCAATAAGTTAACCAGGGTAGATTTTCCGCCACCACTTACTGAGACAATAGCTACCTTCTTACCCGCTGGTAGCACAAGGCTAATGTTCTTGAGTACTGGTGAGTCAGGGGTGTAGCTAAAATTGACGTCTTTAAATTGAATATCAAAATTTTGCTTGCTGGCAAAAGGGTCGACTTCACAAGGGTAATGGGGCTCTTGTTTCAGCTCGAATAATTGGTTGAGCCTAGCCATGGCTGCATTGGCGCTAAAATAGCTGTATTGGATGCTGAGGATTTCTTGTACGGGACCCATCATAAACCATAGGTAGCCAAATACAGCAAAAATTTGCCCAACAGTTAAGTCTGAAAAAACCACCATTAACATGGCGATAGCGCGGAATATTTCGAAACCTACTAAAAAGATGGTAAAGCTTAAGCGGTTTACCGCATCGGTTTTCCAGTGCGACGAAATAGCGTGATCTTTTAACTCACTGGCAGCGCTGACGACGCGAGCAAAATAATGCCCTTCACGCTGAGTCGCTCGGAGCTGTTGGATACTATCTAGCGTTTCAATCAGTGCTAGCTGGAAAGACTCAAAAGCAGCATTTTCTTTTTTCTTTAGCTCTTTAACATGCTTGCCAAACGATCGAGAGAAATAAATAACCGCAGGGTTTAATAGCAGAATTATTAAACCTAACTGCCAGTCTATCCATAATAAAATGGCCGCGGTGCCGATAATGGTGAACAAAGCGACCAAAAACTTCGACAGGCTTTCACTGATAAATTTATCGAGGGTTTCAACATCAGTAATACAACGGGCACTGATCCCGCCAGACCCCTGAGTTTCATATTCTCGAAGTTCTACCTTGGGTAAATGCTCAACCAGGCGTTGGCGAATCAAAAAGCTGATTTGTTTGCCGATAAAAGTGAATTGTCGAGATTGCAGTACCCCGACTATCAGTGACAACAAACGCAAACTAATTACCACCGCCAAGATGGTGAGGATGTAGCCGGTGGGTTTATGCCACACCTCTGGCAGTAGATTTTGCATCATTGCAATTGCATTGCCGGGTTGGTTAAGCAGTACTTCGTCTACCAATAACGGCATCATTAATGGAATAGGTACACTGACTAAAGTCGCTAAAATGGCGATGAGGTGAGCGTATACCAAGGGTTTCTTATATTGAAAAATTTGTTGGCGAATAGTTGCCCAAGTAAAAGCGGGAGAGGCTGAGCCTGAGTTCATAAGTTAAATAAGAATCTTTTTCATTTGCGATAAGCTAAGTCTACGAAGACTGACATGAAAAAGCTAGCGTTGCCGCAGCTAATCGTTTAGCTGCGGCTTGAAGATTATTCTTCGATGTCGTCGCTATCAATATCGATGGGATTGATGGCTTTCTTTTGGCGAACAATGGGGGCATCCCCCATATCTGTTCCAACGTCAAAGGTGCGGTTGGCTTTAACCGGCTTATCTTTTTTCACGCTGCTGCGCTTTTTGCTTTTGTTTGGTTTCGCTTTTAGCTGGGCTTGTTTTTTGGTAGGGGCGCGTAAGCCTTTGAACTTAGCCGCTAGGCCTTCACCTTCTAGTATTGTAAATTCGACTTTTTGTTCTAGTAAGGCCTCTAAGCTCTTAAAGCTATTCCAATCTTTTGGTCCAACCAAGGAATAGGCTTTTCCAAGGTTTCCTGCTCGACCGGTTCTGCCAATGCGGTGCACATATTCTTCAACATGCTTGGGCATGTCGAAGTTAATCACGTGTGATACCTGAACAATGTCTAGCCCTCGCGAGGCTAAGTCGGTGGTAAACAAGACTTGTTGATGACCTCGACTAAACTCATCCATGATTTTGTTGCGAGCACCTTGGCTTAAGTCTGCGTTAAGCGCTGAGCACGTTAAACCTTGCTGATTAAAGGCGTCGGCTAAACGCTGGGTATCGGCGCGAGTTGCGGTAAAAACAATGGCTTGTTTCAGTTGATCTTGCTTTAGCAGTTGGCTCAACTGAAGCTGTTTTTGGTCTAAGTTATCACTGAGAACAAAGTGTTGGCTGATATCTTGATGCTGAGTGAAACTAAAGCCTACAGCGATTCGTTCTGGTTCATTAAGTAACTTCAAAGCAAATGAGTTAATGGCGGCATCATCAAGGGTTGCTGAAAACATCAAGGTTTGGCGTTTACGGTGATTTGCCGCTTGATTAACGATGTTAAGCTGTTCTGAGAAACCTAAATCTAGCATTCGGTCTGCTTCATCTAGGATCAGCAACTCTAAACCCTCAAGATATAAATGACGCTTACTTAGGTGATCAGCCAACCGGCCGGGAGTCGCAACAATGATGTGCGGGTCTTTACGTAACACCTTGCTTTGGTCGTTAAAGTTTTCGCCACCGCTAATTAAACAAGCGCGCGTCTGGGTATTGGCTACCAGCAGACGCAGTTGAGCAAACACTTGTTTTGCTAGCTCTCGGGTTGGCGTCAAAATAAGGGTTCGTGGGTCTCGCTTAGAGAGCGCTCGAGTTTTCAACATTCGCTGCATAGCGGGAAGCAGGTAAGCCAAGGTTTTGCCTGAGCCTGTTTTTGAAGACGCTAGCAGATCCTTGCCTGCCATTGCTGCCGGGATAGCTCTGGTTTGTATCTCGGTAGCTTCGGCGAAGCCAAAGTGTTCAATGGTTTTGTTTAAGCGAGGATCTAAGCCAAATTCAGAAAACTGCAAGTTGTTACTCTCAAATGATAAATGTGACTCAGATTATAACCGTAAATGGCTACGCTCACATTAAGGATTCAGGCTTAATTGCTTTTTAATCTTGGTTTCATGCCAATTGAAATGGTAAACCGTGTTATTCAGTGAAGACCCCCGTCAATGACCAGCCTTACATGAGCATCATGGGCAGATCGACTTTAACGATGAAAGCTCAAGAAATAAACGTTTCCACTTGCCTATAAGGGTCTGTCTTGCCATAGTGAGATTATTAATATTAAGCATAATCAAAGGACTGGAAATGGCTGATGTTTCAGAGGATAAGCTTAAATCAAAACGTAGGTTCTCTTTCCATCTTCATTTAGTCAGCGTGATGATCTTAATGCTTATCGCTAGTGGTTTGGTGATCGGCACCTTAAATTATCTCCATACCAGCGATATTGTTGCCAAGAACCAAGCGCGAGCTTTGCAACAAGTGGGGCGTGCAACGGTGTCTGAACTTGAAGGGATCATGTACCCTGCTCAGAACTTTGTGCATAGCTTGGCAACGATGAATCTATCTATGCAGCAGCTTGATAGTGAACAACATAGCTGGTTACCAATGCTCTATTCAGCCTTGAGCCAACAACGTAGTTTATCTGCGGTGTATATGGGTTATGCCGATGGGGATTTTTATCTAGTTAGGCCACTAAACACTGAAGCCAAAAGGGGGGTAGTGAACGCGCCCGAGGGGGCTGTAGTATTAGTCACTAAAGTGGTTGATGGTATATCGAGCTACGACTTTTTCGATGAACAATTGAAGCCCTTAGTCGACCTTGTTTCGCGGGAGTATCAGCTGGACCCGCGAGAGCGCCCTTGGTACCAATTGGCCATGGAACAGTCAGACTTAGTGGCTACCGACCCCTATGTTTTTTATACCACCAAAGAAGTTGGTGTTACCTTTGCCCACGCTAACAACGACCGCGATATGGTGGTCGGCGCCGATATTACGCTTGCCAGCGTCTCCAAAAGTTTAAACAATAATTTAATTAGTCGCTCTTCTCAGTTAGTGATGTTTGATGAAGACTATTCAGTTATCGCGCACCAAAATCCTTCTTGGATCGCTGAGCACCTGCAGATTGACGAACAAGGGGTGGTATTACCGCGTCTTGACCAACAAGATTTTGGTTTACTTTCTCAACTGGCTAGCCATACAGAAAGTGGCAATGCCGATAGTTTTATTATTGAGGGAAAGGAGGAGGATTGGATTGGCCAAATCATCAATCTGACCCTAGATGTCAAATCAGAACGTGAACATTTATCGCTAAATAGGCTTTACCTAGGCTTAGCCTCACCCGAGGATGAAATATTAATGGAAGCCAGAACGGCGCGGGATCAGTCGATAATTTTTAATATTTTTATTGTCTTAATTTCGATTCCTATTGCCTGGTACGTATCAAGACTTGTCGCTAAACCACTTCGAGAGTTAATGAATCAAAATGAAGCCATAATGGCCTTCGATTTTGACGCAACTAAGCCGGTTAATTCCATTGTATTAGAAGTGCATCAACTGAGTAAAATTACCGAAAAACTGAAGGTGACCATTCAGCAATTTGCAGATGTTTCAACGATGTTGGGCGAAGAAGATAACTTTAGCCGCTTATTAGAGAAAAGTGTTCAAGAGATGCAAACGGTCTTGGGGATGAGCAATGGTGCAATTTGGTTAGTGCACGATCAACAGTTTGTATTGCAAACGCCCTCGCCAGATGAACTTTCTTTGCCTAAACAGTTTGTTGATAGTGATAGTTTATCTCAGCCTTTGTTGAAGCACCTTTTAGATGCTACTAGCACTGCCGAAACGAAGTTTAAGCAGTTTGAACATGAAGGCAAAAAACTCAACTTAGTTGTTTGCCCTATGATTAACCGCGATGGAAAACTGGTGGGGATGATCGCGAGCTTTAGCTTTGAAACTGTCACGGTGTCAGCACGGATCATGTCGTTTATTGATGCCTTAAGCAGTGTGGTTACCATCGCGATTGAAAACCGACACCTCATTGAATCACAGAAACACCTACTGGAAGCATTCATCAAACTGACCGCTGGTGCGATTGATGCTAAGTCACCCTATACGGGCGGACACTGCCAACGCGTACCTGAGCTCACTAAAATGCTGGCTAGCGCCGCGGTAGAGCAACAACATGGAGCATTTTCAGATTTCACCATGAGCGATGACCAGTGGGAAGAGCTCTATATTGCCAGTTGGTTGCATGATTGTGGCAAAGTGACTACGCCTGAATATGTGGTTGATAAAGCGACCAAGTTAGAAACAATTTATGACCGGATCCATGAAGTGAGAATGCGTTTTGAAGTATTAAAACGCGACGCCCAGTTAAACTACTGGCAAGAAGTAGCCAAAGGCATTGATGAGGCGCAGCAGGCATCATTGCATGCAATTTTGGATGCGCACTTACGACAGCTAGATGAAGAGTTTGCCTTTGTAGCTCAATCTAATATAGGTGGTGAGTTTATGGGGCAAGCCGATATTGAGCGTTTACATGAAATAGCACAACGCACCTGGCTGCGAACCATCGACGACCGCTTAGGTCTGTCACACATGGAGTTAGACCGCCGTAGCTCAGTGCAGCACACGCTGCCAATAGAAGAGAAACTGTTAGACGATAAGGCCGAGCATATTGTTTTTCGACGGGAAGATGAGAAGATTGCGGAGAATAACCCTTGGGGTTTCAAACTTAAGGTGCCGGAATATAAATATAATCGCGGTGAGTTGTATAACCTCAGTATTGCCCGTGGCACCTTAACTGAAGAAGAGCGTTATAAAATCAATGATCACATTGTGCAAACGATCATTATGTTAGATAAACTTCCCTTTCCCGACCATTTACGTAGAGTTCCTGAGATTGCAGGCGGGCACCATGAAAAAATGGATGGTAGTGGTTACCCAATGCAGCTGACTAAGGAACAAATGCCAGCTACGGCAAGAATGATGGCGGTTGCCGATATATTTGAAGCTTTAACGGCGGTAGATAGGCCTTACAAAAAAGGCAAGAGTTTAAGTCAGTCGCTAAAAATTATGCATTTTATGTGTAAGGACCAACATATCGATTCAGATATTTTCCGTTTGTTTTTACAGTCGGGGGTATATCTCGAATACGCCAATTTATATCTGAAACCGGAGCAAATAGATACGGTAAACATCGAGGACTATTTACCTGAAGAAGCTTAAGTGCGGTGACTATGCTGTTTATACCTAAGCCTTTATAGCCACAGCCTTTGGTGCTCTGTTTATGGGTTTAGTAAAGACTGTTCAGCAATATTTAGCAGTCTTTAACTAAAGCTTTAATCACCAACAACGATATTACGCCCTGCACTTTTTGCGTTATACAGTCGCTCATCGGCATGGTGTAATTGGGCTTCTAGATGTTCTTGTAGTTGATTGGTTACGCCAATACTAACGCTGATAGATAGCGGTATATCATTATAGGTAAAGCGGGTCGCCGCCACTTTAGCTCGAAATGCATCGAGCAGTTGGTAAGCTTGCTCGTTATTTAAGCCGGCGAACGCTACACTAAATTCTTCGCCGCCGGTTCTGGCAAATAAAAAGTTAGCTAAACCTAATTTCATCATTGCAGAAAAGTGGCTCAGAACGGCGTCTCCGGCTTCATGACCATGTTGATCGTTAAAGTTTTTGAAATGATCAATATCCAGCACCGCCACGGCTAGTTGGCTATTTTTGTCGTGCGCCGTTTGGTGTAATTTTCGACCGTGCTCAACGAAGTAGCGGCGATTGGGTATTTTAGTTAGGTAATCTTGATAGGCTGCTTTTTCGAGTCTTTCTACTAGGGCTAGGGTATGTAAGCTGTGATTAACTCGACATTGAAATTCTTCAATTGAGAAGGGTTTATGTAGGTAATCGTTTGCGCCATTCTTAATGAATTTGCTTGAAACAGTGGCATTATCGGCAGATGACAGCCCTAAAATGCTCAGTCGACGCTGGCCCATTTCATGTCGTATTTTTTGGACTAATTCGAAACCATCCATATTTGGCATCTGGTAGTCACTGATTAACAACTTAATCTCTGGGTCTTGTTGTAAGTATTGGTAAGCTTGAAGGCCATCAGTGGCTTCTATCACTTGAAACAAATGACGATGCAATAAACCACAAATGTGTTTTCTTGCGAGATCTGAGTCTTCAGCCACCAGTACTTTTGTATGGCGATTCTGATGGAGTTGATTGATGGAATCAAAAGCCAGTTCGTAAGAATATCGGCCTTCTTTCAATACGTAATCCACCACACCTTTGATGATCAATAGTGATTGAGTTTGTTCATCAAATGAACCGGACAGCACAACAGTAGGGAGGCCTTGCTCTAGCAAAAAATCGATTAACTCGCCATTGGGAGCATCGGGTAAATTGAAATCTGCGAGGGCTGCGAAGTAGTTATCGGGTTCTTCAAAATAGGCAAGCTTGGCTTGCGCTAAGCTAGAGGCAAATACGGGCTCTAAATCGTTCAGGCGTGAAGATAAATGGCTGAGAATTTTCAACACTGTAGGGCTGTCTTCGACGATAAGAACTTTTTGCATATAGTACTTTCCCAATTAGTCTCGTTTAATTGTAGAACAAAGGCTCACTTTAAGCTGAGGTATAAGCTCGATGAGTATTGCAAATATGGCTTAACTACTTTGATGGTAGCTATATCCTAGTCGTTAACTTATCGGCAGGTTTTAGATTAAATTTACGTGCTTAGTAATAAAATAGTTTTATGATTTATAACAAAATTACTATCGATTTTTATTTGCGCCAGAGTATTATAACTTTGCACTATGCTAAGACATAAAGGTTTGTTTTTTCAAGAGGGACATTGATGTATTGGGCTGAATTCTTAACCGTTATACTGGTACACCTATTGGCTGTGGCTTCACCCGGCCCAGACTTAGCTGTAGTGCTTAAAAATAGCGTATCCGTTGGCCGCAGAGCCGCTATCTTCACATCCTTAGGGGTCGGGAGTGGCATCATGGTACATGTTATTTATTGCTTGCTAGGGATTGGCTTGATTATCTCTCAATCTATTTGGCTGTTTAACCTGATTAAATGGTTAGGCGCAGCTTACCTTGTTTGGATCGGCATCCAAGGCTTGCGGGCTAAACCTCAAAATGCTGACAATATTACTGTGAGTAGAAACTTAGTTCTCAGTGATAAGGGGGCATTTTTAAGCGGCTTTATGACTAATGGTTTGAACCCAAAAGCCACGCTTTTTTTCTTGTCTTTATTTACTGTAGTGATTAGCCCAAGTACCCCTACATTAGTGCAATTGGGCTATGGTATATATATGGTCGCCGCTACCGCTTTGTGGTTCATGATGGTTTCATGGTTGTTTAGTACTCAACGTGTAAGAGCCAAGTTTTTGCAGATAGGCCATTGGTTTGACCGAACTATGGGTTTAGTTTTAGTGAGTTTGGGAATTCGTTTGCTATTTAGCAGTCAGAAGTAATATACAGCTGCATATTCTAAAGGGAGTGCTATGAAAGCGGCCGCATGGTTCGGGCAAACAAAAACACGTTGGCTAGACGTTAATCGCTGGCAAAAAGCTACGGTTTACTTGGTGGCGGTTTTCGTACTTTATATTATTTTGTCTTTAAGCTTGGTGCCCTGGCTGATAAAGCAACAGCTTGAGAAGCAACTCTCTGCTATCAGTGGCCACCCTGTGAGTGTGCAGCAAGTGGCATACCACCCATTAAAGCTTTCTTTGACCTTACGACAGCTTGCTATTCGAGACATTGCTCCAGAGCAACACCAAGATCTTTTTAGCTTTGACCGCTTGTATGTAGATTTCACACTCAGTTCGTTATTTTACTGGAGTTGGAATTTTGAAAAACTTGAGTTAGATGGTTTGTTTTTTCATCTAAGCAGGCTGAAAGACGGCTCAATAAATACTGATAGTTTATTTCCCTCGGATGGCCAAGTAGCACCAGTTGATAGTAACGATGACCAAGAGGCTAGCGTACCACGGCTGCGGATTGGCCTTTTTGTGCTTCGTGATGCCCAGTTTAAAGTGAGTGATTACTTACCGGAAGACGCCGTTGATTTTGCCATTTCTAACATCGATTTTTCACTGAGTGACTTTTATACCCAAAAGACAGGGGAAGCTGCTAATGGTTACAGTATCGACGCGCAAGTGGGAGAGCAGGGTCGATTGTCTTGGAGTGGCAATGTAGATTTACCTGCCTCGTTAATCTCGGGCAATATCGCTTTAGAACAGTTCCCATTGCCTAACGCATTTGCTTTTATGCGCCCTTATACTGATTTACGTATTACTCAAGGTGCAGTGACGTTCAGCTCTAATTACCTGATTGACTTTAAAGAGCAGTTTCAGTTTTCAACTGATCAAGGTCATTTGTCGATTAGTGATTTTGAGGTTCAAGCTATGCAACAGACTCGCAGTGAGTTTGTTTTACTTGGGCTAGACAATATCGCCTTCGACCTGCAGCAACAGATTCTTAACCTTGGTGATATTAGCTTGTCAGATGGCATGTTTAGCGCTGCTTTTGATGAACACTCCCAGCTTAATTGGGCTTCTTGGTTTCACTTTGAAAAGTTACTTGCTGAAACTCAAAATACTGAGCAGTCTACCAATCAGCCTGCACAAGCTGGGGCGGTAGCTGACTCGGCCGAAGCGTCTAGCCCGCCTTGGGTTATTGCCCTAAATGGCTTTAGCGGAAAGCAGTTTGATTTACTGTTAAACGAGTCGTGGTTAGGCCAGAAAAAAACTCACCCCTTGACCTTAGACTCTCTGCAAATTAGTGGCTTTTCTAGCGACATGCAGCAAACCACAGCATTATCTTTGCAGGCGCAACTGTATCAAGCCAGCCCGGTTCGCAGTGAACTAACGTTCAACGGCCCCGAGCAACGGTTACAAGGCACAGTAAGTCTTGATAATTTGGCCTTGAGTCAACTCAAAAAATGGTATGACCCATTTGTACAACTACAGATTAACAGTGGCCAGTTAGCCTTAAGTAGTCAATTGGCTATGCATTTTGTTGATGATGCTTTTCAGCTTAGTTCGGAGCAGGGGGTGCTGCAATTATCTGAGCTGAGTTTGGTTGCTCCTGAGCAAGCCGAGCAGCCCGCTTGGTTGGAGGCTAAACAGCTCAAAGCTGAAGGCATTCGATTTGAGTTAGCAAAGCAAGACCTGTCAATCGCCAGTATTTCTAGTGAGGGCTTGGCCCTTATCGCTAGTGTTGATGAAGCTGGCAAGCTAGATGTCATTGAGCAACTCCAATTGGCGGCCAGCGATGCCTCAATGGGGGCTGAGCAACCTTTACCGGATAGTACCGCTGCTGCTATTGAAACGGCAGTAGAATTACCTAAAGATAAGATCTCTGCTGAGCCTTTAGCTCCTAGCCAAGAGCTTGAAGCCAGTTGGCAGGTAAGCATTGATGCTTTAAAGGCCAGTAATTCAAGTTTTAGTTTAAGTGAGCCGTTCTCTGGGGAGCGATTAAATCATCAGTTATCCGCACCATTAATCACCGTGAACAATATTGAATCAAGCTTGAGTGCACCTATTAATATTGCCCTGAACCTGCAAGCCCAGCAAGGGGGCGAAGTGAGTATTGAAGGAGAGCTAGCCATTGCCCAACATAAAGCAGAGTTAGCGCTAGTGGTTGAGCAACTTGGATTGGCATTTTATCAGCCTTATCTGGCCCGTTATACAGAGCTTAAAATGGAGTCGGCTGATTTCTCTACTGAGCAACAGTTGCAGCTTAATTGGCAGCAAGGCTTTGATATCGCCATGCGTGGCCCATTAAGTATTGAACAATTGCATTTAAAAGATGCCCGTGCCCAGTCTGACTTACTTAAGTGGTCTGAATTTAACTTAAGTCAATTGGACTTAGATACGGCTAAACAGCGATTAGTGTTGGGTGACCTCAATGTTATTCAGCCTTACTTTTTGATTCAAATATCTGAGGATTTTTCTACAAACTTAGCGGGAATTGTTAAATCATCAACAGAATCAGAATCAGAATCAGAATCAGAATCAGAAACAGAAGTCGTGGACAGCGATGCGCCAAAACCCAGTGCTAAACCATGGCAGGTGAGTATCGCCAGCACCCAGTTTAGCCAAGGCTTGGTAGACTTTGCCGATTATTCTTTAAGTCCGAATTTTACCGCTAAAATTGAAAAAGTGGAGGGCAAAATCGGCACCTTGAGTCAAGATCCTACGCAGCCAGCCAAAGTCAGTTTAAGCGGTGAAGTTGATGGTTATGCGCCTGTAAAATTTGCCGGAGAAGTCGCTCCTCTCGCACCGCAACCCGCTTTTGATGCGGCCTTAGATTTTAAACATTTAGAGCTTACTCGCTTAAATGCGTATTCCGGCACTTATGCCGGTTACGTGATAGAGCGCGGCCAAATGTCTTTGGCGCTGGCCTATAAACTCAATCAAAACCAATTGCAGGGTAGCAACAATGTGTACATTGAGCAGTTGCAGTTGGGCAAACGTACCGACAGTGATAAGGCGACTTCATTACCCGTAGAGTTGGCGATTGCATTGTTAGAAGATGACCAAGGGGTCATTGACCTAGGCCTTGAGGTAAGTGGTGATGTCAATGACCCTGATTTTAATGTTGCAGGATTGGTGTTTAAAGCGTTAGGTGGGGCCTTGAAAAAGATCATTACCTCTCCTTTTGCGTTAATTGGTTCGTTGATTGGTAGTGAAGAAACCCTTAATGAAGTGAGCTTTGTGGCTGGCAGCAGTGAGCTGGGTGACGAGCAACTCAAGCAACTTTCTACCTTAGCAGTAGCGTTGCAAAAACGGCCTCAATTGAAACTTAGCTTACTAGGTTCTGTAGAACCGTCTCAAGATATTCCCGCCTTAAAGCGTCAACAACTGGCCACAACATTAATTGCCAATTCTGGTCTAGATATGCCGGTTCAATCTGTTGATTTAAGTGCTGTGCTGGATAACCGTAGTTTGCGGACAGCATTAGTTAATCTGGCTCAGCAGCAATTAGAGCAAGCAAGCCGAGATATAGACAAGCAACAAATCACTCTCAAGTTGACTGAGCAAGAAGCCTTAAGCCCTCAACAGTTAAACCTTGATTTGCACAGTCTTTGGTATCAACGCTTGGTGGATACCATCGAGTTAGCAGAGGGTGACGTGGCCAGCTTAGCCGAACAGCGAGCCGTTTCTGTAAAAGATGCGCTAACCGAGCAATATGGTTTGTCGATTGATCGTGCCTTTGTTGAGCGCCAAGCCCTTGAGAAGCAAGCGGACAAAATGCTAGTTACCATAAGTGTTATTGCAGAGTAAGCGTTATAGCTATTGCCTTAAGTGGAGCCTTACGGATAATGCCGGCATGTTGGTAAGGAATTAGATCATGCAAACCTTGAGTTTAGTGGCCGAAAGGCCTGATTTCATCGTAGTTAACAAGCCTGCTGGGGTTAATTTCCACACGGAAAACAATCAATTAGGTTTAGTTGAGCTAGCCCGAAAACAATTTGGCATTGAGTTATGGCCTGTACATCGTCTAGACAAACTGACTTCTGGTTTACTGATATTAGCTAAAACCAACACTGCGGCTGCGCAATTTCAGGTCTTGTTTAGTCAAGGGCAAATGGAGAAGTATTATTTGGCGATAGCAGTGGCCAAACCAAAGAAAAAGCAAGGCTTGGTTAAAGGGGACATGCTCAAAGCGCGCAATGGCAGCTGGAAATTGGGGCACAGTAGCAATAATCCCGCTGTCACCCAATTTTTTAGCTACTCGATTGTCCCTAAGCGTAGGTTGTTTCTATTAAAGCCTCTAACAGGGCGCACTCACCAGTTACGGGTCGCCTTAAAAAGCTTAGGCGCGCCTATTTTAGGGGATTTACGTTACGCGGGTGAACCCGCAGACCGCGGTTACTTGCACGCTTATGGCCTGCGGTTTTTGTGGCAGGGTGAGCAACAAGAGTTTATTGCTAGCGATAACTTAGATGGGGAGTTTAGTCAGTATGACATCGCCCAAAAAATTGCTAGCTTAGCGCAACCTTGGTTAGCTAAGTTCCCCACGGTTGCTACAAAATAAGAAAAAAATAGAGCCGCATCAGCGGCTCAAAATCAACAATCTTTTGATTAAACTTGCTTCACTGACTTAAGCTCAGCTTGCTCTTGGTCATCGTCACCGTCTAAGTCGCTTTCGCCTATCCCTTTCAGTTTTGTAATCATTAGGCCGGTAATCACTAAGGTCGTCATGCAGCCAGCAAGGGTTGAGATTGTCATTGGCAATCCAAAACCAAGGGTGCTTGAGTTTAAGATGAAAGTGATGACCACGGTAGTCATAAACATTGCCGGTACGGTGGTTATCCAGTGGAATTTATCATGACGTAATAAATAAGCGCTGGCTGTCCACAGCATCATCACCGCAGTGGTTTGGTTGGCAAAACCGAAGTAGCGCCAGATTACCCCAAAATCTACTTGGGTCAGAATGCCACCGATGATAAATACCGGTAGGGCAATCATTAAGCGGTTTCTCACTGGCTTCTGTGAAAGGTTGAAGTATTCAGCCAAGATTAAGCGACTAGAACGGAAGGCTGTATCACCAGAAGTAATCGGTAAGATAACCACACCTAAGAATGCCAGAATACCACCAAACACGCCCAATAAACCAAACGATGCATCGTATACAACTTTGCCGGGGCCTCCGCTAGCAACCGCGGCTTGAAGCCCTTCCATTGAGTCAAAGAATGATAAGGCTATAGCACACCAAATTAGGGCTATCACACCTTCACCAATCATTGCTCCATAGAATACAAAGCGACCATTTTTTTCATTTTCAACGCAACGCGCCATTAGTGGTGATTGGGTCGCGTGGAAACCTGATATCGCCCCACAGGCAATGGTAATGAATAGTGCCGGCCATAATGGCAAATTATTTGGGTTCATGTTGCTAAACATTTGGCTGACTTCAAAGCTCCCCATCACTTGGTGCTCGCTAGAAAATGCCACTGCAGTTATCAAGCCTACCGACATAAATATTAGTAGTGCGCCAAACAGTGGGTAGAAACGGCCAATGATCTTGTCAATTGGAACAATGGTAGCAATGATGTAGTAAGCAAAAATAATGCAAACCATGGTGCCTAAACCGATGTTTACACCGGCTTGATCATTGATTAAATTAGTGAGCATGCCTGCAGGGGCTGAAACAAATACCACTCCCACTAATAGCAATAATACGATGGCAAAAACATTCATGAAGTGACGCGCGCTTTTACCTAAGTAGCGCCCAGAGAGGGCAGGAACAGAAGCGCCACCATTGCGCACCGATAACATACCTGAAAAATAGTCGTGGGTTGCGCCAGCAAAAATACATCCCACTACAATCCATAACATAGCGGCTGGGCCGTATAAGGCTCCCATAATAGGGCCAAAAATAGGGCCTACGCCAGCAATGTTGAGTAGTTGGATTAAGTAGACTTTTTTCTTCGACATTGGCACAAAGTCGACGCCATCTTGCTTAGTGTATGCGGGTGTTTTTCGTTGCTCTTTGATGCCAAAAACCTTTTCGACAAAAGCGCCATAAATGAAGTAGCCGCCGAGCAGAGCTGCGACGCAAGTTAGAAACCAAAGCATGTGATCCTCTCAGTACTTAGTTGTAATCGAGAACAGTGTAAAACAGCCATTTAGGCTTAGCAGTTAGAGGATAAGCTAGCGGTAATATTTGGCCTTAAGCGGTTGCAATAGCCATTGAGTGGTTATAAGGCTTTGGTTGTCAAAGCGCTTATATTTATAAACCAAAATGATCTTTAATCGCTTTAAAGTAGCGGCGGCTAACGGGTAGCTGAGCCCCACTTTTGGTAAATAATACCGCGCCGCCATTTTCTTCTAGAGATATTTCTAAAATGGCGTCAACATTTACCAGGTGTTGGCGGTGACAGCGTAGCAATGGAGATTTTTCCTCTAGTACTTTTAAGGTGAGCTGGGTATGGTTTATACCCTGTTCGGTGGCAACATGTACGCCGCTTAAATCGCTTGAGGCATATTCAATATCTTCGAGGCGGATCAACTTGACTCGCTGGTTAAAATAACAAGGGATTAAACGTAATTGTTGGTTCTGCAGCATGTCTTGATAGTTATGATTAACTCGCTGCTCTTGGTGTAGCTCAGTGGTGGGAGTGTTAGGAAAACGCTCTTGTAAGCGGACAATCGATTTTGCTAAGCGTTTTTCATCGATAGGTTTAAGCAGATAATCTACTGCGTTTTGTTCAAACGCGTCCAGCGCAAACTGATCGTAGGCAGTAACAAACACAATCGCTGGGGCGGAATCAGTATCTAGCATGTTAGCAAGTTCTAAGCCGCTAATTTGCGGCATCTCGATATCTAAAAAAAGCACATCAGCCTGTAATGACTTTAGGTGCTTTAAGCACTCGATGGCATTACCAAATTGGGCTACTACTTCAATGCTTGAAAATTGTTCTAATATCTCTAGCAGTTCTTCACGCGCTAAGGGTTCATCATCGACAATGATGGCTCTCATAGGTGTGTCTCCTGAGGAATGGATATGATGACGCGAGTATATTGATTAAGTAAGCATTCAACTTTTAAGGCATAAGCTGAGCCAAAGGCATTGCGTAAGCGAGTATCCACAATGTGCATGCCTAGCCCCTCGCTGGTGGCCTGTTCAGGCTTTTGGTATAAACCGGCATTGTCTTCTACAACAATTTGCTTCAAGCCCTCTTTAATACGGCTATAAATGGTTATTTCTCCTGTATCTAGCAGGTGAGACGTTCCGTGTTTAATGGCATTTTCTACTAAGGGTTGTAAGGTGAAAGTAGGTAGCTCTAAGTCAAAAAAATCTGCCGCAATATCTTGCTTTATGACCAAGCGGTCGGCGAAGCGAACCTGCTCTATGTGTAAGTAAGCATTTACATGTTCGAGTTCAACACTGACTAAGCTAGTTTGGCTATTTCGCTTTAAATTAATGCGCAAAAATAGGGCTAAATCGGCAATGAGTTCTCGGGCTGAACCGGCATCTTTTTTTACTACTGCGCTAATCGTATTCAGCGCGTTAAACAGAAAGTGGGGGTTAATCTGAGCCCTAGCCAGCTTTAGCTCTGCTTCGGTAAGTAATTGCTGTTGTTGCTGAACGTGACTGTCTCGTAACTGCTCGGCGATAACTTTAGCGATGCCTTCGCCTAAGGCGCGATTAATGTGCAGAAATAAACGCCGTTTAGACTCATACAGTTTTACCGTGCCAATTACTTCATTGTCACTGCCGCGAATCGGCACCACTAAGGCTGAGCCTAAGGGGCATTTATCGCTAGAGCTGCATTGGTAAGGCTCTTCTACGCCATCAGCAAACACTACACGGTTTTCACTGATAGCCTGATAGGTTTGTTTTGATGAGATGGGCCTACCGGCTTGATGATGGTCACTCCCCAAGCCTTTGTATGCCAATACTTCTTGGGTATTGGTAATTGCGACGGCTGAAACGCCCGTTTCCTCGTGGATAATATTGGCGATACGTACAGCGTCTTCTTGTTTAAAGCCTTGGTGAAAAACACCTACCATGCGCTGGGCTAAATTGAGCGCCTTAGCGGAAGAGTGGCTGCTAAATTTATCGTATAAACGACGACGGTCGCGAATCATCATCATGAACAACGCGGCGCCGACAGAATTTGCCAGTACCATCGGTAGAGCAATTTTTTCGACCAAGTCTAATGCTTGGTCAAAAGGTTTAGCTATCGCTAAGATGATTAGCATCTGCATGGTTTCGGCAAGCAAGGTAGCAATAAATGCAATGCTAGGTGAAAACAAGTGTTCGTTATGGTGACTGCGTCGGCGGATCCATAGGTGGAATAAGCCGCCTACTAAGCCTTCTAAAGTGGTGGATATTGCACAGGCTACATCGGTAAACCCTCCCATCGAGTAACGGTGCATCCCTCCGGTAAAACCAACCAATACCCCCAACACCGGCCCCCCAAATATACCGCCAAGCACAGCCCCAACTGCGCGGGTATTCGCGATAGCATCGTCTATGGCTAAACCAAAAAATGAGCCTAGGATACAAAAGCCTGAAAATAAACAATAAATGGTTAGGGTGTTGGGTAAGCGAGGCGATAAATTAGTGAGAGGTAAAAAAGCGGGAGTTTTACTCAGTAAATAAGCAATCACCAGAAAAACGCTCATCTGTTGAGCTAAAGACAATAGTAAAGAAAAATCACTTATCATCAGCTATTAAAGCCTCGCAAGTTGGCGACATGATATCTGGTTTTCGATGATGTTAGCCGGATATTAGCATACAGTTTACGCCAACTAATAGGACTTACCAAACGAAGGAATAAAGCTTGTAACAAGCTGGTAACGCTTGTCTGCTTGCAAATGGCGTTAGCGCTGGTATTGTGATGGGTTTCTATAATAATTAATCCCTTAAGGGAATGGAAAGTGTGGTGAAAAACACCACCGGAGTAAAAGAGCAAATGCAAAAAGATCCAATTAACGATATTCATATCTCGTCAGAACAAGTTCTAATCACCCCTGAGCAATTACGTGAAAAACTTCCCGCTTCAGACGACGCGCTGGAGTTTGTACTTAAATCACGTAAAACCATTGCAGACATTTGTCATCATCGTGATTCGCGCTTACTGGTTATTACAGGCCCTTGTTCAATCCACGATTTGGAACAAGCGAAAGAGTACGCCACGCGACTAAAAAAACTTCACGACCAATATAGCGATCGCTTGTTTATTGTAATGCGTGTTTACTTCGAAAAACCTCGTACAACCGTCGGTTGGAAAGGTTTTATTAATGATCCGCACATGGATAACTCATTTGACGTAGAGACGGGCTTACATAACGCTCGTGAATTACTTACCTGGACCGCTGAATTAGGTTTACCGGTAGCCACTGAAGCACTAGACCCAATTAGCCCACAGTACTTATCAGAATTGTTCTCTTGGGCAGCGATTGGTGCGCGTACTACTGAATCACAGACTCACCGTGAAATGGCCAGTGGTTTGTCTATGCCTGTTGGTTTTAAAAATGGTACTGACGGTAATTTGGGTACGGCTATTAATGCGATGCAGTCTGCTGCCCATTCACACCGTTTCATGGGGATTAATCAACAAGGTCAAGTGTCTTTGTTGCAAACCCAAGGCAACCCTGACGGCCACGTGATTTTACGTGGTGGTAAACAGCCTAACTACGATTCAGTAAACGTAGCTTTGGCCGAACAGGCAATGCAAAAAGCCGGTCTAGAGCCGAAGTTAGTGGTTGACTGTAGTCATGCTAACTCAAGCAAAAACCATGAACTTCAGCCGCTGGTTGCCGCTAACGTGATTAATCAAATTGAAGAAGGCAATAAATCAATTATTGGTTTAATGTTAGAAAGTAACTTGGAAGCAGGTAATCAGCCAAGTGAAGCTCCTAAATCAGATCTTAAATACGGCGTATCTGTGACTGATGCCTGTATTGATTGGACATCTACTGCGACGCTACTTGATAAGATGTTTAACGATCTTGGTGATAGCTTAGCTAAACGCTTGGCAGAATAATAACGGAAGCAACATGGTTCAAGCTCTTAATCTCTTGCGTGACCAAATCGATGAAGTGGATCAGCAACTTCTTGATTTGCTACAACAACGTATTCAGCTAGTACACAAAGTTGGCGAAGTAAAAACGCAACATGGTTTGCCTATTTATGCCCCTGACCGCGAAGCTGCAATGTTGGCTAAACGTCGCGCCGAAGCTGAAAATAAAGGTGTTCCGCCAGCACTGATTGAAGATGTGTTACGCAGAGTGATGCGTGAATCTTATACCAGTGAAAAAGACAGTGGCTTTAAAACTATAAAGCCAGAACTGGGCAATATTGTAGTGATAGGCGGGCGTGGCCAACTGGGCCGTTTATTTGTGCAAATGTTTAGCTTGTCGGGTTACCAAGTCGATGTTTTAGGCAAAGAAGATTGGGACAAAGCCCCTGAGTTGTTTGCGAACGCAGGCTTGGTGCTGGTATCGGTGCCGATTAACCTCACCGAACAAGTTATTACGCAGCTAGATCACTTACCTGAAAATTGTGTGTTGGCTGATATTACCAGTATTAAAGCTGCACCCTTGAGTAAGATGCTAGAAGTGCATAAAGGTCCTGTGGTGGGGTTGCATCCGATGTTTGGCCCTGATGTTCCCAGCCTGGCGAAACAAGTGATTGTTTATGCTGATGGCCGCGGCAGTGAACAGTATCAATGGTTACTGCAGCAAATGGGGATTTGGGGAGCACGTTTACATTCAGTTGAAGCTGAAAGCCATGATAAAGCGATGACTTTGATTCAGTCTTTGCGTCACTTTACCTCGTTTGCCTATGGTATGCATTTAGCGCAAGAAGATGCAGACTTAAAGCTGTTGCTTAACCTAAGCTCGCCAATCTATCGTTTGGAATTAGCCATGGTGGGGCGTTTGTTTGCTCAATCGCCGGATTTGTATGCTGATATTATTATGGCTTCAGATCAAAGCACCGCCATGATCAAGCGCTATCACCAACACTTTGGCGAATTGGTTACACTGATCGAGAATAAAGACCGTGCTGGATTTATTGAATCTTTTGAGCGAGTCAGTGACTGGTTTGGAGATTACTCGCAAGAGTTCTTAGAAGAAAGCCGTAGTTTGCTGCAACAAGCCAACGATAGTCGACGCACCTAGCGTAGTACTATCTACTATCAAAAAAGCCAGTCATTTGATTGGCTTTTTTATTGGCTAATTTAGGATGATTTGGCTGACTCTAGTGTTGGCTTATATACCGCTATTTGTTGTTGTAACCATTCGAGGGCTGCTTCGCGTTCAATAAATATTTCTACGGTCTCTCCAGCGCGGACATAAATCTGACTTAAGTGCCATTTGGCTAACTCTGGCACGCTGGCATGGGTCAGTATCAACGCGGTGGCTACTCGGCCACGTTGTTTTTCAAGCTTTAGCCACTCTATCAGTTGGTCTGCAGCATCTTCAGTATAAAAGGCGTCACCATGAAAGGTCGCTAACACCGCCCATGGTGAATCGAGCAGTTGATTTATAAGCGGAGCGGCGGCGTCGCCGCTTTGTTCCATTTGTTGGAGGTTCCAAGGGCCTGTTCCTTCTAGCTCCATGATTTGACCGTTCAATGCGAACTCAATAGTGCCGTGTGCTTCTCGCAATGCTGTCTCCTGAAAAACTCATCAATCAGAATATCTTTTTGTTTACTCTTTCAAGTTAACGCGAGATCTTTAGTTCGGCAAGTTTCAAGTGACAATTTCGACTAAATTGAGCACCAATATTTAGATTAAGGCGTAATCGTCATTGTGAAGTGAGGCCCTTTCTCAAGGCACGGTGAAAAGATTGTTGTATTGCTGAGCAGAACCTTTGAGCAATAGTAAATTCGTTTGGTTTTTATAGAGGTGATTATTGCTAATTTCAATGGATGTCGCTTCAGCAAAATCTACTAAAATACCTGCGCGTTTGTTGGCATGAATGTGGTTATCAAAAATACGTATGTCGCTGACTAAACCGCTACCTTTGGGATGTTGATAAATTAAAATGCCGTCTTCGTCCGTATCATAAAATTGGTTGTTGTAGATGTGTATATCGCTTATAGAGCCGTCACCCTCAGTCATCAACGCCATGGCGCCAGCTCCTTCAAATATGCGCTCACCCGTTTGTTTATCGAAGGCTTCGCGAATGTTATATACCTGATTGTCATGAATGAGGATGTTCTTAACAAAGGGCGGAGTGAAGCCCAATAAGCCGCCAGCGTCTAAATAAATACCACGACGATGTAAGTTATAAATATGGTTGTGATGAATGCTGCCATCTTTAACCCCTTCTTTTAAATCGATGCCTTCGCCGCCAACACGAGGATTACCACCATCAAAAACGTGGTTATTTCTAATTTCAAATTGGTGCACGCCGTTGGCGATGGTGATAGCTTCGTTATAACCGTTACTTGTGTGCCCATCGCTTCCGACACAAGCTTGCTGGATAAGATTTCCTTCAATCAGCAGGTGGCTTAAGTTTTGATAGTTGTGAGGGTTTTGTTGCCAAGCAACCCCCCATACTGCAATGCCCGACTGAACCGTTTGAAAGGTATGGTTATTACGAAGAGTGATATGACTAACTGGTTTGCTGGCTGAGCCTTCAATGTAAATACCGTTAAACGCCTGGCGAATGGTAAAACCTTGAATCGTAATATGGCTTTGCTGTTTAACCGAGAAGCCTGCGCCCACCAATACGGTATTGGCCCGCTCTCCCGGTAAACTGCTCATTACTATCGGCTGGTTGGGCTGTCCAGATTGATTAACTTGCAGTGGTTTATCTAACTGATACGTTCCGGGTTTTACCCATAAATGATCGCCAGCCTTTAGCTGCTCAATAGCAAATTGTAGCTGAGTCCAGGGGCGCTCTTGGCTGCCTGTTGCTTCACTAAACGGTAACTGATTATCACTGGTGTTATCGACGTAATAATCGGCGGCAAAGATGCTAGTGTGATGCATCATCAAAACAAAGGCATAAAATGGCAAAACAAGTTGTTTAGATAAACATGCAAGCATAGTGCTAAAGAGATCTGCTTAAGTAATTGCTGGCGAGTAGTTTAACTGAAAGTGAAAATATTCAGCTGCTTAGCATTATAGGTTTGAGAGGCTTAACACAGTATAAGAACGTGGCTTGGTGTGAGAGGTAATAGCGGTCAGCGTTTTGTGAATAGCTATTTATAGGCTGCAATTTGCTACAACGGTGAAGGTTTAATCCAATCAATATAAAAAAAGTCGCTTATTTCGTGTATTCCTTGTCACAAGCTATGTTTATTCGAGGCTATATTGGTTAAAATTGCGCGTTTTTGGTACATCAACGCAGGTTTTTACACGATGTTTGAAATTAATTCGGTTAACAATTCTCTAGCTGATATTAAAGAGCGCACCCAAGTGCTCCGGGGGTATCTTTGACTACGATGCAAAAGCAGAGCAGTTAGAAGAAGTTAGTCGTGAATTAGAGCAACCAGAAATTTGGAACGATCCTGCACGGGCTCAAGCCCTAGGTAAAGAGCGCTCGGCCTTAGAGTTGGTGGTGAATACCATTGATAACCTCACTCAAGGCATTGAAGATGTGGCTGGATTGGTTGAGCTGGCGGTTGAAGAAGAAGATGAAGAAACCTTTAACGAAGCACAAGCTGAAGCCGAAGAGCTGCTTAAGCAATTAGAAAAGTTAGAGTTTCGCCGTATGTTTGCAGGCGAAATGGACGAAAGCGATTGCTATATTGATATCCAATCTGGCTCTGGTGGTACAGAAGCGCAAGATTGGGCCAACATGATGTTACGCATGTACTTGCGTTGGTGTGAAGCGCATCAGTTCAAAGCTGAGCTGGTGGAAGTGTCTGATGGTGATGTTGCCGGTATTAAAGGCGCCACCATTAAAGTTAGCGGCGAGTATGCTTATGGCTGGTTACGCACCGAAACTGGGGTGCATCGCTTGGTACGTAAATCGCCCTTTGATTCAAGCGGGCGTCGCCATACGTCGTTTGCCTCTGCATTTATCTATCCAGAAATAGATGACAGCATTGAGGTTGACATTGACCCAGGTGATTTACGCATTGACGTTTATCGCGCCTCGGGAGCGGGTGGTCAGCACGTAAACAAAACAGAGTCGGCAGTACGAATTACTCACTTGCCGACCAACACAGTTGTACAGTGTCAAAGTGGCCGTTCGCAACACAAGAATAAAGATGAAGCAATGAAGCAACTCAAAGCTAAGTTGTTTGAATTAGAGTTACAAAAACAAAATGCCGAGAAAAAAGTGGCAGAAGACAACAAGTCAGATATTGGCTGGGGCAGTCAAATTCGCTCTTATGTGTTAGATGATTCACGAATTAAAGACCTTCGCACCGGAATTGAGAACCGTAATACTCAAGCCGTGCTAGATGGTGATTTAGATAAATTTATAGAAGCTAGCCTTAAATCAGGGCTGTAACGAGCAAGGTTTTCACATGTCGGAACAAACAGAAAAAAGTCTGGAACAAGCAGCACAAGAAGAAAATAAACTGATCGCAGAGCGTCGCGCTAAGTTAGACAAAATTCGCGAAACTTGCTCGGCCAACGGCCACCCTAATGACTTTAAACGTGAGCACCTAGCTGACGATTTACAGCAACAATTTGGAGAGCAGTCTAAAGAAGATTTGGAAGCGGCAGGCAATATTGCGGCGATAGCTGGCCGTATCATGGCCAAGCGTGGTCCATTCTTGGTGATTCAAGATGTTTCTGGTCGTATCCAAGCTTATGCGCCTAAACAAGTGCAGAAAGATCTTAAAGAGATCGGCGGCTTAGACATCGGTGACATTATTGGTGTTAAAGGTGCGTTGCATAAATCAGGTAAGGGTGACCTCTACGTGAATATGGACGAATACACATTGCTGACTAAAGCATTGCGTCCTTTGCCAGAAAAATTCCACGGTTTAACTGACCAAGAACAACGTTACCGTCAGCGTTATGTTGACCTGATCATGAACCAAGATTCGCGTACTACTTTTATGATCCGCTCTAAGATCATTAATGCTATTCGCCAGTTCATGACCCAACGTGACTTTATGGAAGTTGAAACGCCAATGATGCAGGTGATTCCTGGTGGTGCTGCAGCGCGTCCATTTGTTACGCATCATAACGCCTTAGACCAAGAAATGTTCTTGCGTATTGCCCCTGAACTTTATTTGAAGCGTTTGGTAGTAGGTGGTTTTGAGCGAGTATTCGAAATTAACCGTAACTTCCGTAACGAAGGTTTATCGCCACGCCATAACCCTGAGTTCACTATGATGGAATTCTACATGGCTTACGCCAACTTCGAAGACCTCATGGATTTAACTGAAGAAATGCTACGCACCGTTACTCAAGAAGTATTGGGAAGCAGCGTAGTGGCTTATGGTGACGAACAGTTTGATTTTGGTCGTACTTACCAGCGTATTCCAATGAAACAGTCTGTTTTAGACTACAACGCGGATGTAACCGCTGAGCAACTAGAATCGCTGGAAGCTGCCAGTGCAGTAGCCAAAAAGCTGGGCATTGAAGTACAAGCAAGCTGGGGTCTTGGTAAAGTGATTACCGAAATCTTTGAAGAGACGGTTGAACATCGTTTAATTCAGCCTACCTTCATTACCGAATACCCTGCAGAAGTCTCACCATTGGCTCGTCGTAACGATAATGACCCATTCATTACCGACCGTTTCGAGTTCTTCGTTGGTGGCCGTGAAATCGCTAACGGTTTCTCAGAGTTAAATGACGCGCAAGATCAAGACCAGCGCTTTAAAGACCAAGTCTCTCAAAAAGATGCGGGTGATGACGAAGCAATGTTCTACGATGCAGACTATATTACTGCTCTAGAGCACGGCTTAGCGCCAACCGCTGGGCAAGGTATCGGTATCGACCGCTTAGTGATGTTATTTACCGATAGCCACACTATTCGTGACGTAATTTTATTCCCAGCGATGCGCCCACAAGCCTAGTCGCTGAAAAAAAATGGTTAAAGCCATACACTTTTTTAAGTGTGTGGCTTTTTTTTTACCTTTTTTGGTTATAGTAGCAGCTATTATAATTGCAACGGCTTTGGAGAAGGATAATGAAAATGCTAGTGTGGGGATTAGTCATCGTATTGTTGGTGGTGCCGGGGGCTATGGTATATAAAAACCTCAATACCCCTGATAACTTAGGCTTACAAAATGGCCGCTTAGCACCGTTAGCAAGCTCGCCAAATGGTGTATCAAGTTTTGCTGAAGAAGCGGACAAAAAAGTAGCCGCCCTGCCATTTAAAGCAGATTTAAAAGCCACTCAGTTAGCAGCGCTTCGCGCCTTTGCACATATGCCAAATAACAAAGTTATTTCCCGCAATGGTGAGTATGTTCATGTGGTTTTTTTCAGCCCAACCGTGGGGTATCGTGATGACGTTGAACTCCTTTTTGATGAAGCTAATCAGCAGCTGCACTTTCGCTCTCAATCACGCGTCGGCTACTCAGACATGGGTATAAATAAGCAGCGATATCAAGAGTTTGTTAAATTGTATAACGAAGCGGATTAATTCGAAAAAGCGTGAGCTAAGTTGCAGTTAGCGCAGCTTAGCTTTACCTAGCGCGTTTTATTGTCTTAGCTTACAGTTATCCAGTGCTTGATTTGGTGAAGCTGTGAAAGTATTCCTCGTTTGTTTTTTTGTTCTGATTAGTAGTCAAGTATCGGCTAACGAATCGAGTAAACCTCGTTACTTGGTGGTCCCTAAAGCTGTCAGTAATCCCTTTTTTGATGATGTAGAGAAAGGCTGCTTGCAAGCCGCCGCTGAGCTAAATGTTGAGTGTATTTACATAGGGCCGGAAGAAGCCGATGCTCGCTATCAAGATCAAATTATTACTCAACAAATCGAAAAGGGCGTAAACGGTATTTCGGTGTCGGTGATTAACTCTCGAGTGCTTACACACCGCAGTATGCTGTTAGCTCAGCAGAACAATATTCCCATTGTTACCTTTGATTCTGACTTCTCAGATAAAGCTTTGGAGCAGAATCCAAGGTTGCGTCACAGCTACATTGGTACCGACAACTTTCAGTTTGGCTTTCAGTTGGGCCGGCTAACTCAAGCGCTTAAGCCGCAAGGTGGAGCCTTTTGTATACTAACTGGCAATAAAAGCGCAGCCAACTTAATAGAGAGGATTAACGGTGTATATGCCGGTTTAGGTTTTACTGGTAGCGACAACAGCGACAACAGTGACTTATGGGAGGAACATACACGTTGTCCGATTTATGCCGATGACGATGCTCAGCGCACGTTAAACAACTTAGACAGGATGATACAGCTCCATAAATACGAGCCTAGGTTATTAGATGTTATTATTACCGTAGGGGCTTGGCCACAAACATTAGAAGCTCAATATACCGAGCTGGTTAGCCCGCATATCGATGTGCTTTCTTCACAAAACTTGCTGCTAATTTTCGGCGATACTTTAGCGGTACAAAAAAGACTGCTGGCGCAGGGCTTAGCTCACGGCAATGTGGGACAGTCTCCTTATGATATGGGGTATCAGTCGATTTACACCTTACATAATATTCACCAAGGTAAAGCGGTAGAGCCCATCATCCATACCAAATTAGAGCGCTGTGTTTATGGGCTGCAGCCAATGTGCCAATAGTGGCGTTCTTTTGCTTGTTAACGACGCATGCAAATCAATCGACAGCTGAACGTTGCATTTTGTATGAGGGCTAATGCCCTCATTAGGTGTGTTGACTGAGATGCGGAAAAATCGGATAAATAGAAAAGTGATCAAGTTATTGCCGTTTAGGCCTGCTCACTGCGCTGGCAACCGCTGCCCTGTGAAATGTTTGTGCTAAGACAAAACATTATTGATTGCTTGCTCAATTTTATTATAGCTTGGTTGTCTATTGGTCTTTATTGTAAGAAAATGCATCAATATTTCATCTCCTTGTTATGAATTTTGAATCAATCTGCGGATATTTCGATACTTGCTAAAAAGCTCGGTCACTCGCACCTTCGCGTGGCAGGAGAGTACTGGCATCTCAGCGACTTATTGCGCTTACAAGCTATGTTGCTAGAGCACGCTGAGTCACTAAGAGAGGGCTTGATTTGGTGGAGCAAGAGTATCTCTTTACTCGATCGTCAGGTCTATATTGAGGTGAGTGAATCGGCTGATAGTTTTTTACTCTCATTATATTCTCGCGAGCAACAGGCTCTGCCGGCTTGGAGCAAACTCCGGCTAGAGCAATTACAACAGCAGCTCAATCATCTTAGCTTCGCCACGCTCTCCAGCAAAAACAATCAACTTGCTTTGCAATTCCCGAGTAAAGGACTAACGCAAAGTGTCGAGCCTAATGCTGCTATTCATAGCTTTGCTCAAAAGGTGTATCACTTACTACAGCACCAGACGATAAGCTCGCCTGATATACACTCGCAGCTTAAAAATATTATCAAACAACACTTAGTCGAGCCTCTCAGTATTAATGATGTGGCGAAAAAAATGGGCCTATCAACCCGCACGTTACAGCGGCGTTTACGCGACAAACAGCTTAATTTTTCTCAGTTAATCGAAGACGAAAAGAAAACCTTGGCGCTTAATCTGTTAGCCGATACACCGATGCCTATTGCCAGTATTGCTTTGCGTTTAGGGTACGACGACCCGTCTAATTTTCATCGCTCATTTCGCCGTTGGTTTCGCTTTACACCAAGTTTTTTTCGCCAGCAATGCCTGCAAAATCGCGCTGAACGAAAAGATCAACCGGTGCGCCTGCATTATGCGCGAGGACCGGTGGGCGGAGAAGGGGAGTTACATACCCAAGAGGGTCAAGTACGGCTAGAAGTAGACAATATTGCATTTGAAAAAGTGGTAACGGTTGAGTGTAAAGACCAAGATGGTGTGTGGCGCCATTATCCTGCTTTTTTTGACGACTTCTTATGTGATGGGACCGAACTGTGGTCGACCGCTAACTTGCCTGTAGCGCAGCCTTTGCAGTTTAGGTTATGTTATGAAGTCGACGGTGAAAAGTATATTGATGACAACCAGCAGCGTGATTACAAAGTAAACGAACGTTTGTTATTTGGCTCACCCGCTTATATTGTGCCGACCTTAAATATCATTAAAACCGGCTTTGCTTTTCAGTTGTTTGTTGAGCTTGCCTGCCAACTAGACGCGGTGGCTAAAGTGCTATGTTATGTCGGTGAAAATATAGATCCGCTGGCCTTACAGAAAGTGAGTTCTAACCAACAATATACGGTTTGGACCTTGTCTAGTCCGTTCCCTGCCTTGGTGAAACAGTGCCAGTTTCGTTTGTTCGACCAGCAAAACCAAGAGTTAGCGACTCAGCATTACCCCCAAAGTTATCAGTTTATTTCACCGCTTCTATAGGCACTGTGTAATCGGTGTAATGGTTAGCCTAACCGTTGGCGTCAATAACTGCTAACTTGCTCACGTAATCATTAAGCTGGCATCCAACTACCAATATTTTGGCGTGTCATGACACTAAATTAACCTGGCTATTCCTTTATTGTTTGGCGAAACATAAAAGATAAAGGAATGCAGTATGTTGTTATTCAATAGTCATATATTGAAACCCATTAATATTTTGTCATTTTCTGTGGTTTTAGCTCTGTCTGGCTGTAACTCTGACGACGAAGTAAGTCAGCAGGCAGGTAGTCATGTGTCGTCACCTGAATGGCAGGATCAGATTATTTACTTTTTGATGATCGACCGATTCAACAATGGTGATCCCAGCTTGAGTGACCAAGGTTATGGTGAATATGATCCAAGCTCTGATAAGAAATTCAGTGGTGGAGACTTGCTGGGCGTGAGCGACAAACTCGATTATATTCAGCAGTTGGGCGCGACTTCTGTTTGGATTACACCTCCTGTGGCGAACCAGTGGTGGGATAACCAGCAAAATTATGGCGGCTACCACGGGTATTGGGCGCGAGACTTTCAAAAGGTAGATGAGCATTTTGGTAATTTAGCCAGCTATCAACACCTCGCGAGTGAAGTTCATAGCCGCAGTATGTATTTGATTCAGGACATTGTGACTAACCATGTTGGCAATTATTTTACCTATGATAAGCCTTGGGAATATGATGCTTCTATACCTTGTGAAGGCTTTCGCTTAATCGAAAAACCACTTGCCGATGGGCAGACACTCCCTTTTCCGCTAAACCAAAATACTTGCCAAGACGATGGTTCGGGTAGCTTCCATTGGACTCCAAGCATTACCGACCATAACGATCCTGTTCAGGAAAAAAACTGGCAGTTATCTGATTTAGATGATTTAAATACTAGCGACCCAGCCGTGCGAGCTTACTTGAAAGATAGCTATCGCAAATGGATTAGGGAAGTGGGGGTTGATGCCTTTAGGATCGACACGGTTAAGTTTGTAGACCACGATTTCTGGACTGATTTTTTGCATGCGGATGATGGCGTCATCTCGCAGGCGGAACAAACTGGGCGGCAGAACTTTTTAACCTTTGGCGAAGTATTTGAAAGCTCAAGTGCCTATAACACCGAAGGTGAACAGAAAATGCTGAGCTACTTGGGTGAAGGAGATGATAAGCAGCTTGGCTCCTTACTTAACTTCCCTATGCAAACCACAATGACACGGGTATTTGCTTCTGGCCAACCTACCGATTACTTGCGCTTTCGGATAGAGAAGATGATGGAGTTATTTCCAAACCCTTACATCATGCCTAACTTTATCGACAATCATGACATGCCGCGGTTTTTGTCTCAAGCTAGCCAAGCTGACTTAAAACAAGCACTCATGACGATGTTAAGTATTCCCGGTATTCCGGTTATTTATCAAGGTACCGAGCAAGCTATGAGCGCTAGCCGCGACGCTATGTTTGAAGGCGGTTATAGAGAAGATGCCAGTTCAAAAGACTCCTTTGACAGTACTAGCGAGATGTACTTATTCATTCAAGATCTCGCCAAGTTACGTAGTGAAAATCCAGTGATGACCCGTGGTGACATTAAGGTGATTGCCAGTGATAAATCGGGCGCTGGAGTGTTTAGTTTTACCCGTCATTTAGCCGACGAAGATGTGTTGGTGGTGATGAACACAGCGAACGTCCCGATGTTGCTTAATCGCCTAGATGTAGAGCAAGCGGAAGGCACCGTATTTGAGCAGAAAATTCAAGCCAATTGGCTACAAGCACCAGCAGGCTTAGTCGCCGATGGCAACGGGGAAATAAGTTTAGAGCTACCAGCAAAATCTGCAGTAATTTACTTCAAAACCGCGACTAGTACTGCGGTAGACACCCCCGACTTAGGCATCAGCCTAGACGGTGATTGGAGCGACAGCACAGTGACTCAAGATACCTTGATTACTGGCCAAGCCGAGCCAAATGCAGAGCTACAGTTGGTGGTTAATGGTAATTTAAGCACCGCCACGAATATCGAGGTAGACAGCAACGGTGATTGGTCTGCACTTTTGTCTACTCGCCACTTTGCCATCGGTGAGCAACAGCATCGTTTCGCGATTTACTCACCCAGTGAGCAAGCAGGTTTAGCCGATGTACATTTCACCTCTGACTTAGCATGGTCTAGTGTGCCTGATATCGCTATTGATGATAGTGCTGATGTGCAACAAGGGAGCGGAGGGCCAAACGGCACTTACTCGTTACCGGAAGATCCCAGCTTTGACAAAGTAAACAGCCAACTGGCAGTAAATCAGCTCGAAGTTTACTCGGTGGGCAGCAATGTTCGTTTAAAAATGGTGATGGATAAACTGACCGATACTTGGTTACCACCCAATGGCTTTGATCATGTTGGTTTCTCAATCTTTATTGATTTACCTGAAGACCAAGGCAGTACTCAAACGGTATTACCAAAAATAAACGCCACAATGCCGGATGGCACCTGGAACCGAAATGCGGTGGTATTTGGCTGGCAGAGCTCGATTTATAATGCTGAGGGTGCTGATGCTAGCAATTGGGGGGAAGCAGTCACGCCGGCACCCAAAGTTACCGTAGATAAAGAAAATCAAATTATATATTTGGATTTTGCCAGCGAAGCTTTGGGTAGACCAGAAAGCCTAAATGGTATTCGCTTCTATGTGAGCACGTGGGATTTAGATGGACTGTCTGCGGTATATCGCCCGTTAGCGGCTGATGCCGGCCCATGGAACTTTTCGGGTGGCGACGCTGATGAAGCCAAAATTTGGGATGAATTACCTATTCTCAGCTTAAGTGAATAAATGTAACGATATAGTTTAAATATTTAGCCTTACTGTGTAAGGCTTTTTTGTTTTATAAGCATTTTATATTTCTATATTGATCTTTATATCACTAAGGTGGTAAAACCTATTTACCACCTTTGATTGGTGCGCAGCCTTACTTGAAAATGGCGAGTAAGGATTTGTTTTGCTTTTTTAAGTAGTTAAAGGAAAAACACAATGAACCGCCAAAAGATTCAAAGCTCTTTGTTAGTTTATCTTACTTGTTTCTCTGCTTTGGCAGCTAGCGATAGCGCTGAACCTTGGGGATATTCCGGTCACCAAGGGCCCGAGCATTGGGGCGAATTAGCACCAGAATTTGCCCGCTGTTCAAGCGGAAAAAATCAATCGCCTATCGATATTAGTCAAACCACTAAAGGCGATCTTGCTAAGCTTGAAGCAAATTATGAAGTGGCTGGCGAGAAAATACTCAATAATGGCCATAGCATTCAAGTGAATTATGCGCCTGGTAGCTATGTTAGCTTGGCCGGACAGCAGTTCGAGCTAAAACAATTTCACTTTCACTCTCCTAGCGAAAATACGGTTAAAGGACAGTCTTTTCCCTTGGAAGCGCATTTTGTACATGCTGATGCACAAGGTCAGCTAGCGGTGGTAGCCTTAATGTTTACCCAAGGTGAGGCTAATAAAGAATTGGCTAAAGCGTGGGCTCAGCTACCACTTGAGGCAGGTGATAAAGCCACATTAACAGCGCCGGTTAGTGCTGCAGCACTGTGGCCTGCCAATCAAGACTACTACCGCTTTAATGGCTCGTTAACCACACCACCTTGTAGCGAAGGGGTAACTTGGTTAGTACTTAAAACACCTGTCAGCGCTTCAAAGCAGCAAATTGTTGATTTTACTGCAGTAATGGGACATAACAATAACCGCCCTGTACAGCCGCTTAATGCCCGTTTAATTGTGGAGTAGTCGGTTCTCTTTTTTGAAGCGAAAAAGTAGCAAGCCCTGTCATGCATGGCTTGCTATTGTAGGTTGTTGATCTCTTAAGCCAGCACCATCGGCGTAGCTACCGACTCAGCGCAAGCTTTACCTTTAAGTTGTTCTATTAAGGCTAAGCTAAACTCAATAGCGGTACCAGGACCTTGGCTGGTAATTAACTGGTTGGTGCTATCAATCACGACTCGCTGGTTTGACAATTGTGCAGGGGGTAACTGATGTTGAAATGCGGGGTGGCAAGTTACTTGGGCATTGGCTAATAAATGATGGTGAGCCAACACCACTGCGGGGGCTGCACAAATAGCGGCTAACCACTGCTGAGTATTGCGTTGCTTAATAATTTCAATCAGTTGTGGGGAGTCGCGAAATACTTCGCTGCCCGGTACTCCGCCAGGTAATACTAGCATGCCATAGCTAGCGGCTGTAATGTGACTTAACGGATAGTCAGCCACGAGTTTTACCCCGCGCGAGGCAATCACCTCTAGTTTTCCTTGTGGGCAAATGCTTACAACATCCACCTCAATGTCTGCTCGGCGCAGTACATCAATAATGGTAACGGCTTCGATTTCTTCGCTACCGGGTGCAATGGCCACCATCACTTTATTCATATTGCTTCTCCAATAACTTTATTTGCTGTACTAAGGCAACATTGTGTCGACAAACCGCGTGGTGAGTTTTCGCTAAGCTCACCACATATCCATTAATGTAGTCTATTTCAGTGAGTCTTTGGTGGCTTATGTCTTGCTGCATTGATGAATAATTTTCGGCGGTGTTGAAGGCGACCTCTCGCACTGTGCTGAGCAGTAATGCTGAATTCAGAACAACGCCATCTAACAAGGCTATTTGGCTTAACTCTTGGCATAAGGCTTTAAGCTTAGCTTGGTAGTTTGGTTGAAGTAGTTCTCCATTTTTACAGTTGTTTAATGCAGTTAAAGGATTGATGCAGCAGTTAATCACAAGCTTTAGCCATAAAGCTTGATAAATATCAGGGTGCCAATGCAGTGGCGGCAGAGAGGCTTGTAAACTGGCTAGTTCGGCTGGAGGGTATTGCTGTTTATTGAACGTCCCTACATCGATTTTACCTAAACCGGTATGTTCAACGCTCAATACGCTTGAACTTTTAAGGTTAACTAATGCACCGTGGGTATTACTGGCTAAATACAAGCGATGCTCATCGACATGTTTTAATACTTGATGATGTGAACCCATGCCATTCACCATCAGTAAAATATTGGTGGCGGGCGAGAGATCCAAGCTTTGTATGGCGGCGTCTACTTGATGGGCTTTAACGCAAATAATCAACCATTGGCAGCGAGGCACATCTGGTAGTATTGCTAGCTCAAAAGCAATCTTCCCTTGGCTTAAGCTGTTAACCTTAATTGTGCATTGGGCCGGCTGAGCGATTCTTGAGTCAATAAAACAAACGGTTTGCTGTTGGCCTAGGTGACTCGCTAACAAGCCACCCACCGCACCTGCACCAATTATTGCGCAGTGATACATCGATTCACCTTTTGAAATGTAGAGTTAAAGCTCAAAGCCAAATAACAGATAGTGCCTAATACGTCAGCGAGCAAGTCTAACCACGAAGCTTGTCGATAGCTGCTAAGGCCCTGAGCGAGCTCTATGCTTATGCCGAAAACAAGCAGTAGCCCAAAGCTATGCCAACGGCTAAACGCGGCTAATTGTGACAACCAAGCCAACATAAAAAAGCATAAAAAATGCAGGCCTTTATCGGTGTGCACCACGGGGCCTTGAATGCTCAAAGGCCAAAGGGCTAGTACTAATACCACCAATAAGCTGGCATAAAACAACCAGCGAAAGATTAATCCGCCTTTACTCATCACTCGACAATACTCTTTTGGCCACAAAGGGATATAATGCAAACATTTTCGCATACGGAAAAAATTTAGGGGAGATAAAACATGCCTTCATTTGATATTGTTTCAGAGATAGACGCTAACGAAGTTCGCCATGCTTGTGATAACGCCATTCGTCAACTTGATACGCGTTTTGATTTTCGTGGAGTAGAAGCGAGCTTCGAATACAAAGACGAATCTATTAAAATGACCGCTGAAACTGAGTTTCAGCTAGACCAATTGCTAAATATTTTGCGCAGCGCGTTGGTTAAGCGCTCCATAGACGCTAAGTCTATCGACTTAGCCAAGGTAACTCGCAGTGGTAAAACCCACTCTCAGGTGGTTAATTTTAAAAATGGTATAGAACAAGCCACGGCTAAAAAAGTGGTCAAGCAAATTAAAGACGCCAAGCTAAAAGTACAAGCCTCTATTCAAGGTGAACAAGTGCGTGTTACCGGTAAGAAGCGTGATGACTTACAGGGGGCGATGGCCTTGGTTCGCAGCGGTGAATATGACCAACCATTTCAGTTTGAGAACTTTCGCGATTAACTATTGTTTAGCGTATGAGTTGTTGTAAAGCCGCGTAGAGCGGCTTTTTTTATGCGCGAGTTAAGGTGTAATGTTTGATATAGCAAGCCGCTACATATAGCACCATGCTTGTTGCGATAATTAACTCTAAGTTGGGCACAACGTTTGCTAATATTTGCCAACGAGACCCATTCACTTGCTCTTGTAGAAACCCCTTAAGACTAAATAAAGCGGTAGCGCTTACCACTAGTGGGAAAGTAAAAGCCGCATAACTAGGACTAAAGGGTAATTTCAGCAGGGATAGCAAAGCAAAGTAAACGGCGATTGTCATCACCAAGGCCAATAAGGTAAGCGGAGCCATTAAGGTGATTGTTAAAGGTAAACCTGAAACCAAAAAGCCCAACAAGATTAAACTGGCGGGGGTTGCCATAATCGCCAAAAGGGGTTTTAACTCTGCGGGTATAGGGTAAGTGTAAAGTCGGTAAACAATTAGCGGCAATAACATTAAGTAAGCGATGAGCGCGCCATACAAAATAATCGCCTTTAAGGTTTGTGGTAAAGCGATAGGTGCTACCACCACAAATAACGCCAAACCTATTGGAGGGATGAACCAACAAGGGATTAGTTGAGTTAATTGAAAGTCTTGGTAGCGTTGATAGCTAAAGGCCACAAACAGCGCAATTTGAATCACGAAGGCTGAAAAGCTGACAACTACTGCTAAGTTTTGCTCAATATCTGCCAATGACTTGGCCATTACCATAATACTCATGGTGATGACCGGTAGCATAGCTCCAGCAACGGGATGAGCGAGCTCTTTAAAAAACAGTGAAGGCTTAAGTACAAACTTAATTAATATTGGCAGTAACAATAGGCCGGCGATTATCGCGGTAGCATGCTGTATCGCACCATTCCACTCAAGCAAGCCTTCCCAAGTTAGCCCTAAACTGGCTATTGCCAGCGCTAAACCCGCCAGTGCAGTAGGGTAAGAAAAAATTTTTGCGGTTATCAATGACACCCTAGATAGCTCTCCAAATGGTCGCGCAGAATGAGACATGTGTTTGGCCTAATCAATGTACTTACCAGCCAGTGGCTATTTTACATGAAAATACTTGAAAGCTTTTTGTCATTTTCTCTAAGCTTAATAAATCATCATTAACGACAGTGAGTAGGCTTAATGCTCTAGATTGTTTTTATCTGGTATCACGGCTTAGGTTTAGTGAGTTTTTTTATGTATCTGTCCAACTTATTAACGCCCAGGCGTCATTAGTGTGTCAGAGGCGTTTAACTGGCTGACTGAACATAACATTTAAAGGAGTTAAATTATGAGCAATAAACAATATATGTGTCTTCTGCGCAGTAGTTCTGGTGGTTGTGAAAAGCCTTCTCCGGCGGACATGGAGTTGATGTTTGCTAAGTATCAGGCTTGGCAGGAACAGTTTGCCGACAATATTTTAGATATGGGGAGCAAGCTGGGGGCGAGTGGAGCGGTGGTGCAGCAGGATAGTTTAAAAGATGGCCCTTTTATGGAAGTAAAAGAAATTATCGGAGGTTATATGACATTAAGTGCCGAAAGTTTGGAGCAGGCTATAGCCGTCATACAAGCTAGCCCAATGGTCGGTAATGAAGGAACCAGTATTGAGATTAGAGAAATTTGTCGCCTTTGAGCCACATTTCAAAAATAGACCACTTATTTCGCCATGAGTATGGACAACTTGTGGCGTTATTAGTGCGTCGATTTGGAATAGCGGGTGTCGAGTTGATTGAAGATGCTGTGCAGTGGTCAATGGTGCAAGCGATAGATCATTGGCGTAAAGATGGAATACCCGATAACCCTTCAGCATGGCTGTATAAGGTCGCTCATCGCTTTCTATTGTCTGAGTTTCGTTCGAGGCAGCGTCAAGCAGACAAACAGTCGGCTTTTTCTATCAGCATTGAAAATCTTCAAGAAGAGTTTCCAGAACCACCACTAGCCGGAGAGTTAAGTGACGCATTGTTACGCATGTTGTTCGTAACCTGTAACGATGCAATCCCCCCTGAATCACAGTTAGTGTTTACCCTAAAAAGCCTATGTGGGTTTAGCATCAAAGAGGCTTCGATACGTTTGTATATAAGTGAAGACAATGCCTATAAACGTTTCAGCCGCGCAAAGCTGTATCTGAAAAACCAAGCCATAGATGTAGACCATTTGAGCGACCAAGACATGAAGGCTAGGTTAAACAACGTATACCGTGTGTTATACCTGATGTTTACTGAAGGTTATTTGTCATCTCATGTCGATCACACTATTCGTCAAGATTTGTGTGAAGAAGCAACCCGTTTACTTGGCTTACTCGCTGACAGTAGAGTGGGAGATAAACCTGATAGTTATGCCTTGTTAGCCTTGATGTATTTTAATCTCGCCAGACTGAATGCTCGGCAAGATGATTCGGGGTTATTATTGCTGGCCGAGCAAGATAGAGGCCTATGGAGTCAATCGCAAATAAGCCTAGCGGTTGCTTATCTACAACAGTCGGCGCAAGGTGAGCGACTATCCCGTTATCATCTGGAGGCGAGTATTGCAGCCGAGCATTGTCTGGCCGGCTCTTTCGAGCAAACTCGTTGGCATAAAATTGTCGATTGTTACCAACTTTTAGAGCAGCTCGCACCATCGCCAATGCATAGTTTGAATAAGGCGATAGCATTGGCCGAGTGGCAGGGCGCAGCAGCAGGCTTACAAGCCCTGCAATTGGCCGATATTCCTAGTTGGTTGACGCAGTCTTATCATTGGTATGCGGTAGTTGCTGATTTGCAATACCGCTGCGGGGATAACGCATCCGCTGCTAGAAATGCCAAACTGGCAATACAAGCAGCACCTAGCCACAGTATTAGGCAGTTGTTACGCAGGCGCTTGCAGCCCAACAAAACTTAAAGCCGGTTAAGCGTTCCGTTTACTGTCTTCGTTATGCTGCAATATTTTAGTGAAGTAACCACGCAAGCTTATTAGCATGATTAGACTCGGAATCACCATCACCGCTGTCAGTATGAAAAATAGCGGCCACGACTCCAAATAATCGGCTAAGCTGCCACTGAAAGAAGCCAGCGTTGTTCGTCCTAGGTTTCCTAAACTCGCCAGCAGTGCATATTGCGTTGCCGAAAAGGCTTGGCCTGTAAGAACGGTTAAAAATGACACAAAGGCCACTGTAGCAAATGCGCTGGTAAAGTTGTCTACGATAATAGTGGCTAAAAACAGCTGTTCGTTAGGGCCAGTTGAGGCTATCCAGGCAAACATTAAATTACTGGCAGACATTGCCACGCCACCAATAATTAGACCTTTGATTATACCAAAGCGCACGTTAAAGGCGCTGCCGACTAAGGTGAATAATACGGTTGCTCCCCAGCCTATTAGTTTTGAGTAATAGCCGATTTGCTCATTACTAAAGCCCACTTCACGGTAAAAGGTGATCGACATTCTTCCCAAGAAGGCTTCGCCAATTTTGAACAAAAAGACGAATAACAGCAGGGTAATGGCTACGCGTACCCCATTGCGACGGAAAAAGTCGAGAAAGGGTTCGGCTACGGTTACGGTTAGCCAAGCGACTAAGGGGGATTTAGTTCCAAGATATTCGGCATGGCGAGCTTCGGCTAGTTGCTGCAGCGCGTCACGGTTAGTAACGGGTTCTTTAACTAATACTGTAAACAGCATTAACAGCGCCACGATAAAACACATGCCTAGGTACACGCCGTTCCAGCCAATTTGATCGGCATTGACAAAGGCAAGGTAGCCGGGCAGCGAATAACCGGTCCACCAACCAATAACTGCCATCGCTGAGGCTTGTGGGAGTTGATGTGAGTCACCATTAGAGAAAGTGTCGATTCGGTAAGCGTCAATGGCAATGTCTTGAGTAGAAGATGCCGTGGCGATGCATAGGGCCAATAAAGACGTAAACATCAAGCTATTGGCAGGGTCGAATTGGGCTATGCCAAAGGTACAGATTAATACAATGGCCTGACAGAGGAAGATCCAACTGCGGCGTTGACCGAGCCAAGCATGTAATACGGGAAGCTTTACTCTATCAACTAAGGGAGCCCATAAAAAATTAATGGCGTAAACCGTAAATACCGAGCCGAAGAAGCCGATAGCTGAGCGGGATAAACCTGCATCGGTGAGCCAGCCTGACATATTGGAACCAATGAGTACCCACGGAAATCCGCTGGCACAACCGAGCATAAATACCCAAAGCAATCTCTTATCTAAATAAGAACGTAAGGTTTGTGACCAATTTAGCGATGAGTTCATTTATTACTCGGTTTGATTTAGGGACGGGGTTAAGGCTGTTCTGCGCCAACCACTACAACATCTTCGATAATGACTTTTTCCATGGGAACATTACGCATTCCAGGGATAGGACCAGTTTTTGTAGGTTGGTTTACAATTTTATCAACGATGTCCATACCTGACGTTATCTCGGCAAATACGGTATAGCCAAACTTATTAGGGCTGCCATCAAGATAGGCATTGTCGATGACGTTGATGAAAAACTGGCGAGTTGCAGTATGAGGCGCGTTGGTTCTGGCCATGGCGACGGTGCCTCGTTTATTGCTCAAGCCATTTTTCGATTCATTTTCAATTTGATTGTATACATCAATTTGCTCGTAATTGATCGAGTAGCCACCCGCTTGCGCCATAAAATTGGGGATAGTGCGATGAAATAAAGTCCCTTTATAACTGCCGTCTTCAACATAACGTAGAAAATTAGCGACTGTTTTTGGGGCGGCTTCTGCGTTTAGCGCCATTTCAAACTCACCTTGGTTAGTCACAAACTTTATCGTTTGCGCCAAGCTAGGAAGACTTGCTAGGCCTAAACATAAAGATATAAAGGTACTGCGAATTAGACGCCAATTCATTTTTGATACTCCAAAACTTCAATTAGTTGGGGGTCGTTGACTATTTGAGTCAGTAATTCAGAAAGCTGTTGGCTCATGGCTACTGCTTGTTTATTTACATTAACCGAGAACGCGCCTTCGTTGGTGTGGGTAGAACGAAACTGTTTGGCCAAGGTTTTATGCGGCGTATCAACGGTGACCTTAAGCCGCATGGTAGAGCTTGCTGTATGTTTTACGCTGCTTTCTTCGACTTCGCTAGCCAGTTCGAGTATGTCGATAGTGATGGTGTTTGGCGATTCAGGTACAAAACCCAAGCCTTGCTGCTGCCAAGCAGCGGATAATTGTAGCTCGATCGTTTGACGCAGATTATCACCACTGGCGATCAGCTCAGCTTGTTCTTCACCCTGTTGATGAATGCTGATTAAAAAGCGATTAGGACGAAGATCTTGTGATTTGATGGCTGCAATAATTGAATGTTGCGGCACGCCATCGAGTTGAATCTGCGGGGTTAACTGCACTTGCTGGGGCGTACTGCTGCAGGCGCTAAGCCCTAATAATCCGCCTAGCAACAGGGCTGGCAATAATAATTGCTTGTTCAAGTAGTCCACCTTAATGGGTTGTTTAACGCTTAGTGCTGCTCAGAATAACAAATTTGTTATTGCTCGCCAGCAACTTATAACCGCCAAAGTAAGATTTTAGTAGTGGGTGATAGCCTAAGTGTCGATTGGCGACCACAATCAGCTTGCCGCCGGAGCGTAAACAACGTTTGGCATCTGTAAACATTTGCTGAGCGATATGGCTTGAAATAGTGTTTTGTTGATGGAAGGGGGGATTGCACAGCACCAAATCGGCACTTTGGTCGGCTTGATGTTGCAGCGCATTATCATGATTAAATGAGCAACGTTCAAGTTGCTCTGGTAGGTTTAGGTTTATGTTGTTTTTTGCCGATGCTAGCGCCATCAGAGATTCATCGCAAAAGCTGACAGTAGCCCTTGGGTATAGGCTTAGAGCGCGTAAACCTAATAAACCATTGCCGCAACCTAGGTCGATGACCGATTCAAATTCGCCTTGTGGCAAATTTTCCAGCATAAAACGTGTACCTATATCCAGTTTGCCAAAGCAAAACACATTAGCGTGATCATTGAGTTGCCATTGATAATCGGCAATTTGCCAACGTTTAGGATAGGGCGATGTTGATTGTACACCAGTGTAGTGACCAAATAGTAAGCGGGCTTTCTTTTTAGCCAGAGAGGTGCTGACGTTACCGATGTGTTTTTCAAATAAACCAAATACCGATTTTGGCAGGCCTTTCAACATCGCCCCACAAGCAAATTGTGACTCTGCGGACAAGCTGGCTTGTAGGCCAATGAGCTGTTGTTCTAGATAGTTCAGGCTTTTTGGTAAGCGCATTAACACCAAATCAGCTTTTGGCATAGCGCTGGTACTAGCAAGGATTGTTAAACGCTGATCGCTGTTTAGTTGGTTAGCATGCAGGTTTTGCATCAGTGCTTGCCGGGCAACAAATGAATCACTTAGCCAGTATATGTTCGTCTTGGCAAAACGATAATGGGCCATTAGGGCGCAGGCCAAAGCGCCAAATTCGTCGTTAAGCAGCAAAATAGTTGCCGGCGCTTCATCCAAGTTATCTATAAACTCTACCAGTAATTCGTCGGCAGCATTCCAAGCTCGTAAATCGCTAGAGGCTGCTTGGGGGTAGCGAGAGAGCTGTAAATTGAGCGTGTTTATTTGCAAATTTTGACTCATAGTGGATTTGTAAGATACGGACCTTGAATAGTGGCTGCAGTGTAACTAAGTTGAAGGCTAAACTAAAGTAACACCCCTGTAGAATCTAGGTTGTGGTAAGTGGCGCTAACAGAAGACATTGCAACAAAACAGCTGGTTCATTACCAGCATTGGCTGCGCGCCGAGAGTGCCGCTTTGGTTTATCAAAAGATGCGTCAACAACTGCCATGGCAACAACACAGCATCAAGATGTTTGGTAAATCTTGCTTAGAGCCGCGTTTATCGCTTTGGGTAGGGGACGCTGATACAGCCTATCGTTATTCTGGCGAATGGCGTAAACCTTTGCCTTGGCCCAGCTTTTTGTTGCCAATAAAGTTAGCGGTACAACAAAAAGCAAAGCAACCGTTCAACAGCGTGCTGCTCAACTACTACCGTGATGGTAGCGACTACATGGGGTGGCATAGCGACAATGAAAAACAGCTAGGAACAAGACCGATAATCGCCTCTTTGAGTATAGGGGCATCGCGACGCTTTTTGTTTCGCCATAGAGCGGATAAGCAAAAAATAGAGTATCAATTGGAGAGTGGTGATCTATTGCTTATGAACCGATTATGCCAACAGCAGTGGCAGCATTGTTTGCCCAAAGCCTTGCGAGTGAAACAGCCAAGGATCAATTTTACGTTTCGTTATACAATGCCAGTGAGCTAAATATTACAGGGACAAACTATGCGTGTTGAAACACTCATCAATGAAAAGCTACAGCAACAATTTTCACCTCGCTATCTCGAGGTGAAAAACGAAAGTCACATGCATAACGTGCCCGCTGGATCTGAAAGTCATTTCAAAGTTACGATTGTCAGCGATGAATTTGAGGGTAAGCGATTGTTGCAGCGCCACCGAGCTGTCAATCAAGTTTTAGCCGAAGAGTTAAAAAATGACATTCATGCTTTAGCTATGCACACTTACACTTCAAGCCAATGGGCAGAGCAACAACAGACACCAGACTCACCGCAATGTCGCGGAGGCAGCTAAACTAATAGCTGAAGCTACACACAATTGCTGCATCAAATAAGGAATGTTTAATGCGGGTATATGTAAAGGTTGTTCTGTTTAGTGTATTTTTAAGTGCTTGCAATGATCGCCAAGGTATCGATTCACAACAGCAATCCGCTGATTTTACTTGGACCTTAATTACGTCTTGGCCCAAGCATTTACCGGGTTTGGGATCTGCCCCCGACCGCTTCGCTGAAGAAGTGAACGCCATGAGTAACGGTCGCCTAGCGATAAATGTTTATGGCGCGGGTGAATTATATCCTGCACTGGATGTTTTTAACGTGGTATCGGCAGGCGAGGCCGAAATGGGGCATAGTGCTGCTTATTATTGGCAGGATCAGCTACCCTCTACGGTTTTTTTTAGTTCGGTACCTTTTGGCATGCGGGCCAAAGAGCTAAATGCCTGGCTATATTTAGGCGGTGGCTTAGAGCTATGGCGCGAATTATACGCCCCGCACAATCTGATACCCTTTCCAGGTGGCAATACCGATGCGCAAATGGGGGGGGTGGTACAACAAGAAAATCACCACCATTAGTGATTTTAAAAGCCTAAAAATGCGTTTGCCGGGTCTAGGCGGAAAGGTGCTGGAGTTGGCGGGAGGGCAGGCTATCAATTTGCCCGCAGGACAATTGTATACAGCGTTACAATCGGGTGAGTTAGATGCTGTAGAGTGGGTGGGCCCTTACAATGACTTAGCCTTTGGTTTTCATAAGGTGGCTCAATACTATTATTATCCCGGTTGGCATGAGCCTAGCACTACCTTAGAGTTTATTATTAATAGCAAGGCGATGGCTTCATTGCCTGCTGACTTGCAAAGAATTGTGGAAAATGCCACTAAAGTGGTTAATCAAGCTACGCTAAATGAGTATGTTGCCTACAATATTGAAGCATTAGATGTACTGGCAAATGAACACGGCGTTGAACTGTTGCCGTTCTCTCCACAAATATTGCAGGAGCTTAAAGGCTTCAGTAATACTGTGCTGGAACAGTTGGCGGCAAAGGATCCATTTTTTGAGAAAGTTTTAAATAGTTACCAGCGTTTTCAATTCGGCGTTAAAAAATATAACCAAATTGAATTGCTACCGGCCGCCATAGAATAGGCTGGGTGTAGTGATTAAAAATGACAATTAGACTTAAGGTTGGTTTGCTCAATAGTTAGCTGATGGTTTAACTCTGTTAACAAACCTCTAACACTTAAGTCGAATAGGTTATATTTTTGGCCTTTTTCTTTGGAGAAATAGGTTTAATTGGTGCTAGAATACACACGATTTCTGTGGCTTGTTAGCTAATTGTCTATGACTTGTTAGTTGAGTACTTATTTTTTAGTGCAAAAGTTAAACGGAAATCATCGCTCGTCTTCCGACCCAACACATGTGTAAGAGAGTATGATTACAATAAAAAAAGGATTAGATCTGCCTATTAAAGGCGGTCCCATACAGCAAATAGTAGACGCGTCTATTGTTACCAGAGTGGCTGTACTCGGCGAAGATTATGTGGGCATGCGCCCAACTATGAAAGTGCGAGTGGGTGATGTGGTAAGCCAAGGCCAGGCGTTGTTCGAAGATAAGAAGAACCCCGGAGTGGTGTTTACAGCACCTAGCGCTGGCGTTGTTCAAGAAATTAACCGTGGTGCCCAACGTGTATTGCAGTCTGTTGTTATTGAAAAACAAACAGGCGATAGCATAGATTTTGGCGCTTTAAGCGATGCAGAAATCGATAGCGCTGAGCGCTCAACGATTGTGGACAAGTTAGTGAAGTCTGGCCAATGGGTTGGCTTTAGAACTCGTCCTTATAGCAAAGTACCTGCTGTAGGCTCAACACCTTCAGCTATCTTTGTTACCGCCATCGATACTAACCCCCTTGCGGCTGATCCTAAAGTGATTATTGAGCAAAACGAAAGCGCTTATCTTAGCGGCTTACGTGTTTTGTCTCGCTTAACTGATGGTGAGGTCTTCGTTTGTAAAGGTGACTACAGTTTACCTCAGTCAGACGCTGCTCGAGTAGAGGAACATGTATTTGCAGGCCCTCACCCAGCGGGTTTAGCCGGCACCCACATCCATACTCTTAAACCTGCTAGTGCCCAACGCACAGTATGGTCTGTTGCCTATCAAGAAGTGATTGCTATCGGTCATTTAGTGACAAGCGGTAAACTGTACAATCAACGTGTGATTGCTTTAGCAGGGCCTGTAGTAAAAGAGCCTCGTTTGCTCCGCACCGAAGTGGGAGCAGACATTCAGCAGTTAATTGACGGTGAATTGGTCGATGGTGAACATCGAGTGATTTCAGGTGGTGTACTGCTAGGTAATCATGCTGTTGGAGTTCATGCTTTTGTTGGCCGATACCATCAACAAGTCGTGGCTTTAGAAGAAGGCTATGAAAAAGAATTTATGGGTTGGGCTGTGCCTGGTACTAATAAATTCTCTCTAGCGCGCATATTTATCTCAGGCCTAAATAAGAGCAAATTGTTCCCGTTCACTACAACCACTGGTGGTAGTTCTCGAGCAATGGTGCCAATTGGTCAATATGAGCGAGTGATGCCGCTTGATATTCTTCCAACATTGTTACTTCGCGATTTGTTGTCAAACGATACCGACAGTGCGCAGCAGTTAGGGTGTTTGGAGCTTGATGAAGAAGATTTAGCTCTTTGTACTTTTGTTTGCCCTGGCAAATACGAATACGGCAGCGTACTTCGTGATTGTTTGACCAAGATTGAGAAGGAAGGTTAAGCATGAGCAGTATTAAAGATTATATTGAAAAGATTGAACCACAATTTATGCCGGGTGGTAAGCACGAAAAGTGGTTTGCTTTATACGAAGCTACAGCGACATTCTTATATTCGCCGGGTTTAGTTACCAAGAAAAACACGCACGTTCGTGATGCTATTGACTTAAAACGTATCATGATTTTTGTTTGGGTCGCTCTCATGCCAGCGATGTTTTTTGGTATGTACAATGCGGGCATTCAAGCAAACGAAGCCGTTATTGCTGGGGCGGGAACTGTACCTGATGATTGGCATGGTGCGCTAATTGCTATGTTAGGTGTGCCTACTGGCGCTGACGCTGGCTGGATAGCGTCGATGATCTATGGCGCAATATTCTTCCTGCCTATCTACCTTACCGCATTTGCTGTGGGTGGATTTTGGGAAGTTCTGTTTGCTTCGGTTCGTGGTCATGAAGTTAACGAAGGTTTCTTTGTTACCTCGATTTTATTTGCTTTAACCCTTCCAGCCACGATGCCTTTATGGCAAGTCGCCTTAGGTATTACCTTTGGTGTTGTGGTGGCAAAAGAAGTGTTTGGTGGAACCGGTAAAAACTTCTTAAACCCTGCATTGGCTGGTCGAGCGTTTTTATTCTTCGCATACCCTACTGCAATTTCAGGCGATGCTGTTTGGACTGCTGTAGACGGTTACTCTGGTGCAACCGCACTAAGTGTAGTCGCTGCTGAAGGTATGCAAGGTCTCGTCGCACAGGGAATCACTTGGAGTGATGCTTTCTTCGGTTTCATTCAAGGTTCAAGTGGCGAAACGTCAACGTTTTTACTCGCTTTAGGTGGTTTGTTCCTCATCTTCACCCGCATTGCCTCTTGGCGAATTGTCGCTGGCGTATTAGTGGGTATGGTGGCAACCAGTTTACTACTGAATCTTGTGGGTTCAGACAGTAACTTAATGTTCCAACTACCGCCTCATTGGCATTTGGTTCTAGGTGGTTTTGCGCTTGGCATGTTCTTTATGGCGACTGACCCGGTATCGGCTTCATTTACTAATAAAGGTAAGTGGTGGTATGGCGGCTTGATTGGCTTGATGGTGGTGTTAATTCGAGTGGTTAACCCAGCGTTCCCAGAAGGCATGATGTTGGCTATTTTGTTTGCTAATTTGTTTGCTCCTATTTTTGACTACTTTGTAGTTCAAGCCAATATCAAACGGAGGCTTGCTCGCGATGGCCAGTAATGATTCCTTAGCCAAAACCATCAAGGTTGTGGTTGGCGTAAGTTTAGTGTGTTCAATTGTTGTATCGCTTGCCGCTGTAGGTTTGCGCGGTATGCAGCAACAGAACGCTGTAGAAGATAAACAAAAAAATATTCTAGCCGTTTCTGGTGTTGAACTGGCGGGCCGCAAGGTTGCTGACGTTTACCTTGAGGTGATTGAACCGCGTGTTATTGATTTAGACACCGGTGAATTTGTCGACGCTAGTCAGGTTGACCCCGCTACTTTTGAACAACGAAAATCAGCCAAAGATCCTAACACTAGTATTCGTTTATCTGGTGAAGAAGATACCGCAGGCATTGTTCGTCGTTCAAACTTAGCCAGTGTATATCTTGTAAAAGATGCACAGGGTGATATTGGTAGAATCATCTTGCCAGTTCATGGGCGCGGTCTATGGTCAACTATGTATGCGTTTCTTGCTATCCAGCCCGACGGTAATACAGTAGATGCGATCGTTTATTACGACCAAGGTGAAACACCAGGTCTAGGCGGTGAAGTTGCTAATCCTCTATGGCAGGCAAAGTTTGTTGGCAAAAAGTTATTTGATGATAGTGGCGCAACAGCGATCACTGTGATTAAAGGTACTGCGCCAGCTGATTCTCTTTCTGAAATCGACGGATTATCAGGAGCAACGCTAACCAGCAATGGTGTCGATAACACCTTGAAGTTTTGGTTAAGTGATAAAGGCTTTGGTAAGTTCCTGGCCAAATTGCAACAGGGAGGACTAAACAATGGCTGATGCTAAGGAAACCAAAAAGGTTTTATTTGGACCGGTTATAGCGAATAACCCAATTGCCTTACAGGTATTAGGTGTATGTTCAGCATTAGCGGTAACCAGTAAGTTAGAAACTGCATTTGTAATGACACTCGCCGTGATGGTAGTGACTGCGTTTTCCAACTTATTTATTTCAATGATTCGTAATCACATTCCGAGCAGTGTGCGAATTATTGTGCAAATGGCAATTATTGCTTCGTTGGTAATCGTAGTAGACCAGGTGCTTAAAGCGGTGGTTTACGATATCTCTAAGCAGCTTTCGGTATTTGTTGGTTTGATTATTACCAACTGTATCGTAATGGGGCGTGCTGAAGCCTTCGCGATGAAAGAGCCTCCTTTCAAATCGTTCTTAGACGGTCTTGGCAATGGTTTAGGCTATGGCGCTATTCTAATGTCGGTAGGCGCTGTGCGTGAACTCTTTGGTTCTGGCTCGCTATTCGGTATTGAGATTATGCCGCTAATTAACAACGGCGGTTGGTACCAACCCAACGGCTTATTGTTATTGCCTGCTTCGGCATTCTTCATCATTGGTTTATTGATTTGGGCTTTGCGTACCGCATACCCAGAGCAAGTAGAGCCGAAGGAGTAATCGAGTGGAACATTATATTAGTCTCTTAGTTCGCTCTATTTTCATTGAAAATATGGCCTTAGCTTTCTTGTTAGGAATGTGTACTTTTCTAGCGGTATCTAAGAAAGTTAAAACCGCATTTGGTTTAGGTGTAGCGGTGATTGTAGTTCTGGGTATTTCGGTACCAGTGAACCAAATCATCTACTTTAATCTATTAGCTCCTGGCGCTTTAGACTGGGCAGGATTACCTGATGCAGACTTAAGCTTCTTGGGCTTCATTACCTTTATCGGTGTTATTGCTGCTTTAGTTCAAATACTTGAAATGGTATTAGATAAGTACTTTCCTGCTTTGTATCAAGCGCTGGGGATTTTCCTTCCGTTGATTACAGTGAACTGCGCCATCTTTGGTGGTGTGTCGTTTATGGTGCAGCGTGAATACAACTTGGGCGAGTCTTTGGTATACGGAATTGGTAGTGGTATCGGCTGGATGTTGGCGATTGTTGCGCTAGCGGGTATACGCGAAAAAATGAAGTATTCAGACGTGCCTGATGGTCTGCGTGGTTTAGGTATCACCTTTATCACTGTAGGTTTAATGGCGATGGCGTTTATGTCGTTCTCTGGCGTTCAGCTGTAAGACGGCCAATAACTACAAGGAAAAATTAGTCGATGGAAATTATTCTCGGCGTAACCATGTTTACCTTGCTCGTCTTGGCTTTAGTAACAATCATTTTGTTTGCTAAGTCTAAGCTGGTAAGTACTGGTGAAATACATATTTTAATTAATGATGATCCGGCTAAAGCGATTACCACTCAAGCAGGTAGCAAGCTACTGGGCGTACTAGGTAATTCAGGTATTTTTGTTTCTTCTGCTTGTGGTGGCGGTGGCTCGTGTGGTCAGTGTCATGTGCATATTCATGAAGGTGGTGGTGATATTTTGCCCACTGAATTGGATCACATCAGTAAGCGCGATGCAGCCACTGGCTTACGTTTAGCTTGTCAGGTTAATGTTAAGCAAGACATGAAGATCTCTTTACCTGAAGAAATCTTCGGTGTGAAAAAGTGGGATTGTGAAGTTATCTCTAACGATAACAAAGCAACTTTTATTAAAGAGCTTAAACTGCAGATCCCTGATGGTGAATCGGTGCCGTTCCGTGCCGGTGGTTACATTCAAATTGAAGCCCCTGCTCACCATGTCAAGTATTCAGATTTCGATGTTGAAGAACAATACCGTGGCGACTGGGAACACTTTGGTTTCTTTAACTTAGAGTCAAAAGTAGACGAAGAAACCATTCGTGCTTACTCAATGGCTAACTACCCTGAAGAAGAAGGCATCATCATGTTGAACGTGCGTATTGCTACGCCACCGCCAAATAACATGAGCCTGCCATGTGGTAAAATGTCTTCGTTCATCTTTAACCTTAAGGCGGGTGATAAAGTCACTATCTCTGGTCCATTTGGTGAGTTCTTTGCTAAAGAGACTGAGTCTGAAATGGTCTTTATTGGTGGTGGTGCGGGTATGGCCCCAATGCGTTCACACATCTTTGATCAACTTAAGCGATTAAGCTCGAAGCGTAAAATTAGTTTCTGGTATGGTGCGCGTTCACGTCGTGAAATCTTCTACGAAGAAGATTTTGATATGTTAGCCCGCGAAAATGAGAACTTTGAATGGCACGTTGCTTTGTCAGATCCACAACCAGGCGATGACTGGGAAGGTAAAACAGGCTTTATCCATAACGTGTTATTTGAAAACTACTTACGTGACCACGACGCCCCAGAAGATTGTGAGTACTACATGTGTGGTCCTCCTGTCATGAATGCTGCCGTTATTAACATGCTTAAAGATTTAGGTGTGGAAGACGAAAACATTCTACTTGATGACTTTGGTGGCTAAACGGTGAGTTTCGTTAAGCATTATTGGCTAGCCTTGCTTGGGCTAGCCTTTTTTATTAGTGGCTGTAGTGAGCAAAACAATTTGTATACCTTACAAATTGAGGGGCGCACTATGGGAACCTATTACCAAGTGAAGCTAGCTGAACCAACTGCAAGTTTGCCTGCTGGTGAGGTAATGCAGGCTAAAATTGATGAGGTGTTGCAGCAGGTAAATCAAGAGATGTCTACCTACATGCCTGATTCTGAGTTGTCCCGCTTTAATCAACATCGTAGTGATCAAGCTTTAAACATATCTGATAACTTAGCCTTAGTGATTGAAGCCTCTTTGCTGCTCTCAGAGGACTCTGGTGGCGCATTTGACGTAACTGTTGGCCCACTGGTTAACTTGTGGGGGTTTGGGCCTGAAGGGCGACCTGAGCAGCGACCAAGTGACCAAGAGTTAGCAGAGGCTAAAGCCAAGATTGGTTATCAGCATTTAAGCTTAAGCAATGGCAACCTTTCTAAGGAACTTCCTGAGTTGTATTTGGATTTATCAGCGATTGCTAAAGGCCATGGGGTAGACCGCGTTGCCGATCTACTGGAAGCCGAAGGGCTGCATAACTACATGGTTGATATTGGTGGTGAGCTGCGCCTAAAAGGCCACAACGACAAAGGTGTGGGCTGGCGTATCGCGGTTGAAAAACCCTCGGCAGAGCAGCGCGCAGTGCAAAAAATTATTGAGCCTGGCAATAATGGTTTAGCCACGTCCGGTGACTATCGAAATTATTTTGAGCAAGACGGGGTCAGATATTCACATACTATTAATCCGAATACGGGTAAGCCTATCGCTAACCATATTGTTTCGGTCAGTGTGATTACGCCCACCAGTATGATGGCCGATGCTTATGCTACGGCGTTTACAGTGATGGGGGTTGAGCAGGCAATGCGTTTTGCTGAAAATAAACAGTTAGCAGTGTATATTATCGAGAAACAAGGAGATGAATTTGTGGAGCATATCAGCTCGGCGTTTGTGCCCTTTGTTGTTCAATAGCAGTTAGGAGTCATGATGGCGTATTTTTTAGTGACCTTTGTATTCTTTTTAGTGGTTATCACTGCTATGGCGGTGGGTTACATTTTTCAAAAGAAAACCATTAGCGGAAGCTGTGGTGGTATTGCTGCTTTAGGTATTGAGAAAGTCTGCGACTGCCCCGAACCTTGCGATAAACGTAAAGCTAAAATGGCCTTGGTAGAGCAAAAGAAAAAGGCTCGCCAAGCGATGTTAGATGAACATCGAATCATCTAAATAAAAAGCGCCTCACGGCGCTTTTTTTATATCTTGTGATTTACAATCCGCCTCTTACTAAGCGCACTGCATAATCATCGTCTTTTGTATCTAAGTCTATTTCGCCACTAATAAATTTGATAAACCAAGCTTTGGTTGTAGTAAGGCTATCAGGGGTTGCTGTCCAATAAGGTATCGAAACCCCTAAAGCAGAGGGAAAGATGTTCTCGTTGATCGCTGGGTCATAACAGCTGTATTCTATTAGGTGGCTGAGTTCTTTTACATTAGGTAGGCGCCAATCGTTGTATCCAGCGAGTGTTGAGTTGGGGCCCTCTTCAACGGCTTGTTTCCAGGTTAGGCTTAGCGCTGCACCAGTGCAGGTGCTGCCATCCCAAGTTCTTCCTACGCTACAGCGTGCCCACATCAAATTGGTTTCTTGGTCTGAAATAGTTTGGTCGTTGTTATCAACAAAGCGGCTATCTGGCGCAGTTAATGGTGATGATGCCAAGCAAATGCTAGCACTGAGAGCGGGTAGAGGTGTTAACAAACAAGCGGTAACAATGACTAAGCATCCAAGAGAGTAATTTATTGATAATTGCGTATCGGAATTCGCGGGGTTCAATTTCAGTTTAAGGAAGGTCATGAACTAGCCTCACAGGGAAAGTGGTAGACTTAAGCGCAAATGGAAGTCTATCAATAGTTAAATTGAAATTCACTCTCCATGCTGCACTGTTGAATTGGGATAGCGTGGTTGATGTCCAGTACCCATCGTTATCTGTGTTTGGAAAGTAATCGTTTTCTATGGCGAAATTAGTTTGGCTATAGTCAACTAAGGATTGTAGCTCTGGATATGCAGGCACTCGCCAGTTAGTTAAACCACACAAACTTAGGGCATTTACGCTATTCACATAACTTTCGGTATCACATGTACCTACGCAACTACCTGCATCAGCGCCACCACTGTTGCCGCCATTTTGGCTATTGTTATTGTCTAACCAGCTATAGTTATGGTGAATGTCTTGTAAGCCACTGTCGGTGGTTTTGACCTCCCATATTAGCTCAGTCACAGTATCTAATACACAGGACCAAGAGGTGGCATCTGCATTAAGAGCTTGCCCTTGGCTATCTAATTTAATAAAGCTAAAGCCGAGTTTTCCATCATCGTTATTTGAGGCGTTAATGTCTCTTCCAACGTGACCGTCTTGATCTTGAGGGACCGAGTCACCATCGGCATCGGTGGTCAGATTACAATCAACTGAATTTTGATGAGACTCACTGGCGCCGAAGGCATAATCTGCACAGGTACTAATCCCAGTATCGTTAATTGGCGCTAAGTTGGTATTACTTGGCGTTAGCGCAATGCTTACTTCGTTAGTCGCGGTTTTGCCACCTTCATCGCTGACTGTTAAGGAAATAGCGACTACTATCGAAGTGGTAACATTTGGAGCAGTAAATTGAAGTTGTTCAAGGCTACTATCTGCAAAAGCAATGCTAATACCGCTATTGTCGGTTTGTTGCCATTCGTACTGCAAATTTGCTGTTTCAGTGTCAGTCGATCCGCTGCCGTCTAATACAACTAATTCAGTTTCCCTTACCAGAATGGGAGCGATAATGTCAGCCGTGGGGGAGAAGTTATTAGCAATGGTAATACTTACGTTGTCACTGACGCTAATCCCTTCGTTGTCTGTTACGGTTACTTCAAGTTGTACAACGCTATCGCCGCTCACTTCAGGGGCTATAAAGCTGGCATTTTCTGTATTGGCATCTTGTAGGCTAACTGTCACTCCAGCGGTTTGCTGCCACTGATAAGTGGCAATGCTGCCATCGGTATCGTTGGCTGTTGCATTCAGCGATACATTGTTTTGTTCATCAATAGTTTGGTCGTTACCTGCTGAAACAGTTGGGGCGGTATTTACCGGGTTTACAGTTACTCGTGTCAAACCGATTTGACTTTCACCTTCGTTATCGGTAACGAGTACTTGAAAGACCAAATTTTCTGATGTCACTATAGTGGGGGAGGTAAAACTAGCGATTGCGGTGTTTGCATCGCTCAGGCTTATATTGGTGCCACTAAGCTGTGTCCAGGTATAGCTAGCAATATTGCCATCGGCATCGCTAGCGTTCACGGTTAACATCACGCTAGTTTGCTCATTAACACTTTGATCTGCTCCAGTAGTCACTATTGGCCCAGTGTTTATTGGGTTTACGCTAATTGAAAGGGTATCGGTAACACTCTCGCCTTCATTATCGGTCACTGTTATTTGAAATACTAAGGTCTCAGAAGATAAGAGAGTAGGGGCGGTGAAACTTGCTATTGCTTTATCTGCTGTGCTCAGGCTTACGTTCGTACCACTAAGCTGTGTCCAACTATAGGTGGCAATGTTGCCATCGGCATCATTGGCGTCTGCGTATATCACCACGCTAGTTTGCTCATTAACACTTTGGGACGCGCCGGCTGAGACTGTCGGTACGGTATTTACCGGGTTTACGCTAACTGAAACCGTATCGCTAATTACAGCCCCCTCATCGTCAGTAACGGTAATCTGAAAGACTAAGGTGTCTGCGGTGGTCAGGGTTGGTGAAGTGAAGCTTGCATTTGCGCTATTCGCATCGTTCAGGGTTACACTGCTACCACTAAGTTGAGCCCAAGCGTAGCTGGCGATACTGCCATCGGCATCGCTGGCGACGCCACTCAAGGCCACGTTCGTTTGCTCATTCACAGTTTGAGCAACGCCGGCAGAGACTATCGGAGCGGTATTTACTGGGTTTACGCTAACCGCAACCGTATCGCTAATTACAGCCCCCTCATCGTCAGTAACGGTAATCTGAAAGACTAAGGTGTCTGCGGTGGTCAGGGTTGGTGAAGTGAAGCTTGCATTTGCGCTATTAGGATTACTCAGGTTGACGTTTGTGCCACTAAGTTGAGCCCAAGCGTAGCTGGCGATACTGCCATCGGCATCGCTGGCGACGCCACTCAAGGCCACGTTCGTTTGCTCATTCACAGTTTGAGCAACGCCGGCAGAGACTATCGGAGCGGTATTTACTGGGTTTACGCTAACCGCAACCGTATCGCTAATTACAGCCCCCTCATCGTCAGTAACGGTAATCTGAAAGACTAAGGTGTCTGCGGTGGTCAGGGTTGGTGAAGTGAAGCTTGCATTTGCGCTATTCGCATCGTTCAGGGTTACACTGCTACCACTAAGTTGAGCCCAAGCGTAGCTGGCAATACTGCCATCGGCATCGCTAGCGACGCCACTCAAGGCCACGTTCGTTTGCTCATTCACAGTTTGAGCAACGCCGGCAGAGACTATCGGAACGGTATTTACTGGGTTTACGCTAACCGCAACCGTATCGCTAATTACAGCCCCCTCATCGTCAGTAACGGTAATCTGAAAGACTAAGGTGTCTGCGGTGGTCAGGGTTGGTGAGGTGAAGCTTGCATTTGCGCTATTCGCATCGTTCAGGGTTACACTGCTACCACTAAGTTGAGCCCAAGCGTAGCTGGCGATACTGCCATCGGCATCGCTGGCGACACCACTCAAGGCCACGTTCGTTTGCTCATTCACAGTTTGAGCAACGCCGGCAGAGACTGTCGGGGCGGTATTTACTGGATTTACGCTAACTGAAACCGTATCGCTAATTACAGCCCCCTCATCGTCAGTAACGGTAATCTGAAAGACTAAGGTGTCTGCGGTGGTCAGGGTTGGTGAAGTGAAGCTTGCATTTGCGCTATTCGCATCGTTCAGGGTTACACTGCTACCACTAAGTTGAGCCCAAGCGTAGCTGGTGATACTGCCATCGGCATCGCTGGCGACGCCACTCAAGGCCACGTTCGTTTGCTCATTCACAGTTTGAGCAACGCCGGCAGAGACTATCGGAGCGGTATTTACTGGATTTACGCTAACTGAAACCGTATCGCTAGCTCTCAGTCCTTCGTTATCGGTAACCAGAACTTGAAATACCAAGTTTTCAGTCGCGATTAAGGTAGGGGAGGTAAAGTCAGCTATAGCGCTATTGGCATCGTTCAGGGTTACATTGCTACCACTAAGTTGTGTCCATGCGTAGCTAACAATAAGGCCGTCAACATCGGTAGCCTCAACACTTAACACTACGCTGGTTTGCTCATTTACCGTTTGATCTGCGCCTGCAGTGGCTATTGGGGCGGTGTTTATCGGATTTACCGTGACCGAAACCATGCCAATTGTGCTCATGCCTTCGTTATCGGTAACCAGAACTTGAAATACCAAGTTTTCTGTCGTGATTAAGGCGGGGGAAGTAAAACTGGTGATAGCGGTATTCGTGTTACTTAGAGTTACGTTTGTGCCGCTAAGTTGTGTCCATGCGTAGCTAACAATACGGCCGTCAACATCGGTAGCATCAACACTTAACACTACGCTGGCTTGCTCATTAACACTTTGAGCTGCGCTATCGGCGATTAGTGGGGCCGTATTTATGGGGTTTACGCTGACAGAGACGGAGTCGGTAGCGATCCCCCCTTCAGTATCTGCAACTGTTATTTGAAATACTAAAGTTTCTGCGGCGATCACTGTCGGCGAGGCAAAACTCGCTATCGCGGTATTTGGGTTACTTAAGCTTACGTTTGTACCACTAAGCTGCGTCCAAGCGAAGCTGGCAATAGCGCCATTGATATCACTGGCATTGGCATTCAGTATTACCATGCTTTGTTCATTGACGCTTTGGTCGTTACCGGCGTTAACGATAGGGAGGAAGTTCAGGTAGTTAAAAGATTGTTCGATTTGTTGTTTGAACTGGCTATTGTTGGGTTCATCGATGTAATCAACCACTTGATTGAGCCACGTTTGAATGTTTTCCCCTTGGCTTCCGAGTATTGTGCGAATGCTTGCTACATTAATATTATTATTTTCGCCACTTAGGAATGGATCTGGGCTTATCTCACCAATGAGTGCTTCAATATCATCTACCCACTGACTTTGCTGACTAAGTTCTCGTAAATCGTTTCTTGTTGCGTAGTTCAGTATTAGGCTAGAAATTGGCGTAAGGTTACATTGTTTTCGGTTCGTTAATTCGCATCCGCTGCTCAATCTGCCGAGAAAAGCTTCACCGTTTATCAAACCGCCACTGGATTCAACTAAAAAATAACGACTGGTATTATCCAATAAAAACTCAAAATACCCAGTCTCATCACTTTGTGTCTCGGCTATCAGCGCACCGCTATGCCAATCTTTTAAGCTAACGGTAGATTGGCTAATGGGATCATCTATAACTCTGCCTTGTAATACAGGTAAAGCTTCCAGTGTAATAACTTTGCTATTAGTGGCTTGTTGTTCATCGCTTACACTCAGCTCAAATTGATAACTTTGCGCTGAACTAAGCGCAGGAATATTTACGCTTAATTCAGTGGTGTTAGTTTCAGAGGTGGTTAGCTGAGCTTGATTGTTGAAGGGGATTTGCCGCCACTGGTAAGTAATCGATTGACTATCAGAATCTGCATCGGTCACCTGAGCTTGTAGCTTAATTGTGCGTTGTTCTGCTACCTGCAGGGTATCAACTAAATCAATTTGCGGCGGTTGATTAACGTTGAGTACTGTTACTTCAAGGGTATCGGAGTAGAGCTCGCCGGATTCAGAGCTTGCACTTAACTCAAAAGTTAATATTTCGGTTTGGCTAACAGTGGGGGCAACAAAGGTTAGTAGTAAGTCTTTAGAATGAGTTAAATCAACGCTAATGCCTGAGCGCTGGCTCCAAGCTGCTCCAGAAAGCTTCATTCGCGGGTCTTGTAAGACCCCCGTTACTTCAACCACTTGGTTCTCGTTGATACTTAGGTTTTGACCCGCGTCTACCGTGATTTTGGGGGCCGAGTCATCGTTACCGCAGGCGCTCAACATAAGTGATGTAAAAAGCAAAATTAGCAGGTATAACCCTTTAGTTTTTGACATCAATCTTCCTTGCCTGTCCAAAATCATCTCGCGGAGTGGCTTGCACATGTTAACTAAAGGTAACAACTTTTTGCAAAACTACCAGCTTTAGATTTTTTAATCTCCTTTGGCAATGCCTTCGCGCCTTGGGTCTGATGTTCCTACTAGTTTATCAGGGTAGATCCTTATTCCTTGCAAACCAGATGTCATATCTTTAATTTGTGTTTTATAGCCGATGGCTTCTAAGGCGTTTTGTTGTAGAACGGCTGAGGTATTGGCTTCTAGTTCGTAGGTGCCAAACCTGTTGTTGAGGTGTGGCTGTTCTATAGCTTGCTGCAGGCTCATGCCCCAGCTTAAATGCCCTACTAAGGTTTGCGCGACATAGCCTATAATGCTGCTGCCTCCTGGCGAACCAATGGCGATAATGGGGAGATCATTCTCAAAGACAATCGTAGGAGCCATTGAAGATCGTGGCCGTTTTTTGGGCTCTACTCGGTTGGCCACAAGTTGACCATTTTTCTCAGCCACAAAGGAGAAGTCGGTTAATTGGTTATTTAGTAAAAAGCCTTTTACCAACACTCTAGAACCAAAGGCATTTTCTATACTGCTGGTCATTGATAGAACATTACCGTCTTGATCAACGATACTTATGTGGCTAGTTGAGGGGAGTTCTATTGATTGGTCTAGCGCTTGAGCGCTTAATGACAGTAGGTCACCGGCAAGAGCGTGTTCTAAAGCCTTATCCTGCTCTAGCAACTTTGCACGCAGCGTGAGGTATTGTTTGTCTAACAAAGCAGTGGTAGGCACGTCTACGAAGTCACTATCGGCTAAGTATTTCGCTCTGTCTGCGAAAGCTAAACGAGAGGCATCACCCAGTATCCGCCAGCTCTGGGTATTATTCGGCCCCCATTGTTTTAATGGGAAATAGGAAGATATGCCCATTATCTGCCCTAGAGTACTTGCCCCTGAGCTCGGCGGCCCAATGCCACAAATGGAATATTGGTGGTAACTGACGCAAATAGGAGGCCGTTCAATCACGTGATAATTCGCTAAGTCTTCTTCAGATAATAAACCCGATTTATCGCTGGCTTGCTGGACCGCTGAAACGATGGCTTTAGCGGTATCACCTTGGTAAAAGCCTTTAGCCCCTTGAGAGGCGATTAAGCTTAAGGTAGTGGCGTAATCGGTATTTTTAAGTAAATCACCTTCTTTAATTGGCTGACTTCCGCCCTTTAAAAAGTAATCTCGAGTGCTGTTAAAGCGCTTTAAGCGTTGTTCATCGCCAGCCACCAATAAGGCTAAGCGGGGGCTTACTCTAAATCCTTCCTTGGCCAAGCTTATTGCGGGTTGAAATAACCGCTCCCATTGAGTTTTCCCATAAGCCATATGCAGCTTCTCAAATAAAGCTACCACCCCTGGAGTACCGACAGAGCTGCCGCTAACAACAGCATCATAAAACTTTAGGGGGTGGCCGTTATCATCTAAAAATAATGTTCCATTGGTATTTGCTGGCGCGGTTTCTCGGGCATCAAAGCTGGTTAGTTCTTTCTTTGTTGCGTCATAATAGACGACAAATGCTCCGCCGCCGATACCAGAAGATTGCGGTTCAACTAAACCTAGCACCGTTTGCACCGCGATCATTGAATCAACCGCAGAACCGCCAGCTTTCAATACCTCGTAACCGGCCTCTACAGCTAAAGGGTTGGCGGCTGAGACCATAAATTTGTGGGCTATTACTGATGGCTTTTTCTGCAAACCACTGGCGGCTTCAGGTGCAAACGAATCTGCAGTTTGTTTACCTGCGACGACATAACTATTAAAGGTGAGTAGTAGGGCTAATACACTACGAATCAACATGGGGCTTCCTTCCACTAGGCTGTTACAGCCAGTGTAGCACTCAGTGATTATCTCGCCATGGTCTAATTAAGCTATTGAATTTATTGCTGTAATTTACCTTTGGCTAAAGTGTAGCCACGAAGGTGGCGCAATATAGAGACACCCCCTAAGTCAGTGCTGGCGTGTTTGTTTGTTTGTTTGGCAAAAAAGGTGTCTCTAAACAGCAACAGCTTTATAGCGTTGTCAACTAGAGTTTCGGTATTAAGTTATTGTTTTTTATCTTTTTTTAAATGTTGGTTCAAGCCTTGCTATATGTCTATTGCCGCGCTGCTTATTAAGCGAGTAGCCATACCGATGTCAAAACCAATGTAATAGATTTTTAAAAGGAGTTTTACCATGAAAATTAAATATACTTTTCCAATGTTAGCCCTATGTGTCGCAAGCCTTGCTTCAGCAAATAGTGACGTATTTAATGACTTAGATACCAACCAAGATATGGTAGTAAGCCAAGAGGAAGCGGCACAGTTACCTATTCTGGGAGAAGTGTGGGCTGAGCTTGATACCGATAATGATGGTGTTTTGAGTCAAGCCGAATTTGCCAACATAGAAATCAACGTTCAGCCTGAAAATGGCGAAGTTGCAGAGTAATTTTTATAGAAGTTCTCGTTAAAGTATCGATTTAGGTGATGTCGGACTTAATTATTCAGTTATTTGGTCTAGTGAATTTACATATTAATGTTCGACAATTTTCCAACGCTTAAGCCCGTGCTAGCTTAAGCGTTTTTTTCATTTCTACTGTTTCACGATGGTAATCATCGCTTATTGTTATGTTTAAAGAGAGCTGCGCTGAGGGACTGCAACATTAGCGAACAGAATGCCGGCCACTATAGACATGAAAATCAAAAACGTTTGTGAACCAATATTTGGAATGCTCACCATCGATTGACCCAGTACCATCGAATTTAAACTGATATAGGCTTTGCTCCCTGGGACCAGCAATACGATTCCTTGTAGTAATACCACTGATGCAGGCGACTTGGTCAGCTTTGCGAACAGGTTTGCATATACTCCCACGACAAATGCACCAATAAAGGGGCCTAGAGCATCGCCTAAATAGAAACTACCTACAAAGGCCGCTGCGTAAGCAATCACCCCCGACAGTACTCCCCAAACCATATCTTTACGGCGCACTTTAAACACAATGGTGAGTCCCAAAGATAATAACACTACCCCTAGCCACTTTATCCACCAGTCGCTTACCGTTACAACATGCAGGTCTACCTGCCCCCATACCAACGAACCAATAGCCATCCCCAATACGGCGCCAAAATAGAGCTTAAACAGCACCATTACACCATCCATCACTCTAGCTGTGCCTGAAATTAACTCTCTCGCGGCTAATTCGCTTAAACCTAGGGTTAGTGATAATCCGGGTATAAAGATGATAATCGAGGAAAGGATAACGATCGGTATATCTATCTGTGGCTTTAGTTGGGCGATGCTTACCGCTATAAATGAACAGAGCAGCGCAGCTACCGGCTCCAAGGCTTCATTGATGCCTTTTGAATGCTCAGCGCGGTAGGCTAGATAAAATGAAATAATACTGAGTAAGCTAGCCCACAAAATAGTGGTCCAGTTGGCTGACATTAGCATAGCAAATGCGCCACCGGTAACGGCAAAAGCGAGCAACATGGTTAGTGGTGAATGAACAGCAGGATATTGTTCCCAGCGATTTAACGCATCCATGGCTTCGCCTAAACTAATCTCCTCGTTACTCACTTTAACGACTAACTGGTTGGTTCTGGCCAGCATGCCTAAATCGATTTCACCAGGTTTTACCCGCATCACATAGTTATATTCTTGCGTATCATCAGGCGCCCACAATACAAATGTTAGCGAGGTTGGGGTTACCAAAAAATAGCCATTTAAACCTAGAGTCTCAGCCACATTGCGTAGGTGAGATTCCAAGCGAAATGCAGGGGTTCCATATTTGTGCAGGGCTTTACCCAATTTAATGATGAAGTTTCGTTTAACTTCAAAAGGAGATTGTCTCAAAGCGAAATCATTTAGTAAGAATAATAGGTTAAATTGTATATCAGCTTGGCCAATTTGTTGTCATTGCTTCGTGTTAAAAATTAGGGATATTGCATATTGCCGAAGTGGGTGCAAAAAAAAGGCCGTTTTTTAAGGAAATAGCGTACAGAATCAGCGGGATCATTTATCATTTACCTTTTGCGCGATTTTTTTCACTCGCTGTCTTGGAGGACGTCATGGCCACTGGTAAATATTTACGCTGGAAAGATGAAAACGGGAATGAGTTTCGCCCTGTTTCACTATCTGGTAATGCTTTGCTTAACGATCGAACCTTAAATAAAAGCTCGGCTTTTAGTTTTGAAGAACGTGAAGCTTTTAATTTAGCCGGTTTGTTGCCGCCAAAACCCCAAACCTTTGAAGACCAACTTAAACGTGTTTATCAAGGTTTTCTTAGTGCTTGTAGTGATATTGAGCAATATCAGTATTTGCGTGCCTTACAAGATCGAAACGAGACTTTGTTTTATGCGTTGGTATCTCGTCATATCGAGGAAATGGCCCCCATTATTTATACGCCAACCGTAGGAAAAGCTTGTCAGGAGTTTAGCCACCGCTATCAAAAAGACCGTGGTTTATACATTACTGCCGAGAATGTAGATCAAATGGGCGAGATGGCGCGTCACTTTGCTGGTAAAGACATTAAAATTATCGTTGTTACCGATAGCCAAGGCATCCTTGGTTTAGGCGATTTAGGCATTGGCGGTATGGGCATTCCTATTGGTAAGCTTTCGTTATACACCTTGGGCGCAGGCATCCACCCAGCACGCTGTTTACCTATTGCTCTAGACGTAGGTACCGACAATCAAGACTTACTCGATGACCCCATGTACTTAGGGCTTCCTAAAAAACGGATGCGCGGTCAAGAGTATAAAGATTTCATCGAGAAGTTTGTGGCGCAAACTAAGCTGCATTTCCCAGAAGCTGTATTGCAATGGGAAGACTTTAGTAAATCTAACGCTTTCGATAATTTGTCTCAGTATGAAGATGAGCTGCCTTCATTTAACGATGATATTCAAGGTACGGGTTCAGTAGTACTAGCGGGTGTTATTGGCGCGACTAAAATAAAGAATGAAACCTTAGGTGAGCAAGTATACGCGGTATATGGCGCTGGTGCGGGTGGGGTTGGCGTTGCTGACCAAATCTTTGCAGGCCTTCTTAAAGAAGGCATTAATCATCAAGAGGCGCGAGACCGTATTTTCATTTTAGATTCTCGCGGGGTAGTCTTTGATAATCGCGCTGATCTAGATGAATATAAAAAACGCTACGCCAAGCCTTTTGAGCTAGCACAAAACTGGACACTGGCCGAAGAAGGCAAAGCCAGCTTAGGCGAGCTTATCGACAATACGCCGGTTACCGTATTGCTAGGCTGTAGCGGCGTGGGTGGTGCATTTAAAGAAAGCCACGTGAAGAAGATGCTGGAATATACCGAACGTCCAATGGTTTTCCCATTATCTAACCCAACCGATAACTGTGAAGCATTGCCTGCAGATGTCTATAAGTGGACCGATGGGCAAGCGATTGTCGCTACCGGTAGCCCATTTGACGACGTTGAATACAAAGGCCAAACCTACCGTATTGGCCAAGGTAATAATGTATTTATTTTCCCTGCTGTAGGTTTAGCGACTATCGTTTCTGGGGTGAGCAAAATCACTATGGAAATGTTCACTACCGCTTCATTTGCTTTGGCAGAGTATGTATCGCAAGAAGATTTAGACAGCGGTTGTGTATTCCCAAGAATGCGCGAGTTAAAAGACGTGTCTAGCGTTGTGGCAAAAGCCATTTTAGAGCAAATTCAGTTAACCGACCCCGAAGGCTGTTTAAGTGGCAAGGATATCGAAAAAGAACTGGCTGAACATATGTGGGAGCCTATTTACTTGCCATATCGCAGGGTGTAGATAAGGCTTAAATAGTTAGTTAATTGAATAAAGGAGCGTTTACGCTCCTTTATTGTTTTTCCAATGTTGTTTTTATGAAGATTAAGGTGCACCATGGCCTCCGTTGTTTCCGCTTAGCGTATACAACAAATTCTCAGGGCGGGGTGTAACTCCCCACCGGCGGTAATTAGTGTTATTTAACCCTAAAAGCCCGCGAGCGCCCAACAACAGTTGGGGTCAGCAGATCTGGTGACTTAGCTTTTTGTTTAGCTAATAGTCCAGAGCCGACGGTAATTTGCAGCTTGGCTGTAATGAGTCCGGATGGAAGAGAATCAAGCAACATAGTTTTGCATTCATTTTGTGTGATGCTAAGTATTTAGTGCGCGCCTGCGCGCGACTAGTTGCCGATAACAAATCATAAACCTTGTTTATGATGCTATTCCTGCACGCCCTGATTCTGGAAAACCTAATGTTGTAATTAAGGACTTTAACCATGAATCAGTCTCTACTTGCCGAATATGGCAACCCTATTGAACGTGTTAACGCCGCACTTAACGCTTTGCGTGATGGCAAAGGTGTGTTGGTGGTTGACGATGAAGACCGTGAAAACGAAGGCGACTTAATATTTGCCGCCGAAACCCTTACTAATGCTCAAATGGCCATGTTAATCCGTGAATGTAGCGGCATTGTCTGTTTGTGTTTAACTGACGATAAAGTTAAACAGCTAGATCTACCCCCTATGGTCAGTGATAACTCTAGCCAATTTGGTACAGCCTTTACCGTGAGTATCGAAGCTAAAGTGGGGGTAACCACCGGTGTATCTGCAGCAGACCGAGTGACGACCATAAAAACCGCCATTGCTGACGGCGCAACAGCTAGCGATTTAGCGCGTCCTGGTCATGTTTATCCGTTACGTGCTCAGCCTGGCGGCGTATTAACCAGGCGAGGACATACCGAAGGCACGGTGGACTTAATGAGCTTGGCGGGCTTAAAACCTGCCGGAGTATTGTGTGAAGTGACCATGCCAGATGGCACCATGGCGCGTTTACCGGAGATTGTAGCGTTTGCTAAGCGGCATGCGATGCCAGTATTAAGTATTGAAGATATTGTGGAGTATCGCAAAGCGTTAGTCAGCAAGGCTAGCTGATCTCAATTTTTATAAGAGGCTTAAGGGCCTCTTTTTTACTTGGCTTTCCTTTCCCATCCCATACTGCATTGCGATGCGCGACGAATATTTCCAATGTAACTTTGTAGCCAAGTTTACCTTTAGGCGCGCAGCTAGCTCTTCACTCCAAATTAAATATATAAGCTAAATTAATCTTACTATTTACCTCTGTCACATATGTAGCGCTTACCTCTTCAGCTTGTTTTCACACTATGTTTCAATACTATTGATATATATATCTTTATTTCCATTGCCGGAGAACTATTTATAGGGAGGTAAAGCAATGAACAATAAATTAGCATGCCTTGTCACTGCGCTTTTGGCCTTTTGGATGCTGGTGGGATGTTCTAACAACAGCACAAAAGACTGCGACAACGTAGCGGGTACTTGGCAGTTAGTTGTTGATGTTGATGATTACGAATGCAACGGCTTAGGCCAGCGCTATAAACAAGTATTTGAGGTGTCTCAGAATCAATGTCAGTTAAGTATTGAAGGAGGCTCTACCGGAATAATAAGTCAGGGAATGATTACCTGGACATCGCCTAGTACAGAAACAGATGGAGGGACGCTTAGCTATTCCTCAGCGTATAGTGAAGTCAACAACAAAGAAATAACTGGCGCTTATGATTGGCAATGGAGTAACGACAGTTTCAGTTGTTCTGGTACTGTCACTGCTAAAGGGCATATCTTAACAGAGCAACAAGCTGCTAACGCTAAATTGGGAGAAACTGCCATACAGCTTGAGCATTCTTTACTCTCCCCCAGTGAGAATACTGTTGCCCATACTTTTACCGTGGAAGCAAAAAATGCAAGACAGGTTTACTTAGCCGGAGAAATGAGTGATTGGCGAAGTAAGGTGCTTGTTATGCAGCCAAGCGGAGCTGACCGCTGGTCTATCACCTTGTACTTAAAACCTGGGGCATGGCAATACAAATTTGTGATAGACGGAGTTTGGGTGGCCGACCAGCAAAACCCGCAATCGGTGCCCGATGGTTACGGTGGCGTTAATTCTGTATTTGTTATTGGTGAAGAGGATGCATTGTTAAAAGCTCAGTCAGGGATTGCTCATGGCAGCATTGTTGAAGCCGAGTTTAAGAGTGACAGTTTAAATCAAGCCAGCCCATATGCCTTGTACTTGCCGCCTGGTTACCAAACATCTAAGCAAGATTATCCAGTATTGATGCTTTTGCATGGTTATGGTCAAGATTATAAGCAGTGGATTATAGACGGTAAAATTCAACACTTAATGGATAACATGATTGCCAATAAGAGTATTGAGCCATTTATTGTGTTAATGCCTTCTGCAGGAACCAGCTATTACAAAGGACAGCATGAAAGTTTCATTATGCAGGAGCTGCTGCCTCATGTTGCTGAGCAATATAAAGTTAAGGCTGGGCCAGGTTATAGTGCTATTAGTGGTATATCAATGGGTGGCGCAGGTGCGTTTTATTTAGCACATAAGTACCCAAAGCAATTTGGCCTTTCGTTGCCGCTTAGTGGTTATTTTGATATGGAAATGTATCCCAGCTTTAGTTGGCAGAACTTCACATTGGATGCTGAGCTTACTCTGTTTTGTGGAGAGGATGACTCAATCAGTTACCCATCTAATCGACGTTTAGTTGAACAACTTAATCAGCAGGGGGTTGAGTTTTCTTACTTGACCGCTGAGGGTGGACATACTTGGCGTTATTGGAATGGTATTTCAGAACAAGTGCTTAAGCAGGTATCGTCGTTTTTTGCGCAATAAAATAAAAGGGGCCCTAAGGCCCCTAATCAGTTCAAGCGTTTAGTACTTATTGTTGTGTTATCGCTCAGCAAGAGCGCTAACATTAGTCTATAACAAGCTTTGGATTATGGAAGGTTAAATCAGTTTTTTTTGCATTTGTGTGACAAAAGTGTGAGCTCAGCAACACTAATATGAAACAACTTAATTAGCAGGCAGGAAGGGGGTTTGCTGAGCACCAAGCACTTTATTATTTTATGAGGCTTTATATTTAGTCTTTAATTTTAATGATCTAAAGGCTTAGACAATGCTAAGCCCTGTTATTGTTTGTTTAATGTTAGAAGCGCTCAAGTCCAGCGGGTTTATTGGCTAAAATAGTATCGACTTTATCCCATATCGTTGAATCTAAGCGCTGCGACAACTCAAGAGCTTGCAGGTTATCATTTAATTGTTCTAATTTTGATACGCCTAAAATAACACTGCTTACTTGTGGCATACGTAAACACCAGTTTAAGGCTAAGTGGTGTAGTGGCATATCCAGCTGCTGGGCAAGTTGATTAAGCTGAGAGATTTGTTCTAACTTGTTGTTTTCACCAATTAGCATATCACGCAGCCATTCGTAACCTGGCAAACTTAAACGGCTATTTTCTGGTACCCCATTTAAGTACTTACCGGTGAGTAAACCACTGGCTAAAGGTGAAAAGATTGTCGTGCCTAATCCGGTTAACTGATAAAGCGGCAGGTATTCACTCTCTACTTTATCGCGCACCATCATGTTGTATTGTGGTTGCTCCATGACTGGTGCGTGCAAGTTTTCAGCTTTAGCTACCGCCCATGCTTCAGTAATTTGCTGAGCGCTCCACTCCGAAGTGCCCCAGTACATCACCTTACCTTGGCATACTAGGTCATGCATAGCTCGTACTGTTTCATAAATCGGGGTATCGACGTCGGGCCGATGGCAATAAAAAAGATCCAAGTAATCAACTCGTAAGCGTTTTAGTGCGGCATGGCAGGCATCAAATACATGTTTACGGCTTAAGCCCCGCTGGGTAGGTTTGTTTCCTCCCCAAAAGACCTTGCTAGACACAACAAAACTATCTCGTGACCAGCCAAGCTGCTCAATGGCTTGCCCCATTAAACGTTCGCTTTCACCGCTTTCATAGCCTTCGGCGTTATCGTAGAAATTGATGCCCGCATCATAAGCGCGCGTCATAATGTGTTTAGCGGCAGTTAAATCGACTTGCTTGCCAAAGGTCACCCAAGAACCCAAACCAAACTCACTGACTTGAAGGCCGCTGCGACCTAATCGACGGTATTGCATGTTGTACCTGCTTAAATGGGAAAAGATAGCTCAAGTATAGAGTTTGTATACCCGCTAAAAAGAGGCATAAAGCAAAATTACTGTTTGATATAACGTATAATTGGCTTGTTTTGAGTATTATTGTGCATAAATGTTTAGTTACTGGTGTGGTTAATGTCTAAGAGTCACAAAAAATTAGAGCGCTTATTGTTGTTTTACGAGGTTGCTCAGCAGCTTAGTTTTTCTAAAGCCGCTGAACAATTGGCTATTTCTCGCAGTTACCTATCGCAACAAATTCGCAGTTTAGAGCAAGACCTACATACTCAGCTGTTGATTCGAACCACACGAACCGTGAGGTTAACTACCGAAGGGCATAAGGTGTTCCTACAAGCTCAATCCATGCACCATAATTTGTTAGATTTAGAACGAGACTTAGAGCATAGTGGCGAAGTTGTTGCGGGTATCTTACGAGTCACTGCTCCGGCTGCGTTTGCTGATTCGTTCTTGGTGCAATTATGCCAAGGGTTTAGCCAGCGTTATCCTGAAGTGAGCTTTGAGGTTGATGTTGGTCATCATTTAGAAGATTTGCACGAGCGTAACTTTGACTTGGCCATAAGGGTTACCGCTCAACCGCCGCAAAATATGGTGGCTCGTCAGCTGACCCAGTATAGTCATTGGGTGTGTGCATCCCCTGAATACTTAGCGGCTCATTTTGTTCCCCAGCAACCTAGTGAACTGACAGAGTTACAGTGCTTAGCCTTTCCTAATTGGCGCGCTTGGACATTTAATCGCGCAGGCAAAAGTGAAGTGATTGAAGCCCAAGGACAGTTTGCGGTAAATGATAATAACATTTTGATTAAGGCCGCATTGAATCATCAAGGGCTAATTAGAGTGCCTGAACACTTGCTATGGAAGCATGTTAAAGCGGGCCGTTTACAGCGGGTTTTAAGTCTTTATCAAGTTGAACCTCGGCAAGTTTGGATGCTTTATCCACCGAAGATTGAACATTCATCCCGCTTACAACATTTTGTGGCTTATTTGCAAGAACAGATAAGCCAGTTGCAATTATTTAGCTAATCTTGAGCTTGGTAAACCCTCAAGTAATCAACTTCCATTTGGGCTGGAAATATTCGGTCTGATATGGGATTACCATCGTAATTGCCGCCCACTGCGAGATTGATGATTAAATAGAAATGTTGGTCGAAGGGGGCGGGGAACGCTTGGCCTTGAGTAAACCACGAAGATTGAGTGGCATACAGCTGCTCATCTACATACCAGCTAATCCCCTGAGGGCTCCAATCAATTCGGTAAACATGAAATTCACTGATGTCACTATTACTAAAGATGTGGTGACGTTCTGAATAAGTATTGTTGGGCCATTGTGCACCATAGTGAATAGTGCCATTGATTTGTGAAGGGGCGCTGCCGCGCGCTTCCATAATGTCTATTTCGCCCGATGCCGCCCAAGTGCCATAAACATTGTCTTGTGGCATTAACCAAAAAGCGGGCCAAAGCCCTTGCCCGGTGGGGAGTTTGATTCTAGCTTCAAAGCGACCGAAGCGTTGCGCAAATAAACCCTGGGTCTTTAATCTGGCTGAGCTATAACGGTAGTTTCCGTATGAATCGCTGCTGCTCTCAACGCGCGCTTGTATCACTAATTGCCCCTGACCATTAAGGCCTACATTTCTTGAGTGATTGGTATAAGCCTGTAATTCCCTGTTTCCCCAGCCAGAGATATATTGGCCATTCAAGATAAAGCCATTGCCGATATCAAATGCCCATTTGTTTAGGTCGAGTTGCTTACCCTCAAACTCATCGCTCCAGGTTAATTGCCATTTCACGGCAGGTGAGTGATTGCTGTTCGGCGGGGAAGTGGTTGCACTGGCGAGAGTGTCGAAAGCAAATAAACTGATCGTTATTAATACTGTAACCCAGCCTTGCATTATCGCCTCCATTCTTTATCAAAGAGGATGATGCCAGCATATTCGATATACAGCGGTGTTGGTTATTCAATTCTTAGAGCTGGATCGTTAACGAAGTTTCGCTTTCTTGTTTATGACATTTAGTTAAGTGTTTTGCTTAGCTTGAAGATGATTGTTATTGGTAAAGTAACACCGCCACCGTGACTAATAATACCAGTGAAGGTTAAGTGTTCTTAGGCTTAGCTTAAACCGGAGTCAAAGCTTGGTAAATGGGATAAGTTCGCACACCAGCTACCTTTTAGAAAGTCAGCTGGTGGCAAACTACTTAGCTGCGTGTTTAAGCGACTTTTTTAGCTTTGCTTTTAGATTTAGCTTTATTTTTTTTCTGTTTGTTCGCTGAACCCGCCGATTTAGCTTGTTCTAAAGGTATCAGTTCAATTTTGCGTTGCTCCATATCGACGCGAGCAATTTTCACCTTAAATTTATGGCCAATGGCAAAACTCTTACGGGTATTTTCACCGGTTAAACGTTGCTTGTTGGCATCGAAGTGATAAAAATCTCCCGCCAGTGATGAAATATGAACCGCGCCCTCTACAGCCATTTCGGGCAGCTCTACATATAAGCCAAAGCCATTTACGCCGCTAACAATACCGTCAAAGGTTTCGCCTATGCGATCTTGCATGTATTCACATTTAAGCCATGCGTCTACATCCCAGCTGGCGGTATCGGCTCGGCGAGCTACTAGCGAACAGTGATCAGCGAGCGTTAACATTTGGGCTGTATCGTAAGGGTAGCTTTGAGCCATTTTTAATGGCGATGCACCAGCGACTCGTTGCACAGGGTCTAAACCCTTACCACTTAGCGTTTTAAAGGTGCGCGTTAAAATACCGCCAGTTTCTTTACTGCGAATAATTGAACGTATCGCCCGATGTACCAGGAGATCTGGGTAACGGCGAATAGGCGAAGTAAAGTGAGCATAAGCCTCAAACGCCAAGCCAAAGTGACCGTCGTTTTCTGGGGTGTAAATAGCTTGGCTCATTGAGCGCAACATGATCATTTGAATAACGCTGGCATCTTCACGCTGTTGGATTTGGCCAATGAGTTGGTTGTAGTCTGCTGGACTAGGTTTGTCTCCACCACCAAGGTTTAAGCCAAGCTCAGCTAAAAAAGCCCGTAGACTGCTTAGCTTTTTCTCTTTAGGCCCTTGGTGTACACGATACAAAGCCGGAATATTTAGCTGCTCTAAGAAGCGGGCAGTAGCAACGTTGGCACACAGCATACATTCTTCAATCAATTTGTGTGCATCGTTACGAACCAGTGGAACAATTTGCTCAATTTTTCGCTGGTCATCAAACACAAAGCGGCTTTCGTTGGTTTCAAAATCAATCGCACCGCGGCGGGTACGGGCATCTTTTAATACCGCGTACAAACTATGTAAATCATGTAATTGTGGTACAACCTTAGCAAACTGTTGGGCTAGCTTTTGGCCGGTTGAAGAATTGCTTTGCTCTAACATTGCGCCCACTTGAGTGTATGTTAAGCGGGCATGAGAGTGAATAAGGGCTTCGCAAAACTGGTAGCTAGTGAGTTCGCCCTGCGCATCAATTTGCATGTCACACACCATAACCAAACGATCTACGTGCGGATTAAGCGAGCATAAACCGTTAGAAATAGCTTCTGGGAGCATGGGCACTACATGCCCAGGAAAAGTACACTGATGTACCACGCTTTTGCGCTTCCATATCTAAAGGGCTGTTTGGCTGGATGTAATGCGATACATCGGCAATGGCTACCATTAAGCGCCAGCCTCGGTTGCTGGTCGGTTCGCAATATACTGCATCGTCAAAGTCTTTGGCGTCTTCGCCATCAATGGTAACAAAGGCGGTATCTCGCAAATCAATCCGGTGTAGCTTGTCTTGTTCAGCGACTTCCGGCTCAATCTTCTCTGCTTGTTCTAAAGCTTCTGTTGGCCACTGGAAAGGAATATCGTGGGTACGAATCGCCACGTTAATTTCCATACCTGGAGCCATAGGGTCACCAATAACTTCAGTGATATGGGCAATCGCGTTATCACGCTTATGCGGATAGCTTACTAAAACGGCACTCACATATTGACCTTCAGTCGCGCCCATAGTTTGCGCCGCAGGGACATCGATTTGCTGAGTAATTCGCAGGTTATCAGGCTGCACACTAAAGCAACCATCACGCTCTTGGAAACGACCGATAATTTGCGTGGTGTTCTTTTCGATAACATTGACAATGCGTGCTTCTTCACGGCCGCGATTGTTAAAACCGTTAGGCAATGCTTGCACAACATCACCATCAAATACTTTACTCATTTGGCTATTGTGCAGCACAAAGTCGGTGTCGTAGCCTTTACATTTTAGAAAGCCAAACCCTTCGCGGTGGCCCATTACGGTGCCCACTAAGTACTCGCTCTCATCTACGGGCCAGTAGTTACGTTTTCTGTCGCTGTGTAATTGACCATCGCGGCTCATTGCAATGAGGCGACGTCGCAGCGCTTCTAAGTCGTCGTCACTGTGTAGCTTTAAAGTAACAGCAATCTGTTCGCGGTTAAGGGGTTCACCTTGCTCGTCAAGAAGGGCAATGATGGCGTCGCGATCTGGGATTGGATTGGTATATTGTTGCTCGCTAGAGCTTGAGTGTTTACTCATAGTTATTGTTCTCTGTTAATCGGGCCAATAACCTTGCTCTAGGAAAATCATGAAATGTTCTATATGTGCAGTTCAGATATAACTCTCAAGGTTTTTAGGCCATAGCGCTCGTTGCTCGAGTCGCCAAATAAATGTGTTACTAGCGTTTACACCAACATATTTTGGTTAGCTAGCAAGGGTGTATGCCGACTTATAAACTGTATTTGTGACAGTTATATGATGGGCAGAGTAATCGTTTGCTTTAAGCAAGATTGGAAAAACAAGCTGGAATTTAAAACGACGGAACGAAGGTTAAATGAAGGCAACCTAAAGCGGAGTTCAAAAAATAGACTGATTTTCTAATGGCGCTAACTCTATAGTGTTGTGGCTGAATGTCAACTTTTGTCACAATTGAAGTGACATTTAGCCTTTTGAGTGGCTCTTTAGCTTGTTAGGCTTACTGCGAAAATAGCTCGGCATGGGCGAATTGGACTAAGGCTAAAACGAGGGCATGCACGTAATTGTCTTCACGTGTTGCAAGGCCATTGGTTAGCAAACCAATGGCACCGCCTTTTTGTTTGATGTTATGGGTGTTAAACAGTTTGTCCATGAGTGGGCCAAGTTCTTCACCTTGTTCTAGAGCTTGATAAACACTGGGCGGTAGCGGCATGTTAGCGCCTCGACCTACAGACACTTGCTGTGCATTGGCTATGGCTACATAGGCAAAAGTCGCTGGGCCATCCTCAAACTTATCAACCCCTCCTTCAATGGCCGCATAAATGTCGGCGGTTTGCTGTTGCTGGCAAAAGCGTAAGCGGTTTACCGCTCCATCTCTCGTTTGTTGGCTTGTCATTGGTTGCTCTGGCACTAAAGAGGGGGCATCAATGCCCTGGCAATCAATAGTTTGCTCGGGGTAATACAAGGCAAGAGCCCTTGCTACAGCGCGGATCTTAACGGGATTACGTGAGCCGACCACCACTTTTAGAGAACGATTAGACATAACAACTCTAGATAAACGACGAATAATGATGTTGCAAATGCTAGCACAAATTACTAAGAAAATGCGCTAACAAATAAGTGGGGGAAGTCGACCCAATAAACGGGTTTTTAGCGCTGAAGCTGCTGAGTAATGCTATCACAGGCAACGCTAGAATCGATGATTCGGCCATCACGCTGAGGTACTTTTGCTGGGCGTACATCCCAATCTAATTGGTATTTTTGCTTAATAAGTTCTACTAGTTGGTAAAATGACAAACCTAGCTCGTTTCCACCAATATGGTAAATGCCGGCTTTTGCTTGTTTCGCTAAACTGATTAAACATTGCATGCTATGTTCAACATAAGCTACGGCGGGCAGCCATTCAGTGCTAGCTTCTAAATACCCCTTTTCATTATGCATATCGCGAACATGAGTCAACAAGTTATCTTGTTCGAAGGTATCGAACATTTGCCAGCCTAAGCGAGCAACAATAATGTTGGGATTAGCAGCAAGTGCAGCTTGTTCACAGCTGATTTTGTAACGCCCGTATTCATTTACAGCATCGGCTGGATGTTCAGGCGTGAAAGGCCCTTTGCTGTCGGGGTTAAATACGCTCTCTGTACTGGTAAACACCATTGGGATAGTCAGTTCATCGGCGATATCGGCGAGTATACTCAGCCAATCTTCAGAGCCCGTCGCTAAGTGAAAAATGGCATCAATTTTATGTGCTCGGATATAAGCAATTTGTTGAGGGCGATGAGTGATGTCTAGCTGCTGACGGTCAAAGCTAATAACTTCCACGTTTGCTTGCTCTAAAGCTTGTTGCAAATAGGGGGCTAGTCGACCATTTAAACCTGTGACTAAAGCGCGTTGCATTATTTATCTCCAAGCTGACTAATAGTTAAGGATGATGCAGATTAGGTGTTACAACTACCAGAGTGCAACAGCAAATTGTCATTGTTTGGGCAGCGTTGCCACAATGCGCTCGATCTTATCTTCAACTATCCAGTTCACACAATAGCGAATGGAACCCGAAGGCGGAACGTTTTGGCTTCCTTGTTCTACCTCAGCGTATACCGCTTCAAAGTAGTGAGTGTCTAACACACTGTTTTGATAAAAAACTTCCATTTCTTTTCGAAGGCCTTCCAAAGTGGCGATGGGAGTCGGTTCGATTTTAGCTTGGATATGGTACATGCACGCAGCAAAAGCGTAATTTTTAAGGGTGGGTAATTCAGCCTTATCTATAGCCTCTGCGGCTAAAATAGTTGTAGAGCTAAACAAGATTATAGATGCGCTAACAGTATGCTTTAAATTCATTATTACCTTAGATATTTAAAGCCTAAGCCACTAAATACCATTAAATCCATTTTAGTATTTTGAAAAAATTATCCCAAGACTTAAATCTTGTCAAACTGAATAGTATAAAAACCCTTGCTGTAATGACTAATTGTCTGTCGAAATAAATAATTAAGGGTATTTGTTAATTTAGTTGAGTATATATGTGTGGGTGATACTGACAAATTAACAAAGGTGTTTTTGCTTGAAATCGTTTTCTTGATTGTTTTTTTAATATTATGATTTTAAAGGGATTTGTTGGTTTCTATTTTTATTTGTTGCCCATGTGTTTTTTGCCTAAATAATAAGCGAACAATCGTCTTTGTAAATAAAAATTTGTTGCTGTTGAAATCGCTATCATTTTTATTATTTACTAAATTGTTATTTAAAGTGTGACTTATACATATAATTTCAATGCTATTTTAGTGTTACTTAGATTTTTTGTTGTTTTTCAAGCGTTCTTCTTGAATTGAACTTAATTAATTCGATGGTATAAAGCCACAAGAGTTAGTTTTGTCAACAAAATAGAGAGAACGGTTATGCGCAATATTTTAGTTACAGCATCTGCATTGGTATTATCTTTAACGGCGAGTTTTCCCATCGTTGCTGCAGAGCAACCCAGTGTAAAGCCAGACTTAAGTGAGTTTGATAAAAATGCTAAGCACTATAACAAAAGCCTGGTTAAAGAGGGTTACCGCTTCGGCTGCCGCTTACATGATGAAAGCGGTAAATGTGTAAAACTGCAGTGGAAAAAGCTTAAGTAAGAGATTCAAATGGCCAACAGCGAGCTGAGTTATTGTGGAGTGTTAAGCAATAACTTTGCTTGCTCACCAATGGTTTTCACTGCTTGCTCAATTTTGTCGTTGGGCTTGTTGGCGTAGCTTAAGCGCAGACAATGCTGATACTTGCCTGATGCTGAAAATAAACTTCCCGCAGCGATACCGATTTTAAAGGGTTTCAGATTTTCATTTAACTGCAAGCAGTCTATTCGGTCTGGTAGCTCTACCCATAGAAAAAAGCCGCCTTGCGGAAAGCTCATTTTGGTCCCCTGCGGAAAATAACGTTGTACCCAATGCAGCATTACATCGCGACTGGCTTGATATTGTTGTTTAGATAGCCGCAGGTGCTTTTCATAGTAGCCTTGCTCAATAAAGTCGGCTACGGCAAGTAATGGCAAGCTATTCGAGCCCAGTGAGCTGATAAATTTTAAGTGGGTGAGCATTTCACTATAACGTCCCGCCGCCACCCAACCAACCCGCAAGCCGGGAGCAATAGTTTTTGAAAAAGAGGAGCAAAACAATACCCGTTCGTTGCTGTCGTAAGATTTTAAGCTGCGTGGTCTGGGTGTGCGATAAATAGTATCGCCCAAAATGTCATCTTCAATAATCGCAAAGTTATGTTTTTCTGCTAGTGCGAGCAGTTTATGTTTGTTTTTCTCTGGCATCTCATACCCTAGCGGATTATTGGAGCTAGGGATTAACTGTAATACTTTGATTGGCCATTGCTCTAAAGCCAGTTCAAGGGCGGGCAAGCTAATGCCAGTTTCTGGGTGAGTGGGGATCTCCAATACTTTAAGTTGATTAGAGCGAATCGCCTGCATAGAGCCATAAAAGCTAGGCGAGTCAATGGCCACAATATCTCCAGGTTGAGTTAGCGCCTTAAGGCAGAGTGACAGGGCTTCTTGGCAGCCCGCGGTAATTTGTAGATTGTCAGGGTGAATATGACAGCCTGAGTTTTGCATCAAACGCGCTATTTGTACTCGTAACTTGAACAAGCCATTGCCTTTGGAGCAGCTAAATATCTGCTTGGCTTGGTGCTTGATACTGTCGGCCATTAATCGCTGTAAAGGTTTTAAACTGCTGAAACTAGTATCAGGAGAGCCACGCCCCAATGCTAAGAAGCCATTGCTGCTTTCGGTCATGGTGAGCGCTAACACCGCTTGCCAGTTATCAATAGGAACAGGTCGTTGTTCTGGTTGGCTTATCTCGGGCAATAATGCGGCATTAGCGGGCTGCTTAACGTAATAGCCTGATTTATGTTTACTGCGGACAAGGCCTGCGTCTTCGAGTAAGCGATAGCTTTCTTGCACTGTAGAAATACTTAGTCCACGGGTCTTACTCATTTCACGAATCGAGGGGAGCTTTTGTCCGATTGGATAATAAGCTTGATTTATTTGCTCTTTGAGTTCTTCTGCAAACTGTTCATATAGAGTCATGGGCCGATCCATTGCCGAAATATTTATTAGTAATATCACAGAAAAATACAGATTAGCAAAGCTAAGCGCTGTAGCGTTACAGATTATCGGCTAGATAGCATGACAGATGGCTTAATCTGTCATCTGTAATGGGAAAATATAATTATTCTGAATCTGTATGCTTGCTTGGCTAAATTTTAAGCTAATAAGGTCGCTAGTCAAGGAACAGGAGCAGACAGATGAATATTATTAACCATTGCCAAGGAATACTCTCTCAACTACTGCAAACTGCGGCTATATACCGCGCTCGCCGTCGCAGTCGCCAAGCGCTACTTGCCTTGAGTGATGACTTATTAAAAGATATTGGTCTAACGCGAGCACAAGCTAAAGCCGAAGGGGCGAAGGTATTTTGGCAACAACGTGCAGCCAGTGAGAAAGCCAAACAAGATAAGCTTGAGCAAACGGCGAATTATACTCGCCGCCAGCGGGCCGATAACTGTTAAAGCTAAGTGTGTAAACACTAGCCTTGTTTGGCTGCGCATATATAGGCAGGGCGCTGTTGTACTTTAGCTAAGTAAGTTTGGGTTGCGGGGCGCGTCGCTAGTAGGGCTTGGCGTTCGGCAAACTCAAGAACAATGGTCATCATAATATCGGCGGCTGTAAATGCTTCGCCAGCAAAGTAATCGTGAGTGTTTAAGTGTGCTTCAATATATGAAAAATCTAGTGCTATCTCTTTGGCGATATAGCCATCCATAGCCTGTTTGCCACCTCTCGTCTCTAAACTCAGCAGCATATTAGTGATCACTGGCAGGGCTAATGAACCTTCGGCAAAGTGTAGCCATTCTAAGAAAAGGTAATAATTGGCGCTGTCTTTAGCTGGGCGTAAGTCATTGCTACTGCTTTTATCCAGCAGATACTCCATCACCGCACCTGATTCGCATAGCGTCACTTGGCCATCGACGATCACTGGCGCTTTAGCTAAAGGATGGATTGCCTTTAAACTTGCTGGTGCCAAGCGGGTGACGGGATCTCGCTGGTGAATTTCTAGCTGGTAAGGTATGGCGAGTTCTTCTAACAGCCACAATACGCGTTTAGATCGTGATTGTTGTAAGTGATGTACGGTTAACATAGTGGCTTCCTTTACAGTAAAAAGGGCCCATGCGGCCCTTTGTCTTCTGTTTACCGGCTTATAAAGCGGTACTTAGTATGTTGCGGCTTACCTCAAGGGTGATTTTCTGGTCTTCACCCAGGGCGACCATTTGGTGCTGTTCTAATTTACTCAATAGCACCTCAACGTCACTCGTCCCTAAGTCAATTTCACTCAACCTTACAGGGACTTGCATGCTGCTAAAGAATGCTTCAGTTGCGGCAATACCTTTATCAATACGTTGTTGTTCGTTCCCTTCTGTTATGCCCCAAATACGCTCTGCATATTGCAGTAATTTGGCGGCTTTGGCTTCACGGCGAATTTTCATTACCGCTGGCAAGGTAATCGACAAACTACGTGCGTGGTCTACTCCGTAAGCCGCTGTGAGCTCGTGGCCTAGCATGTGACTTGCCCAATCTTGCGGCACGCCTGCACCAATTAACCCATTTAATGCCATAGTCGCTGCCCACATAATATTAGCGCGTACTTCTAGATCTTGAGCGCTGTCTTTGGCCAGCGCTTTTGGCCCTTCCTCAATCAAAGTGAGCAAAATGCCTTCAGCAAAACGGTCTTGAATTTTAGCGTTCACGGGATAGGTAAGGTATTGCTCCATTACGTGAACAAAGGCATCAACCACACCGTTGCTAACTTGGCGAGGCGATAAACTCAGGGTTACACTTGGGTCCAACACGGCAAATTTAGGTCGCACTGCCAGCGCGTAAAATGGCAGTTTAGTACCATCGCGTGTCACTACGGCTGCAGGGTTAGTTTCTGATCCTGTAGCGGGTAAGGTTAACACTGCGCCTAGAGGTAGCGCTGAGTTGACCGGATGTTGTTTAGCAATAATGTCCCAAGGGTCATCCCCCTGATACTCAGCTGCCGCCGCGATAAACTTACTGCCATCAATCACCGAACCGCCGCCAACCGCCAGAATATAATCGAGTTTTTCAGCTTTAATTTGAGCGACTGCACGCATCAGGGTGTCGTAGCTGGGGTTTGGCTCAATACCTGAAAACTCAGACCACTGATGGTTTGCTAAGGCTTTAACCACTTGGTCGTAAACACCGTTGCTTTTGATAGAGCCGCCACCGTAGGTTACTAATACCTTGGCATCAGCGGGGATCTCATTGCTTAGCGAAGCGATTTGTCCCTCACCAAAATGGATTTGGGTGGTATTTTGAAATGAAAAGTTCAACATTATATTTCCTTCAACAAACGGGTTAGGTGTGCTTACGCTAAGTGTTGTAGCAGTTTTTCAGCCGCCATTTCTGATGACGCCGGATTTTGTCCGGTAATCATTAGCCCGTCTTGAATAGCAAACGGGTTCCAATCAGCTACTGATTGGTAATCAGCGCCACGGGCTTTTAGCTCATCTTCCAGTAAAAATGGCACGACTTCAGTAAGTTGTACTGCGGCTTCTTCGCTGTTGGTAAAACCGGTCGCCGCTTTTCCTTTCACTAACAGCTGACCGTCTGCTTGTTTAACATTCAGTAACGCTGCACTGGCATGACAAACGGCAGCTACAGGCTTGTTTTGTTGTACGAAGTTTTCTAGTAAAGCGATCGACTGTGGGTTGTCGGTTAAGTCCCACAGTGGGCCATGACCGCCAGGGTAGAATACGGCGTCGTAATCGCTGGCGTTTACATCGGCTAGTTTCAAAGTCGTGGCTAATTGCTGTTTGGCTGTATCGTCTTTATCAAAACGACGGGTTGCATCGGTTTGAAAGTCTTCAAGTTCGCTGCTTGGGTCGATAGGTGGCTGGCCACCATTAGGTGAAGCCAAAGTGATGTTGGCACCGGCATCTAAGAATACATAGTAAGGGGCGGCAAACTCTTCTACCCAAAAACCTGTTTTGTGCTCGGTAGTACCTAGTTGGTCGTGTGAAGTAAGAACCATCAAAATCTTTTTAGCTGTGCTCATTGCTTTAATCCTTGAGTGCGTTATTGGGTATTACTACTGCATAACAATAGTAGCCATGGCAAGCAGTCTAGACCTCAATACGAATTGCGACAATGCAGATTAAATAGACATGATTGGTTGATTAATTGATACAATGGTGTGAGTGATGGGCAACTAGAATGAGGTTTTAGGGTGAGCGTTTCTTTTGAGCAGTTAAAAAGCATGGTCGTGTTTGCCCAGGTGGTAGAGCAGGGCAGCTTTAGTGCTGCAGCTAAACATATTGGTATTACTCGTGCGGTAGTGAGTTACCACGTCAAAAAACTCGAACAACATTTAGGCGTTAGCTTACTTAATCGCTCTACCCGCAGTTTGCACCTTACCGAGGCCGGAGAGCAGTATTATCAGCGTTGCCATAATATTGCCGAGCAAGCTAAAGCGGCAAACCAGCAAATAGAGAACATTAAGCAGGAGCCTGAAGGTGCGCTTAAAGTTTCCTGCCCGGTCAATGCGGGTTTACAAACCATTGTGCCTGCACTTAACGTGTTTCGTGGCTTGTACCCAAAAATCAATATTGAAGTGGTACTGACAGATGAAGTGGTGAATGTAATTCAAGATGGCTTTGACTTGGCGATCCGTGGCGCCGCCCTCGAAGACTCAGGTTTACAAGCGTCCAAGCTCACCACCTTGAGTACCTGCTTGTGTGGATCACCTGACTACCTTAATAAATATGGTAGGCCACTTAACCCGGTCGACTTGGACGCCCATCAATGGGTGATATATACCGCTGGCTCTAGTACCTTGCAGCTAACCAAAGGTTCTCGCTCGTTTAGTATTAAAATTAAGGGCGGAATGAGTACCAATAATGCAGCAGCGCGAACTGCCTTTATCGAAGGCGGGCATGGCTTAGGTCGAGTCCCTCTATATGATGCCTTACCAAAGATAAAAGCTGGCAAACTAGAAGTGGTGATGAGCGACTATTTCTTACAAAATATCGACGTGTACTGCGTATTTCCTAAGGGAGCAACCAACGCGAAAAAACTTCGTTTGCTCATTGATTACTTAAAAGAGTATTTGGCCAAACAGGCGCAAGCCAGTAATTTATTGCAGCAATAAATTCGCCGACCAGTGCAGGTATTTGTAACGTTTTTTAGTTGGGCTATGTTGATGCTTCTCTAAGGGCTTGTTGCGCAATAAATAGTTGCGTAGGCTTCGCTTAAAACCCGCTAGAGATTGTTACTTTGTTTTTTATCATCGCCTTATGTGCCACTTTTGCTTATGCCTTACAGGGTGTTTTAATGGCAAAAGTATATCGTCAATCCGATCAACTCAGCGCAGTGGCTTATCGTGGTTTAAGTTTGTTGATAAGCATGTCTCCGTTATTGCTGTTAGTACCGCATTCTGCCTATGCAGATTTTTTAGGCCAATTGGCGTGGTTACTATTAGCTGCCAGTTTAGCCGCGGTGGCAAATTGGGCGAATGCGATTGCCTTTGTTCGCTTGCCTGTGGGCATTGCCAGTGCCTTATCAATGGCATTTACGGCCCTATTTGTTGCTTTGTTAGGGCAGTTTTTTTTAAACGAACAACTGAGTCTGCAGCAGTGGCTAATGGGTGGCATAACATTGGTTGCAGTATTGCTATTGGGCGCCAGCCAAGCGCGTAAAGCCAAGCAAGTTGCCTCTCAAGCCGCCTATACTCAATACAAACCACTGACTGGGATTGTGGCTAGCGCTTGTTACGGTGGCTTAATGTCCTATGCCTTGGTGTTAGTGGCTAGTATGTCGCGCAGTAGTCATCCGTTTTTAGTGGGGTACGCTTGGGAAGTAATGATTGGCGTAGTGGCCATGTTCATCGCTGTGGGGCGAGGTTTGTTTAGTTCAAAAGGCGGCTTTCAATCGCTCTCCATGGCCAACTTTAAACAGATCTTAATGTATGCCTCACCAACGGTAATAGGTACCGCCTGTTATGCTTTGGCAATGACCCTAGGGCCATTGGCTATAGCGGCGGCAATATTAAGTACTATGATGGTATTTAGCATGCTGCTGGGGTGGTGGTTTTTAAAAGAAAAGCCCAGTATGCAGCAATGGGTGACCATGAGTTTAGTGTGTTTCAGTGTGATTGGCCTTAAGCTGGTGGCCTAAACGTGGAATGAAAGTTTAGTGTGCTGCTGAGCTTAAGCGATCAATATTAGGGATGTCGCCATGGCAATGATAGATTTCAGTTTAGTGTTACTGGCAGTATTGGGAAGCGGGTTAATAGCAGGAGTGTTTTTTGCTTTTTCTAATTTTGTGATGCCAGCTTTAGCCAGAATCAGCCCCGAGCAAGGCTTATCAGCGATGCAAAGCATTAACATTACGGTGCTTAATCCGGGCTTTTTGGGTACATTTATGGGGACAGCAGTACTGAGCGTAGTGATTATTGGCTTACAGTTGTGGCAAGCATCTACTCCCTCGTATCTACTCATGGCTGGTGCTTTAAGTTATCTGCTGGGATGTTTTGCAGTTACCGCCATTGCCAATGTGCCACGTAATAAGGCTTTAGTGTTGCTAAATTCAAAGTCTGAGCAAACACTAAGTGCATCAGATATAGCGCAATGGCAGGAGTATTTGCAGTCATGGACTTTTTGGAATCACATACGTACAGCGGCATCTGCTCTCGCCATGCTGTTTTTCGTTGTTGGAATAAACTAAAGCAGCGGTTACAGCACGTGCTGAGGATAACAACGCTTTAGTGAGCGTCTAAGAAACTAAAATCTTAGCCACCAAGTAATAACTGAACAGGGTAATCAATATACTGGCTACAAGATTTAGGGCAAAACCGGCCTTTGCCATGTGTTTAATCTTTAGTTGACCCGAGGCAAACACAATACTATTCGGCGGTGTGGCAACCGGCATCATGAATGCGCAACTTGCGGCCAGTGCAGCAGGTACCACCAATACCATTGGATTAAGCCCCATAGATTCAGCAATCGGCCCCAACAAGGGAAGAAAGCCTGCTGCAGTGGCGGTATTACTGGTTATTTCGGTTAAAAAGATGATTGCAGTAGTGATAATGGCTATCACTAAAATAGGAGACAAATGGGAGGTTGAGCTAAGGCTCATGCCTATAAAATCGGCCATACCAGAACTTTTAATTTGCGCGGCTAGGCTTAAGCCGCCACCAAATAGCATTAATACCCCCCAAGGGAGGTTTCTGGCGGTTTCCCAGTCCATAACCATCACTTGTTTACGCCAATCTACCGGAATGATAAACAGAGTAACAGCTGCGAACATGGCTATCCCTGTATCAGTAAGAGGCAAACCGCTCCAACTGGCGATTAATGGCCGAAAAATCCATGCAGCAGCAGCCAGTATAAACACACTTGCCACTACTTTTTCTGGGGCTTGCATGGGGCCTAATCCTTGAAGCTGTTGCTGGAGCATTTGCTCGCTATTACCTTGGCTGCAGTTAGGCAGGTGGTAATTGATTTTTGTTAGCCAAAACCAAGTAATGACTAGCATTACCAGAGAGATAGGCAGGCCTACTAGCATCCACTGGCCAAATCCTAAATGAATATCGTAAGAATCTGCTAGGTATGCGGCCAATAGCGCATTGGGCGGTGTGCCAATTAAGGTGGCGAGACCACCGATACTGGCTGAATAGGCGATACCGAGTAGCAAAGCGGTACTGAAGTCGCTTTGTTGATCCCCAGCAGACATCATTTTGATAATGGATAAACCAATCGGTAGCATCATCACTGCGGTTGCTGTATTGCTCATCCACATGCTTAAAAATGCAGTGATGAGCATGAATCCTCCTACCTGCTGTGCCGGTTTATCGCCTACCGCTAACATGGTGATTAAGGCGATACGCTTATGTAAGTTCCAGCGCTCCATGGCTAGACTTAAGATGAAACCGCCCATGAATAGGAAGATCAACGGGTGGGCGAAAGAAGCGGTGGCGGCCTTTAGGCTGGTTATTCCAAGCAGTGGTGATAACACCATCGGTAAAAATGAGGTGACTGGAATAGGCACCGCTTCACTAATCCACCAAATAGCCATCATGGTGGCTAAACCCATCGTATGCCATGCTTGAGCTGATAAGCCTTGAAAAGGTGAAGGCAAAATAAGGGTGCCAAAAAGTACTAAGGGGCCTAGCAACAAACCACTGAGTTTAGCTAAATGTTGGTGCTGGTATTTAGGGTGGCTTGCATGCGGGCACATGATTAATCCCTACTAAATAAAGGGTCTTTTAATCATAGTGCATTACAGCTAACTAGCATTGAGCCTGTGTCACAAATTGCCTGATAAACAAGCCAAATGTCTAGCCATTAATGCGCGTTCTTAATGTTCACTTTAGGACTTATTTATAAGCGCCATCTGAGTAGGTAAGCTCATAGCTGTGTGAGTATATCTCAACGATATTACCAAAAGGGTCTTCCATGTAAATCATGCGATAAGGTTTCTCTCCCGGGTAGTAGTAACGCGGAGCTTTCATGCGTTTTTTCCCGCCCGCGGCGACAATTTTCTCAGCTAAGTCTTCTAGGTTTGGATCTTGTACACAGAAGTGAAATACCCCGGTCTTCCAGTATTCGAAATTGTTTTCTGGATCTAGTTGGTTGTTAAATTGAAATAACTCTACGCCAATACGGTCACCCGTTGACAAGTGAGCAATCTGGAAGCGTTCCCAACCACTGCCAAATACATCGGTACACATTTCACCAATAGCGCTGTTGTCTTCAACAATTTCAGTGGGTTCCATGATGACGTACCAACCGAGTACTTGAGTGTAAAATTTTACAGCTGCTGCTAAATCGGGCACCGAAATACCAATGTGTGAGAATGTGCGTGGGTAGGGGTTATTGGTTAAATTCATCTTTGTTCCACCTTAAATTTGATGCTTAAAGTGTAGTGCAGCATAATAAAAATATTAGATTATCTTATGGTTTAGTTTGATAAGGTTTTATTATGATTAATATTGATTGGTTACAAACCTACTGCACCCTAGTGGAAACGGGACACTTTACTCGCACCGCCGAGAAGCTGGCAATGACTCAGCCGGGAGTCAGTCAACAAATACGTAAGCTAGAACAGTATTACCAAACAGCGTTACTGCAAAGAGAGGGGAAAAGTTTCAGTTTAACCGAGGCCGGCAATCAAGTGTATACCCAGGCGCAGCGCACACTGGCTCAGTTAAACAGTTTAGAGATGAGCTTGAAGCAAGACGACCCTCACGCAGGTTTATGCAGAATTGCCAGCCCTGGTAGTGTAGGTTTAAAGCTCTATCCGAGTTTATTGGCACTACAGCAACAGCATCCAGATTTGGTATTCGATTATCAATTTGCGCCAAACGCGCGTATTGAGCAGCAACTGGCAGAGCGACAACTTGACTTAGGATTCATTACGCGGCCAGCACAGTTAGCTGAACTCAGTGCTCAAGCGTTTGCTCAAGAAGCTTTGCTATTGGTGACTCCCGCTAGTTGCCCCAAACCTAGCTGGCAAGCTTTGCAAGATCTTGGCTACATGGGCCACCCTGATGGTGCTCACCATTCAAATTTGTTGTTGTCAGCAAATTACCCCGAGTTTGAGCAACTAGAGCAATTTCGCTTACGTGGTTTTTCCAACCAAATATCTTTGATTCTTGAACCTATATCGCGTGGCTTGGGGTTTACGGTATTGCCCGCTCATGCGGTAGCGGCATTTGCCATGCCTGAAAAGTTAGCGATTCATCGTTTAGCTAACCCAGTTAATGAGACCATTTATTTGGTGCAGCGTCGCTATCAGCTGTTGGCTTCTAGGTTTACCTTGGTGGCAGAGCACATGCAGCAATGTTTAACGCAACAATAAGTTTTCCTAGCGCAGCTAAAGTGCGATTTATGTCGCATTACGGTGCCCGTTCATATTTAACTGCATTATTTTGACAGGTAAATTATTAATGTATTGATTTAAATGAATTTTACTTTAACTTTATAATTTTTTTGTCAGATATTTTTACAGTTAAAAAAAGAACGTTCGCTTTGTTTTTTGTAAGTGCATGTAATTTAATATATTAATAAATAGGCATATTTATTGCTTTAGTGAGTTTTTTAATAATATATATGCAAGGACGTTAACAAAGTGAAGTTTTTACAGAAAGTTGCACTATTAAGTATGTTTATCTCAAGCATGCTGTTTTCCCTACAATCTACAGCCAGCGTGATTGTCATAGACCCTCTCGAAGAAGTGATTGTCACCAGCGATATTTTTGATTGGGTATGGGCATCACCTTGTTCAGGTGGCTGTAGTCAGTTAGTGGATAACTGGGAATATGCAGGTGGACTATATGATGATGTACTAAATGCTGCGCTAGGCGTAAGCATTTGGCGTTTTGCTAGCATCGAAGAGTTTGCCAATATCCCTGCATCAAACCTATTTAGTGACACAGGTAAGTGTGGCGCTCAATACTTTGATAATCGACATGACCACTGTGATTTTTCTAACCCGATTGAGCGAGTGCCTAATGGCGGATTTCAGGAAACCTTGTTAGTGCGTTTTAATAACTTGCCGCTTGCTGCGCAAGTGAGCGAACCTGCCAGCTTTGCTATGATGTTTTTAGCATTATTTGGTTTGGTTTTACGCCGTCGCAGCTAATAAGCGCTTAGTACTAAACCATTTCTATTTTTATTGATTTAAGCCTGCATCATTGCAGGCTTTTGGTTTTTATCATATAAAACTAATCTTAAGGATGATTTGAAGAGTAGGCAAAATGCTGAAGTACCAACACTTAGCCACAGAACTCAAAACAGGAGACTTGGTTTTTTTTTCAGGTAAAGGCTTTAGCAGTGACATCATTCGTTACGGCACCTTTAGCAAGTGGTCACATGTAGGCATGGTGTTACTACTTGACGATTACGATTTCGTCACCCTTTGGGAAGCCGTTCCAATGACCGGCGAACGATGTTTATACAGTAAACAAATGAGTAACGGTGTGCAGGTGGTAGCCTTAGATGAAAAGATCAATCGGCACTCGGGCAGTGTTTCGGTTCGCCAACTGTTAGGCGGGGAACTGACAGAAGCATCCTTAATTGAATTAATGCAATTGCTGGAAAATTTTCAAGGGCGCCATTATGAGCAGAGCTTCTGGGAGTTAGCGCGTGCTGGCTGGCAGGGGCCATGGGGTGAGAATCAAGAAAACTTGGCTTCGTTATTTTGTAGTGAATTGGTGGCGGCGGCTTATCAAACGATGGGCCTATTGGTTGGCGGTAAACCTTCCAATGAATATACGCCAGCTGATTTTTCTGAAGATCAGCTTAAACACCTTAACAACGGATTTTACCTGTCCAAAGAAATTGATTTGTTTTCTAGCGATTAAAAGGGCGCTTGGCTTTTAAATACAATCAGCGAGACAGTATATTAAGATCTTCGCCAAGCGCCTAAATGAGATTGATAGTGATGAATATGAGTTGGCGGTGGTGCCTTAGCTCTTAGTGTCAAGAGTGAGAACCGATTGGCTAATCCAAAGAGCCAAGGCACCGAAAAGGTGTTAATTAATGGTCCAGTCGCCCCCTAAGCTTTTATGTAAACCCACAATGATGTTGGCAGTTTGTAGCTTGGCTAACACTTGCGCATCTTCTAATAGGTTTTGCTGGCGCTGGGCATCGAGCACTGCTAAGTGATCAATCAAACCGGCACGGTATAGCGAGTTAGCTTTACTTAGTGCAATGTTTGCTTGCTGGCTAGCGTGGTCAATATTGACGGCAAATTCTTGGCTATTGCCGTAAGCCATTAGCATGGTTTCAACCTCAATAAACGCGGCGTTTACTGCTTGCTGGTAATGCAGCGCGCTATTATCAAAGCGCTGTTGCTGTATTTCTACCATTGCGTCATGACGACCACCATCAAACAATGTCCATTGCACGCCAACCGAAGCTAACCAAGCACCTGAATCAGCTTTGAATAAATCATCAAAGTTTTCTGCGCTTAAACCCGGTCCACCGGTTAAGAAAAACCGAGGGTAGTCTGACACTACCGTTGCCGCTAACTCTTGATTTACTGCTGCCATCTCGCGCTCAGCAATGCTGATATCGGGACGTTGAGTCAGTAAATCCGACGGCAAACCCACCGGAATTAGGCCATTAAAGTTAGGCAGTTCGCTGTTGCCACTAAGCTGCTGGGTTAGCTGCGAAGGGCTTTGCCCTAGTACTAATGCCATGCGATGTAAGTGCACATTTTCGGCACTGTTTAACTGCGGTAAGGCTGCTTGGCTAAGGGCCAAAGCACTTTGCGCTTTGGCAACATCTAATTCAGAACCATAACCGCTAGCACTTAACGATTTAACTAACTTAAGTACGGTTTTTTGCTCGTTAATATTTCGTTGGGCAATAACAATACGTTGCTGCGCACCGCGATACTGCAGGTAGTTATTAACTATCTCAGCAGTGACCAAAGTGTGCATACCTTGGTGGTATATTTCAGCTTGCTCACCACGAATTTCAGCGGCGCTTACTTGCTTGTTTATACGACCAAATAAGTCCATTTCCCAGCTAACGTTAGCGCCAGCAAAGAAGCCGCCATTTTGCCGTTCCAGTAAATCAAGCTGGCCACCTCCCAATGGGTTGTCGATGCCAAAAGCTGGACCAGTTAGCGGATCATTTTTACTTAACTGGTAGCTCGTGTAGCCGCCCCCTAAACTTACCGTTGGCACTTTAAACGAGGCAACGGCATTTCGGTAAGATTGAGCAGCCTGTACTCTATTGGCTGCCATCTTTATGTTTAGGTTTTGCTGCTGGGCTTGCTCAACCAAGCTATTCAATGTGTTGTCGTTAAATTGTAACCACCAACCACTGGTTACCGTTTGTTGCGTACTTAGCTGCTCAGTTTGTGCCGAGTATGCGGTGTCCATAGCTGGATTTGGCGCTTGATAATCAGGCCCCATTGAGCAGCCTGTAGCAAATACCGACACGAGTAACAGCGTTGCTTTGCTGGGTTTAAAAGTAAAAGGTTTAGTTGTTTTCATGGCTAAGCTCCACAGATGGTTCAGCTTCAGGCTCAGGTTGGCTTTGTTCTTCGTTACGGTAAAAGATACGATACCAAGCAGGCATAATAACTAGCGACAGGAAGGTGGCGACGACTAACCCACCTATAATAATGGCTGCCATTTGGTCGAATAAGCGGTCGGTAAGTAGCGGCACCATACCTAATACGGTGGTTAGCGCCCCCATAGAGATAGCCATAGTACGGTTAATCGTAGATTCGATAATGGCATCGTTAATACTACGACCTTGCTTACGCTCCAGTTCAATTTGGTCTATGAGTACAATACCGTTTTTAATAATCATTCCCGATAAAGCCACTGCGCCGGTTAAGCCCATAAAACCAAAGGGCTTATCAAATAAGAACAGGGTCCAGGCACAACCAATAGAGGCTAAAGGCAGCGTGACGAGAATAATAGCGGGCTGTTTAAGACCATTAAACAAAGCCACCATAATAATCACCATAATGATTACAGCTTTCGGAATTTGGCTAATGGTATCGTCTAGCGCGCGTTTTTCGTCGTAGTATTCGCCGCCCCATTCAAAGCTGTAGCCGTGAGGTAATTCTATGGCTAAAATTTGCTCTGCTATCTCTTTGCGCACATCTGATGGTGTGGCACCAAATACTGCGGCTTGTGCGGTGATAATAGGCACGCGGTTTCTGCGCCAAATTAGGCTTTGTTCTTCGCGGGTTTCAAAACCGTCAATCACTTGGCTAAGGGGGACGCTATGTAAACCAAGTAGTGAGCGCACTGGCAAATTGTTTAAATGCGCAATATCGGTGTTAGTGCTTTGTAATTTAATCGGCAAGGTTTCATCACCTTGGCGCAGCGCACCTACTACAACGCCACTAGAGGCACGTTGAATAGCCAATGCAACATCGCTACGGTTAATACCCGCACGGCGCATTTTGTCTTGATTCATTAACGGCACTAACTGTTTGCTAGTTTGGCGCCAATCGTCACGAACATACTTAGTATTGGGGTGAGCGTTGTAAATGGCTTGCGCTTGCTCAGACAGCTGCTGTAATACCTTTGGATCTGGGCCGCTAAAGCGGGCTTCAAGGGCAAATTTATCTTTGGTCGCTAGTTTTAGATTTCTAAAGCGTGGCTCTGCATTGGGGTATTGTTGCATTAACCAGCGATCACCGCGTTCCACTAAGCTGTCAATAGATTCAAAGTCACGGGTATTGATGAGTATTTGCCCATAGCTACTATCATAAGGTTCTGGCTCAACGGTAACCGAGAAGCGCGGGGCACTGGCACCAATGTAACTAGAGATGCTGGTCACTTCTGGCTGTTCTAGTAACCACTTTTCAATTGCTAGCATATCGCGAGAAACAATTTCAGTTTGTCCGCCATTGGGTAGCCAATAATCGAGAAATACAATCGGGCGGTCAGAGCCTGGCATAAAGTTAATGGCAATTTTTGGCACGATTAAAGCAGTAACTAACAGCGCTGGAATCACTAAGGCAATAGCGCTAAACGGTTTTGCCACTACCCACGTTAATACTCGGCGAGACATTTTTACTAACTTTGACTCTGCTCGTTCTGTTTGTGTTGGGTCTACTTTAATAAATGTCCAGCACATGAGTGGCGTTAAGGTCATGGCAATTAGCCACGAAAGCAATAGTGAGCTACACAATATTTGGAATACCGACCCAGCAAATTCTGCGGCGTCAGTTTGTGATAGTAATACCGGCGTTGCGCCCGCAATAGCGATGACAGTAGCAGCCAATAAAGGAACAGCTGTTTCTTTTACGCTGCTGGTGGCGGCTTGAAAACGGTCGATACCTTGAGCAAGTTTGGCTTTAAACATATCGGTAATGACGATGGCGTTATCTACCAGCATGCCTAAGGCCAAAATAAATGAGCCTACCGATACGCGTTGTAAATCAATCCCAGCCAAGAGCATGTAAATTAGAGTTATAAGTAGCGTAACCAGTAAGCTAGAGCCAACAATGGCAGCGCTACGTAAACCCATAAAGATCCACAAAACTGCGACGACAATAACAATACTCTCAACCAGGTTGCTCACAAAGTTATTGATAGATTTTTTTACTTCGTCAGGTTGAAAAGCAATTGTGCCTATTTCACTGCCAATGGGTAGTTCACTGGTGTAGTCATTTAATACTTGTTTTAAGGTATCGCCTAAGGCGACTACGTTGATACCGTCAACTGGGCTTACTGCAATGGTAACTGCTGGTTGTCCGTTAAAGCGGCTTTGCGATAGCGCGGGTGTTTGGTAGTCCAAGTAAATGTCGGCGATGTCACCCAAGCGGATTAAGCCACTACCTACATTGGCTACACCAGTTTTTATCAGTAAGTTTTTAATGTCATTAACATTGCTGAATGTACCGTTTTGGCTCACTCGAATGCGTTCTTCACCCACTTTAAAACTGCCTGAATCAAGCACCATGTTTTGGGTAGTAAGCTGGTTAAACACCTGGAGGCTAGAAAGGTTGTTTTCGGCTAAACGTTCGTTTGGTAAGTCGATAGTAACTATTTGTTGTGGCAGACCGTGTAGCTCAACTTTTTTAATGCCGTCGACAGCTTTTAGTCGGCGTTGTAGTTCTTTAGCTTGCTGCTTAAGCTCGGCGGGTTCTACCCCTTCTCCGTATACCGCAAACAACATACCGTACACTTCAGAGAACTCGTCTTGCACGATGCTAATTTGCGCAGTGGCAGGGAGATCTAATTTTACGTCGTTTACTTTACGGCGCAGTAAGTCCCATTGCTGGGGCAGCTCTTCTGATGCGGTGTTTTCTTTTAGATCGACAAAGATCATCGAGCTACCAGGGCGAGATAAGCTGCGTAGTTTCCACACCGCGCCCATTTCTTGTAAACGGGTTTCAATTTTGTCGGTAACTTGTTGTTCAACTTCTTGCGCCGAGGCCCCCGGGTAAAGGGTAACGACAACAGCACTTTTTACGGTGAAAGACGGGTCTTCTAGTTTGCCTAAACCAATGTAAGAGCCTATACCAGCAATAATGCAAAGCACGGTAAAGAAGCACACAAAAGTGCGTTGCCTAATAGCAAATTCAGCTAAATTCATCTTAAGCCCCCTTCACTTCAAGCAATTTACCTACCTGTTGTCCGTGTTTAAGGTAATGGCTTCCTGCCACAATGATTTTGTCTTGTTGGCGTAAATCGCCTGATACACATACTTGTTGCTGGGTTTGATTAACAATTTCTACGGGTACACTTTTAACTTGCTGTTGCTCAACACGGTATACTTGGGCTCTAGAGCCATCCAGTAATAAAGCTGAATGAGGCAAGCAGTAGCGGGTTTGTTGAGAGGCATCTTGAGCCAATGATAAGTGAATGGACTTACCTGGGTAAATGTCTTTAGCCGCTTGCTTTAGCGTGAAGGTTACGGTGTAGGTTTGCTTGACTAAATCTGGCACGGTGGCAATTTCAGTTAGCTCTACTGGTAAGGCTTGCTCTTGGTTATGCCAAGTGATTTGCGCATTCTGGCCAAGTTTAAAGCTGGCAATTTGATTCTCTGGGACATCAATTACCGCTTCTAGTTGCTCTGGCTTATGCAGTGTAAATACGCGAAGCGCTGGTACCGCTTGTTCAAAGTCTTCCACAAATCGCTGAGCGATTACACCATCAAATGGGGCGTGAAGTTCGGTATAACGCAGGGCGTCTTTAGCGCGTTGAATATTTTGGTTTACTACTTCTACCATAGCGTCAGCACGTTGCTTACCGCTTAAGGCGCGGTTTAAGTTTACCGGAGCAATGGCGTTGTCTCTGGTGGCTTGTTCTACACGCTGGTACTCATTGTGTGCCAAGGTTTGCGCAGCAGTCGCTTCGGCGAGTTTTGCCTGTAGCTCCAGTAAGCTTACTTGATAGTCATGTGGGTCTAGGCGGGCGAGTAGTTGGCCTTTAGTTACCGATTCGCCGCTAGAAACCAGCACTTCTTCTATTGTGCCCGGCACACGAAAGGCCAGTTTTGAACTGGTGCTAGAGCTTAACACTCCACTGTAGTGTTGATTTTCCAGCTGGGTAGCAGCAGTTAGGCTAATGACTTTAACCGGACGCAACTTGGTGTGAATGGTTTCTGCTGGTTGTTCGTTACTACAAGCGCTAAGTAATGTTGCGCTTAACGCTATCGCGATATAGGAGTGTTTCATAGCTTGCCCCGAAAGATAAATTTAGAGCGAGCATAGTAAACAGTTTGATTGTGGCTATCTGCTAGCTAAACAGAACATGTGTGTCATGAATTTCATGACAATTAAATGTAGGCAGGGATCCGAGATATAATATGTTCTAGGAGTAAACGCGCAGCATGCGTTAAACCATTACGGCTTGGGTAAACCATCCAAGCGTCTTCGGCCGGTGACAAGTACTCGGGCATTAAGTGGCATACGCTGCCTTTTTCAAGCATCGGGTAAGCCAAAATATAGGGCAATAAGGCTATGCCTAAATCGGATTCTACCGCTTGAGCAATATGGGTGTAGTTATTACTAATGTGGTGATGGTTTACTTCAATATCTTGATTAGAGAATTGCCAACGATTTTCTAATTTTTGGTCGTGACGGCGATACACAATACAGCTGTGCTGTAATAAGTCTTGCGGTGTTTTTGGCGTGTTATGTGCTTTTAAGTAAGCGGGGCTAGCCACCACTATTTTACTAAATCCGCCGAGTTTTCGAGCGACAAAGCTTGAGTCGGTTAAATCGCCAATATACATCGCCATATCAAGCCCATGCTCAAACAACCCTTGATAGCTTTCGTTAGAATAACGTACTTCAATATCAATATCGGGGTAGAGCTTTTTAAATGATTTAGTTATGTCGATAAGATAATAATCACTCCCTACATTTACTCCCACCTTGACCTGACCTGTGGGTGTAGATGTATGGCTTTGTAAGGCGCTGTTTGCGTCTATTAAGCGACGCATTATGTCTTGCACGCTTTCGTAGTATTGCTGGCCTTGATTGGTTAAGTTTAACTTACGGGTAGTGCGTACGAATAAACGGGTATTAAGGCTCTGTTCTAACTCGTTAATACGCCGACTTACGTTGGCGCGAGGCAAGTCTAATGAGTGAGCAGCGGCGCTAAAACTACCTGATTCAACCACTTTGATAAATAACGACAAGTCTTCAACACGCATAATCTCATTGTCTCCAAATTAGATACAAACTAGCTGCAGCCTAACAACATTTCTGACCAATTCAAGTGTTAGCAGCTGATTGGAGGGAATGAATCATTGCCGAGTTTTGATGAGGGAAAACAACCTACCGATGTTTCGGTAGGAAATGATTCCCACGGAGGCCTCCTATGAACTTAGAAAAAGTAGGCCATGTTTACTTGTACAAAGCTGTCTTTGCTAAAGGCATAAGTGGGGTCGGCGAGATCATCGGCGTCGATGTACCAAAGATCGAGTTCGCCCTTCCAGTTTTCGCCAAAACGTCGGCTGGCTTCTAGGGTGACTACATTGGTGTCGTAGTCTAAATCGATAGCGCCACCTAGTAAAAACTCGGTACTTTGGGCGTCGTTTAATACCCAACGCGCGCCTAAGTAGAGGTCGTTTTGAAAGGTGGAGGTGGCCTCTTTACCGTCGCTGTTCCAGTTGTATTCGGTGAGTAAACCTAAATCGGCACTGCTGTTAAATAGCCCTACAAGGGTATATTCGTAACCGCCTACTGCTGCGCTATAGCTGTTGCTTGAGGTATTGCGATATAAACCTTCAAACTTCCATAACCAATCACCTAAGGTAGCTTGTAAATCTACGCCGAGCTGATCCATTTGCTCGTAGTAAGGGGTAAGCTGGCTGCCGTTTTGGCTAGGTATTAGCAAGGGGTCACGGTTGGTTCCTTTAAAATATGCAGTACCTACATCCCAATCACCAAAGGTTTGTGCCCAGCGCGCGGCAACATCTACATGTTTATTCCCCGCGCCCGATTCATATTTAGCATTGTCTTGGTCTACCGGTAAAGGCGGGCGAAAACGGCCGTCTACCCCTGCAAATGTGCGCTCTCTAAACCCTGGCAAAATAAATACATCCCAAATACCCGAGTCTTGATAAGTATTAAAGTGCAGCATGGCTTGGCCGAGTTTTTCGTCGCCGTTGGGCGATTCTATAAAGTCAGTTTGGTTAATTACATCGACCAAATGCTGGGTTTCGGTTACTCCCCAGAACACCTTAGCAATACCTATTTCTAGTTCAAACTCGTCGGCTAGATGAAGCCACTTTAATTCGCGAATGTCTGCATGGCTGCGCTCGCTGTCCATAGAGTCGGCGCGGGCAAATGGCGTAAACGTAATGCTGTCGATGCCGTCATTCCACTCCCAATATAGCTCTGGTTCTACGCTAATAGAGCCCTGATGCTGTTGGTGTTGGTTAGGAAATGCGCCTTCTTCAAAAAAGCCGCGGTACTGCGCGGCAATGTTACCGCGTAGCTCCATAGCGTTACTGCTAAAACTGGCCAGCGCTAGGCTGCTAGCGAGGCTAAGAATTCGATAAGCTGCTGGCTTCATTAGCGTGCTCGCTTAAGCTTGTTTTTGTTAAAGGCTGCCTCGCTTACGCCCGTTTTAAATTGATAATTGTTCCAAAACATCTCGGTCTTTTTATCGGTTTGGTGATTCACCATTAGCATTTTAGACGGGCGCCAATGCTTGTTGGCATACAGTTGGTAATCGCTCATGGTGAGGGTTTTAAGTAGCTGACCTTTACGGTCGTAAAACTCTACTTTTTGTACCCTATAAGCCTCTTTATCCATCCAGGTTATTTGTTTGGTATAACCGGAATATTTGTCTACTGGCACATTTTCTATTACGTAGCTGTCTTGGCCTGCTATGGTTTCGTCGCGCAGGTAGGTGTAGGTGTATTTTTCTACTTCAAATGAGCTTAGGTCTTCAAAGGCAAATTCGCTGCCCATGTAAGGCCCCGACTTATTACGAGAGCCAATACGTTTTACCCGTTTTAATGCCGGTAAGTATAACCACTGTTCGTCGGGCTCTAGCGCGTGAGAGAAGCTTAAAAAGGCGGTGCCTTTTACGTCTGCTGGGTGGTCAAACACACTTAAGGCTTTGTCGCCATCACCGTCTACTTCTAGCGATTGAATGCGAATAGAGCGCGTGCTGGTATCCCCTTGGGCGTTGTATAGCACCATTTCTGTTTCGGCTTTCGAATCAACCCAGCCTAAATCAAAGGCTTTTCGTTCTTGGGCTATCCGTAGGCCTTTTTCCGCTGGGCTTTCGGCTAACACTTGCTGCGGTAGCAACAGGCTTAACGCAAGAATGAGTGTTCTGTTTATCCACATGTTAGGCGGTTTTTTGTTGAAGTGCTGCTGCATTTTCTGCTCCCTTTGCACGGTCGAAAGTGATCAAAAGTAATGGTAAAAGTAAGAAGTCGATGACTAAGGCCACGGCAATAATAATAGAGGTGAGTAGCCCCATATTCGAATTAATGGTGAAGGTTGAACCTATTAACACCGAGAAGCCAACCACTAGCACTGCGGTAGTAATGGCTAAGGCTTTACCCACACTTACAAAGGCGTAGCGTACGGCGTTTTCTGCCGACTTCCCTTGCTTGCGCGCATATTGATATTTGGTGAGAAAGTGCACCGTATCATCTACCACAATGCCTAAGGTTACGCTGATCACTATCGACAAACCTAGGTTGATATTGCCGTCTATCAGCGCCCAAATACCAAAACCAATGCCTGCTGGTACTAAGTTCGGCAACAAGCTAATAAAGGTTAGGCGCAGCGAGCGTAGTGAAATACCAATCAGTACCGAGATGAGCACTAAAGCCCAAAATGCACCTTTTAAGGCTTGTGGCATATTACGCTCGCCAATGTGGGCAAACATAAGGTTAGGGCTGGCGGCTATTACTCGGTATTCGGGGGCGTTATCTTGCCACCATGCTAATGAGCGTTGCTCTAGCGCGATCATACCAATAGAGCCCATGTTTTTAGTGGTAATGGTTAAGCGAGTGGCAGACTTATCTACGTTGATTTGATTATTAAGATCTAAGCCGTAGGGTAGGCTCATTTCGTACATCAACAAATATTGCGCTGACAACTCACGCCCTTCAGGCACCTGGTAGTATGCGGCATCGTCGGCATGCATGTTTTTGTTTAAACGGCGCATGATGTCGGAGATGCTGTTTACGTTGTCAATTTCTGGTTGCTCCCGCAGCCAAGCACTAAAGTCTGCGATTTTTTGCATGTAGTGGGGCTCGTTAATCCCGCTACTTTCGCCACTTCTTATTTCGTAAGAGATAGTGGTAATGCCAGATATATTCTGTTCCATAAAGTCGGTAGATTGACGAAAATCTACCTGCTTGCTGAAATACTCGGTGGCCACATCGTTAAGTTGATTTCTTGGGATCATGGCTATAAACCCAACGATTACCACAATGGTCACTGGCATTAGCCACTTGCGTGAATCAATCACAAAGTTGGCTAAGCGATCGTAGTTAGAGCGGCTCGCGGTATTGGCGACTTGCTTAATCGGTAGAATTTTTAACAGTGCAGGCAATATAGTCAGTGCATACACATAGGCTAGCATTACCCCTACCGCTACAATCGTCCCTAAAGCTTGAAAAGGCGGTGAGTCGGAGAAGTTTAAGGTTAAGAAGCCAATTGCGGTTGTGGCACTGGTTAAGAAAATAGCCCTGTTATTAATTTTTAAGCTAAATGCCAAGGCTTCATTTTTTGATTTTCCTTGGCGCATTTCATAGAGCATTGAAGCGATAACATGTACACAGTCGGCTACGGCCAAAGTCATTACCATGGTGGGTACATTAACGGTAACCGTATTGAGAGCAAATCCCATCCAACCTGCCATGCCCATGGTGCTAGCAATAGTCACCACAATCACCACTAAGGTCGCTAACATGCCAAGTACCGAGCGTAGCAAAATGGCTAACATCACCAAAATCAGCAGAAACATTAACGGCACAAGGGTAGACATGTCTTTTTGGCTCTGTTCGATGAAGCTATTGTTCATCATGATCATGCCAGACAGCAGTATCTTATGTTGTGGGTAGGCTTGTTGGTATTTAGCTTGTAAGTCTCGAACAAACTGCGAGGTTTTAGGCACCTCGGTCTGCATATCATCTTCAGAGATGGTAATGGTGGCGGCCACTACCGCTACGTGACCATTTAAGCTGATTAGGCGGCTTTCTAGTAATTGCTCGTTTAAGCTGACTTGTTTTATTTTTTCGATTTTTTGCGGATCTAACATATCCGCTTCCAGCAATAGATCTTCTACCCATAGGTCGTCTTCTACCGCTTCGGTATGTTGGTAGTTGGTAATAGAGTCTACGCGGGTTGAGTTGGGAATTTGCCAAGATTCATCGGTCAGTTCTTTGATAAGGCTTAGCGATTGATGGTTGAACACATCGCCTTGTTCTGGGGCAATAACAAAAGTCACCGAGTCGGTTTTGTTAAAGACTTTTTGCATGCTTTCAAATTCTTGGAGCTGCGGGTTATCTTCGCCAAAAAATATTCGATAATCCCCCACAAAGGTGAGAAAACGCCCACCAGATGCCATCGCCATTACTGTTAACATCAATAGCATTAGCGTTAACCAAGGTCGCGCGATTACTTGACTAAAAAATTTCTGTTCCATAGCCCTGTCCTTTACCAATTGAACCATTCAGTTGGTTGAAAGTTAATTGTGACGATTGGTCTAAAACTGACGAATCGTCACTTGTGTTGTTTAAAAAACCGCTAGTTACCGCGGTTTTCCTTGCTTGCCTATGGTGCTTTTGTTTTAACTACTTAAATAAAGGTAGAACAACTTGGCACTTTTTCTTGTTAATCCCTTAAATTGGCGATGCGAGTTTAAGGGCCTATGTAAAGCTGATATTACAGGTGTGCCGTTTGCTCCAGTGTTGCAAGCTCGCCGGCATATAACTCTTGCCCAATACGTTGCCAAGTGGCGAGGTAGTCTTGCTCATCAGATAACGGCTTCCAAGCTAGGCCGTCGCACAACAAATTAACGTTGTAGAGTAAGGCATACTGAGTATCCATGCCGCTAGAACAGCCATGAGTTTGTTTGTTTGACACCGCACTGGTGAGTGCATTAGTGCCAAAAGCCATTGACCACGCAGCAAAAGTAGCCGCATTTGCATTTACGTTTTTACTCGCTGGGATCTCGCCTAAGTCAACGGCTTGTTCAATCAATTTAATGGCGGTACCAAGAATTCTGTCTTCATGTTCATTCACATTCGCGCTACGCGCGCTCGAGGTCTTCTCCAAGATATTGGGGGTTTTCATACTTAATACCACCATTGATAGCGTTGGATAAAGACGACTAAAAAGTTGATAGGCAAACGCCATGGCGATCATCTTTTCTCGAGTACAGCCCTCAAAGGTAGCAATGCGCTGATATAAATCGATTTGAATACGCATTGAGCGACAACATAAGGCGCATAACACATCTTCTTTACAGTTAAAGTGATTATAAACGGTGCCTTTAGAATACTCAGACCGTTGGGTAATTTTATCCATGGTTAAGCCCGCAAAGCCGGTTTCTGCCATTAGCTCGAGCGCTATGTCTAATAACAGCTCTTCGCGGTTCGCTACTTCTTGGGCTTTTCTGGTTTTTGTATTCATGTGTTCTCTTTTGGTGACACATCGTCATAATTTGACGATACGTCAATTTATACTCTTGGCTTAATTATTATTCAAGTTTTATTTTGATTTGATGTTTTAGGGGCATAAAAAACTCGACGCTTCTTTGAAGTGTAAGTAGTGACGGATGTGTTGAGCAAGTTGAAATAGTGATTAACGGATCAATCAGGTCGCGGCATGGCTTTTTATCAAAGCGCAAGTGAGGAGCTTAGTGTTTAGACTGCTTATCTGAATAAGTTTTTGTGGTGCGTCAATATTATATCGATATTTGGTTTAAAGTTGGTGTTTCATCCTATATGGTTACGTCTTCGCCAGTTATATAGCTTCACTAAAGGATAATAAGAAGCATGAAACAACAAGCAAACAACAGCATATTACGTTTTTTTACCCAAGGTAGCTTAGTGCTGCAAATTCTCATCGGTATTGTTGCGGGTAGTATCTTAGCTATCGCAGCGCCAACGGTAGCGACATCCGTGGGTTTATTTGGTGAGTTATTTGTTGGTGCGCTAAAAGCCGTTGCTCCGGTATTAGTTTTTGTATTGGTAGCGGCGTCTGTTGCTAGCCATAAACGCGGCCAAAATACCCAACTACGCCCGATTATTTACTTGTACCTATTAGGTACCTTTGCAGCTTCGCTTACCGCTGTTGGTATGAGCTTTTTGTTCCCAACAGAACTGATTTTAGTGAGCACGGAGACCTCTGCAAACCCACCGCAAGGCATTGGTGAAGTATTGCATACCTTGTTATTTAAGGTGGTAGATAACCCCATTAGCGCCATTATGAATGGTAACTACATCGGCATTTTAGCTTGGGCAATTGGTTTAGGTATTGCTATGCATAGCGCATCAGATACCACTAAAACCCTGTTTAATGACGTAGCCGCTGGTGTATCAAGTATTGTGCGCTTTGTTATTCGCTTAGCGCCAATTGGTATTTTTGGCTTGGTGGCAAATACCATTGCGCAAACGGGCTTCTCGGTGTTGTTAGGTTACAGCCAGTTGCTATTGGTGCTTATTGGCTCAATGCTATTAATTGCCTTGGTGATGAACCCACTGTTGGTATTCTACAAAATTCGTCGTAACCCTTATCCGCTGGTATTTAAGTGTTTGCGTGAAAGTGGCGTTACCGCATTTTTCACCCGTAGCTCGGCGGCAAACATTCCAGTAAACATGGATTTAGCTAAACGCTTAAATCTAAATGAAGATACCTACTCAGTCTCTATTCCGTTAGGAGCCACCATTAACATGGCCGGCGCAGCGATTACCATTACGGTGTTGTCTCTTGCGGCTGTACATACTTTGGGTATTCAAGTTGATTTTGCTACTGCGCTTTTATTAAGTGTTGTGGCGGCTGTATCGGCTTGTGGTGCTTCGGGTGTGGCGGGTGGTTCGTTACTGCTTATCCCACTAGCATGTAGCTTGTTTGGTGTGTCTAACGACGTAGCCATGCAAGTGGTGGCTGTTGGCTTTATTATTGGTGTATTGCAAGATTCGGCCGAAACAGCCCTAAACAGCTCTACCGACGTATTGTTTACTGCAGCATGTTGCCAAGCAGCAGAAGATAAAGCGTAATTCATTCGCCCTCACATTTTGATGTTTAACAAATGTGAGGGTTTCTCTATACTATTCTTCCAGTCACTACATCATTGTTTAACTCTCCTGCTGTTATTTGTAATAACGCAATAAAATAACTCTATATATCAATAGTGAACTGTTCTTTTTAGCGCCTAATCATTATCATGTTTGCCTTATCAATACGCATAAGGAAGCGCAGTGATTGATTTTTTTAGGTATCTCGGTATATGTTTTATTACTATTCTGTTTTCTTGGTTACCACTCTCCGTGGTTCACGCCAGCTCATCTAATTTTTGGCAAATCTCAACAGTACCAAGCTGGACAGAAGCTGATCTTAACTCGCCTCAAATAGGTGAGGGGCTAGAGTCTTTAGAGTATTTGCTGTATGACGCACAAGTGAACTTGAATTTAGATGTTGTTCAGAGCTTCTATCAATATCGCTACCAAGTTAATGATGCGGCTGGTGTTGAAGATAACTCTGATCTAAGTATTACTTTTAGCCCTGATTATCAAACAGTGGTAATGCATAAGGTTGAGGTTATTAGAAACGGCCAGTCGTCGTCGCGTTTGGTTGAGCATGATGTGCGTTTAGTGGACATTGAACCTGAAAAAAGTAGCAAAATTTATTCGGGGCAAAAGCAGCTACAACTTTGGTTGAAAGATATTCGAGCTGGTGATGTTATCGAATATAGCTACAGCATAGTAGGCTCTAATCCGGTATTTGAAGGCCACTACAGCCACTTTTTTAAGCTGGGCTGGGGCATAGAAGTAAAGCAAGCCAATGTTAGTGTTATTGCACCGAATAAGCGTAAATTGAATCACCAGCTAATAAAAACAGATGTGAAGATTAATGTAGATAAACGGGCCAAAGAGACCCGCTATTCTTTAAGCTTAACTGATGTTCCTGCTTATTACTCTGATGGTGATGAACCATCTTGGGAGTTTTCTCAGCCATATTGGTTAGTCAGCGACTTTGACGATTGGAAAGGTGTAAACGATTGGGCTTTAGGTTTATTTGAACATTCGCCAGGAAAATCGAATGAATTTGATCGCTGGTTGGAAGAGCTGCAAGCACTACCAAAACAGACGGCAGTGGAGCAAGCTATTAGTTTTGTTCAACAAGATATTCGTTATTTAGGGGTTGAGCTTGGCGAAAACTCCCATCGCCCACACGCTCCTGCTGAGGTATTTGATAACCGCTATGGAGATTGTAAAGACAAATCGTTTTTGCTGGTGACCGCGCTTAAATCTCTGGGAATTGATGCCTATCCTGTTTTAGTTTCAACCTATAATCGAAACACCGTCCGAGATTTTATTCCTGCATATAATCTGTTTAATCATGCCATTGTTCGCTTTGATTTTAATGGTAACGAATACTGGATTGACCCCACTAAAAATTATCAAGCGACGAGTTTAAATTATATTGTTCAATCCTCTTTAGGTGATGCGTTGGTGGTTGCCAAAGGTAATAGCTCTTTGTCAGAAATGCCCGACTACCAAGCCATAGATAACCGAATTATATTTGAACAAACCTATAAAGCGGCTGACTATCAGTCACCAGTAGAGTTGCTGATTAAAAGCACCTATACAGGCACACAAGCCGATAGAATGCGTTACCGTGTGGCCAGTAAGAGTGCCAAGCGTATGTCGAAGGAGTACTTAGAGTACTACCAACGTTTATACCCAAAACTTAGCAGCCTACAAGCCGTTCAAGTAGTGGATGACGCTAACACTAATCAACTGACTATTAGTGAATCTTACCTAGTACCAGAATTTTGGACACTATCGGATGGAGAGGCTGTATTTGAACTCTATTCTGATTTAGTTGACAACTTTTTAGATATACCTGACAAGGTTAATCGCCAGCAGTCTTTAGCGTTAGGTTCACCTATTTCTGTCTATCAGCTAACTAACTTAATACTTCCCGAAGATGTTGATTTCTCAAGCCTTATTTCTAGTCGTAATCAGGAAAATCAATTTGTTAAGTTAGGCACTGCTTTTGACTATAAAAAAAGGACTATTTCTTTTAGTCACTCTTATAGCAGCAAAGTTAGGGCTGTACCGCCACAAGATACTGAAAAGTACATAGAGATGATTCGTGAGGCACGCAAAGGCTTAAGTATGAGCTACAGCGTGAGCAATGTTAATGAGGACCGCTCTCAATCGTCGGTGGCAAAATTGGTTGATTACTTACTATCTATAAAACACGCCAAGGTGTTGGAGGCGGATCTATGAAATGGTCTACAGTAATCCTATTATGTGTGTTTCTAAATGCTTGTGCTGCTAACGACAAGCCTGCTGCGCCCTTGGTAAGTGAAAGCAAGACAAAGCAAGTTCACAATAATAGTAGCGAGCGTTTTCACATCGAACTGGTGGAACAACTCAACCAAAATGCAGTAGAAACATTACGCGTACATTTTTCATACGAAGAAAGCGTAGAATATATGAAGAATCAATTTGAGGTTGATTCAATTTCTGAAAAAGATGCTCTGCTGCTGGTAACGATGTTTAGTGATAGGTTTATAGACGTTGCTGGAGAACAGTTAAATACTGAATGGGCTTATGTTGGTAGTGAGCTGGCCAATCATTCTCTAAAAGTGGCTTATTATCGTGCTACAGAGGGGGATGCATTTGCATTTTATAAACTGACTTGGTACTACAGTAAGCTTGTTGACATAGAAAATGTGTTACTGAGTAGCAGCATTAGCTCGATGTTTGTGAGCACGGTTCAGAACGTTGTTTCAAAAGTATCAGACGACGATAATGCTCGCCTTAAGGCCTATTTTGATGATGTAGCAAAAATGGGCACTGATAAGGTGGCATTTTCTTACCAACGTTTGCCTAAGAGCATGCAAACAAATGATTTGGTATTAAGTGTATTGATGGTTTATCACGCGGAAGCCGAAAGCCCAGAAATGCCGGTATCGTTTAAACGCTTTATTGAGTTAGACAAACCTATTCACTCTCGCTTTTATCTCTATTATGCAGACCAAATGGATTACCAAGCTGCTTTAGACTGTATTGAACAGTTACCAGAGGTGGTTAGAAATGATCCTCGCATTCTCGCCGAATTGGCGACTATATATGTTTTGGCTGGTGATGCTGAGACTGCAACAAGGCTATTACACGATGCTATTTTAGAGCATCCTTTCGATTCAAATGGTTACTTTTGGTTGCTGGGCATTTCTTTAAAAACACAAAACTTTGAGCAATCCGAGCTACTGCTAAATGTACTTAGAGACCGTTTCTATGTTGAATACTCACGACAGGATTTGATTGATATAGAGGAAGGCAAAGAGTTTGTTAACTCTAACTTCTATCATCGGTACCAAGCTTATCTGAAAGAGGCTGCGTAGTGTGTAATAAGTAGACCTGCAATGAGCTACAGGTCTACTTATTATTAAGGTTATTTGCTCGCTGCGTTTCGTTTAGCTTGCTCGTATTCAGCTCTTGCTCTGCTGCGCTCCCACAGCGGGCGAAGCATTGGAGTAAATAAAACCAGCGCGGCAATGCTAATAAAGGTAAGGGTTAAGGGGCGCTCCCACAAAAAGCTCAGTTCACCATCGCCAATTAGCAGTGCGCGGCGCAGATTATCTTCTAGCATTCCACCCAAAATAAAGCCCAACAGCATGGGAGCCATGGGGAAATTGAGTAACCTTAGCCCCAGCGCCGCCATACACACCGCCACCATAATGGTGATATCCATACTGTTAAACGACACCAGATATACGCCAGTAATCGAAAACAACAGAATCATTGGGATTAAATAAGGGCGGGGAATATCGAGCAACTTGGCTAAATAGGGAATTAACGGCAAATTGAGGATCAGTAAAATCACGTTGCCAAAATACATAGAGATAATAATCGACCAAAATAGGTCGGGGTGATCAAGGTACATACGTGGGCCCGGCTGAATACCGTAAGCAATTAATGCACCTAACAATACTGCTGTGGTGCCAGAGCCTGGAATACCTAAGGTAAGCAGCGGTACAAAAGAGCCTGTAGACGCAGCATTGTTGGCCGATTCTGGGGCAGCTAAGCCTTTTAACGAACCTTCGCCAAATTTCTTTTTATCCTCAGGGCTGGCTAGATTACGTTCTACACCATAAGCCAAAAATGAGGCGATGGTAGCGCCGGCGCCGGGCAATACACCCACAAAAAAACCTAAGAAAGACGACCTAAGAGTGGGTGCGGCAATAGTTTTCACTTCTTCTTTGGTTAACTTAAGGCTACCCAGTTCTGACATCATTTTTTGTTCTTTAGCACTATTACCGGCATCTTCTGGTTTAAGTACCGACATTAAAGTTTCAGCTAAAGCAAAGGTAGCCATCGCTAATAATAAGAAGCTAAATCCGTCAATTAAATCAAGTTGACCAAAGGTGAAGCGTTCCACGCCTTCGCTTCTATCGGTACCTACAGTGGCAAGCATTAAACCTAATATGGTCATCATTATGGCTTTTAGCACTTGCCCTTTACCTGAGAACGCCGCCACCGCCGATAAACCTAACACCATTAGCGCAAAGTAGTCAGCACTTTGAAAACTTAAGGATACAGAGGCCAAAGCGGGGGCCGCTATTAGCAGCATTATTGCCCCTAAAGTACCGCCAGTAAACGAGGCGTAAGCGGCTACAGCCAGTGCTTTACCGGCTTGGCCTTTTTTGGCTAATGGGTTGCCATCAAAAGCAGTGACTACGGTAGCGCTACAGCCTGGTGCATTGATTAAAATGGAGGAAGAGGATGCGCCAAAAATTGCGCCGTAATATACGCCAGCCATTAAGATAAGGCCTGACGATGGCTCTAAGCTGTAAGTTAGGGGGATCATCAATGCGATGGCGGTAATTGGCCCAAGCCCAGGAAGCATGCCAATAAAAGTACCCACCAAGCAACCTACTACCACCATCATTAAGTTCATGGGCATTATGGCGGTGCCAAGCCCGGTTAAAATTCCGTCTAACATCTGTTACTCCTTGGTTAGCTCAGCGCTTATGCGTTAAACCAGTGCCATAGCTGTCCAGGTTCTAGGTAGATATCGAGTATTTGAGTGAGTAGCGCCCAAAATACTACAGTGAAAATTACTGCTACTGTGGCTGCTTTTTTGTGTTTGGTTTCACCCATAACGCGAAAGCTAACCACTAAAAATATAATGGTGGCTAAAACAAACCCTAACCAATTTACTAGTAAGCCATAGGCAAACATCGCTACCAGCAGCTTAGCTACCGGTTGCCACACCAAGTGTTTTACGCTGACGCGAAAATCACTGCCTCCGGTAATCAGCAAAATTGCCGAGCAAGTAATGCCGCTTAAGGCTAAAAATTGTGGCAAAGTACGGGGGGTGAACGGTTCAAATTCGGCCCCAGAAAATAGCGGGATGTCGTAGCTAAAATAGCCATAAAACAAAGAGAACAGCAGAAAAATTAGGCCGCCAATTCGTTGATTGCTAATTTGCATTGTTAGCTCCATGTATTAAAAAATACCGGTGTCGAACTCGACACCGGTGCTTAACCTAGTACTGCGGGTAAGCAAATAAAGCAGCAAGGGAGTTGCTGGCTAATAGGATTATTTTAGGAAGCCGAGCTCTTTCATTAGGCTACCTACGGTTTCTTCTTGTTGCTCTAAGAAACCAAAGAACTGGCCGTAAGGTACAAAGTTGTTTACCCAACCGTTGCGCGAGCGAACCACTTCCCATTCTTCAGTGGCGTACATAGATTTAAGGAGGTCGGAGAATTTCTCTGCTTGAGCCGGCGTTGTGCCTGGAGCAGCAAAGAAACCACGCCAGTTAGCAAACACAGTATTGTTGCCCATCTCTTTTAGGGTAGGTACTTCTGGCGCATCTTTAACGCGTTTTTCTGCGGTAATAGCAAGGATGCGAATTTGGTCGTTTTTGGCCATTTCCAAGGCCTCACCTAAGCCCGTTGACAGTAAGGCTGTTTCGCCAGAGAGTAAACCCGCCATGGCTTTACCGCCAGCATCATAGGCAACGTAACGTAGCTTCATTGGGTTTAAGCCTTCATTCTTAATGGCTGCTGCTGCAATAAGGTGATCTAGGCTACCGCGTGCACTACCGCCAGCTACTTTTACTTTATTGGGGTTTTCTTTAAAGTCGGCAACCACCTGCTCCCAGTGGGTATATTTGGAGTCGTTACGTACAATTAACGCGCCATAGTCAGCAATGGTGGCAGCAATAGGGGTTAAATCGCGAAACGATTGCGGAAATACTCCGGTAAGTGAGCGAACCACAATAGGGGTAGAGTTAACCATTAAGGTGTGTTCTTGCGTTTTGGCTGTTTCAATTAGGTGAGCAATGGCTTTACCACCGCCGCCGCCACTCATGTTTTGAAATGACACCTTGTCGATAATGCCTGATTTCATTAAGGCTTCACCGGTGCCTCGAGCGGTGCCGTCCCAACCACCACCGGCACCGCCGGGAATAAGAAAATGTATTTCTTCTGCCTGAACTACTCCACTTAGGCTGGTGGCCAATACAGCGGCCCCTACTAATGTTTTTGCCCATTTAATCTTGGCTAACATGTTTTCTCTCCTTGTTACATGGGGGTTCCAGGTTCACTGGAAGCGATTGTTGCCAAGCCTTAAAACTGCTTGCTGACAAACAAAGTTAAATTAATGTTAACGGAAGTGCGCAATATAGAAATGAAAGCCAAGTATTGGCTTTAAAGTCCATATTGGTGATTAAGTGCATATTGTTCACGAGAGCTGTGAAGCCTGCTCGTGCTAAGCTCACTGTTAGTTAATAAGGAAATGTTTAGATGTATCAACAAGCTCGCTTACCCAGTTACCGCGCCCGTTTGCTGCTTATTATGCTGGTTTACAGCCTAATCCAACTTAGCATTGTGGTAGTAACCAGCTATTGGTATGTGAGCGACTCCGAATACCAAGACAAAGGCGAACGCGCGCTAGACGTAGCCAGAGTTGTCGCCAAACTGCCCGACGTAGTAAGCGCCGTGGGACGACGCGACAGCGATAGCTTGCAAACCTTAGCCGAAGAACTACGCCGTACCATGGGAGCCAGTTTTATTGTGGTAGGCGATGTTGAAGGCATTAGATTGGCGCACCCCAAAAGCGAGCGCATTGGCAAGCCCATGGTGGGCGGTGATAACCACGCAGCGCTAGTGTTAGGCCAAGAATATGTCTCTCAAGCCAAAGGATCGTTAGGGGTATCGGTGCGCGGTAAGGTGCCAGTGCGTAATAGCCAAGGCGACATTATTGGCATTGTATCGGTAGGTTATTTGCTCGAAAAAATTGATGTGCAATTACAACCCTATTTGCATTTTATGGCGCTGTTAGTGATGGGGGTGTTATCGCTAAACATGTTAATTGGCTGGTGGTTAGCGCAGCGGATTAAAGATACTTTACTGGGTTTTGAGCCGGAGCAAATGACCCGGCTGTATGCAGAGCTACAAGCCACCCTAAATACCATTCGTGAGGGTGTTATTGCCATCAACCGCGAGGGTATAATTACTAACGTAAATGCCAACGCGATGCGCTTACTGGATAAAGATAAAATCGGCGAGCCAATCAACCCTGTAGGTATGGCTCTGCGTGATTGGTTACCCGATAGCGATATGGTTGAGCTGCTTGACCAACCTCAAGCGCAAAGCGATGTAGAGCTGCTACTTAATGGCCACTTGGTGATTGCTAACCGTATCCCGATGAACGATCACAATCAGCGCTTTATTGGAATGGTATCTAGCTTTCGTCGCAAAGACGAAATCACTTTACTCACTCAGCAGTTATCGCAAATTAAAGCTCACTCAGAAGCCTTACGCGTGCAAAATCATGAGCATTCTAATCAGCTCAATACCATTGCGGGATTAATTCAATTAGGCGAGGGCGATAAGGCCTTGGCCTTTATTGGCCAAGCGAACGATCAGTTTCAAGAATTGATTCACTTTTTAATAGAAGCGGTAGACGACTCAGTAATTGCGGGTTGTATATTGGGTAAATTTCATCGCGCACGTGAGTTGGGATTAGAGCTAAAAATTGACCCCGATAGCAGCTTAACCGACTTACCTGCACATTGTGGTTCAGAGCAAATTGTTACCATAGTGGCTAACCTCTTAGACAATGCCTTTGAAGCCACACGCCACCGCAATACTAGCCAACCGGTATCGCTGTCGATGACCGATTTAGGCAATGACATCATTATAGAAGTAGAAGACTTTGCCGGTGGTATTCAAGATAACTTACAGCCGAGTATTTATGAGCAAGGTGTGACTACTAAAACCCAAGGTGACCACGGTATAGGGTTATATTTAGTCAAAGAAACGGTACAAATTTTACGGGGCAATGTAGAGTTTAGTAGTGACCAATCGGGCACCCGTTTCACCGTGTATATTCCCAAGCAGTTAAAGCAGGAGTAGCGATTTGATTCAGGTTCTTATAGTTGAAGACGACGCGGGCATCGCCGAGATTCACCGCCAATATTTGCTGCGGGTAAGTGATTTTGAAGTATCGGGTATCGCCTTGAGCATTGCCGATGCGATGATCCACATAAACGCTAAACCGCCGCAATTGGTGTTGTTAGACGTATACCTACCAGACGGTACAGGCCTAGAGCTACTAAAACACATTCGTAGCCAAGATCTAGCCATAGATGTAATGCTGCTAACCGCCGCTAAAGAAGCCGCGACCTTGCAAGAGGCACTGCGTAATGGCGTGTTCGATTACATTCTCAAACCCGTGGTATTTCCGCGTTTGCAAGAGTCTCTCAATAATTACCGAAACTATTTACGTAGGCTTGATCAAAATAGCTCTTTTGAGCAGCAAGACGTAGATAAACTCATGCCAATGAGCGAAGGCGTAGTCGGCGAGGCTAAGAAGCGCTTACCTAAAGGGGTAGACGCGGTAACATTGGATAAGGTGCGGGCTTTATTTACCGAGCATTCCGCCTTAACGGCAGAACTTGCGGGTAAGCAAATTGGCAGTAGCAGAACCACTGCAAGGCGCTACTTGGAATATTTAGTCAGTTGTAATGAGCTAAACCCAGAAGTGGCCTATGGTGCAGTTGGTAGACCAGAGCGGGTTTATCATCGGCTTAAGTAGTTTGGCTAAGAACTATATTTAAGCAAACTAGTCGGGTAGGCAGAATACTTTGTTATCTGCACACACAAAAAAGGCTCGCAGTTGCGAGCCTTAGTATTAGCGTTGCAAAAATAATGCTTAGTTTACGGCGCTGTCTGCTTGGCTAGTCATGCTAGAACCAAAGGAAATACCTTGGTCATTTACCTGCATATTCACCTGCGCTTTGATTCGGTAGTCTTTTAACTCTAATAACTCTTCGGGTACTTCTTCACCGCTTAGCTCAATGCCACTTACGATAGGCTCGAACATTTGTTGGTAGTCGATGTACATGCTGAGTAAACCGTTGTTTTGCACCGGCTCTGAGGCTAGCTGCTCACTCACTGTGGCGGCGCGTTCTCCGTTAAATAACACTAAGTGATTACCTTTGAGGGCTAACTTAGGTTGAATGTTCATATTCGGTGGAATAGGTAACAAGCCACTTAAGTCAACTGGGCTACCATCAGCGGGTAAAGCAATACTGGCCAGTTCTGGAGAGAACTGTTTGGCAATATCAAACAGAACGGCTGGGTTATCAGCCGATACGCTGATAATCGCATCTAAGCTCTCTAGTTCTTCAGGTTGGCTAATATCAGCTAATTGGTAGTTAAAGACGGCTATGCCTATGCCTTTAAGGCCGTTCGCCATACCGGTCATCATGCCAACCATGCCTGGGTTTTGCTGCTGCATAGCCATTTGGATCTGGTTTAATGGAGCACATTGGTAGCTTGGTTGCAGCATTTCTTCCCATACTGACAGTAGCGAAGGTACCAGTTGGTTTACATCAATGCCATAGGCCATGCTAAATACCGCATCTTCGGTTTTAGAGGCGTAAGAAGGAATAAAGCCACTCATAGATTGATAGGCTTTTAGCAGTACGTTGTTGTTACTTTCAACCACCATACGAGCGTCAAAGCGACTTTCTTGGTCGCTAATACTTAAATGGTCGAAACCTACCACTGTTTTAGGCCAGTTACTGGTAATACTGGCAAATTCTTGGTCACAAGTAGCATTACGAAGTTCGGTTAAGGATTGATCATTGGCTTTTTCCACCAGCTTAGTAAGGTGTTTGGCCAGCAGGTTACCGTCGGTAGTGGTCATCGCCTTAGCAATGACTTGATGGTTAATAAAGCCGATACCGTCGTCTAAAAATCCATGTTTAGTAAGGCTGTCGCTTATCAGTGTCGTGTCGGCAATAGATTGCTTAGCAGGTAATAAGCCTAGCGCTGTTTCTAACACGGCTTGATCGTTAAAAGAGGTGTTTAGGGTAATGGTAAGCATGTTGTTGTTAATGGCAACTATCAGGTCGGCTGTTTCGTCGTCGCCTTCATCATTTAAGGTGTACGCGCGGTACTCAATACCTTTGATGTTTTGCTTAGTATGGGTGAAACTGCTTTGTTGCTCTGCGCTATCTAACCATGCCCATACAGCCTCGGATTTACTCACTTCTACTTTAATGACCGGCACAGCGCCTAGGGTATAAAAGTAGCTGCGCAGATTATCGGCAAGGCCAAAGGTGTCAACAAAGGTTTGGCCATCTTTTAAGGCGGCGCTGTAGCTGTTAAATAAGGCTAAAAAGAACTTACCACGCGGGTCGCTAATGTCTGCTTCGTCAAAGGCATCTGTAGGTAAGCTTTTGTAAGAGCTAGACAAAGAGTTGATATAGGATTTTACCGGGAATGGCTTCAGTTGGGCTGAGAATATGGCGGTATCAGCTGGTACGTAAGCCAGTACATCATCGCTAGACACCGAGGGCCCCGCTTGTTGTGAATACCAATAACCACCCGCGCTTGCGCCAATCGCTAGCACAGCGCCCGCGATAAGAACTTTTTTCATCTAAAACTCCATTGTATAAATGCCCATAATCTTTAGATGAAACCTATAGGGTTACAGCGCTATGATTACTAAAAAAATCTATTAAATCATTGGCAAAGAATAACTTCAATTAATAAGTAAATTAATAATATGCACTCATTGTATTGAGTTCTCGTCAAGCAATACCAATTGTAAATCGTCTATCCACCCCCAGCTATCGGCGGGCAAATCTGCTTTGATGCTTAGTGATAACTTTCCATCTGTAACTGACACTATTTCTGTACTGTAATGTTGCCAGTTGTTCCACCCTGAAGGGGAAAAACGCAGCGGGTAATGTTTAGTTGTGGTACTGGCCAGCAAGCTAATGCTGCCTTGTTTTAAGGGCTTGCCCATCATGTTAGCACTCAGCTGGTAACGTCCAACTGGAAGCCCTGTAATTTCTTGAGTTAAAGCCACTTTTTGCGATTTTCCTGCCCAATAGTTGAGCGCGTATTGCCCGCTTAAGGCTTGCTCGTTACTGACTTTAAACACCTTACTTGATGAGTGCCAAGGCGCTAAATGACCATCTTCAAAACCAGGGTTAGTGATATGATTTTCTTGATTAGAAACGACTATCCAAGCGTTTACTGGATGTTGAGTGTTGCTTAAGCCACTGAGTGAATAAGTACCTGCTTGCTGACTATTGGGGAGGTTTTTTAATGACCATTGAACCGGGACTTCACGTATAGAATCGTCACTGTATGTGGCTGCAATGGTATCGGGTAGGGTGATGCTTTGATTTTTAGAAAATTGGTAGGTGGGCGTCGCGGTAGACACCAGTATAGGGGCTTCACTTAAGGCATCTTGATGTATCAAGCTAAAGACATTCATTGATGCTAGTACTTTTCCGTTTAGGTCAAATAAGGCTTGGTTTTCCCAAGCATTCCCTTGGCCGGTTACCCACCCTCCGCGCAACCAAGCCGGTTCCCAGTAAAATACGCCTAAGCCTTGCTGCGCGGGTACTGTTGCTACGGCATTAAATATCTCGCGTAACGCGCTGGCTTGGCCTTGAACTGATGCGGTAAAACCACCATCATTTTGTTGTTGTTTGCCAAATATATTATCGGTGTTGTCTAGGTTGTCTAAGGTGTAGGCATAAGCGGTTTCAGCCACCACCACTGGCTTTTTGTAGCGTTGAGATAAGGTGCTGAGGTTGTACTGCAAGGTGTTTATGTCGCCATGCCAATAAGGATAAAAAGACAGGCCAATGATGTCATAGTCCAGCTTGGCTGCAGCAAATGAGTCGAAGGTATTAAGTAACTTTTCTGTATTGCCGCCTTCGCCTAGGTGTAACATTATTGGAAGTGGGCGTTTGGCTAATTGGCTGGCATCTTTGGCGGCAGTTATGCCCGCCTTAATTAATGCGATAGCTGCTGGGCTGGTGATAGTTTTTCCCTTGGGCCACACAAAACCATTATCTATTTCGTTGCCAATTTGCACCATATCCGGAAACACTTGCTGTTGCTGCATATTGGTTAAACTGTTGTAGGTGAATTGATAAAGGGCGTCTTCAAGCTCAGCCTGATCTAGGTTTAGCCATTCGCCAGGTATTCTTTGGTTTTTAGGGTCTGCCCAAAAATCACTGTAATGAAAATCAAGCAATACCTGCATATTGTGTTTTTTGGCCCGCTTAGCGATCTCAATGGCCGTTGCTAGATCGTTGGTACCACCGCCGATCGCCCCCTGTATTGGAGTTTGATGCTTGGTTAGCTCTGTTGACCAATAAACATCGTAAGGCTTGTTCCAAAGCCTAATTCTTACCCAGTTCACGTTATGGTCAGCGAGGATCTTAAATATATCTTGAGCTTGTCCGTGTTGGTCATAAAACCTAGCCCCTTTACTTTCGGCTTCAATAATCGAAGAAAGGTCTACGCCTTTGATTAAGCTATCGTCAATTCCCTCAATGGATTGAACGATGAGGCCTGAAGTTTCTGGCGTGTTTCGCTTGTTGGTGGTTATACCGCTCGACTGGCAGGCCGCTAAATTGACAACGAGTACCATGAACATGAAGTAATGGCGGAGTGGCATGAGTGTGGCTTAGCTTATTGGTTGAATACTGAGTAGATAATCGCAGTTAATCGAAAGGCGTATTGTGAGCGCCATTTTACTCTACAACATTTTTTAAGCGAACTTATCTATATAACTTACAAGGTCTTTTTATTGATTCGATTGTTATTTGGTGATTTAATTTCGCTGTGTTTGATTCAAGGATGAAGTATGAAAACTAGTGTGTTGTTAGGATTTTTCGTGTTAGGCCTTTCGGCTTGTGCAGCAACGGGACCAACGGTGGAAGAAGTGGCTGCCAGTTACCAAACAGAGCTTAATGCGCCCCATAAAGAAACTGTTCGTCAAAGAATTGTAGACAGCTGTTCTTTGGTTCATTACAAAGATACTAAATTTGAGATTGGCTGCTATTTATCAAGCGATGTTATTGTTTATGATTATCGTTTAATTCACAATCGCATGGAGTGGAACCCTCAGGCTGCTGCGTCCGTTACCCAAAAATTACTGAAGAGGGTATGCGAAGATGAGGCCACTTCTGAAGCTCTCAAGTATGGCTTTGGTTTGCTGGTGAACCTTAGAGGAAAGAATGGTTTTGTAGGTAAGGTAAAAACCTATAAAGATTGTCAAAACATCTAGACTTATTTACCCAGAACATCGGTCTATAAGGCTTAAGCAATTGCTTAAGCCTTTTTGTTTGTTTAAACAAGTCCTTCTGGCCACTCGCTCATGGCAAACTCGGGGGTGGCTAAGCCTTGGATATCTTCTAGCTCAATGGCAAATACTCCCCCGCTTAAAGGATAGTTATTTAGTTGTTGAGGGCTCATGCCGGCGCGGGCGCTTACCACATACAGCGTTGTTAGGTTTGGTCCGCCAAAGGCACACTTGGTGACGTTAAGAGCAGGAATCGCTATTTGCCGCTCTAGTATGCCTTCTGGAGTATAACGGCTCACTTGAGCCCCATTGTAATGGGCAACCCATAAATGCTGTTGGGCATCTAGGGTAATCCCATCAGGGTTACCAAAACTGCGGTCTATCTCAAGCCATGGCTGTAACTCATCTAATTGCCCATTATCGCTAATGCTGGCGCGTAAAATTACGAAGTTTTCGGTATCGACAAAGTAGCCATAATGTTGGTTGGCACAAAAGGTAGGGCCATTGGTTACCCAGTATTTCTGTGGCAAGGACTCAAGCTTTAATTGTGGTGTTAAGCGGTAAAACTGGCCGCTGGCTTGCTTAATGGCGCAATCCATAGAGCCTAGCCATAAGTCACCATTTGGGGATACCCAAGCATCGTTTAAGCGATTATCAGGGGCTTGTGGTTCGGGATCAATGAGCGGATAAGTGATGTTGTTGCGTAGCAGTTTAACGCCATCAGCATAGGTGGCAATAAACGTTGGGTGTTCACCCTTTATTTGCGTGGGCAAAATGGCGCTAATCATCGGTTGTTGTTGCCAGGTTTGTTGTTTGCCTGTGGCAGGTTCATAGCGATGCAGGCTTTCTTTTATGATGTCTACCCAATACAAGGCTTGCTCTCGCTCTATCCATATAACACCTTCGCCTAATTGAGCTTGTGCTGGCCAGATACATTCAACCTTGGGCGTATTTGTCATGCCTGTTCCTTTGATTATTGGGTTTAACTTAAGGGGATTTTCTCATCCGAATCGTCGGCGGTCGATGGTAACACTTCATAAAGTGACGATGTTTTGTTTCATGAATAATTTGTACTTTTGCGAATTGGCGCAAGTTGAGGTGATAAGTCTTTAAGTTAGAGAGTTATTTGCTCATGGAATTAGTGATATTGGTAAGCGCGATAATGGCTAAGTTGCGTTTTGTGGAGCTTGCATTCTGTGTTGGGGGTGGGTTTATTGATTATTGTGAGCTAGCTATCTACCGCGCCAAGCAAACCCAAAACAGCGAGTAGTTATCGGCAACTAAGCGTAACTATTATGATGAAATGAGGTTTAGGCTTTACTCGAGCGTTGCAGCTTCTTGCTTTGCTAATGCTCAGCTTAAAATGACTCAGGGATCAGTTTGTACGGATCTTAAGTTTACAATTCAGGAGTATTTTGTGCTATATCCACTTGAGTGACTCGCTTCCTCGCATCCTCTGGTAGCTGATTTAGGCTTATAGCAACGTCTTGGGCCAATTGGCTGATTTGATGATTGCTATCGTTAATCAGCTCCATTGCAATGTCGGCATGAGAGGCATTGCCGGTGCTGAGTAACGCTAACAAAGCATCGGTTCGTATGGTGTCATTGGCGTCGCTAAGTAGAGGCAGAATGTGGGGAACGGCAATATTGTTGTGGGTTTGCGCAAGCGCATATAAGGCTTGGCTACGCTGCTGGTCTTGGTCACTGTTAATGGCAAGTGATTGTTCTGCTACGTAATCTTCAAGTAGGCTAAAGTCGCCACGTTGGGCTAATACTTGTGCACTGACTCGGCGTATATTATCTTCGCTTGTTTGGTCGTAAATAGAGGTAACTAAATAATCAGGCAGAGTCTCTGGTTGTTGACTCCACGCATATAAAGCACGGCTTAAAGCGGCTTGCTGCTGTTCATCTTCACTCTGTAGCAGGGCGTTAATCTTATGTTCTAGTTCGAATGGATGCTCGTTAGCCACCATTAGCAGCGCTTGTAGGCTTGATTCAGTCGCAGTAATCGGAGAAGAGGAGGCTTCCATTTTAGCTGTGTTGGCGTGTTGACTAAGCGAAACGGGAATTCTGGGAGCATTGCACGGAGAGTCTACATTTTGAGTGCCGACTAGGCCTTGCTGATCCGCCTGTTGTAACTGAGCCTTGGCATGTTCTAAGTTTAATTGCAGCTGTTCAATGTCGTTTTTTAAATCTGTGATGATCTGGCGATTTACCTCCGCATTTGGCTTGCTTACAAATATGACGATTAGCACTACTAACATAATTAAACTTGGAGTCATCACCATCGCTATTTTTATTACACGCATCATCATCACCAAAACTGTTGAATCAGGCAAGAAACGGCCAGAGACCGTCTCTTCCAAAGCTAAATGCGATTAAGCAGTTAGTTGAACTTAAATTGCTGATTACTGCCGTTATGGCAAGAATATTGATTAACGTTAGCGCCGTTATTTTGGCTAGAGCTTGCTACCTCAACACATTTACTGCTGTGTTTAGCTTGCAAGGTAAACCAACCGCCGCCCTGGTCATACAGTTTAAATTGTTGGTTGCTGCCGTTATGACAAGCGTATTGATGAATATTGGCGCCATTGTTGGTTGATGGCCCAGCAACATCTAAACACTTCCTGCTGTGTTGAGCTTGAATGGTGTACCAACCGTTCCCTTGACTGTAAAACTTCCATTTTTGGTTGTTGCCACCACCGCAGTTATATTGCTGGATATTAGCGCCGTTGTTGTTACTTACACTGGCTACGTCTAAACATTTCTTACTGTGTTTAGCTTGTAAGCGCACAGCATAATTGGGGGGTGTTACGCCATTCCCACCGTTGCCGTTGTCACCGCCGCCATTATCACCACTTTCGCTTTCGCTAACAGTGATGTTTGAACTGCCGCTGCTGTGATAACCTTCGGTTCCCATAACCATGTAATCGAAGCTGCCTAACTGCAGGCCGCTGCGCGCCCATGCATCAAAGTGGTTACCGGTTGTGATGGTTCCGCTGGAACGTTTGTTACGACGAATGCTCCAGTATTGATAAAAGGTGGCATTGCCTTCAATAGAAGGTTTGTTTACACGCTGAGTACGGTACAGATCGTAAGTGCCACCGTCGGTGGTTACCGTACCCAGGTTTTGAGCGCCGGTGCTTGGGTTAAAACCGATCCAGTTTTCAACGACGTAATACTCCACTAATGGGTTTCGAGTCCACCCATATAGCGCCAAATAACTGGTTCCGTTCGCTTGGTAGCTCCCCGAATATTTGACGTTTTTACGGCCACCTGGCTTCCAACCTTTTCCGCCTACCCAGTTTTCAACGTTGGACCAGCTTGATTGGTAATTACCACCGTTACCTAAGGTGAAGGTGGCTTCATTACTGCCATTGTTCTCTGACCAAAACGAATAGAAGTATCCATTGTGGTAGCCAGTTTGGTTACTCGTCAGTGTTTGTGCTTGAGCTGACGAAACGGAAACGATGGCGGCACAAGCGATTGCCGTGGCGAAGCCTTTCCCGCTTATCGCCACTTTTGCGACGGTACGTAAGGTTGATGCTATTGCTGTTGTTTTCATTGTTATTCCTCATAGGATTACACAAATGAATCGAAGAACTGCAAGGCTTCGCTCATCCAAGTTATTGGCGTGGGAGTTTTATCCGACGCCTCGGTTTGTGAGTACTAAAACAGGAGTGAGTCAATGCTGCCTTTTCGGCGAGCTTGTGCTTTCGTGAAGACCACTTTAGTTCGAACTCGTTTATTTTTTGACACCCATTTCACTGATATGCAGTGAGTAAATAGATGACTTTAGCCGTTATTTTTCATTTAACGACAAGGTGTTAGCGTTAACATATCTACTTGTTCGATTTCTTATATTTACTGGTTTAGCCAGAAGAAACCTAAGCGCACCCTTAATGTGGGTGGTTTTTGAACGCTGTAAGATTAAAGTCCTGAGAGTTGGCTTGGTCAATGTACTGAATGGAGTTATTGTCTGAATATGTAACGCCTATCGGTTGTAAACTCGACATTGCTCACGAAATACATATCGTGGAAGTCAATCATATAGGGGAAGGGGACAGGTTATTTTTGGTGATATTTGATAATTTTATCAAGCTCTTAGTAAACTGACATGAAAATTTACAGAGTTGAAGGTGGCTAAAATTAGTTCAAAATTTCACACGGTATAACAATTTTTTCTCTTATTGATGAGAAGGTTTGCAATGGTGAAAAAGGATAACTGTAAATGATAAAACATGAGGGCCTTGATGTGTTCGTGTCAGCCTTGTATTAAAGCGAGGCAGCCAAGCAAGATCTGCTCGACCACCGCTTGGTTTTGTTAGTTGTGCTGTTTAATACCTATTCCTTGATAGTTTACTTCACTAATCGGTAAACCTTGCCACTCACCTACCTTGCTAGCTTGAGCTTGTTTCGCTTGATAGAAGTAAGGCTGACGCAAGGCCGCTTGGTTGGCTGGCATAGCAAAATATAATCTTGCTGGTTCCCCATTAAGTTGTGCGCTAGTTAAGTAAGCGACTAAAGCATGCTCAAGGGAGTGATAATCACTTTTCCAAAGATGTATTTTTAAGCCTTTGTTCGCTACTGGATAGGTGCCACCATCTTCAGCAATAAAGCGGTCAAACCATTGCGGATAGGTACTGGCTAAGTAGTGGCTAGCACTGGGATCAACTAGCGCCAGTGTTGCCGCTGATTGATCCAGCTCTGCGTATTCCCACCAAATAGCGGGAGCGCCGTTGGGCAAACGTCGCCAACCGCCTTCCCCATGTTCAATAAATGCGGCGTCTAAGGTTTGTTTTAAGCCTGCTTGGCTTTGCCGAGCGAGTTTGCTATTGCCCAAATATTCAGCGGCTAGCCACGTCATCCACCATGATTTAGCGGTATGACCAAAATCGTTATGCCGAGCTGAATCTAGTTGGTATTCTTGACCATGTTTGGTCCCCCAAAAACGAAACTCTTGAGGGCGAAGAAATTGACTTATGATGGTATCGAGCAGTTTAGCAAGGTCAGTGTCCCATTGGCTTTTGTGAGGCTCAGGTAAGAGGGGGGATACCAGCAACATGTAGCCGTTAATTTGATCCAGTTGGGCGACCAGTTCTATTTCATCGCCGCTACCGTTATTTGAAGGCGCGTTTACCCAGCGCAGTCGCTGGCTATCAGCATCCCAGTATTGTTCAAAAATATAGTCTTTTACTTTAAGTATGTCGGCGAGCACTTGTTGGTCACCGCTTAGGTAATAGTAGAAAGCCATACCTAATTGAGCATAGGCTAAGTCTTGAGTGGTACGTTGCTGGGCTGAGTATATGGATCGGCCAGCTTCTCTTACGCTAATTACCGAACCTTGTTCTTCAAGTAAGTGTTCGCGTAAATAATCAACGCCTGCTTTGGCTAGTTCTAGCGCTTGCTTGTCTCCGGTGAGGTGAAAAATCACACCGTATACAAAGGTGTGTCTAGCTTGCATGCGGGTATAACTCTCACCAAGGTGAGGTTTCATCCATTCGGGAGCAAAAGCTAAATCATCACAGGGTTCCATTTGTTGATACAGCGAACCGTCGTTACAACGATAAGTAGGGAAGTTACCTATAGGGTGTCCAGCAGCGTCTTGATGTAGCCAAAAGGGGGCAAGTTCTTTTTCAACACTCTCGAGCCAGCGCTGGGCTGAAGGAATTGCGGGGGCTGTCGCTTGGGAATTGCCGCTAGCTAATAAACAAACACTAAGCAAAACACGTTTCATACCACATCCTTATACAACTTAAGAGTTTGATTTTATTGTATATGGGCTTTGAAAAAATATAGTGCTTAAAACCACAGTTTAGATATGGTTATGTTTTTTAATGCGTATTAATTAAAAAACGCTTAGTGAAGACATTCTCTAAGCGTTGATACGGTTTATCGATGTTGGCTAATCATCCTCGCTGTTTGCGATGACGAGATCCTGATTGAACAGACTTAACCATTTTGCCAAATTCTTTATCGCTAGCTCTGCGCTCTGCAATACTGGCCGCATTGAATTGTTGCTCACGCATTAACTTTTGGTAATTCACTAAACGGCGTTCGTCTAGTTCACCTTGGTCAATCGCTAGCCGTACTTGGCAACCCGGTTCACTATTGTGTTGGCAGTTGGCAAACTTACATTGCTCGGCTAATTCAGTGATGTCATTAAAGGTCGCATTTACGCCTTCTTCACAATCACTAAGCTGCAACTCGCGCATTCCAGGAGTATCAAGTAACAATCCACCTTCCGCCATTAAATGCATCGAGCGCGCAGTGGTGGTATGGCGGCCTTTACTATCGCTTTCTCTTATTGCACCTGTTTGGCTCGTTGCCTCACCTAATAAAGTATTAATTAGGGTTGATTTACCTACGCCAGAAGACCCCATAAACGCGACTGTTTGGCCTTGTTTACACCATGCTGCAAGTTTGGCTACATCATTGGTATCTAATGCATTCACTGCTTCAACCATTAACAATGGGTCAAGCCGTTGAACTTGTTGTTGATAGTGTGGAACATCATCACACGTATCGGCTTTGCTTAACACCACTACAGGGTCAACCTTAGCCTCATTGGCTAATGCCAAATAGCGCTCTATGCGGCTTAAATTAAAGTTGCTATTTAACGAGCAAACAATAAATACCGTATCAACATTGGCAGCGATTAACTGCAATTCGGCGCGTGTTCCTACTGCTTTACGGCTAAATAACGTGGCTGGTTCCAGCTGTTTTATAAAGCTGGACTCACCGGTGTCTTGTGTGTTGATGAGCAGCCAATCACCCACCGCCATTTTAGGCATATTGGCAGTAATGTTGAGCCGTTGCATACCCGATTCTGTTGCCAGCAGATACTCACTACGGTGTTGCTCAAATACCCGAGCAGGCACAGATGAACTGAGCTCGTTTAAATTTAGTTGTTGTTGAAAAAAGGGTTTCCATCCAAGTTGCGATAGAGAAAAAGAAATACTCATTGAGATTACCCCAAAGCACATAGGTGCTGTGTTTAAAATTATAGGGGTCGTTATAACGCCCCGGCACGAACCGGGCTGAGCAGGAGAGAACGACTATGCGTTTTCCTGAGCCCGTGGAGTATTGATTACAATCATTATGAATCCTCGCTGGTGATTTAAAATCGCCTAAATAATATCAAAATTCTAGGGCTTTACCCATAATTAATTGAATGACTTCGTGGCATTGTTCGGTCCTTAAAGTAAGCGAAATAAATATGTGCCAATTTAAAACGTTTAAGTAAGTCACTGCGTATTATCAGTAAAGTGATAGTAAATAAAATGAATTAAGTGATAGGGGACTGCGAAATGCACTATTTTCGACCTGCCAGCGAGCGAGGCTTAGCAGATTTGGGTTGGCTGAAAAGCCGGCATAGCTTTTCATTTTCCCATTACTACGACCCTCAACATATGGGGTATTCAGTATTAAGGGTGATTAACCAAGACCACGTGGCTCCTGGTAAAGGTTTTGATACTCACCAGCACAGAGAGATGGAGATTATTTCTTATGTTACCAAGGGCGTGGTAGAGCATATTGATAGTTTGGGTAATCGCTACCAAGTACCTGCTGGTGACATTCAAGTGATGAGCGCTGGCACTGGCGTTAGTCATTCAGAATATAATGCCTCTCAGTCACAATCCTTAGAATTTTTACAAATATGGATTAAGCCGCAGCAAAAAGGTTTAGCTCCCGGTTATCAGCAAGCCTCCATAAATCAGCAATCACCACTCACTGCCTTAGTAACCCATGACGGTCGAGATGGTTCATTAATACTCAATCAAGACGCTGCCATTTACCGTTTATTGTTACCCGCTAATAGCCAATTCAATCTAGAAGTGCTTAAAGCATGCGGTTATTTGCAGGTGATATCGGGGGCGGCAAATTTAAAGCAAGCATCTGGCTTTAGCTATACTGTGCGGCCTGGCGATGGCGTGGGCTTGTCGGGTGAGCAAGCGATGACCATTTTGACCGAAGACCATCCTTTGGAAGCATTATGGTTTGATTTACCTAGCGCTTAAGTGGCGCGTTTTCATCATTCAAAACAGCCAAGCTTGCAGAGTGTTGGGTTTTGTTGTTACTTCACAGTATTAATGTCTTTCTATCGACTGAAGCCCACCTCTTGAATTTTCACTATTAACATTTTGTTAACGTGGCTCACAGTTCCGCCTATTTTTTGTACGATCTTTCTTTTTACACTAATGATAGCTTTCATCTGGTATTGGCGTTTTTTTAAGCGCTGCTATGGTTTGTGCTGCATACGATATAAAAACAGCTCGCTCTACCAATAAGGGAGCTAAATAAGAGTGATATCAAAATAAAATATTGGCATCACTCGCGTGCAGACATTATATATGAGGATGAAAGGAATGATCTTTAATAAACCAACATTGGCGCTGATTGGCCTAACGGTGCTGTCACCGCTCTGCTCAGCCGAAGTGTTACAAAAGTTTGAGTTAGAGAATGGCAGTTTGCTGCCGGGGTATTCGGGTTTAATTGATAGCCCGTTTAACGGAGTGGCTGCCTACGCCGATAACGATGGCGTAGAGGCTCAAGTCCAACTAAGTAATATACCGGGTCAATTTCGTTTAGATATTCGCGGTGCTAGCAGCGCTAATAATACTGCCGGTATTAGTGTCTATTTGGCCGGCAAAAAACTCGGGGCTACCGAGTTCTCAGGGACCAGTGCCTCGGTAAACAGCATTAGCTTTAAGCTAGATGCTCAACCCAGCTCTTCTACCCTGCAATTTAAGTTGGAAACCGATAACGGTAGCAACGATACCTTATTAGATTGGTTTGAATTACATCGTGTTGGTGATGTTGCGCCACCACCACCGCCACCGGTATTACCTAGCGCAGGCGCCTATGAAACGGGTGTTTATCGTAATATGTTTGCAGAGTTGGGATATTCTCAAGCCGAAGTGGATGCCAAAGTCCAAGCGGTTTACGACCAGCTATTTCATAGTAGTGACACCGCCAACAAAGCCTTGTTTATCCCGGTAGGTAATGACATGGCTTATATCTGGGATGTAGGCAATAACGACGTGCGTAGTGAAGGCATGTCTTATGGCATGATGATGGCCGTGCAAATGGGCCGACAAGAAGACTTCAACAAGTTGTGGAAGTGGGCACATACCTATTCGTTAAATAAATCAGGCAATAACAAAGGTTATTTTGCATGGAAGGTAAGCACTAGCGGCAATATACAAGATGCCAATCCAGCGCCTGATGGCGAGGAATACTTTGTTACGGCGTTATTTTTTGCATCCCACTTGTGGGGGGATGGTAGCGGTATTTATAATTATCGTGAACAAGCCAATCAGATCCTAAAAGATATGTATGGTAATGGCGAAACTCGCTACAACAACCAAGGGCAACTTGAAGAATTCAGCTTGTTTAACCATGCGGAAAACCAAATTGTATTCTCGCCAGCAACTCCCACTGACAGAAACTGGACCGATCCGTCTTATCACCTACCGGCCTTTTACGAATTGTGGGCTCGCTGGGCCGATAATAATAATGATTTTTGGGCAGGCTTAGCAGTAACTAGTCGTGAATTTTTAAAAACCACGGTTAACCCTGCTAATGGTTTAAGCCCAGACTACGCCTATTTTGATGGTACTCCACATGGTGACTTCCAACACTGGAAAGATACCTTCCAATACGACGCTTGGCGCACTGTAGGTAACGCTGCAATGGACTTTGCATGGTGGCAAAATGATCCTTGGCAAACCGATTATGTAAACGCTTTGCAAGGTTTTTTCCAGAGTGAAGGCATTGATTCTTACTCAAGTTTGTATGAGTTAGATGGTACGCCTTACCAAAACAATTCTGATCATTCACCGGGCTTAGTCGCGATGAATGCTTTAGCCAGTTTAGCCTCTGATAACGAACGCTCTTGGGAGTTTGTGCAAGCCTTTTGGGATACCCCTGTACCCAGCGGAAAATACCGTTATTACGATGGTACTTTATACATGTTTGGTATGTTGGCCCTGAGTGGTAACTATCGCATCATCTGTCCAGCGGGTGAGTGTGATGTGGTTACGCCTCCACCAACCGGTGGAAATAAGCCTCCGGTTGCGAACAACGATAGTGCAAGTACCCAGCAAGATACGGCTGTTAATATTCAAGTTCTACAAAATGACAGCGACGCCGATGGTGATAGTTTAACTATTACCAGCTTTACTCAAGCCGGTAACGGCAGCGTTAGCCAAGTAGGTAACGCCTTAAGTTATACGCCAAACAGTGGTTTTGTAGGTAGTGATAGCTTTAGTTATACCCTTAGTGACGGACAAGCTAGCGCGAATGCTAGTGTAGCTATTACGGTAAGTGCTAACGATGGCGGTGGTACACCACCAGTAGAAGGCGAGCTGTTAGAGCAAGTACAGTTGGAAAATGGTGTGATTTCGCCATCTTATCGTCAACCTATTACCTCTCCCTATGCCGGGGTTATTCTTTACGGTAACTCTGAAGCAGTAACAGTAAATACCAGCAACTTGAACGCGGGTTCTTACCGCTTAGTTATCAATGGTTCGTCAAGTAATAATACCGCTGCAGGAATCAGTGTTTATGCGGGGTCTCAAAAGATCGGAACAAGCAGCTTTAGTGGTACTAGTCGCACAGAGCAGACCATAAACTTTAGTTTAAGTAGTAGTGTTAGTTCCTTGAAGTTTGTATTGGAAAGCGATGTAGGCCAAAACGACACCTTGTTAGATTGGTATAAGCTTTACAGTGGTAGCAGTACCGGTGGTGGTAACCCCGTTGCGCCAAGTGAGGTATTGCTGCAAGCGGAAGATTACACTCAGTTTTATGATACCAGCAGTGGTAACGCGGGTGGCAGTTACCGCAGTGATGATGTTGATTTGCAAATCACCTCTGATCTCGGTGGCGGTTACAACCTAGGTTGGACAGCAGCTGGAGAGTGGTTGGAATACAGCGTAGATTTAGCCGCCGGCACCTATCAAATTGAGGTTCGGGTAGCGTCTAACCCAGGCGGTGGTCAATATAACATTGAGTTGGCTGGCCAGCAGGTGGTCGCTGCTACTAATGTAGGTGCTACTGGCGGTTGGCAAAACTGGCAAAGCCAAATGCATAACAATGTAGTGGTTGATGGCGGTCAGCAAACGCTGCGTTTTAATATTCAGCAAGGTAACTTCAATCTTAACTGGATCAAATTTATTCCCGTTAATTAATGAGTATGGGATAAGTAAAAGAACATGGCCGTTTTTTGCCATGTTCTTTTTATCGCTAGATTTAGGGGATTTGCGAATAACCTTCCGAATCAAACTACATTGACACCAGCTATCAATGGTTGTCAGCGGTATTAGCACCTCAAGACAATAAAGTACTGATTAACATCAACGCCTTAATATCCTCCTTAAAACGCAGAACTTCATTAAATTTTGTGACCAAGTTGACTGACAGCGCATAGTTTAGCTTGTAACAAACCCGCTTTGATTCAATGGTCTATTATCATTAGTAGACATAAACCTAAGATAAGCTCGTGGTCAGCTTGTTGTCGTTAACGACATAATATTCGGTGAATGATTTGACTATATGGAAACGATTTTTAGCGCTAGGGAGTGTGTTTTTTGCCCTAACGTTACTGGCAAACTGCACCCTCGCATCGGGCCTAAATTTAAGTGTTGAAGAGCAGCAATGGATCGCAAATCAAGGGGAAGTATTAGTTGCCCCTGATGCAAACTTTTTCCCCTATGCGTTTATCAACGACGCAGGCGAGTTCGAGGGGATCTCGCGAGACTATCTCAATGAAATTGAAAGGCTAAGTGGCTTACGATTTAAATACCAAGTGGGCTTACCATGGTCAGACATGCTGGAGGGTTTAAAGCAAGGGCGTTTTGACGTAATCCCGATGATGTTTAATGATCAGGAAAAAGAAAGTTTTACCTATTTTTCAACTCCTTATCTGTTACATACCGAGTACCTTTTTACCCTAAAAGATAGTCCTACATTAGTCTCTATTGATAGCGCTAGTGGGAAAACCTTAGCGGTGATAAAAGGTTACGAGCAAACTAATTGGTTAAAGCTGCATTACCCCAATATTCAGCTTAAATACTATGAAGAGCCCGCCCATTGTTTACGGGCGGTGGCCAACGGCGAAGTGTATGGCACCATTGGTGAGCTGAGCTCTACCTTATATATAAAAAATAAGCTGCGCTTAAATAATATTAAAAAGAACACTGTAATTAGCGAGCGGAAAAACATCGCTATTTCAATGGGGGTAGCAAAGCAGTCACCATTATTACTGTCGGTAATTAATAAAGCGATTGAACATATAGATATAGAAACCCGTAATCGCATCTCAGGCCATTGGCTTACCAATAGTTCTTCTCAAAAAATCATGAATGGCGCTTTTGGTTATGGCCGTGCGCCTTACATGTACGATCAGAGTTCTGAAGTAGGGCTAGAATATGAAATAGTTCGCCAAGTGTTATCGTCGATTGGTTACCGAATTGAAACGGTAGAACAGTTGCCCACATTTCGCGGTCAAACTATTTTGAATGAAGATCAGAGTTTAGACTTCTCTGCAGGCGTACTAGAGCAACAAGATGGTTTGTTTTATTCAGACGATATCGTTGAATTTAGCAATGTTGCCGTCACACGTAAAATGGATAATTTGGATATCACTTCGCCCAGCCAACTTAGCAACTACACGGTGACCAGTTTTGGTGGCGCTAAGCAATTATATGCCTCTGAATTTGGTGCCAGCTTGCTAAAATCTTCTAGTTTTCGAGAGCAGTTGGTTCAAGAATTGTCGTTGGCCGAATTTTTCTCAGGCGATGCAGAGGTATTAATCGCTGATGAAGAGTTAGTCAAGTGGACCATTCGTAATTCAGGCATGACCAATAGCCTGGTTGATGATTATAGGTTTCATCGTATATTTGCTAACCCTAATGTGGGTTATAAGGTGTCTTTTCGAGATGAGCAAATTCGAGATTTATTTAACCAAGCTTTAATAACCTTAAAACAGAGTGATGACTACGAGCAGTTGGTGCAACTGTATTTGCAATCCAATTTTATTCATCAAATTAAACGTGCCAATTTAATTGCTGATTTAGTAGCGCCTTATATTTTTCATAACAATATTAAAAAGCTGAGAAGTATTCTTAGGGTATTTTTCAAAAGCTCTAACATCAAAGCTATTTCGGTGAGTTCAGATTCGCCTCGAAAAGTTATTTTGCAGTTACAAGAGATCGATGGCGAGTTACAAACGGTAGACGCAATCCAAGTTTCTCAACTGAGCCGTTTATCTAAAGAAAGCTTTTTCTTGCATAACGATAGTACTGATAAAGTAGGCCGTATTACTTTTTACGCGGAAGCAAATACACCAGAAAAAATCATCTCAGCTAATGTGCCTGATTTACGGCAATTCAGTGACCTAAACGGTCCTGAGTTAGCAGAAATGCGACTCACTTATGAACGTCATGAACTATCGGGACAATTGCTTAATTTAAGTGAGGCTGAACAGCAATGGATCAGAGACAACCCAGTGGTTAAAATTGCGGTAGACCCAGCGGCACTGCCTTATGAGGCCTTAGACAGCGATGGTGAATATATCGGCATTATTGCTGACAACTTACAATTGATTAGTGCCAGTACCGGCATTGTATTTGAACCGGTGGCGGTGGACTCTTGGGAGCAATCATTAAAGCTTATTCATCACCGCAAAGTAATGCTGGCATCTGCGGCTTTTGGCAATAGTCATCTTGAATTGGATTACCTGACCACACTCCCTATTATCAAAAGCGAAGTGAGTTACGCAGGCCTTACACAACGAGGGTTTATTAACTCGTTAAACGATTTGAGAGGAAAGACTGTAGGTATCATTAAAGGTGCCTCTCAAACCGCCTCGTTAGTAGAACAAAGCCCTGACATCAATTGGGTTTATCCTAAGTCAACGGAGCAAGGTATAGAGCAGGTTGCAAGTGGTGATATTGACGGTATGGTTGATACTGTTTTAGTACTCAATTATATGATTCAAACCCGCGGCTATAGCAATTTGGCGGTCACTGGCGACTTTGATAAAAGCGTAGCCTCTACGTTATACGCGCTTAAAAGCCAGCCTTTACTCCAATCGATAGTGAGTAAAGCAATCGCCGCTATTACCCAGCAACAAAAGAACAGTATCACCTCTAAATGGGTACCTAACAAAGTCATAGAAAAAATCGATTACACCTTAGTGTGGCAGGTCGTTATTGCTGCCGTGATACTGGTACTACTGGCGCTATTTTGGAACCGAAAATTAGCCGGATTAATCAAAGCGCGTGAGCAGGCTGAGCAACGCTTACAAGAGAGAGAGCAATTGTTGTTTGATATGCTCAACTCAGCCCCGATCGGGGTGGCGATTGTCGCCGATAACCATACTTTGTTTTCAAATAAAACGGCTAGAGATATGTTTGGTGTAGCGGCTGAAGATCTCGACCAGTTCTCGATTAGTGATATCTATAGGAACTTAGAGCAGCGAGAAGTCTGCTACGATAAATTGCGTCGGGGGGAAGCGGTAGTCAATCAAGAAATAGATTTCAAACGCACCGACGGTAGCCACTTTACCGGCTTCGCTAATTACCTGAATACCGAATTTAAAGAACAACCGGCAGTGTTATTTTGGTGTTATGACATTTCTGAAATGAAAGACTTGAATGTTCAATTAAGCCACGCTATCGAAGAAGCCGATAATGCGAACCAAGCTAAGTCTGATTTTTTAGCGAATATGAGCCATGAGATCCGCACCCCAATGAATGCCATTATTGGTATGACTCATTTAGCATTAACCGCAGAATTGGATCGCAAGACCCGCAGTTATCTTAATAAGGTGTCGCATGCTGCTGCCTCCTTATTAGGGATCATTAACGATATTCTAGATTTCTCTAAGATTGAAGCGGGTAAATTAACCATGGAATGTTTAGATATCAGCATCAACGATATCTTACAAAACCAGCTAAATTTAATTGAGCTTAAAGCCCAAGATAAAGGGGTAGAGGTTCTCACCCTAATAGAGCCAACCGTTCCCAATAATTTAATGGGCGACCCCTTGCGCTTAGGCCAAATATTTACCAATTTGGCGAGTAATGCGATTAAATTTACTGAGCAAGGAGAAATCGTTTTTTCAGTGACGGTCATTGAGCAAAATGAACAGCAAGTTAAGTTGCAGTTTTCGGTCAAAGACTCTGGTATTGGCATTTCTCCAGAGCAGCAACTAAAGCTGTTTCAATCTTTTACACAAGCTGATGCTTCTACTACCCGTCAATACGGTGGTACCGGTTTAGGCTTAACCATTTGTAAAAGCTTAGTAGAATTAATGAACGGTGAAATTTGGTTAGAAAGTACGCTGGGAAAAGGCACTGATTTTATATTTACCGCATGGTTTACCTTAAACCCTGAGCGACCTCGCTTACGCAGTTCAGTAAATGCTAATAGCCTCAACGATATGAGCATTTTGGTGGTGGATGACAATGAAAGTGCTGCAGATATTATGGCGTCCATTGTTTCTTCATTTGGCCCTACTGTTAAAACTGCTCACTCTGGTACTGAAGCTATCGCTTTAGTCTCTGCCGAGCCTGAATTATTTGATATAGCAATAGTAGATTGGAGCATGCCTGATATGGATGGTATTGCCACCTGTGAAGCCTTGCGCCAAGAAGCAGGTAGTCATCCCATAAACTTCATTATGGTGTCGGCCTATGATCATGCTCGGTTTAAAGCGCGTAGCGAAGAAGCTGGCGTGAGTTCATATCTGGCTAAGCCGATTACCGCCTCTGCGGTATTTAACGAGCTAGTTCGTATCAGTGGCCGGGATATTGCCTTATATACGCCACTCTCCACGATTAGCGATAAGTTATCTCAAGCTAAAGAAAAGCTTGATGGCGCCCATGTTTTATTAGTTGAAGATAATGAATTAAACCAAGATTTAGCACTGGAGCTACTTACTAGTATAGGAGTGAGCTGTGAGTTAGCCGAGAACGGTCAGATAGCGGTCGATATGCTTCAACATCACCAGTACGACGGGGTGTTAATGGATATACAGATGCCGGTATTGGATGGCTACTCTGCCACTCAGCAAATAAGACGCTTTAATAACGACATCGTGATTATCGCAATGACAGCAAATGCGATGAGTGGAGATCGCGAGAAGGTTATTAGCGCAGGTATGAACGATTATATTAGCAAACCCATTGATGTAGACCTGATGATCACCACATTGGCAAAGTGGGTTAGTGCGTCGGGACTCAAACATAAGCATAGGCTTTCAGTGCCTGCGGATGATGTAACACTTGGTGAGCTGAAGAATTTAGATACTGTATTTATCGATCAACAAGCGGGTTTAGCGACCTGTAATGGAAACGCCAGCCTTTATAAAAAAATGCTCTCAAAGTTTGCTGTTAACCAGCAGGTTTTTATTAGCCAGTTTGAACAAGCCGCTGGAGAGTTTGATTGGGAATTGGCTACGCGCTTAGCGCACACCTTGAAAGGTAATGCTGGCAATATTGGTGCTATTACCCTTCAGGCTTGTGCAGGAACACTAGAGGCTATCGCAGAATCAATTGCACCCGGACAGCCAGGCGAGCGGTTTGACAATAGCAATGAGCGGATCCAAACAGTAGTGGGTGAACTGGCTATCCATCTCGCGGATGTATTGAACGAGATAGACGCGTTGTTGCCTCAGTCAAAAGACAATCCCCCATCTATGAATAAATCTCAGCAAGGCGCGGAAAGTGACAGCCAAATAGCATCCAACCTGCTAGCACTCACTGAGGCAGTGGCGGGTTTGGCTATTCAGTTAGAAGAATATGATGCTGATGCGGTAGACCTTATCGAACGGCTTGCCGAATTGACATATCCCGAAGCCATTCAGCAGCAACTGGTAAAAATGAATAAGGCGGCTGCAGAATATGATTTTGAAACCGCTGCCGAGCAGTTAAACGAATTACAGAACTTATTAAGCTAAGCTGAATCATAGCTTGGGCTTTACCCTGCCAAGGCTCTCTGTTCAGTTGATTTAGTTAGACTTAACATTTTAGGAGCAAGTAAATGAATCCATGTAAAGGCTATGGCTTACTGTTTGTTGTTACTGGTTTGCTTGGTATTAGTTCAGTGCAGGCATTTCCTAAAGCCTCAATCAGCAATAATCAACAACTGTTTGCTCAATCCATTATTTATCATTCCTTAACCGGGTTTTGCCGCGTTGATCCGGCCAATCAATCATTGAGTGACGATTTTCAACAATGGCGAGTTAGTCATCAGCAAGAGATTAAACAAGGGCGTGAAGAGGTAAGCAAAATGGCCACTGAACAGCAAAAAACTATGGATTCTGTGGTCGCCAATCTGATTCATGTTGCAGAGCAGGAATGGGGGCAAATGCAAGCCCCTCAGCGCCAACAAAAGTGTCAAGACTTACACGCTTTTCTCACCGATAAACCGATAAAAAAAATGGCTGCTCACTGAGTGTTTTCTAGATGGATTTTAGTTGGTAATGCGGTGTTATTTGGCTGCGCCGTATATGTTCGTCCACATCTAAGTCTCTTAAAAAACCGTGTTGAGTCACCAGCACGGTTTTAAAGCCCATCGCATTCCCCCCCAAGATATCGGTATGTAGGGTATCCCCAATCATCGCAATACGTTGTGGGTTAATGTCTCCTAGCCCTTGTTTGATTCTGCTTAAGGCTTCTTCAAAAATAGGCGCGTAAGGTTTGCCAAAGCAACGAACGTTAGGGTAAAGCTCATCGGGAAGGGTTAGGGTATAGCTGCCAGGCTCTTGCGAAACCCCACTTTCTAATGGAGCGATTAAATCTGAGTTACCCACCCAAACGGTGCGCGGCTGGCGGTGAAGTTCCTCAATAAAACGTTGCTGAAGCTGCTCGTTCCAAGCCTGCCCGCTTAAAAATAAAAACTCTTCGGCCTGCCAAAATGCGTCGTCTTCTGGATATAAACAAGGTCGTTGAATAGATAAATGAAATTCAGGTAGGGTGATTACGCCTAAACGAGAATGACTTTGTAAATCCATGTATTGCAGCAGAACTTCTCGGCTGTTGACTATTTCTGCATCGCTAAAGTCAAACCCGAGTCGAACAAACTTATTGAATAACTGCTGCTTGTTTTGGGTAGCTGCGTTAGTGACTACCAGCACCATTTTTCCCGCTTCACGTAGTTTGGTAATTTGTTCTTTGGCACCCTTAATTGCGGTGCCGCCAACATTTAACACACCGTAGGCATCAAACAAAAACACATCAATCTGCTCTATAATATCGGTGATGCTATTGATGGTTTGGCAGTTGGCCACCGCTACATTTTGGGGCATGCGTTCAGGGATACTTAAGTAGGCGTTAAATGCCTCTGACGGGCTGTAAAACATGGTGTAAAACCTCAGCAAAAAATAGAGCGCTACTGTGGCAGATTTTTGTGAAAATTTGAATAGTTAACCAAGCCTTACTGGATCTTAGCAGCGTTAAGGTGAGTGAGTAACTAAATAAGCGTCGTCCTACCGAGAACTTTGAGTGCAGCGAATAAATTACCGTCGACTGCAAACACCTTTAGACGGCCATTTAGCACTAATTAGTACGCTATATTGTCGATGAATAGTTAAATTAAATGGAATTAAATCAATGGAAAATGCAAGCCAAAAGTGTGGCCAATGCCAGCCATTTACCCGAACTCCAGATAACGCAAAATATTTGTGCGGTGCCTGGAAATAACCCACTAGCGCTGAACGAATAGCGTGCGACTTTTGTTCCTAAAAACCGCTACGCAACACAAACGCGTTATTTTGCTATTCTCTGCTTGGTTTCCGCCTCACAATCATTACACTCAAGCCTTTGATTTCTATCTAGAGTAATTATGCCTTATTTATTATCAGTGACCCTGTTATGGGCCTTTTCGTTTAGCTTAATTGGGGTTTACCTTGCAGGCCAGGTTGATGCGTGGTTTTCGGTATTAATGCGAGTGGCATTAGCTACTTTGGTGTTTTTACCTTTTTTAAAACCTACACAAGTAAATCGTTCTCTAGCGCTCAAACTAATGTTGATAGGTGCGATTCAATTAGGCTGTATGTACGGTTTTTATTATCAGTCATTTTTGTATTTGTCGGTACCTGAGGTATTACTGTTCACCGTAATGACGCCGATTTATGTCACCTTGGTAAACGATGCTTTTGAGCGTCGTTTCAATTCGCAGTTCTTGGTGAGTGCTTTGATCGCAACTTTAGGTGCCGTTGCGATTCGTTATCAAGGTATTGACCAAGGTTTTATTACTGGCTTCTTATTGGTACAGGGGGCAAATCTGTGTTTTGCCTCCGGCCAAGTGGCTTATAAACGTCTAATGGCAAATTCGCCTCAGCGGCTCACTCAACAAACGGTATTTGCTTGGTTTTTCATTGGTGCTTTAGTGGTTGCTCTAGTCGCTTATGCTCTGTTAGGAAACAGCGCTAAATTACCGAGTACCGTCACCCAATGGGGGGTGCTTATTTATCTGGGTACCATTGCTTCTGGTCTCGGATATTTTGCATGGAATAAAGGCGCTACTTTAGTCAATATTGGTGCTTTGGCTGTTGCCAATAACCTGCTTATACCGGCCGGTATTGCAGTCAACTTGCTTATATGGAACCACGATGCCGATGTGTTGCGGCTGAGTATTGGCGCCGCCATTATATTAGCCGCCTTGGCGCTTAATCAGCGCTGGGCTAAGGCTCGAGGATTAATCTAGTGGTTCGCTATTAACCGTTAGTATTAATCCCTTGATGGTAGATGCTTAGGCGTGTGGCTTAGTAGGGTAAATATTTAGTTCAGAGTGCTGTTATAATGCGTTTATGCATGCACTCTCACTTGTTTGGCTTTAGGAACTCTTATGAAAGAATTACAACAAAACAACCCCTTGCATGGCGTTAAACTTGAAGTCTTACTTGACGAGATTGTTGCGCACTATGGCTGGGAAACGCTGGCCTTTGCGATGAATATGAATTGTTTTAAAAACAATCCTAATACGCAGTCTTGTCTTAAGTTCTTACGCAAAACCCAATGGGCGAGAGAAAAGGTGGAGGCCTTTTATTTATACCGTTTTAAACATCTCCCTCGTCCTGATGATAAGCAGTATGCTCTACCGCCTAGAGACCGTATTGTACCGGCTGACCAAAAACCGCGAGCACCAGTTGTGATTGATATAACGGCAAAGCCACAACTACAGAATAAACCGAAGCCTAGATCTAGAACCCAAGCTAAAACCAACTACCGCGCTAAGGTTGCAGCAAAACCTCGCCATCAAGAGAATGATTCAGCCACTGAAGAGGGCAAACCTTTTGACCCATGGGCTTCTTCTCCAAAGTAGTTCTTCTCGATGAGTTGGGGGCAGAGACACTTGATTTCAGGTATGATTCGCTCACTTTTCAGTATTGGTTTAGGGCGCTAATTAGCTGTGCCCTCATTATCACAAGATTCGGTTTTAAATATGCAACAAGTATCGGTTCAAATTGGTCTGGTTAATCCTAAAAGCCCCAGTAACGTGGGGTCGGTCATGCGTGCAGCTGGGTGCTTTAGCGCTGAGGCTGTATTTTACACTGGTCAGCGCTATGCGCGCGCCGCTCGATTTAATACCGATACCAAGAATCAGAGTTTGAATATTCCGTTAAGCGGCGTCGAAGATTTAACCGAACAGGCCGCCGCTGGGGTGAAAATTGTTTGCATCGAGTTAGCCGAAGGCGCAACTCCACTGCCCAATTTTAAGCATCCCCAACAGGCGCTATATATTTTTGGCCCAGAAGATGGCTCGATTAGCCAAGCGCTGGTGGATAAAGCTGACGAAGTGGTTTATATCCCTACTAAAGGCTGCTTAAACCTAGCCGCTACGGTTAATGTTGTGTTGTACGACCGTTTAGCTAAATCAGAGCAAGTGCTGGGTGGTGATGAATTAATCCGCACTAGTCGTGATGTCAATAATCGTCTAAAGGCTAAATGAAGTATAGGCCTGCTGGTAGGTACTAAGTACTTACCAGCATCGAGATCTTACTTTGCTGATTTTCCGCGCTGTGCTTGACGTAGCTGTTGTTTTTGCTGGCGGCGTTGTTCGCTGTGTTTGGCCGCCTCCATACCTACATGTTGCTCACCACGTTGCTTGGCTAATTGCACTTGTTTTTCACGTTCTCTAAAACGTGTTTTTTGTTCGCTAGTGAGCGCGTCACAACAATGCGGGCAGCTTACACCTTTTTCAAATTTAGGGCTTTGAAGGTCACTAGGCGATATTGGCATACGACAGCCACTACATAGCTGGTATTGCCCCTGCTGTAATTGATGATCTACGGTAACCCGTTCATCGAAGACGAAACAATCACCTTCCCATAAAGATTCTTGCTCTGGTACCTCTTCAAGGTACTTAAGAATCCCACCTTCTAAGTGGTAAACCTCAGCAAAACCTTGCTCTTTTAAGTAGGCGGTTGATTTTTCGCAGCGGATCCCACCAGTACAAAACATCGCGACTTTTTTGTGTTTTTGTGGGTCTAACTCCTCAGCAACATAAGCCGGAAACTCTCTGAAGGTCTCTGTCTTGGGGTTTACGGCATGTTTAAAGCTGCCTAGCTGCACTTCGTAATCGTTGCGGGTATCTACCACTAATACCTCTGGATCAGCAATTAACTGGTTCCAGTCGCTGGGTTTTACATAGGAGCCAACCACATGGTTTGGGTCTATCCCTTCAATCCCCATGGTAACAATTTCTTTTTTGAGTTTTACCCGAGAGCGATTAAACGGTTGCTGCTCGCTAAAGGAACGCTTATTTACAATGTTAGTTAAACGCGGATCGGCTTCTAGCCATTGCAACACCGCTTCAATAGAACTGGCTGGCCCGGCAATAGTGCCGTTAATCCCTTCTTCGGCTAGCAACAAGGTGCCTCGAACTTGCTGTTGTTTCATTAGCTCCAGCAAGGGAGCTTGTAGTTTTTGGACATTATCTAAACGAACGAACTTATAGAGGGCACAAATAGTGATTTGGCTCATACCGATTTCCTTTGCCGACCGGGGCGTAATCCCGAAGCACATTTTAAAAAAAGCCTATTGTAATGAAATTGCTACCAAATGCAGCTCTTATGTAGCGAGGGGGTGTGTTTATGTTGCACTAATTTAACCAAGGAGGAGGCTAAATCTGTGTGCTAGTCCGCTAAATCGATGTTCTATAAACACTAGTGTTTTTGCTGCAATGCGTGTGGCGGCTATACTGTAGGAATTAACTAACATGGAATAGGTTGAGTAGTATGTCTGGTGTTTTAGCCTCTGTGGACCAAAGAACCCAGCTGGTGGGCGAAAACCGCTTAGAATTGTTGATATTTAAACTCAACTCAATGCAGCTGTTTGCGATTAACGTGTTTAAAGTGAAAGAGGTGGTTAAACTACCGCGAATGAATAAGCTACCTGGCTCCCACGCTCATGTTTCGGGCGTGGTGAACATTCGTGGGAAGTCTATTCCAGTGATTGATCTGCGAGCATCGATACGAATGCCACCGTCGTCAGTTGCGGGTGATTGTAATCTGATAATTACCGAGTATAACCGTACTGTGCAAGGCTTCATGGTGGGCGAAGTTATGCACATTGTGAATACCTCTTGGAAGGATATTTTGCCGCCGCCTTCTACGGTTGGACGGGGTAACTATTTAACCGCTATCACGCGTATCGAACATGAAAATGCCAACCGTATAGTAGAGATAATTGACGTAGAAAAAGTTCTCGCAGAGATTGTTAGTTATAACGTAGCCATTTCTGAAGAAGTGTTAGATAACGAGGTGGCTAACCAACTAAACGGTAAGCGGGTATTGGTGGTTGATGATTCATCAACTGCCAGAGGGCAGGTAAAGGCAACCTTGAGCCAATTGGGTATGGTAATTATTGAAGCTGAAAATGGCTTACAGGCCCTTAATATGCTGAAGGGGTGGGCCGATAGTGGCAAATCGGTATATGACGAAATCCTATTGATGATTACTGATGCCGAAATGCCTGAAATGGATGGTTACCGCTTAACTGCTGAAGTTAGGGGGGATGCCCGAATGGGCGAGTTGTTTATTGCTCTCAATACCTCACTAAGTGGCAGCTTTAATGAAGCGATGGTTGAAAAAGTAGGCTGTAATCGCTTTATCTCTAAATTCCAACCTGACCTTCTGGTGGATGTCGTACAGCAACGAATGCGCGAATCTCTCGAATAAGGCATTTATTCGCGAAGGGGCGGCTTTATCGATAGCAAATTTAACTGGGCAGTTCTCAAAATGACAAACTAAATAACCACCAAGACTAGACTTTAGTCTCGGTGGTTATTTTTTATCCGGCGAATAAGTTACTGTAGACAATAGATTTATTGAATTTCATTGAAGGTAGAATCAGATGATCGGATATAGTGGATGGCGGGTATTTGTTGCAAGCTTCGTTGCTATCATTGTTGTATTGAATACCGCACAATGGTTGAGTACCACAAGTATTATATTGCCTGTTCAGCTGATGATTGCGCTTGTACTTAGTGGTACGGTGACGCTGTTTACTCTGCGGCAAAATCAGCAATCTAGATTGATGACAGAACAACATCAATCTAGTGATTCTATCGACAAATCTGCTACCAGTATCAGCCGTTCAGCAAGTAAAATAGCGATCGGTGCTGCAGAGGTTTCTTTTTTTGTTGATGGTTTAAATAAGGCTGTCGACAAAAATGGCGAGCATGCCAGCAGTATTGCGGTGGCAGCAGAGCAATTAAGTCATAGTAGCGAAGGACTGTCAGAGCAAGCAGATCAAATACTCAGTGGTGCCAAGCGAGCTGCTCTAGATAGCCGTCATGGCCAGCAACATGTTGTCACCGGTATGGAGGCGATTAATGATTTAAGTGCTGATGTACATCATGCGGCTGAAGAAGTGCAGCTACTGAAGGGGAAAACGGACCAAATTCAAACTATCACTGATGTGATTAATTCAGTGGCTGAGCAAACCAACTTGTTGGCATTAAATGCGGCTATTGAAGCCGCCAGAGCGGGTGAGCAAGGCAGAGGGTTTGCGGTAGTGGCCGATGAAGTAAGACATTTAGCAAGCAAAACCGCACAGGCTACGAGTGATATTGCCAAAATGTTGTTGGAAATTCGTAGCGATACCGATCGCACCTCAAATTTAATGGGACAAGTGGTAACCAAAACAGCGACTGTTTCATCAAGTATAGAGCAGTTAGAACAAAGCTTTACCCAAATATCGAGCGGATCACAATTAGCCGTTGATGCGTTAGAAAATATAGACAGGTCTTTACACGAGAACAACCAAAGCACTAGTGATATCTCTCAGGCTATTGGACAAATAAGCCAATCCTTAAAAACAACTAGCGACCAGAGTGAAATAATATCTAGTCAAGCATTTAGTTTATCGACTACCACAGAAGCCATATTTAAAGCCTTAGATGGTTATAAAGTGGATACCTTTGATCAACACGTTCTTGAAGAGGCAAAAGCCGCGGCATTAGCTTGTGGGCATTGCTTAGAAAAGGGCTTAGCGAAAGGTGCGTTTACTGAACAGCAGATCTTTAGCCCTAGCTATAAAGTCATTCCTAACACTAACCCTGCCAAATTTTCGACAGCATTTGATACTTATACAGACCAACATTTTCCCGCGGTTCAAGAGCCAATTTTACAGCGACATACCGCGATTATTTATGCTGGGGCCGTTGATAAAAAAGGTTATTTTCCGACTCATAATCGGTGTTTTTCTAAAGCTTTAACCGGTCGCTATGACATTGATGTCGCTAATAGCCGAACGAAACGTATGTTTAATGACCCTACGGGTATTCGTTGTGCTACTAATAACGATGGTATGTTGCTGCAAACTTACAAGCGGGATACCGGTGAAATTATGCATGATTTATCGTTTCCCATTTTGGTTAATGGTAAGCATTGGGGCGGATTTAGAATTGGCTTTAAAGCTGAAAGCTGAATGTGAGTAAAGATAAAAACCAGCCATTAGGCTGGTTTTTATCTTTAGCACGGATTATTTTTACTTAAAAAACAGTTGGCTAAATGGGTTTAGCAGTGAAGCTAAACCTGAGGTGAAATGCAAGGGTGCATCCAGCAAGGTTAAGCACAAACAGTCTTGGTTCGCGGCTGTTCTGGGAGTGTGTTTGTTCTCAGCGTTTTGAATAATGAAGTCACCAGGTACATAAGTTCCTGCGTCATCAATAAAAGTACCCGCCAACACCAAGGTAATTTCTTGTCCCTGATGGGTATGTTCAGGCAAGGCGCTATCTTTATCCATATAGATAAAATTCATCTTGCTATCACTGACTGCATCAACGCGCGCACGTTGAATTTTACCTGGCAATCTTCCCCAAGGGCCAATGTGTTGAGGGTGGGCCTGTAAAGCACGCGGCAGAGGGAAGCGTTTATTACCCAAGTTAATCTCTTGTTGTAATTGAGGTTTGGCAGGCTCAATCACCGTATCGGGACTTTGTTGCATAATCATTTGCAGCATTGAGTCCAACTCACTGTTCATAGCATCAGCTTTAGCTTCTTCAAGCTGAGTCGCTAATTTTTGCTCAACAGCGTGAACGGCTTGACGACACGTTGAGCAAAACTCTAAATGGGTACTGACCATGATGCTCATTGCTGGGTCTAACTGACCGGCAGCATATAGGTTAAGACTTTGCTCAACCGGATGAAATTGAATGCTAGTCATCCAAAACCTCCTTCATTTTTTTCAGCGCTAATCTGAGGCGACTTTTCACAGTGCCCAGCGGTAAATTTAAAATTTCAGACACTTGTTGCTGGGATTCGCCATGCAAATATACGCGCCTAACAATGTCGGCTTGCTCTTCAGGCAAGCGAGTGATTAGCTGTTTAAGCTCTTCACTCACTAGCTCTTGGTCTTCAGAAGCAATTTTTTCTGCGTCTTCTTCTTCACTAAGAATCGGCCATAGGTCATCACCTTGAATCCAGTTTTGTTGGTGCTTGCCTTTTCGCATCAAGTCAAACTTTACGTTTCTCGACACTGAAAAAATCCAAGTCATGGCATTACCTTTACTGGCGTCATAGAGGCCTGCCTTCAACCAAAGCTTGAGCATAGTCTCTTGCACCATTTCCAAAGCAAGAGATTCGTTTACAAATTGCTTACGGGCTAAATTGAGTAAGCGAGGGGCAACTTGTCGGAATAACAGGTCATAACTTTTTCTGCATTGCTCGCTAGCTATGTTGGACAGCAGCAAGGCAATTTCATCGTCTTTATTGGACGTAGATACATGACTAGTCATGGGGCTTTTTATACCGCCGATTGTCGATTGAGATCTGTGTATTTCCATAATGCCTAAATCGTTGTCGGATTGATAACTGATTAACGGGGTAGTTGATTAAAACGATCACTTTGTCTCAAAATAAACCCTAAATAACGAATACATAACGAAGCAGAAGGCGACTTAAGCAAACGCTGTTTGGTGTTGATAGGTAAAGGCAGAAGCTCTAACCAACGCCAACAAAGGCTTTTAACTTGGTTGTTTTCAAGCTCTTGATTGAGATTAGTAACCTTCAATTCTGGGTAAGTGACGTTAATTTTCTGCAGCGTTTGCTGTAGGTCCTGCACATTTTTGTGCTGAAGCATCATCGGCCATAGCTCACAGGGGGTGGCTTCAATGGTTTGAGTCATCCATGTGGAGCAAAAAGTAGGCGCTTTAGAGGTAACCACTCCCCAGCTCAAAACGGTAAAGTCTACTGTTATACGCGCTTGGCTCAACCAGTCGATATGCTTGATTTGAGCAAAACTAATAATGTCCTGTGGTTTTACCGCACATCTACCCTTACTGTCTTGAAAGGCTAACCACATACCGCCGGCTTTTTCTGCCGCGCGCAGGCTGGCTATGAACGCCATACCTTCGCCGCTTATTTGAGCGTTGCGTTCCGGCATAAAATGTTCTCTGCGGATAATCAGTGGGTACAGCTGTGGTTGACGCAAGCAATCTTCCTAAAAAAGCGGGGTTTGATAGGTATAACGTACTAAAAGCAAAAAAAGATGAATGATCTTTCTTAATATCTGTCACGTACTATTATTAACAATAATAGAAACAAATGCTTAGATTTGTTTAGCTAACAGGATATTGCATGAAAAGTTCGCCACAATTGCCAGCCATCGTTCAACAGCTTGAGCAGTTTTATGCTGAGCTTGGAATGGCCCAAGTAGGTCGCTTGTCCGAGATATACTCAGAGGATATAGAATTCATTGATCCACTGCATCATTTGCACGGCCTCGAAGACCTCAGTCACTACTTTGAGCATCTGTTGCAAAATACCGACAAATGTCAGTTTAGTTTTTCATCTCGCTTAATTGCCGACGGTGAATTTAGCCTAACTTGGCAAATGCAGTTTGCTCATCCGAAATTGGGTAATGGCCGCTTAATTGCCTTAGATGGTATTAGCCACCTGAAGTTCGCGGAAAAAATTTACTACCACCGCGATTACTATGATGTAAGTGCCATGCTGCATGATCACATTCCAGTGATAGGCTGGTTGTCTAAGAAACTAAAAAATGGCTTGGCACAATGAATATTCTCATTACAGGAGCCAGTTCAGGAATTGGTAAACAGCTCGCTTTAGATTATGTCGCTGCTGGCCACCAAGTGTGGGGGCAAGGTCGCGATGCAACGCGTTTACAACAATTGTCTACCCAAGGGGTCACGCCGCTGCAAATCGAATTGGCAGACTTGTCGCAGGTACGCAATAGTTTTAACTCATTACCTGAAATGGACTTAATTGTGTTGTGCGCTGGTAATTGCGAGTACCTTGACCCAAAACAATTTGATGCCGAGTTATTTAGCCGCGTATGGCAGAGTAACCTGCAAACCATGGCTAACTGTTTAGATGCCTTGTGGGGCCAACTAAAGCCCGGTTCACAATTAGCATTAGTAGGGAGTTTAGCCCACTTGTTACCGTTTAGTCAGGCAGGTGCCTATGGTAGCAGTAAAGCCGCGGTGCATTATCTCGCTCAAGCTATCGGTACTGATTTAGGGGATAAGCAAGTAACGGTTCATTGCATTCAGCCAGGCTTTGTTCAAACCCCGCTGACGGACAAAAATACCTTTGATATGCCCAGTATGATTAGTCCCCAGCAAGCCAGTAGATACATTATCTCGGGTTTGGCAAAGGGTAAAATTGTGATTAATTTTCCAACCATGTTTAGTGGTTTTTTACATGTATTAAATTGTTTGCCAAAAACTTGGCAGCAGGCGCTTTGTCGCCGTTTAGCTCATAAGGAAGGAGCATAGATGAAAATAGCAGTTATCGGTGCTGGAATATCCGGCATGACCTGTGCGCATTTATTAAAAGAGCTGCATGACGTTACTTTACTGGAGCAAAACGATTACCTTGGCGGGCACACCGCAACGAACCAAGTAGAACTCGATGGTAAAGAGTACGCTGTGGATACTGGTTTCATTGTCTTTAATGATCGCACTTATCCTTTATTTAACAAACTATTGGCTAAGTTAGGGGTCGAAGCGCAAGCCTCAGAGATGAGTTTTAGTGTGGTTAACCCTGAGATAAATCTGCAATATAACGGCCATGACGTAAACACCTTGTTTGCTCAACGAAGTAATTTCTTTAAGCCCCGCTTTTATAGGTTTATCAAAGAAATTTTGCGGTTTAATAAATTGGCTAAGCAAGCAGTAGATTTGGATACCTCAGTGAGTTTAGGGCAATTTTTACAGCAACACCGGTTTTCACAAATGTTCCAAGAAAACTACTTGCTGCCAATGGGGGCGGCCATTTGGTCATCCTCACTGAACGGCATTAACAAATTCCCTATGCAGTTTTTCGCTCGGTTCTTTGTTAACCACGGTTTATTGGACGTCGCCAATCGACCTCAGTGGTATGTTATTCCTGGTGGCTCTAAACAATATATCAAGCCCTTGTTAGCAGGCTTAGAAGAACAAATTCGTTTAAACAGTCAAGTGAGCAGCATCACACGCGCTGATAATGGGGTCGCTATCACCTGCAAAGATGGTTGGCAGTGGCAGGGGGACGCGGTGGTGTTTGCTTGCCATAGTGATCAAGCTTTGTCGGTATTAGGTGATGAAGCTAGCCAAGATGAGCAAGCAGTTCTTGGAAAACTAAAGTACCAAGCCAATGAAGTGATTTTACATACTGATGAGCGCCTATTACCGAGTATTCATCGCGCCCGAGCGAGTTGGAACTACCTACTACCGCCGAGCAGCGAGCGAGGCGACCGGCTCGCGAGTGTTACCTATGATATGAATCGTCTGCAAGGCCTTAAAGATGCGCCGCAGTTTTGTGTCACCTTAAACCCGATTGAACCGATAGCTGAAGATAAAGTCATTAAACGCTTTAACTATATGCACCCGGTGTTCTCGGTAGAAGGGTTTACCGCACAGCAGCAACGCGAGCTAATCAACGGCCACAATAATAGCTATTTCTGTGGTGCTTATTGGCATAACGGCTTTCATGAGGATGGGGTGCGTTCAGCGGTTGAAGTATGTCAAAAGTTTGGAATCGAATTATGAGTATTCAGCATTCTTCCATCGCCTTTGGTGATACTTTTCACCAACGCTTTATGCCCCGTAAACATGGCTTTAGTTACCGGCTTTATTACGCTTGGATCGATTTAGCCGAAGAGCAAGCTGTTCGTAAAGAACTGAAAAACTTTGGTCGTTTTTTGCCTTGGTTTCGCTTAAAAGAAGGGGATTACCTTGGCAAACAGTCTGGCTCCATTCGCGATAAAGCGATTAAGGCGCAGCAAGGCTTTCAGCCAGACTATCACGCTAAGCAAGTGGTGTTGCTGGGGCAACTTCGTTGCTTGGGCTGGTACTTTAGTCCGGTCAATTTTGTATTGTATGGTGATGGTGAAAGATTTGATTATATGCTGGCTGAAGTCACTAATACCCCTTGGAAAGAAAAACACCAATATTGGTTGGATTTAAATAATTTACAAGACCATGAAAAAGCCTTCCATGTCTCTCCATTTAATCCAATGGACATGCGCTACCACTGGCAGGTAAAACTGATCGAGCAGCAGGTCATGGTGGTGATAGATTGCTGGAGAAAGAATAAAGAGTTTAGCGCAGGAATAAATTTAATTAAGCAGCCGTTGAACTCTTCCAGCCTTCGCCGCGTTATTAAATCATACCCTTTGCTTACTCTAAAGGTTGTAGCAGGGATTTACTGGCAAGCTATGAAGTTGTGGATCAAAAAAGTGCCTTTTTATGGTCACCCTGCCAGTGACAAAAACCATTGATAGTTGCCTTAAAGGAACCCCTATGACTACTGCTAAATCGCTCTCTTCGACTTCTGCCTCCACCGGCTTAGATTGGACACGTCACCTAGTTTTAAAAACCTTCGATGGGTTAAAAGGAGGGGCAATTTTGATGAGCCAGGCTGGTTATGAGTCGGTACACTTAGGCGAAAAAGATCACCCTGATACGGTGGAAGTTCATATTTTAGAGTCTCAAGTCTTTCCTCGTATTCTTAAAGGTGGAAGCATCGCAGCAGGTGAAACCTACATGGAAGGTCTGTGGCGCTGTTCTAATCTTCATCGTTTATTGCAGTTACTTGCCGATAACCAAGACCATTTGGATAGCCTAGATCGGAAACTACATTGGTTCACCAGCACTTGGTTTAAGGTGCAGCACTTTTTTCGACGCAATCATAAGCGTCAAGCCAAGAAGAATATCTTGGCTCATTACGATTTAGGTAATGATTTTTATCAATCGTTTTTGGATCCGCAGATGCAATATTCTTCAGCCTTATTTGCAGGCCAAGATATCAGTTTGGCGCAAGCGCAGTCCAACAAACTGAAACGTATTTGCGAGCAACTAAAGCTCGAATCCTCTGACCATTTATTAGAAATTGGTACAGGTTGGGGCGGTTTGGCAATTTATGCCGCGAGTCATTACGGATGCAAAGTTACCACCACGACGATTTCTGACAAACAGCATGCTTACGTTTGTGAGCAAATCGAAAAGCAAGATCTAGCGCACTTAATTACGGTGCTTAATAAAGATTACCGCGAGCTCGAGGGCCAATATGACAAATTGGTGTCGATTGAGATGATTGAAGCGGTGGGAGAGCGTTATTTGCCGGGATTTGCTCAGCTCTGCGCTAGTCGCCTTAAAGTCGGCGGTGTTATGCTGCTGCAAGCGATTACCATTGATGACCGTCGCTTTTCTGCTTACAGCAAAACAGTAGACTTTATTCAGCAGTTTATCTTCCCAGGCGGTTTTTTACCTTCTCCAAGCTTGTTAAATCAGTTGTTTACTCAACAAGGGCTCAAGCCCATTCAGCGTTTAGAAATGGGCATAGACTACGCAGATACTTTGCAACACTGGCATCACAAGGTTCAACAACAGCGTAAAAGTAGCGGCGAAAACTTCGGTTTTGATGAACAGTTTTACCGCCTCTGGCACTTTTATTTTGCCTATTGTGAAGCCGGCTTTCGTAGTCATAATACCGGTACTGAACAGCTCACTTTGGTCAAAGGCTAGTCTCATGCAATGGCCGGTATTGGTTGCCTTTAAGCTCAATTGGCTAGCTGCCTTTTTTTGGGGCGAGCAAGCAATAAGCTTTATGCTCGTTGGGATTGCAGCGCTGATGTTCTTCCAGGTGCGTCACTACCAATGGGCGGTGTTATTACCTTGTTCTATTTTGGCTTTTGTTGGTGTGCTTTTAGACCTGCTACTGGTTCAGCTAGGAGTACTCAGTTTTACATCGACAAACTTGCCACTATTTATGATGTTATTGTGGTGTAGCTTTGCATTATTTTTGCCTACCTTAGCTTCGTTACCTAAACCGATCATGCCCATTTTTGTTGCAGTAATGGGGCCGGTTTCTTACTACTTAGCCAGCCTTGCAGAGGTCTTTTCACTACAGCCGGGTGTATGGCTGGGTTTGCTTATTTTGCTGCCGCTTTGGAGCGTATTTGCTTATCTTGCTCAAACCTTATTGGAGAAACGCTATGCTTAAAGCTTTAGTTTTTGCCAGTCTTGTAGGTGTTTCTCCCGTTGAATCGGTCGACAGTTTGCAATTGGTCGGTGATGCCAAATTGCAGGTGCTATTTTGGCCTGTTTATACTGTCAGTTTACATAGCCCTGATGGTCGTTATCAACAAGACCGCTACCCGATGGTGTTGACCATTGATTACCTGCGGGACATTAAGCGTAACAAGCTTATTGAAGCTACTCAGGACGAATGGCAACGTTTGGGGGTGTGTGATGAAGCGCCTTGTCAGCAGTGGTTAAGCAAGCTGTCTAGTATCTGGACTGATTTGCAAAAGGGTGACCAATTGCAATTGGTGGCTGAATCGGCTCACCAAGGGCGATTTTACTTAAATGGTGAGCATGTTGGTTCGCTAGATGAGCAGCTATTTAGTCAACATTTCTTAGATATTTGGTTGTCAGAAAACAGTCGTTATCCGAAGCAACGGCGCTCATTAACCGGAGCAAACTAACTTTTTTGTAAGCACTCATCTATCACTTGTAATAAGGTTTCAACAGGCTGGGCGCCCGACAATAAAAAGCGGTTATTAAAGATAAAAGCGGGCACGGCCTGTATACCTTGGTTTTGCCAGTTTTGTTGGCTATTACGTACCTCTGCTACATAAATCTCATCAGTTAATACTCGGGCTGCTAACTCGCGATCTAATCCAACTTGTTCAACGCTATCGAGCAGGTTGTTACGTTGTGAAGGATCTTTTCCTTGGCTAAAGTAAGCGTCGAATAAAGCCAGTTTTAGCTCAGTTTGTTTGCCATAAGGCTGAGCCCAATGCAGTAATTGGTGAGCTTCAAAGGTGTTGTAGATTCTTGAGTCTTGACTGAAGTTAAAGCTAAACCCTAACTCTTGGCCAATGTTTTTCAGTTGCTCGCGGGCGGTTTCGCTTTGCTCAACCGTACTGCCATATTTTTGTTGAATATGTTCACGCAGGTCTTGACCTTCGGCTGGCATTTTAGGGTTTAGTTCAAACGGGTGCCATTGAATATGTGGACGAATACTGTCATCAAGTTGGCTTAATGCCTGTTGCAGACGCAAGTAACCGACGATGCACCAAGGACAAACCACGTCAGAAACAATATCGATACGAAGAGATATACCAGCAGACATAATTTGCCCCCTAAATGTAAGAGGCTTAAGTATGCGCTAGTCCCATGATAGTTGGCAAGATAGTTACCGCTTACCCTAGAAAGCAGGCGACAGTTAAGCGCCGACTAAGCGCTTAGCTGTAGTAAAAATGTCGCTTATTACCTCAAGTTTTTTTGTCTTTAAAGTCATCTTGGTAGTTTTTAGGAGGCGGCGTCCAACTGCGCTCGGTAAGTGAGTGACCATCACTACGATCTTTACTCATCGCTTTACCTAATAAGGCTTCTAATTGCAGGAACAATTCACGATAGTCGTTATTAAATCGGTTGTCTTCACTACTCGCCAGCCAAGTATGATAGAGCTTATCTTTATTATCTTTTTCTATTTGGTCAAAGGCTGTTTTAAGTTGCTCTGCTTTATAAGGGTGAACACCTAGCTCTGATAGCGCTCGCCCACCCATCTCCAAAGCTGAATAGTAGGCTTCGGTAATGATATGGTCAGCGCCTAAGCTACGCAGCTCATACGCGTGGCCTCGGTCAAAAGCTCTGACCATTAAACGAACGTGAGGAAAGGCATGTTTTACGTATTTTACAATCTCTCTAACCCGTTCTTTGTCGTCAATGGTTACTACCATAAGTTTGGCTTCTTCAATGCCCGCTGTGTGCAGCAGTTCAGGTTGAGTGGCATCTCCAAAATAGCTCTTTATATTAATTTTACGCATTAACTCTACTTGACCCGCTTGGTGATCCAGCACCACGGTACTAATGCCATTGGCGACTAAAAAGCGGTTAACAATTTGTCCGAAACGGCCAATGCCCGCGATAATCACGGTACCTTTTTCATCAATTTCATCGGGGTCTTGATGATTTTCTGCTCGCGCGTAACGCGGTAAAATCACCTTGTCATAAAGTATGAATAGACTTGGGGTTAAGAACATTGAAAAAGCGACCACCAAAGATAATATCTGTGAAATGTCTTGAGGGATGACATTATTTTGTACCGTGTAGTTGAGTAATACGAAGCCAAATTCACCTGCTTGCGCCAAACTTAAAGCAAACAACCAGCGGTCACTGTTCTTAATTTTAAAGATGATGGCTAACACAAACAGTACTGCGGCTTTAATGAGCATTACCGCTAAGGCCATCGCGATGACTTTAGGCCAATGCTGTTGCAATACGCCAAAATCAACGCCGGCACCTACAGTAATAAAAAATAGCCCTAGCAATAAACCTTTAAAGGGCTCAATGGTTGACTCTAATTCATGTCTAAATTCACTGTTGGCCAGCACGACACCCGCTAAAAATGCGCCAAGCGCGGGGGATAATCCTATGAGCCCCATCAGAGCAGCAATGCCGATGACCAGCATTAAGGTGGCGGCGGTAAAAATTTCCCTTAAGCCAGAGCTGGCTACATAGCGAAACAGCGGTCGACTAAGGTAATGGCCACCTACCACCAAGGTGGCGATGGCAACGATTACAACCAAGGCATAGGCCCATCCCGGTAGGTGAGCCGCAATGTTTAAGCTGTCGCCGTGCTCAGCAGCTTTTTCGCCTAAGCGTTCGGCTTGCTCTACTAACTCCGGTAGCGCTAGTAGAGGAATTAGGGCGAGCATGGGAATTACCGCTATATCTTGAAATAGCAGTACTGAGAATGATGAACGGCCACCGTCTGTTTTGCTTAGGCCCTTCTCATTAAAGGTTTGCAGCACAATTGCGGTTGAAGAGAGTGAAAAAATAAGACCTATGGCAAGAGAGACTGACCACTGTAAACCAAAGCTTAAACTTATCGCCATCACAACCAAGGTACTTAAGGTGACTTGTAAGCCCCCTAAGCCAATCAGCTTATGGCGCATTCCCCAGAGCATTTTCGGTTCTAACTCTAGGCCCACAACGAATAACATCATGACTACGCCAAACTCGGCAAAGTGCTGAATAGTGGCAGTTTCAGTGCCGACTAAACCAATCACAGGCCCAATAACAACCCCAGCGATTAGGTAGCCTAATACTGAACCCAGCCCTAATTTTTTGGCTAGGGGAACTGCCAGTACCGCAGCAATCAGGTAAACAAAGGCTTGTAAAAAATACCCCGTCATAATACCTCCATAAAAAGTTCTTCAGGAAGTGAAGTGAGCTTTTCTAAGTTCGCGGCCAGACGTAAATCAATCCTGTTATCGACTAAACCATGAAGTAGCGTCGACCAATTTTTAAGATGTCCATCAATGCGTTTTTCATCGCTCGCGGTTCTAGAACTAAACAGCGTAAAAGGCGCTAAATAGCGCATACCGGTGAGGGAGGCTGTTTGCTCTAGCGGATGCAGTAATTCACGAATAGTAAAATGGTTGTAACCCTTGTCACGATAGGCGGATTCAGCCCCTCCTGCTGTTAGGGCACAGAGTAGCGTTTTGCCATGAAGTTTGTCGCCATCGTGACCATAAGCAAAGCCATATTCCAGTACCAAGTCTTGCCATTCTTTTAAAATAGCGGGTGTTGAATACCAATATAAAGGGAACTGCATGATGACAACATCGTGTTCTAACAGTCGTTGTTGCTCTTTATCGACATTTATTCTAAATGTCGGGTATTCGCGATAGAGGTCGATGGCTGTTACCCCTTCAATTTTATTCGCCAGTTTAAACATTGGGCGATTAATTTCGGAACGGTCTTGCGAAGGGTGAGCAAACAGTAACAATACCTTCTGTTTCTGCTGGGTCATTGATAAGTCCTTTTGAGCCCGCTTTACAGGCTGTTGTATCACAGTTTCCAATATAGGTAGGTTTACCCATCGGATACAAGTAAAATGAGCAATTCAAGTTGATTAATGTATTCATTCAGCGTGATCTTTTGAGGTCGACTTTTCATGTGATAGTGACGAATTAGATAGAGTGCTGAAAATGTTTTTTTGTATTGCGCTGGCAGCATTTTTAGCTGGTTGAAGTATTATTTACCTTCAATTGATATATTTTCTAGCAATGCACTGGCAACTCAACAGTGAGGGCGTGGTTTTCCCCTCAACATATACACTCTCAATGCCTGTGGTTTATCTTTTAGCTTAGTCGAAATAGTTTATCCAAGCGGTATAGCTATGCTAAAACTAAAGCTGCCACATTATTACCGCTAGCCTCTCCCCTTTACCTAGCCAAACAAGGACTAGATTTGGCAATGAGCAAGGGAAGTGCTTGTTTTATAACTTCAAATCTAGCGTGATTAAATATGTGGGGCTCGCCGTCTAAGTTTGTGGGAATTGCTTGCTCAGATTGAGTTTCTAACCAAGGCGTTTGCCAACTCATCACATATTCGCCGTCTTGCTGCTCGCCATTACTGAACGCGGTGGCTTCTTGTAATACTTGGCTGAGCGCCGTTGCGGGGAAGTCTCGTACAATGCATACATCCATTAACCCATCGTTTAGGTAGGCGTTTGGGCCGAGTATTTGGCCACCGCCAGCTTGTTTACCATTACATAGCGCGCCGATAATTAAACCGCCTTTAAAGCTTTTATCTGGGCTGGTGAGTTCACCTAAGTAGGGGCGAAAGTTGATGGCTTGCACAATGCCAGACAAAGTATAAGCGCCACCCCCTAAAAAGTTTTTTAATTCTACGGGCGTTTCGGCGGTAACTTGCGCGCCAAAACCCGCTGTAAGTACATTCATAAAATAGTATTGTTGCTGGCTTTCTAAGTTGGTCGCGCTCATTACATCAACCATTTGCGGCGAGGTCTCTAGCGCGAACTGTATCGCTTCAAGTGGGCTAGTGGGGATCTGGCAAGCCGTGGCAAAATCATTGGCGGTACCTAAAGGCAGAATACCAAGGCTGGGGCGCTGTACTAGTGGGTAGCACATTAAGGCTGATACGACTTCTTGTACTGAACCATCTCCACCACCAATCATCAGCTTTTTCTCTGGGGTATTCCAGCCTTGCTGGTGTGCTTCGCTAACGAGACGCGCTACATCGCCGCCTTCCCAAGTAACTCTTATTTGAATATCGTGCCCTTGAGCGCGAAGAGTATAAATGGCGTCTCGAATTTCAGGAAGATGAGCTTTTTTACCGTTTAAAATGAGTCGGAGTTGCACGGCATTTCCTTATTTTATCAGTCTCTTAGCGATGGCTTTACTATAGGGTTTAATGCTTACTGACGCTAGTTTTGTTGATAATGTAGAATGGCTGGCTAAAAAAATAACAAGTTAATTATGCTAAGCCTTTCATTCTTAAATATAAATTTTCCACCTTGTCACGAGCCCATTGGTTTTTTCGTAAAAATTTTAAACTAGATTTAACACTGGGATCGTGGGTAAAACAGCGAATATTAATTCTTGCTCCCATGTTTTCCCAACCGTAAAAGTCGACTAATTCGCTAAGAATACTTTCCAGTGTTTTCCCGTGAAGGGGGTTGTTTGCTTGGGTCATAGTGTGTAAGGCCAATTGTAAGTTCTTGGCCATTATATCAGTTCCAGTTTATTGCAGGGAAAGCAAAACGAGAGAATTTTATTTGCAAGCAACAAAGCTGATACCTGCGACTATATAGGTTAAGCTTGACCGAGCTTTTATTCAAAAGGAAACATCTTTCTATGGAAGGTTTGCTACGCGTCGCCAGAATACTGACGAGCCTCGGTTTATTTGTATTGGCTGCTGCCATTGTATTTTTCACTTTGGAGTTGCGTCATTTTCGAGAGCAATTACCTGCGATGTTGCAGCAAGTTGATAGTACTGCTCAAAGGGTTGACCCTATCATGACTGAAATTGCCGAGCTAAAAGCCTTCATTCCACAAATTATCGAACAAAGTGCGGGTTATCAAGCGCTGATCCCTGAAGTACTTAACCGAATAGATACGATTAACCAGCAGTTACCGTTAATTATTGATGAAGTATCAAAGATTGGCCAATCCATAGATCCCATCATTGAGCAATCTGATCAATGGCGTGCAGAGTTGCCCGCTATATTGAAACGGGTTGATGATACCAATACCTCGGTGCGTGGGACCAACCAGCAAATAGCCAAGGTGGTACCGCAAATTCCTTTGGTGTTAGCTGAAAGTGAAGCCTTGCGCGATGAAATACCGCAAATGATTGCCAGTGCCGATGAATTGGTAGGTAAAGCGGAAGAAGCCGGTAAAGAAGCTAGCCGGGGCTTAGTCACCGGTTTTGTTGGGGGGATATTAACTTCACCATTTAACTTGATTGATAAAATCGGCGAAAACACCACAGAGCGCTTAGGTCTTAAAGACGCAGATAGTCTTACCCCTCAAGATAGGGAACAGTATACCAAGGCGATGACAAAGTTGATGAAAAAACCCAAGCAGGGGGATACAGAAGCATGGAGTAATCATCGCTCGGGTAATAAGGGCATGATCACTATCAGCGCCATTGTCATGCAGGGCCAAGTGCCTTGTTACCGATTTGTCAGTGAATTTGTCATTGCCTCAGGCAGTGACAAAGGAGAGCATCAATTGACGACCGAAACTTGTGAAGGTTAACTACTAAAAACGACGCCTTGCAACTAACTGGCTAAAGTTTTTCTCAGACATGCCGCTAAAGGCATGATAACCAGGAATAGGAGGTAGAATGGAAATCAATGGTGCAAGCACTTCTCAGTCAATGGAAGTGATATCAGCCAAGTTGGCTAAAAGCCAGCAAGAACAAGACGGTAAAGCTGTACAAGAACTCGTTGCCGCAGCCGATGTTCCTGAGCAGGCGCCAGCCAGCAGACCAGGACTAGGCGAAACAATAAACATTAAAGTGTAAGTAGACTAAGCCGCAACAGCGGCTTATTTTTTGCGCTAGAACATCCAGACTTCGGTATTCACGGACTAAGCGTATCAATCAAAGCGGCTTATTTTTTGCGCTAGAACATCTAGACTTAGGTATTCACAGACTAAGCATATCAATCAAAGCGGCTTATTTTTTTGCGCTAAAACATCCAGACTTAGGTAATCACAGACTTCGGTATTCACAGACTAAGCGTATCAATCAAAGCGGCTTATTTTTTGCGCTAGAACATCTAGACTTCGGTATTGACAGACTAAGCATATCAATCAAAGCGGCTTATTTTTTGGGTGAGTATTCAAGGCCTAGATAGTTAAAAACAAAGCCCATTAGCCAAAGCGGCCCAATCAATAAGTATTGTATATCTTCAAAGAACGAGGGCTTTTTACCTTCTATTTTGTGACCAATATACTGACCAAGCCAAGCAATAATAAAAATAGACAAGCTTAGCTGCCAAAGGGGGAGAGGGCTGATAGAAATCAGTAGCTCACACAGTAAAAAACAAAAAATGGTAAATAGCATCATGGCTAAGGCCAAGGGCTTTGATAGACGTACATAGAACCAGTGGACCGGCAGTGCTAATAGACTGGCTGCGTTTAACCATGGGAATGAGTTATGAGTGTCTGAATTTATCCCCGTTAAGGGGAGCGACCATAACAAACCCACAAAACTAAAATAAATAGCTGGAACCATAATCCAATGAATAGTTTTGTTGCTGGGGTGTTGGTGGCTTACCGCATATTCGCTAAACCACTGTTCTACGGTTTTGACTTTCACTTGGCGTCCTGCTGAAGTGAGTAGTTCTTTGAGAGCATAGCGCCTACCGCTCAAACCCGAAGCTATAGGGAGACAACTTGCGAGCTAGATCTCAGGAAACCTGACTTTTATCAATCCGTTCAAGTTGTTTAATAAAAGTATCGATAACTTTTTCATCGTGAACTGAGAATTGATATTTGTTGTGAAAAAAAATACTCAGGCCAAGTTGCTGATTACTAACTGTAATGGTGTAGCCATCCCAATCAGAATTAGCATTTAGGCCCTCATAGAGGTAACCATCACTGTGCTTGGTTCCTAAGCGAGTAATTTTTTCGTATACCCGCAACACCAAGCTCACATCTACAATTCGCTGCATTAAACCCTCCATCAGCTAAGGTTCAGTTGATTAGTCATACTGTTTGCCGATACCGCAGCTTTGTTCATCGCAGCGCGCTTTACCGGTAAGTAGTCGAGAAATTTTGAAGCGATTTTTAGCAAATACCAAGTAGGCTTTGTCAGAAACAGCTCTCAATAGAGGTGTTCGTAATAGTTGAATCCAAGGCTTTTGGTTCACTAATCCCCATGCTTGAGCGGTGACGTCTAAGCCCAGTAATAGGGTACCCGCATCGGTTTCGGCGTGCAGTATATCAGTAGCCTGAGAGCGGTCTATATGTGGAAAATTATCCACGAAGTCAGCTTGATTAATGTCTTGTAGCTCGATCAGTTCTCGGTGGTCAAAAAACTTTAGTTGGCGCATTTCTTCTGCACACAAGGGGCATTGACCGTCATAAAAAATTCTTAATTGCATAAAACCTCCGGTTACTGGTAGCAAGCAACCAGTAGATGAGTAAAAACGACCACTGAGGTAAGCCTAAACCTCAGTTTTTGGTAGTGTTTGGAAAATCGACTACGCTTTTTCCCGTGCCATTCACAGTAATAAATATAGATGTAGCCGCCTGTAAGAATGATTAAGGCGCTAGTGCTGGAAGGTAAAAGCAAACAAGCAAAGCCGACTAAGGAAACAGCATTGCTGGTGAATAACTGTTTGTAGCCAAAAGTATCACCGTTCATAGCTTGAGCCCATAAACTACCACTTAGAAAGCTTAATATCACGGCACTATAGAAGAGGAACCATTGGCTTGGGCTATGAGCCCAAAGAGGCAACTGAATGATCACAGCAACACTAAGTATTATAAATAAGCCTAAACCAGCATACCCAAGTAAGGTGTAACTGCGCTGTAGTTTTTCCACGATGCCATCCCGTTTATTCGATATTAAGAATACGCATCAAAGGGGGCATTGGATCGTTTGTCGTTGTTAGGGGCTAGAAAAGCACGCTTTTTTGCGTCGGTTTATCCGCCGGTGGTGCCGGACTTATCTAGTGGCAGTACGTTACAAAATAATTCTCGTTCATACTGTTGTTCCAGATGTTGTCGCCAAGGGCGTTTATTGATTGGCACCAGATAAAAGGTTTCTCGGCAGGTATCGGTAACAAAGCCCATGCCATGCGGCATTAATTCATAGTGAATGTCGTGAACGAAACCTAATGAAAAGCTTTGGCGGCCGGTTAATTGGTTGATATCTTCGCGCGACAGGCAAACACCTTTTTCATCGTCACCAAAGCGTTCACGTAGCCACTCAGAAAACTGTTTAGCGCTGATCATCGTCATAGACGCGCCTCCGTAAAGTAGGGAGTAATGAAACCAAGCCGTTGTTTAAGGTATAGCAGAAATTAGTCAGGTGTTGTCGAAATATTTTTTAAGAACAAGTGAAGTTACCTGTAAATAGTAATAAAAAACATACGCTTATTTATTTAAGGGAATGCCCTTAAGGCATTCCCTCTGGTCTGACTAGAAGTTAGCGAGGAAGAACGGTATTAATAGCGCATTCACTAAATCGATGAAGAAGGCACACACTAAAGGCACAATAATAAAAGCCAAATGAGAGTTACCATAACGCTGTGAAACCGCCGACATATTTGCCATAGCTGTAGGTGTTGAGCCTAAAGATATGCCACCAAAACCGGAACAAATCACCGCGGCATCATAGTTTCTGCCCATGGCTGGGAATACCACAAATATGTTGACCAAAATGGCAATAATAAATTGTGCTGCAAGAATCGCTACAATTGGCCCAGCTAAGTCAATTAAGGTCCATAACTGCATACTCATTAACGACATGGCTAAAAAGGTACCCAATGAAATGTCGGCTATGAGTGCCACCGCGGGTTTACGTGATGGCCATTTGGTACCGGTTAAACGTGGCAAGCTTTTCGGTACCAAGTTGGTGATAACAATACCGGCGAATAAACAGGTAACAAACAGCGGAAGCTGTAGGCCTGCCTGCGCAATCGCTTCATTTAGAACAAAGCCAAGAATAATACAAACATGGATCGCTAAAATCGCATCTAGAAAATCAAAACCATTGATGTTGCTGTTTTTGCCTTTCTCCGCAACACCTATATCGAGCGGCTCCTCTTTTTTAGGGCTTAGCTTGTAGCGATTAACCAGGAACTGAGCAATGGGACCACCCATTAAACTAGCTAGTATTAGGCCAAAAGTGGCGCTGGCTATGCCTATTTCCATGGCGTTACTAATGCCAAATTCTTCGGCTATTCTTGGAGCCCAGGCAATGGCTGTTCCGTGACCGCCAATCAGCGAGACGCTTCCGCCAAGCATGCCCACTGCAGATTCTAAGCCAAATATTTTTGCAACGGTAATACCGGTTAGGTTTTGCAAAATCATGTAGGCAATGGTTATACCCAGTAAAATGACTAAAGGCATGCCGCCTTTTAGTAAATCTTTTAAACTTGAGTTAATGCCAATGGTGGTGAAGAAGTACACCAGCAAAATATCTCTCGCGACTAGGGTGAACTCTATTTCTATAGATGTAAGCGCATAAATTAGGCCGATCATTACTGAAAATAAAATGCCGCCGGTTACCGGTTCAGGGATACTAAATTCACGAAGGAAGCCTACCGCCTGATTAATCCGTCGTCCAATGAACAGAACCAGAATGCCAATAGTGGCGGTGAAAAAGGAGTCGAATAGTAAAACCCCATCGTTCAATTCAATACCCATTTAATACCCTATATATCAATATCTGTATGTGATTTCAGTAAGTCGTTGCTTCACTCACTAAGTAAAATCCGTTTACTTGGGCTGCTAAAAAGCAAAAAAGTTGCAATTAATCAACGGTAAAAACGTTTATTAGTGTAGGTATATCATGGTTGAGAGTAAACCACAGATTCATACACTGATATTCTTATGAGCTAGCGCTTTATCTAATATAACCTCGCGCACTTGTGGCGGTTAGAATGCTTGCGGTCGATATTTTTTGATGTTTAATTTTGCAAATTGTTGGTTTTGTGGGTTTTAATGTTGCCGCATTCGCATTTATAAGTGTTTTTACTAACAAGTGATAGACCTATTAGCTCGGCTTGCGTTAGAGTCTGCACTCTGTTTGTAGAGGTAAATAAATAATGGCACGCATCATTGTAGTTATGGTGGCGCTAATTACTGTTGTTACATGGATGTTTTACAGTAACAAGGCTACTCAGTCAGCAGTTACGCCCAATAAACCTGTCACGGTAGAAGTGGTAGCGTTAGCAGAGGGGCAACTGCGTGAACATGTTCATCTATTGGGCAATGTCTTTTCTGCTCACTCGGTGAACATTAAGGCTGAGGTGGATGGGCGAATCGAATCTATAGCGGTTAAGTCTAGCCAAAAGGTCGTAACTGGTCAGCTGTTGGTGCAACTTGACGACCGCCATCAACGCGCAGTTTTACAGCGGGAACAAGCCCGTCTTGATGACATATTGCGCCAACATCAAAATTTACTGCAGCTGTTGCCTAAAGGCGCGACGACTCAAGCCGAAGTTGACCGCTACCAGTCAGAAGTCGCGATGCAGCAAGCCGAGCTAGCCCTCGCCGAGGCAGCCTTACAGGACCGAGCCATTCGAGCACCATTCAGCGGTAATCTAGGTTTGGTAGATTTAAGTCCCGGCCAACTGCTGGATAACGATAAAACGCTTACGACCTTAGATAATGCCGATACCCTGCGTTTAAATGTTCCGGTGGCGGCACGTTACTTGGGGCGAATTAAAGTTGGCCAGCAAGCTTCAGTGCATCAAGTCGGTGTAGATTCGCGGGTCTTTGAGGCAAGGGTGTCCAGTATTGATAGCCGAGTGCGGGGCGAAAGCTTGAATGTTTACATTCAATTGTCGATTGATAATCAACAAGCGGGGATCGCACCAGGCACTTTGGTGACCGGTGAGTTAGCCTTAAACGCACCACCGCGTTTACTCATCCCCTTGCAAGCTATCGCTTATGACGGAGACCGTCGCTTTGCTTATCGCCTTAACCAGCAACAGGTAGAGAAAGTTGAACTAAAACTAGGGCTGCGTGGTGACAATGTAGTAGAAGTGCTCAGCGGCTTACACGCTGGCGATAAAGTGGTACACAAAGGGTTGGTAAAGCTGCATGATGGTATCGAGGTTGAAGTACTAAACTGATGAAAATTTCTGACCTGTCGATGTATCGCCCGGTAGCGGCGATAGTGCTTAGCTTGCTATTGATGCTATTTGGTATTGTTGGTTATAGCCAGTTGGCCGTGCGCGAAATGCCTGATATAGAAAGCCCCGTAGTGTCTATTGGCACGCCTTATCGCGGCAGTGCGTCCTCTATCGTTGAATCACAAATCACAAAACCGATAGAAGATGAACTGAGCGGAATTGACGGTATTGACTATATTTGGTCCTCGTCTTGGGATGGGTGGTCTGGGATTACAATCACCTTCAAGCAAGGTTCAGACATGTTAGCGGCGGTGAGTGATGTGCGTGATGCGGTGAGCCGTGCTCGTAATCGTTTACCTGATGACGTCGATGAACCAGTAGTTCGCAAAAATGACAGTGAAGAAGCGCCATTTATGTGGCTGAATCTTACTGCGACCTTGCAAGATCGCGTTGAGCTGAGTGACTTTGCAGAACGTATTCTGATTGAGCGATTAAGCCTGCTACCTGGTGTCAGTGCCGTTAATACCTCAGGCTTGGTAGAACGGGTGATGTATGTGGAATTAGATCCCATCGCAATGGCGGGGCGCGGTTTAACTACTAACGATGTGATAGCCGCTCTTAACCGAGAAAACCTTCAATTGCCTGCAGGTTATGTCAGAAATGACAGTTTAAACATTGTCGTTCGCATGGAGCGCATGTATCAGCAAGCTGACGACTTTGCCGAGTTACAAATAGCCAATTTGAGTGGCGATAGTATCAGCTTGTCAGATATCGCGGATATTTACATTGGTGCTAAAAAAGATACCACCACTTTTAAAAGCAATGGGGTAGACAGCATGGGCTTGGGCATTGTAGCCATGTCTAAAGCCAACCCTTTAGACGTCGCCGACACAGTGCATAAAGAACTACAGCAATTACAGCGGTTCTTACCTGAAGGTGCCGAATTAACGGTAGATTACGACAGTACTATCTTTATTCGCCAAGCCATTAGCGAAGTCTATTCTACGCTAGTGATTTGTGCACTGTTGGTGGTTGCTGTCTTGTACTTGTTTTTGGGGCGTTTAAGCGCCACCATTATCCCCGCTGTTACGGTACCTGTATCTTTGGTTGCCGCATTCGCAGTGGCTTATTTATTGGGTTATAGCATCAATCTAGTCACCTTAATGGCCTTAATTTTGGCTATTGGATTGGTGGTAGACGATTCCATTGTGGTGGTTGAGAATATTATTCGTCACCGCGCTGCTGGCGAGCCACCTTTAGTCGCCGCGTTTCGTGGCGCAAAAGAACTCAATTTTGCAGTAATTGCCACCACCGTAGTATTGGTGATGGTGTTTTTACCTTTGGTATTTATGCAGGGTAAGATAGGTGACTTGTTTACCGAGTTTGCTGTATTACTGTCAGCGGCGGTGATTTTTTCATCCTTAGTGGCCTTAACGCTTGCGCCAGTGATGGCCGGTAAGCTGTTTGAAAAAGATCCCAATAAAGCCACTTGGCTGAGTCGCTCAGTTGGCCGCGCAATGGCGGCGCTGCAACTGCGTTATGCTGATTTATTAGCGAATATCATCCATTATCGGTTTAGTGCGGTAACGGTGGTTGTAATGTGTATGGGTCTATTGGTTTGGGCTTATCAGCAACAGCAACCGGCGTTTGCTCCGAAAGAAGACCGTGGCGTAGTGAACGTATACGTGGGAGGGGTTGAGGCGACCAGTTATCAGCGCATGTTAGACAGTATGGCGCAGATTGAGCAGCGCTTATTGCCGATGATGAGTGAAAATGGCCCAATCGCTACACTCAACTATTCTGCTCCTGCTTTTGGTTCTTGGGCGGATCACCAAGGCTTCTTTATTGTTCGCTTGAAGGATTGGGGTGAACGATCAGAGAATGCCTCTGAAGTGGTCGAAATGATTCGCTCTGCTGCTCATGATGTGCCAGATGTAAAAGTTTATCCTTATCAGCCTAGTTTTGGTGGTGGCATGGGAGAACCCGTGCAATTCGTGTTGCAAGGTGATGACTATATGCAGCTTTATGAATATGCCCAAATACTAGAACAACAAGCCAAAGATAGTGGTTTAATGCACGGGGTACAGTTAGATTATAATCCCACCACCCCCGAAATTTTGCTGCAAGTGAAGCGTTTGGCTGCCCGAGAATTGGGCATTAGTATTGAAGATATCGCCAGTACTTTAGAAGTGTTATTGGGGGGCAGGGCGCAAACGCGTTTTGAAGAGTTTGGCGAAGAGTACGATGTATACCTTAAAGCCGATGAGAGCCAGTTTCAGTCACCCAGTGACTTAAGTAAAGTGTATTTACGTAGTGATAGCGGCGCCTTGGTATCTTTAGATTCATTAGTCGAAGCTACCGATGTGGCTTCGGCACGTGGCTTATTCCATTACCAGCGTAAAAAGTCGATTAACCTTAAAGCCAATTTAGCTGACAAGGTGAGCTTGGGCGAAGCGCTAACGTTTTTAAACCAAGCTTCTAGCGACATCCTACCCAGTGGTTATACCGTTGATTATGCGGGAGAGTCTAAGCAATTCTATGATAACCAAAGGGAAATTTGGCTGCTGTTTGCCATGGCACTATTGGTGTGTTACTTGGTGTTAGCAGCCCAGTTTGAGAGCTTTATAAGCCCCGCCATTGTGATGCTAACGGTGCCCTTGGGGCTATTAGGTGGTTTACTTGGCTTATTAATTACCGGAGAAAGCTTTAATATCTACAGCCAATTAGGGCTATTAATGATGATTGGTATGGCGACTAAAAATGGGATCCTGATTGTTGAGTTTGCCAACCAGCTTCGCGACCAAGGTTTAGCGGTAAAAGAAGCGATTATTAAGGCTTCGACAAATCGTTTACGGCCAATCATTATGACCGCTATGACCACATTACTGGGGGCGGTACCTATGTTGCTGGCCACCGGCGCAGGGGCTGAAACTCGTTTCGCGATCGGTATTGTTATATTCAGTGGCATGTTGCTCGCCACCTTTGTTACCTTGTTTGTGGTACCGTGTTTGTATCATTTACTCGGTGGGCTCAGTGGTTCACCTGAAGCCCGTGCCGAGCAACTCAATCAGCAATTACACGCTGCTAGACTTTTACCAGATAGTGAAAAATAATGCGGAAAATGGACAAGAAGCGCGATAAGGACATTGTCACGGCCTTAACTGAAGTGTGTGAGGCTGCCAAATTGCACAATGAAGGTTTTTCTTGGATAAGCCACAAAGTAAACTATCAGCGGTTCCCTGATAGTTTACAGGTGCTGTGTGTTTATCATAACCGCGCCACCTTGCTGGCGGCTGAGCAAGTTGGTGAGCCAAAACAACTTATGCTGAAAATAGACCAACAATTAGCGACTAAAGGCATTGTTTTGCGCAATGCCAAGCGACAGATTCAGTTTGATAGCGAGTAAATCAGATACTCGCTTAAAGGTGCGGATTAATCGTTACTCAACTTCAGGCCACACGCTGCCAGTATCGGTATCTGCATCAGGCTGAGGTTCAGCTGGTTTTTCATCGGCTACTTTAACGCGTATTTTGTTGCCTGAGTGTTTAGTGCCATTCAGGGCGTTAATGGCGGCTTGCGCTGCTGCAGAGTCAGCCATTTCCACAAAGCCAAAGCCTTTTGACTTTCCACTTTCTTTATCCATCACCAAATCACAGTTTTGCACTTCTCCGTGGGCTTCAAATAAGGCGGATAACTCGGTTTCGGTAATTGTGCGAGCTAAGTTACGGACTAATAAGTTCATGGGGCACCTGTTGGTTGATGGGCGACTTAAAAAAGGGCGGCGATTGTCCCATAAAGTGTAGTGCTAAGCTACGAAACATTCGCCCTATCTGTGCTTATATTGATTTCGGTCCTCGGCAAGAGGAGCGGGTTAAAAACTGGCTAACGGCATTTTTGCTTTTAACGCTGATTTTCTGCATTAGTGTAAAACTGGGTTCGTTCAATTGGTACTCTTGATTTAATTCTTCGAGTAAACATAACCAGAGCTTTGCTGTCATCTCGGCATCGGCCAAGGCTCGGTGAAACACCCCATTGTTATCAATGTTCTTATAGGCGACTAAGCTGCCCAATTTATGATTGGGGGCATCTTGGAATAAACGCCTTGATAGCAGCATAGAACAAGCGAACTCCCCAGGGATTTGACGACCTATATGTGCAAATTCGGCCGCTAAAAAACGCTGGTCAAATGAGGCGTTATGCGCCACTAAATTGTGCTTGCCGATAAATTGATAGAAACGCTCCATCACCTCATCACAAGGGGGCGCCGCTTGCAGCATGTGGTTGCTAATGCCGGTGTAGCTTTCGATAAATGAACTCACCCTAAACCCTGGATTCATTAATTCTTGAAAACGCTGAGTGGCTACACCATCTTCAAGCAATACTGCGCCTATTTCAATCGCTCTATCTCCTTGGTTAGGAGATAAGCCGGTGGTCTCAAAGTCGAGAATGACAGCGGTATTGGCAGGGGAAGAAGTATTCAAAATAGCAATTCTTGGGCTGTGTTACTAAAGGCTAATGGTAACGCTCAAACTCAATTTAGAAAAGCGATAAATACTCGGGTATGTATCGCTTTTATTGCCTGCTTAAATAAGAGACGCTATTTATAGCCACCTGATATCTCAGGGCTAATTTGGCCCAAAGTCACTAAGTTTCTGTGTAAGGCTTCTTCTGGTAAAGGGATAAATCCAAACTGAGAAAGTACTTGTTGTGCGTCTTCGGTTTGAGCGTATTGAATGAATTGTTTATAGGCCGGGTGAGAATAGTGGCCTTGCGGTGGTAAATTTAAGTATAGGTAGTAAACATTGGCTAAGGGGTAGCGCCCAGACAAAATGGTTTGGTGGTTTAAATCAAAGTACTCACCTTGTTTGTCAATTAGCTGCAGGGCTTTAGCTCCCTGATAATCGCTAGCGTATAAGGTATAAGCAATTGCCGCCGGTTGGCTATTAAGTGTTTCACTAAGTTGAGAGCGGCTTAGTTGGACGGCGTTGCTATCTGCGCCATTATCACAAGCGACTAACTCTGAAAACTGACGGTGTTGCGCTAATTCATTGGTAACTGCAAAGGGTTTAACTTGTCCTAAGTCTTCACTTAATGACACCACCAGATCATGCCAATGATAGTTCAGCTCACTATTTCGACAGCTAAATACTTTTCCTAAGGTTTGCATATCGATGGCATTTAAGGGGTTGTCTGGATGAACCATTATAGCCGCAGCGTCAGAGCTAAAAAATAGTTCAGTGGGTTGATAGCCATAACGCTGAGTGAAGGAAGCCATTTCGCTATCAAGCCAGCGTTGCGAGCTAATACCGATTTGACCTTTTCCTTCGATAAAATGTTGCGCCACGGTAGCGGTTTTTATAATGCCTAAATGTGGGGCTATGTTGGCCTGTTTGATGAGACGAATTACCGGTTCTACAAGCTCAGGTTCAACTAACAGGCGTTGACTGCTCGCTGACCAAGTAAATGAAGAGATTAGCAGTAACAAAGTTATACAAAATCTAATAAAGGTCATTCTACTGCGCCTCTTGTTTAGGATTTAAAGTATTTCTCTCAGAGCTATAAATAGTCCAAAAAGTCTGCGGTGCTAACTGTTGCTCTGCAAATACCGCAATCACACGGCGTTTCCGCTGTTTTAGTTGAGCTGTGTAGTTAGTATCTTGATAGTACTCCTGAACTGCGACGCGCTCGCTATCTATGCCTTGTGTAACGAGGGCTTTTATTATTGTATCGGTACGTTGCTTAGCTAAGGCGTGGTTATAGGTTTCGCTGCCTTCACTGCTCGTATCTCCAATTAAAGTTAACTGTAGCTGCTGGTTATCTTTCAGCACTGCAACAAAACTTGTGATTTTGGCTTGCTGCTCAGGGCGGATATTAGACTTATCTAAATCAAATAAGATGTTGTCTATTGCGTAAGATTGCTCGTTTAGCCAAACGGCACAACCGACGTTGTCGATTAAGGTGCCTGCGGGGGTGTCTCGGCATTTATCACGCTGGTTAATCACCCCATCAGTATCCTGATCGCGAAGATCGTCAATTTGGTGTCTACTAACATGAGTATTCGGCGCTTCGGCACAGGCGAATAAAAATAATGAGCCTAATATAACGGGATAAAATCGTTTATTCATTACTGGTCCTCCGTTTGCCACTGTTCGGGATATTCAACCCTAAGCGCATAGGTTAACCGTCCCATAGCATTTAAGATCCGATAGGCGGCCAGCGCATGTTCATAATCAGTTTCTATGTAATTTTTCCGCGCGAGAAACACCTCAACTTTAGCGTCCAATACATCAAGTAAGCTTCGTCGACCGACATTAAACTGCTCTTCGTAGCCTAATTCAGCGGCTTTGGCGGCATCAACATTCACCTGCAACAGGTTTTTTTGCTGGGCTAATAATTCATATGCGTGCCAAGCTAAGGTTGTTCCTTCTACTACTTCGCGTTGCGCACGTATCCGAGTGCTTCGAGCTTGCTCACTCCGCCAAGCTGCGGCTTCGGTGTTAGCGGTTGTTCGGCCTCCACTGAAAATGTCGTAGCTCATGGTTAGCATAATTCGAGCATCTCTATCTGGGCCACGTATACCGCCAACATTATCATTATGATTTGCTACGGCTTCTAGGTTGAACTCAGGGTAATAATTGCCGCGCTCTCGACGTGTTTCTTGGTGGGCTGCTTCAATATCGGCCATCGCTGATTGGATTTCTGGATGTGCGTCAATACCTTGTTGGATAGCTAATTCTTTATTATTGGGAATTAACTTTTTGTCGAACTGTGGTTTTACTAGGCTTTCTGGAGGCAAACCCACTAAGCGTGAGTATTGGGCCCTTAAATCATAAAGGTTATTGGTGGCCGCAATCATCGAACTTTTAGATGTAGCAACTCGCGCCGAAATTTGTGCTAAATCAGAGTTGCTACTTAAGCCTTTTTGGGTTCGTTCTAGGATATCGTTATAAATTTCTTCATGTTCAAGTACATTGCGCTGACTTAACTCCAGTACGGTTTGTGCTTTTAAGACGTTGAGATAAACTCTCACTACATCCAAGGCAACGTTCTCTGCATCAGATAATAGTAACAGCCGCTCAGATTCTGCTTCGTAACTTAAGCGCGATATATTGGCATTGGTTTTTAATCCATCGAAGATCAATTGCGAAGCTCGGATGCCCACTTCGGTGCGATTTAGGTTTCGTTCATCACTGGGTACCTGTACACCGCTGTTGTAATAGGTGTCTTCATAACCTGTTGCAGCATACACATTGACTTGCGGCAGATAGGACGCTTGAGCGCCATCTACGTCACGCAATACCGATTGAAAACGAGCATATTGACCAGCAATATCTGGACTATAATCAATGGCGTTAGCCACTGACTCTTCTAATGAAAGTGCTACGGCATTAGCGCTTATTAAGCAAGCTGCCGCTAATATTACAGATGAACGCATTCCTTTTCCTCATCCGTTAGGGTTCACGAAGGGCACTGGCTTTTGCCCGCAAAAGCGGTTTTAGCCAATAACTAAGTACTGATTTTTTTCCGGTTAAAATGTCTACCATGGCTTGCATGCCCGGAATGACTTGCAAGCTGGATGCATTATTTTGTTCTAATTGAATATGAGCGCGGTAGTAGGTAGTACCGTCTTCTTCTTGCAAGGCATCGGCGCTCACGTAAGTAACTACGCCTTGTTGTCCACCATAAACCACGAAGTCGTAGGCAGTAAATTTAACCATTGCAGGCAAGCCTTCACGAATAAAGCCAATATCTTGAGGGGCTATTTTGGTTTCTATTATCAGCTTGCTGTGTTGCGGTACGATTTCCATGATGGCTTCACCGGGGCGTATTACACCACCAATCGAGCGCACTAAAATATCTTTAACTGTGCCAGCAATCGGCGAGTTTAGTTTGGTTCGATAAAGCTGGTCGGCGACTGCTCGTTGGCTTTCATCTAGCTGCGCTAATTGTGCTGATACTTCATTTAACTGCGCTTGGGCTTTAGTCCTGAACTCTATGGCAATATTGCGGCGCTCAACAATCGCTTCATTGATCGCTGCTTTTAGCTTTGTCTCCATGAGCTTGGCGCTGGCCATGTCGCCTTCTAGTTGTACTTTGTCGCGCTGAAGTTTGAGCAGTTCTACTTTCGCTACTGCACCACTAGCCACAACGTCTTCTAACATGGCTGTTTCTTCACTGACAATGGCTAAACTGTGCTGCAAGGTACGCTGATTACCAACCGCATCATGTAAGGTTTGTTGCTGTTGTTCAATGGCTAACGTGGCCTCTTCCAATTTTGAATTTAGTTGGCGGATGCGTTGTTCATAGTTCGCTTGGGCGCTAGCTTGAGCTCGTTGATTTTGATTGATAAATGCCAAAACCTGCGGCTCAATTAACACTTGTTGTTGCCATTTAGGATTCTTGTTGTCTAAGTTGACACTGGCCAACTCGGCTATTAAGCGGATTTCTTGGGCCAATAAAGTACTGCGTTGTTGCTCGGTTTCCTGAAAGGCTGCTCTAAAACGGGTGTCTTCTAATGCCAGTAGTGTTTGCCCTTTGCTGACGTTGTCACCTACATCCACTAACAATTCTTTAATAATGCCGCCCTCTAAGCTTTGTATTTTACTGATCGCCGAGGAGGGCACTACTTTACCGTCGCCTACTACTACTTCATCTAATGTTGCCAAAGCAGCCCAGATAATTAAGGCAATGACCAGGGTTGCGCATAGCCATACGATTTTTCGTGATTGCTGGGCTAAGCGTTGTTGTTGCCACGCCAATTGGTTAGTCATGTTTAGCCTCTCTTACAATACTCACTGAGTGGCGCTTCTTGGCTTGTAAACCTAATATTACTGAAGGTTTATCATTGGCGATGATATGGCCTCTATCTAATACAATGATACGATCGCAAATACTCAATATACTTTGTTGATGAGAGCTAATGACTAAGGTCATATCTCTGGGTAATTGGCTTAAACACTGTTTAATCAGGTTTTGGTTATTTTGGTCTAATCCGCTTATCGGTTCGTCAAGTAATAGTAATTTAGGTTGTCGATAAAGAGCTCTGGCAAGCGCTACTGCTTGGCGCTGCCCTCCGGAAAGTAATAATCCTCGTTCTCCAACTTGTGTTTCTAAGCCATTGCTTAGTCGTTCTAGGTGATTCTGTAAACCTGATTGAGCGATGGCCCAAGCGAGTTTTTGTTCGTCGAGTTGATGGCGTCCTAAAATGATGTTTTGCACAACGCTACCAAATACTAAGTTAGGTTGCTGACCCAACCAACCAATTTGCTCGCGTAATACACTGGGCGGCCACATCGAAGAATCTATGTCTTGAAATACTATTTGGCCACTGCTTGCTCCATACTGGCCTGCCATTAAGGCCATTAAAGTCGATTTCCCAGAGCCAGCGTTGCCAATAATACCTAGGCGTTCGCCTGATAGAACTTGGAGTTCTATATCGTTCAGTGCAGAGAAGCTTTGTTCTGGGTAGCTAAAGCTCACCTTGTCGAAAGCAATCTTTCCTTTAAAGCTGCCTTGTTGAACTAATTGCTGTGATTGATGTTCTTGAGGAAGTGCCATTACTTGCTCTAATCCAGTAATTGCTGCACGACATTGTTGGTAGCGAAGAATTAACATCGACAGTTGGTTTATCGCGCCTGCAGCTCGGCCACTTAACATGACAATTGCAATTAAGCCTCCCATACTCAGTAAGCCTTCGGAAATGCGGTATACACCGGTAACAATCAAACAAATGGTGACGATTTGTTGACTACTAACGATAGAGTGACTGACTAAGTTGCTTAGGTGACGAGAACGAATTTGCCAATCAGCCATCTGGCTGGTGGTTTGTTCCCAGCGTTTTTGACTGCTGCCTTCGGCATTAAATTGTTTTAACTCGGTAAGGCTAGTTAGGCTCTCAAATAGTTCGGCTTGGCGCTGAGTTGAAAGCTTGGCGCTTTCTTCCATGCTGGTAGCAATGCGAGACTTCATAAACATGCTAAACGCCAGTAGAGCGAGTAATACAGCTAACGGCACAAGCATCATGGTGCCACCTAACCAGGCAATCAACACCAAAAAGAATAGGGTAAAAGGGAGGTCAACTAAAGTGACCAAGGTTATTGACGTGAAAAACTCCCGCACACTATCAAAGTCTTGAATTTGCCGAGAAAAGGCGCCTACAGATTGAGGCTTATTTTCAAGCTTCATACCCAGTACTTTTTCCATGATACTGGCCGATAGAGTGCTGTCGATTTGCTTGCCAGCCATATCGGTGATGTTGCTTCTGGCTTTACGGAGTAACCAATCAAATATCAAAGCAACGCTTACGCCAGCCGCTAATGTCCATAGCGTGTTAAACGCTTGATTGGGCACGACGCGGTCGTATACGTTCATGGTAAATAGCGGTACGACTAAAGCTAACAAGTTAATAAAAATTGAGGCAAGCAGTAAGTCTCTATACCAAGGTTTGACTTCATCAATGGCTGAAAAAACCCAGTGCCTGGGTTTGCTTTTGTGTAATTGTTCAACCCGAGGGTCGTTAGTCAATTGCGGAGTGACTAACCAAGCCTGCTTAGTCACTTCTGTGGTAAAAGTTGCTCTGGTCTGTTGTTTTAGTGTTTCAGGTTCATCTACTTCAAAGTAACTAACGGTTTGTTTATTGATAGTCGTGACTATTCGTAGCTGCTGATTCTGGTCAACGACAACTATAGGTGCATTTAGCCCTTGCGCTTGCTTAAAGTTTATAGGGCTTGCGTTCAGCTGAGCATGTTGACAGGCTCGCGCAAATAAGTCGGCGGTGAGCTCGCCATTTTCCAAAGGCAAGCCGCGCACAATGGTTAAGCGGCTATAGCCTTGCCCAAAGTGTGCACATAAGCACTCTATACTGTTTAACCAAAGATCTTGCTGTTCCATGCGTTCCTTAGCTCACTATCAAATTCTGGTCGTCTATCATTTTTTGCAGTAAGTCTGACTGACTAACAAGCTCAGCGTCTCCTTTATATAAATCATCTAGGCTTACCCCCGATAGGCTTATGTTTTGGGTAACATTACTACTATCTGGTTTGATGGTTAAAAGTGCTGAGCCAGATTGTTCGCTGAGGCTGATATAAGTTTGTGCTGAAGCTCCATCGGTAACACCTAAGCCATTTAGAATGCTACTTAAATCGATAGTGTCCATGTTTTCACTGGCATCAAAATCACTAATAATATCTAGCGCTGGATTGGCCGCAGAACCTTGGTCTTCAGTTCTAAATGCAAACGTATCAGCGTTCAAGCCCCCACTAAGGAAGTCATCCCCAGCGCCGCCAATAATCAGATTGGTTTGAATACCGCCTGCTAAAGTGTCTTCGGCGGGGTCAACTAAGCTGATGTGTAATTGCTGGCTAGTGCCATTGGCCTTATCACCGTCTATTTTGGCAAAGCTATCGATGGTGAGGGTAAAATCTGTGGACGCATTATATCCGCCCGTTATCGCTAGATTCGCCACGTCGGCCATATTTACGACTAACTCCCCATCGGTAATGGTTTGTCCTGATATTTCTAGACCACTGGGAATACCTGAAATGGTTAGCTTGCCCACTTCGTTGCTGGCGGGGTTGATCAAGTCCATGCTAATACCAAGCGGAATAGAGCCACTTTGCTCGGAAATAATTTGGGTATAGAGAAGGTTCACGACGGGCGGATCGGGTAGGGGGCTGATATCGATGCTTAAGTTTTCAACTGCCGCTTCTCCTAAATCACTTTGCAACGAGCCTAGTACGTAAGCACTATCTTTGGTCTCGGAGAAAAGTGTTATATCCATGTGGCCAAAAGCATCGCCAGCGTATAGCTCGAAGCTGGCAACACTGCTAGCTGTGATCAGTAACGATGCAGTATAGCTGCCTGCTATAGCGTTAAATTTAGCTTCCTGACCATCTATCGCTATGCGGTCTAAGCCGACTAAAGCTGAAGGGTCTGAGCTACTATTCACTTTAACAGTGAGTAAAATAGATTCATCACTGTTGCTTTCGAAACTGCTGATATTCACCGGAATATTAATTGCGTCACCTTCAATGGCGTTGATATGTTCCGGTACATCGAAAAATTGAGCATCATCACCAATTGGATTGACTCCTACTAAGAAATCTTGGCTGGCTACCTTAAAGTCACTGGTTCCTGTCTCTATGCTTATCGCTTCAAAGCTGAGCGGTATATCGCCGCTAAAATCCAGTGGCGGGGTTAAATATACGTGTGATAACTGGCTACTATCTAGGCCCCACTTATAGGTAGGATTACCATTGAAGCTTCCACCGTCTAAACCGTCATTTTCAAGTAATTGATAGTTGCTACCATTGAAGTAACTCAGCACCGCCCCTTCAGGCACCCCTTGAATACTTAAGGCAATAGTTTCTGAACCGTCCTGGTCAACAGCAATGGCGAGTAAACCATCAATCTGAATATAGTTGTCTTCATCGCCAGTACTATCAATTGCGTCAACCAACACTAAATCAGTTACTGGTTGAACATTGATAACGACTGAGGTGCTTTTAGTTTGGTTGTCGGTCATGCCATCGGCTTGATCGACAATATTGGCGGTAATCCCTATGCTAAGTTGGCCACTAAAATTGTTGGGAGGCCTAAACTCAATGTCGTTTAATCGACTGGGGTCAAGTACTGTCCAAGTGTCATTGCCATTATCTATCAGAATGCTGCTATCACCGATGAACTGGGCGTTTTCAGGCGCGGACAAGGTAAGGCTAGTCACCGTTTCAATACCTTCGCCGACAATGTTACTGTCGCCTAATACAAAGGCCAAATCTAGGTTAGTTGTGGTGTCCTCTAAAATGGTATTGGTGGCCGCGCTGAATAAAACTTCATCAACTATTGGCTGAACAGCTATGGTAATCGTCTGTTGTTCAGTGATGCTATCACCAGAGCACGTCGCTGTTACCACAACCGTTACAGGAATAGCCAATTGACCCGCATAATCATCATCTAGGCCAACTAAGGTCATTGTCTCAATACCTTCGGCCGAAATTGTGTAACCGTTTATTTGACCAAGCGCATTGTAATCAGGGTAGATGCCACTGCCTTCAATCTCTACTCCCTCGGGTAAATCATCTGTTGCAATGTAGAAAGAGATAACATCTCCGGGGTCATTAGATATATCGCCATTTAAATGTCCAGTTACGCTAATGTCTTCACCTTCATTAGCGTCTATGGTTGAGCTTGAAAGGTTACCAGGTGCTGATGGCGAACATGGTTCTCCTGTATCGCCAGTGTGCCCACTAACTTGTATTTCTAAGGGAGCAGAGATGAACCTAGCATCTTCACCGTCTAATACTCGTGCCTTTACAGTAATAATTACGCTATCTACATTTAGTGCGCTATACAGTGTCGCCCCAGCTAGGATGTCAGCGGCTGTCTCCATTGTAGAATCATTAGTAAGCCCTGTAGCTGGAATGATCCAGTTGTTGTCGGCGCTCATGGTGACGCCGTTGGGGTGAGTTACTTCAAAAAAAGCGCCATCAGGAATCACAATTTCTATGTAATCTAAGTATTCTGAACCATCAATATCTTGTTCTATGAACAATACACTGCCGTCAAGCGAAATGGCGCTACCATCGACACTGGTTAACGGTTCTGATGTGGCGCTTAATCGAGTATCTAGCTCAACTTTAGCAGCTACATTTACCTGGAGTTCAGCTGTCAGTGTTTTGAGATCGATTAACCCTGTCGGCGAAGTGTCGGTAACTTGGTAACGGATTGGAATAGTAAAGTTACCACTCAAATCTTGGTCTGCTTGCAGCGTAATTCTTCCGCTACTGAGGAATTCTTCCCAACTAGTGGTAGAGGAGTCAAACAGTGTTGTTAAGTCTAAGCCCCCAGAGAACACCTCTATGGGTGAACCGTCATAAAACAAAGTTACACCATCAGGTAAGCTCTCGATGGTATAAGCGCTTATCGCTTCGCTACCATCGGCATCAGAGCCTAATGATTGGAGTAGGTTAACGGAAGCGCTTCTGTCTTCAATTGCTTGGGTGGCTAAATCATTGCCATCGGTTTCGTCTACAACAGGTTTAACTTCTATGTTGACAGAGTATTCAAACTCTCCACTGTCACCGTCTGGTTCAGTAGATATTGCGAAAACGTCAAACTTTAGATTGCCGCTGAAATCTTCAGCCGTTTTTATAAATATTTGTGAAAGAATATCATTGCTGATTTGAAATATTCCACCGGTAACAGGGTCTTTCCCCACGGGCTCAAGTGGATAGGGTTCGCCTAAATGATTAACCAAAGTAATAGTACTGGGGATATTAGTAATGAGTAGATTAATCTCTTCCGAGATATCGTTATCACTGGTAGAGATGACAAAATCTAAGGGGAGCAGTTGGTCCTCATTAAAATCGCTTTGATTGCTAATTACTCCGTCAATGGGGTCGAATATCCAATGGCCGTTGCCACCATCGGATACCTCAGGAGCATCAACTACTCCTGCCAATTCGATCGTTAAGGTTTGCGGGGCACTTTCTGCGGTTACTGGCGACGGAACTAAGCCATCGATGGTAGATTCGGTAGCTATTGCTGAAACAGTAATGCTTAAATTTTCTGTAAAAGAGCTAATATCTTGTTTTGGTACCAGTGAGACTAAGCCTGATTCGATCTCGTCGGCCAGCACTAAATACGTATTGGGGCTCGCTAAAGAGCTACTACCGCCAACGATTGACCAACCTTCATCAACCACTATTTTGTAACTAAGAGTCTCTGAACCGTCTGTATCTGCAAGCTGGCCAGCAATCACTGTGCTTAAATCAATCGCCTGATCTTCTAGCCCTTTAACATCATTTACCGACAAATGGGGTAAATCGGCAGCCGGTTGTATGTTTACTGTGATTGTTTGGCTGGTTTGTGCGTATTGGTCGCTAGGGTTGGCAAATACAGTTCCTGCTTCGGTGGCAATAGCTATTAGGCTAAAAACAAATTTTCCCGCTAAGTTGTTATCAGCCTTTACACTCACTTGGTCTAATTGCGCTTGTGTATATTGCTTGTTTTCATTAATCGCGTTGCCATTAATGGTCACCTGTAAACCGCTGGGTAAATCGGCAAATTGATAAAGTAAAGACTCTGAGCCATCAGCGCTATCAACCAAATTTGCAGTAATATCTAATGGGTGGTCATTACCATCGTCTTCGACAAAGTTGTATGTAAATTGGGAACTACCATCCCACTCGGGGGTATCGGCTATCGGTAAAACGTCTACAGCAATACTAGCGTTAATAGTTCTCATGCCAAGGTCGGTATTAATGGTGGAACTAATTGCTAAGTTTACGGAGCTGGTCGTCAATGATTCATGCTGTTGAGGCTGATAGCGTAAAACGCCATTTGGTGATGCATTGCTATCAGAGACTGCCAAATTAGTAATGGTTATTACGCCTCCTGATGCCACTAACTGTTCAGTGCCTAGCCATAGGCTACCGCCATTTAGTGAGGTTTCATCAATTAGAATGGCGCTTACCGATTCATTTTGATCGGTGTCTCCAGGGCGAACCTCTATAGATAAAACAACACTGTTGTCTTCGGTTGTTTGCACGTCTTCGGTTCTAATAACGCCAGGCGAGTCACCGAGCGTAAGTGTCGCGGTACTGGTCACCTGGTCACCGTCAAAATCTTCCACGATATAGGAGATTGAATCTACAATAGCTGGTGTTTCAGTAACATCGGGTTCGGTACTTAAGTTGAGTTGGCCATTAGAAGAAATCGTTAACTCACCATATACCTCGCTAATTAGGTTCGGGTTGATTAAATCAAGGGTAACAGAACTGCCATTGGGGATAGCGTAAGTCACGCCGTTATAGTCAAAACTAACTATGCTAGCCCCATCACTGCCTGATGTTGTTTCGTTTAGTAGTTGGGTCGTGAAACTTTCGCCTTCAACTAAATCTAGGGTGCGATTCTCGCTAATAGGTACGGCATCTGTAACATTAACTTCAACGCTGCTACTTGCACTTACGTCGCCGTCGGCATCAATGACTGTTACTGAAAAGAGGAGTGCCAAGTTGTTTTCGCCATCGGCATTACTGTGATCTAAAGGCGAAAATAGTTGAAATTCTGTAGTTCCGTCTAGATTTACTTTAATTTGAAAAACAGCTTGATCGGCAAGATTGTTAGCCACATACCAACCGTCATTGTTGGCATTACTTAAGCTGACTAAGCTGCCGTTAGAAGTAATGGCTAAGGCATTAAATGCATCTATATCTATTTGTATATCACTAATATCATCGCTGCCGGTATTGATAGCCATGATGGGGTCTACAGACTGGACACCATCTGCCGTGTTATTGCCTATTAGCCCATCTTCATCAGCTTGCATACTTCCTAGTGTTGAAATAGAAGGGTCTAGCCCGTCATAGATAGTGACCATAGAAACGGAAGTTTGGCTTGTTCCGTCGGTATCTGAGACTTTAATTGGCAAGGCAATATTTAAGCTTGAGTCGTTGCCAGAGTGATGATCTAGCTGGCTAAATAGCTCGATTTGTAATTCAAGGTTGGCGGAGGTGTTTGCTGCGATGGCAATGTCTTCTGGCAATAGTACTGAAAATACTACACTGTTATCCGTTAGCAAGGCGTCATAACTACCATCGGCGTTATCACGCCAGCTTAGCGCTTGGCCATTTTGGCTTAGAGTGTTACCTGATGAATCGATGACTGCTTGCCCGTTAACGATATCCAGGTAAAGTTGGTCAATGGGGTCTTGGTTGGCCGATATTTGAATGGTGCTTGTATCACGAGATAAAGCCAATATTGGCGAGCTTGAGGCTTTTGGTGATTCACTTAACTGCATGTCAGCCACATGAACAGTAATATCGCTGCTGTCGTTGATGCTGATATTTAAGTCAAGGCTTTGTGTATCGTTATCGGTATCTCTAACATTAAGGGTGATGGGGAACTGCTCACCATCTATTTGGTCAACGCCTTTATACAATGTGACTTGGTAGTTAAGCGTGGCGCTTTCATGCCCGGTAAAGCTATCGAGTATCTCCACCATAAACACCGGGTCGCTCACATCGTCAGTATAAGCGGTTAATATATAGCCGGTGGGGCTAACCGCGAAAGACAAGCTTTCTCCGCCGCTGCTTAGCGCTGTTTGTTGGTAGTCAAAATACAAGGCATCAATGGAGTCACTACCGATGGTGAGCTCAAAGCTACCGGTTGTGATGATCTCACCATCGCTTAACTCTGCTTCATCAATGACCACTGCTTGATTATTACTTAATTGAGGGTTGTTGCCATCCGATATGACCCATTCGATAACCCCGTCTTGGTTAGGGGTACCATCTAAGTCACTGGATAGGATCGTGAGTTTTAGGAATGTGAGGTCACTACTACTCCATTGATTAATATTGTCGAACATTGTTAGCGTAGTTGTGCCTATAACTACGTCACCATTTGCAACACCCGTTAAACTTAGGGTAAACACGACACCAACAAAGGGAACTTCGGCGGTTAGGGTTTTGCCATCATCACTTAAGCTGTAAGAAAGCTTGTTGAGGTGCACGCTACTCGTTAATGCAAGTGACGCAAGGTCCACTAAGCTGGTTTCACTAAATTGAAGGCTGTTAGGGTCAGGGTTATCGCTACCTGGTTTTAGCGTAAATGTTTCAGTGTAAACATTAGGAGCATCATCTAAACTTGCTTCAGCGCTAACCGCTAAGTCATCAACAAAGTATCCATTTTCACCATCAGTGATCACTATGTTGCCGTTTGCATTAGCTGTATCTCCCGAGCTGTCGGTGACCTGATACTCAAAATTAAAATCTTGAACTTGCTGGTGGTTTAAATTGCGGTTCGCGGTGAATAACCAATAGCCTGAGTCGTCAACGACGAGTCGACCATGCTCGGTTTCAAAAACGGCTGGTATAATACTGACGTCTTTGGTTTCGCCATTGACGCTGACCTGACTTACTTTTAGTGAGCCATCTAAGCTAAAATCATTATCAATGAGGTTTCCGTAAACCCTTTCGCCTTCGGTCACCTCTGCTGAGTCGTTAATAACTTGTGGTATAGAATCTTTTAGCGCAATCACTAAAGGGGTTAATACTGTTTCACTGGTGCCATCTGTATCGAATTGGGTCGCAGCAATAATAGGTGTTAGAAACGACTCATCAGTATTTAAGTCATTGTCTAGTGCCCGATAGATGAGGGTTTGTACTGAATTATCAGCCAATATTGTGAAGCGGAAAACTACATCACCGGTATCTGTAGTGCGTCCTTCAATCATCCTACTGTCATTGGCCATCGTCAGGTTAATGGCAGCGCCTTCTGATTCTATACCTATCAATTCGGGTTGTTCATCGGCAAAGTGGAATTGTTGTGCGTCAAAAATGTTGATTAGAGAGTTACTCACTAATACACCTGATTGATATAGGTCAGTTTCAAATAATAAGTGAGGGTCGGGTTCATCTAGCATGGGTAAGGCATCACTGACGCTATTTCCGGCAATATCGCTTACCCGAGCGCTCAAGGTCCAAGCCGACAAATTATTTAGCCCATCAATATCTATAATGCTGGTTAGCCAGTCTCCATTTTCATCAACACTCGCGTTAGCAGTAACCTGCTGTTCACCATCGTTGATTTCGATGGTTACCGTTTGCCCTTGTTCAACTCCGGTGGTAGTGCCTTGCAAAGAAGTGAGTAAGCCGGTTTTAAATTGAGTAATGCTAAAGCCATCTAGGGTATCGATATCAATGGTTGGTATCGCAGTATCCAAATGAATGGTACTGATGGCATTGGTGGGATTGCCTGCTATATCGACGGTTTGTACATTGAGTTGTAAAGTGCCATCGGTTAACTCGCTTAAGTTCTCGTTAACTTGCCATTGGCCATTTAGTATTGTTGTCGAAAAATCCAAATGCTTGCCAGCGCTGTCGGTCACTGTAAGTAATACCGTTTGCCCATCTTCTACATTGGCTACCTCACCAAATAAACGAGTGTTGCTTACCTCGGCTTGGTTGATGTAGTTGTCGCCTAGACCATCAAAATTTGCCGAAATATCGGCTAGAGTGTCTTTAATAATCGTTGATTCAGCGCTGGTTGGGTTGCCGGCTATATCAGTCGTGCTGGCGATAATACGGAGTTCACCGTCTTGCAGGCTAGATAAATTGATATCGCTGAGTTGCCATGCGTTGTTATTAACCACACTCTGCAACGTGAGTTGCATCCCGTTGGGATCGGTAATGACAATATCGACAATTTGGTCATTTTCAACATTCTCTACTGAACCGAATAATCGTGCGGCAGGGGCTTCGATGGCATTGATGTAGTTGTCGCCTACACCGTCAAAATTTGCCGAAATATCGGCTAGAGTGTCTTTAATAATCGTTGATTCAGCGCTGGTTGGGTTGCCGGCTATATCAGTCGTGCTGGCGATAATACGGAGTTCACCGTCTTGTAGGCTAGATAAATTGATATCGCTGAGTTGCCATGCGTTGTTATTAACGACACTCTGCAACGTGAGTTGCATCCCGTTGGGATCGGTAATGACAATATCGACAGTTTGGTCATTTTCAACATTCTCTACTGAACCGAATAATCGTGCGGCAGGGGCTTCGATGGCATTGATGTAGCTGTCGCCTACACCATCAAAATTTGCCGAAATATCGGCTAGGGTGTCTTTAATAATCGTTGATTCAGCGCTGGTTGGGTTGCCGGCTATATCAGTCGTGCTGGCGATAATACGGAGTTCACCGTCTTGTAGGCTAGATAAATTGATATCGCTGAGTTGCCATGCGTTGTTATTAACCACACTCTGCAACGTGAGTTGCATCCCGTTGGGATCGGTAATGACAATATCGACAGTTTGGTCATTTTCAACATTCTCTACTGAACCGAATAATCGTGCGGTAGGGGCTTCGATGGCATTGATGTAGTTGTCGCCTAGACCATCAAAATTTGCCGAAATATCGGCTAGGGTGTCTTTAATAATCGTTGATTCAGCGCTGGTTGGGTTGCCGGCTATATCAGTCGTGCTGGCGATAATACGGAGTTCACCGTCTTGCAGGCTAGATAAATTGATATCGCTGAGTTGCCATGCGTTGTTATTAACCACACTCTGCAACGTGAGTTGCATCCCGTTGGGATCGGTAATGACAATATCGACAGTTTGGTCATTTTCAACATTCTCTACTGAACCTAATAATCGTGCGGTAGGGGCTTCGATGGCATTGATGTAGTTGTCGCCTAGACCATCAAAATTTGCCGAAATATCGGCTAGGGTGTCTTTAATAATCGTTGATTCAGCGCTGGTTGGGTTGCCGGCTATATCAGTCGTGCTGGCGATAATACGGAGTTCACCGTCTTGCAGGCTAGATAAATTGATATCGCTGAGTTGCCATGCATTATTAGTCACCACCGTTTGGAAGCTAAGTTGTAGGCCATGGCTATCGGTAAGTACAATATCAATCGCTTGTCCGTCTTCTACGTTAATGACCTCACCAAATAAGCGCGTGCTGGGGACCTCTGCTTGGTTAAGAAAGTTGTCGCCGTTGCCTTCAATAGTGGCAGTAATGTTGGCTTGAGTATCTTTAGTGATGCTTGAGCTTGCGTGAGTAGGGTTACCTGCAATATCGATAGAATTAGCGCTAATTGTTAGTTCACCATCGTGCAAGCTTGAAAGGTCACTATCGGCAATTTGCCATTGGCCATTTAGTATTGTTGTCGAAAAATCCAAATACTTGCCAACGCTGTCGGTCACTGTAAGTAATACCGTTTGCCCATCTTCTACATTGGCTACCTCACCAAATAAACGAGTGTTGCTTACTTCGGCTTGGTTGATGTAGTTGTCGCCTACACCGTCAAAATTTGCCGAAATATCGGCTAGAGTGTCTTTGGTGATGGTTGAACTAGAGGCTGCAATATTGCCTGCTTTATCTAAGGTAGTGGCTGTAATGGTTATTTGGCCTTCGGCAAGTTGAGATAGTTCGATATTGGCTAGCTGCCATGCATTATTAGTCACCACCGTTTCGAAGCTAAGTTGTAGGCCATGGCTATCGGTAAGCACAATATCAATCGCTTGCCCGTCTTCTACGTTAATGACCTCACCAAATAAGCGTGTGCTGGGGACTTCTGCTTGGTTAAGGTAGTTGTCGCCGTTGCCTTCGATAGTGGCGGTAATCTGGGCTTGAGTATCTTTAATAATGCTTGAGCTTGCGTGAGTAGGGTTACCTGCAATATCGATAGAACTAGCGTTCATTATTAGTTCACCATCGTGCAAACTTGAAAGGTCACTATCGGCAATTTGCCACTGGCCATCGTTAACTCGAGTGGTGAAATTAAGCCGGTTATCGTGAACATCACTAATTTGAACGAGTACTGTTTGGCCGTTTTCTATGTCATTTATTTCGCCACGGAGCAAGGTAGTTGCTTGTTCGTACTGGTTTATATAATTATCGCCTTGACCATCAATCATGGCATCTAGTTCAGCGGTTACGTCTTTAATAGTGGCATCACTTGCCTCTACAAACTGGCCAAAATAGTCAGTAACAGAAGCATAAACGCTGATAGGCCCTTCAGCTAAACTGCTAATATCTAAGCCGTCGTAACGCCAAGTGTTGTCATTCACTAGCGCGTTAATAACTAATTGTTGTCCGGATGTGTCTGTTAACGTTACAACGACTATCCGGCCATCTTCCACTTCAGGTGCATCGCCAAATAAGCTAACGCTAGGCACTTCGTACTGATTTTCATAGCCGTCACCACCGTCTTCAATGGTGACGGTTAACGCGGCATTGTTGCTTAGCGGGGGAATGCTGTCGGCTTCAACTCCTTGAGTGTCGCTATCTGAAAAAAGTGGCAGATTATCTTGGGTTTCAAAGCCCGCTTGCGGAATGGTTTCATCTAAAGTGGGTTGCACTCTTACAACAAAGGAAGAGCCTTGACCGGATTGGCCTTGGTTACTGTTGTTAGTGTTTGGGCTGTACTGGGGGGCAGGTTGTTGCTCTGCACTGTTCTGATCCAACCATTCTTCGGTGTTTGGTTGGTTGGTCAAAGCTTGAACGAGGTTTTGTACAAAAGGAACACTGGTATCAACAATTTCTGAGGGCTGAACTTTTAGCCATTGGCCATCCGCCATTACTTTCCATATCTGGCCTTGTATATCCGTGTAGACAACTGGCTTCATCCTTAGCCCTTACTGTAAACAACATTTCTCTAACATAATGTTTAGCACAATAATTTTGGTTATTGAAGGAAATATAAGAAATTTGTTAATAAGCGCGAAAGGCTAAATCGGTGATAGCAAAAACTACAGATAGAAGAAAACGTATAATGTTGTGAGCCTGATAATTTTAAAGACGTTAATGGTTTTTTATCGTTGATTTTCGGTTGGTCCCTGATGGCTTGACGCTAATGCTAATGCACTAGAAGGCGGGCTCTCAATGTTGCGTTAGCTGCTCATTGGGTATCTTGGCTAGCGTTCAGCGATTTCACCACTGACATTGCGTTACTATCACTGATTTGTCAGTCATCTTTATTGTTAGCGCTTTGTGTTTCCTTACTTGAAATGTGATCGAAAACGATATCTTTACAAACAAGTAGCGGTCGCAACCCCATAGTTTGATTTTTATTAACAAAAATAATATTAAAGTGTTTATTATCCTCGTCTAATTTTAAATATAGTTATATCAATCACTTTATAAATATCAGGGAAGTTAGGCATGGACAGTCAGACAAAAAAGATTAACCCTTTTTACTTTTACGGTAAGGTCGGGGAATATTTTGGTATATGGATCGTTAACGTTCTTCTTACCATTTTAACCTTAGGTATCTACTCTGCGTGGGCCAAGGTTCGTAACAAACAATATTTTTATGGCAATACTGAATTAGCCGATGAGAGTTTTGAGTACCTAGCTAAACCTTTACAAATATTAGTGGGTCGGATCATTGCTGTGGTTTTGCTGATCGCTTGGGCTACCTTACCTGCGGTGAGTGAGGCTGCAAGTGTCATTTTAGGTTTGGCCTTTGTAGCTTTGATGCCGGTTCTAGTGGTTAGAAATCTTCGCTTTGATTGCCGTGTTACTCGCTATCGCAATGTGCGTTTTAATTTCTCAGGGAGCTATGGCGGCGCCTATATGGCCTTGTTCGTGCTACCGGTATTGTATGTGCTTGGCTTCATGCTAGTGGTAAGTGCTGTGATATTCGTTAGTTCGTTAATTTCGCCGGTGGTCGCAGGTATTGTTGGTGTGGTTGTGGTGGGTTTAGGCGCAACTTACATGTATGCCTTAATGACCACTCAAATGAGCCGCTACGTATTGAATGGCTATCAGTGGGGTGAATTGCAGTTTATCGCTGAGATTGATGTTAACGCGGTATTTAAGGTGTTTTTGAAAGTGGCGGCGATAGGTTTATTGGCTACGCTGGTATTAATGTTGGCGCTCGCTGGCATCGCTTTTGCTGCCTTTAACGCTGACTTTAGTCAATTAGGTGGTGTGTTGATGCAATTAAGCCAAGGTGGTTTGCAGGATGCGCTCAGTTCTCAGACCGTTATTTTGGGTTTGTTAGCAGCTGTCTATTTAAGTTTCTTTTTGCTGGGTTGGTTTGTAACGGCATATCTGCAAGCTTGCTTAAGAAACTATCAATTTGGTCAAACAGAGCTAGATGGTCAGTTGTATATGAATTCTGAAGTAAAGCCATTGGCCTTTCTTGGGGTGATGCTAAGTAACATGCTGATATGTGTATTTTCTTTAGGTTTAGCCATTCCGCTGGCAAAAATTCGCATGGCTAAGTTCATCGCTGATGCTACCTCGGTAACTGGTGACATTACTCATATTGCTACACAAAACCAGGTGAGTGATACCAAGGCCGCGATTGCTGATGAAGTCGCTGATGCCTTTAGTATTGAGATTGGCGTAATTTAAACCTCATGATTATTAGCGGAAAGGTATTTGTTGCCAATAGTTCTTTAGTGAGCGTGGCACAGCTGCATTGCTCTGACGAAGGGTGGCTTCAACTTCAGCATGAACAAGGCTCTGTGCGCGCCAAGCTCTCCGAACTTGAGTTGTCAATGGCGATTGGTAATCAGCCGCGAGCGGTTAGCTTTAGCAATGGAGATCGCTTTGTTGCCGATCAGCCGCAACGGCTTAATGCGTGGTTGGATAAACACGCTAAGCACTCTTTAGTTAAATATCTAGAGAGAAACCTATTGGTGATTATGTTTGCCGTTGTTTTTAGCTGTGGCGCTTTATACTTAAGCATTGAGCAAGGTTTACCCCGCTTATCACAGTATTTGGCTGCTCATCTACCCGAAGCTATTGCATTGGAGTTAGGTGAGCGCACGCTTGCGCATTTAGAGTCTGTAGGCTTTGAGCCAAGCACTGTTGATCCCATCAAGCAGCAGCAAATCCAGCAACATTTTCAAGCCTTGGTGACTGGAATTGGTACCCTAAGCCCTAAACCACAGTTACTCTTTTACAAACTGGGTGAGGAAGCGAATGCCTTTACGCTCGCCAACGGTAGTATTATTGTCAGCGACCAACTGGTGGGCTTAATGCAACAGCCAGAACAGCTAAACGGTATTTTATTGCACGAACTGGCTCACGTTGCCAACAACGATGTGATGGCAAGTTTGGTGCGCTCTACCATTGTTAGTACTGCTGTTGTGTTGATGGTGGGGGATAGTAGCCTATTGGTTGATGGCTTAATGAGTGGTGCAGTACTTGGTTTAAGCTCTGGCTATTCACGAGAAGCTGAAACTCAGGCTGATTTATTTGCTTGCCAATGGAGCCATAAGTTAGGCTTGCCTCAGCAACAGCTGATGGCGGGTTATCAGGTCCTATTTGCGCATGTAGAATCCGATATTCCTACTTGGATGAGTAGCCACCCTGGTGATGAAGAGCGATTGATGCGGCTTGAAAGTTGCGTTAAATCAAAGCAATAAGGGGATAAACGGCTAAAACTCGCTTTGCTTGCTCCATTTTTTCTTCTGTGAACAGCCTAAGGGCCAGCTCGCGGTTTTGAATTAACCTGAAAAATTCTAAAATGCAGATGGCCTCAGTGCCATCTTTTTGCGTTTAGGGTGCTGAAGTATTCGAATTGACCCGCAGTTCAGGTATATGATGTTTATTATATATTGCTGATATACCTTTTATTGGGTAGTTTTAGACTTGGCTAATATCTATAAGCATTACAATTCATGACAAGGACGTACTATGAGTAAGTTGTGGTGTGCGCTTTTCGCACAGTTTTTATTGTTGGTGAGCTTTTGCTGTAACGCGGCATCTATTGCCAGTTATCCTGAAGATTGGCGCTCATGGCCGGTGGCTAATGTGAGTATGGTGCCAGGCAAGGATGTTGTTCTCCCAGAAGAAACCCCTTTATTTATTCAAGAAGCTGTAGCGGCTTATAATTGGATCAATGAGGGTAAAGGAACCAAGTTAACCACTTATGTTCACCCCGATAAAATTGACCAATATGCCACTCACGGGCCCTACAGTGACGGCATTACTGTCGTTGGAGTCTATGAAACACCAGGGGTTGTGTTTGTTACGGAGCACCTTGCCGGAGAACCTATTTACGGTACTTATGATACCAATGGCTTAGACATTAGTTCACAGCACCCTACTTTTGAACCTGAATTTTGCGGGCGCTGCCATACGGCCTACCAAGATATTTGTATCAATGGAACCTGTAGCGTGCCAGTTATCGACTTATTTGAAGATAAATAAGTTAACGTGCCATTTATTGACTTAGTTAATAAGCTCAAAATTGGCCAACTCCTACTAGCATCACATTTGGTGCTGGTTTTGTGGTTGGTATTAACGATGAGCTATAACCGATACCAAAGTGAATGGGATACTCGAATCTCACACGCTGTGTCGAGTGCGTTAAATGTGAGTAATGGCATTATTGATTTAGTTAGTCCCTCAGCCGCAGGGTTAAACTATACCAACATTAAATTACAATCGGCTTTGGATTTGTATGCCGCCAGTGAAGACCTACTATATTTTGAAGTGGATGCTATCTCTGATTTTTCAGCGAAGCAATTTGCTTTTGCCTACGCTAAAGAGCTCGGTCAAGTATGGAAAACCAACATCAGTGATGCTGATATTGCTCAGCAAGAACAACAAATTCACAAGCTTCAGCAGCGGCTTTCAGCCAACGACTCTGACCAAGTTAAATTGGCGTTTCTATTAGGTCGTGCTCAAGAGCGTTTGCTGCGTTTTCACCTAGATCAAAAACATAAACTCGATTTTGAGTTTGTCTATTCATTACCGCAAATAGAGTTAGGTGGGCATTTACTAGATTCAGATAATCAAAGAATGCTATTGCATTTGGCGTTGCGTAACCAAAAAGGCGGCAGCATTTGGTTGTTTTTTGATGCCCAGCACCTTTTTAAGTTGCAACACGATATTCAAATGCAGTTAGTGAGAGAAGCCATGGTGGCAATACTTTTTTCTGTGCTGCTTATTATGTGGGCAAGCTGGTGGATAGTGAAGCCGATTAAGCGTCTCGCTGAGTCAATGAGTGGCGATGTGGCAGATATTAATTTGTCCGGCATGACTGAGCTGACTCGGAAGGATGAATTAGGGGTTTTAGCTCGGCGTTTTGACTTAATGGTTAAGCGAGTGCAAGGGCAAATGGTAGAGCTGGAGCAACGCTCCTCTTTGGATCCTCTGACTAAGCTAGGCTCACGTTTTCTTTTTGAAAAACGTGCACCCAGTTATCTCAAGCAAGCATCCAGAAGCAACAGTTGCGTGGGTTTTTTGATTTGTGACCTCGATAATTTTAAAGCTTATAACGACGGCCTAGGCCACCCAGAGGGCGACAGTGTTTTGCGTAGGGTGGGGCTGAGTATTCAATCTACCATGCGTCGTGCCAGTGATATGGCTTTTCGCTTAGGCGGAGAGGAGTTTGTCATTCTTCTACAAACGCAAAATATTGAAGACATTCAACAAATGGCTATGCAGCTTTGTCAGCAATTGGAAGGCTTAGAAATCATTCACCCCAAGAATCCGCCTTTTGACGTAGTGACTATGTCTATTGGTGTTGCCTTTGTTGACGCTGATGACTTGCCTAGCGTAAGCAGTATTGATCCGCTTTATCAGATGGCTGATGAAGCCTTATATCGAGCAAAATCTGCAGGCCGTAATGCGATAGAAATGAAGCAATGGGTACCAACTAATGAATAGGGAAATTCAACAATGAAAACAGTAAAGCCGCAAACTCGCTTGTGGATTGACAGTGATATCACTTTAGGTAAAAAGAATAGTCCGGTCAGTTACTGTGATGTGGATGATGGCTACGCTATTGCGGCTTTGTTGCGTTCAGTTGAAGTTGATGTGGTCGGTATTAGTTCTACTTTGGGAAATACCAATGATATTGCCATCTCTACTCAAGTGGCGACGGATTTTATTCATCGTTTTGGCCCAAATAGTGTGGTGGTAAGTCGCGGGGCTAGTGCGCCTCTAGGAGAAGGGAGTCAGTCGGTACCGGATGGAGTGAAAGCGATGGCTGCTGCGCTTGAAGAGGGGAATATGAGTATTATTGGTATTGGCGCCGCCACCAATATTGCATTGTTGGTTAAGCATTACCCCCAGCTGTTGAGCAAGATTGATGAACTGGTATTACTGGCTGGTAGGCGCAGTATTGACCAGCACTTTATTTCTGGGCATCATCAGCCAAAGCCTTTCAGAGATCTCAACTTTGAAGCGGATGTTAGCGCCTATAAAGTGCTACTAGATAGTCCATTATCGATAACGTTGGTGCCTTACGAAGCCTGCAATTCGTTTTGGATTAAACAACATGACTTATTAGCGATGCTTAATACCAGTCAAGTAGCCGGCTATTTAGCTAAAAAATCTGAGCCTTGGTTATTAGAGTGGGAGCTGGTGTTTGGCGCCGCTGGCTTTAATCCTTTTGATTTGATCGCTGCAGCTTACGTGATTAACGCGGCTTGGTTTAGCGCTGAGCAATGGGATGTAGAAATAGTATCAGGCCCTAGTGATACTGAAAAAGGACAAGATAAAGACTACCTCATTTGTTCTGAAGCGGTTAATAGCGGTCGTGCTGTTCGCTATTGCACAAGTATTTCTGAGCAAAGTAAACCGCTCCTCTTAGACCGGATTAAAGCGCATGATATGCAGCATTTTGTTTTGGGCATGTCACACATCAACATCATAGTGGATGACATTGCAAAGGCGACTGCGTTTTATCAATCAGCTTTAGGCTTTGAGTTGGCCAGAGACCCTCAGGGTGAGCTAATGGATTATCAACACGTCACCATGAGCAGCTTCGCCCTAGATGCGGGATTAAGTGATGGCAAGGTGGATGTTGATGTACGTTTCTTAAAACACCCTCAAGCAGGGATGTACTTGGAATTAATGCATTATCGTTACCCCAAAGGGGCTCAGCAGTTGCCGGTACAGCCAAAAACCTATGATTTAGGTGGCCCTAGGCATGTGGCTATGGAGGTGAGTAACTGCAATGAAGTCTTTAAATACCTAAAGCAGCAGCCGGGTGTTCGCATGATTAATCCCGCCGATGATTACCACCCAGATAAGCTAGATGGATTCCCGATTACCTTTTTCTATTGGATTGACCCCTACGGCGTGCAGTGGGAAATGGAAGAAGGCCGGCAGGTAGGCTTGTCACGCAGTATCGTATAGAGGCTTTTCAATGAATGCTGAATAGTATTCAGCATTCATTGATATAAAATTAGCGAATTATCCTTTTGGCGGCCGCATTTAGCGCACTTTCAACACCTTGCCTACCGGTCGTAATATTGGTTAGAGTAGTGGCCATCGCTGCCCAAAACTTGCCCATGGCAGCAGCATTCGGCATTGGCTCCCCTTGGGCGGCACTGGCGTAAACGGCTTGCACTTTAGGATTGTCGGCCAGTTCATTTTGTAACTGTAAATTGGCCATTGCACCTAAGTCGCCACTGGTAAATAGTAAGCGTTGATTGTCTACGGTCATCAGATAGTAATTGAGAAACTCATCGACTAATTGGCGGTTTGTTGTCGCGCTATTCACTACCGCACTCCAAATACCGACAAAAGCTTTAGCGGGTTTGCCATTTATCTGCGGAAGCGGGGCTACACCAAAGTCCATGCCCACACTCTTTAATTCATCCCAGTACCATGGGCCATTAATCACCATCGCCACTTCTCCCTTAACAAACTTTGCGTCCATTATTGAGTAATCGGCGTTGCGCGGCATAATTTGTTGATCAAGCATTCTTTTTAATAGGTGGCCGGCATACATCGCACTAGGGTGGTTAACACCCGTGTCCTTTACGTTGTATTGCTCGCCTTGTTTCGCAAAAACGTAAGCGCCGTCGGCAGCGAGTAGTGGCCAAGTGTAGTAAGTATTGTTGTAGTCCCACAGGATAGCTTTACTTTGATGTTGCTCTTGGAGTTGCAGATCTAAGGCAAAAATCTCTTCAAAAGACTTAGGCGGTTGGCTAATTAAAGCTTTGTTATAAATAAGGCTAATCGCCTCCACGCCGATTGGGTAACCGTAAATCTTACCCTCTACTTTGACCGCGTCCCAAGCATAACCTACGGCTGAATCTATTAGGGTTTGGCTAGGGCGTAATTCACTGATTAAGCCTGCGTTAGCCCAGTCACCTATGCGATCATGTGGCCAAAATATTACATCTGGACCTTCCCCGTTGCGGGCTTGAATCTCAAAATTTCCGGTAATGTCTACTGGGCGCTTTACGTCAACATTTACCCCTGTGTTTTTAGTGAATTGTTCGGCAATTAGCTGCATTTGCGAGTGGCTTTTACCGGTCCAAATAGTGAGGCTTGGCTCTACAGATTCAGCGTAACTTGGCGCACTTAACACACTCATTAGCAATGTTAGTGCAAGGCTTGTCTTCCGTGTTTTCATTTTTATATTATCCCAATAACTTGCATCACCAGCATTGAAAAATCATTCGCTTATTGCAATAAAGGTAAGTGCGACAATTGAGCTTAATCACAATCAATAACAAGTGCTTAGTAAAAATGAGAGATAAAACCTAATAGAGGCTAATTGACTAAACCTTGAGTTGAAGATGTGTAGAGAGCAGTAGCCAGTTTGGACAAAGAGACCTTACGGAGAGTGAATACGTATTTTTACCTTCGCTCGCAAGATGTACAGCCACGGCAAGCCGAACGAGTATGTTTATCTATCCGCCCACGTTGAATCTTACAGTAGGCATTCTTTAACGCGCGGCGTGCTGTGAACCAGTCATCGGCTTTGCTCAGTATCAGATTGCCATTGAAGTGTTTAACTAAAGGTTCGCGATATTGATTGATAAAGCCATTATCGAAATCTATTTCGAAAAAGTGCAGCGCTTGTTCAATACAGGTAAAGTTTTCGATCACCTGCTTTATGTCGGTATTGGCCATCTAATACTCCAATTCAGGGGCTTAAAGCTTATCAAAATAGGCGAGGCATTTGTTGATATGGCGTAAGGCGAGGTGCATTTTTCTGAAGAGAAAATAAAAAGCGATAGGCAAACCCTCAAACAAGGTGTTAAAAAACATGACACTATATTTCACTGTAAGCATTTAGCTATTTCAGCCATTTGGTGATGTTAATAGAGCATATTTATTACTAACGAAGTTTATAAGATCAAACTCTTAAACTAGGGTGCTGATAGTCTTGTTAGCGTTTATTACTGGAAGTTTTTGAAAAACGGCTGGCTTATTAGCTAAAAGCTAAAAATGATCACGAACTGACTGTCTAGAAAAAAACTGTTTAGTGTGGTTAATCCCTCTTTTTTCATATAACTCTCTAAGTTACTAATTTAACTAATTATATTGAACTTGCTGGGCGCTTTTCTATGGGGCATCACGCAGTGGTATTGTCATTCTCCTTCACTTTGGTTCGGTTATTGCTATCTTTTAATGTATACCTAGCTTAGCAATAGAGGTAGTTATGCCGATAAAGCCTGCCATTGATCCTGATGAGTGGATACTAAATAACCCCAGTGATCTGATATCGCTGACTAAGTGGCAGCGCACAGTAAACTTGCTTGCTAAGTTGTTTGATGCTCCCGCAGGTTTTTTAGTGCAATGCACTGCTTCAGGCTTTCAAGTGACTATTGCCAGTGATCAAGCATCCAACCCTTACCCAGCAGGCGTGCTTATAGAACCTGAAGCCAATATCTTTTGTCGTAGAATTGTCGAAACACGAAAAAGTTTGTATGTGGCGAACGCCCCTTTAGATCCCTGCTGGGATACTAACCCTGAAGTACATAATGATGGATTCCGTTCTTATTTGGGGGTGCCGGTGTTTTGGCCTGATGGGAAGCCCTTCGGGACATTTTGTGTGATGGACTACCGAGAGACCCACTACGAAGAAACCTATTTTGAATTAATCGAACAGCTTAAAGATATATTGGAAGCTGATCTATCGCTGCTCGATCTGTACGTTCAAATGCAAAAGTTGGCGGTGACAGATCCTTTAACCGAATTAAATAATCGTAGGGGGTTTAGCGCGCTGGCCCAGCAACGGATCCGTTTAGCTAAACGCATGGGCTCACGGTTAGGCTTATTTTATTTAGATATTGATAAGTTCAAACTACTTAATGATCACCATGGCCATGCGGTGGGAGATGAAGTGTTAATCGACGTGGCACAAGCAATGCGAAGCTGCGTGCGAAGCTCTGATGTATTGGGCCGAAGGGGAGGTGATGAGTTTGTTGCGTTGGTATTGATAGAACAAGACGCTGATTTTGATGCGATTGAGCAACGCTTTACTGAGACATTTGGCCAGAGTAGCCAAGAACAGTTGCCTGAATACTCGGTTTCAATCGGCCATACAAACGTAGACTTAGATATGGATGTAGCGTATTTGTTAGAGTTGGCTGACAAAGACATGTATGCACATAAAGCCACTAATTGATGTAGCGCAATTCAACTTGAATGAGCATGATTATATTTTGACCGCTTGTTGATGTTTGCTGTACTATCGCGATTCATTTTTATATAAGTTTGTTTGCCTGCACTAATGGTATGACTGTTCGCCTCGGATGGCGCGTTTGGCTATCGGAGATTTACTTGGAACAGTTAATACAAATGCTCTATCCATTTAGTTGGATAGTTTCTATCTTGTCTTTTAGCCCGCAAATTATTCGCTTAATGCGAACCAAAGGCCCCGCTAAAGACATTTCATTTTTAAGTTGGATAATGTTTCAGTGCAACGCTATTTTGGCCTGGAGCTATACGGTTTTTATCGTCGGCGACCCCCTCTTGTCGGTGACCACATCCCTAGTACTAATCGCTAACCTTACCATGGTATCGGTATTGATTTATAAGCGAATGAAATACCGCGAAGCACCTTGCAGTGATGCATTAAGCGCCTGATTTACGTCTGAATAGTTAATAGTGCGGTGGCTAATAAATCGGCTTTTGGTTGTTTACACTGCACCGCTTAGCCTATTTCATTAGTAATATCGAGTATCTAAACGCGCCTAATTCGCTATCCTTCTCCAATCTAGAAACGTGGCATAATATAGCTCATTATTTTAAACCGTAGGTCTAAAGCTTCATGTTACAACTGCGAGATTATCAGCAAACATCGGTGGAATCGGTATTAACCCATTTTCGCCAAAGTGATGACGCAGCAGTGTTGGTTTTACCCACTGGGGCCGGGAAAAGCATCGTTATCGCCGAGCTAGCCCGTTTAGCAAAACATCCTATCTTGGTGCTCGCGCATGTCAAAGAGCTGGTGGAACAAAACCACAGTAAGTACCAAGCTTATGGTTTTCAATCTGGTATTTTTGCAGCGGGTTTAGGGCTTAAGCAAAACCAGTTTTCAGTTACCTTTGCTAGTGTGCAATCGCTAAGCAGAAACCTCGAACAATTTGCGGGCTATTATTCCTTAGTGGTGATTGATGAGTGTCACCGTGTGAGTGACGAGAGTGACAGCCAATACCAAGTTATTATTGAACATTTAAAACAGCAAAACCCCCAGCTTAAAGTGTTGGGTTTAACCGCCACCCCTTATCGGTTAGATAAAGGCTGGATTTACCAACAGCATTACCATGGTTATGTACGAGGCAGTGACAAAGCTTGGTTTAAAAAGTGTATTTTTGAGCTGCCCTTACGGCATTTAATTAGTCAAGGCTATCTTACTCAACCGGTCGTGGTTGATGCACCTGCCGCACGTTATCAGTTTGATGAACTACCAAGCCAATACAATGAAGCGCAACTAGACCAGTTTTTATCGGGTTGCCCACGGGTGACACAAGCCATTTGTAAACAGTTATTGCATTTGGCTGAAGAGCGCCGCGGGGTAATGGTATTTGCTGCTACGGTTAATCATGCTAAAGAAATCGCTCATTATTTGCCTGATGAGCAAACGGCGGTGATTACTGCTAATACACCAAACCTGCAGCGTGACCAGTTAATTGAGCAGTTTAAACAGCAGCAGCTTAAGTTTTTGGTTAACGTATCGGTGCTCACAACTGGCTTTGACGCACCGCATGTCGATCTGATTGCCATTTTACGCCGCACTGCATCGGTTAGTTTATATCAGCAAATTGCAGGCCGCGGTTTGCGTTTGTTTGAAGGCAAAAGCGATTGTCTAATTGTTGATTATGCGGGCAATAATTACGATTTATACCAGCCCGAGATCGGTGAAACTAAACCCAACCCAAATAGCACCTTAGTACAGGTGAGTTGCCCACAATGTGAGTTTGCCAATATGTTCTGGGGGATGACCGACAAAGACGGCGACATTATTGAGCACTATGGCCGCCGTTGCCAAGGCTTAGTCGAAGACGCCACAAACCCAACTCTTCAAGTGCAGTGTTTATATCGTTACAAATACAAACAGTGCTCGCAATGTAATGCTGAGAATGACATAGCAGCACGGCAATGCCATAGCTGTGGTTTTCAGCTAATCGACCCCGATAATCAGCTTAAAGATGCCTTACAGCTCAAAGATCGAACTGTGCTTAGGTGCAGTGGCATGTCTGCTAGCAGTGAGGGGAATAAGCTAAAGCTTATTTATCACGATGAAGATGGCGCAGAGCTAAGTGAATCCTTTAACTTTGATTACGCCAAAGCCAAGCAACAGTTTAATACTGTTTTTGCTCGACGCGTCGAGGGAACTAAGCGTGATGTGAGTAGCGCTTCACAAGCAGAGCAGTTAATTGGCGGTATAGTTGCCCCAGACTTTGTCATCGGCAAAAAGAAAAAGCATTACTGGGTTATTGAACACCGTATTTTTGACTACCAGGGCAACTATAGAAAGGCTAATCAGCAATTTTAATGTGATGCTAAAGCTCTCGCGGGGTGTTTGCTGCAAATGGGGTATGGCTTTTGATCCCATTTGTCATTATCTTGAGTAGACTATCTATTTTAGTGTCAGTAAACCCCCTAAGCTTCTAATAACTAACAAGGATGTTAGCGTGTATTGCTCTTCTACTGTGTCCAAATTTTTTCTTTCGAGTCTAGCTATTTTGTCTTTAGTTGCCTGTGGCGGCGGGGGGGGCGATGGAGGCGGAACTTCTATTTCTACGCCGGAAGTATCAGCTGAATTACTGATGGAACAATATCAAGGTAGCACTAAAAGTGCTTCGCTAACCGCCGACGATATTTATCCCACCCTTCAATACTTGTTTAATGGCGATACTACTCCTCTATTACAAAGCTCGGCAAAACACCGAATCAATAAAGTAAATCGCGCTAAGTTAGCGAGTGACACGGTTAGTGCCCGCGCATCAGAAACCCAAAGTTGTCCTTATGGTGGAAGTGTAACCATTTCAGAAAATCTAAATCAAAACACGGGCGTGGGTAAATACCAGGAAAACTATAAAAATTGTGATGATGGCTCCGTCGTATATTCGGGCCGAATCGTTTTCGATTATCATAAGTGGGACTTGAGCTCTTTACAGCCAATAAACTTCGATATTTATTATGATGATTTTCGTGAGCAATCAGGTACTGAATTTACTCTTCTACGTGGGGTTGTCGACATTTCCGGAATGTCGACCTGTGAGCAATCGATAACATCTAATATGTTGCTGACTACAGATAAAGTATCAGTATTAGAAAAAGACTTAGTTGCTACTTATTATTCTTGTATTGATGACGACGAACAGCGTATCGCTGGTCGCATTTATTTTTCAGATAAGGGCTATGTAGATTTAGTCACTCCAGAGCCTATCGTAGTTGATTACGATGATAATTTGCAAAGTGGAACGCTAACTTTAACTAGCGAGCGAAGTGAAGTTGTACTTAACGCTGACAATGCTTTTGTGCACGTTTCTGTTGATAGCAATCGAGATGGAATGCTTGAAGTCGATACCAAGGTACCTGCTTGGTACTTAAACGATCAGAACTATAGTGATATCGCTGATGATGATGGCGATGGTATTCCGAACTCTTGGGAAATAGCTAAGGGCTTAGACCCCAACTTTTCAAATGATGGCGTTGATTCTGATCAAGATGGTTTTATCGATTACTACGAGTATTTAGCTGACCGAGACCCAAAGGATTTTTATTCATACCCTTATTTTGATGTATCAATATATAATTATTTAGAAACCCTGTTTGTCGAAGAAAACGCAACCATAGACTTGTATCTCTACGGTGCAGTCGACCAAGGCTTATTGCCTTTGGTTAATGGTGTGCTAATTACCATGCCATTGCCTTCGGTGCATTCTTGGTCTGTCTCTAGCAGTAAGCATGGTTGTGTCATTGAGGAGTCTGAAGATGGCTCCCAACTTTTGAGTTGCCCTAACATTGATTTATCTAATATAGAGAGTTTCGCCGGAGATGATTTATTAGTTCAGTTGAATGTAGTTTTTAAAGACACAACGATAGTTAATACTCAAGCTAATTTGGATCTGGATTTCCCATTTAGTCGCAACAGCTTAAATATGTATATTGAACCCATACGCAGTGATTTAGCGCTTTGGGTGTCTGATTATCAACTGGGGTTTGAGCTTGGAACACTCAAAGATAAATTTGATTATAGCTTTCGTGTTAACGCTGACCCTAGAGGCAGTATTTATGCAGATAGAGGGAATATTCGTGGCAAACTAAACAGCCACAATCTCGGCCTTTCGATAGCATCTGTTTCAGTCGATTACTCAAATGCTAAATGCACGGTTAGTGAGCTTGAGTTTGAGTGTTTCGATATATCTTGGTGGGATGAATTTACAGTTCAGCTAAATAAGCCCGCCGCTATGGGGAAGGCAGAGTTAGAATTAGAAGTAGATACTATTTACCGCCCCAATTTGATTCGAACCACTCAATCTCATACTTCATTTTCTTTTGGGCAGAATATGTCCGTGCTGCAGGCCGTTATTGATAATGCTACTACAATTGATGTGGATGTCGAATCAGGTATTTACCTCGGACATTTATCAATAGATAAACCGCTACAGCTTAAGGCAAACCCTAATGTTGAGCTATGGTTGCAGCCAGAAGAATCAGACTATTATGCAGAGGGCGCGATAACATCAAATCATTTTTTAAGTCTTGATGGCTTTGCTGTCTATTTAGGTAATAGTAACTTTCAAATAGCCAGCGGGGCTTTTACAAATAATCGATTCTACTTAGATGGTAACTCAGGAGGAATAATTGTTAGCTCTGGAGGTCTGCTATTCAATTCGAATAAAGTTGTGCAAAGTAGCGTTGAGTACTCATCTTACCTTTCTCTGATTGAATCTCAGGGCGATACGTCAATTGATAACAACTTATTTAGTTTTGAAAGTGACAACAGTGTGTACATTTGGACCAGTGGTTACTGGGCCAGCAGTAATACCGTTATTCAAAATAACACGCTGGTGAATGTTTACGGCGTGATTAACTACACTACTGAAACCCGGCCAGTTTTTCAAAATAACTTGGTTGTTCGTTTGTTGGAACCTGACTATTCTGATGAATATTTTTTACAATACGTCAGTGACGAAAATAACATTCTCCCCAATCGTTACACTGAGTATGCCAATGCAAACAACATCTTCACCGACACTCCTGGGGTAGATCCTGAAAATGGCTATCGCTTATTGCCTGATTCTATTGCCATCGACAACGGCTTGGACTTGAGCGATTCGATCACTACCGACCTAGATGGTAACACTAGGCCAAGTGGCAGTGCCTTTGATATTGGTGCTTACGAATACCAGTACTAATGTAGCGTTATAACGATCAATAAAGCGGCTTAATAGCCGCTTTATTGATATTTGAAGCTAGTGTTAGCCGAGTAACTCAGGTTTTATTAACGGCGCCACAAAGCCCTTGTGTTGTTTTATCTCTTCTACGCTTAAGCCGGTTAACTCATAGGGAAAGACCAACCACTGCTCGGTTTGATGCAAGCAAAAATCGGGTGTTAGCGATGTTTGGTTAAACTTTGGGCGCTCCCATAAGGTGGCTATTTTCACCTGGCGGGGCATATTGAGTTTTAGTTTTGCTTTTAAGCGATTAATCACCGCCGCAACATTATGGCCACTGCTAAATACGTCATCTACAATCAATAAGCTGTCGTCAACGTTTAGGTTCTCTAATAGATACTGAATACCATGAACCCTGATTGACTCGGGCGCTTCTAGAATTTGCTGGTAATTGGCTTGCCCTTGATAAGAGGTGCGTACTGAAATATGGTCTGTTTTTACCCCCAGGGTTTGCAGGCACTCTTGTACGTAAATACCCACAGCACTGCCACCCCGCCAAAGGCCCACGATGAAAGTGGGGCGAAAGCCGCTCTCAAAAATATGCACCGCTAAACGAAATGAATCTTGAATCAGCGTATCTTCATCTAAATAGCGTTTTTCCAGTTGGGCTGTTGGTTGGCTCATTGGCATGGAAAGTATCCTTGAGTTAACGGGTTCTATAATGATAGTTTTATACTACACCTTTGACTGAAAGGTCAGTTTTTTTTATAGCAGGTAATTATGAGCGACAAACTTTATATCACCGGACAAGACTTACTGGAAGATTCATTTCGTTTGGCCGAAAAGGTGCTAGCAAGTGGCTTTAAACCTAGCTTTATTATTGCGGTATGGCGCGGAGGAGCCCCCATAGGGATCGCTGTGCAAGAGTTTTTAGCTTATCACGGCATTGAAAGTGACAATATCGCGATCCGCACTTCTTCATATGCTGCGGCTATTGACAGCCAAGCCAAGCAAGTAAAGGTCTATGGCCTTAATTACCTAGTCAAGCATGTGCAGCAGCACGACCGTCTACTGATTGTTGATGACGTATTTGATACAGGGCGCTCTATAGAGGCGATCATTGGTGAGCTAAGCCGCTTAGCGAGACTTAATACCCCCAAAGACATTCGTGTAGCAGTGCCGTATTTTAAACCTGAACGTAATAAAACTGATCGCATTCCAGATTATTATCTACATGAAACCAGTCAATGGTTAAAGTATCCGCATTCACTGGAAGGCTTAAACCCCCAAGAAATCGCTCAATATCGCCCTGAGTTATACCAGATCATCAAAGACCATTTGCCAGAGTAACTAGTCACTGTAAAAGGAATTCAAAGCATGGATGTTTCTAAACAGCAATTTCAGCAGCTATGTTATGAGAAGTTGCTGACCTTATTTACCCAATCTAAACTCGAGACGAGTAGCCCGCAAATAAAGGGGCGGGTAGAAGGCTTCATTCATGCGGGAGAAACCTTAGGATTACTGGATAAGGCCACCAGCAATCAACTGATGGAAAAGGCTCATTTACAAATCTTTGGCGAAAGTATCATTGATCGACAAGCCCACAAGCAAGCAATAGCTAAACTGGATGAAGATTGGCTGAATATCCCGACTTTTGAGCGGCTGAATAAGGCTAAACTTACCTAGTGGCTAGTATTTTTTGTTAGTGAGCGCTTATTCGTTAGGGCTTAGGCTAAAGCGCTCTTTTGCTGATTTATACGCTATTTTATCCAACTTTTTGATATTCAAACTGTTCAATAAACTCATTGATCAGTGGGATATGGGGGGCAAGGTGTTGATGGTAATTAAGCCACTTGTAGCGTGATTCTGTATAAATAGGCTTTACTACCTGGTTGCTTGAAGCCGATAGCACGATTTTCTTTTGTGCGTGTTTATCGAAGTGTAAACAGTTTGCGCTTGGCTCCAGCCCTAAAAATTCAAATACTTTGCTCGCTTCTTGCTCTAGGTTGTCGACTAAGTCTTCATAGCGTACAAAATGCATGTTTAAGTTGAGCTCGTTTTGGTAGCGCTTAAACAGGGTAAACACTTGCTGGTAACGCTTGAAGCAGTCTTCTAAACGGTTTAGCCGAGCTTGTTCTTGGTTGTTGGCTGAGTTTTGTTGGAAGTTACTTAAGCACGTATCGGCGGGGTGGCGTAAACAAAAGATAATTTTGGCATTTGGAAATAGACTTACTATCAGCGGTATATCAATGGTGTAAAGGGGAAATTTATCGATAAGGCAGTTGCTTGTACTTAACTCGATATTGATTGAGTCTAAATAACTAAAATACTCTTGGCGAAGCAAGCTTAACTCTTGTTCAGTTAAGCTGGGCAAATCTTGTGGGTAACGTTTCTTCAGCTGTAGGCTGAATGCCTCAGTAACGTTAAACAATGAGCGGGTTTCACTCAATGTTGTCACCTTTTCATGGGTATCTAAGATGTTTTCTAGCAGGGTTGTGCCCGAGCGATTAAAGCCCATCATAAATACCGGTTGTGCACCTGTTTCCTTGTTCGCTTCGGTTGGTTTTAAGAAAGAAAGATCAAGCTTTTGGTAAAGTGCGACTTTATCTTTTAACACTAAACTTTGCGCTCGTTGGTGGTTTAATTTGGCCATAGCCGTGAAATCGACAAAGGCTTCAGCAAACTGTTGCTGCTTATCGTAGGCTTCTGCGCGTAGTTTATAAGCGGCTTTTTTACGCATAAAATCTAAACGTTCAAGTCGTTCATTACATAACAATTCAATGACTTGTTGGTGCTTATTATCTCGTGCTGCTAACTCTGCTTGGTAATAACTAATCCATGCTTTATTGACAAAATCTAATTCGGCTTGTTTTAGCAGTTGGGCCGCTTTGTGGTGCTCTCTAATAAACATTAAGGTGTCTATGGAGAACTCCAATTGCCATTCTTCAACAAATGTTGAGTGTTCGAGTAAGGCCTCTATACGCGCTAGCGCTATTTGTTTTTGATTCTGTTTTTTTGCCGCCGATATCAATAAGGCTTGGGCTGGGGCGAAATACCCTGACCAGCTTTGCATCTTTTCCGCTAAGGCTTCTAGCTCTGAATAGCGGTCTTCATCTAAATAGCATTCACCTAATGAGGCGGCAATGTTGGCATTGCCAATACTGCTGTCATAGTTAAAGCACTGCTGATATGAGGCAATTGCGGCTTGAGTGAAGCCTAGTGCTTTTTGGGCATTACCAATATTTTTGTAGGTAGCATTTCTTTGTTGGTCATTTTCAGCATAGGCTAGCAGGTTTTGGTAATGAGTTAATGCGCGGTCAATTTTTTGTTGCTGAAACAGCGCATAGGCTTCTAACTCAAGGCTTTTATAGTCTTGCTGTGATTTTAGCTTGTTGATCTTGTTTATGGTTGAAATAGCCTGACTGTACTTGCCAGCTTGCAGGGCCTTAACCGCTTTTTCCATAATGGCGTGCCGCATCTCGGGCTTCATTGGTTTTTCCTATAGTTCGCAACTATCGATAAATGCGCATTACTTTATAACAAGCTTCAACAATATGCTGCGTCGCCTATCTCATTGCAAAACACAAATTTGGTTTCACGAAAAAACGTTATCTATTCAGCGAATTTATTGATTAACCGGTAATTAAGCGTGATTTGGCTGTATTTTCAGCGATGAATCCTCATTCGTGGTCTTATTTGGTGCAAGACGAGGCGAATGCAGTGCAATATATCAAACTAGTGGTGATCAAAAGTAAACTAAAAGAACGGTATAAGCCTCTATGGTTACTGCATTGTTGGGGTTTTGTGTGGTTTTTGTGTGAGCTGGCGCAACATTTGCAAAATCCTTGTTGTAGGTCAAGGACAGACCCAAGCAGCAAGTAAATCAAGAGCCAAGTGCTCTACTTGTGAAAGGTGTATCACTGGTACGTACCAATGAACACGCTGAATCAAACCGACAGTTTTACTTTACTACTAAGCAATATAGGGAAATATTATGTCTTATCTAGCTCCTTCAGAGTTTGTTACCAAAATGGTTGATGCCGGTGAATCTAAAGTATTCATGTCAACCCGAGATACCGTTATTCGCGCATTTATGGCGGGGGCCATTTTGGCGCTTGCCGCTATCTTTGCTATTACCATTGCGGTAAACACCGGTAACTTCTTAATCGGGGCAATCTTGTTCCCCGTTGGTTTTTGTATGCTTTATTTGATGGGTTTTGACTTATTAACTGGAGTGTTTGTTTTAGTGCCGTTGGCGCTGTTAGATAAACGGCCCGGCGTAGATGTACCTGGCTTGTTGCGTAACTGGGGCTTAGTGTTTTTAGGTAACTTTGGTGGAGCCTTAACCGTTGCGGTGATGATGGCCTTTATTTTCACTTACGGCTTTAACATCGAAGCTGGTGCGGTGGGTGCTAAAGCAGCAGCCATTGGTGAAGCGCGTACCGTAGGTTATGCAGAACACGGTGTGGCAGGTTGGTTTACTATTTTTGTTCGCGGCATGTTGTGTAACTGGATGGTATCAATGGGTGTAGTAGGCGCGATGATTTCTACCAATGTTAGCGGTAAAGTTATCGCTATGTGGATGCCAATATTCTTGTTCTTCTACATGGGCTTCGAGCACTCTGTAGTAAACATGTTCTTGTTCCCATTTGGCCTAATCATGGGCGGTGATTTCTCGGTGATGGATTACTTCCTTTGGAACGAAATCCCTACGGCTTTAGGTAACCTAGTGGGCGGATTAGCCTTTACCGGTCTAACCCTTTACACCACGCACATCAGAACAGCGCCTAAGCGTAAAGTCGCTAAATCAGCGGTAGAAGCGCCTAGCAAAACAGCTTCTGTTAACGCATAAGGTTAATCAATGACGAGCCAGCTGAGTGTTTCGATAGGCCAGTGTTCTGATAAAGGCCGTAAGGCGCTTAATCAAGATTGTTATGGCGTATCTACTCCGCGAGGCTCGCAGCTTAGTCACAAAGGGTTCGCTGCTGTTATGGCCGATGGCATTAGCAGCAGCGAAGTTAGCCAAGTCGCTAGCGAAACAGCAGTAAAAAGTTTCTTAGACGATTATTATTGTACGTCTGAAGTGTGGTCTGTGCAGCACTCGGCAGAAAAGGTGCTAGACGCTACCAACTCTTGGTTGTACTCCCAGTCGCAACAAAGCCCTTATCACTACGATAAAAACAAAGGTTATGTATGTACCTTTAGTGCCTTGGTCATTAAGGGAAATACCGCCCATATTTTTCATGTGGGGGATACGCGGGTTTATCGTTTAAATGACAATGGCCTAGAGCAACTGACAAAAGATCACCGCTTATGGGCCGGTGAAAATAAAAGCTATCTAAGTCGAGCCCTAGGTATCAGTGAATACTGTGAGTTTGATTACCAAAGTTTACGGGTAAGCACCGGCGATATTTTTCTACTCGCTACTGATGGTGTGTATGAGTTTATAGATGCCGCGTTGGTGAACAGCACTATTCAAAACTATCCTGATGATTTAGAAGCCGCCGCCAAACATATCGTTGAACAAGCCTATGCGGCAGGTAGTGACGATAACCTTAGCTTACAAATTATTCGAGTAGACCAACTAGCGTCACAAACCGGTCTGCTTCTCAAGAAACAAGTCGAAGTGCTGCCTTTTCCGCCGCTGTTAGAGGCGCGAATGCAGTTTGATGGTTACAGCATTGTTCGACAAATTCATGCCAGTAGTCGTAGCCATGTTTATTTGGCCTTAGATGAGCAATCGGGTCAGCAGGTTATTCTTAAAACGCCGTCGGTTGATATGCGCGAGGTGCCAGAGTATTTAGAGCGTTTTCTTACTGAAGAATGGATAGCACGGCGCATTAACAGTGCGTATGTGCTCAAAGCCAACCGAACCCCGCGTGAACGTAATTATTTGTATACCGTATTTGAATTCGTAGAAGGGCAAACACTCGCTCAGTGGATTACCGACAACCCAAAAGCCGACCTTAGCAGGGTCAGAGAAATTGTTGAGCAGGTGGCTAAAGGATTGCGAGCGTTTCATCGCATGGACATGCTGCATCAAGATCTCAAGCCCGATAACATCATGATAGATAAAACCGGCACCATTAAGATTATCGATTTTGGTTCTGTGTGGGCGGCAGGTCTTGCCGAGCAAACCCAAGAGATAACCCAACAGCATTTATTAGGCACTGCCTTATACTCTGCCCCAGAGTTGTTTTTAGGTGAGGGAGGAAGCACTCGTGCCGAGCTGTTCTCTTTAGCCGTTATCAGCTATTACATGTTGTCTGGGCGTTACCCCTACGGGACAAAAGTGGCAGGCGCCAAAAGCCGAGCTGCGCAAAAACGCTTGGTTTACCAATCGGTGCTAGATAAAGACAGTGAAATACCGGTGTGGATAGATGATGCTTTAGAAAAAGCGTTACAAGTTAACCCCCAAAAGCGCCAAGAACAAATCACCGAATTTCTCTGTGATTTGCGCCAACCTAATAAAGACTTTTTACATAAAACACGGGCACCTTTAGTAGAGCGTAACCCGGTGGTTGTATGGCAGGGAATATCTGCGATTTTAGCTGGGGTGGTACTTTATTTAGTGAGTACCTAGCGAGCGTGATAGCCATTCAGTCAGTATTGTTTTTAAACGATGTTATGAATCATTACAGTAAATGAAAGGAAGCACAGATGATTACCAGTAGAGAAGAAGTAACCCAGTTAATTGTTGCCACTAAAGTGAAAAAAGGCATTAAATGGAGTGAAGTGGCAACGGCCATTGGTTTGTCTAAAGAGTGGACTACCGCCGCTTGTTTAGGGCAAATGACCTTTGATAAGTCTCAAGCTGAAGTGGTGGGCGACTTATTTGAGTTATCTGACGAAGCCGTAGCCTGGTTGCAAATAGCCCCTTACAAAGGCTCGCTGCCAACGGCTGTGCCAACTGATCCGCTTATTTATCGCTGGTATGAAGTGGTTAACGTATATGGCAGCACTATCAAAGAACTCATTCACGAAGAGTTTGGTGATGGCATTATGAGCGCGATTGATTTCTCTATGGATATTAAGCGTGAGGAAAACCCAAACGGTGATCGGGTAAATGTGGTGTTATCGGGTAAGTTCTTGCCTTACAAGACCTATTAATTTAGTTGCTAAAGTGTATTTAAATCAGCCGCAGGGCTGATTTTTTTGGTTTGTCACTCGACTCTTTGTTATCTAGTAATAATCGCTCTGTATTTTCCTTGGCTGTTACTTCCCCTTCACCTGCGTTGAGTCGCATAGTACTTAAGCGAACAAGCCAATGGTTGTTTGACTGTAGTGAGTTTCAATTGTTGGGTTTTAGTGGGAGGATCCTAGGAGCGAGAAGATGCAGGGCGGCCTTTCTTTTTCCTCCCTTTTTCTTTGGTCTTCAAAGAAAAAGGGAGTCGCCGTCAAGGCGAAACCTACTGTAAGGCTAAGTACTTAAAGATAAAGCTAGCGGCTGTAACGTTGTTTCTTACTACGTAAACGGCGTAACCATTGGAAGCGAGCTAGGCGTTGCATATCTTCAATGGCGTCACTCTCGTCAATGATTTCTTGGCCAAGTAAGGTTTCCAATATATCTTCCATAGTCAGTAAACCTTGTACTTCGCCATATTCGTTTACTACCACTGCAATTAAATCGCGGGCTTGCAACAAGCTCTGATAGGCATGGCGCACGCTGACACTGGCGGGTAGCATGAGTAGATCACGAGACAAATCACCTACTGGTTTATCACCAAGATTATTGAGTGCCGCCCCCATGATGTCTTGCTTATGTACATAGGAAACAAAATTGTCGCGATCATCTTGGTATACAGGGATCCGCGAGAAAGGCTCGGCTAAGTGTGATGCAATAAAGTCGGCCACGGTACTTTGCTGTTCGATGCGATGTACCACTGCGCGTGGGGTCATTACTTCGGTGACTTTTAACTTTTCTAGTTGCAGTAAGTTGCGCAATACTTGCGATTCACCTGGCTCAATCACCCCTTGCTGGTGACCCAGTTCGGCTAATGCGCTGATTTCTTCGCGCAAGCTTGAGAAGTCTTCTTCATGCTTGCCAATGCGATCGGTAATACGGTCGCTTAACCAAACAAAAGGATAAAAAACCTTAATCATTATCGGTAGCAGCCAAGCGGCGAAAGGGGCCAGCTTACGCCAGTAGGTTACACCTAAGGTTTTGGGGATGATTTCGGATAATACCAATACCAGCACCGTCATAATGGCCGACGAAATAGCCAGATATTGGGAGCCGTATAGTGAGGCTACTTGGGCACCTACACCTGCCGCTCCGGCAGTATGTGCTACGGTATTGAGGGTTAAAATTGCCGCTAAAGGCTTATCGATACTGTCTTTCAATTTGGCTAAATTGCTGGCCATTTTGGGGTACTGTTGCTGCTGCAACTGAATATAACTAGGCGATACGCTGAGCAACACAGCCTCTAGCACCGAACATAGAAAGGACACAAAAATAGCAAGACACAAAAAACTCACTAAAAGAAACACTTAACCCACCATATAGTTGTAGAAAGATTCAGCCATTAGCAACAGGTTCATGTAAACACATGTACTTGTATTAAAGACTTAGACTTAGACTTAGCCTTAGATTAGAGGTATTACTAACACGATGTGCCTAGGGATTATAGAAAAATCAAAAAAAATTGATTTTTAGCGTTCAATTTTTGAGCTGTCGAATATGATTACCTTGATGACTAGCTAGCCAGACACTACTGACCGGCTAGCATAAGTCTGCTTTAGAAGTGCCACTTCACTAACAATGATGCCACGCGCTCGTCTACATCAGAGCCGTATTTATTGTTCCAATAGGCATACTCAACACCTAAGTAGAGTGGTGACTTCAAGTTGAAATTTTTACCCGCGTTCCACTTAAATTGCGGAGTTAGGTTCATTTCTGACTTATTGGTATCACTGGCCGTTGACCAGTCCATGAAGCCATCAATTAAGAAATCTTGATTGCCAATGCTGAACGGTGCACCCCAACTAATAGATAGCTGATTGTCATCATCCCAGAGATCGTTACTGGCACGGTAAAGGTTAAGGTTGAAGAATTGGAAGCCTGGAATAGTTAAACCTACACCTACCCCGTATAAGAAGTTATCAAAGCCATCGCCCATCTCCCATGTACCCGCGATGAGCACATCATTAATCGGCCCAAAACTTAAGTCGCTACTGGTTAATTTACCAAAACTCAAACGTGGAGATAGCTCTCCATAAAAGCTACTTGCTCCCTCAGATGGCATTGTTCTGTCGATAAACAGAAAGTTGTCTCCCCAGCTGTGCCCGCTGGTATGCTCTAGCGTCATTACCTGCATTTTACCATTTGGGGTAAATTCATAATCGGTACCGTAAAGATAACTTAGGCTAAAGTCACTCCACTGCATTTCGGCTGAAGCCGAACCGGCAATGACTAAACTAGATAATGCTAAAGAAGCTAACTTGATGCGTTTGTTCATTATTGTATTCCCTTACTGTGTAATAACTTTTTACTTGACCATTTGGTCAGTCGTTGGCTACGAAGCAATAACTTGGCCAAGTGGTCAAGAATTTCTTTTCGTTAAATATGGGATGACTATTTATTGTTTTATTTTAGGGGTTTATGTTGTCTTATTTAGTTTTGGCTGGTGAGTGGGGTTAATCTTCAGTGAGGACGTTGATGCACAATAAACATGCGCTGATGGATACATTTTCACCAATATAACCCTTTGTTTTAGTGTGGCTTTAGTCTTGGGAGGCATGATTATTTTGTTATAGATTGGTTTCGTGTCGCCCTAGCATCTGAACGTATCTGGCTTTGAGACAAAACGTGGAGGTTTTCGCCACTACGACCAGGGCGTATTTGATTGAAGTAAAAGGTTTTATGCCGCAAAAGATTCGGTGCAAAGTAATGGGCATTACTCTGGGGGAGGGGGGTACTCCCTAGGCGTGACACCAAACCATCTCTTAAAAGCCTTGTGAAAACTGCTGCTGTCGCTAAAACCTAGGCTATAGCTAATTTCAAGAATAGTTAATTTTCCCGCTCTAATGAGCGTTGCTGCACGCTTTTTTCTGATCTGGTCAACGATAGCCACGAAGCTGGTCTTTTCTTGCTCTAGTCTGCGATACAACGTTTGGCGACTCATATGCAATTGCGCGCTGAGATCATCAACTCGAATAATATGGCCTTCAGTAAGATGCTCTCCGATTATCTCTGCTACCTGGTTTTTGATTTTTTGTGGGTGTTTAATGGAATCTAATGCCTCGGAGGCTGACTTAGCCATGACAGATTTTAGGTAACGGTTGCCAGTTGTTATGGGGTGTTCAAGCAATTTTGAGGAGAATGACAGCCGGTTTTGAGTGTCGTTAAAGCTTAAGTTTTCGCCAAAAATTGCGATGTATTTGTCTAGATAAGCGGGTTGCTTAAAAGTAAAACTAGCACTTTGGATGGAGAGATAGTCCGAGCTGAGCGCTCTAGCCCATGATACTAATGCGGCCATACTGCGTTCAATAGCTTGGTAGGGATAACCCCTATTTTCGTCAATATAAAGCGTTAGTGAGCAGATTTTTTGATCATGTTCAATTTCCCAGCGTTCAGAGGCATTCATCAAGGCAATGTTTTGTTGAAAAACATTCAACGCTTCTCCAAGGTTATCAGATTGGCTCACCCAACTGGCCAATAAACCTTTTGACTGAGGGTCAATCGTTTGGCCTAAAATTAGCCCGAAATCATCAGATGGGCTAAATTCGGCTAACAGATGCCACAGCGCTAATAGACGGGCCTCTGGAACACGAGCTAAGGGGTTTTGTGTATCTTCATGGTTTAGGTGTAAACGCAGGTACTGATCTTTGCCGATGGGAGGAAGCAATAGACACGCCTTGATCAAGTCCTTCATAGAGGCTACTGACACAGTGATAACAGTGCTCGGTTCAGTCATTAATGATACCAAGGGACAGCTCGTAGATACCGCGGGACATTTAGCCTCCTTAAATGTTTAGTTACAATAAAGCGCTTGAAGGTTTTATGAGAAACCAGCTTACAGTGCCATTATGCCTTGCTGTGTCATTTGTGAAAGCGTTAATCTACTTGCTCGAGTTAAGGCCTAGCAAGATAGGTTCAAGCTTAAGTAGCGGCGCTTTACTCAATCGGTATAACCAAGCTCCAAGTTAATGCGCCATAGTGCCAGATGACTTACTTAGAAAACCAAAAAAAGCATTTATAGACAGGGATAGTCATCAGTGAATTTTAGCATCTTAAATATCCAGTCCACCTTTGTGGAAAACACACTTAACTGGCTTACAGTTAGGCATCTAGGGAATTTAGCAAACGCCACGCTAATCGCGATGTTGTTGTCTTCTTGTGGCGGTGGTGGAGGCGATGCAGAGACCGTGGTGGTTAGCCAAATCCCATATATAGAAAAAGCTTACTTTAGAGATAGAGACGCCACCATTGACCAGCTATCTGGCGCTATTCATATGAGCATTCGCAATGCTCAAGGGGAAGCGTTTACTGAAAATTTGGATGTCAGCGTATATTGGTTAGACCAACAAGCGCGGCCGGTGGGTGATCCGATACTCCAATTGGTATTAAACCATCCCTATAATGTGGCGCTGCCAAATAATACTTCGGTGCCGGAAGGTGTTAACAAATTATTATTACTTATCAACAATGAAGACCCGCAACTGGCTAAGCAAGCTGTTGTAAAGTTTGATGATTTTAAAGGTAATGCAGAAGTTTCAGGTTCTGGCGGGAATGAAAAGGAAGCTTGGTACTATGGAGTAGAGCGACCCAAAATACTTGCTTATAAATCGGCAGCTGCAGGGGGAACCTGCCAATATGATAATGGGCTGGTTGCTGTTTCAGATATGAACAATCGCAGGGACACAAATTGGGAAAGTGGGGTCTACTCGCCGGGACCTAATCAGGTGAATGAAGCGGCCTATCCGCCATACCAGTTCTTATGTGGTGAATCGCCAATCAATGAATATAAAGCAATATCTGACGAAATAGGCGTGTGGACATATTCAACACTGAATGACGCGATGTTTTACGGAACCTTTGTATATGACACTTTCCTTAAGCATTTGGGCGAGCCTCCGCTAGAAGACAAGATTCGTTTAAGAGTGCACTACGGTTACGAATTTATTGTAGATGCATTTTGGGACGGTACCTACGCCAGTTTTAGTGATGGCTATCCTAGTCAGTACTCTACCGCGTCACTCGACGTCATTGCCCATGAAGTGGCTCATGGCGTGTTGAGCCGAGTGTCTGCCTTAACACTATTTCCTAACCAATTGAGTGTTGATGGGAGAACTCTACACGAGGCCTTTTCTGACATATCAGGGGTGTTAATTAAGCATGAATTTCAATATGACGAAGCGGAACATCTTTGGATTCATGGTGCTGAATCTCATGGGGCAACCCGACGTTTAGATTCTATCATCACTGAATCTGCCGCAGTGGCTAGCTATTTTGACTACAGCGAGGCTGGTGACAACTATTACCTTCGTATTGGATTAATCACTTATCCGTTTTATTTGCTATCGAATCAATGGGGAGTGGCGTCTGCATATCAGGTGTTTTTACATGCAGCGAAGACTTGCTGGCAAGCCGATTCTACATTACCCGATGCCGCCAAATGTATTATTGAGTCAGCCGGAGAGCTAGGCCTGCCAACTCAAGACGTGGTTACGGCGTTTAAGGCAGTGAAAATAAAGTTATTTGAAGAAGGGGTGTTAAGTCACTTTACGCATAGTACCCATGGGCTTCAGAGCGAGTTCACGGATAATAGCCAAAGTACTAGCGTAGTGTCTCAATGGCAGTGGGAATTTGGTGATGGTTCAGTGTCTGGCGAACCTAATCCTGTTCACCAATTCGCTACTGCTGGAGATTACACGGTGATATTGAAGGTGCTTGATCAATCAGGTGACCAAGATACGTTCCAACGCATTGTCACTGTGACAAATGAATAAATGACCCTATTGCGTACTTCTTACGGTGTACTTGTTTAACAAAACAAAACTAAAAGGCAGTAGGACGATGAGCCAATGAAAGCATTTTTAATCAAACTCGCGTTGGGTAAAAGCCAATATTCAACGTGGTTTTTATTCGTTTTCTCTCTTATTGCTCCTTGCGCTGTTTTTGGCGATTGGCCTTGGTTAGACAACGTTGCGTGGGTGATGCTTATCATTCTTGGTGTATTTATTTTTATTACTGGGCTTGTGGGTAAAGAAGAGGCTAAACAGAGCAAAACTTGGCCAGTAGCCATTGCCACCCTAGAGCGTTGTTATCTCAAACATCATACCTCTAACAAATCTGTTCGCTACTATGCGCCGGCTATTCAATGCCGTTTCTCAGTGGGGGGGAACGTGTATACAGGGACCGAATATGATTTTAGCGCTGATTACACTACGCGCGCCATAGCGCAGGCTAAGCTTGATGAAATATCATCCTTAAAGCAGTTAATGATTCGCTATAAGCCTAGTGACCCGTTTACCAATGTCTATAAACCGGGCATGCATGCAGTCCATTTCATCAGACAGCTGATAGGGTTTACAGCGGTATTAATATCTAGCCTGAGTATGTTAGGCATTATTCGTTATTGATCAGTTGGTTAAAGATTGCTTGGATAGTGGTTGATAGAAGCTGTACTTATAAAGACTAGCGGAAAAACGTGTATAAAAGTGCTTTTATACGTCTAACTCAGCGGCTTAGATATAAAAAAACGGTAACTCAATGAGTTACCGTTTTTTTGGTGTTGGTGGAGCTGGCGGGTTTCGAACCCGCGTCCAAAACCATTCTAACCAATGGCGCTACATGCTTAGTTTGTCTTTAATCTCGTTAGCAAGCTGCGAACAAACACGCCACTTACTAACATACCAGAATTCTATTTCGCGGTTCAGCTCTCTAGTCAAAGCATCCCTCGCTATCTTGTTTGGGTTTGAACTTCTATGATTCCCCGTCTTACAAGCGGAAGCTAGGGTAGAAGTGCTCTAGCGGGTTATTAAGCTGCTAGTGCGTAGTTTTCGTCGTTTGCGACTATTTTTTTGCGGCTTTTTACGTGGCAAACCGCCCCACGACATGCTCCACAAGCCTTCCTGATCCTGTCGAATCCAATTCAGCCCCGGAATTACTCAGCTATTCTAACACAAGCGCTATGCAAACAGATAGACACTAAAATTTGAATGCTGTTTATTTGTCCAGTTTAGGCCGCTAGTTACCTAAAGCTGTGTTTCATTACTCTGTCTTTAGTACGCTGCCATTCGCGGTCTTTTTCATCTTCGCGTTTGTCTTGATCTTTTTTACCTTTGGCTAAGCCTACTTCTAGTTTAGCCCAAGAGCCTTTCCAGTATAGGGCGGTAGCCACAATGGTGTAACCTTGACGTTCTACAGCGCCGATCAACTTATCTAGCTCGCGCCGATTAAGCAGCAGTTTACGAATACGTGTTGGGTCGGCCACTACATGGGTAGATGCCGATAACAGTGGTTGAATGTTTAAACCTGAAATGAAAGCTTCACCATCGCGTACGTAAACGTAACTCTCCGCGATGTTAACCTTTCCGGTTCGCATGGATTTAACTTCCCAGCCTTGTAGTTCCATACCCGCTTCAAATTTGTCTTCGATACGGTAATCATGGCGCGCCTTTTTATTTAGCGCGATGGTATTAGAACCTACTTTTGATTTTGATTTTTTCTTGCTCATGGCGGCTATTATACGCATGCAGCGTGGCTTTAAAACTGATATTGTGCGGATTAGCCAAGCTAATGCTAAAATGTTGCCAGATTTGAAGAAAGAGTGGGTTATGCCGCAAGTAAACCGTAGTGCTTTGGTGATGTTTAGTGCCAAACAAATGTACCAGTTAGTCAATGATGTTGATGCGTACCCACAGTTTTTACCGGGGTGCGTGAGCAGTGAAATACTCGAAGAGAGTCCGTCGAGTATGTTGGCGCAAGTGGGCGTAGCCAAGGCTGGGATAAAAAATAGTTTCGTCACTGAAAACACCTTAACCGAAGACCAATCAATTCAGATGAACTTGGTCAATGGGCCATTTAAGTCTTTAACGGGTGTCTGGCATTTCATCGCGTTAGACGAGCAAGCCTGTAAGGTGATGCTAGATTTGAACTTTGAATTCAGTAATAAGTTGATTGCAGCCGCTTTTGGTCGGGTTTTTCAGGAGTTAGCGGGTAATATGGTGCAAGCGTTCGTAGATAGAGCAAAACAGGTGTATTAGTGGTGAGTGAGCAAATAAATATTGAAGTTGTGTATGGCTTGCCTGAGCGCCAAGTACTGTTGGCTTGCAAGGTAGAGCAGGGTTGTGATGTATTAACCGCTATTAAGCTTTCGGGTATTGTGGACCATTTTTCAGAAATAGACCCTGAATCTGCATCGGTAGGCATATTTAGTCGAGCGGCTAAATTAAGCCAAATGTTGCACGATGGTGACCGAATAGAAATTTATCGGCCACTAATTGCTGATCCTAAAGAGCTAAGAAAAATTCGTGCCGAGCGGGCTAAAGCTGCCGGTAGGGCCGATAAAACCACCGGTGGTAGGCCTAAGGCAAAAACTACCGACAGTTAACAAACAAAAAAGCCAGATAATGATTATCTGGCTTTTTGCTATTAGTGAGAACTATCCGGCATCTAATGGCACCATAAAGTCTTCGCTAACTTCATAGTCACCCTCAATTAAGGCTAAGTGGTCGTTTACAAATTGAACCACTAAGTTACGCTTTTCTAGCGGGCCATTACCGTTTTGGTAACTATATAAGTAATACCAGCGCTCTTGTTCAAAAGCATCAATTAACATTGGCGTACCCAGCACAAATCGCACTTGCTCTTTACTCATGTTGATTCGAAGCTGTTCTACCTTTGCATCATCGATGTAATTGCCTTGGGGAATATCAATCTTGTATACCATCCAGTCAAAGGCTGAACAGGCACTTAGACTTAAACTGGCTAGTAGGATAAAAATCTTTGCTGTAAAACGCATGGTTAATCGAAGCTCCTTGTTAAGGAAGGCATCATAACTAAGCCCCGCCAGAAAAAGAAGCATCGATCGCGAAGAAATTAGTCGCTGATTAATAATTCTTGCGCGTTTGCGAGGGCTGAAGGGGTAATTTCGTCCCCGGCAAGTAAACGCGCTAATTCTTCTAAGCGTTGTTTTGCTGACAATGTTTGCATATTAGTGATGGTTTCATTTTTCTTTTGCTGCTTGCTCACTAACATTTGTTGGTGTCCATGTCCGGCAACTTGCGGAAGGTGAGTGACACATAGTACCTGACATTGCTTACCCAACTGGCGAAGCATGCTGCCTACTACAGCAGCTGTTGGGCCACTAATACCGACATCAACTTCATCAAAAATGAGGGTAGGGGTTAAAATGCTGGCCGAGCAGATAACCTGAATGGCTAAGCCAATACGGGATAGCTCACCGCCTGAGGCGACTTTTTCGATGGCCTGCATCGGCTGACCTGGGTTGGTTCTTACTAGTAGTTCAACGCGGTTAATACCATTAGCATTGATAAACTGCTCGGCATCACTGTGAACTGAAAACTCACATTGTGCTTTGGCCATACTGAGTTTATGTATTTCTTTAGTGATCAATTTACTGAGACTATTAGCAGCACGTTCGCGACTTTTAGATAGTTTATTCGCCTTGCCAAGATAGTGTTGCCATGTTTTTTCAATTTCTTCGGCAAGGTGCTCAAAACGTTCGCTTTGTTGGCTCATGTGATTGAGCTGGGTGTGTAAGTTTTGATGCAGCTCAGGTAATAACTCAGGGGTGGTTTGATGCTTCCTGGCTAGTTCTAGGGCGAGGCTGAGGCGTTGTTCTAACTCGGCAAATAACTCAGGGTCATCGTCTAGCTCTTCACTGTAATGGCTAAGTTGTGATGTGGCCTCTTCAACTTGTATTTGGGCTTCGTGCAGTAGGTTATTGATGGCGTCTAATTTGGGATCTAACTCCAGTAGCTGACTGGTGGTTTTACAGGCCTGAGCCAGCATATCAAGCACATTGACTTGTTCGTCATGGCCCAGCAACAGAGTAAGCTGGTAGCTGGTTTGTTGCAACTCGGTACTATGTGATAAACATTGGTGTTGCCGCTCAATGCTTTGGTATTCGCCTTCTTGAAGGGCAAATTCGTCTAACTCTTTCACTTGGTATTCAAGTAGTTGTCGCTGAGCGGCGAGTTCTTTCTGCTGTTGTTCTGCTAACTCTTGCTCGTTACACAGGCCCTTCCACATTTGGTAGGCTTGTTTTACTTCGCCTATTAACTGCGGATGAGCGGCATATTGGTCGACGATAGAAAGCTGCTGGCTAGGTTTTAGCAGCAGTTGATGTGCATGCTGGCCGTGAATGCTGATCAGGTATTGGCCTAAGCTCTTAAGTTGTGCCAAAGGTACAGCGGTGCCATTAATATAAGCTTTAGAGCGGCCTTCTTTAGTGACTACTCGACGCAAAATGCATTCGTCGTCACTCAGCAGCTCATTTTGTTGTAACCACAATTGGGCTCGCTGATTGGTACTTATATCAAATTGAGCGCTGATTTCAGCTTTGTCGGCATCTTGCCTAACCATTGATGCTTCGGCGCGATTACCTAAACACAAGCCTAGTGCGTCAATCGCAATCGACTTACCGGCACCGGTTTCGCCAGTAATGGTGGTCATACCTTGATGTAAGTCGAGTTCAAGAAATCGAACAATCGCAAAATTTTGTACGCTTAATTGAGTGAGCATTTCCATACCTGTTTATTCATACAGTTGCTGTATAAATATATAGTTCTATTTTTGAGCTTGCAAGCTAAAATTCAAAACTGATTGTTTTTTATCCTATTTTTCGGTTGCTTGTACCTTCACATTTGTGTCATAAAAGTAGTGCATGTTTATCATTCGAGCGATGTATTCAAACCAAGCAACTTGGTTTACTACTTAACCCTATAAATACATGGAAGAATATTATGTTGAATAAACGTTTAACACTGAGTGCTTTAGCGCTTAGCATGGGTGCAATTGTTAGCGCACAAGCCAGTGCAGAAACCTTACGTCTACTCACTTGGGGTGGTTACGCCCCACAAGAAGTGATAGAGCTGTTTGAAAAAGAGACGGGCATCGAAGTGAAGGTGACCAAATCAAACAATGAAGACATGATCTCTAAGTTACGTGCAACAGGCGGCTCTGGTTTTGATTTAGCCCAGCCTAGCCAAGACCGCATTACTGGTGTTCAACAGCAATTCGGCATTTATCAGGCTATTGATCTAACCCGTATTGAACAGCAACAAATGATTACCTCTATGTTGGACGCCACTAAGAAAAACACCGCAGTAGGCGACCAAGTATTTGGCGTCCCTCACGTTTGGGGAACCAGTGGCTTAGTGGTGAACGGTGAAATGGCCAAAGATGTCGCTGATTATACCGACTTATGCCAAGACAAATATAAAGGCAAAGTGTCTTATCGTTTGAAGCGTCCAACTCTGATTGGTTTTGCTTTCGCGTTGGGAGAAGACCCATTTGCTGCTTATTCTGACCCTGCAAAATACCAGCAAATATTGAATCAAGTAGAACAAAAATTGGTCGAATGTAAACCTATCGTTAAAGCTTACTGGTCTGGCGGTGATGAGTTAATGAACTTAATGCGCTCAAATGAGGTGGTTGCGGCCATGGCTTGGGATGCTGGTGGTTGGAAGCTCAACCGTGACCAACAGAATATTCAATTTGTTGCACCTAAATCTGGGGCTCTTGGGTGGATTGACACTTTTGCTATCCCAAGAAAATCAAAGGCGGTTGATGCGGCTTACCAGTGGATCAACTTTGTTATGCGCCCTGAAATAGCGGCAAAAATCACCGAGTCTGCAGGTAATTTCACTGCTTCAAAAGGATCGGATGCTTACGTTAACGAAGTGGCTAAGGCCCAATTTAACGCCAGCTTTTCTAGTGATGATATCGACAACATCAAGTGGTATCCGGCTGTACCTGCGGGCTTAGAAGCCATGGAAGGTAAGGTATTAGATCGCGTTCAAGCGGCAAAATAAGTGTATGGGGCCAACCGGCCCCTTTAAATTTCAAAGTGAGTTTTTATAGTGGCAAATGTTAAATTTGATCTGGAATGTGAAAGTCTCACCAAGCAATTTTCTGACTTCACTGCGGTTGATGGCTTAAATTTTAATGTAGAAGCGGGATCGTTTTTTTCTATTTTAGGGCCATCCGGTTGTGGCAAAACAACGTTGTTGAGAATGCTAGCGGGCTTCGAATCGCCCAGTAAGGGTGAGATTAGAATTCATCAACAACGGGTCAACGAATTAGCGCCTAATAAACGCCCAGTGAATATGGTGTTTCAGCATTTAGCACTCTTTCCCAATATGAACGTGGCCGAGAATATCGCTTACGGCTTAAAGCGTCGGGGGGTTAAGGCTGCTGAACGGCAAATTAAAATCAGTGATGTACTTAGCCGAGTTGGCTTAGACGGAAGCCAAGATAAACAGATTTCACAGCTATCAGGCGGCCAAAAGCAACGAATCGCTATCGCGCGTAGTTTGGTATTAGAGCCAAGCTTGCTATTGCTTGACGAGCCTTTGGGCGCCTTAGACTTAAAGCTTAGAGAAAAAATGAAGGTTGAGCTAAAACACCTGCAACGAGAGTTTGGTACCACCTTTATTTATATTACTCACGACCAATCAGAAGCTTTGGTGATGTCTGATAAAGTCGCAGTGATGAATAATGGCCGTTTTGAACAGGTTGCCAGCCCACAGCAGCTCTACTTTCAACCCGATACCGCCTTTGTGGCCAAATTTGTGGGACAAACTAATCAGTTATCAGCGGTGGTATGTGAACAGCGCCAAGCGAAGGCTTTATTAAAAACCGCGCGTGGACGCCACTTGATCGTGGAAACTAAAGTACCGCAAATTGCCAAAACTACGGTCAACATTTTTGTTCGACCTGAAGTTATCGGTATTGCTAAGGCAGGGCAAGATATTCAAGCTGATAACCAGTTTGATGTTGTTGTTGAAGAGTGTTTATTTGATGGCGCGAGTTCTACTTTAATGGTTCGAGATACCCATCATAATGAGGTCTATCAAGTTGCCCCAGGCGCAAATTTGGCGCTGCATAACATCAGCGTGGGCAGTTTACTGCGCATCTATTGGAATGCCGAGCAAGCAATGTGCATTGTAAAAGGAGCGAGCAGTGAAAGCTAAAGGCCTAGGTTTTTACTTGTTATTGCTGCCATTTTTATTGTGGTTTGTATTGCTGATTGTGTTGCCACACATGCAAATGCTTGAGTTATCTTTGATTAAACGAGATTACGCAGCAGGCGATAGCGTGGGTGGCTACCAATATCAACAGTTTTTTGGTGAACCACTGTACTGGCGCACTCTAATGCGTACCGTGTGGATGTCCTTATTAGCTACCTTCATCACTTTGTTAGTGAGTTTTCCAGTGGCATTTTTCATTGCCAAAGTGGCTAAGGGCAAATCAAAACGCTTGTTATTACTGACTTGTTTATTGCCATTTTGGGTCAGTGAGTTAGTGCGTACTTACGGCTGGATGATTCTGCTGCGAGAGTCTGGAGTGATAAGCAAAGGGCTTATGGCCTTGGGGTTAACCGAGCAACCTATCGAGTTTCTGTATAACGATGTAAGTATGTTAATCGGTTTGGTTTATACCTCGATGTTATTTATGGTGGTGCCGCTGGTGAGTACCTTAGAAGGTCTAGATAAAAGCTTGATTGAGGCCGGTTATGACCTAGGCGGAAACGGTTGGGATGTTACTCGTTCCATTATTGTTCCTTACGCGATGCCTGGCATAGTGTCTGGTTGTATTATGGTGTTTATGCTGTGTTTAGGTAATTACCTCACCCCAAGGTTATTAGGTGGGAAAGACAGCCTGTGGTTTACCGAGCAAATTTTCACCCAGTTTATCACCCGCTTTAATTGGGAGTTAGGGGCCGCTTTTGGTGTGATCTTGTTACTGGTATCCTCGTTTGTTGTGGCCCTAGGCTTGAAGCTTAGTGGTCAGTCGTTTAGCCGAACATTGGGTCGATAGGGGGATTTATGTTACATCAACTACGCGGTCCGGCTAAATCGCTTTACCAATTTTACATGGTCGGTTTTTTAGTTTTTTTGGCCTTACCTTTAACCATTGTGGCAATCTTTGCTTTCAATGATAGTTTGTATCCAGCCCTGCCTTGGCAAGGTTTTACCTTAGATTGGTTTATCGGCCAAACCGAACCTAAATTAGGGATTTTATATGATGACGGCTTGCTTTCTAGTATTGGGGTGAGCGCTTCAATTGCTTGCTTGGTAACCCTCGTGTCTATTGTGTTGGCTACTGCAAATGCCTGGTTGTTTGTTCGCTTCGATTTTCCTGGGAAAAACTGGCTATACATTGGCTTATTGCTACCGCTGGTCATTCCTGGCGTTATCCTTGGGGTTGCCATTTTGGTGGCCAGTAGTAGTTTGGCAAATAGTATTGAGAATACCTTTGCTTGGGAATGGGAATGGTTACGACCCGGTTTTAGCCTAGTGGTGATTGGCCAAGTGGCGTTTATCACTACTATTTCAACTTTAGTTATATTAGCTCGTTTACGTAAATTTGACTTTAGTTTAGAAGAAGCCGCGTTAAATTTGGGAGCAAGTTCTTGGGTTGCTTTTATTACCGTAGTGTTGCCGTTTCTTACCCCTGCCTTACTTGGCGCCGGAGTGGTGAGTTTTCTTATGTCTTTTGAGAACTTCAATACCACCTTGATGTTAGTTGGCTCTGACGCCCCTTTAACTATTGCCATGTATGACCGTTTACGCGAAGGCTCCACGCCGGTGCTAAATGCGGTATCACTATTGTTAATGCTTGGCTCTGCACTCATCGCTCTGATATCCATGCTGTTTGATAATGAGCAAAAAAACAACACTTAGTAAATTCGATAAAACAGCAGCTATTTGGTTATAGCTGCTGTTTTATTGTGACTTTTAGATTATTTGTAGCCTTACTGTAGCCAACTTCATTACTTATCGCTATTCAACTTTTCTCGTGATATAACGACCTGTTTTCTGTAGGGAGTTAGGAGTAACAGGTGAGCACTGGAAATAGCAACGCTAAAGCGTTTATTGTTTTGTTAGCGGCAATGATGTCTCTGGTGGCATTATCTGTAGATGCGATGTTGCCTGCACTGGTAGCCATTGCAAACGACTTCAATTTACCGCAAGCCACTCAGGCTCAATGGACCATCACTTCTTTATTTATTGGCTTGTCGATAGGGCAATTATTTTATGGCCCTTGGTCAGATGCAGTTGGCCGTAAGCCGCCAATTTATGTAGGTTACTTGCTATTTATCAGCGGTAGCATCATTTGTATCTTATCAGAGTCTTTTAACTGGCTAATCGTTGGGCGCGTTTTGCAAGGTATGGGGGCGGCTGCACCGCGAATTATCACCATGGCGTTGGTGCGAGACAAATTAAAAGGCGCCGAAATGGCGCGTATTATGTCGGTGGTGTTTTCAGTATTTATTGTCGTGCCGATTTTAGCCCCTGCTGTGGGTCAGTTAATTCTGAGTGTTGCCCATTGGCGCTGGATCTTTGGTATGTTGTTAATCATGGCGGTATCCACTGGTTTTTGGTTCTTTTTGTACCAAGAGGAAACCTTAGTGGAAGACAAACGCCGACCACTTACAGTAAAAAGCTTTGTTGAAGGTTTGAAATTCCTCTTGGCTGAGCGCACCGCGTTGGTTTATACCTTGGTATCCGGTGTGGTTTTTGGTGGTTTTATCGGTTACTTAAACAGTGCCCCTTTAATATTTATACACTTATACGACCAAGGCGACAATTTTGCTTTGTTATTTGCTGTTGCTGCTTGTGCGGTGGGCGTAGCTTCACTGGTCAATGGTCGCTTAGTGCTAAAGTTAGGCATGCGTAAGATGATTAATTACGCTTTATGGGGCTTACTGCTACTAACGGGTCTATTTTGTATCATATTGTTGGCTAATGCTGGTGTACCGCCGTTGCTGGTTTTAATGGCCTATTTGGTGCCTGCTTTTTTCTGTATTGGTATCTTGTTCGGTAATTTAAATTCTATAGCGATGGAACCGCTTGGTGCTATTGCGGGCATGGGCTCAGCTTTTGTTGCCTTTATATCAACGTTGGTGGCCATTCCAATTGGTAGTTTAATCGGTCTAAGTTTTAACGATACTTGCTATCCGGTGGTGTTTGGTTTCTTATTTGTGGCGTTATTTAGCTTAGTGGTAATTACTTTATTTGACCGAGTTCCCTGGCAACAAAACAAAGCATGAACTTGCGATGTTATATCGACAATAGTTGCACTTAAGATGGTAGCTAATGATGGGGTTAAACGTCTAGAGCGAGGTGTTTAAAGACTTCTTCTAGTTCCGTTTCTCCTTCAAAACGAATACCTACAGATAGGTGGTCGATTCCTTCACGGCTTTGGCTTTTCACTTTTCCCTCGACGACCGCATCTTTGTCGGGGTGACCCGGAAAGCGAATATAGATAAATACATCTTCTAACAGCAGCTTGCCGTTACTCGCAGGCCAAGCGAGTTTAAAGCGACAGCCTCCAGCAGATAAATCTAAGATGATCCCATCGAAACTGAGGCTATCTTCAATTTGGTGATCGCTCACTGACGATCGGTGAGTCATGGTCGCCGGAACTCGAATGCTAACCCGTTGCTGTTTTCGCAGACTAAAACGTTCGATTTCAGAGGGGTATTTTACAAATAGAAGGTGTTTGGGCGACTTAATTATGTCTGTGATGATGCTGCGAAAGGCGATACATTGACCGGCTTCACCTTCAATTATTGAGCGAATAATACAAGCCATCCCTTCAACTAATACATCACCGTGGCTTTGTTGGGCAGTTTTGGGAACCGCAAAAATTAGAAAATTACCGTCATCAACGCCGATTAACCGGCATTTGATACGCACATCACCTGCTTTAACAAATTGCACATCGAGAATATCGCCAAAAGAAAGTTGGCGCATAATTTCAACAACTAGTTGACGCTGTTTAACCAGTGGAGAGGTAGTTGTGCTCAATGATTCACTTCCCTGATGCGATGATAATTGTAAGGCTTAGATTAAAACAGTCTGCTGCCCCAGCCAAGTTTGGTTCGTAATATTTTAAAGTAATCATAGTTCTCGGGGTGAACCAGGCGCAAGTGATTTGCTTGTCTTCTTATAATTACTTCGTCTCCCGGTAGTACCGGGAGTGAAACGTGGCTATCGCAGCTCACATTCATATGTTCGCTGTTGTCGTAAGATAGCTTAAGTTTCACTTCACTTTGGCTATCAACCACAATCGGCCGAGAGCTTAAAGTATGCGGGAACATGGGCACTAACGCTATCGCATCTAAATTAGGGGTGAGAATAGGGCCTCCAGCTGAAAGTGAATAAGCAGTAGAGCCAGTAGGGGTAGTGATAATCAAGCCGTCGGCACGTTGGCTAAGCATAAAGTGATCATCAATATATACTTCAAACTCCAACATGGTGGCGACTTTATCGAGGTGAAGTACCACTTCATTGACGGCGCTATTGCAGCTTTTGAGCGTATTATGACGCATCACTCTTGCTTCTAATAGAAAGCGATTTTCAGTGACAAATTTTCCTTGTAGCACTTGTTGCAAGGGGTGTTCAAAATCATCTGGATCTAAATCGGTAAGGAAGCCTAAGTTTCCACGGTTGACTCCAATAACGGCAATATCGTAACCGGATAAAACACGCGCGGCTCCCAGCATATTACCATCGCCGCCCACTACAATGGCTAACTCGGCTTGCTGCCCTAAGTCAGTAATACTGACTAAGTTAAGCCCGTCAATGTCTAGTTGTTGGCCGGTTAGCTCTTCTACTAACACCGTATAAGACTGTTGAGTAAGCCAATGGTATAGCGCGGTAAGGGTGTTGTTTGCACCCTCATGATGTGGTTTTCCGATTAACCCAATGGTATTGAAAGCTTTAGTCATAACTTATTGATTTCACTTTGTGTTATCGCTGATTATAGCGTGTCCATTAAGAACTCAGCTAGTTTTATCGCGTCTATCACTTGAAAGCATCTATTTGATCCCCATAATATGCAACAGATTAGAGTTATTTGTGAAGAATTACGGAGACCCTGCATGAGCAGCGAGCAAAATAAAGCGCAATCAGAAGAAGTTGTAGTAGAAAACGAAGTAGAACAGCAAGTTGATGCGATTGAAGCTGAGCTAGAAGCTGAAATGGAAGCAGAGGCAGACGCTGAATCTGTGGGTGAAGAGATCAGCGTTGCTGAGTTACTAGAGCGTTTGGCGACTGCTGAACAAACGGTTACTGAGCAAAAAGATGGGGTAATTCGCGCTAAAGCTGAAGTTGACAATATTCGTCGTCGTTCTGCACAAGAAGTTGAAAAAGCCCGTAAGTTTGCCTTAGAAAAATTTGCCAATGAGCTGTTACCTGTCATCGACAATATGGAAATGGCTTTATTACATGCCAACCGTGAGGATGAGGCCTTGTCATCGATGATTGAAGGGGTAGAGCTTACCCTTAAAACCCTTATCGATGCAGTTAAGAAGTTTGGTATTGAGGTCGTATCGCCGCAAGATCAAGCTTTTGATCCCGCTAAACATCAAGCAATGGGCATGCAAGAGGTAGAAGGTGTGGCACCAAATACAGTGGTAGCCGTTCTGCAAAAAGGCTATGAACTGAATGGCCGTTTATTACGACCTGCAATGGTAATGATCTCAAAAGCTGCTTCAGTAGATACCAGCGCTTAATCAAGCCATTACGATGTTAAGGGCCTGTAGGCCCTTTTTTTGTGCCTTTTTTTGAACATTATTAGGGGAGTAAACTTAAGTGTTCAGCTAAATGGTGAGGAATTGACATACTTTTGTTTAAAATTTTGACCTCTAAGCATTGCCTATGCCATTGTTATAGTCTGAATAAGTATTGTTCGTATTGGCTGGAGGGGAGTTGTAGTAATTCATGGAACAGCTCGAAATTTTTGATATTCCCAATCCCTGTCGTGGTATCTGTCAATCCAACAGCCGTGGGCTTTGCATGGGGTGTTTTCGTAGTAGAGAAGAACGTTTCTCTTGGCAGAGGCTGAGCCCTGCAGAGCAGCAAAATGTGTTGCGTTTAAGCAAGCAACGTAAGCTGTACTTTATTCGTAAGCAGCGCCAACTATTGGCAGACAAAACATCACAAGACGCTCCTCAAGCTGAACTCCCGTTCGATGACTAGCTGCTGGTCAGATCAGTGTTTCGCAGGGTAATGCTAGCAGTCGCCGAGCGCATCGGGCAAAATACTGCTCAGAGTCTAGTTGTAGCAAAGAGGAATAGATGAGCGACATTGACCAGTTATTTAAGAATAATCGACTGTGGGCGCATAGAATCAAAGAAAATGATCCTGATTTCTTTGGTGAACTTTCAAAACAACAGAATCCAGAGTATTTATGGATCGGTTGCAGTGATAGTAGAGTTCCTGCGAATCAAATTGCTGGCCTTCCTCCGGGTGAAGTTTTCGTGCATCGGAATATTGCTAATGTCGTTGTACATACTGACTTAAACTGTTTGTCGGTGATTCAGTACGCAATCGATGTATTGAAGGTGAAACATATTATTGTGACCGGGCATTACGGCTGTGGTGGAGTATTGGCCTCTATGGAAAAGGAGCAGCACGGCTTAATTGATAACTGGTTGCGCCATTTAAAAGACGTTTATCGCTTTCATCAAGCCGAGCTTGATGGCATTGAAGACAAACAATTACGTGCCGACCGTTTGTGTGAATTAAATGTGATGGAGCAAGTGAAAAATGTCTCCCAAACCACTACCTTGCAAAATGCTTGGCGCAACGGCCAACAGCTATCTGTTCATGGTTGTATTTATTCGATTCAGAATGGCATTTTAAACAATCTTGATATTTCTATAAGTGGTATCGAGTAAGCGTTAGCGTAGTTGACGCAAAAATAAAAAACGCGGCATAAAGCCGCGTTTTTTATTGTGTACTTTATATGGTTAGGCCTTTTCTAAGCCTACTGTAGCATTTGGCTCTGCTTCATGGGGTAAGTGAACTTCTTCTTCCGACAAACCCGCTAGCGGGTTGTTGTAAGTGTCTAGGTTTAAGTCCCCTTCTGATTTAGCGACTGCTACGGTTACCATGCTGTCACCGGTAATGTTGACCGCCGTACGAACCATATCTAACAAACGGTCTACGCCGATGATTAAAGCAATACCTTCAACGGGCAGCCCTACTTGTTGTAAGACCATGGCCAGAGTAATTAAACCAACGCCCGGCACGCCTGCTGTTCCCACTGATGCCAAAGTTGCAGTGACAATCACCATTAAAAAGTTACCGGCGGTTAAATCAATACCATAAACGGTAGCGATGAAAATGGTCGCCACACCTTGCATTATTGAAGTGCCATCCATATTGATGGTCGCGCCCAAGGGAATAGTAAAAGAAGCCGTTGAGTTACGTACGCCCAATTTATGAGTAGCGGTTTCCATCGTCACTGGAATAGTGGCGTTAGAGGAAGCAGTACTAAACGCAAATACAATTGCTTCACGCATTTTCTTGATGAACAAAACCGGATTTAAGCCGGTAAGTACTTTGAGTAAGGTGGGGTAAACCACCAAAGCGTGAATCAGTAGCACAACCAGTACCACCATAAAGTAACCTAGCAGGCTATAAATCGCGTCGAAGCCAATACCAAAGAACAGTTTGGCTAACAGCGCGAATACGCCATAGGGAGCAAGGTTCATTAAAATGGTGACTAATTTCATAATCACTACATTGAAATCTTCAAAGTGGCTGGCTATACGCTTGCCTGGTTCACCTGAAATTGCGATAGCGATACCGAACAACAATGCAAATACAATGATTTGCAACATATTGCCCTGTGCCATGGAGGCAATAGGGTTATCCGGGAACATGTCGATAATGACTTGGCTAATACTTGGGGCTTGTTTAGCCTGGAAGGCCGTTTCAGCCACTAGTTCGATGCCTGTGCCAGGACGAACTAATAGTGCTACCGCCATTGCCAGTGAAATGGCAATCGCTGTCGTGGCTAAATAAAGAAGCACTGTTTTACCACCAAGGCGGCCTAAGCGAGCAGTATCTTTCATTGAAGACACGCCACATACCAAGGATACAAATACCAATGGCACAACTAGCATTTTTAAGCTGGCAACAAAAATAGACCCTGTAATATTTAAAATGCCGTCAACCAGATAGTCTTTAACTAGCACTGAATCAGCAAAAAATGTTTGTAAGAAAACCCCTAGTGCAATACCGGTAATCATACCGATTATTATCTTATGTGTGAGGCTCAGTTTTGCAGTGTTGATCATTTCCCTTCTCTCTATTTTTATGCAGATTAATGCTCTGCATATAACTTAAAGTTAAGGTTATAGTATCACAGGTTATATCTAATGGCATTTTAGCTACTTCCTGTTCGGTTTTTGGTGGTTTTATGTGCTGCTGTTTCTTTTGCGGTGGTAAAAGTTGAATGGAAAGTAATCAACTTGATATCAAGCTATTTAGCTTTTTTTTTAGTTTTTCCCTTGAAAAGAAAATTGACGCCCCCACCTTAGTTCCAACAACAAAAAATTAGTTATAAACAGAATTTGGAGAACACCATTATGGGTAGAATTATTGGTATTGATTTAGGCACCACTAACTCTTGTGTTGCGATTTTAGATGGCGATACCCCTAAAGTTATCGAGAATGCTGAAGGCGATCGTACAACACCTTCTATCATTGCTTACACCGAGGATGGCGAGACCTTAGTTGGCCAACCAGCCAAACGCCAAGCGGTAACTAACCCAACTAACACTGTATTTGCTATTAAGCGTCTTATCGGTCGTCGTTTCACCGATGACGAAGTACAGCGTGACATTAAAATTATGCCGTTCAAAATTGTAAATGCTGACAACGGTGACGCTTGGGTAGAAGCAAAAGGTGAGAAGAAAGCACCACCGCAAATTTCTGCTGAAGTATTGAAGAAAATGAAGAAAACAGCAGAAGATTACCTAGGTGAGGCCGTTACAGAAGCGGTTATTACGGTACCTGCATACTTTAACGACTCACAACGTCAAGCAACTAAAGATGCTGGTCGTATTGCTGGTTTAGATGTTAAACGCATTATCAACGAACCTACTGCTGCAGCCTTCGCTTACGGCGTAAACTCAGTTAAAGGCGACAACGTTGTTGCTGTATACGACTTAGGTGGTGGTACTTTTGATATCTCTATCATCGAAATTGATGAAGTAGATGGCGAGAAAACTTTCGAAGTGTTAGCCACTAATGGTGATACTCACTTAGGTGGTGAAGATTTCGATAGCCGCTTGATCAACTACTTGGTTGAAGAATTTAAGAAAGACCAAGGTTTTGACCTTAAGCAAGACCCGTTAGCGATGCAACGTTTAAAAGAAGCCGCTGAAAAAGCTAAGTGTGAACTGTCTTCAGCTCAACAAACTGATGTAAACCTACCTTACATCACCGCTGATGCTTCGGGTCCTAAACACCTTAATATCAAAGTAACTCGCTCTAAGCTTGAGTCTTTGGTTGAAGAATTAGTACAACGTTCTTTAGAGCCATTACGCATCGCTTTGCAAGATGCTGACTTATCTGTGGGTGACATCAACGATGTAATCCTAGTGGGTGGTCAAACACGTATGCCACTAGTACAAAAAGCAGTTACCGAGTTCTTTGGTAAAGAGCCACGTAAAGACGTTAACCCTGATGAAGCTGTCGCGATGGGTGCAGCTATTCAAGGTGCAGTATTGTCTGGCGATAAAACTGACGTATTGCTACTAGACGTAACGCCACTATCTTTGGGTATTGAAACTATGGGTGGTGTAATGACACGCGTAGTTGAGAAAAACACTACCATCCCAACGAAGGGTTCACAGGTATTCTCAACAGCCGATGATAACCAAAGTGCGGTAACGGTTCACGTTATTCAGGGTGAGCGTAAACGTGCTGCAGACAACAAATCTTTAGGTCAATTTAACCTAGAAGGTATTCGTCCTGCACAACGTGGCGTGCCACAAATCGAAGTAACTTTTGATTTAGATGCTGACGGTATTTTGCACGTATCTGCTAAAGATAAAGATACTGCTAAAGAGCAAAAAATCACCATTCAAGCCTCTTCTGGTTTGTCAGATGACGAAATCAATAAGATGGTTAATGAAGCGGAAGCTAATGCTGAAGAAGATAAGAAGTTTGAAGAGTTAGTTCAAGCTCGTAACCAAGCCGATGCTTTAGTACATGGTACACGCAAGCAAATTGAAGACGCCGGTGAAGCACTTCCTGCTGAAGATAAAGAGAAAATCGAAGCCGCAGTGACTGAATTAGAAGCAGCAACTAAAGGTGAAGATAAAGCAGAGATCGAAGCTAAAACTCAAGCTTTGATTGAAGCCTCTCAAAAACTGATGGAAGTAGCACAGCAACAAGCCCAAGCAGATGCAGGCGCGGCAGATGCCGAGCAAGCAGCTCCTGCTCAAGACGATGTGGTTGACGCTGAGTTTGAAGAAGTGAAAGACGACAAAAAATAATTTGTCTTCGATACTTTAGTAAGTAAATAGCGGGCGTTGTGAAAACAACGCCCGTGTGTCTATCAACGCCAATACTTCCAAGCTGTTAGCTTGTAAGAAAGCAGAACTCCAATTATGTCAAAACGCGATTATTATGAAGTTCTTGGTCTAGGCAAAGATGCCGGTGAGCGAGAAATTAAAAAAGCCTACAAACGTTTGGCGATGAAATATCACCCCGACCGTACTAAAGGTGATAAAGCTTCTGAAGAGAAATTTAAAGAAGTAAAAGAAGCTTACGAAGTACTGAACGATGCCCAAAAGAAAGAAGCTTATGATCACTATGGTCATGCTGGAGTCGATCCTAACCGCGGAGCGGGTGGTTTTGGCGGCGGGCATGGTGATTTTGGCGACGCATTTGGCGATATCTTTGGTGATATTTTTGGTGGTGGACGTGGTGGCGGTGGTCGACGTCAGCCTCAACGTGGCTCTGATTTACGTTACAACCTAGAGTTGAGCTTAGAGCAAGCGGTAAAAGGTGTTAAAAAAGAAATTCGAGTGCCTACCTTAGTACACTGTGAACAGTGTAATGGTAGTGGCGCTAAAAAAGGCTCGAGCCCAAAAACTTGTGGTACTTGTCATGGCCAAGGCCAAGTGCAAATGCGTCAAGGTTTTTTTGCGGTTCAGCAAGCCTGTCCAACCTGTAAAGGTAAAGGCTCAATTATTTCAGATCCTTGCCATAAATGTCATGGTGAAGGCCGTTACGAACGCTCTAAAACCTTATCGGTTAGTATCCCCGCAGGTGTAGATACTGGTGACCGCGTTCGTTTATCCGGTGAAGGTGAAGCGGGCGAGAGCGGTGCTCCAGCCGGTGATTTGTATGTTCAAGTACATGTAAAAGATCACCCCATCTTCCAGCGTGAAGAAAATAACCTATATTGCGAAGTGCCAATTAGTTTTACATTGGCGGCTTTAGGTGGCGAAATCGAAGTGCCCACTTTAGATGGTCGAGTAAGCCTTAAGGTACCTGCTGAAACTCAAACCGGTCGTATGTTTAGAATGCGTGGTAAGGGAGTTAAGTCGGTACGAGGCGGACCAATTGGTGATTTGATCTGTAAAGTTACAGTAGAAACACCGGTTAAGCTTAATGATACTCAAAAGCAATTATTACGTGACTTTGAGGACAGTTGTGGCGGGTCTGCAAGTAGCAAACACAAGCCAAAGGCTGAAGGTTTTTTTGATGGTGTTAAAAAGTTTTTCGATGACCTAACCAGTTAATCAATGAAGCGATTAAAAAGCGGCGTTAGCCGCTTTTTTTATGGCTATCATTTACATTAAGTTATTGGTTTTTGAACTATTGTTGTTGGTTTTGTCTATGCTACTATTTACCAAAATCATAGCGACAAGAATTATTTTAGACCGGTAAATTGACTCGGCATAAGCGGTATGAAAATACGATTTATTGTCACTAGGTCGTTATTCTACAATCGGAAAAATAAACAGCATTATTGGGTTTTTAGCAACGAACAATGATTCGCCATTTATTGCGATGAGTATAGTTAAGGTGAATGATGATAACCTTGGTATTGGGCGGTATTCGAAGCGGAAAAAGCCGCTGGGCAGAACAGCAGTTTGCTGATGACCTTATCGGTTCATCTGTTTATATTGCAACGTCTTTAGCCAGTGATGATGAAATGGCACAGCGGATTGACCATCATCAACGTCAGCGTAACGGCCGTTTTACTACCCATGAATTAAATTTTACTGAAGAGTGTTTAGCTGAGGTATTAGCTGGTTACGCCCACTTGCAGCAGCCAATTTTGCTGGAATGTATGTCGACATGGCTAGGGTGGTGGTTAAGCACGGACAAGTCACCGCAGTTACAGTTAGTCGATATTCACCGGCAGTCTTCGTTGTTGTTAGAAGCCCTAAAGCAGATAGACAGTGATATTGTGATTGTCTCCAATGAAGTAGGTTTAGGCTTGGTGTCTGATAATGCTGTGGCGCGAATGTTTGCCGACGAATTAGGGCGTTTAAATCAAGCATTGGCTACCATTGCCGATAGGGTTGTATTCATTAGTGCCGGATTGCCACTAATATTAAAGGAATAGCAATTTTTAAGGTTGCCTTAAAAAGGGAAATGCATAAATGAACAAAATGCTAAAGTTGGCTGTAGGGGTTGTTTCGCTAGCCGCATTACTAAGTTGTTCCGCTTCTCCAACCGGAAGAAAGCGGGTATTACTTTATGATGATTCAAAAATGAGTGCATTGGGTGCTCAGTCCTTTGAAGAAATAAAAAAACAAGAAAAAATAGTCACAGACCAAGCCACCAATGATTACGTGGCGTGTATCTCGAATGCGGTAACCGCCGAAATACCCGGTCACTACGGTGAAGAGAAATGGGAAGTCGTGGTATTTGACTCTGAGCAGGTAAATGCTTTTGCCTTACCTGGCGCCCATGTTGGCGTATATACCGGTTTGATTAAAGTGGCTGAAGATCAAGACCAGCTAGCCACTGTAATCGGTCATGAAATAGCCCACGTATTAGCAGAACACAGTAATGAACGTTTATCACAAAACCAAATTGCAGGCATCGGCACGGCGGTGGCTGCCATCGCTATTGGGGTGAGCGATGAGGTTAAACATAAAGGCGTTGCGATGGCTGCTTTGGGCTTAGGTGTGCAATACGGGGTATTGTTGCCTTATGGAAGAACCCAAGAAAGTGAGGCTGATCTTATGGGCTTAGACCTGATGGCTAGTGCCGGTTTTAATCCTCAGGCTAGCGTGACGCTTTGGCAGAATATGGCGAAGGCTGGCGGCGGTTCAGTCCCTGAGTTTCTTTCAACCCACCCCTCAAATACAACCCGTATAGCTGATTTAGAAGCGCGCATGAGCAGAGCTATACAGTTAGAAAAACAAGCGATAGCGCAAGGCAAACAGCCACAATGCCAGCGCCCAGCACAATTTAGTCTAGATACTGAAACCAACACTGATGCCAATCCAGCTAGCTAAAGCTAAACACGCCGCTGAAATTAGTTTAGTGCAGCGGCGTAGTTGGCAGCATGTTTACAATAAAAAAGTGACTCAGGCTATGTTTAAACAATTACCTGAAGTATTACACCATCGTTTGTGGTCACAACGTTTAATCAGCCCCAGTTATACCACGTGGGTATTAGCGAGACCCAATGTTCAAGGTTTTGTCATGCTTGACCAACAAGTCGAAGGTGTTGAGTTAACGGCGCTCTATTTGGATCCCCAAGCGATGGGGAAAGGATGGGGAAGGGCCTTGTTTGAATCAGCGAGTCAATCGGCAAAAATGTCCTTTGCTACTCGCTTACATTGCTGGGTGATGGAGGATAATCAACACGCTCAAGGTTTTTATCGTCACTTAGGTTTTAAATTCACTGGTGAGCAGCGTGAGCTGGAGTTTTCTGGATCACCATTCATACAAAAAAAGGCTGAATTAGTCTGCTAATTACGCCTTTTTCGCAAGACTTTATGGTAACATTTTGTTCTTTTCATGATTAATTTTAAGAGTTGAAATGAGCGATAAATATCAAGGCGCAGCAGCGCAAGCAAGTTATGGCTACGGCCTTCAAATTGGTGAGCAGATTGAGCGTGCAGCTTTTGACGGCTTAAAAGTTGATGCTATGTTAGATGGTATCCGTGATGTGATGAGCGGTGCTGAGCCACAGCTAGACGAAGCGGTAATTGGCGCAGCTTTCCAAGAAATCACCAAAGAAATTGAAGCTAAAAAAGCTGAGCAGCATAAAGAAGCAATGGCTGAAGGCGAGACGTTCTTAGCAGAAAACGGCCAACGTCCAGAGATCAACAAAACTGAAACTGGTCTTCAATATGAAGTATTGGTTGAAGGTGAAGGCGATACCCCGACCGCTAGCAGTAAAGTGCAAGTTCACTATGAAGGTACGTTAATTTCTGGTGAAGTATTTGATAGCTCAGTACAACGTGGCGAACCTGCAGAATTTCCAGTTAACGGCGTAATTAAAGGCTGGACTGAAGCGTTACAACGTATGAAAGTGGGCGATAAGTGGAAGCTTTACATCCCTCAAGAGCTTGCTTATGGCTCGCAAGGTGCTGGCGCGGCTATCCCGCCGTTTGCTGCATTAGTCTTTGAAGTTGAGCTGTTAGCTATTTTAGGCTAAAACCCAATCTCAATATAAAAACCGGCTAATCAGCCGGTTTTTTTATGCGCCAGATTTGTGCACTTGTGTTCTAAGTTAGTGAATTAACAAGAAAAATCCAAATACTCCTTTAGAGGTAAAGAATTTCCTAAGTTAATGATTTTAGGTGTTAAAAAAATGTGATCTAGATCTTGGCACGTCCTTGGCAACTCCCTAATTGTGAACAATTAGAGTTATACCCATTTAGGTAACGCAGGAGCAGGGAATGCAACAATCAACACGTTTAAGTTTATCTCGCATTATTAAAACCACTATGGCTGCGGCGATAGTGTCGGCTAGCTTTATTGGTTTTAGTCATGCTGAAATCGGTGAGCCTGAAAAAGAAGATTTAAAGTTTGGTTTTATCAAGCTGACCGATATGGCTCCTTTAGCTGTGGCCTACGAAAAAGGCTATTTTGAAGATGAAGGTTTATATGTTCAGCTTGAAGCTCAAGCTAACTGGAAGGTATTGCTTGATCGGGTGATTACTGGGGAGCTTGACGGTGCGCACATGCTGGCTGGTCAGCCGCTCGGAGCCACCATTGGCTTTGGTACAAAAGCAGACATCATTACCGCTTTTAGTATGGACCTAAACGGTAATGCGATCACCGTATCTAATGATATTTGGGCACAAATGAAGCCCCATGTCCCCCATGAAGGTGGAAAACCTGTCCACCCAATTAAAGCCGACGCCTTAAAGCCGGTGGTTGATAGCTATAAAGATCAAGGTAAGCCATTTAATATGGGCATGGTATTCCCCGTATCTACCCATAACTACGAGCTACGTTACTGGTTGGCTGCAGGTGGTATTCACCCTGGTTACTACGCTCCTCATAAAGGGGATACTTCAGGAAAAATTGATGCTGATGCCTTGCTGTCAGTAACTCCACCCCCACAAATGCCTTCAACCATGGAAGCCGGCACTATTTACGGCTATTGCGTGGGCGAACCGTGGAACCAACAAGCTGTATTTAAAGGCATTGGGGTTCCGGTTGTGACTGACTATGAAATTTGGAAAAACAACCCAGAGAAAGTATTTGGTGTGAGCCAAGGCTGGGCTGATGAATATCCTAATACGCATATTCGTGTGGTTAAAGCGATGATTCGAGCGGCCAAATGGCTAGATGAAGAGAACAACAAAAACCGCCCAGAAGCAGTTAAAATCTTGTCTAAGAGCCAGTATGTAGGTGCCGATTACGATGTAATTGCTAACAGCATGACGGGTACCTTTGAGTATGAGAAAGGTGATAAACGCGAGGTGCCTGACTTTAACGTATTCTTCCGTTATAACGCCACTTATCCCTACTACAGTGATGCCATTTGGTATCTAACGCAAATGCGTCGTTGGGGACAAATTTCTGACAACAAACCAGACTCTTGGTATATGGATATCGCTAAAAAGGTATACCGTCCTGATATTTACGCTATTGCAGCTAAAGAGTTGATTGCTGATGGTGTCATTGATGCATCGGAATTCCCTAATTTTGCGACTGAATCAGGCTTTAAACCACCTCAAAAACACTTCATCGATAACATTGTTTATGACGGTTCTAAACCTAATGCCTATCTAGACAAGTTCACTATTGGTTTGAAAAAAGACGACAAGATCTAAGCCAAATAATCATTGAGAGCAGCCGGGCGGAAGGTCGCCCGGCAATATCGAATCGCAAAAGGAGTTGTAGTGATGAAAGATAAATTAATTCACTCTCTAGAAACAGTAGGCCTGACACCCATGGTGCCATTTGTCCGTTTAGCCAGTGGAGAAAACCCCAAACAACAAATCAGTGACATTTTCGAACGTATCGGTCTTCCGTTACTGGCTATTGCCGTGTTTTTGTTATTGTGGAGCATTTCTGCTGCTAAAGTGCAAACCAGCTTAGGCACCTTGCCCGGACCCGCTCAAGTTTGGCAGCAATACCAAGGCTTAGTGGCGGAGCATCATGAGGAGCGCGAAAAAGAAAAAGCATTTTATGTGCGTCAGGACGAGCGTAATGCCAAGAAGTTAGCCAAAAACCCAGATGCCACCATAAAGATTCGTCCTTATACCGGCAAAGAAACCTTTTTTGATCAAATATTGACTAGCTTGTACACCGTGTTTACCGGTTTCATATTAGCGAGTGTTATCGCTATCCCTATTGGCGTTGCCTGTGGTTTAAACAAAAAGCTATATGGTGCGGTCAGCCCCATTATTCAAATTCTCAAACCCGTGTCGCCACTGGCTTGGCTACCCATCGTTACCATGGTGGTGAGTGCCGTGTATGTAAGCAATGATCCTGCATTCTCAAAATCCTTCGTTACATCAGCGGTAACCGTAACCCTATGTTCTTTATGGCCAACTCTGATTAACACTGCTACTGGCGTCGCGTCAATCGACAAAGACTGGATTAATGTAGGAAAAGTGATCCAGCTTCATTGGAGTAAGCAAGTGTTCAAAATTGCCATTCCTGCCTCATTGCCGATGATCTTCACCGGTTTACGTATCTCTCTTGGTATTGGTTGGATGGTATTGATTGCTGCTGAAATGCTGGCGCAAAACCCAGGCCTTGGAAAGTTTGTTTGGGACGAATTTCAAAATGGTAGTTCTAACTCCTTAGGCCGGATTATGGCGGCTGTAGTGGTTATTGGTCTTATCGGTTATGTCTTAGATTGGGCAATGTTAAGCCTACAAAAACTGATTTCACATTCAACACCAGAAAGCGCGCGCTAAGCAAAGTTAAAGGAAATACCTATGTCACAATATCTAGAAATTGATCACGTTAGCATCGACTTCCCGACCAAAAATGGGCCATTTAGAGCGCTAAATGGTGTTGATATGAAAATTGATAAGGGCGAATTTATCTCTCTCATCGGCCACTCTGGTTGCGGTAAGTCTACCGTGCTAAATATTGTGGCGGGCTTATATAATGCCACCGAAGGAGGTGTGATATTAGAAGGTAAAGAAGTGACTCGGCCTGGCCCTGACAGGGCGGTAGTGTTTCAAAACCACTCTTTATTGCCTTGGTTGACCGCTTATCAAAATGTTGAGCTCGCGGTTAAAGAAGTGTTTAAGGGGCAAAAATCTAAACTCGAAATGAAAGAGTGGATCGAACACAATTTAGAATTAGTACATATGACTCACGCCATGCATAAACGACCCGATGAAATTTCTGGTGGTATGAAGCAGCGGGTCGGCATTGCTCGTGCCTTAGCGATGCAGCCTAAAGTGTTATTGATGGATGAACCGTTTGGCGCTTTAGATGCCTTAACCCGTGCTCATTTGCAAGATTCTTTGATGGAGATCCAGCAAGAACTTAATAATACCGTGATTATGATTACCCACGATGTAGATGAAGCGGTGCTATTGTCTGATCGAATCGTCATGATGACCAATGGGCCTGAAGCAACAATTGGTGAGATCCTAACAGTAGAGTTAGATAGACCTAGAAATCGTGTAGCACTAGCTGATGACGCTGAATACAACCATTATCGCGCACAAGTATTGAAGTTTCTTTATGAGCGTCAGCGTAATCCTGCTCAGGCCAGTGAAAAGGCAAAGCCTAAACTGGTTAAATCTGAAAAGGCCGCTTAAACAACAGTACGCAAGCCAGCGCTTAGTTTATCTTGGTTCAATTCAGTACTTTGCTAAAACACTACGCCCTTATACGAGGGCGTTTTTTTGCTTAAGGGTCAGGGAATTGTAGCGGTTGATTTGAGGTAATGTGAATATCATGTGCGGTAAAGCGGCTTGCAATGGACAGGAGTAAAGCGCTTTGCTCTCAGTTAGAAAATGCTCATAAATGACTGATTTTTAGTTGTTTTCATTGTGGTGCCGGGGCATTTTGTCGCTCTAGCAAGAACAAAGCGGGGCCTAGCGTCGCGGCGCAATAACCATGCTCAATAGCTTGCAATATTTATCAAAGCTTTATTCGTGAATTACAGCAGTCTCGTTTTATCTTTTTTGCTTTGTTATAGTCCGTTGCATATTGCAGTTGTACGAACCGTAAACGAAAGGATAAAAGGATGTCGCAAGTAAGAGTCGCTATTGTTGGATGTAACGGTCGAATGGGTAAAAACTTACTAGAAGCTGTAAATAACAGTGCTTCAACGGTATTAGGTGCAGCGACTGAACGCCCTGGTTCCAGCTTAATTGGCGTTGATGTCGGCGAGTTAGCAGGTTTGGGGACGCTTAACATAGCGATCATTGATGACCTTAAACAAGCCAAAGACGATATCGATGTTATTATCGACTTTACTGCCCCAACGGTAACCCTTTCTCATGTTGCTTGGGCAAAAGCCAATGGCAAAAAAATGGTGATCGGTACTACAGGTTTCAGTGACGAGCAAAAACAACAGTTAAAAGAGGCTGCTGACGATATTGCTATTATGTTTGCGCCAAATATGAGCGTGGGCGTTAACCTCGTATTCAAATTATTGGAAGTGGCTGCCAAGGTGATGGGCGATTATACCGATATTGAAATTATTGAAGGCCACCATCGCCATAAAGTAGATGCGCCATCTGGCACCGCTTTGAGGATGGGTGAAGTGATCGCTGATACCTTGGGAAGAGACCTAAAGAAAGTTGCTGTTTACGGACGTGAAGGCATCACTGGTGAACGAGACAGAGATACCATTGGCTTTGCGACTATTCGTGCGGGTGATCTCGTGGGCGAGCATACAGCAATGTTTGCCGATATTGGTGAACGTGTTGAGATTACCCATAAAGCATCAAGTCGCATGACTTTTGCTAATGGCGCAGTAAGAGCAGCAGTTTGGTTGCAAGATAAGCAAAATGGTTTGTTTGATATGCGTGATGTGTTAGATCTTAATGACTAAATAGGGCCCTATTCCCGTTCATTTTTTAAACACCGTATTGCGGTGTTTTTTTTACATCTAAATTTAGTCTTAGTGTTTTATTCGGCTGATGCTCTTGAAAGCGTTATCATGAGTTTTCTTGAAACCGTTTTCAAGGATTTTGTTCTTTGAGCCGTCTCACAAAGGCTGTAAAAAACACCGCTCTGCAACATTCTGTTAGCCAAAATTACGCTGCCGTCACAGTCCTTTTTGCCACTAAAACCTACCTTATGTGCATCTCGCCCGTCGGAGGCGAGAGCTAAAAATTCAAAACATAAAAAACAATAATTGCTGAATATCGGTTCGGCAATAGGAAAGGAAAGGCTGACATGGATATAAAAATTAGTAAGTTAGCAAGGCTTACAATGCCAATTCTAGCAACTGCATTGCTAGGTGCGTGTAGTGATAATGACACGACTCCAGGCGGTGGCGGTGGAGGCGTCATTGATGGTTTGTACACCGCGGGTGAAAATGAAGTTGTTGTTTATTACAAACGCGATGAAGCCCATGAGCGTGTAGACGAATCTGCTTATGAAGGTTGGGGTTTACACCTTTGGAATGGCGAAGGTTGTACTAGTACTGATTTAGAAGCTATGGGTATTGCTGATGGGGGAACCGATTGGGGTTCACCAAGAGCTGCGACTGGTATCAGTGAAACCTACGGTGCTTACTATGTATTGACCGTTGACCCAGACGCATCAGATCCGCATGAGTGTATGAACTTCATTTTACACAACGGTGATGATAAAGCATTTGGCAGCGCTAACTCTAAGTTTGAGCTGACCAAGCTACAAGAAGATAAAGGTCTATTCGGTTTCCATGGCAGCAGCGAATTATTCTACGCGCCAGTAGCAGAGCGCCCCGTAGCCATTGATGGCGCCAAAGCCCATTGGGTTGATGCTGACACTATCGCATGGGAATCAGCCGGTGATGCAGCTTCTTTAGAGCTTCGTTACGATTTGGAAAATGGCATTGCCATGGACCCTGATACTAAAGAAGTGACTGGCGGTACCGCAATTGCGTTAACAGCTGGCGATTTGTCTGATGATGCTAAAGCACGCTTCCCGCATTTAGCTGGTTTGTCAGCGGCCAAAATAGCTGTAGATGATGCAGTACTTAAAACCATTGCAAAAAGCCAAATTGTTGTAGTCGCGATGGACGCCGAAGGTAAAGCTACTTCAGCGACTCAAGTGCAAAAGCCTGGCATGATTGACGAAGTTTTCGTTAAGGGTGATGGCGGTGCATTAGCTGAAGAGCTTGGTGCGATTGTTTCAGGTGATGAGGTTAGCTTTAAGGTGTGGGCGCCAACCGCGCAAAGCGTTAAGTTATACTTATACAACGAAGAAGACATGAGTTCAGCGGGTGAAGCTGTTGTTATGGAAGAAGCGGCCAATGGTGTGTGGGCCGTAGAGCAGGCTGGGGCTGTTGGCAAATACTACCGTTACGAAGTGACCGTATACCACCCAACCACTGGAAACATTGAAACCCGTATGGTTACCGACCCATACTCTCTAGCCTTATCAACTAACTCAATGTATTCATTAGTGGTTGACCTAGATGCAGATGAAATTAAACCCGCAGGTTGGGATGATTACGAGCATCCAGAAATTGAAGCCGATGTAGACCACGTCTTATACGAATCACATTTGCGTGACTTTAGTGTGAGCGATACTCAAGGTACTGCAGCACTAAACGGTAAATACTTAGCGCTTACTGAAGAAGAACGTGAGTCGGTGACTCATCTTCAGGCGCTGAAAGATGCTGGCTTAACCACACTTCACATTCTCCCTGCTTTTGATATCGCGACAGTAGACGAAGAAGGTGCAATCGACATCGATGCGCCGCTAGCTGATTTGTGTACAAAAATTGATAAAACCGATGATTACTGTGCCGATGCCTCTGGCACGATTGAAGCGAAGCTAGCTAGTTTTGAGCCTAGCACTGGTGATGCGCAGTCGTTGATGAATGACCTACGCGGTCTTGATAGCTTTAACTGGGGTTACGACCCTTACCATTACACTGTGCCAGAAGGCAGTTACGCTACCGACGCTGAAGGTACTACTCGAATTCTAGAGTTCCGCCAAATGGTGAAGGCGACTCATGATATGGGTCTAAAAATTGTTATGGATGTCGTGTACAACCATACCAATGCTTCAGGTGTAAACGATAAGTCTGTGTTAGACAAAATTGTCCCTGGATATTATCACCGTCGTGATGCCAACACCGGTGGCGTAGAAACATCAACATGTTGTGATAATACCGCTACTGAAAACCTTATGATGGGTAAGCTAATGACTGACTCATTAGTTACTTGGGCTAAGGAATATAATGTTGACGGCTTCCGTTTCGATTTGATGGGTCACCAACCAAAAGACTTAATGGTTGATTCTTTAGCAGCGGTTCGTGCAGTAGATGAAGATACCTTGTTTTACGGCGAAGGCTGGGATTTTGGTGAAGTAGCCAACAATGCCCGCTTCGAGCAAGCGACTCAATGGAATATGGCTGGTACCGAAATTGGTACGTTCTCTGACCGTCTACGTGACGCGGTTCGTGGTGGTAGCCCGTTTGATAGTGGCGAAGGCATTCGTAAAACTCAAGGTTTTGGTAATGCTGATACCTTAAATGAGTTAAACACTGACGCTGACAACTACCGTACAGAAGCGCTTCATAACCAAGACTTAATTCGTGTGGGTATGGCAGGTAACTTACAGAAATTCGTAATTTTGGATTCTGCAGGAAATACCAAGCGTGGTCAGGATGTTAACTATAATGGAGCTAAAGCTGGTTATACCTTGAATCCATCAGAAAACATTTCTTATGTATCTAAGCACGATAACCAAACTTTATGGGACAATAACGCCTATAAAGCAGCTACCGGTACAACAGCTGCTGACCGCTCGCGTATGCAAACTGTTAGCTTGTCTACTGTTATGCTTGGCCAAGGTATTCCGTTTATTCACATGGGTTCTGAACTACTTCGTTCTAAATCAATGCAACGCGATAGCTACGACTCTGGTGATTGGTTTAACCGTGTAAGGTTTGATGGTTCTGATAATAACTGGAATGTTGGCTTACCTCGTGAAGACAAAGATGGTGGTAACTGGGATCTAATCAAAACCATTATTGCTGATGAAACTGCAGAGCCTGCAGAAGCAGATATAGAGTTAGCCAAACAGCAATTTTTAGAGCTACTGACTATCCGTTCAAGCAGTGACTTGTTCCGCTTAACCACAGCCGCAGAGGTTCAAGCGCGTGTTGACTTCCGCAATGTGGGTGCAGAGCAAGTACAAGGCCTAATTGTTATGTCTATCGACAACGGCACGGGTGCTGGGGCTGATTTAGACGAAAACAATGATGCTATTGTAGTTGTATTAAACGCAACTGATGAAGAGCAAGCCTTTGAAGTTGCAGGCGCAACAGGTTTTGACTTGCACGAAGTTCAACAAGATTCTGCAGACTCAGTGGTACAGGGTGCAAGCTTTGCTGATGCAACCTTTACTGTTCCTGCTCGTACTACTGCAGTATTTGTTCAGCCAAGAGATGGTGAACGTGGTACAGGTCTTCCAGTTGATACTTCAAATAAAGACGTAAGTGCAATTCCACCGCTTGGTGATACTCAAATATTCATCCGTGGTGTAAATACTTGGAATCCAGAAGATGAATTGGTGTTTACTAAAGATGGTAAATATGAGTTCACCACGACTTTAGAAGCTGGAGATTATGGCTTCAAAGTTGCAGATGCTGATTGGGGTGATGTTAACTACGGAGCAACAGAAGGTGCGCTAGAGCTAGGTACAGCTAAAACGCTTGAGTACAATGGCGGAGATTTAAGCTTTTCTATTGATGCTAAATCGGTGGTCACATTTGTTACTGATTTCTCAACGGTTGATGCGCCAACTTTGGTTGTTACAGCAGCTGCAGTGGCTAGTTGTGAATTGTTAGAAGACAGCGCAGACGCAGGGCCTTTGGCTACTCAATTAGCGGTTCGCGGTAGTCACTCCGGTTGGGGTTGGGATGAAATGTACGCACTATCATACAAGGGTGACAATACCTATCAGGTATCGCTTGCGGCAGGTGCATACGAGTTCAAACTGGCTTCTGATGCAGATAACTGGGATCCTCAAATGATTGCCTATTCAGATGGTGCTCGTGTAGAGAATCTTGTACTGAACGTTGACTACCAAGCTTGGGCTCGTGTAGGTGACAGTGCCATTGGTGACCCAGGTAATAACAAAATAACTTTAGCTGGTGATACCATCTTAACGTTGACCGTAAATGGCGAGTTAACGGATAACGTTGACAACGGTAGTATTTCAATGTGTGAACTAGAAAACTAATGCTATAGTTGCTTAGTAGTAAAAAGCCAAGGCACACTGCCTTGGCTTTTTTATTTAGATGCAGTGATTGCTGATAGGCTTTACAATTAACGTAAAATGCTAATGCTAAGCAATTATCCAAAACATTATATTTTGAGCCTTATCTTCAAATAAAACCTTTAACAGTCTATTTCTGCAAGTTTGTATAAATATCGATAGACCTTTGCCAATATCTCTTCTATAATCCGCGGAATTTGCCAAATTTTTATTATATTGGGCTAAAGTTTACCCTTTAGTTCCATTTTGTTGTGTCGACAGTTCTTTGTTAGGAGGTTGCCTTGAGCAAATCAGCGCTGCTGGTATTAGAAGACGGTACCGTGTTCCGTGGAACCGCAATCGGAGCTAATGGTTCTGCCGTTGGAGAAGTAGTTTTTAATACTTCAATGACCGGATACCAAGAAATTTTAACTGACCCCTCATATGCTCGCCAAATAGTCACCCTCACTTATCCTCATATTGGAAACTATGGAACTACCCCGGAAGACGAAGAGTCTTCTAGCATACATGCCTGTGGTTTAGTGATTCGTGATTTACCTTTGTTAGCCAGTAATTTTCGCAGCCAACAAAGTTTGAGTGAGTATCTTGAGTCTCGCAATGTGGTTGGCATAGCGGATATTGATACCCGCAAGTTAACCCGTATTTTGCGTGAAAAAGGGGCTCAGGCTGGCTGTATTGTAGCCGGAGATGATTTAGACGAAGCGCAAGCTTTGGCGCAAGCTAAAGGTTTCCCGGGATTAAAAGGGATGGATTTGGCCAAAGAAGTGACAACGGCTAAAACCTATTCATGGGCGCAAGGTAGCTGGGACTTAGTGAATGGCTTACCTGCAGACAGTGAAGACAGTAAGTTTCATGTGGTTGCTTATGATTTTGGCGTTAAACGTAATATTTTGCGGATGTTGGTTGACCGCGGTTGTAAGTTGACTGTGGTTCCGGCACAAACTTCAGCTGAAGAAGTATTGGCGTTAAATCCAGATGGTATTTTCTTATCGAACGGTCCTGGGGACCCAGAGCCATGTGATTACGCCATTGCTGCGGTTAAAACCTTCCTAGAAACTGATATTCCGGTATTTGGTATCTGTTTAGGCCACCAAATTCTTGCGTTGGCCAGCGGTGCTAAAACAGTGAAAATGAAGTTTGGTCATCATGGCGGTAACCACCCAGTAAAAGACATCGAGCATAACCGAGTCATGATTACTGCGCAAAACCATGGTTTCGCCGTAGACGAAAAAACCTTGCCTGATACGCTAACAATGACCCACTTCTCTTTGTTTGATCAAAGTTTACAGGGTATCCATCGTAACGATAAGCCAGCATTTAGCTTCCAAGGTCACCCAGAAGCAAGCCCCGGCCCACACGATGCAGCGCCATTGTTTGACCATTTCATTGAATTAATTGAGCAGCGCCTTAACGGCCAAGCGTAGGTAGAGAGCAACAGAACTTATGCCAAAACGTAATGATATAAAAAGCATCCTAATATTGGGCGCAGGCCCAATTGTTATCGGCCAAGCTTGTGAGTTTGACTATTCTGGCGCTCAGGCTTGTAAAGCCTTGCGTGAAGAAGGTTACCGAGTAATTTTGGTTAACTCTAACCCAGCAACTATTATGACAGACCCAGAAATGGCCGATGCCACATACATCGAGCCGATTCATTGGGAAGTGGTAGAGCGAATCATAGAAAAAGAGCGCCCAGATGCGGTGTTACCTACCATGGGTGGCCAAACTGCATTGAACTGTGCGCTAGAGCTAGAAAGTAAAGGTGTACTAGAGAAATACAATGTCGAAATGATTGGCGCTACTGCAGATGCGATCGATAAAGCAGAAGACCGCAGCCGTTTTGACAAAGCGATGAAGAGCATAGGTTTGGCTTGTCCGAACGCGGGTATCGCTCATTCAATGGAAGAAGCTTACGGTGTTTTAGAGCAAGTAGGCTTTCCTTGTATTATTCGCCCTTCTTTTACAATGGGTGGCACCGGTGGTGGTATCGCGTATAACAAAGAAGAGTTTGACGAAATCTGTACTCGAGGCTTAGACCTTTCTCCAACCAGTGAGCTATTAATTGATGAAAGCTTAATCGGTTGGAAAGAGTATGAGATGGAAGTGGTTCGTGATAAAAACGACAACTGTATCATTGTATGTGCCATTGAAAACTTTGACCCAATGGGTGTACACACTGGTGACTCGATCACGGTAGCCCCAGCACAAACCCTTTCTGACAAAGAATACCAATTGATGCGTAATGCCTCGTTAGCGGTTTTGCGTGAAATTGGTGTAGAAACGGGGGGCTCGAACGTACAGTTTGGTATTTGCCCAAATACTGGTCGTATGGTGATTATTGAGATGAACCCGCGTGTATCGCGTTCATCAGCTCTGGCTTCTAAAGCAACAGGTTTCCCAATTGCTAAAATAGCCGCTAAGCTAGCCGTCGGTTTTACGCTTGATGAACTACAAAATGATATTACCGGTGGCCAAACACCTGCATCGTTTGAGCCGTCAATCGATTATGTAGTGACTAAAATACCACGCTTTAACTTTGAGAAATTTGCTGGTGCCAACGACCGTTTAACGACTCAAATGAAGTCGGTGGGTGAGGTGATGGCGATTGGTCGTAACCAACAGGAATCACTACAAAAAGCCTTACGTGGCTTAGAAGTGGGTGTTGATGGTTTTGATCCGATTGTTGACTTAAATGCACCTGATGCGATGGAAACTATTCGACACGAGCTACAAAACGTAGGCTGTGACCGTATTTGGTACATTGCAGACGCATTCCGTGCGGGCATGAGTGTAGAAGATATCTTTGGCCTAACTAACATCGACCGTTGGTTCTTGGTACAAATTGAAGACATCATCTTGTTAGAACAGCAAGTTGCTAAAGCGGGGGTTGCTAGCTTAGACGAAGCAACAATGCGCAAACTTAAGCGTAAAGGCTTTGCTGATGCGCGTTTGGCAAAACTCACCGGTGTCTCTGAAAAAGAGCTTCGTAAATTACGTCATCGTTTAGAAGTACTGCCGGTTTACAAGCGTGTTGATACTTGTGCTGCCGAGTTTGCTACCGATACCGCTTACATGTACTCAAGCTACGATGAAGAATGTGAAGCAAAACCGACTGATAACAAAAAAATCATGATATTAGGCGGTGGTCCAAATAGGATTGGCCAAGGTATTGAGTTTGATTACTGTTGTGTACACGCCGCGCTGGCTATGCGTGACGATGGTTACGAAACCATTATGGTTAACTGTAACCCCGAGACAGTATCTACCGATTACGATACCTCAGATCGCCTATATTTTGAGCCCGTTACCTTAGAAGATGTGTTAGAAATTGTACGCATTGAGCAACCAACTGGCGTGATTGTTCAGTACGGTGGACAAACACCGCTTAAACTAGCTCGTGAACTTGAAGCTGCTGGCGTGCCTATTATTGGTACCTCTCCCGATGCTATTGATCGCGCAGAAGACCGTGAGCGCTTCCAGTTAGCGGTAGATCGTTTAAAGCTTAAACAGCCTGAAAATGACACGGTAACCACCACTGAAGAAGCGGTTATATCAGCGCAGCGCATTGGTTACCCTTTAGTGGTTCGCCCATCTTATGTACTGGGTGGCCGAGCTATGGAAATCGTCTACGATGAAATAGATTTGCGTCGCTACTTTAAAGAAGCGGTAAGTGTATCTAATGATTCGCCTGTGTTACTTGATAGCTTCTTAAATGATGCTGTTGAAATCGACATTGATGCCATCTGTGACGGTAAAGATGTGGTGATTGGCGGTATCATGGAGCACATTGAGCAAGCGGGTGTTCACTCAGGTGATTCAGCTTGTTCATTACCTGCTTATACTTTGAGCCCGCAGATTCAAGACCGTATGCGTGAACAAGTTCGGGCCCTAGCCCTAGAGCTTGGCGTTATTGGTCTAATGAATACCCAGTTCGCTGTTAAAGACGATGAGATTTATTTAATCGAAGTTAACCCGCGCGCTGCGCGTACCGTTCCGTTTGTGTCTAAGGCTACAGGCGTTCCGATTGCAAAAGTAGCTGCGAGGGTAATGGCCGGTGTATCTTTAGCCGAGCAAGGCATTACTAAAGAGGTTATTCCACCATTTTATTCAGTGAAAGAAGTCGTATTGCCGTTTAACAAATTCCAAGGTGTTGACCCTATATTAGGCCCAGAAATGCGGTCTACTGGCGAAGCAATGGGAGTGGGTGACACTTTTGCTGAAGCTTACGCTAAAGCTGAGCTAGGTATTGGTAACGATGGCCCTAAGAGTGGTCGGGTATTGCTGTCGGTACGTAACTCAGATAAGAAACGTGTTGCAGAGCTAGCCGCTAAACTGTTAGAGCTGGGATATGAACTGGATGCAACGCACGGTACTGCTGTAGCCTTGGGCGAAGCGGGAATTAACCCTCGCTTAGTGAACAAGGTACATGAAGGTCGCCCGCATATTCTTGATCGCTTGAAAAACGGCGAATATAGCTACGTAATCAACACAACCGAGGGGCGTCAATCTATTGAAGACTCTCGTCAACTACGTCGCGCTGCGTTAGCGCAGAAAGTGAACTACACTACCACCTTAAACGGAGCATTTGCCACTTGTCAGGCACATACTGCGGATGACCGTGGTACTGTGACTTCTCTTCAAGAATTGCACAAACGCATCGTTTAATCGGCGACTAATGTTATTTGTAAAGCGGTGAAGATCTTCACCGCAGCGTAAAATAGCGTTACACTGCAGTTATTAGTACAAGTAAATTTGGCTGTCATCGACAGCCAAATTTTTTTCTGTTTTTCTAGTTTGATTGAGTTAGTAGATATGAAACCTGTTCCTATGACAGTGCGCGGCGAAACGCAATTACGCGAAGAGTTAGAGCATTTGAAAACGGTCGTTAGACCTAGAATTATTGAAGATATTGCGGTAGCACGCGAGCATGGTGACCTTAAAGAAAATGCCGAGTACCACGCGGCACGTGAACAGCAAGGTTTTTGTGAAGGTCGCATTCAAGATATTGAAGGCAAGCTAAGCAATGTTCAAGTTATTGATGTAACCAAAATCACCAATGCGGGTAAGATAATTTTTGGCTCCACAGTCACCCTATTAAATATAAATACCGACCAAGAAGTTACGTATGGCATTGTGGGTGATGACGAAGCTGACATCAAACAAAATCGTATCTCGGTCAACTCGCCGATTGCGCGTGGATTGATTGGAAAGCAAGTAGAAGACGAAGTTACGGTGATCACACCCGGTGGTGAGGTTGAGTACGAAGTCATCAAAGTCGAATACATTTAGCTAGACTTAAATTTGAAAACGCAGCTATAAGCTGCGTTTTTTATTGGAGGTACATTTTGTTATCAATAGATTATTCCAAATATGACGCGTTCATTTTTGATATGGATGGCACCTTGGTCGATTCGATGCCTGCCCACCTAGCTGCTTGGGAACAAGCCTTATTGAAACAACAATTGCCCGTGCATATAGGCTTCGTTGCAGAACGGGGTGGCATGCCGACTTTGAAAATAGCCGAGCAGTATCAACAACAATTTGGAGTAGATATCGACGGACCGCGACTACTAAAGGACAAGCGTGCCGGTTTTGATGCCTTGTGGCAGAAGGTGGATCGTATCGATGCTAGTTGCCAACTGCTCAGCAAATTTGCTTCATCGAAAAAATTTGGTCTTGGTACGGGGGCTGAACGAATCAATATGCAGCGGATAATGACTAACCTCAATTTAGCCGGCTATTTTCAAGTAATGGTTTGCGCTGAAGATGTTAAAGCCCACAAGCCAGAACCAGACACTTTTCTCAGCGTCGCTAAGGGCTTAGCAGTACCTCCTGAGCGTTGCTTAGTGTTCGAAGATACACCCTTTGGCTTAAAGGCTGCCCATAATGCTGGTATGGACTGTGTCATGGTTAACAACATGCAGCTCGCTGAGTTCTTAGCGGTAAATTGATAGTGGCAGGGATAGAGGAGGAACTGGACAAGCACAAGCGTAAACAGCGCAGGTATGCTTTTGGCTTATTTTAGATATTCAGATGATAAATTGTACCTAGTGTAGGGATTTGTTATAGTACAAAAGTTCGCCATGGATTGGTTGTTAATTAACTGATTCAGGTGAGTATATGTCAATTCAAATTTCTTCCAGTTCTGCTTATAGTTATCCTCAGCCCAGTGTCGCAGCCTCTAGTACTGCTAGTAACTCTATCGTTAAACCTGGTTACGGTGACATCGTCGATAAGATTTCTGATGAATACGCTCAATTAAGCCCAGAAGAGCAACGTAATGCGCGTTTGTATGTTGGAGAAGAGGTAAGTGACTACCAACAAAAACAACAGGCTGAAATCGACGCTAAGCGAAACGTTGCTGTAGGCATGTCTTCCGTTAATCATCAACAAAACTTGTTAGATATCTATTACACCAGTTCTACGGGTAATAGCACTAAAGAAAACAATACGGTGCAGGTAAGCTACAAGGCCTTAGAAAGTATTAATGGTAATTTAGAGCAGCAAAAGCAGGTTAATCAGCAGTTAGCTATCGCGGAATTCTATGCAAAGTATGGTGGCAGCGAAGGCCCACAGCCAGAACCTTATCAAACAGTATCTTTAGCGATATAGAATTTAATACAGATATAAAAAAAGCGGCTCAAGCCGCTTTCTTTATTTTTTAGGTAGTTCTATTTTCTTTTCTTCGCTTGGGCGATACATAATCAAAATGTGGCCTATCACCTGAACTTTTACGGCTTCTGTTTTGCTTACGATGGTATCGGCAATCAGTTGCTTCATTTCTCTGTCGTCAGTGGCGATCTTCACCTTGATTAACTCATGGTGAGCCAAGGCGATTTCTATTTCAGCTAAAATGCCTTCGGTCAATCCATTAGACCCAAGCATCACAACTGGCTTAAGGTTATGAGCCAAGGATTTAAGGTGCTGTTTTTGTTTGTTAGTCAGTTGCATGAAACTTTCTACTTACTCGGGGTTGAAAAAGCCATATTCTAGCGCCATCTAAGAATTAATACTATTTTATAATCACTATCCTGTGTGGTTTCGTAACTATAGTGGAAACTATTTGTGACCAATAAAAAACATACGGCCAGCTCTAAACGTTGGTTAACAGAACATTTTGATGATCATTATGTTCAAAAAGCGCAAAAGCTTGGGCTGCGTTCGCGCGCAGTATTTAAAATCGAAGAAATTCAAAATAAAGATAAACTGCTTAAACCAGGCATGACAGTCATTGATTTAGGGGCTGCGCCCGGTGGATGGTCGCAATACTGTGTTGAGCAACTGGGCGTAGATGGGCATGTCATTGCCTGTGATATTTTGCCTATGGACCCGATTGCTGGCGTAGATTTCCTGTGTGGAGATTTTCGTGAAGAAGATGTTCTAAATGCTTTGCTAGCAAGGTTGGACGATAAAAAAGTTGATGTTGTGTTGTCTGACATGGCACCCAACATGAGTGGAAATAATAATGTTGACCAATCTAAAGCAATGTATTTAGTCGAGCTGGCATTAGATATGTGCCGTGAAGTGCTAGCTCCCAAAGGGAGTTTTGTGGTTAAAGTGTTCCAAGGAGAAGGGTTTGATCAATACCTACAAAACGTACGTTCTATGTTCACCAGCGTGAAAACGCGTAAGCCAGATTCTTCTAGGGCGCGCTCTAGAGAAGTCTATATAGTAGCTAGCGGCTTTAAACTATAGTACGCTAGTTAATAATTCTTATTAAATTATAACCGATGAGGTTCACGTCTTGAGTGACATGGCAAAAAATCTGATTCTATGGCTAGTAATAGCAGTGGTTTTGATGTCTGTATTCCAAAGCTTCAGCCCTGATTCAGGCAGTGGTCGGCAAATGGATTATTCCACCTTTGTTAAGGAAGTGAATCAAGAGCAGATCCGTGAAGTAGTGATAAGTGGGCAAGATATTGGAGTAACCAAACGTACTGGTGAAAAATATAACACTATCATTCCGCTTCATGATAAAGACCTAATTAACGATCTTATTAACCATAACGTAACTGTTTTGGGTAAAGAACCAGAAGAGCAAGGCTTACTGACCTCTATCTTCATTTCGTGGTTCCCAATGTTACTGCTAATTGGTGTGTGGATTTTCTTCATGCGTCAAATGCAAGGTGGTGGCGGTAAGGGCGCAATGTCATTTGGTAAAAGTAAAGCGCGCCTGATGAGCGAAGACCAAATTAAGACAAGCTTTGCAGATGTCGCGGGTTGTGACGAGGCCAAAGAAGAAGTGGCCGAGTTAGTCGACTACTTGCGTGACCCAACTAAGTTTCAAAAGCTTGGCGGCAAGATACCTACAGGTATTTTGATGGTTGGTCCTCCTGGTACAGGTAAAACCTTATTGGCTAAAGCCATTGCTGGCGAAGCTAAAGTGCCGTTCTTTACCATTTCAGGTTCAGATTTCGTAGAAATGTTTGTCGGTGTTGGTGCATCACGTGTACGTGACATGTTTGAACAGGCCAAAAAATCAGCGCCTTGTATTATTTTCATTGATGAAATTGATGCGGTTGGCCGCCAGCGTGGTGCAGGTCTGGGTGGTGGACACGATGAACGTGAACAAACACTTAACCAAATGTTGGTTGAAATGGACGGTTTTGAAGGTAACGAAGGTATTATTGTTATCGCCGCGACTAACCGCCCAGATGTATTAGACCCTGCGTTATTACGCCCAGGTCGATTTGACCGTCAAGTCACCGTTGGCTTACCTGACATTCGTGGCCGAGAGCAGATCCTGAAAGTGCATATGCGTAAAGTGCCTCTTGGTGATGGTGTTGATGCTAGCGTGATTGCTCGTGGTACACCTGGCTTTTCTGGGGCAGATCTGGCGAACCTTGTAAATGAAGCTGCTTTGTTTGCCGCACGTGGTAGTAAGCGTGTCGTAGCCATGGAAGAATTTGAAAAAGCTAAAGACAAAATCATGATGGGCGCAGAGCGCAAGTCTATGGTGATGACTGAAAGCGAGAAAGAGATGACCGCTTACCATGAAGCCGGACACGCTATTGTTGGCCGTTTAGTGCCAGAGCATGACCCTGTTTACAAGGTGAGTATCATCCCTCGTGGTCGCGCACTGGGTGTGACCATGTATTTGCCTGAGCAAGATCGAGTCAGTCATAGTAAGCAGCATCTCGAAAGCATGATTTCAAGCTTATATGGTGGCCGCTTAGCTGAGCGCATTATTTATGGTGATGAGAAAGTCTCAACGGGTGCCAGTAACGATATTGAACGTGCCACTGAAATTGCGCGTAAAATGGTGACTCAGTGGGGCTTGTCAGAGTCTATGGGGCCTTTGCTGTACGCTGACGAAGAAGGTGAAGTATTCTTAGGGCGAAGTGCGGCAAAAACTAAGCACATGTCAGATGATACCGCCAAAGCGATTGATGCTGAAATTAGATCAGTGATTGATCGTAACTATAAGCGTGCTGAATCGTTGCTGGAAGAGAACCTTGATATTTTGCATTCAATGAAAGATACATTGATGAAATACGAGACTATCGACGCCAAACAAATTGATGATTTAATGGAGCGTAAAACGCCTCGTCCTCCAGCTGATTGGGATGACACTGACAGTGATGTTACTCCTCCTAGCTCAGGTGAGAAGGAAGCGGATAGTACTGACTCTGTTGATGAAACTAAAGTTGTAGGCGAAGATCCCGCTCAGTAATTGTTAGATTGTTTATCAGCCCTGTAACTTGCGTTACAGGGCTTTTTTGTAAGTAAATGAATATGACTGTTTCTTTTAATATTGGCCCGCACCAGTTTCAGCGCCCGGTGATTATGGGCATTCTTAATGTTACTCCCGATTCTTTTTCTGATGGGGGGAAGTTTGTTGTTCACGATAAGGCCCTACAACATGCTGAGGCAATGCTTGAGCAAGGAGCTGATATAATCGATATTGGTGGCGAATCTACGCGACCTGGTGCCCCTGAGGTATCTTTGGAAGACGAATTGGCGCGGACTGTTGATTTGATATCGGCAATTAAACAGCGCTTTTCTTGCTTAGTGTCTATTGATACCAGCAAAGCGGAAGTGATGCGTCAAGCGGTGCAAAGTGGGGCTGATATTATCAATGATGTATGTGCATTAACCAAGCCGAATGCACTAGAAGTGGCAGCCCAGCTTGCGGTCCCTGTCTGTTTAATGCATATGCAAGGGCAACCCAGAACGATGCAAAATAATCCTCTTTATGGCGATGTTGTCAGTGAGGTTATCGATTTTTTAAAATCGCGAGTTGAGAGCTGCGTAGCAGCAGGCGTTAAGCGTTCCAATATAATAGTTGACCCTGGCTTTGGCTTTGGTAAAACGTTACAGCACAACTATCAGCTGTTGGCCCGCTTAGCGGAATGCCATCAGTTACAACTACCAATACTAGCGGGTATGTCGCGCAAGAGTATGTTTGGTAAGTTATTAAATCGCCCTGCCAGTGATTTATTGGCGGCTAATGTAGCCGGCGTAATGATAGCAGCAGAGCAAGGGGCGCAAATTTTTCGAGTTCATGACGTGCAAGCAACTGCAGACGCGTTAAATGTTTTTTCTATGGTACAGACGAGTAAGTAATGACGAGACGATATTTTGGCACGGATGGTGTGCGCGGTAAGGTGGGTGAATACCCCATTACTCCTGAGTTTGCATTAAAATTGGGATGGGCGGCAGGTAAAGTATTGTCGAGCAAAGGCACGCGAAAAGTCTTGATTGGTAAAGATACCCGCATTTCCGGCTACATGTTGGAATCAGCATTAGAAGCCGGCTTATCAGCCGCTGGTGTACAGGCCAGTTTTGTTGGTCCGATGCCGACTCCTGCAGTAGCCTATCTTACACGCACCTTTAGGGCTGAGGCGGGCATCGTTATTAGTGCCTCACACAACCCTTATTACGATAACGGTATCAAGTTCTTTTCAGCAGGCGGCACCAAGCTACCTGATGAACTCGAGTTAGCGATTGAAGCGGAACTCGATAACCCGATGACATGTGTAGAGTCTGCAGCATTGGGTAAAGCACGTCGTATTGAAGATGCGGCAGGGCGTTACATTGAGTTTTGTAAAAGTACATTCCCTAATAAATTTAGTTTAGCTGGCTTGAAAATTGTGGTCGACTGCGCCCATGGTGCGACTTACCATATCGCGCCCAAAGTGTTTAGTGAGCTAGGCGCAGAGGTAATCGCCATTGGCAATAAGCCAGATGGTTTAAACATCAATGAAAAGTGTGGCGCAACCGATACTCGAATGCTCGCAGAGCAAGTGTTAGCGCATCAAGCGGATCTAGGTATTGCCTTAGACGGTGATGGCGACCGAGTCATGATGATTGATCAACATGGTGTTCAGGTTGATGGCGATGAAATACTTTATATTTTGGCTAGAGATGCTCAATTAAGTCAGCACCTTAGTGGTGGAGTCGTTGGCACATTAATGAGTAACTTAGCGTTAGAACAAGCCTTTACAGAAATGGATATCCCCTTCGTTCGTGCCAATGTGGGTGACCGTTATGTTATGGAGTTATTGTCAGCCAAAGGGTGGACTTATGGTGGCGAAAACTCAGGACATATCATTTGTTTAGGACATACCACTACCGGAGATGGTATTGTAGCGGCATTGCAGGTCTTAGCTGCTATGTTGGCGCAAAAGCAAACGCTTCGCGGTTTACTTAGTGATTTGACCCTTTACCCGCAGTTATTGGTTAATGTTCGCTTTAAAGGCGACTCAGATCCGCTTAATAGTGCCTTGGTTAAGCAGGCTCAAGAAAAAGCTGAAAAAATGTTAGCCGACGCTGGTAGGGTATTATTGCGCAAATCAGGCACCGAGCCATTATTAAGAGTCATGGTGGAGGGGGCTGATTCAGCTTTGGTTGAACAATGCGCCAATGATATTGCAGAAGCTGTTCGCCTTGCTTGCGATTAATGTGAACAATATTTAAACGGTTGAACACAGAGTAAAAGTTTTTTGAAGTTGGCGCTTGTATTAGTGACAGAGGTTCGCTAATATCTCGCCCGCTTTGGTGACTTGTGTTTCACTAATTGACGGTCGGAATTTAGACCGACCCACACTTAGGTGAAAGAGAATGTACGAAATTTTATTAGTAGTTTATTTAGTAGTGGCGCTGACTTTAATTGGCTTAGTGTTAATTCAGCAAGGCAAAGGTGCCGATATGGGTGCATCTTTTGGCTCTGGGGCGTCAAATACCGTATTTGGTTCTTCTGGTTCAGGTAACTTCCTAACCCGAGCAACCGCAATTTGCGCAACGTTGTTTATTCTTATCAGCTTAGTATTGGGTAACCTTTCAGCCCAGCAAACTAAACAAGTTGATGAGTGGGGTGATTTGTCTCAGCCAATCGCTGAGCAAGTAGCTCCAGTAGGTGATGTACCAGCTTCACCTGCTACACCTGGTAGCGACGTTCCAAACTAGTTTACCTGCCGAGGTGGTGGAATTGGTAGACACGCTACCTTGAGGGGGTAGTGTCCTATGGACGTGCGGGTTCAAGTCCCGCTCTCGGCACCAATAGTTATTTTTGCATAGTGTCTTAGTGGTTGTTATAATCACTGGCATTCGGACGCGGGATGGAGCAGTCTGGTAGCTCGTCGGGCTCATAACCCGAAGGTCGTCGGTTCAAATCCGGCTCCCGCAACCAACTATCAAATACTTAGGTAGTGATAGTGTAAAAGGCTCAGAAATTTTAAAGCCCCGCTTCATCGGGGCTTTTTGTTATTTTCGCGCCGCACCTTAGGTGCTAGAACTGGGCTATTACGCCCTTTTTTTGTTTCTGGAGGGGAACCTTGGCAACTGTAGAACAACGACTAACTGACATGCTTACTCCCGCGGTAGAAGCGCTGGGATTTGAATTGTTGGGTATTGAATACGTCAGTGCTGGCAAGCACTCCATCGTGCGTCTTTTTATTGATCATGAAGATGGCATTAATGTGGATAACTGCGCGGATGTAAGCCGTCAGGCTAGCGCCATTATGGATGTTGAAGATCCAATTAGCACAGAATACAACCTAGAGGTTTCATCTCCTGGTTTAGAACGTCCTCTGTTTAAAGCAGAGCATTATCAACGTTTTATTGGTGATATTGCTTTTATGCAATTACGTATGCCAGTGAATAATCGTCGAAAATGGCAGGGCGAAATCATTGCTGTAGAAGACGATACTGTCGTGCTTGCAGTTGAAAAAGAACAACACCGGATAGCGCTAGGTAACGTACAAAAAGCGCATCTAGTTCCCCAGTTTGATTAAAGAGGGTCAGGAATGAACAAAGAAGTCTTGTTGGTTGTTGACGCGGTATCTAACGAAAAAGCATTACCGCGCGAAAAGATTTTTGAAGCTATGGAAGTAGCCTTAGCCACCGCAACCAAGAAAAAATATGAAGGTGATATTGAAGTTCGTGTTGATATCGATAGAAAAGACGGAAGTTTTGAAACTTTTCGTCGCTGGATGGTTGTTGAAAACCAAGAAGCTATCGAAAACCCTTACCGAGAAATCACTTTAGAAGCGGCCCAATACGAAGAACCAGATAAAGAACTGGGTGATTACGTAGAAGAGCAAATCGAGTCAGTCGTATTTGACCGAATTACTACTCAAACAGCTAAACAAGTTATCGTACAGAAAGTACGAGAAGCAGAGCGCGCTCAAGTTGTAGAACAGTATTTCGATCAAGTAAACGAGTTGGTAACGGGCGTTGTTAAAAAAGTTAGCCGTGAAAATATCATCGTTGATTTAGGTAATAACGCTGAAGCAGTGATTCACCGTGAAGAATCGCTTCCTCGTGAAGCCTTCCGACCGGGCGACCGTGTACGAGGTTTATTATATGAAGTTAAACCTGAAGCACGTGGCGCTCAATTATTCATGAGTCGTACTCGCCCTGAAATGTTGATCGAATTGTTCCGCATTGAAGTGCCAGAAATCGCAGAAGAAATGATTGATCTAAAAGCTGCGGCTCGTGATCCAGGTTCTCGTGCAAAAATTGCTGTTAAGAGTAACGACCGTCGCATCGATCCAGTGGGTGCATGTGTTGGTATGCGTGGTGCGCGTGTGCAAGCCGTATCTGGTGAATTAGATAACGAGCGTGTAGACATTGTATTATGGGATGATAATCCAGCTCAGTTCGCGATTAACGCTATGGCTCCAGCTGAAGTTGCTTCAATTATTGTTGATGAAGATAGCCATTCTATGGACATCGCAGTAGAGCAAGACAACTTGGCGCAAGCTATTGGTCGTAATGGTCAAAATGTTCGTCTAGCTTCTCAACTTACCGGTTGGGAACTTAACGTCATGACCGTTGATGAAGCGAACAATAAGCACCAAGCTGAAGCGCAAAAAGCGGTTGATACCTTTGTTCAGTATTTAGATATTGATGAAGAGTTTTCTATTGTGTTAGCTGAAGAAGGCTTTACCACACTAGAAGAAATTGCTTACGTACCAGTAGCCGAGTTATTGGCGATTGAAGGCTTAGATGAAGACACCGTTAACCAATTACGTGAACGTGCTAAAGCAGCATTAGTAACCGAAGCCTTAGCTAAAGAAGAATCTTTAGAGAACGCTGAGCCAAGTGAAGAGTTATTAGCGCTTGAAGGTATGGAACGTCATTTAGCATTTGTACTTGCTAGTAAAGGTATCATTTCTTTAGAAGACCTTGCCGAGCAAGGCATTGATGAATTAGAAGATATCGAAGAATTGTCGGAAGAAAAAGCCGGCGAACTAATTATGGCCGCCAGGCAGATTTGCTGGTTTGGCGACGAAGAATAGGTCGACGGAGGACTATAGCCCGATGACAGAAGTTTCAATTAAACAACTCGCGACAGACGTGGGAACAAACGAAGATAAATTAATTCAGCAATTTTCAGATGCTGGTATTACTAAATCTTTAACTGACACTGTAACTCAAGAAGAAAAAGCTAAACTTCTCGAGCACTTGAAGTCACAGCATGGCGATGAAACCTCGCCAAGCCGTATGACTTTAAAGCGCACCACAAAAAGCACTCTGAATGTAGCTGGTACTGGTGGTAAAGCTCGTGCTGTACAAGTTGAAGTACGCAAAAAACGTACCTACGTTAAACGTAGTGCTGTAGAAGAGCAAGCAAAGCAAGAAGCAGAAGAAAAAGCTCGCATCGAAGCAGAAGAAGCAACCCGCGTTCAAGCTGAAGCAGCGGCTAAAACAGCGGCTGAAGAAAAAGCCAAGCGTGATGCTGAAGAAAAGATCAAGCGTGAAGAAAAAGCTGCCGCTGCTGCTGCTGCCGCTAAAGCTAAAGAAGCTGAGAAACGTGTCGCTGATGCTGAAAAATCTCCAGAGCAACTTGCTGCTGAGAAAGAAGCGGCTGATATAGCACGTAAGCAAGAAGAGACAGCCATCGCTAAAGCCGAGGCTGAGGCTGAGAAGAAAGCTGAAGAAGCCAAGAAACTAGCGGTAGAAAATGCTGCTCGCTGGGCTGAAGAAGAAAAACTTCGTAAGAAACGTGAAGAGTCAGCTGATTATCACGTAACAACTTCTACCTATGCGCGTGCCGCAGAAGATGAGCAAGAACAAAAAGCCGAAGCACCACGCCGCAAAAAGCGTAAGCCTAAGCAGAATGATTCTAATAATTCTCGTCGTGGTGGTCGTAAAAACAATAAACCTCAGGTGGCTACACCCACTGCTATGCAGCATGGTTTTAACAAACCCGCTCAACCTGTAGAGCGTGAAGTTCGCATTAGCGAAACGATCTCTGTAGGCGAATTGGCTAGCAAGATGGCGGTTAAAGCCACTGAAGTTATTAAAGCGATGATGAAGATGGGCGCTATGGCGACCATTAACCAAGTGATTGATCAAGAAACTGCCACCTTGGTAGCAGAAGAACTTGGTCATAAAGTGGTTCTTGTTAAAGAAAACGCGCTTGAAGAGCAAGTGATGCAAGAAGCTGAGTCAACCGGTGAGAAAACCAACCGTGCGCCAGTGGTAACTATTATGGGTCACGTTGACCATGGTAAAACCTCATTACTTGATTATATTCGTCGAGCAAAAGTGGCAGACGGCGAAGCGGGTGGTATTACCCAGCATATTGGTGCTTACCATGTAGAGACCAACGGTAACATGGTTACCTTCCTGGATACTCCTGGACACGCAGCATTTACTTCAATGCGTGCCCGTGGCGCTAAAGCTACCGATATCGTCGTGTTGGTTGTCGCTGCAGATGATGGTGTAATGCCACAAACTGTAGAAGCAGTTCAGCATGCTCGTGCAGCAGGTGTTCCACTGGTTGTTGCAGTGAACAAGATGGACAAAGAAGGCGCAGATCCAGATCGCGTTAAGAATGAACTATCACAACATGAAGTTATCCCTGAAGACTGGGGTGGTGACGTACAGTTTGTTCACGTGTCAGCTAAAAGCGGTGAAGGCATCGATGACTTGTTAGAAGCCATCGTATTGCAGTCAGACGTATTAGAGCTAACAGCAAGCCATATTGGCGCTGCTTCGGGTGTGGTGATTGAATCTCGTTTAGACAAAGGCCGCGGCCCAATTGCTTCTATCTTGGTTCAACATGGCCAGCTTGAAAAAGGTGATATCATTCTTTGTGGTCTAGAGTACGGTCGTATTCGTGCTATGAAAGATGAAAATGGTAAAGATATTGATTCTGCGGGTCCATCTATTCCTGTAGAAATTTTAGGTCTTTCTGGTGTGCCGCAAGCGGGTGACGAAGCTACTGTTGTTCGTGACGAGAAGAAAGCCCGTGAAGTTGCTTTGTATCGTCAAGGTAAGTTCCGTGATGTTAAACTCGCTCGTCAGCAAAAATCTAAACTTGAAAACATGTTTGCCAACATGGAAGAAGGTGAAGTTCAGGAGCTAAACATTGTACTGAAATCTGATGTACAAGGTTCTCTTGAAGCGATTGCTGATTCATTAACTAAACTGTCTACTGATGAAGTTAAAGTTAATATCATTGGTCGCGGAGTAGGTGGTATCACTGAGACTGATGCAACCTTAGCTGCTGCTTCTAACGCTATCGTGTTAGGCTTTAACGTACGTGCAGACGCAACGGCGCGTCGCATTATTGAGTCGGAAAGCGTAGATCTTCACTACTACAGTGTTATTTATGACTTAATCGATGAAGTTAAGAGTGCGATGACAGGGCTACTAGCACCTGAATTCAAACAGCAAATTATGGGCTTGGCTGAAGTACGTGACGTATTTAAGTCACCTAAACTTGGCGCTATTGCTGGTTGTATGGTACTTGAAGGTCAGGTTAAACGTTCTAATCCTATTCGTGTATTACGTGACAATATCGTAATTTACGAAGGTGAACTTGAATCACTACGTCGCTTTAAAGATGATGTAAACGAAGTTCGCAACGGTATGGAATGTGGTATCGGCGTGAAGAACTATAATGATGTTCGTGCTGGTGACCAAATCGAAGTATTTGAGATTGTAGAAGTTAAACGTACACTATAAGTGTAAGGTTTTACTACATCTCTAAGATGGGGGCTTTCGCCCCCATTGTTGTTTTTACGCTCCCTAGTGAGTGGTATCAGGAGAATAATGATGCCTAGAGAATTTAGCCGCCCAGATAGGGTTGCCCAACAAATTCAAAAAGAAGTCGCGGTGATTTTGCAACGTGATGTACGAGATTCACGTTTAAGCCTAGTGACGGTTTCAGCGGTTGAAGTGACTCGAGATTTGGCTTACGCCAAAATCTTTGTGACTTTTTTAGATGACAGTGAAGAAGCAGTCAAGGCTAGCCTTGAAGCCCTAAAAGAACACTTGCCGTATATTCGCCATTTATTAGCTAAGGCGATGCGTTTACGCGCTGTTCCAGAACTACGCTTTGATTACGATGGTTCTTTGCGTGAAGGTTTGCGAATGACAGAGTTGGCTAGCCAGGCAGTAAAAAGCGATCAGCAAAAAGCTGAAGCATCGGGTCGTACCTTGAGTGACGACTTAGAACAAGAGCCAGAGAAAGAGGACGAATAAATGGGACAAGGACGCAGAAAAAAAGGCCGCCCAATTGATGGGATCCTTCTGCTGAATAAACCTACTGGTGTTTCTTCTAACGGCATATTGCAGCGGGTGAAACGCATTTACTTTGCTCAAAAAGCTGGCCATACCGGTGCGCTAGATCCACTCGCTACTGGGATGTTGCCAATTTGCTTAGGCGAGGCGACTAAGTTCTCACAGTTCTTGTTGGATTCAGATAAACGCTACCAAGTCACCGCGCAATTAGGGGTAAGAACGAATACTTCTGACTCTGATGGCGAAGTGGTTGAGCGACGTGAAGTATCATCCACTCAAAATGACATAGAAACGGCTTTAAACGCGTTTCGCGGGCCTATTAATCAGGTTCCGTCTATGTTCTCTGCTTTAAAACATAATGGTAAACCCTTATATAGCTATGCACGAGAAGGTATTACTATTGAACGTGAAGCGAGACCTATCACTGTCTATGAAAATAACTTTATCTCGCTTGACGGTGACATGCTGACGCTGGACATTCACTGTAGCAAAGGGACTTACATTCGCACCATTATCGACGATTTAGGTGAAATGCTCGGTTGTGGAGCCCATGTCGTTAAACTACATCGCTCACAAGTGGCAGATTACCCCAGTGAACGGATGGTCACCCCTGAACAACTAGAAGCGCTGCTTGAGCAGGCTAATGACGGTGAGATGGCACCTAAAGAGTTGCTTGATCCTCTTTTGTTGCCGATGGACTCTGCGGTAGCTCATTTAGCTGAAGTAAACATTCCTGAAAGTCTAGGGGGATATTTGCTGCAAGGACAAGCTATGCAGGTGGCAGGTGCACCGTTACATGAGGTATTTAGAATCACTATTGGTGAGCAGCGTCGTTTTGTCGGTATTGGTCAGCTTAATGATGACGGCTTAGTCGCACCTAAGCGTTTGATTCAAAGTGTAGATAGTTAAGCGAGTTGCTTGCAACTGCTGAAACGTCGCTATATAATGCGCGTCCTTCATCGCTGAGTTAGTGATTGGCGATGAGTAAATTTATATATTTTAGGAGTTAGTATGTCACTAAGTAGCACTGAAAAAGCAGCAATCGTTGCAGAATACGCACGTGAAGCAGGAGACACTGGTTCTTCTGAAGTTCAAGTTGCTTTGTTAACAGCACAAATCAACCACTTGCAAGGTCACTTCAAGAAGCACATCCACGATCACCACAGCCGCCGTGGTCTACTACGTATGGTTAGCCAACGTCGTAAATTGCTTGATTACTTGAAGCGTAAAAACCAAGCGAGCTACGCTGAGTTGATCGCTAAATTGGGTCTACGTCGTTAATTTAACGCCGCCAATAAAGAATATTTAAAAGGGAGCCGGTTGGCTCCCTTTTTTGTTGCTCAAATAAAAGTCACAAACTCGCGAGATAACAAGGCTTTTAGTAAGGATAAAGTTATCTTTTGCCATAGCATTGTTTTATACTTTAGCGCGAATTAAAAGAGCACATAAATTAAAGGAAATTCACGTGAATCCTATCGTAAAAACGTTTAAATACGGTGAGAATACAGTCACCATCGAAACTGGCGCTATTGCTCGTCAAGCAACAGCAGCTGTACTGGTAACTATGGATGATACAACAGTATTCGTATCAGTAGTGGGTAAGAAAACCGCTACACCTGGCCAAGATTTCTTCCCGTTGACTGTTAACTACCAAGAACGTACTTACGCAGCAGGTAAAATACCTGGTGGTTTCTTCAAGCGCGAAGGTCGCCCTTCGGAAGATGAAACCTTAATCGCACGTTTAATTGACCGTCCTATTCGCCCGTTGTTCCCTGATGGCTTCGTAAACGAAGTACAAGTTGTGGCTACCGTGGTTTCTGTAAACCCACAAGTTCAGCCAGACATCGTTGCTTTAATTGGTACCTCAGCGGCGTTAAGCCTTTCAGGTATGCCTTTTAACGGCCCTGTAGGCGCGGCACGTGTTGGTTACATCGATGGTAACTACATTCTTAACCCAACCACTGAAGAGCTACCAGAAAGCAAGCTAGACCTTGTTGTTGCAGGTACTGAAAACGCAGTATTGATGGTTGAGTCTGAAGCTGAATTGCTGTCTGAAGAAGTTATGTTAGGCGCTGTTGTATATGGCCATGAGCAATCTAAAGCGGTAATTACTGCGATTAACGAGTTGTGCGAAGAAGCTGCTAAACCAGCTTGGGATTGGCAAGCGCCTGAAGTTAACGTGGCACTTAAAGATAAAGTGGCTGCACTCGCAGAGGCTAAATTAACTGAAGCTTACCAAATCACCGATAAAGCTGAACGTTACGCTGAAGTGGGCCAAATTAAGAAAGCGGTTGTTGAAGCGATTACTGCTGAAGACGCAGAACTTAATGCCCAAGATATTGGCGACGAGCTAGGCAAGTTAGAGAAAAACGTTGTTCGCTCACGCATTATTGCTGGTGAGCCGCGTATCGATGGTCGTGAACCCGATATGATTCGTGCGCTAGACGTAATGACCGGCGTATTACCACGTACCCATGGTAGCTCGGTATTCACTCGTGGTGAAACTCAAGCGCTAGTGACTTGTACCTTAGGTACAGAGCGTGACGCGCAAATGATTGACTCGCTTGCTGGCTTGCAAACATCTCGCTTTATGCTTCACTACAACTTCCCTCCATACTGTGTTGGTGAAACGGGCTTTATCGGCTCGCCTAAACGTCGTGAGATTGGTCACGGTCGTCTAGCTAAGCGCGGTGTTGCAGCAGTAATGCCAAGTTCTGAAGAGTTCCCTTACACAGTTCGTGTTGTTTCAGAAATTACTGAATCTAACGGTTCAAGCTCAATGGCTTCTGTTTGTGGTAGTTCATTGGCATTGATGGACGCGGGTGTTCCAATTAAAGCGTCTGTTGCTGGTATCGCAATGGGTCTGGTTAAAGAAGGCGACAACTTTGTTGTTCTTTCTGACATTCTAGGTGATGAAGATCACTTAGGTGATATGGACTTTAAAGTCGCGGGTTCTTCTGAAGGTATTTCTGCATTGCAGATGGATATCAAAATTGAAGGTATCACCAAAGAAATTATGGAAATCGCTCTTCGTCAAGCACAGGGCGCGCGTTTACATATTCTAGGTGTTATGGACCAAGCTATTGGTACTTCTCGTGAAGAGATTTCTGAATTCGCTCCACGTATCCACACTATCAAGATCAGCCCAGAGAAGATTAAAGATGTTATCGGTAAAGGCGGCGCAACTATTCGTGCTCTTACTGATGAGACCGGTACAACAATCGAAATCGAAGACGATGGTACAGTGAAGGTTGCCGCTACTGACAACGCTCAAGCTCAAGAAGCTATCAAGCGTATTCAGCAGTTAACCGCAGAAGTTGAAGCTGGCCAGTTCTACGAAGGTAAAGTCGTTCGTCTAGCTGACTTCGGAGCGTTTGTTGAAATTCTTCCTGGTAAAGATGGTTTAGTTCACATCTCGCAAATCTCTCAAGAGCGTGTTGCGAATGTATCTGACCACCTAACTGTGGGTGATATCGTTAAAGTTAAAGTTCTAGAAGTAGACCGCCAAGGCCGTGTACGTCTGAGCATTAAAGAAGCACTTGAACCTAGCGAAGCGCCTGCTGAGAAGCCAGCTGAATAAGCGTTATTTGGATTAACTAAATCCAATTTCGTTTAAATAGCGAGTTACAAAAAAAGCACTGAACTATGTTCGGTGCTTTTTTATTTGCTCTAGATATGTTGATTGCCTGCCATCACTAAAGTGACTGTTTTGCCGTGATGCTCACTAAAGCAAATAGTTAGTCTATTAAACGGTAAATGCCGCCATGGTTTTTCGTAAATCTTCAACAAGCTGCTGGAGTTCAATGCTTATGCCCTGGGTTTGATTGACCGAAGACTGTGAGCGTTGATTATTCTCCGCTAAACGTTCCGCTGACTCACCCACCTGCCGAGAGACATCTTGCTGCTCTTCTGCCATGCTGGCAATCGCTTCTATCTGCTGTGCTAATTGATTAATGACGGTACCAATTTGCTGTTGCATGGATTCACTGAGTTCGAGGCTTTGTCTGGAAGAGGCAGCCTGTTGTGTGGCTTTGTCTATACTACCGACGGCGGCTTTAGCACCAGCTTGGAGCTTTTCAATGCCCTGTTGGATTTGCTCTGTAGATTGATGTGTCTTACTGGCTAGCGAGCGAACTTCATCAGCCACTACAGCAAAGCCCCTGCCACTTTCTCCGGCCCTTGCTGCCTCTATCGCTGCATTTAGCGCTAACAAATTTGTTTGCTCTGCAATGCTATTAATAACATCGAGAATGGCCGCTATTTCTTTACTCAGTTTTTCAAAGCCGATGACTTCTTTGTTGGCGTGCTCAACTTGTGACAACAATTGAATAATTAGATCGGTTAATTGGCTGAAGAGTTGGCTATTTCCCTGATTGTGGAGCTGAAGTTCGTTTACCTCTTGTTGAACCAATAATATCGCTTGAGTTTCTTCAGCCACTGAACTGGCTACTTGCGCCATAGCGCTGCTGACATTTACCAATTCGTCGGTTTGTTGGCCAACCGATTGGCTGGCGAGGGCGCTGGATTGGTTTAGCTTGGTTATTTTTTGGTGGGTATTGTCACAATTATTATTCGCTTGCTGGATGAGTTCGCGAGTAGCCTGCAAAAACCGATTGACGGCGTGTGCCATTTGACCTATTTCGTCGTTACGATCGACGGTAAGGCTCCGCGTCAAATCGCCTCCCTTAGCCGCCAGTTGTTCTAGCGAAATGGATAAACGACTAATTTTTTTTAGTACGCGATTCACCATGAACCACGCTAGCGCAATGAGTAATACAATGCCGCTAACGATTAGAATGATGAGCAAACTGACGGTCATTTGGCGAGACTGCTTGTCTAGTTCTCGATTTAAATTGGACGCTGTCTGGTGGTTGGACTCTTCAAGTTGTTTAAAAATGTTTGAAAATTGGCTGAGGTCGGCATTGGCTTGGCCGATTATTTGTTGCTCACTCAATGCCCCCATTTGCTCTGTAATGACTTCACCTTGTTGGCTTAATTCTTTTTGCAGTTGATTGATTCTATTGAGGTCTATCGCCAAAACAAGCTTAGCAATGTCTGCTCCGCTAGGGTTCACCATTGCTTCAATGAGTAAAATATCAGGATCTTTGGCTGCCGCATCCAATATTTTAAAAATGGACTTTTTTCCTTCTCCTCGCGTCAGTAACTGCTTAATTTTCGGTTTTTGACGGTCAATATGGCGAGTAAGGTATTTTCCCTGCATATTGAAAAAAACTGCGAATACCACATCAGGGTCAGCATGCGCTGCTTGCACCAGCTGCGTCAGCTTAGGTATATCGTTATCCCATATTGCAGCTGGTGCAGAGGACGCGAGTAATGCTGCAAAATTAGTAGCCGCTTGGGTAACCTGTTGTTTTTGAAATAGCAGTGACTTTTTTTGCTGAGCGGCCAGCTGAGTCACTAGTTGTTGGCTTAATTCTTTACTTGCCGCTAGTGCTTGTTGGTTAGCCTCTTGCTCTAGCGTTTGCTGTTGTTGGCGCAAATATTCGGCAAGATTTTGCTGGCTTTTGGTCAACTCTTGGCTAACTTTAGTAATGAGTTTTTCAGTGGCCTGCTTACTGCTAATTCCTACACTGATAACTTGTAAAGCAATCATCAAGCTAATTGCTAGGCTTATTTCCACGAGCAGCGGGTGTTTAAAGCGGTCAAGCATATACTCTCCAATCCGTTGGGAACCACAAAATCCGAATAACTCTACTTATACTATCGGTGATCGCTTTGAAAACTGAAAGTATTTAGCAGGCTTTTACCTGTGAGGCATTCAGGTTTACAATAGCCTCACATTTTTATTGGCCTGAGATGAAATTGAATAACACTGATATTGACTGGATGAATCACGCACTTAAGCTTGCTGCGTACGCTGAGGCGCAAGGTGAAGTACCGGTAGGAGCTGTAGTGGTCTTTCAAAATGAAATCGTTGGCGAAGGTTGGAATCAAACCATTAGTTTACATGATGCCACAGCCCATGCTGAGGTATTAGCACTGCGTGAAGCTGGGGCTAATATTGGTAATTATCGATTACTCGACACCACTTTATATGTGACACTGGAACCTTGCACAATGTGTGCGGGAGCAATGGTTCATGCTCGCGTTAAACGTTTAGTTTATGGCGCTAGTGACTTAAAAACGGGGGCGGCTGGCAGTGTGTTTAACATTGTTAGTAGTGAGTGTTTGAATCATCGAGTAGAGGTTGAGGCTGGGGTATTAGCTGAAACCTGTGGTGAGACTATTAGTCGTTTTTTTCGCAAACGTCGTGAACAACATAAATTGCGAAAAAAACAACAGAGCAGTGGTTTACTCAGCGAAGCCGACTAAACCCATTTCAGACAACACAAAAGAACGTTGTCTTAATAAAACCTTACGATGCTGACGGGCCAATTGAATGCGGCGGCGTGGCGAGTGAAGGGTAACGCGTTTCTTTCTCATCATACTATCTATCCTCTCCATTATGTTCGGTAGGACGCTTTACTGGCTTAATCTCCATATAGACTAAGCATAAAACATGACAGTAATATGACATATCGTCAAGATTATTCTCTATTTTTTGGGCGTTGCCTCTTCATTGTTTTGCTTTTCGCCGTCTTCGCTAGGATTTTCTACTGGGTAAGGCGCTCGGTTTTCCATTAACTGCTGCCGACGGTCTGATTCTTTCTTTTGGGCATCTAGCCACAATAGGCTTTGATAATACTGACGAATGTTATTTACATAGTTGTACGCTTCTTGTCCTCGGGCATAGCCATACCGAGTTTGCTGATACCATTTTTTACGCATTAATAGGGGGAGGTTTTCTTTTACATCAATCCAAGCATCAGGATCGCCACCTTGAATGCGGGTTATGCGACGAGCATCTAGCATATGACCAAAGCCGATATTATAGGATACTAAGGCGAACCAAATTTTGTCATCAGCTATGACACTATCGGGAACCCGATTAATTAATTTCTGCAAATACTCTGCACCACCTTTAATACTTTGTTCGGGGTCGAGACGATTTGTCACTCCTACTGATTTAGCGGTGGGTAGGGTCAACATCATCATTCCGCGAACCCCGGTAAAAGATTTTGCATGTGGCCGCCAATGCGATTCTTGATAAGACACCGCTGCAATTAAACGCCAGTCGAGAGTGCCCGAGTATTGCTGAAACCATTTCGTGTATTTAGGCAGGCGCGTTTCGGTGGCTCTTAAAAAGGCCCGAGTATCGACATAGTCGAATTTTTGAATATGCCCAAAATAGCGTTCGTATAAACGGCTTATGTCACCGTTGCTGTGCCTTTCACCGATATATTCGATCAACGCACTATATAAGCTGTCATCGCGAAGGCGTTTTACCATCCATACTACAGGGGTGGCTTTTTGTAAGGTAAACGCTTCTGCTAAATCAGGATAAAACCGCTGATGTAGCGCCAATGTTGTATTGTCCACTAGGGCGAAGCGGATCTCTTCGTCTACAATGCTTTTTAGCAATTCACTGCTGTCTAGGCGATCTGTGGCCTCAATGGTTAATTCGGGGTTTTGTTTTTGGTAGCTCTTCAGAAGGGGTTGATGATAACTGCCCGATGTAATCCAAAGAGGTGAATCTACTTGGCTAATGTCGCGCGGTCTACGGGTATTTTTCTTATACACCACCGTCGCATCTACTTGATATATTTCTGGCGAAAACCTGAAATTTTCACGTAAGGCTTTAGTGGGGGAAAGGGCTGCACCTAACAAATCGACTTGTTGGCTATGTAAGCCGCGATAAAGTTCGGTTTGGTTATACAGCGGCACCATCTGTAACTCAACACCTAGGTAATCGGCGAAACCTTCGAGTAACTCGTATTCCATGCCCGTGGGTTGTTCGTGCTGGTCGTAGTAAAAAATTTGCTGACTATATAAGGTACCCACGCGTAGTTTTCCACGCTGGCGGATCTGTTCAAGCTCGGAAGTGAATGGTATCGGCTCACAGCCTTGTAACAAAAACAAGGCAAGCAACGCAAATAGAATTGCAGAGCGTTGCTGATTAATCATCAAATTTGGTATCCAGACAAATATTTTTACTCGATTTTATGGATATCTGCTTAACTGTCTAGTATTAAGCTTGGTTTTCATCGTTAAGCTAACGTTTTGTTTACCATTGTCTCGGTTTTTATCTATAATACGCGCAATTTTCCCCCTCCCACCTCCATCAGGAAAAGCGAGCACATAAATATGTTGGTACTACGTGGTGCACCTGCACTGTCTGAGTTTCGAATTGCACAACTGCTAAAGCGTTGTGCAGAACTAGATCTTCCGATTAATTCTATCTACGCTGAATTTATGCATTTTGCTGAAATAGCGAATGACCTAAGCGATGCAGAACAACAAGTATTAGATAAGCTATTAACTTATGGACCGACTATTGCGGAACATACTCCTGCTGGACAGTTACTATTAGTGACGCCGCGCCCAGGAACAATTTCACCGTGGTCTTCAAAGGCCAGTGATATTGCTCATAATTGTGGCTTAAACAATGTGCAACGTTTAGAGCGGGGCATTGCCTACTATGTTGAAGCAAGCACTGAACTAAGCGATGCGCAATCTGCGCTATTAAAAGGTCTAATTCACGACCGAATGATGGAAGTGGTTTACGCGCAAACAGACCAAGCTAACGCTTTATTTGAGCACGCCAGCCCAGCTCCATTCGCATCTGTAGATATTCTGTCAGGTGGTAAGCAGGCTTTAGAGCAAGCTAACCAAGAGCTAGGTTTGGCTCTGGCTGATGATGAGATTGACTACTTAGTAGAAAATTTCGAAAAAATGAAGCGTAACCCTAACGACGTAGAGTTAATGATGTTTGCTCAAGCAAACTCTGAACACTGTCGTCACAAAATCTTTAACGCTGATTGGACTATTGATGGTGTAAAACAGCCTAAATCGCTGTTTAAAATGATTAAGAATACTTACGAGTTGAATAGCGATTACGTATTGTCGGCCTATAAAGATAATGCGGCGGTAATGACTGGCTCAGTGGCCGGGCGTTTTTTCCCTAATGCTGAAACCAAGCAATACAACTACCACCAAGAAGCCATTCATATATTGATGAAGGTTGAAACTCACAACCACCCAACCGCTATTTCGCCATACCCTGGCGCAGCAACGGGGTCGGGAGGGGAAATTCGTGATGAAGGCGCTACCGGACGTGGCTCAAAACCTAAATCAGGCATGGTTGGTTTTACTGTCAGTAACCTACGCATTCCTGGTTTTGAGCAAGCCTGGGAAAGCGATTTTGGTAAGCCAAGTCGTATTGTTAATGCACTTGAAATTATGTTGGAAGCCCCACTGGGTGGCGCTGCCTTTAATAATGAGTTTGGTCGCCCAAATATTTTAGGTTACTTCCGTACTTATGAAGAACAAGTAGAAAGTTTTAATGGCTTAGAAGTTCGCGGTTACCATAAACCGATTATGTTGGCTGGCGGCTTAGGCAACATTCGTGAAGACCATGTTGAAAAAGGCGAAATCCCAGTTGGTGCCAAAATCATTGTGTTGGGCGGTCCAGCAATGAACATTGGTCTAGGCGGTGGCGCAGCCTCTTCTATGGCTTCAGGTCAATCTAGTGAAGACTTAGATTTCGCTTCGGTGCAGCGTGAAAACCCTGAAATGGAACGACGTTGTCAGGAAGTGATCGACCGTTGTTGGCAACTTGGTGATGCGAACCCCATCGCCTTTATCCATGATATCGGCGCTGGCGGCTTATCCAATGCTTGTCCTGAATTGGTTGATGATGGTGGTAGAGGTGGTATTTTTGACCTGCGCGCAGTGCCAAACGACGAACCGGGCATGTCTCCATTAGAAATATGGTGTAATGAATCTCAAGAGCGTTATATGTTGGCAGTAGCGCCTGAACATTTGGCGGTATTTGATGCTATTTGTGAGCGCGAGCGAGCCCTTTATGCGGTGATTGGTGTGGCCACCGAAGAACGCGACTTAGTGCTTCACGATTCACATTTTGGTAACGACCCTATTCGTATGCCTCTTGAAGTTTTGTTAGGTAAAGCTCCTAAGATGCATCGCGACGTGCAATCAGCAAGCTTTAATGGCCCAGCATTTAACAGCAGTAAGCTGGATTTAGCTGAAGCTGCAGAGCGCTTATTGCGATTACCCACCATTGCAGAGAAAACCTTCTTAATCACTATTGGTGATCGCAGCGTAACCGGCCTAGTGGCTCGTGACCAAATGGTGGGGCCTTGGCAGGTTCCTGTCGCTAACTGTGCAGTGACTGCTGCGAGTTATGATACCTACCATGGTGAAGCTATGTCTGTGGGTGAACGTACCCCTGTGGCGTTGATTGATCATGCAGCCTCTGCGCGTTTAGCAGTGGCTGAATCACTGACTAACATAGCGGCGACCAACATCGGGTCGCTAAATAACATTAAGTTGTCTGCCAACTGGATGTCTGCGGCTGGTCATCCAGGTGAAGATGCTGGCTTATATGCAGCTGTTAAAGCGGTTGGTGAAGAATTATGTCCAGCCTTAGGGTTAACTATTCCAGTAGGTAAAGATTCGATGTCGATGAAGACTGCTTGGCAAGATAATGGCCAAGATAAGTCGGTGACATCGCCTCTATCTCTAATTATTAGTGCCTTTGGCAAAGTCGAAGACATTCGCCTTACTGTTACTCCGCAACTACGTAATGATGCCGGTGATACAGACTTGATTTTGATCGATCTGGGTCAAGGTAAGAACCGCATGGGGGCATCATGTTTAACGCAAGTGTATAAACAGTTGGGCAACAAGGTGCCTGATGTTGATTCGCCTGAATTATTAAAAGGCTTCTTCAACGCCATTCAAAGCTTAACCGCTGAGCAAAAGCTGCTTGCCTACCATGACCGTAGTGACGGAGGTTTGTTTACGACTATTGCAGAGATGGCGTTTGCTGGACATTGTGGTGTAGATGTTGCGCTTGATTTGCTGGCTGGAGAACCTCTTGAGGTATTATACAATGAAGAGCTAGGCGCAGTAATTCAGGTTAAATCTGAAAATAAAGAAGCAGTTCTTAATGTATTGGCAGGACATGGTTTAGCTACTTGTAGCCACGTTATCGGCTCGCTAAATGACGATGACGCCGTTCGCTTTACCCTTAATGGCGAAGTCGTTTTGGCTAACAGCCGTACTTACTACCGTAGCATTTGGGCTGAAACAACCCTACAGATGCAAGCGTTACGTGATAATCCTGAATGTGCCAAGCAAGAATTTGAGCTGAAACTCGATGCTGCTGACCCTGGTTTAAACGTTGGTTTGAGCTTTGACATTAACGAAGATGTTGCCGCTCCTTACATTGTTAAGGGTCTGAAACCAGAAATGGCTATCTTGCGTGAGCAAGGAGTAAACTCGCATCATGAAATGGCTGCAGCCTTTGACAGAGCCGGTTTTGCCGCGGTTGATGTTCACATGAGTGACATACTTGCTGGGCGGGTTAGCTTAGACAAGTTTGCCGGTCTAGTGGCTTGTGGTGGCTTCTCTTACGGTGACGTATTGGGAGCGGGTGAAGGTTGGGCTAAGTCGATTTTGTTTAATGAGCGCGCTCGTGAGCAATTTAGTGCATTCTTTGAGCGTAGTGATTCGTTTGCTTTAGGTGTATGTAACGGCTGTCAAATGTTGTCTAACTTAAGTGAATTAATCCCTGGCGCTGATTTATGGCCACGCTTTGTGCGCAATGAATCAGAGCGTTTTGAAGCCCGCTTCAGTTTGGTTGAAATTCAGCAATCACCGTCTATTTTCTTGAATGGTATGGCGGGTTCACAAATGCCAATTGCGGTATCACATGGTGAAGGCCGCGTTGAAGTGCGTGATCAGGCTCATCTAGACGCTATTGCGCAAAGTGGTACAGTCGCATTGCGTTACGTTGACAACTACGGTGACGCAACCATGCAATACCCCGCGAACCCGAATGGCTCACCGTTGGGGATTACTGGTTTATCAAGTAAAGATGGTCGAGTCACTATTATGATGCCGCACCCTGAGCGTGTATTCCGCACGGTTGCAAACTCTTGGCACCCGGATGACTGGCGTGAAGATAGCCCTTGGATGCGTATGTTCCGTAATGCTCGAGTTAATGTAGGCTAGCCTAACATTTATGCTTCGCAATAAAAAAAGCCACCGCAAGGTGGCTTTTTAATGCCTAAGGCAAGCTATAGCGTAAAGCGTTTGACTAACTCTTCTAGTTGTTCTGCCCGTTCATTCAAGGTCAAGCTACCCGCGCGATTTTCTTGGGCGAGTGAGGCTGATTGGCTCGATTGGTCGGCAATATGTACTACCCGCTGTGATATTTCTTGGCCTACATGGCTTTGTTCTTCGGTTGCGGTAGCAATCAGCGCATTCATATCCATAATGTGTTGAATCGACTCTTTAATGAGCTGAAGCGCATCACTGGCGGCGTTCGCACCACTTACGGCTTCGTCACTGCGACTTTGGCTACTATCCATCGCTGATACAGCTGCATCAGAACCATTTTTTAAGCGCTCAATCATGGTATGAATTTCGCCAGTACTTTGCTGTGTGCGGCTAGCCAATTGTCGAACTTCATCAGCGACAACTGCAAATCCACGACCTTGTTCGCCAGCACGCGCGGCCTCAATAGCGGCGTTCAATGCTAATAAATTGGTTTGCTCGGCAATGCCTTGAATGACGCCAAGCGCGGATGAAATGTTTTGTACATCACTTTCAAGCTTGCCTATTACTTCACTGGCTTGGCCTATTTCATCGGCTAATTGCTGCACAGTACTTACCGCTGAACTTACCGTACTCATGGCTTGTCCGGCATTATTGTCCACTTCTTGAGCAGAGCTGGCGGCTTGGTTAGCGTTATCCGATACGTCATTGGCTGATGCGGTCATTTCTGTCATCGCGGTAGCCACTTGCTCGGTTTCTTCTCGTTGTTCAACCAACAATTTGTCAACGGTATTAGCACGATCTGACATTGATGATGTCTCGCTGGCCACATCGTGAGCCACTTTTCCCACCATGCCGATAATGTCATGGAGTAAAGCGATGAAGGCGTTGAAATTGGTGGCTAGCTGACCAAATTCGTGAACATAATTCGTATCTAAGCGCGCGCTAAGATCTGCATCACCAGAGGCTAAGCGGGCAAATGACTGATTTAAGTCTTGCAATGGTGCCATAATACTACGGTTGATAAAGTAACTAATGATCAAAGCGACACCTAATAATACCAAGCCGGTAAGCATGATAAATAGCATTGAAGACTGCAGGCTTTGTTTAGCGTGAGCCTCTAACTCGGCGATTATCGCAGTAACATCTTCGGTGTAAAAACCGGTGCCAATGTAGATATCCCACTTATCCAAATAGATAGCGTAACTTAGCTTTGCCAGTGCTTCATTACTGCCGGGTTTTGGAAAGTAGTAAGTGTAGTATTCTCCATTTTTAGACGCTTTGAGTAGGTCTCTAACAAGGTATTGGTTTTTTTTATCCTGTAATGACCAAAAGTTTTGACCTATACCCTTATCGCTTTTTCCGAGTAATACCCGAGTACCGGTCTTGTCGTAGCCAAACAGATAACCCGAGTCTCCATATTGTAGACGCTTAAGAATGGGCAGGGCGTCTTCAAAGCTCCCCCCTGATTCGTATATGTCTGCAATGGCTGAATATGCTAAATCCATATAAGCTTTTAATTCAGCTTGTTTCATGGATAGCATGCTTTGCTCTGTTTGGGCAGACTGCGCTTGACTAAGTTCATTGGTTTCAGAGTAAGTCAGCAGCAAAATGCAGCTAGCCAGTATAAGAACCGGAGCTAAAGCTAACACTAAAAGGCGTTGACGGATGGTTAATGACATTGCAGATTCCCTCGCGATGACGTTTTGGTTACAAATTATTTATAATATTAGGGGAGGCTAACATAGTTGAAGATTGAGTTTTGTGAATCATAGCCATTCCCGCCTAAGCAATACCAAAGATAGGTAGATTTTTGTTGCTACATCTGAGCTTAATTGCATGGTGAACATATTTGGGCACGATACAGCGTAGAAAATGCCTTAACAGCCAACGTAGTTGCTGTCTCCAAATTAGCTATAAATAGCTAATGCGCTAATGTATTGAGGAGTTCTTATATCAGTATAGGCGGCAGTTGGTGTAGGGAGAGGGCATCTTGGGCTTAAGCCTTATAATTGTGATAAAGGCTCTGTTTTAACTGAGTTTATTGTCATTTTTTGAGCGGCTGCTTGTCTCGATTTTATCGCTCAATCGCCATTTAACAAGGAGATGATGTGGGCTTCGAATTATCACCTAACAGCCCTCACTAAATGAGGGCTGTTTATTCGTTGCTGTCAAGCTTACAAGGTGAAACGTTTGACTAACTCTTCTAGTTGTTCGGCTCGTTCATTGAGGTTTATGCTGCCGTTGCGGTTTTCTTGAGCCAAGGATGCCGACTGACTGGATTGATCTGCAATATGCACGATGCGTTGAGAAATTTCTTGGCCAACATGGCTTTGTTGTTCGGTCGCGGTGGCAATTAGCGCATTCATATCCATAATATGTTGTATCGATTGTTTGATTAATAACAAGGCCTCACTGGCCGCATTAGCGCCAGTAACCGCATCGCCACTGCGCCCTTGGCTGGTATCCATGGCAGATACCGCGGCGTCAGAGCCGCTTTTCAAGCGCTCAATCATAGTATGGATTTCGCCGGTACTTTGTTGAGTTCGGCTAGCTAATTGACGAACTTCATCAGCCACTACAGCAAATCCTCTGCCTTGTTCGCCGGCGCGAGCAGCCTCAATAGCAGCGTTTAATGCCAGTAGGTTGGTTTGTTCTGCGATTCCTTGAATCACGCTTAATGCCGATGAAATGTTTTGAACATCACCTTCGAGTTTGGCGATGACAGCACTGGCCTCACCTATTTCATTGGCTAAGGATTGTACCGTTTCTGCTGCACTATTTACGGTGTTCATGGCTTGCTCGGCATTATTATCAACTTGCTGTGCTGACTCAGCAGCTTGGTTAGCATTGTCAGAAACATCATGGGCAGAGGCTGTCATTTCAGTCATTGCGGTCGCCACTTGTTCTGTTTCTTCGCGTTGCTCAACTAGCAGTTGGTCAACGGTATTTGCTCTGTTCGACATTGAAGATGTTTCATCGGCCACATCATGCGAAACCTTTCCAACCATGCTGATAATTTCATGTAGCAGTTCGATAAAGGCATTAAAGTTGGTTGCCAACTGGCCAAACTCATGCACGTAATCGGTTTTTAAGCGGGCACTTAGGTCAGCCTCGCCACTGGCCAGCTTTTCAAACGAGTGATTGAGATCTTGTAATGGGGCCATAATGCTTCGATTGATGAAGTAGCCAGTTATTAGGGCAAACCCGAGTAAAACGGCGGCGGTAAAGCAAATAAACACTAATGAGGCATCTAAACTGTCATTTGCATTGCTTTCAATTACCTCAATCATTTCTTCAACGTCATCGGTGTAAAACCCGGTACCGATCATCAGGTTCCAACGGTCCAAATACAGCGCGTAACTAAGCTTTGGTAGGGGTTCTGAAGCGCCCGGTTTAGGGAAATAGTAGGTATAGAACTCTCCTTTTTTTGACGCTTTAATCAGGTCTTGAATCAGGTATTGGCCTTGCTTATCTTGTAGTGACCAGAAGTTGTCGCCGATGCCTTTGTCAGAATTTCCAACAAATACTCTAAGCCCCTTATTGGTGTAGCCAAATACATAGCCTGTATCTCCATACTCAAGGCGCTTTAGCAGTGGTAATGCACTGTCTAAGCTTCCGCCGTTTTCGTAAATTTCGGAAATGGAGGAATAAGTCATGTCCATGAAGGCTTTAAGTTCTACCTTCTTCATATTTAACATGTTTTCTCGAGTTTCAGATGATTGCTCGTTGATTAATTTTTGAGTTTCAGTCACGGTGAGTACAAGGATACTCGCGGCCAAAATCAGCACTGGAGCAAGCGCTAAGAAAATTAAGCGTTGACGTATGGTTAGCGACATATTGATATTCCATTCAATAGTTAGTTAGCAATTTATTGTAAGTGTAGTCGCCTTAGTGTTGAATATTTTGCTGAGCTTTAAATCAATTCGTAAATGTGATCAAGACTTTGTTTTCAAAGCCAATTAAATGTTTCGATTGTTATCATTTCCAACAATGGCAGGAGCTGGGTGCTGCTGATGCCAAATTTTAGTGGGAACAATATCGAGTGCTGTCTTATAGCCAATATCAAACAATCGTAGTTTATCTTTATCGCTTAAATGAAAATCTACAGGAGATGTATTACCGGTATTGACAACGATGGTTCGGTGCCAAAACTTCTCGTTGACGTACTCACGGGAAATAGTCGTCATAAAGGTACGAATAAGCAGTGAGATATAAGCGGCTAGAGGAAAGATACCGTTGGTTTGTAAAGGTTTTATATCGTTATCGCCACGTAAGCGAAAACAGATAACAGGGGTGCCGTCGGTGGCCCAGTCTTGATGTAAAGCATCTTCAGACAAAATGCTACCATCAACCATGAGATGATCTTGATAGGGCTTAAAAGAAAAAATAAGCGGGATCGACATTGAAAACCGCACCGCTCGAGATACTTTTTCATTGGGGGTTTTTATGGCATCAAACACGACTGGTGAACCTGAACGTACATCGGTAGCAACAACATGCAATTTCATTGGAAGATCTTTGAATCGAGCTCCTTGCAATAAATCATCTATCCAAGCTTCAAATTTGTCGCCGGAACACAAGCCACCGTTACGTAATAAACTGATGAGGGAGAAGCCCTTAAATTGCTCGAAATCGGTGTCTAAGGCTATCGCTTTGATTTGCGCTACACTCATTCCGCTGGCAAATAGTGAACTGATAATACTCCCGCCAGATACGCCTACAATGTGAGTAAAGTCTACGTTGAGCTCTTTTAGGCCTGCCAAAATTCCGATGTGTGCGGGTAGGCGAGTTCCTCCTCCTGCAAAGATAGGTACTAAGGTTCTCGCCTCACTTGATTGCATTCGTCATTTCCTTGATTGATGATAGTTAAAGTATGTCGCATATTTTTGACATCGCTAGCCTTTATTGAAATAACTTAATTGCTTAATCAATAGCGGCTTCGTTTGGGGATATAGGTAGGTGTAGTTTGAAAAATAATTGGCGTGTTTTGCTTAGCAAGTTATTGCTATGTACCTTTTTATTGGTGACTAGTTGGCTAAGCCATGCACAATTGCCCGACTGTAATAATCAAACATTACAGTATACACCTCCATCACCTGACGCTATTCAGCGCTTAAACGATACTGAACCATTTACTATCGCAGTATGGAATAGTTACAAGGGACAACATGTTGACTGGCTAGCCACTTTTACAGCTATAAGCCAGCAAGCAGACTTCATTCTATTGCAAGAGGCAAGTCGTAAGCAGCTAGCTAGGTGGTCGGAAGGCCCTCGATGGCATCAGTACCAAGCAATAGCTTTTGAGTGGCTGGGTGATGGCTTAGGCGTGATGAATTTTGCCAAACAAGCCAGTATTCAAAGTTGTTTAGCGTTAAGCACAGAGCCATGGATCCGTGTACCTAAGTCTGCGTTATTACAGTTGTACCACTGGCAAGGGCAGGACCTGTTATTGATCAACGTGCATAGCATCAATTTTACCTTGAGTGAAGATGACTATATGAAGCAGTTACAACAGTTAGGTCCTTGGTTGGCAGCTTATGATGGCGCTATGGTGTTGGCGGGGGATTTCAATACTTGGAGCGAAGGCCGGCTATCGATTCTTGAACAATTTATCAGTGCTCACCAACTAAAAACCGTTAAGTTTAAGCCTGATGACCGAACGCGATTTTTCGGTAAGGCTCTGGACCACATCTTTTACCGAGGGCTCAGCCTAAATAGTAGCCAAAGCGTTATTTCAGAAAGCTCTGATCATAACGCTTTATTAGCTAATTTTAGTTTGCTTAGGCGCTAACCTCTGCCACATTAATATGCAGTTTCAGCTTTTGGCCGGGTTGTAAGTAGTGACTTTTGCTTAAATCATTCCATTTAAGCAAGTCATTGACCGACACTTTGAACTTCTGAGCTATACGGGACAGCGAGTCACCATTTCTTACTTGGTAGGTGATCGTTTGAGTCCGTTCATCACTGGCGTTAGATTTTTTCCAAATAACCAGCTTTTTACCCGGCTTAAGCGTGTCGGTTGGTGCCATACTATTCCAACTGGCAATATTGCGATGGTTGACTTTATAGGCCTTAGCAATACTCCAAAAACTGTCGCCAGGTTTTACCGTATAGCTCATTTTAATATCGCCACGAGGTTTATTCTGCTTGGCCGCAAGTCGTTGGCTTTGACTTAAAGTGTAAGCGCTTTGGTCTCTAGATGACACGGGGACCAGTAGGTGATGGCCTGCCCTTATTCGAGTGCTATTGAGTTGATTCAGCTCTTTTATTTGTTGGCTAGTGGTATTGTAGCGCTTGGCTATAACACTCAAACTATCACCAGGTTTAACTTTATAGCGTGCCCACTGCATTCGGTCGCTTTTTGATAGTGACGCTAGGGCTATTTCAAAATTAGCGATACTTTTTACTGGTATCATTAAGTAATGTGGTCCGTCTGGAGCGGTAGCCCAGCGGTTAAAGCCTGGATTTAAACGGTGAAGCTCCTTAAGTTCTATGTCCGCTAAATCGGCTGCTAAGGCTAAGTCAATTTGGCTATGGGTATCTATTTTTTGAAAGTAAGGCTGGTTGCTTATCGCTGGAATATTTAACTGGTAGGCCTCTCGGTTTGTTAGCATTTGACTTAAGGCCAGTAATTTAGGCACATAGGCGCGAGTTTCTTTAGGTAAATCTAAAGACCAAAAATCGGTGGCTTTGCCCGCTTTTTGGTTCGCTCTTATCGCTCTTCTTACTCTACCTTCGCCAGAATTATAGGCCGCTAAAGCATGTAACCAATCGCCATCAAAAAACTTATTGAGATATTCTAGGTAGTCGAGCGCGGCATTTGTTGAGGCATATACGTCTCGACGTCCGTCATACCACCAGTTTTGTTGTAAGCCAAAACGCGTACCTGTACCGGGAATGATTTGCCACATACCTGCAGCTCTCCCATGAGAATAAGCAAAAGGTTGGAAGGCACTTTCAACAATCGGTAACAAGGCTAATTCAAGCGGCAGTTCACGACGTTCTATTTCTTCAACAATAAAAAATAAATAGGGGTTAGCGCGTTGTGACACCCGGTTCATATAATCGGGGTGTTTTAGAAACCAGTTTAACTGTGCTTGTAGGCGGCGGTTATTTTCAGGTAATGGAATGGATAACTGGTCTTCGATTCGAATCCACACGTCGTCGTAAACGACAGGGGCATTAACTAATTCAGCGTCGGTAGCTGTGGCTTGATCGGTGATTGACTGCGTGAGTGCCCGCTCGTCAGGTTTTGCTGCCTGAGCGTCTAATGGTTTAGTGGCGGGCTCTTCTACAGCCACCGCTGCATCTTGAGTGGTAGGTGTCGTCAGTTGGCAAGCGCCCAATAACAATGTAAAAAGGCCAACTATGAGCGCTTTCATGATCTATCCGTTTGGTGTTAATTAGCCGCTAATGGTATTGAGGTCGGCTTTAATTAGCAAGTCAGAAGCGGTCTTTCCATGATCTTAAACCTGCGAACACTTCTATCTCATTGTTTAGTGGTTGCATCAGTTCTAGTGCGACTGAATCACGAATACTATCTTCTCCACAACGTAAAAATGGATTGATAGCCAATTGCTCATTAAGGCTGGAGGGGAGGGTAGGCAGGCCCATTTGCCTTTGTTTGCTGACATGTTGTTGATATTTTTGTAGTGCAACATTGTCAGGTTCTACCGTTAAGGCAAATTGCAAGTTGGCCTGGGTATATTCATGGGCGGCATAGATGAGCACCTCGGGTGCTAATGCCTTAATTTTGCTCAGAGAGGTATGCATTTGCTTGGCGCTACCTTCAAACAGTCGGCCGCAGCCAGCGGAAAAAAGGGTATCACCTATAAAAAGGTGGTCATCTGCTAAATAGGCAACGTGATCTAGTGTATGCCCTGGCACTTCAATTACTCTTATCTTGCTTTGCAAGCCATTGGGCGTCAGTTTCACGCCACCCTTAACAACGGTATGAGGAAAGTGATAACGAGCGTTACTAGGCGCAAATACTTGGGCATGTGGATAGGCCGCCAATAAGGCATCTACCCCCCCTATATGATCACTATGATGATGAGTAATCAGTATTGCACTTAATTGACAGTTCATATCAGCTAAGCGCTTTAACACTGGCTGCGCATCACCAGGATCGACTACGATACAATCGTTACAATCAGGCTCTTTTACTAACCAGATATAATTATCATTGAAGGCAGGAATATGGATGATTTGCATTATGATATCTCTGTCGTTAAAGTCGTTGGGACATTATTGCCTTAACTGCAGTAGATTGGTACGGGGAATTGATGAAACCGGCAAAAATACGCGATGTAATAGCCAGCCCAGACTTCTGGCAAGATCTACCTCTAGGTGATTGGTTGATGGAGCAACAACAAAGCTTGCTTGATCAATATTTACCCGTGGCCTTTGGGTACCACATGCTTAAATTAGGCAATTTAAGTGCTCAGTTGAATTGTCATGCATCAATGATTCGTCATCAACTTAATGTTGCTCATAAAGGACATTTAGTTGGCTTAAGGGCTGAACCAGAACAATTGCCCTTTCAAGAGAGCAGTTTAGACCTTTGCTTATTAGCGCATTGTTTGGATTTTTCTAGAGACCCTCATCAAATTTTACGCGAAGTTGAGCGGGTTCTTACTGCCGATGGCTACGTTATTATTAGTGGCTTTAATCCCTTTAGTTTGGTCGGTTTACGTCGTTATTTTCCATTTCGCAAGCGTGGTATGCCGTGGTCTTGTCGAATGTTTACGCCTGCACGAGTAAAAGATTGGTTAAATTTATTAGGTTTTGAAATACTCAATGATGAGCGCTTCGCTTACACCTCATTTATTAACAGTAGCCCAGCGCCAAAGTGGTTTGAGCGTTGGGGGAAACGTTACTTCAGGGTCACTGCCTCGGCTTATTTTATCGTGGCAAGAAAGCGCCGGGCACCGCTCACGCCAATTAAAAAAGCGTGGCGAGTTAAACGTCGTATCTCGGTTCCTTCTTCTATAAGTGGTTAAAGGCGGCCTGTTGTTCTCCCTTAGCAACAGCCGGAGCATCTATCACTCATTATGCAGCCCGTTGATTTCCGTCATTTGCTGGTCTTGTTATTTATTCCCTGTTTGTTTACTTGATTGAGTCAAATGAAGTGGGTTTGGTTAGGCTTGCCCTTTTTGCGCTAATGAACACGATTAAACAAGTAAACTTCTTTTGGCATATCTTTGTTAAACTAGAGATATTATCCGCATAGTGTCGTATAGGAGCTATTTTGAGCCAAGCCAAGAACCACCGCTTAGTGGTATTTGATACAGAAACCACCGGTATGAATGATAGTGGTGGCCCCATTTATCAAGGCCACCGAGTGATTGAAATTGGTTGCGTAGAGGTGATTGACCGAAAGTTAACGGGCAATACTTTTCATGTTTATATCAACCCAGAACAATTAATTGATGAAGATGCGATACGTGTTCACGGTATTACCGATGAGTTCGTGGTTGATAAACCCTTATTTAGAGAAGTGGCCCGCGATTTCATTGAGTTTATTCGCGGAGCCGAGTTAGTGGCCCACAACGCAAACTTTGATATTAGCTTCCTAGATCACGAGTTTGCCATGATGTCTCGCACATTAACTCAAGCAATGCCTAAGTGTGCCGATATTTGTAGTATTACCGATTCGCTGTTGGTGGCACGACGCGGCGAATATAATAAACGAGAGATTCAATTAGCGGGTAATAAGCCTTTACCTGCTCGTAAAAACTTGGACTCTTTAAGTGACTATTATGGTGTAGATCGCTCTTCAAGAACCTATCACGGCGCTTTGCTTGATGCTGAGTTGTTGGCTGATGTTTTCCTGAAAATGACCGGCGGTCAAAATAAACTAAATTTGAAGCAAAAGGGGAGTGGTGATGGTGCAGGTGTGCGACCTATTGACACCAACAGAGCTCCTTTAAAGGTAGTGTTTGCTACCGAGCAAGAGCTAGTGAATCATCAGGAACGTTTAGATTTGGTTGAAAAAAAGGGAGGCCAGTGTCTCTGGCGAAACTAATTATAATGATAAAAACAACCCTATGGTTATGCTTATGTTTAGTGTTACCACTGCAGGCTACAACGGTTTTTGAAAACCGGGATATTCCGCTAATCGACAACCGTTTTAGGCTAGATCATAGTATCGATAAAGCCACGTTTTTACTTTATCGAACCCCCGGTTCGCCCGCCGCAATATTGGTTCGCCCCGATGGAAGTAAAATTTACGCTTGGGACGTGCCCAAAAATGTGAGTTGGCTGGAAACAGACGAGTTAGACATTGTTACCATTGCTAACCCGATGCGCGGTCCTTGGCAAGCAGTGGCCGAAAATAAAGGGCGTAATAGGGTTCGTATACTCAGTGAAGTAGAACTCACCACAGACCCGATACCCCATCAACTCTATCAAGGTGAACGGCTTAAAATCACTGCTCGTTTAAGCACTAAAGGAGAGCGTATCGATTTAGAGCTCATGCTTAAAGAAGCGTTGATGAATATTGCGTTAATGCGCCAACAACTATCAGACGATCAACAGGTCGAAATAAGAAGGTTAGAGCTAGGCAAGTTTTATGATGACGGGAAAAATCATGATGAGTATCCCGACGACGGTATTTTTACTACTCATGTAAAGCTTGAGGCTCGCCCCGGTAAATACGAGATGGTGATTAGTACGCTCAACCAAGTGTTTACTCGTGCTCAACGTTCTCCGGTACTCATTTATCCTAATCCTGTGGCGATAAAAGTGATGTCGCCGAAAGATGAGGAGCGGCAAGCGCGGATGGCTTTGGTCATTGATACCGATGAACTCAAGCCTGAATCAGTGGTGATTAGTGGCAAGGTGTATAACAACGTTGGCTGGGAGCAGGCCTTTCAAACTTATGCGACGAGTGAGCAGTTTACCGTGGATTTGCCCACCCCAAAAGAACAAGGACGCTACCGCGTAATGGGCACCTTGCTGGCGACTACTCTGCAAAACAGAGAGATCGTGATTGATTTACCGGAAGAAGACTTTGTGATTTTACCGCCCCCCCCACCGCCACCAAAAGTTGTAGCGCCTATACCGGTCAAGGTCGAAGATCCTGGAATGTCTCTGTGGTTGATCATTTTGTTATCGGTTAGTGGGTTTTTAATACTCGTCGGTTCGGCGTTTGGCTTTATTTGGTGGAGAAAACGCAAAGCTTTTGCTGAAGCGTTAAAGGGAGCGCGTGAAGCTTCAGAAACCAGCGTGACTGCAGAACCTAAAATGGATGAGGCTGGTGGATTAAAGATGCCACCCGAGTGATTTTTTAACCGTTATGGCTAAAAGGTCATCGCTTTGGCTAAAACATCAGCGCTTGAACAGATTTTTAAAGAAATAAGGCAATTCTTTGTTGACTCACCATAGGCATAACCGTATTATCTGCGCCGCACCAGACGAGATGGTTCTGCGGAGTGGTAGTTCAGTTGGTTAGAATACCGGCCTGTCACGCCGGGGGTCGCGGGTTCGAGTCCCGTCCACTCCGCCAAGTCTGTTTAGTCTGTGTGTAATGTTTCGATGTAGCGGAGTGGTAGTTCAGTTGGTTAGAATACCGGCCTGTCACGCCGGGGGTCGCGGGTTCGAGTCCCGTCCACTCCGCCAACGACGAAACAATTTAATGCGTAGGAGTGGTAGTTCAGTTGGTTAGAATACCGGCCTGTCACGCCGGGGGTCGCGGGTTCGAGTCCCGTCCACTCCGCCAGCATTGAATAAGTAATACAATCGTGACGTTAGTATATGCGGAGTGGTAGTTCAGTTGGTTAGAATACCGGCCTGTCACGCCGGGGGTCGCGGGTTCGAGTCCCGTCCACTCCGCCACTACTAAACATAAGGCCTCGTTAATGCGAGGTTTTTTTGTATCTGGCGTTTAGTCAATGAGTACAAAGTACAGCGTGCCGCTGTACTTATACTGGTACTAGTCTTGGTATTTTTCGCGAATCGCAAGGAATTGCTCGAAATTATCGATGAGGCTGTCGACTAATTGAGGGTCAAATTGTAAGCCTCGTTGTTGTTTCAAATACTCTATAATTTCTTGGTCATTCCAAGCATTCTTGTAACAACGAATACTACCTAAAGCATCAAATACATCAGCAAGGGCTGTTAAACGCCCACAGAGAGGGATTTGCTCGCCTTGTAAGCCCTTTGGGTAACCCGAGCCATCCCACTTCTCATGGTGTGAACCAGCAATTTCAGAAGCCAGCTGCATGACCTCTATATTGGAACCACTTAGCATTCGTTCGCCAATCTCGGCGTGAGTCATCATTATTTCCCATTCGGCTTCGTCTAACTTACCGGGTTTATGCAGAATAGAATCAGGTATGGCTACTTTGCCGACATCATGCAATGGTGAAGCGAGCTTAAGTTTCTCAACCATTAACGGCGGAAGCCCTCTTTGCTCTGCTAACAGGGCCGTAAATAAGGACACTCGACGTACATGCATGCCGGATTCTTTGGAGCGTGTCTCAACAATTTCACCCAAACGATATAACACTTCCTTCTGGTTCTCTGTTATCACTTCATTGAGGCGTATGTTCTCTAAAGCGGCAATAATATTTTCGCTTAACAGATTGATAAAGTGATGCTCTGCTTGATTGAACGGAGTTTGACGGGTGATATAAAATAATAAGCTATGCGCAGTATTTTCACAGTAGACTGCTAAGGTGTTATGTTCAAAGATGTTTTTCTTGGTGCTGATAGCTTTATTGAAGAGTGCTTGCTGTGGTTGAGGGAAATCAGTCAATTGTTGCTGAAGCTCAGTAGGGCGTTGTGGGCCTTGGTAGGCGAGTAATTGTAGTTGGGTTGATTTGACTTTATAAGCAAACTGCTCAACATGATAAATACAGCTATCTTCAATATCTAAAATAGCCGCTAATTGCTCTAAAGCGCCTTCAACAAAGGTAAATAACGCCGTTTTTTCGAAAATGCCACGTGATGCTCTAACTACTTTTTCTAAGCCTAACTTGTGTTTCTCTAAAGAGCAGATATCTCGGTAAGAACGTAAACTAGAGCGGATTAACGTGCGTAACTTTTGCGAGGTTAATTCGGTTTTATCTTTATAGTCATTAATATCATAGTTTTCGACAACTTCGTCTTCAGGGGCTTGACCTGGTTGCCCAGTGCGAAGCACGATACGGACACTTTGGTTATTCAATTGTTCTCTGATGTATTTGACTAGGCGCAACCCCGCGTCATCGGTTTCCATTACCACGTCGAGCAGTACTAAGGCGATATCGGGATGTTCAGTTAACACCGTTTTAGCTGCTGTAGCTGAATTTGCATGTAAAAATTGGATCGACTTATTATCAAACTCAAACTGAGATAAAGTCATGGTAGTAATGTCATGAACCTCGGGTTCATCATCAACAATTAGCAATTTCCATTGTTCTTTGAGTGGGCTTGTCGCGCTAACCGTATCATCTAGCACAAATATGTCGTTATTCATTCGCGTTCCGTGCTTCTTATTTTGTATAAGTAAAGAGTATTTTCAGCATAAATTCAATGTGTTGATTGTTTTATATATAAAAAAAGCGAGCCAACTTGGCTCGCTTTAACAAGGTGGGGGGGGGGACTTAGGCGACTGAATCTAGCTCGGTAGTACGCTGAGTCTTTGTAGCCTTGGTATTTTCCAGTTGTTGATGATCAAAGTCATCAACATTAATCGCGTTTAATCGGCCTTGCTCGGTCCGACGCATTAACGCCGCTTCTTGTTCAGTGATAGCCCCGAGTGCGAGCCCTTCTTCAGCAAGTTTGTCCAGTTGAGTGAATGGACGTTTTTCAGCTAAAGCCTTGCAGGTTTTTTCATAGATAGCTTCACAAGCGAGCACATCCTCTAAGGTTTGCTCTAACTCACCGTATACATTACCTGCCACTCTGCTGTCGAAACGCCCTTGTCCTACACGGTTACGTGTTTCACTAGGCTGCTGGAGTATGCGCGCTAGTTTATGGTCAAGTGCATCGCTTGGGGCATGCAGTGGAGTGCCCAATGGGAAAATAACCAAACGCATTAGTTTGCCCACAACTTGATTGGGAAAGTTACGTAATAACTCATCTAGAGCTGTTTGTAATTGATAGAGCGAGTCTTGCATACTCCAATGTAACAACGGTAAATCTTCGGCTTTTCTACCATCATCAGCAAAGCGTTTAAGGGCGGCAGAACAAAGATATAGCTGGCTTAGCATATCGCCAAGTCGCGCTGATACACGTTCCTTGCGTTTTAGGTTTCCGCCCAACGTACCCATAGCTACATCAGACAATAATGCTAGATTGCTACTAAAACGGGTGAGTTGCTTATAGTACACCGCGGTTTGATCTGAAAAAGGGGTTTTAACCAGTTTATTGGCGCTGAGACCAAACCAGAAACTGCGGATAAAGTTGCTAGTAGCAAAACCAAGGTGGCTAAATAGTGCCTTATCAAATTGTTGCAAACCTTGATTGAAATCTGGATGTTGAGTTGCTTCCATTTCGGCGAGGACATACGGGTGGCAACGAATCGCTCCTTGGCCATAAATAATCATACTTCGAGTAAGGATATTTGCACCTTCAACGGTGATAGCAATGGGGGCGCCTTGATATGAACGAGCCAAAAAGTTCTTAGGACCTAAGCAGATCCCCTTGCCGCCGACCACGTCCATCGCATCAATGCTGGCTCGTTGGCCGCGATGGGTTAGGTGATATTTAACGATAGCGGTAATGACCGAGGGTTTCTCGCCAAGGTCAATTGCTGTAACGGTTAAATCCGAGGCGGCACCCATCATGTAAGCGTTACCCGCCAAGCGAGCTAAAGGCTCTTCAATACCTTCCATTTTACCAATCGGTAATTTGAATTGACGGCGAATGCGCGCATAGGCGCCAGTGGCTAATGCGGCATTTTTAATGCCACCAGTGGCACTAGAAGGCAAAGTAATACCGCGGCCTACCGATAGACATTCCACCAACATGCGCCAGCCTTGGCCTGCCATCGCTTTGCCACCGATAATATAATCAATCGGAACAAATAAATCGTTGGCTTTCGTTGGGCCGTTCATAAACGGGATGTTAAGAGGGAAGTGACGGCGACCGACTTCGACGCCTTCAATATCGGTTGGGATTAAGGCACAAGTAATCCCCAACTCTTCTTGCCCACCTAATAAACCATCGGGGTCGGATAGTTTAAAGGCTAGCCCCAATATTGTGGCTACTGGCGCTAAAGTAATATAACGTTTGTTCCAAGTGATACGCATTCCGAGCACTTGCTCACCTTGCCACTCACCCATGCATACCACTCCAGCATCTGGAATCGAGCCTGCATCAGAGCCGGCTTCTGGGCTAGTTAAAGCAAAACACGGGATCTCTTTACCCTCTGCTAAGCGGGGTAAATAGTGGTCTTGCTGTTGTTTGGTTCCGTAGTGTTGTAGTAATTCACCTGGTCCTAGTGAGTTGGGGACGCCTACGGTGCTCGACAATACAGCTGATATACTTGCTAGCTTTTGCAATACGCAAGACTGCGCATAAGCAGAAAACTCTAAACCGCCGTATTCTTTTTTGATGATCATGGCGAAAAATTTGTGCTCTTTTAAAAAATCCCAAATTTCCTCTGGTAAGTCGGCCAGCTCATGGGTGATCTCCCAATCATTTGTCATTGCGCATACTTGCTCTACCGGTCCATCCATAAAGGCTTGTTCTTCTGGGCTGAGGCGAGGGGCTGGGTAACTATGCAGGGTTTTCCAATTTGGCGCTCCGCGAAAAAGCTCTCCTTCCCACCAGGTGGTGCCCGCATCAATGGCTTCTTTTTCTGTTCGAGACATTTCCGGCATGATTTTCTTGAACATGTTAAATAGTGGCTTAGAAATCAGTTGTTGCCTAAGTGGTTTGAAGTTTACACCGCCAACGACCACTAAATAGCCTAACCAGAAAAGCTCGCTAAATGGGGATATGGCACTGTAGCCAAGCAGCGCAGCTGTAATGACTAAGCTAAAGGCAATCAGTGAAGCTCGGAAATAGGCGAGCCCGCCCACTAATATCACAATGCCAACAATGGCCAACAACGGTAAGTAACTTAACATTTAAATCTCCTTGAACTTGGTTAGAGGTCCGACCTCTTTGGTTATTTGTAACGCATTGGTTACAAATGTTCAAGTGATTTACAAAATTACAACATATGGTTTGTGTATTATTCGCTTAACAAATTTGCTTTTAGCGCATTTAGAGCGCTGATTTGAAGCTGAAAAATTGGTATAGTGTTCGACTATTAAGCCTTGCCTTAAAAAGGATAAATTAATGAAAAATTTGATTGTTGACGAGTTACAAGAAGCGGCCAAGGTGTTATCTGCATTTATAGCCGATGACACAAATATTAACGCGATTGAGCAAGCCGCTCGTTTATTAGCTGACACTTTTAAACAGCAAGGTAAGGTTTTAGCTTGTGGTAATGGTGGGTCGCATTGTGATGCTATGCATTTTGCGGAAGAGCTGACAGGGCGTTACCGCGAAGATCGTCCCGCCTATCCGGCCATTGCTATTTCTGACCCTAGTCATATATCTTGTGTCAGTAACGATTATGGCTACGAATTTGTGTTTTCTCGTTACATCGAAGGTTTAGGGCAAGCTGGTGATGTTTTGTTTGGTATTAGTACTAGTGGTAACTCAGGCAATATCATTAAAGCGATTGAAGCGGCCAAAGCAAAAGGCATGAAAGTCATTATTTTGTCAGGTAAAGATGGCGGTAAAATGGCTGGCCTGGCTGATGTGGAAATTAGAGTTCCACATTTTGGCTTTGCTGATCGAATTCAAGAGATTCACATTAAGGTGATTCATATCTTGATTCAATTAATTGAAAAATACATGGCTGAATAAATCAGTATCTCACCCCAAAAGTAAACTAGCGAGTTGTGGTATGTGTGAATTATTGGGAATGAGTGCGAATGTTCCTACCGATATTTGTTTCTCTTTCACCGGCCTAGTGCAACGTGGTGGAGTGACTGGACCACATGTAGATGGTTGGGGGATCACCTTTTATGAAGGGAAGGGCTGTCGTAGCTTTAAAGATCCTGCTCCAAGCTGTGAGTCTAAAATTGCCGAATTAGTTCAAGCTTTTCCGATTAAAAGCCAAGCGGTAATTGGCCATATACGGCAAGCTAATCGTGGTTGCGTTTCGTTAGAGAATACTCACCCTTTTACCCGTGAATTATGGGGCCAAAATTGGACTTACGCACATAACGGCCAACTAAAAGCTTATAAACAGTTAGATACTGGATTCTATAAGCCGATAGGCGCTACCGATAGCGAGCGGGCTTTCTGTTGGATTTTGGAGCAACTTAGGCTTAAATATCCACGTAAACCAAGCAACATGAAAGCGATGTTTAAGTATGTAGCTAGCCTAGCAGATCAGTTACGAGAAAAAGGTGTGTTCAATATGCTATTGAGTAACGGTGAATTTGTGATGGCCTATTGCTCAACCAATTTACATTGGATTACTCGCCGTGCGCCTTTTGGTGAAGCACAATTGGCTGATGCTGATGTGACCATCGATTTTTGTAAAGAAACAACCCCTAATGATGTTGTTACCATGATTGCTACCCAGCCTTTAACCAATAATGAGCATTGGCAAAAAATTGCCAGTGGTAGTTATGTATTGTTTAAGGACGGAGAGTTACAGTAGTTAAACGTAAAAAAGCGCCTAGGCGCTTTTTTTAATTGCTAGCGTAACCGCTACTGGGCAGTTGTCGTCCGTCGAGTAGGGCGACGTCGCCGTCCATCGATAAACGCTGCTCCATGAACCAGTTAATGACCATAGGGTAAATAGCGTGCTCTTGGACTAGCACCCTTGCCGCGAGGTCTTCAGCGGTATCTTCTTCGAAGACAGGCACTTTTGCTTGCAATACTACTGGGCCACCATCTAACTCAGCAGTGACAAAGTGCACGCTACAACCGTGTTCTTGATCGTTGGCTTCTATGGCCCGCTGGTGAGTATGTAAGCCTTGGTACTTAGGCAATAATGAAGGGTGAATATTAAGCATTTTTCCGCTAAAGCGTTCCACAAAAGCTGGGCTTAGGATGCGCATAAAGCCGGCCATAACGATTAAATCCGCTTGCTGTTGTTCAATGACTTCTGCTAAGGCGAGATCGTAGCTGTTGCGGTCGCTATATTCTTTAGGGTTTACAACTACCGTGTTAATTGCTGCCTGTTGCGCTCGCTCAAGGCCGAATGCATCGGCCTTGTTGCTGATAACAGCGGCGATAGAGGCGTTAATACGCCCCTCTTTACAGGCATCAATAATGGCTTGCAGGTTAGTCCCTGAACCTGATATCAATACAACAATGTTGCGCGCCATTAGCTATCCTATTTAAACTCTACTTGACCTTCACCGGCAGCTACATCTTCAATGTGGCCAATTTTCCAGGCTGTTTCGCCGTGCTCTGTCAATAAGGCAAGTGCAGCGTTTACTTCAGCTTCAGGTAAAGCAATGACCATGCCTACACCACAGTTAAAGGTGCGGTACATTTCTTCACGCTCAACATTGCCATTTTTTTGTAGCCAGTTGAATACTTCAGGCCATTGCCAGCTGTTTTCGTCAACCACTGCTTTGGCGCCAGCAGGTAATACGCGAGGAATGTTCTCCCAGAAACCACCACCAGTGATGTGTGATAAAGCGTGTACTTCACATTGCTTAAGTAGCGCTAATACTGATTTAACGTAGATTTTGGTTGGAGTGAGCAAGGTCTCACCTAACGTACTGTTACCTAAAGCTTGTTTAGGATCTGCATTTGATACTTCAAGGATTTTACGAACTAAAGAGTAACCATTTGAGTGAGGGCCACTTGATGCAAGTGCGATAAGTGCATCACCGGCAGCTACTTTAGTACCATCAATGATGTCAGCTTTTTCAACAACGCCCACACAGAAACCCGCTATGTCGTAGTCGTCACCATGGTACATGCCTGGCATTTCAGCGGTTTCACCACCAATCAGTGCACAACCTGATTGCTCACAACCTTGACCGATACCTTTAACTACATCTGCGGCAGTATCTACGTCGAGTTTACCGGTTGCATAGTAATCTAGGAAGAATAAGGGCTCGGCACCTTGGACAATAAGGTCGTTTACACACATGGCGACTAAGTCGATACCCACGGTGTCGTGTTTTTCCAAATCTAATGCAAGGCGTAATTTAGTCCCTACACCATCGGTGCCAGCAACTAATACAGGTTCTTTGTAGCCAGTCGGCAATTGACAAAGTGCACCAAAGCCTCCTAGTCCACCCATTACTTCAGGGCGCTGCGTACGTTTACTTACACTTTTAATACGTTCTACTAATGCATTACCAGCTTCGATATCAACGCCAGCATCTTTATAACTTAAAGGAGTGTTTGGTTTAGTCACGGGATTACCTTGCAACGAACATGGAAAAAAATTTCGCGACATTTTAGCAGTGTTCGCGTCGCTGGAACAGTAATAAACGATAACTAAGACATTTTGTTGATTTTTGCTAACATATCAATATCAAGCTTGGTTTACACTACCAGCTTACAAACCTGTAATTCAAAGGAATAGAGATGAAAGTTGTTGAAGTAAAACATCCTTTAGTGCGTCACAAAATTGGCTTAATGCGCGAAGCAGATATCAGTACTAAGCGTTTTCGAGAGCTCGCTCGCGAAGTTTCTAGCTTACTTACCTATGAAGCCACCGCTAATTTGGACGTTGAGCAAGTCACTATCAACGGCTGGAACGGTCCAGTTACTATTGACCAAATTAAAGGTAAAAAAGCCACTGTAGTGCCTATTTTACGTGCGGGATTGGGAATGATGGACGGTGTGTTAGAGCACATGCCTTCAGCGAAGACCAGTGTTGTTGGTATTTACCGTGATGAAGAAACCTTAGAACCTGTGCCTTATTTCCATAAGCTGGTCGGTCAGATTGAAGAACGTTTAGCCTTAGTCGTAGACCCCATGTTAGCTACCGGTGGCTCGATGATCGCCACCATCGATTTGCTAAAAGAACAAGGCTGTAAAGATATTGTGGTTTTAGTATTGGTAGCTGCACCTGAAGGATTAAAGGCCTTAGAAGCTGCACACCCTGATTTGGTCTTGTATACTGCATCAATTGATGAAAAGCTAAATGAGCAGGGTTACATCCTTCCGGGGTTGGGCGATGCGGGTGACAAGATATTCGGAACCAAATAATTTAGTGTGAATGTCTGTATATAATGGTTTATCTGGGAGAGTGTAGTGATTAAAAAGTGGTTGTTGGGACTTGTTATAGCCCTGGTATTATTACCAGTACAGGCTGCGCAGCAAAACGATTTATACCGAATTGAAGCGGCGGCAAACGGTACTAATAAAGAAGACCAACAACAGGCTTTTGAACTATTGTTGCTGCGCTTAACTGGAGACAGTTCGAGTAAATCGAACCCGCTAGTGGCTAAGGCTAAAGCGAATATAGACCCTTATATTCAACAGTTTTCTTATCGTGACCAAAAAATCTCTGTGTTGTTTAATGAAGCTAAGGTTAATCAATTATTGATGCAAGCTCAGTTGCGACTATGGGGCAAACAACGTCCCAATATCGTGTTGTGGTACGCTAACGAGCAAGATTTTAATCGACAGTTATTAGCTGACAGTGATCAACAAGATTGGTTACAAAACGCCAGAGAACAAGCCGAATTGCTTGGTTTGCCTATCCGTTTACCGGTTATGGATCTTGAGGATAGCATGGCGCTGAGCGTAAACGATGTATGGGGGGGCTTTGATGGCCCAGTGTATCGAGCCAGTGAGCGTTATTCTGCTCCTCTTATTCTTAGTTTTCGTCAATACCCACAAGGAAGTCATTGGCAAATCCAGTGGCGCTTATTAGATAGTAATGCGCAAACCCAGTTAGACTCAGGCGTGGTTCAGGGGACTTTAGCTGAAGTATCGACCTCTGCTATTAGCGCGGTCACTGAGAAGTTAGCTGAGCGCTACGGAGTGATGCTTGGGGAGAATGCTGATGAGGCGATATTAGTTAGCTTTGCTAATATCACCACGATCAGCCAATCTGTTGAGCTAGAGCGTTTCCTTAACCAGCAGCCCAGCGTTGCTAGTATCATGTTGCACAAGGTGCAACATGATGTATTTACCTTTGAAGTTCAGTTACTGAGTCCTTGGCAAGACTTAAAGTCTTCGTTGGATATTGCCCCACGCTTTCAAGCTGACGAAACGAAAGCAAAGTACTATTATTTCCAATAGCAAAAATTTCTCATCTTCTTAGTGAGCTGGTACAATAACGCAAGTTTTGTATCGGCTTTGATTTATTACATTGAGTTTTTCTCCACAATTATCACTCCCAGTGCATTTACCTGATGATGAAACCTTGGTTAGTTTCTACCCCGGCGATAATCAGCAGCTATTGAATGCTTTGCGTAATCTTGCCTTAGATAAAGGCGAGCGGATGTTATATCTTTGGGGGGGAGAGGGTAGCGGTCGAACTCATTTATTGCACGCCAGTTGTACCGAGATGGCAGATGTTGGATCTGCAAGTGCTTACTTACCTCTAGACTTGCATGAGGCAATGTCTCCGCAAATGTTAGAAGGTTTGGAAACAATGGCCTTGGTGTGCTTAGATAACATTGATGCGATTGTTGGTATTAGCGCCTGGGAAGAAGCGATTTTTGATTTTTATAATCGCCGCAAAGAATTAGCGTCTACAACTCGTTTAATCGTGACTGCCAATGCCCCTGCTCCACAGTTATCATTTAGTTTGGCTGATCTACAGTCTAGGTTAAACTGGGGATTAACCTATAAATTGCATGAACTCGATGATGAGCAAAAGTTGAGTGCTTTACAATTGCGTGCCGAACTTCGTGGGCTAAAGATGCCACTCGAAGTTGCCCGTTTCCTATTGAAACGCTTATCACGCGATATGCCAACCTTATTAAATAAGCTAGACGTACTCGACCAAGCGAGCATTACGGCACAGCGTAAGCTGACTGTGCCATTTGTTAAAGAAATACTCGATATTTAGTCTGACTGTTTATCTTTTCGTTTTTTTTAAACCAATACCCAGCTCTTTCCCTCGTTGTTTGGCATAGCTTAAGCCAAACCAAAATGCGGCTAAAACCAACACTAATTCAATGGCTGCAAGCCAGCGTTCTTCAACGGAAACCACCAATAAGGTGGTGCTGTGCAATACATAAAGTAGCAGGATAAAACAGGACCAAGCGTATGTGTAAGGCTTGCCGGTTAAGATCCCTTGTAAAGGAAACAACAAGGGCAGCACCCAAAATACCAGCATTAATATGACGCTTATTTCAGCGGGCGGTGATAACCATAAATGCCATAGTAGTACCCATATAAGTAAGGCTAGATAACTAGCCTTTGCCAAATTTAATAGCTGAGGTGTGGAAAGCTTAGACAATCTCAAGTACCTGCTCTGGTGGGCGGCCAATTCGTGCTTGCCCTTGGTTAATCACAATAGGGCGTTCAATAAGCTTAGGGTTTGCGTGCATTGCTGCTATTAGCTGTTCTGAACTTAGCGCGCTATCAGCCAAGTTGAGTTCTTTGTAGATATCTTCTTTAGTACGCATCAGCTGGCGAGGCTCTAGCTGTAACATAGCTAAGATATTGCTAATCTCTGTTTCACTGGGTGGGGTGTTTAGGTATAAGACGACTTCTGGCTCAATGCCTTTATCTTGTAAAAGTTGCAAAGTTTGGCGGCTCTTTGAGCAGCGCGGATTATGTAATATGCTTACATTAGCCATGTTTGTTCCTTAATGAGTTTGCTTTAGTTAAGAGCTTCTAATTCTTGCTCTGCGTATTTAAACTGTTCAATTCTCGCTTGAATACGCGCTTGCTCTAGATTGTTTTTTGTTAAATTGAAAGCGCTATGTAGTTCGTCAATCGCTCGTCGATAATCTGAATGTAGGGATAAATACTCCGCTTGGGCGGTGTGACTGGCTGCCATATTATTCAATCTACGTTGGGTTCGGCTTAACTCTCCCCAAGCTAGCGCATCATTCGGTTTATTACGTAAGTATCGGTCTAGTAATTTAGCGGATTCTTCAAACTTACCATCTTCGCTTAGGGCATGTGATAGGTTTAATATAATCACTTGGTTATCCGGATAGCGAGGTTGAGCTTCTTTTAAACGACTAATCGCTTTTTCATAGTGTTTTTGCGCCACATCAAGGTCGGTCAGGGTGTCCAACAAAAACAGGTTATCTGGGTGACGCTTTACCAAACCGTCAATAATAGCCTGTGACTTTTGGTATTCGCCTAAGCCAAACAATGCCAGGGCCTTACCGTAAAAAGCCGCGTCTTCAATGCGGTATTCTTTGCGGGTAATTTGTTGCTGGTAATAATCTAAAGCCTCTTTGGGGTTTAGGGTTCCGTGACGGACAATAATTCTGGATTTGGCAAGCTGGAATGATAACGATGGCGCTATAAAACGGTGCGGATATTGATTGGCGCGCGCACGGGCTTCGCTTACTCGAGTCTCAGGTAGTGGGTGAGTAATGAGCATTTGTGGTGGCTTACTGGCGTATCGATATTTCTCGGACAGTTTACCGAAAAAACTGCCCATACCGCTGGGGTCATATCCGGCATTGGCTAGTGTTCTTAAGCCTATTCGGTCTGCTTCAAATTCGTTAGCTCGGGTATAGTTAATCGAGTTTTGAACACCTGCGGCCATCGTAGCCTGTAGTGCTGCAATACCTGCTATGGGGTTAGCTAAGCCCAACAACAGTGAACCCAACATACCTGCCATTGATAAGTTTTGCGCTGCGGCTTGGTTTTCGATACTACGGGCGATATGACGCTGAGTCACGTGGGCAATCTCGTGAGCAATCACCGAGGCGAATTCACTTTCAGTCGCAGCGTAGAGAAACAAACCGGTATGAATTTTCACATAACCACCAAGAAAGGCCGCAGCATTTATTTCGTTATCGGTCACTAAAAAGAAGTTAAATGGAGTGCGCACTTGGTCTGCTTTAGCGACCAACTGATTACCTAATTCGCTAATATATTCTGATAACACCGGATCATTGGTCATACGGTGGCTCGCTCGAATAATTCGCATGTAAGCTTCGCCGTAAATAACCTCTTTGTCTATCGATAGAGCAGACGCACCAGCAGTACCTATTTCAGGTAATTGGTTGTTGGCTGACATCAGTGGAGCATAACTAACTAGCATACTAGCTAAAAAAAGTTGAGCGAGGCGCGTCATCATTTTCCATTTTCATTAGATTAGTATCGCGAGAATACCCCGATTTAGCTTGTTATTCAAAAGCTATAAATTGAGTCCTTACCCATAGACTGTAATAATAGCTTTGGTTTTTTATGGTAATGAATATTAATGCTTTACATAGATTTCGAAAAACATTGTTGTCCAACGCCCTTATTAGAAAGTAAGCTGTGGTTAAAACAGGCTAAATCGGGTGAACAGCTGCAACTACTATTAGGTGATGCTGGCTCGCGCAGTGATATTCCTAAGTATTTTCAGCGCCTAGGTCATCGGGTCGTTATCAATCAAGAATTAGGTGGCTTTCTCGTCACTATTACCGTTCGTTCGCTTAAGGAATAAAGCAGCAATTATGTTTAAAGTGATCTCTCGTTGGTATCAACGGATGTTTTCCGACCCAGAAGCCGTAGCTATGGCTTTGGTGTTGGTGATAGGGTTTGTTTCATTGTACTTTCTCGGCGATTTATTAGCGCCATTACTTATTGCTTTAGTACTTGCATATTTACTTGATTGGCCAGTAAGTTTTTTAGCAAGCCATGGCTTTAAACGAGGCTTGGCTAGTGCTGTAGTACTATTGGTATTTTTTCTTATCGCGACGTTTACGGTACTTAGAGTATTGCCTACGGTATGGGGGCAGGGAATGAATTTAATTGCTGAATACCCCGTTATGCTAAACAGTAGTCAGCAATGGTTGGAGCAACTGCCTCAGCAGTACCCCGAGTTTATTGATGGCGCATTAGTTGAAAGTGTCGTTGATAACGTTAGAACTCGCTTAATGGGAGTTGGCGAGCAAATGTTGCAGTCTTCCTTCGCATCTATCGTCAATTTAGCGACGGTCATGGTGTATAGCGTATTAGTGCCATTAATGGTGTTCTTTATGCTTAGCGACAAAACATTGCTGATCAATAGCGTGACGCGATTTTTGCCCAATGACCGACGTTTACTGACTCAGGTTTGGTCGGAAATGAATGGTCAGGTGATAAATTATATTCGAGGTAAGGCGATAGAAATATTGGTTGTCGGTGGAACCAGCTATATCGTATTTGCGGTAATGGATTTACGTTATTCTGCATTGCTTGGAGTACTCGTTGGGCTGTCGGTACTGATACCTTTTATTGGGGCTTTTGCTGTGACTATACCTGTAGCCATGGTTGGCCTATTTCAATGGGGCTTAAGCCCTCAATTTGGTTATTTAATCTTAGCTTATGGCATCATTCAGATGATCGACGGCAATGTATTAGTTCCAGTGCTATTTTCTGAAGCAGTTAACCTTCACCCCTTAGCTATTATTGTCGCGGTATTAGTGTTTGGTGGCTTATGGGGGTTTTGGGGAGTGTTTTTCGCTATTCCTTTAGCTACTTTAGTAAAAGCGGTTATGAACGCCTGGCCGCATGGTGAAAAGGCTGAAGAAGAGCTTCCTCAGCCTTAAAGGCGTTGAGTATTAACCCGCTAAATAGTCGAGCACCACTTGGTGGTGCTCTTTCGTTTTAAATTTGTCGAACACGTGCTCAATGACACCTTGTTCGTTAATTAAAAAACTGATGCGGTGAATACCGTCGTACTCTTTACCCATGAATTTTTTCAGTCCCCAAACACCAAATTGTTCGGCCACTTGGTGGTCTTCGTCCGATAATAAGTCGAAATTCAATTGGTGCTTCTCAATAAACTTGGGTAAGCGTTTTACTGGATCTGGACTTACACCAAACACGACAACATTGGCGTCAGCCAATTGTTGAATACTGTCACGCAAGCCACAAGCTTGTGTGGTACAACCTGGTGTCAAAGCCTTAGGGTAAAAATAAAACAGTACTTTTTTACCCGCATAGTCACTTAGTTTTATCCGTTTTTCATCTTGATTGGGTAAATCAAATTGCGGCGCGGCGCTACCTGCAGTAAGCGTCTTCATTATTATTCCTTATTACTCAATTAGATAAGAATTGTAGACCGAAATCTTCGCTTCCTAGTTCATTACACAATTCAGCAAATTGCTGTTCAATATCGATTGTTTGATGTTCTGGACTGAGTTTTACTTCAAATTCGGCGTGTAGCATTTCAACACTGTCTTTGCTAAATAAGTTAGACTTCAGGCTCACCATATTCATTTTGTTGTCACTAATAAACTGGGTTATTTTACTAATAACACCTGCTGTATCCGGCAACGATAATTGCAAAACGGCGGAGTGTGAATAATCGATCAATTCGTGGCGAGAAGTTTTCTTTAATACGGTGAGTAGTTGAAGTTCTTGCGCGCTTGCTGGTAGACGGTTTTCAATCTGAATGATTGCATTGTGCGAGCCTGACACAAGCATGATCAGTGTGAACTCTGAGCCAAACAAGGCCATTCTACTATCAACAATATTACAACCACAGCTAGCAACTAGTTGAGTAAGTTCATTCACAATGCCGGTGCGATTGGTGCCAAGTGCAGTAACTACTAAGTGTTGACTCATATAATATTTTTATTACATCGCTGATAGAGAACTTCAGGATACTTGCTTAAAGAAGTGATTTCTAGCAGAGATAAGTGACAGTAATAGGAAAAGCTGAGTTTGTATCAAGCCCTGATGGTTTTCACCTTGTGTTTATTAAAGTGGCTGAGTAGTATAACGGCCTTACTCTGGACAGCTTTCGCAGGTCGAAGCTGAGTGCCAGTTCAACAGTTTTGTTTGTAAATGTAGTGAGATATGCAACCAGTTTCTTTTCCAACCATTAAGCTCGCATTCTTGAGTGTTCTTGTGACAACTCTTATGGCCTGCTCAGATAGCGCAGTTAAACACCGTCAAGCAGAGCGCGACTTCGATTACCTTGACGTTGCTCAAGTTGAACCTTTAGTTATCCCTGAGGGGGTTAAGCCACCGAATACCAGTAACGAATTCAATATACCCAGCCCTCAGCCAGACGGCGAGCCTTTGTTAGGCGGTGCTGTTGATGTTCGCTCACCGGTACAGATTATTCCGTTAATTGCTGGAAGTAGAACCGAAAAAACAGATAAAGGATTGGTCTTTTGGTTTGACATATTACAATCAGAAACTGCTGAAGAAACCAGTGAAACTATAATGCAACTGGTGACTGATTATATTACTTATCGTAATTCATCGGTTGTTGAGCGTAATGATGAGCAAGCTAAAATAGCGTCGAATTGGTTGGTTGATGAAGAAGTCATCGAGGGTAGTTGGTTTACGCGTGATAAAACACTGGAACAGCGACAAAAGTTTACTTACCAAATCGACGTTAAACCACATGGCCGTACAGCGGGCTTAACGGTGGATTTTGTCGATGCAGAAATGTATCGAGACGGCAGCGATTTGCCATTGCAACTGGATGAGTTTGATAAAGAGCGTTTGGCAATTGTAGAGCTAAACCGTTTGATTGGTTATGTTAGTGAGCGTCGAGAGGCTTTAGAGGCTGAGTTAGTTGCAAAACGCGAGAGCGAACGTTTAGCCGTTATGAGTGAAGCGGAAAAAGAACAACTCTTTGATGAAACGGTAAGTTTGGTCTTGGTAGAAGACGGTGGAGCTTCATACTATAGAGCGCGTGCTAACATGGAAAAAACCATGAAACGCTTGCGTTTGGTTTTACCTATTGCTGGGTTTACTATCACTGACTACATCGAAAACTCTGGTAGTTTATTCTTAAGCTACGATCGACCTCCAGAAGACGTTTTAGAAAGTTATGGCTTAGCGAGCATGGAGTTCGAAGAAAAAGACTATTTGTTTACGGTCGGGTCAAATGGCAATGTAACCCAAATTACCCTAGCTGATGCAGAAGGGGTGATACTGAAGCCTAGTGAAGTGAAGGGCCTATATCCATATTTGGCTATTTTGATGAAGATGGGCTTAGATACTAGCGATAGTTTGTCGCGCTAGTATCATCAACCTGAACCAACATTGATAAGGTCCCAAACGGGGCCTTTTTTGTTGCTATGAAAAATGTAATAAGCTAGCTGCTTAACTCTTTAACTCCTTGTTCCATGATAATAAAATCACTCTACCGATGTAAGTAAAGCTATACTATGTTGATGAGCAAAAAATGTTCGTTGAATTTTTTTGGTAGGTAAATTTATATACCTAAATAGAAGCCTGTATTTGGGGTTTAGATCCTTATGGCTTAAAGGTGTCACTGAGATAATCAGGAGATAATCATGAAAGCAATGTTAGCTGTTAGCCTATTACTGGCATTGAGTGCTTGTAGTCATAATCAAGAAATGAATACAGATAACACGATGCAAGAGCGTCCAAAGGAAAGTGTCGAAGCGAGTAACTCTAGTGCTGATAGTATCGGTGCTAACGAGGCTAGTAGTAATACTACAACAAGTGCTGTAGCCAGTAACTCTAGTGCTGACAGCATCGGCGGGAATACAGCCACCAGTGATGTGCGAATAGCGAATATAGAGCCAGAAGTTGAAGCGATGTTTGAGCAGCTAATTAAGCAAGCTGTTGCTGAAGGGAATGACCAAAAGGCGCTAAGGTTTGTTCTGGATGCCGAGCAAGCTGGCTCTGTTAAAGCCAGGGACACCTATTTGGAAGCCACAAATAAGTAGCCCTTAGCACTCTAGCGGCTGGCTTAGATTGACTCCACTGTTTTTATTATTGCTATTGAACAAGGAGGAACTTATCGTTGCTCTTTTTTCAATAGCTATCAACTCGCGTACAGCTCAAAGGCTAATATCATGAGTAAACTAACATGTTGTGGGCTTATTACCCCTACAAGTGCTGGATTAAGCGATAAGCTTTTGAAGGCTCAAGTTAGATATAAAGCTAAGTAAAGCGACGGCGAGTAATAGCTGGGCTGGTGGTGGCGTTTTTCTAAATTGCGGAACTAACCATAGCAAGCAGGCGCTAACCAGCAACGTGGTCATAATCACAAATTGTTTAATTGACTCAACGTTGTCTACTAACTGCTGATTCAGCAGCAAGTAAATACACACTGTCATCATGCTAAGCATAGCGCTAATTAGACCGAGTAAGGGTAACAGCTTATCGAAACTACTTAGTCGGTGCTTAGCTTTCACTATTAGCCAGTGGCTAATGGCAGCACCGCTGGTGAGGAGGCTAAATAGTATTACACCATTGAGGCTGGTTAGCGTCGCGGCAACCACCAGTAGAGGTGCGCCCATTCCCCACCAAGTCATCAGGGGCAGGCTCCGTTTGTGTTTAAGCTTATTCAGTCGATAGCTTAACCCCCAGCCAATCAATGCGCTGGCAAACACCAACACTACTAACCAACTGTCTTGCTGGCTTTCAAAGCCGCTTAATCCGGCTAAGGTAATAAAACTCACTAAGGTACTTATTTGGCGTTGAATTCTGCCTTTCTGGCCGGGGCATAGTTCGCCTTTATGCAGAATTAACATGATGAGTAAAAACGCGATAGATGAGCTGCCGACCAGGCTAACGAATAAAATTGAGTACAAACTTGGCATTAACTCTCCGGTAAACAAATGTTGGTAACATACTGGTTGAATAGTTGATCAATGTGTTTTTCGATAGTGGCAAAGCCTGCAACATTGGCGGCTTTTAAGTGGGAAAGTACTGCTTGCGGCTCAAGCTGGCTAATTAACATTGAGCTGGTCTGCCAATGGCTTAAATGCCAAGGCTCGAACTCCACCCCTCCCTGAAAATGGTGGTAGGGGTAGAAAAAACCATGCTGAGGAGCGTGTTGCTCTAACCATAAAGCAAAGGGGTGTTGGCACCCATTAGCAGCATACTCTTGGGGGATAAGTTCAAGTGATTGATCCGGCTTGAGTAAGCTTGGGTCGTACAAATCAAAGTCGCACCCCCAGTGGTGGCGACTTGCTCCGGGTAGTGCCGACCAGCGTAAAATAGCATGCATTTTTTGCTGCTTACTAAGCGTAGAGGTATCAATTTGCTTACTATCAGCATCGAGTACCGGACGAAGCCCATTCCATTTATTGTTCCAAATAGTCAGTTGTCGCTGAAAGTCTCGGTATCCGCTAAAAATGGATAATTGGAAACCGGCCTGTTTAGCAGCAGCGCGCAAGTTTTCTAAATCAGCCAGCACCTCTCTATGCACCCAACCGAGATTGGGAACATTGAGCAGTAAGTCTTTACTTAGCCCGTACAGGGCTAATTGATTAACTGGCATGCCGATTACTGTCCAAGTACGTTCACCAATAGTTCGTAGTACATATCGGTCAGCTGTTCTAGATCGGCTACCTTCACGCACTCGTTTACTTTATGGATAGTGGCATTAATAGGCCCTAATTCAACTACTTGGGTACCCATTTTGGCAATGAATCGACCATCTGAAGTACCGCCTGTAGTGAGTAACTCAGGGGCTGTTTTAGCCACTTTGGTCACTGCAGCGCTAACCGCACTAAGAAAGTCGCCTTCTTCAGTTAAAAAAGGTTGGCCGTTGTAGGTCCAGTCCAATTGATAATCTAAGCCATGGCTATCAAAGATGTTATGTACTCGTTTAACAATGTCTTGATCGCTAAGTTCGGTTGAGTAGCGGAAATTAAACTGAACATCTAGCTCACCAGGTATTACATTAGAGGCACCCGTTCCAGAGTGTATATTCGCTATCTGAAAACTAGTGGGAGGGAAAAACTGATTGCCATTATCCCAATGCATTGCTGCTAGCTCGGCTAAGGCAGGAGCGGCGTCATGAATCGGGTTTTTCGCGAGATGCGGGTAGGCGACATGACCTTGCATACCCTTCACGACGAGATCGCCAGTGAGTGACCCTCTGCGACCATTTTTAACTACATCGCCAACGCGGTGGGTAGAAGAGGGTTCTCCTACTAAACACATATCAATAATTTCATTTCGGGCCATTAAAGTATCAACCACACGAGTGGTACCGTTAATAAACGGCCCCTCCTCGTCAGAGGTGATCAGAAATGCGATAGAGCCTTTATGGTTTGGATGATCAGCGACAAAGCGTTCAGTAGCGACCACCATAGCAGCTAAAGAACCTTTCATATCTGCAGCGCCACGACCATGCAATACGCCATCGATAACGGTTGGCTCAAAAGGGGGAGTGTGCCATTTTTCTGCAGGACCAGGCGGCACTGACATCGGTATGTCCAGCAAAACAAAACAGTGGGCTGGTTTTACCTTTGCGGGCCCACATATTAGTGGTGTCTTCAAATACCATTTCTTCGATATTGAAACCCGCAGGGCTCAAGCGTTCGGCCATTAGTTTTTGACAATCGTAATCTTCAGGCGTCACTGATGGTCGGCTTATGAGATCTTTGGCTAGATGTAACACTGGGCTATCAGACATGTGTTTTATGCTTCCGGAAAAAAGAGTTGTTGGTAGAGCTCGGCTTTGAAACCCAGAGTGTAGTGTTGTTCAACTTGCAGCAGGGGTCGCTTAATCATCGCTGGATATTGGGCTAATAGCTCAATCGCAGCGTCCTGGTTAAGGTTTTCTTTCTGCTCATCACTAAGCTGACGATAAGTTGTGCCACGCTTGTTAAGCACTGCTTCCCAACCTAGCTGTTCACACCAACGGACAATTTGCTGTTGAGTGACACCATCTTTACGATAGTCATGGAAGTTAAATTCGATGTTGTGTTCGCTCAACCAACGGCGGGCTTTTTTTATTGTGTCGCAGTTGGGGATGCCGAACATGACGATATTGGTATCAGGCATGTAAATTCCCTTTAATATTTTGGCATTAGAATACCAGAGCTCAGCGAAAAGCTCATCGGTCAATTGAGTCTCGTGCGGTAATTAGTTGTAGTTAGCTGAAAAAAGACAAAAAAAACCACGCTATAAAGCGTGGTTTAGTTTATTTCTGTTGTGCTTACTTGATGATAGTAAGTACCGGCGTTTCACCAATGGTCACAGAGCCAGATTTCTTAATTAACTCTTTAATCTCATCCATATTAGAGATCACAACCGGTGTTAGAGTTGATTTAGCTTTTTCTTCAAGAACCGCTAGATCAAACTCAATAACAACATCGCCTTGTTTCACTTCTTGCCCTTCAGCGGCGATGCGAGTGAAACCTTCACCTTTAAGTTCAACAGTATCGATACCAAAGTGGACGAATAGCTCGATACCATCAGTAGACTCTAATGAAAATGCATGATTAGTTTCGAAAATTTTACCAATAGTACCGTCACATGGAGCTACCATTTTGTTGCCGCTAGGTTTAATCGCGATGCCATCACCAACAATTTTTTCAGCAAAGACTACATCTGGCACTTCTTCAATAGGAACGATTTCACCAGACAGTGGAGCAATAATATCAATACCGCTTTTACTTGAACTATCGTCAGAAACCATTTTTTTGAATTTGTCGAATAGACCCATTATCGAGCTCCTAAATTCTTATGTATTGTGTAGTTGAAGCTATCTTAGCAGACGGCATTTTGTTTAACAAAGTTATCAACTAATGTTTCTATTTCACTCGCAGTAGGCAGTGATAAAGCCTCATCAGCTAGTTTCTTCACATCAGCATAATTTGAATTGCGGATCAGTTTTTTGATCCTAGGTATAGAAATGGCACTCATTGAAAATTCATCAAGACCCATACCCATTAATAATAGCGTTGCGGTTTCGTCACCGGCTAATTCTCCACACATCCCTGTCCACTTGCCCGCGGCATGTGAAGCGTCGATAACCTGTTTTATTAAGGTTAGTACCGCTGGAGACATTGGGTTGTACAGTGCTGAAATCAGTTCATTACCTCGGTCGACCGCTAAAGTATACTGAGTTAAGTCATTGGTTCCAATACTAAAGAAATCAACTTCTTTAATTAGGTGATGAGCAATAGCTGCCGCTGCTGGCGTCTCTACCATTACACCTACTTCAACTTCGTCATCGTAAGCGATGCCTTGTTGCTTAAGTTCTGCTTTTAGTGTGTCTAATACGCCGTTAAGTGTACGGATTTCCTCAACAGAAATAATCATAGGGAACATAATGCGCACTTTACCAAAGGCCGAAGCTCGAAGTAGTGCACGAAGTTGGGCATTCATAATTTCTTCACGATCAAAGAAAATACGAATTGCGCGCCAACCTAAGAATGGGTTCATTTCTTTGGGTAAGTCTAAGTAAGGAAGATCTTTGTCACCACCGATATCCATAGTACGGATAATCACCGGATGGCCTTGCATAGACTCTACTACAGCTTTGTAAGCTTCAAATTGTTCTTCTTCAGTCGGCAGTGAATCACGGTCCATAAATAAGAATTCAGTACGATATAAGCCCACACCTTCAGAACCGTTGCGGTGAGCACCATCGACGTCTTTGATGGTACCAATATTGGCACATACTTCCACTTGGTGGCCATCTAAAGAAATAGCGGGTAAATCTTTTAGTTTGGCTAACTCGGCTTTTTCATCTAAATAAGCTTGCTGGCGCTGTTTGTAGGTATTGAGTTGCTCTTCGCTTGGGTTAATAACCACTTCGTTGTTGATTGCGTCTAGCGCAATGATGTCACCGTTTTTAACGCGCTTAGTGATATCGTTAGTACCCACAATCGCAGGCAACTCAAGAGAGCGAGCCATGATAGAAGTATGCGATGTTCGGCCACCGATATCGGTAACAAAACCTAATACTTTATCTAGATTAATTTGAGCGGTTTCAGAAGGCGTTAGATCGTTAGCCACCAATACAACTTCTTCGGTAATGGTGCTCAAAGAAATAATGTCTATGCCAAGGATGTTTTTGACTAAGCGAGAACCGATATCGCGAAAATCAGTCGCACGCTCTTTTAAATAGGGATCATCTAACTCAGCTAGCATTTGAGCATTTTGCTCAATAATAGTATGAGCCGCATTATCCGCTGAGACTAAGTTTTCTTTGATGCAGGCTAGAATTTCTTCTTCAAGCTCTTCATCTTCTAACAGCATGATATGGCCTTCGAAGATAGCTTCTTTTTCTTCGCCGAAGGTTTTGCCTGCCATTACTTTAATTTCTTCGAGTTGAGCTGAAGTCGCACTACGGCCATCGAAAAATTGTTGAATTTCGCTGTCTACTTTACTCGCATCAATCTTAGTTTGGTTTATTACTACTTCTTGCTCCGCAAGCAATAGCGCCTTACCAAATGAAATTCCTGGGGAAGCTGGAATACCTGAAATCATAACCTACACCTATTTAGTTGAAACTCGTTTATGGGTAAAAAAAGACTTATTCGAGTTCATCCATTAGAGCGACAAGTTTTTCTACTGCAGCTGTTTCGTCATCGCCTTCAGCGCGAATAACCACACTGGTCCCTTTAGTCAGGCCAAGAGTTTGAAGTTTGAATAAGCTTTTAGCGCTAGCTGATTTGCCATTGCTTTCAACAGTGATATCACTAGCGAATGCTTTAGCTTCTTTAACAAACTGAGCTGCAGGGCGAGTATGAAGACCATTTTCTGCAGTAATTACAACACTTTTCTCAAACATGCGTACATTCCTTATTTTTTAATTTAGCCGTCTAATGCTTGATATAAGCTTAGACGTTTATTAGTAAAAGGTTTTCACCTGAAAAATAACGTAAAAAATAAAGTTAAAAATTAATCTGCGTCAACTTTTTAACCTTAATTGTACAAAGTTACCTAATATTACAAAGCTGTTTTCAGCTTAAGTTAATGAATAATATGAATTAAACTTAATTTATCGCTGTGAACAATGTATCTGTTTTGATACTTTTGGTTACATTCAGATACATTGAAAACGGTAACATTTAACGCGATGGAGTATAGTTTTTGCAAAAAAATAGCACAAGTCTATAATGTTATTTTTCGGTGAAAATAAAGTGTTGATCGCAAAAAAAAGCGACCCGCTTAGGTCGCTCTAATGATTCGGTTTACTTATTTCATTTACTGAACGTTTTCTTGCTCAGTGAAAATATTGGCAAACAAGGCGCTTGATAAGTAACGCTCAGCAGAACTTGGCAGAATAACCACAATGGTTTTGTCTGCGTATTCAGGCTTCTCTGCAATACGGTTAGCCGCTACAACTGCCGCTCCAGAAGAAATACCAGCTAAGATACCTTCTTCTTCCATGAGACGTTGTGCCATTGAAATAGCGTCTTCATTAGTGACTTGTTCAACTACGTCAACCATCTCTAAATCAAGGTTGCCAGGAATGAAGCCTGCACCGATACCTTGAATTTTATGTGGGCCTGGTGTTAGGTCTTCACCCGCTTTTGCTTGGGCGATAACCGGAGAATCTACCGGCTCTACAGCAACGGAAGTAATGTTTTTACCTTGTTCAAGCTTAATGTAACGGCTAACACCAGTAAGTGTACCGCCTGTACCTACACCTGCTACAAACACATCAACCTCACCATCGGTATCCTCCCAGATTTCAGGACCGGTAGTTTTTTCATGGATTTCTGGATTAGCAGGGTTATCAAATTGACCGAGTAATACATATTTCTCTGGGTTGCTATCACGAATTTCTTCGGCTTTACCTATTGCGCCTTTCATACCTTTAGCGCCTTCGGTTAATACTAGGTTAGCTCCAAGCGCTTTAAGCAGCTTACGACGCTCTAGGCTCATGGTGTTAGGCATGGTTAGCGTAATCGGATAACCGCGCGATGCGGCGACAAATGCTAATGCGATACCGGTGTTACCACTGGTTGGTTCAATGATTTCTTTACCAGGGCCAAGCAAGCCTTTTTTCTCAGCATCCCATACTAGGTTTGCGCCAATGCGACACTTAACGCTGAAGCTTGGGTTGCGGCTTTCTACTTTTGCCAGTACGTTGCCTTTGCTAACGCGATTAAGGCGAACTAGGGGGGTGCGGCCAATAGTTAGTGAATTATCTTCATATATCTTGCTCATTGAAACTTCCTTTTTAGGTTTTTACGGTTGCTACAATCTAAGGCTGTTCGCGCCTTGCAACATAAATAGTCGTACTAGCATAACGCGCTTATTCATAAGGTGAAGTAACGTTTGTTTATAAGGTATGTAATTAAGAGATAAATTGAATCTATTGTAACTACTATTTAGAGGTCGTTTACGAAGATTTGTTGAGTTGAACGGTCTATATTTACACTACAAGCGTTTATGCTCACAATGCTTCGAGCTGAATTACTGTTTATTAACAATCACCTAAGAGAGAAAAACTAAATGGATCAGGTCACCCGCTTGGCAAATAAACATTGGCTCGTCGCTATGTTGTTGTTTTCAATTTATGGCGTACAAGTGTGTCCTTTTTTGGAGTCTCAAACTATTTTTCAACTTTTATTCCCTATTGTTATTAGTTTTGTGGCCACTTTTGTTCTTAGAGCACTGTTTATGTACAAGATTAAGCGGCAAGCACTTAAGCAACAGGTGAGCGCCCAGTTTAGGCTTGATTTTATAATGTTCATTTTGGCTGGTGTGATGGTTGTTATCTATAATACGAGCTTTTTTGATCCTCCTTGGGAATCTAACCTGAAAGTGTTATTGGGGCTAACTGCCTTAGGTTTTTATGTGGCTTGTGACTTGGCGCTATCAAAAGAAAACACCATTGCTCATCAACTATCTGAGCGAGATGAGCATCTACCAATCGACGAGCAGGCTTTACCGGTCAGTAAAAAGTTCTCCTTGTTTGCCGCAATAAGTGCGCTGGTCTTAGCCTTAGTTATTTTTCTGGTGATTAATAAAGATTTGGATTGGTTAGTGACGGTAGGAAACGAGCGCTACTCTATGCAGCAAGCACAGCGTTTTATCGTGATCGAAATAGCCTTTGTAGTATTGGTAATTATGGCTTATGTAATGCGGGTTATAAGCAGTTATTCTAAAAATTTGAGTTTGTTATTAGCAAATGAAAATAAAACCTTAGCGTGTGTACAGCAAGGAGATCTGGACAGTCAGGTTACCGTAAGTAGCAATGATGAATTTGGTGTTATTGCTCAACGAACCAACGCCATGATAGCGAGCTTAAAGCGCAGTACCCGCTCTTTACATCAAACCCGCGATATTGCCATTCATAGTTTAGCTACTTTGGCCGAAACACGAGACAACGAAACGGGGGCCCATATCTTACGTACCCAATATTACGTTAAAGCTTTAGCTGAAGAGTTGCAATCTGAGGCGGGCTTTGCTGAACAACTCAGTGATCATACTATTGAGCTTATTTATAAATCTGCGCCGTTGCATGATATAGGTAAAGTCGGGGTACCCGATGCCATCTTGCTTAAGCCGGGTAAATTAGATGACGAACAATGGTTGGTTATGCGACAGCATCCTCAAATTGGAGCAGATGCATTAGCGGAGGCTGAACGGCAATTTGGTACTGAAGATGCTGCATTCTTACAATATGCCAAGGAAATTTCTTTGTCCCATCATGAAAAGTGGGATGGTAGTGGCTACCCTCACGGTGTTGCTGGAACAGATATACCTCTTAGCGCTCGCTTAATGGCATTAGCAGATGTGTATGATGCTCTTATTAGCAAGCGGGTCTATAAACCTGCCTTTTCTCACGACAAAGCCAAGCAAATCATTCTAGAGGGTAAGAGCAAGCATTTTGACCCTGCTGTGGTAGAGGCATTTTGCCGATGTGAGCAGCAATTTGTTGACATTGCTGCTCAATATCAAGATAAATCAGAGCCTGTGGTTTAATTAGTGTAAAGCACAACCGATACTCGGTAGCGCTCGCGTTTAGAACTGCGCTCCAGTGTATAAACCGAGTAATGGCTGGCATTTTGCGTGTTCGCCCACTCAAGGCCTTCTTTTTCGGCTAAATCTAGATCTAACCTATTCAGGAATGTTTTCTGGGCAACTTTGCTTAGGTTCATTTCTTGGGCTTCGGCATAGCTTACTTTTTGTAAGGCGCTGCTTTCTGCTGATGTAGAATAAAAGCTAAGACAGCTTAAACCTAGTATTAAGCTTGCTAATAACATGGGTTTTGCCTTCATGATGATTTCTCCTCAACCAGTTTATCTCGATAAATATCTACCCATATGGCAGTGGCGCCACACACTGCCACAGGCATAATGATAAGGTTTAACAGAGGTACGGTGCTACAGAATAAAACGATCGCACCGAAGCCGCTATTACGGACGCGGTCTTGCTTTAGTTGGTCACGCATAGTAGAGAAAGGGACCCGGTGGTTATCAAAAGGGTAATCAATATATTGAATGCTCATCATCCAGGCGGTAAACAGAAACCACAACACCGGCGCCACGGTTTGACCTATGGCTGGAATCAAGAATAATAGTAATATCCCTAATGCTTTAGGTAGCCAATACCATAGTTTTTGTAATTCACGAGAGAAGATTCTTGGTAGATCTTTGATTAAATCCACTAAAGACATATCGTCAATTTTTTTTCCACTTAAATGCAGCTCGACTTTTTCGGCCAGTAAGCCGTTAAAGGGAGCGGCAATCCAGTTACCAATAATGCTAAAGGTGAAACCGAATACCATTAAAATAGCGATAATTGCGCTGGGCCAAATCAGCCAGCTTAACCAATCTAACCAGCTGGGTAAGTAATCGACAATTTGTTGTACCCAACTACCAAGTTGTTGATACAAATAAATAAAAGCAGCACCAAATAACAAGATATTTGCTAGCAGTGGAATCATTACAAAAAGTCGCAGTCCAGGTTGAGTGATTAAACTAAAACCCTGCGCGATGTATGATATGCCGCTGCGAGAAGCTAGCGAACTCTGTGTCATTGTTGTGATCCCTCATTTGTTTATGGACTGCTATATTACAAAGCGTTGATAGCTCTGGTAAAGTCTTGCGTAACAATAGCAACAAATAAAGCAAAACCGTTTATGCGCTTGAAACAAATCCGCCTTGCCGGATTTAAGTCCTTCGTTGACCGAACCACTATTCCGTTCCCTACTGATATGACCGCCATTGTTGGGCCAAACGGGTGCGGTAAGTCAAACGTGATCGACGCGGTACGTTGGGTACTGGGAGAAAGCAATGCCCGTCATTTACGCGGTGGTGCAATGACCGATGTGATTTTCAACGGCTCAACGCAGCGTGCAGCAGTCTCCAAAGCCATGGTTGAGTTGATTTTTGATAATCAACAGGGGCGGGTTGGCGGAGAATTCGCGAGTTATAGTGAAATAGCTGTGCGCCGAGAATTGAGCCGTGATGGTCAAAATAACTATTTGTTAAACGGTGTAAAGTGCCGCAAACGTGATATTACAGATTTGTTCTTAGGAACAGGTTTAGGTCCGCGTAGTTATGCCATTATTGAACAGGGGATGATAAGTCGCCTAATTGAGTCTAAGCCGCAAGAGTTGCGAGTGTTTATTGAGGAGGCGGCGGGCGTCTCAAAATACAAGGAGCGCCGCCGTGAAACCGAACTACGGATTAAACATACTGACGAAAATATTTTGCGGTTACGCGATATTGAGTCTGAGTTAGAACAACAGGTCGGCAAACTCAAAACCCAAGCCCAAGCTGCCAAGCGTTATCGCCAATACCGCGCTCGTCATCGAGAGCTAAAAGCGTTGATTTGTTTGCAAGAGTTACGACAGCTAGATGAAAGTATCGAAGGGGCTAGCGAACATAATGCTCAGGCTGAGCAAAGCCAGCGGGCAGAAGAATACCTGATAACTCAAGCGGAGAATCGCCTCACCTTATTAAATAACCTATTGGTTGAACAGCAAGAAGCCCAACAGCAACTACAACAGCAAAGCTTTGAATTAAAAACAGAGTTAGCAAAGTTAGAGCAACAACAGGTTCATATCAAGCAGCAACAGAGTCAATCTGAACAAACACGAATTCATAATAGTAAACAGCAAACTGAGCTTAAAAAAAATTTACAGGCTTTAGTTTTACAATTGGCCAGCGAAAACGACTCTTTATTTGAGCAACAAGAACAATTGACGTTGCAACAACATAGCTTATTGGAGTTGGAGCCGAAGCTTGAGGATGCTGAGCAGCTCAGTGCTGAGAAACAGAAGCAGCAAGCTGATTACTTTAGGAAACATCAGCAGCTTAAGCATGCCGTTGAGCAAACAGAAGCGCAATTGCGCCATTGTCAGCAAATACAGCAAAGGCATCAACAGCAAATTAATCAATTGCAGCAAAAGCTTGCAGATCTCACGAATAATAGTGATGACGATAAGTCAATCCATGAGTTAATCGCTCAAATAGCGGTTGCTGAACCGACGTTAAATCAGCTACAGCAACAACTTGACGCTCTGCAAGATGATAAACAAACCAACCGCCAGCAGCTGCAAGCTTGTCATCACCAGCAGCAGCAACATAATTTACAGTACACTGCTGAACGTACTCGGTTAGAAGGGGTCGATAAGCTATTGGCGCAGGTAGATACCAAGGCAAGACGCCCACTCATTGATGTCATCGGTATTAAGTCTGGTTGGGAGTTGGCAGCCGATACGGTATTGGCTACTTGGCTTCAAGCGGAGTGGTGTGAAACCCTAGAACCTCATTTCGCCTTAGCGTTGTGTTCGCCAAAAGAACCTTTTAATCGCTCTTTAGCCCCACAACTTGCAGCCTTAAAAAGTTTGGCCGAGCAGCTTGAAAATGTAGATCTTAGTTACTTATGTGGTCAAGTATTGTTAGTTGAGTCACTGGAGCAGGCTTTGCTATTACGGGAGTATCTAAGTGCTGAGCAGTCACTGATTACAGCCAAAGGTGAATGGCTAGGTAAATATTGGCAACAACTTAGTCCGCCCAGTTACCAACTTTCACTCTTAAGTTTGCAGCAAGAGCGGTCAGAACTTAGTGATAATTTGGCCCAATTGGATTCTGCCAAGCAAGTATTTAGGCAGCAACAGGTTTTGTTCGAGCAGCAGCAAATTCAACTCAAGGAACAAATAACGGCGGTGAGTTGCGCATTGCAAGATTTACACGTGGAGGTTGGGGATTGGCGAAGTCGTTTGGCATTACTCGAGCAGCGGCAGCAGTTGACTCAACAGCAAGCTGAACAGCTTAAGCTGCAGCTAGAGGAATTGGGCCTAAATCTTGAACAAGACCAAGAGTCACAGCTAGTGCTAGAAGAGCAGTTAGCGGTTCAGCTGCATCAGTTAGAAAACCAGCAGCATCAGCAGCTAGGTTTGCCGCAACAGGTTGAACAAGCAATAGCAGCTGTAAAGCAACTTCGCGCGAGTATGCAACAACAGCAAACTGCCACTCATCAATTGCAGTTAGCGATTGGCCAACAGCAAGCTAACTATCAAGCTCTGCAACAGCAGCAGGTTTATCAGAAGCAAAAGTTAGATGACTTGGAACAACAGTTAAGTGTAGAGCCTGAGACCCATAATGAGCAGCTGGAACAGCTGGCTGAGCATATAGAACAATTGCTTGATCAAAGTCTGATATTAGAAGCACAGCAAGCTAAGGCCGCAATAGCGCACCAACAATCAGTGAGTGAACAGCAAACAAGGCAGCTGCAATTGAAAGAGGCTCAAATGCGCCTTAAGCAGATGGTAGAGCAAGGCACCGAGCAGCGGATTAAGCAACAAAACTTGTTAGCAAGGCGCACAATATTGCTTGAACAACTCGCTGAGCAGGGCGACAAGCTTAAACATCTTGAGCTGTCTTTACCTGAAGCCCGTTTAGAAGATGATTACCATAGCGAGCTTAGTCAAGTAGATGCACGGATAAAACGCTTAGGGGCGGTAAACCTAGCGGCTGAAGAGGAGTACGATCAGCAAAATGCCCGATATCAGGAGTTACACGCGCAACTTATTGACCTAGAAGCTGCTATTGAGGTACTTCGTGCGGCAATTGCTAAAATTGATCGACAAACTCGCTCAAAATTTAGTGAAACATTTGCTAAAGTAGATGCTGACTTGCAACAGCTATTCCCTAAGGTGTTTGGTGGCGGGAAAGCCTGGTTAGAATTGTCATCTGATGATTTGCTTGAAACGGGTGTAACCATAATGGCTCGGCCTCCAGGTAAAAAGAATGCTAGCATTAGCTTGTTGTCGGGGGGAGAGAAGGCTTTGACGGCCTTGGCTTTGGTTTTTGCTATATTTCGCTTAAATCCTGCGCCATTTTGTATGCTTGATGAAGTGGATGCTCCCTTAGATGAAGTAAATGTGGGACGTTTTGCTGATTTAGTGCATAGTATGTCGGATACGGTTCAGTTTATATTTATTAGTCACAATAAAGTGACTATGGAAAAGGCCTCGCAACTCGCTGGGGTTACAATGCAGGAGCCCGGCGTTTCGCGCTTAGTGGCAGTGGATATCGCAGAAGCGATAGCCATGGTGGAATAATAGCTTTAGAGAACAGTTAAATGCAGGAATTACGCATCGTACTTATCGTTGTAGGAATCATATTAATCATTGCTTTGCTCGCTCATGGTTTTTGGAGTAGTCGCAAACAACGTCCTGAAAAACTGGTTAACCCCAAGACAAATATTAGCAGCAAAGACTCATCCAAATCGCGTGATGAGCAAGGTTTTGATGATTTTGGCGTCGGCCAGGCTAGAGTAATCGGTGATCCCATCGATGACGCTATCACTGAATTTGATAATGCTGAGCCTCAACAAAAAGCAGTAACTGAGCCTGTGCCATCAGCTTCAAGTAATATTAATGTTGAAACTGTATCTAAGCAAACTGCGCAACGCCAAGAGCCTGAGTTTCATTTCTCTGCGGTTGATGAAGCGCCGGTAATGGCTGATAGCCAGGGCTTAAGTGGTTTGGAACCAGAACCAAGCTCTGAAGTAAGCCTATCTGAGCCTGAACCCGAATTTGCTTTTGATATGGACGAAGCCAAAGAGCAGCCGGCAGAGCAATCTATCGAAACTGTCGCTGAGCCCCTACCAGAGCCGCAAGCGCCTGATGATGTGTTCATTTTAAATGTGATGGCACAGACCGGGCGTTTTTTAAAGGGGGGAGCCTTGTTAGCCAGCCTTGAAAAGATTGGATTACGCCATGGCGAGATGGATATCTTCCACCGTCATCTAGATAATAGCGGAGCAGGGCCGGTGATCTTTAGCTTGGCCAATATGGTTAACCCCGGTACTTTTGATTTGAACACTATCGATCAGTTAGAAACTCGTGGCGTCAGTATTTTTATGACAGTGCCTTGTAAAGGTGAGCCCACTAAAAACTTTGCTTTAATGTATAACGCAGCGGTGACGCTAGCAAAAGACTTAGACGCGATTATGCTCGATGACCAGCGTAATCCTTTAACCAAGCAAACCGTTAATCATTATGAGCAACGTGTTCGCGAATACGAACGTAAACAATTGCTTGTAAACTAATTTCTTGTATTTGTTTTAAAGCCTTTCCAGATGTGAACTTTGGAAAGGCTTTTTTATTTGAAGGTCGCCCATGGACAAGCCAGCACAAAAAATAGAGCATTTAAGAGCTCAGCTTGAGCAATATAACTACCAATATTACGTACTCGACGAACCCACGGTTCCTGATGCAGAGTATGACCGTGTATTTCGCGAATTGGATGCGCTAGAGAAGCAACATCCTGATTTGCTGCGTAATGATTCACCCACTCAGCGAGTGAGTGGTAAAGCTTTATCGGCTTTTGAACAAGTTCAGCATGAAATGCCCATGCTGTCGTTAGACAATGTATTTAGTGAAGATGAGCTAAAAGCGTTTAACAAACGACTGCAAGATCGTTTAACAAGTGTAAATTCCGTTACTTACTGTGTCGAACCTAAGTTAGATGGCCTCGCTGTCAGTTTACTTTATGTAGACGGTATTTTGATACAGGCTGCTACTCGTGGGGATGGCGCAACGGGTGAGAATGTCACTGAAAATGTAAAAACGATTCGCTCTATTCCGTTGCGTTTAAGAGGCAGTGATTGGCCTGAAAGATTAGAAGTTCGTGGCGAAATTTTCATGCTTAAAGCGGGCTTTGAACGCTTAAATCGGCAAGCAAAAGAAAAGGGCGAAAAAGGCTTCGCTAACCCACGTAATGCTGCGGCAGGAAGCCTACGTCAATTGGACCCCACAGTAACCGCTACTCGCCCTTTAGCTTTTTATGCATACTCATTGGGGGTTGTGAGCCAAGAACTAAGTGATAGCCATTTTGGTAACTTACAGATTGTTAAGTCTTTTGGCTTACCTGTATGCCCTGAGATAAAAACGGTGGTTGGCAGTGATGCTTGTTTTGAGTATTTTCAAGCCATTGGTGATAAACGTAATGCCTTGAGTTATGAAATTGATGGGGTGGTGTACAAAGTTGATTCTTTAGCACTTCAACAGCAACTTGGTTTTGTAGCACGGGCACCGCGCTGGGCAACATCTCATAAATATCCTGCTCAAGAAGAAATCACGTTATTGCGTGATGTTGAGTTTCAAGTCGGTCGTACTGGAGCGATTACCCCAGTAGCGCGTTTAGCGCCAATATTTGTTGGTGGCGTTACAGTCAGTAATGCCACTTTGCATAACGCTGATGAAATTGAGCGTTTGGGTGTGCGCATTGGTGATAGCGTCATTGTGCGCCGTGCTGGTGACGTTATTCCGCAAGTTGCTGGAGTCATTTTGGCGCGCCGCCCTGATGACGCGACAGAAATACACTTCCCGACAAGCTGTCCTGTTTGCGATAGCCCCATTGAACGGATAGAAGGTGAAGCGGTGGCTCGTTGTGTTGCAGGCCTACGTTGTGGCGCACAGCGCAAAGAAGCCCTTAAGCATTTTGTGGCTCGCAAGGCTTTAGACATCGACGGGATTGGCGATAAGCTGGTTGAACAGTTGGTCGAAGAAAAGCTACTAGAAACGCCCCTGGATCTTTTTCATCTACACCAAAAACGCGACGTATTAATGCAATTGGATCGCATGGGAGAGAAGTCAGTGGACAAGCTGTTAGCGGGGATTGAGGCTGCTAAACAAACTAGCTTAGCGCGCTTCATATATTCCTTAGGTATTCGCGAAGTAGGAGAGGCTACCGCCAGTAATTTAGCCCAGTATTTTAAAGGCTTAGAGGCTATTGCTAAAGCAAGTGTCGAGCAGTTACAGGATGTACCCGATGTAGGTGAGATTGTGGCTAAGCATTTGCGCTTCTTCTTCACTCAAGAGCAAAATGCTAAATTAGTCGCTGATCTGGCCGAGCAGCTAAGCTGGCCTTCAATAGAAGAGCGAGCTACAGAAGATTTAGCCATGAATGGTAAAGTAATTGTATTAACCGGAACGCTAAGCCAATTGGGCCGCAGCGAAGCCAAACAAGCTCTGCAAACTCTAGGTGCAAAGGTTACCGGCAGCGTGTCTAAAAAAACAGATATCGTGATTGCTGGCGACGCTGCGGGCACTAAGTTGGTTAAGGCGCAAGAGTTGGGCATTGAGGTATGGAACGAACAGCAACTGGTTGATTTACTTAAACATTAATCTGCAGTTATCACCTAAAAAAGGCCCTTAGGGGCCTTTTGCTATTTATAGTGATTTATAACCCCCTAATCTGTAAGCAGCATATTCGACTATTCTTTAGCTAATCTACACTGAATTAGTGAAAAATATGAGCCAGTTCGATTCCTTACTCCCCCCACAAATGGCTGAAAAGGCCGCTGATGTTGGCGTAAGCAAAGCGACTAAAGATCCGCTTAAAGCTTTTATGTTAGCGCTAACTGCGGGCGCCCACATTGGTATTGCCTTTGTGTTTTACACTACGGTGACAACCGGTGCGGGAGATTTTCCATGGGGTTTTACTCGTCTGATTGGCGGTGTCGCTTTTAGCTTGGGGCTCATTTTTGTGATCATTACTGGTGGTGAGTTATTTACTAGTTCGGTACTGACTTTGGTGGCAAAAGCCAGTGGTAAAATTTCCTGGAAAAGCTTATGCGTAAATTGGTCTTTGGTGTATTTGGGTAACCTTGCCGGGGCGATTTTGTTGGTACTGTTAATGCTGCTGACTAAGCAATATACCTTTGCTGATGGCGAGGTAGGCATTAACACTATGCGTATTGCCCAGCATAAGCTACATCATGATTTTTCTCAGGCGGTTGCGTTAGGTATTATGTGTAACGTGCTGGTGTGTATAGCGGTATGGATGACGTTTAGTGCCCGCAGTTTAACCGATAAAGTGATGGTGATGATATTGCCGGTAGCGATGTTTGTCTCTGCGGGCTTTGAGCACTGCGTCGCCAATATGTTTCAAGTACCCATGGCGATTGGGATAAAAACCATAGCTGGACCAGAGTTTTGGCAAGCTACGGGGTTAAGTGCCGCAGACTTTGCCGATTTGACCTTCAGTAACTTCCTTTTAAACAACCTTATTCCGGTAACACTCGGCAACATTATTGGTGGGGGCGTATTTGTTGGTCTCGGTTATTGGCTTATTTATCTGCGCAGACCTTAAAAAAGCGTTAGCCAGTCTGTGCTTAATTTCGGTGCTGGGGTGCATCAAAATTAGGCATAACTCGCGCTGGCGAGTGTTAATGACAACATCATTTGGTTTGTTGCCGTAAAATGAGGCGCTATTTTGGCCGTTTGGTCAAGAAAAGCTTAAATAAAATATCAGACTGAGTGAAGCACCTGATTGTTAATACAGTTTGGTGTATATTTTGCTTTGATTAATCATTGTCAGTTATTGCTGTTGCTCGCGTTTAGGTAGCTTATGTCGGTTCTTTCTCCAAATAGTGTTTTTACTTCCCTTCAGCAAGATGGCCCGTTTGCGGTGAGTCGTGATGCTGTTGTAGTACATCCGTTTTCTTTATCTGTTCGAACTTGGGTAAAGCAGTTGCAGCTTGATAGTAATAATGTGTCTAAGTATCGAGCCTTACGTAGTCAAATCTTTGAGTTTTTGGGGATCGATAACTTCTCTCAGATCCAAGCTCTAATTAATGATGCTAGTTTACGTAAACAACGCAGTGAGCGTGCCTTGCATCTACTTGGTAATATGTTTGGTATTGATGGCAACTTGAATGAAATTGAGAGCCGCATTGATGAGTATGCGCGGACAGCAGATGCAGTGATTCACTCCATAAAAGGTAAAATTTTATCTCCTTATGCCTCACACATAGAAAATACCAACGAAATTGAAGTCACCAATAACCCCGTTGAGTTATTGTTGATTATGTTTAACGATGATTACCATAAAAAGGCGCGCTTTGAAGCGCGGCGCAAGCTAATACTGATGACTTTAGCTGGCAGTATTGAGCAACGGGAGAGGGAAACTGAAATTGAGAATAAGTTCTCAGCATTCTTAAAATTTTTAAACGGTTATGTGTGGAGTAATGAGCTGAAGATAGGCGAGCTCGACCCCGTTTATTTACATTCTAAACATCAAGTAGAAGATTATGCCTGCTCTGAAGTAAAGGTATTGAATACTCACCAAGCAAAATTAGTACAGCAAGGTGAGCGTGAGAAGCTTACCTTGCTCAAGCGGCGTAGTATCACCGTTGGGGAGCGTAAGATCCCAGTGTATGTATCTATTCGTAAAAAACCACCAGAAGCTAAAGTGTTAAAACTACTGCGTAAAAACCAGAAGAACCCAGCCGTTGCGGTAGACGACGAGCTAGGGTTAATGGCTGTGCTAGATTCAGTTAGTGATATTAAGGCTTTTCAAAAGCACTTAACCCGCAGTGCGTCGCAAGCAAACTCTTTAATGGTACTGGAAGATATTTCCGATACCTTAACCGATAGGTCGGAATATCGTGGTTCGGCGGTGGGGTCGAGTTATAAAACGCCAATGATGAAGTTTTTCGCTCGCCTTGGTGGAATGCGGGTTGAGTTTATTATTCACACCAACCGCACTTGGTTAAACTATATGTATCAGCAAGATGTTGCGCACAACGAGTATGAAGTGAAGCGCATGTTTGATACAGGGGTGATTGAATTGTTATTTCCGATGGACATTTTTCATCTTAACCACCGTAAAACTCGTGATGAAATGATCCAATTTTTCAGGAAACAGATAGAGGCATAAAGCCTCTCACTTTTACGCCTGTTACTCCCAAGGGTGAGCGTTGAAATAGACACTAAGAAAATCGATTAATGCCCGCACGGTTGCGGGCAAATGTTTTCTTGAGGAGTAAAGTACATAAATGTTCATCTCATTAGGTGTCCATTCAGGCAGTACTCTTGATAGGCTACCATCGGCGATAAGCGGATTAACTAAATAGGTGGGAAGCATCGCTATTCCGGCATCACAGAGACAAGCTTGCATTAGCGTGGTGGCTTCATTGGCGCTAAGACGACAATTAACGGCTACAGAACGGTGTTTATCCCGCTGGTTTAAATGCCAAATATGCTGATCAAAGTTGCTGTATCCTAAACATTGGTGCGCACTAAGATCGTCGGGCTGCTTTAGGCTAGGTTGGCGTGCCATATATGCCTTGCTAGCAACCAAGACTGAGTGGCATTTAGCTATCGGCTTACCTATTAAGCTAGCGGCAGGGTTTGCTGCGATTCTAATTGCCAAGTCGATACGACTTTTTACCAAATCAGCGGTGCTATCTTGTAAGTCTATATCGACACATACTTTAGGATGCTTTTGCATAAAATCGCTGAGGGCTACGATTAATTGAGAATGTCCAAAGGACATGCTGGTAGCTATGCGGATTGAACCCGCTAACTCGTTCACTGGGGCGACTTGACCAACCATATTGTCTATCGTATCTAGCCATTGTTCAATATTAGGTAAGCACAGTTCTCCGGCAGTTGTTAGGCTAACTTTTCGGGTTGTGCGATGTAGCAAGCGCTGGTTAAACCAATCTTCCATGGCTTCGATATAGCGGGTCACCATTGGCCGAGACATGTTTAACCGCTCCCCTGTTGCAGTGAAACTACCTGAGTGAGCGACATCAACAAATACTTTCGCAGCAGTTACTCTATCCATATATGCACGAATTAAGAAATAATGTTGCTCATTATTGAATGTATATTTGAGCAGGTCAAGTGCCTACTATTTCATGGTCTTCTCAAAACATGGATATAAGAAATGCTCAATAACCTAATATTATTAGCCAGTTCGCTATTGCTTACTACCGCGACTTGGGGCGCGAGTGAAGCCCCTCTGACACTTAAAGTATATAACGCTGATTCAAACAGTTTTCACGTCAATTCCACCCTGATTTATGGTGAAACAGAAGCAGTGGTGGTTGATGCTGGATTCACCAAAGCGGATGCATTACGTATTGCCGCCAATGTACTGGATTCAGGTAAGCATTTAACCACTATTTTTGTTAGTCAAGCCGACCCTGATTTCTACTTTGGCGTAGAAACACTTAAGCAGTTGTTCCCAGATGTTAAGGTCTTTGCTACGCCCGCAGTGAGAGATGCTATTGCCAAGAAAATGGCTGCCAAGCTGGCTTTTTGGGGGCCTAAAATGTTCAACAACGCTCCTAACTCACCAGTGCTGCCTGATGCGTACAAGGCATCTTCATTCTCAGTCGATGGATATAAAGTAGAGATTAAGGCCGATGACGGTATTTTAGCTCATCGACCTTATTTATGGATACCATCGAGTAAGACGATCTTGGGTGATATTGGGGTTTTTGGGCAGTTACATGTTTGGACTGCAGATACTCAAAGTCGTCAAGCTCTAGAGGCTTGGAAAAGGCAGCTCAAAGAAATGCAAGCACTACAACCACTGCAAGTTATACCTGGTCATATGAAAGCTGGTACTTCACTTGAAATCAGCAATATCAGTTATACCCTAGAGTATTTAGAGGCTTTTTCTAAGGCAAAACGTGACAGCACTGATAGCGATGCGCTTATCATGAAAATGACAACACTTTACCCATCTGCGGGCTTAGCAGTAGCTCTTGATATCGGGGCCAAGGTGCATATGGGAGAGATGAAGTGGTAACAATACATTATTTTTACGACCCGCTATGCGGCTGGTGCTTCGGTGCTACCCCTCTAGTGGAAGCGTTGCGGCTGAACTCTAGAGTTGAACTAAAAATGTATGCAGGCGGGATGATTCAACGACAAGTTATGGATGCTTCTTTTCGCAGTAAAGTAAAACGCTTTGATCAAAGCATTGAGTCTTTAACTGGTCAGCAATTTGGAGAAGCTTACAAAACAAAAATTGCCGGTAATGAAACAATAGTCTTAGATTCTTATTTAACCGCTAAAGCTATCGACTTAGTAGAGCGAACTCAGGCAAAAGGTTTTGAAATGTTAAAGGCCATCCAAAATGCGCATTTTGTTCAGGCTAAAGATACTAGTGATATCAAGGTACTAAAGTACTTAGCAGGAAAACTAGGCATTTCTGAGCAGGAATGGGACAAGGGATTAGAGCATAATGCTATTGAACAACAAATTGAGCACACTCAATGGTTAATGCAACGTTGGCAGGTGACAGGGTTTCCTAGTTTATTATTGGCCCGTAAGGGGGAGCTTATTAAGCTGCCTCATACGGATTTTTATGGAAACACCCAGCTGTGGAATGCAATAGTAGCCGATTTATGTAAATAACTATTACCATATGGAGCTGAGGACTAATCTTCGTTTTATAAAGCGAACCAGCAGGGCGGTGCTCTCCCGCTCTTTATGGCTAAGCAATAGGTTCGAGTTTCCTATTTGCCAGAAAGCAAAAAGGCCTGCAATTAATGCAGGCCTTCTTAATATGGTGGTCGCAACGGTGCTTGAACCAGTGACCCTCGCCTAGCAAAGAGGAGGGCGGTGCTCTCCCGCTCTTTATGGCTAAGCAATAGGTTCGAGTTTCCTATTTGCCAGAAAGCAAAAAGGCCTGCAATTAATGCAGGCCTTCTTAATATGGTGGTCGCTACTGGGCTTGAACCAGTGACCCTCGCCTTGTAAGGGCGATGCTCTCCCAACTGAGCTAAGCGACCGAATTGTGTCTTACTACAAACCGTTCAATGAACTATTTGTTTAAATATGGTGGTCGCTACTGGGCTTGAACTTGTGATTCTCGCCATGTAGAGAGTAGGGCGACGCCCTTACCCACCAAAAACACTAAATCATTAGTGTCTAAATATGGTGGTCGCTACTGGGCTTGAACCAGTGACCCTCGCCTTGTAAGGGCGATGCTCTCCCAACTGAGCTAAGCGACCGAATTGTGTCTTACTACAAACCGTTCAATGAACCATTTGTTTAAATATGGTGGTCGCTACTGGGCTTGAACCAGTGACCCTCGCCTTGTAAGGGCGATGCTCTCCCAACTGAGCTAAGCGACCGAATTGTGTCTTACTACAAACCGTTCAGTGAACCATTTGTTTAAATATGGTGGTCGCTACTGGGCTTGAACTTGTGATTCTCGCCATGTAGAGAGTAGGGCGACGCCCTTACCCACCAAAAACACTAAATCATTAGTGTCTAAATATGGTGGTCGCTACTGGGCTTGAACCAGTGACCCTCGCCTTGTAAGGGCGATGCTCTCCCAACTGAGCTAAGCGACCGAATTGTGTCTTACTACAAACCGTTCAATGAACCATTTGTTTAAATATGGTGGTCGCTACTGGGCTTGAACCAGTGACCCTCGCCTTGTAAGGGCGATGCTCTCCCAACTGAGCTAAGCGACCGTCTTGTGGGGGCGTATTATAGGGAGGTCAGCGTGGGTGTCAACGCAAATTTTAAGGAAAATGACTGCTTGCACAAAATCTCGTCAAATTGACTAATATGGCAACTTCGCAGGGCAATTTTTCGGCTCATTTAAGCTAATGTTCGCAAGGCTCTTGTCTAGCGAATTTTTGCTGGTGTGGTAAAATCCGCGGCAATTACTTCGGTCTAACACTTACTTAGAGAATAATCATGACAGTTCGCACTCGCGTCGCGCCTTCACCAACGGGTGACCCACATGTAGGTACCGCTTACATTGCACTATTTAACTACTGTTTCGCTAAGCAACATGGCGGTGAGTTTATTCTGCGCATTGAAGATACTGACCAAGCGCGTAGCTCACGTGAATCAGAACAAGCATTATATGACAGTCTTGGTTGGCTAGGTCTTGCGTGGGATGAGGGCCCAGACTGTGGCGGCGCTGTAGGCCCCTATCGCCAAAGCGAACGTAGCGATATTTACAAAAAATATGCCCAGCAACTGATTGAAGAAGGTAAAGCATTTTATTGTTTTGCAAGCTCTGAAGAATTAGATGAAATGCGTAAGCAGCAAATGGCTGAAGGTTTACAACCTAAATATGACGGTCGTGGTTTAACACTTAGTACAGAAGAAGTGGCTGCGAATTTAGCGGAAGGTAAACCTTTCGTTGTGCGGATGAAAATACCTGAGTCGGGTAGCTTTAGCTTTAACGATTACTTACGTGGTGAAGTAGAAATTCCTTGGCAACAGATAGACATGCAGGTATTGCTTAAAGCAGATGGTTTGCCTACTTATTTCTTAGCCAACGTAGTAGACGACCATTTGATGGGAATTACTCACGTATTCCGAGGTGAGGAGTGGTTAAACTCTGCACCAAAACTACTTAAGTTATATCAAGATTTAGGTTGGGAAGCGCCAGTGCTAGGTCATATGCCTTTGTTGCGTAATCCAGATAAAAGTAAGTTAAGTAAACGTAAAAATCCAACCAGCATTAATTTCTACCGTAAAATGGGCTTTTTGCCAGAAGCGGTACTTAACTACCTTGGCCGTATGGGCTGGTCTATGCCAGATGAGCGTGAAAAGTTCACCTTAGCCGAGATGATTGAGCACTTTGATATGAAACGTGTTTCTTTAGGTGGGCCTGTTTTTGATGTTGAAAAGCTAAAGTGGCTTAATGGTCTTTGGATCCGCGAAGAGTTAAGTGATGAGCAGTTAGCTCAACGACTAGTAGAGTGGGCGTATAATCAAGAAACGTTGATGAGCATTATTCCACAAGCTAAGGCTCGCCTTGAAGTAATGAGTGATTTAGCACCTTTAGCGGGGCACTTTGTTTCTGGCATGCCTGAGTACGCGCCTGAACTGCTGACAGCGGGTAAACTAGAAGAAGAACAAGTGCGTAGTTTATTGCAGATGTTTATTTGGCAATTAGAAGAACAACGCAGCTGGGATAAAGACACCGTTTTTGCTGTTGCTAAACAATTGTCTACACACTTAGATGTGAAGATCCGTGATTTTCTTGAGCCTGTATTTGTAGCTATTACCGGAAAAACTAGCTCTACATCGGTGGTTGATGCAATGGCTATTTTAGGTTCAGACATGAGTCGAGCGCGTTTGCGTTTTGCTCTTAGCCATGTAGGTGTAAGTAAAAAACAGGCTAAATCTTTGGACAAAGCTTATCGTGCTTACAAAGCTAGCTGGTAATGGCCTAGCTCAGATAATAAAAAGCCAACTCATATTGAGTTGGCTTTTTTAATCTTTCCGCTAAATTATTATACCAATAATATGCTACCACAAGCGGCTAAAAGTAAGCCTAGGGCTAACAAGAACTGCAATTGAAGCTTGATACTCATCGTGTTCCTTTAATATGCATTAGCTGATAAGGCATATTGCGATAAAACAACGCTCGAAAACCATGAAATAGTTCACAGTTTGCTTTTTGTCGGTGGGTCCCCTTATAAAAATCCAATTTAGATCTCATTTATAGCCTTAAGTATCGTCATTTGGATCTTACTGTTAGCGGAAGCTTGGTACTCAATTCATATATTTGAATGTTTTCTGATCCATTCTTACGTCACCGTAGTTAACTTAATAGTTGCTTGTTTTGTGATTATTGTTGACCGCTAGTCCGGCTTGTTCACTAATTGCTATGGTGATCGGCTATCAGCTAATGATATGGTTGGTTTTAAGCAAGAAAAACAGGATGTTGCATGTTCATATTTTCTTTCATATTAGTAGGTGCTAGTTTAGATTGGTTATCAATACCGGTCAGACAATTAGATGTCACTATCTAAAATTAATAGTGTGTATATACAAGGAGCAGAGATGTCTATAAGTAGTCAATTAAATCGAGAGCTTGGCCAACTGACAATTATTGTGGCAGGGCGCTTTGACTATTCGTTACATCGCGACTTTAGAGCATGTTACGAGAATATATCTGTAGAGGGGCTGCAATTAATCTTAGATTTGAGTGCTGCTGATTACATGGACAGCTCAGCACTTGGCATGATGCTTTTATTGAAAGAGCATACTGAAAAAAGTCAGGCTATGGGGCTTATTATTCGTAAACCGTCGCCAGCTATCTTGAAAATTCTAGAGGTAGCTAATTTTGACAAACTGCTAAAAATTGAAAGCTAGTGCTTGAGCATGACATCGCTAGCTTTTTAAATCGAGCGGTAAAAGGTACGGCCTTAGTCGCAGATCCTACTCGTATTAGCCGTTTATTGCTGGGGAAAATTCTTGGTGACATAGGCTATAAAGTCATTTTTGCTGAAAATGGTAAAGAAGCGGTCACCCTGTTCAAGCAGCAGCATATCGATATTGTATTTATGGATGTATTTATGCCTGAAGTGGCTGGATACCAAGCGGCGGCACAGATAAAGCAAATCAGCGGACGCCAGTTTACCCCCATTCTATTTGTCACCGCAGAAACCGATGTAGACTCCTTGGTTAAGTGTATTGCTTGCGGTGGTGATGACATTCTATTTAAACCCGTTCACCAGGCTGTGCTTAAAGCGAAGGTCTTAGGGTTTGAGCGTACAAGAGCTATCTATAATGAAATCAGCCGGTTACATTCTCAGCGTCAAGAGGAAGAAGAGTTAGCCGAGCGCGTATTTAGTAGTGCGGTGAGTAACTCTCTGTGCGCAGATAAAGAGTTATTGATTTCTTTAAACAGCGCCTCTACTTTTTCAGGTGACGTGGTGTTTGCCGAATATCGGCCTAATGGGGACATTAATTTCTTGTTAGGTGATTTTACTGGGCACGGTCTGCGTGCTGCAATTGGCGCAATGCCAGTAGCAGATATTTTTCGAGGTATGACCCGTAAAGGCTATTCTGCCGACGCCATTCTTCAGCAAATAAACAAACGATTATTTCGTTTATTACCTACTGGCATGTTTATGGCTGGAATTTTAGTCGAAGCATCACTACAGCAACAATCTTTGCGCGTATGGAATGGCGGAATGCCGGAACTGCTTATCTTTAATAATCAGCTGGGGGATATCAGAGATAGGGCTCTTTCTGAAAGTTTACCCTTAGGTATTCAAGTTGATCTTGAATTTGAACTTAAGCAACTAAAGTGGCTTAAGGGCGATCATGTTTTGTTATTAAGTGATGGAGTCACCGAGGCAGTAAACCAACATCAGCAAATGTTTGGCCAGCAACGTTTAGAGCACGCCATTAAGAATAAGCGTGATCACGCATCTTTCATTGCTTCTATTCAAGAACAGCTGCATTCCTTTTGCCAAAATGCGCCTCAGCTTGACGATATTAGTATGGTAGAACTGCCTGATTTACTGAGCCGCCCCAGCGCATTGGAAGAAAACAGCAATGCAAATATCACCGTGCAAAAAGGCTGTTGGACTTGGCAATTAAGTTTAGATGCGGATAGTTTAAAAACGCTCATGCCGATCCCGTTATTGATGACGTCTCTCCAAGAGTTGTCAGTTAATCATGTTGACCGGAATATTTTGTTCACGGTGGTCAGTGAGCTATACAACAATGCCTATGAGCACGGTGTGTTAAAGCTTGATTCGTCATTGAAAAACTCCGCTGAGGGCTTTGAAAATTATTATCATCAACGAAAGCTAAGGGCCGATCAACTAGAGTTGGGATGGGTAAAAATATCGATTAGCTATGATGGTAAAGTGAATCGAGATTTTACCATTGTTGTAGAGGATAGTGGCGCGGGTTTTGACCAACTAAAATTATCTCAACAAGCTAAACCCCAACAGTATTCTGGGAGAGGTTTGTTATTGGTGGAGTCGTTGTGTGAATCACTAGATATTTTAGAAAACGGTTCAGTACTAAAGGTCGTTTATCGTTGTCAATATTGAGAAAAATTGAACTTAAGTCGCCCTAATTGTTGGCTAAATGAGCAGGTGAAGCGTTTATGAGTAAAAACGGTTGACAGCATAAGGCTGGCTGCTTAGAATTCTGCTCGCTTTCAAGGCTTATTGATTTGAAAGCAATGTGATTTTGGGGCTATAGCTCAGCTGGGAGAGCGCTTGCATGGCATGCAAGAGGTCCGCGGTTCGATCCCGCGTAGCTCCACCAATTCACATCCCACCGTATATCGGGGCTATAGCTCAGCTGGGAGAGCGCTTGCATGGCATGCAAGAGGTCCGCGGTTCGATCCCGCGTAGCTCCACCAAATCTTTAGATTTAAGTCAATCAGAATCAAAAAGTATCACTTAGTGGTATTTTCTTGTAGATGAGGCCTGTTGCTTTAAGCCATCTGTAACTACACTCAAAGCTTGATGTTTAACTTTGAGTGTCGCTTATGTTGATGCGTAAACGTAATTTTGTATGGCTACTCTCTGGCAGTATATTTGCCTTTATCAATCTTGCTTTTGCCGAACCACTTCCTACTCGAGACCACGCTGCACAAGCCTTAGCTGCTAGCTTCAATCATCAACAAAGACTGCTCTCAGGCAAACCAATAGCAACTCAAGCAAGTGCGCAAGGGGACTTAGTACATTATTACCTAACTTTGCCACGGGAGGTGTTTAGTCGCGACGACACCGAGTTGTTTGCCCAACAAATAAAAGCGGATATATGCAAAGTGGAACAGCAGTCTTTGTATCGCGGGGTGCGGGTTAAACTCGTTATTAACGGCAGTGATGGTGAGTCGCTTTACCAAGCTATTCAAACTGATAAAGATTGCTCACGTTTACCTTATTAAAAATCTGATGACTTAGATAGCCAATTTCCTCATTACACGGAGCTTGGCTTTTTTACTTGGTTACTTATCGTCTATCTTATTGATTAAACGGTTGAATTGAGGAGTGTTAAGTATGTCTTTTACCAATACTATTGAGTCCATGTGCCCAATAGCTCGAGGACCTCATCATCGAAATTCCCCCATTCCTGTTGAAGGTAAATGGGTGAACGCCATTGCAGTGACCGATATCTCTGGTTTGTCTAATGGCGTAGGAACTTGTGCTCCGCACCAAGGCGCGACCAAGGTTTCAATTAACGTGAAAAACGGCATTATCGAAGAGTGTTTAATTGAAACCGTAGGTTGCTCAGGTATGACTCATTCAGCAGCTATGGCATCAGAAATTTTAACCGGTAAAACCATATTGGAAGCGTTAAATACTGACCTAATTTGTGATGCCATAAACGTAGCCATGCGTTCAGTATTTGAAAATTTGGCTTATGGACGTAGCCAAACCGCATTCTCTGAAGGTGGCCTACCAGTAGGTGCTGGTTTAGATGATCTTGGCAAAGGCTTGCGCTCGCAAGTGGGCACGGCGTATGGCACCAAAGCGAAAGGTGCTCGTTACCTAGAGCTAGCTGAAGGTTATGTAACCCGTATGGCATTGGATGAAGATAATGAAATTATTGGCTATGAAATCGTACAGATGGGAAAAATGATGAGTGCTATTGCAGATGGAATAGACGCAAATCAAGCTTTAGATGACAGCAAGTCGGTTTATGGGCGTTTTGAAGATGGCGTTCAATTTGTTGATCCAAGAAAAGTATAGGGGCAAGATAATGGTCGAATTTGAAGGAAAAGAGCGCCGTATCGAGCGAATTAACCAAGTATTGGCGCAGTATAAACTTGCATCGCTGGAAGCGGCCCGGGAGTTATGCCTATCTCGAGGATTTGATCCCCATGACATCGTGTTACAAACTCAAGCTATTGCTTTTGAAAATGCCGCTTGGGCTTACGTGGTGGGGGCTGCCATCGCACTTTCAAAACAAGATAAAACCGCTGAACAAGCCGCGCTATCGATTGGTGAAGGTTTGCAGAGCTTTTGTGTGCCAGGTTCTGTAGCTGACCAGCGTAAGGTAGGCTTAGGTCATGGCCAATTAGCTTCCCGTTTATTGTCTAGTCAATCAGATTGTTTCTGTTTTTTGGCGGGGCATGAGTCTTATGCGGCGGCTGAAGGTGCAATAAAAATATCAGAATACGCCAACCAAGTAAGAAACCAGCCATTACGCTTAATTTTAAATGGTTTAGGTAAAGATGCCGCCTACATGATTGCTCGTATGAATGGTTTCACTTATGTGCAAACTCAGTTTGATTATCAAACAGGCACATTGAATATAGTAAAAGAGAAAGTGTTCGGTAAGGGCCACAGAGCCAGTATTCGCTGTTATGGAACTGATGATGTCGTAGAGGGGGTCGCGGTTATGCATCATGAAAATGTTGATATTTCTATAACGGGCAATTCTACTAATGCTGCGCGCTTTCAGCACCCTGTTGCTGGCACCTATAAAAAAGAACGCTTACTATTAGGCAAAGAATACTTCTCCGTGGCTTCTGGAGGGGGGACCGGACGAACTATGCACCCTGATAATGTCGGTGCTGGGCCGGCGTCTTACGGGCTCACCGACACGATGGGCAGAATGCATTGTGATGCCCAATTTGCTGGTTCTTCATCGGTTCCGGCGCATGTTGAAATGATGGGCTTAGTGGGTATGGGGAACAACCCTATGGTCGGCGCGAGTGTCGCTGTGAGTGTAGCTGTCGAGCAAGCTCAATAACAATTGTTCGCTCTTAGTGCTGTGCGTTGAGAGCGAGTAGCTACATTTTAAATATCTTGTATTGTTTTCTTTGTCACTAAAGGCTTGAGTTATATAACAAATATTACGAAATTGTTGGCCAATTCTGTTGTTTTCCAGCCATACTGCTTAGTAAGCCAATTAAAGTAAGTAACGGATGAGAAAAGAGACTTTTGGTACCCAACAATGGGTCGACCGGATTAGTGAGCATGAACTACCCGCCCTAGCAGCAACGGTACGCTTATTAGAGAAAATAGCTCAAGATGATACTTCTTCTTTAGCCATTCTTGGTCAGTCGGTATTGCACGACCATGGTCTTACTTCCCGCATCCTACGAGTCGTAAACAGCATTAGTTATAATAGAAGCCGCAGTCAAATAACTACCGTTAGTCGAGCTGCTGTAATCTTAGGCTATGACCGCTTGAAACATATTTGTATCACCGCAAGAATGATTGATAGCCTGTTGCAAAACCATGATATTAGCGAGGCTGTTTATAAACGCGTATTGAAGTTGATGGCGCGTTCTTTTCACGCAGCTATGTTGGCCAAGATGATGCTGCGAGATTACGCCGAGGAAACGCAAGAGGAAGTCTACATAGCGGCTTTGTTACATAATTTAGGTGAAGTGGCTTTTTGGACAATCGGTGGAGAGGTGACAGAGCGCTTAGATCAAGAGTTAATGTCATCGAGTGAAACAGAAGAGAAGATTGTTCATGGCTTGTTAGGTACCAGTTTTCAACAGCTAAGCGTGGGTTTAGCCAGCAACTGGAATATGGGCACCATGTTAGTTAAGTCTTTGGAAGATCCCAATACTCGCTCACCAGAATTACGCTGTATTCATCTTGCTCACACATTTAGTAAAGCCATGGTCGATCAGGATCAAGCGGCTAGACAAAAAGCCTTTAAGCATATTGCCGAGCAAATGCAGATCCCATTGCCGGAGCTAATCAAAGCGGTAAATCAATGTACAGAAGAAACTCGTCAATTGGCGATTTCTTATGGGGCGGGGGCTTTGAAACCATACTTGAGTTTTGGTTTTAGGGATGGTGATACAAATGATGAACCTGAACACACTGACGAGCAAACTAAACAAAATCTACAACTACAATTGCTACGTGAATTAACTTTAGTGGCCACAGAAACCCCAGATCTTAATTTAGTTATTCATACGGCAATGGAAGGGATCCAGCGGGGGATCGGCTTAAATCGAGTCATTGTACTAATGGTTAATCAAAATCATGACCAGTTGATACCTCGATTTGTCACCAGCTTAGAGCCTGAGCAAGACAAAGTTGATTTTAAATTGAGTTTAAAAGGCACCGAAACGGTTTTTATTCAAGCCTATAATGACCAGCGTAATATCTGGGTTAAAGGCAAAAATAACCCGCGCTACGCTTCGCTTATGAATGCCCAGATCCGTCGTATCAGTAGAGAACAACCTTTTTTTCTCGCTCCACTCGTTATTGATGGGCGTTGTATTGCCTTGATTTATGCTGATGGAACAGCAGATAGGACAAGCCTGAATCAAGACGATTTTGACATGTTTATCCATTTTGCTAAACAAACTGACTTATGCCTATCAGTCGTACTAAGGCTGAACCGTTAAACTTCAGGGCATTCAAGCTAACTCACTAATAGTTTTATGGCCGCAGCAAAAATTAACACTCTAATGGCCCAAGTCATTTGTTTGAGGTTTACCTTCTTAAGAATAAGAAAACCTAAGGCACAACCTAATAACAAGCTAGGAAGAGCACTTAAGCTGGTTTTTGCCGTCTCAAAATTGAGTAAACCGATGCTCATTAATAAGGGCACTTTGGCAACATTTACCAGGCCTGCTACCCAAGCACGAGTGCTTATATAACTGGTTTTACCTAATTGTTGCTGCATCATATATAAGCTGATGATAGGCCCGGCTGAGTTGGCAGTCATGCTAATGAAACCAGCAAATACTCCGCTGCCAGCGGCCACAGCAGGCGCTTTCATACACTGAGAGTTACTGCGCTCTAAATAGATGCTCAAAACCAACATGCCAATAATGATACTACCAATGGCAAGAGTGAACCGGCTGGTATCTAAGTAAGACAAGAGCAATGCGCCAAACCCACTGCCAACTACCATAAATAACAGTAACCTAGCGAGGATCCGCCAGGAGATTTGATGACGATACACCGCCATAGTGAGTAGGTCAGTGAACAAAAACAATGGGATGAGAATGGCAAGGGCTTGCCCGCCGGGATAGGCAATCAACAATAGTGGCAAAATAAGCGCGCCCATTCCACCAATTGAGAATTTGGAAACACCCGTTAAGAGGGCGACTAAGTGCAAGATAATGATCGTGCTATCCACTTTACCTCTTTCAATGTAAGCCATTGAGCTTGTGAATGTGCGTGCAGAATAACAAATTATATGAAAGATAAATAATTACTTATTTGGATAATATTGATTATATTTTTCTATATAGTTTAAGCTGAACATGAAGATTATTTACATCTAGGATAGCCATGAATTATGAGCAGCTACGTGCCTTCGTTAGTGTTGCCAAGCTAGGTAGCTTTCGCGCAGCAGCGCAGCATTTAAACAAAACCCAGCCCACGTTAAGTGCATCTGTTAAAAGTTTAGAGCTGCACTTTTCAATTACGCTGTTTAATCGCAGTAGCTATCGACCAACGCTTACTACAGAAGGCGAACGCTTTTTGGTGAAAGCCAAAAGCTTGTTAAAGCAGGCCAATGAGTTGGAATTGCTCGGCCACGAACTTGCTCAGGGCGCTGATCCCGAGCTTTCACTCACCCTAAGTCCTATGTGCTATTTACCCCCCTTAGTTAGCAAGATAGAAGCCTTTGGCAAGCAATTTACTAACTTGCAGCTCAAACTAGGTTCTGGCCATTTATCTGGGATTTTAGAGTCCCTGCTAAAGCAACAGTCAGATTTAGCCTTAGCGCCAAATATTGGCTTAGATGCTCGCTTTAATTTTATTGAAGTAGCGAGTATTCGCATGATAACGGTGGCTGCACCACAATTGTTAAAGCAGCATGAGCAGGTGCTAAAGCAAAGTAAGCTGCGTAATAAGCCGCATATTTTGCTGGCCGATTCAGGTACAGGGAAGTGTTCAGACAACATTAACGTCATTTCAGGGGGGCAGCGCTGGTACGTAAATGACTACCACATAAAGAAAGAACTGTTGTTAGCGGGATTAGGTTGGGCAAGGGTGCCAGAGCACATCGTACAGCAGGAACTCGAGCAAGGCCTACTGGTGTCATTAAAAGTGGAACAATTTGCCTATAGAAGCCAAGAGTCTATTTATTTAATCAAGCTACGAGAGCGCGCCGATAAAGAAATTGTGCGTGCCTTTTGGCAACAGTTTAGTTAGGACTGTTTAGTATTTGGCAAGCAAACAAAGGGAGCCTTAGCTCCCTTTGTTTAGCGTTTATTTAGCAACGTAATTACAGAACCATAGACAAAAACTGCTTCAGCCTTGGATGAGCTGGCTTGTCGAAAAACTCACTGGGCGAGGCTTCCACGAGTAGCTCACCCTCTTCCATAAACAATACTCGGTCGGCCACTTCGCGAGCAAAGCCCATTTCATGGGTTACCACTACCATGGTCATGCCATCGTTAGCTAAGCCTTTCATTACGTCTAGTACTTCACCCACCATTTCAGGATCTAAGGCCGATGTAGGTTCGTCAAACAACATAATGTTGGGTTGCATAGCTAATGCTCGTGCTATGGCTACTCGTTGTTGTTGCCCCCCCGATAAATGCGATGGGTAGTTGCTCATTCTATCGGCTAAACCGACCTTAAGCATTAAGGCCTTGGCTTCATCTTCCACCTGCTGCTTAGGCCGTTTAGCCACTTTTAGCGGAGCCAACATTACGTTACCTAGGGCAGTTTTGTGTGGGAATAGATTGAAGTTTTGGAACACCATACCGACTTCTTCGCGCAAGCTGTTGATATTGGTTCCCTTAGCATACATGTCGGTACCATCAATATGGATACTGCCGCTACTCACGGTTTCAAGTTGATTTAGCGTTCGTAAAAAGGTCGATTTACCTGAACCTGAAGGCCCGACAATTACCACCACTTCGCCACGCGAAACCCTAGCTGAAACATCTTTTAATGCATGGCAGCCATTGGGATAAATTTTATTAATATTTTTTGCAACGATCATGTCGTCGCCTTGATAATCTTTAGTCACTGGCAGCTAACCTCTTTTCTAAGCGTTGAATAGCCCAAGATAGGCTGCTGGTAAGTACTAGGTATAGTAGCGCAACGGTAAACCATACTTCAAAAGGTGCGAAGCTGCCGCTTACCACTTCTCGGCCAGCTTTGGTCAGGTCGGTAATTGAAATAACCGATACCAGTGAAGAATCTTTAATAAGGTTAATAAATTGGCCTGCCATAGGCGGAAGCGTGCGTTTGAATGCTTGCGGTAAAATGACATTCACCATCGCTTGTGGGTAATTCATTCCTAAGGACCGAGCGGCTTCCATTTGGCCTTTGGGGATTGATTGAATACCCCCTCGAATAATTTCGGCCACGTAGGCTGCGGTAAATACGGATAAAGCAATGATACCAGCGGTAAAACGCTCGAGATCGAAGACCGTACCAATAAAGAAATAAACAATAAAAATTTGTACTAATAGCGGAGTACCACGAATGATTTCGATGTAGGTAATCGCTAATTTGCGTAGGGCTGGATTATCGGCAATGCGCATCAGGCCAATAATTAGGCCAAGAAAAATAGCAAAGAAAAGCGACCATATAGATATTTTTACAGTAACGATTAACCCTTCGGTCAGTGGGCCAATACGCCACTCTTCTGAAGACGCTAGTTGGTCGCCCTCAAAAACTAAATCTCCTTCATAAACGCTGATGTTTTCATAATCAGCTAAGTTCACCAGGATATCGCCAGCATCTGATACTAGTTGCAGTTGTCCAGTGGTGCTGGCCACAATGTAACCATCTTGCGGAGCGCTAACGCTGGCGGCTTCGTTGTTTACAATGTAAGGAACAACGCGTTGCCAGTTCCAGTTATAGTCAATTTTTTCGCCTGAGAGGTAAATTAGGCCACATAGGCTAAGTAAAATGGCCACAAAAACGCCATTCCACAGAAGTTTGCTTGCTTGAGTTTGCATCTAAAGCTCTTTTATTGATTTTTAGTTTTACTTTAGCTGTGCCGCAAAAGGGTGCGACACGCTAAAGAAAAGTGGCGATTATAGGCCGCCACTTAGGTCTTTCTATTGAACTTGTTTTAACCAAGCATCATCTTTAAACCACTTGTCGTAAATGCGGTCGTAGGTGCCATCACCTTTTATTTGACGCAAGTAGCCGTTCAAGAAGTTCAAAAAGTCTGGATCACCTTGGCGTACCGCCCAACCTAATGGTTCAAAGGTAAATGGTTGGTCTAGGTGAACCAATTGGCCTTGGTTCTCTGCCGCGTAAATAGCGTTGAAAGGTAAGTCGTAGATGAAGGCATCGGCTTTACCGTTGGTCACTTCTAATACGGCTTCAGACTGGGTTTCAAACAAGTTTACTTTAGTTTTCGGTAAGTAGCGCTTAATTGCACCTTCACCAGTCGTGCCCAATTTAGTGACTACGGTGTATTGGTCGCTGTTTAGCTCACGGTAGCTAGTTACTTTACCTTCTAATTTAGGGCTCAATAGAATTGATTGGCCGATGACAACGTAAGGGTCTGCAAAGTTAACTTGCATGTTACGTTGTGGAGTAATGGTCATACCGCCCATTATTAGATGACACTTGCCAGTAAGCAAGGTAGGAATGATTCCGTCCCAGGCAGTATTTACAGGTACATATTTTACGCCCATGGCGCGAGCCATTTGCTTGCCTAAGTCGATGTCAAAACCGATGAATTGACCGTTTTTAGCTTTCATTTCAAAAGGCATATAGCCAGCATCAAAACAAGCGCGTAACTCTCCACTTTCGGTGATTTCTTGTAGCAGCGTTTGTTGCGCAAATGCCGCGCTTGATAAAAGCGTAACTGCAGCAATTGCTGTTTGAATGACACGTTTCATAATAGTCCTTGTTGTGTTTATAGTTAATTATTTTTATTGAGTTCATATTCTGTACTTTCCTTGGAAAACAGCCTGAACTCTTAGTGTTTCAGGCCAGTTATAGCAGAATACGCTAAGGAAGAATAGCGGCGCTTTCACCCAAACATGTAGCGAAAACCTGACTCTTTTACTATTTAACTAGCCGCTTAGCCGTCTAAACGCCCGTTATTTAAGGCTTTGGCGAGATCTTATCTTGCAGCGTACGCTGGATGAGAGCTGGCAAAGATTAATCTGAGTTTTTTTGGATGATTGAACGGTTTGTACAAATTTGAAACTAATTGTGCGAATGCTGGCCAGTCAATGAACGGAACATGCTAATGGTTTTTCTACGTTTACTCGGCCATTCAATTCACACTATTTGTGACAACTTACTTGCAGTTTGAAAAAACAGCCTCCATGCTGAGTAAAACCATAAACTCTTGTATGGACACAGGAATGGCAGATAGCTTTTTATTGTTTGAGTCGAGTGCTAGTGAGCAAGTAAGCCAAAAGATACTCCCTTTATTTGACACGGTGATTTTACCTAAATCTTGGGATAGCGCCGAACCTCCAGAATTTGAAGCGGGTAGTTTGGTGTATTGTTACCTCAGTGATAAAGACTTGGCTGATGCTATTGATTTGGCGGCAGACCAGCAATGGCGTATTGCAGTGCTGCCACACCCTAAGGGAAGTCATGCGCGGCGGGCGTTTGGTTTGACCGCTAATTTGGAAAAAGCGATACAACACTTTCAAACAACTGAAGCTGTTCAAATAGACTTGTTACGGTGTAATCAGCAAGTGGTGCTCAATCATCTGGTTGTTGGACATAGTTTTAATCTGCGCCCCGGGGGGCATAACGCATCATGGCGACAGCGTATGGCGCAAACGTGGTTGAACATAAAAAAAATTGGCCAAATTAAACCACAAAAGCTGGCTATCACAACGGCGAGTGAAACTTGCCTTGAAACATCGGTGGTGGGCTTGGTGGTGGTCGAACATGCTCATGGTTCAATGTTATCGAAACAAATTCTGCCAGATTCCCATTGTAATGATGGCATGTTAGAAAGCATGTTAATCGCGCCGCGTAGCATCATGGAGATGTTTCGTTTCTTAGTTCTGGCTATGTTTGGCCGGGTGGTCAGAAAACCACGCTTCCTAAGTTTAATTAAAACTAAGTCAATCACCATTAATGCCGAACGAGAGATAGTTTATTGGCATGACGGCATTGAGAAAAATGGCAACGAGTTAAACGTAGAGTGTCAACATAGAGCGCTGTCTATGCTGCCAGCCGTGGGCATGGTGTGCCAAGACAATGTGGTGGCAGTAAAAGAAAGTCGCAAAATTACTAACCTTCCAGAAGGCGAAGCCATTAACGCAATGGCTGCTCGACCGTTACCGTGGATCGCTCACGCAGCCACCGATGAATTTAAAGAGCTTTATCAATTGTTGCGTGATAACGCCACTACTTCGCCAGCTTTTCTTACCTTAATGGTGTTATCTACTTTATTAGCCACCATTGGTTTATATGCCAGTTCGGCACCGGTGATTATTGGTGCGATGATCCTCGCGCCGTTAATGGCACCCATTATTTCCTTGTCTATGGCCTTAACCCGCCAAGACCCGAGTTTAATGACCGCCAGTATACGCACCTTAACCACTGGTTTGTGTGTGGCCTTAGGGTTTGCTGCTACCGCTAGTTTCATTATTCCTATGGAACTAGTCACTCCAGAAATTGCCGCGCGGCTTAGTCCCAACTTGTTAGATCTGGGAGTGGCCATTATCTCAGGCATAGCTGGCGCTTATGCCCATGCACGAATTGATGCCGCCAAAAGCTTAGCGGGTGTGGCTATTGCAGTGGCCTTGGTACCGCCTTTAGCGGTAGCTGGCATTGGTTTAGGTTGGTTAGATATATCGGTAGCATCTGGCGCCTTATTACTGTTTTTAACTAACTTAGCGGGTATTGTTTTTTCGGCAGCGTTAACCTTTTTAGCCTTAGGTTATGCACCTTTTACTCGCGCCAAAAAGGGCCTAGCCATCGCCTTAGTGGCCGTTGCTTTAGTGAGTGTGCCACTGGTGTTTAGTTTTAACCGCTTGTCGGAAGAGGCCAGAATTGTGCAGCGTTTACAGGGCAAAACCTTTAACGACGTATTGGTAAGAACGGTGCGCGCACGAAGCGCCAAACCATTAACCTTGCACCTACAGTTGGTAAGCAAACAGGCCATGAGTGACCAACAATTGGACTTACTAAAACAACAAATCACCCAAGAGCTAGGGCAAAGCTTCGCGCTAGAGGCCTCTATTATTATCCGCCGTTAATAAGCGTGTAATTTCAGCCAAGTCGGCCAATAAGTTGGCATCTCATATCCGCTATAAACCTCAGTCTTTATAGCGTTGTTTTGTCGGCGAGTATGCTGCAAGTCTCTAGATAAACTTGCTGGTAACCGCGAAACACAGCGATACCCTCTCAGCAGCTTAATCCTTGTTGTTAAATTCATCTTCATTACTCGCGTTTGGCTTGGTAAAAAAAACGTAATCAAAAATGCAAAATCAAAGCTTGCATTAATGATATGTTACAACGTAACATTTGTTTGAGTTTAACCACACACACAGTAAACAGAGCGTGAGTTTTCATTATGGATCAATGTGATAGCGTTATTAAACATGCCGAGCAACACTGCATGCAGCGAGGAGTTCGCTTAACTAACAAACGAAAGCAGGTATTGTCTGGCTTAGTGCAATCTAATAAAGCGCTCTCTGCTTATGAGCTGATTGATTACTGTAAGCAGCTGTTTAATGAGAGTATTCCTGCTATGTCTGTGTATCGAATACTGGAGTTTTTAGAAACCGAGCATTTGGTGCACAAGCTTAGTTTGGCTAACAAATATGTTGCCTGCGCGCACATTTGTTGCAGCCATAGTCATGGCGTACCTCAGTTTCTGATTTGTGGTAAATGCAGCAAAGTAAAAGAAATCAGTATTGCTGCCTCAACCATCGCCGAACTCAAACTAAACGCCCAACAGGCTGGTTTTACCTTAGTGAGCCAACAGCTAGAAATGAACTGCCTGTGTGACGACTGTATGCAACAAGCGGCTTAAGCAACAAACGACTTAAAAAACAAGGAAGAAGGGTTAATGAAAGTATCTCAAGCTATAAGCGACAAATTTGCCATAGGGTTATCCTTTGCGTGTGCCATTCATTGTTTGGCCTTGCCCTTGGTATTTATATTGGTACCCAGCATGGTCGCGTTGCCGCTACAGAACGAAGCCTTTCATCTTTGGATGGTAGGGGCAGTGTTACCGGTTAGCATTTACGCCCTAACCATGGGCTGTAAGCAACATAAACGTACTAAAGTGCTGGTATGGGGTTTTATAGGCCTAGCATTATTAGTATTGGCTCTTGTATTAGGCGAAGATAGAATGGGTGAAATTGGCGAAAAAGCGCTGACTCTATTGGGAGCTACGTCGGTGGCAATAGGGCACTGGCTTAATTACCGCTTATGTCACCAGCATGAGCATGAAAACTGCGACTGCGCCAAATAGTGCAATCTAATGACTCTAAAAACTGAACTCCCATAAACTGAATAAGCAACCACTGGAATACAACACCATGAGCAGTAAGCGCCAGCCAATTAGCGCCGTACCTACCAACATTATCACCGGCTTTTTAGGCGTGGGTAAAACCTCCGCTATTTTGCAGTTAATGCGCAATAAACCAGAGAACGAGCGCTGGGCTGTATTGGTCAATGAGTTTGGTGAAATTGGCATCGATGGCGCGTTATTGCAAGGTCAGCACCAACAGCTGGGGGTTTATATTCGTGAAGTGCCCGGTGGCTGCATGTGCTGCGCGGCCGGTTTGCCGATGCAAATTGCCTTAAACCAGCTGTTAAGTGAATCAACGCCAGACAGATTGCTGATTGAGCCAACTGGATTGGGCCACCCCAAAGAAGTACTACAAGTCCTCTCGTCCAAGTACTACCAGCAAGTGCTGTCGTTAAACAAAACCTTAACCCTCGTAGACGCAAGACATTTAGCCGACTCGCGCTACACCAGCCACGATACGTTTAATCAGCAAATTGCCATTGCCGATAGGGTCATTGGCAATAAGCTAGATCTTTATCAAGCCGACGATAAACAAGCCCTGATTAACTATGTAGCGCAACATGGCCGTAAAGGCGCGCAAGTGCAGTTTAGTGAGCACGGCAGGATAGATCTTGCCAGTTTGCAAGGCGCCACCGCCAGCAATTATGCGGCAGATGAGCATCATCACCATAGCCATAAAAAAGCGCTGGCGTCAGAGTTGCCGATCCCCGAGAGCGGTTACCTAAAAGCCAGCAATCAAGGTGAAGGCTTTAATAGCATTGGTTGGCGGTTTGCGCCCACCAAAGTATTTGACCGAAAGAAGTTGCGCGCACTGCTACTTAGCCTAAAAGTAGAACGTATAAAAGCGGTGTTTATTACGAGCAGCGGCGTATTTGGCTATAACTACACCAGCGATGGCTTAAGCGAAGCCGAACTAGACGACTGCCAAGAAAGCCGTATAGAAATTATTGCAAACCAGCTTGATGAGAACTTAGAAGACCAGTTGCTAGCGTGCTTAAGTCATTAAGCTCGCGGTACAGGTAGAATAGATCGACAATGCGAGCGTACCGCAAGTGGTCGCTCGTACTGTTCAATCACTTATTACTTAGGTGATTGGTGGGTGCATGAAGACACACCTTGTTATTGTATAAGCCATCCACAAACCTGAAAGCGCCTACCTGCCTTAAGCCGCGGACAAAATTACTCAATTAAAGCTAAACAGCAGTGACCTAAACCTGAAATACAGTTTAGAATTAGCCGCATATTAAGCATAGTGTTTGCTTCTCGATTAATAAGGATGATGGCTTTGGTTGAAGATTTCTCATCAATTTGGCAGCGAGCTGCTGAACGAAAAGGCGGTGACGCCGCCTTACAACAGATACTTACTACACCATTGAGTAGTGAGTATTTGGCTGGCATTAGTGACGACCGTTGGTTGTCGACTTTTACTAAAACGATTTTTCAGTCTGGTTTTGTTTGGCGAGTGGTAGAGAACAAATGGCCAGATTTTGAACGTGCCTTTTTTGATTTTGACCCAGAGAAAATGCTGATGTTAGACGATAGCCACATTGAGCGGTTGTGCAACGACGCGAGCATTATTCGTAATCGCCAAAAAATTATTACCGTGCCGCACAACGCGCAATTGATCATAGACATTGCCCGTGAGCATGGCAGCTTTGCCAAGTTTATTGCCCAGTGGCCTAGCGACGACATTGTGGGCCTGTGGTTAATGCTAAAAAAACAAGGCGCTCGCCTTGGTGGTAACTCGGCCTCTTATGCATTACGTCGTATGGGTAAAGATACATTTATTTTGTCGAATGATGTGGTGGGGTATTTAGTCAGCAGAGGAGTGGTTAATAAAGCCCCCACAAGTGCCAAAGGCCTTAATGCTGTGCAGCAGGTCTTTAACGGCTGGCAGCTACAAAGCAGCATGCCCTTAACGGTAATCAGCCAAGTGGTCGCTTACTCTTTTGGTGAAAATAAGCCCTAAAACTTGCGGTGATTAAGCGCGAGCTAATATCTCTTTGAAAGCATGGCTCAAATCTTTATAGCGGAAGTTGAAACCGTCATTAGTTAAGCGCTTTGGTAATACTTTTTGGCCACCAACAATCAGGGTGGCCATATCACCTAAGGCTGAATTCATTAGCCAAGCAGGGGTTCTCAGTAAGCAAGGGCGTTTTAGCTGCTTAGCTAAGGCCTCACTGAATGCTTGATTACTGACAGGGTTAGGGGCGGTTAGGTTATAAGCTCCCTGACAATGCTTATTGTTTAACAAAAATATAATCGCTTCTACCATATCGCTAATATGGATCCACGACATCTGCTGTTGACCATGGGCGATAGGCCCACCCAGACCTAATCTGAAAACAGGAAGCAATTTAGACAATGCCCCCCCTTCGATACCTATCACCACCCCGGTGCGTAATAGGCAAACGCGAGTTTGCTCAGAAGCGGCTTGCAAAGCTATTTGTTCCCACTTTTTACAGACTTGATGAGGAAATGAGTCATCTTCGATAATGCTCGATTCATCGAGTTCTTGTTGACCCTGTTCGCCATAGTAGCCAACTGCGCTGCCACTGATGAAGGTATGAGGGGGGTGTTCGCTTTGTTTAAATAGCTCGGCTATTTGCTCGGTGAGTTGCCAGCGGCTACTGCATATTCGTTGCTTTTGTTGCTCTGTCCAACGTTTATTGGCAATCGGCTCACCAGCCAAATTGATCACAGCGTCGTAGTCGTTTAAATCCTTTAGGTCCTTTAGCGAAGGTATTGCTAACAAATTATGACCGAGCTTTTGGTAAGCTTTTATAGGATTACGTGACAATACGGTTAGTTCGTGACTAAATTGTAAGTGTTTGACTAAACGGCAACCGATAAAGCCGGTTCCGCCAGTGAGTAAAATCTTCATATTATATACATAGTCCTTATCGAGGGCTTGTAATGTTACTCTTTGATTTAGTTAACAATAGCAGGTTTTTTTAGGATAGATAGATTATGCCAACAGTTTTAATCACCGGTATTGGACGACGTTTAGGTTTTTTCCTTGCACATCAATTTCTTGATATGGGCTATCAGGTGATCGGTCAATATCGCAGTGAGCGTGCTGAGCTTACTGCGTTACGCAATAAAGGGGTAACGCTTATTCAAGCTGATTTTAGCCTGCGTGAGCAGCTGATTGCTTTTACCGAAGAAATCAGCCTGCAATGCAAAAGCTTGAATGTGTTAGTTCACAATGCTTCACTGTTTGTTAAAGACGACCCTAAGCATAGTTGTTTACAACAAGCCGAATTTTTTGACGCGATGTATGCGGTACACATGTTGGCCCCAAAGCTTATCAATGAAGCCTTACACCCTGCATTGTTGAAAGCGAAGGGCTGTGTCGTCATGATGACCGATATATACGCCGACCAGCCTCACTCTTTGTTTCGCTCTTATTGCGCCTCTAAAGCAGGTTTGGCCAATTTGATGAAATCCTACGCGGGGCATTGGGCTCCAGAGGTTAGGGTCAATGCTATAGAACCGGGTCCCATGTTATTTTTGGACGAACACGACAAAGCGCATCGTGAACGGGTTATTGAGCAAACACCCTTAGCTAAAGAGGGGGGCTTATTACCTATTTGGCAAACCATTCAGTTACTTATTACTAATGATTATCTCACTGCCTGCTCAATTAAAGTCGACGGTGGTCGTTCGATGGCCCAGTGGTAAGGTTTGCCCATGAGCATTAACTATTTCAAATTTGACGATACGGTCAAGCTCAGGCTGAGTCGCAAATAGTTGCTGTTTAAGAGGCGCTAAGAAAGGGTCAACAGTCAGTTGTTGTAAATCTTCAACTCGCTGAGCAGCACCGATGAGGTCGATATCTAGTGTGCGAGACTTACTGCTAGACAAGGGGTCTTTGCGATTTCTGCCAAAGCGATCTTCAAGTTGATTAAAGAACCTTTTTAAACAGGCCTCTGATTGCTGGCTACTAAACCACATTAAACCGTTTACGAAGTCTTGCTCGGCGTCTATACCTAGCGGCGTAGTTTGGATAAATGCGCTAACAGTTATTGGGCTTAAGCGTTTACTTAATTGAACTACTGCTGCTGGGATATGCTGGAGGGGCCTAATGTTGCTGCCTAAACTGCAAAGATAGTACATCTATAGCTCCCTCTTACTGATTTGCATTTATTTAGCCTTTTAGTTAAGGCATATGCAAGCTAAACTGCTGAGCATGTTCAGTTATTTCTAGGAGTGAACGGTGAATCAACCCACCTCAATACGTGATGGCTTAGTCACCGCGGCTGCTTTAGTGGTTTTGTTGGCGGGATTAAAAGCCGCCACTGCAGTGCTAATTCCTTTTTTATTGTCGATGTTTATCGCAATTATCGCCAGCCCAATTGTAAGCTTTTTGACGCGTTTTCGGATCCCTCGGGTTATATCAGTGATGATGGTATTGCTGTTTATCGTGTGCCTTATCTTGCTATTAGCGGGTGTAGTGGGGAGCTCTATTAGCGATTTCCGAGCTTCTATCCCCATCTATCGCGCACAATTGCTGGATTATTTAGCCGGGCTAGTCGCCTTAGCGGCTAAGTTTGATGTCGATTTATCAATGAGTATTGTTACCGACTATTTTGACCCGGGCATAATCCTTGGTTTGTTTGCTAATACTTTAACGGGATTGAGCGGTGCTGCAGCCAATATATTTATTATTTTGCTGGTCACTATTTTCATGTTACTTGAAGCAGATACCATGCCGCAGCGGATGCACGATGCTATCCACAATCCCGATGTACGTATGTCTCAGGTCAGTAAGTTTCTTAAAGCGGTGAATAGCTATATTGCGGTGAAAACCATGATTAGTTTATTTACGGCGATACCCATCACTATCGTGTTGAGTTTGTTGGATTTAGATTACGCTATCTTGTGGGGGATTTTGGCCTTTTTACTGAATTATATTCCCAATGTGGGGTCGCTAATTGCTGCTGTTCCACCGGTATTATTAGCCCTTTTGCAACTTGGCGCTAGCCAATCTTTGGCGGTGGCGGGCTTATATGTATCAGTGAATTTGGTGATGGGCAATATTGTCGAACCTCGGATTATGGGGAAAGGTTTAGGCCTGTCCTCTTTGGTGGTGGTGTTATCATTGATTTTCTGGGGATGGCTATTTGGCAGCGTAGGTATGTTGTTGTCTGTACCCCTAACTATGATTATCAAAATTGGCTTAGAATCGAGCAATAGTGGCCATTGGTTCTCACGGATCTTGAGCCATCCAGATGATTTGAAAAAAGAGAGTAAACAAATAGATGAAGCTTGAACTTCCGCTATTAAATGAGCAGGCCTTGCGGGTTGTTCATGGCCGTGGGCACTGTATTAAAGGGGCTGAATCATTCAATATTGAGTGGCTACCGCCCATTATGTTGATTGTGGCTTATGCACCTTTAACGAAAGAAATAACCACACAATTAGTGGATCAACTTAAAGAACAGCCATTGGTCGAAGGGATTTTTTTGCAACAACGCGATCAAGCTATGGCGCCAGTGAACCACTTGTGGGGGATAGAACAAACACCGAGTGAAGTGACCGAGTTTGGGCTTCGTTACAAAATTGAAGTGGGTACTCACCAAAATTTTGGTTTGTTCCTCGATATGGCCAAAGGGCGAGAATGGGTTAAACAACATTCTCAAGATAAACAGGTTCTCAATCTATTTTCATATACCTGTGGTTTTGCTGTCGCGGCGATTGCTGGTGGCGCCAAATCGGTGGTTAATATTGATATGAGTAAAGCAGCCTTAAGTGTTGGCCGAGACAGTTTGCGACTTAACCAATTGGATGATAAAAAAGCTCGATTTTTTGGCCATGATTTATTTAAATCCTGGGGAAAACTACGCAAACACGGCCCTTATGATTTAGTGATTGCTGATCCACCTTCAATGCAGAAGGGCAGTTTTTTGGTTGAAAAAGACTACCCTAGAATTATCCGTCAATTACCTAGCTTGTTAACTGAAGATGGCATCGCCATGCTGTGTTTAAATGCGCCATGGTTAAGCAGAGCATTTATTTTAGATGTGATAGCTGAAGAGACACCACAATTGCAATTGGTAGAGACGTTAGAGCGCCCAGCTTTAGTGTTAGAGAAAAGCCGAGATGATGGTTTGAAAGTACTCATATTTAAGAACCATTCCCTTAAATAACAATAAACTTCACAATTCGGGCTTTCACTAAGGTGCTTAGCCTAGCTGTTAAGATAGCTCTGCTAAGCTTGTATTAGTCTTTGATTAAAAGGGCTAATACAAGGAGTTAGTATGGGCTTTCGCTTGTCTCACTTATTTTCCTCTCTATTAAAAAGCCTTCGTGATATCTCACCCATTGTGGTGGTGATATTGTTCTTTCAGCTTTTCGTTCTCGATAGCCCGCTACCTAATGTATTAAGTATTTTGTCCGGCACTGCCATGGTCGTAGTAGGGCTGACCTTTTTTGTAATGGGATTAGAACTGGGCTTATTTCCTATTGGCGAAAATCTTGCTCATGCATTTGCGAACAAAGGCAGTTTGAGCGCTTTACTGGCTTTTGCATTTTGTTTGGGTTTTGGTACCACCATTGCTGAGCCCGCTTTGGTGGCGGTAGCCAAGGAAGCGGCAGAGGTTGCCGCGCAGGCATTACATATTGAAAATTCCGAAGCAAGCATGTCTGAATATGCAGCCGGATTACGTTTGAGCGTGGCCTTTGCGGTGGGGTTCGCCATCGTTATTGGGGTCGTAAGAATCATCAAAGGCTGGCCCTTATATCAAATTATTATTGGTGGCTACTTGCTTATTGTTGTTCTCACTTTGTTTGCACCGCAAGAAATTATTGGTATCGCCTATGATTCTGGCGGGGTGACTACGTCTACCATAACAGTGCCTTTAGTCACCGCATTGGGGGTAGGTTTGGCAGCTTCGATTAAGGGAAGAAATCCCTTGCTCGATGGTTTTGGTCTCATCGCCTTAGCCTCGCTTACTCCAATCATGTTTGTGATGCTGTACGGGATTATCTATTGATGGTTGCTTTCTTAGCATTTATTGAAACCCTATTTAGCACCCTTGGAGACTTGCTTCCTATTGTGGTGACTATTTTAGTATTTCAATACTTCATCATTAAAAAGCCCTTACATCAGCCAAAACAGTTATTGCTTGGTGTGCTGTTTGTCATTCTAGGTATGGTGTTGTTTTTGTTAGGTTTAGAGCAAGCTTTATTCCCTTTAGGCCAATCCATGGCCAAGCAGCTTACCAGTACTGATTTTCTAGGCTTAAGTGATTCAGTGCCCTATGTGGTATCTGAACATTGGACTGCTTATGCGTGGATTTACTTTTTTTCTGCCGCTATTGGTTTTAGTACCACGATTGCCGAGCCGTCTTTGCTGGCGGTTGCAATTAAAGCAAATGCTGTATCGGGTGGTGCGGTATCGGTGGGTGGCCTGCGTATCTCAGTAGCCTTCGGCGTAGCTTTTGGTTTGGCTCTAGGCAGTTATCGAATCGTTGTCGGGGATCCACTGCACTATTACATCATTGCGGGCTATGTGCTGGTGGTTATACAAACAGTATTTGCGCCTAAAGCTATCGTGCCGTTGGCGTACGATAGCGGTGGTGTCACTACCTCTACGGTAACGGTGCCTCTGGTTACCGCGTTAGGTTTGGGGTTAGCCGAATCGGTGCCAGGCCGTAGCCCTCTATTAGACGGCTTTGGTTTAATCGCTTTTGCTAGTTTGTTCCCGATTATTTCTGTATTGGCCTACGCGCAAATGACCCATTATTTAGCTCGATCTACTTTGTCAGGAGATGACGATGAAATTTAAATTGATTTTAGCTTTTGTTGACGATCAAAAAACGACCGTTGTGTTGGACTCTGCACGGGCTGCAGGCGCAACAGGAGCAACGGTTATCAATAATGCTCGCGGCGAGGGGGTTCATCGAAAAAAGACCTTTTTTGGCTTAAATTTAGAATCTCAACGTGACGTATTACTCTTTGTAGTAGAGAGTCATTTAGCTAAACCTATTCTGAATACCATTAGTGCCGTGGCAGAGTTTGATCAAGAAGAAGGCCAAGGTATCGCTGTATTATTAGATGTTGAGGAGGCAGTAGGGGTCGCCCATCAAATTCAAGCTTTAACCCATAAAGTGCCACTTGATCAGGAGTAACTCAGTGAGTTGTGAATAAGTATTCGTTCAAGATGCAGTAAACTCATAGTTTTGTGTATAACTTTTGGGTTTTGGCATTGTTATCCACACAATCTGTGGATTAATATGTGTATGACAGCGGTGTTTTATTTTATGTTGTTGTTTTTAAAGGTTTTTGTTTGTTGTGCAAAAAAGAAGCGCCCGATTTGACGCTTTATTATAAGTATCGTTTTTCAAGTTTATTTCTCTTTATTTATTGGATTATTGAGTCATAAATAGCAGTGTGATTCAAGCTTACCTTATTTGTTGATTATGCCCTGGGTCATTTTTTGAGTTTATGCCCCCACATTTCATTGATGTCGGGGTGTCGATTCGCTGATTAATGGCTTGGTTGAAGTTTGTCTGTAAGGCAAAAAAACACGTTTCTGCAAAATATGTTGTCAATCACCCTTACCGCTGGGCAAGCCGCTTTGAATCAACATGCAGAGATTTGTAAACCTATACTGTAGGGAATTATAGGTAAAAAAAAGCCGATCATAAGATCGGCTTCTATGGCTAATTGCGGTGTAACTATTTGCGTTGACCTGCTTGAATCGCCGTTAAGGCAATGGTGTAAACAATATCGTCTACCAATGCACCACGGGATAGATCGTTCACCGGCTTAGCCATGCCTTGCAGCATAGGGCCAATACTAATTAGGTCTGCGCTACGCTGTACCGCTTTATAAGTTGTGTTGCCGGTATTCAAGTCAGGGAAGATGAATACCGTGGCTTTACCTGCAACAGGGCTATTAGGCGCTTTGCTTTTAGCCACATTTTCCATGATAGCCGCATCATATTGCAGGGGACCGTCGATGATGAGTTCAGGACGACGTTCTTTAGCAATTTTGGTGGCTTCTCGTACTTTTTCAACGTCTGAACCCGAACCAGAACTACCGGTTGAGTAGCTAATCATTGCTACTCGCGGCTCAATACCAAAGGCTTCAGCTGACTCAGCTGATTGAATGGCGATATCAGCTAGCTGCTCTGCAGTTGGATCAGGGTTAATTGCACAGTCTCCGTATACTAATACTTGATCAGGCAAGAGCATGAAGAAGATTGAACTGACTAAGTTATACCCTGGTGCAGTTTTAATTAGCTGTAGAGGTGGGCGAATGGTATTAGCGGTAGTATTTACCGCACCAGACACCAAGCCGTCAACTTCGTCGTTGGCTAACATCATAGTGCCTAGAACAACGTTGTCTTCTAACTGTTCTTTGGCTACCACTTCGGTTAAGCCTTTGCCTTTGCGTAATTCAACCATAGGCGCAACATATTTAGACTGAATATCGCTAGGGTTAAAAATTTCTACATTTTCGCCCAGCACAACACCTTGCTGATGAGCAATACGTTGGATGATATCAGGGTCACCTAATAAAACAGGACGGGCAATACCACGTTGTGCACAAATAGCCGCTGCTGCGATAGTGCGAGGTTCTTCGCCTTCAGGCAATACAATACGTTTGTTTGCATTGCGAGCCATTTCTGTTAATTGGTAGCGGAAAGCAGGTGGAGATAAACGACGAGCGCGTGCTGAGATTGCCGTTAATGATTCAATCCAATGCTTGTCAATGTGACCTGCTACGTAATCTTGAACCAGCTCTATGCGGTGCGAATCATCTACCGGTATTTCAGCATTGAAGCTTTGCAGCGCCAACGAGGTTTGCCAAGTATTAGAATTGATCAGCATGACCGGTAAGCCGGTAGCAAATGCTCGCTCACAAAGTTTTAATACTTGAGGTTCTGGTTGGTATCCGCCCGTTAACAATAGCGCACCAATTTTCACTCCATTCATCGACGCTAAACAAGCCGATACGATGACATCAGAGCGATCGCCAGAGGTGACCAGTAAGCTACCTGCTTTAAAATGCTCAACCATATTAGGAATACTGCGGGCACAGAAGGTTACTCGGCCTAGGCGAGTATCCATATCGCCTTCATTGATAATCACGGCATTTAAATGATTCGCCAAATCTTTAGCACGAGGCGCAACTAATGGGGCATTCCAAGGAATACAGCCTAAGATGCGCAGCGGGCTTTTACCAAACATCTGCAGTACTTCAAGATTAGTCGAATGATCTGATTTATTATCAAACATTTCGGTAAGGTCAGGACGAGTAATTTCATGCTCGTCGATAGGTGCCCCTACTTTGTTGATGATACAACCAATGATGCGTTTGTTTTTCAAGCCACCAAAGTTGTTGCAGGCTATCTCCATACGCTCTTTTAATTGCTGCGAAGTATCGCCACCGGGGTTGGTTACAAATACCATATCGGCATCTAACGCTTTAGCGATACCGTAGTTTACGTTAGTTGCATAAGGTGATTCAGAGGTAGGCACTAAACCTTCCACCACCACAATTTCTGCCCCTAAGGTTGCCGAATTAAAACGGGCAACAATACCTTCAAGTAAATCATCAATTTGATTAGCACTTATCAGGTTTTCTGCGTAAGACTGGGTAAATGGCTCTGGAGGAATGATATTTGACGCTTGGCGGATAATTGCTGTTGAGCGTTCTGCGCCTTTTTCACGGCTTTTGGGTTGAGCAATAGGCTTAAAGAAGTTTACGTTTACGCCATTGCGTTCCATTGCGCGAACCATACCTAGACTGACGGATGTTACACCAACACCGACGCCAACTGGGATTAACATAATTGTACGAGCCACGGCTGTACCTCTTAAGTTAAGTAGTAGAAAAGGTTAAGCTAGTGCTTAACCTTGATAGTGTTTCAGTATGACTACTGAGTTAATGTTACTGCATCTTGTGCAATAACCATTTCTTCATTTGTTGGAATAACTAAAATGGGTCTGCTATCGCTGGTGCCAATATTACCTGATTGACCAAAACGCGCATCCAAATTAGCTTGCTCATCTAGGCTAAAACCAAGCAAAGCCAGTTTTTCAACTGTCAGCTTACGCACTAAGGCCGAGTTTTCACCAATACCACCAGTAAATACTAAGGCATCTAATTTACCGTCCATGGAAGCAGCGTAAGACATAATGCTCTTAGCTAAACGGTAACAGAATACGTTCATCGCACGAATAGCGGCTTCTTTGCCTTCTGCGTAGCCCTCTTCAGCAAAGCGACAATCGCTACTTACTTCAGTTAGACCCATTAGCCCTGACTGTTTGTGTAGCATGTTATTGACTTCGGTTAAGGTGTAACCTTCACGGTCTACTAAGTGGAAAATAATAGCAGGATCAATATCACCACAGCGGGTTCCCATTACTAGGCCTTCTAGCGGTGTTAAGCCCATGCTGGTATCAAAGCTTTTACCGTTTTTAACCGCACAAATCGACGCGCCATTACCTAGGTGAGCGGTAATTACATTGGTATCTTCTATTGCTAGGCCTAAAGTTGCAGATGCTTCGCGAGCAACGAACAAGTGGCTAGTGCCGTGCATACCGTAGCGACGGATACCTTTCTCGCGGTATAGCTTGTAAGGTAGAGCATATAGGTATGAGCTTTCAGGCATTGTTTGGTGGAAGGCGGTGTCAAATACGGCCACATGAGGGCGTTTAGGGAAACAAGCTTGAGCTGCTCTAATACCAATTAATGCGGCAGGGTTATGCAGTGGAGCGAGGCCTGAGCACTCTTGAATACCGGCGACTACGGCTTCAGTAATGATGGCCGATTGGGTGAACTTCTCTCCGCCATGAACAACACGGTGACCAATAGCAACGATGTCTTCTAAGATCTCTGGGCTTTCTTCCAGAATATTCTTAACGATAAACTCAATCGCTTCTCGGTGAGCCGCATAAGCGCCTAAACTCGCTTCTTGTTTGGTACCTTGGTTTTTCCACTTGAGGCGAGCATCTTCCAAATTGAAGCATTCTGCCAAGCCTGAAATTATTTCTTGGCCATTCTCGGCATTCAGCACGGCAAATTTTAGTGAAGAACTACCGCAGTTAAGAACGAGTACTAGCTTATTGCTCATCTATAGACACCTGTTGTTGAATTTGTTCAATTATAGTCAGTGAAAGGAAAAACGTAGGGAGTAGTAGACACGTTTTCCATTTCAAACGATCAATTACAGACACCGCCCAATTAAATTGGCCTAGTGACTTGGTCTCAATCAAGCTACACTTAAATTGTAAGCTGATTTATATGAAACCGTTCGCGCAGTAATAATACCTGAAAGGTTTTTCCAATCATATATGTCATACTAATAACTAGCTATAAATGTAAAAAAATTACTAGTTTATTGGTTTAAGTCAATTTTTGTACACGAGGTGCCCATGGGCAAATTCTCTGAAATGTTAAATGATGGTCGAAGCTATATGAAACGCTGGCCGAACCAACGAATTCTGTCTCCTTTGTTTCCTGAGAATCGCGTTATTTTTGCTACTTCATTGGCTATGAAAACCATGCCAGCTATCGCTGTGGTCACCGTAATGATGCCATATATGGCTAATTTGACTGAAATATTACCACAATCACTGATGATGGCTTTGGTGATTTTTCTGTTACCAATGCATGGGTTATATTGGCTGGGCTGCCGAGCTAATCAACTATTGCCTCCCGCATTAGCGACTTGGTATCGTGATCTTCATCACAAACTTGAAGAGGCGGGAGAGAGTATTACACCTGCAGCAACGCGGCCTCGTTACGCTGAATTAGCGGAGTTACTAAGAAAAGCCTTTAAGCGTTTTGATAAAAGTTTTGTGTTAGCCGATGATTTCAACGATCAATTACGCTGATACAATTGTAATACAAATTCAAAATCCATCTCGAACTGCTGCTGCGTAGATAAGTGCTCTGCTAATTGTTGGTTTTTTTTCCATGCAAATGGCGTCATCATGCACAGAGCATTCATATCTTGCTGATTTAACACGCTTAGTTGATTAATCTTTTGTTGCTCGACTAATTGCCAGCCTTCCATCTCTTCGGCGTCTTCGCGGTGTGATTGCACCTCTTTATATAGTAGCTTGCGCAAATGAGATAGGTGATTAGCGCCTGGTACTACTTTCAGTAGATAGGCGTTGGCTTGGCTAACGCGAAGCAATTCTTGGTTATTGCTGGGCGCAAATACTTTAACGATCCAATCAACGCTGGCATCAGCAATCGGCAGTCGATGGTTACTGGCCACAAAAAATTGCGCTTGTTTGCAGCGTTTAGCTGCCATTCTCACGCCATCTTTAGCAATATCAATTCCTATCACTGATTCTGCTTGAACCTGATGGTGTTGAATTGATTCGGTGTAGTAACCTTCGCCGCACCCAATATCAAGTATCTTGCTCGCTTGGTAGCGATTAAGGGTTTGGTTGATTGCCGAAGCCAAAAAAGCAAAGTGACCTTGATTCAAGAACTGTTGGCGAGCTTGTAGCATCGCTTTACTGTCGCCAGGTTGCTTTGAATGCTTATGTTGCACCGCCAGTAGATTGGTATAGCCTTCTTTGGCTTGGTCAAAACAATGGCCGTTGTCACAAAACCATTGTTTATTTTGCTTGCTCAAGCTAGCTTGGCAAATTGGGCAAATAATCATTTACGCAGTAACCTTTTAACGTAGTAGTGCTAGTAAATTACTTTTGAGTGGTACTGCTGCAATATGTTTTTGATGGTTTCCATGGTGTCTTTACTAGGCGGGCTCACACCGGCTAATGGGTAGTTTTCACCCATGGCGGTCCATTTATGTTTGCCTAGCTCGTGATAGGGCAGCAACTCGATTTTTTCAACGTTATCAAATGGCGCTAGAAATTCGCCTAAATCATGAGCCGATTGTTCATCATCGGTAAAGCCTGGCACCACAACATAACGGATCCAGGTTGTTTGACCGACTTTGTTTAAGTAACGGGCAAAATCTAAGGTTCGTTTATTACTTACGCCCACTAAGTCCTGGTGAACATCATCATGTATTTGCTTAATGTCTAACATCACCAAGTCTGAGACGTCTAATAGTTCATCGATAACATCGGTATGTTTACGGACATAGCCGTTAGTATCTAAACAAGTATGAATACCTTGCTCTTGGCAGGCGCGGAATAAATCCCGAACAAATTCGGCTTGCAGAATGGCTTCGCCACCGCTAGCGGTTACACCACCACCACTGGCATTCATAAAACGGCGATACGGGGTAAGGTCATTCATTAGCTCACTAACGGTGACTTCTTTACCGCCATGTAAGTCCCAAGTGTCACGGTTATGGCAGTACTGACAGCGCATTAAGCAGCCTTGCATAAAGGCAATAAACCGGATCCCCGGGCCATCTACAGTTCCGCAAGACTCAGTAGAATGAATTCGACCAATTTTTGACATCTGTTTCTCCAAAAAAAAACCTTGTCCAATAGTTTGGACAAGGTCAATTATAACCGTAGTTTCTGCTTAGCAGAAACTACTAAACCTTAGTTTAGATACTTTGTGTGAAAGTACGGGTAATAACGTCTTGCTGTTGCTCTGGGGTCAGTGAGTTAAAACGCACTGCGTAACCAGATACACGAATGGTAAGCTGAGGGTATTTCTCAGGATTTTCCATTGCGTCAACTAACATTTCACGGTTCATAACATTAACGTTTAAGTGTTGACCACCTTCAACATCAGCGTTGTGATAGAAGTAACCATCCATCAAACCGGCTAAGTTAGCTTTTTGCGTATCGTCATCTTTACCTAGTGCGTTTGGCACGATAGAGAAGGTGTATGAGATACCGTCTTGAGCGTTAGCAAAAGGTAGTTTAGCAACCGAGGTTAATGAAGCTACTGCGCCTTTTTCGTCACGACCGTGCATTGGGTTAGCACCAGGAGCAAAAGGAGCACCGGCTTTACGGCCATCTGGAGTAGTACCCGTTTTCTTACCGTATACAACGTTAGATGTAATCGTTAGAACCGATTGAGTTGGAATCGCATCACGGTAAGTTTTTAGCTTACGGATCTTGTTCATGAAGCGCTCAACCAAGTCAACAGCAATAGTATCTACACGATCATCGTTGTTACCAAATTTAGGGTAGTCACCGTTGATTTCGAAATCTACAGCAATACCGTCTTCGTCACGTACTGGTTTCACTTCAGCAAATTTGATTGCAGCTAAAGAGTCAGCAGCAACAGATAAGCCAGCAATACCACAAGCCATTGTGCGGCGTACATCACGGTCGTGAAGAGCCATCAATGACGCTTCGTAGCTGTATTTATCGTGCATGAAGTGAATACAGTTCAAGGCGGTCACGTATTGCTCTGCTAACCAATCCATTAATACGTCTAAGCGACCCATTACGTCTTCGTAGTTTAATACTGAATCAGTAATTTTATCGGTAACTGGACCAATTTGGATTTTCAGCTTTTCGTCAACACCACCGTTTATTGCGTACAGCAATGTTTTAGCTAAGTTGGCACGAGCACCAAAGAATTGCATGTGTTTACCAACAACCATTGGTGATACACAACAAGCAATGGCGTAATCATCGTTGTCGAAGTCATTGCGCATTAAGTCATCATTTTCATATTGAATTGATGAGGTATCGATAGATACTTTTGCACAGTATTTCTTGAAGTTAAGAGGTAATTGCTCAGACCAAAGAACTGTGATGTTTGGCTCTGGAGAAGGACCCATAGTGTAAAGGGTATTCAAGAAACGGAATGCAGTACGACTTACTAGAGTACGACCATCAACACCCATACCACCAATTGACTCTGTCGCCCAAATGGGGTCACCAGAGAACAAATCATCGTATTCAGGAGTACGTAGGAAACGTACCATACGCAACTTCATCACTAGGTGGTCGACTAATTCTTGCGCTTCGCTTTCGGTAAGGGTACCGGCAGCCATATCACGCTCAATGTATACGTCTAAGAAAGTCGTTGTACGGCCAAATGACATAGCGGCGCCGTTCTGCGATTTAACTGCAGCTAGGTAGCCGAAGTAAGTCCACTGAACTGCTTCTTTAGCTGTTTCTGCTGGGCGAGAAATGTCACAACCGTATTTAGCGGCCATTTCTTTTATTTGAGCTAGTGCACGATGTTGCTCACTAATCTCTTCACGAAGCTGAATTGTCGCTTGTAAGTCTGAGCCATTGACCATGTCTTTTTCTAAAGAACGGTGTTGCTTAACTTTGTCCGCCATTAAGAAGTCGATACCGTATAGTGCTACGCGGCGGTAATCACCAATGATTCGGCCACGGCCGTAAGCATCAGGTAAACCTGTTAGCACGCCAGACTTACGACACTTCATAATCGCGCCAGTGTATACGTCAAATACACCTTGGTTATGGGTTTTACGGTAGTCTGTGTAAATTTTGCTTACTGCTGGATCTAATTCACGGTCATAAGCTTTACAAGAACCTTCAATCATACGAATACCGCCGTTCGGGATAATCGCACGTTTAAGTGGAGCTTCAGTTTGTAAACCAACAACAGTTTCTAAGTCTTTGTTGATGTAACCAGCATCGTGAGAGGTGATGGTTGAGATTACTGAAGTATCGAAGTCAACCGGTGAGTGAGTGCGGTTCTCTTCTTTAATGCCTTCCATAACTTTGTCCCAAAGCTGATCCGTCGCTTCGGTTGCGCCAGTTAGAAAGCTCTCATCGCCTTCATATGGAGTGTAGTTAGTTTGTATAAAGTCACGAACATTAACTTCATTTTGCCATTCGCCGGCTGCAAAGCCTGCCCAAGCACTAGCAAATACATCGTTCTTCTCTGCCATTTTTTGTCCCACCTATAAGTTGGTATACAAATGAATATTCTATGGTTTAGATGTCGGTACCAAAGGCACCGGAATCAAGCCTTGGAACAAGTATAGCGCTTGTTCCAAGAGGTAAAGTTTTTAAAACTACAATAGTGCTGGAATGCCGTATTTACCTTCCAACATGCCGACTGCCAGCATCGCTACGAAACAGATTAGCAATACGGTGCCAGGAATCACTATACGGTCAATCATGGATAAGGTTTTAGGGCGTTCTTTATTACCGATAAGACCATTGTTATCTAATAACATGGTTAAGGCCCATGCCAATACTGGATTGGTTACCGCGGCTGCAAAAATACAAATACCAGCAGATTGAGAATCTTTAGTATCTTTAATCATTTGCATGCCAGCTTCTAGTAGCGGTAAGAATACACCGACTAGTAAAGCAATCTTCATTACTGGTGGCCAAACGGCGACGTCCATTGGGAACCCTAGAATGGCAATCACAATACATAGTGAGCCCAGTAAGATTGCACCACCTGGAATTGGGCGCTTAGCAATAGCTGCTGGGATCATGTATGTCCCCCAACTTGAAGTGATGTTACCACCACCTACTGCTGTACCAACGATCTGACGGATTGAACAGGTGGTCATGGTGTCATCAACATCCATGAGTACTTTGTCTGTACCACGCGGGTAGTTTAGCTCTTGGAAGATACGGTGCCCTAAGAAGTCAGGTGACCACATTGCAACCGCTAAAATGGCGAATGGTAAAGAAGCAATAAAGTGCTCAAGGTTAGGTAAACCTAACTGCCAACCTTGCTCAGTAGAGCCCCACCAGTATATAGGGTTTAGGTTAGGTAAGCCCATTTCTGTTTTAAAGGTAAGGTCAAAGCCTGCACCAAATGCAAGAGCAATGGCTAGTCCCATTACTGCACAAGCAGGAATCGCCAGCCAGCGTTTGTTGATTTTAGCTAAAAAGGCGTAGAGGATAACGGTAGCAGCTAATACCACTAAGCCTACATACCCCATTTCACCGGCGGCAACGCCAGCATCGATAGACTCTAGCCCTTTTGCCCAAGATTGGATATCGCCAATCATTGACATGGTTCCGCCAAAACCAAGGAATACTAATAAGCCCCCTGCAACACCTTCACTAGTAAGGTTAACTAGTTTTGAGCCGCCCTTGAAGAAACTTAATAAAAGACCGAATACACCCAATAGAATAGCCAGTGCTAATGGGTGTGCACCTGCTAAAGCAATTGCGCCAATTAATGGGATCATTGGTCCATGGTTACCCGCTAGGTTAGCGCGCGGGTTAAATATCCCTGAAGCAAGAACACAGAATAGTAGTGCCGGAATTAGCATTTCTACACGTGCTACTTCAATGGCAAATTCAGTACCTAAGTTTATGTGGTCCCAACGCTCGGTAAGGCCGTCTGCCCATGCCATCATTACCGCAGAATACATCGCGATGATTCCGATGGTACCGGCAATAGCAGGAACTAAATCTTCCCACTCAAAGCGGAAATCACGTCCGGGCAAGTTTACACCCCAACGACGAGGCTTCATGATTTGCAATTCGTGATCTAAGTAATCTGAACGCGAATCAAACTCTGAAGCCGGTCGGTGGGCATCCTTATAACTCAACTCTTCGTCTTGAGTTTGGTTGGTATTGCTAGACATAATTTCCTCAAATAACAATTTAAAATTTGGTTAATCGCTAGCGCTTACGCGCCGTTTAGCTTGAGATCCTTCTCACTTGCGATAATCGCCTCATTATGACGAACAGCATATAAGGATAGTGAGTATATACACATGGATAACAGCATGCGGTTTCGCTGTAGAAGTTTAGACGGTAACGTCAGAAGTTGGTGACGCCATACTAACAAAATAAAGGTGATATTTGACAAAAAATTGTCATTAACAAAACCCGCTGCTTTGTTGTTAGTAATCTCAACATCTACCTAATAATTTAGTTGGCAAAATTGTAGCAAAGTAAGTAAGAAATGGAATTTGATCTAAATCAAGAAAGCCCTGATTCGTGTAATTTTATTACTTTTTTTTAAGGTATAAAGCCGGAGATAGTCCGTGATAGAGCTAATTATGTAATTTACTTACTAAAAGAAGGGTTTAAAGATTGAGATCTAAATCACCAAATTGGGGCGAATTTATTGATTGTTTTTACAATAGATTAACAAGAGGTGCGTTTTCAGTTAGCCCGATGTGTGGGGTGTTTGGGCACACTTTAAATTAATGTGGGTTTGAGAAAACTGAAATTAAATGCGTTTGGTTGACGGTTATCGGCTTAACTATGCACTCATCGTGAATATAAAGATGCTGGTAAAATGGCTGTTCAGGGTGTTTTGTAATCGTTGTTGTGCTAAATGCCCCATAATATGTTGAGTTTTGTCTTTTCGAATGATACTTTTTGTGGGGTTGAACGTGTAACAAAATATTTAACAATAAAAACGCGCCTCGGGAAATAAGGCTTAGTTACTCAACGTAGCTATTAACAAGGTAAAAAGTATGCAAGATGCTGCGGCACTAGAAGTATCGAATATCCATAAGGTATTTGGCGATAATGAAGTACTGAAGGGGATCGATTTAACTGCTAGAAAAGGCGACGTGATTTCGATTATCGGCTCTTCAGGGTCGGGAAAAAGCACCTTTCTTCGATGTATGAATTTACTTGAGGTCCCCACTCAAGGTGAAATTTTACTCCACGGTGAACAAATAGCATTTAAGCACGCTCGTAATGGTGAACGCCTTCCCGCCGACAATAAACAAGTAGAACGTATTCGTTCCCGCCTATCTATGGTGTTTCAAGGGTTCAACCTTTGGTCGCACATGACGGTATTAGAAAACATCATTGAAGCACCGGTACATGTTCTCGGACTACCTAAGAAAGAGGCGATTGAACAAGCCGAAGCTTTTTTAGAAAGAGTGGGCTTACACGATCGCAAAGATTACTACCCTGCACATATGTCTGGTGGGCAGCAACAGCGCGCAGCAATAGCTAGAGCATTAGCAATGAATCCCGAAGTGATGTTGTTTGACGAGCCCACCTCGGCTTTAGACCCGGAATTAGTCGGCGAAGTATTAAAGGTGATGCGTAGTTTGGCAGAAGAAGGGCGCACCATGCTGGTTGTGACTCATGAGATGGCTTTTGCTCGAGATGTATCTAATCAGGTGCTGTTTTTACATCAAGGCGTTGTTGAAGAAAAAGGCAGCCCTTCAAAAGTATTTGGAAATCCAGATTCCGAGCGTATGAAACAATTTCTTGCGCCGAAATATTAAAACTATGGAAGAAGGCGCTATAGCGCTCTAAATATAAATAAAATGGAGAAATGAAATGAAAAAAACACTAGTCGCGATGATGAGTGCTTTAGCACTAACCACTACTGTTGTTGAAGCAAAAGATTGGGAAGTCGTTCGCCTTGCGGTAGACGTGCCTTACGAACCATTTGAATATAAAGCGCCTGATGGCTCATTAACTGGTTTCGAAATCGATTTAGGTAACGCGGTTTGTGAAGAAATGAAAGTTAAGTGTGAGTGGGTTATTCAAGCATGGGATGGAATTATCCCTGGTCTGTTGGCTCGTAAATATGACGCTATCTTCTCTTCAATGTCTATCAATGAAGATCGTGCTAAGAAAGTGTTGTTCTCAGAACCATACTACAACACTCCAACCGGCTTCTTCGGCCCTAGTGCTAGCATGGTTGATCCGGCTAAGCCAGAAACCTTGAAAGGACTTCGTGTTGGCGTACAACGTGGCACTATTCAAGATACCTACGCGACAGAAAACTATTCAAAAGTAGCCGATATCAAGCGTTACACTACCGGTGATGATTTGGTTGTTGACCTTCAAGGTGGCCGTTTAGATGTAGTAGTTATTGATTTCCCGGTTGGTGTTAGCACTATCTTAGAAGTGGAAAAAGGTGCAGAGTTTAAAGCGCTAGGTGAAAACGTTCAGTTAGGTGAGGGTGTTGGTGTTGCTGCTCGTAAGCGTGATGGTGATTTGATTGAGATGTTCAACAAAGCGCTAGCTACTGTTAAAACTAACGGTACTTACGACAAAATTAACGACAAATACTTCGAATACAGCATCAAAAAGTAAACCCTTGCACTACCATTAACCCGAGCCTTGCTCGGGTTAACTTTCTAAGAGATTCATTATGCTAGATCTTCATGGTTACGGCCCTTCTATATTTATGGGGGCGATTGTTACAATTGAAGTCGCTTTTTTATCATTAGCAGTGGCATTAGCGCTTGGCATGCTGGCTGCTGTCGCTCGGCTGTCTAAAAATCGCATCGCTAATGGGGTCGCTGTTGCCTATACCACCGTGATTCGCGGGGTCCCCGATTTAGTATTGATGTTATTGATATTCTTTGGCGCCCAAATCATGGTTAATGCAGTGTCTGATTGGGTGTACGATAGTTTTGATATTGAATTTTATATCAATATTAATGAATTTGTTGCCGGTGTTACCACCATTGGGTTTATTTTTGGCGCCTACATGGCTGAGACTTTCCGTGGCGCATTTTTGGCGGTAGATAACGGCCAAATTGAAGCGGGTAAAGCTTATGGCATGAGTGCGATGCAGGTGTTTCGCAGAATAACAGTGCCACAAATGATGCGTCATGCGATCCCCGGTATTGGTAATAATTGGTTGGTATTAGTTAAGACAACCGCTTTAGTATCAGTGATTGGCTTGGCTGATATGGTGCGTTTAGCAAAAGAAGCCGCTGGCGCTGTGCATGAACCTTTTTTGTTTTTCATTCCGGTTGCATTCGTTTATTTAGCGCTAACCAGCGTGTCAGAAATTTTTCTTAAGCGGCTAGAAATTCGTTTCAGTGCTGGTACTGAAAGGTAGGGATTAAGTTATGTATGAAACTATCGAAAACTTGCTCGCCAGCAATGACATTTTTAACTTAGCCACAGTACTTACCTACTGGGACGGATTGGTAATGACTGTCCAGTTGGTATTCTTGTCGCTTATATTGGGTTTAATTATCGCTATACCTTTAGCGGTGATGAGAGCATCAGATAATTTTTTCATTAGCCGTAGCGTGTGGTTGTTTACTTATGTATTTCGTGGCACGCCATTGTTAATTCAGTTATACATTATTTATTACGGTGTAACGTATATCGAGGGCATCCAAGAATCGATGTTTTGGCCAATTGTTCGTGAAGCGTTCTATCCATGTTTGCTCGCTTTCGTACTTAATACGGCAGCTTATACGACCGAAATTTTCCGTGGTGCTATCGTAGCCACCCCCCGTGGAGAAATTGAGGCGGCTAAAGCCTATGGAATGTCCAATGCTAAAGCTATGCGAAGAATTATTTTACCCAGTGCTTTACGCAGAGCTCTACCAGCTTACAGTAATGAAGTGATCTTTATGTTACATGCCAGCTCAATTGCGAGTGTGGTGACAATTATTGATTTAACTGGCGCAGCTAGAGATGTGTATGCTAAATACTATGCACCTTTTGAAGCGTTCACCTTCGCTGCGTTAATTTATTTATGTGTTACTTTCATGTTGGTGTTTGGTTTTAAACATTGGGAAAAACACTGGCATCGCCATTTGAGGCCACTCAGTTAAATACATACAAAGGGGGCTAAATAGCCCCCTTTGGCTATTTTAGTTTAAGAAGTAATTATCATGCTTAGTTTATTGAAAAATGCTCAGGTCTATTCTCCTCGTCCGTTAGGAACCATGGATGTGCTTATAGCAAATGGAAAAATTGCTGAAGTATCGCCAAATATCCCCCTGCAAAGTAACCTTGGTTTAGTCTCTATAATTGATCTGCAAGGAGCTATTTTAGCGCCTGGTTTTGTTGATGCTTTAGTTCATTTTACTGGTGGTGGAGGTGAAGGAGGGTTTGCTTATCGCACTGCTGAATTGAGCTTTGCAGACGCAGCACCTACCGGTGTTACCACTTTAGTTGGCGCCTTAGGTACCGACAGTGTGACTCGCACGCCGGCTCAAGTACTAGGTAAGGCTCGTGAGTTATCGGCGCAGGGCTTAAGTTGTTATTGTTATACGGGGTCTTATCATCTTCCTGTTAAAACGATAACGGGCTCTATTGAACAAGACATCATACTCATCCCAGAGATGATAGGGGTAGGCGAAATCGCTATTGCGGATCATCGCGCTAGTCAAGCTTCGTTGCAGGCGTTCATTGACGTTGTCGCTGAAGCCAGAGTTGCTGGTTTGCTTGCGGGTAAAAAGGGCATTAGCTTTTTTCATGTTGGAGACGGTAACGGTAAGTTGAATATCCTGCGAGAGATTGTTAGTTGCTCAGACTTATCAATTACTCAACTTTATCCTACTCATTGTAATCGCAATCGAGCTTTGTTTGATGACGCTTTGCTCTTCTTAGCTGAAGGCGGGGCTATAGATTTAACCACTAGCACCAGTCCTCAATTGTTGGAGCAGGGCGAAGTTAGTTGTCCTGAAGCGCTGCACGCTATTTATGATAAAGGCTTAGATTGGACCCGAGTTAGTTTCAGTTCAGATGCCAATGCGAGCCTCCCTATGTTCAACCTCGAAGGTGAATTGGTAGGTATGCAAGCGGGTAAGCTTGATAGTTTATATGCAGCAGCAAGAGAGGCGGTGCAACGCTATAAGGTTCCTTTGGAGATTGCGCTGTCGGTGATTAGCGCTAATCCGGCTAAAACTTTAGGTCTGAGGGACAAAGGTCAATTAGCTAAAGGTTTTGACGCTGATTGTGTGGTGCTTGACCCTCAATCCTTGGCGATAAAACAAGTTATTGCTAAAGGGCAGAGTATTTGGACTGAACAAGTTTAAGTGGGCGTCTCGTTTTTAGACCAGTGCTGGGGCATAATAGCCCGACTTGGTTTTTAGTAGAAGTAGCCCTATGACGTTTAAAGGATTTACTACCCAGCTAGTGCATTGTGATCGCTTAGCTGGCGTAGAAGACGGTGCTGTACACGCTCCGATTCATAACTCGGTACCGTATGGATATGCCGCCACCCAAGATTTGGTCGATGTCTTTCAAGGCAAGCAAGTAGGGCATGCCTATGCGCGTCAATCCACTCCTACCTTAGATTACCTTCAACGCAAAATCGCCATGTTAGATGGTGGTATCGCTAGTTTAGTATTTGCCACCGGAATGGCGGCGATAGGCACGGTGTTTCTTACCTTGTTGAAAGCCGGTGACCACATCGTAGCGAGTCGCTTTTTGTTTGGGAATACCAGCAGTATTTTTGGCACACTAAAAGGTTATGGTATTGAAGTAACCTTAGTCGATGCAACCAGCGCAGAAGCAGTGGCTGAGGCCTGCCAAGCCAATACTAAAATGGTGTTTGTGGAAACCATTGCTAACCCTGCCACTCAAGTTGTTGATTTAGTCGGTATCGGCGAACTTTGTCAGCAGCGAGGTTTGGTTTATGTGGTAGATAATACACTAACCTCTTCTTATTTATTCCAGGCTAAGGCCGTTGGGGCCAGCCTCATAGTAACTTCATTGTCTAAGTATGTTGGTGGGCATGGCAACGCGTTAGGTGGCTCAGTTAGCGATACAGGGTTATTCGACTGGTCAAACTATGCAAATATTTTTGAGGGATACCGAAGCGGTGATTCGAAAATGTGGGGCATTAATCAGATTAAGAAAAAAGGTCTACGAGATTTTGGTGGTGCTTTGTGCTCTCAAACCGCTCACTTGTTATCAGTTGGTGCAGAAACAATGGCACTACGGATGGAGCGACAGTGTGCTAATGCACTTGCGTTAGCAAAGATGCTAGATGCTCATCCAAAAGTAGCCAAGGTATACTACCCAGGCTTAGAGCAACATCCACAACATCAACGCGCGTCTGAATTGTTTAAGCACTTCGGCGCATTAGTGAGCTTTGATTTGGTTGACGGTATCGATTGCGCCGCGTTTTTAGATAAAACTAAGGTGGTTATTAACGCAACGCATTTAGGGGATAACCGAACACTCGCTTTACCGGTAGCAGAGACCATCTATTTTGAGATGGGATTAGCGGCGCGACAAGCTTCGGGGATTAGCGAAACAATGATCCGTTGTTCTATCGGTATTGAAGATACAGAAGACTTATTGGCCGATTTTGAGCAGGCTTTACAACAGGTTTGATAGTTAGCTAAATAACAAAGCCTTGGCAGAGCCAACGCTTTGTTATGGTTAAGTCTATTTGGTGTCGATAGACAACAGTTCAACATCAAAAATGAGCGTTGATCCTGATGGAATAGAAGCTACACTGCGGTCGCCATACGCCAATTGGCTAGGAATGAAAAAGCGAAATTTCTCACCAACATTCATATACTGTAACCCTTCTGTCCAACCGGCGATAACTTGGCCGAGTGGAAATTGAGCGGGGCGCCCTCGGTCTACTGAGCTATCGAAGACTAAACCACTGAGTAAGGTGCCATGGTAATGTACTGTTACAACACTGTGCGGTGTGGGTTTGTCGTTATCGCTTACTACATCTTCCAAGACTTTGTATTGAAGCCCTGACTCAGTAGTAATCACACCTTCTTGCTGTCCGTTACTGGTCAAGAAGTCCTGACCTAACTGGCGGTTTTGTTTGGTAACCTTAGCGCCATTGTTTGCTCGAAGAATAAATAAAATAACAAAAACTGCCAGCAGCGCTAGCACTACAAATTTCAATGTAGAACCTCCATAAGTATGTATTAATACAACTTTACGTAACTACTCTTAGAATTGCATTATATTTGTTTATCGAAGTCGTCAGCCGTTGCTGGTGTAAGCTAGCGCGTCATTTTTTTTACAAAAACTACCACAAACAAGGCGATAATGAAGCTCCCACTAAAAGCTTCGATAGCGGCGAAAGCCCGCGAGTAACCTACAGGGGTAAAATCACCGTAACCTAAAGTGGTAAATGTGACCACGCTATAATACAAGCATTCAAAAAAAGACACGAAGTTATGGCTAACACTTTGGTTGAGGTCTAAGGCCACAATGTTGCCGTTGAAATGAATACCAGTAAAAAAGTAAACAATGGCGCAGCTAAGTATGATGATTAAAGACGTCAGTACTACTCGTGTTGGCAACTCACCATAACCGCATACTAAATCGACCAATTTAGATATGCCTCGGCGATAAGATAATTTGGGCATTTGATAGCGACGCATGGTGAGCTCTTTTCTTAAAAAAGCACCTGCTGTGGTGAATAAGCCTTCGGATTCAGCGGTTTTACGTAAACAGCGATAAATTTCCTCAGCTTGTTGGTAATAATCATGCATTGCTTCTTTATCTTGCTGGCGTTCAGCAGCACTGCCGAGTTGTTCTTGCAGTATTTTGTCACCAACACATAAACTGTCGCATTTACAGAGATCCATTTTGGTGCCAAGTAGGTTGGTTTTGCTTAAATTCGCGTGGTTTAGGTTAGCGCCTCTTAGATCGGCTTTCATCAGACTGCCGTTTTGGAAGTCGATGTTGAATAGGTGGGCTCCTTTCAAGTTTGAACGATATAAATCAGCACCACTCATATCGTAGCCTTGCTTACTGTTATATTTAACCAAATCAATATCGACTAGCTGGGCTTTTTTTAAACTGATACCTCGCAGCACACCGCCACCTTTAGCGTAGTTCTCCAATTTTACTTTTATTTCGGGCCCAGTTTTATCTTCATCAGGATCATGCCAAAAACATAAACCACTCTTCAAGGCCGGTTCTTGGCAACTGGCTCCAGAGGCATCTTGATATAAACATTTTGCGCATCTCACCATTCAAATACCCCGCTGGCCGTTACAAAACATAAGCCTAAATCAGTCTTGCTTCGCTGCAATCTTTATAAGTGTATGCCAAATAAATGAAACTGCGAGAGGTGTAAATAGCTTTTAATGCCTGCTTGGGATAACAAATATATCAGTGTGGTAAATCGTTAACGTTATAGATTTCGATTGGCGGGTTACTTGCCGCGGTTACTCCCAAGTTGTTGAAATTCACTTTTTAAGGTGGAGTAACGTTCAGCATGATTTTCATTGAGTTTGAGGCCATCCAGAAGTTTGATAGTGATTTTACATTCACCTAGCAACTGACCGCTAACGCCCTTTGGAGAGGCGTTTATTTGTTTTAAAATAGCTTGAATTTTGTTCAAAATCGCCCCTGTATTACCGGGCGCTACTTGCAGAGCCTTATCAAAAAAGTTGGTCGCTTCATAAAAACGCTGCTCTTCGTAAGCTTCAATGCCCATTTTGTTAAATTCGCGAAATTGGCCTAATTTTAGCTCAAAGTCTTCGGCTTTTAGCACCTTATGGGCCGAAGATAGTGATACAGGGTCGATGTTATCGCGTTTTTCTAACTCTTCTGCAAATGGCATTGCGTATTCAAATTCGCCGACAGAATTTAGGGTTAAGAAGGTATCCGGTAATAACTCGCCGCTTACCTTGCTGGGGGAATCTAATAAACCATCATGGCTATCAAAGAGTAAACGCTTGGCTTTATTTAGTTCTCCCTTAGTGGCATGCACTCTGGCTTGGCTAATCCCCTCAAAGGCTTCAAAATTGAAATCGTCGTCTTTACCTTCTTCACGTCTAGCGTGAAACAACACCGAATTCACTTCTTGTAATAAACGATTCTTACGGTATAAATCGTCCTCGCTTTGCGCTTCGTCGATCAGGCTGCGCACGTAGTTACAAAGGTGGTGTGGGCCACGATGTATCGAGCGGCGGGCCAGTTGTAAAATGGTAGAAAAGGTTTCTTTAGCTAAACTGAGATCTCCCGCGTCCATGGCTAATTCAGCTAACAGTTGCTGACGTTCAATACTATTTACTGCCAGTTTAGCGGCTTTAAGTACTGTTTCTAACGCTTTGTCTAAGTCTCCCTCGGCGCGGTAAGCGCGCGCCAACCAATCATAAGCGGTAAGCAATAAAGGGCTTTCGCTAATTGAGCGGTTAAGCGTTGCTATGGCACTTTGGTTGTCATTTAACAAGAGATGAACGCGGCCTAGGGTTGCCTTTGCCCATGTTTGTTTACGTTCTTTTAAGATGGCTTCTAATGCAGCTTTGGCAGCTGTATATTCACCTAATGCAATTTGGGCTTCTACGCGAAGATTTCGACAATAATTACTGTATTTATTGTCAGCTTCAATTTGTTGGTCACACAAGGTGATAACTTGTTGGTACTCTTTGTCGGCTAGCGCTTGATATATTTTGCGTAAAGATTGCCTTTTTAAGTGCGACCTCGCTAAGCGATTGTGTAACTGGAATTGCGAAAAGGGTTTAGTAATAAATTCATCGGGTTCCATTTCTAGTGCACTGAGAACCATGCTTTTATTATTGTCACCACTAATGATGAAGAATAAGGCATCTACATTGAGTAGTTTACTGACCCGCAACTCTTCCAGAAGTTGACCCCCGTTCTTACCCGTTCCTAGGTTGTAATCAACAAGTAGAATATCAAATTTACGCTTTTTGCAGGCTTTAACCGCGGCTTCGCCAGTGTTTGCAAAATAGACTTCGGTAGCACCAAAGTTTTGCAGCATAGCTTTCAGCATGACTTGAAAGGCGCGTTGGTCGTCAACGATGAGGATCTGTTTGCCGCTATAATCGTATTGCGTAGCCATTACTGAGTTTTCTAGTCCTTTTGCGGTATCGTAGCATAACTTTAAGGCTATGAAAGTATGGTAAGTATAGACATTTTACTAACTACTAGTATCGATGATTAAATCTTGCCAAAGCAACCTAATTTGATTTAATATTAATTTGTTGGTGAGTATTTTGGTCTCGCCAGCGCTGAGTCAAAGCCAAACTTGGAGTGATCCAAGGTCGGAAAGTTACAGATCTTAAGGAGCTTATCCTTAAGATGGCTGGACCGCCTTAGTTGAGTGGTGTGATTTGTAGTTTTGTGAGTCCCACTGCTTAGTAAGTTAGTCTATTTACCGTTTATTACTTTCCGTATTTGGTTGGAACGCCAAGCTAATTTAGCTTGGCGTATTTGTTTCTACGTATTTATTCTCTTCTATTACTGGCATTAATGAACCGTGTCGGACTTTTCGGGTTTTTTATTATAGCTTTCTGCTGCTGGGTAGCTCAGCTTATTGCTTTGCCTGCTTATTATGGTTCTGGTGAATGGGGATAAACGCCCATAAAAAAGGAGAGCTGCTGCTCTCCTGTTTGTTCCGAAATAAAAACAGCGACGCTATTTTACTTCTTCACCTTTAGCCTGCAGGTCTGCATGGTAACTAGAGCGAACTAGCGGCCCACAAGCGGCGTGAGTGAAGCCCATCGCTTCTGCCTTGGCTTTTAGTTCATCAAACTCAGCTGGGGGTACATAGCGTGTCACCGGTAAGTGGTGCTTACTGGGTTGCAGGTATTGGCCGAGTGTCAGCATGGTTACGCCATGGTCACGTAGATCTTGCATCACTTGCAATATTTCTTCGTTAGTCTCGCCTAGGCCCATCATTAAGCCCGATTTTGTTGGGACATTAGGGTGTAACTCTTTAAAGCGTTTAAGCAAGGTTAATGACCATTGATAGTCTGAACCTGGACGTACCTGCTTGTATAAACCTGGTGCAGTTTCCAAATTGTGGTTGAATACATCGGGTGGATTTTTATCTAAGATTTCTAGGGCTTTATCCATTCTGCCTTTAAAATCAGGGACCAAGGTTTCAATTTGAATATTTGGACTATGTTTGCGTATTTCGCTTACACATTCAGCAAAGTGGCTCGCACCACCATCACGCAAGTCATCGCGATCAACCGAGGTGATCACCACATAGCGTAGCTTCATGTCGGCAATGGTTGCTGCCAATTTTGTCGGTTCTTCTTTGTCTAGCGCTAAGGGTTTACCGTGGCCAACATCGCAGAATGGACAACGACGGGTACAAATGTCACCCATAATCATGAAGGTAGCGGTACCGTGATTAAAGCATTCGGCTAAATTTGGGCAAGAGGCTTCCTCACACACCGAGTGCAGATCGTGCTTGCGCATTGCACTTTTGATTTCATTAATGCGGGTGGTGTCAGAAGGCAGTTTGATACGCATCCATTCTGGTTTGCGTAGCATTGTTTCTTTTTCTGAGGGTATTACCTTCACAGGAATAAACGCCATCTTGTCGGCATCGCGAAGTTTTACTCCGGGCTCCATACGCACTTTCTTTGCACTCATAGTGTGGGCAGTCCTTGTTGATGTTCGGTATTGCAGTAAGCCAGTTGCTGAACCATAACTTGGGTAAGTTGTTCGGCCACTTGCTCAACAGTGAGGGTATCTACAAAATCGCTTATTTGGGCCATTTCTAGGCCGGCATAACCGCAAGGGTTTATCAGCAAAAATGGACTAAGGTCCATGTTTACGTTTAATGCTAATCCATGAAAAGAGCAGCCTTTGCGAATGCGTAAACCTAAAGAGGCTATTTTCTTCTGGTCTACATAAACGCCGGGCGCATCCTTTTTTGCGTAGGCGTCTATTTGATAAGCGCTTAAGGTTTGAATAATGCTCTGTTCAATAATGGTGACTAAGTCTCGCACACCTAGTTTTCGGCGGCGAATGTTCAATAGAGGGTACGCCACCAATTGGCCTGGGCCATGATAAGTGACTTGTCCACCGCGGTCAGCTTGAACAATTGGAATGTCACTGCTCGCCAGCAAGTGTTCTGGTTTACCGGCTTGGCCTTGGGTAAACACTGGTTTATGCTCTACCAGCCACAATTCGTCAGTCTGTTCAGCATCACGTTGATCGGTGAAATCACGCATTGCTTGGAAGACTTGATTGTATTCTTGCAGGCCTAAGTGGCGAACGAGCAGTGTGTTTTGTTCAGGCATTACAATACGTGGCGGACATCTTCAATAGCGCCAATCTCAGTGTATAAGCTTTCTATATGCTGTTTACTGGTAACCTTTACAACGAGGCTAATCGCTTTGTAGTTGCCTTTACTGCTGGGTCTTGTTTTAGGGCTATAGTCACCCGGCGCGAGGCGTTGAATTACACTCAGTACTTGGTCGTCTAAGGTGTCATTGTTAACGCCCATGATTTTGAAAGTAAAATCACATGGGAACTCTAAGTACTCATCAAATTTAGTTTGCATAACTGACCTAAAAATACAGATCTAGCTACTCGATAAAGCAGCAGATGGAAATAAAAAACGCGTTATTCTAACGCGTTTTTGTGATGTTTACCTAGGATTTATGTGAAGCCGCTTAGCCAATAAGCTAGCCCCTTGAATTGTTAGCTAAACAAAGAAGCAAAAAATAGCTTTATGTAATCCAGTAAGCGTTTGAAAATACTGCCTTGCTCTACGTCTTCTAGCACCACTAGTGGGTATTCCGCGACATCCGTTTCATCTACCTGGAAATACACAGAACCGACAACTTGGCCTTTAGTTAATGGGGCTTTTAGCTCGTCTTTTAACTCAAAGCTGGCTTTTAATTTACTGGCTTGACCGCGAGGCAGGGTAAGCGCAATGTTTTGGTCAACGCCTAGTGCTACAGAGTCTTGGTCTGCCATCCATACAGCTTGCTCGACAAAGCTATCACCTGCTTGATAGGGCTTGACCGTTTCAAAAAACCTAAAGCCCCAGTTGAGCAGCTTTTTACTTTCCGCGGCGCGAGCTTTCGAAGAATTGGTACCCATGACAACGGCGACTAGACGCATATCATTGTTGGTAGCAGAAGACACTAAACTGTAACCGGCTTTACTCGTATGGCCTGTTTTCATGCCATCAACATTTAGACTCTTGTCCCACAATAGGGTATTGCGGTTATGTTGAGTAATGCCGTTGAAGGTAAAAGACTTCTCTTTGTAAATAGCATACTCATCAGGCACGTCGCGTATCATCGCTGTGGCCAAAATAGCCATATCTTTAGCGGTAGTGTATTGCTCTGTGCTATCTAAACCGTGGCTGTTGGCGAAGTGAGTATTCACCATGCCTAAGTGATCAGCCCAAGAGTTCATCAAACTTGCAAAAGAATCTTCACTACCAGCGATGTGCTCGGCCATTGCAACACAAGCATCGTTGCCTGATTGAATGATAATACCGCGGTTGAGGTCGGCGACTTGCACTTGCTTACCGACTTCGATAAACATTTTTGACGAGTCAGGGAAGTTTTTAGACCAAGCTTTCTCGCTAATCGTCACCATATCATTTGGGTTTAGTTTACCCGATTTGATTTCCTTACCAATGATATAGCTGGTCATTATCTTGGTTAAACTGGCTGGTGCCAGGCTTGCTTCTTCATTTTCGGCTGCGAGCACTCGCCCTGAATCAAAATCTACTAAGTAATAGCCTTTGGCTGAAATAATAGGGGCGTTGGGGATGACTTGAGGAGCAGCGTTAGCGACACTCACGCTACTTGCAATCAGAAGCACAGAGGCGTAGCTAACACGCTGGAATACATTTTTAATCATTGTTGGCTCTTTGGCTTGTTAGTCAATAAAACTCGGACGGCACTCACTATAACAAAACTTAAGCGGTGTTGGTAAGTTCCTAGGCTAAATCGACTATTTAGCTTTTCGGTTAATTATATAAGCATCTTTATATTGGCTTTGCTGCATTTTCAATAAGGTGTTCTCGGCACTTAATACATCGTAGTAGGGGCCCACCCGAAGCTTTTGCCAACCATTTTCTGTAATCAATACGGTGCTTAGGCCGGCGGCATCAAGTTGGCTTCTATGCTGGCTGATGACTTCGGTATTTTTGCTCGCTACGAGTTGCACATAATACTGTTTGCCATCGATAAACGCGCGCTCAGCATTCGAGTCTGTGTTGTCAAATTTAAGCAGTTTTATTTTGACTTTTGCTGTGCCTGACTTGAGCATGTCTAGTTTATAGGCCGCCGCATAAGAGAGGTCTATGATGCGCTCTTGATGAAACGGGCCGCGATCATTGACACGAACAATTACTGATTTATCGTTGCTAAGGTTAGTGACTTCCACATAGCTGGGTAAAGGCAGGTTTTTATGGGCGGCAGATAAGCTGTACATATCGTAGATCTCACCATTTGAGGTGAGGTGTCCATGGAACTTTTTACCGTACCATGATGCATTGCCCGTGGTCTCATGCTCTTTTATATCGCGCCATACTTGATAGTTTTTCCCTCGTACTGTGTAATCTCTATTGCCTTGGCGGCTGTATGCCTCATAACGAGGAACCGGGTTTTCTAGGTGCGCTAGAGTTGGCGCCGAGTCCGGCGCCGTATCATTACTCATGCCATAACGCTGCTCACTGGGAGGTGAACTACACGCGCCAACAATTAGCGTGAGGGCTAGGCTAAATAAGCGACGTAAAGGCTGAGAGTTATGCGGGCTAGTTAGCATCGAGTTGGGCCTTGGTTTGCTTGAGCTGCTCGCTAAACTGGTGTACCGCCATGGCGTAAAGTGGGCTGCGATTATAACGAGTAATAACGTAGAAGTTATGCTCTGCAAGCCAGTAACTATGCCCTTCTACTTCCTCTAACTCGAGTAACTTTAGTGGCGTATTATCGGCTAACTGCACCTTAGTAGTGATGCCTGCTTGATGCAATTGTTGCCAGGTATCTTTCAATTTCAATTCACTCGTTAACCACGGTTTTGCTTGTATTTGACTCGCAGTAGCAGGGTGAACCACCGGCTCACCTAATTGCCAGCGATGTTTGCTGAAGTAGTTGGCCACGCTACCAATCGCATCTACCGGATTGTTTAACATATCTATCTCACCATCTCGGTCAAAATCGACACCATAATGAATGTAACTAGATGGGATGAACTGGCCGTAACCCATTGCTCCAGCATAAGAGCCTTTAACTTCGTCTAATTGCCAACCTTGTTGCTCGGCTAAACGGATGAAGTAGGCGAATTCTTTACTGAAGAACTGAGCCCGCTTCGGATAATGAAAACCTAGGGTATATAAGGCATCGATAACTGGATAGGTGCCTTTATGTCGCCCGTAATAGGTTTCAACGCCAATGATGGCTACGATCATTTGAGCAGGAACGTTAAATTCTTTTTCGGCTCGCTCCAGTGTCTGCTGATGCTCTTGCCAAAAAGCTATACCCGCATTTAGACGTTCTTCTGTAAGAAAAAGCGCGCGATATAAATGCCATGGTTTGGCTTCCCAAGGGCGAGTAATGGCATCAATGACCGCTTGTTGGTATTGGGCTTGTCCTGCGGCCTGTTGCAATTGAGTTAAAGGAATATTTAACTCATTGCTTAACGCTTCCATGCGTTGTTGTTCGGTATTGGCAAACGCAGAGCTAAACCATAATTGAGTAACAGCAAAAACCAAGCAACAGCACAAGCGCATAGCTATCCTTATTGGGCATAAAGCCTTTTATGAGTATGAACAGACATCAGAATGCCAAAACCAGCCATCAGTGTCACTATCGAAGTACCACCATAACTCACTAAAGGTAATGGAACACCTACCACCGGCAGCAAGCCACTTACCATACCAATGTTTACAAAGACATAAACAAAGAATGTGAGGATAATGCACCCTGCCAGTAAGCGGCCAAAAGCGGTTTGTGCTTGGGTGGCAATGAATAGGCCTCGCCCTACGATGTAAAAATATAAACACAGCAACAATACTACGCCGATAAAGCCAAATTCTTCAGCAAATACCGCGAATATGAAATCAGTATGACGCTCCGGCAAAAAGTCTAGTTGAGATTGGGTGCCTTGTAGCCAACCTTTGCCTGAAAATCCCCCAGAACCAATGGCGATCTTTGATTGAATAATATGATAACCCGCTCCTAAAGGATCGCTTTCAGGATTGAGTAATGTGAGAACCCGCTGTCGCTGGTAATCACGCATTAAAAAGAACCACAGTAGCGGAATGAATGCCGCGATCATTCCTCCTGCAGCCATGACTAAGCGCCAGCTCATACCTGCGAGGAACAGGGCAAATATCCCTGAGGCGGCTACCAGTAATGAAGTCCCTAAATCGGGCTGTTTTGCAATCAGTAATGTAGGTGCAATAGCGATAGTTGCGCCAATCAATAAATGTTTGAAGCTCGGGGGAAGTGGGTGCTGGCTAATATAACGCGCAACCATAAGTGGAACGGCAAGCTTCATTATTTCTGAGGGCTGAAAACGGATAAAACCAAGATCAAGCCAACGCTGAGCGCCTTTACCAACGTCACCCACAATCAATACCGCAAGCAGCATCACCAAACCAGTAAAAAAGAAAAATGGGGCCCAGCGAAGATATACATCAGGAGGAACCTGAGCGAGAACAAACATCACTACAGCTGCCAGCCCAATACGGATAAATTGGCGGTTTAGCATGTCCATACTCTCACCACTGGCACTATATAAAACAAATAGCCCCAGGCTCATTAGTGCCACTAAACCCAGTAACAGTGGCCAGTCTAAGTGGAGTCGCCACCACAGTGAGTTTTTTTGTTCTTGGCTATAGTTCCCCATAACTAATAACTGCCTTTAGTTTCAAAATAACGATCAAATAACTGGCGAATTAGCGGGGCAGCCATTGAGCTACCGCCACCGGCATTTTCTACCACTACAGACGCGACAACTTCAGGTTTCTCAAAGGGCGCAAAGGCGACAAACATGGCATTATCACGATGCTGTTCTTTAAGTTTATCTGCATCGTATTCTTCATCTTCTGCGATATTCACCACTTGTGCTGTTCCTGATTTCCCTGCGGCAACATAGCGAGTATCTTTAAAGGCTTTACGCGCGGTACCGTTACTCTTGTTGATTACCCCATACATACCGTCTAATGCCACTTGCCAGTTGTTGCTATCGTTTAACTTAATGGGCTCTTTGACTTGAGGGGGAAGCCCTATGTGAGAATTGGAATTACCGACACTTTTTAAAATTCGCGGAGTAATGACATTACCTCGATTGGCCAAGATATTGGTTGCTTGAGCTAACTGAATAGGGGTTGTCGTCCAGTAGCCTTGGCCAATACCCACTGAAATAGTATCTCCTTGCCACCATGGCTGACGATACCTTGCCCGTTTCCACTCGCGGCTGGGCATGTTGGCTTTACTTTCTTCATGAATATCAATGCCGGTGTATTCACCAAAGCCAAATTTATTCATATAGGCGTGCATGTCATTGATGCCCGTTTCATAGGCTAATTTGTAAAAATAGGTGTCGACACTTTGTTCAATCGCTTTATAAACGTCAACCCAACCATGGCCCCAGCGTTTCCAGTCTCGAAAGCGGCGTTTAGTATTAGGAATTTGAAACCAACCAGGATCCCAAATACGCTGCTCTACGGTTATTTTTCCTAGCTCTAAGCCCATCACCGCAAGTTGTGGTTTTACGGTAGAAGCAGGAGGGTAGACCCCTTTAGTGGCTCGGTTAATTAAAGGTCGGTCGGTAGAGTTAAGTAGTTTGTTGTAGTTTTTGCTACTGATTCCATTTACAAATAAGTTGGGATCGTAGCTGGGACTAGACACCATTGCCAACACCCCGCTGGTTTTAGCGTCTAATAATACTGCCGAGCCTCTACGTCCAGCCAGCAGTCTTTGGGCTTCTAATTGTAATCGAATGTCTACATTCAGATATAAGTCTTTGCCGGGAATAGGCGGAACAATCTTCATGGTGCGAATAATTCGCCCGCGATTATTGACTTCTACTTCTTGATAGCCGACGTTGCCGTGCAGAATTTCTTCATAGTATCGCTCTATACCTTGTTTGCCGATGGTTCTCGTCGCATCGTATTCTGCCAGCTTGTTTTCTTTTTCTAAGCGCTCTAAATCTCTCGCGTTGATTCTGGCAACATAACCAAGTAGATGGGTAAGGCTATCGCCATAGGGATAGTAACGAATCAGGCTAGCCTCAATACTTGCCCCAGGATATTTGTGTTGCTGAACCGCAAACACGGCAACTTGTTGTTCACTTAATTGTGATTTTAGGGCTACAGGCTTAAAGCGACGGGTGTGCTTTTTAAGCTGGTAGAATCGCTCTATGTCGGTTTCACTTAAGCCGAGTAAGGTGCTGAGCTCAGACAGCAATAAATCGAGGTCATCGACATTTTCAGGCACAATTTCTAAGCTAAAGTTAGGGCGGTTTTCTGCCAGTAAAACGCCATTTCTGTCGTAAACTAAACCGCGAGGTGGTGCCAGAGGCAATACTTTTATACGGTTGTCGTTAGAGCGAGTGGTATAGGTTTCATGCTGTTCAAATTGAATGTAATAAAGATTTCCTAACAGCACGCAAATCAATACAAAAGTGCCAATAATTGAGACCAAAGAACGACGATTAAATAATCGTGATTCAGCAGAGTGGTCTCGCATAGCGACGCGTTTTCTTACCATAATCAGTCGCTACTCTCTATGGTAGGGGTGGTTGGCAGTGACGCTCCAAGCACGGTATAGCGTTTCTGCGACTATCACTCTAACCATTGGGTGAGGAAGGGTTAGTGCCGACAGCGACCAGCGTTGTTCTGCTATTTTAATACAGCTGGGTGCTAAGCCTTCAGGGCCACCAATTAATAGGCTAACGTCTCGGCCATCCATCTTCCAGGCATCTAATTGCTGAGCTAATTGTGGAGTCGTCCATGGTTTGCCGGTGACCTCTAAAGTGACCACTCGGTTTCCTTTAGGTATTACCGCCAGTGTCGCTTCGCCTTCTTTATCAAGAATTCGCTTAATATCGGCGTTTTTCCCACGTTTGCCTGCGTTAACCTCGATTAACTCTAGGGGCATATCTTTGGGAAAGCGGCGGGAGTATTCTTGGTAGGCAGTTTCGACCCAGGCAGGCATTTTTGTGCCTACCGCTACTAACTGTATTTTCATCCGGCCTTAGACTCGGAGTGGCTTGGTGCCCACAACTTTTCTAATTGGTAAAAATCACGAGCGCTGTCTTGCATAACGTGTAAGACCACATCACCTAAATCAAGCAATACCCATTCTGACTCATCAATGCCTTCCATACCGATGACTTCAAGTTCAGCTAAACGCGCTTCCCTAAAAACATTATCAGCAATAGACTTAACGTGGCGTTTGGAGTTGCCACTACAGATAATCATAGTATCGGTAATGGTTGATTGTTCGCTAACGTTTAGGCTTTGAATATCACGGCCTTTCATATCTTCGATCTTATCGATAACAAAATCGACGAGTTGTTGGTTTTGCAACTATTGCACCCCAAAAATTGGATTTAAAGGCTAAGTATATCATGCTCAGTCTAGCTAGGTTAAGCGCCGTAGAGTTTATGTTGAACAATATAACTGATTAGATCTGCGGGAAGCATATCTTCTAGGGTATGCAGGTTGACCTGACTGGCAATGTTTTCACGAATCTTCGAGGATGAAATATCCATTGGCTGCAATTCACAGAAGTAGACCTTACCGGCTTTTGATTGGTCTAACTCTGCAACATTGTGGCAAAGTCTAGCGTTTAGCCACTGTTTTAGAGGCTTAGACATGTGTAACTGATAGCCCGGTCGAGCAATCACGATCAGGTGGGCGTAGTCACTGAGTTGCTGCCAATTATGCCAACGGTCTAAGTAATTAAACGAATCTAAGCCCATGACAAAGCCAATGGGATTATTGGGATATTGCAGTGACAGTTCTTGAAGGGTATCACTGGTAAAGGAGTGACCACCTCGTTCTACTTCTCGCCAATCTAATTTCAAATTGGGATACTGCCGCAGTGCCAGTTCTAGCAGTTGTTTACGCTGATGAGGGGGAATGTGCTGCCGAGATTTTAGTGGCGATAGTGCATTAGGCAGTAAAGTGATGTCTTGCGCTTGAGTTATCTCGAGCAAGCGTTCAGCACTCGCTAAATGTCCTAGATGGATTGGGTCAAAAGACCCTCCGAAAAATAGTTTAAGCGTGCTCATGATGTGGAGAAGCCAGTTGGAAAACTAAACGTTCTAGGTGATGCCAAGCTTGATCGCCAGTAAAGCCTTTAATGGCTTGGTCAATCACAGCTATTTGCAAGCGCACTTGCTCTATTTGCTGTGGTTTGAAGCGCTTGGCCGCCTGAGAAATTAAGCCTTGGCGCTTATTCCAAACTCCATGTTGCTTATAGATGCTGGGGTGATGGCTGGTAGGTTGAGCCTGCAGAATTTGTAGTAACTTAAATTCTTTGTCTAGCCCCCAGTTTATTAAGGTTGGCTCTTCACCTTCTAGTCGTAGCTGCTTGATGATCAGTAAGCTACGCTGGAAGTCAGCAGCTAATAGGGCATCGACTAATTGAAAGCTAGAAAAATGGTTGGCATGAGATAAACCCGCTTCGATCTCTTTCAGCGAGGGAAGCTTTTCTCCCCAGCGTAACGCAATATTGGCAACCGCTTGGTTCAACGCGAGTAAATTACCCTCGTAGTAATGTAACAATAGCGCTATAAGGTCATTGCTGGCGGGTAATTTGTGCTGCTGAAGACGCTGGCGTACCCACGCTTGAAGCTGATTGCCCTCTGGTGGATAAACCATTACTACTAAGCCATGTTGCTCGAAGTGCTTGTACCACTGTTGTTTTTCGTTCGCCTTGGTGACCTTAGGCAAACTGAGCAAAAAGCGGGTTTCTGAGTTAATCAGCGGCAACAATTCAGTCAGCTGATTTTGAATCGCTTTGTCCGGGGCTCGGTCTATTTGTAACTCTATCAGTTTGTACTGACTGAATAAGGACAATTCAGACATCGCATCAAAGATGTCACCCCACTGAAAATCAGTATCAAAGGTAAACTTTAAGCGCTCTTCGGCTAAACCTTGTTGTTGCAGCTGTTGGCGAATGCTGTCGATACTCTCAATCTTAATTAGCGGTTCTTCACCGGCGATGATGAAGCAATTAAAATTGGCGCAGTTTTGCTGCGCAAGACGGTCAGCAAAAATTCGCATTTACCAGCTTACCGTGGCCAATTGGCGCATGATTTGGTCTGAAGCCATGACGCGCAACTCTGAATAAAGCAGTTCACGCTCTCGTTGTTTGGCCAACGCCGCTAGGGGGTTATCTTGGAAGTCCCGGTGTAACTGTACGTTAATCGGAAAGTTACCTTGTTCAGCAATTTGTAAGTAGCCAGCAACTTGATAACTCAGTTCATACTCGGCTACTTGACCATTATCAAACAAAGATAGGGTGCGCTTGCTGATATTTTCGCCGCCGATGTGCAAGGTGGGGATATCGTCTTGAGGAAACTCAAATACAGCTACGTTGTTTTGAGAAAGCTGGCGCTTTAACTCGCGAACGAGCGGGCTAAATTCATCACTAGACGAGACGTAAATTTGGGTGAGTTTTTCATCTAATAAGTAACTGCCTCGTGGCGCAAACCCACAAGCGGTTAATAGACTTAAACACAGAGCAATAAATCCAACGCTGGCAATTTTATAGTTCATGCTATCTCGCAATTAGTAAGGGCGGGCCGATAAGCAACCCGCCCTAAAGGCTTAGTTTGCTACTATGTTGAGCAATTTACCCGCTACATAAATCACTTTACGAATAGTTTTACCATCGACAAACTTACTTACATTTTCATCGTTCATGGCTAAGCTTTGTACGGTATCTTGGTCGGCGTCAGCGGCTACTGTAAGCTTCGCGCGTAATTTACCATTTACTTGAACGACAATAAGTTTGCTGTCTTCAACCATGGCTTTTGGGTCGGCTACTGGCCAATCGGCGGTATCTATCTCGCCAACATTACCTAAATGGGTCCAAAGTTGGTCACAAACGTGCGGAGTAATCGGCGACAACATTAATACCACTGCGTTAATGGCTTCACGTGTGACTGCACGGGTATTTACATCGCTTTGGTCTGCTTTTGCTAATTTGTTCATCAACTCCATAATCGCTGCAATGGCAGTATTAAAGGTTTGACGACGGCCAATGTCATCGCTGACTTTTGCAATGGTCTTATGCACATCTCGACGTAAGTCTTTTTGTTGGGCATTCAGGCTAGCAACATCTACCGCACCTGCTTCACCGGCATTTAGATGCTCGAAGCTAAATTTCCATAGGCGACGTAAGAAACGCAACGACCCTTCTACTGCGCTGTCTTGCCATTCGAGTGTTTGCTCTGCTGGGGCGGCAAACATCATAAATAGGCGAACTGTGTCAGCGCCGTATTTATCAACCATAACCTGAGGGTCGATACCGTTATTTTTCGACTTAGACATTTTGCTCATGCCTGCGTAAACCAGCTCTTGGCCCTCGGCAGTTTTAGCACTCGTAATGCGGCCTTTTTCATCTTTTTCGGTGACTGCATCTACCGGAGATACCCATACCTTGCCACCTTTAGCATCTTCGTAATAGAACGCGTCAGCTAATACCATGCCTTGAGTTAGCAAGCGCTTAAATGGTTCGTCTGACTCAACTAAGCCGCTATCGCGCAGTAACTTATGGAAGAAACGGGCATACAGCAAGTGTAAAATGGCGTGCTCAATACCACCAATATATTGATCCACGGGCAGCCAGTAATTTGCTTGCTCAGGATCTAACATCATGTCTTCGTTATTGGCGCTACAGTAACGCGCGTAGTACCAACTCGACTCCATGAAGGTATCGAAAGTGTCGGTTTCATGGAAGGCTTCTTGACCTTCAAATTCGGTTTTTGCCCATTCTGGATCTGCCTTGATTGGCGAGGTAACGCCATTCATCACTACGTCTTCTGGCAGAATTACTGGTAGCTGGTCTTCGGGGACTGGTACAACATCGCCATTTGCTAGGTTTAGCATTGGGATTGGCGTGCCCCAGTATCGTTGACGGCTTACGCCCCAGTCACGCAGGCGGAAGTTAACTTGTTTGGTACCTTTGCCGATAGATTCTAATTTGCTGGCAACGGCATCAAAAGCGGCGGTGAATTCTAAACCATCGAATTCACCAGAATTAAACAATACACCTTTCTCGGTGAATGCTTGTTCTGATAAATCTAACTCTGCATCGCTAGGCTTAATTACACCCACAATATCTAAGCCGTAAGCTTGAGCAAATTCAAAGTCGCGTTGGTCATGAGCGGGCACGGCCATTACTGCGCCAGAGCCATAACCCATTAGTACAAAGTTAGCTACCCAGATAGGCACAAGCTTACCAGTCAGTGGATGAACGGCATTAAGGCCAGTGGCCATACCTTTCTTCTCCATGGTGGCCATGTCAGCTTCCGCTACTTTATTGTTCTTGCATTCTTCGATGAAGGCGGCTAACTCAGAATGAGTTTTAGCCGCTTCTAAGGCAAGCGGATGTTGAGCAGCAATACCTACGTAAGTTACCCCCATGACCGTGTCTGGACGGGTAGTATAAACGGGTACTAACTGTTCGCTATTCTCCAAGCCAAACTGCATTTCAACGCCTTCAGAGCGCCCAATCCAGTTACGTTGCATGGTTTTTACTTGCTCTGGCCAATCGTCTAGTTGGTCTAAATCGTCTAACAACTCTTGAGCGTAGTCAGTGATTTTAATAAACCACTGCGGAATGTCTTTTTGTTCAACTAAAGCGCCAGAGCGCCAGCCGCGGCCATCGATTACTTGCTCGTTGGCTAATACGGTTTGGTCAACTGGATCCCAGTTAACCGTGGCCATTTTCTTGTACACTAAACCTTTCTCGTAAAGTTTAGTGAAGAACCACTGCTCCCAGCGGTAGTAATCTGGCTTGCAGGTCGCTAGCTCGCGATCCCAGTCGTAGCCAAAACCCAACTGTTTTAGTTGAGTTTTCATATATTCAATATTTTCGTAAGTCCATTTAGCGGGCGCAGTATTATTGTTAATTGCTGCGTTTTCGGCTGGAAGACCAAATGCATCCCAACCCATAGGTTGCATAACATTCTTACCTTGCATGCGCTGGTAGCGAGAAACGACATCACCAATGGTGTAATTGCGCACGTGGCCCATGTGCAAACGGCCACTTGGGTAAGGGAACATTGATAGGCAGTAAAACTTTTCTTTACCCGGTTGCTCAACGACTTTAAAGGTTTGCGCTTGCTCCCAGTGCTGCTGCACTTTGGTTTCAATATCACGCGGACTGTATTGCTCTTGCATCTATGGGATCTTCCAGAATAAACCAAAATTTGGACTTGGCAGCACGTAGCCACCGTATTTGATCCGCATAGGATACCGAGTCCGCTTGCTGACAACAATAGCTGGAGCATGTTTATCTTAGCTTGTTGAGTTCAATGCTGATGATTTCTCTGTACTCAGCTTTTGCAGGGGGCTTGTTAATATAGCCCTTAGGGGTGTTTCAGCGAAGATCAGGAAAAGATAAATCTGGTTTGGCGCACATTTGCTAGTCAACAAAAGGTCTATGCTTAAACCTGATAATGCACGTTAGAGAGCGGGTGAGTTATGCCAAAAAGAGTTAAAGCTTATCAAACCTTTGTGAAGGATTTGGAGAAACGCATACAAGAAAGCGGTGAAGTGGGGCAAGAAGAGCTATCCAAGTTAATTGATACTACTCAAGAGTACCTGCAAGCAGCTAGTGATCTAAGTAAAGATGAGTGGCAGCTAATTGCAAATTATGTGCGGCGAGACTTAAGTGATTGGCGCAGTGACTACAAACGCGCTTATGATGAAAGCCCTTCAATGACGATGCTAAAAGAAAGCATCTGGTATTGGTTGGCTAAAATGAGTGACCAAAGCCAAGTCGAATGGCACGAGCTGATCGGCGATTTGCAACATCAGGGGGTTTATAAAAGTGGTGAACTGATCGGTTTAGGAGTGATTGAATGCGCGCAATGCGGTGATAAGACCGCATTATGGCATCCAACAATTATCGCCCGATGTGACCACTGCCAAGGTGACAGTTTTTATCGTCACTCAATTAGTGAACTGCAGTCTTAAGTGACTTGTTACGCCGTGTCGGTAGCAGCCGAACGATAAAGCCGACTAATACTATCAAGCCCATTGGCCATAAACCTAAGCGTTGATAAGGGGTGACTCCGGTTGCGGGTATGATTTCTCCCTTTAAAGTGAGCAATTGATACTCTGGAGCACGTTGCTGCACTTTACCAAATCGGTCAATGATAGCGGTTACCCCGGTATTGGTTGAGCGGACCACTGGGCGGCCAAACTCTAAGGCTCGCATTTGTGCTATTTCTAGGTGTTGTTGTGGGCCGATAGATGTGCCAAACCAAGCGTCATTGCTGACTGTAATGATTGCATCGGTGTTTGCGGTAAATTGTGGGCGCATAAGCTCGCCAAAAGCAATCTCGTAGCATATGGCCGCGAGCCATTGATGCCCTTTTACCTGCAAGTTGGTTTGCAAGGGGTCACCTCGGCCAAAGGAAGACATAGGTAGATTGAAATAGGGGGCTAAAGGGCGTAATAGCTTTTCAAAAGGCACAAATTCACCAATCGGTAGTAAGTGGTTTTTATAGTAACGATTGGGGTTTTCGTAATAGTAACTAGCACTAGCATTATTTTCTTGGCTCTCTTGACCAAGTGTCACTAAGGCATTGTAGTAGTCGTTGGTTTGCAGATCATGGGCGATTACCCCTGTGATTAAGGCTTGCTGTTTGGCTAATAGTTGACCATCGAGTTGGTGCAAAAATTCAATGACGTCATATTCTAGCGCTGCAATGGCCGACTCTGGCCAAACGATAACGTCTGCATCAGATATGTTTAAGGTTTCTTGTTGATACATATGCAGGCTGGCAGCTCTATTTTCAGGCAGCCATTTTATGTCTAAGGGCACATTGCCTTGAACCAGCGCCACCGTCATTGAGGGCGATGGGGTGGTCCAGCTATGCCCCGTTAAAGCGATGCCGAGTAACCAAGGCGCCGTAATCGCCAAACTTGCTAGCCAGCGCATACGCTGTTGTCCGCGTATTAGTAATACTCCCGCTGCAGCGACGACTAACACTAACCAGGTAACACCGTATAATCCCAAAATGGGCGCAACTGCTGATAATGGCGAATCAATTTGGCTGTAACCGGGCTGCAACCAAGGAAAGCCAGTGAGCACCCAGCTGCGCAACCATTCAGAAAATAGCCAGCAGGCAGGAAACCACAATAGATAAAAGGCCGCCCCGCGTTTTGCTTGCCATTTATTGGCTAGCCAGCAGGCTAAGGCGGGATAAAGCGACAAGTAGGTCACTAATAAGGCCATCAGCGCTATGCTAACCACCAGTGGCATGCCGCCAAACTCGGCCATGCTGACATGTACCCAGTGGATCCCATAGCCAAACCAACCTAAGCCATAACATAAGCCAAGCTTAAAGCCCGATTGCTTTGGGTTTAACAAGTATATTAACGCTAATAGGGAGATTGGCATCAGAGGCCAAAAGCCGAAAGGAGCAAAGGCGAAAGGCGCGATTAACCCACCAGCAAAAGCGGCTAATAAACGTAGCCGCGGTGTCAAGCTTAAAGGCATGTTATTCTTGAACGCTCAAGTTTAGGGCTTTATCTTCAGGAATGCTAACCTGTAACTGCACCAAGCGGCGACGGTCAGCGGTTCGAACTTTAAAGTGATAACCTTCAATATCAATGCTTTCACCACGCCCTGGCAAGTGGCCAAAGGCATGAGTGACTAAACCGCCGATAGTATCCACTTCATCATCGCTAAAATCACTGCTGAAGTAATGATTGAAATCTTCAATATCGGTGAGTGCATTAACGGCAAAGGTTTTGTCATTAATTCGGCGAATATCATCTTGCAAATTTTCTTCGTTAGCAAATTCATCTTCGATATCACCAACGATAATTTCTAGGATATCTTCAATGGTAACTAGGCCCGATACTCCACCAAATTCATCAACCACGATCGCCATATGGTAGCGTTCGCTACGAAACTCTTTTAGCAGTTTGTCGATACGTTTGCTTTCTGGTACCACCACCGCGGGTCGAATCACTTGAGCTAGCGGGGTTTTTCCGCCGCCTTCTTTAAAAGCATAATAGAGTAAATCTTTAGCCAGTAAGATGCCTTCAATATGATCTTTGTCTTCGTTTATCACCGGAAAACGGGAGTGACGAGCATCGGTAAGTGTAGGTAAACTTTGGGCAATGGTTTGGCTTATGTCTAAGGTAACCATTTGCGAGCGGGGGATCATGATGTCTCTAACGCGTTGGCTTGATACATCTAATACACCTTCAATCATCTCTCGGGTGTTTTGGTCGATCAATTCTCTTTGATTGGCATCTTGAATTACTTCTACCAATTCCTCTCTACTCTTCGGCTCGCCTTGTACTAGCTGAATTGCTCGTTCAATCCAACTTTTCCTGACAGAGCCGGTGCTCGAGTGAGGGTTGTCGTCGCTCATATACGTTGTTTTACCTAATCAATTAATAAGGGTTGCTGATACCAAGTTTGGTCAGCACTGCTACTTCTAATGCTTCCATCTCTTCAGCTTCTTGATCGTCTATATGATCATAACCTAGCAGATGAAGGCTACCATGTACAACCATGTGCGCCCAATGATCAAATACAGCTTTTCCTTGTTCTTCCGCTTCTTTTTCGACGACTTGCCGACAAATAACCAAATCGCCTAATAATGGTAAGGGTACACCTGCTGGAGCCTGAAATGGAAACGACAGTACATTGGTGGGTTTCTCTTTACCACGATATTGATGATTTAAGGCTTGGCTTTCAGCTTCGTCAACAATACGAATAGTGAGTTCGGTATCTTCATCTTCCTCGACTAAAGTTGCATGAAGCCATGATTCAAATGCGGTAATAGTGGGAAGATTCTCTTCATCGCCACTGGCAATTTGTAGGTCAACAATTGCCATTTTATTCTCCACCGCTTTGACTAAGCTTTTGGGCTGCATCGCGGCGTTGTTTCTGTTTTTCTTCAGCGATACGATCGCGCTCATCTTGTTGCTCATACGCTTCTACGATGGCTGCAACAATTGGGTGGCGAACCACGTCAGCCGCTTGAAAAAAGTTGAAGCTTAAGGCTGGTACATCGCTTAGCACCTCAATGGCGTGGCGAAGACCTGATTTTTGATGGCGAGGTAAGTCAACCTGAGTGATATCACCGGTAATCACCGCTCTAGAGTTAAAACCAATTCGGGTTAAGAACATTTTCATTTGTTCCACCGTGGTGTTTTGGCTTTCATCTAAGATGATAAACGCATCGTTTAACGTTCGACCACGCATATAAGCCAGTGGCGCGACTTCAATGACGTTTCTCTCTATGAGCCGTTCTACTTTTTCAAAACCTAGCATTTCGAACAGCGCATCGTAGAGTGGGCGTAAGTATGGGTCCACCTTCTGGCTTAAATCACCGGGAAGAAAACCGAGTTTTTCACCTGCTTCTACTGCAGGACGCGTGAGCAATATTCGGCGAACTTCTTGGCGCTCTAGCGCATCAACGGCACATGCTACTGCTAAGTAGGTTTTACCGGTACCCGCAGGGCCAATACCAAAGGTGACATCATGCCCTAGCATGTTGCCAATATAGGTGGCTTGATTTGGGGTGCGTGGCTTAATCACGCCACGTTTGGTTTTTATGTTTAACTGTTTACCATAGTGTTGGCTATCGTCGTCATCTTGATCTAACGCTCGGCTCTCTTGAATGGCCAAGTGCACCTGCTCAGGGCTAAGCTCTGGAATATCGCCGCCTTTTAACGGAGCAGTTTCCAGGTACAAACTGCGTAATATACTGGCGGCAATTAAACACATACCATGGCGACCAGTGATTTGAAATTCATTATTGCGATAACTAATTTCAACCCCTAAACGGCGTTCTAATTGCTTTAAGTTATCATCAAGTGGGCCACATAATTGAGCCAGACGGGGACCGGAAGCGGGTTCCAGGTAAATCTCAATAGAATTGATTTTATTACTCAAATTGTTTTATGGGCTGGTTTAGCTAAAACCAGCCAACTCCTTAATAGTTTTGCAAATGCGCGACTAGGGGGTAAAGCTTGCCACACCTAAGTGGTCTGCTTGCCCATCCGCTTTGTCGATAATAGTGGCAGGAGCCACATCATTTCGCAACTTCATTTGTTGTTCTGTTCTTAGCAAGTTACCGCGAAGAGAGTGGGCGAATACTTCAACAATTTTCACATCGACAAATTGGCCAATGGTATCGTGGCTACCCTCGAAATTAACCACACGGTTATTTTCAGTGCGTCCGCGCAGTTCCATTGGGTTTTTCTTTGACGGGCCTTCAACCAAGATACGCTGTTCGCTATCGAGCATACGGCGACTAACCTGCATAGCTTGTTGGTTAATACGCTCTTGTAGAATGTATAAGCGTTGTTTCTTTTCTTGTTCGCTTACGTCGTCTGGCAAGTCAGCTGCAGGTGTACCTGGGCGAGCGCTATATACGAAGCTGTAGCTCATATCAAAGTTGATTTGTTCTATTAACTTCATAGTGTCAGCGAAGTCTTCGGTAGTTTCACCTGGGTAGCCAACAATAAAGTCAGAGCTTATTTCAATGTCAGGGCGGGCTTTACGTAGCTTGCGAATAATAGATTTATATTCAATGGCTGTATGGCCACGCTTCATTAAGTTAAGAATACGGTCGGCACCACTTTGTACAGGCAGGTGCAAGAAGCTGACAAGCTCAGGGGTATCAGCATATACCTCAACAATATCGTCGGTGAATTCAATCGGGTGGCTAGTGGTAAAACGGATGCGGTCGATACCGTTAATGCTGGCCACGTAACGCAGTAATTCAGCAAAACTACAAATATTGTCGTCGTGAGTAAGGCCTCGGTAAGCGTTGACATTTTGACCTAACAGATTTACTTCGCGCACACCTTGATCGGCTAAAGACGCTATTTCGTAGAGCACGTCGTCTAGCGGGCGGCTCACTTCTTCACCGCGAGTATAGGGGACTACGCAAAAGGTACAGTACTTACTACAGCCTTCCATTATAGATACAAACGCGGTAGCGCCTTCAGCGCGAGGTTCCGGCAAACGATCAAACTTCTCAATTTCAGGGAAGCTTACGTCGACGACGGATTTCTCGCCTCCTCTTACTTGTTTAATCATTTCAGGTAAACGATGCAGAGTTTGTGGGCCAAACACGATGTCTACGTAGGGTGCGCGTTCGCGGATCGCTTTACCTTCTTGGGAAGCTACGCAGCCACCTACGCCAATCACTAGCTTTGGATTTTTTTGCTTTAGCGTCTTCCAACGGCCTAATTGATGAAAAACCTTCTCTTGAGCTTTTTCACGAATAGAGCAGGTGTTTAGTAGTAATACGTCGGCTTCATTGGCTTCTTCTGTCAACTGAAAACCATGGGTCGCATCCAGCAGGTCGGCCATTTTAGACGAATCGTACTCGTTCATTTGGCAGCCCCAAGTTTTTATATGCAGCTTATTTCCCATTGTTTTACTCTTTATTACATCGCTAAAAAAGGACGCGTATTTTACTGGTTTAAAGTTTCGATGACTAGAGACAATCATGCTGTTTACCATAAAAAGACTAAAAAACGTTCGCTTGGGCTCTCTGGCCATCTGATTCACAATTATTCCTTAGCTGATTCGCATCCGCTTAGGGCTTCGGGTTAAACTTCAACTAAATATCTAACCTGGTTTGAACGGTAGTGGAAAATTTTGACGTTATTGTAGTGGGAGGGGGCATGATCGGTGCAGCCAGTGCCCAAGGTTTTGCACTGCAAGGTCTATCGGTCTTGATGCTAGAGTCTTTTCAGCCGAAAGCCTTTGAGCTTAGCCAAGCGATGGACCTACGTGTTAGCGCGATTAGCCAAGCGAGCGTTAGCTTGCTTAAAAAGTTGCAAGCCTGGCCTGCGATAAATGCGATGCGATTATGCCCCTACCGGCAGTTGCAGGTATGGGAAGACCCCCAACATAAGTTAATCTTTGATTCTGCCCAGCTGGATTTACCTGAATTAGGTTTTATGGTTGAAAATCGAATAATCCAATTGGGGCTTTGGCAAGTCGCTCAGCAATCGGGGGTCACTTGTAAAATTGCTAAGCAAAGCCGATTACTGAGTAATCACCCCGAAGGTATTGTGTTGGCGGCAGACGATACCCAATATAGTGCCAAGCTTATGGTGGTAGCCGACGGGGCTAATTCAACCATGCGCCAGCAACTTGGTGTAGGCATTAGTGCTTGGGATTATCGCCACGATTGTTTGGCCATCAATATTAAGTTGGATGCACCGCAGCAAACGGCGACTTGGCAACAGTTTTACCCGACTGGCCCTCGCGCTTTATTACCACTAGCCGATCAACATGCGGCATTAATTTGGTATGACGCTAAAGACACGATTCGTGGTTTAAAACAGTTAAATAAAGCGCAGCTTAAGCAACGCATTGACGCTGAGTTTCCGACACTACCAGGAGGTTTTGAGATACTGGCTAGTGCCAGTTTCCCTTTAACTCGACGCCATGCCGCCAGTTACGTCAAACACAGTGCGGTCATTATTGGCGATGCTGCGCATACTATTAATCCGCTGGCGGGGCAGGGGGTAAACCTCGGCTATCGTGATGTGAAGTGTTTAATAGAGCAAATTGAACACTGTGGTCTGGATGCTAAAGCAAAGGCTTTAAGGCGCTTTGAAGTGCGTCGTCGTCCCGATAACCTCGTCATGCAAGGTAGCATGGACATGTTCTACTTGTTATTTTCAAATTCGTTATCGCCGTTACAGCGTTTCCGAAAGCTAGCCATTAAAGTCGTACAAGCTAGCGGACCTATCAAAGATCAGGCCTTAAAATATGCGCTGGGCGATCTTTAACTAATCTTAGCTCTGGACAATAATGGCTTGTCCTATTTTTGAGTTGTGCTTAAGCAGATACAATCAAGCGATAGATATGCAAACCTGCTCGATGCAGGTTTTTTTATTGACGGTGAATTGAAACAAGAAAAAAGGCCTGCTAAAAAGCAGGCCTTTTAAGGTGGCAGGGATAGCTGGATTTGAACCAACGAATGGCGGCATCAAAAGCCGCTGCCTTACCGCTTGGCGATATCCCTACAAAACTCTTTGAATTGGGTTCTTCATTAAAGAAGAATGGTGCGGAAGGAGAGACTTGAACTCTCACACCTTGCGATACTAGAACCTAAATCTAGCGCGTCTACCAATTCCGCCACTTCCGCACGAAATACTTCTTAAAACTAATGGTGGCTATGGCGGGACTTGAACCTGCGACCCCAGCATTATGAGTGCTGTGCTCTAACCAGCTGAGCTACATAGCCATTTGTATCTTCACTCGGTAAAGTTACAAATTTCTCGGCAGGGTTAGCAAATTCTAGTCTACGACATAGTACTTACTGTCTTACCTGGGCAAATGCCCTATTCAGTTACTGCTTCCCAGATTATAACCTGAGCACAATAAAAGTGGCAGGGATAGCTGGATTTGAACCAACGAATGGCGGCATCAAAAGCCGCTGCCTTACCGCTTGGCGATATCCCTGCAGAAACTTAACATCGAAACTGCGTTTCGATGGCCTTCACTGTAAAGTGTAGACCGACAACTAAGAAAGCGAATTCTTGTTGTTTAACTCAAGTATAACTACTCAAGCCTAAAATGGTGGCAGGGATAGCTGGATTTGAACCAACGAATGGCGGCATCAAAAGCCGCTGCCTTACCGCTTGGCGATATCCCTACAAATTGTATCTTTCATAAAGAAAGATGGTGCGGAAGGAGAGACTTGAACTCTCACACCTTGCGATACTAGAACCTAAATCTAGCGCGTCTACCAATTCCGCCACTTCCGCAAATTTTACATCAGACTCTTGGTAGTGAGAAAGATGGTGGCTATGGCGGGACTTGAACCTGCGACCCCAGCATTATGAGTGCTGTGCTCTAACCAGCTGAGCTACATAGCCTTGTGAACGACGCTTTGCGTTGTTAACGGCGCGTATTATGCGTATCAGACCTAGGAGCGTCAACCGTTTTTTTGCCAAAAATCCGCAAAAAAGTCTGTTTGCACACTTTGTGTACGTGGTGATGGCCGTTTGTTCAGTTTGTCTGGTTGCTTTATACACAACTTTGTTGAAGGCTTTCAACTTGCTTTAAAAATAGCGGGTTGTTTAGCCGCTAAACAGGGCTTCTCAGTGTTCACTAAATAGTGCTATTTAACGTGGTGACTTAATGTGTAGAAATAGGCGCGGTGGGGCGGGCAATGCCTTACTGGTGAGCATTGAGATTAACATCGCTGTTTGGCAGGCAGAAATAAAAAAGCCAACACTTAAGTTGGCTTTTATTTTTAGCTTAGCGCTTATACGTTAAATAAGAAGTGAATAACGTCACCGTCTTTAACGACGTAAGTTTTGCCTTCTTGGCGCCATTTGCCAGCAACTTTAGCGCCAGACTCGCCTTTATGCTCAATGTAGTCGTCGTAACCAACAACTTCGGCGCGAATATAGCCTTTTTCAAAGTCGGTATGAATTTTACCTGCAGCTTGAGGGCCGGTGGCACCAACGGGCACTGTCCAAGCGCGAACTTCTTTTACGCCGGCTGTGAAATAAGTTTGCAAGTCGAGTAACTCGTAACCGGCGCGAATGACACGGTTTAAACCTGGCTCTTCTAAGCCCATTTCATCCATGAATTCTGCTTTTTCATCAGCGTCTAATTCTGCGATTTCACTTTCAATTTCGGCACAAACCGCCACCACTACAGCATTTTCGCTAGCGGCAATTTCTTTTACTTTATCTAAGTAAGGGTTGTTTTCGAAACCGTCATCGTTAACGTTGGCGATGTACATCGTCGGTTTAGCGGTTAAGAAGTTCATATAAGCAATAGCTGCTTTTTCTTCTTTGCTTAAATCTAAACTACGTAGCATTAAATCTGCTTCTAGATGTGCTTGGACTTTTACCAACACTTCTGACTCAAACTTGGCTTCTTTGTCGCCGCCTTTAGCTTTTTTGGCAACGCGGATCTGGGCTTTTTCACAGGTATCTAAGTCAGACAGTGCTAGCTCAGTATTAATGGTGTCGATGTCTTCTGCTGGGTCAACTTTACCCGATACGTGCACAATGTTGTCGTTTTCAAAACAACGAACAACATGGCCAATGGCATCTGTTTCACGAATGTTAGCTAAAAATTTGTTACCTAAGCCTTCACCTTTAGATGCGCCCGCAACCAAACCTGCAATATCTACAAATTCCATGGTGGTGGGTAATATGCGCTGTGGGTTTACAATTTCAGCCAAGGCATTTAAGCGCTCATCAGGCACGGGTACTACGCCCGTATTTGGCTCAATAGTACAAAATGGAAAGTTAGCAGCTTCAATGCCGGCCTGAGTCAGAGCGTTAAAAAGGGTCGACTTGCCCACGTTTGGCAAACCAACGATGCCACATTTAAATCCCATAATAATACCTATTTGTTTAAGGGGCTTAGCCCGCTTTGTAACTATGTAATCGATTCATTGCTTTGCTTAAACCATCTTTAAGCAATACATCGGTACTGCGCACCGCTTCATCAATTGCATCATCAATTAGTTCTTGGTCGCTTTTAGGTGCTTTACCTAATACGTAACCTGAAACACGATCTTTATGACCTGGATGTCCAATACCAATCCGTAAACGATGAAAATCTTTGTTATTACCAAATTTACTGATGATATCGCGCAAACCGTTATGTCCGCCGTGTCCACCACCTTTTTTAAAGCGTGCTACGCCAGGGGGTAAATCAAGTTCATCGTGAGCAACCATGATCTGCTCAAGTTCGATACGATAAAATTTAGCCAAAGATGCAACGGCTTTGCCGCTGAGGTTCATAAACGTTGTGGGGATCAATAAACGTAGCTCTTGGTCTGCCAGCTGAATTCGCCCGGTAAGTCCAAAATGTTTACTGTCTGGTTTTAATTGGGTGTGATGATTGTTGGCTAGTTGCGTGACTAACCATGCGCCAGCGTTATGGCGGGTGGCGGCATATTCGGGGCCTGGATTACCCAGACCCACGAGTAAACGAATATCGTTTATCACTATTCTTCTGAAGCTGCTGCTTCTTCAGAATCGTCAGCTTCTTCAGACACGCCTTTAGGAGTAGTAATAGATACTACAGCTTGGTCGTGGTTTTCACCTTTAGCTAACTCAACTGATGTAACGCCAGCAGGTAGCGTGATATCAGAGATGTGTAGTGAAGCACCTAGTTCTAGGTTCGCTACATCTAGCTCGATGTACTCAGGAAGATCTTTAGCTAGACAGCTAACTTCAATCTCTGTCGCCAAGTGATGTACTTTACCACCATTTTTAACCGCTTCTGCAGTGTCTTCGTTTAAGAAGTGAATAGGCACGGCTTTGTGGATAGCTTTAGTATTATCAACACGTTGGAAGTCAATGTGTTGTACACGTGGCTTGTAGGCATGACGCTGCATGTCTTTTACTAATACGTCTACGGCTTCGCCAGCAACGTTTACAGTAATAATGCTAGAGTAAAACGCTTCAGCTTCTTGAGCCTTCATCACATGGCGTTGCTCAAGAGTGATTGATACAGGCTCTTGGCCAGCACCGTATACGATAGCAGGAACTTTATCAGCGTGACGTAGGCGGCGGCTCGCACCTTTCCCTAGGTCTGTACGCAGTTCAGCGTCAAGTTTAATGTTAGACATTTGTGTTTCTCCAAATAAATTAATGAGGCTAAAGTTTCGCGACCAAACTCTAACCAGTACCTTGTTGATTTGGTGAAAAAGTGATTAACACCTAAGCACTTCAATTCAAAAGGCGCGGCATTCTACCATTGACGTTTTTGAAAGCCAATAAAAAAGCGCGGTAATTCACATTACCGCGCTTTTAAATCAATCTTTATTTAATGCTGTTTAGAACATTGCAGATATTGATTCTTCGTTACTCACGCGACGAATAGCTTCAGCTAGCATTGGTGCCAATGATAATTGACGTACTTTTTCAACATTACGCATTTCATCAGACAGTGGGATTGAGTCAGTAATAATAACTTCATCTAGTGCTGATTCTGTGATGTTTTGTGCTGCATTACCTGAAAAGACAGGGTGAGTTGCATAAGCAAATACCCGCTTAGCGCCCTTGGCTTTAAGCGCTGCTGCTGCCTGGCATAGGGTACCGCCAGTATCAATCATGTCATCAACCATGATGCAATCACGACCATCGACATCACCAATAATGTTCATTACTTGGGCTACGTTGGCACGTGGACGACGTTTGTCGATAATCGCTAAATCGCTATCGTTTAGCATTTTAGCGACTGCACGAGCGCGCACTACACCACCAATGTCTGGCGATACAACAACCGGAGATTCTAGATTTCTGTCTAGCATATCTTGCAGAAGTACTGGGCTACCAAATGCGTTGTCTACCGGTACGTCGAAGAAACCTTGGATCTGTTCGGCGTGAAGGTCAACGGTTAGTACGCGGTCAACACCCACACTAGATAGGAAGTCTGCTACTACTTTTGCAGTAATAGGCACACGAGCACTACGAGGGCGGCGGTCTTGACGAGCATAACCAAAGTAGGGGATTACCGCAGTAATACGACCCGCAGAGGCACGGCGTAGAGCATCAACAATAACAATCAGCTCCATTACGTTGTCGTTGGTTGGAGCGCAAGTGGATTGGACAACAAAGATGTCTCCACCACGAACGTTTTCGTTGATTTGTACACTAATCTCGCCATCACTGAATCTACCTACTGAAATATCACCTAGGGTGGTATAAAGGCGATCAGCAATACGCTGGGCAAGTTCGGGCGTGGCGTTACCGGCGAAGAGTTTCATGTCTGGCACGATGGAAACCTCAGATTTATCGGGTCAAAAGAGCGTTACGTTTTTTAGGGCTTAAGAATGTTATTTCTTAGGCCCCAGCTGTGTTTGTGAGTGTTTTTTCGTTAGTCAATTGCTGATGAAGCGGCGATTGATTACAGGCTTTACACACAAAGCCGGATACATTTTTTGGACGTTTCGCCAGTACTGACAAGGCTTCACGCTCATTGTCAAACGCGGCGAATACACAAGAACCTGTCCCAGTCATTCTTGACGGCGCGTATTCTACCAACCAGCTAAGAGCTTGTGCAACCTCCGGATAAACTTTAGCCACAATTTCTTCGCAATCATTTTGCCAATTAGCCTTTGATAATTGTTGCCAAGTTCTCTTAGGGCTTGTTCTGGTTAGGTCTGGGTGGCCAAAAACGCTTTCAGTAGAAACATGAACATCTGGATGCAAAACAACATACCAAGGTTCATCCACGGTTACCGATTGTAGTTTCTCACCCACACCTTCTGCAAAGGCACTATGACCATGAATAAAAATAGGCACATCAGCGCCAAGTTGCAAACCCAAGCGGGCTAATTGTTCAAGGTTTAATTGGCAGTCCCATAGTTCATTTAACACCAGTAACGTGGTAGCAGCGTTTGATGACCCCCCACCAATGCCTCCACCCATAGGCAGGTGCTTTACCAGTTTAATGTCGACACCTTGAACAATTTGGCAATGCGCCTTAAGTAGCTTAGCGGCTTTAACCACTAAGTTATCATCATTAGGAAAATCTAATTCGCAACTTAGCGAGATAGTATCTTGCTTGTTTACGGAGAAATATAAATGATCGCAGTAGTCGACAAACTGAAACAAGGTTTGTAGCTCATGGTAGCCGTTAGCTTGTTGGCCATTGACATATAAAAATAGATTGAGCTTAGCGGGTGATAGCCATGGGCCGCTTGAAAGTTGCTTAGTCATTGATTTGCCATTTATGAATATTAATTTTCAAAAGGTTTTCAGCTGAACGCATTTCCATCTGCCTAGGCAATAGATAGCTTTGGTACTGACCGTAATTTAGGTAACTCACTGTCCACTGTTGTTTGGTAGTAAAGCTAGCTAAGCGATGTTGTGGATTCAGTTGATAGTCATTCTGGGTTGGAATACCCAGTAGCCAACTAGGGAGTTGCTCAACCGGGACTTGCCAACCCGTCAAGCGGTTAACCAATTGCTGAGCATCATTGCCGGTGTATTCTTGGTCTTTGGTTTTTACCCACACTTTACCGGGTTGGTAATGCAGCTCGATGGCTTGAATACCTAAAGGCCCATTGATTTTTAGTATGCTGCGTTGGCCGTCTTGTTGCCAAAATAAGTTAGCTGCTTGGCGTGTGGTGTCGCCTATAAAGGCTATTTTTCCACTGAGCTGCCAGTGCTGATGCTGATTTAGCGCTGCTAAGTGCCGCTCCCATTCACTATCAACCGTGCTGATCGGCGGTGGTGTTGTACAGGCTGTTATGGTGCAAGCGAGCAAAATGATTATAAAGAGTTGGCGCACAATAAATCCGTATTTTTTTTGCAGTATAAAAGCTCTACTGGGTGGCTGTAAATTCTTTAAAGCTAAAGATGTGTCCCCTTGTCACAGCAAAATTAGCTAATTGAGGCGGGTTAGGGCGGGAGTTTCTTTTATTTGCCCCTATATTCCCGTACAATTTGGCTCTTTATTTATTTGGATACGGCGCGCAACAGCCCCACAACGATGACTCTGTTAGTTCTAGGAATCAATCACAAATCAGCCCCCGTTAACTTGCGAGAGAAAGTGGCGTTTAGTCCAGAGCAAGTAAACCAGGCGCTTAACCATGCGGTTTCTGCGCTTGGTGTAGAAATGGTGATTGTATCTACCTGTAATAGAACCGAGCTCTATTGCCACATTGTTGAAGCCGAAACCGATGCAGCGGCTGTGGTGCAGTGGCTGATTAATTATAAAAACCTCGAGCAAGCTGAGGTTCTTCCGTGCCTTTACCAATATCATCAGCAAACAGCGGTGGCGCATTTGATGCGTGTGGCCAGTGGTTTAGATTCGTTGATTCTAGGTGAGCCACAGATTCTTGGCCAGATTAAACAAGCCTATACCGAATCGCGAGAAGCTGGCGCGGTAGGAAGTGTACTTGAGCGTTTTTTTCAGCGCGCTTTTTCGGTAGCCAAACAGGTTAGAACAGATACCGATATTGGGGTGAATGCGGTATCTGTAGCGTTTGCAGCTGTCAGTTTGGCAAAACAGATATTTGATGATTTGAGCCAGTCTAAGGTTCTTCTAGTTGGTGCTGGAGAAACGATTGAACTGGTGGCTAAGCACTTGGTCGATCAGGGCGTTAAAAAGCTAATGGTGGCCAACCGCACGGCTTCACGGGCTAAGTTGTTGGCTGAGCGATTTGCTGGCGATGTTATTACCCTAAATGAAATACCCGACCATTTAGCTCATTACGACATTGTGATTAGCTCAACGGCAAGTCCTTTGCCCATTATAGGTAAAGGCATGGTAGAAACGGCCCTTAAAAAACGGCGTTTCCAGCCGATGTTTTTGGTTGATATAGCGGTACCTCGAGATATTGAGGAGCAGGTAGGAGAGCTGCGTGATGCCTATTTGTATAGCGTTGATGATTTGCAGGGTATTGTTGAGCAAAATATGGCATCACGCCGAGAGGCAGCCGAACAAGCCGAGCTGATTGTTACAGAACACTGTGAAGCGTTTATGGGGTGGTTGCGCTCGCTTGAGTCGGTAACCACTATTCGTGATTATCGAAGTCACAGTGAACGGGTACGTGATGCAGCAGTAGAAAAAGCCTTAGAATCGTTAGCCAACGGAAAAGATCCGGCACTGATTATTCGCGAAACGGCCTTCCAGCTTACTAATAAATTAATCCATGCTCCCACCGAAGCTATAAATAAGGCTGGGCGTGATGGTCGCTTAGAAGAATTAGCGGTAATACGTGAGGCCATTGGCCTAAGAAAATAACCCGATTGTTGATGATGTTTCGTTGCTAATTGTTAGCGGACGGAATGTTGCGTTGAAAGAGAGAAAGCATGAAAGCGTCAATTATATCTAAACTTGAAACCTTGCAAGAGCGTTATCAAGAAGTACAAGTATTGCTTGGTGAGCCAGAGGTAATCTCTGACCAAAATAGGTTTAGAGGTCTCACTAAGGAATACTCGCAATTAGAAGAAGTAGTGGTTTGTTTTAGCGCTTACCAACAAGCTCAAGAAAACTTCGATTCAGCGAAAGAAATGCTCAATGATGAAGACCCTGAGATGCGTGAAATGGCGCAAATGGAAATTGACGAAGCTAAAGAAAGCATGACCAAGCTGTCTGAAGATTTGCAATTACTGTTGTTACCTCGTGATCCTAACGACTCTCGAAGTATCTTTTTGGAAATTAGAGCCGGGGCCGGCGGTGATGAGGCGGCTATTTTTGCCGGCAATTTATTCCGTATGTACAGCAAGTTTTCTGAGCAGCAAGGCTGGCGCATGTCGGTAATGTCTAGCAACTCAAGTGAGCAGGGCGGTTATAAAGAACTGATTGCTAAAATTGACGGTGAAGACGTATATAGTTTAATGAAGTTTGAATCTGGCGGTCACCGTGTTCAACGTGTTCCTGAAACCGAATCACAAGGGCGAATTCATACCTCGGCCTGTACCGTGGCGGTCATGCCTGAAATTCCAGAAGCAGAACAAATTGAAATTAACCCAGGTGACTTGCGCATCGATACCTTCCGAGCTTCTGGAGCGGGTGGTCAGCACGTAAACAAAACCGATTCGGCTATTCGTATTACCCATATCCCCAGCGGCGTGGTTGTGGAGTGTCAAGAAGAGCGCTCGCAACACAAAAACCGCGCTAAAGCGATGTCGGTATTGTCGGCACGCCTGCAAGCGGCTGAAGATGATAAGCGCCGCGCGGAAGAAACCAGTATGCGCCGTGACTTAGTCGCAAGTGGTGACCGTAGTGAACGTATTCGTACTTATAATTATCCGCAAGGGCGAGTGAGTGACCACCGAATTAACCTAACACTTTATCGTTTAAACGAAATCATGGAAGGTGAATTGCTAGCATTGTTGGATCCTATTCAACAAGAATTCCAAGCTGACCAGTTGGCAGCATTGGCCGAAAATGAAGGATAAGTATCCTTCTATTGCTGAGGCGCTCAATTGGGCTAGAGAAAAGCTTCACTTGGGTGAATCTCCACAAGTGGATGCTAAGGTATTGTTGCAGCATGTATTGGGTTGTGAACCGGTATATTTGTTAACTTGGCCAGAACGCTGTTTAACAGAGCTTCAATGGCAGCAATACCAAGACTTACTGGAAAAGCGAGAGGCTGGGCAACCAGTCGCTTATCTCATCGGGCTACGCGATTTTTGGTCGCTATCCTTGAAGGTTTCTCCAGCAACGTTGATTCCACGCCCAGATACTGAAGTTTTAGTAGAACAAAGCCTAAAGAAAATCGTTAACCTCGCCGATACAGAAATCGTAGACTTGGGTACCGGAACGGGTGCCATTGCATTGGCGATAGCAAGTGAGTGCCCCTTAGCGAAGGTTTACGCCAGTGATTTACGTGAAGATGCTGTGCAGTTAGCGCGGGAAAATGCCAGTAGTTTGCATTTGTCTGAGGTAGATATACGACAAGGATCGTGGCTTGAGCCGTTTTCAGGTCAGACGTTTGATTTGATAGTGAGTAATCCACCGTATATCGACCCGCAAGATCCGCATTTATCTCAGGGTGATGTGCGATTTGAGCCGATAAGCGCCTTGACCTCTGAGCAAAACGGTTTAGCCGATATTAAACATATCATCGATACTGCGACTGACTACTTAAAAGCTGGCGGTTGGCTGTTACTGGAGCATGGCTATGACCAAAAACAAGCTGTACAGCAGTTGTTAGATAAGGCCGGTTATAGCCAAATCTTTACTGAGCAAGACTATGGTGGAATGGACCGAGTAAGCGGCGGTTGTTATTTGGTCTAGCCATTAGCAACGAATAACAAAAATAGATTTATTAAAGGAAAGAGATGCAGTGATTTTTCGCATTTTAGGTCTTGAAGAAGAAATCTCTGGTCAGTCTTTTGCGCTGGTAAGAAAAACCTTGCACAGGCTTTGGTTAGATTGGCTAAAACTCAATCCTATCGAAGACTCTCCCGAGCAACGCTTTGAACAACTAAAAAACCTGTTTTATAAAGAGTTAGGTTTTAGTAGTGATTGGCAGAGTTATTATCACAGTAAAAATTCCCTGATTAGCGATGTACTGTCGCGTCGTTGCGGTAATGGTACGAGCCTATCGGTGCTGTTACATTACTTCGCGCGTAAACTCGATATTGAGTGTCACGCGATAGCATTTCCAGCGCAAACCATTCTGGCGTTTAGTCTAGGCACAAAGTGTATTTATTTTGATGCGTTTTCAGCGGAACAAAAAACCGTCGCTCAACTAGAGGTGATCCATCGTGGCCATAAAGGGAATCTCGCTCGCTTGTTAAGCGATAACCTAGAGCCGATGTCTTCTGCCGACATGACGAAACGTTGGCTTGGTGAACTAAAAAGTGCGTGTTTACGCGAAGATGAATTTGAGCGGGCCCTTCAAACCTCTCAAATCCTGATTAGACTCAAACCTGGTGACCCCCATGAGATGCGTGATAGAGGTTTTATCTATCAGCAGTTAGACTGTAATAGTGTCGCTATTAACGATTTTGAATATTTTATTGAACAGTGTCCAGATGATCCTTTATCGAAGATACTAAAAGTGCAGATCCATACGATGGACTCTCAACCTGCAATTTTGCATTAAGAGGAACAGCATGCAGCAAAAAACAATTAACGTAGGCTCAATTAAAGTAGCCAATGATGCCCCATTTACTTTATTCGCGGGTATGAATGTACTTGAGTCTCGTGATTTGGCCATGCAAATTGCCGAGCATTTTGTTGAAGTCACTACCCGGCTTGGTATTCCCTATATTTTCAAAGCATCATTTGATAAAGCCAACCGCTCTTCTATTCATTCATACCGCGGGCCGGGTATGGAAGAAGGCTTACGCTTACTGGAAGAAATAAAGCAGCAGTTTTCTATTCCGGTGATTACGGATGTGCATGAAGTTGCTCAAGCTGCCCCTGTCGCTGAAGTCGCTGATGTTATTCAATTACCCGCATTTTTGGCTCGTCAAACAGATTTAGTTGAAGCGATGGCCAACACGGGAGCGGTAATAAATGTTAAGAAGCCACAATTTTTGAGCCCTTCTCAAATGGGTAATATTGTTGATAAATTTGCTGAGTGCGGTAATAACAACATTATTTTATGTGAACGTGGCAGTAACTTTGGTTACGACAATTTGGTCGTGGATACCCTCGGTTTCGGCACTATGAAGAAGGTGAGCAATGGTTCACCGGTTATCTTTGATGTGACCCATGCTTTACAGTGTCGCGATCCATTGGGCTCGGCCTCTGGTGGGCGCCGTGAACAAGTGGGTGAGCTAGCTAAAGCGGGAATGGCGACTAGCTTGGCAGGCCTGTTTCTTGAAGCGCACCCTGATCCTGAAAATGCGCGATGTGATGGACCAAGTGCATTACCGTTATCTAAGTTGGAACCTTTCTTGACTCAGATAAAAGCACTGGATGACTTGGTGAAGTCTTTTGATCATTTAGACACTCATTCCAAATAAGATATTTATCTATAATGATAATTTTAAGTTTCCCTAAGCTTTTTCTCTTGTTAGGGTAAACAGATAGTGAGGCTGTAATTGTCGCTGCAGCCCTTAAGTTTGATTCAACGAGTGGAAGCAATATGTTAAAACGAGCCTGGCGCAGTGGATTTTTGTTGGTGGCTATAGCTTATCTCAGTGGGTGTGCTAACACCTCGAGTCAAGCCCTGCCAACGATAGTATTAGCAACGCCTCTGCAAGTTGACTACCAGTCTGAAAATGCCTTAGCCCGCTTAGGGCAAATGTTAAATTCTGGAGAGTACAACCAAGAACAAACAGCCCAGTTGTTTTACGAACGAGGCATTGTGTTTGACCGAGTCGGTCTTCGAGCACTGGCTCGCTTTGACTTTAAACGGGCGGTGCAATTAAAGCCCAATTTTGTTGAGGCCTATAACTTCTTAGGGGTTTACTACACTTTGGCCGAAGATTTTGATAGCGCTTTTGAATCTTTCGATTCTGCCATTGAACTCGCACCCGATTACAGCTTTGCTTACTTCTACCGAGGCATTGCGCTTAATTACGCGAACAAGCCTGAGTTGGCGGTAGTCGATGTTGATTATTATGCTGATCAAGCGCCCAATGACCCCTACCGCGTTTTATGGCGATACCTGATTCAACAGGAAACAGACGCCCCTAAAGCACAGCAAGAGTTAGACCTAGCCTTCGAGACCTATAAAACCGATGACTGGGGCTGGCAAATCGTACGTTTATACGCGGGCGAAATCACTCAACAACAATTTTTAACTGAAACGGCGAACGTGGATGGTAATAATCGTGATTTAGCAGAGCGTTTATGCGAAGCCTATTTTTATATGGCAAAGTTAGAGCAGCAGGCAGGCAATCACCCATTAGCCAGTAGTTACTTTAAGTTATCGTTGGCAAATAATGTGTATGATTTCGTAGAGCACCGTTTAGCCTTGTTTGAATTAAGTCGTTACGAGAGCCAAGCTCAGTTGGCTCTGTAGGGCTTAATCTTATTCTTGTTGATTTCTTATGCCGGCAATTTGATGCCAGTAACCGTTGACACTATCGGGTGTTGGAAAATGCTCGGTAGATTGGTTACGACGGCGAAAGGCTTCTAAATGTTCTATGCTTTCTTCGCCCGTTGGGCTAATGCGCACGATATCAACTAAGCCCTGCATACTTTGCTGGTCGTTGATTAAGTTGTAACAATCTCCAGACATAGTCTGAATACCGTTTAATACAAATAACGATTGTCCCTCTTGGCTATCGACTTGGCGACCATTAGGGTATTTGATACAACAGGTTTCACAATCGTCTTTACTCTTGCCTTCCGATTGCGCGGTAAAACAACGTGCAGAGTAGGCTAGCGGTAAATGACCGTAAGCAAAGACTTCTATTTCAAAGCGATCGCGAATACCCATTTCGTTGCATTCACTCACCAGTTTTTGTAGCCAATCACGGGAAAGCTCTACCGGCATCACCCAGCGTTGCATCCCTTGCTTTAGTAATACGTTCAGGGCATAGGCATTGTAAATATTAATGGCGGGCCCACACACAAAAGGCAGCCTAGCGTTATGCGCTTCTTCAATGGCACTAAAATCGTTAGCCTCGATAATAAAGTCGCCATTGTCGATGAGTTTTTTTAGGTTTCTAACCTCTGATGGCGCTTCCAATAGGGCCATCGTTGAAATGACCACTTGCTTACCCGCTTGGTGCAGTTGTTTGGCTAAGTCTATCCAATCATTGGCTTTCATATTGCGGCGTTTGCTACATACCGTTTCGCCGATATAGATTATGTCAGCGCTGCTGGCTTTAGCGAGATGATAAAATTCTTCAATTTGTTGATTTGGCCAGTAATATAAAATTGGCCCTAATGCATACTTCATAATATACCTTCTGTTACTGCCACGCCTTGTGATAGGCGCCTAAGGTCGTTTGGCTACCTTCCGATAATTTGGATAGTTGGCTCATCCAATGGTTTTTCGCACTAAATTGCTCGGGATTGCTTTGATAACTATCAATGGCTTCTCGCCATACTTGAGTCACTTGTGCGACATAAGCAGGACTGCGCTGACGACCTTCAATTTTCACTGCTGAAATATTAGCGGCAAATAGTTCTGGTATCAGCTCGATGGTATTTAAACTGGTGGGTTCTTCCAGCGCGTGTGAGCGCTGACCATCAATGTCGAAACGTCCTTTACAAAGCGTTGGGTAACCGGCGGTTTCGTTGGGCCCGTAACGATCAATTAAGATATCATTTAAACGTGACTCTAAGCCTTGCTCGGTTTCTTGCCAGCGAACATAAGATGCCGGCGAGCAGGCGCCTACCGTATTGGGCGACTCGCCAGTCAGGTAGGATGATAAATAACAGCGACCTTCAGCCATGACACAGAGGCTACCAAAAGCAAATACTTCCAGTTCCATGTCGGGACAAGCCCGAGACAGTTGCTTTACTTGGTGAATGGATAACACTCTAGGCAATACCACCCGTTTCACATTGAAATTTCGCTGATAAAAAGCAATCGCAGAAGCGTTGGTCGCCGAGGCTTGCACCGACAAATGAACAGTAAGTTCTGGGTAATTTTGTTGGGCATATTCTAATAAAGCTATATCCGCCAAAATCACCACGTCAGCACCGATAGCGACTGCGCGGTCAATGGCTGCGAACCATAGGTGTTGTTGTTGCGGATGGGCAAAGGTATTAATGGCAACATGTAATTGACGGCGGTGTTGTTTTAGGTAGTCAACCGCTTTGTCCAATTTTTTACCTTCAAAATTTAGACCTGCAAAGTGACGCGCGTTGGTCGCGTCTTTAAAGCCGATATAAATAGCATCGGCACCGTGGTCCACCGCAGCTTTTACCGCAGGCAATGAACCTGCAGGGCATAGTAATTCCATAAGTCCTTCAACTGATGAGTTTTTTCATCATTCTACTGGGCTTAGTTCCAATGGATATTGACTCAGAGCAGGTTTGGCTTAGGCAAACTTAAGTAAACTTGAGCCCCAATGCGATTATTTTTTATGAGGTACCTAGGTGCTAGATAGCTTGAAGAAATCTTTAGTGAAAGATATGCCACGAATCTTAAGTATCCCCGCTAGATACTGTCCATTTGCTATTCAGAGCTATGCCTTAGAAAAGGCGCTTAAATTGGCATTTGCCGAAGCCATTGACGATGGGGACCTCGCTTTTCTAGAGAATCGCTGGTTAAAGGTTGAAGTCAGCGATTTATCGGCGAGTTGGTTTATTACCTTTGAAGCACAGCAACTCAAAGTAAAATCTGTTGTTGAACATGCAGACGTGAGTTTCTCTGGTAACTTAAATGAGTTTGTTTTGCTAATGGGTCGTCAGGAAGACCCTGATACGCTGTTTTTTCAGCGCCGTCTTAGAGTAGAAGGTGATACTGAGCTGGGCTTGGAGCTTAAAAACCTACTGGATAATTTAGATTTTGACAATTTACCGGATTGGTTGAGTGATAGCCTCCAGAAAAGCGCTGGCTTAGTCGCTAAATATCAAGCTGCTTGAACGACTAATACTCAATTAGCAAGCGCTTAAGTGCTTGCTAATTATCAATATATAGAATCTCAACACGCAATTATTGTTAATTGGACTACACTAAACCTAGGTGTGGTTCATAGGATGAAATATGCGCGTTTGTTTGCTACTAATCTTTTTCTGTTGCTCAAAGTTAAGCGCTGAACAACTTAGCTTTATGTATTATAGAGAGCAAGGGAAAGCAGCTTTTAGCGAGCTATTAGATGAGTTTTCTAAGCAATATAATCACCAAGTCACGATCTATACGATTACGTCAGACTCGTTAAAACCCACCTTGATCAAGTCGGTAATGCAAGGTCAGTCAGCTGATGTTGTATTTGCCCCTTCCGATGTCATTGGCATCGCCCGCCAAGCCAAATTTTCTGAGGTACCTGAAACGCTTATTAGTAGTGATATGAGCAAAGAGCTGCTGCTTACAGCTAGTATCGATCAAAAAATATACGGGATCCCAATATTGCAGGGAAACCACTTGATGCTATTTTACAACCGCCGCTTCGTAGGTAAACCTGCAAAAACGTGGCAAGAGTTACTGGAACAGCAGCCAGTCATAGAAAAACAAGGGGTAGCAACCATAGGTTGGAACTACTCAGAAATGTATTGGTTTGCCGGTTTCTATAATACCTTTGGTGGTCGAATGACCCGTGGTAAGAAAGTGACCTTGAACGAACCTGCAATGCATGATGCCTTAAACTTTTATCGAAATATTGCCACGCGCAACTTAGTGTCTGCTGATTGTGCTTATGATTGTGGTTATCGAGATTTTATTGAAGGAAAGGTTGCCTACGCGATCAATGGTGAATGGGCCATCGACGATTTTGAAAAGCAGTTAGATGATGACTTGGGGATTGCGGTAATACCAAGCATTGGTGAGCGTCCTTTTCGACCTTTATCATCAAGTTTAGTATTGGTTTTTCCTAACCAAAGTTTGTCGTCAGCTAAAGCGGCTGCACTGCGCCAATTAAGTGAATTTTTACAGACACCTGAAGTACAACTCCGCTTGCATACTCAGGCTCGTTTTTTGCCAGCTAACTCAGCCCTGATTCAGCAAATAAAACAACAATCTACTAGCAATGAGCAAGCTATTCTTAGTCAGCTAGAGCTTGCTGTGCCAATGTCTGCAGAGGCCGCTCAAGCGAGCGCTTGGGTTGGCATGCGCAAAGGTTTCGAGTTATTCAACAAAGGGTTAGTTGATGCTGAAAAAGCCAGTGGATATATGCAGCAATATGCCGATAGAGATTACGGGCAGCAAGCAAAGTAATGAGCGTAAAAATTAATCAACTTCGAACGTTCTTAACTATCAGCATTCTGCTGGGAGCTTTGCTGCCGAGTATTCTTATTGGTTCATTCTTGTTAAAGCAAATTTCCGAGCAAGATCAACAAGGTGTTACTCAAACTCTGTATTTAAAAGCTAATAATATTGCGCAAAGTATTCAGCATCGAGTTCAGCAAGTCTCTCTAGATTTACAAAGCTTAGCGCAGGTGAATGACATTATATTAACGCCTACGTCGGCTATCTTTGGTTTTCAATCTAACCAACTAATTAGTGAGTTGCTACAACAAAATGACTGGGTGTCGGCTATTTATATTGTTGATTCAGAAGGGCGAATTATCGAAGGCGCGCCGCTTCAGGCTGAGGTGCTTGATATACAAGCCCACCTTCCCGCGATAGACCGTTTAAACCAGCAGGTAAAATTAGGCAATAGCCAAACCTTAATTGAAGTTTATCAAAACCCTGAATTCGCCCAACTGGTTGCTGATGGGCGCGACATATACAGCGACTCGGGCTTGCTACTGATGCAGCCAATTATGCAGTCAAATTTGAACGCGCTCAAAGAAAGCCAACAAGTAGGAACGCTAATTGTTTTTATTCCAATGCAATCAATTTGGCATGCGGTTGAGTCGAGAATTGAGCAACAAGGCTCTTTGGAATTATTTTTTTCACAACAGCTTCTATTTCGCGGCAACAAAGGCGAAGTACCGCTCCGACGGTTTTATATAGATGTAGATCTGTTCTTAGACAATATGCCCGAGCCGTTGTCGTTGTCACTTAGCGCTCAAAGCCGTTCTTTATGGAGCTTGTTAGTAGAACGGCAATTCAATCTTGTGCTCATTTTGTTGTTTGTATTTGCACTGGTAACAATAATTGCTGTGTTATTGATGAAACGCATTGTTGAACCGCTAAGCAAATTAAGCCACTTGGTGTCTAAGTACTCGCAAGGTAAGTACGATACCCAAGTACCGCATTTGGCTTTTGAAGAGTTTAATCAAGTAGGAGGCTTATTGAAAAGTATGGCCACCAAAGTGATTAGTGATCAAGAGCAATTGGAACAGCGCGTGGTGGCACGCACCTATCAGCTGGAAGAAGCTAACTCAACCCTAAAGCATACTTTAGAGAAGCTTAATGACACTCAATTACAGCTAGTAGAACAAGAAAAAATGGCCGCCTTAGGTGGGTTAGTTGCGGGTATGGCACATGAGTTAAATACGCCCTTGGGTGTGGGTATTACTGCCGCTTCGCAGCTAGCGAGTAATTACCAAGTTATTGAAAAAAGCTTGGCTGAAGGGACCTTAGCCAAATCAGAACTGCAGGAAATGCTAAGTCAAGGTGCCAAAGGCTGTGAGTTATTGGAAAGTAGTTTGCAACGCTCGGCGGCCTTAGTAAATACTTTTAAATCCTTAGCGGGTAGTGATATCGATGAGAACTTACAGCAAATTAAGCTAAAAACGTGGCTTGAACAGCACTTAAAAATGCTGTTACAACCCTTTAGTGAATTACACATTCAGTTATCCATTAGTGGTAGTAACCCCAGTTTACTGATTAACCAACGAGCGTTAGAGCTAATACTTTCTTGTTTAATCGATAACTCTATTCAACACGGCTTCAGCAAACATAGCTTTCCGCATCTCAAAGTTTATATAGACGCGCAGCAAGAGCAGATTTGCATTAATTATCAAGATAATGGTTCAGGGGTGCAAAATGATGATTTGGGATTGATTTTTAATCCGTTCTATACAACCCATCGAAGTGCAGGCAATGTTGGTTTAGGGTTAAACCAAGTATATAACCTGGTTCACCAGCACTTAATGGGCAGCATTGAGTGTTTTAATGCTGAGCCTCAAGGATTAGGATTTCGAATTAGGCTACCTCGTTAGTTTCTCTTATAACCTAGCCATAAATTATTCAATAAACTGTTCAAATTCACCTTGAATTTGTTGGTACAAATCAGCTGTCCATTCAGGTAGGTGATCAGGTACCGGAAATAGCGGCAGTAGCCTTGGGTCATGAGGGGCAATAACGACTTTGCTATTACCTGGGCCTATTCGCTCTACCAAAATAAATAGGTCCTCAATATTTTGGTCTCCCATTGCTAAGCAGCCTACCGAAGACGCTTTTCCGTGAATAAATATGTTTGATCCTGGACGGTGGCGTTGCTCTTGCTTAGCCTTTTTCAAATCAAAGCTGTTGGGGTAGTTAAGCTTCATCGACAAATGAAAGTTGCTGTTGGGATTAAGCGCTTCTATTTGATAAATGCCTTCAGGCACTTGTAAGTCACCTTCTCTTAATTTAGGGCCTGCAGTACCGCTAGCATGGCGGATCCAATAAGTATGGATATATCTAGGGCCTTCACCGCTATCTGCCCATAATTCAAGTCTACGAGAGCGTTTGCTGGCCAGTAGCGTTATTTTGTGTGGCGGGTAATCGACTTTAGCGGCAACAAATAGCGGTAATAGGCGCTTTAGACTATCGTTATGGTAAGTCTTAACTACTTGTTTAATTGTTCGTTTGTGCTGGGACTTCGCTGCTGGCTCTGGCCAACTTTCAGCAGAAAGAGAGAAGCAAAATATACCCATAATTGCTGTCGTAAACAGCCTGTTGAATTTCAAAACGACGACTCTTTTAAAGAATGAAAAGAGAGTGTACTTGGAGTTTATCCTAAGTGCTATCGCTGGTGGACTGTTTGTCCTTGACCACTTTTGTGAGTCGTTGCTACTTTATATAAGGATCAATATGTTGCGTCATATAGGGGCGGTTGTCATTTTTCTTAGTGGCTTACTTAGTAGCACAACTAAAGCGCATAGCCTTGAAGAGATAACTTTTTATAGTGAAGAGTTTTTCCCGTACAACTATACCGAAAATCTGCAAGTCACAGGCTTTTCCGTTGAGTTACTGGGTTTAGTGTTTAAACAGTTGGGTAGCCCACCTCCAGAGGTGAAAATTGTGCCCTGGAAGCGTGGTTACACTTTACTTGAAAAGCTTGACTACACAGCACTGTTTTCGACTATAAAAACTGAACAACGTTTCCCTCTATTTCACTGGGCTTGTCCCATTAATCGAAGCAGTGCAAATTTGTATGTACTCAGTGATAGCCAATTATCTGTTCAAAATTTGGCTGATTTAAGCGCTTATAAAATCGCGGTCTTAAAAGATCAAGCCATAGAAGCTTATTTGCACAAAGCTGGCTTACAGTTTAGCGCAGTGCCTACCAAATCAGTGGAGCAATCATTTAAGTTATTAGCCTTGCGAAGGGTAGACATGATTGCGCTAGTTTCAGAGTATTTAGATGACCACCCGCGTAGCTTTAAACCGATATATCAACTTTTTGAGAAAGAATATTGCTTTGCCTTTAACTCATCTTTAAGTACTAAGGAGCTCAATCGTTTTCAACAAGCCTTAGCGCAAGTCCGCTTATCTCAAGATTATAGCGACTTATATACCAAGTATTTTGAATAGCCCTTAAAGGTCAATATAACTGCTACTTTAGTAGTAGAAAGATGTTAATGCCTTGTTAATGTTATGAGTAGTGTTTAGGATGAAAAATCAACAAAATCATTGAAGTGTCGTCTCATAAATTGTCGGTTTGGCTTCAGCTTCAGTAAGTCTGTTACTAAGGAGAGTAAAACTATGCGTTTCTGGCTTAGAAAGGCTGCACTACTTGCTAGTGTTTTAACCTTTACCGTGCAAGCTGATAGCGGCACTAATTACCTATTAGCGACTGCCAGTACAGGTGGTACTTATTACCCAGTTGGTGTGGCTTTAGCTACCTTAACTAAAGTGAAAATCCAACCGAAACACAAAGTCAGTGTCTCTGCGATTAACTCGGCCGGTTCCGGTGAAAATATTAAACTGCTGCGTGATAAAGAAGCGCAATTTGCGATTTTACAAGGCTTATATGGCTCTTATGCAGTGAATGGCACGGGCCCGCTTGAAAAAGAAGGCAAGCAAGCCCATTTACGCTCTATCACCATGTTATGGCAGAACGTTGAGCAATTTGTGGTTAAGAAAGAGTATGCCAAGAATGGTGACCTCAGTGATTTACTGGCCCTAACCGGTGAGAAGCTTGCATTAGGTAAAAAGAATTCCGGCACAATCGGATCTAATCGCTTTTTGTTAGGTAACTTAGGGGTTGATATCGACAAGCAAATGGAATTGTTTTCTGCTGGATATGGCCCTTCTGCTGAAGCACTACAAAATGGTCAAGTAGCCGGTATTAATACACCCGCTGGTGCACCAACCGGTGCCGTGACTAAGTTATTTGCAGCGGCTGCAAAAGATGTCGCCCCTCTAGATGTTACTGACCAGCAAATAGAGCAAGCCAATGGGGGCTTAGGTTTATGGACCCGCTATGTGATTCCGGCTGGGACTTACCCAAAACAAGATAATGATTGGAACACCATGGCTCAGCCAAATTTCTTGGCGGTACATGCCGATGTTGATGAAGAGTTTGTTTACCTGCTCACCAAAACTATCTATGAAAACCTCGGTTTTTTGCAGGCGATTCATAAAGCCACCAATGCGATGGCTTTAGAGAAAGCATTAGCCGGTTTGCCTGCACCACTTCACCCTGGCGCCGCTCGCTATTACCGAGAAGCAGGGTTAACCATCCCAGATAACTTAGTTGCTAACTAAGTCTTTTCAGCTAAATAGCCCCCGTCAGGGGCTATTTAACTAACCACTTCCCAGGATATTTTTACTATGCAATGGAATGCTGTACCTGAAAGTATTCGTCAAGAAATTGAAGACACGCGTGCCGTCCCTCTGGTGTATGTTCTAGGGATCATTATTAGTCTCGGCCATGTTTATTTTAATATTTTTGCCGACATAGCGGTGTTACAACAAAATATTTTACACTTTGCGGGCTTCGTTTTATTGTGCGGTTTACTGAAGCCGCTAGCAAAACATCGTTTTACCACTTTGCTAGACCGGGGATGGGTAGTGGCTATCGCATGCTCTGCGGTGTATTTGTTGTTTGCCGAAGACTTGATCTATGAACGGGGGGTTCGTCTTGTTGCTCTAGATTGGCTATGTGGAACCATTGTTATAGTGGGAGCCATCGATATGACCCGCCGAGCGACCGGTTGGGTTATCCCGGTTCTCATTGTTACTGCTATTTCTTATCTGGCTTGGTGGGGCAATTACGTTCCTGGGGTATTTCAATTTAAAGGTTTAAGTTTAGAAACGCTTTTATTTAGAAGTATTTATGGCGATGATGCCATCTTTGGCAACATCGCTAGAATATCCGCTAGCTTTGTTTTCATGTTCATTTTGTTTGGTGCTTTTTTATTACGTTCAGGGGCTGGCGACTTTGTTATTCACCTCTCTAAAAGCATCGCCAGTCGCATGGTTGGTGGCCCTGGTATTGTGGCAATAATTGCCTCCGGATTAACAGGAACAATTTCTGGTAGTGCGGTTGCTAACACGGCCTCTACAGGTGTGGTGACCATTCCCTTAATGAAAAACGCTGGCTTTAGTGCGCGCTTTGCTGCTGCTGTTGAAGCCTCCGCTTCTACTGGCGGGCAAATCGTTCCGCCTATAATGGGGGCAGGGGCGTTTGTCATGGCCAGTTATACGCAGATCCCTTACAGTACTATTGTAATGGTAAGCATATTGCCCGCTATTTTGTATTTTGCCTCTTTAGTTTTTTATGTGCGCACCGAATCTTATAAGTCTGGTTTGACTCGAATAATGGAACCTAGTGCTCCCTTATTGCCGATGGTAATGCGAGAAGGCTTGTCGTTTATTGTTCCTGTTACCTTGCTTATTGTGCTGTTAGTGATTGGCTACACTCCCACTTACGCAGCGGTTGTTGCCATCATTGCTGTTATCGTCAGTTCATGGTTTACCCCTAACAAAATGGGGTTAAGAGCCATCGCAGACGCGTTTGCTTTGGGTTCTAGAAACATGGTGGTGACAGCCATTCTGTTATGCTCGGTAGGTCTGATTGTTAATGTCATCGCTACTGCTGGAATTGGCAATACCTTTTCTTTGATGATTACAGAGTGGTCAGGCGGGAGCTTATTGGTGGCAATGCTATTGGTGGCCATCGCTTCTTTAGTGCTGGGTATGGGACTGCCAGTAACGGCATCTTATATTGTATTAGCGACCTTATCTGCACCTGCATTGTTGCAATTAATGGCCAATACAGAGTTAGTTAATGTTTTAAGTTCGGGTGACATTAGTGCCGAGGTTCAAGCTGTATTAGCCTTAGTTGGCGTGAGCCCAGAGCAGGGGGCTTTGAGTGTTAGTCAGGCGCAACAGTTGATACAACAAATGCCAGATGAAATGATGGCGCTGTTAAGACCGATGTTGCTTGACGATGCTACCATCGCGATGCTGCTGTTAGCATCGCATCTGGTGATATTTTGGTTATCGCAAGATAGCAATGTTACCCCTCCGGTATGCCTATGTACCTTTACAGCTGCAGCTATTGCTAAATCACCGCCAATGGCCACCGGATTTACCTCTTGGAAGATTGCTAAAGGCCTTTATATTATTCCACTATTATTTGCCTATACGCCGCTCGTCCATGGCGACTGGCTGGCTGCGTTGTGGGTGTTTACTTTTGCTCTACCGGGCTTATATGCCTTTACTTTAGTCATGCAAGGCTGGCACAAACGTAAATTGTTGTTGTGGGAACGAGCTTCATTTGGGCTCTTAGCCTTACTGTTATTATGCCCATTACCATGGCTCTGGCAGTTACTCTCGCTATGTAGTCTAGTCATCTTGGTTGGATATTTAAGTCGTAGTGCGAACAAGCGCTTAGCTGCAGATCTTAGTAGACCTGCGGTGTAATGTTTTGCTGCATATTAATGATGAATTATTTCATTGGCTGGCCTGTCATTTTGAGCTGACTCACAGTTTACTATTATGCTTAGCTACGGGGTAAAATGTGGCTGGTAAGCCAACAAAGACGGGGTACTATGTTTTTTTTAGTGTTCACTTATAGAAGGCTGTATGTCAACCGAAATGTTTAATTGGGGGGTGATAGCCCCCGGTAGGATAGCCCGCAACTTTGCTGAAGGCTTAGCGGTTATTCCTGATGCTTGTCTTTATGCGGTCGCCAGCTCTAATTTAGATAGAGCTAAAGCGTTTGCAGCAGATTTTTCAGCTCAGCATGCCATGGATGATTATCAATGCTTGGTTAATGATCCTGCGGTGGATGCCATCTATATTGCTAATCCACATCGTTTTCATTTTGACAGTATAAAAATGTGCTTAGAAGCGGGTAAAGCCGTGCTGTGCGAGAAACCCTTAACTGTTACCGCCAAACAGTCGCAACAGCTTGTCGACATTGCCCAGCAAAATAATGTTTTTTTGATGGAAGCGCTGTGGTCTAGGTTTCAACCTGCTTGGCAGCAAGTTCGTCGTTGGCTGGACGAAAAATGCATTGGCGACATCAAGCTGATCAACTCTTCATTTGGCTTCAATATTCCCCGAGACGAAACTGACCGCTTGCTTAATCTAGAGCTTGCTGGTGGCTCGCTACTGGATATGGGGGTATATAATGTGTCGTTATCGCAATTTGTGATGGGGGATAATCCGGTTAGTGTACTTGCCGATGGGCATGTAGGCGTGACCGGCGTCGACGAACGTACCACGGCAATATTGCGCTACCCAGCGGCTGTAAGTCAGTTCACCTGTAACTTTCTGGCCGATACCGCAAATGACTTTACTATTTACGGTACCAAAGGGCGGATTACGATCCCCAGCATGTTTTGGGTCGCTACTAAGGCCTCTATTTGCATTAGCGGAGAAGTAGAGAAAACAATCGATTTTCCATTTAAGGCCTCTGGCTTTGAATACCAAATTGAAGAAGTGATGCGCTGCGTTCGCAATGGCAAGCTTCAAAGTGAGGTGATTAGTTGGAATGACAGTGTTGCTACCATGCAAGTGATGGATGAAATATTGAATCAAGTAGGGGTTAGTTATCCTTTCGTTGCCAGTGGTGATTAAGATTTCATCACTTAATCAGAAACTTCAGTCCAATTGACTGAATTGCGAGCGGTTGAACAGAATTAGCCTTTACTTTTGAAAGTCATATACGTAATATTCACACCGCTGCGGAGGGGTGGCAGAGTGGTCGAATGCACCGGTCTTGAAAACCGGCAAGGGTTAATAGCCCTTCGAGAGTTCAAATCTCTCCTCCTCCGCCATATTAAGACTGCCATGCAAAGCATGGCTTTTTTAATCGCAGCAACACCCCTGCGGAGGGGTGGCAGAGTGGTCGAATGCACCGGTCTTGAAAACCGGCAAGGGTTAATAGCCCTTCGAGAGTTCAAATCTCTCCTCCTCCGCCATTTTAAAAAGCCACGCTATTGCGTGGCTTTTTTCGTTTCATCTCCCAATCGAGAATTACTTAGAACGTCGTATTGCTCGTCGGAGTCTTTCTACTGGTATATCTATACACTTTATAACTATCAGTGATAGCAATGTGAGTAAAGTGAACACGGTCACCAAATCAAGGCTTCCAAAAACAGGCTTAAACCTCGCTACTTCGCCTAGTAAGAGCACACTTGCGATCATCGATGCTTGGTAGTGAAGAAGGTAAATGGGGTATGAAAAGTCGCCAATAAACTTGTCTAAGTTCTTACTTATTAACTGGCTCACTTGGTAACCCATTGCCAAGCTCATCACTAATAGAGCACTAATTAGCATGTTTAAGTAAAAGAGTAGTTCAACGACACGATGGTCTAAACCTTGAGGTATTAGCCACGCCACTGCCGCTGAAATAGTTACCATAAGGATCAAAATAACCGCGGGGTGTTTTAAAAACACGTTCCAGCTTTTAGGGATGCTTTGGTTTTTTACCATAAAGTAAATCAGTGAGCCTATTGCAAAGGGCAAAGAACCTGCTGGAATAGAGAAGTAACGAGCATGCCAAAATAAATCAACTGTGTAGCTAAACACTACGAAAGCTATCGATAAGCCCAACCAAATATAGGTTCTTATTAATGTTTTAGATACACCTAAACAAATGGCGATATAAAAGAATATTTCTACCGTAAGCGCCCAAGTGGCGGGCGACAATCGTGGAGTAATCGTATGAGGGATCCAGTGTGGGAAAATCATCGTAATATTAGATAGAATACTTAAGCTATCATGCGGTAATCGTATTGTTGAAAAGCCCGTCTCAGGTAGATAGTTGGCCAACACTATGAGTAAAATAAGGCTGGTGATACAGGCAAACCAATAGGCCGGGTAAAGCCGTAAAAAGCGATTGAGGGCGAATCGTTTACGACCACTATTGCTATACCCGTAACTATTTTGCATCACATAAGTCATGAGGTAGCCACTAAGAATATAGAAGCCAAAGACAGCAAAGCGACCAAAGTCGCTGAGCCAAAATATATGACCAAATACCACCATTAAAGCCCAGAAAGTTCTTACAGATCCAAACACCAAAATCCCTTTTAGTTTTATAAAATCAGCGTGCTTTAATCATCGTGCTTCCGAGCGAAATAAACAACCGTAGTGTGTGCATTTTTCGTCATGGGTTTGGAATGGCAACTTAAATGCTCGTATATTGCTGTATGTAACTGCTCATGGCGTTGGCTAAATTTACCGACCAAAATTGCCCAGCAAGACTGAGTTTTACTTGGTCGTCAGCCGTGCTTACTAAACCGTTACGTTTCCACGCTTCAAATAGAGGTTGGCATTGTTTAAATAGTGTTTGACCATTGGTAAATGCACTAGCTTTAATCACCCCTCGATCACAGGCGCTGGTAATTGCGGCAGTTAATTCTGCGTTTGCAGCGGGTAAGCTGAGTTGCTCGAAACTCCAGTGATTATGCTCAATACCTGTTCTCCAACTATCAATGTCTCTTGCCTGCATAAGCCCATAACCATTGATATTTCCACCGGCACCAGCACCAATAGGCAGTATTTCTGCCCCCTGTTTAGCTAAGCTGTTGTAGCGACTTTGTTCCCTAGGGTGACTAGCCCAATGACAGTAACTTAATTGCGAGAATGCTTTTTCCTTAAAGAACTGGTGGCCTTGTTGATACATTAAGGCCTTGTCGCTAGTGCTTAAAGGAACGTTTGCTCTACCAGCATCAATATTGCGTTGTAAGCCGCTACCGCCAAAGGTGAGTAGCTGATACAAATCTACCCCATGTACACCGCTGGAAACCACATCTTGCAAGTCTTGCTGCCAATTTTCAGGAGTTTGATGTGGTAAACCATAAATCAAGTCGATAGCGATAGTCGCGCTACCTGAATCAGTGAGTTGGTGTAAGCGCTCAAGTATGTATTCACGTTTATCTAGCCTTTTTGCCGCTTTACGTACTGTAGAGTTAAAGCTTTGAACACCGAAGGAAAAACGGTTAAAACCGCCGTCTAAGGCTGCTTGAAACTTGTCGTCAGTAAAGCGATTTAGCCGACCTTCAAGGGTTATTTCGCAAAGGGCAGTGAGCGAGAAATAGCGGCGAATTAGTTTACCAAGCCTTAATAATTGCTCTGCGGTCAAATCGGTAGGAGTGCCACCGCCTACGTAAACAGCATCAAATGGTTTTGCTTGGCTCCATGCATACTGAGACTTAGCAATTAGCTCTTGTTCCAACAGTTTAAAGTAATCATCCATCATTTGCTGGCTACTGGCGTATTGAAAGAAATTGCAAAAGCTACAACGAACCCGACAAAAGGGAACATGTATGTAGATAGCCCGCTGGCGTAGGCTTGTAGCCGGAGTATCTAAGTGTTTACGCAATTCACGATGTGCTTCATCTCCAGTGAGGGTTTTTCTTTGCCCGTGTTTGGCATGCGCTGCGGTTTTTTGGGTAAAGGCGAACTGCAGTGGAGAAGGGCTTGCTTGACCGGTCATTATTTCAGGTAATACGATGTTGCTTGAACAGGTTGTGCTAGACATGACTTACTCGAGTTATCATTTAATCTAAATGTAAATCATTATCATTTGGGGTTTATTGATCTAGCCCAAGTTATGTTTTCAATTAAGCAGATTTTGATAAGCATCAACACCTTAGGCTAAGATGTAAATTTTTGCTGTGGTTTAAGCAATTATATCCCTGTTAGCCTGTTATAAGAGCTTGTTGTTGAACTATGATTAAGCAACTTATTGATGTCATCAAGGATTGAAGATGAAGATAGCTTACCGTACCGGAATTCTCCCCTCATTATTGATAGTGGGGCTGCTAGTAGGCTGCAGCTCTGAGCCTAGTCAAACTTGGCAAGTAGACCGCAGTTATCAAATAACGGTATTACATACCAATGATCATCATGGCCGTTTTTGGCAGAATAAATATGGTGAATATGGTTTAGCCGCGCGTAAAACCCTAATTGACAGTATTCGGCAAGAGGTTGCCGCCGAGGGGGGCAGTGTATTATTACTCTCTGGTGGTGACATTAATACCGGTGTACCAGAGTCAGATCTACTGGATGCAGAGCCTGACTTTAAAGGTATGAACCTACTGGGCTATGATGCTATGGCTTTAGGTAATCACGAATTTGATAATGCTTTAGACGTTTTGGCTAAGCAGCAACAGTGGGCCGGTTTTCCTTTTTTGTCAGCCAATATTTATCAAAAATCTAGTGGTGAACGTAAGTTCCAAGCTTATCAAACCTTTGATTTGCAGGGGGTTAAAGTTGCGGTTATCGGCTTTACTACAGAAGATACTTATAAGTTAGTTCATCCGGATACGGTGGCTGACTTAGAGTTTCGCGATCCCAAGCTTGAAGCAAAGCAGGTCATCGCAGAGTTATACCAAAAGGAACAGCCAGATTTAGTGTTTGCTGTGACTCATATGGGGCATTATGCCAATGCAAAACATGGCGTAAATGCACCCGGTGATGTGAGCTTGGCTCGCTCCTTGAACCATGGTGAGTTAGACCTAATAGTGGGGGGGCATTCTCAAGAGCCTGTCTGTATGGAAGGTGATAATCACTATGCAGAATCTTTCAAACCGGGTGATGATTGCAAGCCTGACCAGCAAAATGGAACGTGGATCGTTCAAGCCCATGAATGGGGTAAATATGTTGGTCGTGCCGACTATACGTTTAAAAATGGCGAGTTTTCCCTAGATAGCTACCAGCTGATACCGGTTAACCTAAAGAAAAAAATAAAAGTAGATGGAAAAAAACAACGGGTATTTGTGCAGGATGAAATCGCGCAAGACCCTGCGGTTCTCGCCCTGCTGACTCCTTATCAAGAACAGGGTCAAGAACAGCTAAATGTTGAAATTGCCGATCTCAGCGGCCGCTTAATTGGAGATCGAGACAAAGTTCGTTTTGGTCAAACTAACTTGGGGCGCTTAATTGCTTCGGCTCACATGCAACGAGTGAATGCTGACTTTTCGGTAATGAACTCTGGCGGAGTGCGGGCCTCTATTGAAGAAGGCGCAGTGAGCTATAAAGATGTGCTTACCGTTCAGCCATTTTCTAATACCATTACCTATGTGGATATGACTGGCGCGGAAGTATTAGAATACCTTGCTGTTGTGGCTGCTATGCCGGTAGATACTGGTGCTTATGCGCAATTTGCAGGTATAAGTATGCGAGTGATTAATGGCAAGGTGAGTGATGTAGTGATTGGTGGTAAAGCCTTGCAAGAAAGTGAAAGCTATCGTTTTACCATTCCTAACTTCAATGCGTCTGGCGGCGACGGTTACCCTAAAATAACTGAGCATAGCGGTTTTGTGGATACCGGTTTTGTTGATGCCGAGGTGTTAAAAGCCTTTATGCAGCAGCATAGCCCGATCAACGCGGCAGACTTCGATGACCAAGGTGAAATTAGTTATCAGTAATTAGACCGACATTAGAATAAACCTTTTCAGAAACCACCTGCATTAGTCGGTGGTTTTTTTTCTCACACGCTATTTAGGTTTACGCCCCATCGTTGAATTAGCTTTGTGGTGGTTTGTTTGCTGCTAGCCATCATTTAGTTGTTACTGCAAATGTGCTGAAGTATTCGCTCAGTTCAAATTTTCAAAAATAACTGCTGTTCGCCTTTAGCCGCTTAGCTTATCAATGAGGTAAGCTAGGCGCTTAGTCATAAGTGATGAGTGATGACATTGATAAAGCCTATTCCTGATCCCAAAAGCTACGATATTGTGCCACCTGATATGGGGTATGTGTATTTTGATGCGGCAGAGACGCATCCGTTCGAGCCCACCAATACAGTGTTTTCCAAGGTGAATGCTTGGTGGTTAGCCGATTGTGCTCTGCTGGCGTATACCCACCCGGGGTTCGCTCGAATGGCCTATAAGCTGGCGGGCTTTGAGCAGTTTAGGTTCTTCCAAGGTACCGGTACCGAATGTATGGCTGCCGCAAATGAAGATGTGTTAATCATTAGTTTTCGTGGCACCGAGCTAAAATCGTTATCTGCTTTATATGAACTAAGAAGTGATCTAGACGCCTTACCCAGTTCTTTTGCCGAAGGTGGGCGGGTACATACCGGGTTTCAAAAGGCGCTAGATGAGATTTGGCAGGGCCAAGCTGGATTGGCTGCATTTATTCAGCAGCAAATCGATCTGTACCCCAATCGACCAATGTGGATGACAGGACATAGTTTAGGTGGGGCCCTGGCCAGTTTATGTTTTGCTAAAACTAAGCGGGCTACAGGCTTGTATATATATGGTGCCCCAAGAGTTGGTGATAAAGCGTTTAACGGCCTAATAGACAATCGTCCAGCATGGCGAATAGAGCACGCCAGAGATCCGATCCCGATGTTGCCACCGAATTTACCCGCGCTAAAGTTTTGCTTCGAAAGTACCGGTGAGTTGGTTTATATTCACAGCGACCAAACCCTTGAATATCAGCGACCAGAGAAGAGTTCTGAGCAATATAAGCAGTTAGTGCTTAGCACCTTTAAATCGCAGGAAGCTCGCCGTAAAAGCCTCAACATGGATTTAAATGAGATAAACCAGCACCTGTTAGAGTCATTTAAAGAATGGCGTGATAATTTAAAGCAGTGGCAAGCAGACACCTCGATAAGTTTTACCGACCATATGCCCGTTTACTATAGTCTCAAGCTTTGGAATAACTTACCGCAACAGTCTGTTAATCGCTAATTATTAGCCGATATATCAGAAGCGAAAGGCGGGTTATCTAACTATAATTACATAAGAACAGAGTATTTTATCGTTAATACAGGGCTGTTGGTTAATTAAAGAGTGAGGGTACTATGAATAGTCGAGTAACTTCCTTTATGGAAAGCAATGTGATTAGTGTAGAGCTTGATGATTCGGCTGAAAAAGTCTGTGAAGTTCTCGATGCTAACAAGCTGCATTGTGTACCAGTGTTAACACCTGACGGCAAAATCTTCGGGGTGATAAGTGCTACCGACTTAGTGCATTTTAATACCTTGCACGTGAACCCCAAGTTAGAACATGCATGGGAGCTATGCACTCATAAGGTGATTGAAGTCGCTCCTGATATGTCTGTTCAGGAAGCGGGTGAGCTAATGGTGAAAGAGAAAGTTCACCACCTCGTGGTCATGGAAGGTACATTTTTTATAGGCATTGTCTCGGCGACGGATATCCTAAGAGCATACTTAAATAAGTAACGTTTTGTTTGGTCGCTTTCAAAGCCATTTTGTCCACTGGTAAGTGGGTCCTGTCTGACTTCGATTATTGAGTCTAATCTAGGCAGTGGCCATTGGCGTATGCGTTTTGGTGACTATGTATTGACATATACATATCGAGACAAGCCGATTTCTCAAGCCTTCCTGAAGAATCAAGCAATAATCTACAACATCACGAGAGAGTTGATCGTGTAGGCTAACTGTCAGCATTTTAGACTTTCACGTTCTCAATGATCATGCTGTTTCAGTTTCAGGATAATTACAATATTGTGATTTCTTGCTCTATCTAACTGAATTCCATATGAATTAGTGATAATTTTCCTGGTGATTTATATGTGATGACAACACTTCTTAGCGCGGGTATTTTTTACTTACCGAGTGTTTGAAAGGTTGACGGATGAGAGTGGCGCTGCCGTGAAGGGTTTTAACTTGAGGATAAATATGGACATTAATAACTACCAATTGAATTTTTCTAGCTTAGGCTGGTTTAGAAAGCTATTTCTGATTGTTCATTGGCTATCCGTTGCTGTGATTGTATTGGGTGCAGGTGTCTGGATATTTGTGCCAGAAATAATGAATCAAGAGTTGGGCTTTTCACCGTTTGTCTTGTATGCGATGGTCTTTTTCTCTCTGGCGTATGCATTCTGGATACAAAGAGCTATTTCAAAAAGAAGTCGAGGTCAATTGTTAGCTTTGACCGGTATTCAACTTTTCCCCTTTTTTAATCCGATTACAGCACTTTTATTTTTTGCTATGTATAGATTGAGTAAACAAGAAATAGAACTTAGCCAGCAATACCAGTTACTCAATCAACATACCGAATAAATGCTCCGCAGTGGTTACAGCAAAACGAGGTATAGAATAAGACATCTAGCTAGCCTAAGGGATCACGGTTATTTTTAGCTTTCGCCGATATTTTCTTCATCCGAATACATACTTGTAGGGAATAGCCAATGTTTCGATGTGTAGTGTTAGTCCTTGCTGTCGTGCTTAGTTTGAGTGCCCTTGCTTCGAATAATGTAAGCTCTTTAAAGGACAACGGTCTTAAGGATTGGGAGCATGAGGTTTTCTCAAGGGAAACCCAATACCGCGTATTGCAGTATAAAAATCGCATTGCGATACAGGCAAAGAGTGATAATTCAGCCTCAGGTCTTTTGTTAAGAACGCAAATTGATTTGTTGGCAACGCCCTTTATCAATTGGAGCTGGCTAAGCGAAAGTAAGCTTCCTTTATTGGATGAGCAGAGTAAGCAGGGGGATGATTACGTAGCCAGAATCTATGTGCTTATCGACGGCGGGTTGTTGTTTTGGAACACTCAGTGTTTAAGCTATGTGTGGTCAAGCCGTCAGGATAAAGGACGAGTGTGGAACAATGCCTTTGCTGGGGCTAATGTCAAAATGCTATCAATACGCGGGAGGGATGACCTAATAAGCCAATGGTACAGTGAAAAACGCAATGTTTATGACGATCTCATTAAATATTTTGGTGATAAAGGAAGTGCCCAAGCAAATCTCCAGGCCTATCGTTATATTGATGTTATCGCCATTATGACCGACACCGATAATAGCGGTAGCAAAGCAGAGTCCTACTATGGCGATATCATTTTTACGGCTAATTAGCGCATTATTGTTCTAATTTATTACAGAAATAACAAATAGAGGTCTCAACATTAATCCCTTTAACTGTGTTACTCTGGTCATGCCGCTTGCAGTTACTCGAGAATGCGGGCATGGTATTGACAGTGTTTGAGTGTTAACTCTGCCTTTAAGCTATAGCAGTACTTTTAGCGCAATCTAACAGTTTAGTTTTGTATTCGAACTGGTGAATTCGAATATAATTTTTATATTTCACCAACAGTATGAGTAAAAAAAATGAGTAAAGGTACAGTTAAGTGGTTCAACGCCGATAAAGGTTTCGGTTTCATTACACCTGAAGATGGCAGCAAAGATTTGTTTGTTCATCACTCAGAGATCCAAGCTGGCGGTGGTTACGCAACTTTGAATGATGGTCAAGCCGTTGAATTTGAAGTTGGCCAAGGCCAAAAAGGTCCATGTGCAAATAAAGTTGTTCCACTTTAAGCTGCATATTTAACCAATTAAACCGTATCGCCATGTATTGGTGTAACACGCTAAAGCGTGCAATGGTTTGAAGCGTTATACCTATAAAAAACCGCAGGCTAGCCTGCGGTTTTTGTTTTTATAGCATTAAAAAGCTAGTGTGCTGTTGGAGTGTTATTTCACTCTACACAGAAAACCTTTTAGGTAGTGGCCTTCAGGGTAAGGGCCGCCTACAGGGTGATCTTCAGCTTGCTCTAAGGTTTTTAAAAACTGCATTTCGCGCTTAGCGTCAATGGCGGCATCGGCTACGATTTTTTGAAATAAGCTAGTAGGCATGAGTCCAGAGCACGAATAAGTCAATAAAATGCCACCCGGACGCAACATTTGCATGGCTAACATGTTGATGTCTTTATAGCCGCGACTAGCGCGATTTAAGCTAGCTTTGCTGTCTACAAACTTCGGTGGGTCTAGCACTATCATGTCGAACTGCTCATCGCAGTCACGGTAGGCCCGTAGTTGCTTGAATACATCGGCATTTAGCTGGGTAATTTTACTGGCATCGAGGCCATTTAGCTCAACGTTTTTAGCTGCAATGTCCAGTGCAGCATCTGATACATCTATGTTAACCACTTTTTTAGCGCCGCCCGCTAAGGCGTAAGTGCCAAAGCCGCCGGTGTAACAAAAACAGTTAAGGATTTTTTTGCCCTTGGCTAACTGGCCTACCAACTTGCGGTTATTGCGTTGGTCGAGGTAGTAACCGGTTTTATGGCCCGTTTCTACATTAATTAATAAACGTAGCCCGTTTTCTTCTATTTCCATCGGCTGTGCGGGCAGTTCACCGTGGATTAACCCTTGTGCAGGCGCTAGGCCTTCTTTTTTACGTACCGCTACGTCTGAGCGCTCGTAAATCACATCTTCAGGATAACAATGTTTCAATGCTTCTATTAAGTTAGCACGCTGGAAGTCGGCACCAGCACTTAGTAACTGTAATACCAGTACATTGGCATAACGATCGATAGTAATGCCTGGTAAGCCATCGTTTTCGCCTGCGACCAGACGGTAAGCGTTAGTATTAGCAAACTCAGACAAAATGCTGCGGGCAGCTTCTGCATCTTGCAAGCGTTCAATAAAATAGGCTTTATCAATCTGTTGCTCTTGATTGAAGCTCCAAACTCGCGCTCTAATTTGTGACTCTGGTGAATAGGCGGCAGTCGCTAAGTATTTACCCTCGGCGCTATAAACCTCAACCGTTTCGCCAGATAATGGTTTGCCAGATACTTTGTGAATACCGTTAGAGAAAATCCACGGGTGCCGGCGCAACAATGCTTTGTCGCGTTTGGCTTTAAGGGTGATGATACCGCTCATGATGCTTATCCTAGATTGTAATGTCGCGCATTATAGTCATCTACAGAGTCTTCACCAAGCAGAGACTGCGCTAATTATAGAATAAGCTTGGCCTTGGCTCACTAAAACCAAGGAGGGTGAGAGTTATAACTTACTCATCGCTTTACCATTGAGCTCTTTTTCCAAGCCTCGCTGTAAGGCTTCGCGTTGGCTAACATGTTTGCGATAGGCCATTAGTTTTTCTGGTAACTGTTGTTGAAAAGTAACCGCCCAGTTTAGTGTTTGGCATAACAAAATATCGGCTACGCTAAATTGTTCACCTATCAGATAGCCACTGTCTGGCAGCCACATTTCGGCGATGGCTGCAGCTTTATTAAATTCCCACTCTGCTGTGGTTTGCATCTCGGGTAAGCGTAGTGCTTCAGGCAAGGCGAAGCGATGCTTGCCCATTGTCCAAAGGGCTTGTTCTAGCTCACTGATAATGAAACTCACCCATCGGTGATGCAGAGCTGCCTGCTTGCTGCCTGGTGTGGGTAAAAATTGAGGGCCATATTTTTCGGCTAAATATAAGCAGATAGCGGCCGATTCGCTAAATGCTAAGTCGCCATCGGTTAATGCTGGCACTTTGCCGCAGGGATTAAGTTTAAGAAACTCTTCACTGCGATGGTCGCCCGCTTGGAAATTAATGTAATGGTAATGCCAATCTATAGCTAGTTCTTCGAGCATCCAAGATACACGCAGTGAGCGAGAGCGTGGCGAACCGTAAAGAGTAATCATGCAGCAGTCCTTTGAGTTTTCGTTTGGTTCAGGTTCTTTAAAATAGACGCTTCTATTGCCGTTAGCGAGTGATTAAACCGTAACTAGCCAGCTTTGTTGATATCGACTAATTTAATCTTGTTGTAAATAGCGAATGAAAAAGCATGCTAGCCTGTAATGTAACGAGTATTGAAGAGCGATTCCTCGCTAAAAGATCACATGGTGTTGTTAGTAAAATCATGGTGTATCTGGATAGTAAGACTAACATTTTGGTTTAGCCAATTTACGCTAAGCTAGCCGCTTTCGATTGTCGTTTAGGTAGCATTAGCTTCCTTCGCAGAATCAAGCCGATATAACATGACTATGGCGACTAGGCCAAACGCTAGTTCCAGTAAAAAATAGCTAATAAGTAACCAATGCGCAGGCCCGTCAACCACCAAGCTCACGGCTCTTCCTGCTGCCAGACCAAGCATAAAAACCACGAGGCTATATAAGGCTGCTTGGGTGTATTTGTGCTTAAAGGCACCAAGTAACCAAAACACCACCATGGCAAAATAAAGGCCCATAACAGCACGAAATATATGGGTGGCATTAGTACTATTTACGGATATATCGAATAACCAATTTAAGCTGGTTTGTGGTGCCAAACCGTAAGACAAAGCGATAGGGCTCAACCCAAAAGCAGCTAAGATTAAAAATTTCTGTGGCAGTGTCATAAATATCCTTTGTGCTCGTTCAGTAGTCGGTTTGACATACAGCAAATGAATTCATCAGCTTTGATTAATTAATAGCTGCTTTGGTGGTTATTGCAATCTAAGTGGCTAAGCATAGGGTTTTTGGCAACTGCTGAAGGTTAATAATCAGCTTGAATTGGCAAGCTGCGCTTAGGATTTTAGTTTTTCTCTAAGAGATTAAGGCAGACTTATACTATTCTTTGAGTGTGACGTGAGATTGAAACAGGCCTGTTTCTTTAACTTTAAGCGGCTTACAAAGCGGATCGAGTGGTCTAGTATCAATGGTTAAGCATTCTGTTGTTAGGGGCGTTTATGAGTCATCAACTAGCGTTAAACAAAGCCAATGCCATCGCATTTTACAAAATGGCTTATTTAGGTGAACCCGCTAAAGCCGTGGCGGCTTATGTGGGAGGGGATTACATTCAACACAACCCAGTGGTAGCCAATGGTAAGCAGGGTTTTATAGACTATTTTGACGAGATGCAGCGTGACTACCCAGACAAGCAAATAGAATTTCTTAGGTGCATTGCCGAAGGTGACACCGTGGCCCTACATACTCATCAAACTTGGCCTGGCAATGACCAATACGTCACTATGGATTTTTTTCGATTTGATGAAACAGGCAAAATTATCGAGCACTGGGATAGTATTCAAATGGTGCCGGAAGAAACCGCTAACGGTAACTCAATGCTTTAGTGTCTTTTAGCTTACACAACAACGCCGACGACTAAGTCGGCGTTGTTGGTGTTAAGATTTACGTGACAAACACCTACAGGTACTTAATCCATGCTTGGTTGCTGGTATGTTTATAGTTGGCAAACGCCCGAGTAGGGAAGTACAACACAACCGCTAATATCGCGCTTACACACCACACTTGCCATAGTGCTGCAAAACCAAAAATATCCCCTGCATTGGGCCCAAACGTTAGCATGGCTAGCTTGTAAGCAATCAACAATATGTAAAGGTGAAATATATAAAAAAACATCGGTGCAGAACCATAAGTTTTTAAGGCTGTTGTTGCTTTGTTATTAAAGGTTTCAAATAGCGCTAATAATGCAAAAGCGATACCCAAGGTGAGCAAAATAAAATGCAACGACGGTGGGTATTTAGTGAAGTTTAAAAACGACATGATGGTTTCTATATGGCTAGAACCCAGTTGCCACGGTAAGGCTTCGCCATAGATATTAAAGCCGCGCAATACCGCTAAAAGGCCTAGTAAACTGGCTGATAGGGTTAATAAATCTCGCTGGCGCTGCTTAGGCGGTACTTTGTTGCTAAATAGCGGGCCAATAGCGTAGCCCAGTAAAATAACGCCTATCCACGGCAGAACAGGGTAAGAGGCAAATACGCTAAAGGTGTCGGAACTAAATAGCTGATTACGGTCATGTAGTATGGTCCATAAGCTATATCCCCATTCTCCTGGTGCAAACTGAATAGGCGCCAAGGCGTTGTGACCAAATACAATGAGTAAACCGATTATAGCAATGAGTTTGTTAGGTAAGCTGCTAAGCAGGGCTAATGCAATCATGCTAATGCCAATGGCCCAAATAACTTGCAGGTACAGCGCGTTGTAATTACCAAACCAAGAAAAATTAATCACGGTAACTTCTAGTAAAACTAAAAATAGCCCGCGTTTTAATAGAAACGCGCGTGGCGACCGGGGTGCCTTGTTACTAGGGTTGGCATATAGCCATGCTGATACACCAGTAAGAAATACAAAAATGGGGGCGCAGAGGTGAGCCAGTATTCGGGTAAAGAATAGCTCTGCTTCGGTATCTTCAATCGTAATGGGGTCGGTAATTCGATGTTGGTAATAAAAGCGCTCGCGTACATGGTCGAGCAGCATAAATAGCATTACCAAGCCGCGCATTACATCAATAGATGCCAGCCTAGGTGATTTAACCATAGTGGCCGAGTAGGTGTTTTTTGTAATCGTAGTCATCAAATTCATTCGCTGTTTTTGCGGCTTCATTTACTATAAATAAGCTGTGTTCACTAAGCCATACTCTTGCGCTTTGCAAGTTATAGCGGTAACCATTTACGCTAGTGCTTAATCAGTGTGGCGTAAATATATACGTATGTTTAACGATAAGAGAATGGGGAGGCGGCGCGCGAATTAATTGGTGCTGGTTTGTAAAGGGTAAATAGGCTGTAGCCAATGGTTCTAGTATTGGGCTAAATGGCGTCGTTACGCGCCATGTAAAACTGCTGGTTAATAAGCTTGTTGCACAGTGTTGAATTAAAGACTGTGAAGCACAGTTATCATTTTGATGCTGCTCGTTAGTATCGGTACTTAAACTGCGTTGGGATCCGCTATGGTGTAACTGTTCGGCAAACGCCATTACGCTGGAGTACTGGCTTATCAGTAATGTCCATATAATGAGTGCACGCGCTATAAAACGGCCATTGGTCATAGTTGGAAGTTGATAACTCTAGTTAAGCGGTAAAGAGTGGAGCTTTTTACCGATATATGTATTTTAACGCAATTTTAATTTGCGTGAGCGTCTTAAGGCTTCATCATATTTTGGTGGGTTTTTAAGTTTTTTCTTGTGGGGGAGGCATCTTATAACCGGGCAGTTTACGCAATCCTTTGGCTTGAAATTTAGCTTTATTCGGCTTAGCGGGTAACTCGCTTAGAGTAAACGGTTTAGGTTGTTTGCCTTGTGATTGGTTTAAGGCCTCTACTAGTGCGTCGTGGTCGTGTAGATGGGGCGCCGAAAACAACATATCGTGGCTGCAGGCATAACTGGTTGCTGGAATAACAGTGAGCATTGCTACTAACAGATACTTTTTCATGGTTAGCCTATGGTTGATTTAGTATTAAAAAGTAGAGCACCTATGGTGCTCTACATCATAACCAAGAGACGACTAGGCGATTAACGCAAAGTGATCTTTGGGTTTTCTGCTGGTTTGTCTAACAAGCCAAAGAATGCTGGAACGGTAGCAGCGTCACCATCTAAGGTGATAAAGCCCGCTTTAACTGCTTCAGAAAAATCTACCTTGCCCACAAGTAAACCAAGAAATACTGGTTTAGTGAGGTTAACCGTAGCTTTAGCTTCGCCAGTGTAGTTCTCATGGAATTGAGCAACACTGCGGCGTACTTCTAAAGCGTGAACTTCTTTGCTATCAGAGAAGTTAAAAGCTATGGCGAAGTGCTGGTTGGCACTGCGTTCTGCATTTAGGCTAAAGCGCAAAGCGTTAACCAGTTGCGCAGGTTTAAACTCAACCATTAAGTCTGGAGCTTGTAGATTGATTTTTTTAGAGTAATCAATGGTGCCGTCTAGTTCTTGCGCCGAGGTTAAGTACCAGTTACGCCAGTTGTTATTGGTTTCACGGTAAGCTAGTTCACGCAGTGCTTCTGCTTTAAGTCGTCGCGGTTTCATGTCTTCAAGGTCTACTCGAATAACGTGAGTGCTTAGCTCAGCAGCCCATTGGTAATCACCCGAGTCAAACGCTTGCTTAGCAAGAGTCATCATCTTGTCTTTACCGCCAGCCATTGCAACATAACGGCTAGAGGCTTCAACAGAATAAGTGGGGTTTAGGGTTGTTGGGTCACCATCAAACCAGCCCATTTCACCTACAAAGATTTGCTTAGCCGCATGGCGGATAGAGCCGTAGAAATCGCCCAACCAAGGGTGGTTTTCTAAGTGTTTAGGCAATTTAATGTCGCGAATCAAGTCTTCTTGGGTAGCGCCGTTGTTAATCGCTTTGATTGACTGGTCGTAAGTATATTGAATCGCATCACGGTAAGCCGTTAATGTGTTGTCTACGTGCTTAGCACCCACAACAGGTCGGCCGTGAGATACCATCATTACATCGGCGTTATATTCGCGAAGCGTATCTACACCAGGGAACCAAATGCTTGGGTCACGGTATTGAGTGCCACGAATAGTGTGCAAGTTAGGAAAGCTTTCGCCTTGGATTACTTCAGAACCAAACAGTAAGTTAGCTTCTGGGAAGTAGGCAGTGATTTCGTCAGACGCTTCAGAAGGAACGTGTTTGAACTCTACCTTAACACCTTCAATTTCCATGTTTAGCTGGCCAAATTTACCTTCCACTAAGGTGTTTGGCGCAATAAGGCTGTGCTCACGGATTTCGAAATCTGGACCTAGACCACCGTTAATTCGGCCGTCTTCTTCTACGTTAAGTAGGGTGCCCAGCGAGTAGTCAACGCGAAAACCAAGCGCTGGACCAGTGCCGCCCATAGAACCTTTTACTACATTAGCCATAAAGGTTTCGTGAGCAATAATAAGCGCGTCATCTGCGCCTTCAATACCACGTACGCCAGCGTAGTGGTCAGGGTGCCAGTGAGAGTACATAACTGCAGCAACAGGCTTAGTATTGCCGGTTACTTTACGGAAGTCGCTCATAACCGCTTGCATTTTGTCTACAGACTCAACCGGATCGAAGATTAACAAACCTTTATCACCGTCAACAATCATTGGCGAGGTTAAACCATAACCGTAAACTTGGAAGAAGGTGTTTTGGTACGCAAAAATGCCTTTTTCCATTTTTTGTGAATGAGCAGTAAGTTGCGGATGTACTTTGTCTGACTTAGCGTCGAACGCATCGTTACCGCCGGTTGCTGTCCACTTCATGTTTTGGTTTTCACCATGCCAGTAGTGGGTCGCACCCGAGTCTTTGCCCAAGTAGTAATCGTGAGACAGGGTGGGAATTGTTACTTCAACATTGTCAAAGCGATGTTCCGTTCCAGCAGATGCAACGTTGGCAAGGCCAATAGCAAGTACCGCAGATAAAGCAATCGTTGTTTTTTTCATATCAAGCCAATGTCTTGTTTACGTTTGTGATGGCCGTAGGTTAAGGGAAAGCACTATTTGTTTGGCGATAACTGATATAAGATATCTAATAACATGTGGCATTTATTGAGTTTGAAATAAATATGAAGCACTCCGACTACAGTCTAATTCCTACCTTTGTGGCAATAGTAGAGGAGCGAAACTACAGTAAAGCCGCCAAACGTTTAGGGATAAGCCAATCGGCGGTGAGTCAAAGTGTGACCCGTTTGCGTGATGTATTTAAAGACAACTTGTTTGTGCGAGGCAGCCATGGGGTAGAGCCAACACCTTATGCTATGGATATTTATCCGGCTTTAGCTAACTCTGTAGAGAGCATTGCGCACATGCTACCCGAGCAGCGTCACTTTAACCCAGCAAACTGTCAGCGCCAGTTCACCATTGCTGCCTTAAGTGTGTTTAGTTTTACCTTGTTCCCGCAATTAGCTAAGCGAATATTTGAACAAGCCCCAATGGCTTCGATTAAAACCGAGCCCTTATTTGGCCAAGATATGAATAGTTTGCTGAGTTCTCACCAAACGGATCTACTGATAGAGGCCGACTCTACTCGCTACCCTCATTTGCGATCTGAGGTGATCATGCAAGATGGCTTGGTGGTGGTATGTAGGCAGCAACATCCAAGATATAGCTGCAACCAGCTAAACCTAGAACAATACTTGAGTGAAAAACACGTGATTCACTCTCAGCCAGAGCAGCGAGCTGGCTACCTAGGAGACATGGGAATTGCCGGCTTAGCAGAGCGCCAAATAGCTTGGCAATCTAGCGGTATTATGGATATGTTGCCACTGATTGGCCAAAGTGACTGTATTGGCATATTGCCAGAACGTTTAGCTAAACAGCATTGTGCTGCTTTTGGTTTAAAGTGCTTACAAGCCGATTTTTTACCAGAGTACATCGTAGTGAATATGTACTGGCATCCCTCACGCACTAATGAGCCAACCCACCGCTGGTTACGAGATCAATGTTTGCTGTCTGGGCGCGACTAAATAGTTAAATAGTAGGGCGTGCGTTAAATACTCAATCACAATCGGCCCAGCTATTAAGTGGGTTTGTGAGATACAAAAAAGCAGCAATTACCTGCTGCTTTTTATTAACGCGCTTTACGTTAACGGGGACTAGCTATTGTCAATCGCTTCGGCAGTCACTTCGTTACCGCTGCGTTGGCCTTCGCTAAAGGCTTTAGCATTCACTAGCGTGGTATCTGCAATGCTTTGCAAGGCTTCTTGGGTTAAAAACGCTTGATGGCCGGTGAAAATAACATTGTGGCATGCCGATAAGCGGCGGAATACGTCATCAAGAATCACCTCAGCGGATAAATCTTCAAAAAATAGCTCTTTTTCATGTTCGTATACATCTAAGGCTAAGCCGCCTAGGGTGCCGTCTTTTAGGGCTTCAATACAGGCGGTTGAATCGACTAATTTACCGCGGCTGGTATTAATTAATAAGGTGCCTTTTTGCATCTGGGTGAAGGCCGATTTACCAATGAGGTAGGTATTCTCAGGCGTTAGCGGGCAGTGCAAGGTAATAATTTGTGATTGCGCCAATAACTCTGGCATGCTGACGTATTCAATACCTAAATCTAAAGCAGCTTGGTTGGGGTAAGGGTCAAAAGCAATCAACTTACAGCCAAACCCCTTAAGAATACGCGCCGTGGCTAAGCCAATTTTTCCGGTGCCAATGACCCCCGCTGTTTTACCGAATATATTCATCCCGGTTAAACCTTCTAAGGAGAAATTGGCGTCACGGGTGCGTTGATACGCTTTGTGGATACGACGGTTTAGCGTCATCATCAAAGCTATCGCGTGTTCGGCTACCGCTTCAGGTGAATAGGCGGGTACGCGAGATACCGTTATGCCTAATTCTTCAGCACAGCTTATATCTAAATTGTTGAACCCCGCACAGCGCAACAATATCAGCTTAATGCCTTCTTTGTGTAACTCTTGTAAGGTACTTGCCGATAAGTCGTCATTCACAAAGGCACATACCGCATCAGCACCATGTGCTAAACGTGCCGTTTTGGCAGATAGAGTTATGTCAAAGTACTCAATGCTTACAGCTGAAGATGTATTTTGGGCATCGAAATGCTCGCGGTCATAGCGCTTAGCGCTGAAAAAACTGATCTTCATAGCGTCTCCTAAAACAATGTTAGCTAACGATAGCTTGTTTTGTAATTTTATTACATAATAGCGTCATTCAATAACAAAAGTCGACAAGTGTTATGAGAAAGTTTCAGAAATCAGTGTTACTAGAAATTTGCTCTGGTCTGTTAGTTATCTACGCAGCTTTGTGGCTTGGTCGTTGGCTAAGTGAAATAAGCGGACAGCTTCTCCCTGCAAGCATTATGGGTATGTTAGCCTTAACCATCGCCTTACAATTCCGTTGGATTCGCTTGTCTTGGGTAGAGCGTACCGCTAATCAATTTGTGCGTTGGATGTCACTTCTCTTTGTCCCCATCAGTATCGGTTTAGTCGATCATATTGAAACTTTATTACAGGCTTTACCGGCAATGTTACTGACTTGCGCTGTAGCTACCTTGGTGTTGCTGGTGGTGGTAGGCAAGCTTTACCAGCATTGGGAGCATACTTCAGAGCAGAAGGGCGCATTAAAAGGCGAGGCTAAACCATGATTAACTTCCTCTATTTACCTCTCACTATTGCCTTGTTTATTGCCGCTAAACACTTACAGCAACGCTTGTCGGTCACCTGGCTAAACCCAGTACTGATTACGCTCACTATTTTAGTTATCGCCTTATTAGCCTTAGATATTCCCTTTAACGACTACAACCAGTACAGCGGTTGGTTAAGTAAACTGCTAGAGCCTGCGGTGGTTGCGTTAGGCGTGCCACTTTACAAGCAGCTTCATGAGATAAAAAAAGAACTTCCAAGAATTATTATTACTATCATTGTGGCAGCGACAGTAGCCATTAGTACTACTGTCGCCATGGCCTTGTTGGTGGGCGCTACCCCCGAAATCGCCGCGTCACTGGCACCAAAATCTGTCACTACACCCATTGCCGTGTTGATCAGTGAACAAATTGCTGGTCAGCCAGCCTTAACCGCCATTGCTGTGGTCATCACCGGTTTGGTAGGGGCTGTGGTGGGGATCCCCGTGCTAAAACTGTGTGGTGTGCATTCAAGCAAAGCGCAAGGCATTGCCATGGGCACGGCTTGCCACGCCTTAGGCACTGCAAGAATCGCCGAAGAAGGCCACCAGCATGGCGCTTACGGCGCATTAGCCCTAGTGCTCAGTGCTACTTTTAGTGCAATGCTTTGTCCACTTATTGTGCCGTTGTTTGCCTGAACTTAATCTTGCTCTACCCTTAAAGCTTGATGTATTCACTTGATGCCTACACTCGCTCACTGAACACTTTATTCCCTATTAAGCCTCATAGCCCGGATGTTTCGGACTAACTTCCAGCAACTCACCTAGTTTCTAGCGCTAAGCTTACCTAATGTGCTAGTAAGTTTAGTTATAGTTTCAACCACCGCAGTTGCATAAGTTTTGGTCAAATAGTTGTGGGTTCTACGCTCTAATTGCTAACCACAAAGTAAAGAATTGTAAAGCTCTTGGCCCTTCCTACTTACTTTGGGTTAAAACTCTAATTAACCATTATTTTTATAAGGTTATCGCCGCTTATCGCTGCGATAGGTTATACAAATTGGCTTGCTCAACGATATGGCTATACGCTTAATTTCGAGTTGGAAATTAGTCTAAGGCTGCTCTTACAGCCGATATAAAAACAATATAAACGTGATATTTAAGGAGTGACTATGAAAGAGAATGATAATGGCTCTGGTGGTAAATGCCCTGTGATGCATGGCGGAGCAACCACCCCCCAAGCAGCAAATATGAATTGGTGGCCCAAGTCACTGAACCTAGATATTCTTCATCAGCATGATACTAAAACCAACCCTTTTGGTGAGGCGTTTAGTTATCGCGAAGCGCTCAAAACCCTTGATGTAGAAGCCTTAAAAAAAGACTTAAAAGCCTTAATGACCGACAACCAAGATTGGTGGCCAGCAGATTGGGGGCATTATGGTGGTTTGATGATTCGTATGGCTTGGCACTCGGCTGGTACCTATCGTGTTGCAGATGGCCGCGGGGGCGGTGCTAGTGGTAGCCAGCGTTTTGCACCGTTAAATTCTTGGCCAGATAATGCCAATTTAGATAAGGCGCGTCGCCTATTATGGCCAATCAAGAAGAAATACGGCAACAAACTTAGCTGGGCCGACTTAATGCTGTTAGCTGGTAATATGGCTTACGAATCAATGGGCTTAGAAACCTTTGGTTTTGCTTTTGGACGCGAAGATGTTTGGCACCCAGAAAAAGACATTTATTGGGGTGCTGAAAAAGAATGGCTAGCAGAAAGTGGCGGAGAAGGGTCACGTTACTCTGGTGAACGCGACTTAGAAAATCCATTGGCTGCAGTAATGATGGGCTTGATTTATGTAAACCCTGAAGGCGTAGATGGTAAGCCAGACCCACTTAAAACTGCTCAAGATATGCGTACTACCTTTGCACGTATGGCGATGAACGACGAAGAAACCGTTGCCTTAACTGCTGGTGGTCATACTGTAGGTAAGTGTCACGGTAATGGCGACGCTTCTTTATTGGGCGCAGAGCCAGAAGGCGCGGGCATTGAAGAACAAGGTTTAGGCTGGAATAACCATAGCAAGCGTGGCATCGGCAGAGATACCGTTACTAGTGGTATCGAAGGTGCTTGGACCACCCATCCAACCCAATGGGATAATGGTTATTTTGAATTGCTGTTTGGTTATGAATGGCAGCTATCAAAAAGCCCTGCAGGAGCTGTTCAATGGGAGCCTGTAGATATTAAAGAAGAAGATAAACCGGTTGACGTTGAAGATGCGAACATTCGCTACAACCCGGTGATGACCGACGCAGATATGGCGCTTAAAGTAGACCCAGAGTATCGCAAAATTTCTGAGCGCTTTAAGAATGACCCAGAGTACTTCTCTAAAACCTTTGCGCGAGCTTGGTTCAAATTAACCCATCGCGACATGGGGCCTAAGTCTGTTTATGTCGGGCCCGATATTCCAGCCGAAGATCTTATTTGGCAAGATCCTATTCCAGCAGGAGCAACATCTTATGATGTAGATGCAGTAAAACAACGCATTGCTGATAGCGGCCTAAGCGTAGCCGAATTGGTGACTACTGCTTGGGATAGCGCCCGTACTTATCGTGGCTCTGATAAACGTGGTGGAGCCAATGGGGCACGGATCCGCCTTGCTCCGCAAAAGGATTGGCAGGCTAACGAACCAGAAAAACTGGCTAAAGTATTAAGTGTGTTGGAAGCAATTGCTGCAGATACTGGTGCAAGTCTTGCTGATGTTATTGTACTTGCTGGTAATGTGGGTGTTGAGCACGCCGTTAAAGCAGCGGGTTTAAACTTGGCTGTACCGTTTACGGCTGGCCGAGGTGACGCGAGCCAAGAGATGACGGATGTGGAGTCCTTTGAAGTATTGGAGCCACAAGCAGACGGTTTTCGTAATTACTTGCCGAAGCACTATGTGGTTACCGCAGAAGAGTTACTGCTCGACCGCGCTCAATTAATGGGCTTAAGTGCGCCAGAAATGACCGTGCTAATTGGTGGTCTGCGAGTATTAGGCACCAATCATGCTGATTCTGAAGCGGGAGTGTTTACCGACAAGGTTGGCACACTGACTAATGATTTCTTCGTAAACCTTACCGATATGGCTAACACCTGGAAACCAACTGGCAGAAACTCTTATGATATCTGTGAGCGTGTTAGTGGAGAAGCTAAATGGACAGCAACACGGGTTGATTTGGTGTTTGGTTCTAACTCGGTATTACGCTCTTACGCCGAGTTTTATGCGCAAGACGACAATAAAGAAAGGTTCGCCAAAGACTTTATTGCTGCTTGGACTAAAGTAATGAATGCCGATCGCTTCGATGTATAAGCTCAATCTATAATTAACTAACGGGCTCCTTATGGAGCCCTTTTTATTTAATGGATTTACTAGGGTCTGTTGATCTTTGGTGTTGAAATTTTGTTCGAGATAAGCGGGCTTTAATCGCGGCGAGCACTTAGAAGCCTAGTGGGCTAAGCAAGAAGTGCTTAACAAAGAGTAAAGTTCGCTTATCCGAACCCTTCGGGCAGCATTTCTTAGCCATTTATTCAGCGTTAGCGAGTGATTATTAAGCCCACTTAACTGCACACTCACTGCCTTGCCTAAATGGCTAATAAATTGCTGCAAAAACCATCAGCAAATATCAACAGACCCTAGCAATAGTTGATATTTGCATTGAGCGCATCAATGGCTTTGTTACTCATATCCATAGAGCTGCTAGATTAAGTTTCGCTTCTTTAAGTTATTGAATAGAAATTACTAACTATTTTTGATATTTTTGTCCTTAGTTATTGATAAGGATGTTAAAAGAATGTTGTTGAGTAAGTGTTTGCGTAAAAGCTTAGTGTTGGGCTTGAGCGCACTAATGGGCTTAAGTTGTTTTTCTGTACTGGCTGGACAAGGTAAAGATCATCCTGCTTTTAATCGTATTCCTGATGCTGTAATTAAGCACTACGATAAAGTGGAGTACGATGAGCTTAACCTAATACTAAGTGAACCTTATAAAAAAGATCATGAGTGGATCGTCGATAAAACCGAATCTATTGGCGGTGATTATACCTATATTGATTATCGACTGCCTTCGAATATATCTCTTACACAAGCGTTCCGTAATTACCTGAGTTTGGCAAAACGGCAGGGAATGGAGGTACTCTTTGAATGCGATAAGGCTTGTAGTAAAAATTTTAGCACTCACGATCTTCGTCGAATATTTGATGATGGCCGTGATAATTACCTAAATGGGGGAAAAGCACGTTATTTAGCAGCCCGTAAAGGGAATCTTAACTTAGTTGTTTTTGTGACGGAGATTTCTTCTTATACACATGTATTTCAATATGTTATAGAACAAGAACAACTTAACGACTCGCTCATCTCGCCCATCGCCCTTAGCCTAGTTGAAAGCGGTAAAATCGATTTGTACGGTATTCTATTTGATACCGGCAAGGCTGAAATTAAGCCTGATTCTGCTGGTGAACTGGCCGATTTAGCCCAAGTGCTTAGCGACTACCCCAAACTTGAGATAGACATTGTTGGTCATACCGACAATGTGGGCGCTAAACGTGACAACCGTAAGCTGTCTGCAGCACGTGCTGAGGCAGTAATGGATTACTTAATTGACGAACATGGTATTAGTCAGGACCGCCTAAACACCATTGGCCGTGGTCAAACTCAGCCTGTCGCCGATAACGGCACTGACAAAGGCCGTGCGCTAAACCGTCGAGTTGAAATTACTGCTTTGAATGCGCAAGCCATCGTAGAAGCACAGCAACAAGCGGCTCCGAAAATTGCGCACACTAAGCAAACGGACTCAACCAACAACAGCAAAGCGGAACAAGAGTCTAGCGGCATTGACCTCGATGATATTGGCAAAGCAGCCGATACTGCGGGCAAAATCTTTAAACTATTTTAGTGTTACGGCCTGTTTGGGCTGACAAATATCGTTTATTGGGCAAAAAGCCAGCTAAAACAGTCGCTGGCTTTTTTTTGGGGGCGAGTCAATCTAAGCATTATGTCCTCCAATATTTAGCGTTATTAGCTATGGCCCGAATAGCCGTTCCCTTCAAGGTGGCTTTTGCTTGTTAGCCTTAGTGTCTCACCGTTTAACGTAGTGATGACTAGGGCTGAGTATATTGCGAAAAATATCAATTTATTTTTGTGGTTTTTACACTATGGTTAAATGGGGATTGTTGAACGGATTCAATTCTTAAGGGCGGAGATACTTATGAGGGCGATTTTTTATCGTTGGTCTATTGCAGCAAAGCTGTATATCACTATGGTTATTGTTGGCCTGTCGCTACTTGCTATTACACTTAGTTTCACCTATAGCCATGAACAAACCTTAGTTCGTGAGATGGCTAATCAGCAAATAAAATCACTAAGTGATAGTTACTTTGAAGCCCTAAATACCTTGATGTTATCGGGGGCAATGGCTAATAAACAGCTGCTGCATAAGAAGATGCTAAGCCAAGATAATATCCTCGATATTCGTTTAATCCCCGCTACGCCTATTCAAAGTATGTTTCATCCCAACGATCCTTTACCCAGTTTAAATGTTAGTCAGCAACAGGCTTTTAAAGGGGAGCGTTTATCGATAGCGGGTATGGCCAATGGTCAGCCGATTATTACGGCGCTACAACCGGTGTTTATGAGTAAAGATCACGGCGGCATTGATTGCTTGTCGTGTCACCTTACCAGTAAAGAAGGAGACGTTGCGGCGGTGATTCAAGTGGAGTTTTCTTTAGCGCATGCCCAGCAAGCGATTTATAGCGCGTTGTTTAAGCAGGCCGGCTTGTTAGCTATCGTCTTTTTTGTTGGTATGTTGATGCTGGGGCTGATATTTCGCAGTGCGGTGGCCAAGCGGCTTAACCTATTGCGTAGTCGTTTGCTAGAGGCTTCCACCCATTCTGATTTACGCGTAGATTTCAGCGATGAGCGGCATGATGAAATAGGCGGGGTATACGCTTCTATTCACAGTTTAGTCGCCTCTTTTAGAAAAAATCTGATCCACATTTCTAGCAGTAGTGAAGAGTTGCATAATGCGGCTGAGCGAGTAAAAAGTGTGGCTGAGTCTACCGAGCAATCGGTGGTTAGCCTAAAATCAGGGACCGACTCAGTGGCAGCCACCTTATTGGAAATTGAAGCTTCATCCAATGAGGTTAAACAAAACGCTAAATACACTACAGAACGAACTCAAGGGGCCAATTTACAAGTTGAATCGGGGGCCAATAAGGCTCAGCAAATATTGACCCATATGCAAACTTTAGTGGGCATCGTTAATAAGGCCAATCAAAGCCTGGCAGAGTTGGGTGAGCGCAGCGAGAAAGTGAACCTGATGGTTGATACTATTTCTGCGATTGCAGAGCAAACTAATTTGTTAGCCCTAAATGCTGCGATTGAAGCCGCCCGTGCCGGAGAGCAAGGCAGAGGGTTTGCGGTGGTTGCCGATGAAGTGCGCTCGTTGGCGAGCAGAACCCGCCAATCTACCGACGAAATAAAAGCGATTAACGAGCAGTTGAGTGTGCAAAAGGATCGGGTGGTTGATGTCATGGGCGAAGCTAATCGCTCAGCGCTAGATTCAGAAAGCCATATTAATGAGTTGTGTGACATTTTAGATAATATTGCCAGCCATAGTGGCGAGATAGCCGAACTAAATTCGCAAATGGCACTGTCTGCCGAACAGCAAAATAAAGCGGTTAGCGAAGTGAATATTCATGTTACTAATATTCAAGATATCGCTGAATTGACCGCCAAAGATGCCAGTGAAGATAACATTATCAGTGACCGTGTAGTGGCATTAGCCACCCAGCTAAGAACGATGGTCAATGACTATAAAGTATAACTGGTGCGGTATTACTATTCGTTTCTAAAACCGATTGGTCAGAGAATAAAGACCGCTAATTGTGGAAGTAGCATGGTGATTTACAATTTGTTTAGTCGGCATGCTACGCCAGATTAAAATATCAGCAGGGCAAGGTTGCGCCTGCTGGGTGAAACTAAGCGACAGTGCTACTTGTCTGCTGAGCATGAGAAATTGTTAGCGCGCCATCTAGATGAATATCGCGCTGTGGGAAAGCGATGATAATGTCGTGCTCAGCGAACAATTCATCAATTCTAAACCGAATCTCACTGCTCACCTGCCTAAGTTGTCCTTCCATTTGGGCTTCGACCCAAAAATACACCACAAAGGCTAGGGCATTATCACCGAAGTCGTTAAAAACGACTGTGGGGGCGGGTTGGCTTAATACTGCTTCTTGTTCTTTTACTGCCTGTTCAATTAACAACGCGACCTGGCGGCAAGGTGAGCCATAAGCCACGCCCACATTAATAGTGGTACGCGTTCGAGTATCAATTAACGTCCAGTTGATCACGGTGTTCTCAAGCAATTTACTATTTGGGATCAGTAAATGTACGCCATCAGTTCGGCGAATTCGGGTTGAGCGAGTATTAATGGCTTCAACATTGCCCTTCACTCCATCAACTTCTAAGAAATCACCGATTTTAATCGGGCGCTCCCACATCAAAATCCAGCCACTAATGAAATTGTTGATGATGTTCTGTGCACCAAAACCTACCCCGATAGCTATCGCACCGGAAAGAAATGCAAAAGCGGTAATGGGGATGTTGATCAGTTCTAGGGCCATTACTAACACTATTACTATGCCAAGTATGTAAGCGATGCGACTGACTAAATGAATCACATCCGGCGTTACGCCTTTGCGAGTCATACGCCTGACTAGTAATTTGATAATAGTTTTCAGTGTGAGGTAACTAAGCAGTAGTAAAAAGGGAATAAGCAAAATGTCGCCTAAACTGATGGCCTTATCTTGAATGGTGAAAACCGGTATCGCGAGCACTTCATTTATTTTGTCAATGTTCATTGAGCTTCCTTGATATGTATAAACAAGCCTAATTTTAATTAGAGTTTACCGCTAAATGTATGAGATGCGTGTATTTTTAGACATTGATTCACTTTACCTGAGCGATAAATGACAGCCACACCTTGGATTGTCTGAAGAAGCAATAGGTGCCAGTTAAGGAATGGCAAGTATTTGTTTTATAGAGTTTTTGTTGGTATGGCGAGAGACCTAAAGTTTTACACTGCGCCCTTTGCTATCAGTAAGTCTCCATGCAAGGCTACAAACTTATCGTACAGCTGTTCTTCGGTTTCTTTATGAGCGGGGTCTACTGCTATGCAATCGATCGGGCATACGTCAATGCAAGTAGGGCGCTCGTAGTGGCCTTTACATTCTGTACAGCGATCGGGATCGATAACCGTAATAACGCCATCGTAAGAGATGGCTTGGTTAGGACACTCTGGCTCACACATGTCACAGTTGATGCATTTTTTACTAATTTTCAGGGCCATAAAACAATACTCGTAATATTTTTTATCAATACCGTCGATTACAAAACCCGATTATTTCTGTCATTGGGCAGAATAATGCTAAGGCTTTATGAATGCTAATTGCTTATAACCAAATATGATTTGTTGTTATGAATCGATGACGCACAGGTCACTGTAGTTTTATTATGATCACGCTAGGTGCAAGCTGCGGGCGCATTCTACCATAATGCAGAAAAATGCCAACTGAGTCACATTGGTGATAATGGTCAGCTGTAAACTGGTGCTAAATATTAATGCTATGGACTAGCGATAGAGCTAGGTACCACGCCACGGCATCCTTGCTACAGCATGGTTTTTACACTGACAATTATTGTCTTTCCGGGCCGCCTTCTGGCATACATGCGAGTACAGCATCTTCTTCATGTGGTGGTGCACCACAAATACCACTCATTGCTTCATCTTCTCTACCTGAAAAACTACAGCTATCACCTTCTGACATCCCCTCACAAGCATCTATGGCTTCTTGAGGTGGTTTACGCGGCCCTTTAGCTTGCACCGTCGTTAATGGAAGCGCCAGGCCAGCGACGATAAGTGCTGTTAGCAGTGATTTATGGGAAAGTTTGTTAAGCCACATGTCTAAATCCTATTATTTGATGAGTGACTACAGTTTAGTTGAGCATCATGCAAACATTGCGTAGTGATTATGCAGAAATAGCGAATTTTTGTTTTATTCAACTTTATAGCCAATACCATAGATAGAGTGAATGACTTCTTCACCATTGGCTGCCTCAGTTATTTTTTTGCGCAAGTTTTTAATGTGGCTGTTAATGGTTTGTTCACTCACAATTCGGTTGTCGGAATAACACTGTTGCATCAGTTGTTCACGCGAATATACGCGACCGGGGTGCTCTAGCAAGGTTTGTAATAGTTTGAACTCAACGGGGGTCAGTTCAAGGTCTTTGTCATTGACCAAACACTTAAATTCTTCAGGCTTTAATTTGATATTGCGATACTGGATAGATGAATGACTATCTTCCATCGATATCGAACGCACCCGCCTTAAAATAGTGTGAACTCTGGCGACCACTTCTCTAGGTAAAAATGGCTTACACACATAATCATCAGCACCTAGCTCTAAACCCAGCAAACGACTAATTTCGTCGACTCGGGCAGTAATCATCATAATTGGCACGTCGCTAAACTGTCTAACTTGTTGGCAAATGGTTAAACCGTCCATACCTGGCAGCATCAAATCCAAGATGACAAAGGCCGGCTTAGACGCTTTAATCGCGCTCACTGCATGAGTGCCTTCGTGAAGGATGCTCACTTGAAAACCATCATTGCGTAGATAGTCGGCTAACAACTGAGCAATTTTCTCTTCATCCTCAACGATAAGAATTGTGCTGTTATTCATTGGTACCTCATTTAAAGGGAGGGGAAACGGATTTCAATGGCTATACCGCCAAGTTCGGCAGGTGCAGCGGTAATACTACCCTGATGGGCCTCAACAATGTTTTTGCAAATAGTTAGGCCTAAACCTGCTCCGGCGGTCCGTCTGCTACGTGAAGAATCTTGACGATATAGCGGCTCAAAGAGTTGCTCTGGTGGAGCATCACCCAAACCGGGCGCTGAATCTTTAACCGAAAGCAAAACCTCATGCGGGCCTTGCTTTAGCGCAATGTTAATAACGCCAGGGGAGTCAGTATAGGCGAGAGCATTATCCACAATGTTGGTTAGTAGTTGTTGTATGCGTACTGGGTCACCGTTGATGAGTGGTTGCGCATCACACGTCATATTTAGTGAAAGGCCTTGCTCGTTTGCTCGCCTCGCGGACTGCTGTGCCACTTGGCCTACATACTCGGCGAGATTGAGTGTTTCAAAATGATAATGTAGACCACCAATGTCAGATAGTGACAGTAAGTATAGGTCTTCAATGAGTCGTCTTAATCGAGACACTTCATTGTCTATTGAGTGTAACTGAGCCATGCCTAAGGGACGAATACCGTCTTTAATCGCTTCTATTTCTCCGGTTAATACGGTAACCGGAGTGCGTAATTCATGAGATATATCGGCCAGTGAGCGGCGGCGAGCGCTGCGGTTATGTTCTAGTTGTAGGCCTAGTCTGTCTAAATCGCGGATCAGCGCGCCTAATTCGTCGTTGCGCCGTTCGCCTATGGGGTTTGAGTAATTACCTTTTGATAGCTCAGATATACCTGCCAATAGTCGTTTCACTGGGGCCAGTAACTTGCGGGCAAGTATGGCTGAAACAAACACCGAAATAGCCAAACAAATTAAGCCAATAATGATACTGGTGCGCGCTTGGTGTTGAGAAAACGCAGTTTCTTGAAGCGAATAGAACTTTCGTTTTGGTGCACTGTGAAGTTCACCAACCTTGCTGTTTTCAACATAAATATCAACCACTGTAAGCTCTGCAATGTCGCTGAGCATTGGCCCTGCGATGAGCGTTCCTGTTTCATCATAAAGAGAGGTAGGTACCGCCACCCTAGGAGGCGGAGGCGCTTGGTTGAAGTCAGGGGATCGAGGGGGTGGCGGGCGCCTATGGCCCGAAGGCTGACCAAGTTCTCTCGATGCTCCCTCAATTGACCTTTCAATGAGGTGATCAATGGTTCTACTAGGGATCGCCTGCCAATTATTGTTAGCTTTTTGGTATTCAACAGACAGTTCTGCTGAAAGGCTCTGAAGTCGTTGCTGCTCAAGCGCATTGACGTAGTCTAAAAAACCGCGCTCAAAGCTCCAACGCGCGAGTAGCAAAGTTGCCGCAAGGATAAATAAAGTGATACCGATAAAAGCGGTACTTAGTTTTTGAGTTAAGGTCATACTTTAGAGACGTTTATGGTTAATACCGTAGCGTTGGGTAAACGCTTAATCTGAGCCATGTTCAGAGTATCATAGTTTGGTGGATCGGAAGGCTGCGTTTGCTCAAGCCTTAGTCAGTGAGAACGTTGTCACCTCACTTCAGTATAACAAGCATTTTGTTCGCCAATTGTGCAGAAAAGATGAAGACTGACTTAGGTGAATAGAGAAGCGTCGGCGAACGTGTTGACCACCTATTTGTGGCGGACTTCTGCGCCAAGGCAATTACTGCCAATTTCCCTTTTTTCTCCATCTCTTTTGCATATTCACTGTCAATAATCGAGGGGTAAATAACGCGGGATAAGCTTTAGGATGGAGCCATAATGCAGCGAACATACCTACCTCAACGTTTAAGTATAGTCAGTTTAGGGATCGTCCTTTGTGGGTGTAATGGCATCGAAGGCATTATCGATAGCAGTGAAGAAGCCAACGATGTTTTGGATTTCAATTTGGCCGACACAGGGCAGGTAAATTGCTTAGACAATGATGGCGCTGTCATTAATTGCCCCGTTGCTGGAGAGGACTATTTTGGTCAAGATGCTCAATATTCAGGAAATCCTTTTAGTTTCACCGATAACAACGATGGCACCGTAAGCGACAATATCACCGGCCTAATGTGGCAACAAATCCCCGACAACCGGGGGTTGAGTTATCAAGAAGCGGTGGATTATTGTAATGACTTAGCGTTAGCTGGCTATAGTGATTGGCGGGTTCCTAGCACTAAAGAACTGTTTTCATTAAGTGACTTTTCAATAGGTTGGCCTTATTTGGATACGAGCTATTTTGGTTTAGCGGGCAGTGTCGTCAGCAAGGATGAGCAATATTGGACGGAGGTCTATGTTGGGAGCACCATAGCAGGACCTGACTCAGCCGCCTTTGGGGTGAACCACGGTTCTGGTCACATAAAAGCTTATGCCTCTGGCCAAATGGGTAACTATGTACGCGCTGTGCGCGGAGATCGTTACGGCGTGAATCAGTTTGTCAACAATGATGATGGCACCATTACTGACATAGCAACAGGCTTAATGTGGGCACAACAAGACAGCGGCTATGGTATGAACTGGCAAGAAGCGCTGGCCTATGCAACAGACTCAACGCTGGCAAGTTACACTGATTGGCGGGTGCCTAATATTAAAGAGTTGCACAGCATTGTTGATTACACTCACTCTCCTAGTGCGCAAAATGAGGTAGACCTAGGGCCTGCTATTGATACCGATTTTTTTGATATTACAGAATTGAGAGATGACGAGACTGTATATGACAAGGATTATGGTTATTTTTGGTCTAGTACTAGCGCCTATTTGGGTAGTGATAGCCAAGAATATTATTACGCATGGTATGTGGCATTTGGAACGGCAAGCGACGGCGAGGGAAATGACTTCCACGGTGCGGGTGGTGTGCGATTTGATACTAAATATCAAGGTGGCGCCTTGGGCGAGGGAGGAGAACGTTATTATAACTATGTGCGTTTAGTCAGAGATGCACCTTAGTTAAGGGGTGTATAGGCACTAAAAAGCCGATAGCAATGAGTTATCGGCGGGTAAGTGCTAATGGGTAAACAAACTGATTAGCCTAGACAGGCAATGCTTATTTACACTTTAGTTTCAGTCTCTTGGTGTGGGTTTCGGGTGTTTTGTCCTGTTTGTAGATTACGCATGATGAGTGCATGCTCTAAATCTACATGTTCGGGTACGGGTAAGAATACCGTATGACCACTGCCTTTAGCGTCATCAATCAGCTCACCCTTTTTGTTTTCAAGGTGCTCCAATTTGAAGTTGAGGTTACCTTGTGGAGTCATTAACTCTAAGGTGTCGCCTAACAAAAATTTGTTTTTAACCGTCACTTCGGCAAGGCCTGCCGCATTGCGGCCTGCTACTTCACCCACAAACTGTTGGGTGTCGCTAATTGAATAGCCGTAGTCGTAGTTTTGGTATTCATCATGCGTATGGCGACGTAAGAAACCTTCGGTGTAGCCACGGTGCGCTAGGTTTTCTAGGGTACCCATTAGGCTTGGGTCGAAAGGCTTACCCGCTACTGCATCGTTAATCGCTTGGCGATAAACTTGTGCAGTACGGGCGCAGTAATAAAATGACTTAGTACGGCCTTCAATTTTAAGCGAATGCACACCCATTTTAGTCAAACGCTCTACGTGTTGAATAGCACGTAAATCCTTCGAATTCATAATGTAGGTACCATGCTCGTCTTCAAAGGCTGGCATATACTCATTAGGTCGACCTTGCTCTTGCAACAAGAATACTTGGTCGCTAGGGGCTCCTGCGCCTAAGGTGGGTTCTACAATTTGCGGTTGTGCCGCAATAATGTCGCCGACTTCGTTTTCTTTGGCTTCGTGGGCGTTGTACTTCCAACGGCACGAGTTGGTGCAAGTACCTTGGTTTGGGTCACGTTTATTGATGTAACCAGACAGCAAACATCGGCCAGAGTAGGCCATACACAATGCGCCATGTACAAATACTTCAAGTTCCATTTCAGGCACTTGCATACGGATTTCTTCGATCTCATCTAGCGATAATTCGCGCGACAAAATCACCCGTTCTACACCTTGTTGATGCCAGAACTTAACGGTAGCCCAGTTAATGGCATTGGCTTGAACCGAAAGATGAATAGTTTGATCAGGGAACGCTTCGCGCACCATCATTATCATGCCTGGGTCAGACATAATAAGTGCATCAGGTTTCATCGCAATGATGGGCTCTATGTCTCGCAGGTAAGTTTTCAACTTGGCGTTATGCGGGGCAATGTTACTGACCATGTACAGCTTTTTGTTTTGTGCGTGTGCTTCGTTAATCGCTAGCTGCAAGTTTTCAGCATTAAATTCGTTATTTCTTACACGTAAGGAATAGCGAGGTTGGCCAGCATAAACCGCATCTGCCCCGTAGGCAAAAGCGTAACGCATGTTTTTAAGGCTGCCAGCAGGCGACAGTAATTCTGGTTTAAACATCAAAGCTCCGGGTCTGAGTCGAATCATTGAGAAGGGCTGCGTACAGCACAATAAGGGCGCGCATTTTACGCGTAGAGAAGAGGGCTTGCAATGCTTTTGATTAAAAAATCGCCAGCCAGTAACTAAGTACTTGAAACTATGTTAATGGCTGGTGAAATAGGTAAGTTTTATGGGGGTGTTTAGCTGGTTATTTCGCCACCTAAAGCGGCGATAAGATCAGGCACCATTTTACTCAGCTCGCCACTGGCGAGTGCGAAGTCGGCGTCAAAACGCGCGGCCACATCGCTTTTTTCGATGTCTTCGTTTTGCTCGGTAATGGTATCGGTGAACTTAACTCCTTTTATACTCATATCTTCGCTTATCACAAAGCGAACCGATTCTGCCCACGTTAGTTCAAGTTTGGTTACAAACTTATCGGCATCTAAGTGCACTTTAATTTCGTCGCTGAACAAGTCTTGTTCTTTACAACGAATAATACCGCCACCCTCTAGGGCACTGCGTAGCTCAGCTTCTTCGCCCAGTTCAAAGTTGGCTGGAATAGCTTTTTCATTGATCCAGTCGGTCATGGTTACATCGGCTTGGTTGGCTAAGTTAATGGGCGTAACCGGTAAGCTGCCTAAAGATTTACGTAATAGTGAAATAACTTCTTCAGCTTTTTTGGCGCTGCCAGCATCAACCGCGATTAAGTTATTGTCTGGGCTTATCCATGCGTAGGTTAAGCTGGTACGAGAAAAGGCACGCGGTAATAGCGTCATGACAATTTCTTCTTTTAACGCATCTTTCTCAGCTTTTTTAAGCGGGCGTTGTTGCTCTTGCTCGATTAGCTCAATTTTATCGGCTAAGGTATCGCGAATTACTGATGCGGGTAGCATCTTCTCTTCTTTCTTAGCGCATACTAAATACTCATTGCCCACAACATGGATCATGCTTTGACCAAATTTGCCCATTGGCGTTACCCAACCAAATTTGCTTAGGTCTTGGCTTCCGCAAGGGGTAAAGCTTAGCTCTTCTAAGGTGGCGTCTAGCTTTTCTGGTTCGAGTTCCAATTCTTTGGTAATTCGAAACAACATTAAATTTTTAAACCACATAACGGAATAACTCATTAATAAATTAGGGGCGCTATTCTAACAAAACTACTTGGCTTGTCAGTGCTGATTTACGCTTTTTTTACATCGATGTGAACTTAGCGTTTGTAGTTCATCGCAGTGCTTATGCGCCATAATCGTATTTTTTTCCGCATCGCATCACATGATTCATTTGGTTGCTCATACATAGGTAGAATTTTTTCACGGGGCCAGTGGCGCTTAAGCATTCTTGGGTCGAAATTTGATTTTTTGCCCCGCTGATTGCAACCTTGGCCTGGTCATAATCAGCTTGGCTTAAGTATCCATCTTGTAGGTTCTTAAGGCTGACCGCTTGCATCGAGCTTAATTGGTCTTTGCTATTTACCACCGCGGCGGAGCAGTCAAGTTGTTGTGCATCACCGTGGTCGGTGAGTACAGCTTGCTGGAGACTTTCGGCAAACTCTTGTACTTCTTTACTCGCTTGTCTCTTGGGAGACACACTGATGTCTATATCCTGATATTTATCATGTGCGGGGCGCTGCGAGCTAAAGTGAGTGGTTCCATTTTCATCTACCCACTTATAAACTTGCGCATTGCTTGTCATTGTTGCCATGAGAGTGATAGTTAAACTGAAGAGTTTTAAGATGTTAGTTAAGCTCATTATCATCCTTAATATTGAGTTTTCTCTTATAATGTAGAAGCATTATATCGGCATTAAGTTTTGCTTTCTCAGTTAGTTTTAATATTTCTTAGTTTATTTGGCGCGGGTCACTTTGGTGCTGATGAAACAGCCTTTCATTGTAAACTGCGATCTACATCTTCTACCAGCCTAGGAAATTCGATCTGTTTCACACCATGTTTAATAGATGGCTACCATAATCAGCAAACATTGATCACTTCTTGATGAAAAACACATTGAACTCTTTCACTACTGCCCAAGGTTTAACTTTGCGACAAGCAAAAGACACGGATTATGACGATATTAGTGAAATATGGTTATCGGCTAGCCTACGAGCTCATGATTTTTTGCCTGGAAAATATTGGTGGGAGCGACAAGAGGCTTTACAGCGCTTATATCAGTTTAAATCTGAAGTATGGGTAGCTGAAGTATCAAAACAAATTTGCGGCTTTCTAGCCTTAGTCGACCATAAACTGATCGCGCTATTTGTAGCGCCTAACTGGCAAAGAAGGGGCATTGGTTCGCAATTATTAGAGTTGGCAAAAAGTTTACGATCTCGCTTAGAATTACATTTGTTTGCCGATAATTCAGAGGCATTTAGTTTCTACTTGCGTCATCGCTTCGAAGTCCTTTGGAAGCGCCCAGAGCGTTACACCGGGTATCCTTTGGTACATATGGGCTTCGATCCTTACCCCAGTAAGCAATTGATACACCAGTAATACTTATCACTGGCGTATCGATGTAAGCGCTATTTGCCGTATAAGTTTTCAAAGCAATAATTGGTGGCGTCAACAAATCCTTCTACACTGCCGCAATCAAAACGTTTACCTTTAAATTTATAGGCCATGACACAGCCGTTTTGAGCTTGGGTCAGTAAGGCATCGGTTAATTGTATTTCGCCATTTTTGCCCGGAGGGGTATCACGTAATAAGCTGAAAATATCTGGGGTCAGAATATAGCGGCCAATCACTGCTAAGTTAGAAGGCTCCTCTCCTAGCGGCGGTTTTTCAACCATCGACGTCACTCGAAATAGATCGTCACGTAAGGCTTCGCCTTCTATCACGCCATATTTGTGGGCTTCTTCTCTAGGGACTTCCATCACCGCAATGATTGAACAGCGAAACTGTTCATAAAGTTTTGCCATTTGTGCCAGTACGCCGCCATCATCACCAAAACATAAGTCGTCAGCTAACACAACGCCAAAGGGTTCTTGGCCAATGAGTGTTTCACCACACAGAACTGCGTGGCCTAGTCCCATCATTTTTTTCTGTCGAGTGTAAGTACAATTCACATTATCGACTAGGTGGCGAATTTCTTTTAGATACTCCTCTTTGCTGGTGCCGGCTATTTCATTTTCGAGTTCATAGCTAATGTCGAAGTGATCAGCAATAGCGCGTTTTCCGCGACCGGTAATAAAGGCCATATCGCTCATGTCGGCAGCAACCGCTTCTTCAACCCCGTATTGAACCAGAGGCTTATTTACAATCGGTAACATCTCTTTCGGCATCGATTTAGTGGCAGGTAAAAACCGCGTACCGTAACCCGCTACAGGAAATAGACATTTCTTAATCATGGTCATACAAACTCCTTGGTACAGCTCTTTGCTGTGAGGTTGATTTGATATTAATACTATATTTAGTACAGCAAGAGCAGTGCCAGTACTCAATGTGAAGCATGTTAAGTAATTGTATTTGTTAGTTTAATTGTTATTGTCTCGATTGTTTGTCGATAGTGTCGTTGATATTTTTGCACTGTATTGGTGCGCTGTCGGTGCTTGAACTATACCAATGCATCAAAAATGAACATAACGATTTGAAAAATGACTCAATAAATAAGCAATAAAACAACCGCTGTTTCTACTAAGTATTTAAATGTATATTTTACAATTGCTTAGCGTGTATTTTTTAAAATAGGTCGTTTACCTGAGGGTTGGCACGTTACTTGGAATCTTTTTGCCTAACAGTATTAGCTGATTGTTAAGGGCCGTGTATGCAGCAACTCGAACACCTGTTAAAACAAATTTTTGAACCCTCGTTAATTGAGCCACTGAGTAAGCAGATATTCTCAAAAGTTGAAGCCGCCCAAGCTGGTTTTCCTCGTTACCAAGCGTGGTCTGAAAAAGACGTTATTCTCATTACCTATGGGGATAGCGTATTAAGTGGTGGTTTACCACCCTTACAAAGTTTGCATCAGTTTTTGCGGGAGTATTTAACCGGATTGATTAGCTCGGTTCATATACTGCCTTTTTTCCCGTTTAGTTCTGATGACGGTTTCTCGGTAATTGACTATAACCAAGTCAATTACAACTTGGGCGATTGGAAAGACATTGAGCAGCTGAACCAAGATTTCGAGTTAATGTTTGATTTGGTCATGAATCATTGTTCGAGACAAAGTTTATGGTTTAACGATTTTGTAAACGGTTCAGGTGAAGGTAAAGACTACTTTATAGAGTCAGATCCTAAGCTTGATTACAGCGCAGTGACACGACCTCGAACCAGCCCTCTGATCGTCGATGTTTATACACGAGAAGGGATAAAACATGTATGGGCGACCTTTAGTGATGATCAAATAGACCTCGATTTTTCTAATCCCAAAGTGCTATTGGCTTTTGTCGACATTTTTATCTTCTATCTGCAACAAGGCGCGCGCTTTGTGCGTTTAGACGCGGTAGCGTTTGTTTGGAAAGTTCTGGGCAGCAATTGTATTCACTTACCCCAAACGCATGCAGTAGTGAAACTGCTACGCTGGGTCATGGAGCAATTGGATCCGAATTTAGTGTTGATAACTGAAACTAACGTGCCCCATCAGGAAAACATTAGTTACTTTGGCGATGGTGATGAAGCCCACTTAGTCTACCAGTTTGCCTTGCCACCGCTGTTGCTGCACGCCTTAAACCGAGGTAATGGCCACTACTTAACCGCTTGGGCTCGTGATTTAGTCGCGTTGCCAAAAGGGTGTAACTACTTCAATTTTGTCGCTTCTCATGACGGCATCGGGGTGAGAGCAGTAGAGCAGATTATTCCTAAGCACGAAATTGCCGATTTAGGCGAATCGGTTCATAACTTTGGTGGGTTTGTTAGCATGAAGTCTAACGGTGACGGTACCCAAAACCCCTATGAGCTCAATATCTCTTTATTTGATGCGCTGCAAGGTACCCGAACTGGATCAGATCAGTGGCAAGTAGAGCGCTTTTTGTGTAGTCAAAAGCTGTTACTGAGCTTGCAAGGCATCCCTGGCATTTATATTCACAGCTTAACGGCTACCGCTAACGATCAGTCTTTAGTAGAACAAACCGGTCGCACGCGTTCTATCAATCGCCATCGTTGGCAAAGAGAGGAATTTGAAACGCTATTGGCTCAAGAGCATAGCCCGCAAGCACAAGTCTTTCAGCGCTATCGTGCCTTGTTAGCATTACGTAAAACCATCACGGCCTTTCACCCTGAGTCAGCTCAGCGGGTTTACGATTGCGGCGATGCGGTATTTGTTATGCAGCGAGGCGATGCGCCAAGAGACAGTTATATTGATAAATTTCATTCGGTATTAGCGGTATTCAACCTGACTAAATACCCTCAACAATTGGAGCACTTAGCTCAGCTACCAAAGGCTTTTTTGGAACAATGTGACGACTTGCTGAGCGAAGAGAACGTCAGCTTAGCAGATTACAAATTGAAACCTTATCAAGTGTTGTGGTTAGCGCCGAAATAAAGCTTATTGGCTGTTTAAGCAAAGCTTGGATGACTAAATAAATTGAGTTTATTAAATACCGTTTCAAGGTATTTGTTAGATTCAAATTGAATGCCGACACGTACCTTATTATTGGCGCAGCGTTGTTGGCTTTTAACTTGTCCGTTTAACAATATTGGTTTGTCGGGGTTAAGCGGAAAACGAAGGAGTAGTTGTACAAATACCAATGATGATTTGTGTTGGCCTTGCGGGGCTGCTAATTCAACCCGACACCCATCTTCAGATAAATCGAGTACTACCCCTTCCAAACGATCACTTGGATCGATGGATGCAGTGTCGCTAGGCGCTTGTTGTTCCGTTAGCAATACCGGTAAATGGGTGTTTATTCGGTTTTTTTTACGTAAACGAATGAATTCAATTTGCTCAGGGTATTGAGTAAACAGCATAATTTGTGGTTTTTTATTTAAGGTGATTATTTGTGATTTAAAGGCAACACATAATCCAGACTCACCTTCAATGATCATTCTTACCACACAGCTTTTACCTTCAAATAAGCGGTCTTGATACTGATGATATACCTGCTTTGGTAGTGAAAATGCAAAATATCCACCTTCCTCATAGCCCACCAATTTGGCTTTTAGACGTAGCTTGTCACCAGCAGATAGCTGAATGTCTACCATTACGCCTGGGCTTAGCTTGGTAAGTGTACTGACAATTAATGCTCTGTCGTTGCTTATTTGATGTTTACTCAATACCAATCACCCCTAATATCCTGAGTCGTTATGTTATTGGTATGAAGTATGAATGAGTGAGTTGATCTAAAATTGACTTTTCACGAACGGCTGGTGTTTGTTAGCAACAAAAAAGTGCTCGGCAGGCAGGCTGCGGGTGTAAGGGCTACAATGTTGAACAATTTGGCGCAGCGTTTGCTCAACAATGTTGTTGCTATTCATCCGAATCTAGTTAATACAAGCCTTGCCTCTGTTTTTGCTATTAGCGGCTGTAAAGCCCAGACTCAAAACCAGTCGACTCACAATTTGGGCTGCTTAGAATTACCACACTTTGTTCATCCAAAAAATATTCTTGAGTACAGTGTTGGTAAGGCGCAGGTAAACTTAGTAGACCGTTATCGTTAAGTATCGCTTGTTGTTGGTCGATGTTTGTTAAGGCATCCGCGCTTAGCTCTAGAGACTCGCCCGCTGCGGTGTACAAATAGGAGATTGAATTTTTGCTGGCTATAGTGGTCCTGGCTGGTGTTGGGTTAAGCGATTTTTGGTAAGCTCTAGCATCGCCACAAGAGGTGAAGAACAGCAAACTTGACCCGGTCTTCTCAAAGCTATAATTGTGCTGAAAGCGAGCGCCGTTATAGGCAATGGTACAGGCATTTTCTTCGCGGTACTGGCTATTTAGTCGCACTTGCGTTTGCACTAAGCCGCGTTGTTCTAATTCTCGATCTGTTGTGTAATCATCCCAAAAAAGCACCCGGCCATTTTTGTCAATCGTCGCCACATGGTCGTTGGCAGAGTCTCGGTATATCCCACTGGTTATGGTTATTTCTGGATTTGGTGATACAGGTGTTTTACCACCGTTATTGCCACCACTTTTCATGCAATTTGGCGCACATTTTTTGGTAAGGTCAATACCGCCTTCTGGTTCGCAGCCGGAAATAGCCATCACTACTCCAACAGCCAATAGTATTTTTAAGATTAAGTTCATAGTAGTACCAATAATTGTATTAAAGATTGCCTAAGGCGCACCTTGCAGTGCGCAATGAGTGAGTGTCAGAAGCAGGTTTTGCTGTAGTCAGTAAAGCGAGGGTTATCACCAGCAACATAAGCACATCCATTTTTTAGGTCAAATACCATTGCTTCTACGGTGACAAAATCTTTGCCCTGGAATTTGGAGAGATTGATCGGCTTACGATTAAACAGCCATTGCATTGACTCAACACTTAGCTCTGGTGAGTAATCCAAAAAGGCAGACACTGCTTCTTCACGCGCAAAAGTATTGAAAAAGGCCTGGTTAGCTTCAAAGGGGGTCATGCTTTCAAATATCTGCTGTTTAAAATTTTCGGTGTGATTGGCGTGACCAATTCCGCGCTGTTCTCCGGTTAATAACTCCATACCTTCTGCGTGTATCCGTATCGCTGCGTGATTACCCTGATCATCCGCTAGGGTGAAATTAAGCGGCGTAATGGTGCTGTAGCCTTCTATTTTGCTAATAAAGTCTTGTATAGACGCCGCGCTGGTGGCTGCGGCGAAGAGCGCATCTGTTGAGATTAGGTTGTTGTTTCCTAATGCGTCTTCTCCTGCGGTTACCCCCAGAAAATTAATAACTATTCCGACGTGTTTACCCATGCCTTGAAAGTGTGCACCATCGGTTGGCAAAAATATCGTGTCGTTGGTTTTTACCATCATGGTATCTGAACTTAAATTTTTGATTGATAGGTCGTTAGTTTGACCAACGATGCCATTATTAAAGGCCACTGTGGTGCAACCATTTAATTCTTTAACATCCTGATTAGCGGCCAATGATTTAATGATGGTTTGGTTCACTTGCCAATCGGTTACGCTCGCCTCAGCAAAAAGCTGAGCAACGGATACGCCACGAATGGTAGCTTGTTGTTCCATCATTGCGGTGTAGTCGGGTGCAATTTTACGGTTGTTTTCAACAGCCACCTCAAAGGCGTCGATGACATGTTGTGGGGCTTGTACTCGAGATTGTAACGCTAAAAAAGCGGCCAGTTCTTGACTAGTTTTACCGGTGAAGTCGACCACTTCAACAGTGTTTTGTTGGGCTGTTCGTTGAGCGTCGAAATAAGGGAGGTCATCACCCGGTTTGTTTGCTGCAAAAGATCCGTTTATTACGGTGGCCAGTAATAGAGTCGTCGCCGATTTTACTGCTCGTTTGCTTAGTTTGTTCATTGTATTCGCCTTGGAGGTTGAGCGCTAATAAGCGTTGATTTGTTAACTTGGAAATAGCTTAGCAAAGGGGGTTTCTATATATTGGAAGGATAAATAGGCTGGTTTATGGATTTTGGAATGCCAAAGTTGGAGAGCGAAGGGTATGAATTTTTCGGACTTACGGATGCCCAAATAAGAAGTATGCAAATTGAGCGTCTTGAGTTTTTAATGGCTAATTTGAAGTGGTCTAGGAAAAACTTGGCGGGTAACGCCGGTTTACCCACCAGCTCTGTCTACGCAAAGCTCGACCGAGAGGGCACCAGTCAGCTAACACTACTGGATCTATGTGCCATTGCAAAAGCGATGGATATTAGTGTGGTGCAATTACTGCCTCTTACCGCAGAAGAACGAGAGGCCGGGGTAAAGCCTCCCGCAAAAGCGTCAATGTTAAAGATGTGGGATCAGCTGCTTTCACGCAGTGCTGATGAGCTAGACACTATTTATAAAATAGACAAACTATTACACGATAAAAAGACTTAAAGCCAAATTGTTGTTCAGCTTCTAGTATCAAGTGTTTGCGCTGTTCAGTAGCAAAACTTAGATGGTCAAATTTAGGGGCGGGGTTACTCATTACCGTTTCTTGGTATTTGTTCGATTCAAATCGGGGCGTACTAATTAGCAACAAAAAAGTGCTCGGCAGGCAGGCTGCCGAGCGAAAGGATTATTCAGAAAAGTCTAGCAATTATCCGCTTCTACAGCTTCGTACAAACGCTCTAAGAAATCAGGAGCGGCACTTTGTACGCGGTTCCAACTTGGAATAAACGGTGTCGCTGAAGGGTTCTCTAAGAAAGTATCACCAGCTGACATAACGGCTTTGGCAAAAAGTTCTACAGCATCTTCTTCGGCGTGTCGGTCTAAGGTGAGGCCGTTGATTAAGGCATCACTGTGGTAGTTTTCAATAAAATCTAATGCTATGCGGTAGTAGGTGGCTTTTAATGAGCGCAGTTTACCGGGGCTGAAGGTATGGCCTTGTGTCGCCAGTTTTCTAATAATAGCCTTACTAATATCGGTGGCCATCTTGGCTAAACCAGCATCCAAGTTATCTAAGCTTAAATCTTGGTGTTTGTGGTCATATACATCAGCAATGTCTACCTGACAAATTCGGTTGGTAGAGTGATTTCGGTAAATTTCTGATAGTACGCCAATTTCAAGACCCCAATCTGATGGGATCCTTAAGTCATTCAATACATCTGATTGCATTGAAAATTCACCCGCGAGTGAATAGCGAAAGCTGTCTAAATACTCTAAGTAGTCATCGTAGCCTTCGATCTTTTTCAAGGCTTTTAACAAGGGCGTGACCAATAAACGGGCCACTCTGCCATTGAGTTTCCCATCGGCATGGCGGGCATAAAATCCTTTACAGAATTCATAGTTAAACAAGGGGTTGGCCACTGGGTACATTAGGCGCGCTAACATACTGCGGTCGTAAGTAATAATGTCGCAGTCGTGCAGGCCAATGGCTTTACTTTTACCAGAGGCTAACGCGTAACCAAAGCAATACCAAACATTACGTCCTTTACCCGCTTCTTTTGGGGCTAGATTATGCTCGGCAAGTTGCGCGTCTAGCGCTCTTAAGCGTGGACCGTCATTCCACAAAATTCGCACGTGCTGCGGTAAATCAGCAAAGTACTCTTTAGCATAATCAAACTGCTCTTTGGTGGCCGCATCAAGGCCAATAATGATTTCGTTAAGATAAGGAACCTTGGCCAGTTCTTTTACAATTTTCGCCAAAGCGGGACGTTCTAGTTCAGAGAATAAGGAGGGGAGCACTAAACTCATAGGTCTAACTTTAGAGAAAGCAATGAGCTCTTGCTCTAATTCTTCTAGTGGACGGTCTGTAAGGTTATGTAAGGTGGTAACAATGCCGTTTTGATAAAAGTCAGCCATGGTTATGCTCCGTTTAGAAAAGATTGTAAAACTTGTTGAACTACTTGGTTCCAGCCGTGCGGGCCAGAGTGAGGTGCTAAAGTGCAATGTGGGTGGTCGATAAATAGCGCAGCAGAATGCTTACGTGGGATCACCACCGAGACATCAGCTTTTTCAAGCATTGTTCTATCATTGTCACTATCACCTAAAGCCAGATTAATGAAGTCATGTTGAAAGTTGCTTTGATAAACTTGGTTTAGCCACATCATTGCATCTGCTTTGTCAAAGCGCGCTTTGATATGAAGAAAACGCCCTCCTTGAACAACCTCGAGGTTATGGTCCTCAAGTTTTTTAATAAAAATGCTTAGATTTTCTTGGCTATCGTTCCAAACTACTGGCTCGGAGGCCATCCGTTGTTTTGCTAATTGGGCATCGTATTTTGCTAAACCTGTGTGGAGTTGCACTTCCTCTACGTTCATGTCATTGAAGCCTTGAAAGCGAAAATGATGCTTTTGGCGAAGTACACTTAGGTATTGGCATATATCAGGGTAGCTGGGGCCAAATATTTTTATCTTCCAATGTCGTTTGCCAACAGAAAGCGAATCCATACCTTCTATGAGCAATGGGCTATTGAGTGGGATACAAATAGCTGAGCCATTTTCAACCGCAAATGGCTGTTCCATTGACAGTTTTTTCTGTATTTCTAACACTTCCATAAAGGTTTTGCTGGTATTGAAGATAACCGGGATATCCAGCAATTTAAGTTGGTTTAGGCTTGGTAAGGCAGCCTCTAAGCTATAAGAGTCGTGGTCGAGCAAGGTCCCGTCTAAATCAGTAAACACCAGCAAGTTACTGGATGTAATATGCAATTCGGCTGGCGAAAGTTGCTTGGCTATATGTTGCATGAGATTCCTTAATACTCTTTGACGAGTTTATATTTGGAGAAGCACGAGCAATGCCACAATTGCTAAGGTGATACTTGCTATAGATATAAAGTTATTATTTATTAGTGTCTTACGCTTAGTTTTAAAATTATAAATAAAGTTTTGTTAGTGCTAACTTCGATTAATGTTGAGCCTTATTGGTGCAAATAAGCGGGTTCTTTAAAATGCGCACCACTATGGTGCTTTGTCGTAATGTGGTAATTTGCTGGCTATATTTAGCTAAGTGTTTGATTTACACTCTGCCTTGTCATAAATCTGTCATTAATACGTCGCATAATTGCCACAGTTTCTTAGATTGAGATAAACGGAATGCCTAGGAAGATCCTTGTAGTAGAAGATGAAGCGCCCATTCGTGAGATGTTGTGCTTTGTATTAGAGCAGCATGGCTATGAACCTATTGAAGCCGCTGACTATGATCAAGCTATTGAAAAACTCACTGAACCCTACCCAGAATTAGCCTTATTAGACTGGATGTTACCCGGTGGTAGTGGTATTTCGATTATTAAGCATATGCGTCGCCACGACCTTACCCGCCAAATACCGGTGATTATGCTTACCGCTAAAGGTGAAGAAGAAGATAAAGTTCAAGGCCTAGAAGCAGGAGCGGATGATTACTTAACCAAGCCGTTTTCTCCTAAGGAATTGATGGCCCGCGTTAAAGCGGTGATACGTCGAATTTCGCCAACCTCATTAGAAGAAACCATCGAGGTTCAGGGCTTGCGTTTAGATCCGGTATCTCATCGTGTTAGTGTTGAAAATGAACCCTTGGATATGGGGCCGACAGAGTTTAAGCTGTTACACTTCTTTATGACTCACCCTGAGCGTGTTTATAGCCGAGAGCAGCTACTAAATAACGTATGGGGTACTAACGTGTATGTAGAAGATCGTACTGTTGATGTTCATATTCGTCGTTTACGCAAGGCCATCGGCCATCAAGGATATGATCGACTCATTCAAACAGTACGTGGTTCTGGCTACCGTTTTTCAACTAGAGCGAAGTAAATACGGATGTTTGTGCCTTTTTCTTGGCAACGGGTAGTATGGCGAGTGGCATTAGTGTACTCGCCCTTGTTCGTTTTAGGTGCCTTAACGGGCTACTTATTAGAAATGTGCTTGTTAGCGGCGGTTAGCCATATCATTTGGATGTATAGCCAGCAGCACAAACTACTTAATTGGTTGTATAACCAGCGAAAACTTTCTCCTCCTCACGGTTCTGGCAGTTGGGAACCGGTATTTCACGGTATTTACAATATGCTAAAGCGGCGCTTAGGCCGCGAACGAGAACTTGCCCAATTGATGAAATACTTTCGTCTGGGCGCTGAAGCGTTGCCTGATGCTATTGTTGTGACCAACCAAGACGGCGCGATACTTTGGTGTAACCAGTTGGCGCAGAGCATTTTGGGCTTAAAGTGGCCAGCTGATGCAGGCCAGTATTTGACCAATTTAGTTCGAACCCCCAAGTTTGTCAGTTACTTACGCAAAGGAGACTTTGACCAGCCGCTAGAAATAATGAGCCCTGTTCAAGCCGATGTTTGGCTGGAGTTTAGGGCAATGCCGTATAGTCAGCAGCAACTCTTGTTGGTGGTTAGAGATGTGAGTCAACTGCGCAAATTGGAAAGAATGCGTAAGCGCTTTGTGTCTAACGTTAGCCACGAATTACGCACACCGTTAACCGTGTTGCGTGGCTATTTAGAAATGCTGGATCAAGACCAAGTGGATCCGATGATCTGGGGCAAAGCTCGCAACACCATGCTTGATCAAAGCAGCCGAATGGAAAATTTAGTTAACCAACTGCTTACACTGGCAAAAATTGAGTCGGCTTCAGTTGAGGATAGCCAAGAGTCGATAGATTTTTCGGCTATGGTAAGCAATTTAGAGGCAGACGTAGCAGGGCTGGCCAAAGATAAACAATTAACCTTCAGCTTTAACATTGAAGCGGGGGTTACCATTCAAGGCGAACGCGAGCAATTGCGCAGTGCTTGCGGCAATTTATTAGGCAATGCCATTAAGTATTGTACAGAGCCCGGAGAAATAACCGTAAGCTTATCCTTGATCCCTCAAGGAGCCTTATTCAAAGTAAAAGACTCTGGTCCAGGCATCGCGCCAAAGCACTTACAGCGACTGACAGAGCGTTTTTATCGAGTAGACAGAGCGCGTTCTCGTGATACTGGTGGGGCTGGCCTAGGTTTGTCTATCGTTAAACATGCATTGCAACATCACGATAGTCAATTGAAGATTAAAAGCACTTTGGATAAAGGCAGTACCTTTAGCTTTGTGTTACCACGAAAGTTGTTTACTAACGAGTCATAAGCCGCGTGAAGCTTGCCTAGCTTCACAGCTTTTTGCTTAACTACCATTTTTTGAAAAATTAAGCTTATACTGAACTATAAGTTTGATTTTAAATGGTATTCTTTTGCGATTAACTCTTCCCTACCGCCTGTCTAGATACCTAATATTGCTGACTAGCATACTGTCGCTTAGCCTTGGCCTAAGTCACGCTACAGAAGCTACGTCTAGCGCCGCTGACACAGAGCAAGATTCAGACTTGCTGCATTTCCCTTATTATATTCAGCAGTCGTTTACTGGCGATTTAGCTGATATCAAGCAGCGTAAGATCGTTCGCGCTTTAGTGACCTACGGAAAATCTGACTTCCACCTAGCCGACGGGCGCCCCCTCGGTATTCAAATTGAGTTATTGCGCTTATATGAAGAATTTTTGAATAAAGGCATTCGCCGAGATGTAGAAAAAACCAAAGTTAAAATAGTGCCAGTTCATTTTGATCAGCTGATACCTGCCTTAGAAGCAGGCCGAGGCGATATAGTGGCAGCCTTTTTGACCGCCACTCCAGAGCGTAAAAAGCAACTGCGGTTTGCCTTAGGCAATGCTGAAGGTATTAGTGAGGTGCTGGTGAGTCATAAAGACACCGCTAAACCAGAACAATGGGCAGAGCTATCAGGTCAAAAAGTATATGTGATGGATGGCAGTAGTTACGTTGAGCATCTTGATCGATTGAACCTCACATTGAAACGCCAAGGCGTAAAGCCCATTAAGGTGGTTGAAGCCGATGGTAATTTACTCTCTGAGGATATTCTTGAGATGGTAAATGCAGGGGTGATGAAGTACACAGTAATAGATGACTACAAGGCGCATTTGTGGGAAAAAGTGTTCAAGGACATTCGAGTTGATAACCACTTAACCACCAGCGAAGGGCAAAGCCTAGGCTGGGCGGTACGTAAAACAAACCCTCAATTGCAGAAAAATTTACAGGAGTTCGTCAATAAGCAGGTGAAGCAGGGGAGTTTATTAGGGAATACGCTCCTAAATCGTTACTTTGACCATACGGCTTGGATCAATCGTCTCGCCAACTCTGAAGACCGTAATCGTTTTAATCGTTACGCCCCTCTATTTAAAAAGTATGCTAGTGAATATGAATTTGATTATTTAGCTATTGTGGCGCAGGGCTATCAAGAGTCGGGCTTAGACAACAGTAAAGTGAGCCACCGTGGCGCGAAGGGAATTATGCAATTATTGCCTTCAACGGCTAAAGAAATGGGCTACAACAATCTTGATGACCCAGAGCAAAACATTGCTGCAGGAATAAAGTACTTAGCGTGGCTAAGAGAGCACTATATCAATCAGCACGACATTGAAGATAGTGAACGCATGGCGCTTATTTGGGCTGCTTACAATGCAGGCCCCAGCAAAATGAACAAAATGCGCCGTTTAACTAAAGAAATGAATTTAGATCCTAATGTTTGGTTTGGTAATGTTGAAATTGCAGCAGGAAAAATTATAGGTAAAGAAACAGTACGTTACGTATCTAACGTCTACAAATATTATATTGCTTATACGATGGCTTTAGAGCTTGAAGTTGAACGTGCTGAAGAATAAGACCGTTTTTTTACGAAATAATGAGACTGACACACAACTGTCACACTAGAGAAATATAATTGTCATCGAATTCACCAATACTACATGACGAAAATAACTTCACACGTCATTTATGGAGATAAAGATGACATTTAAAAAACTTGTTAGTGCAGTAGCGATTTCTGCTTCATTGCTTACAACTACCGTACTTGCAGCTGGCCTGGATGCCACTCTTCCTGAATACAAAAAAACTACAGGTATTTCAGGTAACCTTTCATCAGTCGGTTCAGATACTTTAGCCAACATGATGACTTTATGGGCCGAAGAGTTTAAACGTGAATATCCAAATGTAAATGTGCAAATTCAAGCCGCCGGTTCATCGACGGCTCCTCCAGCTTTAACCGAAGGAACTTCTCAGTTCGGCCCTATGAGCCGCCAAATGAAAAGTAAAGAAATTGAAGCCTTCGAAAAACGCTTTGGTTACAAGCCTACAGCAGTTCGCGTAGCAATTGATGCTTTGGCAGTATTTGTCCATAAAGATAACCCGATTGAAGGTTTAAACCTTGCTCAGGTAGATGCGATTTTTTCGTCGACACTAAAATGTGGTGAGAATGGTGTAGCTGAACGCTGGAGTGATGTAGGGCTTGATGGGTCATGGGCGAATAAAGACATTCAGTTGTTTGGCCGTAACTCAGTATCAGGCACCTATGGTTACTTTAAGAAAAAAGCCCTATGTAAAGGTGATTTCAAGAACACTGTCAATGAGCAGCCAGGTTCGGCATCTGTAGTTCAATCAGTGTCTTCTTCGTTGAACGCGATTGGTTACTCTGGTATTGGTTATAAAACGTCAGGTGTTAAAGCTGTAGCATTATCGAAGAAAGGCAATGACTACATCGCGGCGACATTAGACAACGCTGCTACCGGCAAATACCCTCTATCTCGCTTTCTATACGTTTACGTAAATAAGCACCCTAATAAGCCTTTAGCGCCAATGGATCGTGAGTTCCTTAAAATGATATTGTCCAAGAAAGGGCAACAAATCGTGGCTAAAGACGGTTACGTACCACTACCTTCGAAAGTAGTTATGGCTGACCTCGAAAAATTAGGTATCTCTCTTTAAGAGACTGGCTTAATTGACAAACCCTCGCCTTGGCGGGGGTTTTTAGGTTTAGGGGTCTAAGCATAGCCATCATTTCATTAAAAACTAATTACGCTGATGGGACGTAGTAATAACAAGATAATGAGATCAGGAATAAAAATGAAAGTCTTAATTGTATTACTACTAAGCCTCGTGTCTTTGCCTACTTTTTCTGCAGGCAGTGGCCGCTATGACTCTAGTACTGACGAGAGTGCCTTAGCCTATGTTGAAAAAATGCTAGCTCAGCAACACTATGAGCGAGCTAGCACTTGGTTGGTCAAGTACGTTGACAGCTCAAAAGGCCGACGATCGGCTGATGCATGGAATTTATTAGGCTTTAGCCAAAGGAAGCAAGCGCATTATCCAGAAGCGCTTTATGCCTATCAGCAAGCGCTGGCAATCGATCCTTCCCACCTAGGGGCTTTAGAATACCTTGGCGAGTTGTATTTGAATCTTGGTCAAGTAGTCCGTGCCCAAGAGAATCTTGAACGACTTAAGTTGCTTTGTGAAAATTGTGTCGAGCAGCAACAGCTAACAGTGGCAATACAGCAGCATAAAATTAAGGAATGATGTTGTTCGTCCTTGAATGAAGTATTTTGCTGCTAGTGATTTATAGCGCTGGAAGACGTCTACTAGCTAAATATCACGCTGAACAGGGCTTGAAAATCATTTCATTGGTAGATCTGAGTAAACATTAAATGTAATCAAATTGTCACTTGCAATGTGATCTGTATCACACTAAATTGTAAGTGTGACTTGGATCACTATTGTTCCAAGACACTAATAATATTAAACACTTAGGAGAAATATTATGTTTGATTACTTTTTTGCTACCTACTCAGCGTATTACGTTACTAAAGCCGATGATTACAACTTCTATTGCGAAACTCGCAAAGATATTCACCGCTAGATTAAGCTGACAGGTGAATATATGGTTCTTCATCCGATCATTGGTTCAGCATTATTGACTTGTGTTCGTTTCGGGTGCTTAGGGCAAGGTAAACGACAACAGAGAAGAATGTAATGAATCAAATTAACCCCAGTGCCTGAACGAGTTCGCTCATTCAGGCATTTTTTTATGCCTGCTTAGTTGACTCAGGTTCAGCTGGTATAGAAAAATTTCTGCTTGAAGCAAAATTAGACTTGCAATGTGACGTATGTCACATTAATATCTAAGTTGTGACTTGGATCACACTTTATTTTCATTAGGAGCAACACTATGTTTGATTACTTTGGTTCTTTATACACAACCTATTATTTCACTAAAGCTGATGGTTACAACAAGGCGACTGATTCTAAAAACATCCACCGTTAATCCTCACATTTGAACATGTGAGCTTAGCACTTAGCGCTCTACTTTTATTAGTCGAGATAGCAATAGTCAACTGAGCGAGAATAAACCATGAGTCAAATGTTCTAAAATCCCTGATTGCATCAACGCATCAGGGATTTTTTCTTTTTTCGCTAATCAGTTAGCGGCCTCCTTTAGTTAATCTATTATTTTACGCTTAATCAAATAACGACTTCTCAAAATTAATTATACTGCTAGGTAATAATTGATGAATGAGAGTTTCTTATGTCGTGTATTCAACCGCAAATTCTTAAGCCTGTCTCCAGTTACGCCTGCTTTCTGCGTTTTAGCTTGGTAGATAATCAACAGCTAGCGTCATGTATACAAGCGTTTAGCGCGCTATACTCTTGCCAAGATAGTTTAGTGGGTTTTGGTGCTCCGCTAATCGCTCAATTAGGCAAAACTATCCCTGAATTCAAGTCTGCTAACAGCATTGTTGGTGTTAATCGCACTAGCCCAGCCAACCAGGACGATCTTTGGTTGCGCTTAAGTGGTGGCGATCCTGGTCAAGTGATGCTGCGTGTACAGCAGTGGTTAGATGTATTGTGTCCAACATTTAGTATCAATGAGCAATTAGACGGTTTTTGTCATCAAGGTGGCAAAGACTTAACAGGTTATGAAGATGGCACTGAAAACCCTGAAGATAATGCTGAGTCCGTGGTGAGCTTAATGGGTGATAAGGGCATGGCTGGTTCATCCATGCTAGCGGTACAAAAATGGCAACATCAACTAAAACACTTCAATATGCTACCAAGCAAACATCAAGACAATATTATTGGTCGTCGTAAAAGTGATAATGTAGAGTTTGCTGAATCGCCTCCTTCTGCCCACGTGCGGCGCACTGCTCAGGAGAGTTTTACTCCAGAAGCCTTCATGTTACGTAGAAGTTTACCCTGGGTAAAAGATCAGCAATGCGGCCTAAATTTTGTGTGTTTTGCAAACAGTCTTTACCCTTTTGAAGCACAGTTAAAGCGAATGTTGGGTTGCGAAGATGGCATTGAAGATGGGTTGTTTGAGTTTAGCAGACCTTTAAGCACGGCTTATTATTGGTGCCCACCGGTTAATGGTGAGCAATTAGACCTTAGCTACTTGCAACGTTAATCTTCTAATGCTGTTTTATATAATGTCATTCCACGCGCTTGGTAGTTAGCCAGCGCGCTGGGATGGTCTAAATCACACGTATGTACCCATACTCGTTTTGCTTGCCATTGCCAGGCGGTTTCTATGCACCGAGTCAGTAAGCTGCCTCCTAAACCTTGTCCTAAATATGGCTTAGCCAAGCCAAAGTAGGCAATTTCTACGCTTGCATCTTGCTGCTTGTATAGCTCGAAATAGCCGACAAATTGCCCTTCAAAAAAAGCGCCAAAAGTACGTAAGCTTTGATCGTCAGTATAGTGTTGCCACTGCAACGCTGACCAAATTAGTTTATCGGTCCACTGCCAATATTGACCCACTTCACGGTAAAACTGTTCGCTTCGAAGTGCTTGGTTTTCGATGACTTCGCACACCTGTATAGAAGTGGGGAGTGGTTTAGCTTTTAGTTGTTGCAGGGTGGTCTGCTCAAGGTAGTAAACGGTGCTGGTCATTAAGAGGCCATTGTTAGTATTTTGCGTGAATTATAGCAAGTGCTCAGCCTTGGTACTATTCGTAAAGCTACTAATAAGTTATTGATTAATAGATGATTCTATCAGTGTAATAAATCTTATACACTTGTCGGTTTTATTTACAAGTCGTTAACTTGACTTCGTTGATACAAAAATCAACTTGTTGATATGTAATCGTTATGTGAGGGTGGCGTGAATTATGCTTTGTTAGCATATAAGACAGTATTTGGTTTAACTTAGATAGGCGCTTAAACCTAATGGCAGTAACCGAGGGCTTTATGAGTACTAAAATTTTTAATGCGTTGAGTGTTTCTTTGGCTTTGATGTTTTCGATAAACACTTGGGCGACACCAGTGACCGCCTTTGTGCCCGATGGTGTATGTAACACCGACAATGTTCAGTTAACGTCAATCATGGAGTCAGGACAGTTTAACGAATTATTGGGGGGAGCATCTCCTGCTTATTCCGCTTCTTCTTGTTTGGTGTTTGATGGCAATGATGATGGTAGCGCTAATGCGCCAGTGGTGAACATTGGCCAAAAAGACGATGGGTTGTTGAACACCAAATACGGGCCTGATGATTCCTTGTTTTTTATTGAGCCTTCCGAGCTACAAAATTTAGACAATTTCCCTGTGGGCATTGCCGATGACCCTGGTTGGATTCATTTAGCCAGTGTCGGCGGAGAGGTTGGCAGTGATAACAAGTTGGCTGTGGATTATAACCAAGCTGGTCCCATCGTTGACGGTGGCTCTTTTTTAGATATTGATGCTTTGTTAGATATGACCTTCACCTGTGTTGTGAGTGATGATGGAGAATGTACCGCGCTAAATTGGGTGATTGAAACTGACCCTACCATTATTGATCAAGTCTCACAGCTGTTGGGAGAGGCTACCTTTGACCACTTGGCTATTTCAATTAAGGCGGGTAACGGTTTCGTTATTTATGATTTTGACTTCATCGATATTTTTGCTGCAGAACTCCTCGCTTACCCTGCATCGAGCTTAGACTTCAACACGCCTTACAAATTATCAGGCACGCTAGATACCGACGATTTCCCTAATCAGAGGGGAAATGCCCAAGCGATATCGCATTTAAACGTATGGGCCCGAGACCCTTCAGACCCCACCACTATTACTCGGATTAATGAACCAAGTACCTTTGGTATCTTTGTGTTGGCTGTGCTGGGTTTTATTAGTACCCGTTTGGGTCGCCTGAAAGCTCAATAGATGCATTTCAGCCTCCTCAATGGGTAACAGGAGGCTGTATGTTAGGGCATTGCTCGAAGTTCTCCTCAATACCTATTCTCGCCACTCCTCGTTTCTTGCGTTTATATAAGCCTTTCTGTCGTTAGCGTCTAAGTTTATTAACAAAGGCAGGACCGTAGGCTCACTATTGACGTAGTTTTCTTTATTTCACATCCACACTGCAATGCTGAGCTTTGATCAAGTTTGTTTTAAGGCTGCTAGCCGTCGCTTGTTTTGTAAATTCGAGTTTAGCTGAGTAATTCAAGTGTAAACGTTTTCCCGCTTTCGTGATTAGGTTCTCATTATCAGGTGGGCAGGCCAACTAAAATCATTCCATAATGATAAATGCACTCGACATTTAGCCTATATGGTTTGGACAATGGAGAAAGGAATGACGCCCTTAAGCGCCACATTATTAGCCCACCGAGATTGGGAAAACCCTGCAGTTACAGAGCGCAATCGTTTAGCGTCTCACGTGCCATTGCGGTCTTGGCCAAACCTAAAGCAGGCTTTAGATAAGCAAGATCCCGTTCATTGTTTGAATCTTAACGGCGAATGGCAGTTTTGTTTACTGGCTAAGCCCGAAATACTCAATGACCAGTTGTTAGCCGGTGCTAAGGGGCAATGGCAAAGCTTGATAGTGCCGAGCAATTGGCAGCTACATGGTTATGACAAAGCGATATATACCAATGTTATTTACCCCTTTGAAGTAACGCCACCCTTAGTGCCTAGCGATAACCCTACAGGGGTGTACCGCACTAGCTTTAACTATCAAGGTGACTGGCAAGGTAAGCAGATACGCTTGCGATTTGATGGTGTGAACTCGGCGTTTCATGTATTGCTAAATGGACAGATGGTCGGTTACGGCCAAGATAGTCGTTTAGCGAGCGAGTTTGATATTAGTGAGTACTTAATACAGGGCGAAAATCAACTGTCTGTGGTGGTGTATCGCTGGAGCGATGGCAGTTATTTGGAAGACCAAGATATGTGGTGGTTAAGTGGCATTTTTCGCGATGTGACTATTTACGCAAAACCTCAAATACATATTGCTGATTTTTCAATTCAAACCCAATTAGATGCCTGTTATCGCGATGCACGGCTTGAGGTGGAAGTGCTGTTAGCGGGAGGGGCGCTGAACGAGCTTGATAGCTATTATGTCGAGCTACAAGTCTATGACGGTGACACCCCCCTGTTTGGCTCCGCACTGGTGGGGCATACTAACAATAAGCTCATCGATGAGAAGGGGGGATTTGCAGATCGGATAGTTTTGAGCAAGCCGGTGGCTCAGCCTAAGCTGTGGAGTGATGAACAACCGCATTTATATCGAGCAGTAATTGGCTTATTTAATGCGAGCGGAGAATTGCTAGAAGTTGAACAAAGCTCGCTAGGCTTTCGTTGTGTAGAAGTGAATAAGGGCTTGTTAACACTAAACGGTAAGCCGCTCTTAATTCGCGGAGTAAACCGCCATGAGCATGACCCTGAATTAGGGCATGTCATGACCGAACAAAGGATGGTGCAAGACATTAAACTGCTTAAGCAGAATAACTTTAATGCGGTGCGCACCGCCCATTACCCTAATCATCCTCGCTGGTATGAACTGTGTGATGAATACGGGCTATTGCTGGTGGATGAAAGCAACCTAGAAACCCATGGCATGTTCCCTATGTGTCGTTTATCTGACGATCCGCAATGGATGCATGCCTATATGCAGCGGCTTACTAGAATGGTGGCTAGGGACAAAAATCACCCTTCGATTATTGTCTGGTCTCTGGGGAACGAATCTGGCTATGGCAGCAATCACGATGCGATGTACGGGTGGTTGAAACAAGCTGATCCCAGCCGACCTATCCAGTATGAAGGTGGTGGTGCTAATACCCCTGCAACTGACATACTTTGTCCGATGTATGCACGAGTCGATTGGGATACTGGCGGTGAAGGTATACCCAAGCGTGCTATTACCGCCCATATCGGCGACCCTCATGAGCAACGACCATTAGTTTTGTGTGAATATGCCCACGCCATGGGCAATAGTTTAGGCAGTATTGAAGAGTACTGGAGAGCATTTCGTTTACATCCTCGCTTGCAGGGGGGCTTTATTTGGGATTGGGTTGACCAAGGTATTACCAAATACACCGAGTCTGGCGATGCTTACTGGGCTTATGGTGGAGACTTTGGTGACAAGCCCAATGATCGACAGTTTTGCATTAATGGCTTGGTTTTTCCTGATCGAACAGCACACCCAAGTTTGGCTGAAATTAAATACTTACAGCAATATTGGCAAATACAAGCCGATGATTTAGCACTAGGACGATTTAGCGTTAGCAATGAGTATTTGTTTACCGATAGCCGCGATGTGAGTCTATTCTGGCGGATTGAGCAGCAAGGTGAATTGTTTACTCAAGGAGAGTTGGAGCTAAGGCTGGCTCCTCAACAGCAGCAATATCTGCAGCTTCCTGCTGAAGCCTTGTTGGCGGTATCCAAGCAACTCAGTGGAGAATTATGGCTAAGCATTGAAGTAAAACTTAGAGAAGATAAGCACTGGGCGAAAGCTGGTTACTGTGTGGCTCACCAGCAGTTTAAGCTGCCGATGGGCGGTTTAATCAGGCAAGGGGCGTTAAGCAAAGCAAAGGTCAAGTGTCAGCAGCAAGACTCACTAATTAGCTTTGTTAGCGCGCAGCAAACGGTAGTATTTGATGGTGTTTCCGCTCAGTGGCTATCATGGGTATCCGCTGGCAGCGAATTATTTAGCGCCGCTTTAACCGATAATTTCTATCGTGCACCGCTAGATAACGATATTGGGGTCAGCGAAGCGAGCCAAATGGACCCTAACTCTTGGATAGCTCGTTGGCAGAATGCCGGTTTAGACCAACTGCAGCGTAACAATGTAGGCTTTGAGTTTTCCCAATTAAGCAATGGTTGCTGGCTGGTAGAGAGTAACAGTGATTATAGCTTTGAACAGCGCTTGGCCTTTTCGGTACAACATCGCTTTGTTATCAGTGCCGACAAAGTAAAGCTGGCTGTGACTATTAATGCTGCGCCTTATTTGCCACCGTTACCTCGGGTAGGCTTAGAACTCAGCTTAGATAAACAATTTAGTCAAGTGAGTTGGTTTGGCTTGGGACCACATGAAAACTACCGTGATCGCTTGGCGTCAGCCATGGTTGGACGTTATCAATCGAGCATTGATGATCTACATACACCTTATATTTATCCTAGTGAAAACGGAGGAAGGGGAGCCGTTCGCCAGCTGGAGTTAAACCACGATAAGGGCGTAATGGTGCTAATAGAGTGTCAACCAAGCTTGCAGTTTGCTGCTCGACGATACAGCCAGCAACAGTTGAGTGAAGCGACGCACAACTATCAATTAAGTGATAGTGGAACGGTGTATGTGCAGCTTGATGTCGCGCATCAAGGAGTGGGTGGCGATGATTCCTGGAGTCCATCGGTTCACCCTAAACACCAAGTACACGCTGAGTTTTATCATTATCAAATTGAATTTGCTGTTAAAGGGTCAGAGCAATGAGCATTTATCATTTATACGGACAAAGCAGCAGTGTGGTTATGAGAGAAACCAGTAGCTTACCGGAAATAATTTATTGGGGGGCTAAGCTAAACCACCCTTTAGATGATAACTTATTAAGTGCTATTTCTCGGCCCGTTGGCGAAGCGAGTTTAGATGAAGATGTCGCATTAACGGTTTGTCCAGAAGCGAGCGAGGGCTGGTTTGCTAGCCCCGGCTTAGAGGGGAACCGGGCAGGTAAAGATTGGTGCCCAAGCTTTACTGCTAGCTGCAGCTTAAGTGGGCATAGTCATCTCACCATCAAGGCGCAAGACACGCGTGCACAATTAGCGCTGCAACTCAGTGTGAATCTAGATGAAGCCAGTGATGTACTGACCTTGCAAACTACGTTGAGCAACTTAGGGGCTAAACGTTATAACTTGCAGCGTTTAGCGTTAACCTTGCCTCTTCCTCAACAATGTAATGAATTATTATCACTGCACGGTCGCTGGACAAAAGAGTTTCAGCAGTATCGTCAGCCTCTAGAGCGTGGGATCATCGCTCAAGAAAATCGTCGTGGTCGTACTTCTCATCAATACTTCCCTGGTGCAATGATTGGCAGCCAAGGTTTTAATCATCAGCAAGGCGAGGTATATGGGTTTCATTTAGCGTGGAGCGGCAACCATCGGCTACAAAGCGGCGTGAAAACCGATGGCAGGCGCTGGTTACAAGCTGAAGAGTTATTATTAAGTGGCGAAGTCGGTTTAGAGCAAGGCGAGACTTATCAAACACCGATTTTGTATGCCAGTTATTCGGCCAATGGCCTTAATCAAATGAGTGCAAACTTTCACCGTTTTGTCCGTCAACATATCCTACGGTTTCCCAAAACTAAAGCTCGGCCAGTTCATCTAAATACCTGGGAAGGGATCTACTTCGACCATGACCCTGTTTATATCAAAAAAATGGCCAGCTTAGCCGCAGATATGGGGGTTGAGCGCTTTATTATTGATGATGGTTGGTTTCCTGGGCGAGATAACGATAAGGCCGGCTTAGGGGATTGGTATCTCGATACGCAAAAATATCCGAACGGCTTGGAGGAGGTGATTGACCACGTTCTTGCCCTTGGCATGGAGTTTGGTCTGTGGTTTGAGCCTGAAATGGTTAATCCTGATTCCGATTTGTTCCGTCAACATCCTGATTGGATCCTTGGTCAAGCGGGTTATCAGCAAAAAACAGGACGCTATCAATATGTATTGGATTTACAGCATTCCCAAGTATTTGATTATTTATTAGCGCGACTAGATAGCCTACTTAGCCAGTATACTATTTCTTATATCAAGTGGGATATGAACCGAGAATTAGTGCAACCCAGTCACTTAGGTGAAGCCGCGGTGCATGGTCAAACTAAGGCGTTTTATGCGTTGCTTGATGAGTTAGCTCAGCGCCACCCTGATTTGGAAATTGAAAGTTGTTCGTCAGGCGGAGGGCGTATCGATTATGAGGTGCTCAAACGCAGTCAGCGTTTTTGGTTATCTGACAGCAATGATGCTTTAGAGCGGCAGATAATGCAGCCAGCCATGTTGTATTTCTTCCCGCCTGAAGTGATGGGGTCGCACATTGGTCCAGCGCATAGCCATACTACCTATCGGCAACATAGCATTGGCTTTAGAGGCCTTACCGCTTTGTTGGGACATATGGGGGTGGAGTTGGATCCAGTCGCTGTAGAAGAGCAAGAACGGCAACAATTTGCTCACTATATCGCCTTGCATAAAACCCTACGCCCGCTGTTACACAGTGGTACTTGGCAGCAGTTACCGCAATCTGATGCCAGTTGGCAAGCCTATGGTGTGCAAGATCAGCGAACGGGAGAAGGGGTATATTGGGCGGTGCAGTTAACGATGCCAAGCTACAGTTTACCGGGGGCACTAAAATTACTAAACCTAGATCCTAAAGCACGGTATTGGGTAGAGGTATTAGATAAACCCGACTTTAAACACATTATGAAGCAACGACCAAGTTGGATAAATCAAGCGACTGACTTTAGCGGTGATAGCTTGATGAAGCTGGGTTTACAGCTGCCAATTATGGATCCCGAATCAGCATTATTGATTAAGGTTACTCGCCAACTGTAATCTAAAGACAAGGGGGCGCTTAGCGCACCCTTTATAAGGTGTTGCTAATTTAGCGAGCTTAATATCTCATCTAATCGAGCATATTGTTCGGCGAGTTGCTGTTCTGTGTTTTGGTTATAGTATTCTGCAAGTAATGCTATTTCTTTGCTTTGAATATCACGCCACAGCTTTAATACGCTCAATTGTTCCTCTGCGGGCAGTTCTTCTAATATATTAACTTTGACAACGTCTATTTTCGCCTCATAAAACAGCTGTTCAAGTTGTTGGTATAAAGCATTAAAACTTACTTCAAGGCGTAAATGCTGATTAGCTGTTTCTTGGCTTAACTGACTCTCTAAGCCAAGTAATTGCTTGCGCCACTCTCTTGCTTGTTGTTGATATTCACTGGGTAGCCGGGTAATTGAGGCGTCATAGTCTATCACCACAAAAGGATCTTCCAACTCACTGAAAGATTCAGCTTGTGCGCCACCTAAATAGAAAGCTAGTGCCAGTATAGGGGCAATCACCCGTAGGTTTTGTTTAAGTCTATTTATCATGCTAACGTCCTGATGAACTGGCATTTTATTTTATGTTAAGCCCGTCAGTTTCGGGGGCATCCTGATCTGGTTGGTATTCTAATAAATCACCGGGTTGGCAGTCTAACACCTGACAAATTGCGTTGAGTGTCGAAAAGCGAATCGCCTTTGCTCTACCTGTTTTCAATACCGACAAATTTTGAATCGAAATTCCCACTGCTTCAGATAAGTGGTTTAAGCGCATCTTGCGTTTCGCTAGCATCACATCCAAATTAATCACGATCGCCATGGGCAACTCCTATTAAATAGTGGCGTCTACATCGGCCTGTATTTGCACACCAAGTTGCATGACGTATGCAACAACAACCATAAATAAACCTGCTAGCAATAATGGGAAATCTAAGCTGATGTATTGAATGGCCGTCCACTCCATATCGGGAGGCATTACGTCATATAAATTATCAGGTGGACCTTTATGAAAGGGTCGCTTAAGCGGCAGTACTATTTGTTCAATGAAATAATTTGAAATACTGTTTACTGGAAACAAAGCGACTAAAAACCACCCAATTGAGCGAAAATATTTGGCGGTTTCTACCGTAAATACCTTGCCAGCACTATAGGCTTTAAATAAGCGGTCTATTTGCCATATTAGTGAGGCAATTAGCACACTAGTGGCAAAAAAAATGGCAACGGTAATAATCCGATGAGAAATGGATAAGGGCAGATGAGGAGGCTTCAGCGTTTTAGGCCTGAAATGAGGCGGCAGATTTGTCAATTCGTCAACGGGGGGCCCCGTTACCATGTCTGTGACGGTATAAAAACTAAACACCCACGGACTTTTTTTCATCGGTTCAATATCAATGCCCAACTCGCTGGGAAATCCCACTAAGCATAACAGCACGAAAAATACCAAGCCCCATAATACGCGCCGCATGTGTTTTCCTACTGCGCTTATGGCCTGAATTGATTGCATATTGTTGTTCTTCCTTGCCGACCAATATTACTAAAAATGACATTTATTTATCGTTTATCGTTAAATAATGAATGAATTTAGTCTTTTTGTAAACCAGGAATTTATTCTTTTTGGATTGTTTGCTGGCGCTACTGAAGGGTATTTACGTTAATTGAGATACTATGAGGTCGATGAAAACCCGCCATCATTGCTACGCCTAATTTGCTGGGTATATGAGCCAATACCGAACAAAAACGATAGTAAAGAGCATGTTGTACTGTCTTAACAACCACTGCCATGAGGCCAATATTAGCGCAGGCGAACAGCGAGTTTATGGGATAAAGCAAACACTGTTGATGCCCTTAGGGAGGGGAATGATACCTTAGTTGGGAATATTCTTGATGGCTGAGTGTTGCGCTATCAATTAGGGTATTTTTCGCCGCCATATTTAGCGGGTCAGAGTCATTATTTGCCATTTCCAAGAGAGTAATTTTTACGTTGTCCGATACACTTATACTGCCTGCGCTTATATTTTCTAATACAGCCATTCGCAGTGATTCAGAGTTATCGTAAGACAACATATCGGTTGCCATAGCTGTTCGCTGTTCGTCAATGGCAAAGCGCATCAATTGTGGTAACAGCAACTCAGCGTCTGAAGCATTGCTTTTATATATAAGGCTTTCAATTTCAGTGACCAACAAGTTTTTCTCAGCAGTCTCAATCTGGAAGGGTTTAAGTAAACTGAGTGCCTCTAATCGGGTGTTGCTATCGGTGTGTTCCATCACGGATAAATCAACTAAACCTTGTACGATCTCTTCAGAGTCAATCGTTGAAGTTGTACTGGCCAATAAGGTCACAAATTTTTGTTGTGATTCGGGGTCAGAATACATTCCATATTGTTTTGCTAGTGAAAATAAAGCTTCATCGGCAGTGTTGTTGGGCATGTTTTGTATTACCGACATGAGCAGTTTGAATTTAGGGTCATCAATAGAGTAGTCATCGAGCTGAGCGACGGTATAAGCTAACTGTTCAGGTCTACTTATTAACATTTGTTTAAGTAAATCGAACTGATTGGCAATAATCTGGCCTTTATCGTCTTGCTCGTTAATGTTGTCTATGCTCGACAGAATACTGTCTAATTCGTCGATAGTACGCTGATCCGGCGTATTAGGCTTAGCTCGATTCAGGTCAGGTTCAGCTTGCCAGTCACTTGGGGCCTTAAAAGCGCTATCTTGCGTATAGCTACCATCTGGTATGTTTGCACTTGTTGCACGGCTTTCAACAAAGCTTGATACGCTAGCGTCTTGTTGGTGTTGTGAATAATTCGACGGCCCTGAATGCCTAAAAAGTGCATATTGATATCCGCCAGCAAAACATAAAGTAGCGACTGACAGCAGCGCGATGACAGGTTTCATTACTCAACCTCTATGGTTTATTCACTGAAAAATAGTACGTTATTCTAAATACTAATTGAATACGTGTTGCTAGAAAGAGATTAAATTGAGCGGGCTAATTCAATCTCTTTGGTTGCTTTATTTATTCATTATCTTAACCACAGCGATACATCGACCGCACCTTTGTGATTAGTGTTAGCATCGCCGAATATTTCAATGGCCAAAATTTGATATCCGTTTGCTAAGCCATCACGCTTAAAGCCCAAATCTGAGTTGTCCCACCGATTGACGTGAGGGCCAAAGTTCAAATTATGGTTGTCACCTGTCTTGGTAGGTGAGCGGCGAACACTCCAATATTGTTTAAATTTACGACTGTCTCCACTGCCACAAAATTGTGCGCCATCACGGTCAACCAGATACACATCGTAGGTGGCACCATTAGCATTTACTGTTCCTTTAGAGCTAGCAGGAGCGCCTGCTGTTTCATCCCAAGGGACAAACTGGCCTGGGCCTTTCCAAGTATCGACCACATAATACTCTTGAGAGGTACTGCCACTACAAGACCAACCATAAAGGGCTATCAATGCTTTTTGAATGCTGGAATTACTGGTTAATTCACCCACGTTATAACCAATTTTTCGGTATCTAGCCCCTTTGCTCCAACCTAAGCCGCCAATGGCATCTTCGCCCCATGATTTGGCCATGTTCCATTCGGCTCGATAATGGCGACCAGCATCGTTATAAAAACCAATCTTGACATCACAGGTTTTTATATTATTTTGGCTTAGCTCAAACCACGAGTAAAAATGTCCACGATAAGTGCCTGAGCCGTAACCATTATCAGAGTCTCCAGCTGGATCACAAATCGTTTTGGTGATGCTTGCAGCATAACTGGTGCTTGGGGTAATGGTGAGTAATCCGCCTAAAGCGAGTGACAAGGCTAAAAGTTGTGTCTTCATTAAAGTGTCCTAATTTCGTTAAAAGTACCAACGAACTAGTCATACATGGCTTATGTATTGCGACTATACAACTCGTCAAAAGAGCGTTCGAAAACGCGGTTATAATGTGAATTTTTTGTTGCCATTTAGTATTGTTTTTTTGTCTTTTTTAGGTCAATTCAAAAGATCAAAAGGCGCGGCGGCGTCATGATAAACAATGAAAGGTAGGTGATAACTAAATAACGAAAAGGGAATGGCAGAAAAAACAATGCAATATATTGAATAAATTGGTAGGGCTGTGTGATTATACTTTTTAATGCGCGAGTTCACGCTTTTTAACGATATATTGTACTTTACTCAACAATCACCAAAATAAACAGGCTAAATACGTAATTAGTCAAAATGATGTCGACTGCCAGGATGATAGTTGTATACCAAACGCCTTAACTAAGTCGTCGTTTCTTCACCTAAGCAAGATAACGCTAAAGCCGCTGTAATAAGCGACGCTGTTTTCATCTCCTTTTAAAGCGCTTTGACAGTGGGTGATATTATGGTTAGCGTGGCGCCAATAAAAAATGTATAAGGGGATGTGGTGTTAGCTGACTTAGAGCAACAATGCGCGCTGTTCGTTTGCGATCTTGAGCATAGTGATAGTGCCCATCACATCGATCATGTTCGCCGAGTGGTCGCTTTAGCCAAGCACCTGGCGAAGCAAGAACACGCTCAACTAGAGGTCGTAGTGCCAGCGGCTTGGTTACACGATTGTGTATCTTTGGCTAAAAACCACCCTCAACGTCATTTAGCTTCGCAAATGGCTGCCGATAAAGCGCTCGAATTTCTAAGCCGTATACGCTATCCGCAGGCCTACTTTGCAGCCATTCACCATGCGATTGTGGCTCATAGTTATAGCGCGGATGTAAAACCTAATAGTATAGAGGCGGAAGTCGTCCAAGATGCTGACCGGCTTGATGCTTTAGGTGCGATAGGACTTAGTCGTTGTTTACAGGTAGGCACCAGCTTAAACCGACCACTATATAACCAACACGATCCCTTTTGCCTGCAAAGATGTCCCGACGATCGAGAATATACCCTCGATCATTTTTATAGCAAGCTACTGCACATCAGTGAATCGGTTTGTACCCCGTCAGCTCGTTGCGAAGCTCAGTTACGCACCCAGTTTATGCTGAACTACCTACAGCAACTTAAGCACGAGTTAAGACCTAGCTAAAATTATAGACTTAATGGAAGGAGCTTGATTTCAGTGATACAACTGATTGCGATGACCGAACAGCAGTTCTCTACCTATTTGGCTGCTGCAATTGTCAGCTATGCGAAGGACAATGTTCAAGCTGGGCGCTGCTCAGATGAAGAGTCTTTGGAAGATTCTAAAGGTGCTCATCAAAAACTATTGCCACAAGGTATAGCGACGCCAAATCATTATTTATTGCAGATTGTGCATCATAAACAAACAGTAGGGCACCTCTGGTTAATGTTTGATAGGCATAAACCAAGGGCTGGTGCGTTTGTTTACGATCTTGAAATTTATGCTCTTTTTCAAAGATGCGGCTATGCTAAGGCGGCGCAGCTAGAGGCTGAAAAATGTGTCTTACAACTGGGCGGGGATAAAATCTCGTTGCACGTATTTTCGCACAATACTAAGGCGCAACATTTATACCAGCAACTGGATTATCAAGTTACTGGTATAAATATGAGTAAGTCTTTTTAGTTTAATCGCCTTTATTGGGCTGGATGGTCTTAGTGGGTTCTACCGGTTTTAGTGGTCGAGATTCAATCGCCTTTAGGTAGTCATGAGTCCAAATTTGTGAGCGGATTTTACGGCGGTTTCCTCTTGGTACGTATTTGTTTTGCTGCTGGGCATCAATGATCCTAGCTTTAGTGGTATCGGCAAACTGTAAATCAAGTAAGTCGATCACTCGGCGCTTGAGTTCCTCGTTGTAGATCGGAACCCCCACCTCTACTCGCTCTTCAATATTTCGAGTCATCCAATCGAAAGAAGCGATATACACTTGCTCTTCGCCGGCATGGTGGAAGTGAAAAACCCGTGGGTGTTCTAAAAAACGGTCTACAATACTAATGATTTTTATGTTGTCACTAATACCTTCTAGCCCTGGTACTAAAGAACACATCCCCCGAATGATCATACGTATTTTTACCCCAGCTTTACTGGCTGCGTAAAGTCGAGTAATGATGCCTTTATCAACCAGATTGTTAACCTTAATGGTAATTGCTGCTCGATTACCGGCATTGGCTTGGTTTATTTCATAGTCAATAAGGCTAAATAGGCGTCTGCGCGTTTCGTTGGGGGAAACAATTAAGTGTTGGAACTTAAAACGGCGATAAGGTTGATGAATGAAACGAAAGACATTTTCAACTTCTTGGCCTATTTCTTGGCTTTTGGTAAACAGAGCAAAGTCGGTATATATTTTTGCTGTTTTTTCATGGAAGTTACCAGTACCAATGTGGCTATAGAACACCCGTTGGTTGTTTTCCTTTCGAGTAATCAACAGCAGTTTGGAGTGTACCTTTAAAGACGGAACGCCAAATACCACTTTAACACCTGCATCAGTAAGTACCTGTGCCCATCCAATATTCGCGCCTTCATCAAAACGGGCGCGCAATTCAATCACCACGGTTACGCGCTTACCATTATTCGCCGCATCGATTAACGAATTCATTAGATGGGATTTCTTCGCTACCCGGTAAATATTTATCTTAATACTGCTAACTTTTGGATCGAAAGAGGCTTGGCGGACAAATTCAGATATATAACGGAATTTATGGTAGGGGTAATAAAGCAGAATATCCCGCTGGCTAATGGCGTCAAATACGGTATCAAACTGGTCAAAATCGTTACAGTTTAAGGCTGATAACTTGGCGTTTTCTAGATATTTCCTTCCCACATTAGGGAAACCAATGAAGTCTTTAAAATTATGGTAACGGCTGCCGCTAACACTGTGATCTAACTTAGAAATGTGTAGCATTTTGCTAAGCCGTTTGATCATGCTATTTGGCATTTCCCGATCGTAAACAAAGCGAACCGGTTCGGCGGTTAAACGTTGTTTAATGCCTTCAGACATCTTTTCCAACAAACTTTGGTCAACTTCATCAGTCAGATCGTATTCTGCATCGCGGGTCATTTTAATTGAGTAGGCAGCCAAGGAATCGTATTTATAAAATCCTCTGAGTAAATCGTCTAAGCAAAAACGAATGATATTATCGAGAATAATCATGGTTTTTCGGGTCTTAGAGCCATCTGGTGGTAGCACGACAAATCGCGGTAAGTCATCGGTAGGTATTTCTATTAATAGGTGGTCTTCTTTTTCACCTTTTTTTACTTCTACCGCTAGATAAGTGTATTCATCTTTCAAGAAGCGAACCAAATCAGTACGTTTGGTAATAACAATCGGGGTGATATGGCGTAATACTTTGTCTTTGAAATATTTTCTCACCCAGTTTTGATGGTTGCTACTCAATTGGTCTTCGTTGATTAAGAAGATATTACGGCGAGCCAAAGTCAGGATGATTTCCCGATAGGTGTCATCAAAATCTTGCTGTAGTTGGGCGAGTTTCGCTTGTACATCATTGAGTAACTTAATAGAGCCGTCATCGGTTTGTTTAAGCTCATTTAAGATAATTCGGCGCTTGAGAGCTGCCACCCTAACTTTATAAAACTCATCTTGGTTATTCGAAAAAATACCGAGAAACCTGACTCGTTCTATGATTGGCACTGAATGATCTTGTGCTTCTTGCAAAACCCGTTGGTTAAACGATAGCCAACTTAGCTCTTTCTCAATATAAAGACTGTCGCTCATTTTACACCTATCTTATCTAAAACTTTTCCATTGCCACTTGTGCGTATTATTCGTCTGAGAAGTCGACCATTAAATCGTCAGCTAAGGATTCTAAAGAATCTTGAATCAGGTTGCGTTGGTCATCGCTAGCACAGGGAACCAATAACTGAGCGGTAAAAATAAGACCTCCCCAATTGGGCGCGCTGCCCACATGCGTATTAATTTCGCTTAAGCTAATGCCTAATGAATTTAGCACCTGAGTGACTTCTTGAACAATTCCTACGCGGTCGTTGGCGGTAACCGTAATCATCACCTGTTCATCGGCGGTGTTATCGCTGTCGCTACCTTCGGCTATATTAATGAGTAGCTGTGGCTGATTGAGTAATTCTTCACTTAAGGCTGCAACGTTTTCTTTGGCGACTTCTATGTGCAAGATACCAGCAAATTGCCCTGCTAATTCTGTAAGGCTACTGGCTAACCAACTTCCATGATGTTTTACGACTAACGAGGATAACTGGTCAACAATACCGGGACGGTCTTTGCCTAAAACGCTGATAACCAATTGTTTCATAAAATACTCCTTGAATGGTAAGACTAGTCGGATAAATTCAGAGTATTGTTGTGTCTACCCAGAATCTAAAGTATGCATAGCTTTTATGCTTTAGGGAAGCCACTCTGTGCGTTATAACCCCTTAATATTCTAAGCTTAGCTGATTTTTTTATCTTTAATATTAGATACATATTATTGTCATATTGAGTTGCTAAAGATAGTGTTATCGCCGCATTTTCGGCTGTTATAAGTGACTTTTTTTTTAGTATTTCACTCTGTAACAATAGTGTCATAAAACTGCCATATACTTTCGCCAGACCTATTAAATTGTGAGGGATATATGACGCAGTCAGTGTCATTTAATAGCAGTGCCCAGCGGCAAATTAAGGATCGACTAACCCGCTGGGGCGTAAGTGCTGGCGGAATAGTGGTGCTTTTGGCGCTAATCTTAATCTTCTTCTACTTATTATATGTTGTTGCGCCTATTTTTTATGGGGCCAGCCTAGAAAAATTGAAGACTATTCCACTGCATGACAACAGTAGTACCATTGCTATCGGCGTGGAAGAACAAAATGAAATTGCTTATCGCTTCAATGCTGATGGGCGTTTACGTTTTTTCAATTTAACCGATGGACAGCGCGAGTTTGACGACTATCAGCTAGAGGCCAACATTACCGCCGCTGACCGTACAGTACCTAATCAGGGTTTAGTGGCTTATGCGACAGAACAAGGTGAAGCCTATGTGGTGGCTCCTAAGTTCAGTGTGAGCTACCCCAATGATAAGCGTCTAATAACGCCAAGTTTAGCCTACCCAATGGGAGATGCCCCTTTAAGCATCGACGACCAAGGGCATGCGATTACTAAATTGGCTTTTGAGCGTGAAGAAGAGTCTGCGGTTTTTGCTGCCATTACTGATGATGGGCGTGGCTTACTGGTTCGATTGGAAGCTGAAGAAGACATGTTCAGCGAGTCTTTAGAATGGGTGGCGTCGCGTGCTACGATTCCTAGCTTGTCAAAAACCGTAGATCAAATGCTGGTGACGCCTGATTTACGCCGCTTATATATTCGAAGTGGTAATCAGTTAGCCAACTACAATATTTCAGATGTTGATGATGTAAAACTCACCTCGGTAGACTTTATTAATAGCAGTAATGCCAATGTCACTAACGTGGCGTTGTTAACTGGCGCGAGCTCGTTAATTGTTGCTAACGACAACGGTAAAGTGTCTCAATGGTTTGATGTAGCGAAAAATGGCGCGCGAAAACTGACCCAAATTCGGGAGTTTGATGCGGGCGCTAACATTCTCGATATAGGTGTTGAGTACTTCCGTAAAGGGTTTGCTGTTGGCACCGAAGATGGCGCTATTTCGATATTTCATACCACTGGCGGCGGTCGCTTAGTTCGCGAAGATACCAATAGTAGTAACAGTTTAAGTTTGGCCTTTTCACCGCGCGCTAGTGGGCTTTTGAGTGAAACGGCTGCCGGGTTAGAGTTTTATCACGTTGATAATGAGCACCCAGAGGTAACCTGGCGTGCCTTATGGAGTAAAATTTGGTACGAAGGCTACCCAGAACCCCAGTATGTTTGGCAGTCGACGTCAGCCAGTGATGACTTTGAACCTAAGCTTAGCTTGGTACCAATATCGTTTGGTACGATAAAAGCGGCGCTTTATGCGATGTTATTTGCCGCACCTATTGCGCTCGCAGGCGCGATTTACACTGCCTACTTTATGTCCCCTTCATTACGCAAAGTGGTCAAGCCTACCGTCGAAATTATGGAAGCCTTACCTACGGTAATTTTGGGCTTTTTGGCTGGTTTGTGGCTAGCGCCACTGATTGAAGACAATCTACCCGGTGTTATAGCCATCATGCTGTTGTTGCCTATTGGATTTTTAGCCACTGCGTTTGCGTGGTCAAAATTACCTAAGAAACTGCGACAGATGATGCCCGAAGGCTGTGATGTGTTGGTGCTAATTCCGGTAGTAATATTTATTGGCTGGGGCTGTATTCAGCTTAGCCCAATGCTAGAAGCTTGGATGTTTGATGGAGACGCGCGTCTTTACCTAACCAATGAGTTAGGCATTAACTTCGACCAGCGTAATTCTATGGTAGTGGGCTTAGCAATGGGTTTCGCAGTTATCCCTACGATTTTCTCGATCGCTGAAGATGCTATTTTCTCTGTGCCTAAGCACTTGAGTAATGGTTCCTTGGCGCTAGGCGCTACGCCATGGCAAACCTTAACTAAGGTGGTCATTCTGACCGCAAGCCCTGGTATCTTCTCTGCCGTGATGATGGGCTTAGGCCGTGCGGTTGGTGAAACTATGATCGTATTAATGGCGACGGGTAACACGCCAGTGATGGATTGGAGTATTTTCCAAGGGATGCGTACTTTAGCGGCAAACATTGCGGTAGAAATGCCAGAGTCAGAAGTTGGAAGCTCACACTATCGAGTGCTGTTTTTAGCCGCGTTCGTATTGTTTGTGTTTACCTTCATATTTAACACGATTGCTGAATTTGTTCGTCAGCGTCTTCGCGAAAAATACAGCTCGCTGTAAATAGGGATATGGGAAATAACCGATGAATAAGTGGTTTAAATCAGGTAACCCGTGGATTTGGATGACAGCCGGTGCAGTAAGCATTAGCTTGGTAGCAGTAATAGGTTTGCTGCTATTAATCGCTGCCCGCGGTTTAGTTTATTTCTGGCCAAGCCCAGTGCTTGAAATGGAAGTTAATCAGTATGGTAAAAATGAAACGGTCATTGGTGAGCTTTATGAAACCGAATTGGTGCCAATTGAGCGTTTACATGCGTCTGGTGCTAATACTGAAGGCCTAAAAGGTGATTTTGTTGAAAGGATACTGATTAAGACCGGTAACCGTGAATACGTAAATTTGGATTTTCGCTGGTTAACCGAAAATGAAATCTTGTCTAAACGTGTTCCCTCCAATGTGGCCGTGGTTGAACGTAGAACCAACGGTAACTTTTATGGTTATGTAGAAGGTATTGTAAAGGGTAGTGACACCATAGATGCCGCCGCTGATAGCGAGCATGCTCAGCTATTTGAATTGCTAGAACGTTCTAATGGCATCATTAAACAAGCGGATTCTTTGCAGCGTCATGATATTGGTAGCATCAACTACAAGCTTGAGCGCCTGCGTTTAAAGCAACGTAAGCTTGAAATGAATGGTGAGCTTAACGATACGCTATTAGCCAGTATCGAAGCCGATGCCGAGCAATTGCATCAAGACTACTTAGTGTTAGAGAAGCAATTGTTTGCTTATCGCGATGATGCACGACGTGACCAGTTAATTATTCGTGATATGCGCGGAGAGTTAGTCACGATTCCTATGGATAACGTGTTGGACGTGTTCTTCCCTAATGAGATGAACTGGTTCCAAAAAGCTGGCCATTGGGTTCACCAAGCGGGCAAGTTTATTGTCGATGAGCCTCGTGAAGCGAATACTGAGGGGGGAGTATTTCCTGCCATTTTTGGTACAGTATTCATGGTTATGCTAATGGCGGTGATTGTGACCCCGCTGGGTGTTGTAGCCGCTATTTATTTGCACGAATACGCTGGCAATAACAGCTTTACCCGTTTGATTCGAATCGCAGTGATTAACTTAGCGGGTGTTCCTTCTATTGTGTATGGCGTATTTGGCTTAGGTTTCTTCGTGTATATGCTGGGTGGGAGTATCGATTCATTGTTCTACACCGAGTCATTACCAACACCTACTTTTGGCTCGCCAGGTGTGATGTGGTCGGCGTTAACCTTAGCCATTTTGACTTTGCCTGTGGTGATTGTTTCCACGGAAGAGGGTTTATCACGGATCCCTAGTGCAGTGCGCCAAGGCTCATTAGCCTTAGGTGCAACCAAGGCTGAAACCCTATGGCGAATTGTTATTCCCATGGCCAGCCCAGCCATTATGACCGGTTTAATCTTGGCGGTAGCGCGGGCGGCCGGTGAAGTAGCACCTTTGATGCTAGTAGGGGTGGTGAAGTTAGCGCCCACCTTACCATTAGATGGAAACTTCCCGTTTGTTCACCTAGAGCGTAAATTTATGCACTTAGGTTTTCATATTTATGATGTGGGTTTCCAAAGTCCGAATGTAGAGGCCGCTCGACCACTGGTTTACGCGACAGCCTTCTTGTTAGTCACGGTTATCATAGGTTTAAACCTAGCTGCGATTCAGATCCGTAACCGTTTACGTGAAAAGTTTAAAACGTTAGACCAATAAGCTAACGGCAAATTTGTAGGAAAAATAATGATTTCTTTGAATACAGAAAACAGTCGAGATACAAAAATAGACTTGGCTAACTTAAGTGCAGAACAAACAGCCTTAGAAGTAAAAAACTTGAATCTACATTACGGGAATAAGCAGGCCTTATTTGACGTATCGATGAAGATTCCTAAGGGGCAAGTTACCGCGTTTATTGGCCCTTCAGGCTGCGGTAAGTCAACCTTGTTACGTTGTATCAACCGCATGAACGACTTAGTCGATATTTGTAAAATCAGTGGCGAAATCTTGCTGCATGGGCAAAATATCTACGATAAGAGTGTCGATGTAGCGGCTTTGCGCCGTAATGTGGGGATGGTATTTCAACGTCCTAATCCCTTTCCTAAGTCTATCTACGAAAATGTGGTGTATGGATTGCGCCTGCAAGGTGTGAAAGATCGCCGGGTATTAGATGAAGCAGTAGAACGTTCGCTGCGCGGCGCTGCATTGTGGGAAGAAGTAAAAGACCGCTTGCATGAAAATGCATTTGGTTTATCTGGTGGACAGCAGCAACGTTTGGTCATTGCTCGTGCTATTGCCATTGAACCCGAAGTGCTGTTATTGGATGAGCCAACATCTGCACTTGATCCCATTTCGACTCTAACTATCGAAGAATTAATCAACGACTTGAAGAGTCGTTATACGGTAGTGATAGTTACTCACAACATGCAACAAGCGGCGCGTGTATCAGATCAAACCGCCTTTATGTATATGGGCGATATGGTGGAGTATGCTGATACTAATACCTTGTTTACAACACCCGCGAAGAAACAAACTGAAGATTACATTACTGGCCGTTACGGTTAATAAAGTCCGTAGCTGAGGAATAATTATGGATAAGTTGAACATGAACAAACACATATCTGGTCAGTTTAATGCTGAACTCGATCATGTGCGTAATCAAATTATGGCAATGGGGGGCTTAGTTGAACAGCAACTCAATGACGCCTTGAGTTTGTTAAACCGTCCCGATGCCGAGTTAGTCAATAAGGTTATTTCTACCGATAGCAAAGTCAATTCTTACGAAGTGGCTATTGATGAAGAATGTACCCGTATCATTGCTAAACGCCAACCGGCAGCGAGTGACCTACGGGTGATTATGGCAATCATTAAAACCATTGCCGACCTAGAGCGAATTGGCGATGCTGCTGAAAGTATTGCTCGAATGGTTGAGCGCAATATGGATAAACCCTTTAAAGCGTCGTTAACCAGCCTGGAGCATTTAGGTCAGCATACCGCTAAGATGCTGCACGATGTACTCGATGGCTTTGCCCGTATGGATGTTGATATGGCGTGGAGGGTTCACCAAGAAGATAAGAAGGTGGATAAAGAGTATGAGCGATTGATTCGTGAGCTAATGACTTACATGATGGAAGATCCTCGTTCAATCCCTCAGGTGCTTGACGCCCTAAGTGCTGCTCGTGCCATAGAGCGAGTAGGGGACCGTTGTCAAAACATTGCAGAGTACATTATTTATTTTGTACGAGGTAAAGACGTACGGCATTTAGCCGGTGATGAAGTAGAAAAACTGCTTTAGTCTTAAAACTAGCCTGAGAAAAGCTGACTTCACGTCAGCTTTTTTACTTTAAGTAAAATTTATTTTATTTTATTTTCAATTTTCTGGTCTGAGCAGTGAATACAAAAACTTTTGTATTATAACGATCTGTGGGTCCTTCAGCTTCTTTGTAAATTTATTCTGATAAATATCCTACCTGCTAATATTTTAAACGGCCGTTTAAAATGACGTGTAAGCACATGCTTTATTTGAATAATTAGCTATTCAATTGTTCTTATTTGTAAATGCAATATACCCATTACCTTTACGTAAACGTAAAGGTTGTTGCAGTGTTTTCTTTGTTACTCCTTAATTTGTAATTAATTTTCGTAATTTTACAACCATTTGAGACCTTAGTGGTAAACGGTATGTTAATGTCTTGTTGGCTAATTAGAGTTAATACTTTAAAAAAAGCTTTGCGTTTTGTTTATTGGGTGGTATAAAAAACAGGCTCTTGAAGTGGTTTTGAAACAAGCGTTTTAAAATATGAGCCTGTAATACTTTAGTTTTAACAGTGTTGGAATTACTTTGTTTTTTATGTAAGTTTTCTGGCAGATACAAGATGATTACAGTTTTTGACCTGTATAAGCCAATAAACAGGGCCCTAGTCAGGGCCGAGCGGGAATGAGTATATAGTCGACCAATTTGATGTGATAAACGCAGTAAAAAAAAGCGTTCACATCATTAACGCTAGAAACGGGGGGAAAGGCCTCAGCCAATAGCAATAATAAGGCTGAATAGAGCTCCCCAAACTTTGGCTTAGTATTTTTAGATAAAACAACAATAACTAAAAGTACTCAGCCATATTTTATCGGTCAATTGACCCATAGCCATAAGGCAATCCGCAATCATAAGCGGCCTTAAATAACCTACGTGAATATGCAGTACAGCTTGCTGTACTTAGGAATAGAAGTCTAAGAGGGATTGAACATGACATTAACAAGAGAACAGCAAATTCAAGCATTAGAAAAAGACTGGGCCGAAAACCCTCGCTGGAAAGGAGTTAAGCGTCCTTATAGCGCTGAAGAAGTGGTTAAATTGCGCGGTTCAGTCATTCCAGAAAATACCATTGCCCGTCACGGTGCTGAAAAACTATGGTCTTTAGTCAATGGTCAAGCCAAAAAAGGTTACGTAAATTGCCTAGGCGCTCTTACTGGCGGCCAAGCTGTGCAGCAAGCTAAAGCAGGTATTGAAGCTATTTACTTGTCTGGTTGGCAGGTAGCGGCGGATAACAACTCAGCATCAAGCATGTATCCCGATCAGTCTTTGTATCCGGTAGACTCTGTGCCAAAAGTCGTCGAGCGTATTAATAATTCTTTCCAACGAGCTGACCAAATTCAATGGGCAAATGGATTATCACCTGCAAATGGTGGCTTAGATTACTTCTTACCTATTGTGGCCGATGCGGAAGCTGGCTTTGGTGGCGTATTAAATGCGTTCGAATTAATGAAAAATATGATCAAGGCGGGCGCGGCAGGTGTCCACTTTGAAGATCAGCTCGCGTCAGTGAAAAAATGTGGCCATATGGGCGGTAAAGTATTGGTTCCAACCCAAGAAGCAGTACAAAAACTAGTGGCGGCTCGCTTTGCAGCTGACGTTGCTGGAGTCCCCACCTTGGTGATTGCACGTACTGATGCCAATGCCGCAGACTTACTCACCTCTGATGTTGATCCCTATGATGCAGAGTTTGTTCAAGGCGAACGCACCGCTGAAGGCTTTTACAAAGTAAATGCCGGTATAGACCAAGCGATTAGTCGCGGTCTTGCGTATGCCGAGTATGCGGATTTGATTTGGTGTGAAACGGCTACTCCGTGCTTAGAAGAAGCCCGTAAGTTTGCTGAAGCCATCCATGCTAAATACCCAGACCAGCTATTAGCCTATAACTGTTCTCCTTCTTTCAACTGGCGTAAAAACCTTGATGACGAAACAATTGCTAAGTTCCAACAAGAACTGAGTGACATGGGCTACAAGTACCAGTTCATCACTTTAGCCGGTATCCATAACATGTGGTACAACATGTTCGACCTCGCGCATAATTACGCTCAAGGTGAAGGCATGAAGCACTATGTGAACATGGTTCAAGAGAAAGAGTTCCAGGCTGCTGACCGTGGTTATACCTTTGTCGCGCACCAACAAGAAGTAGGTACCGGATATTTTGACCAAGTAACTAACGTGATTCAAGGTGGTCAGTCTTCAGTCACCGCGTTAACTGGCTCTACCGAAGAAGAGCAATTTAGCTAAACGCTTAGTTAAGCTAAGTATAAAACCAATAATAAAAAGCTAAGTTAATACCCTTTGAGCAGCTCTTGAGCTGCTCTTTATTTTTGTCAATGTAGCTTACCTTGTAAGCGCTCACTTAGCTAAGCGACGAGCCCAGTTATAGGCTTTGTTGTTTAACAAACTGCTCAGCCCTATAAAGTACTTGCGGATAAAGCCTGATAAATACGGCTTCAATGACTGCTTCATGCTTATCAATATCATCCATCAGTAAGTCTAATCGTACTGGGCGACGTAAGCGTTTACTTATCGCTTGTAGCGTAAGCTTAATGTTGTCTCTGGTTTGATATTGTTTTAACCAATTATATTCACGCATATGGTTTGCCGTGACTAAGGCTCGGTCATTTAAGGGGGATGTCTTTAGTTGCTGGTAACAATGCTTTATGAACGTGTTGAGCGGGAGTGACGCGTAGTTTTCCCATTGCTGAGTGAGCAAGTGGTCAAAGTAAACATCTAAGGCTATTCCACTGTAGCGACGCAGGGCAGGTTGAAAACACAGGCTTATTTTCTCGGCAGCGATGTGTTGATCGGTAAAGCTATCTACTTGCCGATGTAGCAAGATCCCAAGTTGAGTGACGAGTGGGTAGTCTTGCCATTGATTACCCTTTACGAAGTCACCCAGTAAAGCGCCAGAAATGGAGGTTGAGGTATGCTGGGCGATATGGAAATGCGCAAGATAGTTCATCGCTTAAGCATATATTAGTGGGCTGTTCTGTGCAGTGATTTATTTCGCTATCTATTCTTCAGTCAATGGGGTGTTACTGACCATACCTGTTTGTTGTAAAAACTGGTTAAAACCAAATAACCACAAATCGGCATGTTTATAAAAAATTTCGTGGCCGTTTACTTCGTTACCTAATTGGTAAAATTGAAAGTCCACTTGCCCACCGCCTTTTTTAAATGCGCTTATATAGCTTTGAATCGCCTCATCAGAGTAATAAGCATCATTATGCCCATATATAAATAAGTGAGGCAGAGGGCTAGTTTTACCCGCGTTGGTGAACAAGCCTACGTTGCTAGCACTGGGGGCATTTATTTGGCACTGCTCGCCCATCCAACCACCTGAGAAATTGACTACACCTTTAAATAATTCAGCATGTTTTGCGGCGTAAATAACCGAAAGCAGACCGCCCCGTGAATTGCCACTAATTACTATTCTATTTGGGTCAACCCAAGGTTGTTCTTTGATAAAAGCAAAAGCGGCATCTAAGCTTTGTGACGCGTAACGTAAGCCTGCTTCTACGCTATTAACACTGCAGTTATATGATTCATTGTAATCGCCTTCTGATAACCCTCGCCCTCGGCGCATTGGTACCAATAACGCGATATTTTGTTGAGTCAAGAAAGCCGCTAAACCCCAAGGCCTAATGCTTAGGTTTTCTTCAATAATACCTGGGCCAGTTGAGCCATGATTAAACACGACTAAGGGAAAAGGCCCTTCACCTTCGGGCATATATAAGGTGGCTTCTAGCTTTATCTGGCTATCCCAGAATACCCCCGGGTCGGACATTGGGATCCAAACTGTTTCGCCTATGTCGTCAGCTACACTAGCTATGCTGACAGTGAACAAAAATAGCGCAAAGAAGCGGAAAACCAGGTGCATCGTTAGCTTACCCTTTAGCAGAGGTGATGGTGGTTACTCGCAGTGTATGTTTCAAAAAACAGTCTTGAGTACACTGAGGTTGTTGAAGGTAAGCATATAACAGCAACCGGCCAAGCAGAAACGTTTTAAAGTTAGAGCTCCACTATTGAAAATGATGTGACTACGTTTGCAATTGGGTTAATGGTTTTTTATTGACTAGTGTTTGCGCGACAACCGCCTGCGTTAACCGTTAGGCAAAAAAAAAATCCAGCGCGAGGCTGGACTAAAAAAACATAAGGAATGACTAATACATGCTATTGCAAAGGCAAATTAGCGGGCTATTAGTAAGCCCCATAAATCGACAATTTCAGTATCGGCTGAAAAGACGCTATAGGATGAGAGCACCTAGCGATTTATGATTTGATAATAACGTGATGTCGCTCACAAAACAATCTCTTTATGTAATTTTTTTACTAAAATAGTAAAGTTTAGCCTGGCCATTGAGACCTACATCACCTAATTTTCATTATATGTTGTAATGTTACTTAGTTATCAGGGGCGATAGGTTCTTGCTCTGCCAGCATTTCTAATAAGGAGATTGCCACTCCCACGAAGTCGGTATCAGTAATTATCCCGATGAGCTTTTTGCCCTCTACAACAGGTAAACAGCCTATTCGATACCGTTCTATATGCCTGGCTGCTTCTTCTACTCCGGCTGCTGGAGCAACGGTATGCAATTTAGTTAGCATAATATGTTTAAGCATGACTTGTTGTTCATGGGCGCGGCGTTGTGAAGCGGTGGTTTTGCTTAGCGATGATTCTTGCGCGGCAAGTAAAGTCCGCTCACTGACTAAACCGATCAAGTGTTCGTTTACATCAATAATCGGTAGATGACGGATTTTATGTTCTTTACACAAGCTAACGGCCTCTTCTAAGGTCGTCTGCTCAAAAACAGTGTGCGGATTAGTTGTCATGATGTCTGATACTTTAATCATAACGGTCGCCTCTTTTTAGTTACACTCACCTTTAAATTTAGAAGCTTATGCTGAAAACGGCTTGATAAAAATCAACGAATTTGACGGTTTGGTTTTTAGTCAGTGAGAGTTGTCGAGTAGCTTGAAAAATCAGAAAAAAAGCAGCAGAAAATTTGCTTATTAAGCAAACTTATACTGCATTCTATGCTGTCTGTTACCGCAAATAGAACTAAAGCGATTAAACGCAGTGTTGTATCTAGGGGCGCTTAGTCTGGTGGTTGAGCTTATTAAAATAAGGTCTGGAATAGTCGATTAGCATAGTCATCGGTCATACCCGCAATATAGTCGGCAATAACTCTCGCTGGGTTCTCTTGGTCTTCACCAGCTTTTAACCAACGAACTCGAGTATTTAACGGCAATAAGCGCTCTGGGTCACTGGCAAATGCTTGAAATAACTCCATTACGACTTGCTGCCCCTTAAAGCGCACCATTTCAATCTCGGGCGTCTGGATAACGTAATGTAGTACAAAGCGCTTAAGCACCTCTAAGGCTTGCGCCATGGGAGGGGCCATCTGTGCTTTTAAATCGAGCAATGGCTCATCAAAGCGCTGCTGTGCTTGCAAGCTTATTGATGTGATAAACGCATTAACTAAGCTGCCAATAGCATCTTTTTGGTCATAATGGTGGCGGCTAAAGAGCTTTACTGATAGCGCGCCTATTTCATCGGCCAACCAGCATTGTTTAATATCGGCAATGGCCGAAGCCACTTGCTCTTGCCAGTCTTGTCGATTGACGATCCCCATTACAATGGCATCTTCTAAATCATGAACCCCATAGGCGATATCGTCAGCTAACTCCATGATCGAGCAATCTAAAGACTTATAAATGGATTTTTTATGGCGTAAAGGGTTTACTGTTTTGGATTGGGTGAAACGATCGCTATCTTTAGCGCTTAAGCTAGCCAGAACCCAGTTATAAAGGCTCTGGTCGTCGTCATAAATCCCTTTAGCTGGGGTCCAATCTGCTACTTTAAGCTGCCTAAAGCTTTTAGCGACAGGTGGTAAGGGGTGGCGCTGTAATTGGCTTAGCAAACAAGGATACTTGATAATGCCTAATAGGGTGCGGCGGGTGAGATTCATCCCGTCATCTTTGGTATAGGGCTCTAATTTCGTTAATATTCTAAAGGTTTGAGCATTGCCTTCAAAACCACCATTGTCGCGCATCATATAGTTGAGAGCTACTTCACCGCCGTGACCGAAAGGGGGGTGACCAATGTCGTGGGCTAAACAAAGACTTTCAATGAGGTTTAACTCAGGAAGGTAGTTATTGAGGGTTTGGTTTTTGGCTTGCAGGTGCCCGACAATTCCGGTGCCAATTTGGGCAACTTCCAGAGAGTGAGTGAGTCGAGTTCGGTAAAAGTCATTGTTGCCTATGCTCAATACTTGAGTCTTGTTTTGTAAACGCCGAAATGCTGCTGAGTGAAGGATCCTTGCGCGGTCTCGTTGCCAAGGGGTTCTATGATCATTACGTCGTTGGCTTTGTTCTTCGGCGAAGCGCGCAGTGCCAGCTTGTTGGCTTAATTCGGTCATGATGATAGCTCCAGGCTAAAGCGTTTAATTTACATTACACTACCTTTTCTAAAAATTACATGACCTTATACTAAACAGCACGGATAAAAAAAGGCGCTAGTGAGCGCCCTTTAGTCTTTTTAGGTATTTGCTTAATCTGCTTGGCGGTAACCTTCTAAGAAGTTGGCTATTTTGCCAATGGCTTCTCGCAACTCTTCTTCTCGTGGTAAAAACACGATACGGAAGTGATCGGGTTTAGACCAATTGAAGCCGGTACCTTGTACCACCAAGATTTTTTCTTGTTGGAGCAAGTCGAGGGCAAATTGTTGGTCGTCCTTAATGTTGAATTTTTTCACATCAAGTTTCGGAAATAAGTACATGGCACCTTGCGGCTTTACACAACTTACCCCTGGAATATCGTTAAGCAGTTGCCAAGCCAGGTTACGTTGCTCGTATAAACGCCCACCAGGCACAATCAACTCATTAATACTCTGATAGCCGCCTAATGCCGTTTGTATCGCATGTTGCACCGGTACATTGGCACATAGGCGCATAGAAGCTAGCATGTCTAAGCCGTCAATATAATCTTTGGCCCGATGCTTAGGCCCGCTAACGAGTAGCCAACCAGAACGAAAACCACATACTCGATAAGCTTTAGATAAGCCGTTAAAGGTGAGTGTTAGTACGTCATCTGACAAGGTCGACATTGGAATATGTAGGGCTTGATCGTATATCACTTTTGAATAGATTTCGTCAGCAAACAAAATCAAGTTATGTTCACGCGCCAGCTCTACCAACTCTAGCAATATTTCTTTGCTGTATACTGCACCGGTTGGATTATTCGGATTAATTACCACTAAGCCTTTGGTTCGCGGCGTGATTTTGCTGCGTATGTCTTCGATATCGGGGAACCAGTCCGCCTCTTCATCACATTGGTAATGAACGGGATTGCCGCCTGACAGCGTTACGGCAGCTGTCCATAAAGGGTAATCAGGTGACGGTACCAGCATTTCGTCACCGTTGTTTAATAGCGCTTGCATGGCCATAACAATCAGCTCACTAACGCCGTTACCTAAATAAATATCTTCTAGGGTGGTTGTGCGCAACCCTTGCAGTTGGTAATGGTGCATCACCGCTTTGCGGGCGGAAAACAATCCTTTCGAGTCACAATAACCCTGAGCGGTAGGCAGGTTATGAATAACATCGACCAAAATTTCTTCTGGCGCTTCAAAATTAAATTCGGCGGTATTGCCTATATTTAATTTAAGAACTCTATGCCCCTCTTCTTCAAGGCGCTTGGCTTGTTTCAGTACTGGACCACGAATGTCATAACAGACGTTGTCGAGCTTATGTGATTTGACTATTTGATGCATGATTTTTACGACCGTTGGCGAATAGGGCTATTAACTTATTTTTTGCCGCTGCATGCAAGTATTTGCTAAGAGTATTTAGTTTTTTCTTGGTTTTTTGTTTAGTTAAACAGTGAGTACTAGCAACTTAATGATAAACTTAACTAAATTTTAGCCTTATATTGTGAGCCAATGTTAGAACTCAAACACCTAAAAACCTTACAAGCCCTCAGAGAAACAGGCTCTTTAGTGGTGGCTGCTCAACGTTTGTGTTTGACTCAATCGGCTTTGTCTCATCAGCTTAAAGATTTAGAATCGCGCATTGGCGCTAAGCTATTTGTGCGTAAAACTAAGCCCTTGCGTTTCACAATGGCTGGCTTACGAGTATTAGATTTAGCCGATAGTGTGATTGAACAAGTTCAGCATACCGAGCGAGAATTAGCCCGTTTAGTTGACGGTGGAGCAGGGCGCTTGCACCTTGCGATAGAGTGTCATAGCTGTTTTAACTGGTTAATGCCTGCTATCGACAACTACCGAGCGTTGTGGCCAGACGTAGAGCTAGATTTTAGTAGTGGCTTTAGCTTTGAACCATTACCCGAGTTGGCTCAGGGGCAATTGGATCTGGTGATTACCTCTGATCCCCAACCCAGTGAGGGAATTATTTTTTCCCCGCTTTTTTCTTATCAGCCCACCTTGGCGCTAAGTCCAAATCATCCCTTAGCCAAGAAGGCGCTGATCGAACCTGAAGATTTTGCCAAGCAAGTACTGATATCTTATCCGGTAGATAGCCATCGTTTAGATCTGTTTAATTTGTTTTTAGACCCTGCAGGGGTAGAACCTTTGGCTATTCGAAAAGTTGATATGACCATTATGATGATGCAGTTAGTGGCAAGTGGTAGGGGGGTTGCAGTGCTGCCTAACTGGGCCTTAACCGAGTATGTTAAAAAAGGTTATATCGTTACTCGGCCTTTGGGTGATGGAAAATTATGGCAAAACTTGTACGCAGCCAAACACCAAAGTCATCAAGATAGTGCTTATATCGATGCTTTCTTAAATATTGCCCGTGAACATTGCTTTAGCCATTTAGATGGCATTAAGAACATTGATGAGGAAGATGTATCGTGATTGGCAGGCTTAAATAGGGTCAATGGCGATAAGTTGATTGTCGAACATGTTTTTGATCAAGCCGACAAACTCATCAATAAATTGCAGTTGTTGCTGAGTAGGGCTGCGCATCCATACCCCTGACAATACTTGTTCCAAGTCATTCACTACCGAATCAATCTCTCTAATCACGGTAAAGCGATGCTCACTGTCTAGGTGCTCATGTTGTCTGCAGACTAACATGACGCTTTCAGCCAATTGCTCTGTCACGTAGTCGCATATAGTCAAAGGGTTTTGTTGCGTTCGAGTATGCTCAAACAACGCCAAGTTATCGGTTAAAAAACCTATAAGCTGAATGTATCCTTCACTATCTGTAACCATCGCGCAAAGTTCCTCTCGATATTCAAAATGCTCGCCTAGTGTATAACGATTAGGGTGTAAAAAAACCTGTCATAGAATAATTTTGTTGTCGATCACAAGGTTTGGGTTAATTCTGCCGAGTGGATATAGGCCTGATTACATGAACTCGGTATATTTAAACGCGGATTAGCCCGTTTTAAATCGCGTAAATGGTATTCCAGTAGTCGTTTATCTATCGGGGTGCTGCTCTCGGTTTTGTTAAGCCAGCTTACCAAGCTTTCGGTATTTTTTTGAAATCCTTGTTCTAGATCTGCAATTTGCTGCTTGGTTTTAAGCATTTCTTCAACATTAAGTGGCGAGCGCTGTACCAAATTTATCAGATAAGGGGTTAGTTTATGAGCTTGCTTCATATAGCTATCTTCGACTGGCACCGGTGACAGTTTTAAGTCTTGTTGGCGCTCTAACTGCCCACAAATATGATTGGCTTTTACTAAGGCAACCGTTTGCTGAATCACTTGGTTGGTATCAAATCCTTCACCGTACATTTCATGAATGCCGGTGGCTAAGTCATGTTTAGCTAAGCGCACTTTCGGAAAGGTCAGTTGCTCTCGGGTAAATAACCTCACTCGGTTAGGCGCCGCTGCTCGAGGCACGATGATCGCTACTTGATGACGTTTCTGTTGGAAATAGAGGTTGGCGAGCGCTTGTTGTTGTTCGCTTATGCTAATCAATTGCCCACTAATCTGGCAGCCAATCGATTTAGGCACATCACCGACTTGGCTAGCGCTAACATACTGGTGAGGGTAATCGGGCAGCGCTTGTATTTGGCCTAACTGGCGTTGCATAAAATGGGTGGCGATGGCCGCACGACAAATGGCGGTTTCGCCAATGGCGGGCGCGCTCATGACTTTCCAGCCAATAAGCACAGCGGTAATCAATAATAGGGAGCTACTAATCACAATCAGCGGTTGGCGTCGAATGATCATTACGGCCTCACAAGCAACACAAATAAAAAAGACGTATCTTTGTTATCTGTCATTAAGCGTAAAACTGAAGGTCTTATTCACAGTATAGCCCAAGCATTGCCAGCCATGCTCGCAATGTTTGGAGGGATTTAGGCTATTTTTTGTTTTACAGGGGGTAACTCTGCGAGCTCAACAGTGCCTTTGGGCTTGCTGCAACAACTGAGTATTTGGCCTTGCGGGATGTTCGCTAAAGGCGTGTGGCTGTATTCCACTTCGCCTTTCACTAAGGTGGTTCGGCAGGCGCCACAAACACCTTCACGACAGTGGTACTCTGGGGTAAAACCAGCTTGCTCGTAGGCCTCTAAAATGCTTTTGTGGTGGCCATCTACGACCACCTCAATACCACCTGCAATAACTCGCCCTTCTTGTTGAGACATTACAGTTCAAAGTCCTCAAAATCATCTACGTGGATACTAGAGTCAATTTGGCCCACTAGGTAAGAACTTATTTCAGCTTCTTGCGGTGCTACCTGTACGTTGTCAGAGACTAACCAAGAATTAATCCAAGGGATCGGATTGCTACGATCTTCGAAGCAAGGTAATAAGCCAACACCTTGCATACGACTATTAGTAATATATTCAACGTATTGGCACAGTATTTCTTCGTTCAGACCAATCATTGAACCATCTTTAAATAGATACTTGGCCCATTGTTTTTCTTGCTCTGCTGCATCGGTAAACATACGCCACGCTTCTACTTCACACTCGGCAGCAATTTCGGCCATTTCTGGATCGTCTTTACCTTCGCGCATTAAGTTGATCATGTGCTGGGTGCCGGTAAGGTGCAAGGCTTCGTCACGGGCAATCAGTTTGATGATTTTGGCATTGCCTTCCATGAGCTCTCGCTCGGCAAAAGCAAATGAACAAGCAAAGCTTACGTAGAAGCGAATCGCTTCTAAAACGTTTACCGACATCAAACATAGATAAAGCTTTTTCTTTAGCTCGCGAATAGTGATGTTGTGGATTGTGCCATCAACTTCATGCTGACCTTCACCGTGTAAATGGTAAATAGACGTGGCTTGAATCAGGTCATCATAGTAACCGGCAATATCGTTAGCGCGTTTGATAATTTCTTCATTTTGCATGATGTCATCAAACACTTCACCAGGATTACCCATTACATTACGAATAATATGGGTATATGAACGTGAGTGAATAGTTTCACTAAAGGCCCACGTTTCTATCCAGGTTTCTAGCTCTGGCAAACTCACCAAAGGCAGCAAGGCGACATTAGGCGAGCGCCCTTGAATGCTGTCTAATAGGGTTTGGTACTTTAAGTTACTGATAAAAATATGCTGCTCGTGAGCCGGTAACTTATTGTAATCAATTCGATCTCGGCTTACGTCTACTTCTTCTGGACGCCAGAAAAAAGACAGTTGTTTTTCGATTAGTTTTTCGAAAATTTCATGACGCTGTTGGTCATAACGGGCCACGTTTACCGGCTGCCCAAAGAACATTGGCTCTTTAGTGGCATCGTTGGCTTCTAGTGTGAAAATTGAGTAGCTCATCTACATTTTTCCTAAACATTCATGTTGCGCTAGAGCGCGTAAACTTGGCTTAAATCTTACATGCACCGCCAGCGCAATCATCGTCTTCTGGCTCTGGTTTCATGTTGTCATGTTGATCACTAGCACCGTCTCGGGTGTTATGGTAATACAGCGTTTTAACCCCGTATTTATAGGCGGTTAGCAAGTCGGCAATCAGCGTTTTCATTGGTACACGGTTACCTTCAAAACGCGATGGGTCATAGTTTGTGTTGGCCGAGATGCTTTGGTCTACAAATTTTTGCATTAAACCAACGAGTTGTAAGTAACCGTCGTTATTGGGAATGTCCCACAACAACTCATAGTTGTCTTTAACGTTTTCAAAATCAGGAACCACTTGCTTAAGAATACCGTCTTTGCTGGCTTTAACACTAATGAAACCACGCGGTGGTTCAATGCCATTGGTTGCGTTAGAAATTTGGCTTGAAGTCTCTGATGGCATCAGCGCTGACAAGGTTGAATTGCGTAAGCCATGGGTGGTGATTTCGTTGCGCAGCTCTTCCCAGTCATAATGTAGCGGCTCGTTGCTCAGCGTATCCAATGACTTCTTATAAGTGTCGATAGGTAAAATACCCTGCGAATAAGTGGTCTCGTTGAACATTGGGCAAGCGCCTTGTTCTTTGGCTAAGCGCATAGAGGCTTTCAATAACCAGTATTGAATCGCTTCAAAAGTACGGTGGGTCAGGTTATTGGCACTACCATCACTGTACTTGGTGCCATTTTTAGCTAAGTAGTAGGCATAGTTAATCACACCAATACCAAGCGTACGGCGGCCATCAGAGCCTTTTTTAGCCGCTAATATTGGGTAATCTTGGTAATCTAATAAGCTGTCTAAAGCACGTACCGCTAAATCTGATAACTCTTCAAGCTCATCCAGGTTTTCAATCGCACCTAAATTAAAGGCTGAGAGGGTACACAAGGCAATTTCACCATTCTCATCGTGTACATGCTGTAATGGTTTAGTTGGCAGGGCGATTTCTAAACATAGGTTAGATTGGCGCACTGGCGCTTGTACTGGGTCAAATGGGCTGTGAGTATTACAGTGGTCGACGTTTTGAATGTAAATACGACCAGTAGAGGCGCGCTCTTGCATTAGCAGTGAGAATAGCTCAACCGCTTTAATCGACTGTTTACGAACGTTTGAGTCTTGTTCGTATTGCACATACAAACGTTCAAACTCGTCTTGGTCTTGGAAGAAGGCATCGTAAAGGCCAGGCGCATCACTTGGCGAGAATAGGGTGATGTTTTCACCTTTTACCAAGCGCTGGTACATCAATTTGTTTAGCTGCACACCGTAGTCCATGTGACGAACTCGGTTATCGTCTACACCACGGTTATTTTTAAGTACTAATAACGATTCTACTTCTAAATGCCAAAACGGGTAGAAGATAGTGGCTGCACCACCGCGAACGCCGCCTTGCGAACAACATTTTACTGCCGTTTGGAAGTATTTATAAAAAGGGATACAGCCGGTGTGGAAGGCTTCACCACCGCGTATTTCACTGCCCAAGGCGCGAATGCGACCAGCATTGATACCAATGCCTGCACGTTGCGACACGTAGGTAACAATAGAAGACGCCGTTGCGTTTATAGACTCTAAGCTATCGCCACATTCAATCAGTACACAAGAGCTAAATTGACGCGTAGGGGTACGTACACCTGACATAATCGGTGTAGGTAATGAAATTTTAAACTTCGAGGTCGCATCATAAAAACGACGAATGTACTGCAAGCGTACCGATTTGTCGTAATGGGCAAACAAACAAGCGGCTACCAGAATATAGAGAAATTGCGCACTCTCGTAAATTTCACCGCTTACTCGGTTCTGAACCAAGTATTTGCCTTCTAATTGCTTAACGGCACCGTAAGAGAAGTCCATATCACGCCAGTGATCGATAAAATCATCCATTTGGGCAAACTCTTCAGGCGTGTAGTCTTGCAGCAAGTGCATGTCGTAGCGACCTGCTTCACACTGTTTTACCACATGGTCGTACAGCTTCGGTGGCTCAAATTGGCCATAGGCTTTTTTACGCAAGTGGAATACCGCTAAACGCGCGGCTAAAAATTGGTAGTCTGGCGTTTCTTGCGAGATTAAATCGGCTGCAGATTTAATAATGGTTTCATGAATATCTTTAGTGGCCATCCCCGAATAGAACTGAATGTGTGACTTAAGCTCTACTTGCGATACCGATACATTATTAAGCCCTTTAGCGGCCCAAGTAATCACTCGGTGGATCTTGTCTAAGTTGATCGCTTCTTGTTTACCGCTTCGTTTGGTTACCAGTAGATCTTTATTCATGAAGGGGGGGCCTATTATCCTAATTTCGCTATTGCTTATCTAGTTGCTCTGTTTTTCTTTAGCCACTAGATATAGTGTTTTTTACATTTATGGATACAAGATAATGAGGTTTTGGCTTTTAAGCAAGATCTAGGAAAAGTGTAAAAATTGTGTATAACTTGCAGATAACTCATGAATGTTAGTGACTACTAACTAGCTATCGGTATGTGTTAAACAGCTGGCACCAATGCAAGGTTTTTTTCACGATTTTTTAGCCAAAAAAATTATTTTTATAAAACTTGAACTTGCTTACAAATCATTCAACCAGTCGCTTATTGTTTGCTCGAGTTGCTCACTTTTTTGACAATGTAAATCGGCCGCCCAGTCATCCGTTTTATCATGCGCTGAAATGTAGCCCCATAAGGCTAATAGCGTTGTCATATTGGTGTTATTACCCGCTGCAATATCTCGTTCAGCGTCACCAACATACAAACAGTTGTTTGGCTCAACGGCGATGTTTTTACAAGCCAGCAGCATCGGTTCAGGATCCGGTTTGCGCTGAGCAATAGTGTCGCCACCGACCAATACGCCGCACTGCGAAAATTCAGGGAAATAAGCCAGCAATTGTTTACTTAAGCCTTCCGGCTTATTGGTGACCACGCCCCAAGGAATAGCGCGTTGATTGAGTAGTTGCAGCGCTTCTTTTATGCCGGGGAAGAAATCTGTGCCTTCACATATGTGCTGTTGATAGTAATCGAGCAGCTGTTGGCGCAATTCTGTTTGGGCTTGGCTAGCCCAATCGTCGCCAAAGCCGGCTTTTAATAAGCCAATGGCGCCATGAGAACTGAGTTCTCTCGCTTGCGCTAGGCTAAGAGGTGCTCGTTGGTATTGGGCTAACACATAGTTTGCCGCTGCGCCTAAATCAGGCGCGGTATCTAATAAAGTTCCATCTAAGTCAAACAACACCGCGGCTTGTTTATTCATGGTTTTGCTCCGGCTTGGCTAACTGCACCATATAATTCACATCAACATTGGTGCTTAAGCTAAAGCTATCAATAATCGGCAAAAACTGTACCCCGCTAATGGCTTCTGAGCGCAATCCATTTTGATCAGCCCAAGCCAGTAATTCTGAAGGACGAATGAACTTGTCATGCTGGTGAGTACCATTAGGCACTATCTTCAATAGTTTCTCGGCCGCTAGAATCATATAAAGGTAGGCTTTGGGAGTACGGTTAATGGTTGAAACAAAGATTTTCCCGCCGGGTTTCACCAGTTGCGCACACGCCGCAATCACCGAGCCTGGATCGGGCACGTGTTCAATCATCTCCATACAAGTAATTACGTCATAAGTGGCCGCGTGAGTGTCGGCATGGGCTTCAGCCGTGGTTTGCAGATAACGTAACTGGGTGCCTGTTTCTAAGGCATGCAGTTTGGCCACTTCTATTTGTTCTTTCCCCATATCGATGGCTGTGACATCTGCGCCGCGTACCGCCATGCTCTCGGCTAAAATGCCGCCGCCACAACCAATGTCCAGCACTTTCTTGCCAAATAAGCCAACCGAACCACGTTCAATATAGTCAAGTCGTAGCGGATTGATTTGATGCAGGGTTTTGAATTCACCTTGCTTATCCCACCAACGCGAGGCTAAACCTGCAAAATGAGCAATCTCTTGGTGGTCAACATTTTCGCTTGTATTGCGCTGTTCCATTATTTTATCAATCCACGTCACTATTTATAGGCATTATATGAACTTGTGAATCGCAGTCACAAGCTTTTGTTCAATTCTGGTGTTTTTTCGTTTTTCTAATAGAAAAGAGCGACATCAGGCCTGTTAAGGTCGCTATTTTATGGTAAAGTTTGCGATTACGCTGAGTATTTGTAAAAAGCAATAAAAACGAAGGATTTTGTCGTCTATGAGCGATCTTGCAAAAGAGATTACGCCGGTCAATATTGAGGATGAACTAAAGAGTTCATATCTTGATTATGCCATGAGCGTTATTGTGGGGCGTGCCTTGCCGGATGTACGTGATGGTTTAAAACCAGTACACCGTCGGGTGCTATTCGCAATGAACGTACTGGGAAATGATTGGAACAAACCCTATAAAAAGTCTGCCCGTGTGGTAGGTGATGTAATTGGTAAATATCACCCACATGGTGATAGTGCTGTTTACGATACGATTGTTCGCATGGCGCAGCCATTTTCGCTGCGATACATGTTAGTTGACGGTCAAGGTAACTTTGGTTCGGTTGATGGCGACTCTGCTGCGGCAATGCGTTATACCGAAATCCGTATGGATAAGTTAGCCCATTCATTACTGGCTGACTTAGAAAAAGAAACCGTTGATTTTGTACCAAACTACGATGGTACTGAGCAAATTCCTGAAGTATTGCCAACCCGAGTGCCTAATTTATTAGTTAACGGTTCTTCTGGTATTGCGGTAGGCATGGCGACTAACATCCCACCACACAACTTAACCGAAGTGGTTAATGGTTGTTTGGCGATGATAGAAAAACCAGATATTAGTATTGACGAGTTGATGGAGTATATTCCTGCTCCTGATTTCCCAACCGCCGGTATTATTAATGGTCGAGCTGGCATTATTCAGGCTTACCACACTGGTCGCGGTAAAGTATCTATTCGCTCAAAAGCAGAAGTGGTTACCGATAAAAACGGTAAAGAAACCATTATTGTTCACGAGATCCCCTACCAGGTGAACAAAGCTCGCTTAATCGAAAAAATGGCCGAGCTGGTAAAAGATAAGAAATTAGAAGGTATTTCAGCATTACGTGACGAGTCAGATAAAGACGGTATGCGTATTGTGGTTGAGCTGAAACGCGACGCTGTGGGCGAAGTGGTACTAAATAACTTGTACTCACAAACCCAAATGCAGGTGTCTTTTGGTATGAATATGGTGGCGCTTGATAACGGCCAGCCTAAGATATTCAACCTGCAAGAGATGATCGAATGTTTCATTCGTCACCGCCGCGAAGTAGTGACACGCCGAACCGTATTTGAATTACGTAAGGCCCGTGACCGTGCCCACATCCTTGAAGGCCTAGCGATTGCACTGGCTAACATCGATGAAATTATTGAGCTAATTAAAACCTCTCCAACGCCCGCTGAAGCAAAAGCTGCCTTGGTCGCGAAGGGTTGGGACCTCGGTGCTGTATCGGCGATGCTAGAACGCGCCGGTGACGACGCCGCTCGCCCAGATTGGTTAGAAGCAGAGTTTGGTATTCGTGATGGTCAGTACTTCATTACGCCTACTCAAGCACAAGCTATTCTAGATTTACGTTTACACAAGTTAACCGGTCTAGAACACGAAAAAATCATCAGCGAATATAAAGAGCTGTTAGATCTTATCGCAGAATTACTGCACATCTTAAATACGCCTGAGCGTTTGATGGAAGTCATTCGAGATGAGCTAATCGCAGTTCGAGAACAATTTGGTGATGAGCGTCGCACTGAAATCTCAGCAAACAGCTCTGATTTATCAATTGAAGACTTAATTAACGAAGAAGACGTGGTAGTTACCCTCTCTCACGAAGGCTACGTTAAGTACCAACCGCTTACTGAGTACGAATCTCAGCGTCGTGGTGGTAAAGGTAAAGCCGCCACTAAGATGAAGAATGAAGACTTCATCGAGAAGTTATTAGTGGCGAATACTCACGATACAGTATTGTGTTTCTCTACTGTTGGTAAAGTGTACTGGATGAAGGTGTATCAATTGCCTCTTGCTAGTCGCCAAGCCCGTGGCAAGCCAATTGTTAACTTACTACCGTTAACTGAAGATGAGCGTATTACCGCGATTCTGCCGGTACGTGAGTACGAAGAAGACAAGTTCATCTTGTTTGCAACCGCTAATGGCACGGTTAAGAAAACCCCGCTTACCGCGTTTAAACGTCCGTTATCAAGCGGTATCCGCGCGATTAACCTAAACGATGATGACCGATTAATTGGTGTAGACATTACTGACGGTAACAATGAAGTTATGTTGTTCTCTGACGCAGGTAAAGTGGTTCGCTTTAACGAGAAGCAACGCGACAGCGAAACCGGCGCCGTGAAACTTGACCCAGAAACTGGCGAAGAGTTATTGGCTTTACGCCCAATGGGACGTACTGCAGCAGGTGTTCGTGGTATTTCTCTCGACGCAGGTCAAAAAGTGGTGTCGCTAATTGTACCAAACGGTGATGGTGATATTTTAACCGCCACTGAAAATGGTTATGGTAAGCGTACGCGACTTGAAGAGTACCCAGCTAAGAGCCGTGCAACCAAAGGTGTGGTCTCTATCAAAGTGAGTGACCGTAACGGCTTGGTAGTCGGTGCTGTTCAGGTTACTGAAGCGCAAGAAATGATGCTGATTACCGACGCGGGCACCTTAGTGCGTACTCGAGTCAACGAAGTATCATTGGTAGGCCGTAATACTCAAGGTGTTACTTTAATTCGTACCTCTGAAGAAGAGAAAGTGGTGGGCTTACAGCGCATCGACGAGATTGAAGAGCCAGAGTTAGACGAACTAGCCGAAGGTGAAGTGGCCGACGCAGAAGGCACTGCTGAAGCAGAATCTAGCCCAAGCAGTGGTGAAGAGCCTGCAGCTGGCGGTGATGAAGCTGCTAGCAGTGACCCCGAACCAGAAGAATAGTAAAAAAGTAATAAAAACAACGGGCGGCTTTTAGCCGCTCGTTTTTGTTTTAAAAACAATATACGAACCACAAAAGTGGTCGCACACAACATATTAGTAAGAGATTTAACATGGATAAAATTTACAATTTTTGTGCAGGTCCTGCCATGTTACCTGAAGCTGTAATGCAACAAGCACAAGCAGAGTTTTGTGATTGGCAGGGGCTAGGTGTATCAGTAATGGAAGTCAGTCATCGCGGTAAAGAATATATCGCCATGGCCGCACAAGCCGAGCAAGACTTACGTGATTTACTCGATATCCCAGATAACTATAAAGTGTTGTTTTGCCAAGGTGGTGGGCGTGGTCAGTTTGCCGCAGCTCCACTCAATTTATTGGGTGAGAAAACATCTATTAGCTTTATTACTACCGGCCAGTGGTCTAAAAGCGCGGTAGCCGAAGGCGAAAAACACGCAGATGCCAAAGTGTTCGATGCCTTAAAGACTGACGAAAACGGTCAGGTAGCGGTTAAAGCAAGCGCTGAATGGCAACTAGATCAAGACGCCGCCTATGTGCATTATTGCCCCAATGAAACCATTGAAGGCATCGCTATTGATGAAATCCCAGACGTCGGTGACATGGTATTGGTAGGGGATTTCTCATCAACCATATTGTCGCAACCCATTGATGTAAGCAAATTTGGCCTTATTTACGCAGGGGCGCAAAAAAACATTGGCCCATCTGGCTTAGCCATTGCCATTGTGCGTGAAGACTTATTAGATAAAGCACACCCATTAACGCCAAATATCTTTAACTACAGCTTGTTGGCTGGCAGCGACTCTATGTTTAATACGCCGCCAACTTACTCATGGTATTTGGCGGGCTTAGTCTTTAAATGGTTAAAGGCACAGGGCGGATTAACCGCGATGGTCGAAAAGAACGCTGCCAAAGCAGAGCTACTGTATTCATTTATTGATGGTAGCGATTTCTACCAAAATAATGTTGCAGCTGAAAACCGTTCTAAAATGAATATTCCTTTCCAATTGGCTAACAGCGAGCTAGATGCTGCGTTTTTAGCTGAATCTGCGGCTGCAGGACTCGTCACGCTAAAAGGCCATCGTATTGTAGGCGGCATGCGCGCCAGTATATATAACGCGATGCCCATTGAAGGGGTACAAGCTTTAGTGGCCTTCATGGATGATTTTGCTAAGCGTAATAGCTAAGGATAAAACATGAGTTGTGATTTTCAGGCCTTAGCGAACGAGGGTATTCAAGGATTACGCCCTTACCAAGCAGGTAAACCTACTGATGAATTAGAGCGCGAGCTAGGCATTAGCGATATTGTTAAATTGGCCTCTAATGAAAACCCAACAGGGATGAGCCCAAAAGCAAGCGTGGCTATCGAACAAGCGGTGGCAGAATTAACGCGCTACCCAGACTCCAATGGTTTTTATCTAAAGCAAGCCTTGGCGGATAAATACCAGCTGTCGGCCGAGCAATTTACCTTAGGTAATGGCTCTAACGATGTATTAGATTTAATTGCTCGAGTATTTGTTAGCCCTGAGCACGAAGTGATTTTCTCACAGCATGCTTTTGTGGTGTATCCTATCGTTACTCAAGCGATTGGTGCTAAAGCGGTTGTGGTACCGGCTAAAAATTGGGGCCACGATTTGACCGCCATGGCTGAGGCAATAAGCGACAAAACGCGTTTAATATTCATCGCGAACCCGAATAATCCAACCGGAACTTTTCTCACCAGTGAAGCGCTATATGGCTTTATGCAGCGTGTTCCCGAAAATGTAGTGGTGGTGCTTGATGAAGCATATTACGAGTATTTGTCGGTCGAAGAACAAGCGCCATCAACCGCTTGGCTGAGTGAATTTGCTAATTTGGTGATTACTCGTACATTTTCTAAAGCCTATGGCTTAGCTGGCTTGCGTGTGGGGTATGCAATTTCAACCCCACAGATAGCTGACTTACTTAATCGATTACGCCAACCATTTAACGTTAATAGCTTGAGCTTAGTGGCGGCGGTCGCAGCCTTAGACGATCAGCAGTATTTGCAGCAGAGTGTCGATTTAAATCAGCAAGGTTTAGCTAAGTTAAGCGTCTTCTTTAGCGACAATAAGATTACTTTTATCCCGTCTAAAGGTAACTTTATCAGCTTTTTAGCGCCAGATGGCGATGCCGAAGCACTCTATCAGCAGTTGTTGCATAAGGGTGTGATTGTACGCCCTGTTGGGCCTTACCAAATGCCGGGTTATTTGCGGGTAAGTATTGGCACTGAGCAAGAAAATCAAACCTTTATTCAAGCATTAAGCCAGCTTATTGGCACTAAATAAGTAGAGAACTCGAAACATGGAACAACTAACCTTACAGCCTATTTCGCGTATTAATGGTGAAATTAATCTACCAGGCTCAAAGAGCGTATCAAACCGTGCTTTGTTGTTAGCCGCCTTAGCTGAAGGCGAAACAGTATTAAGTAACCTGCTTGATAGTGACGACATCCGTCACATGCTAAACGCGCTAAAGAAATTGGGTGTTAACTACCAATTGTCTGAAGACCGTAGTCGCTGCACAGTAAATGGCTTAGGCCGTGCATTTCAGCTTGAACAAGCCGAAGAGCTGTTTTTGGGTAACGCTGGTACAGCAATGCGCCCGCTATGTGCAGCCTTGTGCTTGAGTCAAGGCGAGTTCACTTTAACCGGTGAACCGCGCATGGAAGAGCGACCAATAGGCGCTTTAGTCGATGCATTACGTCAAGTAGGCGCAAAACTCACTTACTTAAAAAATGAGGGCTATCCGCCGCTTAAGATCAGTGGTACTGGCTTGCAGGGCGGTAAGGTTGATATCGATGGTTCGGTATCAAGTCAGTTTTTAACGGCCTTTCTTATGGCCGCACCTTACGCTAAGCAAGACATCGAGATTTCGATTGTCGGTGATTTAGTGTCTAAACCCTACATTGATATCACCTTAAAGATGATGGCAGCTTTTGGGGTTGAGGTTGAAAACGATAATTATCAGCGGTTTGTGGTTAAAGGTCAGCAAGTTTACCGTGGCGCGGGTGAGTTTTTAGTTGAAGGTGACGCCTCGTCGGCTTCTTACTTCTTGGCCGCTGGTGCGATTAAAGGCGGTGAAGTTAAAGTGACCGGCGTTGGCAAAAAGTCGATGCAAGGCGATGTATTGTTTGCTGATGTGCTAGCGGCGATGGGAGCAGACATCGAATGGGGAGACGACTATATTATCGCTCGCCGCGGTGAATTAAGTGCCGTAGATATGGACATGAACCATATCCCCGATGCGGCTATGACCATTGCCACTACAGCATTGTTTGCTAAGGGTACAACCTGTATCCGAAATGTGTACAACTGGCGTGTTAAAGAAACCGATCGTTTAGCGGCGATGGCGACAGAATTGAGAAAAGTGGGCGCGACAGTGGTTGAGGGGCATGACTTTATTGAAGTGACCGCACCACAGAAACTGAACCATGCGGCGATTGATACTTACGACGATCACCGTATGGCTATGTGTTTTTCTTTAGTGGCTTTAAGCGATACCGCGGTAACGATTAATGATCCGAAATGCACATCTAAAACTTTTCCCGATTATTTTGATCGCTTGCAACAACTTAGCGAATAAATAAGTCGATAATTACTAGTAACTTAGTTAATCTTAAAAGAGTCACAGTGTGACTCTTTTTTTTCATCCGTGTTTTGACCCAAGTATCACTGGGTTTAAAAATAAATAGGCAAAAAGCCAATACTAAAACACGGCAAAAACGGTAACTAATAACTATGAATGTATATACTGCGCGCCAAGCGATATTTGATCGCCGGCAGCGAGTTGTCGCCTATGAATTGCTTTTTAGAGATGGCCCAGAGAACGTATTTCCGGATATTGACCCTCATGAAGCGACCTCTAAGCTTATTGTTCGAACCCAGCTTAATGATGGCTTAAAGGCGATAACCCAAGGTAAGCCTGCTTTAATCAACTTTTCTGAAGAAAGCCTACACTCTGAGATCATCAAGTTACTGCCCAATAAACAGGTAGTGATTGAAATTCTTGAAACCGTCAAACCCAGTGAAAAATTGTACAAGCGCTGTCAATCGCTGTTTCATCGTGGCTACCGACTAGCATTCGACGACTTTGTCTACAAAGATGAATGGGAACCTTACCTAAAATTTATTCGCTTAATTAAAGTGGATATTCAACGAACGCCTTTCGAGCAGCTCGAGAGTTTATTTGCGGCGGTTAAAAAGCGAAAGAATATTAAATTATTAGCTGAAAAAGTTGAAACCCAACAAGAGTATTTAAAAGCGTCAGAGTTAGGTTTTAATTTCTTTCAAGGTTATTATTTTTGTAAGCCTGAGATGCAGTTGTCAAAGGATCTTGACGCTAGCTACCTGATGATTTCTCGTTTATTTTATGCCGCAACCAAAGAAGATGTTAATGTCAGCGAGGTGGTACGTTACTTTGAACGTGACACGGGCTTAACCTATAAGTTATTACGTTTTGTTAACTCCGGTAATTTACCTATTATTGACGATATAACGTCGATAAAACAAGCGGTTGTGTATATTGGTAATGCTCAGTTACGCAAGTTAGTCGCCTTGTTAGCAAGTGCTATGTCGGTGAGTCATAAACCGAGAGAGTTAGTACGAATGTCGGTGCATAGAGCGCGCTTTTGTGAGCTAGTGGCGATGCGTAAATCGCCAGCCATGCGTGAAGCTGCGTTCTTGTGTGGTTTGTTTTCTTTGCTCGATGCTATTTTAGATAAACCGCTTTATGACTTGTTGTACAGTTTACCTTTAGACCAAGAAATCAGAGATGCTTTGTGCAGTGAGCAGCCATCGATATTAAGGTCAATGTTGTTAACCATTAAGTCTTATGAGCAGGGGCATTGGTATTTAACTGAACGTTTAGCTGTGCAGTTGCGAATGGACTATAGCCAAGTTGAACAATTGAATTTGCAAGCGCTGCTATGGAGTGAGCAATACCAGTCGATGATCGCTTCCGGTTAATGAAGAACGTGGGTTTTTGGACTGACCTGCCAGTTTTGTGAGTTGAATGCTCATTTACCTAAGTTTTAGTGTATTTTGTTGAGTTCAAATCAAATTAAGATACGAGTGAGTTTGTTAATATTTCTCTCGATAAATTGTACTTGGCCCGAAGAACGCCAAGACAGTGGTATTTTTTAGGAGCTAAATAGTTTGCGGTTGTGCCTCGTTAAAATTTTAACGTTGCTAGTGGTAGGTTGCTGTTGGTCATTGAGCGTTCATGCTTATATTGTCAATGCGAATGAATATCAATGGCTTGAAGATAATCCAAAGGTGAAAGTTGCGGTCATTGCCGACAGCCTACCTTTGGAATATGTCGACGATGCTGGCATTCCGCAAGGTTATGCAGTAGAAGTGCTAAATCAACTTGCTTTTCAAACCCGTTTAAAACTTGAATACAAAATCTTTGCTAGCGTATCTGAAGCTATTTTGGCTTTACAGCAAGGTAAAGTGGATATGCTTAGCAACGCCAGCAATCACCGACGGCTCAATCCTTTTGTTCGTTATACCCAAACCACTTGGAGTCAACCTCTAGCCTTATTCCAGCCTTTGGATAAAGCCCGTTTTTCTGATATGCAGCAGTTTTCTGGGCAAGCGGTGGCGGTGGTATCTGGAAGTAGCGCCCATGAAGCATTGTTAACGTTTTACCCCAGTGTAGAGCTTTTGTTATATCCCACTTTGATCGAGGCTATTCGCTCGGTGGCCGAACAACAAGCCGTTGCCTTAGTGGCTGGTAGCGATGAAGTTGCCGCGCATTTGCGCGCCATGCCGCAATGGCGGCTACAGCAAGCGGTCGAGTTGGCACCGTCATTGCCGCACCAATTTGCTATTCGCGATGACTGGGAACCTTTAGTTACCCTCTTCAATCGCAGTATTAATTCTCAAGAAGCTAATTTTACTGAGCAAAGCTATCATCGCTGGCAAGCTTATGCTGCACCTCATAAACAGGCTTCGTTGTTCTCCTATTGGTGGTTTTTGGGCGTGCTGTTAGTTGCGGCTATAACGGCGTCTATTACTCTGCTGGTTCGACAGCAGCTTAGCCGAGCAAGCCATAAAAACCTGCTACTACGAGAGCAATTAGATTATTGGAAAAACCATGATGAAGTCACCGGTTTACCTAATCGACGCCAAATCACGCGATTAATTACCAATTGGCTAGATGACGCAATGCCTTTGTCGGTGTTGATGTTCGATTTTCCGCGACAAAACGAAGTGTTTGAAAACTTTGGTCAGCGTTTAGGCGAGGTCACCAAAGAAGCCTATGCCAAGCGAGTACAAAAAAGCCTAAAGAAACACTATCCTGATGCGCAATTAGCCTACTGGTACCATCATTACTTTGTGGTGGTAGTGCCACAAATAAATAAAGATAAAGAGGTTATTGAGATTGCCAAGCAGATCGTTCAAAGCTGTCGGGGTTGGTTGCGCTTAGAACAACTGCAATTATTGACGCGTTGCCATGTTGGCTATAGCGCCTATCACCCTCGCCGAGAAGCCTTGCACAGCGACACGCTATTAGCTAATACCTTTACCGCCCTGAACCATGCCGTTAAGACAGGGGCGAGCATTTGTCGCTATCATCCAGATTTGAGTCAAGCGGGTTTGGTCAAATTAACCTTAGAGTCGAAATTGCGAAAAGCGATTGGTAATAACGAATTAGAATTATATTTTCAGCCTCAATATTGCTTAAAAACAAACACTATCGTTGGCGCAGAAGTGCTATTGCGTTGGTTTACTGCTGATGGCGCCATCTCTCCCGATGAATTTGTACCGGTAGCCGAAGAAACAGGCTTAGTGCTACAACTGGATAAATGGGTATTTCAAAACGCGATGCGCTTTATGGCGCGATACGCTAATCAGTTACCCGAGGGTTTTAAACTGTCAGTGAATTTTTCAGCGAGTACCGTGTCTTTGGGCCACGCAGAGAAAATAGCGATTAGTTATGCTCGCCAATGGCAAGTTAACCCCCAACGTATCTGTATCGAAATTACCGAATCCGCGATGATGGAGCAACCCTTAGAAGCAAAAGCCAGTATTCAACGAATGCGTGATGCAGGCTTTGGTATCGCGATTGACGATTTTGGTACGGGTTACTCGTCAATGGCTTATCTAAAACATCTGCCCGTTACCATTTTGAAAATTGACCGTGCTTTTGTGGTTGGTTTAGAAGACAATCTATCTGATCAACATATTGTTAAAGCAATGGTTATGATCGCCCGTAGTATGAAGTATCAAGTATTGATCGAAGGGATTGAAACCCAAACCCAAGCTAATCTAGCGTCGGTCATGGGCTGTGAGCAAGCGCAAGGTTATTTCTTCGCTAGACCTCAGCCAGAAAAAGATTTTGTTAATCATTACCTCCTAAAAACACGGGCCAAAGAGAACCTTCGACTCGTCGTTAACTAATCTTGGCGCGCCTTTTGCTTTTCCCTACATAACATAGACAAATGCCATTAATCTGGCGGTAGAGGGAAATCATGAGAATAGAGTCAGCAAACTTGTTTAGCGAACTCCAATCAATGGCCGGTGAAATGAAACCCGCTGGTATTGCTCAAGATATTGGCCAAGCAAATAGCCCCTTAGGTGTTTCTAAAGTAAACAGTGACTTTGGCAGCCTGTTAAGCGACGCGATTAATAACGTAAATAGCCATCAATCGAAGGCTAATGAGTTACGTACACGTTTTGATTTAGGCGATCACAGCGTGAGTATTGGTGATGTGATGATCGCCGCCCAAAAATCCAGCGTTGCTTTTGATGCAACGGTTCAGGTAAGAAATAAATTTGTTGATGCATACAAAGAAATCATGTCTATGCCGGTTTAATTTGGCTAGGAAATTAAGATGGCAAGCGAAGGAAGTAACGCAATGAGTCAAGAACCCGCACTATTAGGTTCAGGTGCAGAAGCTGATAGTTTAGAAGCAACAGAGCAGCAAAGTTCAGCATTGTCATTCTTGAGCAATGGCGACGTACTGCGCCAAATCATTATGATTTTGGCCTTAGCGATTTGTCTGGCCATGGCGGTATTTTTACTCATGTGGGCGAAAGAGCCAGAAATGCGTCCCTTGGGCAGTATGACGACCCCTGAGTTGGTCGAAACCTTAGACTTTTTAGACCTATCGAAAATCCCCTATACCATCGAAGGCAATACCGTATTGGTTAATGCCGAGCAATATCAAGATATTAAACTCAAACTACGTCGCTCTGGTTTAACTGAGTCAACCCCTGGCGGCGAACAAATCCTACTGAACGATATGGGCTTTGGTGTTAGCCAGCGTTTAGAAGGCGAGCGCTTAAAGCTTAGCCGTGAACGTCAATTAGCCACTGCCATCGAGCAAATGAACTCCGTGAGTAACGCTCAGGTGCTACTAGCGATACCTAAAAGCAACGTATTTGCCCGCCGGGAGCAAAAACCTTCGGCGACTGTGGTGGTTAATTTAAGAAGTAGTAACGGCTTAAAGCAGGAAGAAATTGACTCGATCGTAGATATTGTTGCTTCAGCAGTGCAGGGCTTAATACCAAGCCGAGTCACAGTTACAGACCAAAATGGTCGCCTACTAAACTCCGGTAGCCAAGACCCTCTATCCTCTCGTACCCGTAAAGAGTTTGAGATGGAGCGTAAGCGCGAGAGTGAATACAAAGACAAAATTGATTCGATTATGATTCCGGTGGTTGGCATTGGTAATTACACCGCGGAAGTGGATGTCACCTTAGATTTCACCTCGGTAGAGCAGACCCAAAAGCGTTTCAACCCTGATTTACCAGCGGTTCGCAGTGAATATACCATTGAAGATAATAATATTGGCGCTGGCGCTATTGGCATTCCAGGAGCATTAACCAATCAACCTCCTGTTGCCGCTGATATTCCTGAGCAAGCGGGAGGCGCAAATGCGCAAGCTCAAACGGGCAGTAGCCATAAAGAGTCAACGCGAAACTATGAATTAGATACCACCATTAGCCATACGCGTTCACAGGTGGGTGTAGTAAGGCGCTTAAGTGTTTCAGTGGCTTTAGATTACAACAGTCAAGTTTCTGACGCGGGAGAAACCACGCGTGAACCGCGTAACGCTGAGCAAATTGCCAGTATTCGTCGCTTGCTACAGGGTGGCGTTGGTTTCAACTTGAGTCGAGGTGATACTTTAGAAGTGGTCAGTGTACCGTTCTCAAGACCAGAGATTTTTACCGAAGCTGATTTGCCTGTTTGGGAGCAAGCTTGGTTTTGGCGGGCGATGCGTATAGCGGCTAGTGTATTAGTACTGATCGTATTGATTGTCGCGGTTGTTAGACCAATGCTTAATCGTATTTTGGCCAATGGTGAAGACTCTGAACATGCAGAAACCGATTTAGACGCTGCACTAGCCGCTTACGAAAATGATGATGACTTACAGTTAATTTCAGCTGACAATACCGAAGTAGATTTTGGTATACGCGATGGACAGCTGAAATTACCAGACTTACATAAAGATGAAGATATGCTGAAAGCCGTTCGTGCACTGGTGGCTAATGAGCCTGACCTAGCGGCAATGGTGATTAAAGATTGGGTAATTAACGATGCCAAATGATGACGAAATCAACCCAGAAGAAGTTTTGGGAGATATGAATGGTATTGAGCGCGCAGCGATTTTAATGCTGAGCCTCAATGAAGATGATGCGGCGACTATATTCCGCCATCTAGAGCCAAAACAAGTTCAACGCTTAGGTATGGCGATGGCCTCGTTAGAGGATTTTTCTCACGAGCGGGTGGTAGCAGTACACCGTTTGTTTATTGATGATATCCAAAAATACACCAACATCGGTATTGGTAGCCAAGACTTTGTGCGTAAAGCGCTTACCGCCGCCTTGGGTGAAGACCGAGCGTCTAGTTTGGTTGACCAAATCATCATGGGCAGTGGAGCCAAGGGTCTCGATTCATTAAAATGGATGGACGCTCGCCAAGTCGCCAACATTATTCAAAACGAACACCCTCAAATTCAAACCATCGTATTGTCTTACTTAGAAGCAGAGCAATCTGCCGAAATTATGTCGCAGTTCCAAGACAAAGTGCGTTTGGACTTGATGATGCGTATTGCTAACTTAGAAGAAGTTCAACCAGCAGCATTAACCGAATTGAACGAAATCATGGAGAAACAGTTCGCTGGCCAAGCTGGCGCTCAAGCAGCCAAAATGGGCGGCTTGAAAGCAGCGGCTAATATCATGAACTTCCTAGATACCAATATGGAAGGCATGTTAATGGACTCAATTCGCGAGAGCGATGAAGAAATGGCTCAACAAATTCAAGATCTTATGTTTGTCTTTGAGAATTTGGTGGACATTGATGACCGCGGCATTCAAACCTTGTTACGAGATGTTCCCGGCGAGCTATTGCAAAAAGCGCTTAAAGGGGCAGATGACGGACTTAAAGATAAGATCTTTAACAACATGTCTAAACGTGCAGCGGAAATGCTCAAGGACGATTTGGAAGCCATGGGGCCAATTAAAGTCAGTGAAGTTGAAACCGCCCAAAAAGAAATCTTATCTATTGCTCGCCGTCTCTCTGAAGCCGGAGAGATTATGATAGGCGGTGGTGGTGGGGATGAGTTCTTATAAACCATGACTGAACACGATAAACAAGACGATGCTGAGCCATCCTCATCCATTCCAGAGCAGCAAACAAATACTGCTAATGACTTAATGGACGATGACGATATTGCCGCGCTGTTAGAGCAAACTCAGCAACCACCCGCTGACCAAGCAGCAGCCGCTGACAATGATGCGGATACACCAGTATCCACTGATCAGCAAGCAGCCATCGATGACATGTTAGCCGATGTCGGCCAACAAGCTGCGCCAGCCAGTGAGCCTAGCCAAGAGGACGATATCGCCTGGCCTCTGCCAGATTTTACCGAGGTAAAACAAGAGGTCAAAGATCCCGCCAGTAACGCCTTCAATATGAAACCGGCTTGGTTCAGTGAAGAGCCTGTTGAGCAAGAGCCTGAAATCCACTTTGAGCCGATGACCATTGAAGAGTTAGAGGCGCTGCGCCAGTCGGCCTATGAAGAAGGTTTTGCAGAAGGCAAAGAAGAAGGACATAAGCAAGGTTTAGTCAGCGGTCACGAAGAGGGGTTAGCGCAAGGTATCCTTCAAGGTCAGCAAGAAGGCTTAAGCAAAGGCTTAAACGAGGGGCAGCAGCAAATTGATGAGTTGAGTGCAAATTGGTCTAGCCTGATTGGACAACTTCATCAACCGAATCGCCAAATAGACGATGAAGTTGAGCAACAAGTGCTTGATTTAGCCATGAAGCTGGCCGCAGAAATTGTCCAAGTCGAGTTAGTGACTAACCCCGACGTGATAATTAAAACGGTTAAACAAGCCGTTGAAGCATTGCCCCTGCAAAAACAGCATATTAGGATCCATCTTCATCCAGTTGATCTCGCTATTATCGAACAAGTATTTCCCGCTGATACTAGAGAGAAAAAACAATGGCAACTGTTAGCCGATGGCAGCCTTACCCAAGGTGATTGCCTCATTGAAAACGATCTTTCTTCGGTATCGGTCGACATGAATGAAGTGATCAAACAAAGCTTACAGTCTTTCATCCGTCAAAATGGCCAAAACGATGAAACTGAATCAACGACTTAAGCGGTATCAAACCCAGCATAGCCGCAATAAACCCACAGTGGCAGGCAAACTAACCCGTGTTGTGGGCCTAACGCTTGAAGCTGTAGGTTGTCGGGCTCCCTTAGGATCTTTGTGTTCGGTTGAAACCCTCGATGGCTTCTTAGAAGCTGAGGTAGTGGGCTTCTCTGGCGACAAATTATTTCTGATGCCTAGCGAGCAGTTAACCGGCGTTTTGCCGGGAGCCCGAGTCATCCCTATGCATGAAAATCATGGTGTACCGGTGGGTATGGAATTGCTCGGCAGGGTTATTGATGGGGTCGGAAAACCTTTAGATGGCTTAGGCGACATCGCCTGTAAACAAGTGACTAATTTAAGTTCTGTTCGGCTAAACCCGATGAGCAGAATGCCGATTAAAACGCCACTCGATGTGGGGGTACGCTCAATAAACTCGGTATTAACCGTTGGTCAAGGCCAGCGCATGGGCTTATTTGCCGGTTCAGGTGTCGGTAAAAGTGTTCTCATGGGCATGATGACTCGTGGCACGACAGCTGACGTGGTGGTGGTGGGCTTAATCGGTGAACGTGGCCGAGAAGTAAAAGAATTTATTGACGAAATCTTAGGTGAAGAAGGGCGCAAACGTGCCGTGGTGGTGGCGGCCCCAGCCGACGCATCACCGTTGATGCGCCTAAAAGGCTGTGATACCACATTGACCATTGCTGAGTATTTCCGCGACCAGGGACTCAATGTACTGTTGCTGATGGACTCGCTGACTCGTTATGCGCAAGCTCAACGTGAAATAGCCTTGGCTATTGGTGAACCGCCAGCGACAAAAGGCTACCCACCTTCAGTATTTGCTAAGTTACCTCGCTTGGTTGAACGGGCGGGTAATGGTGCTGAAGGGCAGGGGTCTATCACTGCCTTCTTTACGGTGCTAACCGAGGGAGATGATTTACAAGATCCCATCGCCGATGCAGCCAGAGCCATTTTGGATGGCCACATTGTGTTATCACGAGAATTGGCCGATGCCGGGCATTACCCCGCGGTGGATATTGAAAAATCTATTAGTCGTGTAATGCCAGCGGTGACCAGCGACGGCCACCAACAATTGGCTCGCCAACTTAAATCACTCAATGCTTCCTACCAACAAAACCAAGACCTTATCGCCATTGGCGCTTATCAGCGCGGTGCCGATAAACGGATTGATTTAGCCATTGCCATGAAACCCCATATGGATCAGTTCTTGCAGCAAGAGATGAAAGAAGTGGTTGCATATGACGAAAGTCTGACGCGTATGGAACGAACCATGCAAATGGCAAATATCAACGCGCAAGGCCCGCTCAACTAACGGTTGGTTAAGGGGCGCTTGGCTTAGAATCATTTAGCTGTCTCAGGGTGTTATTTAGGAGTTGATCATGGCACGAAGAGCATTACATTTATTGGCCGAACGCCTACACGATCAAGAACAAGATGCGGCCAGAGAAATGGCCGAGGCGCAGCAACAGCTTGGTGAGTTTGAAGCGCAATTAGCCCACTTAGAACAATATCGACGCTCCTATCTTGATCAAGCTTTAGCTAAAGGTGTTGATGGTTTTTATGCTGATAGCTTTCACCAATACCAAGTATTTATTCAAAAACTTGAACAAGCCAGTGTTCAGCAGGGTAAGAGCATTGAGCAGGTAAAGAAAAACGTGTTACTCAAGCGTAAACAATGGTTGGACTTGCAAGCAAAAAGGAAAGCCATGGAAATGCTGATAGCCAAACAAATAAAGTTACGAGAGCAACAACAAAGTCGCGAAGAACAAAAGCTACTAGACGAATACGCTTTGTATTCTCACTTGCGTGGTCAAGTGCAAGTTTAAGCTGCTGGCGCAAATATTGCTTTGTTTTGAAGCGAGCAGTTTAACTGCAGCTTCAATTAAAACTATAATGACAAATCGTAAAGGTAAGCAACAATATGGAATTATTGTTAACAGACACTGCAAATGCTAATCAATTCGGGTCACTTGATAGCACTTCCACTGCCTCTTCAGCAGAAGGAAAAGACTTTGCCAACATGGTCAAAGAGCTAGCGCTATTACCTAAAGCTGATAGCCCTTTACGTGCCGCAATAGAAAAACAATATAGCGCCGCTAACGCCAGTGATAGTAAGGCATCGAGCGTTTCTCCAAGGGCTCAAAGCCCTAGTGAATTGCTACAGCAGTTGGCTGAAGCAACGCAGATGGCTAAAGGTTTAGAGTCAGCCGAGCAAGCAGCAAACACAACCAGTGGCTTGGACCCTTTAGTCGATAGCATAGACATTGATGCAGACACCGGGCTTGAAGCGCAAGCTGATTCTGAAACCAAGCCAGAGCAAGCTTTGTTAGCGAGTAAAGCCGAGCTTAAAGCCGGTGAGGCAAGCGGCAGAGAATTGCCGCCAGTGGCTGCTGACAATAAACTAGCGCCCCATGTGCCGACGCAACAAGCGGAAATAGAGGCCAAAGCCAGCGCAAACAATCAAGTCACCGTCAACGCTGCTGAGGCAGACAATGGCCAGGTGCTTGAGGGGAAAGCTCTCGTTAAAGATGGCGCAATGCTTGAACAAGCTAGCGCGAATACCAGTGGCCAGGTGAGTCGTTCCAGTCAAGAAGCACAAGGTAATGGAGCTGCTAGCCAATCATCAGAGGCTAAATCTGTTAGCGCAACAAGCGCGTTAATCCCCAATCACGCCAGCGTCACTAAAGATAGCGTAGAGACCAGTGGTAAAGCAGAACCCGGCCCAAACAGCGTACAGTTGGCGTCTAACAGTGTTTCCGCCGAAAATAAAAAGGGCGAAGGTTTGGCCGTGGCAGCAGAGCTTGTTACCACTAAACAGCACACAGACGCAGTGAAACGAGAGCAAGCTCCGTCTGTCACTAACGCTGAGCAGGTGGCGGTCAAAGGTGAAGATGCACTAGAAACTAAAACAGGGCAGGGGCAAGACAGCTCAAAGTTAGCGGCTAATAAAGAAGCCTTACCCGTCGATGGAAATCAAACGGGTAAATCGGCCGCGAATACTTTAGACGCTGACAAAATGCCTAAAAATGCCGATAACGCTAAGCAGCTAGAACCTATTCAGAAGAAAGACATTGATGCTAGCCTTGCAAATAAAAGCCACTCAGAGCAGGCCAAACATAGTGCTGGTGACATATCAGGGAATAGCCAAACAACGGAGAACAAGCCTTTAGTGAGAGAGGGCGCTAATGAAAACAGAAGCCCAGCCAAAGTGGTCATCAACAACCCACCGTCTTCTGTAGAGCATAACGCTGCACAAACTGACGCAAAGACCGCTGCGACTAGCCAAACGCTTGAATCCAGCTCTGCCGTCACCAAAGAGCAAGTAGTGCTGTCGCAAGAGCCCAAATTAACTACTCAAGTCAATCACTCAAGTAGCCACAAAGCGAGCGCGGCTGAAGCAAACCAGTTTTCCGAAAAGTTAAGCAATATCTCGTCAGATGGCAGTAGCCCAGAGCAACATTCTAATCAGCAAGAAGGCAGCCATAGAGAACCCGGCCAACAAACTCAAGCTCAACCGGCTACTCTTGTCAATGCTTCTGAGGCACCACGCCCGCAAGATCATCACAGCATTTTTCGGGCAGTATCTGGGGCCGACATCGCTAACCGAGCTGAGCTGTCAAATGAGGTCAGCTTAAAACAAGCACAGCAAGCTAATCAGGTGCTTGATAAAGATATTCAAATGAATCAGCGATTAAATCCAGCACACTATCAAGCCCCTGCAGAACTGAACCAACGGGTTCAATACATGCTTAGCCAAGGTATGCAAAAAGCGGAAATCCGCTTAGACCCAGCCGAACTTGGCAGTATGCACATTCGTTTACAAATGAATCAAGACCAACAAGTCTCAGTGCAAATTCAAGTACAAAACCCTCAAGCCAGAGAAGCGTTAGAGCAAACCATGCCTCGTTTACGAGAAATGTTGCAGCAACAGGGGATAGAATTAGGGCAGAGTCATGTTAATCAACAGCATCAAGGTGGCAGCTCTCAGCATGGGCAGGGTCAATCGGCCAGTGCCGGAATGGGCACAAACTTTGATGGAGTTGATGAATCAACTGAGCAAGACCTGAGCGCTTTGCTGGCAAACCAAGCAAATAGTGATGGGATTGACTTCTACGCTTAGATTATTTCATCGTGGCGCTGTTGAAGCGGCTCTTAACTATGTAATAATAAAAGCAGTTTAGCGGCAAGTTCACGGAAGCACAGATGGCTGAAGAATCAGAGTTACAAGTAGAAGACGGTGAGGGTGGCAGTAAGAAAAAGCTGTTTATCATCATTGGAATAGTAGTGGTATTACTTATTGGCGGTGTAGTTGGGTTTTTATTGATGAGCGGAGGTGATGATCAAGCCCCTGCAGCAGCAACCCCAGCAGCAGAAGCCACCTCAAGTGTTACCCATACGGCCTTATATGTAGGGATGCCTCGCCCTTTTGTGTTTAATATTGTGGGTGATAGCCGAGATCGATTAGTACAAATCAAAGTACAATTATTGGTGAGAGGCACCGACAATGAAGAAATGGCAAAATTACATATACCGCTAATTGAAGGTACATTACTGAGTGTCTTTAGCGCGGCATCGGTCGAAGACTTGTCGACCCAAGAAGGTAAAGATACCTTACGTGAAAATTCACTCGTTGAAACACAAAAAGCATTAAAAGAAATTACCGGTAAAGTGGTGGTAGAGAAAATACTATTTACTGGCTTTGTAATGCAATAAAGGAACATTGTGAGCGATTTATTAAGCCAAGACGAAATCGATGCGCTGTTACATGGTGTCGATGACATAGAAGAAGACATCATTGAACCAGAAATGTCTGGCAGTGTGGTCGAATTTGACTTTTCTTCTCAGGACCGAATTGTTCGGGGCCGAATGCCAACCTTGGAGTTGGTCAATGAACGTTTTGCTCGTCACATGCGAATCAGCCTGTTTAACATGATGCGCCGCACTGCTGAAGTATCAATCAACGGCGTGCAAATGATTAAATTTGGCGAATACGTGCATACCTTATTTGTACCCACCAGTCTAAATATGGTTCGTTTTCGACCGCTAAAAGGCACTGCCTTGGTGACCATGGAGGCGCGTTTAGTCTTTATTTTGGTAGAAAACTTTTTCGGGGGTGACGGTCGTTATCACGCTAAGATCGAAGGCCGCGAGTTTACGCCCACCGAGCGTCGTATCATTCAAATGCTATTAAAAATTATTTTTGAAGATTACGTAGAGGCGTGGGCGCCAGTGATGGATGTCGGCTTTGATTACCTTGATTCAGAAGTAAACCCGGCAATGGCCAATATTGTAAGCCCCACAGAAGTGATCGTGGTAAGTTCATTTCATATTGAGCTAGACGGTGGCGGTGGTGACTTCCATATTGCTATGCCTTACTCAATGCTAGAGCCCATAAGAGAGCTACTCGATGCCGGGGTTCAAAGTGATAAACAAGATACCGACCAGCGTTGGAGTTCTGCGCTGGGTGATGAAATCATGGATGTACCAGTAGGTTTGCATACCAAACTGTTAGAAACCGATGTAACCTTGCGGCAACTAATGGAGCTAAAAGCTGGCGATATTATACCGGTAGAAATGCCAGAAACAGCCATGCTTTATGTTGAAGACCTACCTAGCTACCGAGTTAAAATGGGTCAGCGTAACGAAAGAATGGCATTAAAAATTGATACTCAACTAAAACGCCCAGACACTGTAAAAAGTGACTTAGAAATGGTGGTCAGTAGCCGCCGACCTGCCGGTGATGAGTGATAGACAATAAGGAACAACTATGAGTGATCAAGATGATATGGCTGATGAGTGGGCAGCAGCGATGGCGGAAGCAGAACCTGCGCCTTTAGAGGAGTTTGTCGACGAATCTAGGCCGATTAGCGAAGAGGAACAGCGTAAGCTCGATTCGATTATGGATATTCCGGTAACCATTTCTATGGAAGTGGGTCGCAGCAATATCAGTATTCGCAATTTACTCCAGCTCAACCAAGGTTCTGTTGTAGAGCTTGATCGCGTTGCCGGTGAGCCTCTGGATGTATTAGTTAACGGTACCCTAATTGCTCACGGTGAGGTAGTGGTAGTAAACGATAAGTTCGGTATTCGACTCACTGACGTCATTAGTCAAACAGAACGTATTAAAAAGCTTAAATAATGTTAATACGAACCTTATTGAGCCTAGTATTTAGCATAAGCCTACCGGTAGCAGCTGAAGAGGCTATGACCAAAGCGCCTAGCAGCCAAGTTGAGCTGTTGTCTTGGATTATGTCTTTAGCTGTGGTGCTGGTAACAATATTTGTTTGTGCTTGGGTATTAAAGAAAACGCGCTTAAGCCAGTTTGCCGGCGGCCAAGCAAAGGTGGTGGCAAACCTGGCTTTGGGTACGCGTGAGCGGGTGATGGTCGTGGAAGTGGGCGAGCAACAGTATCTGATCGGTGTGACTGCCCAATCAATTAACCTGCTTGATAAGCTAGAGCAACCACTGGTTGTGCAAACCAACAAAGTGACCAGTCAGTTTGCTAAACAGCTGCAAGGAATGTTGTCGAAAAATGAAAAATAAGCGCTGCTACTGGCTAGCTTTAATGCTTGCAATGTTTGCCCTGCCTAGTTACGCCCAAGATGGTATTCTTCCGGCCATAACCATGACAACAAATTCAGATGGCGGGCAAGAGTATTCGGTGACGCTGCAAGTTTTAGCCTTGATGACCGCGTTATCATTCTTGCCGGCTTTAGTGATTATGATGACCTCCTTTACCAGAATTGTTGTCGTGATGTCTATCCTACGGCAAGCCATGGGCTTACAACAAAGCCCATCTAATCAGGTCATTATTGGTATTGCGCTATTTTTAACATTCTTCATTATGTCGCCGGTGATAGAAGAAGTGAATGCTAATGCGATACAGCCTTATTTGAGTGAAGAACTCACATCGATGCAGGCGTTTGAACAAGCTAAAGAGCCGATGAAAGAGTTTATGCTCGCCCAGACTCGGCTTACCGACTTAGAAACCTTTGTAAAAATAGCCAAAGTAGAAGTAGGTTCTCCTGAAGAAGTGCCATTTAACGTACTCATTCCTGCTTTTATCACCTCAGAGTTAAAAACCGCCTTCCAGATTGGTTTTATGTTGTTTATTCCTTTCTTAGTGATTGATTTGGTCGTGGCGAGTATTCTGATGGCGATGGGGATGATGATGCTTTCCCCGATGATTGTATCGCTGCCTTTTAAACTGATGCTGTTTGTATTAGTCGACGGCTGGAGCCTCGTTATGGGCACCCTGGCTAATAGTTTTGGCGTATAGACATAAGGAGCCGCTAGATGGAACCGGAAGTCTTTGTTGATGTATTCCGCCTTGCCTTAGGTCAAGTGATGCTGTTGGTATCAGCAGCTATTATTCCCAGCCTTTTAGTGGGTTTAATGGTGGCTATTTTCCAAGCTGCCACCTCAATTAACGAGCAAACCTTAAGCTTTTTACCCCGTTTATTGGTCACTTTGGCCTCACTGATGTTTGCTGGCCATTGGTTTACTGCAAAACTCATGGAGCTATTCTTTACCATGGTGGATATGATCCCTCAGGTCGTGGGTTAATGGAATTTTCTGCCGATATTATATTGGCATGGATAGGCCAATACCTATGGGCGTTAACTAGAGTTGCCGCGCTATTAATGGTTTTGGCAAGCTTTGGGGGTAAATCTGTGCCCACTAGAGTGCGTTTATTACTCGCCTTAGCGATCACCTTCGCGCTAGTACCGGTATTACCCGATGTTCAAGGCATTGAAGTGTTTTCTTTTCAAGCGATTATTGTGATCTTGCAGCAGGTGTTGATTGGTGCGGCAATTGGCTTTATTTCACAGCTACTGATGCAAACTTTTGTGGTCGGTGGACAAATCATTGCCATGCAAACCAGTTTAGGTTTTGCCTCGATGGTTGACCCTAATAATGGCCAAAGCACACCGGTTGTCGGCCAATTCTATTTATTGTTAGCTACCTTGTTGTTCCTCGCAATGGATGGCCATTTACAATTAATTACCCTAATAGCAATGAGCTTTGAAACCATCCCTATTGGCATGAACGGTTTAACAAGTATTGATTATCAACAACTGGCAGGGTGGTATTCTCAGTTGTTTTTGGCGGCGTTAGCCTTATCTATTTCTTCTGTGGTGGCCATGTTATTGGTTAACTTCTCCTTTGGTATCATGACTCGGGCAGCGCCACAGCTGAATATCTTTAGTATTGGTTTTGCGGTCAGTATGTTATTTGGGCTATTTATTTTGTGGCTCACCATTGGTGGTTTTTTGGCACATTTCGAACGACAGTGGGAGGTTGGCCGAAGCACAGCGTGTAGCTTGCTTCAAATAGGGTGTTAAGCCTTAGGCCGAGAATCTTATGGCGGATGACGATCAAGAAAAAACCGAAGACCCCACGGGGAAAAAACTCGATGATGCGCGAAATAAAGGCCAAGTAGCTCGTTCAAAAGAACTCGGTACCGCCGCGGTGTTGATTGTGGCAGCAATGTCCATCATGTTCTTTGGTGAGATGTTAGCCGAGGCAATGGTAAAGGTGTTTCAGCTGGCCTTCAGTTTAACTCGAGAGCAAGTGTTTGATGTAAACTTGATGCTAAAAATCATTGGTTCAATGGCGAGTTTGCTGGCAAGCCCATTAATTTGGATTATGAGCTTTATTATGCTGGCAGCTTTCATTGGCAATACTTTGCTCGGGGGGATTTCTTTCAGCTGGGAAGCTATGCGGCCGAAAGCCAGTAAAATGTCGCCAAAGCAAGGCATTAAGCGAATGGTGGGGGTTCAGGCCTTTGTTGAATTTATAAAAAGTGTCGCGAAAGTATTGGTGATAGCTGGGGTGGTATGGTTTGTACTGCGCTGGAAATTTGCTGATATCTTATCGTTAAGCATGCAGTCCATTCCTGGTTCAATTGTCAATGCATTAGATATGCTGCAGTGGATGCTGTTGGCCTTAGTATGTAGCCTTATTGTTATTGTGATCATTGATGTGCCTTATCAGATATGGAACCACACCAAACAGCTGAAAATGTCTAAGCAAGAGGTTAAAGACGAACACAAAAACATGGAAGGTAGCCCTGAGGTTAAAGGCCGGATCCGTCGTCTACAAATGGAGATGGCTGCGCGCAGAATGATGGCCGATGTGCCGCAAGCAGATGTGGTGGTGACTAACCCAAGCCATTATTCGGTGGCCTTAAAATATGACACCAATGGGACGGGCGCGCCAAAAGTGGTGGCTAAGGGCGTAGATGAAGTAGCAATGAAAATTCGTGAAGTTGCACGCCACTATGAAGTTCCCATCATGGAGGCACCCGCCTTAACGCGTTCATTGTTTCACACCACGAAATTAGGGCATGATATACCAGAAGGCTTATACATAGCGGTGGCCCAAATTCTGGCTTTTGTTTTCCAGTTGGAGCAATACCGCAAAGGTAAAGGTAAGCGGCCTAAGCCGGTTGCCGATGACTTACCTATTCCAAACGAGTTGCGATATTGAACGCAATTTTATCCTTCCGCTTTCCCAAGCTTAGTTGTTGGCTCAGTTATTGCTTTTCTCATTCAATCAGTCGTTAAGAAGTCAGTATTTCGTCATTTATGGAAATCATCAATCGCCTCACCAGCTTTAAGCTTAAAGATCTAAAAAAAGTTGATGTAAATATCATAAAAGGATTTGGCACCCCAATGGTGGTGCTAGCCACTTTGGGTATGGTTGTATTACCCATGGCAGCTTGGCTGCTAGATATTTTATTCGCTTTTAACATTTCACTGGCGCTTATCGTGCTGCTAGTGGCGGTTTATACTAAACGACCATTAGATTTTGCTGTATTCCCCACCGTGTTGTTAATTGCCACCTTATTACGCTTGGCGTTAAACGTTGCCTCTACTCGAGTCGTATTACTGGAAGGTCACAACGGTGGCAACGCAGCGGGTAATGTTATTGAAGCATTTGGCTCGGTGGTGATCGGGGGTAACTACGCCGTAGGTCTAGTGGTGTTTTTAATCTTAATGATTATCAACTTTGTGGTGGTAACCAAAGGTGCTGGCCGGATTGCAGAAGTAAGCGCACGCTTCACCTTGGATGCCATGCCGGGTAAGCAAATGGCGATTGATGCCGACCTTAACGCTGGCATTATCGACCAAGAGCAAGCGCGAGAACGCCGAGCTGATGTCACCAACGAAGCCGACTTTTACGGTTCAATGGATGGTGCCAGTAAGTTTGTAAAAGGTGACGCCATCGCCGGGATATTGATTTTGTTCATCAACATTCTTGGCGGTTTTATCATTGGTGTCGCTCAGCATGACCTGACCTTCGGTGAGGCTGCTGAGGTCTACACACTACTGACCATTGGTGATGGTTTGGTTGCACAAATCCCATCTCTATTATTATCTATTGCTGCAGCCTTGATTGTGACTCGCCAAAATACCGAAGCCGATATGGGCGAGCAAGTCAGTCTGCAGATGTTTAAAGACCCTCGGGTCATGATCATTTGTGGGTCGATTCTATTTGTAATGGGTATCGTGCCAGGCATGCCGCATTTAGCATTTTTAACTTGTGCCGCGGTATGTTTAGGCGCAGCGTGGATGCGCCATAAAGCTGACGCGAAAAAAGTGGCCGATACCGCGCTACAACCATCCACAGCAAATACTGGGTCTAGCAGTGAGCCGAAAGAGCTAGGTTGGGACGATGTTCAACCGGTGGATGTTATTGGCTTAGAAGTGGGCTATCGCCTTATCCCATTAGTCGATAAGACTCAGGGGGGTGAATTACTCGCGCGCATCAAAGGCGTGCGTAAAAAATTATCTCAAGACCTCGGCTTTTTGGTGCCCGCAGTGCACATTAGAGACAACTTAGACTTAGGGCCAAACCAGTATCGAATTACCTTAATGGGGGTGACTTACGGCGAGTCTGAAGTATTCCATGACCGCGAAATGGCGATTAATCCTGGCCAAGTTTTTGGTAAGATAGAAGGGCAGGCGACGACCGATCCAGCGTTTGGTTTAGAAGCTGCTTGGGTTGCTACAGAACAACGTGAACATGCGCAAACACTTGGTTACACCGTGGTCGATTCGGCAACGGTTGTTGCTACCCATTTGAGCCAGTTACTGACCAATAATGCCTCGAGCCTACTGGGCCATGAAGAAGTTCAAAACTTGTTGGATATGCTAGGTAATAACTTACCTAAATTGGTCGAAGGCTTAGTACCAGATGTATTGAGCTTATCAACGGTGGTTAAGGTACTACAGAACTTGCTTAATGAAGGGGTGCCGGTGCGTGATGTGCGCAGCATCGTTCAGACCTTAGTGGAGTATGGTCCGAAGAGCCAAGATGCAGATATTCTTACCGCAGCATGCCGCATTTCCCTAAAACGCCTGATTGTCCAAGAGTTGATTGGCAGCGAAGCTGAATTACCCGTCATTACTTTATCGCCAGACTTGGAGCAAATATTGCATCAGTCTATGCAGGCAGCTGGAAATGATGGAGCAGGGATGGAGCCTGGTTTGGCTGAGAAACTTCAAGTGTCACTCACTGAAGCATGTCAAAACCAAGAGCTGGCTGGCCAACCTGCTATTTTATTAACCTCGGGAATATTGCGCTCAAGCATGTCTCGGTTTGTTAAAACAGCACTACCAGCGTTAAGAGTACTTTCTTATCAAGAAGTACCAGAAGACAAACAAATACGTATTGTGAGTTCAGTAGGGCAGTAGCCTCAGCGTACTGGCAAAAGGAAGGTGAACAGTGAAAATGAAACGCTTTTTTGCAAAAGACATGCGAACTGCACTTGCTGAAGTAAAAGAAACACTTGGCAGTGATGCGGTGATAATGTCTAACAAAAAGGTTACTGGTGGCATCGAGATCGTAGCTGCCATTGAACCTTCAAGCGCCGGCGAGGCAGCCAGTACCACAACGCGAGAGTTGGCTGAAGATAGTGTCAAATTATCGGCTGCTCCAAGTTCACCTGCACGTAAAACGCCAACAAACAGTCACCCTAGTCATGATTTTGACGAAAACGCTAGCCTAAAAGACAATCTCACTAATTTTATGCAGCGTCATCAAAAACGTCAGAAAGAAAATTTACAGCAATCTACTCGCGCCAAATCTCAGAGCCAAGCAGACAACCAGCGTCCTCGCACGGTTCAAGCTCCGCGCTCAATTGCGCAGCAACAAGGCTGGGTTCAGCAAGGTTCGTTATCAAGTAAAGCGCAACAACGAAGCCCTAATCCGGTTGCTCAAGACGCCAGTGCCAGCGAAGTCGGCGAGCTCAAGAAAGAAATGGCAGCCATGCGTAAGCTGCTAGAGCATCAAGTATCGGGTTTAATGTGGCAGGAAGTAGAGCGCCAAGAGCCTGTACGAGCAATGTTGATAAAGCAGTTACAAGTGGTTGGCTTTGATGAAGACATGGCAGACCAAATTGCCGGCTACATCCCTGAAGAGTTAGGGGTTCAAGAAGGTTGGCAGCATTTACGCGAGTTACTCGCCAATCAGTTACCGGTGGGTCAAGATGAAATCTTATTGAAAGGTGGCGCAATCGCTTTGCTGGGGCCTACTGGTGTGGGTAAAACCACCACTATTGCGAAGTTAGCGGCCCAATTTTCAATGCGCCATGGCCCCGACAGTGTGGCAATGATAACCACCGATACATATCGGATTGGTGCTCACGAACAGTTAGCTACCTATGGAAAAATTATGGGGTGTGCTGTTCGCGTAGCCAATGACGAAGAAGAGTTATCGCAGCTACTCTATCAATTTAAAGACAAAAAATTGGTGCTAATTGATACAGCCGGAATGAGTCAGCGCGATCTGCGTCTGCATGAGCAATTAGACAAGTTGGTGAAAAATAGTCGCGTTAATATTCGCAACTACTTAGTCATGTCAGCCAATGCTCAGCGCCGAGTAATTGAAGAAACTGTGAACCAATTCCAACGCATTCCCTTAGCTGGTACCATACTTACCAAATTGGATGAAAGCTTAGCCTTAGGTGAAGTACTCAATGTCACTTTGCGCCACGCTTTACCAATAAGTTACGTGACTAATGGTCAGCAAGTACCAGAAGATATAGCGGTGGCCGAGCCGAGTAAGTTGATAGAGCAAGCTTTATCAGTGATGGACTCCAATACCCAACAACATTTCTGGTTCAGTGAAACCGAGCAGCAGAAGGTTTCAGATGTATTCTAAAGATAATGAATTTGATCAAGCTAGCGGCCTCAGAATGATGCAACAAAAAAATAATGTAAAAGTTATCGCTGTCACCGGTGGTAAAGGTGGGGTAGGTAAAACCAACGTTACCCTAAACATGGGTATCGCCATGGCCGCACAAGGTAAACGCGTTATGGTATTAGACGCCGATTTGGGTCTAGCGAACGTAGATGTATTACTGGGTTTGCGGGTAACTAAAAACTTATCTCATGTCTTATCGGGAGAGTGCACCTTAGACGAAGTGCTCGTAGAAGGGCCTAACGGCATTCTGATTGCCCCTGCCACTTCTGGTACTCAGTCAATGGTCGAGTTAAGCCCGGCAGAGCATGCAGGCTTGATTCGCGCATTTAGCAGCCTAAAAACGCCGATTGATGTTTTGTTGGTTGATACTGCTGCAGGTATCTCCGATATGGTGTTAAGTTTTGCGAAAGCCTCACAAGACATTGTTGTGGTTGTTTGTGACGAGCCCACCTCAATAACTGACGCTTACGCGCTGATTAAGCTACTCTCTAATAATCATGGAGTGTATAAGTTTAAAATTGTGGCCAATATGATACGTAGCCTAAGAGAAGGGCAAGAATTGTTTGCTAAGCTTACCCGAGTCACAGACCGGTTTCTCGATGCAACCTTAGAATTGGTGTCTTGTATCCCTTATGACAATAACGTTAGGTTGGCAGTAAGAAAGCAGCGGGTTGTTGTAGAAGCGTATCCAAAATCACCGGCCTCATTAGCGTTTCGCTCCTTAGCAAATAAAGCCACCACTTGGCCAATACCAGAGCAAGCGGGTGGACATTTAGAGTTTTTCATCGAGAATCTTCTCGAATTTGGTCAACGCAAAAATAGAGAACAGCTTAGTGAATAAAGTTGCCGCTTATGCCAGCGTGAACGACACTAATGTTTTAGTGGAGCGTCATGCGACTTTGGTTAAACGGATTGCCCACCACCTTATGGCTAGATTGCCAGCAAGCGTCATCGTTGACGACTTAATTCAGTCAGGCATGATTGGATTAATTGAAGCCGCCCGTAATTTCGATGGCTCTAAAGGGGCGAGTTTTGAAACGTATGCCGGGATCCGTATTCGCGGTTCTATGCTGGATGAGATTCGTCGAGGTGATTGGGTACCACGATCTGTACATAAAAACAGCCGCGCTATTAACGATGCGATTGCGGCGGTAGAAAGAGAAAAAAATGGTGATGCCAAAGACGCAGAAATAGCCGAAAAACTGGGAGTGAGTATTAATGAATACCACTCAATGCTGGCCGATGTTAATAGTGGCCGAATCCTTGGCATTGAAGACCTCGGCGTAAGTGAAGATGTTATCTCAAGCGAAGAAAGTCGCGAGCTTAATCGTCCCTTTGAAGGCTTTGCCAACCAACGTTTTCAGCAGTCTTTAGCAGAGTGCATTAAGGGGCTACCAGAGCGTGAAGCCCTCGTATTGTCTTTGTATTACGACGAAGAATTAAACCTAAAAGAGATTGGTGAAGTATTGAGCGTAAGTGAGTCTCGTGTGAGCCAAATTCATAGTCAAGCACTGGCCAGAGTGAAAACTCGAATGCGAGATTGGACACAATAGCGAAATTCATCCTTACAAAACTAATAAAAGATGGACTAATATTGTGTTTATTAAGGCATAATATCTACATATTATAAATTTATGGCTCAGTTGTGAGCTAGCAAGCATCCTGTTGGGGGAAGTACCTTGGATAAAAATATGAAAATTCTGGTTGTTGACGATTTTTCAACAATGAGAAGGATTATTAAAAACCTATTGAGAGACCTTGGCTTTAATAACACACATGAAGCTGATGATGGCAATACGGCATTACCGATGCTTAAAGGTGGCGATTTCGAATTTGTAGTAACAGATTGGAACATGCCTGGCATGGAAGGCATCGATTTATTGAAAAATATTCGTGCCGATGAAAGCCTTGCTCATTTGCCTGTGTTAATGGTAACGGCAGAAGCTAAGCGCGAACAAATTATCGAAGCTGCACAAGCTGGTGTAAATGGCTACATTGTGAAACCGTTCACTGCTGCTACATTAAAAGAGAAGCTAGATAAGATTTTCGAACGATTACAATAATAAAGGAAGATGCGTGAGCACCGATAATCCGATTATTTCGTTAGCTGATGCCAAACAATTGGTGTCGTTGCTTGAACAAGGCAATGTAGCAGAGGCCAATCAACTCGTTAGTGAGTTGTGCGCACCTAAAGCTAATCTGCTATTTGATAAAGTTGGGCAGCTCACTCGTCAACTCCACGATTCTTTAAATGATTTTAAGCTCGATATGCGTATTAACGAGCTGGCGAATCAAGAAATTCCAGACGCTAAAGAGCGTTTAAATTACGTCATTGAAATGACCGACCAAGCAGCCAACAAAACCATGGACGCGGTAGAGTCTGGCTTACCCATTGCTGATAAATTAACCAGTGACATCAACGATATAATGCCGATTTGGCAGAGTTTGATGGAACGGCGAATTGAATTGGGCCAATTTAAGGCGCTGTGTCACCAAATCGATATTTTCCTTAATAGTTCTTCAACAAATGCAGATAAACTACGTAGCATGTTGACAGAGATATTGATGGCACAAGACTTTCAAGACCTCACCGGGCAAATGATCCGTAAAGTCATCACCTTAGTGCAAGAGGTAGAAGAAAGTTTGGTAGAAATGCTGACTTTATTCGGTGCAGAGAAAAGCGAATTAGCTAAAGCTGAGCCGGTCACCAAATCAGCGATAGAAGCTGAAGGTCCAATAATAAATAAAGAGCAAAGGGATGACGTAGTCAACGATCAAGATGATGTTGATGACCTGTTATCTAGTTTAGGATTTTAAGGGAGTAGCGCATGTCGTTTGATGTAGATGAAGACATCTTACAAGACTTTCTCGTAGAGGCGGCAGAGATTCTTGAACAGCTCTCTGAGCAGTTGGTTGATTTAGAAAAACGTCCTGATGATAGTGACCTATTGAATGCCATTTTCAGAGGTTTCCACACCGTAAAAGGCGGTGCGGGATTTTTGTCATTAACTGAACTGGTTGATGTATGTCACGGTGCAGAAAACGTTTTTGACACTCTCCGTAATGGCGGGCGAGGCGTATCTTCAGAGTTAATGGATGTAATCCTTGAAGCTCTCGACGCGGTCAACGATATGTTTGGTCAAGTGCAAGCTCGCGAGCCCTTAACCCCTGCTTCTCCTGAAATTATCGAGCGTTTACATCAACTCTCTAAACCAGAGTCCGCCGATGAGGTGGTTGCACCAGAACCAGAAGTGGTGGTAGAGCAGCCTGTTGAACCGGTTGCGCCTGCTGCTGATGTCGCTGCTGGTGGTGCCAGCATTGATGAAATCAGTGACGACGAATTCGAACGTTTGCTCGATGAACTACATGGTGGTGCTGCGCCCAATGCGCCCGCTACTCCGCCAGCCCCTGCTAGCCCTCCGAGTGCTGCCAGTGCAGGCGATATTTCTGATGACGAATTCGAGAAACTACTTGATGAGCTGCATGGCTCTAATGCGCCCACCGCAAAAACTCCCGCTGCTAAAGCGCCAACCGCTGCTGCTAGCCCGGCTAGTGATGGTGAAATAGGCGATGACGAATTTGAAAAACTGTTAGACCAATTACATGGTGCAGGAAAAGCGCCTGAGCCAAAAGCACCGGCTCCAGCAGCCAAAGCTGCGACACCGGCACCAAAAGCGCCGCCAAAACCGGCTGCTAAGCCCGCCGCTGCGGCCAAGCCTGCTGCGGCGGCTAAAGAGCCAGCGAAGGCCGCTAAACAAGCACCGCAAGGCGAAACCACGGTTCGTGTTGATACTCGTACTTTAGACGAGATAATGAACATGGTCGGTGAGCTCGTATTAGTGAGAAACCGCCTTGTCAGTTTAGGTTTAGTGAGTAACGACGAAGATATGTCTAAGGCCACCGCTAATTTAGACGTGGTGACCGCAGATTTGCAAGGCGCGGTGATGAAAACGCGTATGCAGCCGATCAAGAAAGTATTTGGTCGTTTTCCTCGGGTGGTACGTGATTTAGCGCGAAGCCTGAAGAAAGATATTAATTTAGAATTAGTGGGTGAAGAGACCGACCTCGATAAAAACTTGGTAGAAGCTCTCGCCGATCCTTTGGTCCACTTAGTCAGAAACTCAGTAGATCACGGTATCGAGATGCCTGATATTCGTGTCGCTGCAGGTAAACCTCGTACCGGTGTTATTCGTTTGTCTGCTTCTCAAGAAGGAGACCACATCTTATTGAAAATTGAAGATGATGGTGCCGGCATGAACGCTGACAAATTGAAAGGCATTGCCATTGAGCGCGGAGTGTTAGACGCTGATGCTGCGGCTCGCATGCCAGATAAAGACGCCTACAGTTTGATTTTTGCCCCTGGTTTTTCTACCAAAACTGAAATTTCAGACATTTCTGGGCGTGGTGTGGGTATGGACGTGGTGAAAACCAGCATCACCCAACTTAATGGATCGGTTGATATCGACTCTAAGTTAGGCGAAGGCACCATTCTGCAAATCAAAGTTCCGTTAACGCTGGCTATTTTACCTACCTTGATGGTAGATGTTGGCAAGCAAACATTTGCCTTACCGCTAACCAGTGTTAATGAAATCTTCCACCTTGATTTAACTAAAACCAACGTTGTCGACGGCCAAGAAACCGTTATTGTTCGAGATAAAGCGATTCCGCTATTTTATTTGCAGGATTGGTTAATTAAGAATATGCAGCCCGGTCAACGAAGTTCGCAAGGCCATGTTGTGATCGTGCAAATTGGTCCTCAGCAAGTGGGTTTTGTGGTTGATAACCTGATTGGCCAAGAAGAAGTCGTGATTAAAGCGCTTGACCAGTTACTGCAAGGTACTCCTGGTATGGCAGGAGCGACTATCACCAGTGATGGCCGTATCGCTCTAATACTCGATATCCCTAGTCTGTTAAAACGCTACGCTCGTAAAATGTAAGCGTTGCCTCCAAGAAGAATTGAGTATGGCTATAAAAGTTTTAGTAGTTGACGATTCAAGCTTTTTTCGACGTAGGGTAAGCGAAATAATTAACGCAGATCCTGCGTTAGAAGTGATTGAAACCGCCAAAAATGGTAAAGAAGCCATTGAAATGGTCGCTAGGCTTAAGCCCGATGTGATTACCATGGATATTGAAATGCCAGTGATGGACGGGATCACCGCTGTTAAAGAGATAATGGCTAAGTATCCTACACCGGTATTGATGTTTTCTTCTCTTACTCATGACGGCGCAAAAGCCACCTTAGAGGCCTTAGACGCAGGTGCCTTAGACTTTATTCCCAAAAAGTTTGAGGATATTGCCAGAGACCGCGAAGAAGCAGTTAGCTTACTGCAACAACGGGTAAAAGCAATCGCTCGGCGCCGTGTTATGGCGCGCCGTGCGCCAATTAGCCCTGCAAGCTCAACACCTTCAGCAAGGCGCGTTAGTCCATCAACGGGTCATTCTCCAGTAAATAAAACCACTGTAGCTACCTCAACCATTGAGAGGCCAAGCCCTGCTACTCGCTTTAAGCCTTCTGGTAAGCGCTATAAATTGGTTGCCATTGGCACATCCACCGGCGGCCCCGTAGCTTTGCAAATGATATTAACTCAAATCCCCGCGGGTTTTTCTAAGCCTATTCTGTTGGTTCAACATATGCCCGCGACCTTTACTGCTGCATTTGCCCAACGTTTAAACAGCTTATCTAAAATAAATGTCAAACAAGCAGAAGACGGTGATGACTTAAGACCCGGCTGGGCCTACCTTGCACCTGGCGGCAAACAAATGCTGATTGAGTCGAGAGGTGCCCACGGTCGAATCCGTATCATTGAGGGCAATGACAAAGTAAATTACAAACCTTGTGTCGATATTACTTTTGCGTCTTTAGCAAAAAGCCATCAAGGCAACGTATTAGCCATGATTCTCACCGGGATGGGGGCAGACGGCAGAGACGGCTGTCGCCTGTTAAAAGCACAAGGCTCAACAATCTGGGCTCAAGATGAGGCTAGTTGTGTTGTTTACGGTATGCCACAAGCCGTCGCTAGCGCCGGTTTAGCCTCTAATCAACTGCCACTAGAGCGTTTCTCAGATGCGATAGTCGCGGAAATAGGAAATGGATAAACTTAGCGTCTTTGGTATATTTTTGGCGTTTTCTGCAGTTGGCTTCGGTCATATGTTGGCTGGCGGCGAGCTAAGTGATCTGATTAACCTACATGCTTTATTTATCGTTTTAGGCGGCACTATTGGGGCGGTGATGTTGCAAACGCCTTCAGCCCAGTTTCTGCAAGCGATTAAAGCCGCGCCAAGAGTTTGGCAAAATTCTAGCTACGATACCCAAAGCCAGATAAAGTTAATATTGAGCTGGTCTAATACTGTTCGAAAAGACGGTTATCTGGTTTTAGAAACTCAACAACAGCATGCCGATAGTTTCAGCCTACGAGGCCTAGAAATGCTGGTCGATGGCGCCGAGCCACAACAAGTAAAACAAGCCTTAGAAGACGTTATAGATCTTGAGCAGAGTCGGCTAGATCGTCAAGCCGGTGTGTTTGAAGCGATGGGGGGCTATTGCCCTACTGTAGGAATATTAGGCGCAGTGTTAGGGTTAATTCAAGCCATGGATTTTCTCAGCAGCCCAGAACAGTTAGGTCAGGGCATTGCCGTTGCATTTGTTGCGACCATCTATGGGGTGGGCTTCGCTAACTTTTTATTTCTTCCCATTGCAAATAAGTTACGTGCACAAGCCGGCGATCGCGCTATTTACCAAGAAATGACCTTAGCGGGCTTAGTGTCTATCGCCGAAGGTGCCAGTAGTTTAGATGTGCAACGACGTCTTAAAAGCTTTGTCGTGGATATCGACTGAGATGCGGCATCGTTACGCGGCACCCGCAAAGCGCAATGCCAACACAGAGCGCTGGTTAGTGTCTTATGCGGATTACATGACCTTGATGTTTGCGCTGTTTGTGGTGCTGTACTCAATGGCCATAGCCAATGAACAAGAATACCCAGAGTTACAACAGCGTCTACAACAGGCTATCGCGCTATTAGAAATTAGTGAACCGCCAGCGGTTGAAGACTCAAACCACTCAATCTTGGTGGGCGAAGGGGATACTATTTTAGAAAACAATAACCAAGCAGTTATTGAAGATGTGATTAAAAATCAGCCTGAATTAGAACCTTTGCCAATGTTGGCAGAGCAAATTGCGCTAGAGTTTAAAGATTATCTGCATACTGACGACATAATAGTGAGTTATGACGATCAATGGTTAAGTATTGAGTTAGATAGTCGATTGTTTTTTGCCAGTGGTAGCGCTTACCTGATTAAACCAGCCGAACAAATTATAATCCGGTTGGCAGGCAAACTAAAAACGGTGGATAACTATTTACGGGTGCGCGGTTACACCGATGAAGACAGCATTGACAGTGCGCTTTACCCAAGTAACTGGGAGTTGTCAGCCGCTAGAGCTACCCGTGTATTAAGAGAACTAGAAGCGAATGGTGTGCAACCAGCACGCATGGCGATTGAAGCCTATGCACACTATTCCCCTCAAACCGGTCAGTTAAGTCATAGTAAGAGCAGGCGAGTCGTCATCGCCTTGTCTAATAAGCGTTGGCAGCCACCAAGGGCGCCTATTGTCGAAGACGGGAAATCGACGATGACAACAGAAAAACCAAAGCCTAAGCCTGATAGTGATACTATGTTGGCTGTACCACTTGAAGGTGGTGGGGTTAGGTTTACAACAAGGCAGGATGATAAGTGAAAGTTTGGACAGTTGCTAACCAAAAGGGTGGGGTGGGTAAAACCACCACGGTGATATCGTTAGCCGGTTTGTTAGCGCAACAGGGCAAACGAGTATTACTACTCGACACTGACCCTCACGCCTCGTTAACCAGTTATTTGGGTTTTGATGTAGATAGTGTGCAAGGCACCTTGTATGAGCTTTATCAAAATGCTCAGCTTGACGATGCCATGGTCACTCATAGTATTCAGGCTACATCCTTCGACAATTTGGATATCATCCCTGCCAGTATGGCTTTAGCGACCTTAGATAAAGTGCTAGGTCAACGTGAAGGCATGGGGCTTATTTTAAAACGCATTCTAGCCAGAATCGAAGACAAGTACGATTATGTATTGATAGATTGTCCGCCGGTATTAGGTGTGATGATGGTCAATGCATTAGCCGCGAGCGACCGTGTGTTAGTCCCGGTACAAACAGAGTTTTTGGCCATTAAGGGTTTAGAGCGCATGGTGAAAACCTTGGCGATTATGCAACGTTCTTGTCCGGATCCCTTACGTTATACGGTTGTGCCTACTATGTACGATAAACGTACCCGAGCCTCATTAGCAGCCTTAAAAGACTTACAAGAAACCTACCCCAACAACATTTGGAACTCGGTTATCCCGATTGACACTAAGTTTCGTGATGCCAGCTTGCGTCATGCTCCGCCGTCTTACCATATTAAAAACTGTCGTGGTGTTTTTGCCTATCAAACTCTACTGGCCCATTTACTACAAATGACAGACGAGCAGGGCTTATTATGAACAGTGACAAATTAATGGAGCAAGCACTAGGCAGCTATTTTGATTCATTGCTGAATGAAGAAAGCGCCCCAGTGATTAAACCTAGCGAAGCCACTGTAGAGAGACCATCATTGGTTGCAGAACCTCAGGTTAAACCTTTAGCAACGCTATTTGCTGAAGCAGAAACGCGGGTTGCCGCAATGAGCGACGCTCCGCCTATTCTGTTGCCGATACAAGAGCTACCGGAGCAACAAGTAGAGCCAACCATGGTTGAACCCACCGTGGCTGAACCGGCAGTGCTAGATACTGTTGAGGCTGTAGTTGCGTCACCGCAAGCAGAAACCTTACAACAGACAGAGCCAGAGCTTGTTGAACAGCCGCAAGCCGCAGAGTGGCAAAACATCGAAACCGATGATGAGTTTCAGGCGCTCTTTTTTGAAGTGGCCGGCGTGACCTTTGGGGTGCCTTTAACAGAATTAGGTGGCATTCATCGAATCAGTGAGGTCAGTCCTTTATTTGGTAAGCCCGAATGGTTTGCTGGAATCATGATCGAGCGCGAGCAAAAATTGTCAGTGGTCGATACCGCAAAATGGGTGATGCCTAATCAACCTTTCGACCCAGAATATAAATATGTCGTTATGCTTGGAGAGAGCCCATGGGGTTTGAGCTGTGAAAAACTATTTGGTACCGAACGCTTAACACGCGATGACGTTAAGTGGCGTAAGGTACCTGGTCAGCGCCGCTGGTTAGCAGGCATGGTGAAGAAGAAAATGTGCGCATTAGTGCACGTAGAAGAACTACTAGCAATGCTTTCTCAAGGTGTGAATATCGAAGGACACTAAATTAATGAGAGCTTGGCGGGTTTCTTTAGTTGAAAGAGTAGGAAAATCCGTCATTTAGTTTTATAACTTATGATATATACTGAACAGATAAGAGTTGCGAGATCCTAACGGACTCATGAACAATAAAAAAGGGACATTCAGATGAGCGAGCAACGTAACATTGCAGAAAACGTAGCTGAAGACGAAGTACTTCAATGGGTGACATTTCAGTTAGAAAGTGAAACTTACGGTATTAACGTAATGCAAGTACAAGAAGTGCTGCGTTATACCGAAATTGCTCCCGTACCGGGCGCGCCAGATTACGTGTTAGGTATTATTAATTTGCGCGGTAATGTTGTTACCGTTATCGATACCCGTTCACGTTTTGGTTTACCGTCGTCCGACATTACTGAAAACTCGCGTATTGTGATTATCGAAGCAGAGTCTCAGGTAATTGGTATTTTGGTCGACAGTGTAGCCGAAGTGGTTTATTTACGTTCATCAGAGATTGACTCTGCCCCGAATGTTGGCACCGAAGAGAGCGCCAAGTTCATTCAAGGTGTGAGCAATAGAGATGGACAATTGTTGATTTTAGTAGACTTAAACAAGCTACTATCTGATGACGAATGGGATGAAGTAAGCTCACTGTAAATGGACTGGATTAATCTTACTGCCCTGCTCGCGACAATTATTTGCCTTATAGGTGGCTATTGGCTTACTTATAAGGCAAAACAACAAGTGGCTAGCAGTGACAAAAAAATGGCAAGTTTAGAAGTGGTGACAAAAAACCTGTTAGTGAGTCACCGCTCTGTTGAAAAGCAATTGCAAGAAATTCATCTTGCTAATGCTTCTTTAGTAAAAGAGCTGGAACGACAAAGTGAGCAAGTTGAACAAGCCTTTTTACGTACCTCAGAAATCCAATCGCAAGACCCTGATAGTAAGCTTTATACTAGAGCGGTAAAACTGGTTGAGTTAGGTGCTGACTTAGAAGAAGTGATGCGCGAATGTGAGCTACCCAAAGCCGAAGCTGAACTGCTACTCAGTTTGCGCAATAAAATAAAAGGGCAGGCTAGTTAGGCTGCTAACGCACCTAGAGTTCGGTATTTTCCGTTATGTTTAGCTGTGAAGACGGTATAACCTTAAAAAGCACACACTTGATTTAGGCTTGAGATTAACACGATTTGCATGTTCTGTTATTCTCGCCGCAGTTCTTCTTTACTAATCCCTTAAATCAGTCGCTTAAGCTAGATTTAAGGTTTAGCTGTGATAACATCCGAACAACCTACCAAACCAAGAATGAATGGAATGCTGCAAGTCAAACGCCTGTGTTGTGTTAGAGAAGACCGAGTGCTTTTTGACAATTTGTCATTCTCTCTAGAGCCAGGCCAAATATTGCAAATTGCCGGGCCAAATGGAGCAGGTAAAACCAGCTTATTACGGCTTATTGCCGGCTTATCAAGAGCCGAGCACGGTGATATTAGTTGGCAAGGGCAGGCTATCGCACAAACTTACGACCGTTACCACCAAGACTGTTTGTATTTAGGCCATCATGCGGGCGTAAAAGCAGAGTTAAGTGCTCTCGAAAATTTGCAGTTTTACCTCGGTTTAGCGGGGCAATCTCAGTCTTCGAATCAATTGTATGCCATTCTCGCTCGCGTCGGTTTAGCCGGGCTTGAAGACGAACCAGTAGGACACCTATCTGCCGGACAACAACGGCGTGTTGGTCTAGCGCGTTTATGGCTAGTAAAATGTAAGTTGTGGATATTGGATGAACCCTTTACTGCCATTGACAAGCAAGGCGTTGCCTATTTGGAAAAGGTTATTGTTGAGCATGCACAGTCGGGCGGCATGGTGTTGCTTACAACCCATCAAGAGTTAAGCTTAAGTAAAAACCTGTACCGCGTTTTAACCATTAAGCCTTCGTTTGAGGATGCCATGTAATGCAGGCCTTTTTAGCTGTTATCAAGCGTGAGCTGCTGGCTGCATTTCGCCAAAAATCCGATGTATTAAATCCGCTTTGGTTTATTCTAATTGTTATCACCTTGTTTCCCATTGCCGTGGGCCCAGAACCGGCCCTGTTGGCGCGTATAGCACCTGGCATATTGTGGGTCGCAGCGCTGTTATCTTCATTGCTATCTTTAGAGCGCTTATTTCGCGACGATTATGCCGACGGCTCGCTGGAGCAGATGGTGATTAGTGGTTCGCCCTTACCGCTGATCGCATTAGCCAAAATCGTTGCCCATTGGTCAATAACCGGCCTACCTATTTTGTTGTTGTCTCCTTTGTTGGCGGTATTGCTATCCTTGGAGTGGCAAAGTTTTCAAGCGACCTTTTATACCCTGCTGTTAGGCACGCCGGTATTGAGCTTGATTGGCTCTGTAGGGGTGGCCTTAACAGTGGGCTTGCGTAAAGGTGGGGTATTATTGAGCCTGCTTATCTTGCCTTTGTATATTCCAGTGCTTATTTTTGCAACATCGGCGATTGAAGCGGCATCTTTAAGCTTGCCCTATACGGGCCATTTAGCGATTATGGGGGCCATTAGTTTGGCAGCGTTAACCTTAGCCCCCTTTGCAACCGCTGCGGCTCTAAAAGTCAGTATTAACTAACGTTATAATTTGGACAGAGAGAACTTTCAATTATGTGGAAATGGCTACATCCCTATGCAAAACCAGAAGCAAGCTACCAGCTAGCGGGTAAGTTTATACCGTGGTTTAGTGTATTTGCTGCTGTCAGTTTTACAGTGGGTTTAATTTGGGGCTTGGCATTTGCCCCTGCTGATTATCAGCAGGGCGATAGTTTCCGCATCATTTATATTCATGTGCCATCTGCCATTATGTCTATGGGGGCCTACTCCTCAATGGCAATTGCAGCCTTTATTGGCCTAGTGTGGCAGATCAAACAAGCTGATATGTATGTAGCAGCCGTCGCCCCGGTGGGCGCGGTATTCACCTTTGTTGCCTTGTTCACTGGTGCCGCTTGGGGTAAACCAATGTGGGGCGCTTGGTGGGTGTGGGATGCGCGTTTAACCTCAGAGCTTATTTTGTTGTTTTTATATCTTGGGGTTATTGCCTTATACAATGCCTTCTCAGATAAAACCATGGCTGGCCGAGCGGCAGGTATTTTAAGTCTCGTTGGTGTGATAAATCTTCCCATCATTCATTACTCAGTAGAGTGGTGGAATACCCTCCACCAAGGTGCAACTATTACCAAGTTTGCTAAACCTTCTATCGATTCGCGAATGCTTTGGCCTTTGCTGATTAACGTGTTAGCGTTCGCTTTATTTTTAGGGGCGGTAAGTTTAATTCGCTTCAGAACTGAACTGTTACGCCGAGAGCAACGTAGGCCTTGGGTACAACAACTCATTAATAAACAGCTTGAAGCAAAGGGTAATTAGCATGCAATTTGAATCTTTAAGCGATTTTCTTGCTATGGGCGGCTACGGATTTTATGTGTGGCTAGCTTTTGGCGTTACCGCCGCAGCGATGATTGCCGTTGTGGTCGACAGTATTGTAAAACGCAATGCTATTTTTAAATCTGTGGCTCGCCAGTCGGCGCGCCAGCAGCGAGCTCAAGCAGCAAAAGAGGTAACTGAACGCTTATGAACCCTAGACGTAAAAAACGCCTAACAATTATTTTATCTATTGTGGTTGGCTTAGGCGCATCAATCGGTTTGTTGCTTTTTGCTTTACAGCAAAATATAGACTTGTTTTATACACCTACTGAATTGGTAGAGGGTAAAGGGCCAAAGGCACTAAAGCCTGAATTGGGGCAGCGTCTCAGAATTGGCGGTTTAGTATTGCCGGGTACGGTAGAGCGTTCAGAGACCAGTTTAGCAGTGAGCTTTAAGCTCAGTGATGCAGGCGGCGGAATAGTCACCGTGACCTATGAAGGCATCTTGCCGGATCTATTTCGAGAGGGGCAGGGTATTGTTGCCCAAGGTGAACTTAGCGATCTGAATACCGTCGCGGCTTTTGAAGTATTAGCCAAGCATGATGAAGAGTACATGCCGTCAGAAGTGGCCGAAGCGTTAATTGGCATGGAACACTTTAAACCAGAATATACAGAGGCCCAATTACAGGGCTCAACGCACTAGAGGCGGTTAACTATGATCCCTGAACTTGGACATTACGCACTCATTCTTGCTACAACGTTAGCCATCTTACAAAGTATTTATCCTCTTTGGGGGGCGAGCAAAAACAGTGTGACATTAATGAAGCTGGCTCGGCCTTTGGCATTGGGGCAGTTTGCCTTTGTGACGCTGTCTTTTGTTATCCTTAGTTACGCCTTTGCGATTAACGACTTCTCGGTGGCGTATGTTGCCAATAACTCTAATAGCCAGTTGCCCTTGCATTTTCGCTTGTCGGCAGTGTGGGGCGCCCATGAAGGCTCATTACTATTGTGGGCGCTTATCTTATCGGCTTGGGGGGCAGCGGTAGCCTTATTTAGCCGAGGCTTGCCATTATCGGCAGTGGCTCGGGTGGTGGCGGTAATGGGGATGATCTGTGTAGGTTTCTACTTATTCATTCTGCTCACGTCCAACCCTTTTGACAGAACCTTGCCGTTTTTCCCCGTCGACGGACAAGATCTTAACCCCTTGTTACAAGATGTAGGGCTTATTTTTCACCCGCCGTTGTTATACATGGGGTATGTGGGGTTCTCGGTCGCTTTTGCCTTTGCTATTGCAGCGCTTATCGAAGGCCGCTTAGACTCTACCTGGGCGCGTTGGTCTCGACCTTGGACAATGGCAGCATGGGTATTTCTAACGGTAGGTATTGCCTTAGGGAGTTGGTGGGCTTACTACGAACTCGGTTGGGGCGGTTGGTGGTTCTGGGATCCGGTTGAAAATGCCTCGTTTATGCCTTGGTTAGTGGGCACCGCGCTATTGCACTCATTAGCGGTCACTGAAAAGCGCGGTGTATTTAAATCATGGACAGTGCTGTTAGCTATTTCTGCATTTTCTTTAAGCTTATTAGGTACGTTCCTGGTTCGCTCTGGCGTGTTGGTATCGGTGCATGCCTTTGCCAGTGACCCCGCTCGTGGTTTGTTTATTTTAGGCTTCTTGTTAGTGGTCATTGGCGGCTCGTTATTGCTATTTGCGATCCGTGGTTCACAGGTTAAAAGCCGTGGCACCTATAATCTATTTTCGCGAGAAACCTTTTTATTAATTAACAATATTCTGCTGGTCGCTGCATTAGTAGTGGTATTGCTAGGTACACTGTTACCACTTATTCATAAAGAGATTGGCCTTGGCAGTATTTCGATTGGCGAAGCGTTCTTTAACCGCATGTTCAGTTGGATGATTGTGCCGTTTGCGCTGGCTTTGGGCATTGGCCCACTACTGCGTTGGAAACGTCAAGATATCCGCCCTCTCACTAAACCTTTACTAGTGATAGCAGCGATAAGTTTGCTATTACCGCTGTTGTTACTGCAGCTATTGGCTCCGCAATTTTACGCCTTAGCCTATATGGCATTGGTACTCGCTGTTTGGGTGGTGTGTTGTACCGCCTTAGAGGTGTACTTACGTGCCACCCATCGACATACCTTTAGCATCGGACTCACCAAGTTGAGTCGCTCTCATTGGGCCATGGTGCTAGGGCACATTGGTTTGGCGGTATCGGTAATTGGTATCTCTATGACTAGTCATTACAGCATTGAGCGAGACTTGCGCTTAGAAGCCGGTGATTCTGTTACCTTTGCCGCTTATCGTTTTCACTTTAAGCAGGTTGAGCCCTTGGTAGGCCCTAATTACGAAGGTCACGTAGGCGTGATTGACGTGTATAAAGGCGAGCAATTGGCCACTACCTTACGTGCTGAAAAACGTTTTTATCGAGTACAGCGTAATATGATGACAGAGGCGGCCATTGATGCTGGATTCTGGCGAGATTTGTATGCCGCTATGGGTGAGCAACTACCCGGCGGGGCTTGGGCTGTACGCTTATACTATAAACCCTTTATTCGCTGGATTTGGTTAGGCTCGCTGATTATGGCGCTGGGCGGTTGTTTTGCGATGGCTGACAAACGTTATCGCTTTAAAGTCAAGCAGCAGCAACTTAGCGGTAAAACGGCTAGCGAAGCCAAAGCTTTGGCTGAGGAGGTTTAGGTGAATAAGCGCTTAATGTATTTCATGCTGCCCTTAGTTGCTTTTCTGTTAGTGGCGATATTTTTGTACCGAGGTTTGTACAGTGACGCCACTGAACTAGAGTCGGTGTTAATTGGCAAGCCAGTCCCTGAATTCACCTTGCAAGATATCTATCAGCAAGATAAGCAACATGATGCCAAGATTTTCAAAGGGCAACCCTTATTGCTTAATGTATGGGCCACGTGGTGTCCTACTTGTCGTGCCGAGCATACCTTTTTAAACTCGCTGGCAGCACAAGGGGTTAAAATTGTTGGCCTTAATTATAAAGATGACCGTAATAAAGCTATCTCTTGGTTAGAGCAGTTAGGTAACCCTTATCAAGTAAACCTTTATGATGGTAAAGGTTTGCTAGCCTTAGACTTGGGTGTTTATGGCGCGCCCGAAACCTATTTCATCGATAGTCAGGGGGTGATCCGTTACCGCCATGTGGGGGATGTTAATCAGCGTAACTGGCAGCAAACCCTTGGGCCTATTTTTGCAGGCTTGGAGTAAACATGAATAAACTTATTACCGCTTTGGTCGTCGGCCTAATGTTAACTTTTTCTCAACTGGCGATGGCCGCCATTGAAGCGCATCAGTTTGACTCTGCCGAGCAAGAACAACTGTTTCGCGAGTTAACCAGAGAGTTGCGTTGCCCGAAGTGTCAAAACAATAATATCTCTGATTCTAACGCGGGTTTGGCGCAAGATCTGAGAGAAAAAACCTATCAAATGGTCAAAGCGGGTAGCGATAAGCAACAAGTATTAGATTACATGGTGGCGCGTTACGGTAACTTTGTACGTTATGATCCTCCCTTAACACCCGCGGTGTTAACTCTGTGGCTAGCACCTATTGGCATTATTATAATTGGTGGTTTAACCATATTTCAGTTATCAAGGCGTAAAAAAGGCGCCAAGCCAGCGCTGGATGAGCAAGAGCAACAGCGCTTAGCTGAATTAATTAAAAAAACGGAGCAACATAAATAATGACAGCGTTTTGGTTGGCTGCGGCCGTGTTAACGTTGCTAGCAGTGGCGATAGTATTACTGCCGCTGCGTGCTTCAAAGAACAATACATCGGTATCTCAAACTGATTTGAATACGACCCTATACAAAGACCGCTTAGCTGAAATTGAGAAAGAAGACCAGCAAGGCTTAGCAGACGACAGCGAAGTGCTAGTCAGCGAGCTACAACACAACTTGTTAGATGACATACCTGCCGATAAGCCTAAGCAGAGCCTAAAGCTATCTACTTGGGTGGTGTTGCCAGGGGTGTTTTTCGTAGTGGCCAGTTCAATCGGCTTGTATATGAAGCTAGGCAGTAGTGAACAGGTTCAAGACTGGCAAGCCATTGTGCAAAACATGCCAGAGCTAAGTAATAAAGTGCTGCTGGGGCAAGGTGGTGAAGTCAGCGAGCAAGACTTAGCCGACTTCGCGCTTGGCTTGCGAACTAAATTACACCAAGACCCCTCTGATACTCGAGGGTGGTTTTTATTAGCAAAGGTTGGCCAAGCCTTAAATCGCTTAGACATTATGACTGATGCCGCTGAGCAGGCTTACCAGCGAGAGCCCAATAGCACCAACAATATTACCATTTACGCCCAAGCGCTTTTTTACAGTGGAGAGCCTGCTCAGCAAGCTCGAGCAGAGCGTTTGTTAGTGCTAGCCCTGCAACAAAACCCTAGTGAGTTAGAGCTGTGGTCTTTATACGCCTTTATGGCGCTTGAACAACAACAGTTTCAGTTAGCCATCGATCGTTGGTCTCGCATGCTAGGCTTGGTAGAAAAAGGCTCAGAGCGCGAGCTGATGCTGCAACAAAGCATCGACTTTGCCAAAGGCCAATTGGCGCAAACAGCGCCCCCTAAAGACGCTACGACAGAGGCACCGCAAGCTCCTAGTGAAGAGCGGGTAGCCAGCGAGCCAGGCTACAACATTAGGGTGAGTATTAAAGAAGGGCTCTCGGTACCTGATTCAAGCTTCTTGTTTGTTTATGCTAAAGCGGTGAATGGGCCACCTATGCCCTTAGCCGCAAAAAAAATTGCCCACCCGCAATTTCCAGTTACGGTTAATCTTTCTGATAACGACAGTATGATGGAGGGACTAAAATTGTCTCAGCAGGGGGATTTTTACATCACCGCACGTTTATCCTATGACAATAATGTGCAAACTACTGACGGAGATTGGGAAGGTAAATCGGCCCCGGTAAGTCAAGAGGGCGAAGATGTGATAACCCTACTGATAGATACTCAGCTATAGCGTTACCTTATTAACTTTAAGCTTAATAATTTTTGCTATTCAGTTTCGTAACTAGATGCCATAATAAGCATAGAGGTTGCCATGCAGCCTCTTTTTATTTCCTAAAATAGAGCTTGTTAACACTCAACCAGCTCTGCTTGTAGTAATACTAATTGAGACAAATTGTTGTTCTGAAGCTTTCTCAGGTAGCGCGCGGTTATTGAAATAAGCATTACAGTAAGGGCTTATCCTGATTACTCGTTGCTAGGCATAGTGGCTGTTTTTCGCGCATCAGAATGGCTAATAATTTGTTTAGTTTGGTATTAAGTCGCCATGGAAGGGGTGTAAGGTGCCACATAGAGTTGTTTGGTTTTTTGCGTTGTTTACCACCGTTTTTTCAATGGTTTTGCCGACGCGTGCCCAAGAAATCCAAGACTTTTCAGACCCCTTTGAAGGGTTTAACCGCAGCATGTGGAATTTTAACTATCAGTATTTAGACAAACCTTTGTACCGACCGGTTACCCATGTTTACGCAGAATATTTGCCCTTCGGTCTACGCGAAGCGGTCAATAACGTTATTCGTAATTTGGAAGAACCCGCCAGTTTTGCCAACCATTTACTGCAAGGTAAAGTAGAGCGAGCCTCGAATAACTTAGTGCGGTTTTTGTTTAATTCTAGCTTTGGCCTGTTTGGGATTTTTGATCTTATGGGGCGTTCTGGAGTTACCCGTGACATTGAAGAGTTTGGTGATGTAATGGGCTTTTATGGTGTACCAGAAGGCCCGTACGTTATGTTGCCTGTGTTGGGCCCAACCACTGTTCGTAAAGAAGTGGGAGACTGGATAGACGCTTTTGCGTCGCCGTTAACCGGCCTTACTTTAACAGAACAAGCAATAAAGTGGGGCTTAGATGGCCTCTACAAGCGTGCTTCAGTGATTGAACAAGAACCTTTATTAGATAACTCCCTAGACAGTTACTCGTTTGTTAAAGATGCCTATTTGCAATATCGTTTGTACCGTTTCTACAACGGCAAGCCGCCAACGTCTTCAAAACAAGACGTAGACGATGCCCTAGAAGAATATTTAGACGAGATAGAAGAATATTAGCCGAGCTAGTCTATGCTTATGCAAATAGGCTTAAGTTCTATCATCGGCTAGCCATCTTCAATACTGCTGTATTAAATGCCTGCCTTGTGTGTTTATGAAAATGTTAGTTTTTTGTTGGTTATTTTTTACGGTTGCTTACTGGCGTTATCGCGTTTTTGCTTATATAGTCAACTGGATAGACCACGGTTTAATTAATAACGTATTAATAAATAAGGAAAAGGTGACTAAGGAATGTCGCTGCAAGCTGAAAATCCATTATATGGAATTTCTATATTAGTTGTTGAAGACGAAGTGGTATTTCGTCAGCAGTTACTTGCTTATCTCACTCAGCAAGGTGCGATGGTGTGCGCCGTAGAAAATGGCCAAGAAGCCTTAGAGACCTTAGCCCAACAACATTACGACGTAATATTAATGGACTTAGTGATGCCTACCATGAATGGTGTCGAACTGCTGGAGCGCTTAGACAATTATAACGGCAGCATTATTGTCATTTCTGGCAAAAGTACCATGGCCGACTTGCGCAGGGTTCTGCAATTAGGAGCCAGTGACTTTTTGGTTAAACCTCTCACCGATTTTCAAGAATTAATCAGTACCATTTTGTCGAGCTTATCCATGGCAGAAGAGCAAGACTTGCAAATGGAATTTGCCGAATTTGATGAGCACAAAGCCCACTTCAGAGCCAACGACGCTCAAGCCAGTTTAGTATTGCGTGAAATTCTTCCTAAGGCGACCCAAGAAATAGTCGGCTTTTTTTGCCACTATCGGCTTAAAGGCCAAACCTTATTCCCTATTATTAAGCAAATCGATGAGCATCACGTTGGCTTTTTAGTGGTGGATATCTGCCTGCTTGGCGATGAAGGGGTAGTAGCAGCGGTTATCGTTAATGGCTTCTTTCAAGATATGTGGAACCGCTTTTTGGTTAACGACCCTACCGCGCTGCAACCCAGTGAAGCCTTAAAATCCTTAAACAACATTATTAAAGCAGCAGACCTACGCGCCCCCGCAGCATGTTTATATGGCATCATTGAGCATGACCAAGTTCGCTATGCTAATGCCGGCTTGATTGATGCGCCAAAACCTTTCGATGCCGCTCATCCGGGCCTTGCTTTAGGTCTTCGCGCAGATACCCGTTACCCCGAAGGGGTGGCTCAACTGGCTGATATCGGTTTCAGCCTTCGCTTTCGTAACTTAGTTGAAGATCGCATTAGCCTAAAATTGTTTCCTGTAGGCTAATTGAGAGAATTGTTTGTTTATTTCCTTCCTATTTTTGTCGATTTTGGGTTAATATGTCCGAGTCGGCGTTCACTGTTGTGATTTAGTAATTTACTGCCATAATCATAGTTGTTCATGTCGCCTAAAGCATTCATAAAGGCACAACATAGTGCTAATGGATAATTGCTCGCAATTTTGTATCTGCGACAATGGGTAGTTAACAAACGGATTTTTCGAAAGTATTAGGCTAAGGTTTTTCATGACATCTCTGATATTTTTACTGTTGGGAACCACAGTATTAACGTTTGTCGCTCTGGCTTTTTTAAAGCCATTCTCTGAGTTTATTGGCTTACACGATATTCCCGATAGCCGAAAAAACCACGACTGTCCCGTCCCAGCGGTGGGGGGGATTGCTGTTTTCTTTGGTTTAGCTGCCAGTACCCTCGTATTTGTTCCTTTTGATTCAGACAGTATTTCTTATTTTTCCGGCGCACTGATGTGTGTATTGCTGGGAGTCATCGACGACCGTTCGGGTCTGTCGGCCAAGTTTAAGTTATTCATGCAGATCCTGATTACCCTATTTTTGTGTTTTCAAATGGAACACTTTCTATTTAATTTAGGTGATTTGGTGGGCATGGGAGATATTTACCTAGGCAGCGCAAGTTACCTACTCACCGCTTTAGCTGTAGTCGGCGCTATTAACGCTTTTAACATGTTAGATGGCCTCGATGGTTTAGTGGGAGGGGTGGCCATGGTCACCTTTGCCTCAATGGCACTATTGTTCTCTTTTAACGGCATCGGCTTTAACACCATGTTAGCCTTATCCCTTTCAGTGGCGCTTATCCCTTACTTGCTGATGAATTTAACCGTGCCGCCATTTAAAACCAAGGTGTTTCTTGGCGATGCCGGTGCCATGCTGTTAGGCTACAGTGTGGTTTGGCTACTGATTGGCGGTACTCAGAGTAGTACACCTAGCTTCACTTCCGCTACCGCGTTGTGGATGGTGGGTCTTCCCTTAATGGATATGGCCTCAGTAGTCATCCATCGCGTACAAGCTAACGAATCACCACTTAAAGCCGATCACCGCCACATTCACCACCGCCTGCTTAACGCCGGTTACAGTAAAAAGCAGGTGTTAGCGATTGTCTGTCTATTAGCCTTGGGCATGGCTTGTTTTGGGGTGGTGAGTTGCGTGTACAAAATGCCAGAACCTTTGCTGTTCGCTAGCTTCTTGTTCGCATTCTTTCTGTATAACGCTATAGTGGGTCAAATAAAGTCTAAGAGCCTTGTTTAGGTGCTTGAACTGTTAAACTTATAAAAAAAGATAGTTGAACTAATGAGAATGTTTAAATGGATGTTAGTGTTTGGTGTGAGCGGCATAATGCTAGGCTGCGCTAAACCTATCGAACAACCTGTGGCGAGCCGCGAGTTGGTAGAAAATGTTATTGAGAAAGACAAAAACCTCATTCCCGAATCCTATTGGGCAGTGTTAGACAGCGGTCAAACCTACGAGCAGCTGCAAGTATCAATTTATCAAATTACCCTTCTAGATTTATATCAATCAGCTAGTGGTAAATTGTGCCGTAGGTTTGAAGCGCAAGAAATCAACACTCAAGATTCACCTGAAATAAGAGTCGCCTGTAAACAACGAACAGATAATGCTTGGTACCTCTCGTCTCCAGCTGTTTCAGATTTAACCTATGACCTGAATTTAGGTAGTTAAGCTTGTGAAAAATCTCTTTAAAACTTTAACTCGTCATTTTCTGTTAGCGGTATCTATTGCGTCTCTCAGTCTAAGTGTTGTTCAAGCTAATGAACTGATCCCCGCTTCTCAAGCAGAAGCTCTCGCTGGCCAATCTAGAGTGGCGTCTTCTAGTCAATCAATCAACCCTAGTCAATCAATCAACCCTAGTTCAGCGAATGTATTGCCGGTAGGCGAAGAAGGTCTGCCGCCGCCTTATGGCGCTAATTTGTTTACAGGTGGCTACGAGGCCGAGCGTAGCGATGGGCTAAATCCTGATTATATCGTTGCACCAGGCGATAAGATATCGATAGCAATATGGGGGGCGGTAAGCCATGCTGCTATTGTAACGGTAGATAATCAAGGCAACATTTTCATCCCTGAGATTGGTCCTATTAAGGTATCTGAGGTACCAGCAACAGAAGTAAATAATGTTGTTGCTGGTAAAATTAGAGCGGTATATACCAATAACGTTAACGTGTATGTCAACCTACTAAATGCCACACCGGTTAGTGTATTTGTAACAGGCCCGGTATTGCGCCCTGGTCAATACGCGGGCTTAGCGTCAGACAGCGTACTATATTATTTAAATCGCACTGGCGGGGTAGATTCAGAAAGAGGTAGCTACCGTAATATTACCATCATCAGAAATGGCAAACCATTACAAGTCATTGATCTTTATGACTTCTTAAGAAACGGAGTATTGCCAAAAGTTACTTTCAAAGATAACGACGTTATCTTGGTGGGAGAGCAAGGCCCTACTGTCACAGTAGAGGGGGGCGCGCGTTACCCGTTTCGATTTGAACTATTAGAACAAACATCTTTAGGCCAACGTTTAACTGACTATGCGCGCCCAATGGCTAAAATTAGCCATGTAGCAGTGGCGGGCAATAGAGACTCTGGCCCAGTATCGGTGTATTTACCGTTTAGGCAGTTTCAGTCTTACGAGCTTAAAGATGGCGATACAGTCACCTTTAACGATGATCTACGCCCGCAGGTTGTGGATGTTAAAATATCAGGTAGTTATTTAGGGCCGTCTTATTACACCGTAAATAAAGATGCGCGTTTATTAGAGCTACTTGATTATATTTCTGTCGAACCTGATCTGGCCGATACCCAATCAATTTATATTCAACGTGAAAGTGTCGCCTTAAAGCAAAAAGAACTGATTGAAGAATCGTTACGTCGTTTAGAGCGAAGTGTATTTACCGCGCCCGCGTCGTCAGATGGCGAAGCCTTAATTCGCCAAAAAGAAGCAGAGTTAATTTTGCAGTTTGTTGAGCGAGCCCGTCAAATTGAACCACTTGGTAAGGTTATTTTGGCCTCAAACGGTAAAGTGGCTAATGTAAGGTTAGAGCAAGGCGACGAGATAATCATCCCGCCTAAAAGCGATCTTATTCAGGTGGCGGGCGAAGTATTGATGCCGCAAGCAATTGTGTTTAATGAAAATGCGGTGTTACTCGACTACATAGCCTGGGCGGGTGGATTTACCGAGCGTGCAGATATTGAGCGAATAGCGATAGTGCATGCTAATGGTATGATTGACTTCTCACCTCAGCAAACCTTAGTGGCTGGTGATCAGATCTTGGTGATGCCAAAAGTTGATGCCAAAACGATGCAAACCGTTAAAGATATCACTCAGATTATCTATCAAATCGCTGTTGCTGCTAACGTAGTACTGCGAGACTAATATGCTATCCGCATACTCTGTAGCCATGTGCACCTTTAATGGAGCTCTATTTTTACAGCAGCAGCTAGAAAGCATCGCTAAGCAAAGTCACCCACCTCATGAGTTAGTGGTGTGTGACGATGGCTCAAGCGATAACTCGTTGGCGCTGGTCAGGTTGTTTGCAAAAAATCACCCATCTATCAAGCTTAAATTAGTTGAAAACCCGGTAAACCTAGGGTTTATTAAGAACTTTGAGCAAGCGCTCAGCCTGTGTACCCAAGAGTATATATTGCTCAGCGATCAAGATGACTATTGGCTAAGCAATAGGGCCGAAGTACAGCTAACATACTTGGTGTCACACCCTAATAAACAGATGGTATTTAGTGACGCTTACCGCACCGACGAAGCGCTCAATATCATTCAGCCAGACTTATGGCAGTGTGTGCACTTCTCGTCTTTAAATCAGCAGCGTTTTAATCAACAACAAGCTTTATCGGTATTACTTCGACATAACGTGGTGACCGGCGCAACGGTGGCGCTCACTAAGCAGTTTGTAAAGCAGCAGTTGCCGCTAAATAGTGAATACCCTCACGATGCCTGGTTGGCCTTGAAAGCAGCACAAAATGATGCCATTGGTCTAATACCTGAAAGATTAATTAAATATCGGCAACATCAGCAAAATGCCTTGGGTGCTCAATACGAAAGTACGGCTACGAAGATTAAAAAAGCGCTAACAGGCTATTGGCGTAATCAATTTCCACCTGAGTTTTTTATGCGTTTGAAAGCTTACCAAGCTTTGCTTGACTCAGCGCATTGCTCAAGTGAACAGCGCGCATTAATCTTACAAGTAAAGTCATTTCAAGAGTTTCGCTTGTCGATCATTCAAGGAAAACAAGCCCGTTTAGCTGGCTTTAAATGCTTGGCGCACTATTGGCGGGCCAATTACTATCACTACTATGCAGCAGCAAGTAGCTCATTGCTTAAAGACATACTACGATTAAGCTTCAGTAAAACAAAGTACGCGGGGCAAGGCCAACAGTGAAAGTAGCACATATCATTAATCGTATTGATGGAAACGGTGTGACTAAAGCTGTGTTCAATTTATGTCAAGAACTTGGCTCACGCGGTATTGAATCAGAAATCATTGTCGCAAAACCCACCGATATCTTGCCCCCTGAAGGGGTTAAAATTAGCAGCCTAAACAGTAAAGGTTTGCTTAACAATAATAATAAGAAAACCGATTTAGTTAGGCGAATAGCCAAGTATAGCGTTGGTGGCTTGGTATTTTACAGGTTAAAAGCCAAGCGGAAAAGTGCCGAGCTAGAGCAATTACTGCTAGAAAAAGACATCGACGTGGCTTTTTTACATTGTCATTATTCTAAAGTGCTTTACTCACAAGTCAGCCAAATGCCTTGCTACATGGTGCTGCACAATAAAAAAAGTTTGCAGCTCAAGGCCAAATGGTGGCTGCCGAGTAAGGTCAATATGATGGTGATGGCAAGGTCGATAAAAAACCGACCCAAGCTAGCGGTATCTAAGTCAGTTAAAAATGATATTCGGCGTCGGCTTAAAGTCACCGATAACATGATTGAAGTGATCCCCAATATTATTGATGCTGAAGATATTCGCCTAAAAGCGGGCGAGCAGCTGCTGCCTTTAGCGTTGCAATTGCAGCCCAATAACTATCTTATTGCCGTAGGGCGCTTAGATAAGCAAAAACGCTTTGATAGATTATTAAGAGCCTATGCACAAGCCAAGGTTACCCAGCCTTTGGTGATAGCGGGTGAAGGGCGTTTACGCAAACGGCTTGAGCGTTTAGCTTATGTGCTAAATATTAGCGATAAGGTGCATTTTGTTGGGCATGTGAGCAATCCCTACCCATTAATACAACAAGCCAAAGCATTGTTACTAACTTCTGACTACGAAGGCTTACCAACAGTACTTATCGAAGCCTTATTGCTAAACACGCCGGTTATAGCTACCGCTTGCAGTGGGGTGAGAGAGGCGGTAAGAGGCGCCGTGGGTGCAACCATTGTGCCAATAAGAAATATGCCGTGTTTAGTGGCTGCGATAGTGAGCACTTGCCAACAAGAGCATGTGTTAGTGCATTCGCAAGAGATGGAAAAATGTTTTGCTAAAGAACAAGTGGCTGAGCGTTACCTACATCTGGTGAAGAATGTTAAAGCCCGTTAAATTAGTCCATGTTTTGCCACATCTAAAAATTGGTGGAGTGGAAAACGCTGCATTGTATTTGCTAAGCAACTTACCTGAGCAAATCGAGTATCACCTTGTGTGCTTAGAACAGGCGGAGCAAGGCTTGGTGGACAGCTTACCTAAAGAGTTACTAGGCCAACGGCTGCACATTATCAATGGCAAGCGCTTTAGCCCCATCACTTACTTTAAAGCCTATAAGCTAATGGTTAAACTGCAGCCAGAGTGGGCGATGTTTTCTTTGTGGCGTAGCCAACCGTTGTTATGGGTGATTAGCTTATTCACTGGCATCTCAACCGCGTTCATATTTCACAATAATCGGTTTAAGCATTGGCTGGACAAGCTGAGTAGTCAGTTGTCACTAAGGTTATCTGACAAGGTTTGTACAGATTCTGAAGCCAGCCAAGCCTTTATCATGCCGCTAACGCAGAAAAACGTCTCTATAATCCACCACTTTATACCGCAAGCAAAGGTGCCGGCAGAAAAACACCCAAAATCAATGGTCTTCATCGGGCGTGTTGCCGCTAATAAAGGCTTAAATACAGCCCTGCAACTACTTAGCTTAATGCGTAAGCTAGACAATGGCTGGCGCTTAGATATATACGGCCCCGACGAAGGGGCTAAAGCCGAACTTATCGCTTTGGGTGAGCAGTTGAGCTTGGGTGAACATGTGCAGTTTCATCCGGCGCTGTTACCAAATCAAGTGCCCTTTACGCTAGCCAACTTTAGTTACTTAGTGTTGCCTTCAAAAAATGAAGGCATGGCGATGATCGTATTAGAAGCGATGCAGCAAGGGCTTATTCCTCTAGTGAGGCCGGTAGGCCAAATACCGTTTTACACCAAAAACCTGAAATCTGCTTTATGGTTACCCGATGAAATCGATACCAGTTTTGCACTGCAGTTACAAAAGCTGGATAATAGCCCTCTATTAAAGCAGGACATGCAAAACAACATGCAGCAAGAGTTAAGTGAGATGCCTTCAATTATTAGTGATGTTCTCTCTGAGTTTTCTCTTTCAATTTCGCAACGCAGCCATGCTCAGCGAGTCGCCGTTAAACCTGAAAAGGGTGTTGGTTAATGGCCACAGTATTAAAACGCAGCCGTTTAGCTGTGTGGAAAGATGTAATCTTTGCCATTTTTTTGCGTGAAATTCGTGGACGATTTAATGACAAATTAGGCGTCAGTTGGGCGGTATTAGAACCCGTTCTATTTATACTTATGTTGTCTATTATTAGGGGGCGTCTAAATGGCGGTGAAACTCACACCATCCCTACATTCGCTTTTATGGCCTACGGTATGACGTTAATCCAGTTATTTTTATCAACAATGACCGCGTGCTCTAATTCAATTTCCAAAAATAAGTCTCTTTATGCATTTAGGCAAGTGCAACCGATCAGTTCAGTAGTTGCAGCTGCCTTATTTGAGCTGATCGTAAAAATATTCGTCGTTTTGTTATTATTTGTAATGATGTTTTTATTACATATTGATATCACGTTCCATGATCCTCTAAGTAGCCTTGTAGTGTTTTTGTCTCTTTGGCTGTTTAGTGCTTCACTAGGTCTCATTTTTGGTATTGCGCGATGTTTTGTGAAAGAAGTTAGCAAAGTAGAAGGGGTAATGACACGGCCACTATTTTTTATATCGGGAGTGTTTTTTAGTTTACAAGATATGCCAAAAGACTATTGGAAATATTTTGATTGGAACCCCATTTTGCATGCTATTGAGTTAACCAGACAAGCTGCTTATCCTTCCTTTGGAGCGGTAGGTGTCAGTTTTGGCTTTTTATTAACGGTAACCATAACAACTGTATTTCTCGCACTTTCTATTTATAGCGTTTATTGGAAAAAGGCAATTAGTCGTTGATTAAATTGGAAAATTTGACAAAGTTTTACCCCTCTAAGTTAGGTGACCAATACATATTAAAGAATGTATCATTTACTATTCCAGATGGTCACAATATTGCCATTTTAGGGGCGAACGGAGCGGGGAAGTCTACGCTATTTCGATTATTGGCGGGCAGTGAATACCCTAATCGCGGTAGGGTGGTTACCGACCTGAATATTTCATGGCCTGTCGCGCTCGCGACAGGAATCCATGGAGAGATGACCGGAAGAGAAAATACTCGCTTTATTGGCAGGGTTAATGGTATTGCTGACTTAAGTGCTTTCGAAGCAGACGTTGTCGAATTTGCTGCGCTCGGTGAAAAATTCGATTTACCGGTAAAAGGTTACTCTAGCGGAATGCGAGCCAGATTAGCGTTTGCGTGTTGTATATCTATAGACTTCGATATCTATTTAATCGACGAAGCGACGTCGGTAGGTGATCCTAAATTTAGAAAGAAGGCAAAAGAAGCTCTATTGGAGCGCAGCCAACAGGCCAATGTTATTATGGTAAGTCATGATTTGAGAGAAATTCGACAGTTTTGTGATAGCGCAATTATCTTACATAATGGGGAACTCATGTTCTACAACGACTTAGAAGATGCTATTGAGCAATACCAGGTACTATGAATATGGTTGAAAACACTACAAAAGCGGCTGAAGAAAGCTACTTGAAATTAAAAGCACAAGCATCTGAAGACGAATGGAATCATCCTCAATATGTGAAACAACTGGCAATAGATGTCTCACATACTGACATTTTATTATCTTATCGTTTAATTCAGCGCGCTAAAGTATTGAAAAGTGATGGTCCAGATATTAATCGACTATACAATCAATACAGACTAGTAGCTAAAGCTCAATTTCCCGAAATGTTTGAGCCGGAACGTAGCCAAAAAGTGGTCAGTATAGGGGCTTCCTCAGAAACAGAAACTGCAGAAACTACAGTTAAAAGAAGTTCAATTTTGTCGTTTTTTCTCAAGCCATTAATGGTTCTGGTTGTATTGCCTTGGTTGATCTTTGCTATTTATTTGCTATTTATAGCTAGTCCGCGGTTTGAAAGTAAAATGCAACTCATTGTGCAGCAGCCCGATAGTATGGCTACTATGGATGCTTCCATGGCTATATTAAGTGGGTTAGGAGTTAGCAGCGGCAATACTGACCCTCAGTTAGTAAAGGCCTACGTATATTCAAATGACATGCTCCAATATTTACAAGAACACTTAGGTGTTAAGGAGCATTTTAGTCAACAATCGGTTGACTGGTTTAGTCGTTTATCTAGCGATTCCACGCAAGAAGAAGGGTTTAAATTTTTTCAAAACCAGGTTCAAGTAGATATCGATGAGTCATCTCAAATAGTGACTATTTATGTTAGAGCATTCGAACCAGAATATGCCTTCCAACTTAGTAAAGCGATAGCGCAGAGGGCTGAGTGGTACATTAATTCCATTGGGCACCAGTTAGCAAATGCACAACTTGAATTTATTCAAGGCGAGCATGACTTAGTTGAAAAAAGATTACAAAAAGCAAAGCAAAATTTACTTAGTTTTCAGCAGAAGTATAATCTGTTAGACCCTGAAGCTGAAGGCGCCGCTCTTTCGCAAATTGCTTACGCTATAGAGGGACAACTCGCTACTGCTCAGGCGGAATTAAGAGCGTTAGAATCAAATATGAGTAGTCAAGCTCCGCAAGTAGTAATGGCGAAAGCAAAGTTGGATTCTTTGTATGAGCAATTAGCTATAGAGCGTGAACGATTGACCGTACAGCGGGGCATTAATATAGAAGGCGCTAACTCTGATGGATTGTCTGTTAGTCAGTTATTAGCAAGGTTCACAGGATATAAAATCGAGCTCGAATTAGCTTTGTCTGCTTATACGTCATCTCAGGTATCCTTGGAGAAATCAAGAATTGAAGCATATCGTCAAATAAAGTATTTGATCGGTGTAGAAGCTCCAACAAAACCAGAAGATAATAGATACCCTAAGGTGTCATACAATCTGACATTAGCTGCTGCAGTATTACTGATGTTGTTTGGTATTGGTAACATATTGGTCGCTACTATTAGAGAACTCAATTAAAATATATGAAGCAATCAATTGTCTTGATAATGTAAGTATGGCAGCTACATTGGGCTGCATCCAGTTTATACACAGTAGCTAATAATATATCGGTTAAGTGATTGTTATCCTCTTGCTCGTGAACAGCTAAGGTAAAAATGTGAAAAGAAAAGGAATTATATTAGCGGGCGGCTCCGGTAGCCGACTTTATCCGTTAACTAAAGTAATTAGTAAGCAGCTCATGCCTGTCTATGATAAACCAATGATCTATTACCCGATTTCTACTCTGATGTTAGCGGGCATAACAGACATCTTAATCATTGCTACGCCTGAAGAGTTGCCGCGTTTTAAAGAGTTACTCGGTAGTGGCGAGCAATGGGGGCTAACATTTTCTTATGTCGCTCAGCCTTCACCCGATGGCTTAGCGCAAGCCTTTATTTTGGGTGAAGAGTTTTTAAATGGGGCCTCTGCTTGCTTGGTTCTCGGTGATAATATTTTTTATGGTCACGATTTGAGCCTGTCGCTTAAAAAAGCTAATCAACAACCCACTGGCGCTAGTGTATTTGGTTACCATGTACACGACCCCGAACGTTACGGCGTAGTTGACTTTGATGACAGCGGCAAAGCAGTATCTATAGAAGAAAAGCCAGCAGAACCTAAATCAAATTATGCGGTAACAGGCTTGTATTTTTATGATCAACATGTGGTAGAAATGGCCAAAACAATTAAACCATCACCACGGGGCGAGCTAGAAATTACCGATCTCAATAACCTCTACTTACAAAAAGGTGAATTAAGCGTAGAGCTAATGGGGCGTGGTAGCGCCTGGTTAGACACTGGCACCCACGATTCTCTGCTCGAAGCTGCACACTTCATATCGGTATTAGAAAAACGTCAAGGTTTAAAGGTATGTTGCCCTGAAGAGATTGCATACCGACAAGGGTTAATTAGTGCCGAGCAATTACAAGCCTTAGCCAAACCCATGCTTAAAAATGGCTACGGGCAGTACTTAATGGCCTTAACTAAAAACAAAGTGTTTAGTTAATTTACTGCTTGAGTGTTGATAAGCCCGAAGCCCGAAGCCCGAAGCCCGAAGCCCGAAGCTAAAGTGAGACAGCAATGAAATTTGTAGAAACAGCAATACCTGATGTAAAAATTATCGAACCTACCGTATTTGGTGACGACCGTGGTTTTTTTATGGAAACCTTTCGACAAAGCTTATTTGAACAACACTGTACTAAGCAGCCGTTTGTGCAAGATAACCACTCTAAGTCTAAGCAAGGTATTTTGCGTGGTTTGCATTACCAAACACAGCAAACCCAGGGCAAATTGGTAAGAGTAGTGAGCGGTGAGGTGTTTGATGTAGCGGTAGACATTCGCGCTAATTCACCCACTTATGGGCAGTGGGTTGGGGTGTTATTATCAGCCGAAAACAAACGTCAATTATGGGTGCCAGCAGGCTTTGCCCACGGTTTTTATGTCACCAGTGAAGAAGCCGAGTTTGTGTATAAGTGCACCGACTACTATGCGCCAGAATTTGATGTATCCATTAAGTGGAACGATCCCGCTATAGGTATCAAGTGGCCGCTGGTGAATGGGCTGGCGCCATTAATATCAGAGAAAGATGAAAACGGCTTGGCTTTTGACCTAGCGCCAAAGTTGTAAAAACAATAATAGTTACCATGGCGTACTTGCGATAAAAGCATCGTCGCCATTTAAACCTCAAGGATACTCATGAAAGTACTCGTAACCGGCAAGGGCGGCCAACTGGCTTGGGAACTCGAACAAACAAAGCCTGCTAATGTTGAGTTAATAAGCTTAGGCTTAGAAGAGCTAGACATTACTCAGCAAGTGGCTGTGCAAGCGGCTATCGGTTTGCATAAACCCGACATTGTGATAAATGCAGCGGCCTATACGGCGGTAGACAAAGCAGAAGCGGACCAAGCTACCGCTTTTGCGGTTAATGAGTTAGGTGCCAAATATATCGCCGAAGCCTGCAAGCAGCAGGGGGCGTACTTGATGCATATATCTACCGACTTTGTATTCTCGGGCAATCAAACCACGCCTTATCAGGTGGATGATCAAACTAAGCCGATAAACGTTTATGGCGCATCTAAGTTAGCGGGTGATATCGCGGTAAACGAGACCTTGGCCGAGCAAGCGCTAATAGTACGTACCGCCTGGGTGTATTCGGTAAACGGCAATAACTTTGTAAAAACCATGTTGCGTTTAATGGCGGATAAACCAGAGCTAGGTATTATTTATGACCAAGTGGGCACCCCTACTTGGGCCAAAGGCTTAGCTTTATGGTTATGGGCAATGGTAGCTAAGCAAGCTAGCAATAGCGTAGCAGCAGACCCTCAATGGCAAGGTCGCACGCCTATCTATCATTGGACAGATGCAGGCGTAGCCTCATGGTATGATTTTGCAGTCGCTATTCAAGAGTTAGCCATAGAAAAAGGCCTGCTAGGTAAAGCGATACCCATTAAAGCTATTGATGCTTCTGCCTACCCATTACCAGCTGCTCGCCCTGCGTTCAGCGTTATTGATAAACACACTGCCGAGCAGGCATCCGGGCAAAACACAGTGCACTGGCGTCAGCAATTAAGCAGCATGATGGACCAGTTAGTTTAGCTGAAAGTACTAAGCACTAAGCCCTAAGTGATAGGCTTTTTACGTAAAGTTTTACACTTATAGCGATTAACTTTTGGTTTTATATATTTTAGAGGAAACAATGAGAAATTTATTAGTGACCGGCGGAGCCGGCTTTATCGGGGTTAATTTTGTCCATTATTGGTTAAGTAATAACCCTCAAGATAAAGTGGTAGTGCTTGATGCGCTAACGTATGCAGGTAATAAAGCTAGTCTCGAACCAGTAGCGGCCAACCCTAACTTCAGCTTTGTAAAAGGGGATATCTGCGATACCGAGTTAGTAGAAAAACTACTAAACCAACACCATATAGATACTTTAGTGCACTTTGCGGCTGAATCTCATGTCGACCGCTCTATTACTGGGCCAGATGCCTTTATTGAAACGAATATTATTGGTACCTATAGCTTATTAAAAGCCGCCAAAAAAGTATGGATAGATCAGCCCGCAATAGATGGTAAACCAGCTGTAGCTCACCGCTTTCACCATGTGAGTACAGACGAAGTATACGGAACTTTAAGCCCTACTGATCCTGCATTTACCGAAGATACCGCTTATGCGCCTAACTCGCCGTATTCGGCCTCTAAAGCCGCCAGTGATCATTTAGTTCGCGCTTATCATCACACCTACGGATTACAGGTTACCACCTCTAATTGTTCAAATAACTACGGGCCTTATCATTTCCCTGAAAAGTTAATCCCGCTAATTATCACCAACATTTTGCAAGACAAACCTCTGCCAGTGTATGGCGACGGTCAACAAATTCGTGACTGGTTATACGTAGAAGATCATGCGCGCGGTATTGAACTTGTTCTAAACAAAGGCCGTGTTGGCGAAAACTACAACATCGGCGGCAATAACGAATGGGCCAATATCGATATTGTTAAATTAGTGTGTAAGCAGATGAATAACAAGTTTATTCAGCAACCTCAGCTGGCAGAACAATTCCCTTTAGCGAAACAGGTTTTACATGGTAAAGCAGAACAACTGATTACCTATGTTGAAGATCGCGCAGGACATGACCGCCGCTACGCCATTGATGCTACAAAAACCAATCTTGAATTAGGTTACGAGCCTAAAGAATCTTTTGACAGTGGCTTTGCAAAAACCTTAGATTGGTATTTAAGCAACGAATCTTGGTGGAAGCCATTACTTTAATTCTTCATTTTTTCTATTTTTGTAGGTAATCATTATGAATATTACTCCGGTAATCATGGCGGGTGGCACGGGCAGCCGTTTATGGCCAATGTCTCGCGCATTGCATCCTAAGCAATTTTTAAAATTAACGAGCGACAATAGCATGTTGCAAGAAACGGTAAAGCGCACCGAAGCCTTTACTCAGCAAAGAAACATTGTGATTTGTAATGATGAACATCGGTTTTTGGCCGCAGAGCAGTTAAGAGAAGTGGGCCAACTTGGCCAAATTATATTAGAGCCGGTAGGGCGTAATACTGCTCCGGCAATCGCTTTAGCGGCTTTTCAACTACTTAAACACGATCCCGAATCGATGATGCTGGTGTTAGCCGCTGACCATGTGATTAAAAACCAAAGTGCTTTTGAAGAGAGTGTTGCTAAAGCCTACGTTGAAGCGCAAAACGGTAAAATGGTAACCTTTGGCATTGTCCCCAGACACCCAGAAACCGGTTATGGTTATATTAAACGAGGTCAAGAGACCACACATGGTTTTAATGTTGATCAGTTTGTAGAAAAACCGGATGCAAAAACCGCGCAAAGCTATCTAGATAATGGTAACTACTATTGGAACAGCGGGATGTTTTTGTTTAAAGCGTCGCGCTATTTGGAAGAATTGAACGAGCATAGACCTGACATATATAAAGCCTGTGAAGCTGCCATGGATATTGCCGTTTCAGACATGGACTTTGTCCGGGTCGACAATGACATCTTTTCAGCCTGCCCTTCAGAATCGATTGACTATGCAGTAATGGAAAAAACCACCAGTGCAGTGGTTATTCCTTTAGATGCTGACTGGAGCGATGTGGGTGAATGGTCTGCCTTATGGGACATATCGGACAAGGACTCAAATAGCAATGTTATGCGCGGTGATGTATTAACGCATAATTCTACAAACAGCTACTTTAATGCAGAACAAAAAATGATTGCTGCAGTAGGTGTAGACAACATCGTGGTTATTGAAACTAAAGATGCAGTGTTAGTGGCGAATAAAGACCAAGTACAAGATGTTAAAGCCATTGTAGAGCAATTAAAGGCCAGTAATAGAACCGAACATCATATTCACCGAGAGGTTTATCGCCCCTGGGGCAAGTATGACTCAATAGATTTTGGCAAACGCGACCAAGTGAAGCGTATTTCTGTAAAACCGGGTGAAAAACTCTCCATTCAAAAACACCATCATCGCGCCGAGCATTGGATCGTTGTATCCGGTACTGCTAGCGTAACTAATGGCGATAAAACTATCATTGTTACTGAAGACCAATCTACCTATATTCCTTTGGGTACTATTCATGCCTTGGAGAATCCCGGTAAAATAATGCTAGAAATGATTGAAGTTCAAACCGGTAGCTATTTGGGTGAAGATGATATCGTTCGATTTGAAGACCGTTATGGCCGAATCAAAGGTTAAGATATGACAACTGAAAAAAGTATTACAGACAAAGTGCTGGGTGATAGTAACGTTGCTTTTGGTACCAGTGGTGCTCGTGGCTTAGTGACAGACTTTACGCCAGAAGTTTGTGCAGCATTTACTCATGCTTTTATTGACGTAATGCGCCAAGCCTATCAATTTGACACGATTGCTTTAGCTATTGATAATCGTCCAAGCAGTTATGCAATGGCTCAAGCTTGCGCAGCAGCAGCCAAGCAAGCAAATGTGAATGTTGTTTATTGCGGAGTTATTCCCACCCCTGCATTAGCGTATTCAGCTATGCAACAACATATTCCGTCAATTATGGTGACGGGGAGTCACATACCATTTGACCGAAATGGCTTAAAGTTTTACCGACCAGACGGCGAAATCGGTAAACAGGACGAATCATCAATACTAACGGCGAAAGTACAGTTTGAACCGCTCGCTGACCTTGCCGAATTGCCGATTGATAATGCTGCTACACAACAATACATTGAGCGTTATACCTCACTTTATTCGCAGAATGGGCAAACGGTAAAGCCATTGGCGGGTAAGCGCATTGGTATATATGAGCATTCTAGTGCGGGTCGAGATTTGTATCCTGACATTTTTACAGCGTTGGGTGCCGAAGTTATGTCTTTAGAACGAACCAATACCTTTGTTCCCATCGATACAGAAGCGGTAAGTGATGAAGACAAAGTTAAAGCGCGAAATTGGTCTGAGCAATATGGTTTTGATGCGATTTTTTCAACAGATGGCGACGGTGACCGCCCACTAGTCTCAGATGAAAACGGTGAGTGGTTACGTGGTGATATTCTAGGTTTACTCTGTGCAGATGCGTTACAACTTGACGCACTTGCTGTGCCTGTAAGCTGTAATACAGCGATTGAATTAAGTGGCAAGTTTTCGCATGTGAGCAGAACTAAAATTGGCTCTCCATATGTTATCGCAGAATTTGATAATTTAGCCACAAAATATCAGCGTATTGCCGGTTTTGAAGCTAATGGTGGTTTTTTATTAGGTAGTGATATTGATATTAACAATACCGCGCTTAAAAGCTTACCCACTCGCGATGCTGTTCTTCCATTTATCGCGTTACTTATCGCTGCCGCCGATAACGGGATTGCTGCTTTAGTGGCAAATTTACCGCAGCGTTTTACCGCCAGTGACCGTATTCAAAACTTTGCCACAGCCCGTAGTGTATCTATTTTGCAACAAGGTGCTAAAGATCCCCAAAGTTTGCTAACTCGTTTGGGTTTTACTGATGCACTGGTTGACGGTATAGATACCACAGACGGATTAAGAGTGAATTTAACTAACGGCGATGTTATTCATTTACGCCCTTCTGGCAATGCCCCTGAGTTGCGTTGTTACGCTGAAGCAAGTAACGAACAAACGGCCTCCCAATATATAAAGCAAGCACTGCAAGAAGTACAAAAACTATAATTGAAAAAAACATAGAGGCAATAAATCCTCTATGTTTTATTTCGCTTAGCAGAATAACCAAGGAATAATAATGACATTGTTCGTTTTTTGTGGACTGGATAAGGCCCAAAACCAACAAGCCCTGCAAGATTACTTAGGCAAAAATGATTCAATTAAATATCTCGGCTTGCAGCAGAGCGATTTGCAACTTCAAACGTGTGCTGAACAAATAGTTGCAGAAGCCAATGACGCTTCCGCTACAGCCTATGCGTGCATCTTTCAAGGCGAGTTGAGCACACTGGCTAATGCGGCAAACATTTATCAACATTGCCACTTTATTCATTTTTATTCTGCGCCAGAGTTTTCATGTATTGATGAAGAGGCCACAAAGGCCTGGGTAGGGGCGAGTAATCAGCTTCTAGATGTACATTTTTCAAACTTACCGCGTTCAACACTGTTTAACCAACATCAGGTGTTTAACAATACTCAGCAGTGGGGAGATATTTTTAGCCGTTTGTTTAATGTGTCTTTAGCTCATTTTTCACAGACAAGCGAAAGCGATTTTGAAGAGCTAATGACAGTGCTCTCGTGTTGTATCCGAATATATAGCAACCAAGAAGTGCAGGCTTTGTACGAACAGCTTGAAAGCGCCTCATGTTTGCTTAACAAGGCATTTGAGCCAAGCTTTAACGCTAGGCAGCAGAACTACCTAACCGAGTTGCAACAGCTAAACGCGCTATCGCAAATAAAAGCAACGAAGTACTCAGCTCAAATTGAGGATGTAGAGTCTAGTCGAAATGAGCTAAAGGCCGATAATGCACTTGCACTACTTCAAATCCACCAGCTTCAAGAAGAGCTAGAGCAAACTTATGTTAAAGAGCGGGACACTCACCAGAAACTTAGCGAAGACAATTACCAGCTGAAACTGGCTGCTGAAGCTAAAGAAGGCGACCTGCAGGATGAAGTAAAGCGCCTAGAGTCTCAAATGGCTAGCTTGGAAAGCGAAAGAGAGCTTGCACTTCTGCAAATTCATCAGCTTCAAGAAGAGTTAGAGCAAGCACATCTCAATGCTAGTGGTAACAGCCAGCAAGCAAATGCAGAGAGTGTAAAACTGCAAAAAAATGCTGAAGTAAAAATATCTGAGTTATCGACGGAAGTGGCTAAATTAGCGGCTAATAAACGAGAGCTTGAAGCTGAAAATGAATTGGCATTGCTACAAATTCATCAGTTGCAAGAAGAGCTAGAATTTTACTATGTAAAGTGCCAGCAAGGCGCAGTTTGGACACCTTTAAAGGGCGTAAAACCTAAAACAGTTCCAAACCATTTACAGCAAAGCATGACTATTATGAAATTAGTGCACTGAAATAATGGTTTCGCTGTCTAACAAATATTTGGTGGTACTCGACCCTGGTTTAAGAGAGCTAGGCGGGCACCACCCCGCGTCGATTAAATCGATAGCACAGGCCTCGCAACATTTAACCGATTGTCGCTTATTAGTATATTGTAATCAGCAATGTCCGGCTGGGTTTGCTCAACAACTGGAGGCTGAGAACGTAGAAGTATTACCGGTGTTTAAAACTGACTTTTATCAGTATTTTTATCATCAGCCCTCACCGCAAGATCTATTCGCGTACATACAGCGATTAGCGCAAGAGTATTATGATGCGATATTTGATGCTGTTGGCAAATTATCAGAAGCTGAAAAAATCACTTTTTGGTGTCATACCGTAGACTGGCCACACGCGCACGCTATTAGCTTAGCGCTTAGCTTGTTAGAACAAAAATGGGGTGAACCTTGTTTTCTAGATAAGGTGAACATCAATATTTGCCTTATGTACCACCCTTATCGCCAGTTGGTTGAAAATGAAACCGCGATTATCAAACAAAAGATGCGCTTTGAAATACCCCTGCGCAGACTGGTTCAGTTTCCTAATGTTGCCTTATATGGCGCTGATGCCGAAATTATAGGCTTTGCTCAAGGGCTTGCTGGTGGAGAGGTGGGCTTACAACCATGCTTGCTGCTAGGTGATTTAAGTCGAGACAAGGTTAAATGTATTGATAACGTAAATAAACAAATTATTTTGTATGTTGGCGATGCAAAAGAAAACAAGGGTTTTTGTGAGCTACCAACCATGGTAGAGGGCATATCACAACGATACCCTAATTGGCAGATAGTGATACAATACTCGATAAATAAAGAAGCGGTACACTTAGTGACGATAGACCAACACTTGCAACTGTTGAATACTCAGCGCGCCAATTTAACACTTATACGCGGTTTTATAGAGCATGAACAGCTGATGCGCTTGTTTAAGGACAGCTCAATCATAGCATTTAACTATAATAACGACGTGTACCAATATCAAAGCTCAGGTGTTCTTTGGCTAGCCGCTCACTTTAAATTACAGATTATTTGTTTTTCTGATACTTGGGTCACTAGAGAAGCAAAACGGCTCGGCTTAGCGGTTATTAAGTGGGCATTAAATGACAGATATGTTGGCAGTGCTCCCCAAATGGTTTCTGAACCCAATGAGAACCCATATAGCATACAACTGTATATGCCATTATCTCAATGGCTAAAAAAATGTTTGGGCGTTTAATATTGAATAGTTAACAAGTAAAGTTTTCTAAAAGTACCATGCCTCTAAGTGCAACGGGGTGAACATAAATGTATAATTTATTCCTGATGTTTTTGAAGATAAATAGACGACAAAAGGGCTTTAACCAAGGTTGATTATGACTGAACAGCAAATAAAAACCACTGAGAAATCAGCAGCGTTAGATGTAATTGTTCATTTGGGGGCGGGCAGTGGCCAAATGTTAGACAAATATCTATCAAGTGGTGCTAAGCAAATATATTTGTATGAAGGCAACCCTGATACTTATGACTCTTTGCTTACAAAATGCAGTGCTTATTCTAATGTGACAGTGTTCAACCAAATTATTACGCCTAACCAAGAAGCGACGACCTTCACTTGTATTAAGCCTGCCCAATTCAGCGGCGTTGATACCTCGTGGCTTGACGGAACGTTTAATCAGGCCACTGTAGATAAAAGGATCCCCGCTGAAAAATTTACTATTACACAGTTACTTGAGCAACACCCAGAGTTAACACAAGAGTCGGTTCAGGCTAAGTTAGTGATAGAGCTCAACGGTATAGAGTGCCAATTGTTAGCCTGTTCAAGCCATGAGCAGCTGAGTAATTTTCAATCTATAGACTTGTATGTTTTTAAACAAAGCCCAAGCGCTGAATATGAAGAGCAAAAAAACTTAGTATTAAGCGGCTTATCATATAGCGGTTTTACGCTATCAAATTTAATGCAAGGCCCCTTCTTCAATTTATATCAATATACAAAAAGCACCACGGAATTAAGCCTTGAATCGACTTTTCTCCAATCTTTACAGTCATTTTTTAGTGAGCCTAAGCAAAAAGAATTTGCTGAATATCAGCAGCAAGTTTTGGAACAGTTTACTGAATTAGCATCTGAAATTGACCAATTAGAATTGGGTAAGCAACAAACCCTAGAGCGCGCTACTACCTTAGAGCAAGAGTGCAAACAGTTAACGGTGAAACAGGCCGAGCACAGTAAACAGAAAACTGACCTAAACAAACGGCTAGAACAACTGCAAGCCAGTGCACAAAGCGACAAGAAAAAGCTTCAATCCCAGGTATCAGCCTTAGAGGCTGACAAGCAACAAGCGATAGAGCGAAATACTCACTTGGCTAAAGAGTGTGAACAATTAACGGCGAAGCAGGCCGAGCTCAGTAAAGAGAAAGCTGAACTAAACAAACGCCTAGAACAACTGCAAGCCAGTGCACAAAGCGACAAGAAAAAGCTTCAATCCCAGGTATCAGCCTTAGAGGCTGACAAGCAACAAGCGATAGAGCGAAATACTCACTTGGCTAAAGAGTGTGAACAATTAACGGCGAAGCAGGCCGAGCTCAGTAAAGAGAAAGCTGAACTAAACAAACGCCTAGAACAACTGCAAGCCAGTGCACAAAGCGACAAGAAAAAGCTTCAATCTCAAGTATCAGGCTTAGAGGCTGACAAGCAACAAGCGATAGAAAGAAGTAACCACTTAGTTAAAGAGTGCGAACAGTTAACGGTGAAGCAAGCCGATCTCAGTAAAGAGAAAGCTGAACGAAACAAACGCCTAGAACAACTGCAAGCCAGTGCACAAAGCGACAAGGAAAAACTTGAATCTCAGGTATCAGCCTTAGAGGCTGACAAGCAACAAGCACTAGAACGCGTCACTACTGTAGAGCAAGAGTGCGAACAGTTAACGGTGAAGCAAGCTGTACTCAGTGATGAAAAAGCTCAATTGAGTAGGCTTTGTGAAGAGCTCAAGGCAGAGAATATAGCGCAAGAAAAAGAGCAACAACGCCATAATAGTGATTTTGAACAGCTTAAAAGTAGCAGCAAAGCCAAAGAGTCTGAATTGATATCTAAAGTCTCAAAAATTGAGGTGGAGGTAGCAAGTTTAACGGCTCAGCGCAGTGAGTTAAAAAATGAAAACGCTGAACTAACTCGCTCGAGCCGTTTAGGCCAAAAAATGCTGACCAAATCGCATATTGATCTTGAGCATTTAAGAGAGAAATATGCAGAGAAGTTAGATTCTGAAGCAAATTTAGTCGACCTTATAAAAGAGCTACGCGCCAAGTTAACCGTTGCCTCCCAGTACTATTACCAACTGCAACAAGAGCACCCTGAGTTAATGAATAATGACCACTCTGCAAATGAGTAAGGGGTGCTGTGATGAGTAATAACTTTAATAAGTTTAAACAGCAAATAGATCAAGCTTTAGCACTGGTAGAAAGCGCGGCGGGGGTGGACATACCGCAATTGCCGCAAGAAGCTAACGAGCAGTTTGTGGATACGCAGTCTTTGCTTGAGAGGTGTGAGCGTGTTTGCAAACAACATGAAGATAAAAAGCCAACGATAAGAATCATTCATCACTTAGCGTGCAGTGGTGGTACCTTAATATCTAAATGTATATCAGCAATGCCTAATGTATATTTGTTGAGTGAGGTACATCCTTTTACAGACCTTGCTATAGGGACAGGACAACCCAAATACGCACCATCGGATATAATATCTTTATCAAAATATGCTGGAATTCCTAAGCAAAAACAGTTGGCGGCCAAACTATTCAAAAATGCGATTAGTGAAGTATACAGTCATGTCGAGAGTATGGGGGGTGTTTTAGTATTGAGAGACCATACACACGCTGACTTTAGCACTACTGATGAAATACCAGAAAAAAGCACAATAGTATCAATTCTTGAAGATGATTATAATGTCGTATCGGTCTTAACTATTCGGGATCCAATCGATTCATATTCGTCTTTAGTCAAAAATGGATGGGTACATTTCAAGCCGCAAACCTTTGACGAATATTGTAGGCGGTTGTGTCTATTACTTGAACAGTATGACAAAGATAGAGTATTTAAATATGAAAAATTTGTTGAGAATCCTCAACAACAAATGCTGATGATAGCTAAGATGTTGGAGCTATCCTTTAGTGATGAATTTGAAGACATATTTGGTATGTTTAAGGTCACTGGGGATAGTGGTAGGAGTACAGATGTTATAAGTGCTAGACAAAGATTGTTTCATCAAGATGTCAAGTCAGAAAGTGTGTCTTCCGAGTACTTCAAAAAGATAACCAAACTTTTGAGCAGAGTTTAATTGCGTAGCTCAAATTGCTTAGTCGGATATATAAATAATCAATAAGTTGTTCAAGAAAGAGTTGAGATATATTTATGAGAAAAATAATAGTGTATGCAACTTGCCAGGGAGTTCCATTTAGGGATTTTTTGTTGCTGTCAAATGACATAAGTAATAATTATGAGGTTGAGTATATTTCAAATTTTTCGTCACCAGGAAAGGCTAACCTGTCAATAAGTGATGATAGCTTATCTAGTTGCGATGTCTTTATATATCATCCAACTAAAGATTTAGACATTGAAGTAATAAAAAGGAAATTACCTAAGTTAGCTAAAGTTTTAAAAATACCTTATGTGACGTTTAGTTCTTATTGGCCAGATTTTTCCATTATAGCAGATAAGCCTCTAGGTAAATCTGAAGAATATCCCTATGGGAAAATACCCTATCGTAGCTTTATGCTTGATGAAATAGCAAGTGGTGACGGTTTGATTTCAGAAGCTATAGATGAATATTTAGGTTTGGGTGACGCTATTAGTAACGCTTGTTCTCTACGGTTAATAAAAGATTTAGATTATTTGAAAAAAATGGACGAACTGGAAGGGCCGTTTTTAATTAAGGAATATATCGAAGATAACTATAAGCGGAAAAGGCTTTTTCATATATTCAATCATCCCAAAAATGAAATATATTTTATATTAGCAAACCAGTTTTTAGAGTTTATGGGGTATGAGATGTTGGATGGTTCATCATTATGTAAGGTAAATGGTCATTTGATGCAAGAATTGCCAATTCATCCAGCAACAGTCAATTTCCTTGGGCTAACATTTTGTGATGATAATACCCGCTATCGTTATTTGGGGGATGAATATACTTATAAATCATTTGTTGAGCAATACTTGGGGTTTGTAAATGATGAAGAATAAGCTGGATTTCGTATTTTTTAAGGTCATGGTTGATTATGTTTGATAGATTATTGGGAGCGGATGTTGAGAAGCTCATGTATGCTGATTTATTTCTTTTAAAGAAAAAGGATAAAGGCCAGATTGAGGAAATAAAAAAAAGTTGGCTTAATGAACTTCTTTACTGTGATGTTAAAGTACCGTGCTATAAGGAACAAGATTTTTTGTTCTTTAGAACGTTGAGGAGAGATGACTATAGAAATTTGTTTCATTCGATATCTTCTCAGTGTTTTGGTGATAAAATTCATGTGGAGGATTTCATCACTCGTTCTTCAATAATGAATTTAGACGCCTCTGATTTTTTAAAAAATAACTATGGTCTAATGAAATACTTTCGCAGCTATGAAAGTGACCTGAAGATTTGTTTAGCTATCCGTTTTATTTACTATTGTTACATAGTTAGTAAAGTGGCTCATTTCTCAGTAAAAGTATTAGTTACTTTTTCAGATATGCAGCCAATTGATTACTTAAGTACTCTATACTTTAAAGGTCGAGGGGTCAAAACTGTAACGCTGCAGCACGGGCTATACGTTGAATACAAAGATATTGATACGGTTAATATAGTTAACTATATTAATCAACCATCAGATTACTTTTTAGCGTGGGGTGATAACACGAAAAAATTAATCGAAAGATATAATTGTAATTCTCAAGTGAAGATTTGTGGTAAGCCAAATATTCGAAGAGCGACCACAAGCCATAGTAAAACAATCTTAATTATTTTTGATCAAGAAGTGTTTTCTGAGAAGAATATAGAAATGTACAACATAGTCAGCGGTTTTTCACTTGGACATGATTTTGATGTTTTCGTTAAATTTCACCCACATAATAATATAGCGGCTTACGAAAAGAAACTTAAGAACTTAAATTCGACTAATAATGTTTATGGGCACTCTATCGTTATTGGGCATACTTCATCATTGTTATTTGAATTGCATGCTATTGGTCAGCTTGTTTTTCAGTATAAAACCAATATACCCACAATAGACTTGGCAGAGAATTGTCAGTTTGATTCGGTAAATTCTTTGGGGCGAAGATTCGCTTCAAAAGAAAATGTTGAAATTAATGATGATGTTATTAAATATATATCAGATGACTCATCTGAAAAATACAAAGCCTTTTTCGATTCACTCCTTCCATCGGGGGGGGGGGCTTTTTTCTCAATAATTATACCGTGTTTTAATTCTCTGATGACTTTATGGAAATCGATTGATAGCCTTAAAGAACAATCTTTCGAAAATTTCGAGGTTATTATCATGGATGGGCAATCAACTGATGCTACAGTTGCATTCGCGTTATCTTATATAGGTGAAGACTCTAGATTTAAAATCTACTCTTCAGAAGATAGCGGAACTTATGATGCCATGAATAAAGGTGTCAGTAAGGCTTCCGGGGAATGGGTTTACTTTATGGGAAGCGATGATCGCTTTAACGACAGTGACGTATTGGAAGACGTCCATAGTTCGCTGTTACAATGTGAAAGAAAAGATATTGGAATGATATATGGCAGTGTTGAAGTTGTAGGTGATGTTAAATGGGCTAAAAATGGTACCATCTATGATGGCGAGTTTGACACCAATAAAATTAAACAAAAAAATATTTGTCATCAAGCGATATTTTACAACCGAAAAGATAAGTTGAAGCATCTACCATATAACTTGAAATATAAATTGTGTGCTGATTGGGATATGAACTTGAAGGTTTGGTCTTCACATCATCCGCTATATATCAATCGAGTTATTGCTAAGTTTTTAGCTGGCGGCCAAAGCACTGATGGTTCCGATCCACTTTTCGGAAAGGATTTTAAAGCAAATATAAAAAATTATTTTTGTTAATTGATAAATCACTTTGAGAATATACATTAATGGATAGCAAAAAGGTAAGGGCAATAGCATTTTATTTGCCTCAATTTCACCCTGTCAAAGAAAATGACAACGCTCACGGAAAAGGCTTCACTGAATGGACTAACGTGACTAAAGCACAACCATTGTTCCCTGGGCATGTACAACCCAAATTGCCTCGAGATTTGGGATTTTATGATTTGCGTGTTCCTGAAACAAGGAGAGCGCAAGCTGAACTAGCAAAAGAGCATGGCATCGAAGGCTTTTGCTACTGGCACTATTGGTTGGGTAATGGGCGACGCCTACTAGAGCGACCGTTTGATGAAGTTTTAAGTTCAGATGAGCCTGATTTCCCTTTTTGTTTAGGTTGGGCGAACCATGACTGGACCGGCAAAGGCTGGATGGGGGGAGCAACAGGGGAGGATATTATCCAACAATACCCAAGTAAAGAAGATGCGCTCCAGCACTTTAACTTCATGCTTAAAGCTTTCAAGGATAAGAGGTATATCCGTATTCACGATAAGCCAGTGTTAATCATTTACCGCCCTCAGGAAATTCCTGATTGTAAAAAATATTTGGAATATTGGCGAAGTTTGGCAGTGGATAATGGTTTAAAAGGCCTTCATATTATAGGTGATGCACCCGGTACTAGTAATGAAACACTTGGTCTTGATGGATGTTTGTTTTCTGGACAGAGACATTTACCTAAAGAAGTCTGGGATGAACAAAGCGGTTGGGATAAGTTGCATAGCAAACAATTAAAAAAAGTTCCTTATCGCAAAGTTATGAAACACTTGGTGAAGCCTGGAGGATATGGAGATGGGGATTATCCAGTTATCATTCCTAATTGGGACACTACTCCAAGGCTTGGTGATGATGCGATGGTTTTTTATGATGTTCAACCTGAGTATTTCAGAGTTCATGTACGCCAAATATTAGATGCTGTAAGCCATCGCTCTCCTGAAGAAAATTTGGTATTCATCCGAGCCTGGAATGAGTGGGCCGAAGGCAACTATTTGGAACCTGACCAAGAGTTTGGTTTGAAAATGTTGGAACAACTTAGTTTAGAACTTAACTCAGGAGAATAGACGTGAAATCTTTTATTTTAGATTGTACTTTAAGAGACGGTGGTTACTATAATGACTGGGACTTCGATCCAGAAGTTATTGCGCTTTATCTTAGTAGTGTCGCAAATGCAAAAATAGATTATGTTGAGTTGGGCTTTCGCAGCTTTGCAAAGGTTGGTTTCTTGGGAGCATTTGCTTATACAACCGAAGGTTTCATTGACTCTCTAAATCTACCTGCTGGTCCTACTTATGGTGTGATGGTGGATGCCAAGACTATCCTTGAATCAGGTATGGCAATTGAAGAAGCTATCGATGAGCTTTTCGTTCCAGCTGCTAACAGTAAAGTTGCCCTAGTTCGGGTCGCTGCCCACTTTAATGAGGTCGAGTTCTCGGCCTCTATCGTATCTCGCCTCAAAGAATTGGGCTACATCGTAGGCTTCAATCTAATGCAAGCTGGCGGAAAAGCGGATAATGAAATTGCGGATAAGGCTCGTCTCGCGGCGAGTTGGGAAGGTTTGGATGTTCTTTATTTCGCAGATTCACTCGGTAACATGGATAGCCTAGAAGTGCAGCGTATCGTGAAAGCACTACGCACTCACTGGACAGGCCCTTTGGGCATTCATACTCATAATAACATGGGTAAAGGTTTAGATAACACTCTTGCAGCAATGGAAGCGGGGGTATCTTGGCTTGATACCACCGTAACTGGAATGGGTCGTGGTGCGGGTAATACTCAAACCGAATGCTTACTAGCTCACTTAGGTAAAGGCGATTCTAAGTACCAACCGAAACCAATTTATGAGTTGGTAATTCGTCACTTTGAAGCAATGCAGAAAGAGTACGGTTGGGGTAGTAACTTGCTTTACTTTCTTGGTGCTCAAAATGACGTACACCCTACTTATATTCAGAATTTATTGTCTAGCACCCACTTTGGTACAGATGAAATAATTGGTGCGATTGATTATTTAAGTAAGCAGGAAGGCTCGATGTCATACAACGGCGCTGTGTTAAATACTGCTCTGAGCTTTTCTGGTACTAAAGCGGAAGTGACTGGAAGTAAAGATGCGCAAGGTCTTTTCGATGGTAAAAATGTGCTTATTATTGCTAATTCGCCAAATATTGAGAAGTATGTTTCAGCGATTGAGATGTACATTAAAAACGTGCGACCAGTTGTTATCTCAATCAACACAACTGCGCTCATCGCTCCTGAGTTGATTGATTATTATGTGATTTCTCATAACTCGAAATTTTTGTCTGAGTCCCAGCTTTACAAAAAACTTAATAAACCAATTATTCTGCCAAAATGTCGTTTTACAACGGCTGAACTTTTTGAGTTGGATAGTGTAAATATTATTGATTACGGGCTTAAGGTGGCTAAGGATAGTTTTTCAACCCATGGTACTTATACAACAGTACCGTATGACATCACTACTGCTTACATTCTTGGTGCCTTACTCGAGTCCGATATCGACTCGGTTTCTGTTGTTGGCTTTGATGGTTACGCTCAAGACGACGTTCGCCAACAAGAGATGGTAGATATTTTAAGTTTGTACCTTTCCCATGAAAAGAGTCTAAAAATCAATGCCTTGACTCCGACTAGCTACCCGATACTTAAAGGCTCTGTTTATGCGCCTGTTAAGTAAATACGAAGTATATATTTTTGACTGTGATGGAGTCATTTTAGATTCAAATCAATTGAAAATTGAAGCTATGAGAAATGCGCTGGAAGCGCATTTCTCAGCTCAGGACCTCATCACTGAATGTGTAGATTATTTCCGTCATAACTTTGGAAAATCACGCTTTCATCATGTAGCCTATTTTCTGGATGCGATTATTAAGGTTGAAGGAACAAAAAAACAAGAATTTGAGCAACAGATTTTGGCAGACTTCTCAAAACAGTGTCGTGCGTTATACCTAACTGCTGAGTTGACACCTGGCTTTATAGCGTTTCTTAGCCATTGCAAAGGAAAGCGATATGTCGCGAGTGGCTCTGAGCAAAGTGAATTAAGAGATGTGTTCGCTCAACGAGGTTTAGACGGCTATTTTGATGGTGTTTTTGGTTCACCGACACCTAAGGTTGAGTTAATCCAATATATTCTTGAGCAAGAAAACAGCACTAATGCGGTTATGTTTGGTGATGCTGAATCCGACATGCTTTCAGCACAAAAGAACCACATCGATTTTGTGTTCTATTCACCTTATTCTAATGTCAAAGAGAAGATGCTTGAGCAATGCTCTTTGCATCAACACTTGATTATCGATGACTTTTCAACTGTGAGAATCTAATTATGAGCCATCAAAAAAAATTCGCAGTCGTCATCCCTGCACGTTATGAGTCAAGCCGTTTCCCTGGAAAGCCGCTGGTTGATATTTGTGGGAAGCCAATGATACAACACGTATGGGAACGTTGCTGTCTAGCGGTAGGACAAGGCAAAGTGTATGTTGCGACGGATGATGAGCGAATTCAAAATGCTGTCGAAAGCTTTGGTGGTAAAGTGGTGATGACCAGCTCGGAGTGCTTAACAGGCACAGATCGTTTGGCCGAAGCGAACTTGCAACTGGATTGTGACTTTATCATCAATGTCCAGGGTGACGAACCAATTATTAACCCAAAGGATATTAATATTGTCATTGAAGCTTTCTTGAAGACTGGTAATGTAACTAATGCTATGTGTAGCATCACTTCAGAGCAAGAATTTCGTTCGTTCACTGTACCTAAAGTAACGTTCAGTCAAACTGGAAAGTTACTCTATATGAGCCGGGCAGGTATTCCCCAAACTAAAGCGGGGGGGTATGAGTTTGGCTATAAGCAAGTATGTATTTATGCATTTTCTAAAGAACATTTAGAGTTTTTTTATAGCAAGAAAGTTAAAACTCTTCATGAGCAAGTTGAAGATATTGAAATACTCCGCTTCTTGGAATCTGATTATATTGTTGAAATGATTGAAGTCGAATCAGGGTCTTTAGCAATTGACGTGCCTAGTGATGTTCAACCAGTTATTAGAGTTTTAGGAGCTGTACAGTAGTGGCTTTCTTTACTTAACTCAAACTTTCTATTTAGGTTTCCTATTCATATCGATGTTATAATTTAGTTGGACTGAAAATGAAAAAAGCACTAATTACCGGTGTTACCGGTCAAGACGGCTCTTATTTAGCCGAGTTTTTACTAGAAAAGGGTTATGAAGTACATGGCATTAAACGCCGCGCATCATTGTTTAACACCGCGCGAGTAGATCATATTTACCAAGACGTGCATGAAGAAAATCCGCGTTTCTTTTTGCATTACGGTGATTTAACCGACAGTTCAAACTTAACCCGTATTTTAAAAGAAGTTGAGCCCGATGAAGTGTATAACTTAGGGGCTCAGTCACACGTTGCGGTATCGTTCGAAGCGCCAGAATATACCGCTGATGTTGATGCCATGGGCACTTTACGTTTGTTAGAGGCTATTCGCTTTTTAGGTTTAGAGAAAAAAACCAAGTTTTATCAAGCGTCGACCTCTGAGCTGTATGGCGAGGTGCAAGAGATCCCCCAAACTGAGACCACGCCATTTCACCCTCGCTCACCTTACGCTGTAGCGAAAATGTATGCTTATTGGATAGTGGTTAACTATCGTGAATCTTACGGCATGCACGCCTGTAACGGTATTTTGTTTAACCATGAGTCACCACGCCGTGGTGAAACCTTTGTTACCCGTAAAATCACCAGAGCTATTGCCAATATTTCGCAGGGTTTAGAGCCTTGTTTATATTTAGGCAACATGGACGCTTTAAGAGACTGGGGTCATGCTAAAGATTACGTGCGCATGCAATGGATGATGCTTCAACAAGATGTAGCCGAAGATTTTGTTATTGCCACGGGCAAGCAAATTTCGGTGCGTGAATTTGTGCGCATGTCTGCCGCAGAAGCCGGCATCCAGTTGGAATTTAGCGGCGAAGGTGTCGATGAAATCGCGACTGTTGTGGCTATTTCGGGTAACGATGCGCCTGGTGTTAAGGTTGGCGATGTAATTGTAAAAGTTGACCCTCGCTATTTCCGCCCTGCAGAGGTAGAAACCTTACTGGGTAACCCAGCAAAAGCCAAAGCAAAATTGGGCTGGGTACCAGAGATTACCGTTGAAGAAATGTGTGCTGAAATGGTTGCCTATGATTTAAGTAAAGCTAAGCAACATGCCTTGCTTGAACAGCACGGTTTTGATGTTTCTGTAGCGAAAGAATAAATTTTACTCTTGGTTTGCTAAAAGCCCTAATCCTTGGGCTTTTTTATCTTGGGGAATGTTATGAAAGATACCGAAGTGGGTAGTATTGCCTCAGAACGTAAAGGCAGTGGTCCAAAGTCTTGGGCGGAGAGTTATTGGCATGTGGAAAATGCCACTGAATACCCACAGCTTAATCGAGTATTTGAAGATGTTAACAATTGTATAAAGGAGTATGTGGTTACTGGGCATACTCCAACTAAGCCTTTGTTAAACAATAATAGTAATGTTGTTACTATCGGCTCTTGTTTTGCTGCTGAACTAAGGCATTTCCTAACTTCAGCGGGATTGTCCTCAAATAGCTTTTGGATTCCCTCGGGCCTTAATAATACTTTCGCCTTGAGAGACTTTTTGAATTGGGTTATTACTGGTGAAGAAACGTCAAAAGGCTATCGCTACGAGCGAAATCTTGATGGTGTTGTTAGTGACTGGACGCCTGAATATGAGCGTGGTTTCTATCTGAGTCAGTTTAAATCGGCTTCCGCATTTGTCTTTACTTTGGGCTTAGCTGAAATTTGGGAAGACAGCCTAACCAATAAAGTGTTTTGGCGCGGCATCCCTGAATCTGTTTTCGAAAAAGGAAGGCATAACTTTAGGTTATCTAGTGTTTCAGAAAATACCGAAAACATTAACGCCATTATCAAATTGTTACAGCTGGTGAATAAAGATGCCCCTGTTATTTTAACTTTATCCCCTGTGCCTCTTAAAGCATCATTTCAGGGACAATCATGTGTTACTGCCGATTGTGTTTCTAAATCTACGCTAAGAGTAGCGTTACATGAAGCCTTGGCTACGGCCCCTGATAATACGTTTTATTGGCCATCATTTGAAATAGTAAAGTGGCTTGGCTGTCATCTACCTTATCCAGTATACGGTACTGATGACTCTGTGGTTCGTCATGTATCTAGGTATATGGTTTTGCAAATACTTAAAGCGTTTACTGAGACTTATTATGGTAAGGAAATTAGCGCTAAAGTGTTCAGCGATTTTTCGTCAACGCTTGAAGAGTTCGAGGGTAAAGAGGGCGAGCCTCCCATGATATATAAAGGTACGGTCACCTCAGGTTAGTTGTAAATAGAGAATATAATATGAATAAAGTATTTGTAGCCGGCCATCGCGGTATGGTGGGTTCAGCCATTGTTAGGCAGTTAGAGCAGCGTGCTGATGTTGAAATTGTTACACGCAGCCGCAACGATTTAGATTTAACCAACCAACAAGCGGTTGCCGATTTCTTTGCCAAAGAAAATATTGAACAGGTTTATTTAGCGGCCGCTAAAGTAGGGGGTATCCATGCCAATAATACCTATCCTGCAGAGTTTATTTATCAAAACCTGATGATAGAGTGCAATATCATTCACTCGGCTTACCAAAGTGGTGTTAAGCATCTGCTGTTTTTGGGCTCGTCGTGTATTTATCCTAAAATGGCTGAACAGCCGATGAAAGAAACGGCGCTGTTAACTGGTACCCTAGAAGAAACCAACGAGCCTTATGCCATCGCTAAAATCGCCGGCATTAAGTTATGTGAATCGTACAACCGCCAATATGGGCTTGATTACCGTAGCGTAATGCCAACCAACTTGTACGGCCCGCACGATAACTTCCATCCAGAAAACTCGCATGTTATTCCTGCGTTGTTACGTCGTTTTCATGAGGCTACCCTACGCGGTGATAAACAGGTAGCGGCCTGGGGCAGCGGTAAACCAATGCGTGAGTTTTTGCATGTGGATGACATGGCTGCCGCGTCTATCCATGTTATGGAGTTAGACAAAGCCACTTACGATGCCAATACCTCAGCAATGCTAAGCCATATTAACGTGGGTACAGGGGTAGACTGCACCATTCGCGAACTAGTAGAAACAGTGGCTAAGGTAACTGGCTTTAGCGGTGAGATAGTATGGGACACCACTAAGCCAGATGGTGCACCAAGAAAACTCATGGACGTAAGTCGTTTAGCTGATTTAGGTTGGCGTTATAACTATAACCTTGAAGAGGGTCTAAAGGATGCTTATCAATGGTTTTTAGACAATCAAGATAACTTTAGAAGCTAGTATTTTAGGCCAAAGGCCAACACTGTAAACATATGTTCCTTAATATGAATCAGTATTTTGGGACATAACCTCTACCTTTAGTGTCGCGTAAGGGTATAAAATGGAATATGGCTTAATCCATATCAGTTATAGGATCCGTTGAAGTAATGCTTAAAAGAAAACTTAAATCTGCCTTGGGTAAAAATACCCCCTCGATCCAAGACCTTCAGTTTCATATCGATGTAGTTTCTGCTGAAGCGATATCAGGTTGGGCATTTAATAATTTGGAGCCGCAAAAAGCAGCTAAAGTTGAAGTGTTCAGCGGTGACGAGTTGCTTTGGGAGGGCAACGCCGATCATGCTCGAAGCGATCTTGTCGATGCGGGTTTGGGGGATTGCGCGTTTAACATCACCCCTGATATAGCGGTGTTGAAGAATGATATCGAATCGGTGGATATATTGATCAATGGGCATAAGGTAAACCCTGAACCGGTTGGGCTTGAGTTAACATCACTTAAAGCAGAAGACTACATTTGTCATTTTGATGCAGTAAGCCACAACGAGGTGCTAGGTTGGGCCCGTAACATTCATGCTGATACTAAACGCGTCACGGTTGAGTTGAAGCATGAAGATAAAGTGTTAGCGTTCGGGCTTGCAGACCAGCCTCGCGTCGACTTAGCTGATGCAGGCATTGGCGATGGCAATTACGGTTTTACATTAAAAGTAAATGCCGCTAACTTTCCCTCTACCTCGGTGGAGTGTCAGGTGTACCTAGATGGGCTAGCCACTTTGCTAAACCCGGTTGAGTTAAATACTACACAAGAAGCCATAGATAAAGCTAAGTTTGTTGAGGTGTTTTCAGAACAAATCGACAGTTTTGAGCAGTTACTCGCTGCTGAGTCACAGCGCATTGCCAACCAAATTGTTGAGGCTACACCTGTTAATGAACAGGCCTCTCTAAATACTGTGGTTAATGTCGCTATAAATAATATTGCAGAAATCTCTACTCGTCTATCCGTTATCGAAAAGGTACTGACAAAGCATTTCAGTAAGTAATATCTAGTTCTATCTGGAGGTTCTTAAAGTCTCCGGTGTTCTACATACACTTTTTGAGTATTGATTTAAGGCAGTAGTTTGACGGCACATTCTTGCAATACAACCGCAAAGGGTCATATAGATAGCATAGACTCTGGGCGAATAAATGGTTGGTTTTACGACCCTCTCTGGGCTGATACGCCTGAGTTTTTTCTAGCAATAGAAGACCAAGTCATCAAAGCTGTGCCAGATATTTACCGGGCTGATCTCGCAGAGGCGGGTTTTGCCAACGGGGTATGTGCTTTTTCTGTGCTGCTTGAACAAACCTACCAAGAGTTGGCAGGCAAGGTTATTCGCCTACAAGACATTAGGCAAAACGCAGTGTCTGAAGCCTTAATCGACGATAATCGTTACGACGCCATAACCCTTCAGCTAGAAGGATTGGAGGCACACCAGCTAGTATTCAACTATGCGGGGGTAGAGCTAGGTGCTTATACCACGATACTTTATTGTAATGGAGCGCCTTTAGCTACAACAGAGCACAACATAAATGCCATTGATGGCACGTTTGTTATCTCACTACCGGCCCATTTTGTTAGACCAGATAAAGCGTTGTATCAGTTAGCAATTAAAGGCTTCCCTTGTTTTGTATGGCAATCAGACATTAGTGATAACACTAACAACCTTAATTGTGTCATACCAACGAAAATATTCGCCGCTACTGACATCGATATAACAGGGGATAGAATAAAAGGGCTCTCTAAGGCTTTACGTACAACGCAGTTATCTGACAAAAATAGGCGCCTTATTCCTACTGCTTATTCTGTATTAACGGGGCATCAAAACTGTACCATTTGTTTACCAGCAGTATTAGAACCTAAAGTCACGCTTATCCTTCCGCCATTTATCAGTGCTGCCGACGCAAAGATGATGATTTCATCGGTAATACTAACGTTGCTAGAAGCGTCTTATGAAATAATTTGGATCACCAATACCCCTGAGGCCTTATCTGTAAACAACTTAGTGACATTGAATTGTAACGACCAATATACAAGCGCTATGGCAAAGGCTATTAATGCGGCAAAGGGCGAATTGATACTCTTTTGCCCTTACTTTGTCGAGTTTGGCTTAGACGCCATACCGCAGCTGATCAGCACAATGGAAGCATCAAAGGATGCTTTTGTTTGTTGCAAGGTAGTCGATCGCAATGGCTTAACTCATGGTAATGATTTGCACTCACCAATACCCTCTGAACGCGTTATGAGTGCGAACCATCCTGCTGTAAATTTTACGCAAACCGTTCGCCAAGCGGTTCATTCTTGCAGTATTTATCGCACCAAAGATCTTGCCCATTTTATGGAAACCGCAGACTCTGTTTGTGCAGAGCTGCTTATACAGATGTGGCAAACTAAAGTAACTACCGATAAGCAGGTTGGTGTATATCTCGGTAATGCTTGTGTTTACTCAGAGATTGATTTTCATGACGATTCTTTTATGTCGAAAAAAATCGATGTTATGGATGCTGACGCTAATCCGCCCCCGTCTGTAAAGCCGTTAACAGCACATTTTAAAAATGAAGTGTCACTAGTCACAAAAAAGCCAACGCTCGGCACTATATTAATGTTAGACGTGCAAACGCCTTCTCCAGATAAAGACGCCGGCTCTTACGCTGCAATTCAAGAAATAGGTCTTATGCAGCGTTTAGGTTATCAGGTTATTTTTGTTCCCATTGATTTGAAGTATTCAAATGCCTATACAAAAAATTTGCAAAATAGTGGGGTAGAGGTATGTTACAGCCCTCATTATAACGCTATCGCAGACTTCATTGATGAGCGGCTTAAAGACATAAGTGCTTTTTATATCACGCGCTATAACGTAGCAGCGCACTTTATTGAATTTTTAAAGAAGGCTGCGCCAGCGATACCTATTATTTTCAATAATGCAGATTTACACTTTTTAAGAGAGGTTCGAGCAGCCCTGTCAACCCATCACACCGACGGAGAGCGCCAAATCGCCCTGGCTAAGGCCCATCAAACTAAAACCGCAGAGTTAGAGGTGATGCGCAACGTAGATGCGATTCTTTCTTACAATGAAACAGAGCATGCGGTTATCTGCTCCCACCTGTTCGAGCAAAAAAACATTTTTAAGTGTCCGTGGGTTCTGGAACCGAAGCCTCAACCGCTGCCCTTTGATGACCGGGATGGCGTAGCCTTTTTAGGCGGATTTAAGCACACGCCTAATATTGAAGCGATAGAGTTCTTTATTGAACAGCTTATGCCTCTTTTTCTTGCGCGGTCCATCAATGTAAAACTATATATATATGGCAGCCATATGCCTGAAAAATATAAAGATTTAGGCAGTTCGTTGCTTGAAGGTGTTGGCTATATAGAAAACTTAGACGATGTTTTTCAAAAACACCGGGTGTTTATCGCGCCGTTATTATCTGGAGCCGGAATTAAAGGTAAAGTACTCGAATCTGCCGCTTATGGCTTACCAAGTGTTTTGTCGCCGATTGCTGCTGAGAGTACCGGTTTATCACACAATGTTAGTTCCCTTATTGCAGAAACCCCTGAGCAATGGGTAAACCATATTATGGCCCTGCATAATGAACGCGCCCTATGGGAGAGAATTTCGCAAAACGCTAGAGCGCTCGCAGAGGAACAATATTCTTCAAAGAGGGGCTTGGCACAAATGGCTAAAGTGTTCCACTTTTTAAATTTAACCACCACTTTTGATACGGAAAGCTAACACGATTTACAGAGTAAAATTATGAATAAAATCATCCTTACCGCTGCCATACGACTACTGCCTAATAAACTGCAATCGCGCGCGGTGTCAAAGGCTTTGAACTATGTTATTTCGGCTCAATCACTTGATTCTAGCAAAGTGACGAGCTTAGCCATTAACATCATTGACCTTAAAAAGTCGTGGCGTTTTTCAGTGTCTTCTCGTGGTTTTGAGCCTGTCAACGACAGTAGCACTTACTCAGGCTTAGTTACTGTAGCGGCGAGTCTGCTCACATTTCACTCGATTCAGACTAAACAAGACTTAATTAAGGCCTTAGATGTAGGGGAGCTAGTGGTCAGTGGGGAAACTGCAGAAAAAGAGTATGTTGTTTCAGTGTTGAAAGCAGTCGACGCGCATAAAATAACCTCCCTAATTGGACACGGCTATTCTTTTCTTCGTATTAAACGACCAGAAAAGTGGACTATTCACAACGTGACCCTACAGGATATTAAGGGCCCGGCAGACGTTGATTTCTTGAGAGATGAGGCGCTGAGGTTAGAATCAACCAACCTAGAACTTGCCTTAAAGCTAATGGGGATTGCCCAACAGGCTCGCCCTAAAGGCACTTTGATTAGTCGTAAAGTAGAAGAATATCGGGCTGCTTTAAAGGCTGAATGACGATATAATGCCTTTGCATTTTAGTTCAAACTCATACTTTCTAGACTCCCTCTATTGTTGTGTTGTCATGGTTGTAGAATGATTAACGTTCTAGATAAACGCATTTACTTATTTTTATATTGATATTTTTTGGTATTACACTGGCTTTAATTTCTATGACGCAAATATTTTTTGATTATTTTCTTAGGGAACTTTAAATGGTAACCCAAAACTTTCGCCAGTTTGGTTCTAATTTCTTAGGCCCATTAGCGGTATATTTTTGCGAGCAGCTAAGTCAACAGAAAGTACCTTTCTACTTTCTCGCTCGCGAAGGCTATTTTTTACATAATATATATAATCGTTATCAGCAAGCACTGGGTATGCCTGATAATGGGCAATATTTATTAGCATCTCGCTCATTTATGTTCCGCTTATTGTTAGATGATGAACGAAGCTATGAGTTTTCGCTTAAAGGCGAATTCACGGGTACTTTTTACGAGTTATTACGCTCACGCTTTATGATCAGTAACAGCACGATTCAACGTCATTTTGATCAAAAAGTTCAAACTACGATAATTAGCTTACCTGATGATGATTCTAAAGTTCGTCAGTTGTTGCTTTCTCAGGCCAAACACTTAGCCGAGATTGTAGCACCAACAAAAACAGCCTATCTGGCTTACCTCAATAGTCTAGGTCTTAACGCCCCTAGTGTTTTGCATATTGTAGACCTTGGGTATTCAGGCACTATTCAAAAACTGATGAGCTTATTGCTAGAAAAACCGGTAACTGGGCATTATCTCATTTCCTCTAAGCCGGGCATGACGACTTTTCATGGTCAAGAAAACATAATGAAAGGTTATCTAAAACAATCGGTAACTATGGGAGATGGCTATGTGCCTCTCGATAGGTCGATGTTTTTAGAGGCGCTGTTAACCTCTCCCAATGGGCAATTTCAGGATGTTCGACTCAGCGAATTACCTGGGCGTGATTTTGATTTTTACTACGGTCGTAAGGTAAACGCTCAAAAACATATACATGAACTAGAACAGGTGATGGCGGGGGTTGTTGATTATGTCGTGCATGCCGCGAAGCACAACATTGGTTTTAGCCAGGAAGAGGTAGAGTCTAGCCTTATTCAACATATGGTAAAGCCTCATATGATTCCTCGTGCTTTATGGCATTTGTTCGCAATAGATGATGATGTTGCTGGTAATGGTACGGTAGACCCGCTTCAGTTTTTTGGATTACGATAATGAGTTATAAGTCAGTTATAAAGCACCAATATCCTTTGTTATACGCTTTTTTACGCTCAGTAAAAAAGCGTATTCGCAGCGTTAAGTATTATCTGAAAAGTATCCCAACTCGCATAAAATATCGCGGAGAGGCGGACTTAGGTTTGCTTACATTGGCTAAAAAGCACGGGCACTTCGATCTAGATTGGTATAATGATCACCAGCATTCTGCATTTACAAGCGATGAACAAGCGTTTGCCGATTACTTGCATAAATCGATGTTTTCTAATGTTAACCCTAGCCCCGCCTTTGATACCGAAATTTATCAAAAGTGTAACGTAGATATTTATCACGCAGGTATTAACCCTCTGGCGCATTATTTAAATTTTGGCCTCAATGAGGGGCGGATATCCATGCCTGCTTCTCCTAAATGGCGCCCCAGTGACAAATTGGAGCAACAACAGGCGATCAGTAAAAAAACTGATAAGAAAATTGCCTTATGCTTTCATATTTTTTATGAAGATTTTATCGACTACTATGCAGAATGCTTGGCTGACTTTCCTGGGCAAGTAGACATATTTATTAGTGTTAGCAAAGAAGGGATAGACACCAAGGCCCAGCAACAGTTGTCTCAGTTAACTACGGTTAACAAAGTGGTCACCGCTATAGTCCCTAATAGAGGGCGAAATTTTGGCCCTATGTTAGTTGAGTTTGGTAAGCAGTTGCTAAATTATGATTTGCTTTGCCATATGCACTCTAAAAAATCTTTGTATTCAGGCCGAGAGCAACGCCAGTGGGCGGATTATTTAGGCGAGTATTTGCTTAAAGACCAAGCCGTATTAAAACGAATGCTTGCCCATTTCGACAACGACCCAGACTGTGGGATTTATTACCCTACCTCTTTCTGGATGATGCCAAACTGGGTAAACCATTGGTTAAAAAATAAACCACATAGTGGTCGTTGGGTAACGCAATGGGGCTTATCACTAGACCGTGACTTTTTGGCTTACCCTGTGGGGGGGATGTTTTGGGCAAGGCCGCAGGCCTTAAAGCAGTTGTTCGACGCTGATTATAGTTATGATGACTTCCCTGCAGAACCTTTACCCAATGATGGTTCAGAGCTTCACGCCTTAGAGCGTTGCATTGGTTTATTAGCCGAAAAAAATGGCTACAAACAGCTCTTTTATTATCCGCCCTTAGGCGCTTTTACCCATGATCAATCTTTTGTTTTGGCTAACTATGTAAATAGTGCAGATGGGATTGCTAATCAATTAGCGCCATTTACGACTGTTTCTTTTGATGTGTTTGATACTCTGGTGCGACGTAAATATTTTGTGCCTGACTATGCCAAGCTAAAATTGGCTAATTACTTGTGCGAACAAGGTAAAATAGATAACCCCAAAGATTTTGTGAAACAACGAAATAACGCCGAGCTTGAAGTAAGAAAAGCCAAACAGTTTATAGGCGATGTCGCTATCGATGAGACCTATCAGGCATTAGCCAGTACATTTAATTGGAGCGAACAGTTAGCGGCTGAGTATGCAGAACTTGAGTTTGCCTTTGATTTAGACATGATAGAATCAAAAGATGAAATGGTAGAAATAGCCAATAACTTGATTTTGTCAGGTAAGAAAGTACTCGTCGTATCAGATACTTATTACTCAGAACCGCAAATAACCCGCATGCTTAAAAAGGTAGGCCTGTCTCACGGTTACCACCTATACGTGTCTAGTGAGCTAGGGCTGCGTAAAGATAACGGCAGCATGTGGAAGAAACTTAAAACTCAGGTTGGTCCAGCTGATAGCTTTATCCACGTGGGAGACAATGTGGTAGCCGACGCCCAAATACCCGGCGACTTTGGTCTACAGAATATGCATATTTTAAACCCCTTAGATAAATGGCAAGCCGCTGGGTGGCAAAATCCATTTGTCGACGACGGTTTAGATGAAAAACAGATTATGAAATGGGGCCCATTAGTGAGTAACTTTGGCCGATTTCCGTTTTTAGGTGAATAAAAAATTATGGTTGATTTAGTTTTACACCCCGGTCACTCGAAATGTGGCTCTACTACCATTCAGAATTTTCTGTATAAAAATCGACAAAAGTTAAAGAATCGAGGAGCATATTTACCCGATTGTAATTTCAATTTCCCGAATGATGACGAATACAAGTTCCATCTGACTCATACGCCAAGGGATTATTTCGCAAAAATACAAGGCGGAGAGTTACAGATTTCTGACCTAGAAGGAAAACTGAATTCGTTAGTAAAAAATGCGCAGGATAATGGATGTAAAAGAGTAATTATTTCGGCTGAAAACTTAATAAATGGGCTAGCAGGTAAAGACTCTATTACTCGGCAAATTCACCGTATGTTGGGTGGTTTTTTTGATGATGTTAAGATTGTTTATTATGTTAGGCGACAAGATAAGTTTTTAGTGTCTGCTTGGCAACAGTGGGGGCACAAGGAAGGTTTAGAGTTAGAAGAGTATATTGAAAGGCTCTATAAAGGCCATATTGCAGACTATTTATTTAATGCTAATCAACTTTTAAATGAATATCCGGCCAATTCCCTAAGGGTTAGGCCAATTGACAAAATAGCTTTGATAAATGGATGTTTATTGGAAGACTTTTGTGCGCGATCTAGCATCCTTACTGACGGTTTAGATTTTGATATACCAAATAGTAACGTGGGCTTAAGCGTTGCTATGTGTGAAACGTTGTCAAGAGCATCTGAGGTATACCAGGACATACATGACCAAACAGTGAAGCGAGTTATCGAGCAGCATTCTCTTACTGGTATAGCAGAAAAAAAGTACTCCCCTTCTTTTTCTAATAACATGGTCAAAAAACTAGTTGAACAATATCAAGAAAAAAATGTACGTCTCGCCAATCGCTTTTTTCCAAAAGTAGACTTTGAAAAAACGATGGACTTGAATTCTTTAGTAGGGAGTGATTCGGATGATATTTTGCTACTTAAAGAACGGGTGACTAAATTAGAAGATGTCTGCGCAGCTCAGATGGATATGATCATTTCTTTAGCTAAACGGATAAATTAGATGGTTGCTCCAAAAATAAAGCTCATTGCCATCGCAAAGGATGAAGCGGCTTATTTACCCGAGTGGATTCATCATCATCTCTACTTTGGGTTTTCTGAAATTCATATTATGGTGAATAGAACAGAAGACAACACCAAGGAAATTTTATCTTCAATATCTAAATGTGAACCTCGCTTAACTTGGGAAACCATCGATTGGATTGAATATTGTCCAGATAAAGTGCGTGAACGTTTCCAAGCTGTCGCCTATGCAAAAGGGTTTTATGATTCAAAACATAATGGTAATTGTAGCCATATTCTTTTTTTAGATATTGACGAATTTTGGGTGCCAAGGGATTTCTCTAGGAAAATAGAAGAGTGTGTAATGGATGCTTCTAGCGAAGCCCTTATTTCTTTTCAATGGATGAATGATTTAGGTGATGCTAAACCCTTCTCTCGGTTTTCTAATCCCTTGAATGGTGAGCTTTCTAGAATAGTTAAAACATTGCTACCTATATCTGCAGATGTAAAAGAATTTCGTCCGCATGTTCCTATTCTAAAAAATGTATGTCCACACCTACTGGCTGATGGTTCAGCGTTTATTGCTAGTGAAAAAGTAGAGCAAGCCGTACATCCTAAACTGAGTCATGTGTCCAGCAGCTTTATTTTTCATCGACTTAATCGCTCTCAAACTGAATATATCTCTTTGTTGTTTCGAGGAAACCCTGATGAAATAGAGTGTTTATATAAGTTGAATCGAAATGGCTTTGGTTCTCGTACAAGTAATTTGCACTCGAGCCAGTTCGATGATCGATTATTCTCAGATTATACGAAGAGTTTCTCTACATTTCTTAGCGCTAGTAGTTTGGATAAACCACTTTCGGTTGCTAAAGACTTTGTTCTGGCAAGATACCAAACTAGTTTAGAGGCTTTAGGGGAGCAATTAGACCGTTTTTACAAACCGCTTCTCACTGTTTTTCGCGGTGTTGATGATCAACTTGTTATTAGCGCATTCCAGAAATACCGTGCGGAGAAGGTTAAAAGCAGGGATGATGCCGAACTTCTTAAGTCTATGGCTGCAGATGCTGCTCAGCAATCGCTACCTGAAGCTATCGAATATTTGAAGAAAGCCCAGAAAATTAGACCCGGGGGTAAGATCATAGCGGAGCGACTAACTGAATACAAAAAGCTGCTAGTGGAGCAAAACTTAAATCGCTTGAAGTTGAAGTTATTATTTAAGGGAAGTAAATGAGTAAGTATAAAGTGAAGCTAGCCGCGATTGCTAAAGATGAATCCGCATACCTACCTGATTGGCTGTTTCATCATCTTTATTTTGGATTTGATTCTATAGATGTATACATTAACAACACCACTGATCAATCTCATTTAGTCGCTGAGGCCTTCACTGGTAAACTTCCTGTACAGTTTCTAGATGGCGATGCTTTCTTTGGTGAATCGTTCGCTCGGCCGCAAGAAGCTGCCTATTTGGATGCTTTGCAAAAAGCAAAGCAGGATGGATTTTCTCATTTGATGTTCCTAGACATTGATGAGTTTTGGACGCCTAAAAATTTTACTGACAGTGTTCACGGCTGTATTGATAATTTGGCTGCCGATGTTATGTCATTTGAATGGCTAATTGGCGTATCAGAAAATCAACCTTTCCTTCCGCCTTATAGGTCGGAAATAAAAGGAAAAAAATCGAGATGGGTAAAATCGCTGTTTTCGACCAAGTTGGATATCGAGCAACCTGAAGCTCATAATGTTCATGCTAAAGGTGCAGTTTATAAGCTCGCTAATGGTGCATTATTCAATTTTGATGGGCGCCGAAATGGCAGAGTTTCTGAAGAGGAATTAGCTAAGCCCCTTAAAGATTATTTTGTATTACATAGAATGTATAGAAGTGAAATGGAGTACATTTCTCTTCTAGGTAGAGGACGCCCTAAAAAAAGTAGCAATATAACCTCAATGTTTAAAGATAACCGCCAAGGTTATTTAGGACCAGAAAAAAGCATCACATTTTCGGTAGCTGAACTAGCATATTTACCTTATAACAACGCGCGAAAAGATTTCTACGATGAGTATTCACTAATACCAATCCTCGAAGAATCAAAGCTCTTCGTTAAAGATCGTTATTTGAAAGTAATATCTATGATCAAAAATGCTGAGCCAAATGACAGTGAAACCTTATTGCGGTTGCTAAAAAATGTTACATTAGCGGAGGTGATTAATGCTTATGACTTTTATAAAAACAAGGATAATAAGCGTTTATCAAAAAAAGATGTTGACCTGATCAGAGATTCAGCTTTGGCATTAGAGAATGACGATGTCAGCTTGGCTTTAAAATTGATGTTGCTAGCTAAACGATTTCGTCCTGAAGGGCGAGTCATTAATAACAAGATTGCTGTCTATAGGAAAAAGCTAAACCTTTGATGTAAGACGACATTGGTTCTTGAGCTCGCTAGTGAAGCTTCCCTAAGGGGCTCAAGGTTAATTTTCAGTAGTGCTATAGGTAGCAAAAGCTTACCTACTTTCAAAGGCGCGTTATCTTTCAAGTGGTAGCTAGATTGTGTATGAGAATCGGTGGATAATATTTACCCTACAAAATTGAATGGCAACGATAGTGTTGCAACTAGTTTTAAACGCTGTGTTTTTGCTGCTAACACCTCTTGGTATTTGTACAACTTTCATCAAGGCTTAATGCAGCGTTTAATGGACGAAGGTTGGTTGGTTCACGTGGTATCTCCGGTCGATGCGCATACTGACAAGTTGCTGGCGATGGGCTTAGTTCACCACCCTCTTAAGTTAAGCCGTAGAGGCACCAATCCCCTAATTGATTTTTTATCGCTACGCGCTATTCGTGCGCTTTATCGGCAAATCAATCCTAAAGTGGTGTTTAATTATACGCCTAAGCTAAATGTTTACAGCACGGTTGCTGCGCATAGTTTAGGTATTCCGGTGGTGAATAATATCACGGGCCTTGGCACTAGCTTTAGCTCAGATAACCTATTAAACCGCATTGTGCGTAGCTTGTTAAAGTATAGCCAACCGAAGGCGCAGCATGTTTTATTTCAAAACGAAGATGACCGGAAAATTTTTGTCGATGGTGCTTATGTTAAGGCTGAAAATACCAGTCGTATTCCTGGCTCAGGGATAAATTTAGACAAGTTTCGCGCCGTGGAAGCGCCAAATGATGGGGTAGTGCGCTTTATTTTGGTGGCTAGGCTGCTTAATCAAAAAGGTATTCGCGAGTATGTGCAAGCCGCCGAGGCGGTGGCGCGACGACGTAGTGACGTAGAGTTTCAATTACTTGGTATACCTGAACCATCAAGTCCTAATTCGATAAATATTAATGATGTTAATCAATGGCATAAAAAAGGGCTGATTAATTATCTTGGTTCGTCTGATGACGTACCTAGTATTGTTGGTTTGTGTGACTGTGTGGTACTGCCGTCTTATTATCGCGAAGGCGTGCCGCGTAGCCTTTTAGAAGCGGCGGCCATGGCCAAGCCGATTATTACCACCGACAATGTGGGGTGCCGTGAAACCGTTGACGACGGTGAAACAGGCTTGCTTTGCCAACCGCAAAGTGTTGCTTCGTTAGCCTTGGCTATTAATGACATTGCCGACCTCACACATGCCCAAAGAATAAGCATGGGTGATAAAGGGCGGCTTAGAATGCAACGTTATTTCTGCGTCAATAAAGTTATATCGCGTTACCTAGAGGTTTTGCAGAGAATCACGTAATCTAGCCTTGTTTCACACTCTTTTAATGAAATACTGGAATCAAGAGCTCAAAATTAATGGAAAATTATAATTTAACCCATCTCAAGGCCTTAGAGGCTGAGAGTATTCACATTATCCGCGAAGTGGCTGCAGAGTTTGATAACCCTGTAATGCTTTATTCAGTTGGTAAAGATTCAGCGGTTATGTTGCATTTGGCACGCAAAGCTTTTTACCCAGGTAAAATTCCCTTCCCGCTTATGCATGTCGATACCAACTGGAAATTTAAGGAAATGATCCAGTTTCGCGACAAAATGGCCGAAAAGTATGGTTTTGAGCTAATTGTCCATAAAAACCCGGAAGGTATCGCTATGGGCATGGGGCCTTTTACCCATGGCAGCGCCGTGCATACTGATGTGATGAAAACTCAAGGTTTGAAGCAGGCCTTAGACAAGTATCAATTTGACGCAGCCTTTGGTGGTGCTCGCCGTGATGAAGAGAAGTCTCGCGCAAAAGAGCGTGTTTACTCTTTCCGCGATAAAAACCACCGCTGGGATCCTAAATCACAGCGCCCTGAGCTTTGGAATACTTATAACTCTAAAGTAAACAAAGGCGAGAGCATTCGTGTTTTCCCCTTATCTAACTGGACCGAGCTTGATATTTGGCAATACATCTACTTAGAAAACATTGATATTGTTCCTCTTTATCTAGCGGCGAAACGCCCTGTAGTTGAGCGCGATGGCACTTTAATTATGGTGGATGACGACCGTATGCCTGTGGATGAAAAAGACATCCAACATAAAATGGTACGTTTCAGAACGTTGGGTTGTTACCCGCTAACAGGCGCGGTTGAATCTGAAGCAGATACCCTACAAGAAGTGATTCAAGAAATGCTGCTGACCAAGACGTCTGAGCGCCAAGGTCGAGTTATTGACCATGACAGCGCTGGCTCAATGGAAAAGAAAAAGATGGAAGGCTATTTCTAGATTTAGAAATAGCCATATGCCTTAAGAAGTAAGCGATAAGAGCGAAGAGCATAGCTTTAAGTCAGAGAGACAGAATAACCTTGAATTTAGTTTGAGTTTGGATATTACATGGATTTTGAACGCTTAGTTGTTTGGCAACGCGCAGTAGATTTATCTGTTCACATTTATTCTCATTTTAGTGATTCAAAAGATTTCGGTTTTAAGGACCAAATTACCCGTTCTTCTTTGTCTATCCCCAGTAATATCGCTGAGGGCATGGTAAGACGCTCTGATAAAGAGAAGTTAAACTTTATCAATATCGCTCAAGGCTCCTGTGCGGAATTACGTACACAAGTTTTAATTGGTATCCGAATTAATTATATACCTAATGATTTAGGTGATGTTTGGATGCAAGAAACGCGCGAGCTTGGTTCAATGCTATTTGGCTTGGCTAAAAGCATTCAGGCGTAGTCGTTATTAATTAGTAATTTTAGTCTTGGTTTCACTTATAGCTTTTAACATATAGCTTATAGCTTCAGAGCGAGCCCCGGCGAGTGAGGATGAAATGTCACATCAATCAGATTTAATTGCGTCAGATATTGAAGAGTATCTGCAACAACATGAACAAAAACAACTATTACGTTTATTAACTTGCGGCAGTGTAGACGATGGTAAAAGTACCTTAATTGGTCGTTTGCTGCATGATTCAAAAATGATTTTTGAAGATCAATTAGCCACGATTAAAAACGACTCTAAACGTTTCAATACCACCGACGGCGAGTTTGATTTGGCCTTGTTAGTGGATGGTTTGCAATCAGAGCGTGAGCAGGGCATTACTATTGATGTAGCGTATCGTTATTTTTCTACTGATAAACGCAAATTTATTATTGCCGACACCCCAGGGCACGAGCAATACACCCGTAACATGGCGACCGGTGCGTCTAACTGTGAGCTAGCCATTGTGATGATTGATGCTCGTTACGGTGTGCAAGTGCAAACCCGTCGTCATAGCTTCATTGTATCGTCGCTAGGTATTAAGCAAGTGGTTGTTGCGATTAACAAAATGGATTTGGTTGATTTTGCTGAAGCCCGTTTTGAAGAAATTAAAGCCGAATACCAGAAGTTTGCTGAAAACTTAAACATCGACAGTATTAAATTTGTACCTATCTCTGCACTTAACGGCGATAACGTGGTTGAGCGCAGTGAATTAAGCCCTTGGTATCACGGCGATACGCTAATGGGGATGCTAGAAGTTGCGCCGATTACGTCTGGCTTAAATTTTGATGATTTCCGTTTCCCTGTGCAATACGTTAATCGACCTAACCTCGATTTCCGCGGCTTCTGTGGAACCATTAGCTCAGGCGTTGTCCGTAAAGGTGATGAAGTGATGTCTTTACCTTCAGGTAAAGTTTCAAAAGTTGCCTCTATCGTCACGTTTGATGGTGAAATAGAAGAAGCTTTTGCACCTATGGCGGTTACCCTAACCTTGGAAGACGAAATTGACGCTAGCCGCGGCAATATGTTGGTGCATACTAACAACCAACCGATTGTAGCCAGTAGTGTTGAAGCGACTATTGTTTGGATGGCTGAAGAACCGCTGATTCCTAATAAACAATACGACTTTAAGTTGGCCACTAAAACCACATCGGGTTCGGTAGATAATATTGACTACCAAATTGATGTGAATACTTTGGAAAACAAAGATGCGGTTCGATTAAACTTGAATGAAATTGGTCATTGCCAAGTCCAGTTTAGTCAACAAGTGGCCTTTGACGCGTACACTAAGTCGCAAGGTACTGGTTCATTTATTATTATTGACCGTATTACTAATGTCACCGTAGGCGCGGGTATGATTACTGGTCAAGGTAAGCTAGATGAAACTAAGCCAAATGCTCATTTTTCTTCTTTTGAAGTAGAGTTAAATGCCCTCATTAGGAAGCATTTTCCACATTGGGATGCCAAGGACTTGCGTGAGTTTCTAAAATAATGTCATGGCAAGCTATAATAGTGCTGGCAGTTTTTGCCAGCACTATCGCGGCCTTAGTCCGCTATCAAAATAACCCGACCAAAATCTTTGGTGGGGTTATTTTGTTTTTATACTTTTGTAATTTGGTGTCTACAGAGCAGCTTATAGCCAGTGTAGCTAATCCCGGCTTATTGACTTTAGTATTGCTGATGTTGTGCTCTATTGCGTTAGAGAAAACGCGACTGCTGCGCTTAGTGGCGTCTTCAATTATTAAGCCTTCACTGAAAGAAACGTGGTTCCGTTTATACAGTGTTACCGTGCTTGCCTCTGCGGCTTTGAACAATACAGCGGTAGTTGCCACTTTATTAGCGCCCATTCGCAACAACCCCAACCATAGTGCAAGCAAGTTATTGTTGCCCTTATCTTATGCGGCGATATTGGGCGGCACCTTAACCCTTATTGGTACTTCAACTAATCTTATCGTGAATAGCTTATTGATCGACGCCAGTGGTGTTTCTCTTGGCTTTTTCGATTTTACCTTGATTGGCTTAGTGGCGGTGATCGCTTGTGGCGTAACGCTGGCGTTTAGCTCGCGGTTTCTGCCAGATAACGACACCGAAGAAGTAGACTTTCATAGTTATTTTATTGATGCCAAGGTGCAAGCTGATTCAGGTTTGATAGGCAAGAGTGTAGAAGAAAATGGTTTACGCCATTTAGAATCACTGTTTTTAGTTGAGATTGTTCGCCATAGCAAACTGATTAGCCCTGTAGCGCCAGATGAAGTGCTTGAAGCAGGGGATAGGCTGGTATTTAGTGGTGATATCACTAAGTTAATGCAACTCAACCAGTTTTCTGGCTTGCAAATGTTTGCCGATTCTAACGGGTTGCTTGGTTCTAATTTAACCGAAGTAGTGATACGCCCAGAAAGTATGCTGAACGGTAAAAGCCTTAAAAGTGCTGGTTTTAGAGCGCAGTTTGATGCTGCTGTTGTCGCGATACGCCGCGATGGCCAGCGAGTATCTGGGAAGCTAGGGGACGTGGTTTTGCAAGCGGGTGACTTCCTCGTGTTAGCGGTAGGTGGCGATTTTAAAAGCCGTAACAACTTGAGCAAAAACTTCATTGTAGTGAGTGGAGTAGAAGCGGAAAGCCGTTTGAGTGGTTTTAGAGAATGGATAGCCATTGGCGGCTTTTTTACTGCCGTTGCGCTGGCCGCGGTGGGTGTTGTCCCCTTATTTAAGGTGATGTTTTTATTGCTCGGCATCTTACTCTTTTCTGGTTGCTTAACCCCTAGTGAGTTGTTACGTCGTTTTCCTAAAGAAATTTGGCTAATTGTGGCTGCAGCACTGACGCTGTCTCAGGCTCTTCATAATTCAGGGCTAGTATTACTATTAGAAAGTGGCTTTGGTCATATCAGTGATCCCAAATGGATGATGCTGTCTTTACTTGTGATTTATTTATTGACTTGGTTATTAACCGAGCTAGTCACTAATAACGCGGCTGCAGCACTGATGTTTCCTATTGCCTATGGCTTTGCCATTGCGGTTGACGCAAACCCAATGACCTTCACCATGATTGTTGCTTTTGCTGCCAGTGCTAGTTTTGTTAGCCCTTATGGTTACCAAACTAATTTAATGGTGTATAACGCGGGCCGTTATAAATTGATCGATTTCTTTAAAGTTGGCTTTCCTGTTGCCCTCGTTTATGCGGCGGTAGTGTTAACTTTAGTTCCTATGATGTTTCCGTTGAGCTAGTGTCGAGTGATTTATTAAAATTTAAGGCTAGCCTAGAGTTTGTTTTAATTTGTAGAGGTTGTTATGGATAATAAAAGCGAAAATGTTGTGTGGCATGCCCACAGTGTAAGCCGTGAAGCCCGTTCTGAGCATAAACAACACAAACCTTGTGTTTTATGGTTTACCGGTTTAAGTGGCTCGGGTAAATCAACCGTTGCTAATGCGGTTGACCACCTTTTACATAAACGTAATGTGCATACCTATGTATTAGATGGTGATAATGTTCGCCACGGTTTAAATGGCGACTTAGGCTTTTCTGACAAAGACAGAGTTGAGAATATTCGACGCATTGGGGAAGTCGCCAAGTTATTTGTTGATGCGGGCTTAGTGGTTTCAACAGCCTTTATCTCTCCTTTTAAGGCCGACCGTGATTTAGTGCGCAATCAATTATCAGCCGGCGAGTTTTTAGAGGTGTTTATTGATACGCCATTAGCTGTGTGCGAACAACGCGACCCTAAAGGTTTGTATAAGAAAGCTCGCGCGGGCGAAATTAAACACTTTACCGGTATAGACTCAGCCTATGAGGTACCTACTGGTGCTGATATCCATGTTGAAACCGATGGTAAATCTGTTGAAGACTGTGCCAATGAGGTGATTTCAGCCTTAGAAAACGCTGGGATAATTAGCTAGCTACGAGCTACGAGCTACGAGCTACGAGCTACGAGCTACGAGTTATGAGCTACGAGCTACGAGCTATGAGCTCCGAGTTACGAGCTATGAGCTACGAGTTATGAGTTATGAGCTACGAGCTATGAGCTACGAGTTATGAGCTACGAGTTATGAGCTACGAGTTATGAGCTATGAGTTATGAGCTACGAGTTATGAGCTCCGAGTTACGAGCTCCGAGCTATGAGCTATGAGTATAGTGTTGGTAGCTTGCAGCTCGTGTATCGAAGTACCTTTATAGGATTGTGTTGTGAACTACATAGACATTTTTAACGGTGATGCCGATGGCATTATTGCCTTATTACAATTACGTTTAGCCGAGCCAAAAGATAGCCAATTGGTTACCGGTGTTAAGCGCGACATTCAGTTAATGAATAAACTTGAATTTAGCGCCGAGTGCGAAGTAACCGTGTTAGATATTTCTATGGAGAAGAATATCGATGGCCTGACCAAAGCATTAAATGCCGGTGCTAAAGTTAGCTATTTTGACCACCATCGTCCTGGGACCATCCCTGAGCACGCTTCGCTGAACGCTACCATTGATATGGATCCTAACGTTTGTACTGCGCTGTTAGTGGATAAACACTTAAATGGGCAATTTCATTTATGGGCCATTACCGCAGCCTATGGTGACAACCTGCTGGCTAAAGCTGAGCAGTTAGCTGATGAGGCTAAACTTAATCTATCTCAAAGAGCCCAGCTGAAAGAGTTTGGTACACTGATTAACTATAACGGTTACGGTGCTACGCTAGACGATTTACATATTAAGCCGGTTGAGTTATTTCAGTCTTTATTGGCTTACGACAATCCATTTTCTGCTATTGCCGCTGATAATTCCCCCTTTGCTGTGCTACAGAACGCTTATAAAGCCGATATGGCGTTAGCAGAAGCCAGTGATTGTGCTGCAAGTACTGATGTGGCAGAGGTGTATTTGCTGCCTAATCAACAATGGAGCCGACGGGTAGGTGGCGTGTTTGGTAATCAACTGGCCAATAATAACCCTAATAAGGCGCACGCTGTCGTCAGTGATAATGGCGATGACACTTACTTGATTAGTGTTCGGGCTCCGCTAAATAATAAAACCGGGGCCGATGAAGTGTGTAGCGAATTTGTGACAGGTGGTGGCAGAAAGGCAGCCGCAGGTATTAATCGGCTACCACATGAGCAACTTGATGCCTTTATTCGCCGCTTAAACGGTTTTTATGCATAGCAATATTGAATAGTCGCGATGGCTTGTAATTGCTATTATAAGTAATAATTTAAATTAACAATAAAGCTAGTTGCCTTAACTAGCTTTTATTGTTTAACGAAGTAACTATGAAATATTTGGTGACCGGCGCAGCCGGCTTTATTGGGTTTCATGTGGCTAGGCGCTTATGTGCTGAAGGCCATGAAGTAGTAGGCATTGACAATCTCAATAACTATTATGATGTTAATTTGAAGTTAGCCAGGCTCGAGCAGCTTAAAAATTACGACCATTTCAATTTTTATTCTATCGATCTTTTCGATCGAGAGGCTATTGATCAACTGTTTGCTGAGCAACAGTTTCAGCGGGTTATTCATTTAGGGGCTCAAGCTGGGGTTCGGTACTCTTTAGAAAACCCTCATCGCTATGCTGATGCTAACCTTGCTGGACATATCGATATTCTTGAAGGGTGCAGTAAATATAAAGTAGAACATTTGGTATATGCGTCTAGCAGCTCGGTGTACGGCATGAATAATAAAATGCCATTCTCCGTAAAAGATCCGGTTGACCATCCTGTGTCTTTATACGCTGCGACTAAACGTGCTAACGAACTGACCTCTCATACTTATTCACATTTATTTGGCTTACCAACCACCGGGCTGCGTTTTTTTACCGTATACGGGCCGTGGGGTAGGCCGGATATGGCGCCGTTTAAGTTTACTAAAGCCATTTTGGATGGTGACACCATCGATATTTATAATAACGGTGACTTGTCTCGTGACTTCACCTATATAGACGACATTGTGGAAGGCGTTATGCGCATTCAAGCGTTAATACCTACTGATAGCCAGCATAGTGATTTCAGTTTTCCCAACCAAAGCACGGCTCCGTATGCTTTATATAACATTGGTAATGGTGCGCCAGTTAAGCTGATGGACTTTGTAAAAGCCATTGAAGATGCCACTGGCATACCCGCTAAAAAGAATTATTTGCCAATGCAAGCCGGTGATGTGTATCACACTTGGGCGGATACTTCAGAGCTTTACCAAGCTACAGGATATAAGCCTAAAGTTGCCATAAATGAGGGCGTTAGGCGTTTTGTTGATTGGTATAAAGACTATTATTCGGTACATTAAGTAATAGGTTATTAAAGCTTTGACGCTCTAGTACTAAAGATTATTAATATTTACGAGTTACAAGGAAAAATATGAAAATTGCAGTTGCAGGTACGGGGTACGTCGGTTTATCGAACGCTATGTTACTTTCTCAAAACCATGAAGTTGTTGCTGTCGACATTATTGAAGAAAAGGTCGAGCTACTTAATCGTAAATTATCACCGATTGTGGATGCAGAAATTGAGAGTTTTTTATCAAACAAAGAGTTAAATTTTACTGCTACTTTAGATAAAAAGCTGGCTTATGCAGGAGCGGATTACGTCATTATTTCAACTCCTACCGACTATGACCCTGAAACCAACTACTTTAATACAGGCTCGGTAGAAGCGGTCATCAAGGATGTATTAGCCATCAACCCTAATACAACGATGATTATCAAATCTACCGTACCAGTGGGTTATACCAAATCGGTTCGTGAAAAGTTTGACTGTGACAATATTATCTTTTCGCCTGAATTTTTACGAGAAGGGCGTGCTTTATACGATAACTTGCATCCCTCTCGCATTGTGGTGGGTGAGGAGTCTGAGCGTGCGCGGGTTTTTGCTAGCTTGTTAGTTGAAGGAGCAATTAAAGAAAACATTGATGTATTGCTTACTGATTCAACAGAAGCTGAAGCGATAAAATTGTTTGCCAATACCTATTTGGCGCTGCGTGTTGCCTACTTTAATGAGTTAGACACTTACGCTGAAACCCATGGGCTAGACAGTAAACACATTATCCAGGGGGTGGGTTTAGACCCTCGAATTGGCAGTCACTACAATAACCCTTCGTTTGGCTATGGCGGCTACTGTTTACCAAAAGATACCAAGCAGCTGTTAGCCAATTATAAAGATGTACCTAATAATATTATTGGTGCCATTGTTGACGCGAATACCACCCGCAAAGATTTTATTGCCGACTCTATTGTTAGGCGTAATCCTAAACGGGTAGGCGTATATCGCCTCATTATGAAGTCTGGCTCAGATAATTTCCGGGCCTCTAGCATTCAAGGCATTATGAAACGCATCAAAGCCAAAGGCATTGAAGTGGTGATTTACGAACCCGTGATGGAAGAAGACGAGTTTTACCGCTCAAAGGTGTATCGCGATCTCGCTGAATTTAAACAAAGCTGCGATGTAATTATTGCCAACCGCATGGTTGATGAAATTAAAGACGTAGCAGATAAGGTGTATACCCGCGATTTGTTTGGCAGTGATTAGCGCTGCCTTAAACTCAACAGAAGGGCTCGGTGTTTTTTAATTTGTAGGTTATTAAAATTAGCTGCCGAGCCTGTTTTGAACAAAAAATAGTCAAGCTATTTCCTTTCATATTAAAGCCAAACAATCCACGTGTTTATGTTTCTTGGTTCTACGTCGCCATTACCTTGTATGTTGTCATTTATCACTCGAATATTATTGGTATTTTGTTATTATCTTTTTTGTTATTTATTCAAGGATGAACGATGAAACACATTGGACGGATTTTGCTGCTGAGTTGTAGCGTTGTATATACAGTTGCTTGCGGGGGGGGCGGTTCTGAATCTACAGCGCCACCCGCTAACACTTCATCAAGCGATATGATTAAGAATCCCTCGGCCTACTCTGTTAAGCAGTTAGAACAAGCCGCAGAAAGTTTAGTGGATTTACGCTATACCGGCGAGCAGGTTAATGCGCCAATGGATGTTGCGCTAGCGCAACAGCTATTCATAAATTTGTTTGGAGAATCGGTAAACGCTCTGCCCGGCTTACTTAGTTATCGGCTCATTGAGTTGGTTGAAGCGAAAGGTAATGTTAATTTAGTTACGCAGTGTACCAATGGTGGGACGCTAACGTATAAAGGGGCTATTGGCTCGAATTACCAAGGCGCTATATCGCTGGACTACGATGGCTGTTTAGAGGACACCGGGTCTCAGTTAGACGGCCAAGCAGCCTTTAGAATGGTTAAGCTAAACGAAAATATTGCCGACTATGTGTTTTATTACGATAACCTTAATTGGCAACGATTAGGGCAATCTACAGTGGTAACCGGTTACTCGCGACAAGTCGAGGAGTCTTACTTATTAACTCAAAGCCAACGGCTATTATTTTCCTCAAAAGGCTATGCACCAGTCAGGCTTAGTTCTGAATACAACGAAGCAGGTGATGGTAGTTGGTCGGTCAGCGGTGACCTGTTTATCGCCGACAAAGGCAAAGTAGCCTTTTCCTCTGATGAGCTCTCTGGAAGCATTCCTAATTTCGATGAGGGTAGCTTGTTGTTAGTGGGAGACAAAGCCACTGCACTGCAGTTTGACAACGACTATATTCGTTATGTTGAAGATATAAACAGCGATAAGCTTTATGACGTGGGTACCTATTTTAGTAACTCGCAAGAGCTATTAGTTGGGGACGTGAGTACCAAGCAATTAGTTGCCCTTTCTGAGCTTTCTCTTCCCCCTTTGGTGACTGAACCTTATTGGAATACGTTTGGTGATGAAGTTTACACCACAACGACAATTACGGTGGAGCAGGGCTACTATGAAGACCCTGACACTGCCGATGAACTGCTCACCATTAGCTATCACTGGTATGTGAACGGTACACGTTTAGCTGAAACCAGTAGTACCTTAGCTCCTTATCAAGCGGTATATGGCGATCTGTTGGAAGTGAGTATGGTCGTTTTTGATGGCGCAAATAGTGTTGAAGGGCCACGCTTAACCATTGAATTAAGCGACTCTCCCGTACAGGTGGCTATTTCCAACCTGCCAGAAAACGTAGTTTCCGGTGAGTGGGTGAGTTTTTCTGTCAATATGGTTGACCCTGACTTGCAAGGAACGCAAACCCCAGCAGAAATGGAGTCAGGCCCATCTGGTGCCACAATGGATGAGCAAGGAGAGGTAAATTGGCAGGTTCCTGATAATTTACTTTTCCCTGTTCAACACTACACCTTTAGCTTCTCTTTGCTCGGTTCTGACGAGGTTGAGTTGGTGACGGTAGAAGTGCACAGTAACGATAAATTTCCCATTGTACGCACTGGTACTGAAGTGCCTTACCGTAACCAGTCCACTTGGATCGGGAACTTTGATCAACATGAAGGTAACGAAATTCTCACCGTTGGCCATAATTCAACGGTATATTTGATGGAATACCTTGATGGCAGCTATGTGCAAAAATGGGTTTATCCCTTTGCCTTGCCTGCAGAGGGCGAGGTAAAACAAGCGCTATCTGCTGACATTGATAATGATGGCCAACAAGAGATAATCGTTGTATCAGAACATGGTATTAGTCTTATCAGCGACTTAGCGAGTGTAGCAACATTATTATTTTCTAGTGATAAATACTTGCAATATGCGCGTATTGTTAAAACAGAGAGTGGCTGGTTACTGGGCTACTTAGAAGCGAATAGTGAGTATTCTTATGATGGCGCTTCGCTTAAAGTGGTCAATGTTGAACAGCCCAATACGCTTGTATTTAGCCGTGATGTGTTACGCGCAAAACAGTTTGTTTTTGCCAATGTTGACGCTGATACTCAGCTTGAAATCATTACTAATAACGGTTTTGTGTATGACACAGAAACCTGGGAAAACCAATGGTTTTATGGTGAGGGATTTGGCAATTATTTAGTTGCTGCTGGTGATATCGATGGGGATGGGATTGCCGAAATAATCGGGGATAAGACCAGTCACCTATATATTTATTCCGCAATTGATAAATCACTACGCTATCAATATTCGGGCAATGACTATTGTGACTTAATCACCGCAGACATATCAAATGATGGCGTTGATGAAGTGATATTAGGGGGATGCCAATGGGGAAATATTGAGGTTCTTCAATGGGACGGTGTTAGTCTGTTAGCTTTATCACAGGTTTCAAGTCAAGGATATGGCATTGCCTCTCTTGCCGTGGGAGATTCTGACAACGATGGCCAGTTAGAGATGCACTGGGCCGCAGATGTAGGGAGCTCGGGAGAAGACCTCTTTATTATTGCCGATCTCACTGAGGATGCCGCAACGATTAAACCTTGCAATAGTATTCAGCTTGATAATTACAGCACTGCGGGGTGGTCAACCATTACCGACAATATCGAAAAGGCGGTCTTCTTTTCTCCTTCTTCTGAGAGTGGCTACGGTGGAGGGCGAATATTTACTCTCGATAAGCAAGGCCACACAACCGTGAGTGATGAGCTATCGTCCAATTGGGACAATAGTCAATACGCTATTACTCGTGACTTTAACCTTGATGGCTTTGGTGATATTTTCGTGCCAACGACTGAAACCTATGATGGCGCTATTGCCGCGCTGCAGCTATTTGATAGTAGTGTGCATTGGCAGACCGCTGGAGATTCTGGCGTTGATATTGGGGTTATTGAAGCAAGCGACCTTAATGGCGATGGTAAAGATGATTTGATTTATGATGAAGGCTCTGCCATACGGGTCATCGATATAGATAATCAAACCATACTGGGTTCGTATAGTTTCAATCAATACGTCAATGATATCACTAGTTATAGCTCAAATGATGGTAACTATGTGATTGTGGGATTGTCTGAGAGTGTATCGTTATTAAAAGTGCAAAATGGTGTGATTACGCTATTAAATAGTCAGCAGCAAGCTTGTCGCCGTGTAGAAATGTTTAATTATGATAATGATGATGCTTTAGAGCTGATGTGTTTTGATGAAGGTACGTTTTTTGATCAAACGTCGAGTTTTATCGTGTATGAGATAAACAATGGGACCTTGACTGAAGTATCTCGTGTTAAATTGACAGGTAGCGTTCTAGATATTGCTATAGATCCTTCCTCTAGCTCGCAACAAGATGTGTTTGCAGCAATCAAAATACCCGAGGATTATCAATATGATATTGAAGAAAAATATTATATCCAAAAGATGAGTGCTAAAGGGCAGGCTATTTGGTCTAGTCCGTATATTGTGGGAGAGCCGAAGCATCGCGGTATTAATGTTAGATACTCGCAGGACTCGCTTGAGATGCTAATATCGACCAACAAGGCCGCTTATTGGCTACATTAAATTTAATTGTTTAGCCTGAAGAGCCCGCGAAAGCGGGTTTTTTGTTAGAAGCGATTGCAGTATACGCCCGTTAAAGTGTTTACCATGGCAAAGTTAACATAAGCCCTGAACAGCTTAGCCTTGCAATATTACGATGTTAGGCACGCAGCCTTATATACCTAATTATCTAGATCTTTAACATATTCCCTAATAGCAAACCGTATGGTAGATGAAATTAAAGACGTAGCAGATAAGGTGTATACCCGCGATTTGTTTGGCAGTGATTAAGTCGGCCAAACTACATTGGTTTTAACTAAAAAACGGCGCTAATTAGCGCCGTTTTTTGTCGGGTGATCAGCGCCTAGTTATTTGCAGCTAGGCGTTACAGCATAGTGGTCAGTGAGTACCAATGCTCTTTCTGCCTTTGGCTTTAGTCTCATCATACAGGCTATATTTACGAATAAGCTTTTGACCGCCGTCTCGTGTGAGTGGCGTCCAATTAAAGGCGGCATATTTGGTACTGGAACGGGTCAGCATCATGTCGAAGGGGATTTTTATGTAGAAGCCTTTGTTAAAGCTACCTTCGCCGTAGTCTTCAGCACTGACATCGGTTTTTGTGAAGAAGAAACCAGCAATGGTGCCGTTATCAAACTCTCTTGATACATCAACGGTAAACCCTCGGTCACCAGAGAGGTATTGCCCTGCTGATAGCTCGGTATTAACTCCATACCATGGAGATTGCCAATAAAGCGCGGCGTGGCCGGTGGTGACTTCGTAATCTCTAAATCCAAAACCTCTGTCAAAATCACGCTGCTTAACGTGGTTTAGATCCACGCCAAAGGCCAGTGAACTATTGTATGGTCGATACAATAGTTCGCCCCCCACACCGCCATACATAAACTCTAAATAGCCGCCGTAGTATTGCGCGTAGAAGTTTTTACCGTAGTTATCAAAGTAGGTGAGTTGTAGATTGGACAGGCCTATATCACTGGCGGTTAAATACTCCCGAATATAAGTGCGTGAACGCGGGATTGCACCGGTGGAATCATCAACCGTATAATTAAATTTGTCGTAGTTATTTGCAATTGTCCACGAAGCAATGCCATCGGCTTTTAACTTGTCGGTAAATTGGTACTCTCCTGCTAGGTGTAAAGATACCGCGTAGAAATAAAAGGTCTCTGCGCTGCCAATGCTTTGCGTTAAACCGGGGTACAGCGAGACATTATAAGGCGTTTTATCTACCTGAGTGCTGGTTTGGTTTGCTGCTGTACTGTCAAACTCTTGGTAGACTTGGCTGCTCACATAGGGGCTTTCTTGTTCTGGCTCAAGTTGGTTTTGTGCGTTATCTAAGAAAGCGGCTCGGTCTATGGTACTGCTATATAAAGGCAGGCCTTGTGCGGTTTCTACTATCTCAAATTCGCTCACTGTGTCAGGCAAACGGTTATGTAGTACGCGAGCAATGCGTTGGTCTGCGTCGCTGCGTTTTCGGTATTTAAGTTGCTCGCCGCTCACGCTTATACGGTTCTCGCTCAATACTAGGGTACTTGCTTGTAATCCGGCGTTATCGGCTAACGTGTCGACTAAGTCGTCGTAATCTACCTGGGCAGAGGTGTCGGTGTTCGTGTCGTTTAAAGACTCTGGTGGTTCATCAAGCTTGATTTGATTGGGCACCGTTTGAAAGTTAGTACGAATGGTAATACCGGCCATCAGCGTATTACCGCGTTCGTAGCCAAGGTTTAGATTGACGTAGTCGCCCCAGGCATAAACGGCCCCAATATTAACCGGTAAGCTTTGATCGAATTGGTTGTCTAATGCTTCGTGCTGGTAATCGTTAGAATCGTATTCAAGCTTTAGACTTAAGCCCTCAATGGGCGTGTGGTATTCAAGGCCCGCTAAAAGGCCAGCATTTGGACCACGGAAGAAATCACCAGCCCCCAGCTTTCCTCCATTGTCTCCGGGTTTTCGCCCCGGGCGTTCACAGGCGCTGTCAGATATTTTGCATAATGGATTGTCTAGATCACTGCCGTTGGCTAGATAGCCCCAGCCCATGCCTAAGGTGAAGTCTAGGTTCCCCCAGCGTTTACTGGCGACCAAGTACTCGCTAGCAAATAAACCAGTGCCACCAATATCTCGAAAGCCTAACGCGATTTCAGGTACGTAGTAAGATTCTTGCCACAGCCTAAATTTGGCGTCAAAGCCTTTGTCTTTATAACTTTGGTCGCCACTGTATCCGGGGTAGGGGCTATATAAACGGTTCTCAACCGAGGTATAGCGTATCACGCCTTCAAACCATGGCACGGGGGTGATTGCTATCGCCCCTCTGATATAGGGGTCTACATAGTTTACATTAAAGGCGAATTCACCCTCAGGGCTCATGCGGGCAGTGGGTATTTGCATTAAACCTACTCCGCCAAAGTCTGATTGGGAAGGCGCCGCCAAGCTGGCAGATAGGGGTAATAATGCCGAAATAGCCATTGCTAAAGGGGCTAAGGGCTTAATGTTTAAGGCTTGAAATTGACGTTTACTCACCTTGGGGGCTTCCTATTATCTGATTTTGCAGAAGCTCAAGGTAGAGCTGATTTATTTGTTGGTGTTGTTCGCTAAATATTTGTGTTTTAGCGGGCACAAAAATGATGCTGCCAGGCGCTAGGGTTTGCTTATTGAGCTTGTTCCAATAAGCAATAGGTAGCTGGAGGGTTGTGGTATCGGGTTTTATTAACCAAACGATGCTGTTATCTGCCATGGCTAACATTGTGGCGCTTTTCAAGTAATCGTTTAAGTCTTGGCTAGGCTGATGGTCGAGATTTAGTGATGTAGCAAAGCCTGTGATGCTTATGGTGCTAGGTCGAGCCGGAATAATGATTTTGTCTTGCGCGTGTAATAGATAATTACTCGTGCCGTCGGCATACACGCGGTCTGGGTGTACCGCAATGGTGAAGCGATCGGTAGGCACCAGTGCTGCGATCTGCTGTTTAACGGCGCGCCATTGCTCAGCATATTTATCTTGCTTAGCTATTTGCTGGTCTACCAGCGTGAGTAAGGTTGATTTTTTTTGTTGATGCTTAAGTGCCTGACCATGGCGCAACCATGCCGTGGCATACCAGTAATCGTTGTCACTTAAGCTGAGCTGGCTGATAAGCTGGCTGAGGCGTGAACCTTGCGCAACCGAATATTGCTGTATCGCTTGATGGGCTTGTTGTACCGCTACGCTTATGTGTGGTGTTTGGTTAGTGCCTGCGTCAGCTGCTGTTTCGGCAAGAGCGCTGTTTACACCGATATTCAACACTGACACCAGCAGGGTGGCTTTAGCTAATTTTACCCACAACGCTAATGGCCGTTTGGCTAAGCTTGTCGCACTAGAGTAATGGGCCGCAGCGGCCCATAAAGACTTACGCATTACGCGCATAAACATTCTTCCTTGTTGAGTTAACACAGCTTGAGTTAATACCCGTTAACTAAATATCTTCAAAAAAAGGCATTAAGCTTTCTAAGAATACCATTGGCTGATTGGGGCCTAATTGTTGCTCTGTACGCCAAATAATTTGTTTGTTGTTGCGCTGTTCTACCCAATATTGATTGGTGGTGCTGAACTTAAGTGCTGGCACACTTAACTGCTCGCTTACCCTTTGTAGTTGTCGCTCGCTTCCGGCGATAACTGCTTGGCTAGTCTCATGCACAGTAAAGCTTGATTCGCTGGTTACCCCAAATAAGTCTTCAGATATGTAATCTCGGGTGGCGAGGTATGGGGTGTTTTCTTCTACCGAGAGTAAACCTTGAGCAAAGGGGTCTTGCTTGAGGTAATGCACGCCGCTGCTGGCAAACGGTAAGCCGTCACTGCGAATAATTTGGCCATTGCGAGTGACCAAGGTGATACCATCACTGGCTGCCCATACTCTTTCATCGCCTTGTGCCTTCGCGAGTGCGATATAGGTCTTGGGATGTTCGCCATATTTGATGTAAACAGCGGCAAAATTAAGCGCTAAGCGCTCCTCTTCTGATAATTGAATATCGGGCAAGCCGTTTACTGCGATATCTACCAGTTCTTTGGCGCTTTTATAGTCTTGGGTACAGCCTAAAAGAGACGCAGCCAGTGCTGCCGAGATAACTACTTTACTGAATCGCATTTCCATTGCCTAAGCCTATAATTCAGCACTTAGCTTAGCATTAGAACGCATACCCTAAAAGTATTGAAACTAGATAAATATCTCTAAGCTTTATTGAAAGCGTTATTATTTTGCAATAACCATGAGGACGTTAATGACAGAGGGGTTCTTAGGTGGCGGATACTGGCTGAGAGTCGCTGATTACATTTCATGCTGAGCAGTCACTATCTTATACTAGCCCTACTCATCATATGGTTCTTATCGTTGGCAGCAATGGGAATACATCGTTACCGCAATGCAAGCCTATTTCTCAGGTTTTCTTGGGTAATTAATAACTCAAACTGGTTGTAGATTTGTTATCATTTACGGCTAAACAATTCTAGGAAAAACCATGGCCAGCACCGCAGCAGCATTACACATTTTGGTGAAGCATAAAGAACAAGCCGAAGATATACTCACTCAGCTTAAAAAAGGCGCTAAGTTTCAAACCCTTGCTAAAAAATATTCAAGCTGCCCATCGGGTAAAAAGGGCGGTGATTTGGGCGAGTTTCGACGCGGTCAAATGGTACCGCAGTTTGATAAAGTGTGCTTTAGTGGTGAGGTGCTAACGCCTCATTTAGTGAAAACAAAATTTGGCTGGCATGTGGTAAAAGTGCTTTACCGAACCTAGTTATCGCCCTTTAAATTTGTCGATGTGCATAGCGTGTTACCTCGCTTAAGCACATCGACAAGCCCTCACTAAGAACAGCTTTCTGGCAAGTTATGTTCTTTACGAATAGTTTTTAGCTTATCTAAAGCGTCACTTAAGCTTGATTGCGCCTCTAATACATTGGTCACTTTTTTGTCTAGCTTAATAATTTCAGCGTAACTACTGTTTAGCTTCTCTACATCTCCCGTTTCTGCATAGCTTAATGCTTGGACCCAAGTACCGGCTTCTTTATGGGTATTGTTGCTGGCACTTTTAGCTTGGCTGGCTAAATCTAGCGCGCTGGCGTAGTCACATTTGGCTAAAGCGCTGACGGCATTAAAAGCGGGTTCGCCAATTAGCTGGCGTAACTCTTCATCACTGGGTGGCTGGTTGGCTTGTTGCTGTTTTGCCGCGTCTTCGCTGGCTTGTTTGGTCGCGCTGGTTTGTTTGGCGTCTTGCACTGCGCCAACGGCTGCACCAGAGGCGGCCCCTACCGCTGCCCCTCTAGCGGCTGATTCGAGCGGGTCACCTCCCCAAATAAGGCCTGACACCAGCCCGCCAGCGGCACCTGCTAATGCGCCGGTACCCGCACCTTCTGCGGTATTCGCGCAGCCGGTATTAAGTGATAAGGCTGCTAGCAGCGATAAGGTGATTAAACTTTTGCCTATAATTGGCTTGTTAAGCAAGTTTTGCTGGCTTAAACGGGGCGTGATTCGCATTTTACATCCCTTGTAGTTGTCGATATCTGCTTTTAGTTATACAACAGACTCGCTTTTTTATCGGCTTTTATTTGACAATTTTATGACTAAGATGCTTTTACTGCTCAAGCTTACCGCCATACTTCGCCGCTCAATATTTAAGCCTAGCTTCAGCAGTGCTTTGATAACAGTGTTGTTATTTTGCGGTGGTGTAGGCTCGATATCGGCGCAACAACTTGGTAGCCAACAAGCCGACCATGTTTTGGGTGTAGAAGAAAGACATACTGCCTTGTTTGAATATCTAGCCGGCCTTGAAACACTGAGCCAGCATCAGCGAACGTTGCTGGTTCAAGACGGTTATTTAAGCCCTTATTTGGCTGAGCTAGCAGGCTTAGAGTTACAGCATTTTTGGCAACAGCTACAGGCCAGAAATAATGGTGATGCGCCAGCAAGCTGGGCGAACTTGCAGAGCCAATCTTATAGTTTGGCGGGCATGAGTAACATTAGACAAAAACGGCGTTCTGCTTTTGCATTTTATAGCCTTATACACCCAGAGCATCGACGTATTAGTAAGCAAGATACCTTGTTACTCGATATTTTGGTGGCCGTTCACCCTAATCAGGGCCAAGGCGACACGGGGGTTGGGGCTAACCTAAGGTTTAGTTTGGATCTAGGTCTGAGCTTGCATCAGTTAGTGGAAATGAAGTCAAAGGAGTTGGTTTATCAACATGGCCGTTCGAATTGGTTGATGGTTCAGTGACCGCCCAAGATAAACATGTTTTTTATCATGGGCATTAATGCTAATTTGTTGGATTGAATGACTATTTTTACACACTTTAAGGATAAAGCGTTGTTGCAGTTGCAAGGTATTACTGAGGTTTTCAGTTGAAAGTTAGCCACATCATATGGAATCTTGTTGGCTTAGGTTTCCCTTTAATTATTGCTGTTATTACCATCCCTCATCTGTTGGCTGTTATTGGACTTGAGCGCTTTGGTTTTTTAACCTTGGCTTGGGCCCTAATCGGTTACGCCAGTATTTTCGATTTAGGAGTGGGTAGGGCGGTAACCCATTACGTGTCAGTGAAGCTGGGGGCAAAAGATGTACAACTTATCCCCGCTATTGTTAACACTGCTGTGGTATTCACTTCTTTGCTAGGTAGTTTGGCGTTTTTACTGATTTGTTTATCTGTTTATTTAGGGGTAGAGCAATGGATACCCAAGCAGCAGGTTAGCTCATCCGAGATTAATCATTCATTACTGTTATTGGCGCTAGCTATTCCACTCCAAGCGATGAGCGCCACCTATAAAGGCTTAAACGAAGCTTTTCTTAGTTTTAGAGGGATCAGTATATTAAGAGTGTTTTTGGGAGTGGCAAATTTCGGTGGGCCTTTCTTAATTGCAGCTTATAGCCATAGCATGCCATTGCTCGTTAGCAGCTTGGTATTATCTCGGTTAATCGCCTTTTTTGTATACCGTTACTTGGCTAAGTCAAACTTAGTACAACTGGGCGTCACCAAAGGTGCTAGTTTCGCTACTGAACACTTAAAGCGACTGTTTGAGTTTTCATCTTGGGTCACCTTAAGCAGTATTATTAGTCCATTTTTGGTGCAAGCCGATCGTTTCTTTATTGGCCTAATGCTAACGGCCTCCGCTGTCACTTTGTATGTCATTCCTTATGAGATTACCGTGCAAGCGCTCATTGGAGTAGGGGCCATAAGCTCGGTGGCGTTTCCTGCGATATCGCGTTTATTGGCTAGTCAGCCCCAGCAGGCGAAAGCCTTGTTTCAACGTTGGTTGGTTATTGTCTCTGTGATGATGTTTGTCGCAATGGTTGGCATTGCTATGTTGATGCCGATTATTCTGTCTATTTGGGTGGGGGGGTATGTTGACCAAACGTCGGTTTGGGTTGGTCAAATACTGTGCTTGGGCGTATTTCTTAATGCGATAGGGGTTATGTATTACGCTTGGTTACATGCCAATGGTGATACCAAGTATACGGCGCTTTGCCATTGCGCAGAGCTGCCTCTTTTCGCTATGTTATTGTATTTCTTGGTGGGGGAGTTTGGCATTGTTGGCGCAGCCATTGCGTGGGTATTTCGAGTAGCCCTAGACTGTGCTTTGCTAATCTATAGATACTTGTCGATGCCAACCACAGAGGCTGAGTCTTCAGGGGCTAGCGATGTCGCTTAGTGTTGAGTCTTTGTTTGCGACCATTGTTGCCTTTGCAATGCTGACATTTAGCTTTGTGAGTTACAAAGACTATAGACATCCGGCTGTGTTACATAGTTTGGTGTGGTCTTCAATTTTGTTTTTGCATAGTTTTATGCCTCACAGCTTAAATGCGGCAGGGGCGAATGTGTTGCTGGTGGTTGTTGGGGCGCTATTGTCTTTTGCCGCCGGCTGTCTGCTGGTCACCGCGCTTTATCAAACTAATGCTAATGCCCAAATTAAACCTAGCTATAACTTAAGAAAATATCGAGGGTTCTATAAGGTCTATATCGCTATAGCACTATTGGGAATACCTTTTGTTTTTCGTAAAGCGCAACAAATAGCCTCTCATGGAACCACTGGCTCATTTATGCTGAATTTGCGTCTTGGTTTAAATCATGAAGCCTTTGGTAATCAAAGCTTTGGTATATTAGCGTATATCAGCCTCATCGCGTTTGCCGCTGTCTACTTAACGGCGCTTGATTATAAGTCTAAAAATGGCCGTTTAACCTTTTTACTGGCGATAGTTATTGCCTGCTTTTACGTGGTGATGAGCACCGGGCGAACCTATTTCTTCTTAGTGATTATTCCTATCTTATTTGTTTTTTCGTTTACTAACCCCAGTAAAATGGGGCTGAAAAGCTTTATTCTTGGCTTCGTGACCATTATTGGCTTTTTCTTTTTTATTGGTGTTGTAATGGGTAAGGTTGGAGAGAATGCAGGTGAAGCTATGTCTTCCTTCTCTTTGTATTTACTCGGTGGGGTATCTGCCTTTGACGTGGTATTGAGCCAACCCTATGATTTGCAATATGGGTCAAATACCTTACGAACCTTCTTTGCTATTTTGGCTAAAATTGGCTTTGAGTTTGAGCCGGTTAAGCTGGTTAAACCCTATGTTTACATCCCGCAAGCGACCAATGTTTACACTGTTTTCTACCCTTATTATCTTGATTATGGCCTGACATACGTATTTGCCACCCAGTTTGGTTTTGGGGTATTACATACGGTGTTATATAAACGCGCATTGTTAGGTCAGTATGGTTTTGTTCTGGCTTACTCTTTAAGTGTCTACGCACTGTTTATTCAATGGTTTCAAGACCAGTATTTGTCGTTGCTCACTACTTGGGTCATTATTGGTTTTTTGTTGTCTACCCCTCTTTTACTTTCAAGAAAGCTTAATAAATAAGGATATTTTGTGCTGGTTGATGTGGTTATTGTAAATTGGAATTCTAAAGATCTTCTTAAATCTTGCGTAGACTCGGTGTTGCAACATAGTCATAAGCTGCTTGGGCAATTAGTGGTCGTTGATAATGCTTCTAGCGACACCTCTATTGATTTTCTTAGCGCTTACCCTTCAGTTACTTTATCGGCATTAAGCAGTAATGTGGGGTTTGCCAAAGCCTGTAATTTGGGAGCATCGCTGGGTGATTCTGACTATGTATTGTTTCTCAACCCCGACGCTGCGTTAGATGCCGATACCTTGTCGCAGGTAAGCCAATTCATGAATGCTAGCGAGAACCAAGCCATCGGCATTTGCGGGGTTCCGCTACTTGATGAACATCAGCAGGTGGCCAGGAGCTGTTCGCGCAGGCCTACCGTTAAAGGGATAGCCGCCCATGCTTTGGGTATTGACCGTTTATGGCCCAGGTTTGGTCAAGCTATGCGCGATTGGGATCACAACAACGACGCCGAAGTAGATCAAGTTATAGGGGCGTTTTACTATGTGCGACGCACTCTTTTTCAGCAACTAAAGGGCTTTGATGAGCGCTTTTTTGTTTATTACGAAGAGGTTGATTTTGCAAAACGGGCTGCTGATTTGGGTTACAAAAGTTACTTTTTGAGCAAGACTCATGCTTTTCATGTGGGAGGAGGCACTTCAAGGCAAGTAAAAGGTTTGCGCATGTTTTATTCGATTCGAAGTCGGCTATTGTATTGCTTCAAACATTTTGGCCGTTTTACTGCCGTGGCTGTTGCTTTGTTAAGCTTAGTGATTGAGCCCTTGCTGCGCATGCTGCAATCTTTATTGCGCAGAGATATGGACGGCTGTAAAGAGTTGCTACTTGCCTATTCAAAGCTTTGGAAATGGGCCATTTTTCGTGAGCAGGGCAAATAGCATGAAAGTGTTAGTATTGACTAAATACTCGCGTAATGGCGCAAGCTCTAGGTTAAGAACTTTTCAGTACCTCGATGCGTTGGCAGACAGCGGGGCAAAGATAACCACAAGCAGTTTATACGATGCTGAGTATCTGCAAACACTGTATGAAACCGGGTCGAGAAAGCGGGTGTTGTACTATTACCTTAGGCGTTTGTTAGTGCTATTTACCGCTCGTAAGTACGACGTTCTGTGGATTGAAAAAGAGCTGTTTCCTTATTGCCCCGCGTTGATTGAACGCTGTCTTCGATTGTTCAAGATATCATTTATCGTCGATTACGATGATGCCATTTTTTACAACTATCAGCTCTCTTCTAATAGGCTGATTCGCAGAGTATTAAATAACAAAATATCTTCGGTTATGAATAAGGCTCAGTGGGTGGTAGCGGGCAATGCTTTTTTAGCTGCTGAGGCTAAAAAAGCCGGCGCTACTAGCGTATCTGTTATTCCTACGGTGCTCGATATAGATCGCTACAAAGTCACCCAGCGAGAGCAAACGGGGCCGCTGGTTATAGGTTGGATCGGCTCGCCGTCTACGGCAAAATATGTCGTTGAAATAGCCGAGCAACTGCGCGTTATTAGCGCTGAGTTTGATATTGAATTGCATTTAATGGGAGCCTCTTCTGCTACAAAGCAGCAACTTGATGGCTTATCCGTTAAGATTTTTGACTGGTCTGAAGCCACTGAAGTTGCTTTTATCCAATCTATCGATATCGGGATTATGCCCTTAATTGATGGGCCTTGGGAGAAAGGGAAATGTGGCTATAAGTTGATTCAATATATGGCTTGCGGAGTACCAGTAATAGCGAGTGCGGTAGGGGCCAATATCGAGATTGTTGAAGATAGCCAATCGGGCTTGCTAGTTAAGCCAGAGGAGCCATGGACTGAGGCTTTAACGCAATTGTTATCGTCTGTCGATTTGAGAAAAAAAATGGGTTTGGCGGGACGAGAGGCCGCAGAACAGCGTTACTCTTTGCAGGTTCAGTCAAAAAAATTAGTCACTATTTTGAAAAATGTAGCGGCTAAATAATGTTTAAATTGATGAGTGGAGCTTAGATTGAGTAGTTCAGTGCTGGTTATCGCCAGTTTCGCCGATTCTATTTTGACCTTTAGAGGTGATTTGCTGTTAGCGATGCAAGCAAATGGCCACCAAGTACATGTGGCTGCCCCTGATTTTAGCCAAGCGCAATTGGAACAGTTGTCGAGCATGGGGATTGTTGGTCACGCCTATCAATTGCAACGCACCGGGCTTAATCCGTTTAAAGACCTGTCGAGTGTGGTGTCATTATTTAAGTTGATTAAAACGCTACAGCCAAACACGGTATTAAGTTACACCATTAAACCAGTCATTTATGGCTCATTGGCGGCAAGGCTGGCGGGAGTTCGCCAGATTTATTCGATGATAACCGGTTTGGGTTATGTGTTTAGCCATGCCATAAGCTTTAAGCAAAAGCTTTTACATGCCTTAGTGTGCACGATGTATAAACTGAGCTTGGCATTAAACCGAGCGGTATTTTTTCAAAACCCAGACGACCGTGAGCTATTTACTCAACAACATATTGTGCCATTGGCTAAAACCCAGCTGATTAATGGCTCTGGCATAAACTTAGGGCTGTTTGCCGCTAAGCCTTTGCCAGAACGCTTACCCACACTGCGCTTTCTACTCATAGCGCGATTACTTAAAGATAAAGGCATTTATGAGTATGTGGCAGCGGCTAAAATATTAAGAGAGAAGGGCTATCAGGCTGAGTTTCATTTAGCCGGCTGGTTGGATGACAACCCCAGCTGTGTTGATGAAGCCGATTTAAAGCAATGGATAGAGCAAGGTTTAGTGATTTTTCATGGTCGGGTAGATGACGTTAAACCCCTTTTGGAAAATTGCCACGTATATGTGCTGCCATCGTATCGTGAGGGCACTCCTCGTACGGTGTTAGAGGCGATGGCTACCGCAAGGCCGATTGTGACGACTGATGCCCCCGGTTGTCGTGAAACAGTGATAGATAAACAAAATGGCTTTTTAGTGGCGCCGCAAAATGGCCCAGCCTTAGCGGATGCGCTGATTTGCTATTTACAACAGCCTGAATTGCTTGAGCAGCATGGCCAGGCGAGTCGGCAATATGCTGAGCAGCGCTACGATGTAAAACGGGTTAATCAACAAATCTTAGATGTCATCAACGGAGTGAGTTAATTGCTAAAAGACAAGATGTTTAGTTTCTTTGAACGGCTGCTGGCTGCCATATTGTTACTGCTGCTAACACCGGTGTTGCTGATGGTGGCGGTACTTATCGCGTTCAAGTTGGGGCGGCCGGTCCTATTTACCCAGCAGCGGCCGGGTTTACACGGTAAAGCGTTTAAGATGATTAAGTTTCGCAGCATGCGAGATGATAAAGACAGTACTGGTCGGTTATTGTCAGATGAAGAGCGCTTAGGCGCGTTTGGCCGAGCCTTACGTGCCAGCAGTTTAGATGAGTTACCCGAGCTGTGGAATGTCGTTAAAGGTGAGATGAGCTTTGTTGGCCCCAGACCCTTGTTGATGGAGTATTTACCCCTTTATTCAGAGCAACAAGCAAAACGACATAATGTTAAACCCGGGGTAACCGGCTGGGCACAAATCAATGGCCGAAACTCGGTCACTTGGGAGCAAAAATTTCAGCTGGATGTTTGGTACGTTGAAAATCGCTCTGTTTGGCTAGACATTAAAATACTGTTTTTAACGGTGAAAAAAGTGATTAGTAAAGATGATGTTAACGCAGTTGGGCAGGCTACTATGAGCAAATTCACCGGGAGTAAGTCGTGAAAAGCATTGCGATTTATGGCGCTGGTGGCCATGCTAAGGTGGTGGTTGATATCGCCAAACAACTGGGTTACACCCACATTGTTTTGTTTGATGAACGTTGGCAGCAGCTAGGGTTGATAGAAGCTTGCTCGGTAAAAGGTGATTGGCAGGCTTTGCTTCGCTATTTGGCCGATAAGCCCAGCTCGGATGTGCATGTTGCTATTGGTAATAACCATACGCGTTTAGACAAAATTGCCCAGTTAGAACGCTTGGCTTATCAGCAACCCGTATTAGTTCATCCTAGGGCTTATGTTAGTGATTCTGCCAGCATTGGATTGGGCTCAGTGATTATGGCTAATGCCACGGTGAGTGTGAATTGCCGCATCGGTAGAGGGGTCATCATTAACCATAATAGCTCGGTTGATCATGATGGACATTGTGCCGATGGAGTGCATATTGCTCCCGGGGCTCACCTTGCCGGAGAGGTGAGTGTGGGACGGGCGAGTATGCTTGGAATTGGCAGTTGTATTATTCAGGGAATTATCATTAAAGCCGATGTAATTGTTGGTGCAGGTTCAGTGGTAGTAAAAGATGTGAAGCATGCTGTAAAAGTGTACGGAAATCCCGCTAAATAAGGCCTGAATGATTGTAGCTGGCGTCGCTTTGGTTCACTATAAAGGCAGCATTTATAAAGGATTATAAGTAATAGTATTCATGGAAGAGTTACCTCGTTGGCCTAGTTTTACCGAGCAAGAAGCGCAAGCTGTTAGTGATGTTTTGTTATCTAATAAAGTTAATTATTGGACCGGCGAAAACGGTAAAGCGTTTGAGAAAGAATTTGCCGCTTGGTGTGGCAGCGAACACGCCGTAGCAGTAGCCAACGGCACCTTAGCTTTAGAGTTAGCGTTACGTGCCTTAGAGATAGGTGAGGGCGATGAAGTTATTGTTACCTCTCGTACGTTTATCGCCTCGGCCAGTTGCATCGTTAATGTAGGTGCAAAACCAGTATTTGCCGATGTGGCACTAGACAGTCAAAATATCAGCGTCGACACCGTTACCCCGCTTATTTCCGATAAAACCAAAGCCATAATTTGTGTGCACTTGGCCGGCTGGCCTTGTGAGATGAATGATTTCAAGCGCTTGGCAGAGCAACATCAATTGTATTTAATTGAAGATTGCGCTCAAGCCCATGGCGCCAAATATCATGGACAAGCCGTTGGCAGTTTGGGCGACATTGCGGCGTGGTCATTTTGCCAAGACAAAATTATGACCACCGGCGGTGAAGGCGGTATGGTCACCACCAACAATGCTTCGCTTTGGCAACGTATGTGGTCTTATAAAGACCACGGTAAATCATGGGAGGCGGTTTATCAGCGCCAACATCCACCCGGTTTTCGCTGGTTACATGAAAGCATTGGCAGCAATTGGCGTATGACCGAAATGCAAGCTGCGATTGGTCGCATTCAATTACAAAGAATGGGCGATTGGCACCAACGCCGAGTGGCTAATGCACAGAGGCTCACCGAGTGTTTAAGTGAGTTTAGTTTCATCAACATCCCTCGCGTTCCAGCGCATATCCAACATGCATTTTATAAGTTTTATGCCTTTGTTGATGAGTCACAGTTAGCGGGCATAACGAGAGATCAGATTGTCGAGCAGTTAAACCAGCATGGTGTGCCATGTATGCAAGGCACCTGCGGTGAAATCTACTTGGAGAAAGCCTTTAATGGTTTAGGCGTACAACCTAGCCAAGCGCTTCGCAATACTCAGCAGTTAAGCCGTAGTTCTTTGATGTTTATGGTGCACCCAAGCTTGTTGGCCGCAGACATGAGCAAGATATGCAGCGCTATACAAGCGACTTTGCAGCAACTTGTTGTTCACCAACACTTAGACAGCATGCAGGTAAAAGGAATTTAGATGCTCGCTCATCATACCTATCTCACTATTCTTAATTTGATTAGTCGCCGTCAAAAAGCCGCGCTAATGCTAGTACTAGACATTGTGTTTTTGAGCTTAGCGTTTTGGGGCGCGTTATGGGTAAGGTTTGCTGACGCTAACTACTTTAAAGATACCCCCACTTGGATCACCTTCTTTTCTGTGGCGCTAACCACCCTTATCGGTTTTTGGTACTTTGGTTTGTATCGCTCGGTATTGCGTTACATTAATGCCAAAAGTTTACAATGTATCTTGTTGAGCTTTTTGCTCGCAACGCTATTAATGATTGTGACTTCATTTTACTTTCAGGCCTTAATTCCCAGAACGGCTCCTTTTATTTATTTGGCATTTGGGGTGATGTTGTGTGGCGGGGTTCGATTTGCCATTCGCTTGTTGTTTGTGTGGTTAGAGAATAGTGCCAAACAAAATGTCATTATTTTTGGGGCCGGCGAAAGTGGTAGGCAGTTATTACAGGCCATTAGCCAAGGTGATAATTTTCAAGCGGTGGCCTTTATTGACGATAAAGAAGAGCTACGCAACTCGCTAATTCATGGCTTAACGGTTTACCCGCCAAGTCAGTTAGCGAAACTGATCCACCGTTTTCAAGTATCTAAAGTATTATTGGCTATCCCTAATGCGGGTAAAAAAAGGCGCTCAGAAATTCTGATTGGTTTAGCTAATCTGAATACCGAAGTGTTAACGGTTCCCCGTTTAAATGACTTGGTCACCGGTGAAGCGAAAGTAGATCAGATCAAAGAGGTCGATATTGAAGATTTGCTGGGGCGCGAAGCAGTAAGCCCTGATGTACACCTTATGGAAAGCCAAATTCGCAATAAAACCGTGTTGGTGAGTGGTGCTGGCGGGTCTATTGGGTCTGAATTGTGTCGGCAAATACTGCAGTTTAGGCCGGCTAGACTATTACTGATTGAGCGCTCAGAAGTAGCCTTGTATCAAATAGAACGAGAGCTTAAGAGTCGCTGTGAAGCATTAGCGCTTAACATTGAGCTAGTGCCTCTAATGACCTCTGTACAACACCTGCCTCGCTTAACGAGCATTATGCAAACTAACAATGTAGATACGGTGTATCACGCTGCCGCTTATAAACATGTGCCCTTAGTTGAACAAAATGTGGTGGAAGGGGTGTGTAACAATGTATTTGGCTCTTACAACATTGCTCAAGCAGCCATCAAAGCAAAAGTAAGATCGTTTGTCCTGGTGTCTACAGACAAAGCGGTTCGCCCTACCAATGTGATGGGCGCCACTAAACGTTTAGCCGAGTTGGTTATGCAAAGCTTGGCCGACCATCAATCTCAAACGACTATTAGCATGGTGCGTTTTGGTAATGTGCTGGGTTCTTCGGGTTCGGTTATCCCCTTATTTAAAGAGCAGATCCGTAAAGGAGAGGCGCTTACTATCACCCATCCGGATATTATTCGCTATTTTATGACCATACCAGAGGCCGCTCAGTTGGTTATTCAGGCTGGCTCTATGGCTAAAGGAGGTGAGGTATTTGTGCTGGATATGGGCGAACCAGTGAAAATAGCCGAACTGGCTAAGCGCATGGTGCATTTATCGGGCTTAGAAGTGCGCGATGAAAACAACCCTGACGGCGACATTGAACTTAAATATACAGGGCTTAGACCTGGCGAAAAACTCTATGAAGAGTTGCTGGTGGGCGATGATGAAAGGCCTACAGACCACCCACGGATCCTCACTGCCAATGAGAGTTTTATTCCTTGGGCAGAACTGATGGATTTGTTTAGCGATCTGAATGACGCTTGTGATGCGATGGACCAACATGCGGTGATTCGCTTATTGAAACAAGCGCCTTTGGCTTACTGCCAAGAGCCGCGCCAGCCGCACTTAAAAGCGGTCTCTTAGGATTGCACAGTGGTTAAGCTCACGCTGATACGCGGCTTACCCGGGAGCGGTAAATCAACACTGGCTAATACTATTGATGCGGTTCATCTAGAGGCCGATATGTACTTTGTGAACCAACAGGGCGAGTACTGTTATCAGCCAGATAAAATTGCTCAGGCTCATCAATGGTGCCAGCAGCAAACCGAGCAACAATTGGCCTTAGGCCATGATGTAGTAGTGGCGAACACCTTTGTACAGCAATGGGAAATGCAAGCTTATCGTGACCTTGCCAATAAGTACCAGGCTGAGTTAGAGATAGTGTGTTGTAACGGGCAATACTCTAACGTTCATGAGGTCAGCGCGATGACTATCGCCAATATGCGGGCTAAGTGGCAAGATTAGCCAAGACAAAAAATAAAAAAGACGCTTTATGCGTCTTTTTTGTTTTTAGAGGCCTCGTTATGCCGTTCTAGTTTCGGCATACATAGCACTGATTTGCTCAGCAAAGCGACTTTCGATGACCGCGCGGCGCAACTTAAGTGTTGGCGTTAGTTCACCTTGTTTCATACAAAACTCGCGTGGCAACAGGGTAAATTGTTTCACCTGTTCAAAGCGCGCCAAATTGGTTTGCACTTGTTTAAGCCTAGCTTGGATAAGTTGTTTGATTTCGGCGTTTTCTAACAACTCATTGCGGTGTTGCCATTTTATACCTAACTGTTTGGCATGCAGTTCTAAGGCTTCAAAGGCGGGCACAATCAGCGCCGATACAAAGTGGCGAGCGTCAGCAATAATCGCGACTTGCTCAAACAAAGGCTCTCGAATCAACGCGCCTTCAACTCGTTGTGGGGCAATGTATTTACCGCCAGAGGTCTTCATTAACTCTTTAATACGCTCGGTCAGTACCAGATTACCTTGGGCATCAATATTTCCAGCGTCGCCGGTGTGTAGCCATCCATCGATGATGGTTTCGGCGGTAGCTTGTGGTTTATTAAAGTAACCACGCATGACGGTGTCACCTTTAACCAAAATTTCACCCTTATCAGATATTTTGATCTGTAGGGCTTCTAAGGGCTGACCTATAGTACTGATCGCTTTTTGTGTTTCGCTATAGCAAGACACCGTAGCGGTCGATTCTGTCATCCCGTAGCCGTAGTTAATCGGTACGTCTAAGCATTGAAAAAAGCTATTGATATCATCAGCTAATCTCGCGCCAGAGCAGGGTAGTAGTCTTGCTGGGCCGAACACGGCGCGGATCTTAGCTAATACCAGTTTGTTAGCTAGGGCGTAACGTAGCTTCAACCAAATTGAGAGTGTTTGCTGTTGCTGCTTAGCGTTTAAGCGCTGTTGAGCGACCGACATTGCCCAGTTAAACAGTGTTTGTTTTACCGCTGGAGCGGTTGATACTTTCTGTAGAATCGCCGAGTGGATTTTTTCATACAGGCGCGGCACGCTGCACATCAGCGTAGGCTGACTGCGCGGTAAGGCTTGTTGTATTGTTGCCGGGTCTTCTAAGTAAATATTGGTCGCTCCGCGATACAATATGTAGTAAGTCCAAGCCCGTTCAAATACGTGACTTAGTGGCAAAAAGCTCAGCGATACATCATCACTATTTACCGCTAAACGTTGGTCATGCATAGCAAAGGCTGCGGCAAAATTGCGGTGATCAAGCATTACCCCTTTAGGCTCGCCGGTAGTACCAGAAGTATAAATAAGGGTGGCTAAGTCATCCATTTGCAGCTGTTTTTGGCGCTCTGAAAGTTCTGCGTCGTCGGCGCTTTCGCCTAATGTGAGAATTTGCTTCCAGCTAAGTACATTTTGCTGCTTAGTATGTTCGCTGTCTTCAAAGCAAATTAAGGTTTCTACATGGCCTGCAGCCAATAGCTCTAAGCCTATTTCTACCTGCTCTGCTTGACCTACAAAAAGGATTTTGCAGTCAGCATCTTTTAGTATGTATTGGCTTTGCTCAAGGGTGTTGGTGGGGTATATCGGCACTACACAGCCGCGCGCTGCCAAAATGCCAAGATCGGCGATGGTCCATTCAGGCATGTTGGGAGACATAATCGCCACCCGCTGTTGTGGTTGATGGCCTAAGCGAACCAAACCTTTTGCGACTAGCGTCCATTGCTGAGAAAAATCGGTCCATGTAAAACACTGCCAGGCTTGATTACGCCAAATTTTCAGCGCCACTTGTTGGGCTTGCTGCTGAGCTTGTTGGCTAAGCAAGGTAACGATGTGCTGCATGTATTCTTACCTTTAAATGGATGAGGGCAAGTAGTTGCCACTTTGAGCGGGCTATTTTAGGGAGTTTTGATTGAGCGAACAAGTGTAAGCTCAGCAAAAATGAAATAATATTTCGTCACGTTATGGGAAGCGATAATTCATGCTGCTTAGCGGCTTAGAATTACCAACAACACACTCAATTACTCTGGCCTGAAGGCGACGCTTACAATACGCCAACTGCTGAGCAAGTGGCGGACGAGTTTAGTGCCGTTTGAATGATGGGTAAACGTTGCCATTTTGGCCGTGAATATAAATGTAATTCTTCATCCTTTTTATCGGTTTGCAGACCAAATTAGAGGCTGAAGTATCTAAGGGCTTTACGCCTTTTGTTCAAGGTTTAGTGTATTTTCTAGTTAACTAAAGCCTCTACTTAGCAGTGTTTATACCTGTTTATCATTTGATGCTAAGCAAACAGAACAATGCGCAGCGACACAAAAATAATGATTACTAGAAGTAAAGTTTACATAAAAGTGGAAACGTTTACCCTTTCGTGCTTCAATATAATTATTCAGGCTGTTATAAGCAGTGTTAGTTTGATGAGCGCTTAGCGATTGTTACAGCGTAAATGGAGAAAGGAATGAACAAGGTCTTGGTGACGGGCGGTATGGGTTACATTGGTAGTCATACCTGTGTACAAATGATTGAAGCTGGCTTAAGCCCCATTATTTTGGATAATTTGTGTAACAGTAAGCTTGAAGTATTGGCTCGTATTGAATCTTTAACCGATAAGCAGCCAGCCTATTATCAAGGTGATGTGCGAGACCGCGCCATTCTGGAGCGCATTTTCGTTGAGCATAAAATCGATTCTGTGATCCACTTTGCTGGCTTAAAAGCGGTGGGCGAATCAGTACAAAAGCCTTATGAGTATTACGATAATAATGTCGTTGGTTCGCTGGTACTGATTGATGTCATGCGTAAAGCGGGGGTTAAAAGCATCGTATTTAGCTCATCAGCCACGGTATACGGTGAGCCAAGTGTGATGCCTATTGATGAAAGTAGCCCCACTGGCGATGTCACCAATCCTTACGGTCGCAGTAAATACATGGTGGAACAATGCTACCGAGACATTCAACTGGCGGCGCCAGACTTGAGTGTCACCCTGCTGCGCTACTTTAATCCGGTGGGAGCACATCCTAGTGGCTTGATGGGCGAAGACCCGCAAGGGATCCCTAATAATTTAATGCCATTTATCGCTCAAGTGGCGGTGGGGCGTAGAGACAGTTTATCGGTATTTGGCAATGATTATCCCACGCCAGATGGCACCGGTGTTCGAGATTATATTCACGTAATGGATTTAGCCGAGGGCCATATTGCTGCCTTGACCAAGGTGGGTAAACAAGCGGGTCTACATGTTTTTAACTTAGGTACTGGCACAGGTAGTTCGGTATTAGAGATGCTTAACGCCTTTGGCAAAGCTTGCGGTAAAGACATCACTTATAACATTTGCCCGCGCCGTAATGGTGATATTGCCGAATGCTGGGCCGCTACCGATAAGGCCAAGCAAGTCTTGGGCTGGAAGGCGACCCGGAGTGTTGAAGATATGACAGCGGATACCTGGAACTGGCAGTCGAACAATCCCAATGGCTACGATAAGTAATCACTTTGAAATTAGAGAGCGTTTAAATGACGTTTTTGATGGAGTAATAAACCCATGGTAAACAATCTATTTGACCCCACTGAGCATCCTCATCGCCGCTATAACCCTCTAACAGGGCAGTGGATTTTGGTGTCGCCGCATCGCGCCAAGCGCCCTTGGAGTGGCCAAGACGAAGCCCCTGCAACGGCGACTTTGCCAAGTTATGACAAAGGCTGCTTTTTGTGTGCCGGTAATACCCGTATTTCGGGTGATAAAAACCCTCACTACCAAGGGACTTATGTATTTACCAACGACTTTGCGGCCTTAATGACCGATTCACCCGACGTGCCAGCCTCAAGCGATCCCTTGTTTAAAAGTATGCAAGCGCGCGGTTTAAGTCGAGTGATTTGTTTCTCTCCCGACCACAGTAAAACCTTACCGGAGTTATCGCTTAATGCGATTCGCTGTGTGATTGATACCTGGAATCAACAAATTGAAGAGTTAGGTAAAGACTATCTATGGGTGCAGGCCTTCGAGAACAAAGGGGAAACCATGGGGTGTTCACAGCCGCATCCGCATGGACAAATTTGGGCGAATAGCTTTTTACCTAATGAGATTGAACGTAAAGACCAGCATTTACGTAGCTATTACCAACAGCATGGTAGTAACTTGCTGGTGGACTATGCGAGCAAAGAGCAAGCCGATGGTACGCGTACCGTAGTAGAAACCGAGCACTGGATCGCCGTGGTGCCTTACTGGGCGGCATGGCCCTTTGAAACCATGTTGTTGCCTAAAGCGCCTATTCGTCGTATTAGCGAGTTATCAAACCAGCAGCGTGATGATTTAGCCCTTGCGATTAAAAAGCTCACCAGTCGCTACGATAATTTATTTCAGTGTTCATTTCCTTATTCAATGGGCTGGCACTTTGCGCCCTTCTTTAAAGAAGGTGATAGCTCTACTGAACACTGGCAGTTACATGCCTTGTTCTACCCACCGCTATTGCGCTCTGCCAGCGTACGTAAATTTATGGTGGGGTATGAAATGCTAGCCGAAAGCCAGCGAGATTTAACGGCAGAACAGGCGGCTGAAAAATTACGCAATGTCAGCGACGTTCACTATAAAGAACAAGTTAAATAAGGGAGCAGCAAATGACTCAACGCCAACAACAACTAATTGAAAAGGTAAGCACTGCCTTTACTACTATGACTGGCTCAGCCCCCGCCAAACTCATTCAGGCTCCTGGGCGGGTAAATTTAATCGGCGAGCATACTGATTACAACGATGGTTTTGTGCTGCCTTGTGCCATCGATTACCAAACTGTAGTCGCTGCCTCGCCTCGCGATGACAGCATCGTGCGGGTTGTATCGGTAGATTATGATAATCAGGTCAATCAATTTGATATTAGTCAGCCGCTAGAATTTGACGAAACCTGCATGTGGGTGAATTACATACGCGGTGTGATTGATTGTCTATTAACTAAAGGCTATCAACTAAAAGGTGTTGATCTTGCGGTCAGTGGTAATGTGCCACAAGGGGCAGGGCTTAGTTCTTCTGCTGCACTAGAGGTAGTGATAGGCCAAACCTTTAAAACACTGTTCAATTTAGAGGTTTCTCAGCAGCAACTGGCCTTAATTGGCCAAGAAGCTGAAAATAACTTTGTAGGTTGTAATTGCGGCATTATGGACCAATTGATCTCTGCTGAAGGAGAGGCCAATCATGCTCTGCTGATTGATTGCCGCTCACTAGACACTAAAGCAGTCGCCATGCCGGAAGAGATGGCCGTGGTGATTATTAACTCGAATAAAAAACGTGGCTTGGTAGACAGTGAATACAATACTCGCCGGCAACAGTGTGAAGCCGCAGCTAAAGGTTTAGGGCTTAGTTCTTTACGTGATGTTAGTGAAGCCTTGTTTGCCGAAAAAGCTGACACCTTAGACCCCGTTGTTGCTAAGCGGGCACGCCATGTTATTACTGAAAATGCGCGTACACTGGCAGCGGCTGAAGCGCTAAAAGCCAATGATATGGCAAGCTTGAGTGTATTGATGGAGCAATCACATGCTTCAATGCGAGATGATTTTGAGATTACCGTGCCCGAAGTTGATAGCTTGGTTGATATTGTTAAACAAGTCATTGGTGCCGAGGGTGGGGTACGTATGACTGGTGGTGGTTTTGGTGGTTGTATTGTGGGGTTAATGCCGCCGGCTTTAGTAGACAAAGTATGCCAAGCAGTAGAGCAGCAGTATCAAGCAAAAACTGGCTTAAAGGAAAGTATTTATGTGTGTAAGGCGATGGCGGGAGCTGGTGCTCTATAGTCATTAAGCTCGATTAACTTCACTTTACACTGGTAGGCCATAGCTTAAGTGTGTTTCAAAAACCTCGATGTTATTCGAGGTTTTTTGTATTTGGTGTGGCTGGTGATTATTGCCGTATAGGCTGGAATTATTGGCGTCCCCTGCGAGATTCGAACTCACGTCTAAGACTTAGGAGGTCCTTGTTCTATCCAGCTGAACTAAGGGGACTTTTTGCCTGAGTGCGGCATTGTATACCAATTAAATCCCGCAATAAATGGCTATCTAGCTTTCTGTTAAGTGAGCGAGTTAGATAGCAATTAAATAAGTCACTATGGTTGATCAAATGAGTCGCTAGGCAAGCGGGTTGTTTGCGACAACTTGCTTTGAGCCGTTAAGACTCAGCGACTTAAGTTGTCTACACGAGTACCTTTGACTCAATAGTCTCTCTTATTAGAGTGCTTTCCTCGTCAGTGAAATCTAGGTTTTCGATGGATGACACGTTTTCTCTAAGTTGTGTGGCTGAGCTGGCACCAATGAGCACCGATGTCACTCGGTGATCATTTAATAACCAAGCTAATGACATTTGCGCTAATGTTTGCCCTCTGGCTTTGGCGATGGTAGCGAGCTTATTTATTTGTGGTAAGTGTGCGATAACTTGCTGCTCTTGGAGGTAAGATTTATCATTGTTTGCTCTAGAGTCCTTAGGGATACCATTAAGGTACTTATTGGTGAGCATGCCTTGAGCCAGCGGAGAGAAGGCTATCATTCCGATGCTTTTGTTACTGAGTAGATCCAGCAAGCCATCTTCAACGCTACGTTCAAACATCGAATATTTAGACTGATTAATGACAAAGGGAGTACCAAGCTGCTTGAATAGGGTTAGGGCTGCGTTGGTTTGTTCGGCGTTATAGTTAGACAGCCCGACATACAAGGCCTTGCCTTGTTTCACCAGTAAGTCTAAAGCGTAAACGGTTTCTTCTATTGGCGTTTGGGGATCAGGGCGGTGATGATAAAACAGATCAACGTATTCTAGATTCATTCGTTTTAAAGATTGGTCGATGCTGGAACACAAGTACTTACGAGAGCCGCCGTTACCGTAGGGCCCTGGCCACATATCATAGCCAGCTTTAGTCGATATAAATAATTCGTCGCGATATGGGCGTAAATCTGCATCGAGTATTCGACCTAAGGTTTCTTCAGCGGACCCATAGGGAGGGCCATAATTATTTGCTAGGTCAAAATGGGTGATCCCTAAATCAAAGGCGGCTCTTAGAATGTTTCTGGCGTTGCCGAAGCTGTCAAACTGACCAAAATTGTGCCAAAGCCCCAAAGAAAATGCCGGTAGTAAAATGCCACTATTTCCGCACTTTCGATATGGCATTGCCTCATACCGCGAAACATCCGCAACATAGGGCGTGAATGGCGCATGATCATTTATCTTCATGTTTGAAACCTTTCTATTAGATTGTAAAAAACAAAATGATGAATAGCTTTTACTTATGGATTCACTGCTTTAGAGAACATAAAGAATCAACATGTCTGTATCGCGAGTTTATTATTAAATTTGAACTTAATTACCCAGTCCTAAATGTCTATTTTTGTATTCTGTTGGGGTTAATTTGAATTCTTTCTTAAATAAGGTGTAGAAATAGTGGGTAGAAGGGTATCCCGCTAGGGTGGCTATTTCATCGATGCTTAAGCTATCTTCTTCTAGTAACATATCCACAGCACTATCTAATTTGGATTGAAATATTTCTGTATGAATAGAATGGCCGAGACTTTCTTTAAATTTTGATTCTAGCTGTGTTCTTGAGCATCCTTCGTATTCAACCACATCTTGGACCTTTATACCTTTCGCAAAGTTGTTACGTATAAAATGTAAAGCCCTGATAACGGTAGGTTCGACCACTGAACGGAAGTCGGTGCTGGTTCCCTCGACAATCAACTCAGGATTAGAGAAGGTGACCTTTTCGATAGGTTGATTATCGATATATTTTGCCAATTTTTCTGTTACAAGCTGACCCAAGGAATAATAATTGGGGTCAACAACAGATAGAGTGGTTAAGCTAAAGTAGTCAGTTGGTCTTATGTCTCCAATACTCACTATTGATATTTCATCAGGAACAATTATTTTTTGTTCTTCACATACGCTAATGAGTGTCCGAGCTCGCGCATCACTAGTGACAATAATGCCGCATGGTTTGCTTAAGCCATGAACCCAGTGTGACAAGCTATGGTATTCTTTTATCCATGATGAGAAACTGGCTTGATAGCCTTGGTAAAGAATGGGGTTCTTTTTACGCTTAGATTGCAGTTTAAAGTAGGTTTCCGTTCTGGTTTTTTGCCAAGGATTACTATCGTCATCATGTAGGCTGTAGAAGCCTATATTATCTAGGCCTTTGGCCACCAAAAAATCATGGGCCAGCGAGATCATCATTTCATTGTTTAAACAAACAACAGGGTGCTTATGGTCTTCCTTTATTTGATCTGTGCCACTCAATATTCCCACAACGGGTATGTTTAGAGGTTCAAGTAATTTGTGAATATGCGGCTGGCTATAGTCAGCAATAATGCCATCAAACCACAGTTCAATATCATCTGTTTTTTTATATTTTAGCTCTTGGCTCAACACAATTGACCAGTTTATATCATGGTGTTTCACATAATCACTGATACCTCGCATCACTTCAGAGTGAGCCGATAGTTTTGGGTTTAGCAAAATAGCGATTCTCAGCGGCTTATTTAAAAGCCGCTGAGTATCTATTTTGAAATACCTCGTTTTCTTATTCAATGCATTGCGCATAACTAGTTGTGAGCATCACTGAGTTTTCGATGTTTTAATTTTTCTAAAAAGCGCAACATTCGCGCCGAAGAAAGCAGTCTTTGCATGGCGATAAATACAAATAAAAGTAAGCCAATAAATATCTTGGTCCACCAACTATTTAGTGTTCCATCAAATGAAATTATGGTTTGTATTACACCCTGAATGAGCACGCCAAAGAGTGTTCCAGCGACAAAGCCCACTCCTCCTGTTAGTAAAGTACCACCGATTACTACAGAGGCAATCGCATCAAGTTCAAGCCCCATTGCTGCAAGTGAGTAACCACTAAACGTATAGAAAGAGAACACAATCCCACCAAGGGCGGCAAATAGACTGTTTAATGCATAAATATTAATGATTGTTTTCGCTACCGGAACACCGAGTAATCGAGCCGATTGTTCGTTGCCGCCAATCGCATAGATATTACGTCCAAATCGAGTGTAATGAGCGATATAGATGGCAACAGCCAATACAACAAACATGATTAAAGAGCTGACCGTTAAGTTTCCTCCACCGATAATCGGTATCGAGAAATCAGCAATCGAATCATAGAATTCATGAGTGATTGGAATTGACTCAATACTAATGACAAACGATAAGCCGCGCAGAAAAAACATACCCGCTAATGTAACGATAAATGGTGGCAATTTATAGCGCTCAATAAGTAAGCCCATAAAGCCACCAAATAGCCAAGCCAACATTAAAATGATGGTAAACGCGATAATAGGATGGACGTTGTAATGCTCGATAAGCACCGCAACCGATACGCCAACACAAGCGATCATAGAGCCGACAGACAGGTCAATGCCACCCGACAAAATAACAAATGTCATGCCAATGGCCGTAATCACTAGAAACGCATTGTCGGTAAATAAGTTGGTGAAAACTCTCATGCTAAAAAAGTTGTCGAACTGTATAGAGCCCAAACTGTATAAGGATATAAATACAACAATAGTCGCCATTAAGGGCATATATTTAATATTCATTTGCCAGCTTCCTTTTGGTATAACTTGCCAAATCCATTTAGCTCTTTGCGGAATTGCGGAGACATTATTAGCATGACTAGAATAACAACCCCCGCTTTCACAATGTGAGTAAATTGCACAGGTAAACCACTGGTTAAAATGGTGGTGGTCATGGTTTGTAGGATTAACACGCCCACTAATGTGGGGCCTATGTAGTAACGACCGCCAGCGAGTGCTGTACCGCCAACCACTACTGCAAGAATGGCGTCTAGCTCAGACCATAAACCCGCGTTATTGGCATCGGCGCCTTGAATGTCACTGGTTAGTATCATCCCTGCTAATCCTGCACATAAACCACTAAATACGTAAACGAGTACCTTTATTTGAGGCTCTCTAATGCCAGCAAAGTAGCTGGCCGTTGGATTAGCACCAATGGATGAAATAAATAGACCTAAAGCGGTTTTTTTCAAGACGAGAAAGGTCAGTGAGTAAGTGATAATCACCAATATGATCGAAAATGGTAAACCGAATAAATTGCCCCCACCAATGAATTCGAAACCCTCATGATTAAAGGTAAGGATTTGACCACCGGTAATTAGCTGGGCTATTCCTCGTCCTGCTACCATTAGTATTAACGTTGCAATGATCGGTTGAATACCCAAGAGGCTTACCAACACGCCATTCCATAGGCCTGCTATTAGGGCGACTGAGATACCCGCTATGATAATGATAGGCGTCGATGTAATTATGTCGTTTTGTATCAAATAGGCACAAACAGCTCCTGAGATTGCGACCACTGCGCCGACCGATAAATCAATCCCTCCGGTTGCTATCACTAGGGTCATGCCTAAGGCTAACAACGCAATGGGGGCCGCTCGGTTCAGTATGTCAATAATACTGCCAAATAGACGGCCGTTTTTGATTTCAATATGAAAAAATGAAGGGTCATTAACTAAATTGAACAGTAATAAAAGTGCTAGCGCAAACAGCGGCCAAAATAACTTATTATTCATCATGCTAGTTAATTTTATCTTCACCACTTCACTATGGTTTATGGTTAACTCTTTCATGATGCCTCCTGAGCTATTTTCGCCATCAAATTCTGCGTAGAAATTTCATCACCAATCAGCTCGCCAATCATATTGTGGTCTTTTAATACGGCAATACGGTCACTAAATTCAACTATCTCATCTAGTTCTGATGAAATGACCATCAAGGCCATACCTTGCTGACAAAGCCCATCGATAATTTGTAAGATTTCAGCCTTGGCTCCAACATCAATACCGCGCGTTGGTTCATCTAAAATTAGTAACGATGGTCCAGATGCCAGCCATCGCGCAAGAATAACTTTTTGTTGGTTACCGCCACTTAATTCTTTGACGGGTTTATTGATGTCTGATGTCACGATGTTTAGCGATCGGATAAACCGTTTGGCTATTTCGTTTTGCTCTTTCGTTCCGATCATGTTGAACCAGCCTTGCTTGGCTTGTAACGCCAGAACCATATTTTCAATGACCGATAGCTCGCCAATAATTCCTTCAATCTTTCTATCTTCTGGGCAAAATGCTAATCCTTCTTGAATAGCATCATGTGGACTATTAAATGTTTGACGGTTCCCATTGATTTCAATTGAGCCTTGCTCGGGCTTTTCAATGCCAAATAATAGTTTTGCTAATTCAGTGCGACCTGCACCTAATAGGCCTCCAAGCCCAAGTGTCTGCCCCTGGAAAATATTCACATCACATGGATTAATCATGCCTTTTCGACCAATATTGGTGGCAGATAAAAAGGGTTTAGCACCTGCTTTAAGTTGGTGTTGAACTTTTTTGTTGGCGTCTTTGTTTTGCAGATGTTTACCGAGCATTAAATTAATGAGTTCAAGTTGTGGTAGCTCGCTAACATCATGTCTAGCGACATATTGCCCATTTCTTAAAACAGTTATTTTGTCACAAATATCGTATACCTGATCCAGAAAATGGGTGACAAAAATAATGCCAATTCCTTGATTTTTTAGCTTACGCATCAGGTTGAAAAGTTGGTCTACTTCTTTATTATCTAGGCTCGCCGTCGGCTCATCCAAAATGAGTATTTTGGCTGACATATCAACGCCCCTAGCAATCGCTATCATTTGTTGAATAGCAATAGAGTATTCACTAAGAGTGCCTGTGACATCTATTTGTACATCCATACTCGACAGTAATTTTTTTGCATTTTTATTCATAGCCGACCAATCAATGCGGCCATGTTTATAGGGCTGTCGACCAAGGTAAATATTTTCAGCCACGGTAAGGGTTGGAATAAGGTTTACTTCTTGGTGTACGGTACTAATTCCCTTTTTTTGAATATCTTCAGCAGACAACTGGCTAATGCTTTCTCCTGCTAAGTTAATCGAACCGGAATCAATAGAATACACTCCAGTAATGCATTTTATTAATGTGGACTTACCAGCGCCGTTACCACCAAGAAGGGCCATGATTTCGCCTTCTTGAAGTTCAAACTGAACTTGACTAAGAGCTTTGACTCCTGGAAAAGTTTTGTTTAATTGGTTCACTGTAAGTATAGGTTTAGGCTTCATCTCAATGACCTTTATCTATATTAAATGGATAACTTCAAAAGTCTTAAGGTTTCCCGCCAAGGACTACTATCCTTGAGGGGAAACGGGTGGCCAATTAGAATTTGCGGCTGTCGATCATAGCTGCGGCATCTTTTTGGAGGTTGATTTTGTCTTTTTGAACAATCCACTTGTCTACAGTTTCACCTTTTAGCGCGCTTTCAAGTGCATCAAAAGCAAGGGGGCCAAGTAGAGGGTTACAATCAACCGTGGCATTTAGGTCTCCATCTACCATTGCTTGAAACGCTGCCTTAACGCCATCAATGGATACAACAAGAATGTCTTTACCTGGTGTTAAACCGTATTCTTTAATTGCCTGTATTGCGCCTAGGGCCATATCGTCATTGTGAGCATAGACGGCATCTATTTGGTCACCTTGGGCTTTTAAAAAGGCTTCCATAACTTCCTTGCCTTTAGTACGAGTCCATTCGCCGGTTTGAGAGGCGGTAATCGTCATACCAGGAAACTGATCTACTATTGCGCTAAAACCCGCTTTGCGGTCAATAGCTGGAGCCGCGCCAGGGCCACCTTGAAGCTCTACGATATTGGCGTAGCCATGTGTTTCTTGCGCTAACCAAGAACCTGCTAATTTCCCTTCAAAAATAAAATCAGACGCTACTTTGGTGAGATAGAGATCGTTGTCTTTTACTTTGATACCTCGGTCAACCAATACAACTGGAATATCCGCTGCTTTGGCTTCTTTTAGCACTCGTTCCCAACCGGTTTCTACTACAGGAGCCAACACAATACCGTCAACGCCCTGTGCGATGAATGAGCGAATGGCTTTAATTTGATTCTCTTGTTTTTGTTGTGCATCTGAAAATTTCAAGGTGTAACCACGTTCGGCAGCTTCTGCTTTGACTGACTCAGTTTCGGCGCTGCGCCACGCACTTTCAGCACCAATTTGCGAAAAGCCAATCGTTAGTTGCGCAAATGCTGGGCTAGAAAGAAGGCTAGCGGCCATGGCTACAGAGGTAAGAAGTTTACTAAGTTTCATGTTATTCCCTTTACATTTTAGTTTATTGCTTATTGAGCGATATCGATTGTATGGAAGCTAGCTAATCAATAAAACTGCGTAATTTTTCAAACTAGGTTAGGTATTTAGTAACTTCTGCTATCTATGATAAAGCTCACATATTTAACATGTATTTAACGATTGAGCGTTGGCCTACTTTATAAAGAAATGCCCTTGGAATGACGGTTTGAAATATTTAAATGAGACAGTGGTCGAATTAATACTTTAATAGTTGAAGATGGTTGCAGCGATAATTAAAAATAACGGGCTCATGATTTATAAGGTATTAATACCTTATCTTAGGAAAGATTGAAGGAAATAGTTACAAGCAAGCCTTTAAAGGGAAGGGCGGTAATCACTAGTTTGTTTAAGCTTGCTACTAACTAGTTATCACCGCATAAAATGTGTAGGGCTACCGTTTACTGACTAGATCTCCTAGTTGAATGTTTGCTGTCATGGTTGGGTCGACCGCTACTACGATGGCACTTTCCTGATAAACTTGTTCGATTCTTACCATGCTGCCAGCGAGTTGCTGCTCTTGTCGAGGTACATCCCAACTCCCCCAGTGATAGTTTTGATGGATTAACTCTAGCAACATACCAGTATTTAATTGGTTGGCTTGGCCCAAGTTAATTTGCCAGCGATCGGGCCCGAGTACTTTCACCACGCTGCCTTGTAAAGGTTGGCATGCTAGCAAAGCATCTACTTCAGAAATCACCTGTTGCAAGGTGCTATTAACCGTTTGCCCATAAGACGATAACCAAAACTCGGCAGAGTGCGGTGAAATGATGGTTCGTGCATCAAACTCCCAAGGGGCATGAACTGAGAATCGCTTGTTATAAATCTCTTCCAAGTCAATCGCATTATATACACGTGCATTGACGACAAAATAGCGGTTGGGATAGCTGAAATTAAATAGCTTGGGTTTGTGCTCTTGGTCTAGCGAAATGTTTTCAAGTTCTAAACCCAGTAAATATTGCGCCCCGTAGCGGTCGGCAACATCTTTAATGCCTTTAAAGTTATGCTCGCCGGGTTTGTAGTAATTAAGTGGTAATTTAGGCGGGTGCTTCACATTGAATTGGCGACCGACTTCTCTGGCAATATCGTAAGCACGTTGCTCTACAGCCGGCGAAATTTCATGTAATTGGCCCACTCTTACTTGGTGTTGCTGCTTTAGAAATGGCGGCAATAGCAACATGTTTTTACTGTAGCCACTGGCTTTACATTGAGTAGCCGCGGGAAAGACATCTGCCTGTAAAACCACATAGTACTGCTGCCCAAGGTTTCCTTCATCTAGCACTTTGATGTTGTGTAAGGAGCCTTTAGATACCACCTCTATCTGATCTAGGGTGAGTTGACCGCCAGATACTTGGCTAATACTAGTCACCGATGCGCCAGCATAAAGTAATAGCTGCTTAACGGCTTCTTGGGTTGCGGTGCTGCGGGCTTGGTCAAGATCCTGGTTAACGATGGTCGCTTGACCTTTCGCTTCATACCAGACTGCTTGGGCTGACACGCTGAGCAACAAACCAATGAGTAAAATAAGTTGTTTCATAAGTCCCTCCTAGTCCTAACTAAGCAATAACTGTACCCAAGTCTAGGTGTTATTTTTTTGACTGGAATGCTTTTTGCTTCATGGAACACATATTGCTTGGCTATTACTGTGAAATAGCCATAGTGAACGAGTAGGAAGGGGAGTTATATGCGTTATTCGATATGGCTTGTAGTGCTAATGATACTACAAGGATGTAATACCAGTTTACATCACGTTTCAAATTATCCATATGTTGAGCCTAGAGAGCAGCAAGATCAAGCTCTGTACGCATACGTTGATAATCTGTCTAAACAACTGACGGATGATATTGAGCTGAGTGCCTCTGATTCTGTGGCCATAAGTACAGTGGTGGATTTAGATAACTTACAATCCAGCGATAGTTTTGGGCGGCAAGTGGCAGAGGCAATGTTTGCCGCTTTATCCAATGAAGGCATAAATACGATTGAACCTCGCTTAACTGGCCGTTTTCAGATGGACCCTGGATTTGGCGAATTTTCTTTATCTCGAGATGCAGAGTTATTGCGCGAACAAATGCAGATAACTTATGTGGTCGTGGGGAGTTTTCAGCGAACCGGTTCAGGCAGACATGTCAATTTGCGTTTAGTTGAGCTGGCTAATCAAGCGGTGGTATCTGCGGCCTATCAGTTTTTTCCAAATAGTGCCGGAGCCACCTCTCCTCGAGTCACTAGTGTTAATGGGAGCTTGCAGCGTCATGAACAAACTGTACTTTAGAACTTGGTTTTTAAGCCTTTCAGTATTGCTGCTGTTGGCATGTACGCCGACCACTCAAGTAAAGCAGGTTGAGTGGACTTACCAACCACCGGGTGATTTTACGGTGGTGAATGCGGTTGGTTACGCTCCAATTAGCCAGCAGCGCGGTGCTGATAATTCAGCCAAGCAACTTCGCGCCATGAAGGCGTCAAAGCTTGATGCTTACCGTGAGCTATCAGAACAAGTGTATGGCCAACATATCGACAGCACCGCCACCATTAGTGACATGGTATTGGGTAACGAGCGTTTAGCGGCTTCTGTAGCCGGGGTTATTCGTGGGGCTAAAGTGGTTAATGCTTATGCAGTTGACGATGTGTATGTCACTGAGTTGCAGTTGGATTTTAGAGAAGTGTATAGAGTGACGATGTCTATGGCGCCCACTCGCCATTTAGATAGTCAAAAAACCGTACAGTTTTAATAAAGCTTTCACCTTTCATGCCGATACCTTAAAGGTAATAGACGATTAAGGACGTAACATGAAAGGTATTTGTGTATTAGCCATAGCCACCTCGATGCTAGCTGGCTGCAGTAGCTCTCCTACGATGCAAAAAGTGCTGGTGTATGACTCATCAAGCCATCGCCCTGCTCATTCGCACGAAGCCCATTATGTTTCTGGTGTTGTGGATGAGAATGGTCACCTCTACTTAAGTGATGCGATGACCCGTTCTGCTCCGGTAAGTAGTGCTTCGCCTGCCAATGCCGACGGTAAAAGAACGCTAACAGAATATGTCAATCTTATGTCGCAGCGTTTGGTGTCAAGCTCGCATTTTGTTAATGCTGATACGCCGATTGGCGTAGCGTCTTTTGTGCCGCTGGATAATCTAAAAACAACCGACTTGTTTGGGATGCAAATTGCCGAAAGTTTTGTTTATGAAATGCAACAAAATGGTTTCTCTATCATCGATTATAAAGCCACCGGTTTTATTCGTATCACTGAAGGTGGTGATTTCGTTTATAGCCGTAATGTAAAAGAATTATCAAAACGTTTGCCGATAGAATATTTACTCGTGGGCACATTTAGTAAATCTAATGAAGGTATATTGGTGAACGCTCGAATCGTTGGGGCCCAATCAAAAGTGGTGGTGGCCTCTGCCCAAGAGTTAATCCCCAATGAAGTCTACCTAGACAAAGTACCGCCACCCACCAAGCGTGATGGCGTCATGATTATTGAAGCTCGTAATCAGGCTAAAACTTCACGCTCAATGTCGATGGGCGAAAAAGGCTAAAGCGCTTTAGCTCTATTACACAACAAAGCCGCCAACTGCGCGGCTTTGTTGTATCTGCATTTTGGTAAAAAGGGGGTGTAAATGCCTGCTCTTTTTACCGGAAATATTCTCTATTTATGGCACATAGAAAACCGCTGGCAACTAAGCATCAATTGCAGCAATCGGTGATGCCAATGACAAAAGCCATTAGTGTGTTGGCAGTTATGCTGAGCATTAAGGGAGGTAGCACCTGCTTTGAGTCATCAGTGGTGCTGCTAAAGACACTAGCAAGGCCGGTTTTTTTTGGGAGAGAATAGAGGGTGACTTAACGAGGGGCTTCGCGTTAACCATGTTTGCCAGCTAGGCTTTAAATCCTTTACCTACTCTATGAGCGCCATGCTTTTTACCTAGCTTGTCATAGGTTGCTGAATTTTGGTTTTTTAGCTGTTCAATAACTTGACTTAATTGGCGGATTTTTTCATTGCTTGCTTGAATGATTTCGCCATTTAGCGCGTTTAATTGTTGGCATTGCTCTAGTAACTGCTTAATTGCATCAACCTGTTGCTTGAGCGGTGCAGAGCCTAGCTGTTGTTTGTCTGCTGATGTTTCTAACTCTTGGTCTAGTTTTGCGATAGTTTCTAGTGTTTGTTCTTTATCTGAAGCAATAGCGTATAGCGAAATAGCATCATCGCTCTCTAGGGCTTTAGTTTCTTTTTGCAAAAGAGAAAGCAGCAATCTAAGTTGCTGCTCTTGAGTATTCAGTAGGTCTGCGATCATTGGTTAACTATCCAAGGGCTTTGTTAAACTCACTTTCAAAGTCACCCATTTTTTGGGCTACTCGGTTAGCGTCAACTTGGTAGCTGCCATCGGCCACAGCTTGTTTAATGGATTCTAACTTTGAGTTTCTGCTATCAGACTCATTAAGCAAATTCTGCTGAATACGATTGAGTTGTTGTGCTTCATTGGTAAGCATCACTGAATCCTGGGCTGCAGTAGAACCAGCAGTTGAACGTTGTTCAGTGCTTTCTTTAGTCGTCTTGTCGTTTACTCGATTAGTATCAAGTTGACTTGGACGGTTCCCACCTAAGTTGTTGATGTTTAAAGCCATAATGGCGCCCCACAGTTAATCAATTTTCGTATTCAATAATGCTATCGGCTTAACAAATTAAAACTTTAGAAAAAAATTAAAGTTTTACGTCTACCAGCCCTAATGCTTTTACTCGCCCTGTGACAAGACGCTGAGACTGATTATTTCTAACCTTGATGGTATCACCGATACTCCCGTTAGACAAAGCCGTTCCCTGCGTGGTCACCACTAATCCACCCATGTTGGCTGAAATTGTCACCGCGTCACCTTTACAGACTATGCAAATATCGCGCCCAGTTATGATTTGGTCTTTTCTTATTGAGCGCCTTAGTTTTGCCCCAATCAAAGGTTCTGCTTGAGTAAAGTAGCTGCCGCGCAGGCGATTCTCGGGCAAAAATTTTAAATATACTTGCGAAGCACTTAATGCGGCACCTTCTTGAATTGGCCCACTGGCTACTACCGCTGCCAGTAATACTTGCATACGGACAGGAATGTATAATCGCCAATTACTTTGATCGCTGCAGCTTACCAATACACTGGTATTACGCCTCACTTCTCCATTGGCTAAGCTATAGCTATAGCCACTCGGGCATTTGGCTAGGGTGACGCGTTCGTCAAGCTGGTTGGCGGTTAGTTCTATTTTCTGTGAATCATTATGGGCCATTTGCGAATAAACGAAATCAACAGCTTCTTTTTCCAGCTGTCGGTGCAACTCACTGGTGTGAGCTGTCAGGCTAAAACAAAATAATAGCAGTGAAGTAACAGTTTTTATCAACATTTCCTATATGATACCGATAAAGCAAAGTAACAATTGGCTTTTTTGTCTATGCTTAACAAAGTGATGCCTTGTTAGCTTGTGTCAAAAAAACGACTTTTAAGCTAAATTGAAAGATAGTATACAGGGGTAAGCAAAGATAGTGCCCCTTTCCAAGGAGTGAAGAATATATGGCGGGTATTTTAGATTCGGTAAATCAACGAACACAGTTGGTAGGGCAAAATCGCCTCGAATTATTATTGTTTCGATTAAATGGAACTCAGCGTTATGGCATTAATGTTTTTAAAGTAAAAGAAGTGCTGCAATGTCCACCATTAACTGCTTTGCCAAAACTTAACCCTGTTATTCGCGGTGTGGCGCATATCCGCGGTAAAACCATTTCAGTTATTGATCTTAGTTCTGCAACGGGTGGCAGACCCATCGAAGATCTCAGTAAGTGTTTTATCATCATTTCTGAGTACAATCGCTCGGTACAGGGCTTTTTAGTGGGGTCGGTTGAGCGCATCGTAAATATGAACTGGGAAGATATTTTGCCACCACCAAAGGGGGCGGGTAAATTTAACTACTTAACAGCGGTCACTGAAGTTGAAAAAGAATTGGTTTCTATATTAGATGTAGAGAAAATTTTAGATGAGATTTCCCCGGTCGATACCACTGTAAGCCAAGATATTGTCGATGAAGCTGTAGCGAACGTGAAAATTGATAAAAAAGTATTGGTGGTAGATGACTCATCAGTAGCAAGGAATCAAGTTAAGCGAGCGGTGACTTCTTTGGGGGTTGAAGCCTTACTGTGTCAAGATGGCCGAGAAGCTTTAGAGTTATTGTCAGCCATGGCAAAAGACGGACCGATAACCGATCAAATTGCGTTGGTGATTTCTGATATTGAAATGCCAGAAATGGATGGTTATACCCTGACTGCTGAGGTTCGATCTCATCCAGATTTAAAAGATTTACATATAATTCTTCATACTTCACTAAGTGGAGTGTTTAACCAAGCAATGGTGAATAAAGTTGGTGCCAACGCCTTTATTGCTAAGTTTAATCCAGACGAGTTAGCTGCAGCTGTTCGTCAATCTTTATAAAGAGTGGATGCATTGAGAACCATAACTGATGATGTATATAAGCAGTTCTGTGGCTTTTTAGAAAAGCAGTGTGGAATTGTATTAGGCGATAACAAGCAATACTTGGTTAAAAGCCGTTTGTCTCCATTGATCGCGCAATATTCCTTATCTAGTTTGACTGAGCTGGTGCAGAAGTCGATGAGTTTGCGCGAAAGAGAGCTGAGAGCTGCGGTGGTTGATGCTATGACCACCAATGAAACGCTATGGTTTCGTGATACCTATCCCTTTCAGCTTCTGGCTGACAAATTGTTGCCTGATTACCAAAAAATGTCACGGCCGGTGAAAATCTGGTCAGCTGCCAGTTCATCAGGTCAAGAACCTTACTCGATAATGATGACGTCTCTCGAGTATCAAGCTAGAAAGCCAGGAGCCTTACCATTGGGGGTTCAAGTTGTGGGGACCGATATTTCGCCTTCTATGTTGGAACACTGTAAAAAAGGTGAGTATGACCCACTAGCCTTAGCCCGAGGTTTATCGCCAGAGCGTAAGCGTCAGTTTTTTGAAGCCACCAGTGATGGGCGCTTTAAAGTTAATGACAAAGTGAGAAAAAATGTAAACTTTCGCCCGCTAAACTTGCTCGATAGTTATGCATTAATGGGCAAGTTCGACATTATTTTTTGTCGTAACGTACTGATTTACTTTAATGCTGATGTGAAGTCGAAAATTCTTAATCAGTTTGCTCAAGCGCTGAACCCTAATGGTTATTTAATGTTGGGGGCATCTGAATCTATCACGGGCTTAACCGACCGATTTAATATGTTACGCTGCCACCCTGGCATTGTTTACCAACTAAAATAAGTCACGCAAAATCAAAGCGGCAGAGTAGGGCAACATTTGCCGCTTTTTTGCCGCTTCCTCTAGAGTGGCGCTGCGCTGTACTTGGCCACTTGCTCTAACTCCTTATATTCCTTCAGTAAAAAGCGTCAAAAAAACTATGGCACAGCTTTTGCAAATTTGAATTTGTAATTGTGTAGAGAGGTTTTTATGGCGATAACATTTGATAAAGCATTAGGGGTTCATCAGCATACCGTAGGGGTAAGAGCCCGACGTTCTGAAGTTATCGCTAGTAATATCGCCAATGCTGATACGCCTAACTATAAAGCACAAGATATCAATTTTAATAAAGCGTTTGCAGCTGCCAAGGCTAATCAAAACGGCGGCATGCATGTGACTAACGAGCGTCACATGACAGGGGGAAGAAGCCAGTTCTCAGAGTTAGGTTTCAGAGTGCCCGACCAACCCGATACCGGTGATGGAAACACTGTAGACGTGCAACAAGAGAAAGCAGACTTTATGCAAAACGGTTTGGAATACCAAGCCGGGATCAGTTTTTTGACCAGTAAGTTTAGTGGGTTAAAGAACGCGATTAAAGGAGGTCAATAATGAGTTTTTTTAATGTGTTTGATATTTCGGCTTCGGCAATGAAGGCGCAATCGGTGCGCTTAAACACCACCGCCAGCAACTTAGCCAATGCCGATAGTATCAGTTCGAGTATCGACCAAACCTATCGCGCTAGAAAACCGGTTTTTGCGGCAGAATTAGATAGAGCCAGTGGTGCGATGAATGAATCAGCCAAAGTCAAAGTGGCCGGCATCGTAGAGTCTGATGCGCCATTACGTAAAGAGTATTACCCAGAACACCCGATGGCTAATGAAGAAGGTTATATTTTCAAGCCAAACGTTAATGTGATCGAAGAGATGGCCGATATGATGAGTGCTTCGCGTTCCTATCAAGCTAATGTGCAAGTCGCAGAAGCTGCGAAACAAATGCTAAATAGCACTCTCAATTTGGGTAAAAGTTAAGGAGTAGCCCGTGTCTACTATTAATCCACTACAAGGCAGCTATTGGGAACCCGAGTCGGTGGTTCCTGAAAGTAATAATAATCAGTCACTTGGCCAAGAAGACTTTTTCGCCTTGTTAACGACTCAATTGCAATATCAAGACCCGAGTAAACCGGTCGACAATGCTGAAATGATTGCGCAAATGGCGTCTTTTCAAACCTCTGAAGGTATTGCAGAGCTAGGCACTAAGTTTGACACGATGAACTCTATTATGAATTCATCTGCGGCGCTGCAGGCCTCAACCTTAGTTGGCCAGAAAGTACTCGTCCCTTTAGATTACGGTCATAACAGTGGTTCTGGATTTGATGGCGTTGCGGTGACAGGCGCAGCGACTACCAATGTAAAAGTTACTGTCGAAAACCAAGCCGGCGAAGTGGTTAAGGTTATCGATTTAGGAGAGGGCAGCGGTAACATTCCGTTCTCTTGGGATGGCACTGATTCTAACGGGAATCCGATGCCAGAAGGAAAATACAACGTCAAAGTAAATGGCGTTCAGGGCGGTAAAGAGATCAGTTTACCCACTGCAACTTTTGCGAACGTAAGTAGCGTAAGTTTGGCGGGTGGTACATCTGGCGTAGTCGTCAATTTAGAAGGATTAGGTGGTATCGCCATGAGCGATGTGCTGGAAGTAGCTAAAGCCTAACAAAGAATACTAAACGATAGGAGATTGAGAGATGTCATTTAATATCGCGCTAAGCGGCATCAATGCCTCGCAAAAGGATCTTGACGTAACGGCGAATAACATTGCTAACGTCAACACCATTGGTTTTAAAGAGTCGCGAGCTGAGTTTGCCGATGTGTATGCAACATCGATTTTCTCTAATGCTCGTACTGCTGTGGGTAATGGCGTTAAAACAGCTGATGTTGCCCAACAGTTTCATCAAGGTAGTTTGAATTTTACTCAAAATGCGTTGGATTTGGCTGTCAGCGGAGAAGGCTTTTTTGTTACTGCTTCAGATCTTACCACCCAAACTCGTGAATTTACGCGGGCAGGGGCATTTAAGTTAAATGCAGACAACTTTATTGTTAATTCGCAAGGCCAGTACCTACAAGGCTATACCGTAAACAATAACGGTACGCCATCGGCAGTAAGTATGGCTGCTACCAATGCCATTAAAATTGGCACCGAGGTGGGAACACCGACCATGACTGGCCAAGTTGATATGACCTTCAACTTACCATCTAGTGGCACCAGTCATGACCTTGGCGATTTTGACCCAACGGATAGCAATACCTATACCTCGGCGACTTCGGTAACCGTTTATGATTCGCAAGGTGGCTCACATGTCGCGGAAACCTTTTTTATAAAAGACGATACGACCGCGAATACTTGGCATAAACTGATTTACATTGACGGCGAACCGGTCGATGTGAATGGTGGTACGGCCAATACACCTAATGCTGGTAACTCAAACCCTACTATTCCAGCTTCGGCAACCTTAACCTTTGATAATACCGGTGCGTTAGCCACCTCTGCACCGTTAATCATTGAAACGGTTGCTTTGGGCACGGCGCCGCCGTCAGGCCCTGGTGGAGTATGGGATCCTGTCACTGGGTCGGTAGATCCTACGCAAACTATTACCTTTAACCTTAATTCTCCTACCCAATATAATTCGGCGTTTGAAGTATCGAACTTGTCACAAGATGGCTCGACCGTAGGTAAATTAACAGGGATCGATATTGGCCCTGATGGCTTAGTGGTGGCTTCTTACAGTAATGGTCAAACATCAAACATTGCTAAAGTGTCTATTGCCAAGTTCAATAATAATCAAGGTTTATCACAAATTGGCGATACCGCATGGCAGCAAACTCAGCTTAGTGGTGAAGCCATCGCTGGTGAAGCGAACACCGGTACCTTTGGTAAAATTAATTCGGCTTCGTTAGAGCAGGCCAACGTTAATTTGACCGAGCAATTAGTAAACTTGATTAGCGCTCAGCGTAACTTCCAAGCTAACTCTCGAGCACTTGAAGTTAACTCGACATTACAGCAAACGATTATCCAAATCCGCTAATCGTGCTTATGCTTTTCTAATAAAAAGGCAGCATTCGCTGCCTTTTTATTTATCTGATTTATATAGATATTTCCTTTCTTCTTTATCACCTTATTTTGTTTGGCATCATACTTGCTGTTATTTACCTAGAGTCAGCTAATTGACGAAGGGAATAAATAATGGACCAACTACTCTACATATCGATGACCGGTGCAAAGCAAAACATGCATTCGCTCGCGGTACGCGGAAACAACCTAGCCAATGCTAATACCACGGGGTTTAAGGCCGACATTGAAAATGCGCGCGCTATGCAAGCATTTGGCCCTGGTATGCCATCGCGGGTATTTGCGATGACCGAGCAGCCTAGTCAAAATTTTGCTGGTGGTTTACTTAAAACGACCGGGCGAGATTTAGACGTGGCAGTAAAAGGTGAAGGTTGGATATCGGTTCAAGACAAAGATGGAAACGAAGCGTTGTCACGCAATGGTAACTTTACTATTTCTGCTGCCGGCGTGTTGCAAACCATGCAAGGTCAAGCGGTTTTAGGTAACCAAGATGCGCCTATCATTATTCCCTTACCCGTTGAAAAGTTAGAAATTAATGAAGATGGAACCATTGAAATCCGCCCTGAAGGTGCTCCTGCTGATGCTTTAGAAGAAATTAATCGCATCAAACTTAGCAAGCCATTCGCTGCGGACTTAACCAAAGGCCAAGATGGTTTATTTAGAGCCACCAATGGTCAACCTTACCAACCTGACGCTACGGTGGAGTTAGTAAAAGGTGCGGTTGAAGGTAGCAATGTGAACCCTATTCAAGAAATGACCCATATGATCAGCATGCAACGTCAATTTGAGATGCAAATTAAAATGATGAAAGCCGCTGAAGAAAATGAAAAAGCCACTAGTAGCTTGTTGCGATTAAGTTAGGAATAAGGAGCGAATTATGCATCCCGCATTATGGATAAGTAAAACCGGCTTAGATGCCCAACAAACCAATGTATCTGTAATCTCTAATAACCTAGCAAACGCTAGCACTATTGGTTACAAAAAAAGTCGAGCTGTATTTGAAGACTTGTTATACCAAACCATTAATCAGCCAGGCGGACGTTCTTCGCAAAATACTAAGATGCCTTCGGGACTGATGATTGGAGCGGGTGCCAAAGTGGTGGCTACTCAAAAAAATCATGATCAAGGTAATGTGCAAACTACTGACAATGCGTTCGACTTAATGGTTGATGGGCGGGGCTTTTTTGAAGTGCTCATGCCTGATGGAACAACAGCCTATACGCGTAATGGTCAATTTGGTCTCAATGACGAAGGCACCATTGTCACGCCGGGCGCAGGTTACCCTTTGCAGCCAGAGATCCAGGTACCTGAAGATGCTCAGAGCTTTACCGTAGGCGAAGACGGCGAGGTGAGTGTTCGCTTACCAGGGCAAACAGACAGCCAAGTGATTGGTCAAATTACCATTACTGATTTTGTTAATCCGTCGGGCTTAGAGCCTAGAGGACAAAACTTGTACCTCGAAACCGGTGCCAGTGGAGCACCACAAAATGGAATCGCCTCAGAGAATGGTTTAGGTGCTATTCGCCAAGGTTCTTTAGAAACGTCTAACGTGAATGTGACTGAAGAGCTGGTTAACTTAATTGAAGCTCAGCGTGTTTACGAAATGAATTCAAAAGTAATTTCTACCGTAGACCAAATGTTGACCTTCGCAACTCAACAGTTGTAATCGAAGTTTAGAGAGAGGGATTGCTCATGTATAAACTCATCGTTTTGGCAGGCTGTGTTGCAATGGCAGGCTGTGCTAGCGTAAATAATACCGTGGTGCCAGATGATCCTGCCTACGCGCCTGTTTACCCTGAAGATGTTGCCGTTGAATCGCGGATTACAGGGTCGTTATTTACCGAAGACAGAGCTAATAATTTATATTCGGACAAAAAGGCACATCGGGTTGGTGACATTATCGTGGTCACCCTAGCTGAAAGCACCCAGGCCAGTAAGTCAGCCAGCAACGAGTTAGCTAAAGACAAAACCTTAAATCTTAACCAGATTACCGTACCCGGTGGTGTAGCAACCATAGGTGGAAACCCAATAGAACTAGGTCTTAGTCAAAATAGTGACTTTAGTGGTGAAGCCGATGCCGCTCAAAGTAACAGTTTAGCCGGCAATATTTCAGTCAACGTGGTGCAGGTGTTGGCTAACGGCAACTTAATTATTAGTGGCGAAAAATGGTTAATGCTTAATAACGGCAATGAGTATATTCGCCTAACGGGGATTATTCGTCCAGAAGATGTAGCGCCTGATAATTCAATTATGTCGCTTCGTATTGCTAACGCTCGAATTCAATATGGCGGTACTGGTGATTTTGCTAATACCACCGAACAGGGCTGGTTATCTCAGTTCTTTAATAGCCAAGTTTGGCCATTCTAAGCCCTTATTTTTAGGAGTAGTTCTCATGTTTAAACGTGGCATTTTGTTGTTCAGTATCAGTTTGTGTTTAGTGGTTAATACTGTTAGTGCTGCGCGGATCAAAGACGTGGCCAATGTAGCCGGCGTACGTGCTAACCAATTAACAGGTTATGGCTTAGTGGTGGGTTTGCCGGGAACAGGGGAGAAGAACAGTGATTTTGCGAAGCAGTCTTTTGCCACCATGCTTCGAAATTTTGGTATTACCGTGCCACCTGGTACTAACTTAAAAATTAAAAATGTAGCGCCTGTGGCGGTACATGCAGAACTCCCCGCATTTATTAAACCCGGTCAAACAATTGATATCACCATCTCTGCGATTGGTGAAGCGAAAAGTTTACGCGGCGGTAGTCTAGTTCAAACCTTCTTAAAAGGGGCTGATGGCCAAGTTTATGCGCTGGCTCAAGGTAGCCTAATTGTAGGCGGTTTTGGTGCAGAGGGCGCTGATGGCTCAAAGGTTATATCCAATACCCCTACGGTAGGGCGCATTCCTAATGGTGCGATTGTAGAGCGTTCGGTGCCTTCACCTTTTATGAGTGGCGATACCATTACCTTTAATTTAAAGCGTTCAGACTTTACAACAGCCAAACGTTTAGCCGATACCATTAATGGCTTAGTGGGGCCAAACACGGCAACACCCATGGATGCCACGTCGGTACAAGTATTTGCCCCAAGAGACCCCGGTCAACGTGTTGCCTATCTTTCTACTTTAGAGAATTTAAGTTTTGAACCGGCGTCTGAGTCGGCCAAAATCATTATTAACTCTCGTACCGGTACCATTGTTATTGGTAAAGATGTCAAGCTCTTGCCTGCGGCGATTACCCACGGTGGCTTAACGGTGAAAATATCTGAAACACCGGTTATTTCTCAGCCTAATGCATTTTCTGATGGCGAAACGGTAGAAACGACGGTTAGTACCATTGAAGCCACTCAAGAAGATTCAAGAATGTTCAATTTTGACCCTGGTGCGTCATTAGATGATTTGGTTAGAGCGGTTAACCGTGTAGGCGTTGCACCTGGTGATTTGGTATCAATCCTTGAAGCCCTAAAACAAGCGGGTGCAATTCAAGGCGAGTTAATGGTGATTTAACGATGACGATGGATGCGGTCAAACAAAGCGCAAATTACCATGATTTAGCCAGTTTAGATGAGCTTAGAAGTTCGGCTCAAAAAGACCCTAACAAGGCACTAAATCAGGTCGCTAGTCAATTTGAAGCTATGTTTATGCAAATGTTGCTAAAACAAATGCGTAAAAGTAACGCATTGTTTGAAAACGACTCGCCATTAAATAACCGACATACTCAAACTTATCGTGACATGCATGATAATCAAATGGCACTAGAGTTATCTTCTTCGGGGGCGCTAGGTTTAGCCGACTTAATTGTGGCGCAACTGAACCCCGCTGCTGCCAACATGACGCCAGCGTCAGTATTACGCGGTGGCCAGAATATCGACCTTGAACAACGCGCTTTAGATGCTAAGTCATCAGTTGGCAAGGAAATTGCTGTATCGACTAGTGTAACGGCCGCGGTTAAGGAAACTTTAGATAAAGTGAGTATTAATCGCGATTCACTTGAAAAACCGCAACAAGTAGATGCGGCAAAAGGGCAAAGTTTTGCCACCCCCAGCGAATTTATTGAAACATTGTTGCCGATAGCCAAAAAGTGGGCGGTAGATAAAGGCATTGAGCCTATGGCCATTGTAGCCCAAGCAGCACTGGAATCGGGGTGGGGTAAAAAAGTGATAGCCAATAATGACGGAACAAGCAGCCATAATTTGTTTGGTATTAAAGCCGACAAACGCTGGCAAGGAGATAAAGCAGTCGTGAACACTTTAGAGTATAGAGATGGGCAAGCTAAGCAAGAACGCGCTGCGTTTCGCTCTTACGACTCTTTCGAAGAGAGTGTTAAAGACTACTTGTCGTTTGTTGAAGGGCCTCGTTATCAACAGGCTGTCGCCAATGGGATGGATGCCAAACGCTATGCTGCAGAATTACAAAATGCGGGCTATGCGACCGACCCTCAGTACGCCAATAAGATTGGCCAAATACTCGATAGTCGTCATTTTTCCGACTTTCGTCGTTCTGATGTTGAAGGGGAGTAATTAGATTATGGCTATGAATGACCTGTTAACGATTGGTTCATCAGGGGTGGCTGCTCAACAGCGCCTATTGATGACCACGGGTAACAACATTGCCAATGTTAATACTCCTGGTTATAGCCTTCAGCGAACATTTTATACTGCCGATACTTTAGGTGGGGTGAGGGAAGGGTATACCGAACGTGTATTGAATGGTTTTGCTCAAGCGCAAATGTTTCGCGATACCTCTACCTTTGCCAGCCGTAACGCTTACTTGGAATCGGTAAGCACTATCGATGCGATTCTTAGTGATGATGCTTTGTCGTTAAGTTCTAAATTCGACGACATGTTTACCCAGTTACACGCTACAACAGATAATCCTACGGCCCTGTCTACTCGAGAGTTGGCCTTATCTCAATTCAATGCATTAACTGACCGTTACCGCACGCTTAACGAACAGTACCAAATTCAAGAAAAAAATATCAGCCAAGACTTGGTTGAAAAGTCTAATGAAGCTAACGCCCTAATTACTAATATTGCTGAAATAAACAAAGAAATTGTAGCCGCAGGGGGCAGTCCCTTAGATGGCAATACTGCTATTTTGTCTGATAAACGTGACCAAGCGATCAAAGAACTAGCAGAACTTATCGACATTAATACCATTGTTCAAGATAGCGGCTCTACCTTGGTGTTTATGCGCTCAGGCCAAGCCCTAGTATTGGAAGATGATTACACCCAACTGAATATGGTTGATGGTGATCCCGATAAAACGCAAAAAGAAATGACTCTGACACTGGCTGGCTCTAGCCGAATTATTGGTCGTGAGGAAATAGGCGGTACCATTGGTGGTTTAATGGAATACCGTAAAACCACCTTGGATGTTAGTCGTAACCAATTAGGCCAGCTATCCATTGCGATGGCAGATGCATTTAACCAACAAAACTCATTAGGCATGGACTTAAATGGGGATATCGGCACCGATATTTTCACTTTGCCAACTTTTAATAGTAAAGAGTTTTCCAGCAATACCACGGCTGGCACCATCAGTGGAACTTTTGTCGCGGGCAGTGGCAGTGAAGTGAGCCCTTACGACTACCGGGTGTCGTTTATCTCGCCTACGACCTTTGAAGTACAGCGTTATGATGGGGATAGTGCCATTGACTCGGTGGTATCGGGGTCTATTCCGCCGACAAATTTTCAGTTAGATGGCATGGATTGGGATTTCTCATCAGGGCCATTTGCTGCGGGTGATAAGCATTTAATACAGCCTACGCGTGATGCTGCTGCACAAATGGTCGTGAGTATGAGCCAGCCAGAAAAGTTGGCCTTGGCGGCGCCTATACGCGTAGAGCGTGAACTGAATAACCGTGGAAATGCCACGGTTTCGATTGATTCTATCTACGATACCGACCCTGCTACCTCAGATTTTACCCTGCCTGGTGGTTATGATGTAAATGGCCCGCATGAGGTGCGTATAAACGCAGCTGGCGACTATGATATTTACGATGGTTCTGGTGGCCTGTTGGCCACCGCGCCTGCGTCGACTGCGGGCCAGCAGATATTTGCTAATGCTACACCGGCTTTATCTCCGGGTTATGAGATCAATATCGACGGGGATGTGCAGGAAGGTGACGTATTTACCATGGGGTACAATACCGATGGTTTTAATGACAACTATAACGCGCTGCGAATGGTTGATTTACAACAAAAAGATTTAGTACGTAAAAGCTTAGCTGCCACGGGTGATAATAAAATGACCATGAACGATGCTTACGCCAGTTTAGTGAGTTTTGTGGGTGGTAAAACCAGCGAAGCTAGGGTGTCTGCATCTGCGGCATCTTCACTTTTAGAGCAAAGTACTCAGCGGCATAATTCTATATCAGGGGTTAACCTTGATGAAGAAGCATCCAATTTAATTCGCTTTCAGCAGGCTTATGCGGCTTCCGCTCAAGTGATAAGTGCGGCTCAAGAGACCTTTCAAACCTTATTAGCGTCGGTGAGGTAGGCTAATTATGCGTGTATCGAGTATTAATTTGTATCAAAGCTCATTGAATGGGGTGCTTAATTCTCAGCAACAAGTTGAGAAAATGAACCAGCATTTAATTACCAATAAAAAATTACTTACCGCGGCCGATGGTCCTTCTGACATGAGTAAAACCATGTTTTTAAGTACCGAAATCACCTTAACAGAGCAACACCTAAAAAATGGTACCTTGTTAGAAAATGCACTGAACTTTGAAGAAACGACTCTCGATGGCATGATGACAGCCATACAAAGAGCGCGTGTATTAGGTGTGCAATCAGGTGACGGTATTAACGGCGAAACAGAGCGCGCCTCGCTCGCTCAAGAATTACGCCAAATTCAAGATCAAATGTTTGACTTTATGAATAGTCAAAATGCCGATGGCAGTTACATTTTTTCGGGTTTTCAAACCCAAAAGAAGCCCTATGTATATGACGGGCAAAACTACAACTACCAGGGTGATGTAGGTGTTAATGAGTTAAAAGTTTCATCATCGGTTTATATTCAAAGTAATGATACCGGCCAAGAAATATTTGATAATGTATTTAAACGTTTTGTTACAAACGATTTAACCGCTAATATTACCACTACGATATCTGATCAAAAAGCCTATGATTCATTTCATAAGTTAAATTACGATCCTATTAATCCGGCTAATAATCAGTTTTTAGTTCAAACCAATGTTGGTTCTCCAGATACTTATGAAATTTTAGATAATGGCGGGGCGTCATTAGTACCCCCTGTGGTGGGCGATTATACTTCAGGAGAACTCATTAACTTTAACGGTATCGACGTGGTGGTGACCGGCGCTGCCGGAGGTCCACCTGAAGAATTTGAGTTAGCCCCTCCAGTGAAAGACAATATTTTAAATATGTTAGGTGATTTTATTACCGCGCTTGAGGATAATACTATTCCTGAAGGCGAATTTGTTGCTGCTCAGAATGATTTTTTAATAGGCGTTGATAATGCTATGGAAAGGGTGAATTTAACCTTGGGCTCGCTAGGTGCCCGAGGAAACTCCCTAGAGTCGGTACGAAATTCAGCGTCAGCTATGGATATAATCAACCAAAAATCAAGGGCTTCTGTCAGTGAGGTGGATTTTGCTGAGGCGGTGAGCAACCTTCAGAAAGCCGAACTAGCGCTTAATACATCTTACTCTTCATACAGCCGCATTAGCCAACTTTCGCTATTTAATTACCTATAAACCCTAAAGTATATTCTTAGTCTGCCGTTATAAAGGTTGCTTCAATATTGAAGCAACCTTTTTTGTTTTACAGCTTATATATAAAACAAAAAAATAAAATAAATTGCTAAAGAATATTGAAGCGTTGCCGTTATATAGGTAAGTCAGAAAAACAAAATAACTGACAAATTATAAAACCTGTAAATGGTTAAATATAGATAGGAGAAATATCATGGCTTTATACGTAAATACAAATGTGTCATCTATTAATGCTCAGCGCCAATTAACGCAATCTGGCTGGTCATTAGATACCTCATTCCAACGTTTATCATCGGGTTTGCGTATTAATAGTGCAAAAGATGATGCAGCTGGCTTACAAATTTCAAACCGTATGACTTCGCAAATTCAAGGTTTAGACCGTGCTGTAATGAATGCCCAAGATGGTATTTCTCTAGCGCAAACGGCTGAAGGCGCGATGGACGAAATTACCAACTCTTTACAGCGAATTCGAGTATTGGCTATCCAATCACAAGATGGTATCAATAACTCAGATGACCGTATCGCGCTTCAACAAGAAGTGTCTCAACTTAAAGCTGAAATGAGCCGTATCGGCACCACAACTCAATTTGGTGGCGTTAACGTACTCGATGGTACTTTCTCGTCTAGCTTCTTGGTGGGTGCTAATGCTGGTCAAAATATCAGTGTTAATATCTCTCGCAGTGGAGGCTGGGGTACTTCTGGCTTAGGCTTAGGCGCTCTGTCTGTTTCTAGTGTTGCTGGGGCAAGTGCGGCAATGACAGCCATTGATTCAGCGATGAAGATTATCGATGGTAAGCGTGCAGAACTCGGTGCGGTGCAAAACCGTTTCCAATCGACTATTCGTAACTTATCGAATATCTCAGAAAATGTTACTGCGGCGCGCTCACGTATTAGAGATACAGACTTCGCTAAAGAGACCGCTGAATTAACGCGTAACCAGATTATTCAGCAGACCTCAACCACTATTTTGGCTCAAGCAAACCAACGTCCTCAGGCTGCATTATCATTACTCGGTTAATCCAGGTAAAAAGAAAGGACGGTGGGGGTTCAATCCACCGTCCTCAGGCTGCAGTAGCGCAATTAGTACTCTTAGGAGGCTCATTTCCATACCAATAATAAGTTGCGCTTTAGTTTCGCTCTCAATCTCCTATCGTTTCGAGCGATACGGTCAAGTGATGCATACTCACTTGGCCTTTTTTTCGCAGTGGTTCAGACTGCCACAATAACAAAGCAAAGCTTATGCCAAGTTTTACTGACAAGAACTTGGCGTAAATAAATATAAATTTTCATTTTTGGCCTTATTATCAACTTCAATTGTGCCTTTTACGATATATTTTTTGCCGTGAAAGCCCGTGATATAAGGTGTTGCCGTATAAGCGGCAAATTTTTTCCGCTTTTTTCCATTTTTTTCCTAAAGCTTCTTCTTCCCTTGCCGCTAACAGATATGAAGTTAATAAAACTTTGGTCCATTTAAACGTTGTCTTGGTTTACGGTTCATAAATCAGGGGTTCAACAACTAAAAATGGTTTTGGTCGTCCTGACTCAAGTTCAATCAGGATGAACAATTTCTTAGGAGGCTCAAAATATGGCATTAGTTGTCAACACCAATGTGTCGTCATTGAACGCACAACGCCAGCTAGCAAGCTCTGGCAATACACTAGACACCGCATACCAACGTTTAAGTTCTGGTTTCCGTATTAACAGTGCGAAAGACGATGCTGCTGGTCTACAAATCTCTAACCGTATGACATCGCAAATCCAAGGTCTTGACCGCGCGGTGATGAACGCTCAAGATGGTATCTCAGTAGCGCAAACTGCTGAAGGTGCAATGGACGAGTTAACTAACATGATGCAACGTATGCGCGTGTTAGCCGTTCAATCTCAAGATGGTATCAATAATTCAAGCGACCGAACTGCACTTCAAGCTGAGGTTTCTCAACTTAAACTTGAAATGAGCCGAGTAGCGACAACTACCCAATTTGGTGGTGTTAATCTACTTGATGGCGGTTACTCTGCTGCATTCCTAGTGGGAGCTAACGCTGGACAAAATATCAGTGTAAACATCTCTCGTTCAGGTGGTTGGGGAGCGTCAGGCTTAGGTTTAGCAAGTCTGTCTGTTTCTAGTGTTGCTGGCGCAAGTGCTGCAATGGCTTTACTGGATTCAGCAATTAAACTGGTTGATTCTGAGCGAGCTGAGCTTGGTGCGGTTCAAAACCGTTTCCAGTCTACAATTCGAAACTTGTCTAACATCTCAGAAAATATTTCTGGTGCGCGTTCTCGAATCAAAGATACTGATTTCGCTAAAGAAACGGCTGATTTAACTAAAGCTCAAATCTTACAGCAAACTAGTACTTCTATTTTGGCTCAAGCTAATCAACGCCCACAGGCTGCGTTAGCTTTAGTTTAATAGTAAAATTAGTGAAGAAAGACGCAGCCACACTTATACTCTAGGTGTGGCTTGCTTTATTTAAGGAGTCTGTAATATGGATAGTAATGTTGGTTTAGTATCCACGTCGGCGGCAACCGTGGGCTTAACGCAAAGTCGAGAGCCAGAGGTTAGTGCTGCCGATAAAATGGAAGTGGCACAGATATCGCTTCAAAAAGAACAACAGCAAGCTAAGGCTCAACAACAGGCCGACCAGGAAAAACGTCAGTCGGATGACCGTGAACAAGTAGAAGATGTGGTTGCTTCAATCAATCAGTTACTCGAGGTCCAAGATAGAGACGTGAAATTTGTAGTTGACGAGCGAGATGGGCAGTTCTTTACTTCGGTACTGAATCGAAGTACTGATGAGCTGATTCGCGAGATCCCTACAGAAGAGTATCGTCAGTTGGAAGAGCGGCTGCAAAAATTTCAAGACGCCATTGGCGAAACAACCGGCTTGTTTGTTGATCAATTGGTATAAAAATATATGTGGGTAAGATGTTATGACAGGAATTACAGCGGCAGGTATTGGTAGTGGCTTAGATCTAGAAGCCCTAATCGAAGTGACTCTGAATGCAGAGCGAGCAGGCAAAGATGCACGCTTTGAAAAAACCAAAACCACCCTCGAGGTGACCCTTTCCGCTGTCGGCAGCATCAAATCTAAACTCAGTGCATTTCGTAGCATACTTGAAAAAGCACAAAGCCAAGATACCTTTTTCCCTCGAACAGCTACCACTAATGAAGCCGCAGGTAGCGAATCGTTTTCTGTTGATCTCGCTGATAATGCGACTAATGGTAACTACGCTATTGAAGTACAAGCTTTAGCGCAAGGCTCCGCATTGACCTCTATTGACGCTGCTAGCAATGGCGGAACACCACTTTATAGTTCAGAAGATGATGTTATCGCGACAGCTGACGGCCAATTAACCTTCAGTACGTCTAGTGGAAAATCAATGGTTGTAGATGTCACTGCGGGTACCACGCTAAAAGAATTACGTGAGCAAATTAATAGCCAAGACGACAACTTCGGTGTGTCGGTCAACTTGATAGATACCGGTTCAGAAATTCGCCTTTCAATGACCTCAAACGAAACCGGGGACGGAAATACCTTACAAGTGACCAACACTGGCGCTAATGCTGAGCTAGATAACTTTACCAATGTTGGCGGGAAAATGGATGTGACCGATGCATCTTCAGCCAAGATTACTATCGATAATATAGAAGCGACTAGTTCAACCAATAACTTTAATAATGTGATTTCTGGGGTATCTATTGATGTCAATAAATTGACGACCAGTGCAGTTACTGTAGATATACAACCGAGTGAAGAGAAGTCGGTTGAAAATATTAAGGCATTTATTGACGCTTACAATAATGTTATTAAAGAAATCGATAAACATACCAAAGCAACCTCGGTACAAGAGGGTGATGATAATAGTGGCCGCAAAGAGTTAAGTGGCGACCCCATGTTTAGAACCTTGCGCTATAGTTTAGGCGGCTTGTCGACCAATGGTTATGATGATGCAGCGCCCGGTATGCGTACCTTATATGGTATAGGCATTGAAATGGACGCTGATGGCTTATTAACATTGAACGAATCAGAATTTAAAGAAGCCATTAATAACAACTTAGACGGCGTTGGCGAGCTTTTTGCAATGGAAGGTGGTGTAGCTGAGAGCTTTTTAGCTACCGTAAAAAGTTACGAACAAACGGGTGGGGTATTAGCCACACGTGAAGACTCAGTTAAGAGTCAAAAAAGGGATCTGGAACATCAAATGCTAGATTTTGAGGAGCGTATGACCTCTTATGAATCGACTTTAAGATCTAAATACACCGCATTTGATGTCACCATGGGTAGTTTAAATAGCCAAATGTCCTATATTATGGGGCAATTGGGTTAGTGGAATAGAGCATGTATCAGAAAGGTATTAATCAGTATCGACAAGTGGGTGTTAAAGATCAGGTTGCAACCGCTGATCCTCACCGAATTACGCAAATTTTAATGCAAACCGCTCTAGAAAATTTAGCGGTAGCCAAAGGGTGTATTGAGCGTTCTGATTTTCAAAATAAGGGAAAACCCTTAGCTAAAGCCACGTCTATTATCACTTCTTTGAAAAACACATTGGACTTCGACCGCGGTGGAGATATTGCGGTTAATCTGGCTGATCTGTATTCATTTATGTTGGAACGTTTATCTGAAGCGTCTATCGCTAATGATGCTGTGATTGTCGGCGAAGTTATCGATCTAATGTTACCGATTAAGTCTGCCTGGGATCAAATACCAGAAGCTGATAAGCAGAAAGCCTATCAAATGCGTGGCGAGTAAATGCAGCCAGCAGAAACTTTTGATTCTGTGGTTGAACAAGCTCAACACTGTTTGGCTAGCGTTGAACAAGAGCTTGCAGTAGACCAGCCTTCCAGTGAGTCTTTAGACTCACTGCTGAAGCAACACCAACAACTATTCGAACTTTTATTCTCCACTGTGAATACATTAAATCCTAGTCAGCAGGCAATCATTAAATTGCATGTAGAAAGAATGCAAAAAATTCAGCAATTTTGTATTCAGGGACGTAGTGAAGTGTCTGGTAAGTTAGGCGCGATACGCCGGAGTGAAAAAGTTAAAAAAGCCTACGGCTATTAATTAGCCAGACAATTTCTGGGAATACTATGCTGAGAAATATCGATTTTCAAATTAGCTCTGATACTAATGAGCAACAAACCATTGAAGCCACTGTTACTCCCATCATTAAGCGTAAATTTCAAATCAATTTGAACGCTATCTCGGTTTATTCACAAGAGCTGGCCGAAAAACTTCACCGCCATCCGCCTGCACATTATTCGCCGTTTATTACCCGTAAAAAGCACCTAAACATTGTGAATGTTCATAAAGGTCGTGCGCTTTACGATGTCGTACCCAACGTACAAGTTAACCAGCAGTTGAGTGATTTCCAGCAACGCGGTTTATTAGTGAATAGTGAAACCATGAACAGTTGCATTGAGCCTAATGAACATAGCTTAATGACCATTGAGCAGCGCTACCCTGGCCTAGAAGAACAATATACAGGTATTAGTTCAGAGTCAGACAGTCTAATGATTTTAGGCTGCGGCTTAGGGCTGCATATTGAGCAGTTGCTACAGATGAAAGTCTGGAAACATGTTTTGTTAATTGAGCCTGAATGGGACTTGTTAGCCGTCTCTTTGTATAGTGCTCAATGGCTTAACATTGTCAATTATCTGCAGAATCAAGATTGTAAATTAACCTTTATTATCGGCGAAACTGGCCAGCAGATGCTGCATTCTGTTAAAGAGTGGCAACAACAAACCGCTGAGAGTCATTTCTTTCTATTTAAACATTACAACTATATTCCCTTTAATGCGCTAGAGTGGGGCTTTGCTACGCGTAGCCTGAGCTTTGAAAATATTGATAAAATTCAATGGCGTAGTGAAGATGAAGATCGAGATTATGAATGTTGTTATTCGATGAATCACTTTATGGGCTCGTCTTTTAGTTCGCAACAATTGGCTGCTATTCACGATACTTTGCTGCAACGCCAACAAAATAACTTGCTGGCCTTTGCTGAACATATGCCGGACATTTACGCCCAAAGTTTATCTTACCAACAACAGCGCTGGCAGTTGCTGCTAATGCCTAATGGTGAAGTGAATTTGTTTGATAGTGACTATGGTGTGTGTTTATTTAGTAAAAGCCCTAAACAGGAAAGCCAAAACTATTTCGAACATTATTCATCTAATCCAAAGTTGGAAGCGCTTGATGCGCGTAAAGGGCTGAGAAAGCCTAGCCCCTATATTCACTATAAGCGCTCTGACGAATTAAAGGAGCTGGTCAGTAGTTTGCCCACAGAGTCAAGAACCAAGCTTCCACAGCGCTTACCCTCATTTATCATGTATGGTTGTGGTGCAGGCTATCAAATAGAGCACTTGTTGTTATCTCATGACATCGACTATTTTATTTTGTACGAGCCTAATATCGACTATTTTATGGCGTCTATGTACCTGATAGATTGGCAGGCTGTATTACATCGCGTTGAAGAAAACGAGCAGCATATTTACCTTAATATCGGTGATGATGGCAGTAACATGTTTAGTGACTTACATACTAAGTTGCAACAGCAAGGTATTAATATTTTATCTTATACCTTCTTCTATGTGAGTTACTTTCATAAGGTAATGGATACCGCTATCCGTAGTACTCGAGAGCAGTTTCGCGTATTGATGAACATAGGTGAATACTTTGATCATGCAATGTTTAATATATCGCACACTAATGAAGCGTTTCGCCGAGGTCATCACCATTTATTAAAGCGTAAAACGCCAGAGATCACTAAGCTACTGGCCGACACACCACTGTTTATTGTGGGCAACGGACCTTCACTTGACGCTAGCATTGAGCATATTAGACGACACCAAGGTCATGCAATTATTATTTCTTGTGGCACTTGTCTAAAAACACTACATAAGCTTGGTATTAAGCCAGATTTTCACGCCGAAGTGGAACAAACACGTGCCACGGTAGAGTGGATTGAGCAAGTTAATGATCCTGAATGGGTCAAAAGTATCGATTTAATGAGTGTGAACGGTGTTCACCCTGATGTTACGGCACTATTTAATGATGCATTGATTTGTTTCAAACGTGGCGAAGCCGCCACGTTGATGTATCAAGACTCTGTACCCGAGACTAATCTGTTTGAAGATATTTTGTATTCTTATCCGACAGTGTCTAACAGTGCTTTAGCTTATGCCTTAAAGCTTGGATTTAAGCAGATCTACCTGTTTGGCATTGACTTAGGATTTAAAGACCCGACTCAACACCACAGTAAACATTCGGCGTATTTTCATGAGAAAACCGGTAAAGAGCTTTATAATTACGCCAAACATGGTACTGGCCTAAGAGTACAAGGCAACTTTCAAGAGTGGGTGAACACTAAGTTTGAATTTAGATTTGCCCGTGAAGTGATGGAAGAAACCATTGCAGAGTATCCTGATGTCGATGTCTTCAATTGCAGTGATGGGGCTTACATTGGTGGAACCCAGCCATTAAATGGCGATGATGTGATCGCTAATAAAGTGGTCGATAAAAGTGAGTTAAAAACCAAGCTTAAGAGTGACGCGTATACCATTGATACGTCGAAGCTCTACTCTGCTTTCAAACAGCAGTATCAGCCGCAAGCGTTTGCTGATGATTGCCAAGCATTGCTAAAACAATTAGACGAAAAACAACACAATTGGCAAGAGGTGTTAGCGTTACTAAATAACCAGCTATTGTTTGTTCAAAGAAGCTCGGCCAATAAACACTCGCTATTTTTTGCCCTGTTACGTGGCAGTGCTTCTTTTAGTTTAACCTATTTAACTCGATTGGCATTTTCGTCAGAAGATGAAGATATCTGTATTGAAAGGTTTGAGCAAGGGAAGCAGATCTGGCGTGAATATGTTGAAGAAGCTAAAGAGTACACACTTAATCGCGCAGATGAATGGGATGTAACAAGCCAAAAAGCGTCTTGGGATCGACAAGCGAAAACCAGCTAAAAAAATGGGTTGTTGTTGGTAATTTAAGACAACAACCCTGATTTTATTGCTCTAGGGTACTTTCACTTATTTTTTTAAAGTACTCGGTAAAACTAACATCTTCAGTCCCAATTAATGCATGGTAAACTTTGCTGGGAAAAGCGAAGGTGTTTTCACCATTTACCACGAAGGTTTGTGGTGGCTCATCTTCAGTTTCTTCCTCATAAAGCCAATGTCCAGAATAAGTTTTAATGTAAACCTCTCCTAAATATCCACCTAACATATAAGAATAAGTAAATAGCGCTTTGTTATCGAGAGCTTGTAAGCTTAATTGCTGAATCATTTGGTCAATACTATTGACACTACTGATACTAAAATCTAATTCAACTTGAAAGGCTTCTTGAGAAAATAACACTGCATCTTGAGCAGAGTTTTTCATTAATTCGGTGAACTCTTTTGTATCCATTTTATAGGCCCTCTATAGAAATTTAATTTAACCTTAACCGAAGCTTAGCCAATTAAAAAGCAAGATTAACGCCACTCTCGAGTTTCGTCAAAAAAACGATGTTTTTTAGGTGTAGTTCTTGCTAGTGTCTTAGCAAAGCAACCTTCGCAAGATTTTAACAATGCAAGTAATTACTATTGCTGGGAAAACGATATCCAGTAACGATAAGCCTTTTATTATTGCTGAACTATCGGGTAATCATCAGCAAGATTTTTCAATCGCCAAAGAAATGATAAAACAAGCTGCCGAAGCTGGGGTAGATGCGATTAAATTGCAAAGTTATACCGCTGATAGTATGACCTTGGATACCGATAAAGAAGGTTTTGTTATTCGCGATAGTAGCAATTTGTGGCAGGGGAAAAATTTACATTCATTATATGCCGAAGCCGCCACTCCCTATGAATGGCACGAAGCCTTATTTAGTTACGCAAAGTCTTTAGGGTTGATTGCTTTTAGTTCCCCTTTCGATAAAGAAGCGGTGGATATGCTAGAAGGTCTTAATGTACCTTGCTACAAGGTTGCATCCTTTGAAAACAACGATTTACCTTTAATTGAATATATCGCAAAAACAGGTAAGCCAATTATTTTGTCAACTGGAATGGCCAGTTTAGCCGAGATAGATGAAGCGGTGCGCACTATTCGCGCGCAAGGTAATCAGCAAATTATTTTGCTTAAGTGCACCAGTACTTATCCCGCTTCGGCCCAAAATACCAACTTAGCCACCATTTCGCACATGCAGCAAAGCTTCGATTGTTTAGTGGGCCTGTCTGATCATACCTTAGGCATAGGCGTGAGTGTTGCCAGTATGGTCATGGGCGCGAGTGTCATTGAAAAACACTTCGTACTAGATCGTAACGCCGGCGGAGTAGATGCTGCTTTTTCACTTGAGCCTGCTGAGCTCACTAGCTTGGTCATTGAATGCAACAATGCCAAGTTAGCATTGGGAGAGGTGCGTTATGGAGGTACCGAGGCTGAAGAAAAATCGAAGATGTACCGCCGTTCTATCTATGTCAGCTGTAACATCAAAGCCGGTGAATTATTTACACCTAACAATTTGAAAATTGTTAGGCCAGGCCTAGGCATGCCGCCTAAATACTGGGAGACGGTACTAGGGCGCAAGGCGAGTAGAGATTTAGATAAAGGTACCCCGCTAAGTTGGGAGCTGTTTTCCTAGATGGAACTATGGATTCGGCTTGATGCTAGCTCAAACATCGGTTTTGGTCATTTGGTGAGAATGTCTGCCTTAGCCAAAGCGGCTGTTGCAAGAGAGTGGAAGGTTAAGCTGTTCACTACTAGCCGTGTAGCGGTGAACTTACCGCCAGGTATTGAGCTCACTTATATCGATGGTGATAAGCAACTGCTAAATCAATCATTAATCAATAAACCGGACTGGTTGTTTTTAGACGGTTATCATTTTTCTCAGCAGCAATGTGGAATATTTAACCGCATTGCAAACCGGTTGGCACACATAGACGATTTACAACAAGCTTACCCTTTAGATAGCCATCTTGTGGTTAGCCCTAGCGGAAAAGACTTTAAGGATTTTTATAGCAACACCTTCCCCCGCGCCACATTACTCTTAGGTGTGCGCTATGTTTTGCTGCGCTCTGAGTTTCAACAAGGCTTTTTGAGTTATCCAAAACGAGACATAGTACTAGTCAGTTTTGGTGGTGCCGATGTAGCGAATTTAAGTTTGGATGCAGTTGAAGCTCTGAGCAATCAAGGCCTAAGCGATATTCACTTGGTAGTAACCGATGCGATGACTATCGATCTAAATAGCCCTAAGCTTGCCAAGGTTACGCTACATCAAAATCTGGGCGCCAAGGAAATGGCGAGCTTAATGGGCAAAGCCCAATTTGCAATAGCTGCTGCGGGGTCAACAATATTTGAACTCGCTAGCCAAGGGGTTCCTTCAGTATTTGCCATTGTTGCCGATAACCAAGTTAAGGCATCTCGCGAGGCAGAAGCTTCAGGCTGGTGTTGTGCTTTCGATGCTAGAGGGTGTTCAGCACAGCAAAAGCTCGTTGAACAGCTTACCTATCTGTTAGCCAGCGACTTATCTCAACGGCATGATCTTGCATTAAAAATGGTTGATGTTTATGGCGCAGAACGGGTTATTTCTGCAATGGAAAGCATCACTCAAAGCAATGGTGATATAAGGCAGGTCTAGCGGCTAAAACTGATTCATATTTTATCTGGCGGTTTCTATATAGCCTGCAAAAAAAGGTATGATATCAATTAAGATAACCACGGAATTTTATTTGTGAGTAAGCATTACCCCCAAACGACGTTTAGCCTTTTAGAGCCTAGCCAATTAGAATTGGTGCTTGGTTGGCGTAATCAAGATCGTGTTCGTCACATGATGAGAAATAGCGAGCTTATCTCATTTGAAAATCATCAAGCTTGGTTTGCCGGTTTATCTGAGCAGGAAAACTGCGATTATTTTATTTTCTATCAAGACGGCAGGCCTATCGGTGTACTTAATTTTGATATAGTCGAGCCGGGGATACTAGAGTGGGGGTGTTACCTCGGCGAGACCGATGTGTGGCCTGGCTCTGGATTATTATTAGAGATAGCCGCGTTGGACTATAGTGCCAATTACATAAAACACTCTATAGACCAATTGAAAGCAGAGGTATTGTCTACCAATCCTTCGGTGTTAAAACTTCGAGATTTATTTGAGTATCAGCTTAAAGCTAGCAGTAATATCGATGGTGTAAAATCAGGTAGTAAGCCCTTGCTTCACGATTATAGGTATCCCGTTTTAAGGTGGCAGCAACAGCGAGAAAGAGTGCTGGCTAAACTGCCAAAGCAGATTACAGAAGCTGCAAAGTATATTCGCTTTATTTTATAAGGAATGATTTTGAATTTAGAACAACGTATTCGCGAGTGCTTCGAAAGTGCGGCTCAACTTTGTGGCTGCACGTTAATCGAGAATATTGAGAATCAAACTGTGTTATTGGAAAGCGGTTTGGACTCATTAGGTTTTGCATTGTTAGTCGCTCAGTTAGAAGAAGAGCTAGGCCTTGACCCATTTAGTGAAATGGAAATGGCTGTTTATCCCCGTACTTTTGGTGAGTTCCTCTCGATCTACCAGCGAAGTGCTGATAAGTAATGTGGGTAAATCTTGAACAGGCAATAAGCGGTTTTACTGATAAGGTCGCGCTTAGTGTTGAGCAAGATGTGAGCTTTCACAGTTTAATTAGCTCGGCACGTGTATTGCGCAAAACTAACTCGGGGCGTCATTATGCTATTGTTCGTTTTAAAAATATTCTCCAATTTGTCACCGAGTTACTGGCTTTCGATGGTTACGTAGAACATTTGGTGTTATTACCTGATGGGGTAGATACCGATGAGGTTTTACGCCGAATTGATGCTGATATAAAAGGTGATAACTGGGAGAAAACCAGCTGGTGGTTTGCCAGTTCAGGCACCACCGGTATACCAAGCTGGAACCCACATACATCGCAACAGTTATGCAGAGCAGTGGTGACCGGAGAGTTGCAAGCTTGTTTATGTTGGGGTCTGCTTTATCAAGCGACTCGATTTGCTGGCATACAAGTTATTTTGCAAAGCCTGCTAAGTGGAGCAAAACTGGTTGACGCCGTAAGTGTAAACCCCCAAACATCTTTAAATATTATGCTAAGTAATGGGGTTAATGCTCTATCTGCAACACCATCAATTTATCGGCGCTTGATGATGGCTAAAGGCATTGAATGTTTACAGCCACAGTTTGTTAGCATCGGCGGTGAAATTGCCGAGCAAACTTTGTTAGACCAAATAAATAGCCTTTTCCCTAAAGCCAAAGTGTCTCATATTTTTGCCGCATCTGAGCTTGGTGTTGGGTTTGCTGTGTCCGACGGATTAGCTGGGTTTCCGCTAAGTTGGCTTAATAATTCTAAACGATTTCCAATGTTAAGCATTGATAGTGATGATTGTTTGTTACTAAAAGTTACTGTTGAAAAAGACTATATCAATACCGGTGATAAAGTGACGGTTAAAGAAGGTAGAGTCTACTTTCAAGGACGCAGTAGCGGCTTAATCAATGTCGGTGGCAATAAAGTGTATCCTGAATATATTGAAAGTGTGCTACACCAATGCCCTCAAGTACTTCATGCAAGGGTTTACCCTAAGTCAAATCCTATCATGGGACAACTGGTTGCTGCTGATATTGTGTCCACCGAGAAAGATCCTAAACTAGCCCAGAAGCAAATACTGGAACACTGTAATCGTATTTTACAACGCTATCAAATACCGATGTTTTTCCGCTGGCTAGATAGCATTGATGTAGCATTGACAGGTAAAGTAAAAAGAAATGAATAATACTAAATTGGTAGTAGTAAGTGGAGCAAGTCAAGGCCTTGGCTTAGCTATCAGTGAGTCTTTGTTGAAGCATGGCTATCGGGTGCTTGGCTTATCGCGTCAACATAGTGATGGGTTCATCGAGCTAGCTAATCACTATCCTCAACAGCTAGATTGGCTACAGTGTGACTTAGCTGATTTAGATAAGATCCCTCAATTGTGTCGAGATATCGTAAAACAATTTGGCCGTCCTTATGCCCTCGTTAACAATGCCGCGATTGGCCATGATGGGGTATTGGCGACAATGCACGATAGTCAAATAGAACAAGTGATGCGACTTAATATTCAATCGCCAATAATGATGACTAAATACTTGGTTAGACCGATGCTACTTAACCAGTTGGGTAGGGTTGTCAATATCTCGTCAATTATAGCCACTACCGGCTTTAATGGGCTCAGTGTTTATGCTGCATCTAAAGCGGCGTTACAAGGATTTACGGGATCGCTTGCCAGAGAGTTGGGCAAAGCGAACATCACTGTGAATTGTGTTGCTCCAGGCTTTTTAGAAACCCAGATGACAGAAAAGCTGGAAGGAGATAAGTTAGATAAAATACGCCGTCGAACGCCCTTGAAAAGCCTCGCGAGCCCACAGCAAGCCGCTTCAGCGGTATGTTATTTACTCAGTTTAGAAGCCAGTGCTGTTACTGGCACGACCATTACTGTTGATGCCGGAAGCACGGCGTAATCTTGTCGATGTTTTGGCTGCTTTATTGCTAAATATCAGCAGCATTTCGCAATTTTCCGGGCTATCTGGTTGAGCCAGATAGTTTGGACTCTTGGTATTGTCACCTAGGTCGGAACATGTCCCCGCAGCTTGTCTAAAGCAGCCTATATAAGATTGAAGTTACGACTCACTAGTAATGAACGCATAAGCTGCTTGGGGCTGATCAATGAGCTCGAGCAGACGTTTATGTTTTTCATTAAAAGGAGATGAGTAGGATTGGCTCATCTCTAGCGCTTTTTGGAAATCAGAGTAAGCCCGTCTTTTTAAAAAATAAATCGATGCGGCGAAATAATAGTGGCTCTTGCCTTTTCTTACGCTTTCCGAGTCAAGCCCAAGATTTTGTGCATAGTCACAGGCGTACAATATATCAGCAAGCGTTTGCCACCTTCTGGCTGAGTTATTGTGAGTTAGCCCAGTATAGCTAGCACTGTGCTGTCTATAGGCCCCCAGCACCTTATCTATTCGACCCAAAAAACCATACTGTGAATTATGGATATGGTAGTAAAAGTCTTGAATTATTTTAACATCTGCCGGTAGTACACAAGGGTGCACTCTACTGTTAACAAACATTTGGCTACTCGACACCAAAAAACTACCTAACTCTACTAGATGTTGCATTGCCGCTTTGCTTGGAACAAGGTGTTGATTATAAAACTGTTCAGCAAAACTGTTGCCCAGCGATTGGCTGTTAGCATCAACAAGTGCCATATCATGGTAACAAAGTACGCAGTCGGTATTGTCTTGTAGATATTGGTATTGTGTTTCTAATTTTTCTGGGTAGGCAAAGTCGTCACCATCTAGAAACGCGATGAAGTCACCGCTGCAGTTGCTGATAGCTATTTGTTTAGTGGTATCAGAACCGTAGTTAGTATCACTTAAAATGGCGGTTAATTTGTTAGGGTACTCACAGCACAATTTTTCTATAATGTTGCGAGAGTTATCTTTTGAGCAATCATCAACAACAATCACTTCAAAGGGTACTGAGCATGTTTGGTCTAGTACACTTCGTAGGCATTGCTCAATATAGTCTTCAAATTGGTAGCAACTAACCGCAACACTAATTAACGGCTTCATTATTGATTCCATGAAAAATTGGCTACCTGTTGCTCTGCAACTAGCAGGTCTTCTAGAGTGTCAACCTCAAACCATTCATCCGCGATGGCTACAGCCGCGATAGAGTGGCCCGCTTTTATTAATCCCTGAAGCAATGAGGTCATATCAAGTTTAGCCAGTTGTTCATGGCTTAGTTGATTTAAATAATTGAGAACCTGCTGCCAGCCATTAACGGTAAACTTCAGTAGCCCCATATATTGCCCGTTGATTTCGTCCAGATTATTAACCTTGCGACCAATGTCAGTTAGGTAGCCCTGCTGCATTGAAAAGCTTTCTGCGTCATCTAATGGATTTTCGTAACGGGCTTGCCACTGACTAAGCCATTTAGGATCATAGGCTATAGCAATGTCATCATGACAACTTTGCAGGCGTTTAACCGCATCGGCTGAATAAACTATATCAGAATAACTGATAATACAGCTTTCCTCTGCAATGTAATTTTTGGCCTGCAGCATAGAGTAGACCATGTTACTACTTGCCCAAAGTGGGTTGTGGAAACGCTTCTCGAAGAGCGGCTTAAAGCTGTCTGAAAAATAGCCTGTAGTCACGGCTAATTGGTCGATTCCGGCACCGCTTAATGCCAGCTTTTGCCATTCAACAAGTCGTTTTTGGGCCACAGGGGTAAAACACTTGGGTTGTTTAGCTGTGAGTTCGCCTAAACGAGAGCCTCGCCCAGAAGCTAGTATAAGTGCGCGCATGGATACTCCTGTTTTACAAATAGTCGATTTAGAAATTCTATGTTTCGCGAGGTAAAGGGTTCTGTTCGCTCCGGATGCCACATGATCCCAATTTGCTTGGTCTCTCTACTTTCAATTGCTTTAATAACCCCATCATGACTAATTGCCCAGGCTTTAAAGGGCATTTCAACCTGTTTAGCACCGTAATTGTGGTAGCTATTAAGGGGAATTGAGCTTCCATTGACTAAAACTTCCTGATTAGGGTTAACGTGTCCCTCTAGTTTAATGAGTTTCTCTCCATTTAACTGTTGTAAGACTTGCATGCCCCTACATATACCGAGCAATGGTTTGTTGTGTTGTTTAGCTAGTTCAACTAATTGTTCTTCGGTGCGACTTCTTACATCATTGTCGCGAAGACTAAACTCACCTCCACCGGTTAATATCACACCCGCAGGCTTTAGTGTTTGCCATAATGCGCTGGCTGTCTCAGTATGATTTGCTACCAGAATAGGTAAAATCCCTGCACGCATGAGTAATAGATTCCAGCGTTCATCAAGGCTATCGTGGGCCTCTTGATATTGCATAGTATGGCGCCCTAGTGATACAAGTACCGGCGTCATGCTTGTAGGGTCACTTTTTTATTGCTGCAGTCTATATGTAAGCGTTTAGCTTTAGACCAGTTGTGATAAAGCTGCTGGCCTGCACCAATGATAGCGGGTAATCCCAGTTCATTCGCGCGAATTGCCATATGGGAGTTACAACCACCAAACTCAGTAATTAATCCTGCAATACCTTTGGCAAATAACCAATCAAAACCTGGATCAGCACTAGGTATACACACGATTTTTCCTTCTAAGTCTTGTTGGTTCTTTGTAGAGGTGACTTCCGCACTTACCACTCCTTGGGTAATAAAGTTGGGCTCACTAGCTAGTAACTTAAAATTATAGATATCATCTAAGTGGCAAATTAATGCGGGTAAGTGTATTTGTTGAGCAAGTGCTTGCTTTTGTTTCCCACTATCAATTGATTGCTGAAGCGCCTTCTTGGGGTTATCCGCGCAGCCACTAAAGTTACGAATTACGTTGATATCTGCAAATGCCATATCATCTCGGCTGAATCCATGAACCTCACCTAGTTTAGCTATTTTCTCAATTGCATCACTGAGAGATTGACTAAAAACAAACTTGGCTAATTCACGCCCTTCGATGGCGGAGCCTATAAAGTGCAGAAATGAATCAACACTGTGATTCAAGCAGTGCTGCTCAAGTAGCTTGTTTAGTTTGTTATATTGCTGTAGGTCTAGGCTAAAGCGAGGGGAAGCCTTAGGTTCAGAAGGTTGTTGTGTCCAGCTAAAATATAGGTCTGGCTCAGAATCATACCTTGGCGAACAAATATCATATGTGCCGGGTCTTAAGTGACCATATTTTTGTAAGAAAATATTTTTGTCTAAAGAGTGGAAATCGTTAGCTAGTTGGCCACTCACAGTTTGCAGTGACTCGAGGTAAAGTTGATATTGCTCTTCGTTGATAATTCCTTCATTAATTAATGACTGAAGTAATTGCACCGCAATAAACCCCGCCCTTGCTAAACCGGCAAAGGGGAGTGTGCCATAGCGCTTACAGTCTTCTAGTAACCAATATATTTGTTGCTCTGGTTCGTCAATTTGCTGACTAACAATTTTTTGACGTTGCTTTAGCTTTTCTATTCGATGTAGATCTTGGATCCATAAGCCAGAACGTGGATCGATAATACGATTGGTTAAATTTCTTAAACTAGATGTTAACGTGTGGCATTCAAGTTCAGTGAAGCCGGCTTCACGAAAGCTGTTTAAGCGCGTTTCAATATCAAGGCTGTAACAAGACAACACAATATCGAACTCAACTTTGTCATGAAAACTGGGGTTAGCGACTAGCTTATCGAGGTAATAGTCTACCAATTTGTCCGCCAAGGCAGGAGGCAAGTCGTTGGGTATGAAAGAGTTAAAGCTTGTTCTTACATCAATGTAAGGCAAGCCATGTAAATCTATCATAAGTGGAAAACTTCTTAGGTTTTTATAACCGTAATTGTTTCGTTGATAGGCCCAAGTGCTGTCGGTGACGAGGTCTTTGTAAAGGCTCATTGCTAAGGGCTTTGGTCTTAAACCTATTATTTCTGCTGGGTTCCAGTCTGGCATTACCCCTAACACTGTTTGTTTACCACTAAGGTAAGGGTGAGGTTTGAACAGGCCTTTTAGTTTGGTTTCTATGTCACTCAGCGCTTGCTTGACTTGGGTAGTGTCTGCTTGTTGGGCAACAATAAGCGGCCTAACTTGTAATAAAACAGGAGTTGCTTCGCCTTCAGTAAAAGCAAATTCAATATCTAATTCTGTCTGAGGGTAGATAAGTTTTAAATCGGCCAATAAATCCCAAATCAATTTGTGCCGAAGGCAAGCTGTATCGCGCGAAGCTAAGTAATGAGTACTAAAGTTATTACTCTCGCCAGCAGTCACTGTATCAGTATGGCCATCCTCGGATTCACTAATAACAACATATGGCGCTCCAGTAGCAGGCACACAACTAAATGCAACCCCACAACTAATAACAGATTGTAATTGAGGCTGAATTAATACTTGCTCAGCATTGCTTAAGTGAGGGCGGTAACTGTTGAAAACTTTAGTTACAGCTTCGATGAGTTCTTGAGCATTCGTAACGTTCTTAATACTCTCAAATTTTCCTGCATTAGATTGCTGGTTAGAATCTTCTTGTGAGCAACTACTTCTTACAATTAAGTTATTGTTGGATAATTGGACAAAAATTTGGTTAAAGTCAGCTTCGGTAGCGTTTGACACTTGCGAATAACTCATCAACACGCCATCCAAAACTTTAGCATTCAGTTTAGCTTCTTTTAGAGAAAGCAGAGTTTGACCTTTATTTGAAAAGGTAAACTGACATTGATTTGAGCTATCCAGCATGGCCAATTTTTCCTTGAGATTTTAAAGTTATACTATCAAGCAATTTTTTAGCCAAATCTTGAGGGTGTGTATTGCCACTGTCAAAAATATAATCTGGGTGTAACGGGTACTCAATCGCCAACTCGTTTTTTGCTGAATCTAATGACTCAAATGCACCGCCAGGTTGATATAAGCCCTTTTTATTTCTATGTGACAAGGTTCTCTGTGAGGGCTTAAGTAGTACTTCCGTATAAAGTTTATTATTTTCACGATTCCAAAGGTGAACCTCGTGATACATTGCCACAACCGATACCACGACTAGGTGGCCCTGTTCTGCCAGCATGTTGGCTAAACCTGCGTACTGTAAAGACAATTTCTTTCGTCCCTGTGCGCTATAATCTTGATCGTTTAATGCTGCGCGCAAGCTATCTCCGTCTAACAATACCGGATGATAAGGTTGCAATAGACTGACTAGTTGGTTTGCTAGTGTTGTTTTTCCGGCACCAGGTAAGCCAGTGATCCAAATGACACGTCCTTTCATACTATAGGTTCTCTTGTAAGTACCACCAGTCGGGGTGTTTTTTGTTTGTAAGGATGTAATCCAGATTATCTACTAAGTACTTTTCGGCGCAGCCTCTATTAAATACTACTTGATTTACAAAGTCGGTATTACAGCTAACTTTTCCATCAAGAATTTTTTTGACCGCAGAAATCAATTGTTGAGTTGTTTCAACGCAGACCCCAAAGTGCTCTCTGTCTCTTATATACAAAACATTTGGTAGGGCTTCTTGCAATTTGGTCTGGTTTGGAGAAAAGAAAATTACAGGACGGCCTGTAGTTAAGGCGAAGGAATAGGCTATTGCAGATGTATCTGTAATCATCATGATGCTTTTTGCAAATGTCTCTATATAGTCAGTTCTTTTATCGTCAATTGAACACATAGGGTGCTCTTTGCAAAAAGAAAGAATACGGCTGAACGCTTTGGCTCGTTGAGTTTTAATGCCTGACTCGACTAAGTCTAAATCTTCCGGATGAGGTCTAAAAATAATTTTTCTGTCAGGAAATGTACGTAGAATGTCTCGTAAAAATTCCTCGGCATGTAATATCGAATAACTATATTTGGTTTGCTGTGCTGTTAATAGTGAGGATAAAGTTGGAGCATATACAATGCATTCTGGCTCTGGATGCTTTAAAGCGATTTCGTTATAACGCTGTTGATTGTCATCCTGTCGAATATAACCACCAGGAATTAGCACTATATTGTTGTTCAATTTTTTTTCAAAACAAATTCTCTTGTGTAGTTCCATACAAGGTTTAGAGGGCATGTAAATATAGTGATTTTCTGCTTGACGCATACCTTGAGAAGTTTCCTCTGAAAATAGAAGAAAGTCATAAATCATATGCATTAAGGTGAGCTTGGTGGTTGAAGGAGGTGAGCAGGGGTAAAAATTCGTTGTTACTGTAAGATCGGCCCAATTTGAATTCAGCATTCTTTCTTGGCTGTATATGTTATAGCTTTCAGGCTGATCGCCTGAAAAACACATCTCATCGCTAAAAGTCGCAATGTTATGGTTAACTGCGAGGGTTTCTCTTAGTTGTCCCGCATGTTTTCTAAAGCCGCCACCACGTCCTAAGAAATTAAATCCAATGCTGAACTGCTTGCTATCACTGCTTGATTTAACCCGATTTTTCACAAAAAAACGCTGTTCGAAATCAGCAAATGATAGATGTTGTGAATAAAGCTCCGTTAATGCTTTGTCTTTATTGATCGTGAGCATCGATGCCAGAGTCACGACTGCAGAATCGTAGTTCAATTGTAAAATTTGTTTTTGTGCAACTCCTTGCTCAAGTAATCGTTCTTCAGCGGCTTTTGCATATTGAGGGATAGATATGGCGACGAGGAATAATCCATTGCTTGATGTTAGCGCCTCAGCTTTAACAACAGGCCTGCTGTTTATCGGTGATTTAGCATATTCATCTACAAATATATATTCGATTTTATACTGTTGGAGAATGCTGGCTAGTTTGGCTGCAAAGCTTCCAGCACCAACGATGTATGTAGGTATTGTTTCCATATCTATCCCAATATTAATTAGCTTTTTTTGCGAGAAACCCAGGCTCTTGTCTTGTATTCTGCAATGATCCCTTTATTGCCTATTTTTTCCTTTATAAAATCTAAAAATAGGCCGAATTTCTCTTTGCCGAGTTGAACTTGAATGTCATTTACCGATTCCCATACACCGATGTATTGCTCGGTAGTGAAATGTTTCTTATGTCGCCCTTCTAGGTAGAGTACGTTATCAAACAGAGGACTCTCTGTTAACTTATCGAAAATGGTCGATGTCATACCTGAAGAACCAGAGGAGACCCTTTTCATATTAGGTTCAAGTACATATAAATAGTTTTCTATATCTTTTAGAATTGGATTGTTATCGATAAAACGAGGATTCCACAGCGCGACAAAAAGACCGTTTGGTTTTAAGATGCGATGAAACTCTTCGGTACCTTTTTCAAAATCGACCCAATGGAAAGAAGAGGCCATTGATACCAAATCAACACTTTGGTCTGCTAAATTTGTGTGTTCACCACTACCATCTCTCCACTCAATATTTGCAACTGAATGCGCACTTCCATGACTTCGCATTTCTTCATTTGGCTCAATAGCATTCACCAATTTGGGATTCATTGCAGCTAGCATTCTGGTCCATATCCCGGTCCCTGCGCCAACGTCTGCAAAGTTGCATTCGGAAATGTCCCTGTCCAACAAACCCAACACTGCCTCTAGCACGTTAGTGGAATAATCTGGTCTATATTGGTCGTAAGCTTCCGCTAGTTGACTGAAATCTCCATGTTTCATAAAGTTTCCTTTTGAATTGTTTTTGTGTTTAGTATGCTCGTTACTTGTGAGCGCAAATATTCTTGGGAGTGTCCTAGGTTAAAAATTTGACTATGTCGTAGTTGTTGAATACGCGATTTGAAGGCATCTTTTTGTTCAAGCAAGCGGTGTACGTCGAGGGCCAAGTTTTCAATTTTTTGGTTAATAAAGCCTATTTTTTGTCTATCGTTAAAGTAGTCGTTTTTTAAAACACTGTTAGATAATTCATGCTCGTTGAAAGATAAAAAGAGTACGGGCTTCAAGCTAGTAAATGCAAAGCTGTAAGCACTAGAAGAACTATCACTCAACATAATATTAGCGTTTGCAAAACTTTCATTTTGATTGCCTCTGTCTATTTGAAAACGGGGCTCTGAATTTTCCAGTGCTAATAACCATTGAAATATTTCACAGGCTTGCCCTGGGGCATTGGCGTTTGCTAAAGATAAATCTTCTGGATGTGGGCGAAAAACAACTTGATATTGCTCACCTAAGGCTAATAACTCATTCATAATGTGTTGAGCGAAATTTATGCTATATAAATGTTTGCATTCTTCAGATTGAGTGTAACTTTGTGTCGGGGCATAAAGTAAAGTTATACGCTCAGAGTTACTTTTTTCTTGGTAGTTATCAATGGCTAGGTCTAACTTGGGATAGCCAGCAGCGAGCAAGGTAACGTTGTTAAGCTGATGCTCTTCAACAATACTTTTAAATTGTTTCATACTGGCTTTAGACGCGACGGCAATGAAGTGCTGTTCAGCTTGTTTGAGGTTACTAATCAAGCTGTCTCTATACATCGCCGAGTCATAAATAGCATGCACCATTGTGAGCTTCGGGGTTTCTTTCGGAGAGCAAGGTAGCAGTTGCGAAGTAACGACTAATTTAGCCGGTGTTTGCATGGCTCTTTGTTGGCTACATAACCGAACCTCATACCCCGCAATATTTTCATCACACAGCAGGTGACTGTTATGTTTTTGTGCGAGGCTAGCCGGCAAATGACCCAAATGCTTTAGAAAACCCGTAGCGCGATTAAAAAGGCGGAAGCTAATCTCATCAGTTGGAATAGCGCTTTGTGAGAACATGTTTTCAACTTGGACAAAGTCGCCTTTTGCTTGCTTTAGGCTACTGCAAAATTTGTTCGTTGACTGTTCCAATAGCGAAGAGATTAGAATATTACTTGAGTCGTCATCTATCTGGTAAATGCATTCACCAGTTAATCCCTGTTTTAATAGCCGTTGTTTTGCTGCTTTTGCATATTCGGGGTGTGAAATAGCAATGAAGAAAAAGTGTTCTTGTTGGTGAAATGCTGGTGGTATCTCACTCGCTTTATAAATTGGAAGCCCTTGTAGCTCACCAACCGCAAATTCATCGATAAATGCAGTTACGTTTAATGAGTAATCAGTAAAAGTAGCGTAGAGCTTTTGAGCAAAGCTACCAGTACCTAGAATGATAAACTTCATTAGTGACTGCCTCGAATATTTAAATTCGAACGAATTTTAACACTCTGGTAGTCGGCGATATCCTTAGTAATGATTGCGCCAGAAGCAAGATTAACGTGGTTACCCAGTGTTATTGAGGGCTGTATAATTATTCCTGAGCCGAAAGTACTAAAGTTAGCTATTTTTACCGCACCAGACAGAGATACGCTAGGTCCTGTTGTATTGCATGAGCCAACTTGGCAATGATGTTCGATGACGTTGTTAGAGCTAATGAAGTTACCCACACCAATTTTGGCATCAGCACCAATGAAGCAAAGCGGCCCTATGTAGTTACCCCCGGCGATAGATACCCCTGGGTCTAATACGGCACTAGGGTGGATAGCGTTCGCCATTGTGAGCTTATATTTAAGGGCTAATTCTATACTTCGTCTTCTTAGCTGCTGGTTACCAGCACTACAAAGGATCGAGTCAATCGATTGATTCGTAAGTACTTCTTCTAAATCGTTGATGGTACCTAAAATGGGTAAGCCTAGATGTGTTAGCCCTTGCTTCTCTTGCGTATCATCGATAAAACCGATGACTTCGGTGTTTGGGTCTTTGGATAGCACGGCCATGACTTGGTATGCAGCTTTTCCTGCGCCAATTAAGAGGGTTCTTCCATTTACCGCCGGCGTTAGCGAACTTTCTCTATCGCTTAGAGCCTTGATTAACTTATGGTCTACATGGCGTTGAACCATATTACTGTTAACAAATTCTTGTTGGCTAAAATAGTCAACCAATTCATGTTTTTGGGCTAGAGCATAAGCAGGCTCAGTGAAGTTTTCCGGTATCTCGGTTTCTGTTTTAGTGGATAGCGATGCGAGTAGTGTTTGTACCTGTTGTTCATCACCTTGTTGGTAAATAAGCGCGATGGGCTCTCCCACTTGCACTTGACTGCCGATAGACTCCAGTTGCTTCAATATTCCCGTGGTGGGAGCTTCAACATCAAAAATACTTTTACTGCCCTCTAAGCTTAAACAAATTTGGCCTTCAACAATTTCGCAATTGTCTTCAATTAGCCATTCTACAAGCTTTACTTCGCTATCATTGGCCGATTCTTGAGGGGCGGGAATATAAGTGATCGACATCTATTGGCTCCAATTAACAATACAGTTAATGACATCTGATGAGCTCACTAGCTGTTGAGACTCAATTTGAGGTGCTGCTGATAAAGGTGAAAAGTGGGCGCATAGTGTTCGCCCTTGTATTTCTTGGTTATGCTGATGTAAGTGGTTAATGATCGAATAACCTAAACCATCAGCTGAGTGAGACTCTTCAACGATTAACACCTTTTCTGTATGTTTTACTGAACGCTCGATTAGCTCCCAGTTCGGCGTATCAAGTCTGCATAATGAAATAACTTCTACGGGAAGCTCATATTTGAAAAGCAGCTCTTGAGCGGCTTTTAAGCTAAGGTCAAGCGTTGGGCCGTAACAAATCAGTGTGAGGTAAGCGGGCATCATTGGCTGAACGAATAAATCGGGCCATGGCGCTCCAACGGTAAATAGTTTGTGCCCTTTAATACTCGAGGCTTTAGATTGATAGGCCAATTTAGGTTCGTAAATGATAGTGGTGCTTTCAACTGAAGCAAAACTGTCCTCAAGCTGTTTTGTACTTAAATAGGGATGGCAGGAAATACTCTGAATGTTTGGTTTGTTTAGCAGTAAACCTTCAACAGCTTGGCTATGTGTTGCGCCATAAGCTCTGCCACCACCAGAGGTGGTGCGTATAATCAGCGGAATGCTGACCTTGCCATTAAACATACTTGGAATTTTACTGGCATGATTAAACAGTTGGTCAAAACACAAACCTAGGAAATCACCGAACATGATCTCAGCAATTGGCCGCCGTCCTGCTAATGCGAGACCTATTCCCATACCGGCAATGGCAGCTTCGCTTATCGGAGTACTCAATACCTGTGACGGGTATTTTTCAGAGAGGTTTCTCGATACTTTAAATGCGCCGCCGTATGGGTCTAAAACATCTTCACCAAATACCATTGATAAGGGGTTTTTGAGTTGAGTGTGTAGCGCCTGATTGATCCGCTCTACCAAGGGTTGCTCTGATAATTCAGCCGTTTGCTCTAGCATTGAGCTCGCAGGTGTATACACGGGAGGAAAACGCGTTGCGTGATCCGCTGATGAAGCCTGCTTTATTGCTTCTTGTATAAGAGACTGAACTTGTTCTTTTTGTTTTAGCTGTTCACTATCAGAAAAAGAAAAATGCCATTTGTCTAAGGGATCATTAAGCCACATTTGTTTGATGCTATCCGGTGAACGAGTGTCATCAGATTTTGAGTGAGGCATCAAACGTTGGGTTTCTATCAGGTGAAATACCGGGCCGTGTTTTAATGTATCAATAGCTTGATTTACACTTTCAACTAGCCCCTCAGGATTGAGGGTTGTGCTGGAGAAGGTGTTTATGCCAAATGCTTTAGCTCTGTCGAGAAGGCTGCCTGCAGTGGTTAAATCAGTGGCAGTGGTTTGAGCTATATGGTTTTTTTCGCAAACAATGTATAAAGGCACTTTATACAGGCTGGCCATATTTAGTGCTTCATATATTACGCCTTCCCCCATGGCTCCATCACCAAGGAATACGATTGTTTTTCCTTTCTTAGAGAGTTTTTGAGCGAGCGCCGTACCTAGCGCAATCGGGGCTGTTCCTCCGAGAATACCATTGCTTGTAAATCCATCATGGTGCAAGTGTTGACTGCCTCCATGGCCGCCACATAAGCCCGTTTCCTTGCCGAGTAATTCGGCAAAAAAAGCAGATAGCTGCTCAGGGAATGTGCCAAGGAAGTGACCGTGACCACGATGGTTGGAGAAAATGTAATCTCCCTCTTGGTAGGTTTGCCCGATGATGGCACCAATTAATTCTTGCCCAATACAGGTATGAATTGTTCCACTTATTAGTCCCTCTTTATACAAATCAAGCAGGCTATACTCGGCCTGGCGAATAAGTAGAGCGCGTTTGAAGGCTGTTGTTAAGTCAGCAAGGTTAGGCTTAAGTTTGTCGCATTCTAGTGGTTTCATTGGCGTGTATTGCTTAACTACGTTTGAGGTTAAGAGCGGTATGCTGATTGCGAATAACCGCTTGCTCTATGAGCGTACAAATAGTCGTGACATCATCAATATCCATATTGTTATGAAGCGGCAAGCAATAAATTCTTTGTGATATTGAACTTGCAGTGGGTAACAATTTGGGATCAGAACCTATTTGTAAAGGGTGAAAGTAGCGGCGGCCAAAGATGTTAGATTCAGCTAATGATTCAGCTACCGATAACAGCGTCATTTCACTATCAAAAATTACAGGCATATACGAATAATTAGGTGAAGAGACTAGATTGAGTTCTGTCATTGCCCCCAGTTTCTCCAAATAAGCTGTTGTCAGTTCTTTTCGTTTGGCTATTTCTAGATCAACCTTATGCAGATTTGCTAGCCCAAATGCGGCTTCTAGCTCGTTCATTTTTGCATTGGTGCCCACCTCAGCTGGGAACCCATCGGAAAAACCAAAGTTGGTCATCGCTTTCGCCTGAAGGTAGTCTGATTCATTGTTTAGAATGAGAGCTCCACCTTCAATGGTGTTAAATATTTTAGTGGCATGGAAGCTGAGAATGGTGGCATCACCGCTATTGAGCGCTAGTTTTTGATGTAGGCTAGGTGTTGAAAAGCTCTGAGCGCCATCGTAAATTAATTTTAGATTGTGCTGTTTGGCTAACTCTTCGAATTCTTCATGGTGGGCTGTTCGCCCATAAACGTTTACCGGCAGTATGGCTTGGGTTTTGTCGGTAATTTTCTCTGCCACACTCTGCGGTGAAAGGCATAAGCTTTTTGAGTCTATATCGGCAAAAACTGGCTTCGCGCCAATCCAGTTGATAGCTTGACCAGTAGCGGCAAAAGTGAAAGGGGTCGTAATCACCTCTTGCTCGACATTAAATAGTTTAAGAGCAAGTTGCAGAGCAGTGGTGCCGTTAGCGGTTAACACAAGATAAGGAACATCAAGATAGGTAGTTAATTCTCGCTCTAACTCCTGAACTAATTGACCATTATTAGTTATCCATTTTGCTTGGTAAATTCGGTCAATATACTGATTGAGAATGTCTCGATCAGGTAGGCTAGGGCATTGTACTAAAAGAGGCTCTGTTCTTATTTTGGAAGTCATTTATAAAGACCCCTTCAAGTCGTTGTTACTAATATATCGGTGATAACCGCGATAACTTTAGATATCTGATACGGCTATACTCACAGCGAATGTTGTTTATGCAAATAATTAAACAAAAACTGTGCCATTTCCCAATCTTCAGGTTCGTCGATATCTTGAGTCAGCATTCTTGGCAGTATCACCGGGAATGATGTTTCAGAAAACATGCCTGCGTTGCCGTCCAGTGCTTCCCTAGTCCAAAAATAAAACTGTCCGGCATCGTGATAGCCGGGCTCTAAGTCTTGTGAGCGTTTACCGATTTGATCAGGGTAAAACGGAGCCACCCCTTTATTGTTCAACTTGATGGCTCGCTGGATAGGGAAAGCGAAACTGGAAGCTGAAAAACTGGTTTCGCATTGGGGGTCTGCCAGGTTGGTCACCGCGGCAAGTAGTTTGTCTGTTGTGACAAATGGCGCGGTGGCATATAAGCAGCAAATAGTAGAGTAACGCGATTTATCAGGGTCAACAGCATTAACCGCGTGTTTAACTACGGCGGTTGTGCCAGCATGATCATTGGCTAATTCAGCCGGGCGAACAAAGGGGGTGCTGGCGCCATACTGCTTGGCAATTTCTATAATTTCGGCGCTATCACTGGACACGATGACATCATCAAACAGTTGGCTATTAATTGCAGCGTCTATAGACCAAGCAATCATTGGCTTGCCACAAAAATCCCGAATGTTTTTTTTGGGGATACGTTTGCTACCGCCTCTCGCGGGAATAACGCATAGGCTTTTATTCATTCACTATCTCCAGCAAAGATTGTATCACTCGCTGTTGCTGTTGATGGCTTAAATCAGGGTAGACCGGCAGTGATAAAGCATTGGCAAAGTATTGTTCAGCACCCGAAAATGTGTTGATGGCGGCATCGCTTATTCGATGATAAGGCTGGCGGTAAATAGGCATATAATGCAACTGACAATGAATCTTCATATCGGCTAGCCGTTGATAGACCGCATCTCTTTTATTGTTGGGAATAAGCACAACCACCAAGTGGTGGGCACTTTCGCCTTCAGGGTTTTGCTCAAGCAGTGTCAAGTTTCCAACGCTAAGGGCGGTTTGGTATTGTTGAAATATCAGCTTTCTGCGTTCAATAAAAGTATTGAGTTTTGCCAATTGGCTTAAGCCTAAGGCTGCGTGTAAGTCAGACAATCGGTAGTTATACCCTAAGCTCTGTTGCTCGTAATACCAATTAGGTTGACCTGCCAGCTGGAGCTCTGTGGGGTGTTTCGTGATACCGTGAGAGGCTAGCTGTTTTAGTCGTTTGGCGGTGTTCGAATCATTGGTGGTTATCATTCCACCTTCGGCACTGGTGATGCTTTTAACGGGGTGAAAACTAAATACACAGCAATCGCTATATTTTCCGTTGCCCACCTTGTCGCCTTGATAGCTCGCGCCTAGCGCGTGACAAGCGTCTTCGATTAGCTTTATGCCTAGAGGCTTACATAACTCACTAATGGCTTGCATGTCGCAGCTATTGCCCGCCAAATGCACGACCACAATCACTTTTGGAAGTGAGTCGGTGTGTTTTGCTTGTTGTAATTTTTGGGTTAATGCGGCGACTGAAATATTTCCAGTATCAGCATCAATGTCGATAAAGCTAATAGAGGCGCCACAATACAGTGCACAATTGGCCGAAGCAACGAAACTAATGGCTGAGGTCCAAACGATGTCCCCAGTGACGACACCTAAAGACATGCAAGCAAGATGAAGCGCTGCGGTTCCGTTACTACAGGCAATAGCATGAGCGCTACCTACGTAGTTTGCTAAGGCCTGTTCAAACTGAGCCACTTGAGGCCCTTGAGTTAGAAAGGCCGAATTTAGGGTATCGACCACGGCTTGCACATCATCTTGGTCGATTTGTTGCTTACCGTAATGAATAGGATCGCTCATGGCTTATCGAAGCTCTTTGATCTGTTCGATGGTCAGGTAATGCGGGTTAGATAGGGAGTTATACTCCATGCCCACTTCGACTTTTTTACCCCCTTCACCTAAAGCGTTTTTCTGGAAATCATTCGTACGGCTGCTAAAAGAAATAGAGGGCGCAATCACGTAATGATCGTCAAACTCGAAAGTATGATAAGAATCATCGGCAGGACACATTACCTCATGCAATTTCTCGCCAGGTCTAATGCCGATAATATTAGTCGTTAAGTCGGGAGCCATCGCCTTGGCAAGGTCGGTTATTTTAACGGAAGGAATTTTTGGCACGAATATCTCGCCGCCGTGCATACGCTTAAAGTTATCTACCACAAACTGCACCCCCTGCTCGAGAGTAATCCAAAAGCGGGTCATATCTTCATGAGTGATCGGTAGTGATTCTGCGCCTTCATCAATCAACTTCTGAAAAAATGGAACCACACTGCCACGAGAACCCACCACGTTGCCATAACGTACCACTGAAAAGCTGGTTTCTTGGTCACCGGCTATATTATTGGCTGCGACAAATAGTTTGTCTGAAGCCAGTTTAGTCGCGCCGTAGAGGTTGATCGGGTTAGCCGCTTTGTCGGTTGATAAGGCGATGATTTTTCGTACTTTATTATGCAGTGCGGCATTAATGACATTTTCAGCGCCATTGATATTGGTTTTTATACATTCCATCGGATTGTATTCAGCTGCGGGGACTTGTTTTAACGCGGCCGCATGGATGACATAATCAACCCCGCGCATGGCCATGGTTATGCGGTCTCTATCTCGCACATCACCAATAAAATAACGCATGCAAGATTGGTTGAATTGCTGCTGCATTTCATATTGTTTCAATTCATCGCGGGAATAAATAATGACACGTTTAGGCCGATACTCTTGCAATAGTAACTTAACAAACTTTTTACCAAACGAACCAGTACCGCCTGTTATTAATATCTGTTTGTCGTTAAACATCCACTATTCCCAATTCCAGATTTGATGAAGCATAGTTGCTAATGATATGAGCTATGCAAAGCTTATACCTAGAAGCCTATCCAATTTAGGTAGTTAAACATAGTCGTGGCCTTGCTGTTTGTTCATTTCTTCAACGTAATCCACAAAATCACCGGATTTGTGAACTGTTCTTAAGCTTTTGTTATTCCTAAAATCAAGCGGGCGTCATATTTTTGTCGCATTTATGGCGAATGGCTTGCGAATTTTTGACGCGTGTTTACAATTCAGTGTAATTGTTGGTTTTAGTTAGGTTTGTCGCAAGGTAGCCGAATTTTTATGCAGGGGATAAGGATGCAAGCATCCAAAAATGTTTTGGTGCTAGATAACGACCAGTCTAGAGCTAAAGAGTTAGAGACCGTGTTAGGCTTTATTGGGCAACAATTTAACATTTGTAGTAAGGCTGATTTTGAATCGCAAGTCACTGCTTCAGGGCAGGTGGTGCTTATCAGTAGTGACGTATCGCAAGCCGACGATATTGTCGCGGGTTTTCCTCAATGCCCTTTTATCAGTGTGGGCACCCAAGATGCTATTAGCCACTCATCCAATTTAATTGGGCACCTTGAGCGGCCCTTTAGTTATGAGCAACTGACTCAGTTACTCCACCATTGTGATGCCTATTTAACCCACTTACCCGGGAAAATATCCCCAGCCAAAAGTGAGCGTCTTCGACAGAATCTGATTGGCAAGGGTATTGCCATTCAAGAGGTGCGTCATTTAATCGAGCAGGTGGCTAAGAAAGAAGCCAATGTGTTGATTCTTGGCGAGTCTGGTACCGGTAAAGAAGTGGTCGCAAAGGCCATCCACGACCATTCTGACCGAAGAGATGGCCCTTTTGTGCCGATTAATTGTGGGGCTATTCCCGCTGATTTATTAGAAAGTGAATTATTTGGCCACGAAAAAGGGGCGTTTACCGGTGCTTTTGCGATGCGTAAAGGTCGTTTTGAATTAGCCGAAGGCGGCACGCTGTTCTTAGATGAAATTGGCGACATGCCGATGCCAATGCAAGTGAAGTTATTACGTGTATTACAAGAGCGTCAGTTTGAGCGGGTGGGCGGTAGTAAAGCGATTCATGTTAATGTTCGGGTGGTGGCCGCCACTCACCGCCAGTTAGAAAGAATGATAGAGCAAGAAAAGTTTCGAGAAGACTTATATTATCGCCTCAACGTATTTCCTATCGAAATGCCTTCGCTGCGTGAGCGTCAAGATGATGTGCCTTTATTGCTTCAAGAGTTAGTTAATCGGCATGAAGAAGAGCATTCGGCCGTGGTACGTTTTACTCAACGCGCGGTAGAATCTTTAATGCAACATCAATGGCCTGGCAATGTACGCGAGCTATCTAATTTAGTTGAACGGCTACTTATTTTACATCCTGACCAAATTGTTGATGTGCATGACTTACCGCCTAAATATCGACACATTGATGCTGAAGTATTTGAACCAAACTACAGCCCTGAGTTGGCAGAAAGAGACGCTTTGTTAGCGATATTCAACGATGAAGATGCCTCGGTATTTTCAGACCCAAGCCCAGACCTGTTATTTCCTGAAGAGAGTGATGATAACCAAACTGAGGATGATGAGGGCTGGGGAGCCGTTCAGCAATTGCCCGATGAAGGGGTTAACCTTAAAGAACTATTGGCTGAGCTAGAAGTCGATCTTATTCGCCAAGCCATTGAACAACAAGACGGGGTAGTCGCGCGCGCTGCTGAGCAACTAGGAATGCGCAGAACCACCTTGGTAGAAAAAATGCGTAAGTACGGTTTGAATAAAGACAATTAGGTATTAATCAAAATCGCTTAGCTAAGGCCATGAATATCATGGCCTTTTTTTTGGCATGATAATTGATTGTTTAGCACTGTTAACGGTTTTATGACGCGGAGCAATAGTCATGCCTTCAGAGCTTACACAACAACAGCAATCAGCCCAATTATCAGAGAATGACCTCGCTCAGATCTTTGATGTTATGCCGTCTGGGCTAATTTTACTTGATAATAGAGGCTTTGTTTCTCGCGCTAATCCGGTGGCTAAGCAGCTACTGGGTAATGATATTGAACAGCAGCGTTGGTTAGAGGCTGTACCGCGTTTATTTTCACCTAAAGCAGACGATGGCCATGAACTCTCTTTGGTTAATGGTAAAAAAGTTCAGCTTAGCTTGTCTCCTTTACGCAATTCTCAAGGTCAGTTAATCGTTTTAACCGATATGACCCATACACGAAAGCTGCAGGAGAATGTCGCCAAACTACAACGCATGTCGGCCTTAGGCAACATGGTTGCCTCGCTAGCTCATCAAATTCGAACCCCATTATCAGCGGCAATGTTATATGGCTCTAACTTAGCCAATAAAACCTTATCGGAACATTCACGACAGAGCTTTCAAAGCAAAATGATGGCGCGCTTGAATGATTTAGAAACGCAGGTGAATGACATGCTGCTATTTGCTAAAAGTGGCGAAAAGATGATTGTTAATTCAACGCCGATAAAACAGATTTTTTCACAACTACAAGCCGCGACCGAGGCATCTGTAAGGCTGCACAAGGTAAAACTAGACATCAAGCCATGTAGCGAGAATATTGAGTTGTTGGTCAATGCAAGTGCATTAGTGTCGGCCTTATCTAACGTCATTGAAAATGCTGCTCAACATAGTGCAGAAGGGCAGTCTATAACCATATCCGCGAAATACCTTGAAGATAACATTAATATTTACATTGAAGACCAAGCGGGTGGAATACCCCCCGAATACTCGCAGAAGATCTTTGAACCCTTTTATACCACTAAGCAAAATGGCACAGGCCTAGGTTTAGCGGTAGTTAAATCAGTGGTTAAAGCTCACCAAGGAAGCGTAATGCTCAAATCTAACCCACATGGCTCATGTTTTATCGTTAGTTTGCCGGTTCCTGAGAGAGAAGAGCAACATCTAGTTGTGGGAGGACAATAATCATGAGTCAATCAAAAATACTCATTGTTGAAGATGACGCCGGACTACGCGAAGCACTCATTGATACGCTTGGATTGGCGGGGTATCACTGTGAACAAGCAGAGAGTGGTGAGGCCGCATTAGTTATTTTGTCTAATCAATCTATTGATCTGGTGGTTAGTGACGTGCAAATGGGCGGAATGGATGGCTTAAGTTTATTAAAAAACATTAAGCAAAAATGGCCTTTAATCCCCGTGTTACTGATGACGGCCTACGCCAAAATTGATGATGCCGTTTCAGCAATGCGAGACGGTGCCATTGATTACCTATCTAAACCTTTCTCGCCCGAGGTGCTGCTCAATCAGGTGGGGCGGTTTGCTCCAGCTGTAAAGGTTGAAAAAAGAGAGCCTGTTTATGGCGATCCAGTCACCGAAGCATTACTAAATATCAGCCAAAAAGTGGCCGCTTCTGAAGCGACGGTATTAATTAGTGGGCCCAGTGGTGCAGGTAAAGAGGTGTTGTCTCGTTATATCCATGATTGTTCGCCACGCAACGAGCAAGCGTTTGTTGCGATTAACTGTGCTGCGATCCCTGAAAATATGCTTGAGGCCACGTTGTTTGGTTATGAAAAAGGGGCCTTCACTGGCGCTATAAAAGCCTGCCCAGGCAAATTTGAACAAGCTCAGGGTGGCACCATACTGTTAGATGAAATCAGCGAAATGGACTTAGGGCTGCAAGCTAAACTGCTGCGGGTACTGCAGGAAAAAGAAGTTGAGCGTTTGGGCAGTCGCAAAATGATTAAGTTAGATGTTCGTGTTATTGCCACCAGTAACCGTGATATGCGAGAAATTGTCAGTTTAGGACATTTTCGAGAAGACCTATATTACCGCCTGAACGTGTTCCCATTAAACTGGGTGCCGCTAAATCAGCGTAAAGGCGATATCATCCCCTTGGCTAACCATTTGTTGCGAAGACACAGTGAGAGGGCCTGTGAATTAAGTTTAAGTGCTCAACATAAGTTGTTGAATCACATTTGGCCGGGCAATGTCCGTGAGCTAGATAATGTTATGCAACGCGCGCTAATTTTAGCCAATGAGTCCACTATAGATGCTGATTGTTTGATTATTGAAAATCAGTATGAGCCAATGCTATTCACTGAAGCGGCGGAAGAAAATGGTTCAAATGGCGAACCCTTAGGTTTAGAACTTAAGCAACAAGAGCAACAAATAATTTTAGAAACCTTAAAAGCCTGCAACGGTAAGCGCAAAGATGTGGCGGAAAAATTGGGTATTAGTCCCAGAACCTTACGCTATAAACTTGCTCGGATAAAAGGTGCAGGAATTGAACTTCCTGCTTAAATCCTGAACAATCAGCATACATCCATATTTTAGAGCAGCATCGTAGTAGTAGATGCTGCTTTTTTATTAAAAATGCGATGAGCGTTCGGCTTACCGTGTTTCCTATTAATAAATTAATGGGCTAAATGCCGTCACTTCACGTATAATGCCGCCGATTTTTGGTTCCTGCTGATAATTTCTGTGGAGCCACATTATTGGTCTAGGCATTTATGGGGGACTCATGACGCAACACGTTCCAGTAGTGACAGTAGACGGCCCAAGTGGGTCAGGCAAAGGGACGTTATGTCAACGTTTAGCCCAGCACTATCATTGGCAATTATTAGATAGCGGCGCGATTTATCGTGTGTTGGCACTCGCTGCTATTCATCATGATGTGCAATTAGATAACGAAGAAGCATTGAGCTTATTGGCCGCCCATTTAGATGTTCGGTTTGAAGCGAGCAATGGCCAAACCATGGTGATATTAGAGGGAGAAGATGTTTCCCTTGAAATCCGTAAAGAAACGGCAGGTAATGCCGCTTCTAAAGTGGCTGCTTTTCCGCGTGTACGCGAGGCCCTATTACGTAGGCAACGCGGATTTAAAAGCTTACCGGGCTTAATTGCCGATGGTCGAGATATGGGGACGGTGGTATTTGTTGACGCCCCAGCAAAGATTTTTCTAGATGCGAGCGCGGCGATACGGGCCGAGCGGCGCTATAATCAGTTGCAAGATAAAGGCTTTGATGTTAGTTTTGACCACCTTTTGAGCGAAATTGAAGAACGAGACCAACGAGATAGAAACCGTTCGGTTGCTCCTTTAGTTCCTGCTCAAGATGCGTTAGTAATTGATTCTACTGCACTTTCTATTGATGAAGTGGTTTCAATGTCGATAGCGTTTATCGACGAAAAATTAACCCAGTAATCTCTGGGATTTATCTCACCTATAACATGGATGAAATAGGTGTTTATTATTAACCCCATTTAGCCGGATTGCTGAGTGGCCGTTTCTATATGTGTAAATTATAAAATGACTGAATCTTTTGCTCAACTCTTTGAAGAGTCTCTACAGAATTTGGAATTTCGTTCTGGTTCTATTGTTAAAGGTACTGTAGTAGGTATCGAAAACGGTATGGTATTAGTAGACGCTGGCCTTAAGTCAGAATCTGCCATTCCTGCCGAGCAGTTTAAAAATGCTGCTGGTGAATTGGAAGTTGAAGTAGGCGCTGAAGTAGACGTAGCCCTTGACGCTGTTGAAGATGGTTTCGGTGAAACTGTTCTTTCTCGCGAAAAAGCGAAGCGTCACGAGTCTTGGATCCAACTTGAGAGTGCTTACGAAGAGCAAGCAACGGTTGTTGGTATCATCAATGGTAAAGTTAAAGGTGGCTTTACAGTTGAAGTTAACACCATCCGTGCATTCTTGCCTGGTTCACTAGTTGACGTTCGCCCAGTTCGCGATACCGCTCACCTAGAAGGCAAAGAGCTTGAATTTAAAGTTATCAAGCTTGACCAGAAACGTAACAACGTAGTGGTATCTCGTCGTGCTGTTATCGAAACTGAAAACAGTGTTGAACGTGATCAACTTCTTGAGAACCTACAAGAAGGTCAAGAAGTTAAAGGTATCGTTAAGAACCTTACTGACTACGGTGCATTCGTTGATCTTGGCGGTGTTGACGGTCTTCTACACATCACTGACATGGCTTGGAAACGCGTTAAGCACCCAAGCGAAATTGTTAATGTTGGCGATGAAATCAACGTTAAAGTACTTAAGTTTGACCGTGAGCGCACTCGTGTATCTCTAGGTCTTAAACAGCTGGGTGAAGATCCATGGGTAGCAATTGCTAACCGTTACCCAGAAGGTGCTCGTCTTGAAGGTCGCGTAACTAACCTTACTGACTACGGTTGTTTCGTTGAAATCGAAGACGGTGTTGAAGGTCTAGTTCACGTTTCTGAAATGGATTGGACTAACAAAAACATCCACCCATCTAAAGTGGTTAACGTGGGTGACCTTGTTGAAGTTATGGTATTGGATATTGACGAAGAACGTCGTCGTATCTCGCTTGGTTTGAAACAGTGTAAAGTTAATCCATGGGAGCTATTCGCTAGCACTCACGATAAGAACGACAAAGTTTCAGGTAAAATCAAGTCTATCACTGACTTTGGTATCTTCATCGGCCTTGACGGCGGTATTGACGGTCTTGTTCACCTATCTGACATCTCTTGGGATGCTCAAGGTGAAGAAGCGGTTCGCGACTTTAAGAAAGGCGACGAAATCGAAGCTGTTGTACTACAAGTTGACGCAGAACGTGAGCGCATTAGCCTAGGTGTTAAACAGCTTGCTGAAGACCCATTCAACAACTACTTAGCTGACCTTAAGAAAGGTGCCCTAGTAAACGGTACTGTTTCTGAAGTTGATGCTAAAGGCGCAACTATCGAACTAGCAAGTGGCGTTGAAGGTTACTTACGTGCTGGCGATGTTAGCCGTGACCGTGTTGAAGATGCTTCACTGGTTCTTTCTGTTGGCGACAAGCTTGAAGCTAAGTTTGTTGGTGTTGACCGTAAGAACCGCGTAATCAGCCTTTCTATCCGTGCTAAAGACGAAGCGGACGAGAAAGAAGCGATGGCTACTCTGAACAAGAAAGAAGATGCTCAGATTGGTAACGCAATGGCTGACGCATTCAAATCAGCGCTTAAAGGCGAATAATCTTTAAATCTTTTTTTAGATTTATGTGATTGAATATTGGGGGGGACTTGTCCCCCCCAAGTTCTTTATCTACACTGGTATTAGTTCCCTTTATCAATGGCTTGGAGAATCCATGACTAAATCTGATTTAATTGAAATACTCGCGAGTAAACATATTCAATTTACCAGTAAAGAAATTGAGTCGGCAATTAAAGAAATCTTAGAGCAAATGACCTGTTCACTGCAGGAAGGCGATAGGATTGAAATCCGTGGTTTTGGTAGTTTTTCTCTGCATTTTAGAGCGCCTCGAGTAGGTAGAAATCCAAAGACCGGTGAGAAAGTCGAGCTTTCTGGTAAACATGTTCCTCACTTTAAACCTGGTAAAGAATTGCGAGAACGGGTAAATAACGACCTATAGTCTTGTTTCTTTTACAATTAGGTGATCTTGGCTGGTTAAATTAGCGTGATTGCTGCATAATTTCCCTAGCTTTTATTTGGCTTAGGAGGTTGTGTGAAAGCAATATTTTCTACATTACTTTTGGTTGTGTTGTTTGTAACAGCGTTAGCTGTTGGCGCTCAGAATGACGAAATTGTGAGTGTTAATTATCTTATCGCTGAATCTGACATGCGACTCTCATGGTTAATGGCTGGCTTATTTATTACCGGTTTTATTACCTGTTTACTGTTTTTGTTGGCCTTCTATACACGCATTCGTATGGAAAGCGCAAGCTTAAAGCGGCGTTTGGCAAAACAACAGAAACAACTGAATAAACTGCAAAACGAGATGGTCAAGGATAATTAATGCTTGGCTTGTTGTTCTTGTTATTACCTGTTGCTGCAGCCTATGGTTGGTATATGGGGCAGCGCAGTGTAAGGCAAAGTCAGCAACAACAAGCAAATCACGTATCTAAACAATATGTTGAAGGCTTAAACTTACTTCTTTCCAACCAATCTGATAAAGCTGTAGATTTGTTTATTGACTTACTCCAAGTCGATTCTGATACCATTGATACCCACCTCGCCCTTGGCAATCTTTTTCGTCAACGCGGAGAAGTAGACCGCGCCATTCGGATTCACCAAAACCTGATTGCTCGTGAAGGCATTGATATAGACCAGCGTAATTTGGCTTTACAACAACTGGCTAAAGATTACTTGGCTGCTGGCTTATTCGATAGAGCAGAAGCCTTATTAATTGAGCTACAAGAAGAGCCTGATTACCGGCAGCTAGCATTGAAGCAATTACTCAGCATTTACCAACAAACGCGCGAGTGGCAGCAAGCGATTATAATCGCTAAAAAAGTCGACCCTAAGCAACTTAATGATATTCACCGACAAATAGCCCACTTTTATTGCGAACAGGCGCAGGAATTAGAAACCGCAGGTAAACAGCCGAAAAGCCAAGCCTTACTGAAAAAAGCCTTATCTAATGACAAGAACTGCGTTAGAGCCAGTTTGCATTTGGCCCAAATTCAACGTGCTCAAGGTGATTTTAAGGGCGCACTAAAATATCTAAATAAGATCCCTGAACAGGATATAGACTTCGCCTCTGACGCCTTAGCTATCTATAAATCTTGTAGTGAACAAATGGGTAAGCCTGAATACTATCAGCAATTTTTAGAATATTGCTTGTCTCTAAAAAGCAGCGCTAGCGTAGTGGTAGAGCTGTCAGCAGTTTATCAAGAAGTGCACGGCGTAGAGCAAGCGCAAGATTTATTAGCCGATGAACTTAAACGTAACCCCACCATGAAAGGGTTTCACCACTTAATGGGACTACACTTAAACTCGGCTGAAGAAGGTCAAGCCAAGCAGAGCTTACAAGTATTACGTGGTCTAGTCACACAACAACTTAAAATTAAACCCCATTATCAGTGTCGACGTTGTGGTTTTACATCGCATTCAATTTACTGGCATTGCCCTTCTTGTAAAAGCTGGGGAACAGTAAAACCGATAATGGGACTCGACGGAGAATAGAACCAATGCAAGACCCTAAAGTATTAGTCGCCTTAGATTACGCGGATCTAAAAGAGTGTTTGAACTTTGTTGCTCAGCTTGAGCCTGGTTCATGTCGGCTAAAAGTGGGTAAAGAGATGTTTACTTTATTTGGACCTGAGCTGGTTAATACACTGCATCAACGTGGTTTTGAGGTTTTCTTAGATCTTAAGTTTCATGATATTCCAAATACCGTCGCTAAGGCTGTGAGTGCCGCCGCTGAGTTAGGCGTATGGATGGTGAACGTTCACGCGAGTGGCGGAAGAAGAATGATGGAAGCCGCTAAAGCCGCTTTAGAACCTTACGGTGATAAACGCCCTAAGCTGATCGCCGTTACCGTTTTAACCAGCATGGATCAATCGGATTTAACTGAACTGGGCATTAGCATTAGCCCCCAGCAACAGGTAGAGCGCTTAGCCACTTTAACTAAGCAGTGTGGTTTAGACGGTGTTGTCTGCTCAGCACATGAAGCTCAATCACTGAAAAAACTACTGGGTGTAGACTTCTCGTTAATTACACCGGGTATTAGACCAGCAGGCAGTGATCAAGGCGACCAACGTCGAATCATGACACCGCTAGAAGCGATTAGAGCGGGTTCTGACTATTTAGTGATAGGAAGGCCTATCACTAAAGCTGAAGCTCCTGCTGAAGTGCTTAGCGCGATTAACCAACAATTGTTAGCTTAGCGAGCAACTGGTGTGCTGGCTTTCTTCACAACTAAATAAGCCAGCGCCATTAAAACACCCACCACTGCGAAATAGAGGTGGGCGTTGATAGCAACATCAATGCCTATCATTTGTTTGACCCATGGGTCACCGCCGTACAGTTGTTCTAGTAGTAGTTTTATAGACAAGCCAGCTAACACTAAACCGCCAATTTTAGCGTTACCTTTGATCACATCTACACTTGCTGCGTAGGCCAACAAGCCATGTATTAAACCAGACAGCCCAACGTACTCTGCATAGTTTGCGTAAAGTAAGGCATAACCGCCAATACTGCTTATAGTGATACTGATTAGCAAAAAATGGCGATTGGATAAACGTTCATCATAGATAAAATAAATGAGGGTTAGGGCGGCGACATTCATTAACCAGTGAATGAAATTATTGTGACAAAAGTTACCGCTTAATATGCGCCAGTATTGGCCTGCTTGGATCTGTTTTAAGTGCCAACTTGCCCAATCACTATGGGGTAATAATAACCAAGATAATGCTATCATCAGCCATAAAAACCAAAAACGTTTCAGCAAAATACTATACATAGTTAGCAGCGTCGGCGGTTGATCCAAGGTACAGCATTTATCCTTGATGCTCGTAGCTTAGCGGGTCGTTAAGGCCGTTTAACTGAAATGCTTCCAGACGCTCCTGACAGGCTCCGCATTTTCCACAAGCTTGTTCGCGGCCGTTATAACAGGTCCAAGTTTGCGCATAATCTAAGTTCATGCGTAAACCATCTTGTAGTATTTCTATTTTTGATTGCAGCAAGTAAGGGCTTATCACTTCTACTGGGTCATAGTTGGCCACTAAGCTGACATCATTCATTTTATTGACGAATTCTGGTCGGCAATCCGGATAAATGGCGTGATCACCAGAATGTGCCCCATAGAATACTTTTTTAGCGCCAATTGATACTGCATAAGCAATGGCTAAAGAGAGCAAAATCATATTTCGATTGGGCACTACAGTAGATTTCATCGATTCTTCTTGGTAATCCCCTTCAGGAATGTCGAGATCTGAAGTCAGAGATGAACCGGCTAACAATTGATTGATGCTACTAATATCAACAATTTTGTGTTCCAGACTCAGATCATTACAGACCTTTTTAGCATAATCCAACTCTTTAATATGGCGCTGGCCATAGTTAAAACTGAGAGCGAAGGGCTGAAGACCTTGTTCAAGCGTTTTATGTAATACCGTAAAAGAATCCATTCCGCCAGAATAAATGACGACTGCCTTTTCTTTCATTGTTTGCACTTAAAAATGTGGTTTAATATTGCTATTGATTTTCGCTTATTATCAATTGGGATACAAATGTAAGCGGGCTATTTGCCGGTTAATGCGATATTTGAAACCTTTCTAAGCGATGAATTTCATGCCGGAGCCGCTGCGGTTTTTGTTCGCTTACAAGGTAGTGACCTGGTGGGTTTAGTGTGGTTCAAGCAAACTTGGCCGGTAAACCTAGCCGATGAACAAGCACTCGTCACCCTCATCGGTGTTAGTGGTGATATGTCGCGTTGGGTAAACTTCTCAGTCGTGCGAAATAAAACACCGAGTAGAGTAGGGTGAAAGACATCGACAATTTAAAGCAATTATTATTGTGCGGCTCAAGTAATAAGGACGTAATGGTTTGTCTGCAAGCTATTAGCCAACATGCAAGAACGACTAAATTGTGTATTGACAGATGTATTAAAAATAACCGGTGTTTGTCTTTACAAACTCATAAATACATTGGAATAGGTAGAGTTGCTATGACACTAAATCTATTCCAAAAAATTACCAAGCTTTCTTAATTAAGGATTATTATGGCTATATTAGTGACCGGTGGTGCGGGGTATATTGGCAGCCACACTGTAGTGGAATTACTCAATCAAGGCGAGGAAGTTATCGTCGTTGATAACTTGTGCAATTCTCATCAAACCTCGCTTGATCGCGTTGAGCAAATATGTGGGAAAAGGGCGACTTTTTATCAAGCTGATGTTTTGGATAAAGAGGCGTTAATTGAAATATTTTCTAAAAATAACATCACTGCAGTAATACATTTTGCCGGGCTAAAAGCGGTGGGCGAATCTACCCAAATGCCGCTTCATTATTATCAAAATAATGTATCCGGTACGTTGGTATTATGTGAGGTAATGGCTCAGTTTAATATAAAAAACCTGGTATTTAGTTCCTCGGCAACGGTTTATGGTGACCCAGCAACGGTACCAATTATAGAGAGCTTTCCAACGGGGGCGACTAACCCTTATGGCCGCTCAAAACTTATTGTTGAAGAAATGCTGGGTGATTTATATAAATCTGACAGCAGTTGGAACATTGCGCTATTACGTTACTTTAACCCCGTGGGGGCTCATAAATCTGGGTTAATAGGAGAAGACCCTAATGGTATTCCTAATAACCTTGTGCCTTATATTACTCAAGTGGCGGTGGGCCGTTTAGCCCAGCTTAGTGTGTTTGGCGACGACTACAATACGCCTGATGGTACTGGGGTACGTGACTATATTCACGTTGTTGATTTAGCCAAAGGGCATTTAAAAGCGTTAGACAAATTGGCGGGCAATGCTGGCCTCGTCACCTATAACTTGGGGACAGGGCAGGGTTATAGTGTACTTGATATGATTAAGTCTTTTGAGGCGGTGTCAGGTAAAACCATTAATTATAAAGTCGCCCCGCGCCGACCTGGCGATATAGCCGCCTGTTATTCAGATCCTTCTTTGGCTAAGCAGGAGTTAGATTGGCAAGCAGAATTAAGCTTGGCAGATATGGCAGAAGACTCGTGGCGTTGGCAGCAAGGTAATCCTAATGGTTTCGGCTCGTAACCTTAGCCGTTAAAAAAAGCGAGCTTATCGCTCGCTTTTAGTTAGCACTCTATTTAGATAAGAAAATCGTCTTTAGATTTACCTTCATTTTTAATGGCTTTTTGAATTGGTGATGGCGTTCTGCCTTGACCTGTCCACGTTTTTTCTTCGCCATTTTCGTCAACAAATTTATATTTAGCAGGTAAAGGTTGACGTTTTTTACGTTCTTTTACTGGCGCTTGTTCGATCATTGACAATAATTCGCTAGGATCAATACCGTCTTGCTCTAGTAGCGCTTTATATTTTTCAAGCTTTTCACGTTTTTCTTGTAACTGTTTTTCTTCTTCTTGTTGCGCTTGATAACGGTCGTCGAGAATTGACTTTAATTTATTATAGCTTTCTTCAATTTGTTCGATAGATAATTCTTTGGTGGCTGCTTTTAAGCTTCTTGCGTTTAAAAACACTTTAATGAAATCGCTCATGTTACCCCTACTTTTATATTTATATATTTAACCTTCACAACAAATATTAATTAGATAACTTGCATTGTCAATTAACTACTTACAAATAAGCCATTTTGTCACTATTAACTGGCTTGGCCGTTTCGGAAATTTTAGGTTGTTAATTCTGGTTTTTGCGGTACAATTTAGTCACTAATACTGATATGTAGAGGAGCGTCAGTCAAAAGTAGCGCAATATGGGGTGATGCCAATGATTTTGCGTGAAAGGGGCTGGTGCCGAAGCAATAAACCTTATCTGGGAATATTGCTGGTGCTGTATTTAATAAGTACAGCATTGTCATAGTTAACACTATGGAGAGCTACAGAGTCCTGCCTTCAAATGATGAAGTCCAACTCGGTTTGCTCTCTACAATACAAATAGAGAACTCATGCAAACAATTCCATATACCGACTCCTTATTGTCAATTTTACCTCCTGTTATTGCCCTTGTGGTTGCACTTGCAACTCGTAGGGTGATACTCGCCTTAAGCTGTGGCATTGTTACTGGCGCCTTTTTACTGAGTGGTTACTCTTTCACTGGCAGCAGCGAATACTTAGCGCAGCTAACCGTGGGTTTAGTTTGGGAAGACGGCGCAGTGAATTCGTGGAACTCGCAAATTATAGTGTTTCTGCTGCTGTTAGGGGGCATGACCAGTTTAATGACCGCCACCGGCTCTACCCATGCTTTTGCTGAATGGGCCAAAACGCGAATCAAAACTAAGCGCCATGCTACGGTAACCACCGCCTTATTAAGCTTTGTCGTGTTTGTTGATGACTATTTTCACAGCCTTGCGGTTGGCAGTGTCGCTCGTCCGTTAACCGATCAAGCCGGCGTATCCCGCGCCAAGCTGGCATATCTGCTCGATTCAACCGCTGCGCCGATGTGTGTATTAATGCCATTATCTAGCTGGGGCGCATACATTATCGCCTTAGTGGGTGGTATTTTGGTTACCCATGGTATTACCGATATCACCCCACTGGCCGCGTTTGCTGCGATGGTCCCACTGAACTTTTATGCGATATTCGCCTTATTAATGGCTTTAACTGTCGCCTATTTCAACCTCAATATTGGCCCAATGAAGAAGCACGAAACTGCCGCTCAGCAAGGCGAGTTGTTTGATAGCAGCAAAGGAGAGCCTGCCGGTAGTGTTAATCATCAGTTTGAGGCCAGTAATGGGTCACCATTGGGTTTGGTGTTGCCAATTTTATTATTAACCGCCGTCACTTTTATTAGCTTCGTCGTGACAGGGGCGCAAGCTCTTGACCAAGAGCAAAGCTTTAGTTTATTGGCCGCTCTAGAAAATACCGATGTCACCTTATCCCTAGTGTATGGTGGCCTAGTAGGCTTAGCGGTGAGTATCGCTTTTGCTGTCAAACAGTCATTAACCGCCTCTCAATTAGTTAATGCCATATGGCTAGGGCTTAAAGCCATGAGCCCGGCTATCCTGATCTTGTTATTTGCTTGGTCAATCAGCGGCGTTATTGGTGATATGGAAACCGGTAAGTACCTAGCATCAAAACTACATGGCGCGATTAATCCGGCAATGTTACCGGTACTTATTTTTATTCTGGCTGGTATTATGGCGTTTTCAACGGGCACTAGCTGGGGAACATTCGGCATCATGTTACCGATTGCGGCTGACATGGCGGTGGCCAGTGATGTGGCGTTAATTCTGCCTATGCTGTCAGCGGTATTGGCGGGTGCAGTATTTGGTGATCATTGTTCACCGATATCTGATACCACTATTTTGTCTTCGACGGGCGCAGCTTGTCACCATATAGACCATGTAGCCACTCAGCTACCTTATGCGCTATTGGTCGCAGCTATTAGCATTGTTAGCTATTTAGTGATGGGCTTCAGCGGCAGTGTTATGACGGCCTTATCGGTTGGTTTGGTGTTATTTGGTCTGCTCACTGCGGGTTTGTATCAATTACAGCAATCGTCCGCGAAAGCGTGTGCGTAAAATTATTTAGGAACAGAGTTGTAAATGGCTTCACTACATTTTAAATATGCAGCAATGAATTCAGGTAAATCAACGCAGTTGATTCAAGCTCACTTTAATTATCTAGAGCGAGGTTTGTGCCCGCTGGCTTTAATTCCAGCGTTGGATACTCGCGATGGTGTCGGGGTAATTAAAGCAAGAGTCGGTTTGTCACTTGAGGCTGAAACCTTTAATAAACAACAAGACTTGTTTGACTTGGTAATGAACAAACATCAATCCAGTAAACAAGATGTAGTGATTGTCGATGAAGGCCAGTTTTTAAGCCGCGACCAAGTCTACCAGTTAGCCAAAGTCGTGGATGAGCTGAATATACCGGTTATGGTATATGGGTTAAAAACTGACTTTATGGGTGAGTTGTTTGAAGGTGCTTATCATTTACTATGTTTGGCGGACAAACTGGAAGAACTAAAAACCATTTGTTGGTGTGGCAATAAGGGGCACTTTAACGCGCGCATTGATCAAAATGGTCAAGTGGTGAGTGAGGGCTTACAAATAGAAATTGGCGGTAATGAACGTTACGTATCGTTGTGCCGTAAGCACTTTATTCAAGGTAACGCGGGCGAGCATTAAGCTTTATTAGATTGATTAAGATCAGTGAGGGCGTTGCTACAGCGGCGCTCTGCTGATTTCAACTCCATTAATACAACCTGAATGTCTTCAAGCTGCTGTAATAAACTTCTTTTTCTAAGCTTAATATTATCCAGTAGATTAACGACTTCATGACTGCTGTTTAACTTGGCGTCATAGAGGTCAAATAGTTCTTTAATTTCGTTTAAGGAAAAGCCTAAACGTTTGCCCCGCAAAATTAGCTTAAGCCGTAACTTATCATGTTTACTGTAGAGTCTTTTACTGGCTACGCGTAATGGTTGCAATAGTCCTTGGTCTTCGTAGAAACGAATACTGCGGGTGCTAATGGCAAATTCTTTGGCTAAATCACTAATCGTAAAAGGCGTTGGCGTTGTGGCCATTGTTACCTCAAAATAAAGTGGAAGTGACTAAAGCGTGGTTGCTAAGCGGTGATTGGTCAAATGAACAACAGCCGCCAGCGAGTCACTGGCGGCTTAATAATTAGAAGCTATGGTTGTATTGAATGGCGGCAATATAGGCATCGCCCTTAGATACAAACTCTACACCTTCTTCATTAAAGCTACCTTCTTTACCTTGAATGTAGGTAAAGCCAGCATCTAAGCTGCCTTTTTCACTGAGGTGGTAAGTGAAACCTAAGCCATAGTTGTAACGGTCGTTATCCGGAATACTAATGGTTTTATGGGTACGTGATGGGCTTTGGTCAAAAGCCATACCGGCGCGCAATTCCCAAGCAGGATTTAAGTACCACGTGCCGCCAAAGGCAACGCGGTAAGAGTTGCTAAACTTCTCTTGTTTGTTTAACACACTGCCAATGCCCTCAGAGGTGGCGTTAATTTCTTGGAAAGTACTCCAGCCGGTCCATACATAGCTGTAGTGAACCGCAAAGGCATCATTTAAACGGTTATAACCTGAGAACTCGAAAATATCGGGAAGGTTAAGGGTGAGCTCACCGGGAATAGTTTCACCGCCCGTTCCGTAGGGATTATCACTTAGTCCTTCTGGAATATCTGAATGGAAATCACCTTCAAAACCTAAATCGACCTTAGAGCGGTAGCTAATACCAAAACGGTGGTTTGAATTTACTTCCCATAAGGCGCCAACATTCCAACCAAAGCCCCAGCCGTCACCTTCTAAAGAAGCCGCTGTACCATCGGCAGGGAAGGGACCACCAGTGCCAAAGTTACGCACTAGCTTAGCGGTGCCATAAACTGCGTTCACCCCTGCACCAATACTAAATTGTTGATTGATGCGGTAAGAAACATTTGGATTTAGGTTCAAAGTAATTAACTCGGTTTGTCCTGCCAAGTCACCATCAGGATAGTCAGCAGGGTAGTCAGTGGACAAACCGAAGTTAGAGAACATGCCTACCCCCCAGGCCCACTGGTCGTTCAAGGGTTGGATGAAATAACCAGCCGGTACCGCCGCAGCAGGAACTACATCGTTGTTTGTTCTGGCTTTTTCATCTTCACTATATAGTCCGTTATTACCTTTAACGTAAACGTCAGGAGCGATGTAGCTTAAGGCACCAGAGACAGCGATGCTATCAAACATCGCCATGGCAGCGGGGTTACGCGCCATAACCGCTGCATTGTCGGCAATCGCCGCTTCACCTGCAAAAGAGCGGCCTAAGCCTGTCGCCGAATGCTCAACCAATTGAAAGCCAGCGGCGCTAAGCTCAGTGGCAGTAAGTGTTGCAGACGCAGCAATAAGTGCGAGTGGTAATTTCCTTATTTTCATCGTTCCCTCTTTATAACGGGGTTAAGTTATTATAATTACACCAAGTCAGACCACTGACCTCTGACCAGATTAGGGGTAATTTAATAAAATGTTAAGTAAGTGTTAATTGTTTTTGTCAAAACTTCGAGCTGCCGCACAAAAGTTAAACAGGCGTTTAACTTGTGAGTTAGCTAGAAAATAAAAGCAGAATGGGTGATTTGCAGATATTGGTGTGAGAATAACAAAAGCTAATATGGCTTTGCCAACATTAACGCTGTTAATCGTTAATGTTGGCGGGTAAAGCACATTATATTGACTGATTTAGATCGTGAGTGAGGGCTTCCACGGTTTTTTCTATGGGTTCATTTCGCTCGCCTACGACCACTAAACTGGCATTGTTTAAGGCGGTAACCATACCGTGCATCTTCTTATCAGCAAAGCTTTCAACCGCCTGTAGTTCGGTTGATTTAGGCACCACAAACACATTGATGTTAGAGCCCATTTTTCCTTTCATTACCATGTGAAAAGCGGGACTACCAGCATAAGCACAATGGTTTACGTACACGACATCGCCAGGGATTTGGTCAAAGCTAGCACCATAACGCACCAGCTTAGCATTAATTGTTTGTAAGTTAGGTTGTTCATCCACACCACTAATGTAGGGCATTTCATCGTAAACATGATGGAGTGCTATTTGCCCCATGTCGTGACTTTCGCTAGTTTGCCACGGGTTAAAATTGATGCTGATACCCACCGCAAAGGCGACAGACGCAGCCACCGCAAGGTGAAAACGGGTTTTGCGTTTGTAACGCAACTGCGAGTCATCAAAGCTTTGGCTCAAAATTAAACGTTCAGCCAATGCATCTGGCACATCTACATTTAGTGCTTGTTCTAATTTACTTTCGAACTGTTGCATATCATCAAATAGTTGCTTGTTTTTGCTGGTTCTGGTCGCTTCCTCGATGAGCGCGTCGTTGCGTTCACGAGGATTGGTATACAACTGGCGGCGAAACTCTAGCTCATCCATTACTGTGTCCTCGATTTTGGCCATCTTCTAAGGCTTCTTTTAGTTGATTGCGGGCGCGAAACAAACGTGTCATCACGGTGTTTTTGTTCAGTTCTAACATCTCAGCAATTTCGTCCCCACTAAAACCACCAATCACTTGCAGCAATAGCGGTTCTTTGTATTCGGGAGCAAGCTTGTCAATCTGCCGCCTTAGCCATACATTTTCAATTTGCTGTTCGGTGGATGTTGAATGAACATCGGCCACCGAGTGGTCTTCGATATCCACCAAATTAAACTGTTTGCGCTCAAACCGTCGCGCATTCTCGCGTCGTAATATGGTGATTAACCACGACTTAGCCGCTTTTTCGTCTTTTAGGCTATCGAGCGATCGCCATGCTCGCAGAAAAGTTTCCTGAACAATGTCTTCGGCAATGTGTTTATCGTGTACCAGCCAATAGGCGTAACGATAAATATCTCGATTATAAGCCTGCACGAGGGCTTCATAACGTTTTTGTTTTGCTTCCATACCCGACATGACCGAGTCGGTTTGCTTTTTCTTTCGAAAAAAATCAACAACCATGTAAATTCCTAGATAAAACGCCTAAGACTAATCTGTTATGATACGTATCAAAGAGAGTTAACTGCCTATGTGGTACACATTGTACACCTGATCGCGCCTTAGTTTAAGTTGTGTGAATAGTAAGGTCGGTCGCAAAAATAAAGGAAAATTGATGAAAACTAAATTAGAAGAATCACAAACTTGCTGTTGTGTAGATGTAGGTGCGGTAATCGACGGTGAAGAGCTTACCGCTGTTGTTGAAGAAGGGTTTGCAGAACAAGCGCTAGCGGAAGCAAGATTAGCTAATTTAATTGAAAAAGCACGCAAGGCCGAATCAGATCCTTGCGAGATCACTAGCGACATCAGCACCGTAGAAGGCGGGGTTAAATTAAACGCGTCTTTCACTTTTGCCTGCCAAGCAGAAAGCTTAATCTTTCAATTAAGCCTTAACCGCTAACCGCTTAAGGGTTGAGCGAGGACAGTGCCGACTGGCCTTGCTCTTTTTTAGCCTTTAACTTTTTCTTAATACTGGCGCACTGCTGATAAAACTGCTTCAAATCTAGCGCTGCTTGCGCATTATTCCCCCAGTTTTCCCGAGATAGTTGCTGTAGTTGCATCTCTAATTCACGCGACGTTGGCTGTTGGTTTAGCCATTGACGCAAGGCGTGTTCTGCTACTTGGCTCTGTTGCTGCTGGCACGCATTAGCAAATTGTTGCCAAGGTTGATTGTTTAAGCCATCAGCTTGTTCAGGGCTTGGTGGTTGTTCAGACTGCTGAAGGGGTGCGCCGCGGCGACGTTTCACACTCCATACTAATAGTCCTAAAGTCACTAGCCAAGCTATCGCAAATAGCCATGTCCAAATTGAAGTGGTCGCTTGGCTAGGTGCTTGTGGGGTGTCTGTGGCGCTTGGCTGCAAGTTTGCCAATTGTTGATTAATTGGTGCGGCTACGACAGTCATTGTTCGCTCGGCTATTTTTGCCGTGGCCAATTGGTCGCTGCCTAAATCCCACCAAGGGACCGACCAGCCCGGCAGACTCAGCTCGCCAGTATTTACCGGAATGAGCGCAACATTTAAGCTGCGCTGCGCGAATACAATGCCGTCTTTGACGATGGTTCGGTCTTGATAGTCTTCAGGGTAAACCCGAAAATCATCACCGTAGTCGATGCTTATCTCGGGTAACTGCGCTTCAGTGATGCCTGCAATGGTTAAATTGATAATGCGAGTAAAGGCTTGGCCTTGTTGATAATCACTTTGTAAAGGTTGGATTTCTTCATAGAGCAGCACGTCGGTCGAGGGGAGCCAGGTGCCTGGGAAATCAGCAGGCGGTGCTTTTACTTCTAAAGATAAGGTTTGAGCGGCGATATCTACCGGGCGAGCTCGGCGGTTAATATCATTGGCAAGCCCACTTAAACGTGGACCTTTTACCTCAAATTGACCGGCTTTTTCTGGGGTGATCAGCCAGTGGCGTAATAGTGTGCGATAACGCTTACCGTCTACAATCTCTAAATCTTGTTTGTCATCACCTAGCTTCTCAATTTTTGCGCCTAACATACTTGGGGCAATAATATTGGCTTGATCTAAACTATTGGCCACCCATATTTTTGCAGTAAAACGCACCGGCTGGCCGATATATACTTGCGCATTGTCGAGGCTCACTTCCATGCGCACTTGGTCTTTGCTTGGCTCTATGGCTGCAATGGTTTTAGCTTTTAGTTGAATAGGGATGGTTTGCTGGCCGCCAATACTGAAAGAGGGGATCAGGTAGCTGCCTTCTTCTCGCACTAACAAGGTGGTTGTCCAACGGGTTTGGGTGGATGACACCCCATTGATACTCGTGTGCTGCCTACCCGTAGAAGTGCTGCCAACCACAAAGTTTTGGCGTAGCAATACTGATGAATCAAATTCGCTGGCTGGCAGGGTGTCATCAGCGATGATTTCTAGGGTGAAGGCTTGCCCAACAGCGACCGGATTTTGACTGACGGTAGCGGTTACTTCAGTAGTGGCATAACTGTTTAAGCTAAGTAAAAGAATAATACAAAGGCTGAGCGCTTTCACTTACCAATTCTCCTGATTGCTGGGTTGACGACGGCGTTTTTGGTATTCAAGGTACATTTTGTTGCGTAGCAATAAGCTAGGGTCGTTAGGCAGTTCATCCAACCATTGTTCTAGCTGATCTTTATCCAATGGCTCACCGCTTGGTGAACCCGCTTGCGCGCTTTGCTGTTCATCGTCTTCTGCTGGCTCAGTCGCTTCGGCTTGTTCGGCTTGCTGTTGTTCATTTGGTTGCTGTTGGTCGGGGTCTTCCTCTGCGGCTTGTTGTTCTTGCGCAGTGTCTGAGTCGTCGTTTTGCTGTGGTGATTGAGAGTCAGCCGATTGCTGTTGCTCATTGTTTTCTTGAGATTGCTCTGAATCATCCTTCGATTGCTCTGATTGTTGCTGCTGGTTTTGCTGTTGTTCAAGCAGTTTTTCAACCAGCCCTTTGTTATGGCTAGCGGCTTCTAAATCAGGCTGGCGTTGCAAAGCCTGCTCATAGGCAGATATTGCTTCGGGGTAGTGACCAAGCTGAGTGAGGGAATTACCTTGGTTGAACCAACCCTCAGCGCTGTCATCTTGAGAGAACAGTTGCTGAGCTTGCTGATATTCACCGGCTCGATATAGCGCCGAGGCTTTCCAGCTAGAATCGTTAAACAGTTCTGCGGCTTGTTGATATTGCTCTGCCTCAAAGGCTTGGTGTGCTTGTTGGGCGTCATTCTGCCAGATATCAGCGGCTGTAGCAGGCTTAGGTAGCGTAAACACGCCTAGGGTTATGCTAAGCATTAATAGTTCGGCACGGCGAACGCTGTTGAGTAATAGCAATAGAATAAACGGTAGTAGGTAGTAACCCACATCTTGTCTTATTTGCCCTTGCTGCGCGCTAACTTGGTTTTGCTCGCTATTGCGGCTTCGTAATGAGCCGAGTTTTTCAATATCACTGTTATCGGCACTTATCAGTTGGCAAATCCCTGCGGTTTGTTGACACAAGGGCAAAAAATACTCGGCTTGTAACTTAGGGATAACAATGCTGCCGTATTGATCTTTAAGCATGCTGCCATTTTCCAATGGAATTGGCGCGCCTTCTTCGGTACCTAGTGCCAACATAGAGAAACGCAAGTTGTGCCGTTGCAGGCTAGCTAAACTCTTGGTCATTTGTTGCTCACTAATACCATCCCCAATTAATACCACATCGCCTGTGGCATAGCCGGCTTGTTTAATCAACTCGGCGGCTTGTTCAATCGCCAAATTAAGGGCTGAGCCATGACTGGGCATTAACTCTGGTTTTAGGTGGGGAACCAAGTTAGCCAGCGTATTGGTGTCGCTGCTTAAGGGACTTAATACAAAAGCATCACCGGCGTATGCAATCAGTGCCGTTTCGCCGTCTTGCCATTGGTTTAATAAATCTAAGGCTTTGTATTTTGCCAGCTCAACTCGGTCGGGTTTTACGTCACGAGCGCGCATGGAGTAGGACATATCCATGATTAATACCCGCGCACTGCCTTCTCGGTAGAGTGGAACATCATCGCTGACGATGCTGGGGCCGCTGAGTGCCAGTATGATTAAACTAAATAAGCCTGCTAGTGACCATTGTGAGCGTTTAGCTTGCTGGGGCGAGGTGATGAGGTATTTAGCAATGCCAGGGCTGAGTAGTTGGCTCCATGCAGATTGCTCTCGTTGCTGTTTTTTAAGCAACAGTAGTAATAACAAGGGGCTTAATAACAGCCATTCGGGGCGCAATAAACTGATATCTAACATTACCGTGCCTCCTTAATAAAGCTTTGAGCAACCAAAGAGCAGAAAGGACGGATTAAGCTTGCTAGTCGCTGCCTTTGGGGGCGCACTAAACTGGTCGTAACCATTATTGAGCCTCTCTACTAAAGCGCTGGCTAAGCAAAGGGCCAATTAAGGCCGCTAGCAGCAGCAGGGTGAGCAAAGAAAGCGGCCAGTAATACAATTCGTATTGTGGGCGATAGTATTGCTGGGCTTCAGACATCGGGTTTAAAGCGCCAATTTCTTGATATATTTGTGCTAGCTCGTCAGTGCTTCGAGCACGGTAGTACTTCCCGCCGGTCATGCCTGCAATTTCTTGCAATAGCTGTTCATCTAAGTCTTGAGAAGGGTTAACTTTGCGCGTTCCAAATAGTGTTTGTTGGTAAAACTCATCAGCGCCAACCCCTATGGTATAAATAACTACTTGGCTTTTGGCAGCCATCTCAGCGGCTTGTATCGGCTCAACTGCTCCGGAGGTGTTTTGCCCATCGGTGAGTAAAATAAGTATCCGTTGCTCGGCAGGGTGGTTCATTAGCTGTTTAATGCCAAGCCCTATGCCTTCGCCGATGGCAGTTCTATCACCGACTAAACCATGAACAAGTTCATCCACCTGAACCAGCAAAGAATCGACATCAAAACTCAAGGGAGAAGATAAGTAGGCGTGGTCGGCAAATAAAATCATACCAAGGCGGTCACCTCGACGTTGTTCAATAAATTCTTTCAATAAATATTTAAGGGCCGTTAGCCTATCTACCGCCTCGCCATCGAGTTGCATATCTTTGATTTGCATGCTGCTCGACATATCAACCGACAACAGTAAATCTCGGCCCTGTTCATTGATTCCCTGAACTTGATCGTCTAACCACACTGGTCTAGCTAAAGCCGTCAGACACAGTAGCCAAATTGCCCAACGCAAACTTTGTTTTAGTGGGCTGTTTGGTTTATCTAATTCAGCTTGCTGCTGTGTGTAAGGCAGGCTGGTATTGAGCAATTGTTCCGGTTGTTGGCTTTGCTGAGATTGGCTAAAGCGTTCCACTAGCCACAATAAAGGGATAGCAAAAAAAGCATAAGGCCATACAAATTCAAACATCTTGGCCCCTTGTTATTCCCGATTGTTGGTTGCTGGTGGCAGCTAAGGATAAAAAAGAACGTAAATTAACCGGTGGGCGTAGATTTCTTACCCAACGCTTACATAGGGCTGCAGTATCAGCATCTAGTGTACTAGGCGAAGGCGCGTACAATTGTTGTTGCCACTGTTGCTTAATCGATATAAATGCGCTGCTATTGCCCTTAAGCGTGCTATCGAGAAAGCTCAGCCAAGCCTCACCACTGAGTGACGCCACTTGTTGCCTTGGGTAATAACTTAAGGCCAAACGTTTCATTAATTGGTTGGTTTCACTCAAGGTCAGTTCTGCTTGATTTAGTAGCTGCAAGGCTTCGCGGCGAGGTTTACACAATTGCCAATAACGCCAACTGGAAAACAACAAGCCAACCAATGCCGCAATAATTACCATGGCTAATAGCCACCAACCCACCGCTGGGAGGGCCGTTTCATAATGGGTGGGTAGAATAATATCTTCTAAATTTGCTAGTAGGTCACTTTGCTCAGGCATAGTCCTGCCACTCTAACGCTGTTGAGAAATGCTGATGAGGAATTCGCGCTTGCTGCAGCATGCCATCAATGGTTTGCTGGCGCTGGTTCGCTAAGCGTTTAAATTGTTGGCGAAACGATTTATTGTCTGGCTGTAAATAGCCTTCAGAGTGGCCATTATTTACCTGTAATTGCTGGCTACTTGAAGATTTTGGCAGCTGTTGCTCTAAAGGATCGCTAATTTGCCAAGCAAATACTTGGTTGTGATTAGACAAACGTTGCAAGTGCAATGCTGCAGCCTGGTCAAAATGGTAAAAATCACTAATTAGATGCACTTGATAACCGGTTTTAACCAGTTGGCAGAGCGTTTCTAAGTTTTGATTAGGTGACATATTGCCTATTCGCTGGCTACTGAGTGCCGCAAACTGCCGATTATGTTGCTCTGCAATGCTATTTAGTTGGGCTAACCAATGGGTTTTACTGGCGGCCGGTTTTTCATTATGACTGTGTTCGCCAAGGTGCAGCATTAACGCTACTCGCTCACCGAGTTGTTGGGCATTCCAACCTAAGCAAGCGGCCAACTCGCTAGCAAATACCGACTTGAGTTTATCGCCACTGCCAAAATACATTGAGTGTGATAAATCCAAGAAAATGAACACGGGATGTTCGCGATCTTCGCGAAATAGCTTGGTATGCGTTTTACCGGTGCGAGCGGTCACGCGCCAATCAATACAACGTATGTCATCACCAGCTTGGTAATGCCGCACTTCATCAAACTCCATGCCTCGACCACGTACTTTACTCAAGCGATTACCGCTTCGATTACTCGATACTTGACGCCAAGGGGGCATATTGAGATGAATCGCTCTGGCTTCTATCAGTTGTTCGATGTCGAGACTAACTGGAGATTGACGGGTGATGGTGTTCATTAGGCAAAGGCTACCAATTCAATAAGACGCTGTATGACAGCATCGGCTTGTATCCCTTTCGCTTGGGCTTGGTAACTTAATAACAAGCGATGACGTAATACTGGATAGGCCAATTGTTGGATATCGTCTGGGCTCACAAAATCACGCCCATCGAGCCATGCTTTGGCTCTAGCTGCTCTGGCCAACGAAATACTGGCTCTAGGGCTGGCACCAAACTCTAACCATTGGCTAAACTCATCGGTATAACGCTCGGGTTGGCGAGTAGCCACAACCAAGTCAACAATATACTGGTTAAGCTGTGGGGCAATGTGTACTTCTAAAATGGCACGACGCAAGGCAAAAAGTTTCTGCTGAGTGAGAGGCTCTGGTTTACGTAAGTGAACTTGCTTGGCTTCTCGCTCGGTGAGTTGCAGAATTTTTAGTTCGTTTTCTGCATCGGGGTAGTCTAAACACAATTTGAACATGAAGCGATCTAGCTGGGCTTCAGGCAGCGGATAGGTGCCTTCTTGTTCAATTGGGTTTTGAGTTGCCATTACCATAAACAGTTTTGGTAAGGCGTAGCTAGTGCTACCCACGGTAATTTGTTGCTCCGCCATCGCTTCTAGTAAGGCTGATTGTACTTTAGCGGGGGCGCGGTTAATTTCGTCGGCCAATACCAGGTTGTGAAAAATGGGCCCTTTTTGGAAACTAAAACTGGCAGTTTCGGGGTGAAAAATATCGGTACCCGTGAGATCAGCCGGCAATAAGTCTGGTGTAAACTGAACTCGATGAAAGTCACCCTCAATACACTCTGATAAGGCTTTTACTGCGCGTGTTTTTGCCAGCCCCGGCGGGCCTTCAACTAAAATATGCCCATCGGAGAGTAAGGCGACAAGTAATTGTTCAATAAATTCTGATTGGCCAACAATGCTTTGATTAAGATAATCTCTTATGGCCGATAAATTGTTATTGCTCATTCTATCCTCTGAATTGTCTCTCGCTTGCGGATGATAAAGCACTCTGCGCTAGGCGCAAAATTTTTCCTTAAAATTTGACGGCTTAACACAAGTTTTAATCACTTGTTTGAATTATGTGAATAATTAGTTAATATAAACCCATGAGGTCGGACCTCTTAACTTGTTAAGGATATATTGAATGCACCAACAACAATCTTTAAAGACCGCCAATGGGGCTCGAATCGCAGTGGTAGCCGGTTTGCGTACGCCGTTCGCCCGACAGTCTACCGCTTATCAGGATGTACCCGCCGTAGATCTTGGCAAAATGGTGGTTAACGAATTAATTAAACGCGTAGACCTCGATGTTAAAGAAATTCAACAACTGGTGTTTGGCCAAGTGGTGCAGATGCCCGCCGCGCCGAATATCGCTCGAGAAATCGTATTAGGCACGCCGCTTGATGTCTCTACCGACGCCTACAGTGTCTCGCGCGCTTGTGCTACCAGTTTTCAAGCTGCCGTTAACGTAGCAGAGTCGATTATGGCAGGCACTATTGATTGCGGCATTGCGGGTGGGGCTGATTCGTCATCAGTATTACCTATTGGTGTTAGCAAAAAGCTGGCTCGCAGTTTACTGGGTTTATCAAAGGCGCGTACAGCCGGACAACGTTGGAACATTATTAAAAAGCTGCGTATTAAAGATTTGGTGCCGGTGCCACCTGCAGTGGCGGAATATTCAACGGGTATCTCAATGGGACAAACTGCTGAGCAAATGGCAAAAACCCACAGTATAGCGCGTGCAGAACAAGATAAATTGGCTGCTCGGTCGCATCATTTAGCCTATCAAGCCTGGGAAGAAGGCAAGCTTGATGATGAGGTAATGACCGCTTATCCAGAGCCTTACAAAACCGCAATTAGCCGTGACAACAATGTTCGTGGTGACTCAAGCGAAGAAAAATTAGCCAAATTAAAGCCCGTTTTTGACCGTAAACACGGCTCTGTGACAGCCGCTAATGCCACGCCGCTTACTGACGGCGCAGCCGCGGTATTGTTAATGCGAGAAGATAAAGCCAAAGCCCTAGGCTTACCAATATTGGGTTACATTAGAAGCTATGCTTTTGCTGGCATTGATGTTTGGGAAGATATGTTGATGGGGCCGTCTTATGCAACGCCAATAGCCTTAGATCGCGCTGGTATCACCCTACAAGACTTAGACCTTATCGAGATGCATGAAGCCTTTGCCGCGCAAACGCTGGCTAACGTAAAAATGTTCGCCAGCGATGAATTCGCTAAATCAATTGGTCGCGATCAGGCCTTGGGTGAGATTGATATGGAAAAATTCAATGTAATGGGCAGTTCTATTGCTTATGGTCACCCCTTTGCGGCCACCGGAGCAAGAATGATTACTCAAATGCTTAACGAACTGCGTCGACGGGGTGGGGGCTTAGGTTTGACTACTGCCTGTGCCGCGGGTGGTTTGGGTGCAGCTATGATTTTGGAGGTTGAGTAATGGAACAGCAAACTTTTACACTAAACATTGAAGACAATATCGCACTACTTAAAATTGATGTACATGGCGAATCCATGAACACCTTAAAAGCAGAGTTTGGCCCGCAGTTAGATACTATTTTGGCTGATTTAGAGACGCAATCGCAGCTTAGTGGTTTAGTGGTATATAGCGGTAAAGCTGATTCTTTCATTGCGGGTGCGGATATAGGTATGTTGGATAGCTGCGACACAGCCGAAGACGCGCAAAAATTATCGCAAGACGGTCACAAAGTATTCGCTCGTCTAGCTAAATTACCGATGCCAGTGATAGCCGCCATTCATGGACCTTGTTTAGGTGGCGGTTTAGAGGTGGCGTTAGCGTGTGATTATCGAGTATGTAGCCTAGATGATAAAACCAGTCTAGGCTTGCCAGAAGTACAGTTGGGTTTATTGCCGGGCGGCGGTGGCACCCAACGCTTACCTAAGCTAGTGGGTATTCAAAAATCCTTAGAAATGATGCTTACGGGTAAGCAGCTTCGTCCAAAACAAGCCCTAAAAAGTGGTCTAGTTGATGAAGTGGTCCCCAATAGCGTATTGCTAGAGGTAGCCAAAAAATATGCAGGCAAAACCAAACGCAGGCCAAAAGCTAAGCTAAGCATGGTGTCGCAGTTGCTTGAAGGCAACCCGCTGGGTAGAAACGTTTTATTTTCACAAGTAACCAAACAAACCTTAACTAAAACGCGTGGTAATTACCCTGCGCCAATGGAAATTATTGCCTGTGTTAAAGCGGGAATCGATAAAAGTACTGATGCCGCTTACCAAGAAGAAGCTAAGCGTTTTGCCGGTTTAGTGAAGAGTTCTGAGTCAGCGGCTTTACGTGGCTTATTTTTCGCCTCAAATGAGCTTAAAAAAGAAAGCCTGTTTGACGGGGTTAAGCCGCAAAAAATAAACCAAGTTGCCGTATTAGGTGGCGGTTTGATGGGCGCCGGTATTGCTTTTGTGTCTGCCACTAAAGCCAAGGCGCAAGTTCGCATTAAAGATATTAGTGAGCAGGGCGTATTAGGTGGGCTTAATTATGCTTATAAGCTACTTGATAAAAAGCGAAAACGCCGTTTTATCAGTCACGCTCAGCTACAACAACAAATGAATGCTATTACTGGTGGTACCAACTTCGTTGGGATGCAGAATACTCAAATTGCGGTAGAGGCAGTATTTGAAGATTTAGCGCTTAAACAACAAATGGTGGCAGACATTGAAACCAATTGTAATCAACATACCATTTTTGCCAGTAATACCTCTTCATTACCGATTACTCAAATTGCCGCCACCGCCAAGCGCCCAGAACAGGTTATTGGCTTACATTATTTTAGTCCAGTTGAAAAAATGCCTCTGGCTGAAATTATCCCGCATAGCGGAACTAGCGAGCAAACTATTGCTGATACCCTAGAATTTGCCCGTAAGCAGGGGAAAACGGCGATTGTGGTTAAAGACGGTGCCGGCTTTTATGTAAACCGTATTTTGGCGCCTTACATGAATGAGGCGGCACTGTTGCTACTTGAAGGTCAAAGTATTGAGCATTTAGATAACACCTTGCTTGATTATGGCTTTCCGGTTGGGCCTATGACGTTGTTAGATGAGGTGGGCATTGATGTAGGCTCTAAAATCGCCCCAATCTTGGAAGCAGAATTGGGTGAGCGATTTAAAGCCCCCGATGCGTTTGCCAAACTGATTGATGACCAGCGTTTAGGTAAGAAAAACGGCCGTGGCTTCTACTTATACGGTAAAGGTAAAAAATCCAAAGCCAAGCAAGTAGATGAAAAAGTCTACGCAGTGTTAGGGGTTAAACCTAAGGGCGATATGGATGCTCAAACACTGGCTAAGCGCTGCGTATATATGATGCTGAATGAAGCCGCTCGCTGCTTAGATGAAGGGGTTATTCGCAGTGCTCGTGATGGTGATTTAGGTGCCATTTTTGGCATTGGCTTCCCGCCATTCTTGGGTGGACCGTTCCGCGCGATGGACGCTATTGGCATTGATAAATTAGTGACCGAGTTACACGCCATGGAAGCTAACTACGGTGAACGATTCAAACCCTGTGAGGCTTTGGTGAGTATGGCTGAACAAGGGCAGGTTTATTACGCCTAACATAGCTGGAAAGTGAATCACTGAGCCCAAAGCAAATGGTTTGTTTTGGGTTTAGTGAATTGCCACTATCTCTGTTATTATTCTCGGCCAATTTGTAGTAGGGCTAGTAGTATGTTTTGGCTTTTGTTGGTGTCGTTATTGTTTGGCTTGTTTTTCTATATTGAAGCCATCAAATTTTCATTGCCAGGTTGGCGTTGGGCCATTGCCGGCTTGTTATTTGGACCGATATGTATACCACTGTTGTGGACGCATCAGAAACTTAACTTAAAACGTAGCCAAGGATTTAATGAGTCTTGTTTGCAAGCGTAAAGACAACGCCTAGGCTGCTACTTTAATTGTAGCTATACAGTTTTGCTTGGCGTTGAAAGTCTGTGCGATCACTGATGTAATGCCCGGTCTCTAAATGGTGGGTGTTTAGCGGCCCTTGTTGTAAATCAGTTCCGCCATAGTTGTATACAACTATCCTGTCTCGTTGTTTACTTTTTAAACTCATCATGAATCTGACCAAATCTCGGCGCTCTAATTGTTCAATTCGTTTAGCGGCAAGTTGTCGCTGATTGAAGTTGTGGTCCTTATTGCCAATGCTCACCCAAAATCGTTGTGCTCGAGTACGCATGTTACTTTCTCGTTCAAGGATCTGGGCAATGAGACCTTGTTTGCTTTGCTGCCACTGAGCATCGCTCAGTTCAAACATCAGTACTGGAAAAGCATCCAAAAAGTCATTGATTGCATCGAGTAATGTTTGAGGTTGTCCATGCGGAGATTGAACGTAAAATATGATGCCGGGGTGTCGATTTAACGGTAAATTACCGGTACCAACGATGTAGCCTAGCTGCTGTTTCGTGCGCAGTTCATTAAAGAACGTTGAAGTCATGATGTGGTTACTTAAGGCAAATAGTGCAATGCTTTCAGGGCTTAGATCACGACTTTGAAAGTAAACCATCAAGGCTGAATCACTTTGCTTACAGTCTACTTCATAGAGGAGGGTTGCCTGATCTTTGATGCTGACAAGTTTGCGCGGTGTTTCTTTGGATGGACTTGAATCAGGTGAAATTTCTTGTTGAATAAAGTCGCCCAGTTGGTGAATTTCTGATTCAGCCCAATTACCATACGCCAGCATTTCGATATGAATATTTTGATAAAGCTTTGCCACGAAATCAGGCATGTCTTCTAACTGAATATCTTCTAAAGCTTCTAGTAATTCTGCTGGTGGCGGGTTGTTGGGTTGCAATAGCGAGGTCAATTCACTAAATAATTGCGATATAGGCTTCACCTGCATTTGGTTTTGCCAGTGCTTGCTCAACTGCTGTTTTATTATGCCAAACCGCTTACGCTCGAAATGGCCAAATAAACGATTATTCATGATCATTTTAAGCAGCAAGATTTGTTTATCACTAAAGCCTGACAAGTGCAGCGTGTAGCCACCTTGGTGAGAATATAACTGATAAGACATACCGGCAATCTCGGCCTGATAGGTCATTTCACTGAGGTGGTCCAACATCAGCTCCACCATTAATCGGCTGCAAACGATGTTTCTCACCGAGGCAACCGAGTAGGCGGAGTCTACCGAAACGTAAAGATGGCCTTTAGGTACTTTAAATTCGGGTTCATTACTAAACCATAAACGGAAGCCAGGCTTGTCGTACAACAATCTTGGTTGGGCTTCTTGGTCGTCCACCTCGACTAAAGGGGTGGTATTAAATGACAGAAATGGGTTGCTGCTGGGTAATTGCAAGCTGTCGAGCTTTGCCGGTTGGCGCCAGCGATCTAAGCGCTGTTTAGCTATCGGCTCGACCGAGTAGGGGGTATGGTACCACTTGGCTATTTTATTACATGGCTGCTGCGCAGAAACGATGGTAATTCTTAAATTATCAGGCGACAGCTGTTTTAAACACTGTTCGATTAAGGCTTGATCATATTGCTCCATCGCATAGTCACCATAAATCACATCTTCAGCCGGATAATGCTGAAGGTTGACCGACAGATGTGAAACGAGGTCGATAGCGCGAGATTTTTCTTGATAGAGAAAAGCGCGCTCGAACACTTGTTGCTTCTCGCTGTAGCGCCAAGCTTGCAAGCCTTGGTTTTGGATTAACTTTAAGTAGGAAAAACTGGCATCAATAATAGAGTCGATACAAGTTAGCCCTTCTTCGGTTAGATTATAGCTAATGCAAAAGTCTTTAAAATTACTGCCACTAATTCCCCCACCAGCTGCCATTGAATTGATTAACCCAGCATGGCGCAATAAGGCCACTAAACTACCAGGGCCTTCGTACCCTAATAAATGAGCAATATAGGTGAGCGGCTTGATCCTATACAGGGGGTCCATATTACCAAAGCCAAATGATAAAGTGAGTTTCTTAAGTTCTTTTACCGGCTGAATGTGAATCTCTAAGCCTAAATGCTCAGCTAAATACAGTGGTGCAAAATCATAGGTTTTTACCGCTACTCGCGGAACAGCATTAAATAATTGAACCACGTATTCCTCTAGGCTGTCGATTGCTTGAGGGCTAATGAGTACCAAGGTCATCAAATGGGCTGAATAATGCTGCTGATAAAAGTCGATCAAGTCATCTCTGATAGTGGCGTCTTGGGTGTCACTCAAGGTATCCAAATTGCCCACAGAAAACTGACTAAAAGGGTGGGCCGGATTCATCGTTTCTTTGTGGACTTGATAGAGGCGACGTACGTCATCTTTTAGTTTTAGCTTGTACTCGGAGTCTACGGCTTGGCGTTCACGGTCGACTAGCTCTGGATTGAAGCATGGGCAAATAAAAAATTGGCTAAAGCGATCTAAGGCTTCGTCAAACCAGTCATTTTCAATATCGAAATAGAAATTAGTATGTTCTGTACCGGTCCACGCGTTGTTGCTGCCTCCGTGACGGTTAATAAAGGATTGATACTCCCCTGCGACGGGATAGGATTCAGTCCCTAAAAACAGCATGTGTTCAAGAAAGTGAGCGAGCCCCTCTCTTCCGTCTGGATCGTGGAAGTGACCAATATTTACCGCCAATGAGGCTGCCGACTTTTGGGCGTCTTGGTCTTGAATCAAAAGCACCTTAAGACCATTGTCTAATGTTATGTTGTGATAGTGTTTCGGATCATTAGGGCTGGTACGCAAGGTCGTATCCTTTATCAAAGAGATATAATGATTATCAGCTGCTTATTCAGGTCTTGCAAACTCTGATGGAAGTTTTGTTGCATATCAATTAAATTAGCTGCGAAAAACGTAATATAAGCTGCTTTCCACTATCAACGAAAATAGAAGAGTGACAATATGCAAGTTTTTATCATGCGTCATGGCGAAGCCGAGATGTTTGCCGCTAGTGATAGTGACCGAAGTTTAAATCAATCTGGCATAACAGAGGTGGCTAAAATGGCGACTTATTTAGCCGGAAAAATTGAACATCTTGATTACGTATTGGTTAGCCCCTATTTACGTGCTCAGCAAACTTGGCAAGGTTTAGCCGCTGTATTACCTAAAGCAACTAACATCGTTGAAATGACTGAACTCACTCCTTCTGGTGATGAAGCCGCTGTGGTGAGCTTAATTAGTGAACTTGCGCTAGAACAGCCAAATGCGAATTTACTGGTGATTTCACATTTACCTTTGGTGGGGTATTTAGTGGAAGGTTTGGCGGCAGATGCTGGTGCACCATTATTCAGTACTGCAGCTGTCGCGCAAGTCGAGGTGGCGCCTGAAAACAGATTTATCTCTTTGCTACATCCGGTAAGCTTGTAAATACTTGGTTTTTTACTTCATCTTCTACAGAAAAGTTGGATTTTTAATCTAGCTTGAAAAGGTTCCCAGTTTTTTGTGCTTTTGAGATCTCCTTCGCGGAACGCTGAATTGGACACAATATCTTTAGAATTAGCGAAAATCTCCTAGTAGTATGTCTGCGTCGCAACAAGTAGTGGACATACTTTATGAAAATATTTTCGCGCTATTCTCCTGTCAAAATTGCCCGTTATGTCAAAGCGTTTTTTAAGGGACGTTTGTATATTCAGGGACGTGGGGCTTACGAATTCAAAAACGGTAAGCTAGAAACGCTACCTAATCACAAAACCAACAAACATCGACAAACGGTTGCTGAAGTCAATCAGAAAATTGATCAATTTAGGAACAAAGCTGCCTAGTTTTGCTGGTTACTTGAACGATAAAACCACTTTTAACAGTGGTTTTTTAGTTTGGCGAGTGGATTAGAACCAGTAGGGCACTTGACCCTCCATGGCCTTTAGGGGCTTGGTGAAAAGCTAATACTTGCGGGTGCTGTGCTAACCATTGTGGAACTTTGGTTTTTAAGATCTGTTGTCCATGCCCGTGCATGATAGAAGCAACGTGATAATGTTGTTGCTTACATTCTATAATTAACGCGGCTATTTCTTGTTTTGCCTGCCGTTGCGTTAAGCCATGTAGGTCTAACAAAATCTCTGGCTCGTAATCACCCCTTCTCAGCTTTTTTAATTCGTAGGGATCACAGTCATCACTTTGCCAGCGCATCGGGCCTTCATCGGGCAACAATGGATGGTATTCATCAGAAAAGAAAAACTGGCTATTATTTAGCGCTGCTTTTTGCTGTTTTTCTCTTTGTTGGCTTTTTTGCTTGATTCGAGCAGGCTCAAGACTTATTTTATCTTGTTTTATCTGGCGAACGCCTTTGAGTGCTTCTTTGAAAGCAGCGAAATCTTCGTCAGTAGGTTTTTTCATCTTTATTATCAGTTGTGCCTGAAGCCATTAATTGGGTGATTGTACTTAATCTGGAGGCCAAATTGGAAAAGATATTTATCGAAGAAGCAATCGATGAGTTACATACTATACAAGATATGATCCGCTGGGCGGTGAGTCGATTTAATGCTTCAGGCGTTTTCTATGGTCATGGAACAGACAATGCTTGGGATGAAGCCGTGCAGCTTATCCTACCTAGCCTACATTTACCTTTGGATGTTGATCCAGCGGTGCGGCATGCACGTTTAACTCGTCAAGAGCGCAGTTTATTGGTGGAGTTGGTGGTGAAACGGGTTCAAGAACGCTTACCTGTTGCTTACCTTACTAATAAAGCTTGGTTTGCTGGTTTAGAATTTTATGTTGATGAGCGCGTGTTGGTGCCGCGTTCTCCGTTCGCAGAATTAATAGAAACCCAATTTTCGCCATGGTTAACTGAAGAACCTAAGCGGATTTTGGATTTATGTACCGGCAGTGGCTGTATCGCCATTGGCTGTGCTTACGCTTTCCCTGAAGCAGAAGTAGACGCTGTAGATATTTCTGAAGATGCGTTAGCAGTGGCAGAAATTAATATTCAAGGGCATGGTTTGGAGCAGCAGGTCACCCCGATACTTTCAGACGGATTAACGGCGCTAAACGGCCAAACTTATGATTTAATTGTAAGTAACCCACCTTATGTTGATGCTGAAGATATGGGCAACTTACCTGATGAATTCATGCACGAACCAGAGCTAGGTTTGGCGTCGGGCTTTGATGGATTAGCGCTAACTAAGAAAATTTTGGCTGATGCAGCCGAGCACTTAAACCCTCAAGGTTTATTGATTGTAGAAATTGGCAATAGCCAAGTGCATATGCAGCAGCAGTTCCCAGATGTACCATTTACTTGGATAGAGTTTACCAATGGTGGGCATGGGGTATTCATTATTAGTCGTGAGCAATTGCTTGCTTGTGGCTCGCTATTTAAACAGTAAGGATAGAGTTGATGGCAGGAAACAGTATTGGCCAGCTTTTTCGAGTGACCACCTTTGGTGAAAGCCATGGTGTCGCACTAGGATGTATTATTGATGGGTGCCCACCGGGTCTAGACATCACTGAAGAGATGATTCAACAAGATTTGGATCGCCGCAGACCTGGTACATCTCGTTACACCACTCAGCGTCGTGAACCCGATCAAGTTAAAATTTTGGCGGGTGTTTTTGAAGGTAAAACCACCGGTACTTCAATTGGTTTAATGATCGAGAATACCGACCAACGTTCAAAAGACTATTCTAACATCAAAGATATGTTTCGCCCTGGGCACGCTGACTATACCTACCATCAAAAGTATGGCACTCGTGATTACCGCGGTGGTGGCCGTTCATCAGCGCGTGAAACCGCGATGCGTGTTGCTGCAGGTGTTATTGCTAAAGAATACTTGAAACAACAACATGGTGTTGAAATTCATGGCTACTTGAGCGAATTAGGCCCAGTTAAAGCTGAAACCATTGATTTTGACCAAATTGAGCAAAACCCATTCTTCTTCCCCGACGCCAGCAAACTTGAAGACTTAGATGAGTTTATGCGAGGCTTAAAAAAAGAAGGTGACTCGATTGGTGCACGGTTAAGTGTGGTTGCTAAGCGGGTACCTGTGGGCTTAGGCGAGCCGGTGTTTGACCGTTTAGATGCGGATATTGCGCATGCCCTGATGGGAATAAATGCGGTTAAAGCGGTTGAAATTGGCGATGGTTTTGCGGTTGTTAACCAACGCGGCAGTGAACACCGAGACGAAATGACGCCAGAAGGCTTTAGTTCAAATCATGCTGGTGGCGTTTTAGGTGGGATCTCTTCTGGCCAAGATGTTATTGCCCATATCGCCTTGAAACCTACTTCAAGCATTTCTGTGCCGGGACAAACTATCGACAAGTTTGGCAAGCCCGTTGAAGTCGTTACCAAAGGGCGTCACGATCCTTGCGTAGGCATTCGTGCGGTACCGATTGCCGAAGCGATGCTTGCCATTGTATTAATGGACCATTGCTTACGTCAACGTGGACAAAATGGTGCAGTGAGCACTGACACACCTATTTTACGTTAAGCGTAACTACGCCTTTTAAAGCCCCTAACAGTGACGTTTAGGGGCTTTTTTTTAGACAGATAATCGCAGAGTGCTTGTGGGTAAATAGATGTTTGACGATGTTGGCCAATTGATTGATTTATTTAACCGAACTTTTGCTAAGTTTAACACGGTGTTGGTTGCTGGAGACGATGAGCCAATATACCTCCCTGCTGGAGCGATGTCTGAACAAAACCAAGTGATTTTTGCTCATGGATTTTTTGCCAGTGCGCTACATGAAATTGCTCACTGGTGTCTTGCCGGTGACGAGCGAAGAACACTGGAAGATTATGGTTATTGGTACAATGGCGATGGTCGTGACCAACAACAACAACTCGAGTTTGAAAAAGTGGAAGTGAAACCTCAGGCCATTGAATATGCCTTTGCCTTAGCGGCTGGTCGCGAGTTTCAAGTGAGTGTAGATAATCTTTCTGGTTTTCAGAGCAACCGCCATGCTTTTAGCAAAGCGGTAGAACAGCAATATCAGGCGTATTTACAAACATGCTTTCCACCGCGGGCGCAATTGTTTATTGATGCCCTTAGACAAACGGTTGATTCATCCCTTAATGAGGCCGCCCAATGATTAAACTTGGTTTGATAATCAATCCCATCGCAGGTATTGGCGGCAGCGTCGCCTTAAAGGGGTCTGATGGGGTAGTTGACCAGGCTTTAGCTAAAGGTGCGGTAAAAAAAGCCAACCTTAGAGCAGAGCAAGCATTGCAGGGCTTGGTTGATTTGAGGGGGAGTGTTGAACTGTTTACTGCCTCTGGTGAAATGGGGGAGCTATTATGTGTCAGGCTTGGCTTAGCTCACCAAGTCGTCTACCAAGCTGATGAGCCAAGCGGTGCTAAGGATACTCAGTTGGCTGCTCAAGCCATTGCTGATATAGGCGTTGATTTACTTGTTTTTGCTGGGGGAGATGGAACAGCGCGTGATGTACTTAATGTGGTGGGGGAGCAGCTTCACTGCCTAGGCATTCCTGCAGGGTGTAAAATTCACTCTGGGGTATACGGCGTGACACCTAAAGCCAGTGGCTTAGTGATTGAAAAATTAGTCAAGGGCGAAATGCTTAGTTTAAAGCTGGCAGACGTGATGGACATTGACGAGCAGGCTTTTCGCCAAGGTAAAGTGAGAGCTAAGTGCTTTGGAGAGATGACCGTTCCCGACGAGCTTCGTTATGTACAAGCTGTTAAGCAAGGTGGGATGGAGTCTGAAGACTTGGTTTTACAAGATATCGCCGCCGAAGTGATAGAAATGCTGCAAGACCAGCCATTTATCGCCGGCTCAGGCTCTACGGTAGATGCAATTATGCAGGAGTTATCACTGCCCAATACTCTTTTGGGAGTAGATTTGGTCGAAGATCACCAAATTGCACAACAGGATTTGACCGCAGAACAGCTGGTAAATAGAATAAGCCCCGTAACAAAGCTATTGATTACACCAATAGGTGGCCAAGGCCATTTATTTGGACGTGGTAATCAGCAACTTAGCCCTGCGGTAATACGTAAACTAGGTCGTGATAACATCGTAGTCGTAGCCACTAAAACTAAACTTAAATCTTTGCATGGACGCCCGTTGATAGTTGATACTGGCGATACAGAACTGGATAAATATTTATCCGGAAGCATCAAGGTAATTACTGGTTACCGAGATTATATTATGTATCGAGTATCGAACCCTGAAAATGAGGTTACCGATGCTCAAAAATTATGTCACTCTGCTACAGACTTATCTGAACAGTCACGACACTAATCTAAATGCTCCACCAAAAAACGTGGTTCAATACTTAAAAGATCATTTAGGTGTTGCTGCAACTCAAACCGAGTTGAGCCATCGTCCAATGGTACACTGCTTAAAATCACAAATGCATATCGCCTTATTAGATGCGCACTTTGATGGTGAAACGGATGACACAATGCAGTCACAAGTAGAAGTGTTATGGCGAGACGCTATCACTTTTGCTGACAACCACAAGCAAGTAGCCGCTGTAGCATAAGCTGGTTACTGGATAAAAAGCAAAGCTTAGGCTTTGCTTTTTTTATGCCGATAATTTGCTTATGAGCGATTCGCTGGCTCGGTCATCAAATGGTTTAACGGCACTTATCGCAACAGCATCAGGTTACGGGTGTCTGCTAAGGTTTCAATTAACCGGCGACGACTCGGTGAAAGAAACAATGCCTTTAATCTAGCTATAATCGCTGACAGCCGCTGGTGCTCTTCATTACACCGTTCTGCTTCAGCGGTGGCGATTCTCGCTTTCGCTTGAGTGAGAGCTTGGCTTGATTGCTTGGCTACTTTGGGCGCATAACGTTGATAAATGGTATGCATCGCTTTGATTCTAAGTTGGCTTTTACTGCTTTCAGAGCCATCGCGCATGAGGTACTGACAGTCACAAAAGTTAGCGACGGCCACCGGCCCAGACAGCGCTAATTTCAACCACAGATCCCAATCTTCTGCCGAGGGTAACTGCTCATCAAAGGCAAAACAGTCGAGTAAAGCCGAACGTGAAGCCATTACAGTCGATGTGCCCACTACGTTTTCAGCAAATAAGCTGGATGCCGCATCATGTTTTATTTGATAGCGCTTAGCTTGAGTGACTAAATGACGATAGTTAGGCCAAAATTCAAAACAGGTTCCTCGGTCTTCGCCATTCGGACCCAAGTGGCGGTAGTCGGTAAAGCTAAAGCTAAGCTCGGGAAATGCCTGATGAAAATTAATTTGCCTTTGTAGTTTACCGGGTAACCAGGTGTCGTCGGCGTCTAAGAAAGCGATTAACGGCGCTTTCGCATGTTGTATCGCAATATTGCGAGCATAGGCGGGGCCATTTCCCGACAGCTTTATACTGCGTAATTGCGGTTTGCTGATCTGTTGTTGTTGTAACCACTGCCAAGTTCCGTCGCTGGAATTATCATCAACAACAATGACTTCTATATTTGAAACTTGCTGTTGTTCAACGCTAATTAAGGCCTGTTTTAAATAGGCTAGGCAGTTATAGCTAGGAATGACCACGCTGCAAACAGGTGTAGTTGCTACTGGATTCGACATGTTGGTGTCCTTGGCATTGAGGTTGCTTATGTAGCTACATAAGCATGACTTATGCCAGAGAGATAAATTGATGAACAGAAGCCGCAACCATGGTACTCACACAACGCAAAACCTAAGGCCTATCTTGTGGGCTTTACTGACAATATCAATCGCTGGCTTAGTCTGGCTAAAGCTTCCTAATCTACTGATTCCATTGGTATTAGGCTTGATTCCTCTTTGCGTGGTTATGGTGTTCAAGCAACCCTTTTGGATTGTGCTTGGCTTTGTTTGTTTCTCATTTTTTCGCCTGCATGAGGCTTTTCCTAGCCTGTACGTTTTACGCATTCCGCAACTATTAGCCTTGGGTTCGTTGGCCTGTTTAGGCTGGCATTTATTCATTTCTCGCAAATTGCAAATTTACTGGAGTAAGGAGCTTAGTTGGTTGATGGCATTTGTTGGTTTGTGTGCTGTGGGCGTTATTTTTTCTAGCAGTCGCCCGGTAGCCATGGCGTATTTCAATGGGGTATTTAGCAAAATTGCTCTTATGACAGTGGCGATAGCATGGTTGATGCGTAAGCCAGAAGATTTTGTTAAGGCTGCAATAGCCTTTTTTGTCTGCGGTTTTATGATAGCGATGGTTGCTTTGCAAAATGCCGCTGCGGGTATTGAGATGGTTGAAGGAACGCGGGTGACGATTGGTCGTTCGATGGGCTCTATGTTGGGAGACCCAAACGATTTGGCCTTAACCTTATTGTTCCCGCTAGGTTTCGCCGTAGCATTTAGCTTAAAGCCTGGTCGTTGGATAAGTCGTTGGCTGGCCATAGTGAGTGCAGTGGCTATTATTATGGCTATTTTAGCCACCCAAAGCCGTGGCGGTTTGTTAGGGATTGCTACTATCAGTGCGGTGTTTGCTTGGAGACGGGTACAAAACAAAGTATTGCTCATCAGCTTGGCCGCAATGGCAATGCCGATATTATTTGTATTAGCGGGGGTCTCTGAACGGAGTTCGGGAGGGGCGGCTGAGTCAGGAATCGATGAATCGTCAATGGGGCGTATTTATGCGTGGCAAGCGGCCTTTAAGATGGCCTTGTACAATCCGCTAACAGGTGTTGGTATCGATAACTTTTACGCTAACTACTATTTCTTCTCGTCGCATTGGGACGGTAAAAACCATGCGGTTCACAGCACTTGGTTTGGCGTGTTGGCAGAAACCGGATTTTTGGGTTTTATGGTTTTCTGTACCTTAGCGTTCAAAATCTGCCGTTTAGCTCACGGTAACTTACAATTTCTCATGAAGCAGGCGTCTGCCCATCACTCCGGTTTATATGCTTGTGCCGAAGGGGTATTCGCAGGGCTACTAGGCACGTTTGTTTCTGGTACGTTTTTAACTCAAGGTTTTACTTGGCCAATCTATATATTCACTGCCTTAGTGGTCGCTATCGCTCAATTACTTCGTCAACCATTGCAGAATGCAAATCGCTAGTTATCTACGCTATAAACCTTACCGTGTTAGCGCTTATCTTATTGAAAATACATGATTAAAAATTAGTGGTCTGGCTTTTGCTGTATTGCAACTATCACCGCTGCCCACCTTGGTCCATCTTCACGGCAGTTAACCGCAATGAGGACTTCTCTATGTTTAATGTATCGATAATCGTTCCAGTTTATAAATCAGAGCAATATCTTGCCAGTTGTTTGGATTCACTCGCTAAACAAACGCTTGAGCATGTAGAAGTTATCGTGGTTATTGATGGCTCTCCTGATAACAGTGCGGTCATTGCAGGCAACTATTGTTTGCAATACCCAGAGCGTTTTCGAAAAATTGTATTGGAACAAAACGTCGGCGTCTCGGTGGCGAGAAATATCGCGATGCAATCGGCCCAAGGTGAGTACATTGGGTTTGTTGATAGTGATGATTACGTAGAAGCAAACATGTTTGAACTGATGTTCAGCGAAGCGCTCAATACCAATGCTGATGTCGTCAGTTGTCAAATGCGTTCTTTTGAGACCCATGCCTCTCTCATTGAATATCACAACATTCCAACTAAAGAGTATTACGAAGACACTTTTGTAACTAATAAGCTATTTCGCCGTGTTTATCTGCTTTCGAAACAAATCAATTTTTATAGCAACGTCATTTTTGAAGATGAACCGTTTGCTTACACTGCGCGTTTTTCGACTGAAAATCTGGCTGAAGTTAATCAAGTGCTTTACAACTATCGGATGAGCCCTGAAGGATTATGTCGCGGTGAAAACCACGGGCGCTTTAATCTTTACGACAAACAATTAATGCTGGCCAGGTTTTTGGCTGACATGGATCGCCGAGGGGCGATTGATAAACATGCCGATGAATTACTGCAGTGTTTAGCAAACCACGCTTTGAGTGCGCTCTATTATCATATTTCTGTGATTGATTTAGTCGGCTTCTTTAGTTTTATTGATCATCTAGTGGGCAAGTACCAACTATTAGCGCGCTGCACTGATACCGGTGAAGAATATAAAGTGAGCCGCTACCTAAAATTCAGGGGCTCTGCGACACGTATTATCTTGTTGGCATATTGGGTAAAGGCTCGTCAAGCTCAGCAGCAGTTGCTGGATTATATTCAGCCAATGGGTTTAAGTACACAGGGAGCTAAGTCATGAGCATCATTGAAAATACTCAGCCTGATGTTTCTGTTGTAGTGCCTGTGTTTAATACCGAACAAACCTTGTGGCAGTGCCTTGAAAGCCTTGCAGAACAGAGCTTGCGGTCAATAGAAGTGATTGTTGTTATTGATGCATCACCAGATAATGCTTACTTATTGGCTAAGCGGTTTGCCCAGCAATCTAGTTTAGCGATTAATATTGTTAGACTCACCACCAATGTCGGTTTGGCGCAAGCGAGAAATATTGGTATGAGCCACGCTCGCGGTCAATACCTAGGTTTTTTAGATAGCGATGATTATCTAGACAGCCAAATGTATCTGCGTCTATTAAATGAAGCGCAACAACACAGTGCCGACTGGGTAAGCTGTGGTTTTAGTAAATTCTCAGATCAAGGGCTGGAGTGTTACGCCCATAACAATATCAGCGAAAATACCTCGGTCTGTAATAAGTTATTTAATCGTTCGTTTATTAATGAGCACCAAATAGCATTTCCTGCAGGGGAGCTATTTGAAGATGAAATATTCTCTTATATGGCAGAACTGTTCGCGAAAAAAATTGTACATATTGATGAACCGTTTTACTTCTATCGGCATAACCTTGACGGCATCTGCCGCAAACCCGGTGCTGATCAGACTCGTTTGTATGCACGGATGTGTTCCATCGGTGATTTTATGCAACGAATGGAACACTGTGATTTGTTACCTAAAGCCGCTCCTTTATGTTTAGAAATGTTGTGTCGGCATGCTTACTTACAGTTACGTACTCAAGTGAGTTGGTTTGATTTACTGTGTTATTGGCGCTTCACGCAGCATTTGATTGAGAAGTATGATTTATCTGAAAGCTATCAGCAGAGTAAAGATAACTATTTCGTGAGTAGTTTTTGTAAATGGCAACACCGTGAATGGGCTCTATGGTTAATCCGCATTCGTGCCGGGAGAGCCAATTATGCCGTGGAATAAAATCAAAGCTGCGCGCCAATCCCTGAAAGAAATGGGTGTTTATGGGGTGCTGATGATCTTGCAAAAAGGTATCGGCCTAATGATGTTGCCGGTGACTACACGTTACTTAAGTTTGCAAGATTATGGCTTATTAGAAAGCTTAGTGGTGATTTTTTCGCTGTGTTCTTTACTGGAGATTAGCGCTGGAGCCTTACCGCGTTTTTACCCCGATTGTAAAAATGCCGCGGCCAAAGCGAATCTAATCTCTTCGTCTTTTGTTCTTAGCTTAGCTTATGGCCTATTGCTCGCGGTATTGGTGGGGCTTAGTTTACATTTCCTACCCTTTGAATTATTCGCCAGTTTAACCGTGTGGCAGTTGGCTGCAGTCGCTGCTGTCGTCGCACTATCTATTGCTTTACAACCTTTAATGATGTGGCTACGTATTGAGCGCAGAGCAGATAGATATTTTTATTTGGTGGTGCTTCAGTCGCTAACTCAAGTTGCGGTGACCTTATGGGGTCTGCAGCATGGTTGGGGAATTAATGCGGTGATATCAGCAAGTGTGGCGGCCAACGTTGTTGGGCTTAGCTTGGGCGTATGGTTTTGTCGTGAGCAGATCAAGCTAAGGTTTGATTTTGCATTAGCTAAATTAACCTTAAGCTATCAAAGCTGCTTAATTGGTGCGTCACTCGCCTTGTTTGTGATGCATGGGCTCGACCGTTTATTGTTAGCTGAATGGTTAGGCGCTGAGACTTTAGCTCAATACGCCATTATGATTAAGGTGGTTGAAGCTACTGCCATGGCATTTGGCGTGATTGAAAGTTGGTGGTTACCGCGCCGCTTTGCAGTATTACAACACTCGAATGGCCAAATGGAGGTGACGGTTATTCATCAGCGTTTGTTGTTAGCCATAATGTTGCTGCTGCTATCCGCCGCTTGTTTTGCACCTTTATTACTTAAGGCTGTATTACCGCTTGAGTATCTAGCAGGGATTGACTGGTTACCTCTGATGCTTCTGGCAGTCGGTTTTAAATTAGCTACCGCGGTAACTGATATAGGCTGCTATTTGCCAAACAGCCCGGTTTGGTTACCTAGGATTAACGCCGCGTCTGCAGTGTTAGCGATAAGCTTGTACTACTTACTGATCCCTGCTTGGGGTGTATGGGGCCTAATTGCTGCCACTAACAGTGTATTTGCCCTGCGCTTTGTCATGTTTACCATCATCAGTTTAATCTTACAGCCTTTACAGTACCGAGTGTTTCCATTAGTTGTAGCCTTTATCCCACCGTTAATGCTGTTACTGCTGCTGCCTTTAGTAGGGGAAGTGGCTTGGGCGCAGTTATTACCTATGGTCGGGCTTATCTGGTTAATACTTGGCTCTGTTTGGGTGGTTAAGCCTCAGGGCCAATTAAGCAGCGCTTTTTAGTCACTCTTTTTTGGGCTTGGTCAATTTTCATTTTGCGAATAGCGTCCCTGCACCATCTTAAGTTATTGATTTTATGAGTCTAAAATTCATGGCATGGATGCTGCTATCACAAGGATAAGTTTCAGTTTTAACATGTCATAAGGGGAAACTAATGAGCAGCATGTTTTTACATCAAACCAAGTTATGGCTAAAACACAGCGAATCTCCGCTAGCGAAGAATGTGTTTTTATTTTTGAAGCGTATACGGCTTTTTCAGCTGCCTAAAATACCCGCTTTGTTTAGTGCGCTATACCGCTTACACCTGTTAATAAGCGGCTTGTTCGGCAGCGTATTAAGAATTTTTTGGTGGACCCCCCTGTTTAGAAGTAAAACTCAGGGCCCATCTAAAAATCTTTATCTATATGGCGGCATGCCCTTACTGGGTGAAGGCTTGGTTATTCAATTGGCTAACCAATGTCGAATTTCAGGAGCCACTACCTTTAGTGGCCGAGCGTCTAGTCAGCAAGCAGCACAATTAATAGTAGGTAACAACGTAGATATAGGCTGGCAAACCACCATTGCAGTGGGGCGCTTGGTCAGTTTGGGTAATAACGTGCGTATTGCAGGGCGCTGTTTCATCGCCGGTTACCCAGGCCACCCCCTAGATGCAAAACAGCGCGCAGCAGGTTTACCAGACACCGAGGAACAAGTTGGCGATGTCATACTTGAAGACGACGTGTGGTTAGCCACTGGGGTATCGGTTATGGCGGGTGTGACCATTGGCAAAGGAACGGTAGTGGCGGCGGGGAGTGTAGTCACAAAAAGCTTACCCGCTGGGGTGCTTGCTGCAGGTGTTCCTGCCAAAGTAATAAAAGCTATTGAGGAGAACTAATATGAAACGCGATCTCATAGTATTTGGTGAAGATTGGCAGCGTCACCCTAGCAGTAGTCAGCATGTTATTACCGAATTGGCAAAGAACCATAGGATTCTTTGGGTTAACTCCATTGGCTTACGCCGCCCTCGTTTAAGTTTACGTGATGCTAAACGGGTGATTGAGAAGCTTAAATCGATGTTGGGTTCAAGCCAGCCAACGAGTAAAACTCAAAACACCGAGCGAGAGAAGGCACCCGTTAGGCCTCGCAATATCCATGTACTGTCACCGGTGGCTTTTCCTGCGCCGCGCAGTCGATTTTTTCGTTGGTTGAACCGATGCATATTGCAAGCTCAAGTCAATAAGCAAGCTAAGCGACTGGGGATAACGCATCCTGATCTATGGATAGCGCTGGCGACAGCGGTAGATATGCTGGGGCATTTAAATGAACGTCAAGTTATCTACTATTGTGGCGATGACTTTAGCGCCTTGGCAGGGGTGGACCATCAACATGTTACTCGTTGCGAAACCGAGCTAGTGAAAAAAGCCGATCATGTGCTGGTGGCTAGCGACATGCTGTTGCAAAAATTTAGTCGCCAAGCGCATATCGCTGCTAAAACACGTATTTTACCTCATGGCGTTGACTACAGTTTATTTGTTCGGCCGTCAGAGCCTGCGCCGACTATTCAGCAAAGTGCGCAGCCGATAGCTGGTTTTTATGGCAGCATTGCCGTTTGGTTAGATATTCCTTTGATTGTAAACGTTGCCAAGTCGTTACCACACTGGCGCTTTGTATTTATCGGTGATGTGCAAACCGATATTTCGGCTTTTAAAGGTCTTAGCAATATTGAAGTTTACCCCGCGGTTCGCCATGACGAGCTACCCAGTTATGTGCAGCACTGGCAGGTATCATGGTTACCCTTTAGGGCTTGTAAACAAATCTCCTCGTGTGACCCGCTAAAGTTACGCGAGTATTTGGCCGCAGGCAGGCCAATAGTGAGCACTCCGTTTCCAGCACTACAACCTTATGCGGGAATGGTGACCCAGGTAGAAGAAGCCTATCAAATGGTTCAGGCCCTAGAAGACAGCCTAGAAACGCCTTCTGCATTGCAGCAAAGAAGAACCTCGTTTCAACGTTTGCACGTGCGTTCTGAAAGTTGGTATGAAAGGGCGCAACAGGTAAATCAATTGCTGTCTTGTTAGCTGGCAGTATAAAGGTTCGGGCCTAAGTAAGCTGCTAAGCAATCGTTTTGCTTGGCTGCTTATTTGAGGTTTTACTCATGGCAGGAGCAGGTTGGGGGGCAATAGGGGTAGCAATGAACTCGCCGCCGCATACAGGGTGCAATAGGCCGGTCGATATTGCGGCTTGCGATTCACGCTGCCAATAGTGCGCGACGATGTTGAGCTTCGGATCAATCACCGATATCTTGTGTGAACCACAGTTCAAGCATTCCGCGTGGTTATGCCGTTGTCTAGAAATGTCTAACTCTGCACCAAGGGTCAGTAGGGTTGCCACACTGCGACGCCTTACTCGGCGTAACTTTCTGTTTAACAGCCTTTGCCAATAGTTTGTTTTCAGCTTCTCTTCGAGTGAGGCCACTTGGCGAACCAAAGCGGCCATTTCATTTATGATTAGGTCAATATCCCTAAACTCATCAGCGCTGACTAAAGCATTACATTCATTACACCAACCTATCGTCTTACGTAACGGAATCTCTAGGCCATTGTATAGATGTACTCGCCAAGTATTGATTTGGTGTTGGTCGCTACTACAATCACAACGGTTACATTGAATCAGGGTCGAAGGCTGCGACATCATTATTCCCTTAATTGATTAATCTAATTCTGGCGCAACTTTATGCTTTTGTGAATATGTCATTTATTAATCTTGAGCCATTCAGCATTTTATTTTTTTGACTGAAAAATTTAACTGCTTGGGTGGTATAATATTTGGCAAAAATTTCTTGGAGAATAAAATGGCGACGATTCCAAATAACTACGCAAGTTTAGAACAGGGTTACCGAGAGAAAGCCCTCAAGCTATTTCCTTGGGTATGTGGACGATGCGCGCGTGAATTTCCGTATTCGAATCTGCGTGAGCTTACGGTTCATCATATTGATCATGACCACACTAATAATCCTAATGATGGTTCTAATTGGGAGTTGCTATGTTTATATTGCCATGACCATGAGCATGCTAAATATACCGAGGCTGCGCAATATGGCTCAACGGTAGAAGCGGGTAGCGATCTAAAGCAGGATGTAGCGACCAGCAATCCGTTTGCAGATTTAAAAGCAATGATGAACAAGAAAAAATAAGCAAATGTCAAAGCTTGTTAAGCGTTTAGCGTAGAGAGTAATCAACGGATTGTCACCGATATTCAGGCTTTGACAGCTGAACCGAATATAAAGTTGCGTTGCGACAGTGTCCTACTATGCTCAGAAATGGGCCGCGGAGAGCTTAACCATCTAAAAAAGTTTTAACATTGCGAATATAGAGTGGTGAAAACAGCCGTTATCGGGTTTTAAACGGCTTTAATCGTTTATTTGCTAGATTATTTTTAATAAATTTGGCAATTAATCGCTCAAATTCAGTTCACCCTCTCGCCTTGTGCCACAGTAGTGGTATACTCCCCGCCGAATTTGAAACAATTGATTAGAGTTGAACAATGGCTGATTTATCAAAATATAGAAATATTGGTATTTTTGCTCACGTTGATGCAGGTAAAACTACCACAACTGAGCGTATCCTAAAACTTACTGGTCAGATCCACAAAACTGGTGAAGTACATGACGGTGAGTCTACTACTGACTTCATGGAACAGGAAGCTGAGCGTGGTATTACTATTCAGTCTGCAGCAGTAAGCTGTTTCTGGGATGACCACCGCTTCAACGTTATTGACACTCCTGGACACGTTGACTTCACTGTTGAAGTATACCGTTCTCTTAAAGTGCTTGATGGCGGTATCGGCGTATTCTGTGGTTCTGGTGGTGTTGAGCCTCAGTCTGAAACTAACTGGCGTTATGCGAATGACTCAGAAGTTGCACGTATTATCTTCGTTAACAAGTTAGATCGTATGGGTGCAGACTTCTACCGTGTAGTTAAGCAGACACAAGACGTTCTAGCGGCTAACCCACTAGTAATGGTTTTGCCTATTGGTATTGAAGAAGACTTCGTTGGTGTTGTCGACCTTCTTACTCGTAAAGCATACATCTGGGATGACACGGGTCTTCCAGAAAACTACGAAATCACTGATGTTCCTGCGGACATGGTTGAGAAAGTAGAAGAGTACCGTGAAATGTTGGTTGAATCTGCTGTAGAGCAAGATGACGACCTAATGGAAGCTTACATGGAAGGCGAAGAGCCAACGATTGAGCAACTAAAGGCGTGTATCCGTAAAGGTACGCGTACAATGGACTTCTTCCCAACTTACTGTGGTTCGGCGTTCAAAAACAAAGGTATTCAATTAATCCTTGATGCTGTTGTTGATTACTTGCCAAACCCAACTGAAGTTGATCCTCAACCTCTAATGGACGAAGAAGGCGAAGAAACTGGTAGCCACGCTATCGTTTCTGCTGACGAAACATTCAAAGCACTAGCATTCAAAATTATGGATGACCGCTTTGGTGCATTAACATTCGTACGTATTTACTCTGGTAAACTGAACAAGGGTGACACCATCCTTAATGCATTTACAGGTAAAACTGAGCGTGTTGGCCGTATGGTTGAGATGCAAGCTGATGACCGTAACGAACTCACTTCTGCTCAAGCTGGCGACATTATCGCTATCGTAGGTATGAAGAATGTTCAAACGGGTCACACGCTTTGTGATCCTAAAGACCCTTGTACGCTAGAGCCTATGGTATTCCCAGTTCCAGTAATCTCGATTGCTGTTGCGCCTAAAGATAAAGGTTCAACTGAGAAAATGGGTATTGCTATCGGTAAAATGGTTGCTGAAGATCCATCTTTCCAAGTTGAAACTGATGAAGATTCAGGTGAAACCATTCTTAAAGGTATGGGTGAACTTCACTTAGACATTAAAGTTGATATCTTGAAGCGTACTTACGGTGTAGACCTAGTTGTTGGTCAACCTCAGGTTGCTTACCGTGAAACTATTACTCAAGAAATTGAAGATAGCTACACGCACAAGAAACAGTCTGGTGGTTCTGGTCAATTCGGTAAGATTGATTACCGCATCAAGCCTGGTGAAGTAGGTTCTGGTTACACGTTCACATCAAAAGTAGTTGGTGGTAACGTGCCTAAAGAATTCTGGCCTGCAGTTCAGAAAGGTTTCCAAGTAATGATGGAAACGGGTCCATTAGCTGGCTTCCCTCTTCTAGATATGGAAGTAGAGCTATTTGATGGTGCTTTCCACGCTGTGGATTCATCTGCGATTGCTTTTGAAATTGCAGCTAAAGGCGCTTACCGTCAATCTGTACCAAAAGCGGGTCCACAACTTCTTGAGCCAATCATGAAAGTTGACGTATTCTCTCCAGAAGATCACGTAGGTGATGTTATTGGTGACTTGAACCGTCGTCGCGGCATGATCAAAGACCAAGAAGCTGGTGTAACCGGCGTACGTATTAAAGCAGATGTACCACTAGCAGAAATGTTTGGTTACATTGGTTCACTACGTACTATGACCTCTGGTCGTGGTCAGTTCTCTATGGAATTCTCGCACTACGCTGCTACTCCACAAAACGTGGCTGAATCAGTCATTGCTGCAGAAAAAGAGAGACAAGCTAAGAAGTAAGCTTACTTTTTAGTATCAAGCCGCTCCTAGAGCGGCTTTTTTTATGCCCAGCATTTAACACCATCAAAAAAGCAGCCATTGGCTGCTTTTAAAATAGCGGAGGGGGAAACTCACTAGAACTTAATAGATTGGCGACCGGTTATTACGTTTCTCTTCGGCTCTTCACTCATGGCAGGTTTAGTGAGAGCTGAGTGTGGCTTTGGCTTAGACTCTTTTTGCGTTTTCTGCTTAGCCTTTGGTTTCGCGGTTTTAGGTTTAAGCGCTTTATTGCTAGTGTCGGTGACAGGCTGATCACACACTACATACAAATATTGGCCGTTAAATTCAATAATATCACCAGCGTATACTTTTTTACGCTTGCGCTGTTCTACTTCACCATTGACCCCAACATATCCTTCTGCAATGGCCATTTTTGCTTCGCCGCCACCGTTGACCAGCTCGCCTATTTTAAGCACCTTGTACAGTTCTATAGGTTGTTCATTGACGAGTACTTCGAGGGCTTCCACCTCAACTTCTTGTTCGGGATCTTGAGTATTGCTCATAGTGCCATGTTAGCTAAACAGATAAGCATTGAAGTATGGCGATGGGAGTAGGCGGGGTCAAGTACTTAAGGTGTGGTAAGGCCTTGTGAAAGGATTTCATTGAAAGTTATCCATATTCAGTTAAAGTGAATTAACTGAGTAAGTGAATGATTAGAGATCATGGCAAGCACAATAAGTTGAGCTAATTGCTTGCTAATTGCACAGCAGATAAATATCATCACATTTTGCTGAAAATGTGTTTAGATTTTTATTTTGTTTACTGCTGAAAATCTTGATTTAACACCTATCTTTGGCAGCTATGGACGGTTTGAAAGACTATGGAGTTGTCTTGTTGAAGTCATCTTGTATTGCTCGTTGTTTTTGTTTGTCTCTCGGTTTTGCCTCTGCAGTTAGCTTTGCAAGTGGCAGTTCTTTGTCTAGTTTAGAGCTAGAATCGTTAATGGATACCGATGTGCAAGCAACATCGGCCATGAAGCGGGCACAATCGTCGTTTACCACTGCGGCTTCATTATATGTATTAAGTAAAGAAGATATTCGGGCATCTGGCGCAGTAACGGTTGCGGAAACTTTAAAGTTGGTTCCTGGTCTTGAAGTAAGGCAAATAGATAATAACCAGTGGGCCATCAGTGCTCGGAGTGTAGCTGGTAGATATACCAGCAAGCTTTTGGTCATGGTTGATGGACAAACTGTTTACAACCCAGCTTTTGCCGGCGTTTACTGGGAGACCCTAGATGTCCCATTATACGATATAGAACGTATCGAAGTGATTCGAGGTCAAGGTGGTTTACTGTGGGGAAGTAATGCGACCAATGGTGTGATTAACATCATAACAAAAAACAGCATTGATACCCGCGACACACTGTTGCAAGTGAGTAGCGGTGACCAAATAAACTATGATGTTGGTTTACGCTTTGGATCAGAGCTAGGCAGTAAAGGTAGTTACCGAGTTTTTGGTAGTGTTCGAGATTCTGATGCCGCCAAAAAGGCCAGTAGAGAGATCGCTACCAATGACGATGCTAAACAAGCCAGTGTAGGTTTTCGTTTAGATTTGGCTCCCAGTGATGACTTATCTATTCTTGGTCAATTAAATTACACCCATACTGATATGGGACAAAATCTAAAAGCCTTATCGCTTGAAACCAATCAAAATACCCTGTATCACGACAATTTTAAACGGGATGATGTACGATTTATGGCGAGGCTTGAGCATCGCTTATCCCATTCTTCGAACCAAATGTTACAAGCGTCATGGGCCGTGCTCGATGGAGAGCAGTTGTATCTTAATGAGCGTTTTCAGTCGATAGATATTGACTACCAGATGAACACATTATTGGGCAATACCCAATTTGATTGGGGCTTAAATTACCGTAATAATTATTTGCCCTACGAAGATAGCTTCTTGATTAGTAGTGATGCTGATATTCATCGTTTACAGCAATATGGCGCGTTTATCCAAGCACAGTTTAGTTTGGTGCCGAATAGTGTCAGTTTAATATTAGGTAATAAATCAGAACACAATAGTTTTACCGGTTGGGAGCACCAACCCGTTGCTCGATTATTGTGGCAACCTACGTCTAAGCAAGTATTGTGGGGCGCTATCTCGCAGGGCGCTAGGATACCTTCGCTCACTGAATTTGATTTTGATTCTGCCCTTAATGGCACCGTTGTCAGGGATGTATTGGTGACGGGCTTTGACGCGATTGATAACTACGCTATTCGTACGGTGTTAAATGGTAATCAAAATGTTGAGCCAGAACGGTCAACATCATATGAGCTGGGTTATCGCTTCAGTCAGGCGCATTGGTCTTTAGACTTGGCGTTGTTCCATACCCAAGCTGACAACGTGATTGCAGTGTCGCCTAACGTGAACAGTGTGCCTATCAACGATATTTTGGCTCTGTTAGGTTCAGGGCAAATCGAACAAGCACAACAAGCCTTGATTAGCTCGGTTGTAGAGTATGATGTAGTGTCTAATGCTCAACTTAATACGAAAGGCGGCGAGGCCTTAGTCACTTGGCGCCCTAATATGCGGTTTGTCAGTGAGCTTGGTTATAGCCAAATGTCTTACCGATATCGACTCGAAGATAACAGCTTACCGGCCATTGGAACTGACTCTGATAATCAACAGTTTTTCGCTAAGCTTGGCTGGCAGGTATTTGAACAGCATTCTTTGTTTGGCTTATACCGCTCAATACACAGTAATGCGTATAACACGAGCAATTATGACGCTTTAGATTTAACCTGGAATTGGCAGCTTATACCAAGTACCGTTGTGTCCTTAAGTGCCAAAAATCTTTTGGCAGGTTCACACCTAGAGTATTACAACACTTCAGAGACATTTACGTTGCCTAATCACATAGAACCCAGTGTGTTATTCAGAGTATCGGCTGAATTTTGATGATGGCATTTTTTAAACGGCCAATGCTAGTTATATCTTTAATAAGCTACTTGCTGTTTAGTCCTGATTGCCTTGCTGCTAATGATAAAGAACTGTCGTTAAAAGCGGGCTTTGTTTTTAACTTTGCCCGTTATAGTGAGTGGCAGGATCAGGCACCTTTAGTCGGATATTTTAGATTATGCAGTCCAGATATTAGCTTTGTTGATTCAGCTAGTGAGGTGTTGGCCGAACAAACCATACATGATTTGCCTATTTTAATTAGCTACATGAGCTTAGATTCATCGGATATCACCCAATGTAACCTACTGTTTATTAGCGCTGCCTATCAGCAACAATGGCAGCAGGTCGATAAGCGGCTATTACCCAATACCATGTTAGTTGGTGAAGCCGCCAACTTTATGAAAAATGGCGGCCATATTCGCTTTTTTTTGTTGGCAGGTAAAATTCGTTTTGAAGTTGACCCTGAGAAACTTAAACAATCAGGAATTGTAATGAGTTCAAAGGTGCTTAGGTTAAGTCGTATTGTTAAGGGAGCGTCGTGATGAGTCGGTTTTTCTCCTTTAACACGATGAGCAAGAAACTATTGTTGATCCTAATGAGCATGTCGTTCTTTTCTACAGTGATGGTGGCTGGCGTGTTCAGTGCCTACGAAGTTGTCAGTGCTAAAGCAGACCAAACCACTAGTTTGCAAAGCAACGCCAAAATGTTATCACCCAACATCACTGCGGCTTTATTGTTTGATGATCTAGATGCGATGAGAGAGCAGCTTCGTTCGCTATTGTTGCGAGAGGACGTGATTAAAGCTGATGTGGTTGATATTCAGAAAAATCTACTGGTAAGTGAAAGCCGCTTAGATCAGCCCACAGGGCTAAGCGAAATCGAAAATAATTTGATTAAGGTGTCTCATCTTTTGGTTTTAGATGGACAAATTTACGGTGAGTTACTGATCTGGGCTAACGATAGCTATATAGATACCAGAGTTCGATTTTACAGCCAGTTTTTAGCCGTGTTGCTGGTGTTCACTTTTGGTCTCAGTTTATTTTTGTCTTTGTTTCTAAAGCGTGGTTTTTTAAGGCCATTATTGCACTTGGCTGATGTCGCCGAGCAAGTAAGTTCAAGCAGTAATTATAGCCTAAGAGCTCAGCAGTCGAGTGCTGATGAAGTAGCCAACTTAACTAAATGCTTCAATGATATGCTCGAAAACATTGAACTGCGCGATCGAATGTTGGAGACCCAAGTAAAAGTGCGCACTCAGGAACTAGAAAATGCTAACCATCAGTTATTGCAATATGCCTATAAAGATGGATTAACAGGCTTACCCAATCGTCATTATTTTTATGAAAAACTCCATAAGCTGATTGTTGAAGACAGTAAGTTTGCACTGATATTCATTGATTTAGATGGCTTCAAGGAAATTAACGATACGCTGGGTCATGACTATGGAGATATTTTGCTCAACCAAGCTGGTCAGCGGATCCTTCGCAGTGTAAGAGGGCGGGATACCGTTGCTCGGCTAGGTGGGGATGAATTTACCATTGTGATTGAAGGTGTGAGTGAGCAGCAACACGTTGCCAGTATTGCCGAGACAGTGTTAGCAGCTTTAGCTAAACGTTTTACCATAAAACAAGAAGCCGCCTATGTGACCGGTAGTATCGGCATTACTTTATACCCTGGTGATGGTGACACGGTTGAATCACTGGTGAAACATGCTGATCAAGCGATGTATGTGTCTAAAGGGCGTGGTCGAAACTGTTATCAATTTTTCTCTTCGGCGATGCAGGTAGAAGCCCAAGAAAAACGTAAATTGTTAGAAGAGCTTAGAATCGCCTTAAAAGAGCAGCAGTTTGAAATGTTCTACCAACCTATTGTAGAAACTGTGGCAGTTTTAAAAGATAGCAAAGTGAATAAGGCGGAGGCTTTACTGCGCTGGAACCATCCAGAGAAAGGGCTGATTGCCCCTGGTGAATTTATCCAAGTCGCTGAAGAAGCGGGGCTCATTAGGGAAATTAGTGATTGGGTGATGGATCAAGTGGTTGAGATGGTCGCCGGCTGGTATCAGCAAAATGGCCAAGCCATACAAGTCAGCGTGAATACGTCTCCCTCTCAGTTTAATGATGGGGCTGCTTGGATTGATGATTGGTTGCATACCATTATTCGCCAACAAATACCGGCACATAGCATTATGATCGAGATTACTGAAAACGTATTGATGGTTACTGAGGAGTCAATTAAACATCAGCTAAGCCGATTACATCAACATGGAATTGATGTTGCAATTGACGATTTTGGTGTGGGTTACTCATCACTTGCGTATTTACAGCAGTTGGATATCGACTTACTTAAAATTGACCGCTCGTTTATAGAACATTTAACGACTGATGAAGATAGTGCCGCCTTAGTTAAGGCGATTGTAACCATTGCCCACCATCTCAATATCAAAGTGGTCGCAGAAGGGGTAGAGACAGAGCAGCAATACCAGCGTGTTTTTGGTGTAGCTTGTGATTATGTGCAAGGCTATTTGTTTTCTAAGCCTATTCCAAAGCAGCTGTTCTATCAACGCTACTTACTTCCTCATTAATGTTTGCAGTGACTTGCCAATGTTGTAAAAATTTCTTGTTATCAAGTGGTTGGCCATATAAATAACCTTGGATTTTGTGGCAGTTGTTATCCTTTAGAAATTGGCTTTGCCAAGGCGTTTCAACCCCTTCAGCGATAACTTGTAAGTCGAGGCTACTGGCCATAGATATCACGGTTTTTGCCAAGGTTCGAGACCGAGCGCTATGCTCCATATCATCAACAAAGCTTTTATCTATCTTGATGATATCGAAAGGGTAGCTACTCACGTAGCTGAGAGATGAATAACCAGTACCAAAATCATCGAGATAAAAGCTAACGCCCAGCTGTTTCAGCCCATTCATTAGATTGAGTAACTCTTTTCGATTATCTAAAAATACACCTTCGGTGATTTCTAAGGCGATGCTATTCCCCGGCAGGTGGTGACGCTCTAGAGCGTTAGCTACGATATTAAAAATATCCGATGAAATAATTTGCGCCGGCGAAAGGTTGATAGACATTGTTAAGCTTGTTAAGCCTAAATTTTGCCATTCAGCCCTGATGCGTAAGGCTTCATTGAGCACCCAATTGCCAATCTCATTAATTTTACCGGTTTGCTCTGCAATCGGGATAAATACCGCCGGTGAAATCTCTCCAAGCAAATGGCTATCCCACCTAATAAGCGCTTCTGCACCGCTTAACTCTCCGGTATCTGTTATTACAACAGGCTGAAACTGTAACGAAAACTCCTTGTTATCGATGGCATGAGCCAAGGCAGTGGAGATGGCTAAATGTAGCGCATCGGTGATACGCATATCTTCAGAAAAACAGGCATAGCGACCGTGGCCAAGATGTTTAGCGTAATTTAGAGCGGTGTCTGCTGATTGTAATAGCTGAGCGCCATCGTTGCCGTCAAGGGGAGACAGTGCAATGCCGATGCTAGCACTTAAATGGAAAATATTATCTGCAATAGATAGAGGCTTAGACATGGCTTGCTGGAGCTGGCAGGCTATTTGTATCGCGCACTGCTGGTCTTTGATGGGGGCTATGATGGTGAATTCATCGCCACCAAATCTAAAGGCTAGGGCGTTCTCAGGAATGGTGTTTATCAGCAACTGAGAAATTTTTATTAGGGTTTGGTCACCAATAGCATGGCCAAGGTTGTCGTTCACAACCCTAAAAGCGTCAATATTTATAAACAAGATGGCTAGCTTTTCACTCGCTGCATTTGCTTCAAATAGTTTTTCTGCCATGATGTTTTGAAAGTGATTCTTGTTAGCTAAACCGGTTAAAGAGTCAGTGATAAGTAATTCTGTTAAGGTATTCTCAGCTTCTTTTCTAGCGGATATGTCTCGAAGAATCGAAAGGATGGCAAGCTTATCCCCATATGGGACTAATTTAGCGCTGGTTTCTACCGGGATGACTTCACCTAATTTTGTGCGAATGCTCGTTTCAAACTTTAGACTACCGATATTCAACACGTTTTCTATATCTTGATTGACTTGATCTAAACTGGAATGGCTGCGGATCATTGAGACATGCATACCCATTAACTCAGTTTTTGAATACCCTAGAAATTCACTAGCCAAATTATTAACCGAAATATATGTGCCAGTGTCGAGATCGGTGATCAGTAAAGGGTCGCCTGCATTATCGTAAATACTTTTGAATTTTACTTGCTGGCGTTGCAAACGCGCCATTAGATAGTAAACGCCGATAGCTACCCCAATGTAAAATAGACAGGTAGCGCTGGTAAATAGAATGAAACTTTGTTTTGTTTGCTCATAGGCGGCAAAGGCTTCTGCATAATCCATTTCAGTCGCTAAACCAAATTGCAAGTCTGGGTCCCATAGCCACGCGCCAACAACTTTAATACCGCGATAATCTAGGTAGCCGTCGACATTATAAGTCGTTTCTCCGCTTAGGGCACTGGTCGCCATGACGGTATAGCTTGGTAATTTACCATTTGATACAGCGGGAACCATCGCTCTAATGTTAAAAGCACTAGGGCTATTTTCTTTGAGCTGTTGCAGCTCACTCAATTGAGAGTTGAAACGGCTTTCGGTCAGTAAGTAACCGTGTTTGTTGATTAAGTAGGTTTCTCCACTTTCACCCATTTGGCCACGGGAGAGTATATTCTGAACGTCTGCTTTAGGGTCTAAGCTAATCGCAAGAAGGGCGATGACTTGATGCTGCTGATTTCGAATTAGTGCTGTAGAAAACATAGTGGGATAGTTTTCAACTAATACGCCGTTGTTGTCGACCAGTGCAACATCAGAGGGCTGGGGCGGGGTTAATTGAATTTGCCCACGCCAAGCTTTGTTGAGTATCTCCGGTTGGTGTGTGAGTAGGTTAGTGGTGCCAACGTTACTATCACGGCTTGAGGCGACGCTAATATTGCTTGGCGCGATAATGTAAAATCCACGTAGTCGATGGGCATGGAGTAGCGGGGTTAAATAGTTGCGAAGCTGTTGCTGAACAGCTGAGGCTAACAAGGCTTGATGATTGCGTGGTTCAGCCAAAATGGCTTCGGTATAGGCGATAACTTTTGGATCTGTGACTATTGCATTCGCGTGGTGTACCGTTTCACGGCCCCACGTGATTAGACCGTGATAGGCTGTGTCCCTAACCACTTGTAGCGATTGTGCAATATCGTTGGTAAGACTGGTTTTTATTATCGAAAATGTAAATATTGAGGCGGAAATAGTAAGCCCTAGTGCAACTAACACCACTAACACTATTTTACCTAGCTGCATGCTAACTCTCCTCCAACCATAAAATTGGTATCGAATGCGTTTATTTGGTTCGGGCGTTTACGCTAGTTTAGCTATTGAAGCCAGTCAGCGCTGGAGAGATAGAAGCATTTGCTAACGGCGCAATGCCAAGTAAATTGCCCTTCACTGTTAATGATAGTGTAGTTTATAAAGAGTGTGAGGGTTGTGTCGTGGTGTTTTGACTCATATGGATCAAGAAGTGCTGTTCACTGGGTTATTGGCGGAACCGCAGCGGCACTGCTGGTAGCCCCCACAAGGTCATTGCGGGGCCAAACGTTATCATAAACGGCACTTGGGGGCTGACTATCTCTCCCAGTATGCCTCTTCTAAACTCTCTTCCCGCTCAGGCAGGCCGCGAGATAAACGTGGGCTGTGCTGAGCCAGAACTTCATAGCTTACGCGGTTTGCATATTTACATATTTGCGCAAAAGAGGAGTAGCTTAAGGCTTCAAATTGGTGCTTACTAGATTGTTCTACATTACAACGATGAAAGACATTAGCTGCCATATCATGCAGTAATGCTGAAAGTGCACCATCACCCGCACCATTGGTATTGGTGATTTTTTCTGGTCCCCCCATAAACGGTGCTATATGAGAGTAAACCTTAATGGCTTGTTGGCAACTTTTTTTCAGCATGGGGCGAGAGAATTCGTATTGGTTGAATTCAGGAATAGCGCCTGGTAACAGGGTGTGACTAGTGCTTCGTTTGAATTCGTCTTCAGTATAACCAGCAGTAAATAAGCCTCTAGAACCGGCGGTACATAGTACCAAATCACACCACTCTAAGGCTGTCTCACAAGCTAATAATACGTCACTGTGGCCGGTTAGTGCTTCGGCCTCTTCTTCATTCATCGCCAATACCGTTACGTGCTCGGCGACAAACTGTTGCCACCATTTAGGGTCGTCTTCAATTAAGAAACGAGTTCCTAAGGTCAAAACAACCGGCACATTAGCCTGATGAGCATAGTCGATAGCCCGCATTGCAGCTTCTGTAATAGGATCGTTTCCTGCTCGCATTAAGTAAGCGGTGAGTGCCAAAGCGGCGCCACTTTTGATCAGCGTTTCATCGATATAATCTGACGAAAGTTTATCCATATGACCTTTGGATATGGCAAAGGTCCGTTCGCCACACTCGGTGATTAAGGTAAAGCAACGCCCAATCGGTCCATCTACCGACTGAAGGTGGTTTAAATCAACGCGTGATGAGGTATTACAGAGATAACGATAAGCATAATCTCCTACGGTGATGTTTTGACTCATTACGCCAAACATCACTGAGCGTCCATCAGCGAGGGTAGAGTAGTTATGCAAAGTATTACCAATAGTACCGCCGGCAAACTCGGCACTAATAAGTTGGTTATCGTGTAGTTCTTGATAAAGGCACTGAGCAGCGGCATCATCAATCAGTAGAGAATTTCCTTTTACCAAGCTGTGGCGTTGAATAAATGCTTCATCAACATGGGCTTCTATATCCACTAACGTTTGGTCAATCCCGGTTATGTGAGTAAGCTTAGGTCGCAAAATCGGATTTAATTCGTTGGTGAGTGGATCGCGAGATTCAACCGGAAAATAGTGTTTTGACTTACGTTGGCCAGGAAATTTCATACAAAGGTCGCTTGTTATATTAAGACTTATTTAGCAGTGTAGTTGCCTCACTGCGCAAAGGCGGCGATTCTACCATAGCCAACGCAAAATGTTGCTTATTGTTTCCGCAATAGATTTAACCTCCAACTTTCCACTAAATACCTATGAATTGCTCGTTGAGCTTAGCGTTTGTTGCTCGCGCTTTCCTTTTAGGCGCAATCGCCTTGTTTAATTTCAGCGTTTATCCGCAGTGGTGTTGCGTTGGATAAATAGCTTCACAATCAAGGGTAAAAAACGTTATCTAGTGAGTAGTGCTTGGTATGCAGCCAAGGCTGGGTGAGCCTGGTTCAGCTTAAGTTTTTGGTAGTGTTGTATTGTTTTCGCTAAATAGTCTTGATGGTCAAGCTCGTCTAATTGCCACATTTCTTGGCCTACTAAACTGATAGGCTTAGCTTGGCCTGTTGTGAGATGCAGCACTTCATAGTAGCGGCGGTTTTCGCAAATCAGCTGTTCGCTAATGAGATTGATATTGTGTTTTATCAGAAACTGCCTCAGTTCAAATTGATGATGGACAGGGCAAAGGATTAACTCAAAATGTTGTTGGTTTTGACTTAATAAGGAGGCTAGCAGTTGAATACATAGCTCTCCGCCCACACCCGCAATAATAACCAGTTGTTTCCCCTTGTTACCGAGAATGAGCTCTGCCGTGTCTGCGCAATGTACTTGCCATTGGCTGATATCAGGATTGTGTTGAAACGGCAGGTATCGCTTAAGTTTTATCTCTAAATCTTGAGTAATGTTAGGGACGCAATCAACAAAATGTACAGTGTCTGCTGCGCGGCGTTGAACGAGCTGAGCGCCCAATAAGCCATGGTCACAACAACAGTCCCAGATATCAGCATAGGCTTCAGAAATAAGCCTATCAATAGTGGTTAAACGTCGACCTAGCTTCAATGTAACCCCCTCATTAAAGTCATGCATAGTAGTTAATTTACACCTATTGGCAAGAAATTATGCCAGCAAATTTAGCGCTAAATAAAGTAATGCCGAGAATGTGCCCTAGCAAATCCTGTTATATGTGTTTTTTATGACAGCCTTGACTAAAGCGCCCGAGAAAAGCCGAAAACTGAGATTTTGTTCTGTTGGTGACCAATTTGTTCATTTATTAGTTTGTTACTACGCTGAACTTGGGCTGGATCAACTGTTAGCACTATTTTCCATCCTATTTATGAAGAGTTGATAACACAAAACTCAAACCAAGGAGTAAGCATGAATAAGGTAATTGCAGGGGTCGTACTGAGTGCATTAGCTGGCAGTGTGTCAGCGGTAACCATTTATGAAAATGGTAAAACTAATGTAAGCATTGGCGGATATATAGGCGTAGAAGGCTTTTATCAAAGCGGCTACGGAGAGGGTGAAAATAAAGACGGGTCTTTTGAGATGCAAGATAGAGCATCTAGGATCAGGTTTGCTTTTGAGCATGAAATGCTCCAAGACTGGATTGCAGGCGCCCAGTTAGAGTGGGGGTTTAACCCCGTAGAAAAAGCAGACCCATTATTTACTAATCGTCTCGGTAACATCTACTTTAGTAATGACCGCTTTGGCTCCATTCGAGTCGGTAAGCAATGGTCTGCATATTATGATATTGCCGTATGGACCGACCAGTTTTGGAAGTTCGGTGGTGACGCATCCGGAACTTATGATGGCAGGAACGGTGGGGACGAATCAGGTATGGGCCGGGCTGACGATGCGGTGACCTACCGTAATTCCTTTGGCGGTTTTAACCTCGCGGCCCAATACCAACTGGAAAATAAATCTACAGCGCGAGATTATGGCTATCAAATTAGCGGTACCTATGACTTCGACTTCGGTCTGTCATTGGGAGCGGCTTACGCGGCAAATGGTTACGACAGTGCTAAGACCGGTTATGTTGGTGCCGCTGATCAAGATAAGGCCACTTCGTGGCTAGCGGGTGTGGTTTATGAATCTGATATGTTCTACCTAGCAGGTACTTACGGTGAATATGAGAACCTGAGTAAAATGTTTAGCACCTTGGCTGATAAGGCTAATGGGCTTGAATTGATTGGTGTCTATAAGATCGACGGTGGCCTATACCATGTTTACGGTGGCTACAATGGTCTAGAAGACAAAACCGACAATAGCCAAGGAGAGTTAAGTTACGCTTTGGCCGGCGTAGGTTGGAAGCCTGGTCAGGTACTGATTGCTTTAGAGTATAAATTTGGTTTAGAGAAAAAAGATGCTTTAGGTGTTGATAGCAAGCAAGACGAAATGTCCTTGCAAGCACGATACTTCTTTTAAATACGTTGATTGGGCGCTAGTTCTGTTCAGAGCTAGCGCTGCACTATTCCTTGTTGCGCTCTTCACTAGCAAACCTGTTACAATCCACTTTTTGTTGAAAATGAGATAACAATGAAGTGGCTTACAGCATCCTTTTTAGTGGTTATAGCCTTAGTTAATTTTGGCCCTAGGTTAAATGCTATATTTTTTTCCCAGCCTGATACAACGGTGCTATTTAACAGTGGATGTTTCTTACAGGGTGAATTAAGAATTGATCCGGTAAACCTCTCATATTTCATTGTGTTAAATAGCGGCGAAGAGCTGTCATTTGCCGATGATAGTTACGCCGAAATATCCACTGAAGAAAACACCATTGATACCACAGGGTTAGCGTCTTGCATTTAGCCCGCTGCGAGCTAAATGCTTTTTTAGTTGCTTTAGGCTTACAAAACGCCGCGCACACTAGCCAGAATCAATCAGTATGTAGGCTATGAAGCATACCCATTACAAGCCTGAACACTCAGGCTTGTAAATTAGCCCCCCTCATTGAAGCGCATTTTCAATGCACAATATTAATCCAAGCACATTTCCTTGGTAAATTATCCTTTTTTTACTGCCTAGATCCCAATTTTTGGCCATATAACTTGGGCTTAGACTAAAGATTAATACCTGTTCTGTTAATCGTTTGTTAAGTTTTAATTCGATAAGCTTGAATTAGATTTATACCTGTATCTCTTTGTGCAGAAGCAGGTAAAAAGCTAATGCTATGTTAGTCAATTAACAATTACGCAACATTTATTCAAACACCATACAATCAGCAAGGTCACTCACTGGCTTGCTCGGAGAAATATCATGGAAGAACAGACTACATATTGGCAAGAAAACTTGCGTCTAATATTTACCTGTCTCGTCATATGGTTCGTGGTTTCATTTGGTTTTGGCCTGTTATTGGTAGAGCCATTGAATGAAATCCGTTTAGGGGGTTACAAATTAGGCTTTTGGTTCGCCCAGCAAGGCTCAATTTACACCTTTGTAGCTTTAATTTTTTGGTATACCGCCAAAATGAATAAGCTTGATAAAAAATACCATGTTGAGGAGTCTTAAATGGATGAGTTAAAACTCTATACTTATATCGCCGTATTTGGGTCATTCGGTCTCTACTTCGCCATTGCGTGGTGGGCTAGAGCCTCATCAACCAGTGACTTCTATGTCGCTGGTGGTGGCGTTACACCGATTCAAAATGGTATGGCGATTGGTGCTGACTGGATGAGTGCGGCTTCGTTCATTTCTATGGCAGGTTTAATTGCCTTCCTTGGTTATGGTGGCTCTGTGTTCTTGATGGGGTGGACTGGCGGTTATGTATTACTCGCTATGTTACTCGCGCCCTATATGCGTAAACATGGCAAGTTTACCGTACCAGAATTTATTTCTGATCGGTATTACTCAAAAACCGCGCGTATCGTTGCTGTAGTTTGTTTAATTATTGCTTCTTTGACCTACATTATTGGCCAAATGAAAGGTGTAGGTGTTGCATTTTCTCGCTTCTTAGAAGTGGATTATGACAACGGTTTATACATCGGTATGGGTGTAGTTTGGGTCTATGCGGTATTGGGTGGAATGAAGGGTATTACTTACACCCAAATTGCGCAATATTGTGTACTGATTTTTGCTTACACTATTCCTGCTGTGTTCATCTCACTACAACTTACTGGTAATCCTATCCCACAAATTGGCTTAGGGAGTACTTTAGCTGACGGCAGTGGCGTTTATCTGCTGGATAAGCTTGATATGGTGGTGACGGATTTAGGCTTTAAGGAATACACCACCGATAACTTAGGTGGCTCCTTGAACATGTTTGCCTATACCATGTCGTTGATGATTGGTACGGCTGGCTTACCTCACGTAATCATGCGCTTCTTCACGGTACCTACTGTGCAAGCGGCTCGTTCATCAGCGGGTTACGCTTTAGTATTTATTGCTTTACTGTATACAGTAGCTCCAGCGGTAGGTGCAATGGCACGCTTCAACTTGATGAACACTATTGTTCCATCTGCCGGTGACAACCTTGTTTATGATGAGCGTCCTCAGTGGTTTAAAGATTGGGAAAAAACCGGCCTGCTTAAGTTTGAAGACAAGAATGGCGACGGCAAAATTCAATATGTTGCTGATAAAGACGCGAATGAAATGGTCAAAGTTGACCGAGACATTATGGTATTGGCAAACCCTGCTATCGCAAACTTACCTAACTGGGTTATTGCACTGGTAGCCGCGGGTGGTTTAGCTGCAGCACTGTCTACCGCAGCAGGCTTATTGTTAGCTATTTCGTCCTCGATATCGCATGACTTGATGAAAGGGGTACTAACGCCTAACCTCTCGGATAAAAATGAGTTATTGGCGGGACGAATCGTAATGACTATTGCTATTCTGGTCTCTGGCTATCTTGGTTTAAATCCGCCTGGCTTTGCTGCAGGTACCGTAGCCTTGGCATTTGGTTTGGCTGCCTCGTCTATTTTCCCAGCGTTAATGATGGGGATCTTTGCTAAGAAAATGAGTGGCACCGCGGCTGTAGCCGGCATGTGTTCGGGTATTGGTGTAACAATGCTGTATGTATTCCAGCATAAGGGCATCATGTTCATCCCTGGAACGTCATTCTTAGGTGACATGGGTCCAAACTGGTTCCTAGGTATTTCGCCAAACGCCTTTGGTGTGGTGGGTGCATTAGTTAACTTCGGTGTTGCTTTCGCAGTATGCCAAGTCACTGGGCCAGCGCCACAGCATATTCAAGATATGGTTGATAACTTCCGCGTACCACATGGTGCGGGTGCAGCACACGACCACTAGATTTGAGTATTGATTAAATAACGCAATGTAAAGGCTCCAAAAATGGAGCCTTTTTTTGTCAAAAATTGGTTATTTTTGTTATTATTCAATGAAATATAAGTTTTGTGGACGCTATAAATAGTAAGTTGAATATTTCGTTTTTATACAGGAAGTAGATTGGATGAATAAACATACTAAATTGGCGCTATTGGTTATGCCATTTTTAGCTGTAGGCGGATACATCGCATCCGATGTGTATATGGAACATGACGCGAGTAAAGATCGCATTTTTCAATTAAGCACCTATGGGCATTGTGACATTATCAACCAAAAATGCATTTTGGAGTCGGGCGACTTTCAACTCAATATTACCGATGAGGCTGGAATCACTCAGCTTAATTCGACCTTTCCGCTCGATAGTGCCACCTTGTTTTTAGTGAACAGCTCGAACCAAGCGACCAGTTATCCACTCGGTATGCTTGATAGCCCTTATTATTGGCAAAGTGCTACCGAGTTACGCAGCTTGATCCCTAACCAGGGCGATAGTTATAAATTGCGTGTTATTGCTAATATTAAAGGCGGTAAGTACATCAGTGAGTTTTATAGCCAAACGGTGCGTTAATTGATTTTTATTACCATTACTTGTGACTGTTAGCAGGGTTTGGTATTCAGTGTCGTTTGGCGTTACGCGCTAACATTTACTTGTTAAACGTTGGGGCTCGGCGGGTGTTTTTAAGTGAATTAGCTGGCTGGATCATTAAATATTTAATTTATTGTGATTAAATGTCCCTGATCAAATACACTTATGCTTAGTGAATGTATTTCAACCTTGTTGGTAAAGGATTAAGTTGTGAGTGTGAATCAAAAATGCCCATCATGTGGTGGCCATAAACCAGCGTTAATGGCCTGTGTAGATTGTGGCTTTAAATATACTGTAGTTAGCCGACCTCCGGCAGCGACCAAACCTGTTTCGTCAGCCCCGGTTGAATCCTCAATTCCAAGAAGTGAATACCGAGCTGTCATGGAAGAGAGAGGTGCCAATAAACCAAAAGTCGTTATCAAAACCAAGAAACGTCGCGTCTACACTCTCCCTACTGAAGAATAACTAAGCGTTTAGTCTTCGTAAGACTTTATGCTGTCCCATATTGCAGTAATGCCGTTGTTTCTTGATTGGCTGAGGTGATGCGCTAAACCAAGCTTATCGAGGGTTTGTCTGAATAATTCCTCAGCCGGTTCTATTTGCTGCGGGAGAGCTTGCAGGCAGGCTAAAATCACCACGATTAAACCTCTAATAATTCTGGCATTACTATCGAGAAATAGTTGGTCTTTTGAAACGAGCAGCCACACCTCACTTTCACAGCCGATAACTTTATTATCAGGAGTTTTAAACTGCTCATCGATGGCTTGGAGTTGCTTGGCGAGCAGTAATAATTGACGATAGCTTTCTTCCCAAGCTTTACAGTTGCTAAAGCGTTGTTCGATTTGTGCTAGTGATAAAGCAATTTGCGGCGTGTTATTCATCAAATAGCTCCACTAAACTGTCAATGGAACTGAGCATTAAATCAATATCTTCAACAGAATTATATATGCCTAGAGATAATCGAATGCTCCCTTGTGGAGCCAACCTTGCGTTTAGTGGCATGGCACAATGGTGACCACAGCGCAGCGCAATATTATATTGGTCGAATAGAGTGGCTGCATCTTGAGGGTGGATATTTGTTAGATTAAATGCAATCGAGCCTACTCGCATCATTGGCTTGCCAACGAGTTCAACACTCGGGTGCTGGCTAAGTTGTTGAAGCGTGTAATTTAGTAGGCTGCGTTCATGCTGTAAACGCTCCTTGATCGGAAATTGCGCCAAAAAATCAACGGCAGCAGCTAAGCCGATTGCGCCAACAATATTGGGGGTTCCTGCCTCTAGTCTGTAAGGTAGGCTATTCCAGCTGCTTTCTTGCATACTCACATGATTAATCATTTCGCCACCAAAAATACTAGGCGCTAAACACTCTAGCGCTTCAGTAGTGCCGTAGAGTGCTCCTATTCCTGTGGGGGCATAGAGTTTGTGGCCGGAGAAAAAATAGTAGTCGCAGCCTAATCGCTTAACATCGACATCTAAATGCGCTACTGCTTGAGCGCCGTCAACCACCACTTTAGCCCCGTATTGATGGGCTAAGCGGCAAATTTCGGGTACCGGTAACATGGCGCCAATACTGTTAGAGACATGCGCGATTGCAATAATTTTGCATCGTTCATTTATATTCTCACGCAAGAAATCTAAGTTAATATCGCCGTTTTCAAGCACGGGTATCGGTTTAATAATCGCTTTGCATCTCAAGGCTAACTGTTGCCATGGCACCAAGTTAGAGTGGTGCTCTAACTCACTCACCCATATCTCATCGCCGGCCTGTATTGTATTGCTTAAACCACTGGCGATGATGTTGCTAGCCTGAGTCGACCCGCTAGTCAAAATAACATTGCTAGCTTTTGCGCCAATAAATTCTGCAATCGTTTTTCTAGCTAATTCAAAAGCATTTGTCGACTGCCTAGCAAAGCGGTGACTTGCTCTATGTACATTAGCGTGGCCTTGGCTGTAGTATTGTTGAATACTCGATAACACCGCCTCTGGCACTTGTGTTGATGCTGCACTATCTAGATAAACGACATCTTGATTATTTCCGTTTAAGGACGGGAAAAATTGGCGGTAAGTATTATGCTTAACTGAAGTCACGAGTATTCTTATATAGCAAATAAATGGATATTGTAGCGGTAGGGACTAATCAGCACTAGCCCTATCTGTGTTCTCTTCGATTTAACAACTGGAGTTAAGGGTGGGATGCAACAGCAAGATGAATTAAATAGTTGGAAAATTATTTATAAGGGCTTTTCCCCTGGGAACCAAGAACAGCATTTCTGTGCAAGACTATGGCAGCAACAAAGTGCTCGTTTATTATGGGTGCAAACCATTTATTGTTGTTTTGGTCTGATTTTCTTTGTTCAATTGGGTGTCGCAGAGATCTGGTGGCAAGCGCTAAATTGGCAAGCTATCGCGTGTCTGGGGCTTTGGTTATTTACTCAAGCAATGATGACTTGGTTTGGCCTGCAAATAGAATCGGCTAAGGCCGGGAGGCTTTTTTTAAACAGCATCTTAACTCAGCATTTTGTTATGGTTGCTCTACTGATGGTGTTACTGCCTCAATGGTATGATGTGGTCATGTCTTCATGGTTTGTTTACAGTTTGCCTGTATTACTTTGTGTTATCTATCTCCCCATTTTTAGCGTCATTTTTTGGTTATTAATAAGCGCTACAACGGCTTGTTATTTGGCCTATGGTTCTTCAGACCATCAGCAATTTATGGCTGTACTCTCCAGCAACCTAAGCTATGTCGCTTTATTGTTAGTTGCTCAGTCATTATTGCATTTGGTTTGGCGCCATGCTTACGCACAACACTTAGTTGCTGACCAGCAGAACCAATCCACGCTGCACAACACTCCTTCTGGCGAGCAAGCCATGTATGTCGATAGCTTGACGGGTTTTGCTAATTACGCTCGTTTTAAGCAATTTTCTGAAACAGAAATTGAACGTAGCTCTCGTTATCAAAATGCCTATTCCATTGTTTTGATTAACGTCAATCATTTTTCTAATTATCATGATAAATTGGGCGACGATGACGCGGATAAGTTACTGACTAGTCTCGCTAATTTTTTGCAATCTCAGATACGAAAAATCGATCTCTTAGCACGAACTCAGGCTGACCAATTTGTGATCGGTTTACCTGAATCTGGCCTTTACCAAGCGCTGGATACCGCTGAGCGAATCAAAGAGACCTTAGATAACGAGTTTTGGCTTACATTTCCAGAAGACTTAGATTTAGGTTCAAGGCTTGGTGTTGCTTGTGTTGATAATACTGTGACCGACATAGAGCAACTATTAGCCAAAGCAGAGAATGCAATGAATAATCATCGCAGTGCTATTGCCTTAAGTTACGGCCGTTAGCGCTGCACAATACAAGTTTAACAACCATTGCATTCGCCTAAAGGAGTGGGATTTGATGCGTATATTGTTGTCTTTTCTATTAGTCTTTTTTTCTTCCGCTTGTTTTGCCTCTGAAGGTGGGAGCCTCGTTGATACATGGGTTGGAACGAGTGCTTTAGTTATTTTTGCTTTCGCCTATTTGTTGGTGATGAGTGAAGAAGTTATCCATTTACGCAAATCTAAACCGGTATTGGTCGGGGCGGGCCTAATCTGGTTCCTAATCGCCATTTATTATCGCGGCTCGGGCCAAGAAGAGTTAGTGACGGACGCGTTTCGTCATAACTTACTTGAGTTCTCAGAGTTAATGTTGTTTTTATTGGTAGCGATGACTTATATCAACGCCATGGAAGAGCGACGACTGTTTGACGCTTTGCGTGCTTGGTTAGTGAGTAAGAATCTTAGTTACCGGCGACTATTCTGGTTAACTGGCTGCCTTGCTTTCGTTATTTCCCCGGTGGCTGATAATTTGACAACGGCGTTACTGATGTGTGCAGTGGTCACTAAAGTGGCCCATGGAAATAGCCGTTTCATTAACTTGGCTTGTATTAATATTGTGGTTGGTGCTAACGCTGGTGGCGCATTTAGTCCGTTTGGCGATATCACCACCTTAATGGTTTGGCAGAAAGGCTTGGTCCACTTCGGGCAGTTTTTTGATCTATTGTTACCTTCGTTTGTTAATTTTATTGTACCTGCCTTCATTATGTCATTTTTTGTGTCGAATGATTTGGTTACCGCAGAAAATGAAACCGTAGAACTGAAACGGGGCGCTAGGCGAATTGTGGGTCTGTTTCTCATTACCATTGCCACTGCAGTGCTAGGTCACAGTTTATATCATATGCCGCCCGTATTAGGCATGATGATGGGCTTAGGTTACCTGCAATTTTTTGGTTTCTTCTTGCGTAAAACCTTGGCGACTAGCCTCCACAAAAAAGCGATTGATGCCATCGAGCATCGAAATGATGCGCGCTTAAAAGCTTTGGGCAGTGTTGTCCCTTTTGACATCTTCAACCGGGTCGCTCGCGCCGAATGGGACACCTTACTGTTTTTCTACGGCGTGGTGATGTGTGTTGGCGGTTTAGGCTTTATTGGATATTTAGAGCTTGCTTCCAATTTGATGTATTTGAATTGGGATCCTACTTACGCCAATGTCGCGGTGGGCGTACTCAGTGCGATTGTTGATAACATCCCTGTTATGTTCGCGGTGCTTACCATGGAACCGAGTATGTCTTTGGGGCAGTGGTTATTGGTTACCTTAACCGCAGGTGTCGGGGGAAGTATGTTGTCTATTGGTTCGGCTGCGGGTGTCGCGTTGATGGGGCAGGCAAGAGGGCACTATACTTTTATCAGCCACTTACGTTGGGCGCCTGTGATTGCCTTAGGTTATGTGGCTTCAATTTTTTGCCACCTGATGGTGAATGCCTCATTGTTTTAGTTAGCCCTAAATAAAAAAACCACCTAAGGGTGGTTTTTTTATGCAAATTGTAACTATTAGTCGACGACTGGGCAGCGGCTAATTGTTTGTGCTAGCCCGTTGTCGTCTACTTGTTCAAGAATAACGTCAAACCCCCATAAACGATGTAAATGTTTGATTACTTGGTCTTTGGTTTTACCTAAGGGGATCCCTTGATGAGGAACATAACGAAGGGTTAAAGAACGGTCACCCCGCAGGTCAACATTATAAACTTGAATGTTGGGCTCGATATTACTGAGATTGTATTGTGAGCTGAGTGCTTCTCTTATTTTTTGATAGCCCGAATCGTCATGAATTGCGTTTACTTTTAGGTAGGGTTTGCTTTCATTATCGTCAAGTGTAAATAGCTTTAAATCTCGGATTACTTTAGGGGATAAGTATTGGCTGATAAAGCTTTCATCTTTGAAATTTGCCATGGCAAAGTGCAGAGTTTCCAACCAATCACTCCCCGCAATATCGGGAAACCATTGGCGATCTTCATCAGTGGGCGTTTCGCAAATCCGTCGTATATCGGTCATCATTGCATAGCCTAGTGCATAGGGATTGATGCCATTGAAGTACGGGCTGTTATAGGCGGGTTGCATTACCACACTAGTATGGCTGTGAAGGATTTCAAGTATGAAACGTTCACTCACTTGGCCATGATCAAACAGATGGTTAGTGATGGTGTAATGCCAAAATGTGGCCCAGCCCTCGTTCATCACTTGGGTTTGTTTTTGCGGGTAAAAGTATTGGCTGATTTTTCTAACTATACGTACCACTTCGCGTTGCCATGTTTCTAATAACGGCGCATGTTTTTCAATAAAGTAGAGAATGTTTTCCTCTGGAGCGGGTGGAAACCGCTGGCGTTGCTGTACGTCATGACTCTCTTTGGTTGGTATGGTTTTCCAAAGTTCGTTTATCTGGCTCTGTAAATACTCCGCTCGAGCGTCTTGGCGAGACTTTTCTTCTTCCATCGATATTGGGCTAGGGCGCTTATAACGGTCCACACCATAGTTCATCAGTGCATGACAAGAGTCGAGTAAATCCTCTACCGCTTGCACCCCATGGCGTGCTTCACACTTGCTGATGTAGTTTTTAGCAAATACCAAATAATCAATAATTGAGCTTGCGTCTGTCCAGGTTTTAAACAAATAGTTATTTTTAAAGAAGCTATTGTGGCCAAAGCATGCATGGGCGATGACTAGAGCCTGCATTGGCATGGTGTTCTCTTCCATTAAGTAGGCAATGCAAGGGTCTGAATTAATAACAATCTCATAGGCTAAACCCATTTGCCCGCGTTTATAGGTTTGTTCTGTCTGGATAAACTTTTTGCCATAAGACCAATGGTGGTAACCAATAGGCATACCTACGCTTGAGTAGGCGTCCATCATCTGCTCGGCGGTGATGACCTCAATTTGGTTTGGATAAGTATCAAGTTTATAGTGCTCTGCCACCTTAGCGATTTCTTGATGGTAGAGCTCTAGCATCTCAAAGGTCCAATCTGGTCCATCGGGCAACATCTTGGTTTTGCTCATGTGGGCCTCACTGCGTGGTTTTTTTAAAAAGGTCTCTAAAGGTCGGGAGTATTTCATCGGCATTTTTCACATGACGAATAGAGAAGTTGCTAAATATCTCACTCAGCTGTTCGTATTCGTGCCATAAGCTTTGGTGGGCGCGGCTGGTGATTTCAATATAGGTATAATAACGACTAGACGGAAGTAAACTGTTTTCCAGTAAATCGCGACACTTGGGTGAATCATCTGCCCAATTATCACCATCAGAAGCTTGGGCGGCGTAAATGTTCCACTGTTGTTGGGGGTAGCGCTCTTGGATGATTTTTTCCATTAGGTTTAGTGCGCTAGATACGATGGTGCCCCCGGTTTCTTGGGAATAGAAGAACTCATGTTCGTTTACTTCTTTGGCTTGGGTGTGGTGGCGAATAAATACCACTTCGATCTTTTCATAACTGCGGGTTAAGAATAAATACAGTAGCAGATAGAAACGTTTGGCGATGTCTTTGGTCGCTTGGTCCATTGATCCTGAAACATCCATAAGGCAAAACATCACCGCTTGGCTACTTGGTATGGGGTGTTTAGCGAAGTTATTGAACTTTAGATCAAACGTGTCGATGAACGGAATATTGGCTAAGCGTTGTTTTAGTTGTTCGATATCTGCTTTTAATTGCTCAATGTGGGATTGAGGTATCAGTGGATCACTTTGTTTCTCTGCAAGCTCTTGCTCTAAGCGCTTAAGTTGTCTTCTTTTGTCTCCTCCCATGGCGATGCGTCGTGCGAGAGAGTTTTGTAAAGAACGCACTATATTGATATTGGCTGGCACACCTTCATTGGTAAAGCCTGCTCTAGAGGTTTGGTATTCAACAATGCTTTCAACATCAGTTTCTTGAAGGTTTGGCAGCTCTAAATCGTCAAATAAAATATCAAGATATTCATCTTTGGAGATGTTGAACTGAAACTCTTCAGTGCCTTCTCCTTGGTCGCTGGCTTCGCCATCACCCGACCCTCCACCTCCTTCGCCTTGTGGTGGTCGCTCAATTTTATCACCGGTACCAAATTGATCGTTGCCAGGAAGCGTGCGTTGGCGGTGTCCTCCTTCGCCTTGATGAAAAAAGGGTTCAGTGATGTCTTTATGCGGAATGCTAATGCTTTCGCTATTTTCTAAGTCTTGAATACTCCGTTGGTTAACCGCATCGTTAACGGCCCGCTTGATTTGGCTTTTATAGCGGCGTATAAAGCGCTGGCGATTTACCGCGCTTTTATTTTTACCATTCAAACGTCGATCGATAAAATGTGCCATAGGCGCCCTCCATCAAATCTATGAAGATTTACGAACGCGTAAATACCATTCAGATAACAAGCGAACTTGTTTACGGGTGTAGCCTTTCTCCATCATCCTCGCCACAAAGTCATCGTGCTTTTGTTGATCATCGGCCGAGGTTTTAGCATTAAAAGAAATAACCGGTAACAAGTCTTCGGTATTTGAGAACATTTTCTTCTCAATCACGGTGCGCAGTTTCTCATAGCTGGTCCAGCTAGGATTGGTGCCATCATTTCCTGCTCTAGCACGCAATACAAAGTTAACGATTTCATTACGGAAGTCTTTGGGGTTACTGATCCCTGCGGGTTTTTCAATTTTTTCTAGTTCAGCATTGAGCGCGGCGCGGTCAAACAGCTGCCCCGTATCGGGGTCTCGAAACTCTTGGTCTTGAATCCAGAAGTCGGCATACACCACGTAACGATCGAATATATTTTGCCCATATTCAGAGTAAGACTCTAAGTATGCGGTTTGTATTTCTTTACCGATAAAGTCGACGTATTTGGGGATTAAATAACCTTTCAAATGTTCAAGGTAACGATCGGCGACTTCTTGACCAAATTGTTCGCGTTCTATTTGCTGTTCTAATACATAGAAAAGGTGCACAGGGTTTGCTGCTACCTCACTGGTATCGAAGTTAAACACTCTCGATAAGATTTTAAATGCAAAACGCGTGGATAAGCCTTCCATTCCTTCATTTACCCCAGCGAAATCGCGATATTCTTGGTAAGACTTCGCTTTAGGATCGGTATCTTTGAGGGTTTCGCCATCATAAACCCGCATCTTCGAGTAGATACTAGAGTTTTCAGGATCTTTAAGACGTGATAATACGGTGAATTGCGCCAACAGCTCTAAAGTGCTGGGCGCGCATTTAGCGGTGTTAAGTTCACTGTTATCGAGCAGTTTCTGATAAATATTGATTTCTTCACTGACTCGTAAACAATAAGGGACTTTAACGATATAAACCCTGTCTAAGAATGCTTCGTTATTCTTATTATTCTTAAAGCTTTGCCACTCTGACTCGTTAGAGTGAGCCAATATAATACCCTCGAAAGGAATGGCTGATAATCCTTCTGTGCCATTGTAGTTGCCTTCTTGAGTGGCGGTTAATAGAGGATGCAGCACTTTAATGGGTGCTTTAAACATCTCTACAAACTCCATCAAACCCTGGTTGGCTCTACACAGTGCGCCTGAATAGCTATAAGCGTCGGGATCATTTTGCGCATAATGCTCTAATTGTCGAATATCTACCTTACCTACTAGCGATGAAATATCTTGGTTATTTTCATCTCCAGGCTCGGTTTTTGCGACCGCAATTTGATTCAAAATAGAAGGGTAGGATTTTACCACCTTGAATTGTGTAATATCACCGCCATATTCTCTCAATCGCTTGGCGGCCCAAGGCGACATGATGGTTTTAAGGTGTCGTAAGCTAATACCGTATTCACTTTGCAATATGCCACCATCTTCGTCCGGGTCAAATAAACAGAACGGATGATCGTTAACCGGAGAGCCCTTAATTCTATAGATAGGAACTAATTGCATTAAAGCTTTCAGTTTTTCAGCTAACGATGATTTACCCCCCCCTACCGGGCCGAGTAAATAGAGTATTTGCTTGCACTCTTCTAAGCCTTGAGAAGAGTGTTTTAGATAAGAGACTATCTGCTCTATGCTGTCTTCCATGCCATAAAATTCTTTAAATGCGGGGTAGCGAGCAATAACTCTATTGGAAAATAATCGGCTCAGAAGGGGGTCTTTAGAGGTATCTACCATTTCCGGTTCGCCTATGGCATGCAAAAGTCGCTCTGCTGCGCTGGCGTAAATACTGGGGTTTTCTTTACATTGAGTGAGAAACTGATCAAGCGATAGCTCTTCTTCCTGAGCTTGCTCGTAACGCTGTTGATAGTGGTCAAAAATACTCATAGCCTAGGCCTCCTAAAACAAGCTATCCCTAATAAAGACAGAATTTGGAAACAAAAGATTTCATGAAGCGTTAAAATAAGCTTATACCATTGTTAAAATAAATTTATAAAAAATAAGCCTTTTTTTTGTAAATCTTGCTGTTTATTGATTTCGTAAACAGTTGTTTATCTGGCTATAAAAATCAATTCATGACCTAAATCAACATATTTGGGCTGTTAAGCCATCAATTATCTTGTTTACGCAGTAAATATGTAAATAGATCGCAATTTGTGTGATTTGAATGCATGTTAGGCGGCTCACAAAAAGTTAACAAAATGTAAAATTTTGCGTTGACCTTCGCTTTTAACATGCTAATTTAAGTTGGTAGCTTGAACCTTCTAGCTTTGGTCGGCGAGCACTACATCGAGGGGAGTAGTGTTGGAGGTATCATATAAGCACGTTTCCATTAGCTCTTGCATTGCAAGAGCATTTTTTTTGCTAAATCCCTAAGTTTTCAAGGATTACCCATCTACATTCGACTAAAGGATTAGTTGAGTGGCAGTGGTTTTTTAACTTAATTTTCAGTGTGTTATCACGATCTCTCCAAAGTGATGTCTCATTTCATCTAGTGATGCTCTCATCTATACCAAAGTCTAAGTTTATTTCTATCAATAAGCCTCTAATTTGATGTAACAAAATATTAACTTATGTGTTTGGCTTTGCGACTCATGAATAAGTTGCTGTGGCAAAGCGAAGTATAGATGTGACATAGGCGAAAGCATGGATATACAAACATGGACATCAATTTTTATCGCCTCTAGTTTCACTCTTTATATGATTATTGCAGTTTGGGCGAAGGCCAAATCACCTCAAGACTTCTACATTGCTAACGCTCAAATACATCCCGTTACTAATGGCATGGCGACCGCTGCAGATTGGATGTCAGCAGCATCTTTTATTTCATTAGCGGGGATCATTTCATTTGCCGGTTATGACGGAGCGGTGTATTTAATGGGTTGGACAGGGGGCTATGTATTACTTGCCTTGTGTTTGGCTCCTTACTTAAGAGGCTTTGGCCAATATACCGTTGCCGATTTTATTGGAGAGCGTTATTACAGTAAAAGCGCTCGTTTACTGGCCGTTGCCTGCACTATTTTTATTTCCTTTATTTACGTGGCTGGGCAAATGCGTGGCGTAGGCGTGGTATTTGCGCGTTTCTTAGATGTAAATGTTAACTTAGGCATTTTATTAGGAATGGCCATCGTTTTTGTCTACGCAGTATGGGGGGGGATGAAAGGCATTACCTATACGCAAGTTGCCCAGTATTGTGTGCTCATATTTGCTTTTTTGGTTCCCGCTATATTCACTTCATTTGCGTTGACTGGGCAAGTGTTCCCGCAGCTAGGCTTAGGTAGCAGCTTGAGCAATGGTACAGAATTATACCTGCTAGATAAGCTGGATGGCCTATCGCAAGATTTAGGGTTTGAGCTTTTTACCCGTGGTGATAAATCGCTGGTAGATACTTTTTTTATTACCGCTGCGCTTATGATGGGAACCGCAGGCTTACCGCATATTATTGTACGTTTCCTAACTGTTTCAACAGTGCATGATGCTCGAAAATCTGCCGGTTACGCGCTGCTTTTTATAGCCTTACTTTATACAGCTGTGCCGGCCGTTGCCGCATTTGCCAAAATAAATATCATCGAGTCGATTAATGGTTCAGATCATAAAGGTGTATTGGCTGAATATAGCCCGGAGTGGTTTGTAAATTGGCAGCAGTCAGGCTTAGTTGAATGGCAGGATATTAATCATGATGGGCGCTTATTTTATTCTGGGGATGAACGTAACGAAGTGGTGATAAATCCAGATATTGTGGTTTTAGCATCCCCCGAAATGGCCCAGTTGCCTAACTGGGTGGTCGCGCTGGTGGCCGCTGGAGGTTTAGCGGCAGCACTGTCTACTGCAGCGGGGCTGTTATTGGTTATTTCTAGCGCCATTGCTCATGATGTTATTAAGCAGACTTGGCAGAAAAATCTAACCGATAAACAAGAGCTAAAGTTAGCGCGAATTAGCGCTGTGCTAGCTATTATCGTGGCTGGGTACTTAGGTGTTAACCCTCCAGTCTTAGTGGCTGAGGTCGTGGCGATTGCTTTTGGTCTTGCTGCTAGCTCACTATTTCCTGCGATAATTCTAGGGATATTTGTTGCCAAACTAAGCCGTACCGCGGCTATCAGTGGCATGCTGTTAGGTATCAGCGTAACCTTGAGTTACATCGTGTACTTTAAGTTTGTTAATCCAGCCGCCAACCTGAGTGAGAACTGGTTATTCGGTATTTCTCCAGAGGGAATCGGCGCCTTTGGCATGCTACTGAACTTTTTACTGGCGCTTACGGTTCAGCGCTTTTGCACCGATGCCCCTCAATCTATACAAGCGATGGTGATAAATCTTCGTAAACCACAACCTTAAGCCTTGCATGATTGACCACTAATCGTCCAGATATCAATACACTGATATCCAATTGTTTTAAGTAAAGTTCTTGTTAACTTTGCCAGCGGTTAACTCTCCATCTAAGCTCTATCAACATCGATAATAATCAGTTTGCAATTTGTTTGTTGCTAACTGGGGCTAGCATTTGGCCGAGTCTAGCTTATTTCTGCAATTCATCACATGGACGTAATAATATGAAATTGATTTTTGTACACGGATGGAGTGTTACCCACACCAACACCTATGGAGAGTTACCACAATCTCTAGTCTCTAAAGCTGCTTCAACTAATCTCAATCTTGATATTGACCATATTTATTTGGGGAAATATGTCAGTTTCCATGATGAAGTGTCAATGGATGATATAGCCCGAGCGTTAGAACAAGCGCTGCGGGACTTACCCGGCAATGAATCCAGCATTCAGCCCTTTTCGTGTATTACTCATTCAACGGGCGGCCCAGTCGTGCGTTCATGGATCGATAAATACTACGGGGCCAGTGGTTTAACATCACTGCCATTACAGCACTTGGTGATGCTCGCGCCAGCCAATCACGGCTCAAGTTTGGCCGTATTAGGTAAGCAGCGAGTAGGGCGGATTAAGTCTTGGTTTTCTGGAGTAGAGCCAGGCCAGCGAGTCTTAGATTGGTTGTCCTTAGGGAGTGAGGGGCAGTGGGCACTGAACGAAAACAGTATGTCTTACCAAAATGCTGAGAATAACTTTTTTCCTTTTGTGCTAATCGGTCAAGGAATCGATAGCAAGTTTTACGACTTTCTAAATGGCTATCTGGTTGAATCGGGTTCTGATGGGGTGGTGCGTGTTGCTGGTGCCAATATGAACTATCGCTATATAGCTTTGCTGCAATCTGAGGAGCAGATAAATGGCGTTGGCGGTAAAGTTTATCGGTTAACTCCCAGTGAAATAGAGCCGATACGAAAACCCGCTGCTGTGCCTATGGCTGTGTTCAGTGAGTTTAGTCACTCAGGTAACAAGATGGGCATCATGGCGAATAAACCCAGTTCGAATAATCACCATATTATTATCGAGCAGGTGTTGGCTTGTTTAACAGTGAATTCTGGTAGCGAATACCAAAAGAGGGGGCAGCAAATGGCCGAGTTCAGCCGCATTGAACAGGCAAAAGTTCCTGAAGGTAAAAAACAAGTAATCGGTAAGTATTGTATGTTGGTGATTCGAGTGAAAGACCAATTGGGTGAGCATATCAACAACCAAGACTACGATATCCTGTTGTTAGCAGGTAAAGGGTACAAACCGCATCAATTGCCTGAAGGTTTCTTTGTTGATAAGCAAATGAATAGCAATACTCATAGCTTAGTGTATTACATCGATGCTGAGAAAATGTCTAAAATCAAAGACAACTGTTTTGGTATTCAAGTGATGGCGAGGCCAAATAAAGGGTTTTCTTTTTATCAAAATACTCAGTTTCGCTCTGAGGGAATGGCTATCGATCAGGTGTGCGCGGCTAATCAAACCACTTATATCGACATTACGATTCACCGAGATGTTGATAAAAATGTATTCAGGTTCGACGGCGCTAACAAACCAAGAAGCAGCTTTAAGAATGTAAAACCATCGGGTGACATTACCACTTAGCAAACCCTCGGGTGTTTGACTCTCGGACAGTATTACACCGTCTTCGTCAGAGTAAAAAAAAACCTATAGCTGAATAAGCTATAGGTTTTTCTAAATTGGTCGGAGTAGCAGGATTTGAACCTGCGACCCTTTGTCCCCCAGACAAATGCGCTACCAAGCTGCGCTATACCCCGAATAGGAAATGAATTTACTTAGCTATACCACCTGTGTCAATACGTTAGCTGTGTTTTCAAGGCCAAGTGCTCATGGATTGAGCAAATTATTGCTGCGGCTGATAAAAACGGTTTAATTCATTTAAAACTTGCACCAGCATAGGCACTGAAACTTGCGCATTACTGGGTTCTAAGTCACGATCAAACACTTGGTAGCTTCCAGTGTCATTAAACAAGGTTATTTGATTACTCTGAACCACCGCTTGTTGCTCTTGGTTGCCAATTAATAGCCAATCGCGCTTACGTTTTCTAAAGATATTCTGGCCAGTACTGTAATTGGAACTCTTTGAAGAAACAGCGAATAGCCCCTCTAAGATGGTGGGTACTAAATCGTTATGACTAGTATCACCATGGTGTAAACTCGGAGCTTTATTCGGCCAATGAATGAACATCGGCACTTGGGTTTGGTAGCGACTGAAATTACTGTTGTTTCCCCAGTAATTACTATTGTTATCGTTTAGCTGAGTGCCGTAATCAGATGTCACTATAAGCACCGTGCGCTCCAATTGACCGGTTTGAGCCAACTGTTGGTATACTTCCGCTAATTGCTTATCTAAGTTCTGAGCGGCTTCAAGGTACAAAGGGCCTAGGCTATCAGTCGTTATTTTTGCTTGATGCTCATTTCCGTTGTCAAAATTAGCGACGCCATTAAGATACAAAAAATTAAACCAAGGCAGTTGCGAATACTGGCTTTGTTGCCACATAAGCCACTCTTGTATGGCTCGCTCATCCCCTTTTGCTCCTCCTAATGAAGACGTCATATCAAGGCTGTTGACTGCCGAGAAGCTAGTGCTTGCCAGCTCGGGGTGGTTTAAGCCGCGGCTGCTAAATAACTCTATTTGATAATTATTGTCTTGCAAGGCAGAGATTAACACCGGGCTTTGATGTGAAGACTTAACGGTTGGCCAGTAAGTCGTTGGGAGCCCATACAGTAAGCTAAATAAACCTTCTTGAGGTTTGTTGCTGCCGCTGAAATGGCTAAAAAATTGACTAGAGCTTTTAGCTTGTCGCCAACTATTCGGCATCGCTTGCTGATTGAGCATATCCCAACGTAGGCCTTCAACCACCACTACCATTAGATTATAGCGTTGCTCAACATTGCCATATTTGATGGGTGAAATGGGGTAACGCAGCTCGCCTTGTTGTTTTAACTCTCTAGCTTTTACTTGTTGGTAATAGGCATCGACATCAAAAATGCCCTGTTGCTGTAAAAAGCTACGCGCGGTGAGAGGGTAGAATAGGGGATAGTTGTTTTTCTGTTGGGTGACCACCCGATAGTTAGTGGCATCAGCCCATGCGTGAATAAAATGGGTAAGTAAAAAACATACAAACAATAGAGCAGCGACAGGCACACCTAGGTGCTTATGTTCTAGTCTCCGTAAGTACTTCCAACACAACCTAGCTAACCATAACTCTAATAAGAAAATGAACGGCACTGCAACAAACAACAGGTTAAGTGTGTTGGCTTGGCTATTTTGATCCTCATCTACTAATAGTTGCAATAAGGCGGGGTTTAAGTGCAAGTTAAAAGTAGCGAATACCTCGGTATCTACGATTAATAGGCTGATGCCGATAGTCGCAATCAGTGCGCCGACAAAACGCATGGTTCGGTTACTCGGAATGACAAAGCTCAGTGGGAACAGAGTCAATAAGAAGATAACAAAACCGATAAAAGAAAACTGTCCGATCCAACTAATCAGTAAATAGCTTTGACCTAAAAAAGTTTCAGGTGGGGCGGCTAACACCAAATAACGCAAGCCAACGATTAAGGCTAGAATAATGTTAGACAAACAAAACCAATGGCCCCAGCTAATGAGTTGAGACACTTTGTCACGGTACTGTTTTGAGTTATTTACCATTGCGAGTTAATGGATCCTTTCCAATTTTATTATTTTTCGTTGATCGAACTTTTAAGCGCCTTGCTAAAACCTTCAGTGAGCTTTTTCCGTTGTTCAGGCGCAACCCGCTGATTAATCAAACATGTGGTCGCATTACCTAACACCATCAGTGCTAAATCTGTGGTGATATTATGGTTGTCGACTACTTTGAGTACATCATTAAGTAATTGTTCCACTTGCTCATTAGAATATTTTGAAATTATTGCCATTACTTCACTAAGAATTTACTGATAAAGACGCGTATAATAACCCACCTCGTCAGTAAACACTAACAGTAAGAGACCATGAGCATTTCATTAAAACACCTTATTTTACATTCATTAGAATTGGCCGAAGACGGCACTATTGCCCTACAAGCTCGCGCCGACGAGATGGCTCATAGTGAAGCTGCACTTAGCTTAATAGAGAGTCTACACCTCAATTACAGTGGGCGTGCCGCTAAAGGGTTTGGCTTTTATAATGAAGACAATAGTAGTCCCTTCAAGACGCAACTAGATGCTTTACTAAACCAAGACATCGATTTTCATCGATACAGTGTCGATAGCGGTACGGTATTAATTGAAGAACTAAAAAAGTATGAGTTTATTGAGCAGGGCGTGTTATTGCTGGCTAACTATGAACATGTTGCAGGTGAATATCTATTAATCATGTTGCTCGAGAATAAAACCTCTCCTGCTGTGAACGAGAGCTTAGAGCTAACTGCTAGCCGTTATCTTGAGACAAGTTCCATTCAATTAGCGGCTAGGATTGATATCACCGATATGCAACGTAACCCAGAGTCTAAGCGCTATGTCTCTTATGTTAAAGGCAGGGCTGGGCGTAAAATAGCTGATTTTTTTGTCGAGTATTTGGGGTGCGATGACGGCTTGGATGTAAAAGTACAAAATGCGGTGTTGATGCAAGCGGTGGATGATTACTGCCAAGCAACGCAATTAGATAAAGAAGAAAAGCTAGCCTATAAAGGTGAAGTAAAATCTTACTGTGAACAACAGTTAAAAGACGGTGAGGAAATCATCGTAGGAGAATTAGCCAAGGCCTTACCTACCGCTGAAGATAATGTCGACTTTTATCAATTTGCGGCTGAAAACTATCCCCTTGAAGATCAATTTCCAGCTGACCGTACCGCCCTGAAAAAACTGGCTAAATGTTTTGGGCAAGGAAAAGGAGTATCGGTTAGCTTTGAACAAAAATTGTTGGGGGATCGCGTTTTTTACGATGAATCGACAGATACATTGACGATTGTCGGGATCCCTCCTAACTTAAGAGAACAGTTGAAAAATAACAAATAAGTTAATTGTGAGCTCTGAAAAGCTTATCAAAAACTTAAATGTAGTTTTATTACCACATGGAAAGGTTTTCAAGCGTTAACATGGTTGATAATGTTGTTTTATTACCACTGTTTGTTGCTTAAGTGGCCTCCCAAGGCCCATGTGGCCTTGGTTTGGCCGTTTGTAGTATAATTTCAAAAGTGCGAGCTAAGTCATGTGCGAAAGCAACCATATGGGCTAGAATCAAGCCCAGCAAGTTACCCTTGCGACCTAAAAATATAATCATAACGACAGTTAAGGAAAGGCTAATGAAAAAGACAATTCTTGCATCTGCTATAGCGGTTGCTTCTTTAGGCATGGTATCTAATGCTTTTGCTGCGATTGAAGAAGGCCAATTGACCATTTGGGTAAATGGCGATAAAGGCTACAACGGCTTGGCTGAAGTAGGTAAACGCTTTGAAGCTGATACTGGTGTTAAAGTAAGTGTTGCACACCCAGACGATGCCCCTGGTAAATTCCAACAAGCTGCATCTACTGGCTCAGGTCCTGATATTTTCTTGTGGGCTCACGACCGTTTTGGTGACTGGGTTGACGCAGGTCTATTAACTGAGGTTAAGCCAAGCGCAGAGAAAAAAGCAGCAGTTGAAGATTTTGCATGGGATGCAGTAACACTAGATGGCAAAGTTTACGGTTACCCAATTGCTATCGAAGCTATTGGTCTTATCTACAACAAAGACTTAGTGCCTAACCCTCCTAAAACTTGGGAAGAAATTCCTGCACTAGACACCGAACTACAAAAGTCTGGTAAGCACGCAATCCTTTGGGATTACAATAACACTTACTTTTCATGGCCTCTATTGGCTGCGAATGGTGGTTACATCTTTAAATTCGAAAACGGTTCTTACAATGTTAAAGACACCGGTGTAGCGACAGACGGCGCAAAAATGGGCGCTCAAGTTATTAAAGATTTAATCGAAAATGGTCATATGCCAAAAGGCGCTGACTACGGTGTAATGGATTCTGCCTTCAACAAAGGCGAAGTAGCCATGGTTATCAACGGCCCTTGGGCTTGGGATAACATGGAAAAAAGTGGCATCAACTACGGTGTAACTTACATTCCAACTATCAACGGTAACAAAGCTAAGCCAATGGTTGGTGTATTAGCGGGTGCAATTAACTCTGCGTCACCAAATGCTGATTTAGCGGTAGAGTTCTTAGAAAACTACCTTGTTACTAATGAAGGCTTGAAATCTGTGAATGACGATGTACCTCTAGGTGCTGTAGCACTTAAGTCGTACATGGAAGAGCTTTCAAGTGACCCTCGCATCGCTGCAACTTTCGCAAACGCTCAAGATGGTGAGCCAATGCCTAACGTAGCTGCTATGGGTAAATTCTGGTCAGCGATGGCAACATCACTAACCAACATCACTAGTGGTCGTCAACCTCTAGAGAAAGCACTAGACGCGGCAGCGCGTCGTATAGCGAAATAATACGGTCATATTATTTCGGTTAGGAGGAGGATATTGGTCTATCCTCCTCTTAGTTAATTTCGGTCAAATCAAAGGTTGTACATAAGATGGGTCTTTCTGCTTCTCCAGGTTTTATGCAGGGCAAATATGCTTGGCTAAAACTGCTGCTGATCACGGCGATTGTATTGCTTAACGGCTACGCAATTGTTTTGATGTATGCAGGTGGTGAATATGCATTTGCATTGCTCACCCTTGTTGTTGTTTCTACTGGTGTGTATGTTTTTACTACTAAAAAAATGTATGCGCACCGATATATTTTCCCCGGTATTGCCGGAATGGTGGTCTTTATCATCTTTCCCTTGGCGTATACCATTGGTATTGCATTTACCAACTACAGCGGAACAAACTTGTTATCGTTGGAACGTGTTGAGCAATTGCATACCCAAAAAACCTACATGGCTAAAGGTGGTTCATTTGCTTTTCAGTTGCATCAAGCGGCTGAAGGTAAATACATCTTGGCACTCTCACAAGATGAAGATCTTTTTGTCACTTCTCCTGTTGAAGTTATCTCTAACGCCGATGTTCGTACTAAACGGCTTACGCTTGAAACTGAACGTTTTAGGCTTAAACAAGTAGATGCTTTGCCTACTAGTGCTATCGCGCCGATAAAAGAAATTATCTCGCATCGCCAATTTTTCAATAATATCGTTCTTGTTACCCCTAACGGTGATGAACTGGTTATGAATGGCCTGCGCAAATTCTCAGCGATGAAGCCTCTATACACTCGTCTCGCTGACGGTGTAGTTCTTAAAGAAAGTGGCGCTATTCTTCCAGGTCCTTCTATCTTACGAAATAACCAAACTGGCGAATTAATGTTGCCAAATATGGAAACGGGTTATTTTCAGTATATCGATGGCGACGGTGAGTTTGTTGGTGATCGCCTTGCTCCGGGTTTTACAGTTAAAGTAGGCTGGAAAAACTTTGAGCGCGTTGCTACCGACAAAGGTATTAAAGAACCGTTTATCGAAATCTTTATTTGGACAGTTATTTTTGCTGCCGCTTCAGTAGCCTTTACCTTGGCTATTGGTATGGTGTTAGCTTGTCTAATTCAGTGGGAAGAGCTTAAAGGGCGCGCTATTTATCGCGTGGTTCTAATTCTTCCTTACGCTATCCCTGCCTTTATCTCTATCTTGGTATTCAAAGGTTTATTTAACCAAAACTTTGGTGAAATTAACGGTATTTTGGAATCGCTATTTGGTATTAAGCCGGATTGGTTTACCGATCCTGTTATGGCCAAATCGATGATTCTAATCGTGAATACTTGGTTAGGTTATCCGTACATGATGATCTTATGTTTAGGTATGCTTAAGTCTATCCCTGAAGATTTGTATGAAGCTTCAGCAATGGATGGCGCAGGTCCAATCAATAATTTCTTCAACATTACTGTACCACTGCTGATGAAGCCTCTAACCCCGTTGTTGGTAGCCTCTTTTGCCTTTAACTTTAACAACTTTGTATTGATTCAGTTGTTAACCAATGGTGGTCCAGACATTATCGGTGCTTCTACTCCTGCAGGTACAACTGACTTACTCGTAAGTTATACCTACCGTATTGCCTTCCAAGGCGATGGTGGTCAGGATTACGGTCTCGCCAGTGCAATTGCAACGCTAATCTTCTTAGTGGTTGGTGCGCTTGCCTTGATTAACTTGAAATTAACTAAAGCTGACAAGGCATAAGGAGAAGCTACTATGGCAATGGTTCAAGCTAAGTCATTGAAATATAGAAAACTAGCTACTCACGTAGTGTTATGTTTATTTCTATGTTTGATTATATTCCCATTATTGATGGTTATTACTATTTCGTTCCGTACTGGTAACTTTGCGGTAGGCGAACTTATTCCATCTAACCCAACTCTCGACCACTGGCGTTTAGCCTTAGGGATTACAGTTGTAAACCCAGATGGTTCTTTGACACCACCACCATTCCCTGTTCTAACTTGGTTGTGGAACTCAATTAAAGTTGCGGGTATTTCAGCACTGTTAATTGTGGCCTTATCTACTACAAGTGCTTACGCGTTTGCGCGTATGCGTTTTAAGGGTAAAGCAACCATTCTTAACGGTATGTTAATTTTCCAAATGTTCCCATCTGTATTGGCCTTGGTAGCAATTTATGCCTTGTTCAACAAGATTGGTGAATACATTCCTTGGTTGGGTCTAAACACTCATGGTGGTCTTATTTTCGCTTACCTTGGTGGTATCGCACTGCACGTGTGGACGATTAAAGGGTACTTCGAAACTATTGACCCTGCGCTTGAAGAGTCTGCGGCTATTGACGGCGCAACTCCATGGCAAGCGTTTAGATTGGTATTGTTACCGCTTTCTGTACCTATTTTGGCAGTAGTATTTATCCTCGCGTTTATTGGGGTAATTACTGAAGTGCCAATGGCCTCTGTATTGATGCAAGACGTAGATAAACTCACGCTTGCAGTAGGTGCTCAACAATATCTCTATCCGCAAAACTACTTGTGGGGCGATTTCGCCGCCGCAGCAGTATTGTCTGGATTCCCTATCACGCTAGTGTTCCTAATGGCCCAACGTTGGTTGGTCGGCGGGTTAACGGCTGGTGGTGTTAAAGGTTAAGTTATTTGGGCGTAGCCGCAGATGCGGCTACGCAAAACAAGATTGATTGCGAATAAAGCGAATACTTTATTCAGTTTGGAGCTAATAATGGCTAATGTAATTCTAAAAAATGTACGTAAGAACTATGATCCTGCAATTCACCAAGACACTTTGCGTGACATTAACTTAGACATTCAAGATGGCGAATTTGTTGTATTTGTTGGTCCATCAGGTTGTGGTAAATCAACGCTTTTACGTATGATCGCTGGCCTAGAAGACATCACTAGTGGTGAACTTCAAATTGGTGGTAACTTCATGAATGATGTTCCACCAGTAGAGCGTAATGTAGGTATGGTATTCCAGTCTTACGCTCTTTACCCACACATGGATCTACGCGAAAACATGTCTTTCGGCCTTAAATTGAAGAAGGTTGACAAAGAGACTATCGAGAAACGTGTAAACAATGCGTCTGATATTTTGGGCTTAGACCCGTTACTTGATCGTAAACCAAAAGAATTAAGTGGTGGTCAACGTCAGCGTGTTGCTATTGGTCGTTGTATTGTACAACAACCAGGTGTATTTCTATTCGATGAGCCTTTATCAAACCTTGATGCTGCGCTTCGTGTGAAAATGCGTATCGAGATTGCTAAACTGCACAAAGAACTTCAATCAACTATTATCTACGTTACCCACGACCAAGTGGAAGCGATGACTTTAGCTGACAAAATTGTTGTGCTAAGCCCATTAGATCCAAATGCAGGGTCTAACTTGGAGCAATATGGTTCTCCGTTAGAGCTTTACCATAACCCTGCAAATAAATTTGTTGCTGGTTTTATTGGCTCTCCTAAAATGAACTTCATTGAAGGCGAACTTATTGAATCGGGTGAGCAACACAGTAAGATTAAATTGGTAACTGGCGATATCATCAGTGCAGCAGTTGACACTAGCCGCGCTAGCGTTGGCGATACTGTAGAGTTTGGTTGCCGCCCTGAGCACTTGGTTGAAGATACCCATGCTCATGCAGAGAACTTCATTACAGGTACAGTTGTAGTTGCTGAACACTTAGGTGCTGAGTCTTACGTTTATATGGACGTTAAAGGCTTCGATTTCACCTTTAAAGCACGTAGCGAATTCCCATCTAACAATGGCGATCAACTGCGTGTAGGTTTACCAACTAACGCGGGTTACTTGTTTGATAGTAATGGCATTGCGTTCCCACGTACTGCCAAGTACAACAAAGACTAGAAGTTGACCATTAATATAAAAGCGACCCTAGGGTCGCTTTTTTTGTGCATTGAAATACAGCCAGTAAAAGCGTTTATACTCGATTAATCGATTATTTAGCTTGGTGTCTTATTTTCTTTTTGTAAAATTTCTAGTAGTGCAGTCTGCACAAAATGCTGTTTTTCTTTTTCTGTGCCTTCAAAACTCAAACCATAATGTACTTTTTCAGGCGCTCGTTGTTCTAGGTGTTGATTACAAATACTGGCTTTAATTGTAAGTGCCTCTTGGTTCTCGATGGCTAGGCTTAAGGTAAAGCTTTGTTGGCTTAGTGGCATTGGAATAGGGCTACTAACAAAGCCTCCGCCATTTAACGACAAGTCTTTTAGTAAACCAATCAGCGTTTCGGGTTTGTCTCCTTCGGTGATTAATTGGCAGGGTAAAGAGACGGGTAAGCGACTATGTTGTCGTAAACTGATTTTCTGAATGCTGCGTGGATAATCTAATACTACCCAACGACCAACGCTACTCATCAGCTTAGAAATGGAACCTCGATAAGCAAAAATAGTTGCGTCGGGATCCCCTTCATTGACGATTCGAACCACAATCGACTGGCCTTCGCGAATCAGCTCTTTGGCTGCATCCCATTGCTGGTCCATTCCCCTAGAGAGAATTATACACATGCCGGGTTCAATACCGATTAATCGACTACGTAAGCGCAAAGGGGTCGTCGCAGTGGGAATTTGTAGATGCACCTCAGTTTGACAAGGTAGTGCATTAAACTCTTTTAGTAATTCAGGGGCAATTGGGTCCACGGCGTAATCAAAATATTCTAAAGTATGGCTTAACCTTATCATAATTAGCGAGTTTGTGGGGGGGGGGGATATTTCTTCTGTTAGAAGCCGCTGATTAATCTTTCAAGCTGTAGCTAAAATATCTCGCATAACTGATTCGGCCTTAATCTTGAAATGATGTGTAAACGATTTAGTGGTAATTGACTCAACTTAACTGGCCCGTTCGAGGCTTAATGTGGGAGCGTTGGTGGGTTAATATAGCGTTAGCTGTGTCACTTAATATTCTAGATTTATTGCTTAGTTTTGGTCAAACAAATTATGTCACAAACCCGTAACCGACCAAAAAGTTGATCTCAAACTAGCGGCAACCGAGTAGCGCAGGTTCTTTAGTTTTTTTGTAAAAGATACATTGTTGGAATGGCCGCCAACGAACAGTATTGATAAAAATAGTATCTTGCGCATGAAATCATTGACGGGGCTGACTATTACTCTAGTCGCGGCCTTTAAAGCATCATAGACATTGCCAACGAAACGCCCAATGCTACCGTTCTACTTTCGAAATAATGCTCGATGGTGAAAGCAATATTGATTTAGCGACTCTGTTAGGCGATAAAATGGCGAGAACTTTATTGGGACAAGGCCTGTGACAGTGAATGGTTTAGCCGCTGGCATTGTATCAACCCTGTCTGGTGTATTGGATGGTCACCGTTTACACGTTATCGCTTATTAAGAGGTAGGCAAGGGCGCTATTTCAGAAGTGCTTATTGAATCACTGAGTTGATAAACGCTAAATTGAAGGTTATTTATTCCCTATTTAGCGTTCATAACGTTACTGAGCGGAGAGCCGCTAAGCCCTTATCCGATGACCAAATGGTCAACGGATGTTGCTCAAATTTGTTCGCTTAATAGGTGGTTTTTTTACGCCACTGTAGAGCGAAAAACACTACGCCGGCGCAGAGGAAAATGGCAAATATCGCGATTAGCCATTGCGGCATTGACCAGCCAAAGAACATCCAAGAGATTTCGTCGCAAAAACCGGTTGGATTAAATAGCCATGGGATCCATTTATCTAGCGGCATCCACTCAGGGAAATTAGCAAAAAAATCACAGGTAGCAAAAGGATTTGGATTCATCTGATAATCAGTGTGGGTAATCGCCAGTTGCAAACCCCAACCAGCACTAGCCAACCACAAGCCAAAGGCGGTCAAACGAACAATTAGGTACTTGGGTGCAATGCAACCCACTAAGCCAGCAGCCATCAAACCGAACATAGCTACGCGTTCGTAGATACACATGACACAGGGATCAAGCTTCATCACGTGTTGAAAGAACAACGCACATAATTCAAGTGACAAGCTACCAACAAAAAGCAGAAACCAAGGTTTACGTTGGTGCGGCATACTGCTTAAAAAGTTGAGCATATTCAATAACTCCTATAAATAAAAAGGCGATGCAAGCATCGCCGTTTTTAATTTTAATGTCCAGCAGAAACCGCTGACGCTGCACCCGCAACGTGATGGGTAATCCATCCCATATCATAGAAGTATTGGGTCGCAGGCACTAAGGCAAATTCAACACAAAGCAAACCTACGCCAGCCAATACAACAGTATAAGGCAATGCCATCCACACCATTCGTCCGTATGACAAACGTAACAGAGGTGCCAATGAAGAGGTGAGTAGGAATAAGAATGCGGCTTGACCATTTGGCGTAGCCACTGAAGGTAGGTTAGTACCCGTATTAATAGCCACCGCAAGCATGTCGAACTGATCGCGGGTAATTTGACCTTCGTTCCAAGCGGTTTTGACTTCGTTTATATAAACCGTACCAACAAATACGTTGTCACTTACCATCGAAAGCAAGCCATTAGCCAGATAGAAGGCGACTAACTGTCCTTCTTCTTCAATAGACAACACCCAATGAATAACGGGCTTAAACAACTCTAAGTCAATAATTACAGCAACAATTGAGAAAAATACGGCTAACAAAGCGGTGAATGGCAGGGCTTCTTCAAAGGCCTTACCTAATTGGTGCTCTTCTGTAATTCCCGTGAACGAAGTGGCTAAAATAATCACCGACAGACCAATTAGGCCCACGGCGGCTAAGTGTAAGGCTAAACCGGCAATTAGCCATACGGCAATTAGCGCTTGTACGATTAGCTTGGCGCGATCGCGATTATTACGCTTTTCGTCTTCAAACTTATCATAGTCAGTAAGAATTTTTCGTACGTTGGGAGGAAGTTCTCCTCCGTAACCAAACTTACCTACTTTTTCTAACAGCACACAAGTGGCTAAACCAAAAATGAGTACTGGTATCGACACTGGAGACATACGCAGGAAGAACTCAAAGAACTGCCAGCTTGACTGGTCGGCAATGATGAGGTTTTGTGGCTCACCGACCATAGTACAAACGCCACCCAGCGCAGTACCTACACCCGCGTGCATCATTAAACTACGTAAAAACGCTCGAAAGCCTTCTAGGTCATTACTGCTTAAGTCATCATTGGTATGATCGTGCTTTTGATGAAAATCTTTGCCTGAAGCTACCTTGTGGTAGATGCTGTAGAAACCTATGGCAACGCTGATCACAACCGCAATAACGGTTAAGGCGTCTAGAAAAGCAGATAGAAAAGCGCCAGCAGCACAGAAGGCCAAAGACAAAATAGCCTTGTCTTTGATTTTTATTAGCATCTTGGTGAATACAAAAAGCAGTAACTGCTTCATGAAGAAGATCCCTGCCACCATGAAGATTAGCAACAGTACTACTTCAAAATTGGCCACTAATTCATGTTTTACGGTTTCAGAGGATGTCATACCGATGGCTACCGCTTCAATAGCCAACAAACCACCAGGTTGAAGAGGGTAACATTTTAAGGCCATCGCTAAAGTGAAAATGAACTCAATAACCAGCAACCAACCCGCGAGAAAGGGGTTAATATAAAAAACGATGGGGTTAATAATTAGAAATAAAACAATGGCTTTTTTATACCAAAGAGGTGCATTACCAAGAAAATTCTTAGCAAAAGCACTGGTAAGACTTGTATTCATCCTGAAATCTCATTGTTGTTCAAATGCGGGACGAGTTTTCCCCTACGGAAACTCGCCGCGATTGTATGTGATATCAAGCAGTTTTGGTAGTTGAACGTGCGAAATCATCAAATTTAATCAATAACTGAAAAGAAATGTTATTGGATTTGCAAAACTGGAGGTTTGAGCTCAAACCACTTACTTTAGCTTTAGTTAATGGTTTGTTATTATCCAATGAATAAAAACGAAAATAGACTGAGTAAAAAATGGTAATTAAAGCAAAAAGCCCAGCGGGATTTGCAGAACAGTACATTATTGAATCTATCTGGAATAATCGCTTTGCTCCCGGCACCATATTGCCTGCTGAAAGAGAATTATCAGAGTTAATAGGGGTAACAAGAACCACGTTACGTGAAGTATTGCAGCGTTTAGCTCGCGACGGCTGGCTAACCATTCAGCACGGTAAACCTACCAAGGTGAATAATTTCTGGGAAACGGCCGGGCTGAATATTTTAGCGACGCTGGCTCGATTAGATACCGAGGGGGTTCCAGAGTTATTCGAACAACTGTTGTCTGCTCGAACCAATATTAGTGTTATTTTCATTCGCGGTGCTTTAAAAAATAATCCTGAGAAAAGCCGTCAGCTTATTGAGCAATATAAGCTCTTAGAACAAACCGGAGAAGCCTACGCCGAGTTTGATTATCAAGTGTTGCATGGCCTATCTTTTGCCTCTGGTAACCCTTTGTACGCATTAATCCTAAATGGATTTAGAGGCATGTATCAAAGTGTAGGCAAATATTATTTTGAAGACCCGGTTTCACGCCAACTGGTTGATAAGTTCTACGATGATCTCATTGTTCTTGCTGAGTCTGGCGAGCACGATAAAGCGCTACAAGTGGTACGTAATTACGGTATTGCTAGTAGTGAAGTATGGAAGCGATTACGTGAGACAATGCCAAGTGACATTATGGACGTAGACTAACTGTGCCGCGAGTGAAAAAAAGCTCCGCATGGCGGAGCTTTTTTGTTGACTTATTTATGCAACTTTCTGTTCTAAATAACGAATAATATCATTTGATTCATACAACCATTCTACTTGGTCGCCTTGAGTTATGCGCAAACAAGGAACTTTTCGTGAGCCGCCGCCAGTTACCAGTTCTTCGAGGTATTTAGGCTGAGCGTTAATATCTCGTAAGCCAATATTAATACCGTTACGTTTCATGGCTCGTCTTACTTTTACGCAAAAAGGGCATGCCGCCAATTGATAAAGGTCTAAACCTTGTAACTTTTGATCAATGGCTGCTTGATCTTCGCTACTGCGTATCACTGATTTGGGAGAAAAAACCGCATTTAGTAACAATATTATACGGCCTAAAATCCAACGAATTACTTTCATCTTTCACAACCTTGCTAACAAATTTTGCCAGAGTGTAACATAAATTAGTTAAAGCTTAAGCCCAAGCTAAAATAGCAATGTAGTTACACCCAACACCAAAAATAATACAGCGGTAATACGGTGGATTAAGACCATCGGTAGTTTATCAACACCCAGCTTCCCAAGGAGTACTACTGGTACATTGGCTAAACACATACCAATGGTCGTTCCCATAATGACCATAAACAGCGAGTCGTATTTTGCCGCCAAGATCACCGTGGCTACTTGAGTTTTGTCGCCAATTTCAGCAATAAAAAACAGTATGAGAGACGCAACAAAGGGGCCATACTTGAGCATACCACTTTCTAGGTCATCCACTTTGTCTGGAATTAACACCCAGATAGCCATAGCAATAAATGACAACCCTAACACCCAACGCAATATCTCTGGGCTGAACCACGTTTGCACAAAAGAGCCAAACCACGCTGCGGCGGCATGATTGAGTAAAGTGGCAATGATAATGCCAGCAATAATGGGTAAGGGTTTACGAAACTTGCAGGCTAATAATAAGGCCAGTAGTTGGGTTTTGTCGCCAATTTCGGCGATAGCAACAGCGGTGATTGAAGTAAATAGGGCTTCCATTTGGATCTCTTAATGAGGCGAGCAAATAAACCAATGCACACAACGCCGCTCACCTCTTTATAGCGTTAATGTGCATTTGGTCTTGCCAGGCCTGTTTAGGCTGCATTCACCATAGTGATTTTGCACTAAGTATGTTGATGAATGCCCGTTAACCCTAAGGTTATTGGCGGCTACTCCCCAAAAGCGCGCTGAATATAGCTAAGTCACCATAAATAATCAATGCGTTTATCCGCCAATACGCTTAGTTTTGTAATCGCGTTGTTTTAGCCAAGCTTCTAACTTATCTCTCTGGTCACCTTGGATTTCAATAACGTAGTCTTTAACACTACCGCCTACGCCACAGTGCTTTTTCATTTCTTTGCATAGGTTCTTTAGGCTTGGTTCATCAAGGCCAAAACCACTTAAGCAAGTGACTCCTTTACCTTTTCTACCTTTGGTTTCACGGCGCAGTTTAACGAAACCATCACTGCTTGGTATTTGCTCTTCTTGTTGCTCAGGCTCTATGCGGCCTTGATCGGTGGAATAAACAAGTTGAGAGAGTTGGTCTTTGAATGACATCTTCAATTTACCTTAATTGTAGTTGCGATGATGGTAGCGTATTTGTTTAGCTAGTTTCAAAAAAATACCTCAAAAAAATAAAAACCTATAAACCCCAGCTTGATTTAGATCATTGTTGTTTTGTGACGAGTGACGCACAATCTACTAAATGAAAATCATTACTATTTAGAATTGAGCCCAGGAGATAGCATGTCATTGGATGAAATAGCCATAGGCCAACAAGCTTTGGTGCTAAGTTTACAGCACTTACCAAGGGCCAATCGTAAAAAATTAATGTCGTTGGGCATTTTGCCTGATTCAACCTTAACCATTGTTAGGCGCGCTCCGCTGGGTGATCCGATCCAAATTAGCGCAGCCGGAATCAGTTTTGCCTTAAGTGCTAAGCAGGCTAAAGCTATTGAGGTGCAAGCCCTATGAATACACATATGATAGCCACCGTTGGTAACCCAAATAGCGGTAAAAGTACCTTATTTAATGCGCTTACTGGCAGTAAACAAAAAGTAGGCAATTTTAGCGGCATTACTGTAGACAAAAAGTCAGGCTGGATCCGCCACGCTGATTGGCAGGCAGAAGTAATTGATTTGCCAGGGGTATACAATATTGACCCGCAACTAGATAAGAGCTCTATCGATGAGCGTATCGCTTGTGAGTTTTTACAGTCAGAGCCTTTAGACCTGATAATTAATGTTGTTGATGCCAGTTCAGTAGAACGCAGTTTGTATTTGACTATCCAATTGAAAGAGTTGGGCTTACCCGTTGTGCTTGTGCTGAACAAGATGGATACCGCCAAAGCCCGACTGCTTAACATTAAAGTGAAACAATTTAGCGAGCGTTTCAATCTTCCTTTAGTGTGCTTATCTGCCACGTCTAAAAAGCAAGTTGAAGCGTTTAAGAAAAACCTGCCTCAGTTAATGCTTCAGGCACAACAAAGCTCGGCCTTGAATATTCAGTACTCTTCACAGATAGAACACTTTGCAGCCGAATGGCAGCAAAGTCTGGATTTGAATAAAGGCCAAGTATTACGCTTACTGGAACTAGATCCCTGGTTAACTGAAACGCTAGACGGCGATCAACAACGAGCGCTTCAACAAGCCTTGCTGACGTTTTCAGCTGTGGACATCGATTTAGAGTTAGCCGCTAGTCGCTACAATTTTATCTATGAGCTTACTCAAAGCTGTATCGCCAAAAAAGGCCAATTAAACAGAGACTATTCAGCCCTCATTGACCGCGTGTTATTAAATCGATGGTTCGGGATCCCTGCCTTTCTGGGCGTAATGTACCTAATGTTTATGTTTGCCATTAATGGCGGTGCCGTATTCATCGACTTTTTCGACATCGCTGCAGGGACCATTTTTGTCGACGGGGTCAATCAGCTACTGAGTCTTATTGGTACGCCTGATTGGGTTGGCTTAGTATTAGCCGACGGCGTAGGCGTAGGGATTCAAACGGTGGCGACCTTTATCCCTGTGATTGCTTGTTTGTATCTATTCTTAGCCTTGTTAGAAAGCTCAGGTTATTTGGCCCGCGCTGCTTTTGTTGTAGATAAAGCGATGCAAATGATTGGCTTGCCGGGCAAAGCTTTTGTACCAATGCTAATGGGCTTTGGTTGTACAGTTCCCGCAATCATGGCTACTCGAGTATTAGAAAAGCACCGTGAGCGGGTATTAACCTCTGCCATGAGTCCGTTCATGTCCTGCGGTGCTCGTTTACCGGTATACGCTTTATTTGTTGCGGCATTTTTCCCCCATCAAGGGCAAAACATGGTATTTGCGTTGTATTTAATTGGTATCGTTGCCGCTATTGTTACTGGGCTACTGCTTAAGTACACATTGTTACCCGGTAGCGCTCAAGATTCAGTGCTAGAACTTCCTGATTACCAATTACCCACGGCATTTGGGGTGTTACTGTTAACTTGGCAAAAGGTGCGAGGTTTCATTGTTGGAGCGGGTAAAACTATTGTACTAGTAGTGGCAATATTAAGCGTTTTAAATCACATTGGCACTGGCGGTGAACTCGACGCTGAAGGCCAAGAGCACTCTTTATTAAGTCGAGCCAGCCAGTTTGTTACTCCGGTATTTGGTCCAATGGGAATCGAACAAGATAACTGGCCTGCAACCGTCGGTATTGTCACTGGTTTGTTTGCCAAAGAAGCGGTAATCGGTACATTAAATAGCTTATATGCAGACCCGTCAGAAGACGCTGAAGAATGGACATACTTGGGGCGCTTCCAAGAAGCGGGGCAAAGTATTATCGACAACTTTAACGACTTAAGTTACGACGATCCACTAGGTATTGGGATTGAAACCGCCGATAACTTAGCGGCCGCAGCGGAACTGAATGAAGTAGACATAACTACCATGTCTCAGTTAGAGAAGCACTTTACGCCTGAATCGGCGGTGTCATTTATGTTGTTTATTTTATTGTACATGCCTTGTGCGGCGGCAATGGGTGCCTTGGTAAAAGAACTAGGGATGAAATGGGCGCGCTTAATAGCGGTATGGTCTACGCTATTGGCCTACAGTACCGCCACTATTTATTATCAGTTGGCTACTTGGCAGCAAGCGCCGGTGTCTGCCAGCGTATTGTTGTTTGCTATGGTAGTCATGTTGAGTGTTTGGGTACTGTTCTTAAAGCGAAAAAAGGCAGAGCATTTTGATATTACAAGCGCTTAAGCTATATATTGAAGCTAACCCTGGCGTGATGCTTAACCAAGTAGCCAAGCATTTTTCGCTGACTGATGAGGCGGCCTTAGCAATGCTCCAGCCTTGGTTAAAACGCCATCGTTTAAAGTTGGTAAAGTTAGCATCATGCTCGGGTGGGTGTGGTTGTGCGGCGGCGAGTGACGAACAATGGCAACTTTATTGGCAAACAGAAGATAAGATTGGAATCACCTGTTAACGGGGAGCTTTGCAGGTGTTGAAAAGGCTGAATGTATTCAGCCTTTGTCAGTTCAGGACTTGTTATCTTGCTGAGATGCTAGGTACTTCTCTATGAATACATCAATTGGCATGGGCTTGCCAAACATCCAACCCTGCCCATATTCAACACCTAGCAGCTCTAATGCCTTCGATTGCATGACATTTTCTATACCTTCAGCGATTACTTTTAAGTTCGACTTATGCGCTATATCCACCATGTGCGGCACCAAAGATGAACGAATGGCGCCTGCTTCTAATTCGAATACAAAACTTTTATCGATTTTTAAGTACTGACAACGGAAGTTTTTAAGCTGTTTAAGGTTTGAATATCCGGTACCAAAATCATCAATGGCGACTTCGAAACCCTGTTGGATGATGTGGTTGATATTGCGGTTCGCGTTTAAGCTGTCTAGTTGTAAATCTTCGGTGATTTCTAAAGTGATGTTTCCATCGAACTGTTTCACTTCAACAAGCTCATTAAGGGCCGCTATTTGATTGCTCTCAACATCGTTAGGAAAAATGTTGAAGCTGATCTTGGTGTCTTTTTGTATCACCTTACTGGCTTGTAAGTCATGCAGAGCGGTTTCAATAATATGTTGGGTAAAGGGCCAAGTGAGACGTAAACGGCGTATTTCAGGAATAAATTCATCAGGGAACAGCCGACCATGTTGATCTTCGAACCTAGCTAACACTTCGCCGCCAATAATTCGTTTAGTCTTTAGATCAACCAAAGGCTGTATTTGATAAGAGAAATAGCCTTTTTTCAAGCCTCGGCGTAGCCGTGAACCCACGCTAACATGACGCCTGATTAAGCTTTCAGAACAGATACTCGTAATGATGCCAAAAGCAAAACTAAACAATAACGAAAAGGCTAAAAAGGCCAATTTGTTTCTAATAAGGGTGTAATTGTAAAGGCTTAATGCTACGCAAAACTCATAGTTTTCACTACAACGATGAAAGTAGTGAAAGTTATCGTTGGCTTCTTCATATTCGTTTAACTGGGCTTGTTTGAAAATACCTGGGGTACCAATTAAATGGGTGATTTGGTTATTATAACGATTGACTATCTCCCATTGATTATCACCAAATTCTAAGTTTCCAAAGGTATTGTTGTTCACCACAACATTAAAATCGCCTTTGCGTAAAACCACGCCTGAGAGCAGATTATCAAATACTACTAGTTGCTGGTTTAACCATAAATCAAAGCCCAAGCCAGTACTAAATGTGGGGGGGGCCAATTCCATCGGGCTAGCCAGAGCGCCGCCGGTGGTGGTGCATACCAAGCGTTCATTTTGAATAAAACCTGCATCTTTGATGTAATCACTTAAAAAAACCACTTGGCGCATTTTTAATAACGCGCTGTCGCTACAGTCTTCGATGTCGAGGTGACTGAGGTCATCTAAGGATTGAAGTGAATCATAAATAACCGATTGAGTAAGATTAAGTGTGCTGTGAGCAATATGTCGCTGAGCTTGAGTGATTTCAGATGAGAGTAGTTGCAAGGCTATTATCACCACCGCTAAGCAGGCGCTTAGTCCACTGGCTATCACAATAATACGTTGGGTAACGACTCGCATCCAGCTAATTCCTTATGCTCCAATCATCTGATTAAAGCACAAAAAACCGACTAAAAGCTATAATTTACAAGCGCCTAATTACATTTCTAGTCATTATTAGCTTTAGGCGTGGCTAACGCGGTTGTGACTTTTCGTTGATTAAACGGATCAATAAACTTCCGTCTAGTAAGGCCCGTTTCACGAGCGCCAAGCCACCCATAGTAGGATTTTTCTGAAAATGCGCAGCTTCAATAGGTAAACCGTGGGCAAAAGAGCTTAGTGCTTGGTGGTCGATACATTGTTTGATGGTCGGTAACAGTATGCTCTGTGCCGCCATTATTTCACCCGCTATGACGATCTTCTCTGGATGAAATAGGTTAATGGTAATAGCGATACTGTTGCCGAGCATTTTTGCTACGCGGTGCAACACTTGATGACATAACATGTCCCCTTGATTGGCAGCGAAACATACATCTTCAATACCAAAGTCACCTTGCAATATCGACGGGCAGCCTTGGCTAATTAAGGTCTTGAGGCGCTCTACAATGGCACTATTAGATACAATCGTTTCTAAGCAACCTACGTTACCGCATTGGCAGCGGTCCCCCAAAGGATCAACTTGAATATGTCCTATTTCTCCAACATCGCGGTTTTGGCTCATAAACACTTGGCCGTTAACAATGATACCTGCGCTGGCCCCGTTATGAACGGTAATTAAAATTGAATCTAAGCAGTCTCTGGTTGAACCAAAGTAGTGCTCAGCGAGCGCCATGGCTCGGGTATCGTTACCGATATAAGCGGGGAGTGAAAAGCGTTGTTCAATGATGGATGCGAGAGGGTAGTCACGAAGCTGATAATGCGGCGTATATACTACCAAGCCTTCACCGGGATTAACCAAACCAGAAAGGGTTATGGCAATTGCGATTAGGTTTTGAGAAGCACTCACTTGTTGTTTAATAAAAGCATCAATGTTGCTAAGCAGGATATCTACTAAGGGTTGCTGCTCTACTTCTGCAATAACAAGCTTATTGTGAGCATGAGATTCTCCGCTTAAATCAAATAGCGAAATATCCATTTCTCCACGACCTAAACGCACCGAAATAAAGTAATAGTGGCTTTGTTCTGTCATTAAAGAAATAGCTCTACGCCCGCCAGTAGACGCTTGCTGAGCCACTTCTTTAATTAGGCCTGTAGCGATCAGCTGACGAGTGATTTTAGTCACACTGGCAGGAGCCAATTGACTTTCTTCAGCGACTTTGACACGTGAAATCGGACCTAATTGATCTATCATTCCGTATACTGCTGCAGTGTTTACCTGTTTAACTTTATCTACGTTGACAATAAGTTTGTTATTCATGCTTTTGTTGCTTAAAACCGTGTGAGTTGGCCATCGCTAATCGTTAAAGTGACATTAAAATCTTGGTCAAATGCGGTTAAGTTTGCGCTATAACCTGCTTTGATTCGGCCAAATCTATCGTCTCGTGAGATTGCAGTTGCTGGATACAAAGAAGCCATTCTTAAACTGTCTCTCATAGACAAACCGACTGATTGTACGCAGTTTTTTACTGCCCCAATCATTGTTAGAGCAGAACCGCCGAGTGTACCATCATCACCAAAGCAAATCCCATCTTGTACGGTAATTTTGCGTCCCACAAAATCAAAGCTACTTATATCGGCTCCAGCAGCAGCAGTGGCGTCGGTTACCAAACACAATTTGTGGCGAAGTAAACGCTTGGCGATGCGTACATTGGCGTCGGCAACATGGTGGCCGTCGACGATAATACCAGCGAACAGGTTATGGTCATAAATTGCACCGACTACGCCGGGTTCACGCCCCGTCATTGGGCTCATGGCGTTGTACAAATGGGTGGCAAATCCTACCCCTGCGTTGATCGCTTCACTGGCTTGTTGATAACTGGCGTTGGTATGTCCCAATGAGACTAATATGCCTGCTTCTTTTAATGCCGAAATGGTGGTTAATTCGACATGTTCGGGTGCTAAGGTGATTTTTTTAATCGCGTCATTGTTATCTAGTAAGAAGCGTAAGCGCTGTTGGTTAAGTTGGCGAATAAGCGCTTCACTATGTATGCCTTTTTTGTCCACGCTGAGGTAGGGGCCTTCTAAATGTAAGCCCAAGTTGGCCGTACCATGGCTGAGTTGATGTGCGCGCGATACTTCTACCGCTTGCTCCATTTCTTCATCATTGGTAGTGATTAGTGTCGGCATGAAATTCGTGGTGCCACTTCTAAGGTTACTGTTATGCATAACCTCCAGGTTGTGGGCAGTAAATTCGCCATTGAGCATCACCCCTCCGCAACCATTTAGCTGCAGGTCAACAAAACCTGGGCATAACACCGCGCCATTGAGGTCGATACCACTGATCTGTGGTGATACTTGTTGGTTAGGAACTACCGAACTGACTTGGCCGTCTTCAATTAATACGGAATAGCCATTTAACAATTCGCAACCATCAAAAACTAGAGCATTGGTAAGGGCATACATCATTCCGATTTTCCTAAATATTTTTTATGTTGTTGGCTTCAAGTTCTTGAAAGTAACGAACTGTTTTTACTTTCAGTTCCATGGTTGAAGGCTCGTCGCATACTACCATTGCTTTAGGGTGAATTTGTAGCGCAGATATAGTCCATAGATGGTTAACGCTCCCTTCTACGGCTGCTTGTAGGGCCTGCGCCTTATTGTGTCCGGTCACCAGTATAAGGATTTCTTCAGCATCTAAGAGGGTACCTACACCAACAGTTAAGGCCAGTTTTGGAACTTCTTCGATGTTGTTAAAAAAGCGCGAGTTAACCATACGAGTATCTTCTGTAAGGGTTTTAACTCGCGTGCGTGAAGCCAATGATGATGCCGGCTCATTAAATGCAATATGACCATCTACACCAACGCCACCCATAAATAAGTTAATTTTACCGTACTGCTTAATTTTTGCTTCATATTGGGCGCATTCGGCTTCTAAATCTTCAGCGTTACCATCGAGTAGGTTGATGTTGTCAGCTTTGATATCAATATGTGAGAAGAAGTTGTTATGCATGAAACTGTAATAGCTTTCCGGATGTTGCTTAGGGATCCCGACATATTCATCCATATTGAAAGTCACAACATGCTCAAAACTAACCCGTTTTTGTTTGTGTAGCTCTATAAGGTGTTTATAAGTGGTGAGCGGGGTGCCACCAGTAGGGCAACCGAGAACAAAAGGCTTGTCAGCGGTAGGTTTGAAGGACTTAATTTTCTCTGCGATATAAAGTGCAGACCAGCGTCCTACTTGTTCTTTGTCTAGTAAAGGTATCAGTCTCATGATTTTTCTCCGCAAGTTTTGATTTAGCTTAGCAGTTTAATTCTCGTCGAGAAATAAGTTTCGTTAAAAATGTGATTAATAGCAGTTTAAAAATAATTTAGTAACGTATTGATCACATATTTACCCAATCTTTATTTGCGTGGAGAATTTAATTATTTACACTGCGAATTAAGTTCTTGGTGGAACGTTTAGCAAGACTCGCTGTGTATTGGAACACTAAGGTCGAATTGGCAATTGCCGCTAATAAATTTGAATTTGGTTAATGATAGCCATAAAGAGGGATACTATGTTTACCTATTTACAGAAGATTGGACGAGCCTTAATGGTACCCGTTGCAGTATTACCTGCAGCGGCCATTTTAATGGGAATTGGTTACTGGATAGACCCCAACGGTTGGGGTGGGAACAGTGCATTAGCGGCATTTTTAATTAAGTCTGGTGCCGCTATTATTGACAATATGTCGGTACTGTTTGCTATTGGTATTGCTTACGGCATGTCTCGTGATAAAGACGGCGCAGCAGCCTTGGCCGGTTTCATTGGTTACATGGTGATTACTACTTTGCTAGCGCCAGGCGCGGTAGAGCAAATCGGACTAGTGGCCTTAGATGAGTCTAGTACTTTGGCTTTCTCTAAAATCAATAATCAGTTCGTTGGTATTATCAGCGGTATTATGGCTGCCGAGCTATATAATCGCTTCTACCAAGTTGAGCTGCACAAAGCGTTGTCATTCTTTAGTGGCAAGCGTTTAGTGCCTATTCTTACTTCAGTGGCAGGTATCGGTATGGCTTTTGTACTGATGTATCTTTGGCCGCTTATCTTTGGAGGTTTAGTCACCTTTGGTGAAAGCATTACCGGTCTAGGATCTGTAGGGGCCGGCATCTATGGTTTCTTCAACCGCATCCTTATTCCGGTGGGTTTACACCATGCATTAAACGCTGTGTTCTGGTTTGATATGGCGGGCATTAATGATTTAGGTAAATTTTTGAGTGTGGCTGCGGATGCCGTACCAGGTGAAACAGGCCGATACATGGCGGGTTTCTTTCCTATTATGATGTTTGGTCTACCGGGTGCAGCGCTGGCTATTTATCATACAGCTAAAACAGAAAACAAAAGTAAAGTTGCGTCAATTATGATTGCAGCGGCAACGGCGTCTTTCTTTACGGGTGTAACAGAGCCACTAGAGTTTGCCTTCATGTTTGTCGCCCCAGTACTTTATGTGGTGCACGCTCTACTTACCGGGGTGTCGGTATTTATTGCCGCCTCAATGCAGTGGATGGCTGGCTTTGGCTTTAGTGCGGGTTTGGTCGATATGGTGCTGTCTTCACGTAACCCATTAGCCACTAACTGGTATATGTTAATCCCACAAGGTTTAGTGTTTTTTGCAATTTACTACTTCGTCTTCAAAACCATGATCATCAAAATGAACTTGAAAACACCGGGCCGTGAAGAAGCTGACGAAGACGAAACGACCTTAAGTGTTGGTGGTTCGCATGCAGAGGTGGCAGGCTTAGTGCTTACCATGCTAGGTGGTACAGATAATGTTGTATTGGTAGATAACTGTGCAACCCGTCTTCGCTTAGAAGTGAAAGACAGTGGCCAAGTTAATGTAAAAGAACTCAAAAAACATGTGCCAGGTGTGATTGTACCGAGCAAAACAGCGGTACAAGTTGTAATTGGTCCACATGTTGAGTTTGTTGCCAGTGAATTAAAAATACTGGCTGCAAAATAAACTCAAAGCTCAAGAACTGTTGTTACCATTGTACTGTTTGGCCCTCCTTGGAGGGCCTTTTTTATGGTGGTAGATTAAAACCGAGTATTGCTAGATTAGGGAGTGACAAGGCTTGGCTCTTGGTAGGCTTGAGTTCCCCAAAGCGGTACCGTTGATAAACTGTGTTTGTAACTCCCCGAGGTTTCTTTAGTGGAGTACGACAAGTACATCAACGTTTGTGACTCAAGATCGTATATACGGCGAATTTTTAGTGATTTAAACAGAATGCTCTTTGACTTTTTAAAGACGACTTCGCCAGATTTTGAGGTATCGATATTGGTCAGCATAGCGGCTGTTATTTCGCCTGTTTGGCGGCAGGAAATAGAGGCATCGCTAGGGTCGGCAAAGTCTAAATCCGCCTCAACATTTGCAATGTGACAAGTCACCCCTGGTATTAACGGATCATTGAGTACGCTAATTTTAATATCTTTGGTGGTAAACAAGCCAAGTGATACGTCAGCGACTTCACTGCTATCACAAGCGACTAAAAGGCTGCTGGCCAATAACATGGCTAGGGTGTTTTTCATTGCGTTGCTTCTCTGTTGTTCACTCATTGTTAGATTTACGCTACTGTGCTTAGCCTTAATTAGCAATGAATAATTAGAGCGTTAAAGCGCTATTTACTTCAGGTTATCGCTCTACGCGGGCTAAGACCACAGCCATCATGATGAATAACGAGCCAAACACGCGATTTTGTAAGGCGATAAAGCGAGCTTTTCCTAGCCATGGTTTAGCTGCTGTAGCGAGGGTTGCATAACTGAACATAACCGCACAATCGATCAATACCACGGTTAATCCCAGTAATAAGTACTGGCTAATTAGTTCGTTATTGGGGCTTACAAATTGAGGTAAAAACGCAGCCAAGAAAATGATCGATTTAGGGTTCATTAGATTAACAATGAAACCTTGTCTGATTAACTCCGAACTGGATTTAATGGTATCTCGCCCAGTGTGTAAACGTTTAGGCTTGTCGAAAAATTTACTCAAGCCTAGGTAGAGTAGATAGGCTGCCCCTAAGTACTTAATCAAAGTGAAAGCTATGGCTGAAGAGGCTAATAAAGCGCCAAGCCCTACAGAAACCACTACTAGGTGAACAATCAGCGCCAACTGCAAGCCCGCGATGTTTTTGCAAGCTTGCCGAAAGCCGCCGCTCAAAGAATGACTGATGGTGGCTACTGCCCCCGCGCCTGGCGATAAGCTAAAAATGATACAGGCAACGACAAAGGTGAGCCAAACGCTAAACAACATAAATAATCCCATAAACAAAAGGCGGTGATTGGCAATATCGCAGAAATCTGATGAGTTTGTCTAGTTCGGTGTTAATGCTCATACTATAAATATCGAACAAGCTAGGGCTCTTTGTCCATCGCTGAAAACAAGGCTAATTAAGTTGCGGATATGTCAGCGATTAAAACAGCGGCCAAGCTATCGCCGTTCGGTATTATTGCATGGCGTTAGCAAGCACGGGTAATAGTGAGAGCACTGCTGATACAAAAAAGCCGACGATTAAGTCGGCTTTGGTAAATTTACCTAGCAAGGAAGGCTGTCGATTATAGTTGGTCTACCAACTTAACCGCATCGCCAATGTAATTGGCAGGGGTCATTTTCTTCAGTTCGACTTTTGCTGCTTCAGGCATGTCTAAACCGTCGATAAACTCACGCATGGCTTCAGCATCTACCCGCTTACCACGGGTCAACTCTTTAAGCTTCTCGTAAGGCTTCTCGATACCGTAGCGGCGCATAACGGTTTGTACTGGCTCGGCCAATACTTCCCAGTTGCTGTCTAAATCACTGAGTAGGTTAGCTTCGTTTATCTGTAACTTACTGACGCCTTTTAGGGTCGCCTGATAAGCAATGAGTGAGTAACCCATAGCAACACCTAAGTTACGGAGAACCGTTGAATCAGTAAGGTCACGCTGCCAACGAGATACAGGTAATTTAGCCGCCAAATGGCCAAATAGTGCGTTAGCGATGCCTAAGTTACCTTCTGAGTTTTCAAAATCAATTGGGTTAACTTTATGTGGCATGGTTGAAGAGCCAATTTCACCAGCAATGGTTTTTTGCTTAAAGTGGCCTAGGCAAATGTAACCCCAAATATCGCGGTCGAAATCTAGCAAAATAGTATTGAAACGAGCGATAGCATCGTACAATTCTGCGATGTAATCATGCGGTTCAATTTGAGTGGTGTAAGGGTTCCACTGAACGCCTAAGCTAGTCACAAACTCTTCTGAGAATGTGTGCCAGTCAACTTCTGGATAAGCAGATATATGGGCGTTATAGTTACCCACTGCACCGTTAATTTTACCCAGTACTTCTACGGCTTCAATTTGGGTAAGCTGACGACGTAAGCGTGCCACTACGTTAGCCATTTCTTTGCCCATGGTACTGGGCGATGCTGGTTGGCCGTGGGTGCGAGAAAGCAAAGGCGTATCGCGTAGTTCTTTTGCCACCTCGGTAATCGCGTCAATCAACTTTTGTAGGTAAGGCACTAATACCTTGTTGCGCGCTTCATTTAGCATTAAGGCGTGCGACAAGTTGTTGATGTCTTCTGAGGTACACGCAAAGTGAATAAATTCAGAAACCGCGTCTAACTCTGCGTTGCCGGCGACTTTCTCTTTTAAGAAGTATTCAACCGCTTTTACGTCATGGTTAGTGGTGCGTTCGATTTCTTTAACGCGGGCAGCATCAGCTTCGCTAAAGTTATCGTTAATGCTATCCAAAAAGGCAATGGCTTCAGGAGAGAAGGCAGGCACTTCTGCGATGTTGTGCTGCTGGGCAAGTTTTTGTAACCAACGAATTTCTACCCTTACGCGATATTTAATTAAGCCGAATTCGCTAAAAATACTGCGCAGTTCAGAAGTTTTGTCCCCGTAGCGTCCGTCTATCGGGGAAATGGCTGTCAATGCCGACAGTTCCATGGTGATCTCCTAAATTAACTAATCAATGGTGTTTAAAAGTTGTGTGGTTTGCTGTAAATAATTCTTTCGAGAAAACAGTAGTTGCCTACGTTGGCCGCCCAATTGTCGCCATAATACGCAGGCGCGTATTCCGGCTAACAGTAAGGCGCGAACTTTGTGTTGAACAACCGGTTGCTGCAGGTGACTAACATTGCCTGCAACTTGGATACGGGGACCTAAAGGACTAATTATATCGCTGTAGATGTCGGCAATGCCGCCCAGTACTTGTTGGTCTAACAATTCGAAATGCTGCAACTGTCGATCTAGTTGGGTGATACGTTCGCCCATCATGCCCATAAGATCAGGACGTTTATTTAAACGCCGTTCAAGCGCGAGTAAACTGACCAAGTAACGGGTTATCTCGGCGTTACGTTTCTCTTGTTGGCTGTTGAGCTGAGCGCTCATTACGCCCAGGCCTAATTTAAGCTCGGCTAATGAGCCAAACACATCTACCGTTTCTTTAGGTTCGGTGACCAAAATACTGTTAAGGCAAGTACTTAGGCCGGCTTCTTCGCAGGTGCTAGTACGCGCTACATCTTGGACTAATTTCGCTGCTTGGCAAATACCGGCGAAAGCGATGACACGGTTAGATAGTGAATTACTCATAGCGCTTATATGCCAATTTTCTGTTCAATGATACCGCCACCTAAACAGACTTCGTTTAAGTAAAATACGGCTGATTGGCCGGGCGTCACGGCGATTTGTGGTTGGTCGAATACCACTTTAATTTCGTCGTTAGCTTGCGGAATAATGGTGCACGGAACATCTTGCTGGCGATAACGAATCTTAACGCTACAGCGCAGCTCTTCGGTTATCACCTTGCGGTCTACCCAATGTAATTGGCCTGCAATCAGCGCTTGAGATTTTAGCCGTGGGTGGTCGTGACCTTGGCCAACAATCAGTACGTTACGTTCGATATCTTTATCGACCGTATACCAAGGGGTCTCATTGCCGTCTTTAGTGCCGCCAATGCCTAAGCCTTTACGCTGACCAAGAGTGTGATACATCAATCCTTGGTGGTTACCAATGACTTTGCCTTCACAGGTTTCTATATCACCGGGTTGAGCCGGTAAATACTGAGCTAAAAAGTCGGTAAACTTGCGCTCACCAATAAAACAGATCCCGGTAGAATCTTTTTTGTTGGCGGTAATTAAATCTTGCTCTTCGGCAATACGGCGAACGTCTGGCTTTTCAATGTCGCCTACTGGGAACAAGGTTTGGGCAATATGCTTTTCTTCTAATGTGTATAAGAAATAGCTTTGGTCTTTATTGCTATCTAAACCGCGTAACATTTGCCAGTGACCGTCTTGAAAGCGGCGTTGCACATAATGGCCCGTTGCGATGTAATCTGCTGCCAGTTCTTCTGCGGCAAATTCCAAAAATGCCTTAAACTTAATTTCCTTGTTACACATAATGTCTGGATTTGGCGTGCGACCCGCTTTGTACTCTTCTAAGAAGTGTTCAAATACGTTATCCCAGTATTCCGCTGAGAAGTTAATGGTATGTAGCTTAATACCTAATTTGTCACATACAGCTTGTGCGTCGGCTAAGTCTTCAGCCGCTGCGCAGTATTCACTGTTATCGTCTTCTTCCCAATTCTTCATAAAAAGACCTTCAACCTGATAGCCTTGCTGTATAAGCAAGTAGGCTGAAACTGAGGAATCAACGCCGCCGGACATACCGACAATCACTTTTTTAGTGTTGTTTGAGTTCATGCTAACTTGTTGGAAAAAATTTGGGGCGAATTCTACCAGAAATTCTGTGATGAAAACAGCATTTCAAACGGCCAGTTTATGCTATCTGGTCGTCGACTAATTGCTGGTATTCACCGTTTGCGATCCCTTTAAGGGTGTATTCGCCAATTTGGTAGCGTACTAAGCGCAGAGTAGGAAAGCCGATGGCCGCGGTCATGCGTCTTACTTGCCGATTGCGCCCTTCTTTGATGGTAATGCTTAACCAACTGGTTGGAATAGTTTTACGCTCGCGTACGGGGGGGGTGCGTGGCCATAAATCGGGTGGGTTTATCGGTTTAACTTTAGCCGGTAAACATGGCCCATCTTTTAGCTCAACCCCTTTACGCAAAGGGGCTAAATCTTCATCGCTAGGTACGCCTTCAACCTGAACCCAATAGGTTTTACTGGTTTTGGCCTTAGGGTTGGCTAATTGATGTTGCAACTTACCGTCGTTTGTTAATAGCAGTAAGCCTTCGCTATCACGGTCGAGTCTGCCAGCAGCGTAAACGTCGGCGATATCAATATAGTCTTTTAAGGTCGAGCGACCTTGTCCATCGGTGAATTGGCTTAGTACATCAAAGGGTTTGTTGAACAAAACTAAACGGCGTGGGCCATTCAATGGTTTTGTAGAATTAGCTTCAGCCTTTCGTTTAAAACGGCGCGGCTTTGGGGTGTTTGTTAACTTTTTCATGGCGCCAATTGTAACAGCTATTGGATGTACCACTAGTAAAACAATGTTAATGCGTTTGTAAATGGTTTATTATTTTGGCCGAATTATTGGACGGCCAGTAGATAAATAGAGCGTGTTTCATTCTTTGTTTGTTACTAGCCACCTCACGGACTCGACCATTAATGCAAGAAATGGCGGCCGTAGCGAGAGCAACCACAACTTTAGGGACCGACATGACGTCAAAGATTATTTATACCTTAACGGACGAAGCGCCAGCCTTAGCCACTTATTCATTGTTACCGATTGTACAAGCATTTACTAATGCCGCTGGTGTAAACGTAGAAACTCGTGATATTTCACTAGCGGGTCGTATTATTTCCAGCTTTCCTGAGCTATTAACAGAGCAACAACAAATCTCAGACGCATTGGCTGAACTCGGCGAGCTGGCTAAAAAACCAGAAGCTAACATCATTAAGTTGCCTAACATTAGTGCTTCAGTGCCGCAGCTAAAAGCCGTGATTAAAGAGCTGCAGGCGCAAGGATATGCTTTACCCGATTACCCAGAAGAGCCTACTAGCGATCTAGAACGAGACGCTAAAGCAAAATATGACAAAGTGAAAGGAAGTGCGGTTAACCCCGTGTTACGCGAAGGTAACTCTGACCGCCGCGCCCCTGGTTCTGTTAAACAATATGCCCGCAACAACCCGCATTCGATGGGCGCATGGGCGAAAGATTCGTTAAGCCATGTTGCTAGCATGAGCCAAGGCGACTTTTACGGCAGCGAAGTGTCTGCAACGATTAAAGAAGCCGGTACCGTGTCTATCCAGTTGAAAACGGATACGGGTGAAGTACAAGTGTTGAAAGAGGCGTTTCCTGTACTCGCGGGTGAGGTGATCGACGCTGCAGCACTCAATGTTGCTGAGTTAGCTTGTTTCATTGACGCTGAGATTGAAGATGCTAAAGCGAAAGGTGTATTGTTTTCATTGCATATGAAAGCCACCATGATGAAAGTGTCAGATCCGATCATCTTTGGCCATGTGGTTAAAGTATTCTTTAAAGACGTATTTGCTAAATACGGCGAATTATTTGACGAGTTGGGTGTAGATGTAAGCAATGGCTTAGGTGATGTTTATGCCAAAATCCAAAGCTTAGACAGTGCCAAGCAAGACGAAATTAAGGCGGCTATTGAAGCGGTGTATGCGCAACGTCCTGCTTTGGCCATGGTTGACTCGGATAAAGGCATTACTAACTTACATGTACCGAGTGACGTGATTATTGATGCGTCTATGCCTGCGATGATTCGTGCTTCTGGTCAAATGTGGAATAGCGAAGGCAAGCAACAGGATACAAAAGCAGTGATCCCTGATCGCAGCTACGCGGGTATTTACCAACAAACTATCGATTTTTGTAAAGAAAACGGTGCGTTCAACCCAACCACTATGGGGTCTGTCGCGAACGTGGGTTTGATGGCACAAAAAGCGGAAGAGTATGGTTCACACGACAAGACGTTTGCGGTTCCTGCTGCGGGTACTGTTGAAGTCATTGATGGCAATGGGCAAGTTGTATTAAGCCAAACGGTTAATCAGGGTGACATTTTCAGAATGTGTCAGGTGAAAGACGCACCGATACGTGATTGGGTGAAACTGGCGGTAAACCGTGCACGTTTAAGTGATACGCCAGCGGTATTTTGGTTAGACAGCCAACGCGCTCATGACGCACAGTTAATTACCAAAGTTGAAAGCTATCTCGCTGAACACGATACCACGGGTCTTGAAATTAAGATCTTGTCACCTAACGATGCGACTCAATTCTCTCTTGAACGAGTTAAGCAAGGTTTGGACACTATTTCAGTCACCGGTAATGTATTACGTGACTATCTTACTGATTTGTTCCCAATTCTTGAGTTGGGTACATCAGCAAAAATGTTGTCGATTGTTCCCTTAATGAATGGCGGCGGTTTATTTGAAACGGGTGCTGGTGGTTCTGCCCCAAAACACGTGCAACAATTTGAAAAAGAAAACCACTTACGTTGGGATTCTTTAGGTGAGTTTTTAGCGTTGTCTGCCTCGCTAGAGCATTTAAGCCAAGTGACAGTTAATGCCAAGGCGGCTGTGCTAGCCAGTACTTTAGATAAAGCGACGGGGGTGTTTTTAGACCAGAACAAATCGCCTTCACGTAAAGTTAAAGAGCTAGATAACCGTGGCAGTCACTTTTACTTATGTATGTACTGGGCTCAGTGTTTAGCCGCTCAAGATAGCGACACCGAGCTAAAAGCTACTTTTACAACTGTCGCTGAGAAGCTAAGCGCCAACGAAGCTGAAATTGTAGCGCAGTTAAACTCTGCTCAGGGCCCTGCAGTTGACCTAAATGGCTACTACCAACCCAATGCAGCTAAAGCTGCAGCAGCGATGCGTCCAAGCACTCTGTTTAATCAGATTGTTGATGGTTTACGCTAACCGTTAGCCTAAATACGATTAAGCCGGTGCATGTCACCGGTTTTTTTGTGCCCAAGGATTTGGTCGGGGGGAGATGAGTTGCGATTCTTTACAAAATAAAATGCCAGTCGTGATGACTGGCATTTGGCTTAGCAGAGCTTTGCTAGCAAAAGGTCATTGCTGACTATCGTCAAAAACGATACTCACAGCATGGCTCCCTTTAGGGCCTTGCTGGGTTTCAAATTGGACAGGTTGACCTGCTTTCAGGGTGCGATACCCTTCCATTTGAATTGTCGAATAATGGGCAAAAATATCTTCTCCGCCTGTATCCGGGCAAATAAAACCAAATCCTTTTGCGTTGTTAAACCATTTAACTGTTCCGTTTGGCATACCACATTTCCCTATAAAATTTATCTACCAAACTGACTAGATTGGTCATTTTTGACACAACTTTAAGTCAGCTGTTTAACAATTTAGTAAAATATTTACTACAGTCAAGTTTTCAGGGCATTTTTCTACTAGCCTTGTTAAGTCAAAGCGGTTATGTTGAGAACAGAGACGCGTTTTCACTACAATAGTTTTATATGAGCAAATTATCTGATTGGCTAGATGTTGAAGAAATCACCAAAGAGGCGAAGAATCTTACTGCGCCGCCTCCGATGTATAAGGTGGTTTTAAATAATGATGACTATACTCCTATGGAGTTTGTTATTGAGGTGTTGCAGTTATTTTTTAATATGGACTTAGACCAAGCAACTCAAATTATGTTGACCATTCACTACAAAGGTAAAGGAGTCTGCGGAGTTTTTACGGCCGAAGTAGCTGAAACAAAAGCTGCACAAGTTAATAGCTATGCCAAACAAAACGACCATCCATTGATGTGTACCATGGAGAAAGCATAGCTAAGTAGTATTGATTGTCTTTAGGGGGCCTATGCATGCTAAATAAAGAGTTGGAACAAACTTTAAACCAAGCGTTTAAAGAAGCGAGACAGCAGCAACACGAATTTATGACTGTAGAACATTTGTTGCTGGGTTTATTAGATAATTCCGCCGCAAAAGAAGCCCTAGTGGCTTGCGGGGCTAACCTCAATCAACTTAATCAAGAGTTGAGTAGTTTCATTGAACAAACCACGCCTGTTATTCCAGAAGACGATGGCGAGCGAGAAACCCAGCCTACTTTAGGTTTTCAGCGGGTTCTGCAACGCGCTGTATTTCATGTGCAATCATCCGGTAATAGTGAGGTCAGTGGGGCTAATGTATTGGTCGCTATTTTTAGTGAGCAAGAAAGCCAAGCTGTTTATTTCCTTAAAAAGGCGGATATTAGCCGTTTAGATGTGGTTAATTTCATTTCCCATGGCATTCGTAAAGACGACGAGCCAAGTGCTGAGCAAGGCCCTGCAGAGACTGAAGCTCAGTCTGAAGATACCAAGCAACTAGAAAGCTTTGCCAGCAACCTTAATCACCTTGTACTTAAAGGCAAAATTGACCCTTTAATTGGTCGTGATAAAGAATTATCCCGTACCATTCAGGTATTATGTCGCCGCCGCAAAAACAACCCGCTTTTGGTGGGGGAGGCCGGTGTGGGTAAAACCGCCATCGCCGAGGGGCTTGCTTACCGCATCGTTCACGAAGACGTGCCTGACGTAATTAAAGACGCCACCATCTACTCTTTAGATATCGGCTCTTTATTGGCTGGTACTAAGTATCGAGGCGATTTTGAAAAACGTTTTAAAGCCTTACTCAAGCAGCTTGAAAATGCAGAAAACGCCATTCTATTTATTGACGAAATCCATACCATTATTGGTGCAGGTGCGGCCTCTGGCGGTCAACTTGATGCGGCAAACTTAATCAAACCATTATTAAGCAATGGCTTATTGCGCTGCGTGGGGTCAACCACTTACCAAGAATATAATCAGATTTTTGAGAAAGACCGTGCGTTGGCGCGTCGCTTCCAAAAAATTGATGTAGTAGAACCTACCGTCGAAGACACGACCAAGATTTTGATGGGCTTGAAGAGCCGTTATGAAGCACACCATGACGTACGCTACACTAAGCAAGCTATGCGCAGCGCCGCTGAGCTAGCGGCTAAGTACATTAACGAGCGGCACCTACCTGACAAAGCGATTGACGTGATCGACGAAGCGGGGGCTAGCATGCGAATGTTGCCGGTGAGCAAGCGGAAAAAAACCATTGGTACTGGAGACATCGAAGCCATTGTGGCCAAGATTGCTCGAATTCCTGAAACTAAGGTTTCATCTTCAGATCGCGAAACATTACGTGGCTTAAACGAAACCTTGAAAATGGTGGTGTTTGGTCAAGATCCTGCCATTGATGTGCTGGTTGATGCGATTCGACTCAATCGCTCTGGCTTAGGTGCTGAACAAAAACCGGTAGGGTCGTTCTTATTCGCCGGTCCAACCGGAGTGGGTAAAACCGAAGTTACTCAGCAGTTGGCAAAAGCCTTGGGCGTAGAGTTAATCCGCTTTGATATGTCTGAATACATGGAGCGTCATGCGGTATCTCGTTTGATTGGCGCACCTCCAGGCTATGTGGGTTTTGATCAAGGTGGTTTGCTAACTGATGCGGCCATGAAGCACCCACATTGCGTCATATTACTCGATGAGATAGAAAAAGCTCACGAAGATGTGTTTAACTTGTTACTTCAAGTGATGGACCACGGCACCCTGACTGATAACAACGGTCGTCACGCCGATTTTCGCAATGTGATCTTGGTGATGACCAGTAATGCAGGTGTTAAAGAGACTCATCGTTCATCGATTGGCTTTAAAGAGCAAGATTTAAGCTTTGATGCGATGGCAGAAATCAATAGGATTTTTGCTCCAGAGTTTAGAAACCGTTTAGATAACATTATTTGGTTTAACCATTTAGACGAAACAATCATCGAACAAGTGGTTGATAAGTTTATTGTGGAGCTACAAGCTCAATTGGACGCTAACGGTGTTTCAATGGAAGTGGATGCGGATGCTAGATTGTGGTTATCTGAGCAAGGTTACGACAGATCTATGGGCGCGAGGCCAATGTCTCGAGTGATCCGAGAGCAACTACGTAAACCCTTGGCGAACGAAATTTTGTTTGGCCGTTTAAACCAAGGTGGACATGTGGGGATTGCCTTGAAAGACGGTAAGCTAGAATTTCAGTATGAAGATGAAGTCGCCGAAGCCTAGATTTTATCTAACCACTAAAAAAGCCAGCTTTAGCTGGCTTTTTCTTAATTGCGATTTTCTAGCAATTAGCGCGCGCGGAAAACAATGCGCCCTTTTGACAAGTCGTACGGTGTTAGTTGTACCGTAACTTTATCTCCGGTAAGAATGCGGATGTAGTTCTTACGCATTTTTCCAGAAATGTGGGCAGTTACAACGTGTCCGTTTTCTAGTTCTACACGGAACATTGTGTTAGGCAAGGTGTCTAACACTGTGCCTTGCATTTCAATATTGTCTTCTTTCGCCATTGAGTCCTCTGTTTGACACGCACTTATAAAAACGCTGGGAGAATGCCAGATTTAGTGCCTTGTGTAAAGTTTATCCTCTAAATCTATTGCCATTTACCGTTAATAAATCGTTGATGGGGTGTATAGTTTTGTTTGTAGTTCATTTTTTGGCATTGATCGACTTGATAGCCTAGGTAAATCCATGGTGTGTTTTGTAACTTAGCTTGCTCAATTTGTTTCAATACCGCTAAGGTACCGATCGACAAGGATGCTAGCTCAGGTTCGAAAAAAGTATATACCGCACTAAAACCGCTGCTTTGAATGTCGGTGACACACACTGCGATTAAACGGTCTTTTAAATACAAACGAAGATATTGAGTATTTGACCATTGGCAGCTTAAAAATTGATGAAATGAGGTTTCACTGGTTGGGTACATTGAACCATCTTTATGGCGGGCCTCAATGTAACGTGCGAACAGTTGGTAATCTTGTTCGCTTAAACTGTTTCCCCAGCTAACTTGTACATCAACTGCCTTACTTAGTATGCGTTTCTGAGAACGAGAAGGCTGAAAGTCCTTCACATTTACGCGCAGAGATTCACAGGCTTGGCATTGGCTACAATGAGGGCGGTAGAGTTCATCACCACTTCGTCTAAATCCCATCGTTAATAACTGTGAATAATAAAGCTGCTTTTCTTCGGTTGTACACAAGGTGAAGCACAACTGCTCAAATTGTTCGGGTAGATAGGGACAAGTATTGGCAGGGCTGAGGCCTAAAGATAAGCGCATAAATCTAGCCCTTGTTGTTGCCAGCATACCTTATCAATCTGCTTTTCTTGCGAATCTTTTAACAGCCTTAAAAACCTTGCTCTGGGTAGCGACTGCATGCCAAGGCTTAATAGATGAGGGTTTTCTACTTGGCCATCAATGTAGTCGCCTCCCCAATGTTTAAAGTGCCGACAAAAAACGTGAAAAGCCAGCTTAGAGGCATTGCTAACAGTGTGAAACATAGACTCGCCACAAAATACACTGCCTGCGGCAACGCCGTATAAGCCCCCAACGAGCTTTTGTTCTTGCCATACTTCGACTGAGTGGGCGTGACCTAAATGATGTAATCTCAGATAGGCACTTATCATATCTTGAGTTATCCACGTTTCGTCTACCCGCAGCTCCGCACAGTGACGGATTACCTGCTCAAAACTGTGATTAAGAGTAACCGTGAGAGAGGTTTTCTTAATAAATTTAAGCATGCTTTTACTAATGGCGTGTTTTTCCAGGTTTAAACCAATTCTAGGGTCTGGGCTCCACCATAAAATAGGCTGGTGGTCGCTAAACCAAGGGAATATACCGTTTGAATAGGCTGATATTAGTCTGTCAGGGCTTAAACTCCCCCCGATGGCTAATAAACCATTGGGCTCGCTTAAGGCGCGTTCAGGGGAAGGAAAGGGAGAGTTGCCTTCAATTATTATTGGCTGCACGATGTCGACATGATGAGTGATAATCAGCCTTAGATTATAGCAAAAAACTTAGTTTAAACAGTAACAAACAATCAAGCCGATAAAGCTACCGGCTTGATTCAAGTAAAACTAGTCGTTTACGCTATCTAAGTAACGTTCAGCGTCTAAAGCAGCCATACAGCCGGCACCCGCTGAGGTGATAGCTTGGCGGTAAATATGGTCAGCGACATCACCGGCTGCATAAATACCCGGTATGCTGGTTTGAGTGGCGTTCCCTTCGGTTCCTGACTGAACTTTTAGGTAGCCATCTTTCATTTCCAATTGACCTTCAAATATGCCGGTATTGGGTTGATGGCCAATAGCAATGAATGCGCCCATAACTTCTATGTCACTCGTGTTTCCATCTACAGTGCTTTTGGTTCGCACATGCGTAACACCCATTTCATCGCCCAAAACTTCATCTAAGGTTTGGTTTAGATGAAGAACAATATTACCGTTAGCGACTTTATCCATTAATCGCTTGGTTAAGATTTTTTCACTGCGGAATTCTTCGCGGCGATGAATTAAATGGACTTCGGAAGCAATATTGGACAAATACAAGGCTTCTTCAACGGCGGTGTTGCCACCACCAACAACGGCCACCTTTTGATTGCGATAGAAAAAACCATCACAGGTAGCACATGCCGATACCCCTTTGCCTTTAAAGGCTTCTTCTGAGGGTAAACCTAGGTATTTGGCTGAAGCTCCGGTCGCAATGATGAGTGCATCACAGGTGTATTCACCACTATCCCCTTTTAAGCGATACGGTTTTTGTTTGAAATCTACTTCATTGATATGGTCGAAGATAATTTCTGTTTCAAATTTTTCTGCATGAGCGAGCATGCGCTCCATTAGTGCAGGCCCTGTGAGGCCTTCAGCATCACCTGGCCAGTTTTCAACTTCAGTGGTGGTGGTCAGCTGGCCACCTTGCTGAATTCCGGTAATTAATACCGGGCTTAAGTTAGCTCTTGCTGCATAAACAGCGGCAGTATATCCAGCAGGCCCAGAGCCTAGAATGACTAATTTGTGGTGCTTCGCGTTACTCATGATTGCTACAATTCCTTTACAGTTCTTGCTTGGTATATGAGGGTATAAATCTTAATATCAAGCGCCCAGTAGTTAAAAACTTGTTATCTACTCAAGAGCAGAAGTTTTGTTAGCTACAGCATAATAGGCTTGTTTAATCCCTCCAAATACTAAAACTTTATATGGATATGCGTATTTATCTAGCCATTAATTCGGCTTTTTACTTGATAGTACGTGGATTTTGTGGAATAAATAATGCTCAGGGATAAAACAAAAGTTTAAAAAAGTTTGTTCACTTGGGTTTTAGCTCTGCATCTTGCTTGGAATGACTTATTTGTGATGGAAAGGATTACCATAAAAATTATGCAATTTGCGTTGATTTTTGTGCATGAATAGTCAGTAACAAGCTGGTGTATTAGGGACAACATACGTATCACCATTAATGGAAGCAAAAGGTCGACCAATGAAGGAACTGGATCGTATTGATCGCAACATACTTAATGAGTTGCAAAAAGATGGCCGCATATCAAATGTGGAACTTTCGAAACGGGTAGGTCTTAGCCCTACGCCATGTTTAGAAAGGGTTAGACGCCTTGAGCGCCAAGGTTACATTACCGGTTACACTGCAATTTTAAATCCGCAGTATTTAGATGCCTCATTGTTGGTTTTCGTTGAGATTACACTAAACCGTGGCGCGCCTGACGTATTTGAACAATTCAATCATGCTGTTCAGCAGCTAGAAGAAATTCAAGAGTGTCATTTAGTCTCAGGTGATTTCGATTATCTATTAAAAACCCGAGTGGCCGATATGTCTGCATATCGTAAATTATTGGGCGAAACCTTACTGCGTTTGCCGGGTGTTAATGACACGCGAACCTATGTAGTAATGGAAGAAGTGAAGCAGAGTAATCGATTAGTTATCAAAACTTAACTGAGCGGTTTCCCCCTCCAATTCATTTTTGATAAAGTAAAACAAGCGGCTGGTGCCGCTTGTTTTGTTTTCAGCCAAAATAAAACACTAATTGGAATACCACTAGTTCAAGGGATCGCTTGTGACTGATTTAACAGACAACAGATTGTCTGGCTTTGCTCGAATTGCGGAGGTCTGTGCTATCGCAATGGGCGCTTTAGGTGTGTACCTAATGGTAGCCTTATTAACCTTTAACCCTAGTGACCCTAGCTGGTCACAAACAGCCGTTCAGCAAACAGTAGCCAACGCAGGAGGAAGCTCTGGTGCTTGGTTTGCTGATTTACTGCTATTTAGTTTTGGCTTTGTCGCTTATAGCGTACCCATTATTTGTGGCTTGCTCGCTTGGGCGTTATTTTGGCGGCCATGTCCGATTGCGCAGATAGATTTTTTTACTTTAGGGCTGCGTGTTATCGGCTTTGTTTTTACTTTTGCTAGTTTAACGACTTTGTCGAGCATTCATATTGATGACTTTTATTATTTTTCTTCAGGAGGCTTAGTGGGCGATGTATTCACTCAGCTGATGATTCCAGTGTTTGGCCTGTTAGGCACTAGTATCATTTTGTTAGCGGTATTTGCCGGTGGGGTTACCTTATTCACCGGCGTTTCTTGGGTTCAAATCGTCGAAAAGTTAGGCGCTACCTTGAACTCAATGTTCAACTCATTGATATCTTTGCCACAAAGTATCAAACAGAATAAACAAGCTGAGATCGAAAAAGACGTATTAATGCGTGACTTTGATGCCGATACAGCAGTTGGCTCTCAGCGAGAACCTAGCATTAGCGCTGAGTCAGCGCCTGAGGAGTTGCGTGAACCAGACACCGACCTTAGTCAGTACCAAGATTATTCAGAAAGTGTTATCGACGCTAAGCCTCTTGATAGTGATATTGCAAGTTACCAGCCTCAAGAGCCGCACTTTTCAGTGGAGTCTGATTTCGAGCAAGAGTTAGCCAATGCCAAAGATGAGGTTGAATTTGCGTTTGAAGATGAAGCGATAGACCCTCCCAGTGTTATTATCGATCAAACACCCCCCGAACCCATGCCCGACATTCCTTTTGATAGCGAATCGGTACCGGTTGCGCATAAGCCAGTGGTAAAGCCTGCTGTTACCCCCGCTAAGGCTGTTCAACCGACGTTAAGCCGCTTGCCCGACATGAATTTATTAGACAGGCCGAACAAAAAAGAAAATCCTATTTCAGCCGAAGAATTAGAACAAGTGTCTCGTTTGGTTGAAGCCAAGTTACTCGATTTTAATATTCAAGCTTCTGTGGTCGCGGTGCACCCTGGCCCCGTCATTACCCGCTTTGAATTAGATTTAGCGCCGGGTGTGAAGGTGAGTAAAATTACTAACCTTTCAAAAGACTTAGCCAGAGCACTATCTGCAATCAGCGTACGAGTGGTAGAGGTTATTCCTGGGAAGTCGGTGATTGGTTTAGAGTTGCCTAATCGATTTAGAGAGATTGTTTACTTAAGTGAAGTGGTAGACAGTCCGGTTTTCCATCAAGCTAAATCACCATTAACAATGGTTTTGGGGAAAGATATTGCTGGCCAGCCTGTGGTGGTTGATTTGGCTAAAATGCCTCACCTGCTTGTCGCCGGTACCACCGGTTCTGGTAAGTCAGTTGGCGTAAATGTCATGATCGTGAGCCTGCTTTATAAATCAACGCCAGAAGATGTTCGGTTAATCATGATTGACCCCAAAATGTTGGAGCTATCGGTTTACGAGGGGATTCCACATTTGTTGTCAGAGGTGGTGACCGATATGAAAGAAGCGGCCAACGCTTTGCGTTGGTGTGTCGGAGAAATGGAGCGTCGTTATAAATTGATGTCGGCGTTAGGGGTTCGTAACCTAAAGGGTTACAACCAAAAGGTACTCGATGCCATTGAGTCTGGTAACCCGATAGTAGACCCCTTGTGGAAACCCGAAGATAGCATGGCGGAGATAGCGCCAACCTTGGATAAACTCCCACATATCGTGGTAGTTATCGATGAATTCGCCGACATGATGATGATTGTTGGTAAGAAAGTAGAAGAGCTGATTGCCAGGATTGCCCAAAAAGCGCGTGCTGCAGGGATACATTTAGTATTAGCCACTCAGCGTCCTTCGGTTGATGTGATAACCGGTTTGATTAAAGCTAACATTCCAACCCGAATGGCCTTCCAGGTATCTAGTCGTATCGATTCTAGAACTATTTTGGATCAACAAGGTGCGGAGACCCTGTTAGGTATGGGAGATATGTTATACCTTCCTGCGGGTACGGGTGTGCCTACCCGGGTTCACGGAGCTTTTGTTGATGACCATGAAGTACATGCTGTTGTATCCGCATGGAAGGAGCGTGGTGAACCTGATTACATTGACGAAATTTTAAATGGAGAAGCAGGGCCAGACGCAATGCTACCCGGTGAGGTGGCCGAATCAGATGAAGAACTCGACGCTTTATTCGACCAAGCTGTTATGCATGTCACCGAAACTCGCCGTGGCTCGGTATCTGGCGTACAGCGCAAATTTAAAATTGGTTATAACCGAGCTGCTCGAATTGTTGAACAGATGGAAGTCCAAGGTATTGTTAGTTCACCGGGACATAATGGTAACCGTGAGGTTATTGCGCCGCCGCCAGTGCGAATTGATTAAAGAGTTGATTATGAAAACAATAATAAAAATAGCGATGCTGCTATTAGTATCGTTCAGTGCTTTTGCAAATGACGCCGCCAGCGAATTGAAGCAACATTTAGCCAAGCTAAATAGTTTCCAAGCCGAGTTTAAACAGGTGGTAGTAGATGCCGATGGAGTAAACATTCATGAAGCTGAAGGCAAGCTTAGCTTAGCTCGACCAGCAAAATTAAATTGGCAGCAGGTTGCACCTGAGCAAGATATGATGGTGTCAGACGGCACCACTATTTGGTACTACAGTCCGTTTGTTGAACAAGTCACTATTATGAATGCGGCAGAAGCGACCAGCCAGTCGCCGATCATTTTATTAGCCGACGACAGAGCTGAAAGCTGGGCTCAGTATCAGGTTGAAAAAGTACAACATGGCTACTTGGTTAAATCTAAAACTGACCCCTTACAAGCGGCATTTTGGGTGAAACTCGATGCTGACAATAGTATTTCTCGTTTCGATATTATTGAGAGTACAGGCCAACGCAGTGAATTTAGTTTGCAAGCCTTTAAAGCCAACCCTAAGTTATCAGATTCGCTGTTTAGCTTTGATACTCCAGCCAATACCATGATAGACGACCAACGTTAATGAGCTTGGAGCTGAATTTTGAGGCCGATTTTCGGCCTCTTGCTGCAAGAATGCGACCCACTGAGTTAGCGCATTATGTGGGGCAGCAGCATATATTGAGTAGTGACCAACCTTTGTTTAAAGCCATCGCTACCGGCCAGTTGCACTCAATGATCCTTTGGGGGCCTCCTGGCACCGGTAAAACAACCATTGCTGAGTTAGCCGCTCATTATGCAGATGCAGAAGTTGAAAAAATATCCGCTGTTACCGGGGGGATTAAAGAGGTCAGAGCTGCTATTGAGCGGGCTCAACAAAATCAACAAGTCAGCCGCCGCACTATTTTATTTGTTGATGAAGTACATCGCTTTAATAAAAGTCAGCAAGATGCATTTTTACCTTACGTAGAAAACGGTACAGTTATTTTTGTTGGCGCAACCACCGAAAACCCTTCTTTTGAATTAAATAACGCCTTGTTATCGAGAGCGAAAACTTATGTGCTGCGCTCGCTCGATAGTACGGCCATATTGCAACTCTTAGATCGAGCGATTAATCATGATCAGATCCTCAAGCAGCAAGGGCTTAGCTTTGAAGAGGGCGTATTAGACGCTTTAGCAAACTTGGTGAGCGGGGATGCGCGCAGAGCCCTCAATTTGTTAGAAATGATGGCTGAACTAGCCGAAACCAACGAACACGGCAAGTATTTGAGCTTTGCGCTACTGAAACAAGTAGCGGGAGAGCGTTATAGCCATATCGACAAAGGCGGGGATAAGTTCTACGACTTATTGTCGGCTTTACATAAATCGATTCGCGGGTCAGCGCCTGATGCAGCGTTATATTGGTATAGCCGTATACTTGAAGCCAGTGGTGACCCTTTATCGGTTGCCCGTCGTTGTTTAGCTATTGCCTCAGAAGATGTCGGTAATGCTGATCCTAGAGCGATGCAAATCGCTGTTAGCGCCTGGGACTGCTATACACGAGTCGGCGCTGCCGAAGGAGAGAGAGCTATTGCGCAAGCGGTGGTGTACTTGGCTTGTGCACCCAAAAGTAATGCCGTATACACGGCCTTTAAAGCGGCTCGGATTGCCGCTAAAGAGCACGGTGATGCTGACGTTCCGGTGCACTTGCGTAACGCCCCCACTAAATTAATGGCTGAACTTGGCTACGGCGCGGAGTATCGCTACGCGCATGATGAGCCAAACGCTTATGCCGCAGGGCAGCAATACATGCCTGAAGGCTTACAAGGGCATCAGTTTTATTATCCCCAAGCGCGTGGTTTAGAAAAGCAGATTGCAGAAAAGCTTCGTTACTTAAAAGATTTAGACCAACACGCCAAGTAACCGACTACTTATCGAAACTATTTTCTTTTTATTACCCAATCTAGTGGAAAGCTAGATTGTGTCTACTAGTAGTTGCTTTATAATAAGCAAGTTTTGTAAACCATACATTTAGCGGTGTTTTAGACATTGAATAGGGATTTGTTGTCTCCAACATTGCTAGTAATTAACTATTTGAATTGGAAGTAGGTTATTGAATGTTAGACGCTAATTTGTTGCGCGGCGAAATAGAAACCACCGCAGAGCGCTTAAAGACTCGTGGCTTTGAACTAGACGTAGCGCGATTGACTGAACTAGAAAGTCGTCGTAAAGAGCTACAGGTTCGTACCCAAGAACTGCAAAACGAGCGTAATACCCGTTCCAAATCAATTGGTCAGGCAAAAGGGCGTGGTGAAGATATAGCGCCTTTGTTAGCCGAAGTCGGCCAACTAGGCGAGAAGCTAGATGCAGCTAAAAGCGAGTTAAATGCCTTACTGGAAGAAATTAAAGACTATTCTTTAACCCTACCAAACTTGCCTCACCCTAGTGCGCCTATTGGTAAAGATGAAGACGAAAACGTTGAGTTACATACTTGGGGTGAGCTACCAAGCTTTGATTTCAAGGTGAAAGACCACGTTGATGTAGGGACTGATTTACAAGGCTTAGATTTTGCCAATGCGGTTAAAATTAGTGGGTCTCGCTTTATCGTCATGAAGGGTAAAATTGCCAAGCTACACCGGGCTATTGCTCAATTCATGTTAGATACCCATACCGAAGAACACGCTTACCAAGAGATGTATGTCCCTTACTTGGTGAACTCAGATTCGCTGTATGGTACGGGTCAAATGCCTAAGTTTGGTAAGGATTTATTTCACACTCAGCCTGCTACCGAAGAAGGTATTGGCATGAGCTTGATTCCTACCGCAGAAGTGCCGTTAACCAATATGTTACGAGACACTATCGTTGACGAAACTGAGCTACCCATTCGTATGACGGCTCATACACCATGTTTTCGCAGTGAAGCTGGCTCTTATGGTCGTGATACTCGGGGCTTAATTCGTCAACATCAGTTCGACAAAGTAGAGATGGTGCAGTTAGTTAAACCTGAGACTTCTTACGATGCCTTAGAAGAAATGCGCCAGCACGCAGAAAACATTTTGCAAAAACTTAAACTTCCATACCGTGTAGTGACTCTGTGTACTGGCGACATGGGCTTTGGCGCGACTAAAACCTATGACTTAGAAGTATGGGTGCCCGCGCAAGAGGCTTATCGTGAGATATCTTCAGTATCTAACTGTGAAGATTTTCAAACACGCCGCATGCAAGCGCGTTTTCGCCCAACGGGTGCTAAAAAACCAGAGTTGTTGCACTCATTGAATGGGTCGGGTTTAGCGGTAGGTCGTACCTTGGTAGCCATCCTTGAAAACTACCAAAACGCCGACGGTAGCATTGATATACCGGAGGTTTTACAGCCTTATATGGGCGGCGCAGACACTATTTCTATCTAGTGAGCAGTAAAGCCAAAAAAAGCGCCCTTAGGCGCTTTTTTTGTTTTAGCACTTATCCCAACGCCCTGCTAATCTGGTCTGTTTATGGTGTAGTGGATTAGAAGTTAATCGCAACGCCAACAAAAGGTCAGCATCCAATCTATGTAACCAATAGCGCATAGAAGCGGCAGAGTAGGCTTCAAATACACTTAACGGGTTTTGGTAAGCCTGCCACTTTGGTCGCTTGCTTGGCAGGTCCCTCAGGAAACAATTTGTATAAGTAACGACTGTTCCCCTTGTCTGGGCCAAACTTGTTCGCCATCGCTTTTACTAGCGCTCGCATCGCCGGAGAGGTATTAAATTCTAAATAGAAATTACGCACAAACCTAACCACTTCCCAGTGGGCCTCGGTCATCTCTATATTTTCAAGCTGAGCAATATGCGCCGCTAAATCTTCAGACCAAACATCTAATTCAAGTAAATAACCATTTTTATCGGTTTGGTAGTATTGGCCGTTAAATTCAATCATGGAAAACTGACTTGCCTTGTAACATGGTGATAGGGGGAGTTTACCATTTACCGTTCAACAGTAACTGGCGAATTTGTTTTAGATCTTTGCCAATCAACTGCAGCTGATAAGCAATGAGCAGCTCATTACCGACTAATTGCGGCAGCAACTGATTGATAGAACGCATCAATGTGTCGTGCTGTAAGCTCAAGCTTGGTCGCTGAGCCGATTTTAATAATAAGTAATCATGCATTACGATTAACTCATCTTGGAAGCGTTCACCTAAAGCCGCCAAACTTTGGGCGGCTTGGCTAGATTGTAATTGGCTGCGGTGAGTCGATAAAGCCGACAAGTGGGATAACAAGTGATGGCTTAGACCCACTAATTGATAGAGTTCAGGTGAAAGGCGCTGTTTGGCGCTGGGCTCTGCCAGCATATGTTGCCAATGCCTCACTAACTCAGCTTCACTTTGATATGCATGGTAACGGCTTAAACGGAATTCTGTGCTCTCTTCGGCTGACTGGTTAAAATATTGCTCAAATATAGCGCGTTGGTATGCTGCAATATTGGTAAATAATTGACTGATAATTTTGCGGCTTTGCTTATGTTGCCAGTCGGGCCAGAGATAGCGCATCGCGGTTAATGCCATCAACGCACCAATAATGGTAACAATAGTTCTTACCGCTAAGGCTTCATTGGCAGGGTAACCTTGAATGTCTAGCGACATGGCAACAAAGATGGTTATCACTGCTACCGAAATCGCATAGTTTACATGAAAGAATAAGAAAAACAGTAGGACTAAGCCGGGTAGTAAGGCTGTGGTAACAAGATCAGGTAGTGCCAAAAAGCTCAAACCTGCCGCTAGTATCACGCCAATTATAGTGCCGTATACTCGCTTATCTACGCGTTTTTTAGTGTCGTGATAATTGGGTTTAACAACCAGTAAGCAACTTAGCATTAACCAGTATGCGTGCTCGTCGCCAACCCCTTGGATCATCCCATAAGCGACCAACATAATGGTCGCCATTCTCAAGGCATGGCGATTAACGGATAAACTAAAATCGAAGAGCTGTTGAAAGTATTGCTTTAACGAAATGGCTCTAAAGGGGGAAAACTTTTGTTCAGGCTCGGGGAAGTGCTGTTCGTGAAAACATAAGGCCGTCACTTTTTTTAAATTTTTAAGCATATAGGCAAAACGAGGAGGAACGTCTTTTAAGTTGGCACGTGACCTTTCAATGTCATCAATGGCGAGGTTCAATTCCTCCTCTACTTCACTGTTTACCTTATTCGCGCCAATGACACGGGCTATTTTTACTAATACCGTACGTGTTTCGGCTAGCAAGGTTCTAGGGAGTACTTTTTGTAGGCGTTGATAATCTAAATGCGAAGAACTTAAGCGTTCGTGTAATAACTGAGCCTTAAAGAAGCGGTCCATCTGGCTAGAGCCAACCTGCTGTTTGTTGCGTTGCTGGTATACGTACAAACCATGTCGTATTACGCCGAGTTGTTCGGCAATATCGGCGCTTTGTGCCGTTAATTTTACTTGGATATCGTTGATGTTCGATTCACGTTGAAACAAACGTGTTTTAGTTAGCTGATATAAGCTGATTTGGCGAAAAATTTGATCTAATTGCTTATCTAGCCAACGCGTTGGGTATAGCGCATTGATTAATAATGACAATAAGGCATAGCTCAAAGCCCCAATGACAAGCCATAAAGGTTGTTGCCATGGGTTAGCGTAAGTGCTGTAGCCCAGCATGGTATAGATAGCGATGATTAACGAACATAAAGAAATAGCACCGTATTTTTGTCCTAATACCGGCATCCGCATAAATAAATAGGTAGAGCTAAATAAGCCCAATGCGAATAACCAAGGCCAAGGGAAGAGTAGGGTGACCGATACACTAGCTAAAGTGAAACTGAACGCCATTAACAGGGTGCTTTGTCGGCGGTGCTGATAAAAATCGGGGCTGTCAGAAAGGCCTGCGGCAACCACACCCAATGTCGCAGTGAGGGCGATATCAAGATTGAACACTAGGCCAAGGCTTAAAATAAGCGTAGCAAGGCCTGCTGCTTTTAAAGCTATCGTCCAGTTGAGTTTTGAAGCGTCAATAGGGAGTGTTAAGGCCATAAATGAAAACGCCCTGTACAGGACAGGGCGTAATTATCCTTGTGCAAGCTATCTAGTCGTCGTTCAAAAAGCCTAGTATTTGCAATAAGTGTACGAAAATATTAAATATATTCAAGTACATAGATATAGTAGCTCGAATATAGTTGGTCTCGGTGCCGTTCATGATGTTACTGGTATCGTAAAGGATAAAGCCAGAAAACAGCATCACTGCCGCGCCGCTGATGGCTAAGCTAAGCATTGGTATTTGTAAGAAGATGTTAAGCAGCATGCTTACTACTAATACAATGACACCAGCCATTAAAAAGCCACTCATAAATGAGAAGTCTTTCTTGGTGGTCAGCACGTAGCCAGACAAACCAAAGAAGATTAAGCCAGTCATGCCTAAGGCTTGCATTACGATTGCCGGGCCTTGAGGAAACTGCAGGTAATGACCAATTGTTGGGCCTAAAGATGCACCCAACAACGTAGTGAATACAAAGGTCCAAACTAGCCCCATAGATGAGTTAATACTGCGAGGTATCACAAAAAATAGGATGAGAAAAGCAGCTATTACCATAACAAAAGCTGTCGTGTGGCCGATGCCGGCGGCTATCGAAACGAAAGCTGCGATTGCACTGGTAAACAAGGTCATCGACAATAACGCGTAAGTGTTACGCAAAACCTTATTGGTCTCCAGTTTCGATGCAGCGCTATAGTTTATCGTGCTGGGCTGATTCATTCATTTCACTCCGTAGTTGACTGAGTTGTTTGTTAGTTTTGTTAAAACGAATAGCTAGTATAACGATATTTTTGCTAAAGAAAATCAAATCCGACATCTAAAAAGCTTATCTCGTGTCACCAAAACATCACTGAGCAATAGATTTTAAGATTAAGCGGCTCAAAGATGCCGCTTAAATTCAATTGGCTTTTATACAAAAGGTAGTATTGCACTCATCCACGCATAGCCCTATGATCGAACTATACACGGGGCTTTTTGCCTATCCCTTTTGATTTACGATTAAAGTGAGACGGATAACAGATGTTAGTACTAGGACACACTAATCCAGACTGCGATAGTATCGCTGGCGCGATATCTTTAGCAGAGTTATTAACCAAGCAAGGCACGCCTGCTACCGCGATTGCGCAAGGTGAACCGAACCCAGAAGCTCAATTTCTGTTAAATAAGATTGGCTTTGAAGCACCAGAAATCCGCACTGAAATTGCTGGTGAAGATGTCTGGCTTATTGATTACTCTGATTGGGGCCAAGCGCCGAAAGACGCTAAAAAAGCCAACATTCGCGGTATTGTTGATCACCATAAACTGGGGGATATAACCACGGCTGAGCCGGTTGAGTGTTGGATCCGCCCTGTTGGGTGTAGCTGTACTATTGTTTACAGCATGTACCAAGCATCGAACATCATCCCAAGTAAAGAAGCTGCTACCTTAATGCTAGGTGCTATCTTAAGTGATACGGTTAAGTTTAATTCACCCACCTTTACACCGATTGACCGCACCGCTGCTGAAGCATTAGCTGAATTAGCCGGTGTTGCTGACATTGACGCTTTTGCCGATGAGCAGTTTGCTGCCAAATCAGATGTAGCGTCAGTGCCTGCTGAAGAATTAGTACTTAGAGACCAAAAAGTTTACGAGATCAATGGTAAGCAGTTTGCTATCGCTCAATTAGAGTTAACCTCAGTGACACCTGTTCTTGCTCGTTTAGACGAGTTAGAAACCGCTTTAGTGGCTCTTAAACAAGCCAACAACTACCATACTGCGTTAGTTGTACTCACTGATATTACTACTTTAAATTCTACCGGTTTAATTTGTAGTGACGAAGCGGCCTTAGTGGCCTCTACGTTAGGTGGCACTTTGGAAGGTTCTGTTATTGACCTGCCAGGTGTTGTTAGCCGTAAAAAGCAAATAATGCCGCCGTTACAACGACAGTTTGACGCGGTTTAATACCTAAACGATTGCATGAAGCCAGCCGACAGTGCTGGCTTTTTTGTAAGTGTAAGTCAGTCAACTTACTTTTGTAACTCAAGATAACCTTTTCAATAACAACCTTGGCTAATTTGATTTACAAATTACGTTATTTTATTACGAGTTGCCCTGCTTGACCCCATTGAGTGCAGATATAGTGAATTTTTCTGCAAAAATAATGAGAAAAAACGCGTTTTTTTAGCCGCTTATACAATTATGTAAAAAAAAATCGTGTTTAATTTCAAGTCAAGTCTGAAATTCGGATTATATCTGTGGTAGCATTTCTTTTACTTTCGTGACGAATGGATTAGCTCCTGCGTTATTGAATGCTGTTGTTTTGGAGGTTTCTAGAATAATTGTCTGTGAATGGTGGTTGTTTACACATCATCAGTCGATGATGGGGCACCTCTTTAAATGAAAATACTATTAGTGTTCTACGACTTATTAGTCTGAATAACATTAATATAGCAGTAAATAGGAATTACTGGATGACAAACATAACTCAACACAATAAGAGCCTGTATAGGCCAGAATTCGAACACGATAGCTGTGGTATCGGATTTGTTGCCCATTTAAAAGGGCGTAAAAGTCATGATGTGATCGAAAACGCATTGACTATGCTTACTTGCATGGAGCACCGTGGCGGTACTGGTTGTGACGTCGATAGCGGCGACGGCGCAGGTATTCTCATTCAGCTTCCTCACGAGTTTTTTAACGAAGAAGCCACTAAACTGGGTTTCAGCTTACCTAAACCCGGTGAGTACGGCGTGGGCATGGTTTACTTCCCAGCCGATGAAGCGATTCGTCGTGAATGTCGTGAAATTCTCAAACGTAATATTGAGAAACTAGGCTTAAGTTTATTAGGCTACCGAGTTGTTCCAAAAGATAACTCTAGTTTGGGTCAGGCCTCATTAGATAATGAACCGCAAATTGAACAAGTGTTCATCGGGCGACCGGCCGATCTAGACCAGCAAATATTCGAACGTAAACTGTTTGTATTACGCAAATACACACTGCACATTGCTGACGCAACCGTTGCGGGTGTCAGTGAAGACTTCTACATGGCGTCTATGTCTTCACGTACCATCGTTTATAAAGGGCAGTTAACCACCGCTCAGGTACGTAAATATTACTTAGATTTACAAGACCCGCGTGTGGTTTCGGCTATTGCCATGTTCCACTCTCGTTTCTCTACCAATACCTTCCCTGCTTGGCGTTTAGCCCAGCCTTTCCGTTACATTGCCCACAATGGTGAAATTAACACTGTTAAAGGGAATGTAAACTGGATGCGAGCGCGTGAATCATTGCTTGCAAGTGTTAACTTCAGTAAAGAAGAACTGGATATGATTAATCCAGTTTGTGATATCTCACGATCAGATTCAGCTAACCTAGATATGTGTGTTGAATTGCTTGTACTTAGCGGCCGTCCGTTAGAGCAAGTGATGATGATGGTGGTGCCAGAAGCATGGCAAACTCAAGATGACATGGACCCAGTGAAACGTGCCTTCTACGAGTACTACTCTTGCATGATGGAACCTTGGGATGGTCCTGCTTCAATTTCATTTACTAATGGTAAAGTCATTGGCGCAACATTAGACCGTAACGGCTTACGTCCTTCTCGCTACTTAGTGACCGACGATGGCTTGGTTGTCATGGGTTCCGAAACTGGCGCATTGGTTGTAGACCAATCTAAAGTAGTACAAAAAGGCCGTTTACAGCCGGGTAAAATCTTCATTGCAGATTTAGAGCAAGGCCGAATCATCGCTGATGACGAAGTAAAACACACTGTGTGTTCTAGCCAGCCTTATGGCAAGTGGGTAGAAGAAAACAAGATTGTTTTAGATGATTTACCGTTACCACAAGGCTACGATCGTTTTGCTACTCAGCATAGCCTAGAGAAGCGTCAAAAAGCCTTTGGTTATAGCCTAGAAGATATCAACGCAATATTGAAACCAATGGTGGGTACGTCTAAAGAACCTTTAGGTGCAATGGGTACAGATACGCCTTTGGCGATTTTATCTGACAAAAACCCACACCTATCGCATTACTTTAAGCAGTTGTTTGCTCAGGTAACTAATCCGCCAATTGACCCTATTCGTGAAGAAATGGTGATGTCTTTACGTACTTACGTAGGCGCTGATTTAAACTTACTTGAAGAAACTCCGCTGCATTGCCGCAAGGTAGAAATCAAGCAACCTGTGTTATCTAACGAGCAGTTAGCTAAGCTACGTAGCATTGACCATAACCACTTCCAAGCGGCAACTATTCATACAACTTTCCACGCTTCTGGCGCAGAAAACGACCTTGAGAAAGCGTTAGAGCGTATTTGTCGTCATGCTAAAGATGCCGTAGACGATGGCTTCTCAATTCTTATTTTGAGTGACCGAAAAGTAGACAGCGACCACGCTGCCGTACCGTCGGTATTAGCGACAGCGGCTGTTCACCATTACTTAATTCGTGAAGGTATTCGTGCTCACGCTGACTTGATTGTTGAATCAGGTGATATACGTGAAACACATCACTTAGCGACGGTATTAGGCTACGGCGCTGCTGCAGTTAACCCGTACTTAGCCATAGAAACCTTGCTAGATATGCGTGACCAAGCAATTATTGATAGCAGCATGTCTAACGACGATGTTATTTCGCGTTACACCAATGCGGTAAATAGCGGCTTGTTAAAAATCTTCTCGAAGATGGGGATTTCTACCCTTCAGTCATACCAAGGCGCGCAAATTTTTGAAGCCTTAGGTATTAACTCTGACGTGGTTAAAAAATACTTCACTGGTACGGTAACCCGTATTGAAGGCTTAAGCTTAGATGGTATTGCTACCGAAGCTTTAAACCGTCACCGCGAAGGTTTCCCTGCTGACGATAATCCGTTCAGCGACCTGATCCTTAAAACCGGTGGTGACTACGCTTGGCGCAAAGACGGCGAACGTCACTTATTTAACCCAACGACTATTCGCTTGTTACAAAATGCTTCGTCGACTAACGACTATAAAGTATTTAAAGAATATGCGGCCAATGTAGATAACCAAGCTAAAGAAGCCTTCACTTTACGTGGCTTATTGAAGTTTAAAACTGATCGCCCAAGTGTGCCGCTAGACGAAGTAGAGTCAGCTGAGAATATCCTTAAGCGTTTTGCTACTGGTGCAATGAGCTTCGGTTCTATTTCTTGGGAAGCGCACACCACGCTAGCTATTGCGATGAACCGCATTGGTGGTAAGAGTAACTCAGGTGAGGGCGGTGAAGACCCCATTCGCTTCAAGCCAATGGAAAACGGCGACTCGATGATCTCTAAGATCAAGCAGGTTGCTTCTGGTCGCTTTGGTGTGACCAGCCATTATTTGGCTAACGCTGAAGAGCTTCAAATTAAAATGGCTCAAGGTGCCAAGCCTGGCGAAGGCGGTCAATTACCGGGTGATAAAGTCGATGCATGGATTGGTAAAACACGTGGTTCAACACCGGGTGTTGGTCTAATTTCACCGCCGCCTCACCACGACATTTACTCGATCGAAGATTTAGCTCAGCTAATCTACGATTTGAAAAATGCTAACCGCGACGCACGTATTAACGTTAAGTTAGTATCAGAAGCGGGCGTAGGTACGATTGCTTCTGGTGTATGTAAAGGTTATGCCGACGTAGTGCTTATTGCTGGCTACGATGGTGGTACGGGTGCATCTCCACTTAGCTCAATTAAACACGCGGGTCTGCCGTGGGAGCTTGGTCTAGCCGAGACTCACCAAACGCTGATTCAAAATAAACTACGTAGCCGTATTACGGTACAGGCCGATGGCCAACTTAAAACACCACGCGATTTGGCTGTAGCGACGTTACTTGGTGCCGAAGAGTGGGGCGTAGCAACCGCAGCGCTGGTGGTTGAAGGTTGTACCATGATGCGTAAGTGTCACTTGAACACTTGTCCGGTGGGTATTGCTACGCAAGACCGTCGTTTGCGTGAGCGTTACGCTGGTCAAGTTGACCACGTTGTTAACTTCTTCCAGATGATGGTTGAAGGCTTACGTGAGATTATGGCTGAACTTGGTTTCCGCACCATCAATGAGATGGTTGGTCAAAGTCAATGCTTAACACCACGTACAGACGTTGATCATTGGAAATATAAAGGCGTAGATTTATCGCCAATCTTGTATAAAGCCGATGATAGCGGTAACGAAACACTTTACTGTAGCCAAGAGCAAAAACACTTAATTCACGACATTGTTGACCGTCAGTTAATTAAAGATGCAGCTCCAGCACTAGAGTCTGGTGAAGCGGTATCGTTAAGTTCTGACATTATCAATACTAACCGTAGTGTTGGTACCATGTTGTCGAATGAGATTTCTAAGCGTTATGGTGCAGAAGGTCTGCCAGAAGATACGATTAAGGTTAAATTTAGCGGTAGTGCTGGCCAAAGCTTTGGTACGTTTGCTGCCAAGGGCATCAAGTTTGAACTTGAAGGCGATGCCAATGACTACTTCGGTAAAGGTTTATCTGGCGCCAAGTTAGTGGTTTATCCTGATGCGAATGCCCCATTTGAAGCACGTAAGAACATCATTGTAGGTAACGTTGCCTTCTTTGGTGGTACTTCTGGTGAAGCTTACATCCGTGGTATTGCAGGCGAGCGCTTCTGTGTTCGTAACTCTGGTGTAACCGCTATCGTTGAAGGTGTTGGTGACCACGGTTGTGAATACATGACTGGTGGTAAAGCGGTTATTCTTGGTGAAACAGGCCGTAACTTCGCCGCAGGTATGTCTGGTGGTGTTGCTTACGTACTTGATCGCAGCAAGCAGTTTGCTTCTCGTTGTAACATGGAAATGGTTAGGTTGGGTGGCATAGAAGATGCTGCTGAAGCTGCCGAGTTGAAAGCCCTAATTGAAAATCACTTAGCGCATACTGGTTCAGATGTCGCTAAAGAGTTGCTAGAAGATTGGGACAATGCCTTAAGCTTGTTTGTTCGTGTAATGCCTACCGATTACGAACGTATGCAAAATTACATGAAAGAGGCGAAAGCGACAGGTGAATTCGAGTCGGATTATGACGTTGCAGTAGCAGCATTCGATATGCACCTTGATAGCGTCGCGCAAGCGAAAAAAGCCAAGGCTGAGCAAGCCAAACAAAAAGCTGAAGCGGTTTAGGAGAGAGACATGGCAAATCCAACTGGATTTATGGAAATAGACAGGAAGCTATCGACAGACCGCGACCCAGCAGAGCGTTTGATAGATTGGCTTGAAGTTAAAACGCCGATGAGCGAAGAAGCGGTAAAAGACCAAGCTTCTCGCTGTATGGATTGTGGTATCCCATTTTGTCATTCAGGTGACTCAGACTACGCACCACGTGTAGCCGGGTGTCCAATTAATAACTTGATCCCTGAGTGGAACGATTTGGTGTACCGTGGTCGTTGGAAAGATGCAATCGACCGTTTACACAAAACCAATAACTTCCCAGAGTTTACTGGTCGTGTATGCCCAGCACCTTGTGAAGACTCTTGTGTACTCGGTATTAATGCTCCACCGGTAACCATTAAGAGCCAAGAAGTAAACATTATCGAACGCGCTTTTAAAGAAGGTTGGGTTAAACCTAACATTCCTAAAAAACGCAGCGGTAAAACGGTGGCTATCGTAGGGTCTGGCCCTGCAGGTTTGGCCGCGGCTGCGCAATTAAACTCTGCCGGTCATACCGTCACAGTATTTGAGCGTGCAGACCGAATTGGTGGCTTGTTAATGTACGGTATTCCGAACATGAAACTGCAAAAAGAAATTGTGCAGCGTCGTGTTGATATCATGCGTGAAGAAGGCATCATTTTTAAAACCTCAGTTGAAATCGGTAAAGACATCTCAATCAATCGTTTACATGATGATTTTGATGCCTTGTTGTTAGCTACGGGTGCAACGGTACCGCGTGACTTACCGGTTGAAGGCCGTCAATTGAAAGGTGTTCATTTTGCGATGGAGTTTTTAGGTAAGAATACTAAGAGCCTATTGGATAGCAATCTGGATGACGGTCGCTACATCAGTGCTAAAGATAAGCACGTTGTGGTTATCGGTGGCGGTGATACCGGTACTGACTGTGTGGGCACATCATTGCGCCATGGCTGTGCCAACGTTATGCAACTTGAGATTATGCCTCAGCCTCCACAAGAGCGTGCTCAAGATAATCCATGGCCTGAGTTTAAGCGCACGCTTAAACGTGATTATGGTCAGGATGAAGCGATTGCGATTCAAGGTGAAGACCCGCGTCGTTACTTAGTCATGACACAGAAGATGGCGGGCGATGAACAAGGCAATGTTACTGCTGTTCATACCACCAAGATCACCTGGGCTAAAAATGCCAATGGTCAAATGATTCCTGAGCCAGTCAAAGGCAGCGAAGAAGTCATTAAAGCTGACTTAGTATTATTGGCGATGGGCTTTATGGGGCCAGAAGCGGGTATTATTGATGAGTTAGGCGTAGAAAAAGACGCTCGCTCAAATGCTAAAGCTGCTTACGATGAATACGCCACTAATGTTAAAGGTGTATTCGCGGCAGGTGATGCTCGTCGTGGTCAAAGCTTGATTGTGTGGGCTATTAACGAAGGTCGTGGTGCTGCCCAAGCAGTAGACACTTTCTTAATGGGTAAAAGTTACCTACCTAAATAAGCCTTGCGAAACCTTACTAAACCCAGCTAAGGCTGGGTTTTTTTATGTCCAGATTCTGTGTGTTAATTGCGCGCTTAGTGCTCTTTTTCAAAAAACCTTAAAAAGACAGTTTACAAGCTTCTAATTGGCGGTTAATATGCGCCCCGTTGCTGCGGAGGGGTGGCAGAGTGGTCGAATGCACCGGTCTTGAAAACCGGCAAGGGTTAATAGCCCTTCGAGAGTTCAAATCTCTCCTCCTCCGCCATATTCGAAAAGCTAGCCATTGGGCTAGCTTTTTTCGTTTTAGCAGCCACTACTGCTCGTTGATAGACATCGCCTAAGCTGTTCAAGGCTTAACCAATAAATGTTTTAGTTATCTAAAATGCTCTTTATTACTTACCAAATCTAAACTTATAAAGCTTAATCCTTTAAATTCGCGGCTTGATGGGATATAAAGTTTGCTGCGCAAGTAATTGTAGACTTGCCAACCCGCCCAATTAATTGATTGATGTTTTAGTTACTGCGGAGAACGCGCTTGATAAACGTATTTCTGGTTGACGATCATGAGTTAGTGCGCACAGGGATCCGTCGCATTTTAGAAGACGTTAGAGGATTTAAGGTTGTTGGTGAAGCCGAGAGCGGCGAAAAAGCTGTTCAATGGTGTCGAAGTAATCAGGCTAATGTCATTCTTATGGACATGAATATGCCTGGCATTGGTGGCCTAGAAGCTACCCGAAAGATTCTTCGCTATGATCCCGATGCCAAAATAATAGTACTAACCATTCACACTGAAAATCCATTTCCTACTAAGGTTATGCAGGCTGGTGCATGTGGTTATTTAACTAAAAGTGCTGCCCCTGACGAGATGCTACAAGCTATTCGCGCGGTGAATGTAGGCCAGCGTTACTTGTCGCCCGAGATCGCCCAACAGATGGCCTTAAGCCAGTTTAACCCCGCTGAAGACAACCCGTTTCAAAGTTTGTCTGAGCGTGAATTACAAATAATGTTGATGATCACCAAAGGTGAAAAGGTCACCGACATTTCTGAACAATTGAATCTTAGCCCTAAAACTGTCAATTCTTATCGTTATCGCTTGTTTAGCAAGTTAGACATCAATGGTGATGTAGAGCTCACTCACTTAGCAATACGTCATGGAATGATAGATACAGATAAGTTGTAATTTTGTCTGCTAAAGATTTTGATAGTAAAACTTTTCTAGCGCAGGTTTCTGAGTCTAGCGGTATATACAGGATGTATAACGCTGCAGACGAAGTGATCTATGTTGGTAAGGCGAAGTCTCTTAAAAAGCGCCTTAGCAGCTACTTTAGAAAAACGGTTGATAGTAATAAAACCAGAGCTTTAGTGTCTAACATTGCACATATTGAAGTCACGGTGACCCATACAGAAACAGAGGCACTGATACTCGAACACAATCTGATTAAAAAGTATCTGCCTAAATACAACGTATTGTTACGCGACGACAAATCTTACCCTTACATCTTAATCAGTCAGCACAAACACCCTCGTATTTCTATGCATCGAGGAGCGAAGCGTTCTAAGGGTAATTATTTTGGGCCCTATCCAAACGGCAACGCGGTCCGAGAAAGCTTGCATCTAATGCAAAAGTTGTTTCCAATCCGCCAATGTAGCGATAGCGAGTACGCAAATCGGCAGCGCCCTTGTTTACAATATCAGCTAAAACGCTGCTCAGGACCTTGCGTTAATCTCGTCAGTGATGATGATTATCAACAGCAAGTGGATCTTGCTAGCATGTTCTTAAAAGGTAAAAGCCAACAGGTTATCAATCAGTTGGTAGAAAAGATGTCGGCCGCCAGTGACAGCCTAAATTTCGAAGCTGCAGCAGGCTTTCGCGACCAAATTCAAGCGATGCGTAAAGTACAAGAGCAACAATTTGTAAGTGGCAATACCGAACACAGTGATGTGGTGGGTTTCGCCTTTAGAAACGGCATTGCAGTTGTCCACTTGCTACTGATTAGAGATGGCCAGGTATTAGGCAGTCGTTCTTATTATCCTAAAGTACCCAAGCAAGCTGAAGTCCCTGAAGTGTTACGTAGCTTTGTTATGCAGTACTACTTGTCTGAGCAACGCAAAGGTAACCAGCCCAACGAAGTACTGCTGCCCGACGTTGAAGGTGACTGGCCCGAAATAGAGGCCGCCATAGAAGCAGAACTCGATTCAAAAGTAAAACTCAGTACCCCAAAACGTGGTGAGAAATTACGCTTTGTCGCCTTAGCCAATACTAACGCCGAAAATGCCTTGCTGACTAAATTGAATCAAGAGGCGACGATCCATCACCGGGTGACCGAATTGGAGCAGCTGCTCAAACAAGATAAACCGATTAAACGGATGGAGTGTTTCGATATCAGCCACACCCAAGGTGAGCGCACAGTGGCGTCATGTGTGGTATTTGATAGACAGGGCCCCAATAAGTCTGAATATCGACGCTTTAATATTGACGGTATTACCGGTGGTGATGACTACGCGGCGATGGCTCAGGCTTTAACGCGACGCTACCAAAAAGCTCAATTGGCTGAAAAAATTCCTGATGTGCTGTTTATCGACGGTGGCAAAGGCCAATTGTCGGCAGCCTTTGCCAGTCTTGAGCCGCTAAACTTACAAGCCATGCCGCTGTTAGTCGGGGTGGCTAAAGGGATTACACGTAAGCCAGGTTTAGAAACCTTGTTGATTGGTAAGACAATGCAAGAAGTGCATTTGCCTAGCGATTCACCCGCCTTACATCTTATTCAGCACATTCGCGACGAAAGTCACCGCTTTGCGATTACTGGTCATCGTAATCGTCGCGACAAGGCACGCAAGACCAGTGTGTTGGAGGATATACCCGGTATTGGCGCAAAACGTCGTCAAGCCCTGCTGACTCACTTAGGTGGAATGCAGCAAATGAACAACGCAAGCGTTGATGAAATTAAGAAAGTGCCGGGTATTAGCCCTTCTTTGGCGCAAAAAATCCATGATACGTTGCATCACTAAGCAAGATTAGGCAACATAGCGCCAGTAGTTTTATAAATGAAAAATAATGATAAACATTCCTAATATACTAACCGCGTTTAGAATTGTACTAATTCCATTTTTCTTAATTGCCTTCTATCTTCCGGTAGAGTGGGGGATGCTGGCCGCTGCATTCATATTCGGCTTAGCTGCTGTCACTGATTACTTAGACGGCTACTTAGCGCGTCGCCTTGGTCAAACTACGCCATTTGGTGCGTTTCTTGACCCTGTTGCTGATAAAGCGATGGTGGTTGCTGCACTAGTGGTATTGGTTGAGCACTACCAATCTTTTTGGATTACTATCCCTGCGTTAATCATGATTTCTCGCGAAATCATCATTTCTGCCTTACGTGAATGGATGGCCGAATTAGGAAAACGCTCCAGTGTTGCGGTCTCTTGGATTGGAAAATATAAGACTGCTGCACAAATGGCAGCGATTTTTGGGCTTACTGCCCAGTTTAGTCCCTTGCTTACACAAGTGAGTTACGCATTTCTTTTTGTCGCCACGATACTCACCTTGTGGTCAATGGTGAGTTATTTACTCATGGCTTGGCCACATTTGCGTCAGAATGACTAATATTTAGCAGCTTTCGACTAAAAATCAGGCGAACAGTAAGAAACTTAGAAAAAGACTGTTGACGTAAAGATTTAGGTCGCTAAAATGCACAGCACATTCAGCGGGAACGAAGTTCTTTAGCTGAGTAGGCAACATTTTGTTGCTGTGTTAATGAGGCAACATTAGATAGTGTGGGTATAAAGAGCAGCGCAACCTTTGGTTAGCTACTCAATGAACATACTAAGTAATGATAAAGCGGCACTAGCTCAGTTGGTAGAGCGCAACCTTGCCAAGGTTGAGGTCATCAGTTCGAACCTGATGTGCCGCTCCAAATTAACACACATAGTATGGCGGGTTGGCAGAGTGGCTATGCAGCGGATTGCAAATCCGTGGACCTCGGTTCGACTCCGGGACCCGCCTCCATACTATTAAAACTGTGTCGCCCGGGTGGTGAAATTGGTAGACACAAGGGATTTAAAATCCCTCGTCTGAAAGGACGTGCCGGTTCAAGTCCGGCCCCGGGCACCAACTATTAGAGTTGAGAAACTCAGTATGGCAAGGTCGTGCATAATACGATTAAGCGATACTAAATATTGAAGTAATACTTAACTTTAGTAATACCTAAAATTTTGTATTCTTGTTAAGAATTAAGCGGCACTCGCTCAGTGTGGGTATCAAGAGTAGCGCAACCTTAGGGTTAAGCACTTACCACATTAAATGGTGATAAAGAATTAAGCGGCACTAGCTCAGTTGGTAGAGCGCAACCTTGCCAAGGTTGAGGTCATCAGTTCGAACCTGATGTGCCGCTCCAAATTTTTGTAACGTTGTATGGCGGGTTGGCAGAGTGGCTATGCAGCGGATTGCAAATCCGTGGACCTCGGTTCGACTCCGGGACCCGCCTCCATTATATTAATGGAATGATTTAAAAGTTTTGCCCGGGTGGTGAAATTGGTAGACACAAGGGATTTAAAATCCCTCGTCTGAAAGGACGTGCCGGTTCAAGTCCGGCCCCGGGCACCAATTCAAAAAACCAGTAGCATTTGCTACTGGTTTTTTTGGTTTTTAAAGCCGCACTTTAGTGTTGGAGTCTAATCTGATTAGGCATTCATCTCACAGACAATATTTGCTTATCTTGACAGCTTTACGCGATAAGGTACTGTACTCGAAGCTCGAATAATTCGTATAGGGAATGCAGCTTGTCTACCATTAAAGACGTTTGCAGATTGGCCCAAGTGTCTAAATCTACCGTTTCAAGAGTGCTTAACGATCACCCTAGAGTCGCTGAAGCCACGAAGCAAAAAGTGCTTAAAGTCATCGATAGCATTGGGTATAAACCCAATTCATCTGCTCAGGCTCTTGCGTCAAAGCGTACTAACAGTATTGGCATGTTGGTTGGCACATTGGCTGGGCCTTACTTTTCTTCGTTAGTTAGCTCAACCGAAGGAACCTTGCGTAAAAACGGCTTCCACCTCATTGCTACTAGTGGCCAAGGTTCTATAAAGGACGAGATGGACGCGGTTCAATTTTTGTTATCAAAGCAGGTGGATGGTTTAATCATTCATACAGGGGAGCTACCGGATCAAGATCTGCTCGATATTGTAGATAAAGTTCCTGCGACCATTATTCTCAATCACCAGATTGACGAACTTGCCAATAATTGCATTGGCTTGGATGATGAGTTAGGTGGTTACCTGGCCACTAAACACCTCATCGAACAAGGTCACACAAAGATTGCTTGTATAACAGGCCCTATGAGTCAGAACATTAGCCGCGATAGGCTTCATGGCTATCGCAGAGCGCTTGAAGAGCACGCTATAGAATATAACAGCCAGTTTGTTGTCGAAGGGCGCTTGGATCTCAAAAATAACCGGCAAGCTCCACGTTACTTACTGGATAACAATCCCGACATCACTGCTGTTTTTTGTTTAAACGATCATGTTGCTTTGGGTGTATATGATGAGTTAGAGGCACGGCACTTAACCGTGGGTGATGATGTTTCAGTGGTCGGTTTTGACAATAGTTTAGTCAGCGAGCACGTCACGCCTAAGTTAACAACCATCAACTTTCCTACCATTGAAATGGGGTTCCTAGCCGCCAACAAGATACTGTCACTGGTAAAGCAACAGGACTATCCCATTCCTCAATTACTGGTACCTGAATTGGTCATCAGGCACTCAGTTAAAAAAATAAACTAAGTTAACATTGGCTTAGTGTTTAGCCATTAAGATAAAGCAAAATTGTCTTAATTGTGCGCCTTTAGTTACAGTTGTGGGAGCGGTTTCATAGTGAGGCTTGGATCGCATCATTGGCCCATTAATTAGTATTACAATGGCCGTGAAAATCCAACAAACACACATTGTAATAAATCGGCTTCGCTGAGCCCTTGTATTTATCACAATTTTTATTGCCCTTGTTGTGGGAGCGGTTCCATAAGGCGGCTCGTTTTGGGTAGGTGTAGGTGTAGGTGTCGGTTAACGATAACGAAGGCTAATGTTAGCCCATCGCTCATGACACGATGGCCGTAACTCATTTAAATAGGTAATTATATGCATCAGAAGAGAACGATAGTTTCGTGTTTAGTCGCAATGGCAATATTGACAGGCTGTAATAGTTCTAGTGACCCAGTTCCTAAACCACCGGTTGAGTCTAGTACCTTGCCTTATTTCAGTGAGTGGCCGCAAATTGATAGCCAAATCGATAAAGACCAAGCTATTGAAACTCACATTGCGCTAATACTCGGTCAAATGACCTTAGAGGAAAAAGTCGGGCAAATGGTTCAGCCCAACCTGCCTGAAGTGACGCCAGCTGAAGCAAAGCAATACAAATTGGGTTCAATACTCAATGGCGGTGGTGCATGGCCTAATAACAACAAATATGCCTCCGCTGCTGATTGGGTTTATGCAGCTGATCAATACTGGGAAGCGCTTGAAGAAGCGTATGCAGACCGTGGGTTTAAAGTGCCATTCATGTGGGCTACCGACGCAGTGCATGGCCATAATAACGTATACCGCGCTACCGTGTTCCCGCATAACATTGGTCTAGGCGCGGCAAATAATCCAGAGCTCATTAAGCAAATTGGTCAAGCCACTGCAAAAGAGGTATCAGCTACCGGATTGGATTGGACATTTGCGCCAACAGTGGCTTCACCGCGCGATTACCGATGGGGACGGGTATACGAAGGGTACTCAGAGGATCCTGAAATCATCCACTTATACGCGGGCAAAATGGTTGAGGGTTTGCAAGGGGGGGCCGTAGGCCTAAAAGGACAAACCAATGTGATTTCTAATGTAAAACATTGGGTGGGCGATGGCGGTACGCTTGATGGCAAAGACCGAGGTGAAAACCACTACTCAGAAGAATACTTGCGCAACATTCATGCTACTGGGTACTTCTCTGGGCTAGACGCTGGTGCGCAAGTGGTGATGAGTTCTTTTAATTCATGGCATAACCCCGCTAACTATGACCAAAACGCCGGTAGCGATAGTGCGACTTACAACCACAAACTACATGGTAGCAAGTATTTGCTGAATGATATTCTCAAAGAAAAAATGGGTTTTGATGGCTTAATTGTGACTGATTGGAATGGCCAAGGCGAGTTAAGCGGTTGTAGTGCTGCCAATTGCCCCGAAGCGGTTAATGCTGGCAACGACATATTCATGGTAACTGCGCGCAGTGATTGGAAAGCGTTTTACAATAACGTGATCAGCCAAGTTAATGACGGCACTATTTCTATGCAACGTATTGATGATGCAGTAACTCGAATTTTACGTGTGAAGATGCGAGCTAATTTATGGGAAAAACCAAAACCGTCATTGCGTCAACTAGCAGGTAATGACGATATTTTAGGGTCTGACAGCCACCGAGCCCTCGCCAGACAAGCGGTTAGCGAGTCCTTGGTACTACTCAAAAATAAAGATGCGGTGCTGCCTTTAAGCAAAAGCAAACCTTACATTATTTTGGGTAGTGCAGCTAACAGCATTCAAAAACAAACCGGCGGCTGGAGCTTAACGTGGCAAGGTGATGGCAATACCATCGCTAAAGACTTCCCAGGCGCTAGCACCCTTAAAATGGCGCTCGAAGATGAAGTCGGCGCTGCAAACGTTTATACCTCAGAGTCGTCTGCACCCCCAGAAGCCATCGCCATTGTAGTTATCGGTGAAGATCCTTATGCCGAGATGTTTGGTGATATTAAAGCCAGCCAAACCCTCGAGTTCTCTTCGTTGAAAGCTTCTTACGCTGCTGATCTCGCGATTGTAAAAGCAATGAAAGAGGTGGGGCGACAAGTGGTGACAGTATTCTATTCAGGCCGACCATTATATGTGAACGAAGAGCTTAACCACTCAGATGCGTTTGTAGCGGCCTGGTTACCAGGTACTGAAGCAGGCGGTATTACAGATGTATTGTTTGCTCACTCTGGTGCCGATTTCAAAGGGCGCTTATCTTATTCATGGCCGATGAAAAAGTGTTCTACCACCATTAATCGCCATGCACCCAATATAGAAAACTATGTAACTCCTTCGATGGAACAAGACATTGAGGGTGAACACAAGCCATTGTTCCCTTATGGCTATGGTTTGGCGTATGCCAGCAGTGACCAACAAGGAGTTACCGAGGACTTAGATGATTTACCGCTTGATACACGAGAGTTTGGCTGTGGAGTTGATGAGCCTGATAATGGCGTTGCTAACGTAAACCTTGAGATTTTTGGCCCATCGGAAAATGGCGAGTATCAACCACGTATTGCTGGTGAAGCAAACGGTTGGGCGGCGGTTGATGTTGACCGAGGGGCTGTCACAACGATTGGCTCATTAAGCGTAACGCCAATCAATTATCTCCACCAACAAGATGCGGTGAAACTGGAGTTTGGCAGCAGTATTGCTGAAATATTTTTTGAAACGCTTGATGGCGCGGGTAGCGATAGAAACGCCTATGTGAATGCCGATTCAAGCCTTCAATTTGATATTCAGCTGCTGTCAGAAGCGCCAGCATCAATGCGATTAAGGGCCGACTGTGAGTATCCTTGCACTGCAGAGTTAGATATTTCTGGTGCATTACCTGCGGTTCGTACGGAAGGAGACGCCGAGTGGGATACCGTAAAAATCCCTCTATCGTGCTTGGTTGCTGAAGGGATGGAATTCTCTTTCGTGGACAAGGTATTTCTCTTGCAAAGTGCGGCACCAGTGACGGTCAATTTAGGCAATATTCGTTATGTACCTCGCTCACTCGATGCTGCTGAAGATGCTTTAACTTGTGAAGGTCTATAGCGAAGGCCGATAGCGACAAGTTTGATACTGCCCTAAATACGAAAAGAGCAATCTAGATGAGTGTCTAGATTGCTCTTTTACTTTGTAGCCGTTGCCAACTGGCTATAGCTGGTAGCGTTCAATCAGCTGGTTAAGTTTGTCTACTTCAAAACGAATGCTCTCACCGGCTTTACTGGCTTCGTCGGCGATAAACAGCGCCGCGTTGGCACCATCAGATATTTGCACGATGTTATGTTCAACTTCATCCATCACTTTACTTTGTTGCTCAATCGCACTGGCAATGTTGGTATTTAGTTCAACGACTTCGTCTACGCCCTGAGTAATGTGGCTAAATGAATCTCTGGCTTCTTCCGCTTGTTCAACACCACTTTGTGCTCGAGTGCTGGCATTGGCCATGGCATTAACCGAACTCAAAGAACCTGATTGCAAATTTTCAATCATACGTTGTATTTCAGCAGTAGACGTTTGAGTGCGGCTAGCGAGGGTACGCACTTCATCGGCAACAACGGCAAAGCCACGGCCTTGCTCACCCGCGCGGGCGGCTTCGATAGCCGCATTTAGCGCCAGTAAGTTGGTTTGCTCGGCAATGTTTTTGATCACATCTATCACACCTCCAATGGCACCGGTTTGCTCTTGAAGCTGGCTGAGTGAGTCAGAAGTGGTCAGAACTTCTTGGTTGATTAGGCCAATTGTAGATATGGTATTGCCAACAATTTGTTGGCCGTTGACCACGGCTTGTTGTGACGCCAAGGTAGAGTCTGCGGCTTTATTAGCATCATCGGCCATGCTGTTTACGGTGGCGTTCATTTCAGCAACTGCGGTGGCGATTTGTTGGGTTTCTTGCTGTTGCTGGTTTATCGCTTCGCGCACTTCCTGAGACTTATCTCCGATCTGTTGCGTGGCGGTTAACATTTCTTCTGAGCTACTGGTCACTTGCTCAAGCAAGTTACGCAGAGCGTTTAAGGTTGTCTTATAGTCTTGGGCAATGTCTGCCAATTCATCTGATCCGTAGACCATTAAATCTTGACTCAGATCGCCTTGATTTACCCGTGCCGCTACAAAGCGGATTTGTTTAACGGTGCGCCTTACCGACAAATATGCGCCAATCATAAAGTAACTACACACCAACAAAACAAAAACGAGGGCGAGAAGCATAATGATACGTTTATTTTCAGCATTCTGAGTACGCTGGGTAAGCTCTTCACCAAAGTAGTTTAGTGCCGCTTCAGTAAATTGTTCGATTTGCTGCAGGCTTTGGTTGGCGGTTGCAAATACCGTTTGGGTATTGGTTTTTACCTGTTGGTCCTTAAGAATATCATCTCTAATTAGGCTAACAATTTGTTCAATACTTTGTATGGTGAGTGCTGCGTCACTGCCTAACTTTTGCTCAAATTGTTGATCGTAAGCGCTCAGTTGGCTTAGTGCTTTGCGCATATCATTGAGTACTTCGCTAGCGTTATCAGTACGAAAACGCAGGTCGGCGTTACCTTCAGCATCTAAAATTCCAAAGTCAGCTATATCGCCCCCCTTATCTCGGATCCTTGCAATGTTACTTTGTAAAGCTGGTAAGCGGTCGACCGTGATGTCGATAAGATAGTAACTGGTAACGATAGGGTCTCGAGTTAACCCGCTATTTGCCGCAACACTGTGAGTAAGGCCTCTTATTTCTCTTAATAGAGCCTCATGTTCTATTAGTAATTGGCCAAGCGAACTGCTGCTATCACGGACGGTTTCCCAGCGTTGGCTAACTTGCTCAAGTGCGGGGAGAAGATTGCTAGGTAGCACCGAAGATAACTGGCTTAGGCTGCCATCAAGGCCTTGTTGCAGTGCTGATAATTCGGCTTTATCAAATTCAGCACCCATGGTGCGCAGGGTGTTTAAATGCTGATGTTGTACGATTGATTTTGACAAGCTGGGAAGTTGACTAACAACTTTGTAGCCTGCCAATTCTTGTTCGGCGAACTCAAGGTCGCTATTCATTGTGATGATGATGGAACTAAAGCCATAGGCAATCGGAATTAGAAATAAACAGGTCCACAATATAAATTTATATTTAAAGCTAATCCGGTCACTGAGGTAGACCGCGGGGGAAAAAATGCTGCTCATGAATTACTCCTTATTCATCGAGTACAAGTTGAAGGCTATTAATATATCGACCATGGCCATTCAAACTTATGCCATTTTAGAGTTAAAAATGATAAATCATAGCCTAAACGGCCCTGGCTGGCCCAGAAAGCCAAGAGTTAGCAGGGTATTAACTTAAGTTGTTGATAAATCGTAAGCAAACGGCCTTATCTTTGCGTAAATAATCGGCGCATCCTCGTTGCCTAGCGGGTATTAATTTTAGCTTAGCTGAGATAAGTCGGCTTGGCGTCGTGTTTGCGCTAAATTGGTGCGAATGACGATAAAGCGCACCTTAATAAAGCGTCAAATAGCGGCAGTTTTATATTAATTACCTATATGGTGGTATTTGAGGAGTTGGCATAGCCATTGCTAATTGTTTAATGCGGCATGAGAGACGAAGGTTCTGGTCACATTTAGCGCCGCCAAACAATTTGCAATAGACATCTAGGGTTCCGACTGTGCGCAGTGACTGGACCGAGAGTTGTCAACCTCAACGAGGTTACACGGAGGGATAAAAGCCCGGGAGATGACAGTACCTAAGTCTCTCATGCTTTTTATTTTAAGTGCATAACCACAATGAGGTGAACATGTTCAACTTAGTTAAAACTCCACTCCGTAAAATAGCTTTAGCAGCTACCGTAATTAGCGCTACCTTGGCCGGTTCTAACATTGCTCAGGCCGCTGAAAAACCCAGTTATCGTTTAGCATGGACTATCTATGTTGGTTGGATGCCATGGGACTACGGGGCAGCCAATGGCATTGTTAAAAAATGGGCTGACAAATACGACATAGATATCGAAGTCGTGCAGGTAAATGACTATATCGAGTCGATTAACCAATACACCGCAGGCTCGTTCGATGCCACAGTAATGACCAATATGGATGCATTGACTATCCCGGCTGCCAGCGGTGTTGATTCTACAGCACTTATTGTGGGTGACTTCTCTAACGGTAACGACGGCGTTATTTTGAAAGGTGACAAAGCCCTTGCTGACTTAAAAGGCCAAAATGTTAACTTAGTAGAGCTTAGTGTTTCTCACTATCTACTGGCTCGCGGCCTAGAGTCGGTGGGTTTGGCCGAACGAGACCTTACCGTGGTCAACACCTCGGATGCTGACTTAGTGGCGGCATTCACCACTAAAGATGTAACTGCTGTTACGACTTGGAATCCTCTACTTAGCGAAATAATGGCAATGCCAGACACCAGCCTGGTGTTTGATTCGTCAAAAATCCCAGGTGAAATCATTGACCTATTGGTGGTAAACACCGACACCTTGCAACAAGACCCTAAACTTGGCAAAGCGTTAACGGGCGCGTGGTATGAAATTATGGCCACTATGTCGGGTGATAGCGATGCGGCGATTAAAGCACGTAGCTTTATGGCAGAAGCATCAGGCACCGATTTAGCGGGTTACGAAGCGCAACTTGCCTCAACAAAAATGTTCTACACACCTGCTGAAGCAGTCGACTTTACCAACAGCGGCGACTTAAAAGCGACTATGGCGAAGGTAGCCGAATTCTCTCACCTACATGGTTTATTAGGTGAAGGTGCTCCAGATGCAAGCTTCATTGGTATTGAAACACCCGCCGGTGTTTATGGCGATAGCAGCAACATTAAACTTCGTTTTAATTCGACGTATATGGAAATGGCAGCGCAAGGCAAACTTTAAGGCCCGCTTATGACCCGAATTATTAACCGTAAACCCAGCCGCATTTCGCGGCTGCTACTGGGCTTATTGCCTTTTGTGCTGTTAATCGCCGTGTACATGATGGCCTCACAAGCACGCTTGGTCGATAACCCTAATGACAAGCTATTGCCAGCAATGACCAGTTTTGTTGATGCAATACAACGGATGGCTTTTGAGCCCAGTAAACGCACCGGCGATTACTTGATGCTGGCCGATACGCTAGCCAGTCTAACTCGGTTAATCACAGGGGTAACCATTAGTGCGTTGCTTGCGTTAACAATAGGCATTGCCAACGGCATGGTGCCGTTTGTTAGGGCACCCATGTCACCCTTGGTTACCGCTTTATCGCTGGTGCCACCTATGGCGATTTTACCGATTTTGTTCATTGTGTTTGGCTTAGGTGAACTGTCTAAAGTGATGCTGATTATTATTGGTATTTGTCCGATTATGATCCGCGATTTGCAACTGCGAACCGATGCCTTACCGCAGGAGCAAATACTAAAGGCACAAACCTTAGGGGCCTCGAGTTGGCAGACCATCGTAGGTGTTGTTTTACCGCAAATCTTACCCAAATTAATAGAAAGTGTTCGTTTAACACTGGGTAGCGCTTGGCTATTTTTGATTGCCGCCGAAGCGATTGCTGCCACCGAAGGATTGGGTTATCGAATATTCCTTATCCGTCGTTACTTGGCCATGGATGTGATTCTTCCCTATGTATTATGGATCAGCCTTTTAGCCTTTGTGATGGATTGGCTACTGCGTAAATTCTCAAGTTACGCATTTCGCTGGTACCACCAAGAGCAAGGAGAGGGCGAATGAACACTCCCATTATTGAAGCTAAAAATGTATGGAAAGAATACGGCAATAACGTGGTGCTAGAAAAACTGAACCTTGTGGTAAACGAAGGCGACTTTGTCAGCATTGTCGGTGCCTCGGGTTGTGGTAAGTCTACGTTCTTAAATTTGTTGTTAGGTAACGAGCGCGCGAGTAAAGGCGAACTGCTGCTAGATGGCGCGCCATTACCAGAAGAACCCAGCTCAGAGCGGGGTATTGTGTTTCAAAAATACTCGGTGTTTCCCCACCTTACTGCAGTACAAAACGTGATGCTAGCAGAGGTATTTGAACAGTCTCCAATATTGGTGCATCTATTTGGTAAAGCTAAGCAACAAGCCAAGCAGCGTGCCTTAAGCATGTTAGCCAAAGTGGGTTTAGAGCAAGCTGCCGATCGCTATCCTGCGGAGCTATCGGGGGGGATGCAACAACGATTGGCGATTGCCCAAGCATTGATGAAGAAGCCACGCATCTTGTTACTGGATGAACCGTTTGGCGCCTTAGACCCGGGCATTCGTAAAGACATGCACAAGCTGATTCATCAATTATGGTTAGAACACAAACTCACTATTTTTATGATTACTCATGACCTTTCTGAAGGGTTTAGCTTAGGTAATCGGCTGTGGGTATTTGATAAACATCGCCATGATGCCCAGCAACCAGAGCGCTATGGAGCGCAGGTAACCTTTGATATTCCCATTTCAAAAGACATGAAAAACCAAGCGATGCGACCTAAATTGACCGCGGCCGCACAATTAAGCTTGGCTTAAAGGAACAAGACAATGAAAGACATCATTTATACCGAAAACATTCCAGGAGCTAGCCATTGGTCGGTATTGGTTCCTGCTGGTAAAACCCTGCGTTTTACCAACACTGAAGGTGAGGCGAACGTAAGCCTATTGTTTTATAACCCTAAAGATCTGTTAGAGCGTTTCAACGCTCCTGACACCTTGAAGTGCCAGCACACCTTTAAACTGAGTAAAGGCAACTGTTTGTATTCTGACATGGGGCGTATTTTTTGTTCCATCGTGCGAGATGATACCGGCTGGATAGATTCGGTGGGCGGCTTAGCGAACAAACAAAAAGTCGCTGAAAAATGGGGAGATCGCAGCTATCAACGCGACAGTAACCAATGGCTACAAAATGGTTACGACAGCATGCTGGTTGAATTAGCCAAGTATGGATTAGGCCAGCGCGATATGGCTGCCAACGTTAATCTATTTAGCAAGGTAGCACCGGATCAGCAGGGTAATTTGAGTTTTGACAGTTCGGTGAGCAAAGCCGGCGATGTTATTGAGTTGCGCTTTGAAATGGATACCTTAGTGCTGATGACAACCTGCCCACACCCAATGAATACCGCTGTAGATTATCCTAAGGCTGGGGTAGAGGTGGCGATGTGTGAGGCCTTAGTGCCCGCAGAAGATGACTTTTGCCGAAACTTCCGACCTGAAAACGGCCGTGGTTTTGAAAATACCGAGCGTTATCGTTGTATTAGCCAAGCGCAAGCAAGCCTTAGCTGCTGTGGCTAGTGGCTTGATGATTGAACATAGATATTATTTTAACGATTGAAAGGATCACTGATGATCGTAGAAAGCTTACTTAAACCATCATTAGCCAGTAGACGAGATACCGTTCCTGCTGGTGATTACTACATGCAAGTTGTCAAAGCCGGGCAAACGGTACGTATTCTTGATTTAGAAGGCAACCAAGCAGCGGATACCTTGTTTTACAATGCCGATGATCCCAGTGAACGTTATAGCGCCATAGACACCATTCGTGAACAAGCCAACGTATATCTCACTGCGGGTACAACATTGCAATCAAATCTGGGCAGACCGATGCTACGGATCACAGCAGATACCTGCGGGCGCCATGACACCTTGGGTGGCGCATGCGCAACAGAAAGCAACACGGTTCGATATGCGCTAGACAAAAAATGCATGCATGCCTGTCGTGATAGTTGGTTATTAGCGGTAGCCGAAAATGAACACTTCGGTTTAAGCAAACGCGATATAACCCACAACATTAACTTCTTCATGAACGTACCGGTAACGGACGAGGGAGGGTTAAGTTTCGAAGACGGTATTAGCGGTGCCGGCAAATACGTAGAGCTGTTTGCCGAGATGGATGTCATCGTATTGCTGTCAAACTGCCCGCAATTAAACAACCCTTGTAACGCATATAACCCAACACCGGTTGAAGTGTTGGTGTGGGACGCTGCGTAGTAGCTAAGTAAAACCCACATATCGAAGCCCAAAAGGGCAAAGTTAAACCATAGGCGAGGGACGACCCTCAACAAGCCTTGTTAATTAGCCGGGACGACCCGAAGTTCTCAGGTGAAATTATGTTCGAAAAAGTATTGATAGCCAACCGTGGCGCGATTGCTTGTCGGATCATTCGAACCCTTAATAAAATGGGTATCGCCAGCGTTGCTATATACAGTGAAGCAGACGCAGACAGCTTACATATCAGCCAAGCAACCGAGGCCTATAGCCTAGGTGAAGGTGGCGCCAGTCAAACCTATTTAGACACCGACAAAATCTTTGATATCGCTAAACGTAGTGGTGCTCAAGCTATTCATCCGGGCTACGGCTTTTTAAGTGAAAACCAGCAATTTGTGCAGCAATGTGAGCAGCACGGTTTAGTATTTTTAGGCCCCACCGCCGAGCAAATGAACGCCTTTGGGCTGAAACACCGGGCGCGTGAGTTAGCCGAGCAGGCGCAAGTGCCTCTGCTACCAGGCAGTGGATTATTAGATAATAGCCAGCAAGCCTTAGAAGAAGCCGAAGGTTTGGGCTATCCGGTGATGTTAAAAAGTACCGCTGGCGGCGGCGGGATCGGCATGCAGCGCTGCGATAACCCAGAGCAGCTAAGCCAAGCGTTTGATAGCGTGAAGCGACTTAGCGAAAACAACTTTAGTAATGCTGGCTTATTTCTTGAAAAGTTTATTACTCAGGCTCGCCATATCGAAGTACAAGTGTTTGGCAACGGCGAGGGAGAGATCATTACCCTTGGCGAGCGAGATTGTTCAGCGCAACGTCGCAACCAGAAGGTGATAGAAGAAACCCCAGCACCTAATCTTAGTGCTGCTTTACGTAGCCAAATACAACAAACGGCCAAGCAGTTAACCAGCAGTATTCATTACCGCAGTGCTGGCACCGTAGAGTTTGTTTTTGACCAAAAAACACAATCGTTTTATTTTCTTGAAGTGAACACTCGTCTACAGGTTGAGCACGGTGTGACTGAACTGATATATGGTGTCGACTTAGTCGAGTGGATGGTAGAGCTAGGCTACGCTCAATTTACCCAGCAAAGTGTTAGCTTAGACCAGCGAGCAGCTAATCTCAGCCCCAAAGGGCACGCTATTCAAGTGCGTTTATATGCCGAAGACCCTAACAAAGATTTTCAACCTAACGCGGGTTTACTTAGCCATGTAGCTTGGCCAAACCCTGCGCACTTGCTTAACAGTGACTTTCAGCAGTTACGGATTGACCATTGGATAGAAAGTGGCGTTGAAATATCGCCATTTTTTGACCCAATGTTAGCCAAGTTGCAGTTTTTAGCCGAAGATCGTGACACCGCCATTAGTGGTTTGTTAGCCAGTTTAGAGGCCAGCGAAGTCTATGGCATCGAGCATAACCTTGCTTATTTAAAGCAGCTGTTGACCCTGCCAAGTCTGATTAGCGGTGAGCTGCTTACCAGCAGCCTTAATCAGTTTTCTTATCAAGCCGCGAGCGTGGATGTGCTGGCTCCCGGTACTCAAACGACTATTCAAGATTACCCCGCCCGAATGGGCTATTGGGATATTGGCGTGCCCCCATCTGGGCCAATGGATGCGCTTAGCTTTCAATTAGTTAATCAGTTATTAGGCAATAAAGCACAGGCCGCCGGTTTAGAAATTACCTTGCAAGGGCCCAGTTTGCGTTTCAACCAAACTTGCTTAATTGCCGTTGGCGGTGCCGATATCGAGATTTTTGTTGATGATACCGCCAAAGAGATGTGGCAAGTGATTAAAGTGGACGCCGGCCAAACAGTACGTTTAGGTAAAGTGCTAGATCATGGCGCTCGTGCTTATATGGCGGTAAGTGGTGGCATTCAATGTCCTGATTATTTGGGCAGTAAATCCACCTTCACCCTGGGTCAATTTGGTGGGCACGCTGGCAGAGCGCTGCGCAGCGGTGATGTATTGCAACTGGATCCGCTTGCTGCTTACACGCCTACCGACGAGTTTATTGTTGGCCGCGCGTTAACCACTACACCTGTCATCAATAAAGACTGGACTATTCATGTTATTTACGGCCCACACGGTGCCCCTGACTTTTTTACTGATGACGACATTCAACAGTTTTTTTCGGCAAATTGGCAAGTGCATTTCAACTCTAGCCGCACCGGGGTAAGGTTAATTGGCCCTAAACCCGATTGGGCCCGAACCGACGGCGGCGAAGCCGGTTTGCATCCCTCGAATATTCATGACAATGCCTATGCGGTTGGCACCATTGATTTTACCGGTGACATGCCAGTGATTTTAGGGCCAGATGGACCCAGCCTAGGCGGCTTTGTTTGCCCAGCTACCATCATTAAAGCTGACCTGTGGAAAATGGGGCAATTAAAAGCGGGTGACAGCATTCGCTTTGTGCCTGTTAGCATTGCCCAAGCTGAGGTAGCCGAACGCGAACAAAATAGCCTGTTATCTCAAGGGGCGGTAAAAGCCCTACAATTAGAAGCGGCGCCGTTATCTAGCCCAATCATTAAAACCTTAGCGGCCGATAAATATGGTGAAAAAGTAGTTTACCGGCCGGCAGGTGAAGATTACCTGTTAGTAGAATATGGCCCACAACGATTAGACATAGCGCTACGTTTTCGGGTGCATGCGCTAATGCTTCGCTTACAAGGCCTGGCGATAAATGGCATTGAAGAGCTCACCCCTGGTATTCGCTCCTTGCAAATTCACTACGATAATTTGCAACTGCCATTGGCAGACCTGCTTGAGACTCTTGAGCAAGCCGAAGCCACACTAGGCGATATTAACCAACTCACTGTGCCAGCAAGGGTGGTGCATTTACCCTTGTCTTGGGATGACGAAGCTACCCGCCTAGCCATTCAAAAGTACAATGATGTGGTTCGTAAAGATGCCCCTTGGTGTCCCGATAACATTGAGTTTATTCGCCGAATTAACGGCTTAGATTCGATCGAGCAAGTTAAAGAGATAGTCTTTAATGCCAATTACTTGGTCATGGGCTTGGGGGATGTTTACTTGGGAGCGCCAGTGGCTACACCCATTGACCCACGCCATCGCTTAGTGACCACTAAGTACAATCCGGCACGAACTTGGACCCCCGAAAATGCAGTGGGCATTGGTGGTGCTTACCTATGCGTTTACGGTATGGAAGGCCCAGGCGGGTATCAATTTGTGGGTCGCACCTTGCAAATGTGGAATCGCTACCGACAAACCAAAGAATTTAGCAAACCTTGGTTATTACGCTTTTTTGACCAGATTAAATTTTACCCCGTCAGCGCAGATGAATTAAAACAAATTCGCAAAGACTTCCCGCGTGGTGATTACCCCTTAAAAATTGAAAACACCGAATTTAGTCTACATGGCTACCAGCAACTACTTGAGCAGCAACAAGACAGCATTCAGCAGTTTAAACAAGTGCAGCAACAGGCCTTTGAAGCCGAGCGTCAACGTTGGGAAGAAACCGGCCAAGCGCACTTTGCCAGTGAAGTGGTCGAGCAAACGCAACACCAAGAAAACCAGCTAACAGACAACCAAGTGGCTATCGATAGCCATGTAGCCGGTAATCTTTGGCAAGTGATGGTAGAGCCCGGCCAGCAAGTGAAAAGTGGCCAAGTAGTCGCGGTATTAGAAGCAATGAAAATGGAACTAGAGGTATTGGCGCCGCAGAGTGGCACCATAACCCAACTTAATTTAAGCCAAGGCTCGCAGGTTCAAGCTGGGCAACGTTTAATGGTCATGGAGGCTTTATAATGGAACAAACCTATACAATCGAGCAGCTACGCGCAGCGTATACTGAGCAACAATTTAGCCCCGCTGACTACCTCAAGCAGCAGCTTAGTATGGCCAGAGCCGACAGTCATAACTGTTGGTTATCGTTAATTAGCGACAGCCAGCTAGACAGCTACTTAGAGGGCTTAGCCAATCAAGATATCAACGACTTACCCTTATATGGTGTGCCATTTGCGGTAAAAGACAATATTGATGTTGCCGGTTTAAATACGACGGCAGGCTGTAAAGAATATAGCTACCAACCAGAACAAAATGCCTTCGTGGTTGACATGTTGATCAAGGCGGGGGCAGTGCCTTTAGGTAAAACTAACCTTGACCAATTTGCTACCGGTTTAGTGGGCACTCGCAGCCCTTGGGGGCCAGTTAACAATAGCTTTGACCCCGACTATATCTCTGGTGGATCTAGTTCAGGTAGTGCTGTATCCGTTGCCACTGGGCAAGTTTGTTTCTCATTAGGTACCGATACTGCCGGTTCGGGGCGCGTACCCGCGGCACTCAATAATATCTTAGGCTTAAAGGCAACGAAGGGTTTGGTGAGCTGTAGTGGGGTGGTGCCTGCTTGCAAAAGTCTAGATTGCGTGACCATTTTTGCTCACACTAGCGATGACCTAAATGTGCTGTTAGAGGTAGCGGGACAATACGACAGCAGTGATTGTTATGCTCGCCAAAACCGCGATAGCAATCATGCAGGTTTGTACCTAGCCGCTAAAGAGTTAACCGGCTACAAAATCGCAGTGCCACAAGCCGAGCAATTAGAATTTTTTGGTAACCAAGATACCCAAAGTTTATTTGCTGAGAGCTTAAATAAACTGCAACAATTAGGCGCAGAGCTGGTAGAAATTGATTTTGAACCGTTTTTAACGGCTGCCAAGCTGCTCTATGAAGGCCCTTGGGTTGCCGAGCGTTATGCGGCGATTGAATCGTTTATGGAGCAAGACCCCAGCCGTTGCTTACCGGTTATTCAAACCATTATTGGTGGGGCGAAAAGCGTGACCGGGGTAGAGGCCTTTAAGGCCTTTTATAAGCTGCAAGCCTATAAAAATATTTGTGACCCTATTGTTGAACAGTTTGATGCCATTGTTACACCGACAGCGGGTAGCACTTACACCATTGCGCAACTAAACGCCGACCCTATTCAGCTCAATTCGAATATGGGGTATTACACTAACTTTATGAACTTATTAGACTACAGCGCCATCTCTGTACCTGCTGGCTTTCAAGCCTCAGGTTTACCTTTTGGTATCACCTTGTTTAGCCAAGCTTATGCAGACCGTAAATTATTGAGCATGGCGGCCTTAATTCAACAAAGTAATGGTTATGCCTTAGGTGCTACTAAGCAAGCGTTGCCGCAGTTAAAAGCGGTAGATACAACGCAATATACTCGCCAAGATAGCCTGCAAATAGTGGTGTGTGGTGCGCACCTCTCAGGTTTAGCGTTAAACCATCAATTATTAGAACGAGAAGCAACATTAATTAAGACCAGCACTACCTCTAAAAACTATCGGTTTTATGCACTCGCAGGTGGGCCACCGGCTAGGCCTGGCTTGATCCGTGATGAAGAGAATGGCGAACAAATCGCGGTTGAAGTATGGAGTATACCCACTAAACATGTGGGCAGTTTTTTACAAGGTATCCCTCAGCCCCTTGGGCTTGGCAAAGTAGAGCTTGCCGATGGCCAATGGCTAACCAGTTTTATCTGTGAAGGCTATGCTATTAGCGGTGCCACAGATATTACCCATTTGGCCAGTTGGCGGGTATATCTAGACAGCCTGTAAGTCACTTGCTACTCACCCTAAAAAACCAGCCTTAGCTGGTTTTTTGTTAGATTAATGGGTGAGATTAGCTAGAGATTAACCAAGCGCCTACGCCAATCATTAAGCTACCCGAAATACGGTTGAGTAAACGCACGTTACCACTTTTGTTCAAAAATACCCGCAGCGTTTTACCGCCCGTGGCATACAGTGTCATACAGACAAACTCAGATACTAAAATGATACTCACCAATAGACTAAGCTGCAGACCAATTGATTGGTCGGCTTGAATAAATGGCGGTAGTAGGGAGATCATAAACGCCCAACCTTTTGGGTTGGCAATAGCGGTAACAAAGCCTTGAATGGCTAATTGCCAACGGTTAACTTGTACATGTTCAGCAATTTTATCCGGTATGGCCATTTTGCCTCTAGAGCGCCACATCTGAATTCCTAGATAAGCGAGGTAGGCGCCACCCATCCACTTAAATACAATGAAAATATCTGGGTAGCGAAGCATTACTGCCGCAACCCCGAGTACAGCGAGAATCGCCACAATGCCCACACCTACCATCTCTCCAAGCATCATCCAAAAAGTACGGCGTAAGCCAATGGTCATGCCCAGGGTCATGGCTAAGGTCATACACATGCCTGGCGTTATCGAAACAAAAAAGAAGGTAGGGATAAATATTAATAGAACAGACAAATCCATGGTGGTTCCATTGGCAATCAGCAAAATGGTAGTGTACATAGCAAGTGGTTTAGTCAAAAGCTAAAATTAACGTTTTTTATTAGCCTACTGGTGAGTTTAAGGTGCCTAACAGTAGGGGCCTGCTAACGTGTATTAGGAGGCTGTAACCACAGATAAGTCGTAGTTAAATGGTTGATATCTAGGTATGATACTAATTCCTTACTATATTAGTAGTATTTTATTATGAATAAAGACATTTGCCTACACGCGGCAGCGGTGTTGCTTAAAAATCGTAATACTAGCTTAAATGTACCGCGCCTAAAGCCTGAGTTACGACCCAAATCGATAGATGACGCACTAGGTATACAAGCGGCCATGGCTGAATTACGCCAAGATAGCGTAGGCGGTTGGAAGTGTTTATTACCGATTGCTGCAGACAAACTGATAGTGGCACCGATTTTTGCCGATGATATACAAAGTGGTCGCCAGTGTGAGTTAATGGCCGATACAGGTGTTGCCAAGGTAGAGCCTGAAATTGCGTTTGTACTGGCTAAAGATTTACCGGCCCAAACCGATGATTATAGCGAAGCGCAAATTAACGATGCTATTGGTGATTGTCACATGGCATTAGAGCTGATTCAGCGCCGCTTTGCCGATAGCGAACAGGCGAGTTTTTTTGAAGTACTAGCGGATGGATTAGTAAACCAAGGCTTATTTTTAGGCCCCAAGTTAGACAAACAAAAAGCGTTGGCTGCTAGCCTCATCAATTTAAGTATCACTCAGGGTGATGCCACCCAATTATATGACGGTAAACACCCTAATCAAAATCCTGTTAGCCCCATTTATTGGTTAATCAATTACATGTCTAAACGTGGGGTAAGTTTTAGGGCGGGTCAGGCATTAATCACAGGGTCGTATGCGGGGGTGTTAGAGTTAGCGTTTGATTGCCTAAATGACATTGAGTATCAACACTTAGGCGCTTATCAAATTGAATTTATTGCTAAAAAGGCACACCGCTAAGTAGGGAGATGAAAAGGGGTTAACAGTTTGCTTGGTTGATAGCGATTTTAGCGGGCGAAAACAGCGTGAGGCTATACAGCCCAGCCCACGCTGGCGGCGCGGGCTGGAGAGCCTAACGTTTAAATTTTAAAATATGGCCTTTAAATTCGTTTTCTAGATAGGCGGTTAGTGTTGGCTTTATATGGTCTGAGCTAAAGCCAAAATCTATCATTTTTTTGCTTATTTTGTTTTTTCTGCCTCGCCCTGGGTCAACCAATATCACCTCACAGTTAGGCTTAGCGTGCGCTTCGATAAAAGATGCAAGCAAATTGATATGTTCGTCTTCATACAGTAAATCACTGCCAATAATTAGGTCAAACTGTCCTAAATCGTCGTTGCTGTCGGCCCAACCGGTTCGTTCATAAGTGATAGGGCTATCTTGGTTTAGGGTGGTATTTCGCAGTAAAAACTTGCCCACTTCAGGGTGGTAGTCGGTAGCCGTAATATCGGCGTGACGTTTGTTAAGCAGCAAGCTAGATAAAGCCATACCACAACCCACTTCCAATATTCGTTTATTCGCTATTTGGTAATCTGAAATGTAATGCGCCAGCACTAAACTTGAGGGATAAATGATGCCAAATATTGGCCATGATGCTGAGGATATACCGAGTTTTTTGGCAATATCGTCGGGATCAGAAAATTGCTGGTTATCTCGTAAAGTACAAAGATGAATATCAGTTTTACCAAATTCTACAGTTTGGTAATTATAACGAAGCGGTGTCATCGAGCTGCCTAATGTTGGCGCTGAGCCAGCTATCTGGCGATAAATGACAAAACGGGAATGAGGCTCAAGGGTACAGTAAGCCCCTTAAATAACAACGGATTTAGTACATTATCTGGCTAAAGCCGATAAATAGCCCCATATAGTTTGAGCAATATGTATATAGCACGCAAGCTGTCTGAGGAGCCAATATAGCCTCGTTATATAGCTGACAATATAACGACAGTTGTTGCCTAAGTAACAAACCCCATTCTCTGGTATTTAATGCAAGCCCCTTATTTTAGCGGCTTCTAGCGTGTTACTGGCTTGGCTCTAGATTTGCAATTGAGTTCATTAAAGCGGTTATTTTGTAAGCCTTGCTAATAGTAGCGGGATAAATAGCTGACCAAGCGGCGTTATATAGGACGGTATACAGTGGGTAAAATTAAATCTAGTCATCATACCGCTGCGGGTCATGGCAATATTGCCCGCAGCCAGTTAGCGCCATTTCTTAGTGACCATAGAATAAAGCTGTTAGATGCGATTCATCAGCATGGTTCTTTAAGTGCGGCAGCACGCGCATTGCCAATGTCTTATAAGGCGGCTTGGGACGCTTTAGATGCCATGAACAACTTAGCTGATCGGCCGCTAGTGGTTAAACACAGTGGCGGTAAACAGGGTGGGGGGACTAGCCTAACCCGCTATGCCTTGCGTTTAGTCGCATTGTATAAAGCTTTAGACCAAGAATACCAACAAGCCTATCAGCAGCTAGAACCCAAGTTACACGCCCCCCTTAGTGAAGACGATTTACACGTTGCCCAATATCGCCAATTGCTGCGCCGAATGAGCGTGCGCAGCAGTGCCCGAAACCAACTCGCTGGCACAGTGGTAGCGATTAGTTTAGGCGCGGTAAACAGCCTAGTGAAGGTAGAAGTTTCAGAAGGGGTAATTATCGTGGCAATGATTAGTTGTGAGTCTTTAAGCCCCTTATCTATAGCGGTTGGTAGTCAGGTTTTGTGTCTGATAAAAGCCTCTCATATGATGGTTCAACCGCCCAATCAACATCAACTATTCACCAATAACCAATTATTAGCAAAGGTAGCGCGGATCACTAAAGGCGCGGTATGTGACGACATCAGCATGACGATTGCCGGACAAAAAACGCTGGCAGCGGTGGTGCCTTGCGAAACCGTAGCAAGCTTAGCCTTAGCAGAATCGAGCCAGGTTACTGTTAGCTTTTCAGCTTCTTCAGTGATTGTTTGTTGTTATTAACAGTGACCCCAAGGAGTGGTTAAGCATGCATAGTCAATACTCATTGTTACTGCTAATTCTGTGGCTAATAATACCCAGCCAAGCCTTGGCCGAAGAGTTACGCGTTGCCGTGGCTGCTAACTTTTATAAACCCTTACTGGCCATAGCGGCGCAATTTGAAAAAGAGACTGGTCATAGCATTCAGCTTTCGGCGGGATCTACCGGCAAATTGTATGCGCAAATCATTAATGGTGCGCCGTTTGAGGTGTTTATAGCGGCCGACAATACCCGCCCCGGCAAGCTGGTGGCTGCCGGTTTAGCGCTGGCTGATAGTCAATTTACTTATGCTCAGGGCAAGCTGGTGCTGTGGTCTGCCAACACACAGCTTATCGCGCAAAGCCCTAAGGTACTCACTAAGGCACAGATACAACATGTAGCCATTGCCAACCCTAAAATTTCGCCCTACGGCGCCGCCGCTATAGCGGTGCTTAAGCAGCTTGGTTGTTACTCAACATTGGCTAACAAACTGGTAGAAGGGCAGTCGGTGAGCCAAACATTTCAACAGCTTAGCTCGGGCGCGGCAACCTTGGGTTTTATTGCTCTGTCGCAAGTATATAGCGAGCAAACTATCTCACGCGGTTCGGCGTGGGTTGTACCAAGCCACTATTACCCAGCTATTTTGCAAGATGCGGTGTTACTTAAGGTGGCTGAGCATAAGCCCGTGGCGCGTGAATTTTTAGCCTATCTGCAGTCGCCCAGCGTGGTCGCGCTGATCCGCGCTTATGGTTATGCGGTGCACTGAGGCTAGAAAAAGATCAAACGAGTTGCCGCTAAGCACATGGTGGATGGGTAAATCGCTAAATATAGGTATAGCTGCGGCGTAACAAGGAGAGGTAAATGCCCGATTTAATGGTGGTTTGGTTAACCTTAAAATTGGCGGTGGTTGTCACCACTGTACTGCTATTTATCGCCACGCCTTTAGCGTGGTGGATGTCGCAAACGAGATCGGCATTTAAACCGCTGGTAGGTGCCATATTTGCATTGCCACTGGTATTGCCGCCCACGGTGTTGGGCTTTTACTTGTTGTTATTACTAGGGCCCAATGGCGCAGTAGGGCGCTTATCAGACAGTGTTGGGTTTGGACATTTACCGTTTACGTTTAGCGGCATTGTGATTGCCTGTGTGGTGCATACCTTGCCGTTTGTGGTTCAACCCATGCAAAACGCCTTTGAGGCAATGGGTAAACGACCTTTAGAAGTGGCCTCTACATTACGCGCTAGCCCCTTAGTGGTGTTTTGGCAGGTGGCTTTTCCATTAGCGAGGCCCGGTTTTTTTGCCGCTGCCATTCTTGGTTTTTGTCACACCATTGGCGAGTTTGGTGTAGTGCTAATGATAGGTGGCAACATTGCCGGTCAAACCAGAGTGATGTCGATAGAAATTTATAACCATGTAGAAGCCTTAGAATACAGCCAAGCGCATTGGCTAGCTGGCGCCATGCTGGTGTTTTCATTTATCGCCTTACTGCTTATTTACAGCTTGAACGATTTAGCCAGAAGAAAGGTAATGGCATGAGCATACAGCTAAATTTGCAGGCAAATAGAGGTGATTTTTGCCTCGATGTTAACATCAACATACCTTGTCGAGGCGTTACCATGTTGTTTGGGCCTTCGGGCTCGGGTAAAACGACTTGCTTACGGGCCATGGCGGGGCTAGAGCGCTTAGCCAATAGTTATGTGTCAATCAATGGTGACGTTTGGCAAGACGAACCCCACCACATATGGCGCCCTAGCCACCAACGAGACATTGGCTATGTATTTCAAGAGGCCAGTTTGTTTTCACATTTAAATGTAAAACAAAACCTGTTGTTTGGATACCGCCGTATAGCGGCTAATAAACGCAAAGTGACACCAGAAGAAACTTGCCAACTGTTAGGGATCACCGGCTTATTATCACGCAATACAGCCTCTTTATCAGGCGGCGAACGGCAACGCGTCGCCATTGCTAGAGCGTTGCTGACCTCTCCCAAACTGCTATTGATGGACGAACCCTTATCGGCCTTAGATCTTAAGTTAAAACAAGAAATCATGCCCTATTTAGAGCGCTTGCATCAACACTTGTCTATTCCCGTTGTGTACGTAAGCCATGCCCTAGAAGAGGTCGCCAGTTTGGCAGATTATGTGGTGATGCTTAATCAAGGAAAGGTGGCGCTGGCGGGCAAGCTTAATGAGCTTATGTTAGACAAACGCGCCGGGCTGTTGTTTGGTGGGCAAGCTAACACCCTACTAACAGGGCAAGTGGTCGCTAAAGACAGGCTTGGTTTATCTACCTTACGTGTACAAGGCTTATTGATTTATGTCGCGGGGCAACATTGGCGCATAGGGGAAACCGTGCGTTGCAGAGTGAACGCTCGCGATGTTAGCCTGTGTAACACTAAACCTGACCTTAGCTCAATAGTTAATGTCCTGCCAGCCATGGTGCAAAGCATTGATAAAGGGCTAAAAGACGGCGAATGCTTAGTGACATCGCGCTTAGCGTCAGGGCAATTGTTACAGGCACTTATCTCAGAATACTCCACTGCCTTGCTGGCATTAAAATGTGGCCAAAGCGTATGGTTACAGCTTAAATCGGTAGCCATCATCTAGCATTTATTTACTCAAGCCATGTTGGCAAACGACAAGGCATGTTGCTTTTGGCTAAGCAGGTGGCGGTTTTCTAACACGCTTTGGCAAGGCCTTCAGGTGGAAAACACATCGAGAAATTACCATTTAGGCTTTGCGCACGTTTTAGCGGTATGAATATAAAGCGGTGCGGCTTTTTTACGCTGCTTTTGTCAAAACAGCCATCAAAATTTGAACTCTCACTATTGATAAAATTAAAAGAAAAACTCAAAGTAGACAATAAGTTAAAGATAGAGCATGAATAGCCGGGCGACTTCGCGCTAGCTCACACGTTCTGTGATAGGAAGCGTGCTCATTGAATGGGATAGGAAGCACGTGCTTCCTACTTAGCGTTATAAGTGCTTTAGGAATAACTGATGAAATTAGACTTTGAGAAATGCACAAAAGTTGAAACAGGATATTGTTTAGTCCCTCAACCCCACGATGATCTAAAAAAATATAGCGATCTTTATGACCGTTTCTGTAGTGTCATTTATATGTCTGTAATGGTTGGTGATAAGCCAGTAAAAGCAAATATAACCCGTGAAGCTAAAGATGTAGCTTGTATTCGAGCAGCGCTATGTGAGCTTATTAGTATAGAAGACTATATCAAGCAATCTTACCTTGCTTTAGCATTCTCGGACTACCAACTTTATAAGTCCCAGAATCCAATACTTCATATTTTTAAGCTACTACGAAATTATAATATTCATCTTTCTCGTAGCATGTTAGGCACAAAACCAATGAAGGTAATGGTGCCAGCTAGATTGGATGATGTGTTTGAGATTGAAGTCGAGTATATTTCTAATCTATCAGTATCTGAATTGCGTCGCTTACATAGCTCAAAAGATTATTCAGATGAACAGTTGAGTCAGATGATCGAATGTTTTGAGGTTCAGCAGCATGAGTTTGGAGTTACGGCACTCATAATTAAAGCCGCACTAGATTATTCAGAGCAGATTACGACGTTACTGAAAGTAGGAAAAATACCTGCTCACCAACGGCACTTATAACGAATAAGAATAGGTGTCGCGCAGTAGACACCTTACTCGGGTGTTGAACAAGCCCGATGCTCCCTTCTAGAGTTAACCACGGTGCTAAAGCTGTTGGTTTGGATCGCGATAAGTATTGAAGCAACAGCAGCCCAATGTAAAAAGCCCAGCGTCATAAACCACACAAAGATGACTAGCCAAGCCTTTGTGTTTTTTGATAAGTTTGTTGATAGAGCGAGTATGGGTGGGGATGGTGCTATGGAACACAGGCTCATCTCTCGAATTATCAACACAATAAGCGACATCTGTGGTTTCTTGGTGAACGTCTAGTCCTATGAAAAACCTGCTAGATGTAGACATGTCGATCTGCTGTTCTGCTATGACTTGCATCTAACTGTGAGGTTCTAGTTTGACCAACCCACGATAAACGCAAGAGGTCGATACTTTCACCAGGGATCATTATGTCTAAGTTTCAAGGAGAGAATGTGAGTAATCCAGTAAATCCCAATTTCGAATGGAACGAGTTTTTCTGGCAAGCAGATGTAAAGCTACCTGCTTGGTCAGGCTTCCAAGAAAGAAACGGGCCTTATGGATCAATATCATCGGATGAACCATCTAATGGAACTATTAAAATAGTTTTTGCGCCAGAAGGTAGAGGCGATGAATCTCTAAACTCTACGGAAATGGAGCTTATAAATTGGTTTATATCGCATCAGAGGCAAGTCATAGGGTCTATAACAAACGCGCTATTTTCTAACTACGCCGCTATTAAAGACGCCTGCATAGAAGAATGTGGTGAAGAAATGGCGGAGTATTTTCCTGAAGTAAATGACGTTAGCGACATTAAGAATGTCGTAGGCATCGTTTCCGTGAATATCCATCAAGTGAGCAAAGATAATATTCCTTACATTGGCGTGGAAATGGGCTGTAACTGGGAGGAAGAGCATGGAATGGGATTTTTATTGCATGGCAACAAAATTGTTGAGGCTGGGGGGGCTGATACAGCCATTCTTTTATGGATGGCAGAGAAACATGCAAATGAAGCTTAACAAATTGCTACAACGGCCAAATTTCCGCTGTCACCTTTTGTGCCAAAAACCGCCTTCAAAAATTTGCTCAGTGAGCCGAGCGGTATACGCTTATTATCTCATCTAACAATCAGCAATCAAGGAAGTATGATGAATTGGAATTTTTTTAAATTTTACAGTAACGAATTACTACGAAAGCTTTCTAGTGAAAGCGAAGTGACATCGGCTATAAAAATAGTGGACAACACTCAGATCATTAATGAATTCTCTGTAGAAAAAAATTCTAACAATCTAATTACGAAAATTATCTCAACCATTCAAAGCAAAGAGTTTTCAAAAGAAGATGCAGAAAAAGTGTTGAAAATATATAGCCAACTAGATGTTTCAGAACTGGATTGTAAGCCATCACAACTAAAAAGAGTTGGTGTTTATATAGGTTACTTGGCAGTAGTCTTTTTTGTTATGTCTAGTATATATATGATATTTGTTGTTCCGCAAGCACTAGAAATGTTTGATAGCTTTAATTTCGGTGCGCCAGAAGAGTTTGTTTGGTTTGTAAATCACTGGGGTGCTATTTTTTCTGGTATATCATCCTTAATTTTTATATCTATTTTAATAAATCTTAAAATTAAAAAAATGTTTGAGTATCAGGTTGGTGTTTCGAAGTCTCTGATATATCGCATGTTGATTCCAGGTGGCATTAAAACTAAATATCAAAAACTGATATCACTTATTCTATTGCCTATTTTTCTTGTTAAGTCAAAAAAAGATGGTATCTCCGACGACATTATTGATCACTTTAACAATGAAAGCTTTAATGAAATGGAAATTACAGAGACATTATCACTCTTGATTAATGATAATGTAAACAACCTAGTTTTACTCTCGGAGGCTTACATCAGGAGGGTTTATATCGTTGTTGCTGTATTGATTGTGTTTTGTATTTTTAAATTTGTAAGTAGTGTTTATGCACCAATTTTTGTTTTAGGAGAAGCAATATGATCAAAAATAAAGGATTTACCCTTATAGAGTTAATGGTTGTCGTATCGATCATAGGTGTTTTGGCTTCTGTTTCTATGCCTCAATACCAAAGTTACGTACATAAAAGCGAGGTTGTTGAGGCCTTAAGTATGGCTGCAACAATAAGGGAAGATGTGACGGCCTATTACGTAGAGAAGCTTGAATTCCCAAAAGATAATATGCAAGCTAGAGTCCCACAGTCAGATAAATTAATTGCAAATCGAGTGACGAGTATCGCCATAATAAATGGTGCTATTCACATAACTCTAGGAAATAAAATAGCAAAACCTCTTCAAGGCAAAGTCTTAACATTTAGGCCGGCTGTAGTAGATGGTAGTCCTTTAAGTCCCATTTCTTGGTTGTGCGGTTATGATGAAGCTGTTGATGGTATGTCTGCTGTAGGTAAAAACAAAACAACGATCCCAAATGAATATCTTCCAAGTTCATGTGTTGCGGGCTAATCGCGTATAAAAGATATAAATAGGTGTCGCGCAGTAGACACCTTACTCGGGTGTTGAACAAGCCCGATGCGCCCTTCTAGAGTTAACAACGGTGCTAATGCTGTTGGTTTGAAGGGCGATAAGTGTTGCAGCAACAGCAGCCCAATCTAAAAAGCCCAGCGTCATAAACCACACAAAGATGACTAGCCAAGTCTTTGTATTTTTTGATAAGTTTATTGATAGAACGAATGTGGGTGGGAATGGTGCCATGAAATACAGGCTCATCTCTCGAACTATCAACACAATAAGCGGCATCTGTGGTTTCTTGGTGAACGTCTAGTGCTATGAAAAACCTGCTAGATGTAGACATGTCGATCTGCTGTTTTGCTATGACTTTGCATCTAACAGTGTGGCGCTAGTTTAACTAAGCCACGATAAACGCAAGAGGTCGACACTTTCATCAGGGGAGCATTATGTCTAGCTATATAAGGAGATTGGCGTTGACTAGATACTTATATTTATCAATCATTGTCTTATTATTTGGGTGTGGTGCTTTGCCAACCACAAACCCTGTAATATCTGAAGAGAAAGTCGTCGTGACTACAGAAGACGAATCGAAAACGATCACGCTTAATGAACCTCAAGTATGGTTTGATGGCTACCAAAAAAACTCAGGTGTTATGCTTCCAAAAGGAACTTATCAACTTGAAGCACAAGATGCAGATTATTTATATTTCCGCGCACCATTAGATATAGAGTTTCGTTCATTAAATGAAACTCCTCAAACTCAGGAATTCGTTAAAGGTGGGATTGCCATTGCTAAAAATAGTCTTAATATCATTCCTGCTTGCATATATAAGTCCATCCAAAACGATAAAAAAGTGCTCAGCTGGAAACTCGGCAACCACTTCCTTCGTATGGAAGATGGTCATTGGAAAAAAGATTATTAAAGTGTTCAAATACATCTAATAGATAAGAATTGGTGTCGCGCAGCCGACACCTTATTCGGGTGTTGAACAAGCCCGATACTCCCTATCTTCCATAGTTAACCACGGTGCTAATGCTGTTGGTTTGAAGGGCGATAAGTGTTGCAGCAACAGCAGCCCAATGTAAAAAGCCCAGCGTCATAAACCACACAAAGATGACTAGCCAAGTCTTTGTATTTTTTGATAAGTTTATTGATAGAACGAATGTGGCTGGGAATGGTGCCATGAAATACAGGCTCATCTCTCGAACTATCAACACAATAAGCGGCATCTGTGGTTTCTTGGTGAACGTCTAGTGCTATGAACAGCCGGCTAGATGTAGACATGTCAATCTGCTGTTCTGTTATGACTTTGCATCTAACAGTGTGGCGCTAGTTTAACTAAGCCACGATAAACGCAGGAGGTCGACACTTTCACCAGGGGAGCATTATGTCTAGATGTATTCCGGAGGTTTTGTTGAATATTAGTAAAATCCTATTAGGAAGTATCATGTATCCTATTTTTTATCCTAAGCGAATTATTAACGCAGTTACTGTTCCGATATTTATGTTAGTTTGCAATTGGGCGTTAGCAGTTAATTTTGGGGATGAAAATGCCTTTTTTGCGTGGTTTTTATATGCGTTTCAGTTTTATGCCGTCTCTATATATTTAACCAATTGTGTTTTGTTAGTTACAAAAAATGAAATTCCCAATTTCGTTGAAACGCAATCAATATATGCAAAAAGTTGTATGTTGCTAACCGCCTATACTTTTCTTGTTTGGGGCTTAAAGTATTGTTTGGTAATGTTGTGTCTGGATATATTTGGTGTTTCAGACAATGAAGGTTTTTCACAATTGAGTCAAATTTCTGATGCAGTATCTACAGTGCTCCTCTTTAGCCTTTTTTTGGTTATTCCTCACTATATATGTACGGGTAAAATATGTGTGAAAGAGGTACTTAGCAACAATCGAAAGCATCTTATTAGTCTGAGCTTGATCATTTTTATTATCGAAATATTTAAGAGTATTATTGGCTATGTATTTACAGGCACTTCTACACCTACCATGTTACTAGGAGCAACTACGCTTTTAATATTTCAAGGTGTTGGGTATATAGCAATTTCTTTTTGCTACATGTCAATTTTTCCAAATTCTACGACAAGAATACAAGTGTAATTTCATATACATTTAGCAGATAAGAATAGGTGTCGCGCAGCCGACGCCTTACTCGGGTGTTGAACAAGCCCGATGTGCCTTTATATAGTAAATAACGGTGTAGATATTGGCGGGGCCAAAACCTTGTTACTGTTAACAAGGGGAGGCTGACTAAGACTGGCTGAACGGCGCTAAGCCCTGCCATTATCCTTATGCCGTTCGCCTAGCTCGTTTGACTAAGGCCGGTGCAGTGCCTGGTGGGTTGGTAACAAGGAGCCATTGGCCGATTCTATACCTAAAAAAAACAAGGGACATCCCACTATATCCCCCGATATACCGTTAGTCATTATCAAAAATAGCGATCAAATGCTGCCACTAGACTGAAGCCTAGATAGCATTTCACTTTTGCCTTCCCAAACCTTTATCTCCCATGGCTCGGCTATAGTGATGACACCGCCTTTGACCTGCGACGGAACAACATGATCGGGCAAAACGGTGACCCTATACCGATCCATGCTGCGGGCACCAGATTGGCTTTTTACAAACCAATTCGGGTCTTCAAAAAAATGTTGGGGTTGGGCGTAGCCTTCAGTTTCGCTGCCTACAACATACTGATTGGGTTTTGTAGTTGTATAGATATCAATCACCGTGCGTGTTGGGTCTGCATCAGGTGCGTTGAATACCATGGTTACGAAGTTATGAAAGGTGGCGTCAATTGCAGGAACGAATACAACTGAATGTCCTCCCCCTATGCCGACGGTACTAATAGTATGAGCGTTGTTACCTGGCTCTACCATAAACTGCCTAGCTTCAAAACACATCGCTTTCCAACTATCTATACTTCGCAAATACCAGCGCCCTTTTTGGTCTGGATCTGGCACTAGGTTAATTTCTTGAGGGGTCGTGGCGAATTGCTCTTCCATGACATCTTTACCAGACCAATACATCCCCAGTACGGGTTTAACGTAAGGTGCCGATTGTCCAGGAAGCATGCTTTTCATTGACACAGAGTAGTTCGCATTAGGTCCGTAGGATGGATAGCCGGACATAGCATAGGCAATAAGATCAGGAGCTTCCTCTAGCAGTTTAATATACTGTTCGCGCAAGTTGGCCCGTGTCTGGCTAATCACGCTTTTAGCTTGGGACATCTCTGTCGGTTCAGCCAAAGCATGACGAAGGTATACCAGCCCAGTTCCCTTCATTTGATAGTCTGCCAAGCGACGAAACACTCCTAGACCGATATTGGCCGCGTCATTAATGGTTTGTTGACGCGCCGAAGACCCAAACATTTCCCACTTACTGTTAAACATAGTTTCTGGCAGATTTTTGCCGCCCTCTATAGCCCCATCGTTTCCGACGTACATGTTGTGTACAGCAGTTAAGCGAGTCTCAATTGCTATGGCTTCACTCTCATCGAGCATTTTACGAATTTTGGCGACTTTTACATCATCACTGTCATCTGATGTAATTACGGTGTGGATGCGACGCATATACGTATCCACTTGCGCCTTAAAGTCGGCAATCACATCATCTTTGTGCAACCAGTCCAGCTTGTGATTAATTTGCCGTAATAGCACATCCATTTGATCGAGGCGCGCTTGAATATCTTTTAACTCATCGATCACTTCGTCAAAGCGATCGTGACTAACGCCAATTTCCTCCATCAACATCTCGGTAAATACGCCACCGATTTTACTGCCAAAAGTTGATGCAAGTGATTTTGCCGCTGATACGGCCAGTTGATTAAACAGTTTTTCAGCCATGCATAAAATCCTTTTTCAATTGATATTTAACCTGTTGAGGCAGACCAGGCGACCAAGTTGTGCTTTTTGACCAGCCTTGGTCGTTTTGTTTGATGCACACCACTTGGATAAATCACCATCAAGGCAGTATTGCTGTAAAGAGCGAGCCATACCGAACTGGTTTTTCTAAGTTAGTTAATTAGTCCGACTTGGTAAAGCCAAGGGGAAATTTTAAAAAGTCATCGCTGCAACCGATAGTGTACGGCTTAGCGAGGATAGCCCAATCTATGTGATTGCCATAAAACCTTGTTGTACTCGCTCTCAAGCTACACCAATGCGTTTGTTACAAATACGACATTGGCCCTTCATTTGTTGTTTGTGCTTACTACATGTTTTCTGTAGCGAAATAAATAAACGTTAAATAACAATGGCTTATTGTTTTTAGAATGGTTGGCTTGGTATTCGCAATAGTTAACTCGGGAACTATTTATCAAGCTAAAGGAAGAAAATATTATGGCTATTCGTCAATGTGCAATTTACGGAAAAGGTGGTATTGGTAAATCTACTACTACACAAAACTTAGTGGGTGCTTTAGCAGAAGCCGGTAAAAAAGTAATGATTATCGGTTGTGACCCTAAAGCAGATTCAACCCGCTTAATCTTACACGCAAAAGCGCAAAACACCATTATGGAAATGGCCGCTGAAGCGGGGTCGGTTGAAGACATCGAGTTAGAAGATGTACTAAAAGTGGGTTACGGCGGCGTACGTTGTGTTGAGTCTGGCGGTCCTGAGCCAGGTGTAGGTTGTGCGGGTCGTGGTGTAATTACAGCGATTAACTTCTTAGAAGAAGAAGGCGCCTACGAAGAAGACTTAGATTTTGTATTCTACGATGTGTTAGGTGATGTGGTATGTGGTGGTTTTGCCATGCCTATTCGCGAAAACAAAGCTCAAGAGATCTACATCGTAGTGTCTGGTGAAATGATGGCAATGTACGCGGCCAACAACATTTCAAAAGGTATTTGTAAGTACGCAGCAACCGGTAGCGTTCGACTAGCGGGTCTAATTTGTAACTCACGTAAATGTGACCGTGAAGACGAGCTTATTGAAGCGCTAGCCGCCAAAATTGGCACGCAAATGATCCACTTTGTACCTCGCGATAACGTGGTACAGCAAGCTGAAATTCGCCGTATGACAGTTATTGAGTACAACCCTAAATGTAACCAAGCTGATGAATATCGCACGCTAGCCAATAAAATCATCAACAACCAACTATTTGTTGTTCCAACGCCTGTAACCATGGACGAGTTAGAAGAGTTGTTAATGGAATTCGGCATCATGGATGAAGAAGACGAAACCATTATCGGCCAAGTCGCCGAAGAAGTAACCGCTTAGGCGCTTATCAACAGAGATCTTATTGATGCTATAGGAGGCAGCAATGTCAGATAAAAAAGCAGAGACTCAGGCGCTGATTGATGAGGTGCTAGAAGTCTATCCAGAGAAAGCCAAGGCCGATCGTAAAAAGCACTTAGGGGCTAACGATACCGAAGGTGGCAGTTGTATTACCGCTAACCGCAAATCGCTGCCTGGGGTAATGACCGCACGTGGTTGTGCTTACGCGGGGTCAAAAGGGGTAGTGTGGGGACCGATTAAAGATATGGTGCATATCTCTCATGGTCCAGTTGGTTGTGGTCAGTACTCTCGTGCAGGTCGTCGTAACTACTACACCGGCTACACCGGCGTAAACAGCTTCGGTACCATGAACTTTACTTCAGACTTTCAAGAGCGTGACATCGTATTTGGCGGCGATAAAAAGCTGGCCACGATGGTCGACGAAATTGAAATGTTATTCCCATTAGCTAACGGTATTTCGATTCAATCTGAATGTCCGGTAGGTTTGATCGGTGACGACATCGAAGCCGTGGCGAAAACCAAAGGCGCTGAAATTGGCAAAACCATTGTGCCGGTGCGTTGTGAAGGTTTCCGTGGGGTGAGCCAATCACTGGGTCACCACATTGCCAACGATACTTTACGTGATTACGTACTAGATAAATCGGAAGGCAAAGAAGTTGCGACAACCGATTACGATGTCGCCATTATCGGTGATTACAACATTGGTGGTGATGCTTGGTCTTCACGCATTTTGTTGGAAGAAATTGGTTTACGCGTAGTTGCACAGTGGTCTGGTGACGGTACTTTACCTGAACTTGAAAACACTCCTTCGGTAAAACTTAACTTGGTTCACTGTTACCGCTCAATGAACTACATCTGTCGTCACATGGAAGAAAAATATGGTGTGCCATGGATGGAATACAACTTGTTTGGCCCAACTAAGTGTGAAGAGTCTCTTCGTGCTATTGCCGCTAAATTTGATGAGAAAATTCAAGCTAAAGCTGAAGAAGTGATTGCTGGTTACAAAGCCCAATGGCAAGCAGTGGTTGATAAGTATCGTCCACGCCTAGAAGGCAAAAAAGTCATGCTGTATGTGGGGGGCTTACGTCCTCGTCATGTAATCGGAGCCTATGAAGATTTAGGAATGGAAATTGTAGGGGCTGGTTATGAGTTTGGCCATAACGATGACTACAGCAAAACCGTACCTGAAGTGAAAGACGCTACCTTAATTTACGATGACGTAACAGGCTACGAGTTAGAAGCGTTTGCCGACAAACTTAAACCTGATTTGATTGGTGCGGGTGTTAAAGAGAAATACATCTTCCAGAAGATGGGGATCCCTTTCCGTCAAATGCACAGCTGGGATTACTCGGGTCCGTACCATGGCTTTGATGGTTTCGCCATTTTTGCCCGCGACATGGACATGACCTTGAACAACCCTTGTTGGGATAAATTAACGCCACCATGGAAAGCCAAAGCAGATAAAGCTGCCGAAGCGGCCTAAGCGTTCAGTGACACCAGGTTGAGTGCGTTAGCGCTTAGAAAATTAACTCAATTCGTTGTTCACAGAAGAGTGGCGCGAAAGGAGAAGTAAAATGAGTCAATCAGTAGATGATATCAAACCGGGTTACCCCTTGTTTGAACAGCCAGAATACAAGGATATGATGGCCCGTAAACGCGCTGAGCATGAAGAAGGCGCAAGTGACGAAAAAGTGAAAGAAATCTTTGAGTGGACCACCACTGAAGAATACAAAGATCTTAACTTTTCGCGCAAAACATTAACCGTTGATCCGGCTAAAGCTTGTCAGCCTCTTGGCGCGGTATTATGTGGTTTAGGTTTTGAGAAAACCTTACCTTATGTGCACGGTTCTCAAGGCTGTGTAGCCTATTTCAGAACCTATTTTAACCGCCATTTCAAAGAGCCTGTAGCCTGTGTTTCAGATTCTATGACTGAAGATGCAGCGGTATTTGGCGGCCAGAAAAACATGTTTGATGGCTTACAAAACTCACTGGCTTTATACAAGCCAGAGGTTATTGCGGTATCAACCACTTGTATGGCCGAAGTGATTGGCGACGATTTAAATGCCTTTATTGGTAACGCCAAAAAAGACGGCTATATCCCTGAAGATTTACCCACACCGTTTGCTCATACACCAAGTTTTGTGGGCAGCCACGTAACCGGGTGGGATGGCATGTTCGAAGGCTTTGCGAAGTACTTCACGGCCAAAAGCATGGACAATAAAGTCGTCGGCAGCAACGGTAAAATTAACATTGTACCGGGCTTTGAAACCTACCTTGGTAACTACCGTGTTATTCACAAAATGATGCAGCAAATGGATGTTGATTACAGCCTGCTGTGTGACCCATCTGAAGTGTTAGATACACCTGCAGACGGTGAGTACCGCATGTATGCTGGTGGTACGCCAATTGCTGAGATGGAAGATGCGCCTAACGCTATTACAACTATATTGTTGCAACCAGACCAACTGGTTAAAACCAAAAAGTATGTAGAAGGCCAGTGGCAGCACGAGGTTCCCGCGCTAAATATCCCTATGGGATTAGACTGGACCGACGAACTGCTAATTAAAATTTCAGAATTAACCGGTAAAGAGATCCCTGAATCATTAGCTACCGAGCGGGGCCGTTTAGTCGACATGATGACCGACTCTCATACCTGGTTGCATGGGGTGAGCTTTTCTATCTACGGTGATCCTGATTACCTAATGGGCTTAACTAAATTCTTGCAAGAGCTAGGTTGTGAAATTAAACACATCTTATGCAACAACGGCGCTAAGCGCTGGCGTAAGAAAATGGAAGCGCTGATTGCTCAATCACCAACGACTGAAAATGCCGAAATCCATGCCGGTAAAGACTTGTGGCACTTCCGTTCATTGGTATTTACCAATAAGCCAGATTTCATGATTGGTAACTCTTACGGCAAGTTCATTCAGCGTGATACCAAAGCCAAAGGCGACGAGTTTGAAGTACCTTTGATTCGTCTTGGCTTCCCGATCTTTGACCGTCACCATTTACACCGCAATACCACGTTAGGTTACGAAGGCGGCATGTATATGCTAACCACATTAGTGAATGAAGTGTTGGCTAAGCTTGACGACGATACCAGTGAAATGGGTAAAACAGACTACGGCTTTGATTTAGTTCGCTAAAACAATTGTTAACTGTTGTCCAATAAACAAGGCCGAAGCTGTGCTTCGGCCTTACAAGGAATGTGAATATGCCCAATCTAATTATTAGTCGCGAAGCGTCAGGTGCTTTGCAAGCCTATATTGCCAAAAAAGATGTAGAGCTGCCTATCAGCTCTTTACAGTTTGACGAGGCCGAGCAGTGGGGCGGCGATATTGAGTTAAGCGATGGAACAAAATATTACATCGACCCCATTAGCCCTGCGCCAAGTTTGCCAAAAACGGTAAGGGCTCGCAGAGCGTAGTATTCAACCATTTGCTGAATTGACGAGTCGCCAATGAGGAGACAACTATGAGCACAGTAATGAGTGATGACCTTGCCTTACGTGTGGCAATGGCATCTAAAGCCATCCCAGAACTTGCCTTGCAAGATTTTGTAAACTTATTGGTAAAGCAATGTGGCGAGCCATTAAGTGAAAAAAAATTTAGAGCGCTAAGCCCTAAAATTCTGCGTGAATTATTACAAAATCCAACGTTGAACATTGATCGCAGCCACATTAATCAAGTACATGCCATTTTAAGCTCTGCTCAATTAAGCCCCATGCAAGCGCCTAAGCTCCCAGAGTCGCGGTTGTGTTTCACTGGGCCGGTGGTTACGTTGGCGGTAAGTTCAAATAATATGGAGCAAATAGACGGCCACTTTGGTTCATGTTTGCGATTTTTGATTTACCAAGTGAGTGCGGCGGGTTATCAGTTGGTTGAGGTGCGGCCAGTAGCCGAGAATCTTACCGGTGATGCTCGTACAAGCTATCTAATTGAACTGATCAACGATTGCCAGCTTCTTGCAACTTTATCGATTGGTGGGCCAGCCGCTGCGAGGGTAAGCCGCGCCGATATTTTGCCCTTAAAGCAAATGACCCCACAGGCGAGCGAGCTTATTCTAGACCGTTTACAAATTGTCATGCTAGCGCCGCCTCGCTGGTTAGAAAAACTGTTAGAGAGACAAGGCGTACTATCAAATGAGCAACAACAGGAGTGTTTATGTCCAGCGTAACCAGTGAATCCACTAAAAGCTGTGGCTGCAAAGGCGAGCAGGCTGCTCATCAACCCAAACATCCGCATCAATGCCAGTGCAGTAGTGATTCAGCCGAACACTCAAAACATAAAGGTCATTGTGGCTGTAAAGGCGAGAGCCAAGCCGGCGAGGTATTAAGCCAAGCGGTCATTGATACCCTAATTAAACAGTTAGCGGAAGCCGAAAGCTTCGACAAAAAAGTTGAGTGCTTTAAAAAGCATCACCCTCAATTTAGGGTGGTGGTTTGCAGCGAAGATGACATGGCAGAACGTGAGCCTTATGCAAAAGCGGCGACATGCGATATTTTCCTCATCGGTAAAGGGGAAGGGTGCGCGAAACTTACCAATGACCTAGACATGGCGATAGGAGTGGTGCTTGCCACACTAGAAGAATAGCCAACAGAAGGCTCTTTCAATACCGGCTTGTGTTCATAAACATAAACACAAGCCGGCAAATCAACTATCTCGTTAAATACTTCCTATACTTGATGCTTAATCAAAATGATTAATCACGAGGCTTAGATGGCAGGCAGATTTACGTTTCCGAGTTATCAGAAGGGGCGGATCTTTCTTTCTGAGGGCGGCACAGAAACAGAACTGATGTATAAACATGGCTTTGAACTGCCGTATTTTGCAATGTTTCCCTTACTTGATAACCCTGTCGCCTTGGTAACACTTAAAGACATGTTTCGACGCTACTTAGACGTAGTGGCTAAACATAAGATGTGCGCATTGATGGGTGGATTAGATTATCGCGCCAGCCCAGACTGGGGTGCGTTACTGGGTTATTCAGCCGCAGGCTTGGCTGAGGCTAACTTGAGTTCTATTGCGTTTTTAAGAGAGCTAGCCGCTGAATATACGTTGGATATTCCAGAAATATTAATACAAGGTTTGCTGGGGCCGCGTGCCGATGCCTATAAGCCAAGCCATGATATGTCAGTAAATGAAGCCGAAGACTATCACTCAGTGCAACTAAATACCTTAAAACAAGCGAAGGTTGATTTAGCCCAAGCTCTCACATTTAGTAGCGTTACTGAGTCAATTGGTGCGGCTAAAGCGGCGGAAAAGCTGGGGGTTCCACTGGCTATTTCTTTTATCTTAAACAGCAGGGGAAAGCTTCAATCGGGGATCGGTCTGGCCGAAGCCATTGGCTTAATCGATAGCCAAACCCACCAATCGCCAGAGTATTATTCAATCAATTGCTCACATCCGCTTGAGTATCAGCCTGCGTTGGTAGAGGGAGAATGGATCCGCAGGTTTCGCGGCGTAAGGCCTAATGCCTCTAAAATGGATAAAATGTCATTGTGCTCGATTGGCCATCTAGAGTCGGGCGACCCAAAAGAAATTGGCCAGTTATGTGGAGAGCTAGCTAAACGTCATCCGCACATGGATATATGGGGGGGCTGCTGTGGAACATGGAGTGACCATTTAGATGAAATGGCAAAGGGCATTGTGGCGTCGCGCAGCAATTAACTTTGTGTAAAACCAAGCATATTGATAACCTTGTTTTTAACTGCCTGTAACCAAAGCACACACCATGATTAATTTAGATGGCCTACAGCAGATAGGCAGCGGCGCTACCGCCGATGTGTATCTCTACCAACAAACCAAAGTCATAAAATTATTTAGCAATAATTACAGCCTAGACGCTGTGAATTATGAAGCGAGTATTGCCAAATCTGTCAGCGCTTCGGCCATTGCTGCTCCCAAATACCATGAAATAGTCAGCATTGGTGACCGAAGCGGGATAGTGTATGACTATGTACCGGGGGAAATACTGATTAATCAATTATTGGCCAAACCCTCTCGGTCAATATCTATCATTAAACGCCTAGCTAGGGCGCAAGCGATGCTTAATGCTAAGTCTATCGACGGCTTGCCCAAGCAAGCCGAGCGGCTTTCTAGCTTGATAAAACGTACTGACCAGATCCCTGAGTATCAGGCTCAAATTTTACGCGCGGTTAGCCAGCTCGCTTCAGCTGAACGGGTGTGTCATGGTGATTTTCACGTAGGCAACATTATTAGCCATCAACAGGACTTTATCGTGATTGATTGGATGAATGCCTACTCAGGAAATGCTGAAGGCGACTTATTAAGAACTTATTTAATGCTGATTACCCCTTTTATCCCCTTTGAGATGAACCCATTGAAGAAAGTGGGCTTTATAGCTTATAAGCGGCTTTTAGCCTCCCTCTACCTTAGGGAGTACTTAAAGGCATCGGGAATCAGCAAGCATAGCTTAAGAAAATGGTGGCCGATAATTGCAGCGGCAAGGTTGTCAGATGAGGTACCGAAAGAAGCTCCGTGGCTAAAGAAGATAATAAAAAAGCACCTCAAGTATCTTAGCGTAACGAATCATCGTTAGTCACTTAGCTGCCGTAAGCCTATCGTTGCTCCTGGCCTCCCATAGCTTTGCTCAACATACTTAGTTAAATAGTATGGAATAGCGCTGTGTATTGTTTTCTCCTTGTTGTGCGCGACCTTAGGTTGAGTGTTTGTTAACCACATGTGTGCTTGTTGTGATCTTGTCGCGGTGTATTTGCAAGCTGGCGCACACTTACAATAATGTATAAATTTTGTACAGCTTGTTGCTCTGTTGATAGCGATTTCCTTACCTATAGTGTTCAAAGACAATAGGGTTATTTAGTAAGCAATTAACTGTTTTTCTTTGCACTATCTACCCTTGCTGATTCCGAATCGGCGAACACGCGTTTGTGTTTGTTGATGAGTATTCTTTAGGTTGATGATAATGGCCAGCAGAGTAGAGTGTATTGACATCGCGAAGGGGATTTCAATTTCTTTAGTGGTGTTTCACCATAGCCAAATTCATAGTGCTTTACCGAATTTTATTGATTCATTATCACTGTTTAGGATGCCGCTTTTCTTTTTTTTGTCAGGCGTGTTTTTTTCTACCCGTTCACGCTTAAGTCATTTTATTTTGAAGAAAGCGGAAGCTCTACTTAAGCCTTACTTTTTTGTGTTGTTGATTTTGCTAGTGGTGTCATTTTTAGCCAAAGAAGATGCTCTTATTTGGCAACTTAAAGGCATTTTTTATGCCACTGGAGACACCATAGAGTGGACGCCTATGTGGTTTTTACCCCATTTATTCCTTTTGTATCTAATGGCATATTGCTTGGTACGTTATGGCAAATTATGTTCGTTAAGGTTGCCCACAACCTTAATACTACTAATTAGTTTTTTCAGTGTTGGTGTGTGGGGGCTTGACGCATTTTGGTATACCCCCATGCTTATATTTGGTGGTTCGGTGTTGCTCCCTGGTTTGCCTTTTTCTCTGGATGTTGCTCCTATCACCGTCGCGTATTTCATTTTAGGCTACATCTTTAGAAATAGAGTGGTGAGTTTTCGGCCAAATGTATTCTATGTTTTGTTATCTATAGCGGGCTTTTTTACGGTGGCACTGTTTACTTCGGCACATATCGATTTTAACCATCGATTACTGGTAAACCCAATCGCTAGCTGCTTAGGTAGTTTATGCGGTATATATATGGCTTTGTGTTTGTCGATATTGCTGGCAAAGTCAGCGTGCTTGAGAAGCACTTTTACACGATTGGGGGCATCCAGTTTGTATATTCTGATTTTCCACTTTTTCATTTTGATTCATCTTCACCATTTTGTGGTGAGTCTATTTCCTTTTAGTGATTATGTGGTGCTGTTCTCGATAATTGAAGTGTCTTTAGCGATTTTGGCCTCACTGACAATAAAAACGCTGATAGAAAAAAACAGCTATTTGGAGATTTTTTTTAAACCAGTAAAAGCGCGACCACTTGATCAGCATGCTAAGAGTTAACACCCCTAAAATAGGTTGCTACCTCGCTCATTTGATAAGCATTTTTGGGTGTTGTAGGCGACAAGCGACCGGCTGAGTAGAACCGTCCCATTTTAGTAATTCTCCCTTTCTTTTTGGGTCTGGCCATAACTCACCAGTTTTGTTGCAAAAGGCGCACTCAACCCCTAATACGCCACCCAGTCTACCTAAGTCACAAATAACGTGGCTTAGATAAACGTGGTGAGAATGGCACTCTGGGCAGGTGGCTACTAGCCGACAGCTTTCATCGAATTTGCCTAGGGCAACATCTTGAGCCATGAGCAGATTAAACCTGTATTAATAGCTTTAATATTTAGTCTATGACTCGATGTTTGTTTGTGCAAACTTCAAATCATCAAGAGCTTGCTAAAGGGGCTTGTGCAAGTTGGCTATCGTTTAGCTGGTTAGCTTTAAGGGTGCTTATTAACGCAATGCTCGCTGAGCCCAACATGATCAAGACCATTGGCCATAGGGTGTGTTGAGTAAGCATTGCGGCGATGGCGCTTATTGCCGCGCCAGAGAAAAATTGTAATGCCCCAAGTAATGCCGATGCGGTGCCAGCTCCGCGACCAAAATATTTTAAGAAACAAGCGTTAGAGTTAGACATCGTGCCACCAGTGGCAGCCATACAAATAATAAAGCCGCTGGCAGCAAACCAAAGGTTGTTTGGCGCTAAAATTAGCGCACTAAGCAAGATTAAGCCGCCAAACCATTGTAAACCCAAAAAGCTAACTAAGGCTTTTTCAGGTTCTACACGATTAAGCATATAAGCGTTAAGGCGGTTAATGGTTATTACACCCACAACGTTGGCCAGAAAAAGTATTGAAAAGAGCTGTTCAGACACGCCAAAGTTAACGATGTAAGCAAAGGGGGCATTGGTGATGAAAGTCATTAATACTGCATAGCCAAAAGCATGAGCAATTAAGTAGCCGCGCGCTTGTCGGTTGGCCAGTATGCTGGCAAAACTTACCTTAGTGGCTGAGTGGGTGGGCTGGGTGTGTTTGGGCATTACAAATATCGCCCAAATCGCGACTACAGCGGCCAACAAACCAGAGCTGATAAATATCCAATGCCAGCCAAAGTACTTTAAGATAAGTGTGCCAATGGATGGGGCGACTGAAGGCGCAATCATCATTATCAGCATCACTAACGAAAAGATCTTAGCGGCTTCTTTGCCTTTAGCGTTGTCGCGAATAGTTGCTGGAACACCTACAACAGCAATGCCCCCACCAATAGACTGTAAACAACGCCACAACCAAAAGTACGCTAAGTTATTAGCTAGCGCCAAAAACACGCTACATACCGCAAAGATACTTAAGCCCATCACCATTACTGGTTTGCGGCCGTATTTGTCTGATAGGGGGCCTCCAATTAATTGACCCAGCGCCATACCAAATACATACAAACTCACTGTCATTGAAATCATCGAGGTATTTACCGAAAAATCTTCAGCTATAAGCGGAATGGCCGGTAAGTAACTATCGATAGCAAAAGGGGTCATGGCGAAGACCGCGGCAAGCATAAACACGAGCTTTTTGGAGATGAGTTGTTGCATAAATAACCTTATTTAATCTTTCTGGAAAGATAATAGCTAGTATTTAGCTTTCTAGCAAGATATATTGGAGAGGCATTTACTCAATGAGGATACCCATGGCCCAACAGCAAAGCGTCGACCACATATTGCACTCAACCAAATTAAATTGGCCAGAGGCCTACCAAGGTATTTCTTCGATTATTTTGCGTACTGTGCGTGCCAACGCCAAGTTTGTTACCCTTTTAGAGTCGGTTATTGGCCAGTATGGTCTCCAGGGGGCGGATTTTGGGGTATTGGTAACACTACGTCGTCATCCTGCGCCTTATTGCTTGTCACCTACCGAGCTATACAGCGCAATGTTGTTTAGTTCTGGTGGATTAACCAAGGTGCTCACTCGAATCACTAACGCAGGTTTAGTAGAGCGAATAAACAACCCAGACGATAAACGCAGCAAGCTTGTACGCTTAACCGAGCAGGGCAAGGTACTCATTGAGCAAGTAACCCTAGAACTTCATGAGCAAGAGCAAGCCACACTGTCGGTGCTTAGCCAGCAAGAACAGCAACAACTTGACCAACTTTTACGCAAACTAGCAGGCAGTTAAATCAGGCTAGTTTAGGCACTTTGTATCGATGCTTTATCTAAACCCGTTAATTGTGTTGTGAAGGTCTTAATCAAGGTCTGTTATAGCGCTTTAAACTAAACATAAAATAAAAAAGATAAAACAAAAGTGAAAGGTATCGGGTTTATAAGGTTTATGTTAGTTAGCTTATTGTTAGTAAGGATTTTTTTATCTATTCTTTAGTGAGAATGCCTAGAGTAAATAGAAAGGAATACTAATGTCTGTCACCTGTGATGTCACTCCTAACACCAGTAGTGAACAAGTCATTAGGCGCTTGTATCAAATTACCAATGCTCACAACCAAGGTTTTGAAGCCCAGCTTTTGGAGTTACTAAAAATGGGTTTGGAGCGCTTTAATCTAGATATTGGTATTTTGTCTAGAATTCAGGGCAACGAATATGTAGTAAAGCACTGTGTCACTCCTGAAGGGGTTGAACTGCACGCTGGCGATAGCTTTACCTTAGATACCACTTATTGCGGAATTACGTGTGAAGCCAGTGCGCCAGTTGCGCTGGAGTATATTGGCGAAAATGACATTTATGCTAGCCATCCGGCTTATAAGGCCTTTGGTTTAGAGTCGTATATCGGTATGCCGATCCGTTTAAATGGCAAGCTTTACGGCACCTTAAATTTTTCAAGCCCTCATCCATACCCGCGTCACTTTCAAGAAATAGACATTGATGCTTTGCAATTGATGGCGTCATGGATAGAAGTAGAACTGATCCGCCGCCAACAAGAACAGCAGCTAAATCGCTTAAATGAAAAGTTAAAGCACTTAGCTAATTATGACAGCCTTACTGATATTCCTAATCGTCGCGGTATGTACCGCAAGCTCAAAAAGAGTATCAACCAGCTGATTAGAACTCAGGGCCATGGCACCTTAGCTATTGTCGACATCGACCATTTTAAAAAGCTTAATGATACCTACGGCCATCAATTAGGTGACAAAGCCTTGGTAGAAACTGCAAATAAAATCTCAGCCTCTATTCGAGACTATGACTTTGTAGCACGGCTTGGCGGAGAAGAATTTTTAATCTGGCTACCTAACAGTAACCAACAAGGTTGCGCTGCAGTATTTAGCCGAGTAATGAAAGCCATCGGCAGTATATCGTTAACAGCAGAACCGATTACTGTTTCAATTGGCGCTTATCACCTAGCGTTTAATGATGTTCAGTTGCCTGATGATTTTGAAATGCTTGCCGATCGCATGATAGCCCTAGCCGACGAAGCGCTTTACCAAGCGAAAGAAACCGGACGCAATAAAGTGATAAGCCGCACCGGTCTGATTGAAGAACTACATCGCTAGTCGCTAAACCGATAAGAAAGCCATCGAATTAATCGATGACCCGCCGAAACCAAGGACCTAAAGCTAAATGCCTAAACCTTTAGACGGTGCTTTTTTGGCGGCCTTAACGGCTTTCTTCTCTTTTGCGGTTAATAGCGGTTTCTTTTTAGCGTTCTTCTTACTGTCTTGTCCTTTACTCATGATACTTTCCTTTTGAGCTAAGCACTAATGCCTGAGGTAGGAGGGGACCCAACCCTAGGGCGAGTTAGGCAATAGCTGGTTTATACAAATAATTAAGCCAATGCGTAACCTTTCCAGTATGGCCCTTTCGTGGGGCAATAGATATAGTCAGCCAACAATAGTGGGTCAGCAGGGGAAAAGAGAGACCTAGGGTGTTTAACCGATGTCTATTTTTAGCGATAAAGGTCTACTCTGTTTATGACTAAATTATCATTTTTGTTCCTATCTAGCTGAAATGGTATATGTCTGGTGTTATTGTGCTTCTCGTTTATAACAGGGAGCTAATAACAGATGGTTAGCACCATAGTTATCTTTATAGGGAAGTGGTCTGATTATATGGAGCTTGGTTTGGGCAAGATAGTGAGTTGTTTGGTTTTGAGTGTCGTCCTTTTAGCTTGCCAGTCTACCGTTGAGCACAATATCACCGAACGAAAGCCTGATTTTAATACGCTTTATGAAAAGGCCCAAAGTGATAAACAAGCTCAAATTGATTTAGTTGAATTAGTCATTCAAGAGCCTGAATGGGCAAATTCGTTCCTTTATTTTTTAGCTTCAAACTATGCAATTTCACTCGACAGAGTTGAAGATGCTGGCTTCCTTTTCTTTGCTGGGCAAGCGCGAGGAGCCATTGAGTTATATATGCATCCGGCACCGCCAGGAGGTGCTGGTTCGGCATTAGGCGCACTAAGGCACACTATTGGTTCTGTAGTAAATCCAGCCATAATGCAGCCTCGTGTTTACTCTAATATCGTGAGCCGTTTTGATACTTGGGAAGTCATCCCCCATCCTAATTATGACTTCCCATGGGATAAAACTAACAATCAGAAATCAGCTAAAGAGTTAGCCCACAAAGGTAGTGAGATAAAGTCTTCAATGTTGACTCACATGAAGCCTATGGCTGATTTATTAAGTATTCCTGAGTACTACAAAGCTTTTAAGACGATACAGGATTACAACTTAACCTTAAGCTACGAACAACAAACAGACCCTCAATTTTTAGAAGCATTCAATGACGCTAAGAATGTCATCGTTACTATTGAAAAGTCTAAAGGTTACGATATTTTAAAGTCTCGTTTTGATAAAGCATAACGAATGTGGATAGGGTGTCTTGCAGCCAGCGAGACTAGAAACTAGCGCTGCTGAATAGGCTCTGTTTCTGGCGATTAAGCCGATCATTGAAAGACCGATTGATAGCGCTCTCAACATGACATTTAGTTAAGCGTGTTACCCGCATATCAAGGAAGATGAATGAAGTTATATATAACAGCCATGGCCTTAATGCTGGCAGGCTGCGCAACTAACGATAAAGTGGCCGTTAATGGCAATCTAGCTGAAGCTGACCCAGCCCCTAAAATCGAAAAGAACGGGTTAGCCAAGCGCCTTTTAATATCTCTTCGATTATCATTCATCAGGCTTTAGCCTCTTATGAAACTAATTATCTAGATGCCACCTCACATAAAGCTTTTACACAATCAGACAGTGGCGCATGGAGCTGAAAAATAAAATAGAACATCTAAGCAGCATGCAATAAATAGCGCTTTAATCGGATGTAAAGTTAACAATAAAAAAAGTGAGAGTATCTCTCCTTGTAAAGTGATCAATGTAGACGGCGCCTAGGCTAAATAATAGCTAACTACCATTGCCGCTACCGCCACGAAGTTAACAGCATCATAAGGGTTGAAAATAGCATGCTCCACGGGCCTATTTGGCGGTTACATCTATAAGCAAAGGGTTGATTAATGTTTAAAAAAGCAGTGCTATATCTTGAAGTTCGTAAAGGCAGTATTAAAGCGACTGAGCTTAACTCGGGCAAAACGCTTACCCACAGCAGTGACGCGTTCGCTCATCCAAGAAGCCTGATTGGAGACTTCTTTGCTGTAGAGCGTTGCTTCACCAGCATTGTAAACGATTTAGCCCCAAAAACTTTTCTCAGTGGCCCCACAACGATAGTGGTTCATCTACTTGAAAACGCCGAGGGTGGCTTTACCAATGTAGAGGTACGTGCATTTAAAGAAGCCGCTTTAAGTGCCGGGGGGCAGGTGGTTACGTTTCCAAGCAGTGAGGCCTTGTTAACTAAAGAACAGTTAATCACTGGGGCGTTTGCACAGTTAGACAGCATCTAAAAGACTATCTCCGCGATGGGCTGAGTGGCCAGTAGTGAAGAATTGATAATCATGTACTTTGCTGCGCAGCGGCTTAGTTCACAAGAAATATTTATTTTTAAGGATAACCATGAAATTGAAAATACTAATCCCATTTATTACCTTACTCAGCATTGCAGGATGTAATGTTAGTGATCAGTTAAAATCAGAAGAATCGCTTTGTGGAGACCTCAGTTCTTTGCCTACTGAGTTTGATATCACCGATGCTAATATAGAGGTACTGATGGCACCTGAGCCGTCAACCTACCCTGATATGGCTATGGGTAATAGTTATAGTGAAAGTACTGAAGTTGAATATAGCGATATTGTTTTCTCAATCAATTCTGAAGTCGAGCTTATTGCCCTAACAAAACCAACGTCTCAGCCCTTTTCTTTTGCACTAGTGAGCAAAGCTTATGCCTGCTCGCCAGCGTTACCAAGCACCAATGAAAAGATAGTCGACATTAAGATTACTTCATCAACTGCTTTTGATAGCGATCTCGCTAGCGGAGACTCTCTGAAGTCTAAATTTATTGTAAGTTTTGCTGACTCTGAAACCCGATTTTATAATTATGTCGATGATGGGGTGGAATATTACTCTTTAAACCAATATTTAGAACAAGATGATGTTCATGCTGGTAATGTTGTTCAGCTTAAATTGGCTGAAGCGCCCGAATTTTCGGGCAGTTACGTTTTCTTTATCGAGCTAAGCTTAGATAGCGGCGAGGTGTTTATGTTAGAAACACCTGAAATTAGCTTCACAATGTAAACCCCAATCTGAATAGCTGTTGCTTAGGCGACAGCTGTTTTGAAGTTTACTCGCTGTGTGATTTTTAATAAGAGAGTTTAGCTAAGTTTTACTAAGATACTGAATAGTTAGGGTGTTATTGCGCATACTCTGGCGTATCACGACAGTTTTATCCTATAACTGTGAGTTACTATATACAATTATCAGCGCAACACTGAAAGGTTACGTATGCAGCTTAAACATGAATGGCGTAAAACAGAAAAGGCCCTTTATCTCCCTAAAAATAAGCCTGAAGTAGTGAATGTTCCCGAGTTTACATTTATTACCATCAGCGGTGAAGGTAGTCCAGCCAATAGCCAGTTTAGCGATAGGATTGGCGCATTATACTCACTAGCTTATACCCTGAAAATGATGCCCAAGAAGATGGCTGAACCACCAAAAGGCTATAGCGATTTTACGGTTTACCCTTTAGAGGGGGTATGGGATATTAATGATCAGGCAAAGGCGACATTTGACGGTACCGTAAATAAACAAGACTTTGTTTATAAATTGATGATCCGCCAGCCTGATTTTGTAGACCAAAATTTCTATTCCGAAATGCTTGAGCTTGCCAAGTTGAAGACCAACAATCCGTTGTTAGATCAATTGAGCTTTGAAAGCTTTGTTGAAGGATTATCTGTTCAGATGCTACATTTAGGGCGGTTTGAAGATGAACCGTTAAGTTTCGGAAAAATGGAACAGTTTGCCGATGAGCAAGGCCTTACCCGTTTATCAAAGGTGCATCGTGAAATATATCTCTCAGATGCTCGAAAAGTGCAGCCTGAGAAGCTCAAAACGGTATTAAGGTTTCAGGTACAGTGACTAAAAACACGAGTGACGCTTAAGCTGAAAGTTAAGGTAAACATCAACATCAACAACAAGGAAAATTCGCATGGCCGGAATGACAGACTTAGAGGCCTTATTGAAGTCGATGCAGCCACAATTGCTCGAACCTGAATTTGTGTTTTGTACGGTGGCGGGTTCGTTAGTTGATTATATTTCACTTAAACCGCTAGCAACGTTTATTGAGGCGGAAGGTTTAACCTTGGTGTTGGACAAAACGGCTGCTCAACATGCCGGTTTGCCGTTTGAAGCTTCGTTTCGTCAAATAACCTTAACGGTCCACTCAAGTCTTGAAGCTGTGGGCTTAACTGCTGCGGTGTCTGCTAAGTTGGCTGCAAATGGGATCAGCGCTAATGTTATTGCCGCTTATTATCATGACCATATCTTTGTGCAATCGGCTAAGGCTGAGCAAGCGCTGGCAGCCTTACTAACGTTTAGCGAATAAGCCTTAACGTTACCACCGGCAACTATCCATAGTACTGTGTATCTATCACCTATTTGGCGGCTTAAGGCTGAGCAAATAGCATTAAAAAAATCAATCATCAAGGTCTTTTAGCTAGATTCAACAAAGGTTTAAAGCGTTTGAAAGACTCGGGAAATATAGCCCGTTTATTTCTAAGGCGCACCGAGGTGAATATATCCAAGTGGTTAACTCACTTAAGCACTAGGTGGCCAAAGACAATAGCCAAATATTGTCATTTAGCGGCGTTGGTATTTAACATTGATCCCGCATGTTGTGTATTCAGTAGGCTTTGTCATCAATCTAATACTTGCTACTCATCTGGGGCTAAAGAAGCCTGTTTAGCTCACTAAACAGACCTTAAGCCATTAAGCCTTATATCGCGCTTAATCATCAACCTTAGACGCTACTTGTGTTCTAAATTGCAAGCCAAACGGGAACAGCCTCATTCCTAAGTGAAAACTGCTCTTTTCTATAGGGATATTCACGTCACCTGGTGCAAAGTTGGCGGCAGGCGCTGGAGCTTGCAGTATCACGGTATTCGCACGCTTGGTGTTTTCTAGCTGATCAAGCAAACTATTTGCAGCATCTACGCGCGGTCCCAATAAGTTTTGATTGCCTGCCTCTTCACCTAAGAAATTAACGAGTATCGTTTTGAGTAACGAGGTGTGATCAAATACAGTACTAGAAACTGAACGTTTTTTGATCCAAGGAGAAACCAACAAGGCAGGAACTCTTGGCCCGTAATGAGTAGCGCCATCGGGATGTATTTTGTGGACCTCGGGGGCTGTATTGCTATTAATTCCGTGTGGAGGAACATGGTCATAAAATCCACCGTGTTCATCGTAAGTAATCACAAACAGTGTTTTGTCCCATTGTTGTTTGTTGGCGGTTAATGCCGCATATATCTCAAATACGCCTTCTTGACCGCGAACCACGTTTGACGGTGGATGGTCATCATCGGCATCATCATCTATCTCTAAATTTCCAATATGGGGGTCAATCCAAGAAACCGCAGGTAAGTTGCCATTTCTCGCCTTGGTTAACCAATTATTGCGCTGCACTATATTCGTTTCGTCAATACGATATTTATCAAACATACGCAAAAATGAAATATTGCTCTCTACATAATTCCAGCTAACATTACCTTCACTTAGCAAGTCGAAAATCGTTGTACCTTTTACTGCACCAGCCAGTCGAGATTCTAGTTCTAAGTTATTAACATCGGGCGTACTTCCCATCACAGAAATAAACCGATTAGGATAGGTTGGGCCTGGGTGTGAGCAAAACCAGCGGTCGCAGACCATATACTCATCAGCCAGTTGGTCAAATACTTCAAGGTGCTCGTCATCATAAAAACCCATTACTACGTTAGCGCCTTCAGGATCATTCGAGAACGCTGACTTACGAAGATAATTAGACAGAAAGCCTGACATTTCTCCGCCCGCTATTTGTTCTTGGTTTGCCGTTACACTGTGCCCTGGGTCTACCTGAATAGCCTTTCCATCTTGCAAGCGCAGGATGCTTTGGGTTTGGTTACCACCGGGGATTGGGTTGCTGTGACTAGCAATATCGCCAAGCCCATCAATATCAATGCGGCCTTTTTTTGATGTTAGGTAACCTAGCATATGATCAAAAGAGCGGTTTTCTAGCATCAGCACAACAATATGTTCTATTTTTTTAGCGGCCCCCCCGTTAGTTGGCGTTTCAGGTGCCATGGTGCCTGTTGTGCCGACAAATGTTGGAGTAAAGCCTTGAGTTAAAAATTGAAATGGAACCGTGGTGGGAACGGTTGGCGTAGCGGGGGTAAATGCTTGGGCAACCAATAAAGGCTCAAACTCATGGTCTGGCTGAAAGGCCTCCTGCAGACGAAGCTTATGGCTAGGGGTAGCATAATGCCGAACGATCATTTGAGCGTCTGTCATTCGCAAATCATAAAATTGCCGATCATCGTTACCTTTCGCCAAGAACATAATCCCTTCAGTAACATGGGGGGCTATGTCAGCTAAGGTTTTGTTCATATCCGCGCCATCTAGTAAGCCGTTTATTTCACTATTAATGGCATCTCTAATACTGCTTTCAATAATGCCTAAGGTGGAAATGCTAATCTGACTGTCATGTTTTAATGTTAAGTGGCCATTCGCATTTCTAGCGTCAATCTTTTCAGCCGCTAGGTTTCTTGTCTCACGATAGGGGAACGCCCCCTTAAAGAGGATCTCGATGTTAAAAGAGAATTGCGTAATATTGATATTGGGGCCTGCTATATCAATTTCTGCTGGCCCAGTTGTTTCAAATTCAAGGGGGATAGGGAGGGACAGGGTGTCATTGCCTCGTCTGCCAATTTGTGGGCACGGGACAATAAGATTGAGATCGCGCAAACGGGCACCCAAAGGTAAATCTAGAGGTTTAGTGATATTATCTACGCCTAACATTTTTGAAAACTCAGGATTAAACTTAACCGAGGCGGTATTATCTAGCCGAACTCTCATTCCCACCAGTTTGTGCACTTTTAGTAGTAATCTATTTAATAGTGATAAGGGAACGGCGGTTTCGCTAAGTGTTAATTGTAAATCTGGGTGTATTAGATGAATGTTAAAGCTCTCAGTAACGGTGCTCTTGTTTCTAATTCTTAGTGTCCACGTTCCATCTAGATCAGCATCTTTAATAAGATATTTGTAGCGTTCATCGACTACTGGCGGTGACGCTCCTCCTGGCCGATTATCGTCGATGAAAACCCCTGCATCTCCACCAAATTCATGAAGGGGGCCAATACCATCATTTATAGCCGCTAAAACACCAGGTGCATTGTCGATATCAGGTTGAACCATCGCAAATTCATTGTTTGACCCTGGCTTAACTAACATCACTTCAATAGGTACTTGAAAACCTGGATTGATTTGCTTAACCGAAATTGATATTAGTTTGTTACCGGATAATACGGTGTGGCTATTTCGAAAGTTTGTTTTAAATTTGTACTCAAAACCACTGTTAGTGCCAAACGCTGGTTGGATTTGCATGGTTCCATCTACATTTATTGCTGTGATAATGTCGTCCATAATATTCCCTTTTTAAATTACAGGTTTAATGTCTATTTAAAGAACAGTAATTAATCGCTGAGCAAGGGAATTAATATGAAAAATATGTAGAAACACCGTTGTTAGCTAGTGAGTAGTATAGTTCACCACGCTAGGCTTGTTATTTCTTAACACAGTAATCACATGGCTTGAGCTGGTTAAATGCCCGTTTTAAAGGGTTTTCTATGAGGGCGAAGAATAACGCATTGATTTATTTGGCTTAAATGATTTTGTGATATATCAACTTAACTGTTCACCGTTATTTACATCCGTTTATTAGCTGGTGCCTAAATTGTAGGATTAAATGTGAATAATTAAACTGGAGCCGTACGAGTTAAACTTAGCATATTGAATGACTTGAGTGATGTGTTAATCATTTAAATTGTATGGTGCATGTTGTTTATAAACATTAATGAGTAAATGCTTATATATGTTGTAAGCTAAATTAAAATTTCATCAGCTAATGTTTATAAAAAAATTAATTAAGCTGATTGATTAATATACATAAGGCTAAGGGTTTCTTATGCTTATCTTGTATTAGCTAGGTAAGCCGTCACGTTTATCATCGGAATTGTCATCCGCTGTTTTAACCCTGATTCGAGGTTCTACCATTAACCTTGCACTTTACAGCAACACATAGATTGGTTGATTCTCCTCATCAATGCTCAGACTTTGCTAAATGTGGCTTAATTTTCTGCTTACAAATGTTGCACATTGTATCGTTTGTCAGAGCCTTTGTAGCAAACCCTACAACACATAATTCATATTAATCAATGCTTTACGTGGTGGCTTGCTAGTTGCACTGCTTGTAACAAACGCTTTATTCAATTTAAGCAGCGTTATTGTTATGAGAGGTAAGCATGAAGCGAAGTGAAATAGCCGAGTTATTAGACGAGCCAGCTTGCGAGCATAACAGTGGTGAGAAAAGTGGATGCGCTAGACCTGTGCCCGGTGCAACGGCTGGAGGCTGTAGCTTTGATGGGGCGCAAATTACCCTGTTACCCATTGCTGACGTTGCCCACATTGTTCACGGCCCGATTGCCTGTGCTGGCAATAGCTGGAATAACCGCGGCACACGTGCTTCTGGGCGTAATTTATTCCGCTTAGGCTTTACTACCGATTTGAATGAGCAAGATGTGATTATGGGGCGGGCTGAAAAACGCCTGTTGCATGCGATTAAAACGGTGGTAGAAAAGCATCAGCCACCAGCGGTTTTTGTTTATGTTACCTGTGTGCCGGCTCTTGAGGGCAACGATGTGGCGGCCATTTGTCTGTTAGCCCAACAACGCTGGCATATTCCAGTAATAGCCGTTGATGCCGCTGGTTTTTATGGCAGTAAAAACTTGGGTAACCGTATTGCTGGCGAAGTGATGGTTAAGCAGGTAATTGGTCGCGCAGAGCCACCCGCTAAACCAATGATGAAACACGATCCAAGCCGCGCTGTTAACGATATTGTGTTGATTGGAGAGTACAATATTGCTGGCGAATTTTGGCATGTATCGCCACTGCTTGAGCGTTTAGGGTATCGGGTTCTGAGCTGTATGTCGGGTGATACGCGCTTTCATGAAATTCAAACCATGCATCGTGCTAATGCAGCCATGGTGGTGTGTTCGCGGGCGCAAATTAACGTGGCCAGAATGCTTGAAGAGCGCTGGCAAATTCCGTGGTTTGAAGGCAGTTTTTATGGGGTAGAAGATACCTCAAATTCTTTGCGTAGCTTTGCCCGCTTATTGGCCGACCCACAAGTTACGCTGGAAACGGAAGCCTTAATTGCTGAGCAAGAAAGCCGCATTCGTGAGCAACTAACCCCCTATGTAGCACGCCTAAAAGGTAAAAAAGCCCTGTTATATACCGGCGGGGTTAAGTCTTGGTCAATTGTGTCTGCACTTCAAGAGTTAGGCATTAGCGTGGTGGCTACCGGGACCAAAAAATCAACCGCCGAGGATAAGGCTAAAATCCAACAAATTATGGGAGAAGACGCCTTAATGCTTGACGAAGGTGGCGCTCGAAATTTATTAGATATAGCCCAGCAACATGGCGCAGACTTAATGATCGCCGGTGGTCGAAATATGTATACCGCGATTAAGGCACGGCTCCCGTTCTTAGATATTAACCAAGAACGCGAACATGCTTACGCGGGGTATTTAGGCATGCTTACTTTTGCCAAAGAATTGTGCCGTACCTTAGAAAGTCCCGTATGGGATTTGGTTAGCCAACCAGAACCTTGGTTAAATTCAGCTGTTCAATCCTGCGATCAGGAGAAGTAACCATGAGCCAGTTAATCGAACAAAGTCGTAGCCCCTTAGTAGAACAACCCTTAAAAACCAGTGCTGCAACCGGCGCGACGCTGGCCTGTATGGGTTTAGCCGACAGCATCCCTTTAATGCATGGTTCTCAAGGTTGTGGCGCGTTTGCCAAAGTGTATTTAATTCAACATTTTAGAGAGCCAATCCCATTGCAAAACACCGCCATTGACCACATTGCAGCGGTGATGGGGGGCGATGACAACTTAAGCCAAGCGTTACAGTTATTGTGTGATACACATCAGCCCAAATTGATTATGGTTATGACTACTGGCTTAACGGAGATGCAGGGCTGTGATCTAGATAGAGTGATTAGAGAGTTTAGGCAGCAGTATCCGCAATATCAGCAGGTATACATTGTGCCGGTAACGACCCCTGACTTTGTAGGTACTATGCAAACCGGGTTTGCTGATGCTATTCAAGCTTGCGTCAAACAAATGCTGCTGCACAACCCTATTGATAGCGCCACTGCGCTGGCTAAACGAAATAACCAGCAACTGAATGTATTTTGTTCGGTGGCTCTCACCAGTGCCGATGTAGAGCTAATAGAGCATTACTGTGGTGCCTTTGGTTTTAGCGCCATTATGTTACCCAATTTGTCGCTGTCGCTAGATGGCCATTTGGCTGAGCAAGATTATTCGGTTACTGCTACCGGCGGTACTAGCATTGAGCAGTTAGCGGATATGGCCTATAGCGCGGCCAATTTGGTGGTGGGGCCGTCGATGAGTAGTGCTGCGCATGTTTTAGAACAGCAATGCGGGATGCCTAGTTATCATTTGGGTATGGCAATGGGCTTAGCTGAGACTGACCAACTAATTTTGATTTTGTCTAGATTGTCAGGCAAGCCAGTTCCTGCTTGGTTAAGCCGCCAACGTAAACGACTACAAGATAGTTTATTAGATACCCACTTCTTGTTATCAAACAGCACCATTGCTTTGGCCTTAGAGCCCGATGCCGCCTGCGGTTATGCATCTTTATTAAGTGAAGTAGGAGCGCAAATTAAGCTTGTGGTTAGCACCTTAAATAGTCGTTCGTTAAAGCAAATCAACGCACAGCGAATAATTATTGGCGATCTGTCAGATCTTAGCCAGCAGTTAGGCTCCATTGAGCTGGTGGTGGGCAATACCCATTGTGCCAATTTGTGTGAACCTGAAACGCCGGTATTGCGAGCGGGATATCCTTGTCACGATAGATTTGGCAATAGTGATGTATTGCAAGTGGGTTATGAGGGCGCGCGCGCGCGCTTATTTGCCTTAGCCAATTTACTAAAAGCTTATCACCAAGACGAAGTGCCAGCGCATGTTAGTGCTTACCGCTTTGGTCCAGAGCAAACATTGACCAATCAACAGTGAGGCGAGCATGCCAGTAATTGAGCGAAAGCTGCGGCTGATTGAAGACGGACAGCAACGGGATCACAGTTTTAAGGTGGCGTTTGCTAGTGAGAGCAAGCTTAGAGTTGATCAACACTTTGGCAGTGCTCACACCTTTTTAGTTTACGGCTTTGGCCCTGAACATATTCAATTGATTGAAGCACTCCAATTTGAGCTAAGCCCTCCGGGTCATGACAACAAACGCTTGCAACAACGCATTGACGCCCTAAAAGGGTGTGCAGCGGTATTTAGTACCGCTTGCGGGCAAGGAGCCATGCGCTTACTTAAGCAAGCCAACATTGTAGGCATTATGGCTGATACTGACGAGGACTTAAGCCTATTGCTGGGTGAATTGCATTTACAGTTTGTTCACCAACCCTTGCCATGGATGGTAAAAAATATAAGCGACGCTGATGCAGAAACGCGATTAAACGAGTTACTAGACGAACCTTGGTAGGGCACAGTTTTAACTAAAAAAGGAAAACGAAATGAGTGATGTTAAATATATGGGGTTAACCAGAGATGGAACCTCCTGGGAGCCACAGTTTGTAACCGAGCTTGACCAAGGTTCATGTATTGGTTGTGGCCGTTGTTACAAGGTTTGTTCGCGTGATGTATTCGACTTGGTAGAGCGTGAGATTGATGAAGATGATGACGCTTATGATGATTACGATGATGATGTTGTGATGGTCATGGAGTTAAAAAACGCTGGCGATTGTATTGGTTGTAGTGCGTGTTCAACGGTATGCCCTAAAAACTGCCACACCCATACTTCGGCTAGCAGTATGGCTTAGTTCGTTTACCTATGTGTGGCGAGTTATACGCCAGTGTAGTCGCTGGCGTTTAATGGTTACGCCAATGTAAGTTAAGCGCAGAGGCAAATGGCTAAGGTTTGCCAGCACTGTTTGGGCCGCAAAGAGGCGTGATTCCGCTTAACTCGTATTGACACCTTTTTAACAAAGGATCTAGATTTTGGCTGACGTGATAATGCAGGTTGTGGCGATAAACGAAGACTCGGTTGAGCTGCAAGGTGAGCGCCAATCTAGCTGTAAGTCTTGCGCGCAAAAAAGTAGTTGTATTAATGTTGCAACAGAAGACGGTGGCCTGTTTAGTGCGCGTTTAGCCAAACAACCGTCTATGGAAGTTGGCCAACACCTGAATGTGTCTTGCCAAGATAGCTTTTTATTAAAGGTGATAGCCGTTATGTTGCTGCCCTCTTTGGCAGGCCTAGTGGGGGGCGCTTTATTAGTGAGTTACAGCTTTGCTAGCTATGTGACCGATTGGCAACACCATGATGGACAAAACACCTTGGCTGGACTGGGGGCACTGGCAGGTTTTAGCTTAGGAGTGATAGTGAGCCGCCGTTTAACGCGTCACTTAGCAAGCAAGGCTAGACAGCAGGTATCGGTGAGTAAACTAAAGTCTAAAGAGCCACAATTTAGAGAGCTACAATCAATGTCGCAAAGCCGACATTAAATTGTAGATGTGATGTAGCTCACACCATGTTAACACCGCCCATGAAATTAAATCTTCGCAAAAACAACACCTTATATACGTTGACCAATGCGGTATCTAGATTGCAATACTCTAGTTAAGCAGTAACTAGGTAATTTGAGTATTGATCCTTCGAGCAAGAAACGCTGTGTTTTAGTTCCCAATGGCATCTCAATACTCAACAGTAAGCATCAATGTTGTCTCAAGCTAGCTAGTTACTGCCCTCATTTAATCATTAACATCGTGGGGTAGCGTATGTGGAACTATTCAGAAAAGGTAAAAGAACATTTCTTTACACCTAAAAATGCCAAAGCAGTTGAGCAAGCTAACGCCATTGGTGATGTGGGATCTATCTCTTGTGGAGACGCTTTACGCTTAACACTTAAAGTTAATCCTGATACCGATGTTATCGAAGACGCAGGATTTCAAACCTTTGGTTGTGGCAGCGCGATTGCCTCTTCTTCTGCATTAACTGAAATGATCATTGGCCAAACTCTTGACCAAGCCATGAGTATTTCAAATAAAGATATTGCCGACTATTTAGATGGCTTACCGCCTGAAAAAATGCACTGTTCAGTCATGGGGATGGAAGCCTTACACGCCGCTGTTGCTCAGTATCGCGGTGAAGAAGTGGCTGAAGAGCACGAAGAGGGAGATTTGATTTGTAAATGTTTCGCCATTGATGACGCATTGATCAAACGTGTTGTGACTAAAAACAAATTATCCACCCTAGAAGATGTGATCAATTACACCAAAGCGGGGGGGGCATGCGCCGCTTGCCATGAAAAGATTGAGTGGGTACTAGAAGAGTGCCTTGGCGCACCTTTAGCGGAGCTTAGCCCAGTTATTACGCCCGTAAGCCCGGCAACCACCATCGTGCAGCGGATCCGCGTGATTGAACAAGCCTTAGACGAGATTCGCCCACAATTACAAGCTGATGGTGGCAATGTACTGCTGTCTGATGTTGAAGATGACATGGTGTTTTTGTCGTTAACTGGCGCCTGTTCGGGCTGTGGATTGTCGGCGGGTACTTTGGCAATGATTGAAGAAAAACTCAGCCAAGCCTTGGGTGAACGCATAACGGTGTATCCAACTGGCTCAGCGAGCTTAGCGTAAGGGAGTAGAACCATGAATGATTACAAAGATTTTGCCTATCTAGACAATAATGCTACCACCCAAGTTGACCCTAAAGTGCTTGCCACTATGCTGCCATATTTGAGCGAGTTCTATGGTAACCCTTCTTCAATTCATCAGTTTGGTGAACAAGTGGGCAAAGCTTTAGAGGCTGCACGTCGCCAGGTTCAAGCCTTAATTGGCGCAGAGCATAGCAGCGAAATAATATTCACTTCCTGTGCCACCGAAGCCACCAGCACCGCAATAATGTCGGCGGTTGAGGCATTCCCGCAACGCAAAGAAATTATTACCTCGGTGATCGAGCATCCAGCTACCTTAGAGTTGTGCCAATTGTTGGAGCGTAAAGGTTATATCATCCATTGGATTGGGGTTGATAAGCGAGGTCGCTTAGACATGGATGCTTACCAAAAAGCGCTTAGCCCAAATGTGGCAATAGCCAGCTTTATGTGGGCCAACAATGAAACCGGCAGCTTGTTTCCCATTCGCGGTATGGCTGAATTGGCCAAGCAACAGGGCATTCTATTTCACACCGATGCAGTGCAAGTGGCTGGCAAACTGCCCATTCAAGTGGCTGATAGTGGTATTGATTTGCTGTCTTTATCGGGCCATAAATTTCATGGCCCTAAGGGCATTGGCGCCTTATATCTTCGCCGTGGTGCTAAATTTAGGCCGCTGTTACGTGGCGGACATCAAGAGCGCGGCCGCCGCGCTGGTACGGAGAACAGCAGTGGTATTGTTGGCCTTGGAAAAGCGGCTGAATTGGCTCAGCAATCGGTAGAGCAAGATTCGGCACGTATTGCGATGCTACGTGACCGATTAGAGCAAGGTTTACTGGCTAAAGTGCCTAATTGTTTTGTTACTGGCGACCCGCGCCATCGGGTACCCAATACCAGTAACATTGCCTTTGAATTTGTTGAGGGTGAGTCAATTTTGCTGATGTTAGATCAGCATGGTATAGCGGCATCTTCAGGCTCTGCGTGTACTTCTGGTTCCTTAGAACCTTCACATGTGATGCGCGCCATGGACATCCCTTACACCGCAGCACATGGCGCCATTCGGTTCTCGTTTTCACGTTTTAGTGATGATGCCATGGTAGACCAAGTGTTGGCGGTATTGCCCGGTATTGTCGCCAAGTTACGTATGTTGTCGCCTTATTGGGACGCAGCAAACGACTTACCGGCCCAAGAAAGCTTTAGCCCAGTATATGGATAAATGAAGGGGTGGCTTGATGTTAATCATTAACGATACAACCCTACGCGATGGTGAACAAACCGCTGGTGTCGCTTTCAGCGCTAGCGAGAAATTGCAAATTGCCAGCGCCTTACAAAGCGCAGGTGTTAGCGAGCTAGAGCTGGGTGTACCAGCTATGGGGGAGGCAGAGCGAGAGGTGATTAAAACTATCTGCTCAAGCCTTAGTGGTACTAAAAGTATGGGGTGGAGTCGCTTACATCGAGATGACATTGCCTTGGCAGGGGGACTGGGGCTGGATTACCTAGATATATCTATCCCAGCCTCTGCACAGCAGCGGCAATCAAAGTTAGCGATTAGCCAAAGCCAGTTGCTAAAGCAGTTAGAAGGTCACATTAAGCAGGCTCAAGACTTAGGTTTAGCGGTGTGTATTGGTATGGAAGACGCTTCGCGCGCTCAACTTGATGATTTATATCAAATAGCCCATCAAGCCCAACAGTGGGGAGCTGTGCGACTTAGGTTTGCAGATACCTTAGGGGTATTAGATCCCTTTGCGACAGAAGTGTTGATCAGCGAGCTAAAGCGACACACTGATCTGCAGATTGAAATGCATGCGCATAACGATTTGGGCATGGCCACCGCGAATACTTTAGCGGCAATTAAGGCTGGGGCTGATTCGGTCAATACTACGGTAACGGGTTTAGGTGAGCGAGCCGGTAATGCTGCCTTAGAAGAAGTCATCATGGCTTTAAGTGTTACCCAGTTGGCCGGGAAACGCGCTATTCCAAGCATTTCCTTAAGCCGTTTGCCAGCTATTTGCGCTTTGGTTGAACAAGCATCAGGGCGAACCGTGGGAGTAAGTAAAAGCATTATTGGTCAGCAGGTTTTTACTCATGAGTCAGGTATTCATGTTGATGGCCTACTCAAAGACCCTAACAACTACCAAGGCTTTGCCCCTGAACTATTGGGTCGTAAACACCATTTGGTATTAGGCAAACACTCGGGTAGCAAAGCCATTGTCTCGGTTTACCAACATTTGGGCATACAGCTGACTGCGGCCCAATGTGGCTTATTAAAATCACTGTTGAGTCAGTGGGCTGAAACCTACAAACGTAGCCCGTCTAACCAAGAGTTACTGGGTTTTTATAACAATAGCATCGCTGGTGTGGCTTCGTTGAATCAGGATATAAATGGCAAGCTTGCTTATAGCAAATGGGCGGATAGAGGGTTAGCGCAATGAACAATACAATACCGCCTGTTGCGGTAGACCAACAGAATATTGAAACAATGGTGGCTTCTTTTAGTGGCGCTGAAGATTTTCTACAGGGCTTTCAGGTGGAATATAAACCTGGCTTGATACAAGCCAAACGTGTTGTGTACTTGCGTTTGTTAGGTCAATTGTTAGCCAAGCAACCAGCGAGTACTTATCAAGACTACAAAGTATTGGTTGCCAAGGCGTATTGCCTGTTAGAGAAGGGGGTAGTGGTCGCCCATTCCACCCCAGCTTGTAGTGCATGTGAAGGATGTTGAACAATAGAGGTGAAGCAGATGAATACCGCAAAGTTTGGTTATGGATGTAAAGTGAGGGTGGTAGAAAACATTCGCAATGACGGCAGCTTTTCCTGGTTGCAAGAAAGGAGCTTTGTTAGTGAGGCGCGGCGCGACCGGTTATGTTCGTCAGTCTGGATATTATTTGCAAAATCAAATTGTCTATCAAATACAGTTTCTTAATAAAGGCTTAACCATTGGCTGTAAAGAAACAGAGTTAATTGATGCCGAGTTAGTCTGGCAGCCTAATTTATTTGAGTATGGTGACAAAGCCGCCTTAACCCTGTCTTTATCTCAGCAAGGAGAGGTGGTGGCCGACAAAGGAAGCATTGTTGATGTGCTCGCGGTGCGTCGCAAAGAGCAAGCCATGCCACACTATCGTATTCAATACGGTGAATTAGACGTTGAAGTACCAGAGCGAGCGCTGGCAGCCTTGGAGGAAGTGTCTTATGTCGTATAAGTCTTCAAGCAGCATCGATATCCGTGCCGCCAATTTGACCGAGTCTCGGGCTTATCTAATGATGAAAACCAGCTTATCCTTGTTTGAGTTAAACCCCGAACAGCTGGATAGTCATCAGTGCGAAGAGCTGGCTCGAGTGGTGGGCAAAACCGAAGCCATTCAACAGCGAGTGCTGGCTTCTGCCGAAGCGAAGCAAGTGCATATTGAACAGCATCAGCTCGACAAAGCGATTGAGTTAGTAAGGCAAAGTTTTAACTCTGAAGACGAGTTTAGAACAGCGCTAACGGCTAATCAGATTAGTGTGGATGGCTTGCGTTTGGCAGTCGCCAATGAGCTAATCAATGATGCAGTGCTGGCTTATGTGTCTAAAGACATCGACCCGGTCTCAGTACAACAAGCGCAAGATTACTACCAACAGCATATCGATAAATTTACTCAAGTCGCACGCTGTGAAGCACATCATTTGCTGATTACGATTAACCCGCAGTTTAAAGAAAATACTGCTACGCAAGCGAAAATCAGAATTGGCAAACTGGCTAACACTGTTAATGCAGACAATTTTGAGCATCTCGCCGAGCGTCATTCGGAGTGCCCAACGGCTGTGAATGGTGGTTATTTGGGATTAGTGGAAGCAGGACAACTGCTACCTGAACTTAACCAAGCTTTGTTTTCGATGAACGATCACAGCTTTAGTCAGCCTATACTTTCTGAGATGGGTTATCACTTGCTATGGTGTAAGCAGCATGTTGGAGAGCACCAAGTGCCCTTTGAACACGCCAAAGAAAAAATCCAGCAGGCCTTATTTCAACATGCTTGTAAACAGCGACAGCGTCAGTGGTTAGCGAAGATCTGCCAGAGTGAGCCTCTCAATTAATGGCCTGGCTAGGCGGTAGTGTATGGTGTAATAGACAGTCGTTGTTGAGGCAAAAAACGAGTAGCCTTAACTACTCGTTTTTAGCAGGATAATTACGCCCAAATCTTAGTTAAACTGCCTAACAAATCTGCGCCACCATTGTCGCCTAAGTACTGCATAATGATCGGTGCAAATTGTTGAACCATGCTGGCGTCTAGGCCTAGTGCGCCAAAGGCTTGTTGTACACTTTCCATATTGGTAATTTGATTGAGCAATTGAGTGCTCATTGAATCGCTAGCGCCTGAAGGAATAATACTGTCGAGTAGTGAACCATCGCTGCTAGATAGTTGCTGTTGAGCCAGTGCCATTAGTGCGGCAGTGCCGCCGGCGGCCTGACTGTCTGTCACGCCCAACTGGCTGGTTAAACTGCCGAGTAAATCACTGCTAATACCTGAGCTATCAGAGCCACTTAATGATGAAGCTGAATCAAGCAAAGAGCCTAAATCGGCACTTTGTGCAGGCATGGCCACACTGAGAACTGAAGCGAGCAATGTTAGGCCAAGGGTTTTAGAAACGTTAGTCATGAATAGTCCTTAATTCGAAAAAAGTCTTAGCCTATAGCTAAGGTTTTGCTGTGAAAGAGCCTGGCTCGACTTACGCGTTAAGCCAATGGATTGTCAAAGTGGAGATAAAAACATTATCAATAGAAGCTGACAACATTGTATGGCGTAAGTGTGTTGTTCACTATATTTTTTTATAAAAATAGCCCTTAATCGTTACCTACTCAAATGAATAAAATGCTTAGTTCATCTATTCCTCTGGCATGTAAAGCGGCTGTTAGGTATCTGTGGTAAGCCTGCGCTCTAGGTTACTAATGGCTTTTAATACCATTTGTCGGTTTTTACTGAGTTTGATCCATTGTGGCAGCCTGCCAAAATATGACCATTTTTCTTGAGCTGATATTCGGTGTTGGGCACTGATATAGGCTTTTAATTCTGCTAAGTGTGGCGCGCTATAAGCCCAAACCACTCCGTGGCGAGTCGGCTCTTTTAATGCTAGTTCAAGCCCAAAAAATGGGTCGACTGCATTATCTGTGGGGGCGGTTCGAGAAAAAGAGAGCTCTATTTCGTTGAGCGACTGACATTCAGGGCACTTTGCATGGCCATGCTTTGATGTTATTTGCGAGGGGTGGTCAAAAAGAAGACTGACTAACACCGATTGATGGCCACATCGACTACAAGGGCGGCTGCCAAAGGCCTTTAATGGGCCATGCCATTTATCCCGTTCTGATGTTAACGAGTGATGGCAACAACCACACATAAAACTTGCGTGCCAGTCACGATGATCAGGCTTACCTCTTATTACGCCAACACCTGCACACTTTGGGCATATTGCTTCAATCAGCTTTGCCCAATAGAGTAGGGGGTAACCCTCATCGATGTATTTGGTGTTCATGCTAGTGTCTCATGCTTGGGTGTGAATTCAACTATGCGCTTGATTTTACCAGTATTGTTGATCCATTAAAGCCTTAACACACTGCGTTTCTCCATCTATAGCTGTCATTGATTTGCCATTCAGTGTTTGCGCTAACCAGCCTTCGGGATAACTGAGTATAAGTGGCGCTTTAATTAATGTTTCACTGATTTGCTTAAAGCCGAGCTTAGAGTAAAAATTGGGGTCTCCATAAGTAAACAGCAGTTCAACTCCGATGCTTTTTAACTGCTCAATGCCAAACTTGATTAACTGCTGACCAATGCCTTTGCCTTGATGCTTAGTGGCAATGGCGACAGGAGATAAGATAAAGGCATGTTGTTGGTTGCTTAAGCTCATGCGGCTAAAAAAAATACTGCCCACAATCATGCCATCGTCTATCGCTAGATAACCAACGATATCTTGCGGAGCTGTCGTGGTAATAAGTTTAGCGACTAAATCACCGATAAGCTTACCCTCAGCTTGATTCGCGGCGTCACTAAATACTTGGCTGAAAAATACAATCAGCTCATCGGTGAATTCTGGGTTAAATGTCGTTAGTTTCATGGATACACCTTAATCGGCTGTTATTTCTCTTTGCTGGCAGGGTAGTTTACACCAGGAAAGCTGCCGGCGAGTTCCTGTTCAAGTTGATTTAACTTTTTACTTGCCTGTTCGGCTGACAAGCCTTGATCTCTTACTTCCCGAGAAATAGCCATCAGTCGCCTACGATAGTCCCAGTGCCATTCGCCACGTTGTTCCCATTTAAAGGTGCGTTGGAACAACAAAATAAATGCGGGAATAGCGGCAATGGCCGCGGTTAACTTGCTTTGGCCATCACCGAATATTTGTGCGAATGCTGGGAAACTACTCGCCACAACTACGATAAATAAGAGGATATGATTAAAAATAAAATCAAACTTCGAATATAAGTAACGGTCAGATATTTCTTTGTTTATCTCTTTGACTATTGCGGGTTCTTGGTCCATTGCTGCCCCCTTAAAAGACGGGTTATATCTTTATGTTTGTTGCAAGGCGTGTTTTTTAAGTTTAGTTAATTTTGAACGTATCAGGGAAAAAGGCTGAAGGGCCTGTTTTTGGCGGAGGGAGTAAGGCCCCTGTGGTCATTGCTAGCGACCATAGAGTGTCTGGTTGTGTTGCTTGGTCGTGGTTGATATGGCACCAAACAGAGAATTAACTTAATGCTTGAGGCAGAATTCCGGCGAGTTGGCCTACTACCGGAATTCTTTGGTATGAGCACTTAAACTACGGGTTTAAACGCCAAACTCTGCTTTAATTTGCTCTAGCCAACCACTTAAACGCTCAGCATGTAGCTCGCTTTGGTTATCGTTATCTAACACTAAACCAGCGAATTTGCCATTTTCGAGTAGCGCTGCAGAGTCATCAAAAGTGTAACCTTCTGCTGGCCATTCTCCTACTAGCTCGGCACCTATGTCGGCGATAGTGTCGTAGAGTTCACCTAAGCCATCGACAAACTCACTGGCATAGTTTACTTGGTCGCCTAAGCCATATAAGGCGACTTTTATGCCCGAAAAATCAGCACTTTCTAGTTGCGGTAAAAACTCGTTCCAGCTTTCTGCTTGGCAATCTGATGCTAGCCCAGGAAGTTGCCCTTCACCCAGTGTTGGGGTGCCTAGAATTAGCATTTTGTAGTCGCTGAGTGTGTCTACGTCAACACGATTAATGTTTAGCGGTTTGTCACTCAGATCGGCACCTAATTGCTGGTGGATCATTTTTGCTATCTTACGTGTAGTACCGGTATCGGTACCAAAAAAAATGCCTATATCTGCCATGGTAGTACTCCTTTAAATAGGTAATAAACTTAACACTGCAATTATCAATCCTTATTTTATTTGTTATTTAACAATGGTTTAGTTTGTATTTCCTCTGTGCCCTAGCTACATTGTAGTAATATGCCATGTAGCAAAACTCACAATGGCTGTTTTGAGTTGACGGGAGAATAATCGACCTTAGTCATCGTCTTCATCATCGTCGTCTAGCAAATCGGGTTGCCAAGTAATTGGCCGGTATATTTCTATTCGGTCACCCTCAACCAATAGGCTTTCTAAGGTGACAAATTTGCCGAAGATTCCCAATTTTTGTTTGTCGAGTTCTATCTCAGGGCACAGTTCTAATATGCCAGATTGATGCAGTGCATTAATGACACTACTGTCTTGCACCACATCTACATTGATACACAGTTGTTGTGCGGGGGTGGCGTAGGCAATACTCACTATCATAGAGGTTTACTCCTAAGCTGAAGTTGTTGGGTCAACACAGCAGCTTGCGTGTGTTTGTTGTTTTTGCTGAAGATACTGCTGAATTAAACGATGAATGCTGAGTAGACCACCTAGCACCAAAAAACCACCGGGGGGGAGTATCACCAACAATAAGCCATGGTAGTCTGGGATAATGGTTAGCTCGATACTGCTAAATGCTGGGCCAAGTAAAATATGGGCATTAGCAAACAAGGTGCCCGAGCCAATAATTTCTCGTATTCCACCTAACAAGACTAATACCCAAGTGAAACCAATCCCCATGGCGGCGCCATCAACAATAGCGGGCAGTAATTTTTGCTTACTGGCAAAGGATTCGACTCGGCCTAAAATGGCACAGTTGGTTACAATCAGCGGGATAAACAGCCCCAAGACTTTATGTAGCGGATGCACCCAAGCGTTTAGCACTAAATCGGTAATGGTTACCAGTGTGGCAATCATTAGAATATTAATTGGGATACGTACTGCTCGGCTAACGTAGTTTTTTATGAGGGCGCTAACCGCATTAGCACATACCATCACAGCAAGAGTGGCTAGGCCAAGCCCTAAGCCGTTAGTGGCGCTAGAGGTAACTGCGAGTAAGGGGCATAAAGCCAAACATTGGCCAAGCACCACGTTATTGTTCCATAAACCATCGGCAATAATTGAAGAGTAGCGACTCATGGTTAGCCTCCTTGCTGGGTAGCGTGTTGGGTTTGAAGCTTAAGATCTAACAAGCTCTGATGAACGGTGTTTACCACCGCCCTAGGGGTAATGGTTGCACCTGTAAATTGATCGAATTCACCGCCGTCTTTTTTCACTTTCCATGCTGATGGTTGGGTATTAGTGAGGCTTTTTCCGGCAAAATTTAATACCCACGAAGATTTATCCACTTCGATTTTGTCACCCAATCCCGGGGTTTCACTGTGGCTTAAAATTCTCACGCCTAGAATGGCTAGATCAGCATCGACACCAATCAGCAAATCAATTGGCCCTGCGTAGCCACTGGCTTGGGTTTGCACCACGTAACCACTTACGTCACTATCTTGATTAAGAGCGGTGTATAGGGTGTATTGCTGGTGCTGAACGGTAAACACCTGTTCACTCGCTAACATCGGGTTTTGGTAGAGCTGCTGTGGCATGACTAAGTCAATAGCAGCTAACTTATCTTCATTTAAACGCTGAGCTATTGCTGGCTCGGTATACATATTTAGACTCAGCAACAATACGCTCGCAATCGCTACCGCAAAGGCCAGCGACAAAGATTGATATAAGGTGCTGTCGATATGTTTTTCTATACAGGGAAGCATCATGATTTGGTTCCTTTCGAACGGCTGAATGGTGCTGGCATACCGAAGATGGTGGGGCGTAAATAATGATCAATCACCGGCGTGCAAGCATTCATAATCAATACGGCGAAGGCCACCCCTTCGGGATAACTGCCAAAGCTTCGGATTAACCAAATCAATAAGCCACAAGCCAAACCAAATACCCACTGGCCACGTGGGCTGGTGGGTGAGGTAACCATGTCGGTGGCGATGAAAAATGCCGCTAGCATCGCGCCGCCGCTAAATAGGTGTGATAGCGGCGAGGCATAAAGGCTGGGGTCAATCAGATGGGCAATGGCTGCAGGTATAACAATGCCGCAAAGTAATGCGCTGGGTATGTAGGGGCGAATAATACCGCGCCAGATCAGAAATACCCCGCCAAGGGCAATCAATAAAGCGCTGGTTTCACCCATACTGCCCGCATGTTGGCCGGTGAATAGTGTCGCTAAATCTTGAATTTGATTGAGATCGGCTAAGGGGGTCGCGGCACTGGTTCCATCAATACCGGTCCAAGCGGAGCTAAAAATAAGGCCGTTATCGCTAAGTATCGGGGGAGAAATGCTACGCCAATCGGTTAACTGCACAGGAAAACAAATCAGTAGCATCACTCGGCCCAACATGGCGGGGTTAAAGGGGTTATGCCCCAGGCCACCATACACTTGTTTGCCTAATAATATGGCAAAGCTAGTACCTAGTGCGGCTATCCACCAGGGTGTTGTGGGAGGTAGGCTCATCGCCAGTAATAGTGCGGTAAGCCATGCTGAGCCATCAAAGCTACGCTGCCAATTTTTATTCTGCAGTAATAAGCAAAACAGTTCACAAAGCCAAGCCGTAACGCAGCAACTGACCATGACCAACAACGCGGGAAGTCCGAACAGCCATACTCCGTAGAGTGCTGCTGGGCTAAGTGCTGCGATCACCCAATACATGATATTGGTGGTAGACGTCCCCGAGTGAGTGTGTGGAGCGGCAATAGGGTTATGGTTAAGCATTAGCGTTCTCCTTGGTTGCGTGGCGCTCTTGCTGGGCGTTTACGTTTGGCGGCTTTTGCTGCTTTTTTAGCTTCTAGTTCTTTAGCCAAACGTTGTTGGCGGGCATCTGTAAGCTGCCTAGCAAGGTTAGATTTTTGCACCATGCTGCGTTGCGCATTTACATTGGATTTAGCATGTTGAAAGTATTGAACTAAGGGGATGCTAGAGGGGCAAATATAACTACAGGCTCCACACAATAAACAGGCGTCGAGGCCAAATTGTTGTGCGCCGCTAAAGTCACCTTGGTTGCTATGAGCGGCCATCTGAAAAGGCATTAAACCCATCGGACATACTTTTACGCAGTTACCACAACGCACACAGTCTTGTGATTCTCGTTTGTTTATCTGGGCATCACTTAAGGCGAGTAAGCCACCAATACTTTTATCTACAGGAACAAACGGAGAGGGCAATACTTGTCCCATCATAGGGCCACCTGCAATCATCCGGTTTGCTTCGGCTTTTAGGCCGCCGCATTCAGCCAATACCTGCGAGACTAAGCTGCCAATAGGTACCGTTAAGTTACTCGGCTTTTCTACCGCATCACCGGAAACGGTGATCACTCTTTCCACCAGTGGACGTTGAAATCTTACTGCTTGGTATATGGCTTTGGCAGTAGCAACGTTGTGCACCAGAATACCTTTAGCGGTGCTGAGCTGCCCCGGCGGAATGGCTAAACCCGTTACCGCTTTAATAAGATGACGCTCAGAGCCCATAGGATAGAGGCTAGGCACCATTTTTAACTGGATATTATGCTGCTGCTCGCAAGCGCTAGTCATGGCGGCAATGGCCTGCGGTTTATTGTCTTCAATGGCGATCACCGCTTTAGTGGCGCCAATTGCTTTTAGCATCATATTGATGCCACCAATGATTTCAGCAGCATGTTCTTGCATCAACCTATCATCACAAGTGAGGTAGGGTTCGCATTCACCACCATTGATAAGCAAGGTATGCACATGGCTTTTACGGGCCAACCTTAATTTAATGCCACTAGGGAAACCCGCCCCGCCTAACCCCACAACGCCGGCATCTAGTACCCGCTGTACAATTTGTTCGGGGGTAAGTTTTCGATAATCGCTAGGCGGGTAATCCACTCCCCAGTGATTCACTGCATTATTCAAGATAACCAAGGTTTGGCATTTAATTCCGGCTGGGTGGCTACTCAGGTAGGGTTTTATTTCTAACACCGTGCCATTAACCGGAGAGTGCAAAGGCACGGTCATCTCGGTGCTGCCTTTGGCAATTAACTGCCCCTTATAAACGCTATCTCCAGCTGCGACCAAGCAATGCAACATTGAACCATTGCGTTGTTGCATGCCTAAATACACGCGGTCAGGACTAAAATGCTTAACAATGCTTTGTTTATTGGTTAACTCTTTGAAGCCCTTAGGGTGAACACCGCCACTGAATGGCCTAGCCTTTAATCTAAACATACTGCCTCCTTAAGCCACTTGTGGTTTGGGCCATTGCCAAGTATTTAGCTGAACGGCTTGTGTTTGCATAGACAAGCAACCCTGTGGGCAGGCTTTTTCGCAGAGACGACAGCCCGTACAAATGTGGTTTATAACGGTATGCATTTGTTTAGTGGCTCCAACAATGGCGTCAAAGGGGCATGCTTTAAAGCAACGGGTACATCCGCTGCAGTTGGACTCATCAATATAAGCAACTAAAGGTGTGCTATTTTCTTCGCTGCTTAACTCAAGCCCTAACAACGAAGCGATAGAGCCGGCTAAGCCCGCACCACCAGGCGGGCAGCTTTGCGCCGATAATCGCCCTGCTACCATTGCTTCGGCGGCTTGCCGGCACCCTGGTTCACCACATTGTCCACATTGTCCACCGGGTAACATGGCTTCTAGTTCGTCAACCCTAGGGTCGCCTTCTACTTTGAGCGCTTTAGAGGCCCAGCCAAGTAAGCCGCCTAAGCTGGCACCGATCACCACTAATAAAAATATTGAAATAATCATCATCCAAAGTGCTCCTATTTAACCATGCCGCTGAAGCCCAAAAAGGCCATCGACAATAGTCCTGCTGTAATAAAGGCAATCGGTAAGCCGCTAAATGCAGCAGGGACCTTTGCCAGTTTCAAGCGCTGGCGTAACCCTGCAAATAGCACGATCACTAAGCTAAAACCGAGTGCTGAGCCAAAGGCGTAACATAATGTGGCTAATAGATTCATGTTGTCTTGAACCACTAACAAGGCTACCCCTAATACCGCACAGTTAGTGGTGATTAAGGGAAGGAATATGCCAAGGGCTTGATAAAGGTCTGGACTGTTTTTTTGTATGAGCAACTCGGTGAGCTGAACGACTGCGGCGATGACTAGAATTAATACTAATATGCGCATCACTTGAAGATTTAGCGGGACAAGGATCAGCGCTTCCAATAACCAGGCTGCCACAGCGGCTAAACACAGTACAAAAGTGGTGGCTAATCCCATTCCTAAGGCGCTGTCTATTCGGTTAGACACGCCCATAAAAGGGCATAGTCCGAGAAATTTTCCCAGCACGACATTGTTTACCACAGCAGTACTAATGAAGATTAAGAGATATTCACCCATGTTTTACTTCCAATAATTACCATGACTAGCAAATTGCAGGTGTTGTACCAAGCAGGGCAAATTGAACCATTTTAGGGAGTAAGGCCTTGATTTAGCGTGTTACGCAGGCTTCTGATTGGCATATTTGCCGGTGACTTTTGGTGATAAAGCTGACAAAACCTACCGATAATTTAATCAAGTTTGTTGTAAATCAAACAATCATCGCTTACTAAGCCGTTGATAACGCGGTGTTGGCATGTGGGAATAGCCTTTGCATTATAGCCATTAAGGTCACCATTAGCGTTAATGCAAAGGAAGGCAGTTCATGAGTGAATTAGGACCAAACGCAGAAACAAGCCTAGAGCAGACTCTTCATCTGGCAGGTCAAGAAGGGCTGTCAGGTTTATCTGAGCAGTATTTACAAGTGGTAGAACAAGCTCCGATAGCTATTTCTATTAGCGATTTAGACGCCAATTTTCTCTACGTTAACCAGTGTTTCACTGAGGTGACGGGTTACAGTTCGGCTGAAGTTATTGGTAAAAAGCACTCTTTATTGAGTTTTAAAACCACGCCACACGGTGTATATCAGGGCTTGTGGGAGGCCATCTCTGCAGGCGAAAACTGGCAAGGTACGCTGATTAATCGTAAAAAAAGCGGCCAACGCTACTTGGCTGAAGTGTCTATAAAAGGCCTATATAACAAAGCTGGTGAGATTACTCATTATGTAGGTATGCACCGTGACATAAGTAGGCGCCATGACAATCAGACAAAAGTAGCTAATCAAAAAGCCATGGTTGAAGCGGTGCTTAATACCGCGCCGGTTGCGATAGCCTTGATCGATGACAGCCAAACCGTGGTATTAGATAACTTGTCTTATAAGACCTTAGCGTCTGATTTTCAACGTGAGCCTGTTGATCTAGTAGCGGAGCAATTCAAGCCTGGTGAAAATGAAGCTGGTGTAGCGTTCATGCAGTTGGCTGATGGACAGCAGTTTAACTTGGAGGTTGGCAACGGTGGCCATAAACGATGGTTTTCTTGCTGTTTGTCGGCAGTACAGCTCAATGATGGCAATGTAGATGATTACTTTACGCCTACGACGAGTCGTTATTTGGTGCTTACGCTAAGTGAGTTTACCCGCGAACAACGGCGCCAACAGCAGCAGAGAATAATCGAGCTACAACGTTCTACGGCTGAGTCTGAAGCACTCCATAGTATGCAAGAGGCACTGCATGCTGCTATTCATCAGATCCAAGGGCCGATCAATATGATTGATTCTGCCTTAACCATGTTTTGTGGTGGCGCTAATCGATGCTCTCGCATTGATGCGATGCAAGCGGGCCTAAATGCAGGAAATGCGGCTATCGTTCAGTTGCAAAATGCCTTACCACAAAAGCCTTATGAAGCGATGCAGTCGGTTAATATTAATCAATTGGTGCACGAAGTGACCGAGATGAGCAATCAGCGTTTACTGTCGCGTAGCATTGCCATTCAGCTCAATTTGAATGGTACTTTACCCGCTTTTACCGGCCAGCCTTCAAGGATAAGAGTCGCGTTAAAACAATTATTAGATAACGCTATTGAAGCGATTGATTTCGCTAAGATGAAGCGCAGAGATATTGTATTTTCAACCCAAGTGATTGAAGGCGACATCGAGATATCGGTGGAAGATAGCGGCCCTGGCATTGATAAAAAACTACAACTAAAAGTATTTGAACCTTTTTATAGCACTAAGCCATTGGGCAGCAGCAGCTGTCGAGGGGTGGGGTTAAGTATTGTTCAACAAGTCGTGAGCGATCATAGCGGTACCGTGCAATACCAAGCAACATCTTTAGGTGGCTGTAAAGCCAAGGTTGTACTCCCTCTACGCAGTAATAAGCGGGGTGAATAATGGAATATTCAACAACACGCGAAACACGCATTGCAGAAAGTCATTTAGCTGCTCTGTATGAAGTTAGCAGCGTGCTAACTAATAGCTTAGATTACAAGCAAAGTGTCACCAAAGTTCTACAGGTTCTGCATGACACGGCAATGTTGCAACATGCGATGTTAGCTTTAATCTCAGAAAATGAAGATCAACTGACTATTGATACGGTACATACCCCAAATAACTTCGGTGATTCTATGGGGAAAAATATTCGTTATCGCCCCGGTGAAGGGATTGTAGGTACGGTATTAACCCAAAAGCAGCCAATTGTATTGAGCAAAGTCTCTAATGACTTACGTTTTGCCGACAAGCTTGATTTGTACGCCTTAGATTTACCTTTTATTGCTGTGCCAATTAAAAAGTCTAGTGAGGTATTAGGAGTATTGGCCGCCCAACCGCAAATTGACGATCCTGAAAAGTTGGCCTTGTTCACCCGTTTCCTAGAGATGACCGCCAACTTAATCGCTAAAAGTGTTTTATTAGCTAAAGACGTTGCGGTACAAACCAATCAGTTAGAAGCCGAGAGAGATAGGCTCAGGCGTAAGGTAAGAAGCAATTACAGCTTAGATAATATTGTTGGCCATTCTCAGGTGATGCGTCGCGTATTTGAACAGATCCGTTTGGTATCGAAATGGGATAGCACGGTCTTGATTCGCGGAGAATCTGGAACCGGTAAGGAGCTGATTGCTAATGCTATTCATTATAACTCGCCACGTGCGACCGGACCTTTTATAAAGCTTAACTGCGCAGCTTTACCTGACAATTTATTGGAGTCTGAATTGTTTGGCCATGAAAAAGGAGCTTTCACCGGAGCGGTAAAGCAGCGTAAGGGGCGTTTTGAAATGGCTGACGGTGGTACCTTGTTCTTAGATGAGATCGGTGAGATCTCGGCGGCTTTTCAGGCTAAGTTACTTAGGGTATTACAAGAAGGAGAGTTTGAACGCATTGGCAGTACTCAAACCATTACTGTTGATGTGCGAATTTTAGCGGCGACCAACCGTAACCTTGAGGAAGAGGTGAAACAAGATCGCTTTCGAGAAGATCTGTATTACCGACTTAATGTGATGCCAATGTTTCCGCCCCCATTACGTGATCGCATCGAAGACTTGCCTGATTTGGCGGAGTTCCTGATTGAAAAGCTGAGTAAACAGCAGCGTCGTAAGTTGTCGTTAACCGACAGTGCGATACGCATGATGATGGCGTATGACTGGCCGGGTAATGTTCGCCAATTAGAAAACTTACTGGAACGTGCATCGGTGATGAGCGAAAACGGGATTATCGATCAAGACTTGATCGTTATTGATGGCATTGAGGGCCAAAATTTTAGTCGCCGCCCCAGCGTGGATAAAGCGTTGATTGAAGACCCTGATATGGACGAGCGAGAAAGGGTGGTGGCAGCACTAGAGCAAGCGGGTTGGGTACAAGCTAAAGCCGCGCGTTTGTTAAACATGACGCCGAGGCAAATCGCTTACCGGATCCAGGTGATGAATATTAACGTGCGCCAACTGTAAGTTTGTCGCTGTCGCGTTTACGACAAATGCGACAGCGATGTATATTTACAAAGATTTTTTTTGATTAAGTGTTTGTTTTATAGGGTTTTGTTGTTTGTTCATATTTGGAATGCGCTTTGCAGAGCTAGTAGTAAGTAAACCAGCTTAGGGACACTCTAATGAAGCTAGATAAAATGACTGATGGCAAACAGCCTGACTCCTCACAGCTAAAGGCAGATACGCAAGCGGCTTTGGTTGCCACTCATCCTTGTTTCTCTAAAGAAGGTCACCAGTACGCACGAATTCACTTACCCGTTGCGCCTGCTTGTAATATTCAATGTAATTATTGTAATAGAAAGTTTGACTGCAGCAATGAAACTCGCCCTGGGGTGGTGTCGAAATTGCTATCCCCAGCGATGGCTGCTAGGCGTTTTGTTAAAGTGAAACAGCACGTGCCCGAAACGAAGGTGGTGGGCATTGCCGGTCCGGGTGATCCATTAGCCAATCCTAAAGCAACGATAGCCAGTTTAAAGGCTATCGCTGCAGCAGATCCCGATGTGCATTTGTGTATCTCGACCAACGGTTTAGCGTTGATTGAGCATATAGATAAGTTACTCGAGGTAGGGGTTAAGCACTTAACGATAACCATAAACTGTATTGACGCCGAAATAGGAAAAAATATCTACCCCTGGGTTTACTTTAATCAACAGCGTTTACGCGGGCGAGCAGCTGCTCAAGCTCTGATTGATCAGCAACTATTGGGTTTAGAGGCCGCGATTAACGCTGGCATGTTGGTAAAAGTGAATACCGTATTAATACCTGGGATTAATGATCATCATATTGAGTCTTTAGCGATTGAACTGGGGCGATATGGCGCCTTTATTCATAATATTATGCCGCTGATTTCTGACCCCGCGCACGGTACTTATTTTGGCTTGATGGGGCAAAGAGAACCGAGCAGTGAAATGCTTGGCGCGGCGCGTGAGAAAGCAGGCCAAAGTATGCAGCAAATGACGCATTGTCAGCAATGTAGAGCAGATGCAGTGGGTAAGTTGGGCCAAGATATTGATATTAATAGCCTAGAGAATGTAGAACCAGCCTTACCACCGCAAATTAGGGTTGCCGTTGCTAGTAAAAGCAATCTGCTGGTGGACCAGCATTTTGGTTATGCCACAGAATTTCAGCATTACCTTATTACCGAAAATAGCATTCAAGCCGAAGCTAATTTTAGTTGGCAGCAATATTGCCGGGGTGATGAGCAATGCAACGACGATAAAGCTAATAGAGACTTAAATCAGCTGGCACACTTTGATTTGTTGCTATGCAGCCGAATAGGCCTAGCTCCAAGGCAAGAGTTAGAAGACTTAGGATTGCAGGTCGATACCCATTATGCCTTGCGCGACATATCGGATGCCTTGCGGCAAATTCAGCAACAAATGCAATCAGAGCAAAGCAATCAGCATCATTTATTAGTGGCCAACGCAGCAAATGCTGGATGCGGTGGAAAGGAGTGTAGCTAATGGCATTATCAATTACCCAAGCCTGTATTGGCTGTTTTGCCTGTAAAGAAGTGTGCCCTAAAAATGCGGTGACAGTTGCCGAGCAAGGCTTCATGATCGTTGAGCATCGTTGTGATGAATGTCGTAGCAACACTAATGGACCTCAATGTGGACAAATTTGTCCGGTGGAAACTGCCATTACCGATAATCAGGGGCGGGCGCTTAATCCACCGGGTTCATTAAGTGGTATACCTCAAAAAAGTCATGTTATAGCGATGACAAAATAGGAGCGTTGTTATGAGTAGCACTAACGCTAATGCAAATGCTTACCCCCCTTTTATTAGTCAAAGATGGTTAGGGGCATTAAGTAATATTTTTCAGCCAATATCCGTGGAAAACCGTCGATGGTTTCGTCAGATGAGTATTGCTCAGTTAACTGGCAGCTCCTCGTTACCGCATGGTTTAGGTTTAGATAACGCCAGTTATCTTGAATTAAAACGTGTCATCAATAACAACGAAGTGGAACAGCAAGAGTTATTATGGCTAGAGCCAAGTCATCAACTAATTCGTAAACGGGCTGCGGTATTTGCGGAAGTTTCTGATTTACGCGCCCAAGAACGTAATGAGCTGATCGCTTTACTGATGCAATATGCCAATGATGAAGAACCCTATGCTGTTCAAATGGCGGTTATTATTGCCAGTGCTAGCCTGTCTCAAATTCACTTGTGGCGCAGTTTAGGGTTAAGTAATCGTGCCGAACTAAGTGAACTGATTAGGCATAACTTCCCTAAGCTGCATGCCATGAATACCAAGAACATGCGTTGGAAACGTTTCTTTTATCGGCAACTGTGTGAACAAGGGGGAGATTATATATGCCGGGCACCAAGTTGTGTGGAGTGTAGTAGTTATGCAGAGTGTTTTGTTTAGTTAAATACTGAGTGAAATATTGCGAAGCAAAAAACCAATAAACCCTGTTTATTGGTTTTTTTATGTCCATAGCCTAATAGAGGGTGTTTTATCCAGCTGATATTTGAGTGAAGAGTCAGCGTGTAATAGGTAACAACGTTTTGGCTTCGTCATTGCGTTCTCGATGATATAACAACCAAGATGATAGTTAACTTCTGAAGCCGAAAATGATGGATTTACCCGCTTATAGGAGATGTTTATAAAAATAAGAAGATTGTTACTTTTAGGGGCTAAGTAGAATTAATAAGCGATATGGCTAATAAGTCGTTAATACCTTGTTGCTGATACTCAGCTTGCACCATATTAAACCATCTGTATCACCATCATGGTGAGTCATTTAAATATTTGTTTAGAAAATGTACGCATCTTAGCTTTTTGATGCTTTTTGGGGCCTCATTTTAAGGCATTGTTTTTGCTTATAAAGTCAAAACAACGGGTAAGTAAATGGACTAGATTAATGGAATTAACGAACCAAGAGCGGAATTGGTTACCGATATTTGGTGCGACTGGCAAGCTAGCAATGCGAAAAGCTTGTTGGTTAAATAGACAGCAACAAAATAATTTAAAACAAACTTTTGATAGTATTGCTCAAACAAGAGTTAAGCTTTTGCATGCTTGGGCCGAAACTCAGTGGGATTTCTTACAGGACGCAATGTTTTATCTTGCAACCAAGCCTGTTGGGCAACAGCAAGAGGTGCTAAAACAATTACTGACACGCAATAGCGATTTTTCAGAGTTGTTTATTACTGACTTAAACGGCAAGGTTACTACCAGTAGTTTTCATCAACATGTTGGGGTGAAGATTGTCGACGAACAAGCGCTGAAGTATGGTACCCAACAGCAATTTTTGCATGGCCCATACCAAGACGCTAGAACCTTATCGGTCGGAGCTTCTAGTTCGGCTTTCCATGATGAAGTGACGCTGATGTTTTATCAACCATTTGAAGTTGATGGGGACATTGCTGGCTGCTTATGTGGCAGAGTTCCTAACGATGTGCTGGGAGATCTGATTCAGCGAGAGGCTGGGCATATTTATAGTGAATCAGGCGATAACTATATTTTTATGGTTGATGCCCATTACGATCGTTCCATTCAAGCCGGAACCGCTTTGTCACGCTCCCGGTTTGAAGATAATACTTTTTCGCATGGTGAGAATTTAAAATCAGGTGTTACCACTAAGTGGGGAACGGTAAAAGTTAGTCGTCATACTGAATTTGAAATTCGTTTCACTGATCCTGCGACTAAAAATCTACACCCTGGAGTGCGAGAAACCATAAAGCATGGCAGTAATCTATTTGTTGAGTATCCCGGTTATTCTGATTACCGGCATATCCCTGTTATTGGTAAGGGCGTAACTTTTCAGCTTAAGGGTTCGTTAGACCGCTGGGGAATGATGTGTGAAGCTGATTTAGAAGAAGTTTATCGTCATCGGTCATTAAGCCAAAAGTTAACCAATAAATACGCTGTAAGCCTTATTTCAACGCTGGTTCCGCCGTTTCTAATCGCTCAATACATGCAGTTGTCGATCGGCCAACTAGCGGCTTTAGTTGCGACTTTTTCAGTAATAGGGATGGCTATATTCAATGGGTTGGTGGCTCAACCTATAGCCCAACGTTTACAGCAAATGAGCAAAGTTATTCAAACTATTGCAGAAGGCGATGGCGATTTAAAAAGGCGATTGGACAGTACTAAGTTTCGGCCAGATGAAACAGGAGAGCTAGGGCGCTGGATCAATAGTTTTATTGATAACTTGGAAGGCGTAGTCAGCGGGATCATTTATGCGTCTAACGAAGTGAAGCAAGTCAGTGGTTCTATGTTACGGCGTTGTGGGGTGGTGGACGACTGCACCCAACAAACGTCAAACTCAATCGATTCTTTATTGAGCTTAGCTCACCATCAACAGTCTGAGATTATCAAGGCCACCCAGTCGGCTGAAAGCTTGCAAGATGTGATGCAGGAAATGGTGGCTAACGCTGAGTTGGAATATCAAAGCGCGGTTAAAAATACTCAAGATATTAAGCAGATTGTAGAAGCCTCGGCGAAAAGTGTTAATGATGTAAACAATGAAATGAAACAGATAGAAGACATTGTAAAACTGATTTCTGAGATCACTGAGCAAACCAATTTATTGGCTTTAAATGCCGCCATTGAAGCGGCGCGTGCTGGTGAACATGGTCGAGGTTTTTCAGTTGTCGCCGATGAAGTGAGGAACTTAGCGACCAAAACATCTCAAGCCGCTAATCATATCGGCCAAACAATGGGTAGGTTACGGGTTCAATCAGAAACAGCGGTCAATTATATGGAGCAAGGGGTGAAGAATGTAGATCAAAGCTCTGCACTGTTAGATTCAGGTTCACGCAGTGCTAAGCTTCAACAGGCGGTAGAAAACATGTTTACGACTATTAATGAGCTAGCGGGTAACAGTGTGCAGCACAGCGAAACTGCGCAACAGGCCCAACAAACGACGTCTTCACTAGACCTGTCGTCACAACAGTTAATTCGACGAACAACCTTGGTTAAAAACTCGATTATTCGTTTACATCAATTGGTCGCCCGCTTTGAGGTGTCGAAAGCAGCTTAATACAAGGGCTGCTTTTTAATAAGCACTTTTAAGTTAATAAATTCAAGCTGCTGGTTAGCAGCTTGGCTAGAACTTTCCTGATATCTACATTGGTTTATGCCAAACATCCTCGCTATTTAGCTTACAGACCCAACGACGTCGTTAACCGTTAACTCACACAACTATTGGTCGATTTTACGCAATAGCTAGCGTGAACACGTTCTTGGCTGTGTACTAACTCTCAACAAGTACAACTTCTTCAATTATTCTTTTCTCCTCTTCTTTTGTATTATTTTATCGTGTTTTTACGGATACCTTGATGTCAAGTTAGCGACGATGCTCAGCCTCTCAAAGTTAGCGAAACAGCTACTGCCAATAAGATTAACGTGAGCGAGATCGTTTATTTAGCACACAGCGTTTGACGCTTATATGTGATTATCATTTAATAATACATAACAAGACGGTTCATTTAATGGACGCACACTTAAATATAATGAAAGGGTTAAATATGGACTTTAAACTAACAAAAATAGCAGCGGCGCTAGCAGCGAGTGCATTATTATTTGGTTGTGGTGGTACTTACGATCCGAATGCCGGTACAGGCCCAAATCCCGATCCAGATCCAGATCCGGTTACAGGTCAATATGTTGCTATTACCGATACCTCAGCTGATACTTCTGGTTCTTTCAAATATAGCATTGTCGATGGACACGGTTTCGAACTTGACACGGGTGCCGTAAGTGTTGATGTGATGTACCCAACTAACCAAGACCAAGACTTCTCCATTGGTGTGTATGATGAGAGCAATAGCACTAGCTCTATGCTCGTTGATATTATCCTAAAATCTGATGGACGAATTGTTACAAGACAAAATGGTTCTGCGGATAATACTTTAAGTGTTGAACATACTCCTGGTGAAACGGCGACTTACGCAGTGACTTGGGATGCAGCGACGGCTATTTATACGTTAAGCATTGATGGCACGTCTATCTTAACTGCGCAGCCGTTTAACAATACAGACGCTACCGGTGCAGCTTACTTTGGTGTAAAACTCGGCTCTAATTCTAAAATAGCAGCGGGTATTTCAACCATAGACAATTTAGTTATCTACTCTGACGTAGCAATGACTACAGAAGTGCTAAACGACGACTTTGAAGATTATGATTTAGACTATGACCTAGATGGTGAAGCCTTCTACAGTGCTGTTGAAGCGGTTGTTGCTGGTGAAGATGACGATGGCGGCGAAGAGCCTGGTGATGGTACAAGCTATGATTTTGAAGACCAAACTGTAGGCACTGCTATTAGTGATGTGAGTGGTTGGAGTTCTTCAAATATTGGTGATCAAGAAGCGGGTACTACTAGCGCAGAGATAGCTGAAGACCCAGCTGATGCCGAAGGAAAAGCACTATACATTGCCGATGAAAGTAGCTCAACCAAACCTTCTGCTTGGGTGGCATTCTCTGAGCCTTCTGCTGCGGGTTCGGTTTCTTTAGATGTTTACATCCCTGAAGGCAATGCAAAAACTACCTACATTAATGTTGGTTCAGGTAAAAATAATTCAGACCGCTATTTCGAACTTCGTATTAGCGGTAGCGGTAACTTCCAATACGAAGCTGGTTCTGACGACATTGACTTAGATGGCGATGTTACAATAGGCGAGTGGAATACCGTAGATTTGTCTTGGACTGATGCTGGTATTTTCACTGTGACTCTAAACGATACCGTTGTTGGCGACGGTATTGACCAAGCTGATACAGGTTTAGATTCTGCGAATACTCCATCTCAGGTCACTCTTTACACGGGTGACACGAGCGGTGATGCAAACTACGCATACTTTGACAATATAACGTCAAGCTTGTTCTAGGCGTTAGGTGCCTGGTTATTGGTAATCAACCCGTAGAGGCCGACTTATAAGTCGGCCTTTTTTTATAAACAATTGCTGGTTACACCATCCTAAATTCACACGGTTGACAGACCGTTCTTGTTATCTTGCCAGCAACAGTGTGCGCCTCATTGTGTTGTAATGCTTGCTTTGTACTCCCAATCAGTCATTAAGCCGTCTATATTTTGTATAAATGCGCTTTATGCATGTATTAAATGATAAAAATTCATTTAATACATAGAGCTATAGCGACTACACTCTAGCTATGCAAATCACTTTAGTCAGTTATTCGGAGCGCAATAATGTTTAAGGCACTGGTGTTAGACCAAGTTGAAAAAAGCACAATAGCTAATATTCGCCAACTTAATGATTCTGATTTACCCGAGGGCGATGTTGTTATCTCGGTAAGTTACTCATCGTTAAACTACAAAGATGGTTTAGCCATTACCGGTAAGGGAAAAATAGTCCGTAATTTCCCTATGGTGCCCGGCATTGATCTTACAGGCACGGTAGAACAATCTCATGACCCTCGTTATAAGGTTGGTGACGATGTTGTATTAACCGGTTGGGGTGTTGGTGAAGGACATTGGGGTGGAATGTCCCAAAAAGCCAGTTTAAAAGCCGATTGGTTAGTGCCTTTACCGGCGGGCTTAGATGGCAAGCAAGCCATGATGATTGGCACTGCGGGGTTTACCGCGATGTTATGTGTACAAGCCTTGATAGACGCCGGTATTACACCTGAATCTGGTGAGGTGTTGGTCACCGGTGCGAGTGGTGGCGTGGGGTCGGTAGCGGTATGTTTATTGGCCACCTTAGGTTACAAGGTAGCTGCGGTAACGGGCCGGGTAGAGCAAAATGGTCCATTGCTAACTCAGCTTGGGGCGTCGCAGATTATTGATAGAAGCGTATTTGAAGAACCTGCAAGAGCCTTAGAAAAGCAGTTGTGGGCAGGCGCTGTAGATACCGTAGGTAGCAAGGTTCTCGCAAAGGTCCTAGCGCAAATGGATTACAATGGTGCTGTTGCAGCGTGCGGTTTAGCGGGCGGCTTTGATTTGCCAACCACTGTAATGCCTTTCATTTTACGTAATGTGAGTTTACTTGGTGTTGACTCTGTGAATTGCCCGACTGAAAAACGCATCAAAGCATGGCAAGGTTTAGCCGAGTTATTACCTGCTAGCTATTACCAACAAGCTTGCACCGAAATAGAGTTAGAGCAGGTGACAGGCTACGCCGACGACATTACAAACGGTAAAGTAACTGGCCGGGTAGTCATCAAGCTTTAAGCCTTGGGAAAAAATCGGCCCTGTTGATACCGATAATTTTTATATAACGCTGGCACCGCCAGCGTTTTTTTTACTTAGTTTGGGGCAAATTACGTGGTAGGGACTGGCTCAAGGTTATTCTAGCGGTGTCTAATTTTCCGCTAATCCCATGTCTTGCACGCGTTTGCTAATTAAGCGACTGCATTCTTGCTTAATAATATTACGCAGCCACATGTGGGCAGCCGAATGCTCACAGCGAGGATGCCAGATTAAGGAGTAATCAAACGGTTCAAATTCAAAGGGTAAGGGTTTAATCACTAAGTCATTTTTATCTGCGACTAGATAGGCTAAGTCGGCAGGAACAGTAATAATAACGGGGACTTTGTCAGCGATAGCGGTTGCAGCTTCAAGGTGGTAAGCCCTTAGTAACATTTGAGGCTTGGGATAACTAGCAAGAGCATTGTCGATTAGCGATTTAACCCCATCACTGATCGCAATCATCGCGTGAGGATATTGCAGGTAATCTTTTATCGTTAGTGTTTTTTCGGCTACTGGGTGTTGTTTGGCTACCATACAAAAAACCCCAACTAAACCCAGACTGTCTTTTTGCAAGGGTTTAATGCTTTGAGTTGGCCGGCAAATTGCCATGTCGCAACCATTAAAACTGAGTTGAGAATGGATATTGTCATGTTGAATTGGGGCAAATTCTAACGATATATTTGGCGCTTCTTGATAGATGCGCGGCAAGGCAAAGGGCAAAATGGTTTGCATCGCATAGTCAGTAGTGGCAATCACAAAATGTTGCTGGCAATCTCGAGGTCTAAAATCGTTCGGGCTTAGTGTTTGTTTTAGTGCCTCTAGAGGCGGTGCTAATTGCTCGCAAAGTTCTATCGCTCGCTGTGTAGCCACCAGATGTTGACCTTGGCGTATAAATAAAGGGTCGTTAAGCAGCTCACGTAAACGATTTAGCACTCGACTCATTGCTGATTGGCTTAAATTTAAGCGAGTAGCCGCTTTGCTAACACTGCCTTCTTCCAATAGAATTTTTAACGCGACCAGTAAATTTAGATCTCTGCGATAAATTTCTTCTAATTCCATACTGAAGGGTACTCATATGCTGGGCAGTTAAGGAGAAGCAAATGCTTATAGGGCAACTATAATAATGTAAAAGTACAGGGGCACATAGAATAAAGATTATGGGTAGCCAAGCCTAAATGCTAAGAAAGCACATACTAGACTGTGGCATCAGAGGAGCAAACACTGAAAACTAAATCGCTGCATATTACCGTTGAGTAATTGCAGCAATGATTAAATTTAATAGCAAACAAGGCGGTACACGCTTGTCTTGTTAAGCGCTGTTACTGTATTCGGGAAATCGTTTAAAAGCGATACCCCAGTCGAGTTGCAAGTTCTAAAGCTACTACATATACAGCTATCAGTGCTAGAAATAGTCCTACTAGTATCATATTGTGTTCTCGCGTTTAGTGTCTTTTATTTTGTTTTAATCATGTACGAGTTAGCAATTTGCATTGGTTTTGTCGATCTTATAATTGTTATGTTTGCTGACTTGTAATGCTATTTTACAAGTTAACCAGCTAAGTAATGATCTTACATTTTGGCGACATTTGTAATTGGAATGTGCAAATAATGTGATGCGTTTGGCGGAACATTGACTATTTTGTAATACAGATCATAAAAATGATTACTGCTCAACCGTCCTTTCATATTGTGATAGCTAGCTCAATAAGCGTCATGTTATCAATGGTTAGCGTTAATAGTGTATAAATAAGGAACTATTTTTCTTTAAGTTGACTGTATCTATAGTAATCAAGTGATTAAAAAATATAATACTACTATTATATCGCGTAGGTTGAGCTCATGCCGCAAACACTATTACCAAATATCATAGAATTTCTTTCTCTGATTCATCCCTTTAATTTGCTGCCGCCGGCGGTTCAAAGAGAAGTGGCTGACTCCGTTCAAATAACCTACTTGGCACGCGGTGAACAAATTCACTTCGACGCAGATAACAAACAGTGTTTTTTGTACATTATTCGCACAGGATCGATGGAGCAGCGTAAACCCGATGGGGTCTTACGCTCCAAGCTTGGCCCTGAAGATTTGTTTGGCTTTACATTTCTGGAGCCGCTAAAGGATGCCTTGGATGGTTATAGCGCCACGGCGATTGAAAATACTCTGTTATATATGGTGCCACATGCAGAGCTAATTAAACTGCTCGAGCAATATCCTGAATATGCCGAGAGCTTTGCCTCTCAGGCTCGAGTTCGGCTGCAATCAGCACTAAATGTTGTTTGGTCAGATAACGAAAAAGGGCTATTTTTTAAGAAAGTGTCTGAAGTCGCTAGTGGCACTGTTGCGGTGGTCAATGCTGATATGTCTATTCAGGCGGTGGCCAAAGCAATGCGTGAAGATTGCCGCTCTTCTACTGCGCTAATTAAACAAGACGGTATCATCACTGGGCTCATAACTGATCGGGATATGACAAAACGGGTGATCGGTAAAGGCTACGATATTACTAAACCTATCGCTGATGTGATGACATCGCCAGCAATAACCATAAAACCAAATGACCTTATTTTAACTGCCGCATCATTAATGATGGAGCATAGCGTTAGAAGTTTACCAGTGGTTGACAATAATCAGGTATTAGGCTTGCTAACAACTTCACATTTAGTTCAAAAGCATCGTGTACAAGCAATATTTTTAATTGAAAAAATCAAATATACCGAAAGTGTGGAAGGGTTGGCGCGGTTAACGCCTGAGCGGCAAGCGATCTTTGAAGCTTTAGTTGAAGGGAAGGTGAGGGTAGAGGTTATTGGCAGAGTGATGGCAATGATCATGGACGCGTATAGTCGCCGCCTTATTCAAATGGCAGAGCTAAAACTTGGCGAGGCTCCTTGTAAATATACCTGGGTCGTCGCAGGCTCACACGCTCGTAATGAAGTTCATATGTTGTCAGACCAAGATAGCGCAATCATATTGTCCGATGATGTTTGTGATAAAGACCGTGTGTATTTCACCCATTTGGCGATGTATGTTTGTAATGCTTTAGACGCTTGTGGTTATCCCTTATGTAGCGGAAAGTTTATGGCTGCTACACCCAAGTGGTGTCAGCCACTAAAAGTATGGAAAGAGTATTATCGTAAATGGGTGTCGAACCCAGAATACAGTATGCTGCTAAATGCAACGGTATTTATGGAGGTAAGAGCTATATACGGTGAGTCTAGTTTATCCGAGCTTTTGCAAAGCCATCTATATGGTTTACTGGCAGACAATAAGAACTTCCTTACATCCTTGGTTAATGACTCGGTATCGGTACAGCCACCACTGGGTATATTTAATAATCTCGTATTAGAAAAGGGTGGGGAGCATAGCGAAATGCTTGATATTAAGAAGTATGCGCTGTTACTTATTGTTGATTTAGCGCGCATTTACGGTCTCGCAGTTAATTGTGATGAAACAGGCACTGAGCAACGTTTTAACAATGCTGCCAAACAAAAAATACTCAGCGAAGATTCGCTGAAAGACGTGCTTGGAGCGTATCGCTTCATCACCCAATTACGCTTTCGTCATCAGCTTTCGGCGTTAAAACAAGGACTAGTAGCAAATAACTATATTGCTCCAAATAGTTTTGGCAGTTTTGAACGAAAGCACTTAAAGGATGCATTTCGCATTATTGGTAATTTACAGGACGCAGCAAAACTGCGTTTCAGTGAAAAGTAGGTGCTTTATCATGTTTAAACGCTTTACGCCTCTATATAAGCTAAACAGAGAACGAGAAAAGCAGCTGACTAATATTAGTTTAGCGCCATGCCTGCGCGATGTGTTAAGCCATCCTATCCCCCAAGCGGGGACCCCGTTAGCTGAGCTAGAGTTTTTAGTGTTTGATATCGAAACAACCGGCTTAAATGCCGCGGTAGACAACATCTTGAGTGTTGGATATGTAACCTTAAAACAATCGGTTATTGATCTTAAAAGTGCCAAACACTTTTATGTTAGTAGTCAGCAAAGTGTTAAAGCTGAAACCGCCGTTATTAATCATATCGTTCCTGAGATGTTACAAGATGGGCTTGCTATAGATGAAGTGATGAACCATCTGTTCGCTGCAATGTGCGGTAAAGTATTAGTGGTGCATGGGAGTAGTGTTGAAAAGCAGTTTATTGAGCAATATGTACGACAGCGGTATTTTTGCGAAAGACTACCGCTATTGTGGCTAGACACTTTAACGCTTGAAAAGTCTCTCATTGCCAATGCTAATCATCAAAAAAACGGTGATTATCGTTTAGCTTCAGTAAGAAGTCGTTATGGTTTACCTGAATATAACGCACACAGTGCACTGATTGATGCTATTGCCACCGCAGAGCTATTTATGGCTCAAACTAAGCGAATATTTTCTAATACTCCGCAAGTACTGAATGGTGTTGTTAAGCCACAAGTCTAGTTCTATTTTTAAGCGATTTTCTGTATTCACAACATTGGATTGGGTTAACCATCTTGTTAGTAATTCGCTAAAGGTAGCCATAGCGTAAACGGCGATGTTTACATTTTGCAGGTAATAGAGTACTGGGACGGCGAGTAACCGCGACTGATAAGCCATCATGGTGAGGAATTTAGTATACTGGGTTTGAGGTGGTGTAATTCAGAGAGTGGTCAACATTGCCAGATTAAACGACTGGGGATGTGCATGGTGAATGGGATAAAAAAGCAGTGTTCAAGCCAACACCTCGAACACTGCAAAAGGAATGGTCAGTTCCGGTCTTACTTTAGTTAAGGTCTTACTATGAATCAGACTCTATAGCATCACCCACATTAGGCTTATTGGTAGTATCGGCTTTTATCAGCAATATACCTACAGCCATGATGATGGCGCCACAAAGAACAAACACCATGCGGTCTCCAAAAGTATTAGGCAAGAATACCAGTAGGGTTACGAATCCACCTGCTGCTAAAATCAACTTGCCCAACATGCTACGCTGTTTGTTATCTAACACTTCTTGCTCAGCACTTTCGTTCACTAACGGTGTGTGTAAGTTATTAAAGAACTTATCTACATCTTTAGAACGCTCTTCGCTTAAGCCTTTGTAGAACAATTGAGACACGATAAAGAAGCCACCAGTCAACACAATGTGACCAATCAAAGCGATAGCAACTTTAAGATCTTTCCACTCTCGGTTAGTTAAATCTTGGTCAAGGTTAAAGATGTCTTGAATATGTTCAGGACCAATCACAAAACCTACAACGTAGGATACACATGCGCCTACTAGCAAGGTTCCCCAGCCTGCCCAGTCGGGTGTTTTCTTAATAAAGAAGCCTAAGAATGCTGGAATAGTCATTGGGAAGCCTAACATCGCGCCTGCAAACATCATTGCATCAAATAGGCTTAAGCCTTTTAACGAGTTAATGAATAGCGCGAACAAGATAATAAGAATACCGAACACCGTGGAGGTGATTTTAGATACTGCCACTAACTCGTTTTCTGACGCTTGAGGACGCAATATTGGTTCGTAGAAGTTTTTAACAAAAATACCCGAGTTACGGTTTAGACCTGAATCCATAGAGCTCATTGTAGCGGCAAACATGGCAGCAATTAATAGACCGACCATACCGGCAGGCATATATAGCTCAACAAAGGCTAGATAGGCTGCGTCAGCTGCTTTACTGCCCATTTCTGGGTGCATAGCGGCTAAATCAATCCCTTGCCCTGCCAAGAACCATGGCGGAATAAACCAAATCACGGGACCTAAGGTCATCAAACAACATGCAAGTAACGCGGCCTTTTTTGCATTTTTTGAATCTTTAGCAGCCAAGTAGCGGTAGGAATTTAGCATATTATTAGTAATGCTGAACTGCTTAACAAAGATGAAGAACGCCCAAATCGTTAGAATGCTTACATAATTAAGGTTGTCACCAATCACGAAGTCACGTGGGAATTCTTCTAGAATGTTGCCTACACCACCGGAGTGAATAATCGCAACGATACAACAGGTTACCGTTACAGCCATGATCACGACCATTTGCATAAAGTCAGAAGCAATAACCGCCCATGACCCACCGGTAACTGACATTATCAGTACAACCAATCCCGTTAGGATAATTGTCCAAGTCATATCAAAACCAAAAATACCAGAAGCAATAATCGCCAAACCATTTAGCCAAATACCGGCAGATACCACACTGTTAGGCATACCAGACCAAGTGAAAACTTGTTCATTATGTTTACCAAAGCGCATGCGAATGGCCTGAATCACCGTTACTACACGAAGTTGACGGAATTTAGGTGCAAAGTAGGCATAGTTCATAAAGTAACCAAAGGCATTGGCTACAAAAATAATCGCAACAGCGAGGCCGTCGTTATAGGCTTTACCTGCGGCTCCAGTGAAGGTCCATGCACTAAATTGTGTCATGAAGGCGGTTGCACCCACCATCCACCACAGCATTTTGCCGCCCCCTCTAAAGTAGTCACTGGTATTACTGGTAAATGTTCTGAACATCCAACCAATTGCGATTAAAAAGCAAAAATAAATGAGTACAATAAGGACGTTTAAATCCATCTGTGTAATTCCTCTTCCATAGTAGATAGCGCTACCTTAACAACCACAATGGCAATATTGTATGACATAAGGGGCTAAGTGCGATTTTGATCTCATTTTTATATCTACTCTCGCTGAAAACGTTATCTAGATCGCATCTAAAAACAGCTGAAGCTAAGTATTTACAGAAACTTAATTGAAAATTGAAAATAGATGACTCTCTAAGCCACATTTTGGTTTGTTTAATGATGACGTTTAATTGTAATACATGATTGGTTTTTTTGCGCTTCGTGTGTATTGAAAAAAGCTGTAAATAAGACCCGTTTATGCCACGGGTGTAATAAAAAAAATACAGTTATATCAGAATGATAAATGGTTTCTCATGAAGTGCTAATGAAAATCTGTTAGGGTAAGAGCACTAAAAGAGTGCTGAATTTTTTATCCCGCACTAGGTTAATATCTATGGTTTATTTCATAGGAAAGTAAAGGAACACCTATGTCTAATGAATTTGCAATAATAGAAGGCGCTTCTCGCAGTTTACACCTTCAAGTCGCGAGAGAAATTGCCAAAAGTATTTTATCTGGGGCTTTGCCGCAAGAGAGTATTATTCCTTCAGAGATGGAACTATGTGAGCAGTTTGGTGTTAGTCGAACGGCATTGCGTGAGGCAATCAAGCACCTTAGCTCAAAAGGATTACTAGAATCTAGGCCGAAAATAGGCACCCGTGTTAAGAGCAGAGAGCATTGGAACATGCTTGATTCACAGCTATTAGGGTGGATGGCAGGCATTGGCGATTTACAAGATACTTTGGCTGAGTTCTTGGCGTTACGCCGCGCCATTGAGCCCGAAGCTGCAGCGTTAGCTGCGATAAATGCTACTGCTGAGCAGCGCGTTTTACTGTCGGAATATTTTCAAAAGATGTTAGCGATTGCTAAGGGAGATGATTCTTCAGAATGGGTCGAGGTCGATTTGCAGTTTCATCGGTTAATCTATCTTGCCACCGGAAATAATTTTTATATTCCTTTTGCTAACGTACTCCAAGTTATGTTCATCGGATTCTTTAAACACTCTTCAAAAGAAGGTGGTACCTGCATTGAAGAGCATACTGCTATTTACCAGGCAATAATGGCTGGTGATGCAAATAAGGCCAGAGAAGCGAACTTAGCATTACTAAACAATAGTAATCACCGATTACCTGCAGAAGATGTTGCTTAAACGCCATTCGTGAGCACATAAAAAAACCTCGCCATGCGAGGTTTTTTTATGTTTATAGATGTAAGCCATTCTCTGGCCAATATCGTATAGCAACTTGGCCATTGCCATAGGCTTATTTGTCTGACATATAGCGTTCACTCATGAATGCAACCTGGCCTTCTTAAATAATTTCAAGTTTTTCAATTACGATAATTGTTAGCCGATTGCTGTTAATTCTTTAGTTAATGTCTAAATAAACTTAAATTCAATTAGCTATTGAAATTTATGCTCACAAGGTTTATATGTATTATTATATAATATTTATTTTATGTTTGTTTTAGTGAAAGCTCGGTTTCACTATTACTGGCGAGAAACCATAAATCAATGGAATGGAAATTATGTATAGTGGTACTTTTTTTAGTTCGGAAGATACACCTTGGGAAGATTTAGGCGAGGGAATTAAACGGAAAATAGTGGGCTTTACCGATACCTTAATGGTGGTGCATGTTTGCTTTGCAAAGGGGGCTATAGGCACAGCACATAGCCATGAACTTCATGACCAAATAGCCTATGTCGCAGCGGGAAGCTTCGAAGCTGAGGTTGATGGTGAAAAGCAGACGCTACAAGTTGGTGACGCCTTTATTGCGCGCAAACATTCTAAGCACGGCGCTGTTGCTTTGGAAGAAAACAGTGTTTTAATCGATACATTTTCTCCACCAAGGGCTGACTTCTTATAGGGATGGGCTAAAGAGGTTAATCCTGCCTTAATAATGTGGCAGTAGCGGTCTAACCTCTAATGGCTTAGCCAACTAATGGGCCATGTTTACATTAAGCTATGCTTAAGACCTGTTGCGCGAACGGCCCGTATATATCACTGGCTCACTGTCGCAGTGGCTTAAACATGAACCATTGAGTTAATCTGCTGAATCCTTCTTTTTTAGTAGCGTCATTATGTCGATTAACACTAGGCAAACTATAATAAACGCTAGAAACACGCCTATATGTATCATGGTTTTTCTCCTTCGCTTGCTTTTCCCTTGTCAATCACAGTGATTGAAATTAATTTTATTTATCGTTTATCATTAAATAATGAATGTTTTGTAGTGATGTGTAAACAAGTGTTTAATCCTATTTGCTGTTTTTGTGAGCGCTGCTGAATGATAGGTACTTTATCGTCAACACAATGAGGTCATGATTACAGCTCTAGAATGGTTAGTGGCTTAAGCTAAGTCACTAACCAATTTAATTTTTAGTTATAATATTACAATTTATGTGATCGGAATAAGTATTCGTCTGTGAGTCTGGTCTTGTTTTTCTGCTACTCTAAAGTCCACTAACCATTCTTGCGGTACTCAATTCTTGTCATTTGGCTGTTTAACTGCAGTATAGTTAACCACTCTGATATGACAGGCTTTATAAAAATTGTCTGACAGTATTGGCCGTGATTCTTGCCGCCTGGCTTGTATTATGACGACTTATGTTTCAGATAATCTGAGCACTTTTAGTGGGGGCGTGCCAGACAGCTGGGGCCCTAAAATTAGACTTATTACCTATTTCAACATTGTTACCGCCTATGCCTTGGCTGCACTTGCAATAGCCCACAGAGAGCCCTAGAGCTCATTATCGATAACAAAGCACTGCCTTTATTGATGGTATGACCAAGCGTGTTACTGCTATTAGCTTCAACGTGGAAAATGCAAATATGATTTCTATATCACCTATAACGGGTAATGGTGAGAAGCGGCAATTGAACATGGTTGTCTGTTGTTAGTGGTGATCCTCTGGTTTGGGAGGGCAAATACCCAACAGTGTTTGTTGTGGCAAAATAAGCGCCACAAGATGTCACAATCAGCGTACTTAAATCATTCATTTGTGACTCAGTTCATATTGGTAGTAATGTAATACAAATAATTCTAGCCTTTATCGTTTCAAGGATTAAAATATAGTTGATTGGGCTGCTCAGCTATGTCACTGACAGCTCAATCAAAAATTGAATGTTCTGATTTTGAATTTCATAAAGCTTAAATAGAAAATGGAAACGTCGCCGACCAGCGTTTTGAGATACTTGAAGCTAATTTGTCTGAGGGTATACATTCCAAACATTGTGAGTTCATTGTTCATAGCCTTTCAGTTTTTCCTAGTTGGTTTACGCATTGCTTAGGCAGTGCGTTTTTTTTGGGAGTTCTAAAATGACAAATAATAATGTAGCTCACCTTGTAATGCTTACCGTAACGCTGGGCTTGTTAGCTGGGTGCGGTTCAGGCTCTGACAATTCGGTTGTTTTGCCGCCGGTTGACCCTGATAGTTCATGGGCCTTAAGTCAATGGAAATTAACCCTGCCAGAAAGTAAAGACAGCTACTTTGGTAGCGGGGGAAGCGGAGCCGCAGAGGTAATTCCCGGTGGTTGTAGCCTTGATGGTAGCTCTCTGAATGAAGATTTGTCTAATGACTATTTTTGGGTAACCGAGGATGCGCTTCATTTTCGAGTACCTCTAAATGGTGGTGTTTCTACGCCGAATTCTAGTTATCTGCGCTCAGAGTTGAGAGAGTTATTTACATGGTCTCCTTGTGAAAGTAATGGTGATGCAGCGAGCACTTGGCCTGTTAGCGGGCAGCATCAGTTGTCTGCGGTGCTACAAATTGACGACTACGTGGCGAACACCCGACCAAAAGTCGTCGTCGGGCAGATACACGCATTAGATGTTGACCAAGCTTTGGTTAAACTATTGTGGGAAGGTTATGACAGGCCTGTACGAGTAATTTTAAATCAACAACCAGGAAAAGACAGTGCTTTTAGTGTCGACTTAGGCGTGGTGAATACTGATTATTGGAGTTATGACATTACCATGACAGCGACCGGTGTGATAGTTACCGCAGGGGGGGTCAGCCAAACGCTGAAATTCAATGGTGTCGATTTAAGTACGGATTGGTTAGCGCTGCAGTATTACTTTAAAGCGGGGCTATATCCCCAAGTGGACAAAAACAATGGTGGTGTTTTTGAAGCCAGCTTTCGACAAGTGGTCATAAACCATCAATGACCCCAAAACACCGTTTTTAGCACTAATTTTATGTGAATAACCAGCATTATTGCTGGTTTATTTGAATATAGTCCCACTGGCATTTATCTCTTCACCAAATGTTTGCTCTGTAATATAGGGCTTAACTGGGATTTCGCGTTGAAAATTCGTGATCTTAAGCAATCTTTAACTAATTGCTTGATGAGTGATCACAAAACCATCAAAAAAAAGTTGGACTCGCCTGTAAATAGTATTGTAATACAATTGATAATTACTAAATATAGAGAGAAATATGAAACCTAATAGCCTAGTTTTGTTGGTCGCTAGTCTTGGCTTCGTCAGCGCCAATGCAGCAGCTACTTCGGTAGACTTTCGTCACGAATACAAAAGTGACACAAAGCAACATGCTAGCCGAGTGAAAATGGCTCACACCTTTGACAACAATTTTGCTTTAGCGCTAGAGCTGAAATTTAAAGGTGAAGAGGGCAAGTTCATGGAAGATTTACAGTCAAACGGATCAGAAATAGATCTCGGTTACCGTTACAAAATTAATGACCAGTGGGCACTAATTCCTGGCATGCCTATTGAGTTTAGTGACGCCGGCACGACTTATAAGCCGCAATTACGTCTTACCTATACCCCTGAGAATCTAAGTGGCTTCTCGCTTAGTGGGCGTTACCGTTTAGATATAAAGCCTAGCGAAGATATCAATAAGTATCGCCATCGTTATACCGCTAATATAGCGTATAAATATCAACAGTGGGCCTTTGGTCTAGAGGGCAACTATTATTATTCAGATAACCCTGAGTATCTGCTGTTTGACAATGGCCGCACCAATTACGAAAACAACTTTACCGTTCATTACTCAATGGGGGATTGGACACCGTGGTTGGAGTTTGGTGACGTTTCTGTATCGAGTAACTCTAGCCAAAGAGAGCTTAGAAGCCGCATTGGTTTACGTTACAGTTTTTAAAATGTGATCTAGGTATTTGTAATACAATAAATAGTTTTATAATCTTATTATATGATTAAAAGGGCTTACTCTTTTAATTGAGATCACTATAAACTAATCAATGAGAGCATAAATATGGCTAATAAAATCGCATTAATCACCGGTGCAACCGGTGGTATCGGCTTCCAAGTGGCTAAACGCTTAGGTCAAGAAGGTTATACCGTTATACTAAATGGTATTGAAGACGATCGGGGAGCCGAGCGTGTTGCTCAGCTGACCGCTGCGGGTATTGAAGCGGAGTACTATGGCTTTGATGTGACCGACGATGCTGCTGTGGCAGAAAACGTGACTAAAATTGGTGAAAAATTCGGTAAAATTGATGTCGTAGTGAACAATGCTGGAGGTCTAGGCGGCCGCAGCCCTATGGAAGAAATGACCACTGAATTCTACCGGTTCGTGATGGCGCTTAATTTAGACAGTGCCTTTTTCGTGTCGCGCGCCGCCATTCCATTTTTAAAGAAAGCTGAAAATGCGTCAATCATTAACTTTACATCAAATGCAGCTTGGAATGCCGGTGGTCCTGGTGCAGGAATATACGGTGTTTCTAAGGGTGCAGTTCACACCTTAACGCGTGCTTTAGCTAAGGAATTAGCGCCAGCGGGCATTCGTGTTAATGCTGTGTCGCCCGGTACCATTGACACGCCATTTCACGCTCAAATAAAAGAAAGTAAACCCGAAGTATTCGCTTCATGGAAAGACAGTATCATGCTCGGTCGTTTAGGCCAACCCGAAGAAGTTGCCTCTACGATTGCTTTTTTGGTCAGTGACAACGCTTCTTTTATCACTGCTGAAACGGTTCAAATCGGAGGCGGACAAGCCTTAGGTATCTAGGCATTTAGTTGCTTGGGCGGCTAGAAACGCTATTAATAGTAATCCTTGCCAGTTCTAAAAGACCACACAGTAAACGGTGTGGTCTTTTTGTTTTTAAGACTGAAGTTTGGCTCGGTGGTCACAAAGTAGAATGCACTGCTATGTTTGTGCTTGATTGACCGCTATATACAACCTGATTTATGTTCTAACAGTAAACATATTGTAATATCTTTCATTAATTTCTCGCAGCTTTCAAGGTAAAGCAATATTGATTATCTTTCTAATGGACGGCCTTTGAATAGGGCCTTAAGTGTTATAAATAAAGCGATCAAGCCAGCAATTGCTAGCTTTTTTTGTTTATGATAGCGAGCAAATCAGGTAGGATTAATAATACTTAATGAGTAGCAGTAATCCCAGATTGATTAGTCTGGGATTACTAATATTTATTTTTTAGGGTTTTTTCATGTCTAATGAATTCGATTTAATCAAAGGTTCTTCCCGTAGCCTTCATTTACAAGTTGCCAGAGATATTGCTCGTGGCATTCTATCCGGCCAATTACCGCAAGGAAGTATCATTCCAGGTGAGTTAGACCTTTGCGAGCAGTTTGGGGTGAGTAGAACGGCCTTAAGAGAAGCTATTAAATTATTGAACTCGAAAGGTCTGCTCGAATCTCGTCCAAAAATCGGCACTAGAGTAAGAGACCGCGAATATTGGAATTTTCTCGATTCCCAATTATTAGATTGGATGATGGGCTTAGAAAATACCGAGCGCTCATATCAAGAATTTTTGGCGCTACGACGGGCAATTGAACCTGAAGCTGCAGCGTTAGCAGCTAGAAATGCCACGGCTGAGCAGCGCATGTTGTTATCTGAAGTTTTCCAGAAGATGGCTGACGTAGCGAGCGGTAAAGATGTTACTCACCAGTGGACCGATGTTGACATGGAGTTCCACCGGTTGGTTTTCCTCTCTACCGGCAATAGTTTCTATATTCCTTTCGCGAACGTATTACGTACTATGTTTGTGGGCTTTATTGACCATTCATCTAAAGAGGGTGGCACCTGTATTGAAGAACATAAAGCTATCTATGATGCGATAATGATAGGCAATGCCGACAAAGCACGTGAAGCAAACTTAGCGTTACTTAATAATAGCAATCACCGTTTGCCTTCAAATAATGCTGCATAGTTATAGTTAATCGCTCCATTCCCCCCATCTCAATGCCGAACTCACTCTGTGATTTCGGCATCTATTTGTTGCCAACTTTGTAACGCTTGTACTTTCGGTTTTGGCTAGTTGGCCAGAATAACCTGCTTAATACGGTGAAATAATGTCGGTGTTACTCACAACATTAATCGAATATTGTTCGTGGCGTACATTGTCGTTCACCTAACACACTCGATGACTAAACCCACACCGATAATGCCCCTTGTCAGTGCTGTTTGGAAATCTGCAGCCACTAAGATAGCTAAACGACTTAGTCTTATTGCGGCTGATTTTGTGGAGTAGGGTATTGTTACTTGTTGACGATGTACCAACACCTTCCTGCCCATCATGGCACCGTCTGCAGGGGCGAAATGTCGAGTGCTATTGGCGAAGTGTCGAGAGCTATTTACAGTAGCCTTAAGAAACACGATATGACATACAAGTAGATGTGAATGACCGCTAAGTATTGTTTGCCAATGATTTGAGACTTAGGTTTGCTGATTATTAAACACAAAAAAGCCCCGCGATGCGGGGCCAAATAAATAAGCCAGCAAGCTTATTTCACTAGTATAGGACCACTCCAGCGAAGCGTTTCACCATTAAGCTCTAATTGGTGTTGGGTCGCCTCTTGTACGTTGGCTTGGTTAGATACACAAACCAAAATTTGCTTTCCTGACAGCAAATGAATAGCTACTGCCGATGCTACTTTGTTATGTGCCAATACTTCTACAGATGCAACTTGTCCACGCGCATCGGTGCTTGCTTCAATTGCTTCATTGAAATAACCGTGCGTTTCAAAAACGTTTGCGAATAGATGTGATTTACCCTGTTGACGTAATATCAAAACAGGTTCGCTGCGTAAGTTGAAGTCTGGGTCATTAGCGCCAGTGCGCGCCATAATCACTTGGCTATTGTCTACTGCTGAACTAATCATTGAGTAGTAACTGTTGCCTTGCAACCAAGTGACTAAGCTAGAACCGCTTACTTCTGCGCTAGCTTGGTTCCACAAATGCTGGTAACCATTACTATCACCTAGGGGTTTTAAGCGGGCGTTACATTCGTAGTTAAAGTCGCTGCGAATAAACTGACCTGAATAATGTAAGGTGTAATCGTAGTTGTGCTGTTCTTCGCTGACTAAGCGAAATAAATCTAGCACTAATGGTTTGGCGAAACCTTCAGCTTCAAACATAATCACACTGCGCTGCTGGTCTACCCCTGGGTAGTAGTTTCGTACTATCGCACTCATGGCCTGTAGCTTGCTGTCGCCGGTAACGAAGAAGTGTTTCTCGCCCCATTTTTCTTCGGCGGTGGCGGTATCGCCTTGGTTTTGGCTTTGAAAATCAACCACTACAGTGTTGTGAGCAATAGTTTGCTTGGCGTAGCTTTTGTTTTCAGGGATGTATCGACCACCAAACTTAGGCTCAACATTTACCCAGCGACCAAAGCCGTAATCATGCAGGACTTCTTGGCCACGGTTGAATAGGTTGAAATGCAAACCATCGAAGTGCCCATGGTCTAGCGCAGAGTGCAATTTGTGGTCACTGCCATGTTGGCCAAACCACAATAGTGCCATGCTGTCGTCTTGTGTTGCATCGCGGTGACGCAAAATAGCTACGCCGCCACGGTCGCCTTCGGCGCCATCGCTGAGTATTAAGCTGCCCCAGTTAAAGCCACCAATGTTGTCGGCGTTGTCACTGGCTTCAGACAAACTTGCACCTGAGGCATGAACCCATACTTTAGCTTGATGTTTGGCCATTGCTACTAGGTTGGCATCACGTTGATAGCGGCTAAAACACATGCTGGTAGCGATTAAGATACCCTCGTCGTTGATGTCCATGGTTTTAGATGAATCATTTAACGCTGGTAATACACCATTTGGAAAGGCTGTCGCCATTACAGCATAGGTGGTGGTTTTAATTACTTGGTCTTTAAGCTGGTAAATGCCTATTTCTGGTTGGCGACGCTCAATAGCTTCGGCAAATAAGAAAATAGGGCGCAGTGAGAAACGGTGATAATACGGGCCTTCCATGTAATAGCCGTCTGGCGAAAACAGTTGAGTAAGTTGAGCAATAAAGCCACCGCTTACACTGTCGCCTTTTAAGCCATACATTGCTTTGTCTACACTGGCTTGGTCTTGAATGGCATAACCACAAATGCCTACACCTGCAACAGCCCATAAACCATGGTTGTGTACAATGTCGAAATCATGCGCATATACATCAACAAATAGCTCAATCATTAGTTTGAACAGATCGTTTTCGATCAGTGTTTGTTCGTCAGCAGGCAGTTTATGGCGAATACACGAATAAGCACATGAGGCATACAACATCCACATGTTCTCGTTCAGCGTTTGGTGGAATAAACGCCCAGGAGGATTTGAATCTCGGCTAGTGTTTAGTTCTAAAGTAGGGTACACCTTGGCATATTCAACCAACATGCTACGCGCATAATCAAGGTAGCGTTGGTCTTCGGTAATCAAGTACAAACGGCCCGCTAAATCCAAGTGGATGTAGTTTTGCTTGTGGCGGTTGTGTTCGTAACCGCCAGCTTCACCGTGGCCTGGGATCTCAATGCCAATAGGCATGTAAGCTTCTAAAGCGGCCACTTCGGCTGCAATCGATTGGCCGATTAGCGTGTCGGTATTTAGGTGCTTAGCGAGCTCTTTTGCTTCTTCAAAGCTGATCAATAAGGGTTGGTAAGTCATGATTAACCTCGGTTCTTTAGTAAAGCCAGAGATCCCTGCCAGCAATAGGTTTGTTGATTAAATTCAATAGAGTGTTGTGTATTGGGTGTAACATCGCGCTGATTACTTATCATAATCGTGAAGTTGATGCCTTCCCCCTGCACAGTAATAACACTGCCGATGTCATTGCTAACAATCACCGTCACTTGGTTTACTTTACCGCGAGCATTGGTACTTGCTTCTACCGCTTCGTTAAAGTAGCCGTGGGTTTCTAATACGTTAGCAAATACCGTAGATTTAGCCTTACGGCGTAAGATAAAACTGGTTTCGTTACGCAGGTTAAATTGTGGGTCGTTAGCGCCAACACGCGTAAAAAACAGTTCATCGTTGGTTTCACTCGCACTAATCCACGAGTAATAACTGCTGCCTTGTAGCCAGCTAACTAAGCTGTTATCCGCGGCTTTACCTTGCGCTTCATTCCACAGGTGTTGATAACCATAATTGTCACCCATTGGGGCTAATTCGGTGTGGGTTTGGTAGTCGCTATTGCAGCGTACAATTTGCCCTTGGTATTGCAGGGCGTAATCGTAGATATGTTCTTGTTCGCTGCTTAAACGGAATACATCAACTAGCAAGGGAGCTTCAAGGGCTTCATCGTTAATTAGTACTAAACTGCGCTGTTGTTGAACGCCGGGGTAGAAATCATCGGCAAAGGCACTGACGGCCTGTAAGTCTTGATTGTCAGTATTAAAGAAATGGGGAATACCATGTTTGCTGTCGGCTAACTTAACGTCAAAGTTATTTTGACAGCATTGATCTACCGCTACTGCATTATGGGCTATGGTTTGGCGTGCGTAAGATTTATTTTCGTCTAGGTAACGCCCACCAAATTTAGGCTCAACATTTACCCAGCGACCAAATCCGTATTCTTTTAATACTTCTTGGCCGCGGTTAAAGAAGCTAATACCCAAGGTATCAAAATGGCCATGGCCCATGCCATGTTGGCCATAGTTCATCACTAACTGGCTAACGTCACCACCTTTGCTTTGCATACGAACAAAACCTTGAGCTCCTCGGTCGCCATTGGGGCCTTCGTTTAACTCTACGCTTGGCCAGTGTGGCAGGCTTGGGTTGGTGCTTTGCTCATAAGCATCGGAAAGTGATAAGCCACAACTATGTAGCCAAACGCCTTGCTGAATCTGTGCCATAGCTAATAAGCGTTCATCATGACCGTAATGTTTGTAGGCTAAGCTGACGGCAACCACCACGCCTTGATCTTTGATATCCATTGATAATGAAGCATCATTTAGCGCAGGGAATACGCCATTAGGGTAGGCGGTAGCAAGCATCGCTTTTATGGTTTTGCCGATGACTTGATCTTTATATTCAAAGATATTTAGTTCTGGGCGGTGGCGGTGTAATACCTCGGCAAATAAACACAGTGGTCTAATGGCGTAACGGTGATAATAGGGGCCTTCCATATAGTAGCCAGAGGGAGCAAATAGTTGGCTAATTTGAGCAAGAAAACCGCCAGTCACATCATCGCCTTTCAAGCCATGCACTGACATCTCTATGTATTCGGGTTTATCAATGGCGAGCCCACATATACCGACGGCGGCTACAGCCCATAAACCATGGTTATGAATGCGGTCAAAGTCGAAGCCATATTTGTCGGTGAACATGTCCAGCATCGGTTGAAATAACTGGCCTTCGATGTGTTGGCGCTGTTCTTCGTTTAACCAATGTTTAATACAGCTGTATCCTAGGCTGGCATATAAAAGCCAAACGTGTTCGTTTAAGATCTGGTGGAACAAGCGCCCAGGAGGATTAGTATTACGCTGAATATGGAAACCAAAACCTAAATATTTGTCAGCGTATTCACTTAACATATCAGCTGCGTAATGAGCGTATTGGTCTTCACCTGTAATTAGAAATAGGCGGCCTGCTTGGTTAATATACTGGTAGTTCTGTTTGTGGCGGTTATGCTCATACCCGCCAGCTTCACCGTGTCCAGGCACTTCAATAGGATTGGCCATGTAAGTTTGGGTATCGCTAATCATGCTAGCTAAGGTTTTACCCATTAAGCTATCGCGCCCCAGTTGATTACGCATATCTAATATTTCGTGATGACTCATTAACACTGCATTTACGTTCTCAAGCATTGTAACCTCGTAATACTCATATCTATTGGCTATAAAGTAATACAAATAGCCCAACTAGTCAGCATAAAGATTTAAAAGAGTGAGCTTACTCACAATATATCTAACAGGGAGCTTCGAGCTGTCTCTAAGCCCTTTTATACGGGGCTTATACGGTACTTGATTGCAAATAACTTTTCTGACAATTAAAAACAATTCGATCTCCATCACATATAATGTGCTTTTGTATTACAATAAAATGATATTGCTTTTAAACTACGTCTGTTCTTTAATTTTCAGTTTCAATTAACCTTCAGAGGCAGTTATGAGTATTGATATCGTTGTTGTACTAGCCTACTTCGTATTTTTGATTGCGATAGGCTGGATGTTTCGTACTTTTACCTCTTCCACCAGTGATTACTTTAGAGGCGGCGGTAAAATGCTGTGGTGGATGGTAGGTGCGACAGCATTTATGACTCAATTTTCAGCATGGACCTTTACTGGAGCAGCAGGGAAAGCATTTACCGATGGTTTTGCCATCGTTATCTTGTTCTTGGCCAACGCGTTTGGCTATTTTATGAATTACATTTATTTCGCACCTAAGTTTAGGCAGCTTCGCGTTGTTACGGCCATTGAGGCGATTAAAAAGCGCTTTGGCCGTACCTCTGAGCAGTTTTTTACTTGGTTAGGTATGCCTGACAGCTTGATTTCTGCGGGTGTCTGGTTGAACGGTTTAGCCATTTTTGTTGCCGCCGTATTTAACATCCCGATGGAAACAACCATTATCTTTACCGGTGTAGTACTCGTGATTATGGCCGTAACTGGTGGATCTTGGGCCGTTGTAGCTTCTGATTTTATGCAGATGTTAGTGATTATGGCTGTGACAATTACGTGTGCTATTGCCGCTTACTTCCATGGCGGCGGTTTAACCAATATCGTTAGTAATTTCCATGGCGATTTCGTTGTAGGCAGTAACTTAAACTACATTAGTATTTTCTTACTTTGGATCGTGTTCATCTTTGTTAAGCAATTCGGTGTCATGAATAACAGCATTAATGCCTACCGTTATTTGTGTGCCAAAGACAGTGACAATGCGCGTAAAGCTGCAGGTCTTGCTTGTATCTTAATGATTGTTGGTCCGCTAATTTGGTTCTTACCGCCTTGGTATGTGAACGCGTTCATGCCTGACTTTGCCGAAGCTTATGGCTCGGTGGGTGGCAGTGATGCAGCTTATTTAGCCTTTGTTCAAAATGTGATGCCTGCGGGCATGGTAGGTTTGTTAATGTCGGCAATGTTTGCGGCTACGATGAGCTCAATGGATTCAGGTTTAAACCGTAATGCAGGCATCTTTATACGTAATTTCTATTCGCCGATCGTACGTAAAGAAGCGGCCAGTGAAAAAGAGCTGATTGTAGCGAGTAAGTTAGCCACGATATTTATGGGCTTTGTGATTATCGCAATAGGCTTGTTTATTAATTCATTACGTCATTTAAGTTTGTTCGATATTGTGTTGAACATTGGTGCTCTAATTGGCTTCCCAATGTTAATTCCTGTGTTATTAGGCATGTGGGTGCGTAACACGCCTGATTGGGCTGGATGGGCCACCTTGATAGTTGGTGGTGTGGTGTCTTACGTATTCGGTGTGGCACTTACAGCAGATGATATCCAAAATTGGTTCGGTTTAGAGCAGCAACTAACAAGCCGCGAATGGGCAGACCTTAAAGTTGGCTTAAGCTTGGCTGCACACGTAATTGTTACCGGTGGATTCTTCCTTGCAACAACCAAGTTCTACCGTGGCCGCACACCTGAGCGTCAAGCTGAGGTTGATGAACTATTTCGTGATTGGAATACGCCGGTTTATGCAGAAAGCGAAGAGCAACAAAACCTTGATACTCGCCAACGTTCAATGTTGGGCAACCTCATTAGCGTAGCAGGCTTCGGAATTATCGCGATGGCTTTGATTCCAAACGACATATCAGGCAGAGCTTTATTCGTATTATGTGGAACTATCGTGTTAACGGCGGGGATACTGTTGGTTCAAGCAGCACGTAAACCTAATAAAACCTTAACCGTTGAATCTGCAACTGAATAACTCAATTAACAACAATCGAGCAGCAAGGTCGCGCGCGGCCTTGCGATTCGATAATTAGATAGCCGTCTATCTATTGATAGACAGTAAGTACAATTAGATAATAACGAGAAACACTATGACAGCATTTTTTAATTCAGCAGAAGCCACTTGGGACGACCTTGGCGATGGCATCACCCGTAAAATTGTCGGTTATACAGAGCAGTTAATGGTTGTTCATGTTCGCTTTGAGAAGGGTGCCATTGGTGTACCTCACGCTCACGAACTTCATGATCAAATTGGTTACGTTGCTGAAGGCAGCTTTGAAGCTGAAGTTAACGGCGAAAAGAAAATTGTTAAAAAAGGCGATGCCTATATCGCTTCAAAAACCTTTATGCATGGGGCCGTGGCGCTTGAAGAAGGCAGTGTATTAGTAGATTGTTTCTCACCCCCGCGTGAGGATTTCTTGGCTTAAGAGGAAACATTGATGACTGAGTTAAAAGTCGCTTTTATTGGCGAATGCATGGTTGAGTTACAACAGCAACAGCAGGGCTTACGCCAAAGCTTTGGTGGTGACACCTTAAATACAGCGGTATATTTTTCGCGGTTAGTGAACAGTGCTACCGTGAGTTATGTTACTGCCTTAGGTACCGATCAATTAAGCGACCAGATGCTTGCTATATGGCATCAAGAGCAAATTGACACTCAATTGGTACAGAGGTTGAGTGATAAATTACCAGGTATTTACATGGTGCAGGTTGATGAGACCGGTGAGCGTAGCTTTCTATACTGGCGAAATGATTCTGCAGCCAAATACTGGCTGGATAATGTAAGTGATGCATTGTTAGAACAATTGTATGCTTACGATGTTGTGTATTTATCGGGGATCAGTGTCGCTATTCTCTCTGAAGCGATGCGCGAGAAACTTTACCATGTTTTAGCTCAGTGCCAAGCTAATGGAGCTAAAGTAATGTTTGATAACAACTTTAGACCAGCACTTTGGCAAAGTAAGCAACAGGCGATTGATGCTTACGCAAAAATTTTAGCTTGTACTCATACAGCGATGCTTACCTTTGATGACGAGCAAGCTATTTATGGTGATGAACACATAGAACAATGTATTGAACGTACCTTAGCGCTAGGTGTCAGTGAGTTGGTGATAAAGCGTGGCAGCAAAGACTGCCTAATTGTCACTGAAGAGGGTGCTATTAGTGTGCCTGCCACCAAGGTAGCCAATGTAGTGGATACTAATGCAGCAGGGGATTCTTTTGCAGCAGGTTATTTGGCGGCTCGTCTGCAAGGTGCTAACGCTAAACAAGCAGCGTTAACCGGCCATAAAATGGCAGGAACCGTTATACAGCATAAAGGTGCCATTATTGATGCTAAGCACATGCCTACCATTCAGCTATTATCTACCGCAGATGCGGTATAACTATTAGGATAGAAAAATGACATTAAATGAACAACTTCAGAAGCTTAAAGTAATTCCTGTTATTGCCATTGATAACGCCGATGATGCAGTACCGCTAGCAAAAGTATTGGTTGATAACGGTTTACCTTGTGCCGAAATTACGTTTAGAACTCCTGCTGCAGCCCAAGCCATTGCCAATATGCGTGAAGCCTACCCTGATATGTTAATCGGTGCTGGTACGGTGTTAACGAGTGAGCAAGTAGACCAAGCTATTGATGCGGGTGTAGATTTTGTTGTAAGCCCAGGTTTTAACCCGACCACCGTTCTTTACTGCCAACAACGAAATATGCCAATTATTCCAGGTGTAAATAACCCTTCGTTGGTTGAGCAAGCGATGGAAATGGGCTTAGATACCTTGAAGTTTTTCCCTGCTGAGCCTTCTGGCGGCGTAGGCATGTTGAAAGCATTGACTGCGGTTTATCCTGTTAAGTTCATGCCTACGGGCGGAGTATCAGTAAAAAACATTAACGACTACTTAAGCATTAATGCAGTTCTTGCTTGCGGTGGTACGTGGATGGTACCGGCCAATTTAATTAAAGATCAAAACTGGGATGCCATTGCGGAGTTGGTTAAAGCTATCGACTTAAGTTAACAACGCTAATTCTTCGTTTTCAGAAGCTCTAAAGGTTAGCCCTTTAGAGCTTTTTCATATCTGCCGTTTGAGCTTCATGTATCCATACATTGTTTGGCTAGGTGTGGTGATTATTAAGCTGACATTATGTTAACAATGTCAAAGAATGTTTAAAAATCATCGTTGTGTAATGTCATTTTATTGAGCAAGTTAGCAGTATTTCAACAGTTATCCGATATACAATTGCTGGATATATAATAATACAAATGAGAGGATCTATGAAGCAATTGGGATTTAAGGCTAGCCTATTAACCGCAATAACCAGTCTGATGATTTTATCGCTTTTAGTAAGTAGTTATTTGTCTTATAGCCTATTAAAACAGCAAATAACACTCGGCTTAACAGATGATATACATCATACAATTGATACTAAGGTGAGTGAGATTCAGGCCTCCTTTAGTAGAACCACTGCTGCGGTAACTGAGCTAGCAGCTTTGTATAAGCAAGGTGAACATAGCAACGACCATGTAAAGATGACTCAATACACTGCAAAATTAGGCGGAGTAGTTAAAGTTATTATAGGTTTTGATGATGGTTCGTCTTTTGTATCTAAAGCTTCTGAGTCATTTCCTGATGGCGTTGGCATTCCGAGTAAATACGATCCTCGTTCAAGACCTTGGTATCAAGCAGGCAAACGTAATGGTGTACTGTCTTTGAGTGATGTTTTTTTCACTCGCTCAGAGGGGATCCCGATGGTGGGCGTAATGCACCCGATTCAAGATGGGATTATCATGGCTGATCTGCGCTTTGACCAATTACAGCAGCAACTAGATTCTTTAAGTGAGATTGAGGGTGCCACTGGCTTTATCATCGACAAGCAGGGCTTGGTACTCGCTTCGAATACCCGTTTTATAAACCAGAAAGACAATATTAAGCAAAGTGAAAATTTGCTCGATGTGTTTTCTGCGGTGGTTGGTAGAGATGAATCGTTTGAGACCGTTGAAATTGAAAGCATTGCCACTTTGATCGCTAGTCAGAAAATACCATTACTTGGCGACAACGAGTGGTATGTGGTTACGGTTGTAGATGAAGCCGTGGCGTTTGCTCCATTAACGGCTGCAACCTATAAGTTAGCGATGATCATCGCTTTAGCAGTGATCGTATCGGTGTTAATTTTGCTGTTTGTCATGAATAAACTCTATCAGCCGATAAATAAACTGAGAGACTTAGTGACTGAGTTAGGCCAAGGTAATGCCGATTTAACACAGCGACTAGAGGTCAATAACGACGACGATATTGGCAAAATAGCGTCGGGCATAAACAACTTTATTTCTCAATTACAAACCATGTTAGTTGATATCAATAATGCCACATTAAAACTGTCTAATGGCGTTAATACACTTCAACAGTATAGTCGTAGTAGTGAGCAAATTTTGGTACAACACTCTAGTGAAACAACACAAATTGTGACTGCCATAGAGGAGTTATCAAACACCGCGGTGATGGTTGCCGAACATACCAGCTCTGCGGCGCAATATACCAGTGATGCCAATCAAACGGGTGAGTTGTCAATTGATACTATCAAATCTACCCAGCAAAAAATTCAAGCGCTGGCAGCACAAATTCATGAAACTTCTAGCAACATAGAGAACATGAACAATGAGACCAGCAGTATTCAAAGTATTGTTGAGGTGATCGGTAGTATTGCAGAACAAACTAACTTATTGGCCTTGAATGCTTCCATTGAAGCGGCCAGAGCGGGCGATCAAGGCCGTGGTTTTGCGGTAGTTGCAGATGAGGTTCGTGCATTGGCAAGCCGCACTCAAACCAGCACTAGTGAGATTGAAACCGCACTTTCAAAACTTAAAAATGAAGCGTCGTTAGTTGTCTCTTCTATTGGTAGCACTGAGCACACTTGTAACGACACGGTAGGAGAGGCGGCTAATACCTCTGATAATTTACAGGAAATGAGCGTTATTGTTACTAAAATCAACGAACTGAATTCACAAGTATCAACCTCAGCTAATGAGCAAAATGTGGTTATTCAAGACATCAACAAAAGCATGCACCAAATCCATGACATGGTTGAAAAACTAAATAATGAAGGGAGCTTACAACGCGTTGAAACTGAAAATATCGCCACAATCAATCGTGATTTAAGCGACATGATCGGAAAATTCAGACTATAAAAAATCACAACTGCCTATGTGTAGTGAATGTTGCTACACATAGGCTTTGTTTATTTCGCGATTAATTATTTAGCGCAAAGCCTATACCTAAGCTTTGGTTGTGTTTGTTGTAGTCAATCAGCGATTCACCGTAACCATTGAAATATTTTAAGTATAAGGCCAGTTCTTTGGTGATTGGGTAGGCCCACCTCACGTCAATAGCACCTTTATTATCTGTTTTTAGATTGTTGCGAGCCATCAAGCTTAAGCGATGATTGTCGTTTATTTGCCAATTTGCGGTTAATTCTCCGTAGCCATAATAATCTTCAATATTAGGGTTGTCGTCTTCGCTGGCATCTTCTTTAAGTCGGTACCAAGGTTTAATGCCAATAGTGACTGGCTTGGCATCAAAGCTAAGTTCGGTATAGATACGATTCCAAGAGCGCGAACGTATCTGAGTTTGACCATTTGACTCATGTACGAATCCAAACCTTACCCATTCTGGAAGCCACACGGAACTGTCTTGCTGCTGTTGCTGGGCATTCCACTGGTAAAACAATTCTGGTTCGTAGTTGGTTTCTCTAATGGCATCTCCATCGCGGCCATAAGGTTGCCAGAATGTTTGCTGGCTATAAGCGAAGCTTAGATTGTCACTGCTGGTAAATAGGGTAAAAGGAAACGTGAGTCGAAAACTCAACTGAAACTCAAGCTCAACTTTCTCGGGCGTGTCACCTGTAAGCCCTCCGGCTAGATCTGGCGCTGCAGGTGAAGGGTTGTACTTTACGGGAAGTATATAATTGTCTCTAAATATGCTCATGCCGGCAAAGGTCCATTTGCTGCTTTGCGATGCCATTTCTCGCCTGTCGCCGATTCGATTTAAGGATACCCCTAAACCAAAAGATTGATTATGAATATTGTAATCAATCATTGATTCGCCATAACCGTTGAAGTACTTAGCATACAGCGAAATAGTTGGAGACATACAGTAGGAGAAGCGCAGATCAATCGCCCCTTTATTATCAGACTTGAGGTTGTTGCGCCCCATCGCTTTAATCGCGTGGTTGCACTGGTCGTCGCCAAACAGATAAGCGACAGACACCTCTCCATAGCCATAATAGTCAGTGAATGATTCGCCAGCGTTGATTTCTGGACCAACGGGTAGCCAAGGTTTCACGCGAAAAAGCCAACTATCATAGTTGGCATCTAACTGTGCGTAAATTCTGTCCCATGAGCGGTCGAATTCATCATATGAGCCGTTAGCTTTGTGGCTATAACCAATGCTAACAGCACGGAAGTGTAATTTATTTTGGCTTATCGCGAACTCTGAAGGGCGCCATGTATAAATAAGCTCGGGTTCGTAGTTGGTATCTCGGAAAGGAGAAGAGAATGGCTTGTTGTAGACTTGCCAAAAGCTTTGTTGGGTATAAGCAAAGCTTAAATAATCACGATTAGCTAACATGCCCTCGGCGACAATCAATTTGCCACTAATTTGAAATTCTGCTTCAAGATTATCTAGTCGTTGACCGTCACTGCCATCTTTCGTAGCAAAAACGCTTGAATACTCATTTAAAGAAGGAGGGTTAGGGTTGTATTTCGCCAGCAGAATATAGGTGTCGTGATGAGCTACCAGTCTGGGTCCCGCGGCTTCAACAGAGAGAGCCAAAGTGGAACCAAACACAGCCAGTGCTAAATAGCATTTTTTCATATCGTCCCTAAATACTTAATAAGCCTTACATGGCGTTTACTCAACGAAATGTTTTTTGCATCGCGCGTTTGTTTTATTTTATGTTAGCGATATATAACCAAATAAGCGAGAAAACCTAAGCTTATAAAGTTTATCGCTCATCTTGCTAAGACCACAAGTCATAGAGAGTAAAAAGAGCGTATCATGAAGGAGGGTTAATTCTTAGCGTTGACTAACCCTTATATTTAGCGCTTATCAAACAACTCACGTTTTAAGGACATAATGGCAAAAATCTATTTTATCTGTGGATTTATTGGATCAGGCAAAACCACTTACGCTAAAAAACTAGCGAAACAACAACCGGCTTTTCGCTTTACCATCGATGAGTGGATGATCCCCCTTTATGGTGAACATATGGAACGCGAAGTGTTTGACGCGCGTTTTGACACTCTCACTGCGTTGTTCAAAGCGTCGGCCGAAGAACTACTCGGTTTAGGGACCTCGGTAATTTTTGACTTTGGGTTGTGGGGCGAGGCTGAAAGGCGGGCGATGTCTTGCTGGGCTAAGTCAATGAATGTGGAGTATGAGATGATTTATCTTGATGTAAGTTATCAGGCGTGTTGTGAAAGAGCCTACTCCCGCAACTCAAAAAGGGGCGACCAAGCCTACGAAATGACACCTGAAATGATGGCCATGTTTTGGGACAAATTTGAAAAACCCTCTGCCAATGAGAAAATAACTTGGCTTGAACTATAAGCCGTAAGCTTCGGGACATAAGCGACATTCATGTCGTTTTACAAAGCAGCGATACAGACATTTAGCTTTAATGTTACAGATGTTGTAATTTAGTTGTATTGCTGCTGATTAGAAAACGACTTTGATGCTTAAACAACCTAACGACACCGCCCAAGCAAGTGATTTTAAGGTGCACGCTAATCTAAGTGGCGTCGCGCTTCAGTCAGTTGAGCCTAGCTCTCCGTTTAGTAACCCTATTTTTCTTATCGCTTTAGAAGAGCAGAGGTGCGTAGGTGAAAATAGCGGATGGGTTGCCAATCATATTGAGTTACCCGATCATCAGATTGTTATTCCCAGCTATTTGAAGCACCACAGTTATGGAGAGTATGTGTTTGATTGGGCCTGGGCAGATGCCTATCAGCGGCATGGACTAGAGTATTATCCCAAGTTGGTGACGATGCAGCCGTTCACCCCTATCACCAATGCTAAGCACTTTGGTCCAACTTTAAACAGTAAAGCCATAAAAGCTTGGGCTGACAGTGTGTTTGCTATCTGTGAGCAACAGCAACTCAGCTCTTGGCATTGTAATTTCATTCACCAACAACTGGCGAATGAGTTGGCAGAGTCAGGTTGTATGATTCGCCATGGTGTGCAGTTTGAATGGTACAACAAGGGGTATCAACATTTTGACCAGTTTGTTGCAACCTTTACCTCTCGCAAACGAAAAAACACCAATAAAGAGCGACGTATAGCTCAGGCTAGTGTTGACCAAATACACTGGAAAATAGGTGCGGATATATGCCAGACCTCTTTAGAGGCCTTTTATCTGTGTTACCAATCAACCTATTTGAAGCGCGGGCAGCAAGGCTATCTAAGTTTTGAGTTTTTTGATCAGTTAAGTAAACGGATGGGCGACTCCATGTTGTTAGTCACCGCTGAGAAAAACCAAAAAACCATTGCGTCAGCGTTGTTTTTCTTTGACAAAGACAACCTATATGGGCGCTATTGGGGCTGTATACAAGACATCGATATGTTGCATTTTGAATTGTGTTTTTACCAAGGGATAGAGTTTGCCATATCACGCCAAATTAAACGCTTTAATCCTGGTACGCAAGGGGAGCATAAGTTGTATAGGGGGTTTGAGCCGACCACCACTTATTCAGCTCACTATATTAAGCAGCCTGATTTTGCTGCAGCTATTAACAACTTTTGTCAGCAAGAAAAGCAACAAATTTTCCAATATAAACAGCAATGTTTACAGCTACTGCCATTCAAGTCTGTGAGCAGTTAACTAACATTCATAAAAATGGGGTACTAATGACGGATTTATCTTTACAGTGTCAATGTGGAAAAGTGGCCGGTTCGGTGAGCAAGGTTAAACGTAGCTGTTGCAACCGAATAGTATGTTATTGCAAAGATTGTCAAAAGTTTGCTCACTACCTATCCAGTGAAACAACGACTTTAGATGCTTATGGCGGTACAGAGGTTTATCAACTCGCTCCGAGCTCTATACACATCGAGCACGGTATTGAACAACTGAGGTGCGCAAGGTTAACCAGTAAGGGCATTTATCGTTGGTATAGTGCTTGTTGTAATACTCCTATTGCCAATACGGTTGGCTTAAAGGTGCCTTTTGTAGCCATTTATCATAACTTTATTGTTTCTGAGCCGAATGCAGAGGAGGTTTTGGGACCGGTAATTGGTATGTTGTACCCTGAACAAGCTCTCACCCCGATCCCGAGCGAGCAACAAGTGACCACCTCAACGTTCATGCTAAAAGCTCAAGTGCTTACCAAGTTATTTTTGTGGAAACTAACAGGGCAAGGTAAACCAAGCCCATTTTATCAAGCATCGGGTAAAGCCATTGTTAAGCCGATAGTGCTTGAAAAACAATAGTTAGATCACTTCCTATCCTGGCTGACGCTGTTAGCGGTTGTCAGTTAGGTCGATGTTTCTTTCTTCAAAAACGTGTTTGGCGACTAACATGCCGTTAATCGCAGCAGGAAAACCTGCGTATACCGCCATTTGAATTATCACTTCGGTTATTTCTGTAGGCTTACAGCCTACATTAAGCGCGCCATGTATGTGTACTGCTAGTTGCGGGGCGCTATTGGCCATCGCTGTAAGGGCCGCTACCGTTGCTATTTCTCGGGATCTTAAGTCAAGCTCTGGGCGGCTATAGATATCGCCAAACGGAAATTCGATGGTATATTTGGCCAAGTCTGGAGATATTTTAGCGAGGCTTTCTATCACCTTATGGCCTGCATCTCCGTCAATTTCACTGAGTTTATCTAGGCCTTGTTGGTATCTAGTTTGTTGCATAATAACGTCCTACTATTTATTGACTAAATAAATAGTGTAAACCTTGGAGCTTACTCCCAGTCAAGCCAGATTTTGGTCGGCTTGCTTTGCTTACAAATTATAGGCTTAACCTTGGTTGGATAAATTCTATAAAGGCGCTGATTCTACGGGCTACAGCAGAAGACTTGTAATAAACCGCATTTATTTGTTCGCGGTTGGTATGGGTGAGTTGTTGGTTTTCTAATAATGAAATGAGTCGACCTTGAGCAATATCTTGCTTCACCATAAAGCCAGATAAACAAGCAACGCCATTATTGCTTAGGGCTAGCTGGCGAACCGCTTCACCGTTACTGGCACTGATGCTAGGCGTAAACGCACTAAAGCCTTTTAGCGGCCATTGATTAAGTACCTTAGCACCGCTAAAACCAATTAAGTCATGCTGACTAAGCTGCTCAACGCGAAGAGGAAGGCCTCGTTTGCTTAAGTAGTCTGCTGACGCCACTATGTATAAGGGGCTAGTACCTAATGGGCGGGCATGTAAGGTCGAATCGCTTAATTTACCGATACGAATAGCAAGGTCAGTTTTCTTTTCTAATAAATCTACATAACCTTCATTCGAGCTTAGCACGAGGTCGATGTTTGGAAAGGTTTGTTTAAATTCGCTGATTAGCGGTATTAGTTGGTGCAGTATAAAGGGGCTGGCGGCATCGACTCGTAAGCTACCTTTGGGTAATTCTCCGCGCGCAATGATGTCTTCTTCCGCTTGCTGTATGTGCGCGAGTCCTTGGCGAACCGCTGCTATAAAGTGACGACCTTCGTCGGTTTGCTCAATCCGGCGGGTGGTTCGATTTAAAATGCTGGTGCCTAACTTTACCTCTACTCTTTTCACTGCCCGTGAAACTTTAGCGACTTGAATGTCCAACGCTTCAGCAGCAGCAGAAAACCCACCGTGGTCTACCACTGCGAGTAATATTTCCAATTCATCTGAACGGTTCTTGAGAGAGAACATCTCACTTCCTATTTATATGTATGGTCAATTTTAAGGGGGACCTGTGACCTTTTTTGGCCAAGCTTTTACGATTACCTATAAATTATACAAAAGTATTTTGTATTAACCGCTATTTTTTACAATGGTTTTTTGGCAAATAATGTTTACCTTCAATGGTTGCTGATAGCAACATTAACCTAGAGATGAGTAGAGATTACTATTATGCCATTAGCTTTATTTGCACTGACCTTAAGTGCTTTCGCCATAGGGACCACTGAGTTTGTTATTGTGGGGCTTATACCGACCATGGCTCAAGACCTTGGCGTATCGGTACCTTCCGCCGGATTATTGGTGAGTTTATACGCCTTGGGCGTGGCGATTGGTGCGCCGGTGTTAACTGCACTGACAGGTCAGTGGAATCGAAAACATGTACTACTGGCGGTGATGGGCCTGTTTGTCGCCGGTAACCTGTTAGCATGGCAGGCGCCAAGTTATGAAACCTTGGTGGGGGCGCGAATTCTTACCGGTTTAGCTCATGGTGTGTTTTTCTCAATTGGTTCAACGATAGCAACGGGATTAGTAGCGAAAGAAAAGGCGGCGAGTGCGATCGCAATTATGTTTACCGGATTAACGGTTGCCTTAGTCACTGGGGTACCACTAGGTACTTATATCGGTCAAAATTTTGGCTGGGAAACTACGTTTTTGGTGGTGGCTATACTCGGCCTTATTGCTTTGATAGGCAGTGCTTTTTTGGTACCCAATAACCTAAAGCAAGCGCCTCAAACCAAACTCAAGGATCTGCTCAGTGTAATAACGCAACCGCGATTGTTATTGGTATATGCAATTACAGCCATAGGTTATGGCGGGTCGTTTACGGCGTTTACCTTTTTAGCGTCAATTTTGCAGGATGTCAGCGGGTTTGATGCCAGCGCGATTAGCTTAATTATGTTGGTTTACGGTGTATCGGTTGCGGTGGGCAATATTTGGGGGGGCAAAATGGCTGATAAACTTGGCCCGGTTAAAGCGCTTAGTTGGATTTTCTTGGGTTTGGCTATGGTGTTGATGGTGTTTAATTTTACTGCTTATAACCCAGTAGCCGCAGTCGCTACTATTTTAATATGGGGTGCCTTTGCTTTTGGCAATGTTCCTGGCCTACAAGTCTATGTGGTAAAACTGGCAGAGCAATATACACCGAACGCCGTTGATGTAGCTTCGGGATTGAATATCGCGGCCTTTAATGTAGGGATTGCTTTAGGTGCTTGGGGGGGAGGGATGATTGTTGCCAACGCTGGCGTCATGCACACGCCATGGGCGGGTTCACTAATAGTGTTAGTGGCTTTGTTATTGACTCTGGTCAGCGGGGCATTGGATAAACGGGCTAAGCAGCTAAACGCCTCTAAGCTTTGCCCTCTGGCTTAATTTTTGATAAAGGTTTCAGTCGATTGACTGCTAGATAACGCGAACTCAATCCCCCTTTAAGGATCTTGGCTTAAAGGGGGATTGAGTTATGGATTATCTAAGCTTTGAAAATACTCATCTTGTTGTGGTTCCCAATCTTCGGGATCCAGTTCCACTACTGGCACTGCTTGGTTGGCACTAAAGAAAATGCAAGCTGGGGCTGAATATAATGGCACGCCATCATAAGAGAATACTGAATAGTACTTAGGAATATTCGGGTTACCAAAATCATCAAAGGTATATTCGTCTTTACCACCGTAAATTTTAACGCCATCTTGAGGCGATCTAGGGGGATGAAATCGATTTCGAACAACAAAAGCACCGACAAAATCCGCGTCATCTGGGTTCTTCCAGGTCAGTTTTGCCAAGTTTTTCTCTAGGCTAACAGTGAAGCTAGTGGGCGCGTCTAAGGGTGTTTTAGGTCTTTCTATATATTCAATGACCAGCTTGGGTTGCTGTTGTTTACTGGGCTTATTTAACCAGTGAATTAAGTCATCTTGGCCTTTTTTGCTCGCTGATGTTGAGCGGATCAAAAAACAAATAGGGCTATGTTCACTGTACAGTCGTTCTAGTTCACTTCGGCTAAAGCTGTCGAAGTTAAACACTTGCGGCTTTTTATCCCGTAGCTCTGAATTGCTGACTTCATAACCAATGTACTGGATGCGTTGGCGTTGTTTCACCGCTTCATAACTCAAGTTATCGAACTCAGCCAGTTCTACGGTGAAGCGAATATCCTTTTTGGCCGCCAAAGAGTTGGTATTTTGTAGCAGTAAATAGGCATCAGTAATTATGGTGCGCTGTGGATCTGGCATTGCTTGCATCGCAAAGGCCAATTGCCCATATACTTTTTCACCTTGCGGATCGTAACCCGCAGACAACTTTCCGCTTTCGGTGCCAGCTTGGTAAATACTGTTGACCATTGTGGGGTAAAGTTCAGCCACTTGGGGGCGTCGTGTATAGGTCAATTCTATGCTTGGCCGGTAATGGATTCCAGATCCGAAGCGGCCAAAACCGATGTCAAATTGCATCATTTGCGACTCATGACCCCGCGGAAGGGTGTTGGGGCCATCAATACGGATAAGCACACTGCCTTGCTCTATCTGCTGCTCGAACAGTTTACGCTCTGCGCCGTTAAACGACCAATTACTCCAAACGCCTTGGGTGAGTTTATCTGATTCAATTGCTTGGCCTGTATGTAATACCTTCGCATTTTGGATCGCATCGAAATCGCGAATGTCAGAGACACTTGTAGGGTCAAGTATGGATATCCCCCATTCTCCATAGTTCTCAATTTTTGCGCCTACTCGATTAAGTGGGTAGAGCGAAAATGATGCGGCTTCGATTTGTGCGTCGTCGGGTATCCGGTCTAATTTAAACTCGATAACCCCATAGCAAATGCCTCGCGATTTATTCACGCCAATGAATAAAGAGTTATTACCAAAGTGATCGCGGTTTTTGTCGAGGGTATATTCTCCTACATAGCCAACATCGCTACGCAGTGGAAATAAGGTTCTACTAAATTGGTGATGAGCAAGATTGGTTTTTAGTTTGACTTCTGGTGCATAAGGTCCGCTGATTTTTTGCTTGGCATCAACGGCTCTTATTTTGTAGTAATAGTAACTGCCACTTTGTAATTGTACATCGGTGAAGCTGGTAGACTTGGTTAAGCCCACCAAGTTGTCATCGGTGCAAGGGCTTTTATGTTGTTGATTACGATAAACTTCAAAGAAAACGTCCTCATCGTTTGGATATTCCCACTCCAACGTGGCTTGGTTGTCTGCAATGTCTTTAATGGTAAAGTTGGTTACGCGAGCGGGTGCTAGCGGTGAATAGCTAATCGCACAATCGAGAGCATGCACCAGTGCAGGGATATTCTCGTTAACACTTTGCGCCATGTTTTCCATGTAGTCGGGGATGTTACGGGTGCCCACTTCTACAACAGTGGCGATGATGCCTTTATCATAATAATACTCGCGACCACTGCCGTTGATTAAATTGGTGGGGGGTTTACCTCGATGAATACCGTATTTAGTGCCCGAGACCTTGTTAATTTCGTGGGCCATGTTGGCGCAAAGGGTATTCAGATCAGTGGTGTCAACTTCAGCTTCATGATTAAACTTATGCGCTGGGAAAAATACGTTACCTTGAGAGTGGTAATCTAAGGCCACTGTAATATTGCTATGGGCATCGACAAAGTCTCTAATGGCCCGTGTTTCTGGTTCAGAAAAAGCCTCTGGACCACCGTAGGTGGTGGCGTTGGTATCGTTACGGCGTTTAAAGCGTGTGCCAAAATTTCTGTTCAGGTCTACGCCAAAGGTACCATCTCCATTATTCCGACGGTTTTTTCGCCAAAAAGAGAAGTGAGTACGCGAAAACTCAAAACCGTCGGGGTTAAGACAGGGCACTATATATAAAGTATTGCGACTTAGGGCTTGTTGTAACTTAGGGTTAAACTGATGATTATCAAGGATGTATTTGATAAAGCTGTTGGCCAGCTCAATACCTATCCATTCGCGCGCATGAATAGTACCAGTATACAAAAGCGCGGGTTTGCTGTCCGCATTGGCTAAGCCTAAAGATATCGTTGCAAGTAATATTGGTCTACCTTCCCAGGTTTCTCCGATACTTTGTACCCGGATTAAGTCGGGATATTCAGCCATAGCTTGATCGAGAAATGCCATGGTTTCTTTGTAAGAAGTATATTGTTTTTTCATAGTTGGCCTATTGCCAGGATTTTCGCAAAGCCTGTATTCTTTCCTTGAATATGTCGCATGGCCTAGCGCAGCGTAGTTGTCTGTTGCTAGGTTTACTATTTTGCATCCCCTATTTTATAGAATAAGGGAAGCAGATAGTTAACTTTTTAGCTAGATGGATGTAAAGGACTTGATTCATCAGCTTCTTCTAGAGAGGGTATGTCTCCTTGGTCTGGTTTCTCAGCCATTTGGGTCATTACCGTGGACTGGTCATGGGGCTTTATTAGCCGATAGTTGTCTTGCCTATTCCATGTTTCACTGGGCCATTCTTCCTCAACAGGCGCGGTATCTAATGAAACGATTGGGTAATTGTCTTCGCTAAGCTGGTTAAAGGTTTCACCGCTATCACAGCTTGGAAATACTTCTTTTCCAAAGGTAATATATCGCATGGTTCGTAGAATAGATGAGCTCATTTTGCCCAGTTCTTCCCAGTTATATAAGGGGATGTTCGGTAGCTTGAATTGTCCCTCAGATAAATGCCACATCAGATATTGGCCTATCCAATCTCTAATATAAGGGAAGGCCGCGAAAGCCGTGGCGCATTCGAGTATACGCAATTTTCCATCTATACCCACTGCCACATCACAAGCCCAATATTCAGCGTTAGCCGCCTTTGATACCTTAACGGCTAAATCTAATACCGCTTTGGGAACATCTTGGTAGTCCATACTGCCACCTTGGCTAGTATTGGTTAACCAATCGCCTTCCGGTGGTCTACGCCAAAAGGCACAAACTGGTTTATGGCCAATTAACATCACTCTAATATCTGCGCTCATTGGCACAAAGTCTTGCAAGTAGACTGGGTAATACTTTTTCTGTTCTAACAACTGGGTTGCTTGTTGGTAGCTATCAACTTTATGTACAAAATAGCCGCCATAATTAGACGGTCCGTAAGATTTTTTAATGATTTTTGGATAGGTGGTTGCTTGTAAAAAAGCATCCGCGTCTTTGGGTTCATAATAAATGTTAGTAGGGGGGATTGGGATCTGGTACTTTTCGCAAAAGTGAGTCACATTTTCTTTAGACTTGTTGCTAAATTGGGTATCAAGAGAGGGGATAAATCTTACCTCGGGTAGAGCCCGAGCAATTTCTCGAAAGGTTTCATAGGCTGTAGCGGGGATATTACCCACTAATACCTCAATATTCTTTTGTTTTACTTCTTCGATGAATCGTTGTTTGTCATTGCCCCAGTGATATACCACTGTTTCAATTTTATTTGGCCATCCTTTGAAGTTCGACTTATCAAAAAATCGCAAGACGTGATCAAGGTAAAGTAAACCTAACTTAGGCAGTTTGCTGTTGCTCATATATGCTGTCTTCTATTCGGTCTAATAAGGGGAGAGGCTGTGCTTTGGTGAACACGGTACGCTCTATTAATTCAACAATGGCGTTGATTTTTTTCTGGTTAAAATCAATACCTAACTTTTCTTGTTCTGGTGTGGCGAAGGCGGGGATGCCGTTAACCTCTAGCACCACGTACTCTTCGGCATCAAGATCATAGAGTAGATCTACGCCGGCCACTTCCAAGCCGGTTACTTTGGCCGCTTGTATTGCCAGTTCTATCACATCATCTGATGGGTGGCGTGTAATCACACTGCCGCCGCTGGTGATGTTTGTTTTCCAGCTGTCGGTAGGGGCTTTTCTGCCATAGCAACCGATATACTGACCATCGACAATGTCTACTCGATAGTCAGATTTATCATAATTAATGTACTTCTCTAGATAGAAATGCGGAACATCTAAACGATTTAAGAAGGGGACTAATACGTCTAAAGAGCGCTCATCTTCTATTTTTACAATGCCAGTGCCACCCCAACCGTCAGTAGGTTTGTAGACAACTCGGCCGTCCCATTCTCTTACTGTTTCACGTAAACCTGAAATATCATCTCGGTTAAACAGTCGATAATCGGGGCTGCGGATCCCCGCCTGGTTAAGTGCATAAGCGGTTAGAAACTTGTCCTCACAAAGTGAGAAGGCTTCATAGTTATTAATCGTTGGCACTAGCTTGTTTATCGCTTGGTATAAGTACAATTGATAAGGTGTTTGTTCACCAGCATTATAAGAAAAAAATAAATCGAGCTGTTCCATGGCTATGCCGTTACAAATGATCTCTCCATTTTTTGCTGATGCGTGGGCTAAATCTAAGCCGGTAATGACACTAATGCCTCGTTTGGCTAGCTTGCTAATTATTTGGTTTTGAATATCTTCGCCGCCACTATTTTGGTACATCCACATCCCTATAGTAGGGCCACTATTAGCTATTAGCGTTCTATTCATACACACCCCTTAAGACCAAAATATTTCGTAGTTACAAGGCTTAACCCCTTTTAAACCTTGTATCTAAAACAGCAATATTAGTGCCATCAGATGTCGTTAGTATTTCACTGGTTCACTTTTTGCACCGCCACTGTGTTGTTCGGTGGCAATAATCACTTGCAGCATAATGTGTTTGTAGGGAGTGGAACTCGCTGCTGTGCTACCTCATAAGGGGTATTGGCTAAGTTTGAAAGCATTGAATAGAGATAAGGGTTACTGCGCTATGGTTAACTTTACCCAGCTAAAAAACATCATTGATTTAAACTCATATACCAAAAATAAACAGGGTGTGGACCAAAATGGTGCAATGTTCCGTTCTTGGATGGAGCAGTTAGGCTACTGCACCGAAGTATTTGTCCGGGAAAAAATTGGTAATCACTTACATTTTCGTAGTGCATATAATCCCAAATTACCAAGGGTATTGCTGCTTGGTCATTTAGACACCGTATTTCCACCAAAGACCTTTGAAGGCTTTCGTGAAGATGCCGAGTGGGTTTATGGACCTGGTGTTTGCGATATGAAAGGAGGCAATATTGTCGCATTGGAAGCCTTAAAAGCGGTGAAACAAACACGTGGGACCATCGCAAACATTGATATGTTATTAGTGAGTGATGAAGAAAGTGGCAGTGATGACAGCAAGTACTTAAGTGCCGAATTAGCCAAAGAGTATGATATCTGTTTAGTGTTTGAAGCCGCTGGGCCAGACCATGAAGTCGTGATAGAGCGCAAAGGCGTGGGCACTTTTACCATTTCATTAGAAGGTAAAGCCGCACATGCCGGTAATCACTATGCCCAAGGGTGTAACGCGAATTTAGCGGCTGCCCATATGATTATAGCGTTGACTGAGCTCACTGATCTAACGCAGGGCAGCACCGTAAATGCGGGAAAATTTTCAGGTGGCATCGGTGCCAACACGATTTCCCCTAAAGCCTCGATAGTGGTTGAAGTTCGCTATACCCAAACAAAAGAAAGAGATCGCTTGTTAACCGCACTCAAAGAGATTGTAGCTACACCTAAAGTGCGCGGGGTGAGCGCTGAGCTTGAAGGAGGCATTCAACGAGACGTTATGCAGGCATCCGCTAAACAAGCTGCATTGCTGTCAAGCATTGCTGAGATCTTGGATTATCCACTAAAGACTGAAAAACGAGGAGGGGTGAGTGATGCCAACATAGTGTCTTCGGTGGGGGTGGCAACCTTAGATGGCTTTGGTCCTTTTGGCGACGGTGACCATACGATACATGAGCGAGCGAATAAACAGAGTTTTGTAAGGCGCATCGGCGAAGTTACCCAAATACTCTTAGCCTTTAATGCTGAAGTATCAGCTTAAGGTTTTTATAAAAACGGCAAGTCTTAGCTTGCCGTTTTAACGGGACTAAACTGTCTGACGTTGATGTAAGCGCACATTAAGCATACGTAGGGTAGCTTGAATGCCGGCAAATACTTGGTTGGAGTTAATCCCGCGAGTGTGGAATTGTTTGCCTTCATCACGCCATTGAATGACACATTCGGTTAAGGCATTGGCTTGCCCACCGGGTGGAATTCTCACTTCGTAGTCAATCAATTCTGGCAAAGAGAGATCAGCGTCTGATAAGGGATAAGCTAGGGCTTTCATAAACGCATCGAAGCCCCCGTTTCCATGACCGGAGCTTTTGTAAACTTCATCACCAATACGCAGACGAATGTTAGCCGAAGATTCTAAATCTAAGCCACTGGTTATTGAACAGTTTAGCATTTCAATGTGGGCAAAGTCGTTGCTTTCCATAATGTCGGCAATAATAAAGGGGAGATCCTCTTGGGTAATCGTGGCCTTTTGGTCGCCTAATTGAACGATTTTTTTCAATAATTTTTGCTGATTTTCAGCAGACAGCTCTATCTCCATGGCTTCAAGGTTTTTTAATACCGACGCTTTACCAGCCAATTTACCTAAAGCATAACTGCGCTCACGGCCAAAGCGTTCTGGGCTAAGCTCGGTGATATATAGGCCACCTTTTTGATCACCGTCGGCGTGAATTCCCGCTGTTTGGGTAAATACATCGGCGCCCACAATCGGCGTGTTGGCCGCTAAGCGTTTACCAGAAAAGCTCTCTACTAATTTGGCGATATTGTGAATTTCTTTCTCATCAATATTTAACTTAAAGCCAAGTTTATCTTTTAGCACTACCGAGACTTCGGCTAAGGAAGCGTTACCGGCACGCTCGCCTAAACAGTTCATGGTGCAGTGCAAAGCGGCTACGCCAGCTTGGGCGGCTGCCATACTATTGGCTGTCGCTAAGCCGTAATCATTATGTGGATGAAAGTTAAACTGAATACCTGGAAAACGAGCTATCATGTCGCTTAAGCTATCGAACACTTCTTTTGGTGCCATCACACCGAGGGTATCGGGTAGCATGAAGTGCTGTATGCCTAAGTCTTTTAACGCTGCTACTAGCTGATAGACATAATCGGGGCTATTGGCGTAACCGTTTGACCAATCTTCAAGGTAGACATTTACGTTTAAACCTTGTTTTTTCGCGTAAGTGACCGTTTGTTTAATATCGACAATGTGTTGCTCAAGGGTTTTGTTGAGCTGGTTAGTGCAATGGTTTAAGCTGCCTTTAGTGAGTAAGTTAATCACTTTAGCGCCAGATTGTACGATCCAGTCAACACTTTTAGTGTTATCAACAAAACCAAGAATTTCAATTTGATTTAAGTGGCCCGCATCTTTAGCCCAAGCGGTGAGTTGTTGCACGGCGGCTTTTTCACCGTCGGAAACACGTGCAGAAGCGACTTCAATACGATCGACTTTTAACAACTGAAGAAGGGCTTTGCCGATGGCTACTTTTTCTTGGGGGAAATAAGACACACCTTGAGTTTGCTCGCCGTCGCGAAGGGTAGTGTCCATGAGTTGTATTGAGCGGTTCTGCTCCATAAACCATGTCTCGCAGTAATGAAAATTGCTAAAAAATAGACGCAGCCTAAGCTGCGTCTAAATTACAACTAGGCGCTTGGCCACAACCAAGGTAGTTGTTGTTTGTGTTTTGCTTCAAATTCAGTAATTTTATCTTCGAATTTTAAAGTCCAACCGATGTCATCAAGACCCTTTGACAAGGTCTCTTTACGGAAGGGGTCAACATCAAACGCAATCTCTTTACCGGCAGGGGTTTTAATCACTTGATTCTCTAGATCGATAGTAATTGAAATTCCCGGTGCAGCTTCTACTTCATCCATTAATGCTTGCAGTGTTTCGGCATCAACTTTAATTGGCAATATGCCATTTTTAAAGCAGTTGCTAAAGAAAATGTCAGCGTAACTAGTTGAAATAATGGTATTAAAGCCATAGTCGGCAATTGACCAAGGTGCGTGCTCACGTGAGCTACCACAACCAAAGTTATCACCAGCGATTAGGATTTTTGCGCCTTTAAACTCAGGGCGGTTTAACTCAAATTCTGGATTGTCAGAACCGTCTTCTAGGTAACGCCAATCGTGGAATAAGTGGATACCAAAACCGGTGCGCTCAACCTTTTTCAAGAATTGCTTTGCAATAATTTGGTCGGTATCAACGTTGCTGCGGTTCATTACCGCGGCAATAGAATCGTGTTTATCATATGGTTGCATATCTAACTCCAAAAATTTAACTCACATCGATTAACTCAATGTGTTTACATTATTTCCAAGTACGTAAATCGACGAACTTACCTTCTACGGCAGCTGCTGCGGCCATGGCTGGTGAAACAAGGTGGGTACGACCCCCTTTGCCTTGTCGTCCTTCGAAGTTTCGGTTTGAAGTAGAAGCACAACGTTGCTCAGGCTGAAGGTAATCACCATTCATTGCTAAACACATTGAACAACCTGGCTCACGCCATTCCCAACCCGCATCAATGAAGATTTTATCTAAACCTTCTTTTTCGGCTTGTTCTTTTACTGGGTAAGACCCTGGTACGGCAATAGCTTGTACGCCTTGGGCAACCTTTTTGCCTTTGGTCATTTCAGCGGCTGCACGGAAGTCTTCGATGCGACCATTAGTACAAGAGCCTACGAATACCACATCAACTGAGAAATCTGTCATTTTCTTGCCAGCTTCTAGGCCCATGTAGTTAAGGGCGCTTTTAGCGGCGAGTGACTTGATAGAGTCTTCGATTTGAGCTGGATCTGGAATGGCTTGATCCACTGGAAGTACTTGCTCAGGCGAAGTGCCCCAAGTGATTTGCGGAGCGATGTCAGCGGCAGCTAATTCTACTACTGCGTCGTACTCTGCGCCTTCATCGGTGGTTAGTGATTCCCAGTAAGCAACTGCTTGTTCCCAGTGCTCGCCTTTTGGCGCAAATTCTTTACCTGCTAAGAAATCATAGGTTTTTTGATCTGGAGCGATAAGGCCAGCACGTGCGCCGCCTTCAATAGCCATGTTACACACGGTCATACGACCTTCCATGCTAAGGGCTTCAATAGCGCTACCGGCAAATTCAATAACGTATCCAGTACCACCAGCAGTACCAATTTTACCAATAATGGCTAACACAATGTCTTTGGCGGTAGCAAATGACGACAGTTCGCCATCTACTTTAACTAACATGGTTTTTGACTTTTGCTGCTGGATAGTCTGAGTAGCCATAATGTGCTCTACTTCAGAAGTACCGATACCGAAGGCTAGGGCACCAAAAGCACCATGGGTAGCTGTATGGCTATCACCACAACACACTACCATACCTGGGTGAACGAAGCCGTGCTCTGGTACGACGATGTGAATAACGCCGTTGTTGACACTGCTCATGTCGTAAAGGTTAATACTGTTATCGGCACAGTTTTGCGCCATAACTTCAATTTGTTTCTTGCCGATTGGATCTGGCAAGTTGATGCGGTCGGCAGCTTTGGTTGGCACACAGTGGTCCATTGTTGCCAGAATGCTATGGGGGTTGCGAACCGGGCGATTAGCAATGCGCAAACCTTCAAATGCTTGCGGGCTAGTTACTTCGTGCATGAGGTGACGATCAACAAAAAGGATAGATGCGCTACCTTTTGGTTCGTGGACTACATGCGCGTCCCAGATCTTTTCGTACATTGTTTTTTTCATTGCTTCCTTTACACCCTGTCTGTTGCTTTCTACTCGCGCTGTTTCTATTTCTTTGTCAAGATTTAAGCGACTACTATCGTAAACTGTTTCTTTTATTTGTTTGCACATTACGGTTTCTGAACCAACACTAAGCACTCAAATAACCACAATTAAGACCCAACATCATAAAACAACATCTTAGGTCCAGCAAGGGGCACGAGGGAATCAGTGTCGATATGATGGCGAACTTGTTGTTTTGCCAAATGAAAGCGCTGTCAGTCATAAAATTAACAAATAATCATGCTTTGTTAGTGAAAACTTCAGTAGCTTTTGTTTTCATCAATTCAATTAGTTGAACGAGGGGTTTACTCGCGGTTTGCGATGTACAAATTCCATGGAGGTTGAATGAAAGGTTTTAAACTAGGTTTATTGAGTGCGGCGCTAGTTATGGCGGGTGGTTCGGCGGGTGTGTCGGCAGCGATGATCAAAACCCCTTTGTACATGAATTATGCTGAAAGCGGCGTAAATGTTGAACAACGTTTAAAGTTTGCAGGTAAGAGTCGCTATAAAATCACGGTTCCTTTAGAGAAACGTATCTACAACATCCAAATCTCAGATGAAGGGCAACAATGTGGTTTACGCTATGGCCCTGTAGACGAAAGCAAGCTTCGCTTCTCAAAAGCGCAAGGCCTTGATGATTGTGCTAAAGACAAGTTTTTTGAGTTGAATATTCGGTTTGCGGGTGATTATGAGTTGATTTTGGATAACTCTGACGCCGACAAACCTACGTTACAAGTATCCCGTAAGGCGCAAGCTTCGACGTTTAAACGTAAACCACCAGCGGTTGAGTGTATCGCTTGGGATGGAAAGCCAGTAACTGTTGATGTGAGCTCTACCTTTAAAGATGGCCAAACCGTTAAAGACTTCTATTCAGGCCAAACTCAAAAAGTACTTAACGGCCAAGTCAGTATGCAACCTGACCCAGCCAGCGGTGGCGTGTTGTTGCTTGAAGCCGCCGACGCTAAAGCCAGTGAGTTTTCTTGGGATAACGCTAGCGTTTATTTCATCATGACTGATCGCTTTAATAACGGCGATACCAGTAATGATTTTCCGTTAAACCGTAAAGCAGATGGCAAGCAAGAAACCGGAACTTTCCAAGGTGGAGACTTTAGCGGTATTACAGCCAAGCTAGATTACATTAAAGATCTTGGCATGAACGCTATATGGGTAACCCCTATAGTAGAGCAGATTCATGGCTTTATTGGTGGTGGTGAAAAGGGCAGCTTTCCGTTTTATGGCTACCATGGGTATTGGGCATTAGACTTTACTAAGATTGATCCTAATTTGGGTAGTGAAGAAGATTTTGGCCGATTTGTAGATGAAGCGCACAAGCGTGGAATACGCGTATTGGTCGATGTAGTGGTAAACCATGTGGGTTATCCAACCATGGATGACATGCAAACGTTTGGTATTAACGCTATGGCGCCTGGTGCCCCAGTGCCCAAAAAATGGACTGATTGGCAACCCGATTTTGATAAAGGCCATAACTGGCATCGTTATAACAACTTCATTCGCTGGAGCTCGAGCGAGTGGGTAGAAAATTGGTGGGGCCCTGATTGGGTGCGCAGTGGTATGGCTGGATACACTCCTCCTGGCGGCGACGATATCACCATGAATTTAGCGGGCTTACCAGACCTATTAACAGAAAGTACTAAGCATGTTGGTTTGCCGCCAATCTTGAAAAACAAGAAAGATACTAAAGCGGTAGAGCGTGAAGGTTATACAGTTTTAGATTATTTGGTTGAGTGGCATACCAACTGGGTTCGAGATTACGGTATTGATGGCTTTAGGGCTGACACAGTAAAACACGTAGAAGCCGAAGTGTGGGCGCAGCTAAAAGACACTGCTACTGAAGCCTTGGCAGAATGGAAGAAGAATAATCCTGAAAAAGCCTTAGATGACAAGCCATTTTGGATGGTAGGCGAAGTATGGCACCACGGAGCTTATCGAGACTTCTACTTTGACAATGGCATGGATAGCTTAATCAACTTTGAGTACGCGGGTGACAGTGCAGCACTGAAAGGCTCACAATGCTTAGCGCAAAACGAAAATATGTACGCTACTTATGCGAAAGACATTAATAGTGACCCTACTTTCAATTTGTTAACTTACATTAGCTCACACGATACTAAGTTGTTCTACTCGAACTACGAAGATATTCCGCTACAAGCGGGTGCGGGTACCGCCTTGTTGATGATGCCGGGTGGTGTGCAGTTGTATTATGGCGATGAAAGCGCAAGGCCTCGTGGCCCTCAAACCGACGCTTTCGATTCGCCGACCCGTTCTTTTATGAACTGGGCGCAAATAGAAAAAGAAGCGGATCGCCAAGCCTTGGTTAAACACTGGCAAAAAGTAGGTCAGTTCCGCGACCGTCACGTAGCGATTGGCGCAGGTGAGCATAATAAGATTAGTGACCAACCTTACGCCTTTAGCCGCGTTAAAGGCGACGATAAAGTGGTCGTCGTATTCGCAGGTAATAAACAATAACAGCAAATAGTAAACGGTAATAGCAAAGCGACGCCTTGGTAAAACAAGCGTCGCTTTTTTTGTGTTTGGTTGTTAGTAAGACTAAGGCCAACGGGTTCGTGTCGACTAAATTTCGATCTGGGCGACCCCATAGATGTAGCGACGAACAGGGCATCATTAGACGGGGGATAGGGGGACTTGTGGCTCACTATAAGCCGGGGTGGACCGGCCAAACCGAGGGTAAATAAACGATCGGTTTTCTTAAAGGCCGTTGATTTTGCTAAATTAAGCCGTTTCTCAGTAGGTCAATAACCACCAACGCGATGACTAACCATAGGCCATATTTAATGCGTTGGTATTCTCTGGCAGTGAGGTCGTTAACAGGTTTAAAAAAAACCAAGAAAGGTCGCAGCCACTCTTGGTGGCGTTGAGAGTGCCAATATATTGCTTGCAAGAAACACGCTGTTGAAAGCGCAACTAGAACAACTTCTAGTCCTAAAATAAGCTTGTTCATTAGCACCTTAACCGCTTAAGCCATGTGCTCTAGGTACATAACCGTTAACTCTACCCGAGATTTAGCGTTAAGTTTTCTGAGTAAACTTTTTACGTGAACCTTGACAGTACCTTCGGTTATTTTGAGGCTAGATGCCACTTCTCGATTACTCGCACCTTTAGCTATCTCATTGAGTGTTTGCAGTTCTCGTTTGGTTACGGTGGCCAATTTGTCTGCAAATTCATCATTCTCGTGCAAGCAATTTAAGTAAGGGAGTAATTCGTCGCTAAGGACTTGTTGCCCTGCTGCGGCTTTCTTCAGCTGTTCATGAAGTTGTTCTGGCTCCATATCTTTTAGCAAGTAGCCATCGGCGCCAGCATTAATCAATTTAATCACATCTTGTTTTGCATCGGACACGGTTAAAATAATGATGGTAGATGATATTTGCTTTTCCCGTAATAGCTTTAGTGTGTCTAAGCCAGACAGGCCTTTCATATTGAGGTCTAACAATATTACATCAGGCTCTAATTCGTTACATAACTCGACTGCTTGAGCGCCACTTCCTGCTTCAGCGATTACATTGAAGTCAGGTTCAATACTTAAAAATTGCACGATCCCTTTACGCATAAGAGGGTGGTCGTCGACAACAAGAATGCTAATAGTATTGCTCATAGTTCGGTAGTTCCTTGTTTACTGAGAAGCGGAAAACTTAGTTTAACGGAAACTCCGCCACTTAAAGATTGATCGAAATTAATTTGACCGTTTAAACGTTGAGCTCGTTCTTGCATTATCTGCAGCCCGTAATGGTCATTAACTTGTTTTAGTTTATTTCCTCGTAGTCCATCATCAGAGACTTCTAAGGTTATTTGTTCAGTATCACCAATACAAGTGACTGAAATTGTATCACAATCAGCATGTTTGAGAGCGTTAATGATAGCTTCTCTAACGATTTGGATAATATGGATTTGTTTATCTGCTTCCACCATGTCATTACTCAGATCACTGGATAATACAATGGTTTGGGGGTGCTGATTGTTAAGCTCTTTCACTAATACTTTTAGAGATTCGGTAAGTAAGGCATTCTTAATGGTCAATCTGAAAGTGGACAGTAGCTCTCGTAGCTGAGCGTAAGCCGCGCCAAGTACATTTTTTATTTCTTCGCTGATGATCCAGCTTTGCTCGACATCTGCTGGGTGGTTTTTAAGTTGCCTCTGTAACAAGCTGGTTTGTATTTTTAAATAAGATAGAGTCTGAGCGAGTGAATCATGCAATTCACGTGCGATAGTGGCACGTTCTTCCATTAACAATAATTTTTGTTTTTGCAGTAAGCTCTGTTCAAATCTTAAAACTTTGGTCACGGTTCGACTGTAGCTATTTACAATAGCTTGTTGGCTATGGGCAATAGCGGGTAACTGCAAATACCCGTAATGTTCGTTTTCAAGTCTCAACTCTCTAGGCGATACCAAGCTTTCATTCGTTTCACCAATTTCTATGCTTATATCCAATTTTTCTAAGTAAAGCTTCGCATCACTAACCGCTAAGGTTTCGCATAGTAATTTTAACGATCGCTCTAGATGCTGTTGGTTTAAATCGCTGTTAAACAATTCTTGTTCTAGTTGGTATAAGAAGTTTAGGTCGCGATTTGCGTGCCTCAATTCTTTGGTTTTATCTTTTACTTGGTTTTCTAGGTTCTGGTAAGAACGCTCTAAGTCTTTAGACATAGAAATGATGGCTTTAGACAAAGTTTCCATTTCGATACTGTCATAACGGGTTGCTAAATCTAACTTAAAATCACCGTTTTGCACTTGCTTAGCTGCTTCAACTAGCTTGTATATAGGCTTGGAGATATTTCTTCGCATATACCACAAGGTATAAATAGCTATAATGGTGATAATTGCGAAGGCGATGAGCTGTAGCAAGGTTAAAGAGAACACTTTTTGTTCAGAGCTATATTGCGTTTGGGCTACAAAATCGTCGATAAGGTCGACAAAAGCGACGATTTCCAAATCAAAAGCGGCTACATCGCGAGAGCTTACCACTGGCTTCAATTGTTTCCATCTGTCTTGTACGGCTTGATAATGTTGCAAAATCGTATCGTCTTGTTTGGCAACTTTTTTCAACGAAGGGCTGTTTAGAGAGTTTTCAAATTGGCTGATCTTTGGCTTAATATCGGTAGCGCCTATATTTAAAGCGTGCGCCATACGGTAGCTTTGCATGCGCAGTGAGCCGGCAACGTTGATTGCTTCGGCATCTTTTAAACTGTTTACCAAAGTGGTTAATGAACTTACCGCTACCAATGCAAATAAAAACATCATCAGGCTAAGTAAGCGAATAATCGCTATGCCAATAGAGCGTTTGCCAAAAAAACGTTTCAAGCTGAAATCCTTGTATTTATGAGAGATTAGCTAGCAGTATCAAGATTTATAATTGTATCTTGAACACAAAGCACTTAACAAATCCGGTTTTATTGCATAGCATTAAACCTATCACCGAAGTCTAAAATGACCTAAGTCAGAATGATATGGCGTTTAGACCCTTAGCAATAGACTAAGCAGGGTAGAGTTCAGAAATGGCTTTGCCTCCCGCATTTGGAAAGGTTGATTTATGTTATCGGATTCGTTTGACCGAAAGTTTTTCTATTTGCGTCTTTCTCTGACTGACGTCTGTAACTTTAAGTGTGATTATTGTCTGCCCGACGGTTATCACTGTGAAACACCCCATGCCAATTTGTCTCTATCAGAGATCGAACTACTCGCTCGTTGCTTTGCGAAATTAGGTACCAATAAAATCCGTTTAACCGGAGGCGAACCTAGTTTGCGCAAAGACCTCGTTGAGGTAATGCAAATTTGCTCTCAAACCGAAGGTATTAAGCAACTCGCCATGACCACTAATGGTTTTAAATTGGCCAGTCATGCCAAGCGATGGAAAGAAGCAGGCTTAAGCCATGTGAATGTTAGTGTTGACAGTTTAGACCCTCGCCAGTTTGAGTTAATAACTGGGACTAAGACCTTTAGTAAAGTAATGCGAGGAGTCGACGAAGCCTTAAATCAAGGGTTTGAAGCGGTTAAGCTTAATGCCGTTCTTATTAAACACATGGCTGAAACGAATTTTATAAAGTATCTCGAGTGGATTAAACACCGCCCCGTAGAGGTTCGTTTTATTGAATTGATGCAAATGGGTGATCACCCAGAGTATTTTGAACAGCACCATATAGCAGGGGATGGCTTCAAAACTCTCTTGCTACGACAAGGGTGGGAGCAGCAAATTAGAGCTCACAATGCCGGCCCTGCTCAAGTTTTTCATCACCCCGATTACGCCGGTAAAATTGGTTTGATCATGCCATACTCTAACGATTTTTGTGCCAGCTGCAATCGCTTAAGAATTTCATCACTTGGAAAATTACACCTTTGTTTATTTGGTGAAGAGGGCGTCGACTTACGAGATTTATTGTCAAATTGCGCCCAGCAAGATCAGTTAATGCAACGAATTGAAACCGCCTTGCAAACCAAAAAAGTGAGTCATTTCCTTCACGACGGCAACACCGGCGCTACTCCCCACCTCGCTTCTATCGGCGGCTAAGTTTAAGTGCGTGATAGAAATCACGCACTATACTTGATCTAAGTCAATCATTCACACAAACACCTCTTTAGAGGTATGTTATTGAATGTTAATAACTTCTACGCTTATTCCAATAGAAACCTAAGGGGTTTTGTCGTTTGGGTAAAGCCCAATTTGGAAGGGAACGAGGATGTCGGTAGATCTGTCTAAACGGCGTATGTTTGGAAGCAGTCCAACGGCTCGCAATAAACAACATCACTCTTTGCCTTGGTTAATCGAAGCAATCGACAAGGGCTGTAGCCAATGTGGAGAATGCTTAAAAGCGTGCCCAGAGAAGATTATTGTCAAAGGAAGTGGTGGTTTTCCTACCATTGATTTTACAAAAGGTGAATGTACGTTTTGTTACCAGTGTGCCGAATCTTGCCCTGAATCTTTGTTTCATCTTGAAGAACACCCCGCCTGGACAAATTCAGTCGTGGTTAATGGCGCTAACTGCTTAGCTCAAAATGGCGTTTATTGTCGTACTTGCAGTGATACCTGTGATCAACGAGCGATATCGATTAAACCATTGTTAGCCGGAAAAGCTGAGGTCAATATCGACTCGGTAGAATGTAATAGTTGTGGTGCTTGTATTTCTGTATGCCCCAGCAATGCCATTGAAATTAAGGAAGTTGGATGAACGACGAGTACCACATTAGTAGCGCAGTGGTGATGTGTCAGCCTGACCGAATCACTGAAGTTATCGACCAAATAAGCAGTTTTGCTGGATTAGAGGTACATGGTTTTAACCCCGAGGGAAAAATTGTTGTCTCTATCGAAAGTGAAATGCGCAACAACATCGTAACGACCCTAGAAGATATCGGAAAGTTGGAAGCGGTGCTAAGCAGTAATTTAGTATTCCACCAATTTGAATCAGCCAATGAGGACGCATCATGAAATGGACACGCCGACAATTTGTTAAAGCGAATGCGGTCAGTGCCGCCGCCACCGTGGCCGGTATCACTATACCGGCCAGTGCGACAAATCTAATTACCACTTCTGAAGAAACAAAAGTGACCTGGGATAAGGCCGCCTGTCGATTTTGTGGTACTGGTTGTAGTGTGTTAGTCGGCTCGCAAAATGGCAAAGTAGTCGCTACCCAAGGTGACCCTGAATCGCCGGTAAACAAAGGTTTAAACTGTATTAAAGGTTACTTCCTTTCTAAAATCATGTACGGAAAAGACCGCTTAACTACGCCTTTATTGCGTATGAAAGACGGTAAATTCGACAAAAATGGCGAGTTTGCTCCGGTTTCTTGGGACCAAGCTTTCGATATTATGGCTGAAAAATGGAAACAGGCGCTTGCTGATAAAGGGCCAACCTCTGTCGGTATGTTTGGTTCAGGCCAGTGGACTGTTTGGGAGGGTTACGCTGCCGCCAAGTTACATAAAGCGGGGTTCTTAACCAATAACCTCGATCCTAATGCACGCCATTGTATGGCTTCAGCAGTAGGGGGCTTTATGCGTACCTTCGGGATCGATGAGCCGATGGGTTGTTACGATGATCTTGAAGCGGCTGATTCGTTTGTGCTTTGGGGCTCGAATATGGCCGAAATGCATCCGATTCTATGGTCACGATTAACCGATCGTCGTTTATCTGCTCCTCACGTTAAAGTTCATGTCTTATCTACCTTTGAACATCGTAGTTTTGAGTTGGCGGATAACGGGATGGTATTTACCCCGCAAACAGATTTAGCCATTCTTAACTATATCGCCCATTACATTATTGAGAATGACAAAGTTAACTGGGATTTTGTTAACAAACATACTCATTTTAAACGCGGTGAAACGGATATCGGTTATGGTTTACGCCCAGAACACCCCTTGCAGAAAGCCGCTGCGAACCCCGATTCTGGAAAAATGACCGATATGAGTTTCGATGAATATCGCGAGTTCCTAAAAGACTACAATCTAGACGCGGTGGTTAAACTGTCAGGCGTACCAGCAGAAAAACTCGAAGCGTTAGCAAAAGATTACGCCGATCCCAATGTCAAAGTGACGTCGTTCTGGACTATGGGCTTTAACCAGCATACCCGTGGCGTTTGGGCAAACTGTTCTTGTTACAATATTCATTTGTTAACCGGCAAAATTTCCGAGCCGGGTAATAGCCCGTTCTCGTTAACAGGGCAACCATCGGCCTGTGGCACTGCACGCGAAGTGGGAACATTCTCGCATCGTTTACCTGCCGATATGGTGGTGAATAACCCCAAACATAGAAAAATTGCAGAAGATATTTGGAAGCTTCCCGAAGGTGCTATTCCGCCCAAACCTGGCTACCACGCCGTATTACAAAATCGGATGCTGAAAGACGGTAAACTTAACGCATATTGGGTCATGTGTAACAACAATATGCAGGCCGCACCCAATATTAATGAGGAAGGTTTACCCGGTTACCGAAATCCTGAAAACTTTATTGTGGTCTCTGACCCGTACCCCACGGTGACAGCTCAAGCCGCCGATTTGATTTTGCCAACCGCCATGTGGGTTGAAAAAGAAGGCGCTTATGGTAACGCTGAACGTCGTACTCAATTCTGGCATCAACAGGTGTCACCACCAGGTGACGCTAAATCTGATTTATGGCAGTTAGTTGAGTTTTCGAAACGCTTCACTGTAGAAGAAGTATGGCCAGCTGAGCTAATAGCTAAGAAGCCCGAGTATAAAGGTAAAACCCTCTATGATGTGCTTTACCGTAACGGTGTGGTGGATCAATATCCAGTCGAACAGGTTGATGCTAAGTTAAATGATGAATCAAAAGACTTTGGTTTTTACCTGCAAAAAGGGTTATTTGAAGAATACGCCTTGTTTGGCCGTGGCCATGCCCATGACTTAGCCCCATTTGATACCTACCACAAAGTGCGTGGACTACGTTGGCCCGTCGTGAATGGAGAAGAAACGCGGTGGCGTTTCCGTGAAGGCTCAGACCCTTATGTAAAACCAGGTCAAGAAGTACACTTTTATGGTAAGCCAGATGGTAAAGCGTTCATCATTGCTACGCCTTTTGAGCCTGCTGCAGAGTCTCCAGATGAAGAGTTTGATTTGTGGCTAAGCACGGGGCGTGTTTTGGAGCATTGGCACTCTGGGTCGATGACACGACGTGTACCGGAACTCTATCGAGCCTTTCCTGATGCAGTGTTATTTATTCATCCAGAGGATGCAAAGCAACGTGGATTTAAACGAGGTGATGAAGTACTCATTCAATCACGCCGCGGTGAAGTTAAATCACGTATTGAAACTCGCGGCCGAAACCGTCCGCCAAAAGGCCTTGTATTTATGCCTTGGTTCGATGCCAAGCAGCTAACCAATAAGCTCACTTTAGATGCCACAGACCCTCTCTCAAAAGAGACTGACTTTAAAAAGTGTGCCGTGAAGTTAGTGAAGGTTTAACGCAATTGAGAAGTATTGAGAGCCCCTCGCTGTTAATACTTCGTTAGAAAAGTTTGCCAAGGTGGCGGAGAGAGTATTATGAAAATGCGAGTATTAATGTCCGGCTTTATAACCAGCCTTCTGCTTTGCGGAGCCGTTGTAGCCAATGATTACGTAAGTAATGGTGGGGTCGCCTCATTAAGAGGTGATACTGAGTTAAATACTCAGAAACAGGCCGCCAATCTAAAACATGTCGTAGAACAGGATAAACCTTACGAAAGTGACTATGTGTTTCAACCACCGTTGATACCGCATCAAATACGTCACTATGAAATGAGTTTAAACGCCAATAAATGTTTGTCTTGTCATAGTTGGAAGAATGCTCGCGAAAGTGGAGCAACTAAGATCAGTGTGACTCACTATGAAGCTCGAGATGGTCAAGTGTTAGCGGATGTGTCTCCTCGTCGTTATTTCTGTTTACAGTGCCATGTGCCTCAAAATGAAGCCGCGCCGTTGATAGAAAATGATTACCAACGTGTTGAGTCATTACGCTAAATACAAGTTTAACCAGAGGCTAAATTATGAAGTTACTAAAAGCATTTTGGCGAAAACTCAGTACACCCAGCAAAGCTGCTGTGGGTGTAGTGTTAGCGCTCGGTTTTACCGGTGGTATTCTATTTTGGGGTGCCTTTAACACGGGAATGGAAGCCACTAATACCGAGGCTTTTTGTTCAGGTTGTCATGCGCCGATTGTTGCTGAAATTCAAGAAACTATTCACTACTCTAACCGTTCAGGAGTGCGGGCTATCTGTTCCGATTGCCATGTACCACATAATTGGACCGATAAAATTGTTCGTAAGGTACAAGCCAGTAAAGAGTTGATAGCCTTTGCTATGGGAACAATTAGCACCCAAGAGAAATTTGAGGAACGGCGCGGTTACTTAGCTGGCAGAGAATGGCATCGTATGAAAGAAAATGATTCACAGGAATGTCGTAACTGTCATGAGTTTGAATTTATGGACTTTTCTGAACAACGCCCCCGAAGCGTGGCGCAACACTCAGACGCTTTAGCTAGCGGAGAGAAAACCTGTGTAGATTGCCATAAAGGAATTGCACACCGCTTACCCGATATGAGTGGCGTTGAAGGTTGGCAGTAAATTAAGGAAAACACATGAGTACTTTAGAATCAGTTTTTTGGCATGTGTTAGGTTATGCCGCTATGCCGACTATTTTTGTGATGGGTTTTGTTGGAGTTGCGGTTATTTCTCTAGCTATTCTATCTAAATGGGATAAAGACCAATAACTTAGGCTTGATTAAGCCTTTTCATCCTAACACTTAGTAGGCATTATTGGCCTACTAAGTGTTTTTACTTTTTAGAGCATGCAAAAAAAAATTCATACAATCATTCATGGGGTGGTGTTAGCCGGCGGACAATCTCGCCGTATGGGCACCGACAAAGCAATGCTCTCATTAAAGGGCAAAACCTTATTGGCGACGAAAGTGAATCAACTTGAAGCGGTACTGGCTAGTCCCTGTTATGTTAGTGGTTATTATCCAGCGTTTCGCTGCATCGCGGATAAAGGGGAGTCACATGGTCCTCTATCCGGTATATTAAGTTGTTTAGAAGCCTTAGAGGGCGATGCCTGTTTGATTGTACCGGTTGATATGCCTTTGCTAAGTAATCAGGTTATCGACTGTTTAGTTCAGCACTACACTGACCAACCAGCTAACTATTCTTGTTTGAATAGCGTTTTCCCTTTAGTCGTTCAAGCGAACGCTAGTAATATTCAATTACTGAAAGATGTTCTTGATTATTCAGAGCAAAAACAGCGGTCAATTAAAGCATTTTTGTCACTTATTCAAGCAACTGCCGTAGATTTACCCCAAGCTATGCAAGCTTCTTTGATAAACACCAATACACCCGAGCAATGGCAGTTCGTTGTAAATTCACTTGGAGAAAATTAATGAGCCATTTGGCGAATAATACTCAAACATTCCTAAATATTGCCGTACTGACGGTTTCAGATACTCGAGATGAACAAACAGATACCTCTGGACAGTACTTAGTCAGTGCATTGCAACAGGCTGGGCACAACTTAGCCGATAAGCAAATTGTAATCGATGACGTGTATAAAATAAGAGCTGTGTTGAGTCAGTGGATCGCCGACCCTGAAGTGGATTGCGTTATTTCGACCGGCGGTACAGGGTTTACAGCAAGAGATAATACGCCTGAAGCGGTGAGTGTGTTATTTGATAAAGACATTGAAGGCTTTGGCGAATTGTTTCGTTATATCTCGTATACCGAAATAGGAACATCCACCGTTCAAAGTAGAGCCTTGGGTGGCTTTGCCAATAAAACCGTCATTTTTTGTGTACCCGGCTCAACCAATGCGTGTAAAACAGCGTGGCAAAAAATACTGTTAGAGCAACTGAATAGCACTCACAAGCCCTGTAACTTCGTACCGCACATAGGGCAAAAATAATGAGCGACTTTAGCCATATCAATGCATCAGGAGAAGCGATTATGGTCGATGTTTCTGATAAGTCAGAAACAAGCCGAATAGCCAAGGCTCAAGCTCTAGTTGAAATTAATCAACAAACAGTGGCTAGCTTAATCAGTGGCGAGCAACATAAAGGTGATGTATTTGCTTGTGCGCGTATCGCGGGTATCCAAGCGGCTAAAAAAACCTCAGAGTTAATTCCGCTTTGTCATCCTTTGATGCTGAGTAAAGTCACGGTTGAGTTGGACTTGAACGAAACCGCAGGACTTATCACTGTAATCAGTACAGCCAAATTAAAAGGGCAAACGGGCGTAGAAATGGAAGCACTTACGGCCGCCAGTGTTGCAGCTTTAACCATTTACGATATGTGTAAAGCGATCCAAAAAGATATTGTGATTAAAGATATTAAGCTTCTGGAGAAGCATGGTGGCAAATCAGGATCTTTTTGCGCCCAATAATTAAGGTGAGCTTATGTTAATCAAGGTACTATTTTTTGCTCGGCTAAAAGAACAGCTTGGCTGCTCAAGTATAAATATAGAGCTGGTAGAAGGCAGTAATACTGAAAATTTAACTGAACAGTTAATTAACACCGGCTCCGCTTGGTCGGTGTTAGCTGATGATTCCGTGCTTGTTGCGCTAAATCAACAACAGATAAATGATGTACAGCGACTTAAAAATGGTGATGAGGTCGCTTTTTTCCCCCCGGTGACAGGAGGCTAAATGATTCGTGTACAACAACAAGATTTTGATGTTGGCGAGGAGTATCAACGCTTAAGAAATCGAGCCAGTGCGGGTGCGATAGTGTTTTTTGTTGGTTTAGTCAGGGACATGAATTTGGGTGAACAAGTACAAGGCTTGCACCTAGAGCACTATCCTGGCATGACTGAATCACAATTAGCTCGGATTGTAGATCAAGCTCGAACGCGGTGGCCAATTCAAGATGCTAGTGTTGTGCATCGAGTGGGAGATTTAGATGTTAACGAGCAAATAGTATTTGTTGGGGTTAACAGTGCGCACCGTGAAGCATCTTTTGAAGCCTGCCACTTCATTATGGATTACTTAAAAACTCAGGCAACGTTTTGGAAAAAAGAACGTACTTCACAAGGCGATATTTGGTTAGATGCTAGAGAGTCTGATCTAAAAGCGAAGAACAAATGGTAAAACTGTTGGTTACTGTGTTACTCATGGTCATGGCTAACATCGTCAATGCAGCTCCGGTTACGATGGCGGTTGCTGCTAACTTCAAAGCCACGCTAGAATTGCTAGCGAAAGATTACCAAGCAGTAAATTCCAATTTTGTTTACCGCATTTCCAGTGCGTCTACTGGTGTACTGTATAATCAGGTGCTGCATGGCGCGCCATTTGACTTGTTTTTTTCAGCAGATGAGCAGCGTGCCAAATTGCTGTTTACAAACCAATACGCATTAGCACAGAAACCATACGCTGTTGGTCAGTTAGTGTTTTGGGCCCCTAACTATACCAATGCTTACGGGCAGCCTGTAATGGGCGAACAATTATGGCGAGAGTGGCAATTTGGTGTTGCTTATGCCAATCCTAAACTGGCGCCGTACGGCTTAGCAGCAGATCAATTAGTGAAACAAAAAGGCCTAACCAGCAAGCTTATTCTCGCTAACAATGTCTCACAGGTTTATCAATTTATTGTAACCGGTAACGTAGCGGGCGGTTTTGTCGCTCGCTCAACGCACGCGTTGTTTGATGGTTCTTATTGGTTGGTGCCTACCCACTTTCATCAAAGGCTTGCTCAACATGTTGCATTGCTTGAAGATACTCCACAAGCTTTGGGCTTTTATCAATATTTATCGAGCGCTAAGGCGCAGACTATTATTACTGACAACGGATATTTATTACCTTAAGCAATGACCGAAGCAGAATTTCAAGCCATCCTATTATCGATTAAACTTGCTTCACTAAGCTGTTTAATATTGCTGCTGCTTGGTACGCCTTTAGCTTGGTGGCTAGCGAGAAGCGAATCTAAGTTAAAGCATATTGTGGAAGCGATTGTCGCGTTACCGATTGTGTTACCACCCACCGTCCTCGGTTTTTATCTACTTATTGGTTTCGCCCCAGATAGCATGCTAGGCCAATGGTGGCTGCAATTGACCGGCAATCAACTCGCGTTCAGTTTTTCAGGTTTGGTATTTGCTTCTTGTCTCTATTCCTTGCCATTTGTGGTTCAGCCCATACAAAGTGCATTCAAACAAATAGAACCTGGCGTATTAGATGCCGCTAAAGTGCTGAGAATGGCCAAGTGGAAGCAACTAGTCGCAGTAGAATTGCCCTTAGCTAAAAATGGATTTTTGGTGGCAATGGTTTTAGGCTTCGCTCATACTTTAGGTGAATTTGGGGTGGTATTGATGATTGGCGGTAATATTCCTGGTGAAACCCAAGTTATTGCAATCGCCTTATTTGACCATGTAGAAAGCCTGAATTTTGCGGCTGCTCATCGTCTCGCTATTGTGTTGCTAGGTTTTTCGTTTGTTGCTTTGCTGATGACTTATTTTTTCTCTGCTAAAAGCAAGCGAGTAGGGAGCATCGGTGTTAAGTTTTAGCCTAGTTTACCGCAGGGAAGATTTTCTTTTAGAAACAAGTAAATTAGATTTACCCTCTTTAACTGGGGTTTTTGGCGCCTCTGGAGTGGGTAAAACAACCTTACTACGAATATTGTCTGGCTTAGAATCGCCATCTCGTGGTGAGATACAGTTTAATGGGCAAAGCTGGTTAAACGCTTCCTGTAATATCCCACCCCACCGTCGACCTATAGCCTTTGTGACTCAAGGCAGTCATCTATTTCCTCATTTAAGTGTTAAAGCGAATATAAAATTAGTACAACGCGTCAATAATGAAGAGCTGTTACAGCTTATCAATTTATTTGAATTAGTCCCTTTATTGGATAAAAAAGCGACTCAGTTATCGGGTGGACAAGCACAGAGGGTGGCGTTAGTGAGAGCGTTAGCTAGCCAACCCAAATTGTTGTTGCTAGACGAAGTATTCTCTGCCCTGGATAGGAGCAGCGCGATAGCTTTACTCAAAGGTTTAAAAAGGTGGTTAACCGCTCGCCACATTGATTGCTTAATGATATCGCATAACCCGGAGGACTTAGTCTATTTCAGCGACAAAGTATTGCTGTTAACTGCGGACAAGCCCGTAGCACTGGGTGATAGTTTACAGATGATTAATCGATACAACGATCAGCAGCAACAGGCTTTAGTTATCAAGGTGGTTCAATCGGATAGAAAAGCCGATCGCGGCTGGCGATGGTTTAAGTTCGGACAACAATACCTACTCGCTGAGAGCGATCAGCTATTAGATCAAAGCTTTCATTTAGTTAGCTTTAAACCTAAAAATTTGGTGATTTCTAGTCACTTTGTAGAAAACTGCAGTGCGCAAAACCAGTGGCAAGCAAAGGTTGTGGGGCTTAGTCAACGAGCGAATGAATGTTTAATCGAAGTGGATTTAGAGGGGCTGGTATTTTCTGTACCTATCTCTCCAAGAGCCCAACAAACCTTATGCTTGGCTAAAGACCAAATGGTGTTTTTGCTGCATAAGGCTGTAAAATTGCATAATCAGTTTTAACTAGGTCATTGGGTTGGCGAACATTTCGATATTCACTGGTTCGCCAGCACTCACTTTACCGCGGGTTTCTTCTAAAACAATAAAGCAATTGGCGTCGGTGAGACTGGTGAAAATGGCACTTCCTTGAGCACCCGTTGAGCGTACTTGGAGCTGACCTTGTTCATTGATACTGGCGTAACCCCGCTGGAAGTCGGTGCGCCCAGGAGACTTTTTAAAACTTTGTAAAGACGTAGCTTTTAGACTTAATGGTTCTTGGTAGTTCCAGTCACTGGCTTTTGCTATCACCAACATCGCAAGTTTGTAGAACGTAACGAAGGCTGACACTGGATTACCTGGTAAGCCGACGAAATAAGAATTTGCTAACTGTCCAAATGCGAAAGGTTTTCCAGGTTTAATGGCTAATTTCCAAAAACCAATATCGCCAATTTCATCCAGTACTAATTTAGTGTAATCAGCTTCGCCAACAGATACTCCGCCACTACAAATAACAATATCGGCCTGTTGATCAGCATTAATGAAAGCCTCGTTTACCTGCTGTTTATCATCGGGTATCACCCCTAAATCGATGATTTCTACAGGCAATTTATTTAGTAGCGCTCTTATTGCAAAGCGATTGCTATCATATATCTGGCCGTGTTTAAGTGGCAGCCCTGGTTGGATTAGTTCATCCCCGCTAGAAAATATGGCAACTTTCAACAGGCTTTGAACAACAACATTTTTAATACCTAAGGTTGCAAGTAATCCAATATGGCTTGAATTTAGGCGTGTTCTCGCAGGGATAACGACCTGCCCTTGCTTGACATCTTCTCCAGCAAACCTAACGTTTTTCCCCTTGGTAATTGGTTGTTTAAAATGAACTAAGTTACCGACTGTTTCGGTGTTTTCTTGCATTTCGACCGCATCACAGTCCGTCGGCAAAGGGGCTCCTGTCATAATCCTTACACAATGACCGGCTTCTACGCTAAGTTTGCGCGTATCGCCGGCAAATACTTTGTGGCTTAAAGGGAGTTGCTTATCTTCTGGTAATTGTTCAACGCAAATAGCGTATCCATCCATTGCGCTGTTATCAAATGGAGGAATATCTAATGGAGAAACAATATCTTCAGCCAAAATTCGGTCCAAGGCCTCATCTACACCAATTGTTTGTGGTGTTGTTTTGATGTTAACGCTGTTGGTAAGCGTTGATTTGGCTTGTTCTATTGGCATAAGGCCTGGCTGACTGCAGCAATCCATTGAGTGTGTTACCTCGGTGTTGTTGAGTGGTACTAATAGCGACACTGACTACATAGTTGAGTGGTACTAATAGCGACACTGACTACATATAAGACTGAATTATCACATTTTTATTGAATATTATCAGTTACAAAATGCAATATTTACGACAGATGATTGCGTTTTATAGGTACGCTCAGACATCACATTTAGTCTGCAATATGAGCATAGCTTAGCCGTTTTATTGGTTTTAGCTTGAATTTACTGATTTCCCCATTTAGTTGGTAATATTAGAAATAGCAAATCTCAACGTTATTTAAGCTCACAGTTCTTTTAACTTATACTTAATGTGTGTAACATATTCTTCACAACTGGGTGTTGGTCACAGTTTGGGCGTTTATCAAGGGAGTTGATATGTCTTCAAAAGCCACAAGCCACATGGTGGTTCGTGCTATATCAAGTATAGAGTTATATCAATTTTGTGAGTTACTTATGGAGGCCGCTAGCTGGTTCGAATCACGAGGTGAGCCATTGTGGAAGTTAAATCAAATAACCCCTCATTCCTTACTCGCTAATCATCGATTAGATGAAATGTTTATGGGGTATGTGGCTGGTAGGCCGGTAGCAGCAATGATTTTGAATACTCGTTGTGGAGCCATTGAAGTAAACAGTGAAGTAAAAAATGAAAGCCTATTTATGCATAAACTTACAGTTTGCCGTAATAATGCGGGGCAAGGTCTAGCAAAGCTGATGGTCGACTGGGCGCGCTGTTATGCATTAAAGCTAGGTTATAGTTTACTTAGCTTAATCTGCAATTGTCGAGATGAGAGGCTACGCTGGACATTGAGTCAGTTTGGCTTTGAAGAGGTTGAGCAACTCAATGCGCAATATCAATTGCAACGATATTTTTGTTTAGAGCTGGATCATTGCAAAGTACCTCTAGACGCTTTACCCCTTGAATCGATAGGCTTTGACTTTTCTATTTTAGGTAAACCAAAACCATTAATGGGGTGATATGTCGTTAATCCGCTTAACTGTTTTAGCCAAAGGAAAAGTACAGGGCGTAGGATACAGATACCATATTATGCTCAAGGCAAATCAGCTATCAATAACCGGTTATGCCAAAAATCTTAGTGATGGTGATGTTGAAATTGTCGCTGAAGGTAATGAAACAGACGTGATGGTTTTAATGGGGTTTCTGCAAACAGCTTCTCCGTCTTCGGTGGTTGAAGATATCGTCACTGAAGAGCTAATTAAGCTAGATACCTTAACGTTTAGTCAGTTTAATAGTTATTAAAAAAGGCGCCATTGGCGCCATTTTTAGTGCTGAATTACATTACTCGCATACCGGGCTGGGCGCCGTCATCAGGGCTTAATATCCATAGTTCTTTACCTCCAGGTCCCGCCGCTAATACCATGCCCTGAGATTCGCCAAAGCGCATTTTTCTCGGCGCTAAGTTTGCGACCATCACCGTCAATTTACCTTCTAAGTCTTCAGGCGCATAGGCAGATTTGATGCCTGCAAATACTTGGCGAGTTTCGGTGCCTATATCTAGCTCTAAACGAAGTAGTTTTTCAGCTTTTTCTACATGTTCAGCTTTTACGATACGGGCGATACGTAAATCAATTTTTGCAAATTCGTCAAAACTAATTGTTTCTGCGATAGGTTCGAACGCGGCTTTTTCAGTTTTGTCTATTTGAGGTTTCTGTTCGTTTGCAGCCGGAGCAGCAAGCAAATTGTCTTTTGACGCGTCGACCATTGCTTCAACTTTCGTCATATCAATGCGTTGCATTAAGGCTTTAAAAGTTTGGATTTCATGGTTTACCAAGGTATTACCAATATCAGACCATTTTAGCTCTATGTTTAAGAATTGCTCAACTTTGCCACTTAACTCTGGTAACACCGGTTTTAAATAAGTGATCAGAACGCGGAATAAGTGAATACCCATTGAACATACGTGGTGAGCACGTTCTAAGGTTTCTTCATTTTTCGCTAATTGCCAAGGTGCTTCTTCTGCTATGTATTGGTTAGCTTTATCTGCTAGCGCCATGATTTCGCGCATGGCTTTACCAAACTCACGGCCTTCGTATAACGAGGCAATGGTTTGCTCAGCTGCAATAAATTCATCTAATAGCGCTTGGTTACTTACTTCATTTGATAAGGTAGAGTTGAAACGCTTACTGATGAAGCCAGCTGTGCGGCTAGCAATATTGATTACTTTACCGACTAGATCTGAGTTAACCCTTTGAGCAAAGTCTTCTAGGTTTAAATCTAAGTCATCAATTCTGTTGTTCAATTTGGCCGCGTAGTAATAACGCAAGTATTCAGGGTCTAAATGGTCTAGGTAGGTGCGTGCTTTAATAAAGGTGCCACGAGACTTTGACATTTTAGCGCCATTTACCGTGACGTAACCATGTGCATATACACTCGTTGGTTTGCGGTATCCGGCTCCTTCGAGCATTGCTGGCCAAAATAAGCTGTGGAAGTAAATGATGTCTTTACCGATGAAGTGGTAAACCTCTGCGTCAGAGTCTTTATTCCAGTAACTATCGAAATCTAGATCGTCACGTTTGTCACAAAGATTTTTGAAACTCCCCATATAGCCGATAGGTGCATCTAGCCATACATAGAAGTATTTATCTTCTGTACCTGGTATCTTGAAACCAAAATAGGGGGCGTCTCGGCTAATATCCCACTGTTGTAATCCTTGCTCAAACCATTCGTTTAGTTTGTTTGACATTTCGTCTTGTAAAGACCCTGAAACAGTCCAGTCTTTTAACATTGTTTGGAATGCAGGCAAATCAAAGAAGTAATGTTCTGAATCTTTCAGTACCGGTTCAGCGCCAGAGATAACCGATTTTGGCGATACCAGATCGGTTGGACTATAGGTTGCACCGCAATTATCACAGTTATCGCCATTTTGGTCTTCGCTGCCACATTTGGGACACGTTCCTTTGACAAAACGGTCGGGCAAAAACATGTTTTTCTCAGGGTCAAATAACTGAGAAATGGTTCTGGTTTTAATATGCCCAGCTTCATTCAACTTATTGTAAATGCCTTCAGATAAGGTTTGGTTTTCTGGGCTATGGGTCGAGTGATAGTTATCAAACTCAATATTAAATTCTTTGAAGTCAGCACTGTGTTCAAGGTGAACTTGATTGATCATTTCTTCGGGTGAAATTCCCATTTGCTGAGCTTTAAGCATGATCGGAGTGCCATGGGCATCATCGGCACACACGTAGGTGCAGGTATTACCACGAAGTTTTTGGAAACGAACCCAAATATCAGTTTGAATATATTCCAGTAAGTGTCCTAAGTGAATAGGACCATTTGCATAAGGTAAGGCACTGGTGACCAGTATTTTTCGTTGTTCGTTTGTCATGTGATCTACTGTAAGCTCAGTCAATTAACAGGTGATTCTAGGGAGCCAATCTTACCCTAAGCGGCTGTTGATGCCTAGTGGGTGAGTAGCCAGCTGAATAACTTATGGCTAATCAGCATCAAATATTTATTTGTAGTCTAATCCAGTAATGACTAATAGTGGCTTTGCACCTATAATTGCCGCAAAAGTACTAGGTTAATTCTATGAAAAATCAAGATCATAATACTGTCGTTATCGGCATCTCTGGAGCTTCAGCCTCAGGTAAAAGCCTTTTTTCTAAAACCATTGTAAACGACATTCGTAGTGAGCTTGGTGATAGCTGTATTGCCGTTATAAATGAAGATAGTTATTACAACGACCAAAGTCATATTACCCCTGAGCAACGAAAAAAAACCAATTATGACCACCCAAAGTCGATGGACCACGCGCTATTAGTCAGTCACCTTAAACAGCTAAAACAGGGGCTTACGATTGAGCAGCCTCAATATAGCTACACTGTAAATAACCGAATGGAACAAACTAAAACCGTTCAACCCACAAAAATAATAGTTCTGGAGGGGATCCTTCTATTTACCGACCCGGCGATACGTGACCAATTAGATATTAGCATTTTCGTTGATACCCCCCTCGATATTTGTTTGGCGCGTCGCATTCAACGTGACCTTAAAGAGCGCGGTAGAACATTAGATTCAGTATTGTCTCAATACCACCATACGGTTCGCCCTATGTTTTTACAGTTTGTTGAACCCTCAAAACAGTATGCTGATGTAATCGTCCCACGAGGCGGAAAAAATCGAATTGCAATTGACATCATTAACGCAAAAATAAGACATCTGCTGGCGTCGTAGAGTTGTTTAGTAGACGCTACAGGGTAAGAAAGTTTATCTAATCAAGCGAAAAACAACGCAAACCCAGCTGAATGTGATTATTATAAATTAATTACATATTATTCAACGATTTTGATAAATAGGGAAGATCATGAAAAAGCTGCTATATGGACTAGCCATTGTATTTGTTGTAATTATTTTAGCGGTGGTTATAGCCGTCTCCTTAGTGAATACCGATGACATCAAGCAGTTGCTTGTAGAAAAAACTAAACAAGCAACGGGGCGCGAGCTGATCATTGAAGGTGATTTAGGCTGGCGGTTCTTCCCAAGCATTGGTTTTGAGCTTGGAGAAGTACGTTTACTTGATCACCCTGAGTTTGGCGATGGTGATACTTTTAGTATTAACAGTGCCGAAATGTCAGTGGCTTTGATGCCTTTGTTTAGTAAAAACGTAGAAGTTGGCGATATTTCAGTTGAAGGTTTACGCTTACGCCATCAAACCAACGCTGATGGCTCTAGTAATCTTGATGATTTAACTAAGGGTGACGCACAACCCGCGCCAACAACTGGGGAAACAGCTGACACTTCAGCTTCTTCGGCTACGAGCGAATGGAGCATTAGCCTGTCAGGTATTACCCTCAGTGACGCTAATATCGAGCTCATCGATCTTAAACAAAACAAAACGCAGAAGCTTGGCCCAGTAAACTTTGCCCTTGAAGGCTTGGAGCTCGACCAAGATAACAAATTTACTTTTTCGTTAAACTTCAGTGATGGCCAGTTGGCGGTAGAACAACAGGCTGAGGGTTTACTGTTTGTCGCAAGTGACTTTAGCAAAGTAGCTTTAAAAGCAGTCAGTAACAGTATCTCACTAAAAGGGGAAACGATTCCTAATGGTGCGATGAAAGTTCAAACCGATTTTAGTCTTGCTTATCTTGTTGAAGCAAAAACTGTCGAATTGAGCGATCTTGCGGTAGATATCGATGGTAACACTCAACTAAACGGCAGTAGCCGGGTCGTGTTAAATGAAATTCCCGACATTTCATTCGACCTAACTATTCCATTACTAGATACCGCTAACTTTATTGCTGAGACTGATAACACAACATCTAATAATGACAGTAATGATTCCGCCAAACCAAAAAATGAACCAGAACAAGAACCTGACCTTAGTGCGCTTAACACCATCAATTTGGATGGCGTTCTGAGAATAACTCAATTTCAACATCAAAAATTGCATATAGAAAATATCAAGCAACAGTTGAGCATTGATAAAGGGATCTTACGTGTTCAAGAGCTAAGCGCCGATTTGTATGATGGTAAATTGGCAAGCAGTGCAGTTATTAATGCCCAAAAACCTGTAGCCAGTTATTCTATGAAGGCTACTTTGTCAGGTGTCCAAGCTAGGCCTTTGCTCACAGATGCTGCTGATTTCGAATTTATTGCTGGAGGCTTAAACGTCGACCTCAATCTGAAAGGTGTGGGTTTAACGCCTACGGCGGTAAAACAAAAAATTTCTGGTCCGATAAACGCCACCTTTACTGACGGTGCAGTGTATGGAGTGAATATTCCACAAATGATCCGTAGTGCCAAAGCATCAATGAAAGGTGGGGATAAACAGCAAGCTCAGCAAGAACAAAAAACCGATTTTAGTGAGCTGCTAGTCAAGGCGACGTTGGGAAATTCCTTGGCTAGTGTAAAGCAAATGCAAATGTCTTCGCCGCTGTTACGTATTGATGGCAAAGGCAACTCGCATCTTATTAAAGAAAGTTTAGACTTTAGTTTCGTCACCAAAGTCGTTGCCAGTTTAGAAGGGCAGGGCGCCGACAATGATTTGGCAGGATTAGATATTCCTATCAATGTAAAAGGTACTTGGTCGGAACCCAAAATAAACCTAGATATGAAGAAGCTATTTGAAAGCCAAGCAAAAGACGCGGTTAATAAAGAATTAAATAAAGCGTTAGGCGATAATGAAGATAGTAAAAAGCTACTGGATAGCTTAGGTGGTTTTTTCAATTAAACATGATGGGGCTTTAGTTGGCCCCTTTGTTTTACGGCGAAGGATGCATAGTGAATAAAATACCTGGAGTTAAATCTATTCTAGTGGTTTGCATGGGCAATATATGTAGGTCGACCACAGGCGAAGCTGTATTAAGAACCAAGCTTAAGCAGAAAAAACTGAAAATAAAAGTGGACTCTGCGGGTACCACCGATTACCACCATGGGGATAAACCCGACCCCAGAGCGGTTCGAGTTGCCGAAGATAAAGGCTATAGTTTTAAAGGTATACGCTCTCGAAAGGTTTTGATTAAAGATTTTGCCAAATTTGACCTGATACTTGCTTCAGATAATAAGAACTTAGCTTACCTAGAGAAACACTGCCCTCATCAGTTTAGTAGCAAACTGGCATTGTATCTGCCATCAGGTGGAAGTGATACCTTAGAAATTCCTGACCCTTACTACGGCAGCGTGCAGGGTTTTAAAACGGTGCTGGATTTAATTGAACAAGCAAGTGACGGTTTGATTGAACGCTTAACACCCTAAAATCCCCCCCAATTCGCTAAACGCTATATTGCTTTCTATTTTGTCCTAAGCCTTTTTAAGGCTATTTTATTGCACGGTACAAATTTACCTGATCAGCCAATGAGATAGCGCGTGTCAGAAAGCTATGCGGCTCTGTGTTACAGCAATCGATTATTAATGGTTTTGTTACTATGGCTTTGCTGCTATACTCTTTGGGTTTTGTGCCTAATAAGTAGTAGAGAAATAGATGAGAGTTGAGACAGATATAAAGCTTGGTTTTAAAGACGTTTTAATCAAACCTAAGCGTTCAACACTGAAGAGTAGATCTCAGGTTGTACTTGATCGGAAGTTTACCTTTAAACATACCGGTAGTCAATGGGAAGGTGTGCCTGTTATTGCCGCAAATATGGATACTGTGGGAACCTTTGGCTTAGCGGCAGCCTTAGCTGAACATAAAATGATGACGGCAGTACATAAGCATTACTCGATTGCTCAGTGGTCTGAGTTTCTAGCGAATATGGCGCCTGAGAAAATCAAATACTTGATGGTAAGTTGCGGTACTTCAGACGCAGAGTTTGAAAAAACTAAGAAAATTTTGGCTCTTAATAAGCATCTTCAGTTTATATGTGTTGATGTTGCTAATGGCTACTCAGAGCATTTTGTGAGTTTTGTTCGTAAGATGCGTGACACCTTTGCTGATAAGGTTATTGTTGCGGGTAACGTGGTTACCGGTGAAATGGTAGAAGAGCTCATCTTAAGCGGTGCCGATATTGTTAAAGTGGGCATTGGCCCGGGCAGTGTGTGTACCACTCGGGTGAAAACCGGTGTAGGTTACCCGCAGCTGTCAGCCATTATTGAATGTGCCGATGCGGCTCATGGCCTTGGTGGACAAATAGTGGGTGATGGTGGTTGTACTCAAGCGGGCGATGTGGCCAAGGCGTTTGGCGGCGGAGCTGATTTTGTGATGTTAGGTGGAATGTTGGCTGCGCATAAAGAAAATGGCGGCGAAGTCGTCGAAGAGAACGGCCAGCAGTTCATGAAATTTTATGGCATGAGTTCACAAACAGCGATGGATAAGCACACCGGTGGGGTGGCAGAATATCGAGCCTCTGAAGGTAAAACAGTTTTGCTTCCTTATAAAGGCAGTGTTCAACTTACCGTACAAGACGTATTGGGCGGGGTTCGTTCTGCGTGTACTTATGTAGGGGCGTCTGAACTTAAAGAGTTAACTAAGCGCACCACATTTATTCGAGTTCAAGAACAAGAAAATCAAGTGTTTGGTATTACCAAAGTATAAATTTGTGGGTTCATGTTGAAACAACCATAAATTTACCTGTTGGTTGTTTCAACACACAAAATGAACACAAGACCCTAAAGGAAACCTTTTAGGGTCTTTTTTATTTAGCGAATAACTTGAATTAACTGGTGCGAATGCTTAGCCGGTATTTTGACGGGTGACTGAGTTATAGCGGTTTCAATGCAAATGAAGTGGTCAGCACTATGTAGGTCAGCCATGTTGTCAGCTAATTTTTTACCGGGGTTCCACACTACTACGCTGTCATGACCGCGGTGTTCAATCTCTACTGTTGAATTATCCCAGCTTAAATGACTAATATTTTTGGGCTTTAGGTAGATTCGGTCGGTTTCTTCACTTAGTTCAAACTGTGTTACATCGCAATTTGTCTGTTGGCTGACAGAATCAATATATTGATCGCCAAGTGATCCGATGTGTAATTTTTTTACATCAGTTATGAAATAACTATGCAATGCGCCAGTGATTTCAAATTCGGTCGGGCTGTTGTTGGTGGTCGTTAGTTCAATGCTAGCTTGGTCACCGAGGGTGAATTTACAGCTTAAGGCAATTTCTGGTGTTGAATCATGGCACAGGGTAAGTACCAGTTGGCAGTATTGCTCGGTTGTTTTAATGGTATCTAGTGACCATTGGCTGGTTCTAGCAAAGCCATGTCTTGGGTAGGTGTCGCCTCCCAAGGTACCAAAACAGGGCCAGCAAATAGGAATGCCTCCGCGAATCGCTTTTCCCCTGGTGAATTCGCTACTTTTGCTAAGCCATAATTTTTCTTTACCGGGATTAGGTCGGTAACTGACTAAGTGAGCCCCTTGCTGGGCAATAAGTGCTTTTGCTTGTGGGTGATCGACCCAATAAAACAGCATACCTTCTTCGTTACGCACTTCAAATACAGCGTTATCTAGCTGTTTAACGACTTTAAGTTGTAATCTTTCAAGGACCATAAATTGCACCTATAAAAAAAGCGACCCTAAGGTCGCTTTATTAGTCTAGCTTAAAGCTACATTTCTTATTTAGAGATGTGAGCGATTAAGTCTAGAACTTTGTTTGAGTAACCGATTTCGTTGTCGTACCAAGATACAACTTTAACGAATTTGTCAGTTAGAGCAACACCAGCTTTTGCATCAAATACAGAAGTCTGAGTTTCACCGATGAAGTCTTGAGAAACAACTTGGTCTTCAGTGTAACCAAGAACGCCAGCCATTTCGCCTTCTGAAGCAGCTTTCATAGCAGCACAGATTTCTTCGTAGCTTGCAGCTTCTTTAAGGTTAACTGTTAGGTCAACTACAGAAACGTTAGCAGTTGGTACGCGGAAAGCCATACCCGTTAGTTTGCCGTTTAGCTCAGGAAGTACAACGCCTACAGCTTTAGCTGCACCAGTTGAAGATGGGATGATGTTTTGAGAAGCACCACGACCACCGCGCCAATCTTTAGCAGAAGGACCGTCAACAGTTTTCTGAGTTGCAGTAGTAGCGTGAACAGTAGTCATAAGACCAGATTCAATGCCCCACTTGTCGTTTAGTACTTTAGCGATAGGTGCTAAACAGTTAGTTGTACAAGAAGCGTTAGAAACGATGTCTTGTCCAGCGTAAGACGCTTGGTTTACGCCCATTACGAACATAGGAGTCGCGTCTTTAGAAGGACCCGTTAATACTACTTTCTTAGCGCCAGCAGTGATGTGCTTACGAGCAGTCTCGTCGGTTAGGAAGATACCTGTTGCTTCAGCAACAACATCAACACTAATAGCATCCCATTTTAGTTCTTCTGGGTTACGCTCTGCAGTAACACGAACAGTGTTGCCGTTTACTACAAGGTTGCCGTCAACTACTTCTACAGTACCGTTGAAACGACCGTGAGTTGAGTCATACTTAAGCATGTAAGCCATGTATTCAACGTCGATTAAGTCGTTGATGCCTACGACTTCGATGTCGTTACGCTCAACAGATGCACGGAATACGAAACGTCCAATACGGCCAAAACCGTTAATACCAACTTTAATTGTCATAGTGATACCTAATGTTCCTAGTTGTTAACAGATGTATAATTTGGTTGTAAACTTACAACATTCTGAAATTTGTTCAAGTCGAATCGACAATTAATTTGCGCAACATCAATTAATGATTCAAAAATGTACAAGCTACAATTTGCAGAAAGAAGTATTGACGTAGACTTAAAAAAAAACAATCAATATCAGTGAATCTCAGATAAAATTAATTTGGTGAAGTTTGTGCTAGATCGATAAAACAAGCTTTAGGATGAGTACAATACACGCGCAAAAAAATAATAATTAGTTCTATACAAAGCAATAACTCGGGAAATGTTATGTCAGATCAAATCATTGAACAGTTGGTAAAGCTTCGCGGCATCGAAACCAGCTACGTAGATGCTTGGGGTAATGCGGCTGAAGTCGTGCCTGAAAGCAAGTTAAAATTATTGAAAGCACTCGGTTACCCTGTAGATAACGCAGAGCAATTAGCCCAACGTTATGAAGAGGACGTACTGAATTACTGGCAACAAGTAATGCCAGTAGTAAAAGTAGTGAGAGTCGCTCCGCAATATCCTCTGGAAATTCGTGTTCCTATTGAGCTAGCCAATAAGAGTTTTAATTGGAAGCTGCAAACTGAGCAGGGTGAAGAATTCAAGGGGCAAATCGTTCCTGTTGATGGTGAGCTTATCGAAGCTCATGCCATTAATGAAGCAGAATACCAAGCTTATCAAGTTCCACTAGAGCTAGAATTACCTATTGGTTACCACTCTTTAAATATCTCGTTAAAGGGCGGACGCAAAGTATTGGCTGAAACACGTTACATTGTTGCGCCACAAGCGGCATATATTCAACCTAGTATTGCCAACGGTAAAAAAGTTTGGGGCCCTAGCGTTCAACTTTACTGTCTACGCAGTGAAACAAACTGGGGTATTGGCGATTTCAGTGACTTACAAGTATTAGTTAAAAATATTGCTGAAAAGGGGGGTGACTTTGTTGGTTTAAACCCAATTCACTCTTTGTACCCAGCAAACCCAGAAGCTGCTAGCCCTTATAGCCCGTCTTCGCGTCGCTGGTTAAACGTAGTTTACATCGATGTTAAAGCCATTGCCGAGTTTGAAGCTTCTGAAGCGGCTGAATTAGTCGCTAGCAGTGCTTTTCAGAATCGCTTAGAGCAACTTCGCAGTAGCGAATGGGTAGATTACACTGGTGTCACTGAAGCCAAGTTAGAAGCGCTTAGACTTGTCTTTAAACAGTTCCAAACTGTTCAAAAAGGCCGCACTAAACGCGCTAATGCTTTCCGTTCTTTTGTTAAAGAAGGCGGCGAAAGCTTAGCTGCTCAGGCAACTTACGACGCATTACAAGCTCACTTGTATGACGCGATTGGTAACGCTTGGGGTTGGCCAGCATGGCCAGACGAATATAAAGAATACCATTTACCAGCAGTAGCAGAGTGGGTTAAAGCTAACCAGGAAGCGGTAGATTTTTATCTGTGGTTACAGTGGATGGCTGATGAGCAATTAGCTGCGGTTGATGCTGTTGCTAAAGATTCTGGTATGGCAATGGGCCTTTACCGCGACCTAGCCGTAGGTGTTAGTGAAGGTAGTGTAGAGATTTGGGCAAATGGTGACCTTTACTCGCTAGACGCTAGTGTAGGCGCTCCGCCAGATATTCTTGGTCCATTAGGTCAAAAGTGGGGCTTGCCTCCGATGGACCCAGCAGTGCTTGAGGAACAGCAATATCAACCCATGATTGATTTGTTCCGCTCAAACATGCGTTCATGTGGTTCATTACGTATTGACCACGCAATGGCGCTGTTACGACTTTGGTTAGTCCCTAATGAAGATTCTGCTGATAAAGGTGCTTACCTTTATTACCCAATCCAAGATCTATTAGGCATTTTGGTTCTAGAGAGCCACAGAAATAAATGTCTCATCATTGGTGAAGATTTAGGCACGGTGCCTGACGGCATATTTGAAATACTTCAAGAGAACGGTGTTCACTCTTACCGTATATTCTTCTTTGAACAAGCTGAAGATGGTGGCTTCATTTCACCGGCTCATTATCCAGTTCAGGCGATGTCTGCAGTGACAACCCACGATATGCCAACCCTACGTGGTTTTTGGCATTGTGATGATTTAGCACTAGGTCGCGAGTTAGGCATTTACCCCGACGAAGACGTATTGCAAAGTCTTTATAAAGATCGCCATGAAAATAAACAGAAGCTACTAGATACCTTACATGGTCATCAAAGCATTCCTGATTATATTTCACATGATGTAAATTGGGTTGGTATGGATCGTGGCTTGAACTTCGGTATTCAAGTGCATATGGCAAAGGGCAGTTGTAGCCTATTGTCTGTCCAATTAGAAGATTGGATGGAGATGGACAAGCCTGTTAACGTACCTGGCACTTCAGCTGAATATCCAAACTGGCGACGTAAGCTAACTTGGAATCTTAGTGACTTGTTTGCGAGTAACGATGTCCAACAATTAATGCAGTCACTGACCGATGCTCGTAACAAAGCTAGTTAGTTATTGTTCATAATATAAGCAAGCGCTCTTCGGAGCGCTTTTTTTTTGCCATGAAAATGTTTTCTATCTCACTTTAGTGGCCATAAAAGCAGAAAACATTGCTCAGTTGCGCTAACCTAAGTTTAATGACCAAATCCCCTTATTCTCAGGATCTTAAGGTAAGTAAACAATGAAACGATCTTTGTCTTCACATGTTTCTCAATTAGTTCAACAATTATCTAGTGTTCGCTTAGGTGAGCCTTTCAATGCTTTAGGCTTATTAGACGATAAAAATGGCAAGGGTATGCTGCTTCGAGTTTGGCAACCCGACGCCAAAGCCATCACTGTAATGAGCTTAGCTGGCGAAGTTATAGGCACCATGGAGCAATTGTCGACTCAGGGCTTATTCGAGCTCAAACTAGACAATCGTCAACGATTTACTTATCAGCTTGAAGTTGATTATGGTGATACCAAAACCACCGTTATCGACCCTTATCAATTTACTGAACAGGCCTACGATGGCCTAGCAACAATGACCCATGCCCCGCAAAATCTCTATGAGGTTTTAGGCGCTCAAGTTAAATCTTATGAGTTTGAAGGACAAACCGTAAAGGGTGTTAGGTTTGCGGTTTACGCTCCGAGTGCTTCAAGCGTCAGTTTGATTGGTGATTTCAATCACTGGGACGGACGTTGTTTGCCAATGCAACGCTCTCTAGATGGCCACTGGGTACTTTTTGTACCTGGTTTATCGGCAGGCATTAAGTACAAGTATGAACTGAAGGATCGGCACGGTCATTCACTACCGCATAAAACAGATCCGGTGGGTTTTAGTTCTGAGCAATATCCTTCTTTTGCTTCGGTAGTATGGGATCACGATCAATACCAATGGGGTGACCAAGCCTGGATCGAGTCTCAAAAAACCGATAAACGCTATCAGCCAATGAGTATTTACGAAGTCCATTTAGGTTCTTGGAAGCGTAAAATAGAAGATACCGGTAACAATTATCTCAGCTATCGAGAGCTTGCCGTAGAGTTAGTTAATTACATTAAAGAAATGGGCTATACCCACATTGAGGTTTTACCTATTTCAGAGTTTCCCTTCGACGGATCTTGGGGGTATCAACCAATTGGCTTGTTTGCTCCAACCAGTCGATTTGGCAACCCAGATGATTTCAAATTCTTAGTTGATCAATGTCACCAAAATGGTATCGGCGTTATTGTTGATTGGGTTCCTGCACACTTCCCGAGTGATTCGCATGGTCTTGCCCAGTTTGATGGCACCCATCTGTATGAGTATGAAGATCCACGTCGTGGCTGGCATAACGATTGGAACTCATACATATATGATTTTGGTCGCGATACGGTGCGTCAATTCCTAGTTGCTAGTGCATTGATTTGGCTAGATAAATTTCATGTTGACGGCTTACGTGTTGACGCCGTTGCATCGATGCTGTACTGGGACTACTCTCGTGAAGAGGGAGAGTGGGTGCCTAATATTGACGGTGGCAACCACAACTACGAAGCAATTAGCTTGCTGAAGTGGTTTAACGAAGAAGTGTACCGTCAGTACCCGCATGCGATGACGATAGCTGAAGAATCGACAGCATTTGCTGGGGTATCACGTCCTACTTTTACTGGTGGTTTAGGCTTCGGCTTTAAATGGAATATGGGTTGGATGCATGATTCTCTCACTTATATGCAAAAAGATCCGGCTTTTAGAAAATACCATCACAACGAAATTACCTTCGCGATGGTCTATAACTACGACGAGAACTTTGTATTACCGATATCTCATGATGAGGTGGTTCACGGTAAAGGTTCGTTATTAGGGAAAATGCCGGGTGACGAATGGCAACAGGCCGCTAATTTAAGAGCATATACCGCTTTCATGTTTGCTCACCCAGGTAAAAAACTGAATTTCATGGGTAATGAAATTGCCCAAGCCAGTGAGTGGAACCATGATACAAGCCTAGAGTGGAATGTTTTGGATTATCCAAAACATAAAGGGCAACAAGAGCTGGTTAAACAACTTAATAAAGTTTATCGCAGTCATGCGGCAATGTATGAAGGTGATTATGATACCAATGGCTTTACGTGGGTAGATCATGATGACTGGGAAAATAGCATCGTAGTGTTCCAGAGAAATGCCATTAGCAATAACGAAAAAGTGATTGTTATTAGTAACTTTACACCGGTTCCTCGAGATGCTTATCGCTTAGCTGTTCCCGAAGAAGGGCGTTATAAAATCATATTGAATACCGACTCTGAGATGTATTGGGGGGGCAATTATGACGCCGGTATCGAGTTCCAAAGTGAAGCGATTAATGCGAAGGGATATGAAAATTCCATTATTTTAAACTTGCCACCACTGTCAACATTGTATTTAATCAAAGTAGATTAGATTTTTGATGTTTAGCCTCTGCCTTAGCAGAGGCTCAAGGGTGTACATGTCTACAAAAAGTCAATTAAATCCACTGCCGATTAGCCTGGTTCAGTATCAGGCATCAACCGGGAATGACTATCCGCTTGGCGCCTCATTAGATGATGATGGGTGTAACTTTGCGATACATGCTGGTGATGCCAAGCACATCGAGCTTTGCTTATTTGATCACAATGAAAATGAACTCGCTCGGGTTGTATTACCCGGAAAGCAGGGCGGCATCCGTTTTGGTCATATCGCCGGCATTAAAGCGGGTCAACTTTATGCGTACCGTGTTTTTGGCGCTTACCAGCCAGAGCATGGTCTGTGTTACGACCCAAGAAAACTGATCTTAGATCCCTATGCCAAAGCGGTCACTCGGCCGATTATTTGGGATGCTAAAGCCTATCAGGATGACGACTCTCAAATGGTGCCTAAATGCATTGTTTGTGACGATGCTTTTGATTGGCAAGGTGTAAGCAAACCCAATATTGCTAGGCAAGATACCATTCTTTACGAAACCCATGTTCGCGGTTTTAGTCAGCAAAAAGAAGATGTCGAGATTGCCAAACGTGGCACTTATTTGGGTTTGGTTGAGCCGTCTAGTATTGAGCATATTAAAAGCTTAGGTGTTAGTTCTGTGCAGCTGCTACCAATAGCTACATTCATGTCAGAACCGCGGCTAAAATCTTTAGGTTTGAGTAATTATTGGGGTTATAACCCAATATTGTTTATGGCTCCTGAACCTCGTTATGCTCAAAATGATGCGTTGACTGAATTTAAAACCATGGTTCGCGAATTCCATAGGCATGGCATTGAAGTTATCCTTGATGTGGTTTTTAACCATACCGCTGAATCGGGTTCAGACGGGCCCTCGTTGTGTTACAGAGGCCTAGATAATAAAAACTACTACCTATTTGAACACATTGGCGACAGCCCTGATTATAGCCAGTATGTGAATAATACTGGGTGTGGAAACAGTGTTAGCTTAGATCATCCAATCGGTTTGAGGCTGGTATTAGATAGCCTGCGCTACTGGGTTGATGAAATGCAAGTTGACGGCTTTAGGTTTGACCTTGCGGTAAGTTTAGGCCGAGAACGAAATCACTATAATAACCAAGCCGCATTTTTTAAAGCTATTGCCCAAGATCCCATCCTATCGCGTGCCAAAATGATTGCCGAGCCATGGGATATCGGCCCTAACGGTTATCAATTGGGGCATTTTCCAGAGCGTTGGATGGAGTGTAATGATCGCTTCCGTGATACTAGCAGAGGCTTTTGGAAAGGAGAGCACGGCCTTTTAGGTGAAATGGCGACTCGAATCATGGGGTCTCGCGACGTATTCCTATCCAGTCGCAGAAGTATTCATACTAGCGTTAATTATATCTGTTATCACGATGGATTTACCCTCGAAGATATCGTCAGCTATGAACAGCGACACAACCATGCCAATGGGGAAGATAATCGGGATGGGCACGGACATAATATTTCGGTCAATTGCGGCGTTGAAGGAGCTACCAAAGACAAGAAAGTATTGGCTCGGCGCAGAAAACTAAAACGTAATTTATTGTCTACTCTTATGTTATCGCAAGGAATCCCTCATTTTCTAGGCGGCGATGAGTTAAGCCGAAGCCAGCAAGGCAATAACAATGCCTACTGCCAAAACAACAAACTGAGTTGGTTTAATTGGCAGTTAGATAGTGAACAGCAACAATTTTTGGCGTTTACTCAGCAGCTTATAGCGTTGCGTAAACGTTCTCGCTTATTTCATTATTTGCAGTTAGAAAACGACAGCTATGAGAAGTGTCATCATAAGCATCATAGCGTGCGTTGGTTCAGGCCTGATGGAAAACATATGCATCAAGAGGATTGGCACCAGTCCCATGGTTGGGCGGTGGCTGTTGAAATGCGTAGTTTACGAGATGCCAAGGAACGCTGGTTATGGATTATTAATGCTTGCGACCATTCCATAGAGTTTGCTATTCCCGCCGCAGAAAATAACCATCGTTGGGTGCAACAGTTAGATACTTCTAGTGAACAAGCTATTTACCCTAAACAGCGGCGAAAACCATCCATTAAATTGAGTAAAAGTTCCATGTTATTATTAGAACAAGTAAGCCATGACTAAAGTAGTTAAAGATGAGCAAGAGTGGCGTGAATTGTTAGACGAACTCGCTTTTCAAGTCACTCGTAACGGTGCGACTGAGCATCCTTTCACTGGGAAGTTATTACATAATAAACAGCAAGGTGTTTATAGCTGTGTATGCTGTAACCAAGCCTTGTTCCAGTCAGGCGCTAAGTTTGATGCCGGATGTGGCTGGCCAAGTTTTGATCGTATCTCCAGTGAGCACGTTATTCGGTTTGTGGCCGATAAAAGTCATGGCATGGATAGAATAGAAGTGAGATGTAGTCGCTGCGACGCCCATTTGGGCCACCTGTTTAATGATGGCCCTACTGAAACAGGGGACCGCTACTGTATCAATTCAGTGGCGCTTGATTTTTCTGCTGATAATTAGACTTGATTTACGGCTGGTATTGCCTTTTCTCTATTTGTTCAAAAATTTTGTCAGCGGTGTTGTCTAGCGCTTGTTTTTGTTGTTCATCCATTTTCAATAGATGATTTAGTCCCGCATAATCTTGGGTGCTATGATCGCTGAATTTTGCAGAAACCCGAGCCCATAAGTAGGCATTTGGGTAATCTTTTATACTCATATACTGTGAAGTGATTGCTTCAGCATATTTCGCTGGGATCGACGCTTCTGTAGAGTAAAGTTTAAAGATATTTTGTAAAATGCTGATGGCTTTATTTGCATCCTTTCCACTGTAGTAAATAGCTAATGTCCACTGCAGTTCAGGATGGTTTAAGGCCTCTGTACCTTCTAGTGCTAAAAACCGTTTACCCGCTTGTTCATTGCGTAATTGAGTCCAGTGGTATTTGGATAGGAAGGGGTAATCAGATTCTTTAGTTTCCTGCTCTAAGCGTTGCAGTTCTTCAAGAGAAGTCAACATACCTATTACCCGTTGTGTTTTACGTGATTTGTCATATTTGGGCTCAATACTGGCGGCTAGCTCTATACAGAAATTGTAAGCGCTATAGTCTCTTATCAAGGCGTATTTGTTGGGTTCACTGGGTTCTTGTCGCTCGTCTAAGCGGCTAAATATGACTGCTGAGCGTTCATTTTTACACCAGCCATCTCGGTTTAGATCATCACAAAGCTCGGGGTTGTTTTTGCAAATGCTTTTTATTGTAGGGCTGCCAAAGCCGAAGAAATTAAATCGAGTATCACATCCACTAAGAGTAAGCGGAACAACTAAGCATAAGCTAAGGCTAAATGGTTTAAATAGAGACAAATCATTTCCCTGATAAAGGTTTAGTGGCAATTTTTATAAGTGTAAGACTAGCATAGTTTTTTTCTATTTAGGTCAATCTAAACCCCGGCATTTTGCTCAACTGCTCAGTTTATAACTTGGCAGTGCTCAATTGGTTTGTTAGTGTTTCCATAACATTATAGGAGTGATAAATGGATGTAGAGAAGTTGTTGGCGGCGATGAGCCCCGAGATTTATCAAAACATGCTAACAGCAGTAGAAACTGGACGTTGGCCTGATGGTAAAAAAGTCACTAAAGAACAGCGTGACCATACCCAGCAAATGGTGATTTTGTATCAGGCTAAACATAACCATCAGCCCCAACATTTCACCGTAGGAACCGACGGCGAATTGGTCATGAAGTCAAAGCAAGAGCTAAAGCGTCAGTACCGCGAGGAGCAAACGATTATTAAAGTAGCTCAGCACGATAGTTAGAGGGTGATTTCACCTCTAATATCTTGGCTTAACAATTCTCTAATCCGCTTGCTAGGTAAATCTTTGCTTAGCAAGTAGTGTAATTTAGCTAAGGCTGCTTCGGTGGTCATGTCACTGCCACTTACAACACCAGCTTTGGCTAATGCATTGCCCGTTGCATAACCGTCCATATTTACCTTTCCTGTTAAACATTGGCTCAAGTTGAGCACGATAATTCCGCGTTCACTGGCTTGTTCTAGCAGCTCCGTCATCCTTTCATGTTGCGGAGCATTACCCACGCCATAACTAAGCAAAATGACCGCCTTAACTGGCTGTAATAGCAGATTAGCGATTACTTCAACTGAAATCCCCGGATATAAACTCACTACGCCAATAGGTTGGGGCACTATAGGACTAATCTGCAGGGCGCTAATTCCGGTTGGCCTTATTTCACCAGCGATAACTTCGATATCTATGCCGGCTTTTAGTAAAGGGGGGAAGTTAGGTGACATAAATGCATCAAAGCCGTCTGCATGGGCTTTGGTACTGCGATTTCCGCGTAGTAACTGGTTGTTGAAAAATAGGCATACTTCGTGAACTGGATAATAAGCGGCAAGGTAAAGCGCGTTCAGTAAGTTTGTTTGACCATCAGAGCGTAACTCGCTCAGTGGAATTTGCGAGCCTGTAACAATGACGGGTTTAGTTAGGTTCTCAAGCATGAATGATAGTGCTGAAGCGGTGTAAGCCATGGTATCGGTACCGTGCAAAACGACAAAACCATCATATTTTTCGTAGTTAGCTTGGATATCTTCAGCGATCAACTGCCAATGCTGAGGATCCATGTCAGCTGAATCTATAAGTGGAGAAAATTCATGAACGGTAAAGTCTGGCATTTCGTCGCGTTGAAACTCTGGCATTGCTTTAAGACAATCACGCATAAACCCAGCGACAGGTACATAGCCTCTTTCACTACGTTGCATACCGATAGTGCCGCCAGTGTAGGCTATATAAATAGATTTTTGATTCATCAGACTATAATTCAATAATTTTTTGAAATTATAGTCTGATGCAAAGCTAAAGTAATTAAGCGATTCTAAATAAATGCCATCGTTTTAGAATTGTTCGCATACAGCGCAAAAACTATATTGACCTAGCGGGTCATTGAATTGTTCAACATTCGGGGCCTGTTCTGCAAGAGAATGCAATAGCGCCCAATTGGGGATAGCCGTTTCTAAGGCTTGGGCTATATGAGAGTCAAATAGCTGGGCAATAAAACGTTCACGAGAATTTAGCTCAGGCCTTAGTTTTACTACTTGATAGTTTTCTAACTCAGTGAGAGCAGCAGCGTAGTCTATCGCATCATGTAAATCACCGAGTTGATCGACCAGTCCATTATTTAATGCATCTTGACCAGTCCAAATTCTGCCTTCAGCTATCTTATCCATATCGACTAAGTCGATACCTCTACCAGAAGAAACTAACGATAGGAAATCGTGGTAACCATGCTCCACATTCAACTGAATGATCTGCCTAACTTCTTCAGGTAGGGTTTGGATAGGGCTTATTTCAGCTAAGGTGCTAGTTGCATAGCCGTCGCTAGTCACGCCAATTTTCGCTAAGGCGTTCTCTAAAGTCGCAAACATGCCAAAAATACCAATAGAACCAGTAATCGTGGTGGGGCTGGCAAAGATTTGATCGGCGGTGGAAGAAATCCAATATCCACCGCTTGCTGCCACGCTACCCATTGATACGATGACCGGGATGCCTTTATCTTGAAATTGTTGGAATTTCTCACGAATTAATTCTGAGGCGAAGGCGCTACCTCCAGGGCTGTCAACGCGAACTACTAAGGCTTTAACTTGCTCATTATTCAAGGCGCGATTCAGCTGCGACAATACAGTATCCGCAGCGATCACATTTTCTTGTCCGCGCCCGCCAACAATTGCCCCTTGAGCAACAATTAAAGCAATCTTGTTACTACTGGTTTGATTGTTAGACACGGTTTGTAGGTAATCGAGGTAACTGTGTTTTTTATAGCTTTCACCATCTTCTGATTCACCAAAGGTATCGACTAGCACCTGTTTAGCTTGGCTGCGAGTAGTGAGCTGATCGATTAAACCAAACTTTTCGGCGTAACGTGCGCCATCACCGTCTACTGATTTTAGACGTGCAAGTAACTCTGAGGGTTTAGGCATAAGATGCTCGGCATCGAGCTTCCTATTTGCTGATACCGTTGTTAAATAAGCCTGCCAAAGCTGATCCATCCAATGAGCTAAATCTTGTTTTGCCTCGTCGGACATATCATTACGAATGTAAGGTTCTACAAACGATTTATGTGTTCCTACTCGGAAAATATGGGTAGTGACGTCAAGTTTATCGATAGCATCTTTGTAGAATAAGCGACGAGAGTTCATCCCTCGTATTAATACCGCTCCCTTAGGGTTAAGCAATAACTGGTCTGCGTAACTTGCGAGATAGTATTGGTGTTGGTCGTAATAATCGGAATAAGCCACAATAGGTTTTCCACTGTCTTTAAACCGCAGCAAAGCCTGTCCGATGGTGGCCAATTTTGTTTGGCTAGTGTTCGGTAAACTACCTAACTGAAGCACAATACCGGTGATATTACTGTCTGTACGGGCTTGCTCAATGGCTGCGACTATGTCGTGTAAATCAAACTCTTTTTCTACGGTATTTCCCAGTAATTCATTGGACAATTCAGCCATCGGGTTTATTCGTTGGCGTTGTTCAACAATTTGCCCGTCAAGAACAAGCTGTAATGCGCCGGCAACCGGTGGGGCTGCTGGTTCGTCGCTGACATCGTTAACGGCAATTATTACCATTACTACCAGCAATAGTAGAAATAAGTTAACGATTAACGCACGAATAAAGTTAAGGGTTTTCCAAAACAAGCGGAATATGTTTTTGATGAATTTAAACACTGCGATCTACTTATTAATGTCAAATAGAGTTAAACGTTACCATAGTCATAATTATCAGGCACCTGCAAATATTAAAACAATTGTTTGAAACGTGGGTTTGCTTTGTATACTCTGTTAACAGTTTAATAACATTCCAAAGGATTGAGGTTACAAAGATGACCAAGTACCCCAACTTGTTAGCACCACTTGATTTAGGTTTTACTCAGTTACAAAGTCGAGTCTTAATGGGCTCTATGCACACCGGTTTAGAAGAAGAAAAAGGTGGGTTTGAAAAGTTAGCCGCATTTTATGCCTTACGCGCAAAGGGTGGGGTTGGTCTAATTGTTACTGGCGGTATTGCGCCTAACTTTCGAGGACGGTTAGCGCCTAATGGATGTCAGCTTAGTTTTCCTTGGCAAGTTAAAAAACACCGAATAATCACCAATGCTGTACACCAAGAAGGTGGCAAAATTGCGCTACAGATTTTACATGCCGGTCGTTATGGATATCACCCATTTAATGTAAGCGCGAGCAAAATAAAAGCGCCTATCTCGCCATTTAAACCAAAGGCAATGAGTGATCGTCAAATACGCGCCACCATTAAAGATTTTGCCAACAGCGCCAAACTGGCCAAAAAAGCGGGTTATGATGGTGTTGAAATTATGGGCTCAGAAGGCTACCTGATTAATCAGTTTATTTGCGCGCGAACCAACCAACGTAACGATGGCTGGGGTGGCAGTTATCAAAATCGAATAAAAATTGCTTTAGAAATTGTTAAACAAACCCGAGCTTTGGTTGGCGAAAAATTTATCATAGTGTTCCGTTTATCGATGTTAGATTTAGTTGAAAAAGGTAGCACCTATGACGAAGTCGTGATCCTTGCAAAAGCACTTGAGCAAGCCGGTGTCACAATATTGAATACTGGTATTGGCTGGCATGAAGCGCGAGTTCCTACTATCGCAACCAGTGTTCCCCGAGGAGCATTTGCTTGGGTTACTGAAAAAATAAAGCAACACGTTAGTATTCCAATGGTAGCAGTAAACCGCATTAATACGCCTGATGTAGCAGAGAATATTTTACGCTCAGGTCAGGCCGATATGGTGTCAATGGCGCGCCCCTTATTAGCAGACCCGATGTTTGTCGAAAAAGCGCGAACCAACCAAGCCGCCCTCATCAATACCTGTATTGGTTGTAACCAAGCTTGTTTAGATCATGTATTTAAACAGCAACGTGCTAGCTGTCTCGTTAATCCGCAAGCTTGTTATGAAACCGAGCTTACTTTTGAAACCAGTAAACATAGTAAGAATATTGCAGTAGTTGGCGCCGGTCCTGCCGGCTTGGCATTTTCATGTTACGCCGCAGAACGTGGACATAAAGTGACAATTTATGACGCCAGCGCGCAACTAGGTGGCCAGTTTAACTATGCGAAGCAGATCCCTGGCAAAGAAGAGTTTTATGAAACGCTGCGTTACTTTGCCAATCGTATCAAGCAACTCAATATAAACCTTGAGCTCAATACTCGTGTTGACGCGCCCATGTTAGCGGCGCTAAATGTGGACGAAATTGTCGTCGCGAGTGGTATATCACCCCGTACTCCCCCCATTGAAGGCATCAATCATCCTAAAGTTTATAACTATTTGGATGTGCTACGAGACCACAAGGAGGTTGGCGATAAAGTCGCGATTATCGGTGCTGGCGGTATCGGCTTTGACGTTGCAGAATATTTGGTTGAAAAACAGCCTTCTTTATCTACTCATGTAGGCCGTTGGTTAGACAATTGGGGAATTGATAATACAATGTCACAAGCGGGTGGCCTAAAAGAGCAGCAGCAGCATAAGGCCTTACGTAAAGTCTACTTATGTCAACGTAAAGCCAGTAAAGTAGGTAAGAATTTAGGTAAAACAACCGGCTGGATCCATCGTGAAACCTTAAAGAAAAACCAGGTAGAAATGCTTGCTGGTGTTGAATATCAAAAAGTTGATGATCAAGGTTTGCATATTTTGGTTAATGGAGAGAAAACAATTCTCGATGTCGATCATGTGGTCGTATGTGCTGGACAAGAGCCTATGCGCGGCTTACATGACGATTTAAGTGCTTTAGGCGTAAGCTCCCACCTCATAGGCGGAGCTTACGTCGCGGCCGAGCTGGATGCTAAAAGAGCTATTCGCCAAGGCGCTGAGCTGGCAGCTGTTATCTAGGGTTAGCTTTGTGTATTGTTAATTTTACCGTTGCAGTCTAGTAGACTCATTTTAGCCAAGACTGCAACAGCCACACTTTAAACTGGTTGATTAGCTAGCTTCTCTCGTTTCAATACACATATTGCTTAGCTGTAAAACAGCGATCTAGCTTACTTTACTTTTGGCATAATTCGCGCACAATGGCGCTATATTCAGGCTGTTAAGGATAATAATGAAAGCCTTAGATTTATTGCTAAATCGTTACTCATGCGCGCGCTTAGCGGCACCCGCTCCCGAAGGAGCAGAGCTAGAAGTGATCTGGAAAGCAGGCCTGCGGGCTCCTGACCACGGAGGCTTAACCCCATGGCGTTTTATTCATGTTAGCGGTGAGGGGTTAAGTAGTCTATCGAACATTTTTGCGAAGGCGGCTGAAGCTGAAGAGGGCGACCACGAGAAAGCTAAAGCTATGCCGTTTCGTGCTCCACTTATTACCATCGTTATCGCTTCACCTAAAGTACATTCTAAAGTTCCTGAAATTGAACAAGTATTGTCTGCAGGCTGTGCGGTTCATGCGATGCAGATGGCAGCATTTGCTCAAGGGTATAATGGTATTTGGCGTACAGGTCCCATGGCTTATAGCCCGGTAGTTAACCAACAATTAGGTTTATCTGAGACTGAGTCTATTGTGGGTTATCTCTATTTAGGTAGTGCTCAAACCAAAGCCAATAAGCCACGTGAATTAGACTTTAAAGACTACGTAAGTTGGTTGTAGAGTGAGTGATTTTAAAGGCTGCTTATATTACGTGCATGATCCAATGTGCTCATGGTGTTGGGGTTACCAACCAACCTTGAGCTCACTGGAAAAAAAATTGCCTAAGAATGTTCAACTAAAGTACTTATTAGGGGGCTTGGCCGCTGACTCTTCGGTGGAGATGGCTGAAGATATGCAACAATTTTTACAGCAAACGTGGCATAAAATTTCCGACCAGTTAGGCACTGAATTTAATTTTGATTTCTGGCGACTAAACATACCTCGGCGTTCCACCTATCCAGCAAACCGCGCAGTACTTGCTGCTGCTAAGCAGCACGCAGGAAAAGCGATGATTAGCGCAATTCAGCATGCCTATTATTTGCAGGCAATCAATCCCTCAGATGATCATCAACTGATTACGCTGTCTCAAAATTTGGGCTTGGATAGTCAGCAGTTTTCTCGTGACTTGACGAGTGACGAGTTGAATAGACAGCTACTAGAGCAGATTCATTTTGCTCGTAGTTTACCTATTCAGGGCTTTCCTTCCTTGGTGTTAGAAGTCTCAGGTGCTTATCATCCAGTGGGCTTAGATTATAAAAATGCTCAAGTTAGCCTTGAGCATATACAGCAGTTGCTTAATTAGATGCCCAATTCGTCAAGTAAATCTTGATCAATGGTTTGGCTTGATTCGGCAGGCTTTTTGGATGCTTTGTTCTGTGCTGCAGCTTGTTCAATAAGATCATCGGGATCAACATCTTCTTCGGTTTCAAATTCATGAAGTTTTATGAACTCTGTTTTATCCATCGCCAATTCTAGATAGAAGATATTATTTTTAGCGGTAGTAAAGGTCACTCGGCGCGCTTGAGGTCGATCTAGATTAGTATCAATCGAAATGAGAACTTGTTTATTTAGTGCAAGCATTTTCGGCTGGTTTTGGGTAAGAGAGGTTTGTAACTCTTTTCCAATCACACCAGTGAAGTAACCTACCATTTGATTCATTAGTTCACCCATCACGTTGCCGACCTCATCAGCAGTGTGTTGTTGGGCGAGTTCCGATTCAGGTATGCCCATGTGCAACATGTAATTGCGGTAGATTTCCATTGCAGCATCGGCGGTGAAGTTAATCACGACCAAACCTGAAAAACCGCCATCGAAAAGTACAAAACAGCCTATATCTGGTTTAAGGCAAGTTTTGTTGATTTTTTGAACCATCGCCGAGTATCTAATTTCACTACTGGTTGCTTTGTTCAATACATTGGTGACTGAATTACACAGGGTGAGTAGTACGTCTTCGGTAGTAACCACTTTCAATTTTTTCATGCAGATCCTTGTTACGCTCATGATAATTTTGCACTTTCAATGAAAACAAGTATGGATGATGATCCCAATGCTGTATAGCTTTGATTGATATGGCTTAAGCGGCAATTAGCTTGAGTGTGAGGGTGATCAGCAAATAAAAAAGCCTCAACAAAATTGAGGCTTTAATCATTAAAGGTTTATAAACGCTGTTAATTAATACTCTGCATTTTTAGGTGCCCGTGGGAACGGGATGACATCGCGGATGTTAGTCATACCGGTTACGTATGACACTAAACGCTCAAAACCTAAACCAAAACCTGAATGCGGAACGGTACCATAGCGGCGTAAATCGCGGTACCAAGAGTAATCGTCTTTATCTAGGTTTAGCTCAAGTAAGCGCGCGTCTAGTACATCGAGTCGCTCTTCACGTTGGCTACCACCGATGATTTCACCGATACCAGGCGCCAGAACATCCATTGCTGCTACTGTTTTACCGTCTTCATTTTGGCGCATGTAAAAAGCTTTAATGTCTTTCGGGTAGTTTTTCACTACCACTGGCGCTTTAAAATGCTCTTCTGCCAAATAACGTTCGTGTTCTGAAGACATATCAATGCCCCATTCAACGTCGTATTCAAAGTCTCGTCCTGAATCTTTTAAAATTTGAATCGCGTCGGTGTAATCTACTTGGGCAAAATCAGCACTAACAAAGTTTTCGAGGCGGCTTACCGCTTCTTTGTTGATTCGCTGTGCAAAGAAGTTCATATCGTCCATACGCTCATCTAACACGGCTTTAAATACGTATTTCAGCATATCTTCTGCAAGTTTTGCCACGTCTTCTAAATCTGCAAATGCAACTTCCGGTTCTACCATCCAGAATTCAGCTAGGTGCCGGCTAGTATTAGAGTTTTCTGCACGGAAGGTTGGCCCAAAGGTGTAAACCTTCGATAGCGCACACGCGTAAGTCTCGGCGTTTAATTGGCCTGAAACCGTTAAAAAGGTTTCCTTACCAAAAAAGTCTTGTTGGTAATCTACTTCGCCTTTATCACCCAGTGGCAAGTTATTCATATCTAGAGTAGAAACCCTAAACATCTCGCCAGCACCCTCAGTATCACTACCGGTGATGATAGGGGTACTTACCCAAAGGTAACCTTGTTCGTGGTAAAAACGATGGATGGCTTGAGATAAGCAATTGCGCACACGCATAACCGCACCCATTACGTTAGTGCGAGGGCGCAGGTGAGCATGCTCTCGGAGATACTCTATACTGTGGCGTTTAGCCGACATGGGGTAGCTGTCGGGATTTTCTACCCAACCTACCACTTCAACTTCAGTCGCTTGAATTTCAAATGATTGGCCTTTGCCTGGGGATTCAACCACGTCGCCCGTTACAACAACAGAACAACCGGCAGTCAGCTTTAACACATCATTATCGTAATTGGACAGGGTATTAGGTGCTACGGCTTGTACGGCATCAAAACATGAACCGTCATGAATAGCTAAGAAAGAAAGTCCGGCTTTTGAATCGCGACGAGTACGGATCCAACCCTTTAATGTAACTTGTTGACCAACGTTGAACTTACCGCTCAAAACGTCTGCCACTGAAGAATGCGTCATAGCAAACAACTGCTCCAATCTGATAGTGCTAATATTATAAGGGAACCAATGTTACTTCCTGAGGCTAAAGACTCAAGTAAAATATGCTAAAACAATGTAATTCGATAAGTTATCCTTATAAAAACAAATTTATACCAGCAAAAAAGGTTAGCGATGCCCCATAACCGTAAAGAAAGAAGAAAAGGTCCAGATGGCCTCCAACGTTTGTTCTTTGTATTTTCTTTGATAGGGTGGAGTGCATTCTTAGCCTCGCTGATTGTTTATCACTATGCACGTCCCGAAATTGTATATAGTGCTTTTCAACCATCAGACGGGCAAGGATACCGCGACCATTGGCAAGAAGATTTGCGTCAGCTTTACGTTTATTTATTGTGGGGATGTTGTGGCATTACCTTAACCAGCATCGCGCTAAACTGGAGTCGTTCACGCCGTCAAACCGATTATTCTAAAATAAATACGGGCTTGTTAGCGCTGATTGTGATTGCCGCGTTGCTAGGCTATTACTTAAACTTGTTTGATTAGTGGCTTACTCCGCTAAAGCACCGTAAATAGCGCTACATAGCTGAGTTAACTGACTCGGTGTAATAACGTAAGGAGGCATGATATATACCAGTTTACCAAAGGGCCTAATCCATACTCCTTGCTCTACAAATGTTTGTTGTATTTGTGCAACATTGACCGGTGTTTTCGTTTCGACCACGCCGATGGCACCTAATATTCTGACATCATGCACCGCTTGCAGACCTGCACAAGGGGCCAATTGCTGCTTTAATTGCTTCTCTATGTTACGGACTCGTTGCTGCCAACCCGAACTGAGTAACAAATTAATACTGGCTACTGCTACTGAACAAGCCAAAGGATTTCCCATAAATGTCGGCCCATGCATGAATACACCTGCCTCGCCGCTACAAATAGTATCAGCGATTCTTTTTGAGGTAAGCGTGGCTGCAAGGCTCATATAACCGCCGGTTAAACCTTTTCCTAAACAAAGAATATCAGGCGAAATGTCGGCATGCTCGCAGGCAAACAGTTTACCTGTTCGACCAAAGCCGGTGGCGATCTCGTCGGCAATTAGCAGTACTTGATAATGATCACACAGCTTTCTTAGTTCACGCAGATACTGTGGGTGATAAATTCGCATACCGCCCGCACCTTGTACAATGGGTTCAACGATAACCGCGGCTATCTGCTGATGATTGTGTTCGAGCAGGGTTTTCATCGGTTCAATATCTGCGGGATCCCACTGTTCATCAAAGCCAGTTTGTGGGGCGGCACAGAAGAAATGCTCAGGTAGGAAACCTTGATAAAGCTGATGCATTCCGCCGTTAGGGTCGCATACCGACATCGCACCAAAGGTATCGCCATGGTAGCCGTTGCGTATCGTGGCAAACTTAGTGCGTTTTTCACCTTTGGCGTGCCAATATTGAAGTGCCATCTTTAAGGCTACCTCTACCGCGACCGATCCCGAGTCACTAATAAAAACCTGCTCAAGATTGTTAGGGGTGATCTCTACCAGTTTTTTGGCGAGTTCAACAGCGGGTTGGTGGGTTAGGCCGCCGAACATCACATGTGACATTTTCGATAGCTGATCAGCGGCAGCTTGGTCGAGTTCTTTGACCTTATAGCCATGAATACATGCCCACCAAGACGCCATACCATCGATTAAATGACGGCCATCTTCGAGTATAATTTCACATCCTTGGGCGGCGGCGACTGGAAAACAAGGCAGAGGTGTAATCGAAGAAGTATAAGGATGCCAAATATGTTGTTGGTCGTAGTTTAAATCAATGCTCATTTTTTAACCGCTTGTAAAGTTGTTGACTTATAAAAGTTGACAGCTGCTTTGCTGTAGATAGACTAGCCGAATATTATTGCTAAAGAAAGCGCACAAATGACTCAAGCACTCCGCCACGATTGGACCGTACAGGAAGTAAACGATCTGTTTGCTTTGCCATTTAATGACTTACTATTTCAGGCTCAGTGCGCTCATCGCGCTAACTTTGACCCTAATCAGGTACAAGTGTCTACTTTGCTCTCAATTAAAACTGGCGCTTGCCCTGAAGATTGTAAATATTGTCCACAAAGTGCTCATCACAAAACAGACTTAAAAACTGAGCGTTTATTAGAAGTCGAACATGTTCTCAAAGAGGCTGAAAAAGCCAAAGCAAACGGCTCAACCCGCTTTTGTATGGGGGCGGCATGGAAAAATCCGAAGCAGAGAGACATGCCTTATCTACTGAAAATGGTGGAAGGGGTGAAAGACATGGGCATGGAAACCTGTATGACCTTAGGTATGCTGGAGAAACAGCAAGCCGAACAACTGGCAGATGCGGGTTTAGATTACTATAACCATAACCTTGATACTTCTCGCGAGTTTTACCAAGAAATCATTACCACTCGAACTTATGATCAACGCCTGGATACCCTTGATAACGTGCGCTCTGCTGGGATGAAAGTGTGCTCTGGCGGAATAATGGGGATGGGAGAAACCGCTAGTGATAGAAGTGGTTTGTTAGTGCAGTTGGCAAATTTGCCTCGCCATCCTGAGAGCGTGCCTATTAATATGCTGGTCAAGGTTAAGGGAACCTTGCTTGAGGATGTTGATGATATGGACCAGTTTGAGTTTATTCGTTGTATTGCTGTTGCACGGATCATGATGCCACGTTCTCACGTACGTTTATCAGCCGGGCGTGAAGAGATGAACGAACAAGTGCAGGCTTTATGTTTTATGGCCGGTGCCAATTCAATCTTTTATGGTTGTAAGCTATTAACCACCCCTAATCCAGATGAAAACCAAGATATGCAGTTGTTCAAAAAATTAGGTATCCGTCCTGAGACGGCGGCGCTTAAAAATGGCACCGAAGAGCAAGAAGAAGTGCTCTACCAAACTTTGGTTAAGCAGCAGCAAAAAGACAGCGACTCGCAATTCTACGACGCTTCTTAAAATGGCTTTTGAGATTGTCAGTCAAGCCATTGAGCAGCGTAAACAGCAGCAATTGTTTCGCCAACGACGCTGCCAGTTTTCCGCTCAAGGGCGATGGATAGAATTTGATCGCCAACGCTACCTTAATTTTTCTAGTAATGACTACCTTGGTTTATCTCACCACCCAAGTGTGATTGAAGCCTGGATTAAGGGGGCTCGAGATTTTGGTGTGGGTAGTGGTGGCTCACCTTTGGTTAGCGGATTTCAAAGGCCACATTATCAATTAGAGCAGCAACTCTGCGAATGGCAGGGGCGTGAGGGGGCCTTGCTGTTTAATAGTGGCTTTTCAGCTAATCAAGGATTGATAAAAGCACTGTTAACAAAACATGATGTGTTATTACAAGATAAACTTAATCACGCATCTTTAATGGAAGCAGGGGTGCAGAGTGAGGCAAGCTTCAAACGTTTTAAACATAATTCTGTTCAACATCTAGAGCAACATCTTGTCAATGCTAGCAATGCCAACCGCCTCGTGATCACTGAAGGTGTTTTCAGCATGGATGGTGATCAAGCTCCGTTAAGCTCAATCAGTCAATTATGTAAGCAGCATGATAGCTGGTTAATGGTAGATGACGCTCATGGTGTTGGTTGCCTTGGTGATCAAGGTCGGGGAAGTATCGAACATGCCCATTTGCCAGTCAATGACGTACAAATACACATGCTTACATTTGGTAAGGCGCTAGGTGTATCAGGGGCGACCATCCTATGTAACCAAGAACTGAAAGACTATTTAATTAACTTTGATAAAAGTTATGTTTATTCAACCGCTATGCCGGCTGCCCAAGCCTGCGCGATCAGTGCTGCAATTGAGGTGGTCAAAAATGAACCACAATTTCAAGCCCAGCTACTAGCAAATATTACCTTTTTTAAAAAACAGGCATTAGAACTGGGGATTACATTAGGTGGATCAGACACCGCTATACAGCCAATTTTGTTGGGATCTAGCGAGCGGGCCTTAGCTATCAGCCAACAGTTACAACAGCGAGGCTATTGGGTCTCCGCTATCCGGCCCCCAACAGTACCCTCAAATACTGCGCGCTTGCGTATCACCTTAAGTAGCCACCACCAACAACAAGATATTAGCCAGTTGTTGTCGGTGCTGGCTGAGTTATTAAGTAACAAAATATGATTATTGACAAACGCTTGGTGGCGCAGTTTTTCTCAAAAGCTGTTACCACTTATAATGATTTCGCTGGATTACAACGAGATATTGGGCACCGTTTATTGACTTTTCTGCCAAGCCAGCGGTTTCCATTAGCTATTGATTTAGGTTGTGGTACCGGATATTTCTCTGCTGAGTTGCAGGCCAGAGCTGATTATCTAATATCGGTTGACTTATCCCACGCTATGGCTCGTCAAACTATGCAAACCCATCATGGTTTATCTAGTGTAGTGAGTGATGCAGAACACTTAGGTTTAGCCAATCATTCTGTTGATCTGGTTTTCTCAAATTTGGCCTTGCAGTGGTGTAATGACTTACCGCAGGCCTTAGCTGAGATAAAGCGAATATTAAAGCCTAACGGTGTGGCGATTTTTTCTACTTTAGTTGACGGAAGTTTATGTGAGTTAAAACAAGCCTGGGCTGAAATTGACCAACATAGCCACGTGAATAGCTTTCTTCATCAATCTGATATCGAAAAAGCCATTGAAAATTCGGGTTTTAATCAACGAGACATCACTATTGAAGATCAAACGCTGTGGTATGAGCATGCCTTTATGTTACTCGCGGAGTTAAAGGGGATAGGCGCCAATTACGTAGTAGAAGGTCAACACGGCTTGGCCAATCCAACGCAGTTAAAGAAGATGGCGGGTGTTTATAAACAAAAGTTTGCCAAATCAGAGATGGATAACCGCATGAGTGCCAGCTATAAAGTCTGTTATGGAGTGTTAATAAATGACTAAGTCTATTTTCATTACAGGTACCGATACCGAAGTTGGTAAAACGGTCATCAGTTGTGGCCTCATTAAAGCATTACAGCTACAGATGGCAGGCCGTCGCGTCAATGGCTATAAGCCTATTGCAGCAGGCGCTGAGCAAAGCGGTGACCATTTAGTTAATGAGGATGGTATCGCTATTCATGCCGTTAGTAGCGGTAAACTGGGTTATTCTGAAATTAACCCGGTGGTATTAGAGCAAGCCATTGCTCCTCATATTGCGGCACGGCTAGAAAAAACACCGGTAGATATCAGCTTGATGACTAAGGGCTTACAGCAGCTAAAAGCGAAGTCAGACTTTGTTGTTGTTGAAGGCGCCGGGGGATGGCACGTACCATTGGGGGAACATCACATCACGATGTCGCAATGGGTCGTAGAGCAACAGCTACCCGTATTGTTAGTGGTTGGAGTAAAGCTTGGTTGTTTGAATCATGCATTGTTAACGGCCGAGGCTATCAAGGCTAGTGGAGCCCGTTTAATCGGCTGGGTAGCCAATGTACTAAATAGCGATCGTCAAATATCAGATTTGAATATTCAGTATCTACGCGACACCTTTGAAGCACCGTGTATCGCCAAAATCCCTTATCAAGCTCAGCTAGACCCGCAATCCATCGCCAATCACTTCAGTTTGAATGAGCTAGTTTGTAAAATGTAAGTTAATAATTTAATCTCGAGGCATTGAAAAATGTGAGCTATGCCCAATATATTATAGGTGTTGGGTTATTTAGACCTATTTCGAGGAAGATGATGAAACGCATATTTTTGTTTTTAGCCACTAACTTAGCGGTTGTATTAGTACTTGGCATCGTCATGAACATTGTGTTCTCTGCTTTGGGGATATCGACTCAAAGTATTGGCGGACTATTAGTATTTTGTGCAATCTTTGGTTTTGGTGGTTCCATAATATCGCTGCTGATATCTAAGTGGATGGCTAAGCGATCTACTGGGGCTCAAGTGATTACTACTCCGAAAAACCAAACTGAAGCTTGGTTGCTAGAAACGGTCGCGCGCCAAGCTAAAGCCGCCGGTATCGGGATGCCTGAAGTTGCAATCTATGCTGCGCCAGATATGAATGCTTTTGCTACTGGAGCAAAGCGTAATGACGCCTTGGTAGCGGTGAGTACAGGTTTATTGGAAAACATGACTCGTGATGAAGTCGAAGCGGTACTTGCTCATGAAATTAGCCATGTTGCTAATGGTGATATGGTCACTCTGACTCTAATTCAGGGAGTAGTTAATACTTTTGTGATGTTCTTAGCACGTATTATTGCCAACCTGATTAGTTCTTCTATGAGCAACAACAATGAAAACGGCCAAGGTATGGGGACCCTCGCATACATAGCAACAGTTTTTGTATTGGAAATGGTATTTGGCATTTTAGCGAGCATCATCGTTAGTTGGTTCTCTCGCCAACGTGAATTCCGCGCAGACGCAGGGTCGGCTAAGTTGGTTGGCAAACAAAAAATGATCAACGCTTTACAACGCCTAAGTGGTAGCCGTGAACCGGAAATGGAAGGTTCATTGATGGCTTTTGGCATTAACGGAAAACGCTCAATCAACGAATTACTGTTAAGTCATCCGCCTTTAGAAAAACGCATAGCAGCACTAAGAGCGAATTAACCAAGAATCACTTCTGTTTCAATTTTTAAAAAGAGGGCCGTTTTTGCGGCTCTCTTTGATCTAGTGCTCAAATTTTGGGCGTAAACCTTTAAGTATGTAACATCGTCATAATTTTTTTACATCGACACTTTCTTTTTGTGCTAATGGCAAGCAGAATGACCTAATAATTGTTAAAGGCTCAGGATGAGTTGAGAACAACGTAGGGATATGAATTTTATTGTGCCGTCTTTAAAGTGTTTCAAACAGATCACTGTCATGTTGTTGGCTGGCTTGATAGCTGCTTGCCAAAATCAAACTCAAAATCTTCGCGTTGCTGTCTCTCCATGGCTTGGTTTTGAGCCAATATTTCTCGCTAAACAACTCGCTTACGAAGGCTCTGCCAGTTACAAGGTTAGTGAGCTTACAACCCCTAGTCATGTCATGCATGCTATTAAGAGCAACCAAGTAGACGCTGCCTTTCTCAGCCTAACAGAAGTGATTACATTATTATCAGAGCGCGTAGAACTGACCGTCGTTGCGGTTATTGACCGCAGCGTCGGTGGTGATGCTTTGGTATCGCAGCAGGCTATTGGCGATATTAGTTCGTTAAAAGGTAAACGGATAGGTTATGAAAGTTTATCCGTTGCGTCGCTAGTGATCGACGATTGGCTTCAAGACAGTGAGTTGCAAGCGGATGATTTTGTGTTAGTAGAAGCAAAATTAGATGAACAACTTGGCTTGTTTCGCAAAGGTGATATTAGTGCAGTTCTCACTTCGGGCCCAATCCAGAGCCGTTTAGTTGATAACTTGTCAGGGAATGTTTTATATCAAAGTGCTGTGCAAAGTGAACCGTATTATCGTGTATTGGTGGTGCGCACTAAGGCTTTACATGACCAAAAACAAAATGTGCTTAAGCTATTGAATAATTTTTACTCTGCCAGTAGTTGGTTAGAGGAACATTCTAGAGAAGGCTTCAAGCTGATAGCCAAGCGAACTCAGTTATATAGTAAAGAGGTTAAACAAGCCTATACCAAAATACAGGTTCTAAATGCACAGCAAAGTATTTCGCTATTTTCTAGCAATTTTATCTCAGGGCATGCCCAACAAAAAGCGCAGCGCATGGCAGATTTAGAATTGATCCGCCGGGCGCCGGATTTATCGAGAAACTTCAGTAGTGAGTGGTTAATGGAGTTAACAGGTGTTTAAGATAAAAAGGATTTCGCTAAGCATAGTTATTCCTGTATTGGCTCTGGTGTTGTTGCTAGTTACACAAGGGCTACTGCTATTGGGTACATTGAACGAACAACAAGACAAAATAGCGGAAGATGCCGCTATTAATCTGTTGAATACCGGGTACCAGCTTCAGCAAAGTTTGTCTGATAGCTTGTCGCGTCATCAATGGGATATCGCTGAACGACAAATTACCTTAGTGGCGTTAAATCAAGGCTTAGACTCGCTGCAAGTTATCGACCCTCAAGGCTTGGTTCAGTTATCTAATCATCGTGCTGAAAAGAGCTTATTTGCCGCCGATAGTAGCAACTATTTTAATGGTGACTTATTTACCAAAGTCAAAAACCAGCGGGCGCCATTGACACAAATACTCCCCCAGAAATGGCAAGTGAATTTGTATTTGCCTCTCGATATGGGGCCGCGTGAAGATAGTTTAAGACGTGCAGAACATGGAGCAATATTTGTCAGTTACAACCTTGAAAATGCTTGGTTGGTAAAGCGCCAAGAAATTTTTAGTGAAGCAATAAAAAGTTTTATTTACATGTCGATCGCTATGTTGATTTTAGTGTGGATGTTAAATCGCATTTTAGTAAAACCAGTCAACAAACTAGTGAGTCGCACTAAGCAAATTCAAACGCATAATCATTTACAAATTCAAGCGAAAAGTCAGGGTGAAATAGGTGCTTTAGAACATGCTATATCAAAAATGGCATCTGGCATTCATAGCAGTTTTGCCCAGTTGCAACGAAGCGAACAACGTTGGCAATTCGCATTAAGTGGATCGGGGGATGGGATCTGGGATTGGAACCTACTGACCAACACGGTTTATTATTCACCTCAATGGAAATCAATGCTGGGATTTCAAGATTCAGAGGTAGGAGAAAAAATTGAAGAGTGGGAATCAAGAATTCACCCGGACGACTTAGACAAAACTCTCAATGAGCTTCGTAAGCACCTTAAAAAGAAAAATAAGGTCTACGAGAGTATGCATCGCGTAAGGCATAAAGATGGCCATTATCTATGGGTCTTATCAAGAGGGATGGTTGTAGAACGTAGCGAGCGTGGTTTGCCTTCGCGTGTTATTAGTACGCAAACCAATATTTCAGAAGTCCGCTCGGCTCAAGAATTGGTGCGTTTCCAGTCGTCTCACGATGATATTACGCGTTTGTCGAATCGTCGTAAGCTGTTAGAAAACTTAGACCTCGAGATCGACAGGAGCAAACGTAGCAAAAAAGTCGGCGCGCTGATTTATTTGGACATTGACCATTTTAAAAACGTTAACGATATGCTGGGACATGCAGCCGGAGACCTGTTGTTACGCTTAATTGCTCACCGTCTTCGAGAGGGCCGCAGTAGCGCCGAAACTGTAGCACGGTTAGGTGGCGATGAGTTTGCGTTGTTGGTTCCTAACTTATCCAATGATCGCGAAGAAGCGAAAAATTTAGCGACTGAGATGGCGGTTGAATTAAGCCGAATTATTCATAAAGAATTTATTATCAAAGGCAACCAGATCACCCTTAATTTAACCACCGGTGTTGCCTTGTTCCCGAACCTTGAAAGTAATGCTACTGAGATTTTGCGCCAAGCCGATATCGCGCTTTATCATGGCAAAGATTTAGCGCGTTCTAGTGTTCATGTTTTCTCGGATAAAATGGCCGACGAAATTCAAGAACGCCACTTGCTAACAAAAATGATGCGAGAAGCCCTAGAAAACGAAGACATGGTTGCCTATTTTCAGCCTCGTTATAACGCAAATTTTGAAATGGTGGGAGCCGAGACCTTATTACGTTGGTTTGACAGTAAAATGGGTTGGATATCTCCTGGTCGTTTTATTCCTCTCGCAGAAGAAAATGGACTCATCCTGTTGCTAGGACAATGGGTTATGCGAAGTGCCTGTGAAACCTTAAAAGTATGGCAAGACCGAGGGCTTCCCGATAACTTTAAAACCTTGTCAATTAACGTTAGTCCTAACCAGTTTCACCGAGACACTTTTGTCCAAGAAACTATTAATATTATTCAAGCGACAGGTTGTGACCCAAAACTTATAGAGCTTGAAATTACCGAAGGCGTATTAGTCGATAACGTTCAGGATACGGTTGAAAAAATTCAAGCCCTCCGTGACATTGGCGTTCGCTTCTCCGTTGATGACTTTGGTACTGGCTACTCTTCATTAGCGTATTTAAACAAACTACCCATTAATTGCTTAAAAATTGATAAATCGTTTGTTAGCGAATTGCAAAGCGGTGGCAGTGAATGTGCCATTATCACGACTATTATTTCTATGGCGGAAAACCTAGACCTAGAAGTTATTGCCGAAGGGGTAGAGACAGAGTATCAGCTAGAGTTTTTAAAATATCGTCGTTGTACGGTTTATCAAGGTTTCTACTTTAGCGAAGCTTTAGAGCCAGAAATATTTGAAGATCGCTTATTTATCGGTCAGGCAGAGATAGCCTAAAGAACAAGTAAGTTTGTATTCAAGGTTGAAAGTTATTGGGCATATCAAAACCGTCATTAACACACTTTTTGAGGCCTTTGTTGCCTAGCCATCAAAGGCGTAAAGTTTATTAGCATTTTCGTGGGTAGAAGGTTTGCTTGCTATTCAGTGGTAAAATAGATATTTGCCTCAACTCATTAAGTAACTTTAATGTTTAGCACTTAAATAATAAATAGGGCCTAGTTACTAGGCCCTATTTATTTTAGATTAAAGGTCGCAAGGTATTGCCAAAGCAGTCAGCTAGGCCGCTTGCTTAACCCTTTCTTGTCCAAGTATGAAACTTTTCTAAGTATGACAGGACCTTCTGTGGAGCATGATTACGTTTCCACTCTCCGGCTACATATTTGTTTGCTTCCATCATGGTTGGGTAAGCATGAATTGTTCCCAATATCTTATTCAAACCTAGTCCGTGTTTCATCGCTAGGGTAAACTCAGCAAGCAATTCGCCCGCATGTTCAGCTACTATAGTCGCACCTAAAATTTTATCTTTACCCGGCACAGTAAGTACCTTAATGAAGCCATTGGTGGAGCCTTCTGCGATTGCTCGGTCGAGTTCTTCTAATTGAAACTCGGTCACTTCGTAGGCAATCTCTTGCTGTTTCGCATCTTGTTCGTTCAGTCCTACTCGTGCGACCTCTGGGTAAGTATAAGTTGCCGCTGGAATGACCGAATAATCAGCTTTAAATTTCTTAAATCGGCCAAACAGTGCGTTCACTGCTGCGTACCAAGCTTGGTGGGCTGCAAAGTGGGTAAACTGGTAAGGGCCTGCTACATCACCCACAGCATAAATATTGGGAAAGTTAGTTTGAAGGTGGGCATTAACAGCCACAGTGCCTCGTTCGGAATTCTCAATCCCTAATTCTTCTAAACCAAAACCTTTAGTATTTGCCACTCTTCCAAGCGCAAGTATAACTTTGTCAAATTCTACTTGTAGCTGCTGTTCGCCTTGGGTGAGAATGACACTTTGTTTACCTTCATGGTTGTGAAAGCTTATTGCTTTCCACCCCAACTTAAGGTCTATGCCTTCTTTGGTAAATTGTTCTTCTAATAACTGACTAACCTCTATATCTTCGCGAATAAGCAAGTGATCGGCCATTTCAACTTGAGTGACCTGAGAACCTAAACGAGCGAAACTTTGGGTAAGTTCGCAGCCGATAGGACCGCCGCCTAATACTAATAGCTTTTGAGGTAACTCTGTTAGCTGCCATAAGCTATCTGAGGTTAGAAAATCAACATCTTGCAAGCCTGGAATAGCCGGAACCAGTGGCCGAGCGCCAGTAGCAATCACGATGTTTTGAGTAGTAACCAGTTTGCCGTCAATTTCAACTTCCCAAGGGCTACGAATATGCGCAGTGCCTTGAACGCAATTCACGCCTAAGCGGGTGTAACGTTCCACTGAATCATGGGGCTCAACTTGCTTTATAACTTGATGAACGCGTTGCATCACCTTTGCAAAATTGGCTTTAGCCGCCACTTTTTCGTAACCAAAATTTTCAGCATTGTTGGCTTCATAAGCAAACTTAGCACTACGAATTAGCGCCTTAGATGGCACGCAACCAGTGTTTAAGCAATCGCCACCCATTAAGTGTTTTTCAACTAGTGTTACTTTAGCTTTTACCGCTGCAGCTATATACGAGCTCACTAAACCGCCCGCGCCCGCGCCAATCACCAATAAATTATTGTCAAAAGATGTGGGTTTTTTGAAAGGCGCGTACACCCGACCTTGCTTAATTTTGTTTAAAATTGCTTTGCTAATGTAAGGAAGCACACCTAAAAGCGTAAAAGCGATGAGTAACGAAGGGGACAGTATTCCTGATAAGCTGTCGAGCTTTGCTAATTCTGTACCTGCATTAACGTAAACGATAGTCGCTGGAATCATCCCCAACTGACTTACCCAGTAAAAGGTTTTGAGTGGCAGTTTAGTCAACGCCATCACAAGATTAATAAGAAAGAAAGGAAAAATAGGGATTAGACGTAAGCTAAATAGATAAAATGCGCCTTCTTTTTCAATGCCTTGATTGATGCTTTGTAGTTTGTCTGCATAACGCTTCTCTAGGCTATCTCTTAATAAGTATCTCGCCACAAAAAATGCACAGGTTGCCCCAATACTACTGGCAAAAGACACCATTATGACCCCATTCACCACGCCAAATAGAGCTCCCGCTAGCAGGGTCAGCAATGCGGCTCCCGGTATTGAAAAAGCGGTGACAAATATATATAGGAAAAAGTAACCAACAATAGATACAAAGTAATGTTGCTCTACGCTAGATTGCAAGTCCGATTGGCTCTGTTTGATGGTGTCAAAATTTAACCATTGGCCCAAATCGAACCACCATGTAAGACCGATAATAACGACAAGTACCGCTACAACAATCTGTTTATTCGCTTTCATATTTTATTCTCTAAACAGTAGTGACAATGTATAGACCTTTAAGTTTATGATTCTATTTCACAAATTTTCGTTGTTAGTATAGTTCACTATGAATTCGCCGATTAAGTGTGGCTTGTTTAAATCCAGAATTGTAAGCGGTGACTCCAGTTTATTAGGGCTAGCCACGGCGATAATTGATTCGTCATTGGCACTGAGTAGCGGTTTGCCTAATTGTTCACGATAAACTTCAATCTTTGGTATTTCACTGTCACGATACCCTTCAACCAATACCAGGTCACAGGCAGCCCAGTTCACCCAATTCAGTTGTTCTTCGACGCTATCGTGATTGTGTTGCTGACTAAAGTGGTAACGTTTGTTGGGACAAGACAATATCACTTCAGATGCTCCGGCTGCTGTAAGCTTATGGCTATCTTTTGTGGGATCATCCAAATTAATGGTGTGATGACTATGCTTAATGACCGTCACCCTTAGTTTCTTTTCTATCAACATGGGGAGTATTTCACTCAGTAAACGTGTTTTCCCACTCCCACTAAAACCGGCAATACCCAGCACCGGTTTTGGCCATTTTTTATCCATTTGATTACTCTGTTAGTTTTTTTCGACTAATTTAGTCCAGCTTACCTAGATAAGTAGTTTTAAACTGCAAAAAAAGCTTTAAACTTAGCTATTAACGGAATTTTGATTGGGAAAGTAACCATTGTTTTTACGCTTTTGGCCGATGTTGCTTGTTTTATTTACCACTTCGGTAATTGCCATAGACTTTGATTACCAGGGCTTATCGGGTGAAACCAAAGATAATGTAAAGGTTTATTTAGAAGCGCAAACTTTTCCTGAAAATAGCAGTGCTAGACGAATTATTAGTGCCAGTAGCGAGCAAACAAAAAAGGCTTTACGTGCGCTTGGTTACTATCAAAGCAAGATCACCATTACTGAACAAGACAAAAAGGGCTACTTGGTGAATGTTGAGCTTGGTGAACGACTCAATGTTGGCAAGATAGAGTTTCAGTTTTCTGGTGAAGCCACCAGAGATACTCGTTTCAACAGCGCGGTCACAAAAAGTGGCTTAGCAGAAGGGAAACCCTTTTCTCACGCTGCTTATGATGGTTTAAAATCTGAATTTAATCGCTTAGCCGCTCGCTATGGTTACTTTGATGCGAGTTACCAACAAGCCGAAGTGAAAATCAGTATCAAGACCAATACAGCAGATGTTTATCTACATTATGATTCTGGTAAACGTTATCGTTTTGGCGATATTGTTTTCACTAACCCAAATCTTCCACGAGATATATTTGCCAATTTGGCCGAATTCAATACAAACGATCGGTACGATTCTCAAGACGTCGGCGAATTTAACCAACGCCTAGGTGAAACCGATTATTTTAAAGCTATTTCGGTGCGACCCGACTTAGAAAATCGCCACGATGGTCAAATCGATTTGCTGGTCGGGCTGCAATTAAAACCAAGGGATACCTTTGAAGTGGGTGGAGGGGTAACCACTGATATAGGCCCCCGTGTCCGGTTAAAGTGGAATCGACCCTGGGTAAATGATAGCGGCCATAGTGTAAGCTTTGAAATAGAAGCCGCAGAACCCAAACAAAGTGCGCTATTTGTTTATCGAATTCCTATGGATAACCCGGTAGATGATTATGTCGATGTACAAGCGGGTTATATTCGAGAAGATAATAACGATACCGAAAGTGAAAAAACCGTACTCTCTACCACGCGGCAATGGTTACTCCCTAATGATTGGAAGCCTTCACTCTTTCTAAAGTGGCAGCATGAGAAATACCGCCAAGCAGATCAGTATTCTATTACCGATTTAGTTTTACCGGGGGCAAACTTTGCGCGTCTTCGAAGCCGGGGGGGCTTAGACCCCTATTGGGGAGATAACCTTCAGGCAAGCGTAGAAGTTGGCCATCCCTATTGGGGATCTGATGTAGAAATGTTGCGTCTAGCCACGTTGGGTAAATGGTTACGCTCTTACCAGAACCACAGGGTGCTGCTTCGCGCTGATGTCGGAGCGATAATAGTTGATGAAATTACCGATGTACCTGCGTCAATGCGTTTCTTTGCCGGTGGTGACCAAAGCATACGAGGCTACGATTATAAAACTATCAGTCCCACAAACGACGATGGGCAGCTAATTGGTGGTAAATACATGACGGTGGGCAGTATTGAATACAATTACCAGTTTGCCGAAAAGTGGCGTTGGGCAACATTTGTTGATGCGGGTACGGCTACTAATGATTTCTCTGAACCGGTATCGATCGGGGCTGGCATGGGGATCCGTTGGCTTACTTTAATTGGTCCGTTAAGAATAGATGTAGCAAAAGGATTCCAAAATGAATCCGATCCCTGGCGAGTGCATTTTTCATTGGGGCCAGATTTATGATGTTTAAAACCATCAAGTACTTATTACTGTTGGTAAGTGCTTTGTTATTTTGTTTAGTGCTGGCCTTATCATCTAGCGGCGCGACCCAATGGATTTTAGCTAAAGCTAGCACTTTGGTTGATGGCTTAACCATTAGCGAAGCTGACGGTAATCTGTACCAAGGGATCAGTGCTCAACAAGTAATTTGGCAGCAAGCAGGGCTATATGTAGAGCTAAACAAGCTAGAATTCGCGTTAGACTGGTTATGTATCAGCCAAACGAAGCTCTGTGTCGATAAATTGCTAAGTAGTGCACTGATCGTGAAGGTGGATACAGCGGCAATGAGCGCAGCATCAACTGAGCCTGAACAAGCAGAGAGCACTGAATCAAACGACAGCCCTTGGACACCACCGTTCCCATTTGTTGTAAACCGGTTAGCGGTGAGCTCGGCCAAAATTAATGTTGATGGTATGCTAATTTCTTGGCAGGCCATACAAGCTCAAGCTAACTGGCAAAAATCGACTATTTCAGTTGATTACCTACATCTCGATGATTGGCTGTTCACCATGCCACCCATAGAGGACTCGACTTCACAGCCGCAAAAACAAGCCAGCTCAGCTCAAAGCATATTGCCTTTTGTTGTTGAACTACCCGACGTAAGCATGCCTTATCAAGTCATCGTCGATGATTTGCAACTACAAAAAGGCGCTGTTGATCTGACTACGCAAGTGTTAAATTTTCCTTCAATAAACCTACGCGGAAAATTGGATTTCTCTTATCTAGAGTTGCGCAAGCTTGAGGCAAGCACACCCTGGGGATATTTACAGTTAGCAGGCACTCAAGGTTTTCAAAAGCTATATCCGTCTCAGTTAAAGGGGCGATGGGAAATGCAAGTAGAGCAGCAGCCGTTGGCCTTAAGTTTTCAACTTTCTGGCGATGGCGAAGGCTTGTCTGCAGAGCTGAGTAGTGAAGGTTTGCTAGCTAGTCAGGTAGCACTAAATGCCGCTTGGATGGAAACCAACCTTCCTTTTGATTTTAGTGCAGAACTCACGCAAAGTTTTGAGTTATTACCCGAACAATTATCAATCGACTCGCTGACCATGGATGCTAACGGCGATTTGTCGGGTTACCAATTACAGCTATATAGTGATTTAGCTGGCTTACAAGACCTGTGGTTAAACGCCCAGTTGAGTGGTGATCTATCTCAGCTTAGCCAGCTAGCTATCCAAGGAGAACTATTAAAAAATAAGCTTATAAGCCCACAATCAGAAACCCTAGAGGAAAGCGAGCCGCCATCTAACCAATACGCAGATACTCAAGAAGCTGTAGGCGGCTTCAATATTAAGGGGAGCGCTCAATGGCAACCAAGCTTAAAAGCAGAGTTATCGATTGATTTAGATAACCTACAGCTTAGCCATTGGGTTGATTTAGGTAAGGAAAACGCATTACCTAATCTAGATGGTGTCATTCAGGCTGCTCTCGATGAAAAGCTATGGCATTTGCATAAAGCAGATTTAACCGGCGAATGGTTAGGACTTCCCTTAACAGCTGATATTACTGGTCAAGGTAATATTGACCAACAAACCAATAATGCAAAAGTTAAGCTTAAACTCGCTAACACCATGCTGATGGCAGAAGCCGCTGTGAATGAAGACCAGTTAGCGCTTAGTGCGCGCTTACAAGCCGACAATCTAGCAGAATTGCCTTGGCTGACAGAGGGCACGGTTGCTGCTGATATTGAAATATCCGGCCCACTCGCTATGCCAGTGTTTTCTTGGGAAATTAATAGCGAAAATGTTGTCAATCAACAGTTATCGCTTGCTAAGCTCATGACAAAAGGGCAGTTAACGCTAGACGAAGGCTTTAGCGGAGACATAGATCTAGCTCTTGAACGTTTGGCTGTGGCTGGTGAAACGATAAATGCCGCGAGCCTTGCTTATACAAGTAACAATAACCAACAAGGTTTACGTCTTAAAGCAGAACAAGATCAACGCGAGGCAGAGCTTTCATTGAAAGGCGAGGGGAACCTTTCTCAATGGCAAGGGCAACTCGCAAATGCGGAGCTCACTGCTGAATTGGGTACCTATTATTTATCTAACCCTATCGATTTACAGTATGCCAACTCTGTGGCCACTATTGGCAGCCATTGTTGGTCAAGAGATAACAGTAAAATTTGTTTACTGTCGCCGTTCTCTAGTGATGGGGAGAGTAAAGTGGCGCTTAAGGTTGAGCGGTTCGATTTTGCCATTTTTAATACCTTTATGCCCACTGAATATACTGTTGAAGGACAAGCTTCAGCGGTAATTAATGCGAAATTGAAGAATTGGTTACCACAAACGGGCAATCTGCAACTTAGCCTCACACCTGGCTCAATATCCCAAAAGACGGAAACTAACGCTCTCACTCTCAACTATCAAACCGTAGAGTTAAACGCTCAAATTAAGCAAGAGAATATCCACTGGCAAGCATTATTTGAATCGGAACAACTTGGCGCCTTACGTTCTGCTGGTAAAGCATCCTTAGATAAAAGTGGGGTCATTAGTGGTCAGTTACAACTGGATAAGCTTCAGCTATCGCCGTTATTACCCTTTATCAATGCCTTAGATGACTTAAGCGGTGAAATAGACGGAACGGTTATAGTTAACGGTAAACTACAAGCGCCGCAATTACGTGGAGAGATAAAGCTTACTGATGGGCGAGTATCGGGCCCCGATGTGCCTCTTAGCATCGATCAGCTGCACACCGAGCTTAATTTTGATAACCAAGTAGCGAGTTTAAACGGTGGGTTTAATAGTGAAGGTAAATCAGCATATTGGAAGGGTGAATTCAGCTGGCCAGATAACCAACTACTTGGCGAGTTAAATATCAATGCCAAACTGTTACCGATTAGCGTCGATCCCTATGCAAGTTTGGCGGTATCACCCGATGTAACCGTAGTCTTTTCTGATAGGCTTATCGATGTCAGCGGCATTATCGCCGTTGAAGAGGGCGCTATAAAAGTTAAATCCTTACCAGAATCTGCCATCTCAGAGTCTGCAGATGCGATTGTGATTGAAGAACAAACTGAAACCGTATCGCTACAGCGCACCAAAATAGATTTAACCGTCACCCTAGCTGAAGTTATCACTCTAGAAGCACTAGGTTTAGATACCAAGTTAAAAGGAGAATTAAACCTAAAACAACAACCGTTAGAACCATTGCGGGCGAACGGTCGAATTGAGCTCATAGACGGTGAATTTAATGCTTACGGCCAAAATTTGGTGATTGAAAAAGGCTGGATAATGTTTACCGGTCCTCTAGAACAGCCCTATTTAGACTTTGAAGCGATTCGTAATCCGAACACCATTTCTGACAGCGTTACTGTTGGGGTAAAAGTGATTGGTTTAGCCGATGCTCCACAAGTAACCTTATTTTCCGATCCCTCTATGTCGCAAAACGAAATGTTATCCTATTTACTAAGAGGTCGAGCGTTGAGCGACACCGAGCAAGACAATAACGCGCTTTCATCAATGCTACTCAGCGCTGGAATAAATCGCGCAGGCGGTATTGTCGGCAACGTGGGAAGTAGCTTGGGGCTAAGTGACTTGGCATTGAGTACAGCTGGCTCAGGTAGCTCTACCCAAGTAGAGGTGAGCGCTTATGTATTGCCTGGGGTTGAAGTTCGTTACGGAATGGGGGTGTTTGACCCAGTCAATGAGCTAACCGTGAAATATGAGATATTACCAAAGCTATTTATCGAAGCGTTCTCTGGTATAAATAGCGCATTAGATGTTTACTACGAGTTTTATCTAGACTGAAGTGGCTTCGTGGCTTCGTGGCTTCGTCGCTGCGTCGCTTCGTGGCTTTAAAGCTGCGAGTCAACGGTGTTACATGCAGCGTGTTCTAAATTTTGTTGTCACCATCACCGGCCTCACTCAAACAACCGCCATAGAATACTGCACCAGCCAATGATGACGCTTGTCAGCCTTACGCACGTTGTTCACTGACCCTATAAGTACAGATTGCTGCTCTTCTCAAACCCAAAAAGCCGATGCGCCTTAGCCTTTACAAATGATTTTCGATTAAACATTGCGCAACTTGCTAAAAGAATAAATGCAATACATAGATCGACCTATCACTTATAAAATAACGCAAAGACTCTTTTTTATAACATAATAGTTTGTTGGTGAAGCGTAATTAACAATGCGAATAGATAAAATACTAATTGCAGCGGAGAGTTTCATGGGCAATGTTCATTTAACGGTTAAAGAAAAAGTAGCTTACGGATTAGGAGATACAGGGTGTAATTTTGTATGGCAAACGGTCATGCTTTTTTTAGCGTATTACTACACTGATGTATATGGTTTATCACCGGTTCACATGGGAACCATGTTTCTCTTGGTAAGGTTTATTGATGCGATTACCGATCCGTTAATGGGGTCGTTAGTTGATAGAACGAGAACCAAACACGGACAATTTCGCCCTTATATACTGTGGATGGCAGTCCCCTTTGGCGTCGCGTGTATGATTACTTTCTATACCCCTGACTTGGGATCGACGGGGAAAATTATATATGCTTACTGCTCATACATTTTGCTCACTTTAATGTATACCGCAATAAACGTTCCTTATTGCGCCATGGCGAATGCTATGACCGATGACCCAAAACAACGTGTTTCTCTGCAATCTTATCGCTTTGCCTTAAGCACTGCGGGCGGATTGGTAGTGGCACTCGTCGCTCTACCTTTAGTGAAATATATTGGCCAAGGTGATGAACAAAAAGGCTACTTGGGCGCAATGGTAATAATGGGCATCGGAGCAATGGTGTTATTCTTCTATTGTTTTGCTAATACCAAAGAGCACATCACAACCGAAGTTAATCAAAGCCAAAAAAATTCTGCATTTGGTGACATAAAACTATTATGGGAAAATACCCAATGGCGAGTGCTGTTTATACTTAATATCGTGTTGTTGACCGGGGTTGTGTTAAAAGCTGCGTCCACCATGTACTACGTAAATAGTGTAATGGGCCGTCCCGATTTAGCGACCTGGATGATGGTAGCAGGTATGCTAGCCAACATTGTGGGTGCTATGGCCTCAGCGCCGGTGTTAGGTCGTTTTGATAAAGCTAAGACTTACAAAGTCTTGATTGGCGTGTCAGGGCTTCTTTCTGGCTTGATGTTTTTCATAGAGCCTAGCAATATTTTACTGATATTTACTGTGATGATCGTGTTGAGTGTGGTGCAAATGAGCACAACACCGATATTGTGGAGCATGATGAGTGATGTGGTTGATTATGAAAAATCGCGCAGTGGTCGCTCTTTAAGTGGCATGGTTTTTTCAACTAACTTGTTTGCAATAAAAGCGGGTATTGCTATTGGTGGCGCTTTGGTCGGTTGGAGTCTTGCTGGTGCAGGATATGTTGGTGGAGCAGAGTCACAGTCTAGCCAAGCAATAACGTGGATAAACATGTTGTATACATTACTGCCTGGGCTATTTTTTGTTTCGTTGGTGTTTATTATGCACTATTACCGTTTAGATGCAGATAAACTAAAGCTGATAAAAACAACATCAAATAAAACCGATAGCGAGCTCGTTGCTGAAGCGGTTTAAGTCATGCAAAACAAGCCAGTATCGTCTGATATTGGCTTGCTCTCACCCCTTACAGGCCTAATAAAGCAAACTAAAGTACTTTCGTCTAAATTGTGATGAAAGCGGGTCACCATTCAAGGTAGCAAGTATATCGAGGAAGTTTTTCTTAATTTTCCCGTCTACTGATTCAAGGTCTTTTTGTAGGATAGCGAACAACAACTCTAAAGCCTCTTGGTTTCTACCTGCTTGAGAATATTGAATGGCTAAATTTAAGCGTAGCTCAGCAGAGTCTTCACTGGTGGCTAACTTGGCTTCTAAGGCTTGTATCTCTGGGCTTTCTGCGGCAGCCTTTAAGAGTTCTAACTGGCTTTTTAGTTCGTGAAAATCAGCTTGTTGGTCTTCTAAAGGTAAGGCATTTAGCAGTGTTTCTGCTTCTTCGGCATGTTGATTATTTAATAAAGCTTGAATAAGCACCAAAATGATATCGTTGCGTTGCGGAGCCAATTGGTGCGCTTCTCTTATGACGCTAAGCGCTTCTGCTGACTGGTCGGCCTCAAGTAAAGCTTTAGCTTTGGCTAGCAATTGCTCTTCTGGAGCGGGTAAATGACGAACGATGGTTTCTGCAATCACTTCTGGAGAGGGGATGTCGGTAAACCCATCTACAGGTCTGCCTTCCTTTAGAATGACTACCGCAGGAGCCTGTGCTACTCCTAGTTGCTGTGCAAGTTGGGCCAACTCATCCATATTAAGCTTAGCCAAGACAAAGCTTTCACCGGTTTGCTGGTGGATTTGCTGTAACAGTCCAAATAAAGGCTCACACTGGGGGCTAGCGGGTGACCAAAACTGTACGACTACAGGTTGATTAAATGAGCCTTCAATTAATACCTGTTGGGCATTTTCAAAGCTAATATCGATAACAGATGTAGTGGGCTGCATAGTGTTTTCCATTATATTGTTTAGTCTTAATTTGGTGACTAAATGCATGTTTTTCAAGTCAATGTCGAAGATTAACAAAATAGCGGTAAAAAAGGTGAGTTTAAAGGGGTAATATAAGGCGAATTATTGCTAGCTTTAATTGGATTTTATGGACTCTTTATCCTTAGCTGATTTAACCATTTTGTTGGTCGAACCCTCAAATATGCAGCGCAACATCATTCGAACGCGTTTACACGAAGCGGGTGTTGATAACTTTTTGTTGGCAGAAAATTGCCAACAAGCGCTAGAAATAGCGTTAAAAACTGCCCCTGACTTAGTGGTTAGTTCAATGTATTTTTCGGACGGTACAGCCACCGATCTGGTTCAACAACTACGTGCCAATAATCTTAGCCGCGATGTTGCCTTTATGCTGATCTCTAGCGAAGCATGCCACCATACTTTAGATGCAATTAAGCAAGCGGGGGTGATTGCGATGTTACCCAAGCCCTTTGAATTCACCCATTTGTTAGCCGCATTACAGGCAACGATTAGTTATATCGAACCTGATAGTGAAGTGATCAATAATATTGATATCTCCGACAAAACCATACTCGTGGTAGACGATAGCCAAACTGCTCGTCGCCATATTTCGAAGGTCTTGGAAAATATCGGACTGATTAACTTATTAGTGGCCGAACATGGGCAAGAAGCCTTAACGATATTAGAAAGCAATCAGGTTGACTTGGTGATCACTGATTACAATATGCCGGTGATGGATGGGGCCGCTTTAATCGAAGCACTGAGGCAACATCCTAAGTTTTGTGACATTCCAGCCTTAATGGTAACTTCAGAAAATAACTGCGCCAAATTAGATGGGGTTCGGCAAAGCGGTGTTTCCGCTTTGGTAGACAAGCCTTTTGATATTGACGCAGTAAAACAGGTGCTTACGCGGTTATTTGAAGTCGAAAAATAGCCTGGGTTTACTCAAATATTTGATCACCCATCTGATCGATAAAGGTTTTACACTTATGCAACGCTAGCTCGGCGGCATCGTCTGAACTAGCGCAGGTGTCTGAACGAATAAACGTATGTTCTCTCAACTCGCCATCGATAGTTTTACTGATTACTGCCGCTACTCGGTACTGGCCATTTGCCGACTGAGGGCTAGGCGCAATAGTAAAGTCGCTATATTGTTCTTCAGGGTAGCTTTTGGCTTTAGCTGGCTCTGATTCAAATAATTTCTTAAAAGCTGAAAAGATACTCATGTTGATGATTTTCCTAAAATTAAGCTAAAACATGCTAAACAGCTACGCGCTTAGTCGGCTGTTTACGGTATGATGCATCATAACGAGCAAATCACCACAACCGCAATGGTATTACTGTGAACTTAGAGATTATTTCTTCTCAATTTAGTCAAATTAGCCTTTTGGTTACCTTATTTTTATTGTTTCTTGTTTTATTATTGTTAGTGGTAAATCGTATAAACACTGGCACTACCAGTAAACAAACTGACTTGTTAAAGCAAAATATTGAACAACAACTCCTTGAGCAAGAACAGTTGAAATTAAACGCTGATGCGCTGCAGCAACGTTTACAAGATCAGCTCATTAGTAATGCTGAATTACGCAACGAACTCGAGAATTTAACCACAGTGAAGGAACAGTTCGATACTAGCCAACAGCTGTTACAACGTGAGCAACAGCGCTGCGCCTTATTGCAGCAAAAGGACCTCACTTTGCAAGAGCGCATTGCTTATCTGGAAAAAAGTGAAGAGCGGTTAAATGCTCAATTTGAACTGTTAGCTAATCGTATTTTCTCGGAGAAGGGGGTAGAGCTTCAGCAACAAAGTAAGCTGAGCATCGAATCAGTGTTACAGCCTTTAAAGCAACAGTTGGATGGCTTTAAGCAACAGATTCAGAACAGTTACGAAAATGAGGCTAAGCAACGCCATTCATTGAAAGATCAGATAGTCACATTACAACAACTCAATCAACAAATGAGCGATGATGCTGTAAAGTTAACTAAAGCGTTAAAAGGCGATAACAAGCAGCAGGGAGACTGGGGAGAGTTAATTCTTGAGCAAATCCTTCAATCTTCAGGCTTGAGAGAAGGGCACGAATATCAAACTCAAGTAGTTGGTGTCAATCAGCATGGTAAAACCATTAAGCCTGATGTGGTGGTGAAATTACCCGACGACAGAGCTGTCATTGTTGATTCTAAAGTCAATCTGGTTGCCTATGAACGCTATTACAATAGTGATCAGCAAGAGGTCCAACAAAGTGCTTTAAAAGAACATGCAAAAAGCTTAAGAAGTCAGATCATTGGTTTGAGTAAAAAAGATTACCATACGCTTTATCAGCTACAATCTTTGGATTATGTATTGTTGTTTGTGCCTATAGAAGGTGCATATCTAAGTGCCTTGGAACAAGATCCTAGCTTAGTGAAATTTGCGGTTGAATTGAATATTTTGCTGGTAAGCCCTAGCAGCCTAATGGTGGCGTTACGTACTATTCAAAACCTCTGGCGCAGCGAACATCAACAACAAAATGCTCAGGTGATCGCCCAACGCGCTGGTAAGTTATTTGATAAGTTTGTAGCTTTCACTGAAGATCTCCAAAACCACGGCCAGCAATTACAGCGTTCTAACGACAGTTATCAACATGCCATGAGCAAACTAAGTACCGGTAAAGGTAATTTAGTTAGGCAAGCACAGTTGTTAAAGGATTTACAAGTCAGTTCAAGCAAATCATTGGAAGCCAAGCTGCTAGCCGATAGCCAGCAGCAAGACTAGTGCTTAATGACTGCTTAGTACCATTGATGAATGGGCGGGCAACGAGAGTATAAGCTGTTGCTGCTCTACTGTTATTTGCTTGCCAGTGTGGAGCTGAGTATAACGATGTGAATACTGCGCGGCACTCAGGTCTATAGAGATGCTTTGCGCCTCGCCTCGGTTAATCACTACCAGGCTGTTTTGCTCGGGCAACCAGCGTTGAAACACCCAAACATCTTCAAGCTCAAGTAAACTAATAAGATCGCCTTCTTGTAGTTCTTTACGTTGTTTGCGCAGTTTGATTAACGCTTGATAGTGTTGCAATACCTGCTGGTCCCATTGCTGCTCATCCCATGGGAAACAACGGCGACAATCCGGGTCGTTAGCGCCTGTTAAGCCCACTTCGTCACCATAGTAAATAGACGGCACGCCAATATAAGTTAACAACAGAGTCGCGGCCACCATCGCCAGCTGTTGATTCTCTTGGACCAAGTGGGTGAATCTAGGCGTATCGTGGCTATCAAGTAAGTTGTATTGGGCAAGTTGATTCGCAAAGGGGATTGAGCCACGTGCTTCGGCCAACCAGTTAGCAAAGTCACTGGCGTTCAGTTTTACTGGAACGTAACGGGGAACGTCTACCTTAGCCAAAAAAGCCACCACCGGCTGATTAAAGCCATAGTAGTTCATGGCCGCGTCTTCTTGATCGCCTTGCAACCATTGGCTAGCTTCGGCAAAGTGTTCGCCAATCATATAGGCTTCTGTATTCACTTCTTTAATCGATTTTCTAAATTCTGCAACGTAATGGGCATTATGTTGAGCGCTGTTATGCTCACCAAGCATGTGAATAACATCAAAACGCCATGCATCAATAGAGAAGGGCGGCTTAAGCCAATATTTCAATACCGATTGTGGGCCAGAGTATATAGCTTGTTGTACTTCGGTATTGGCAAAATTGAGTTTAGGTAAGGTTTCTACACCTTTCCAAGACCAGTAGTTTCCGTGGTTGTCAAAATGATACCAATCTCGAAACAAAGAATCTTGATTATGGTAGGCACCACCTTTGCCTTGCTGGTAGAAATCCATCCAATGGTGTTGGTTGGACGTGTGGTTAACCACGGCGTCTAACATTAGCTTCATACCACGTTGTTTCATCTTACTGGATAAGTTAATTAAGGCTTGGTCTCCTCCAAAGTGGGGCTCTACTTTGAAGTAGTTGCTGCAGTCATATTTGTGATTGCTAGGCGAACAGAAAATCGGATTTAGATACAAGGCGGTAATGCCGAGCTGCTCTAAGTAATCAAGCTTTTGTTCGATGCCGATTAAGTCACCACCATAAAACTCGGTGGCACCGGTTCCTGAGTGCGATTGAGCAACTGGCTCACCCCATTGTTTTTGCAGTACTTTCCTGCCATCCCGGTGATAGCTATAGCTTTGGTCATTGGGAGTTAAGCTTGGGTCACCGTTTGCAAAGCGCTCAGGGAATATTTGATAAAAAACTTGTTGTTTCACCCAGGCTGGCGGTTTATCAAGAGTATTGATGCGAAAGTGATAGTGCTTTTGCGGAAGACGAGATGATTCTCCCGCTGCATGTAAATAGATTTGTCTGTCGTTCAGTAGAAACTTGAAGCAGTAAAGGGTTAATGGACTGTGAGGGCTGATTGGGATCGTTGCTTGCCACTTTAACCAATTCCCTTCAACTATGGGTTTTTTAAGCTCGATAAGCCATTCTTCGTGATCGGGTTCCACCCGAACAAATATTTTTTGATAAGGATGGTTTATCGCGGTGTAAAGGGTGACTTGATAGCTGTCTTGCTGCTGAATAAGCTGACTTTGAGGATGGAAGCGAAAATCAGTCATTTATTTACCTTATAGTTTTTTCTCTAGTATCCTTTTCTGCTGTTATGCTTTCAAGTATGAAAAGAGAAATTGCCATTATAGATTTGCTCGTGGGGCTTTATCACTTAAGTAGAGAAAAACACGCGTAAATGTTTAATAATAACCAGTAATAAAAATAATCTATAAAAGAGATCATTTGAAATCACGATTTTTTAAAAAAACTATATCTTGGAAACAAAGAGCATCAATATGGACGCTATTGGTGGTTTTGCTGTTTTCTGCCGTAGTTTATCATCGATTCCAAACCGTAAAGCAGCAAATAGTAGAAGAAATTGAGCTATCTTTTACTGGCTTTAGTACCGCCAACAAACACCTTGTTAGCCTCTTATCTCAGCGGCTTTCTTTGTTGACTCGAACCTTAGGTTTACTCAATTACGTCAACAATGAGTCTGAGTTAACCTTAGTGACATTGGCAACCGAATGGCAGCGCATAGCTAAAGATATTAACTTGGAAGGAAACTTCTATTATATCCATCGGGATGGACGGGTAGATTTAGCCCTGAATCAATATAACTCGGGACATAAAGTGAAGTGGGGAGCGAAAGTAAACCCTGCGGTGATTAGTTACTTTAAAGGTGTCGGTTGGCGTAACGAAGGCCAAATTTCTAGTAAAGTCATCAATGACTATTTCAGTGAAAATCAACTTTATTTAATCTACACCCCTGTTTTTGATAAATGGTCGAAACTGACCGGCTGGATGGTCAATGAATATAATCAAGCCTCTATTAATGAAACTGTGCACTTTGTGGGCAGGCCTCGTTTAGTGGAACGAGCAATTATTCTTACTGACGAAGGCGTTATTGTTGAAGGTGATTATAGTCAAGACACTAGGCAAAAACTCATGGCCTTAGTGGGGCGTTTTAACTATTTTTCTATTCAACGATTTTTTGCCAGTGATATGTTTGACGGTGAGCAAGCTCCTTTTGATGTGGGAACGGGGCTGATGTTTGTTAAGCGTATTCAATCAGCTGATAAGAAACCCAATCTCACATACTTGTACATATCCTATGAAGATTTGGCAGAAAGCAATCGCTATTGGTTGGTATTTATTGCTATTGTTTTTTGTGTAGCAATTCTCAGTTGTTTTATTGGGGCGTATTTAACGGATGTTATTCGCCGAGAGAAGGCGATAATTGAAGAATTGAACGCCCTAAGAGAAGCAGCCTTTGAGGGGGAGTTTTCCCAAGTCATTACAAACACTGAAGGTATCGTGTTACAAACTAATCGTTATTTTTCGCAATTAGTTGGTGTACCAAAAACGCAAATGCTAGGGAAATATTTAACCGATTTTGGCCATAGCGAACCCGATTTTAAGCAAATTATGTTGCTGGCTAGCGAGCAAGGTAGTTGGTCTGGCGAAATTAAAGTAGAAGGATTAAAAGGTAAAACATCTATTCAGCAATTGACGGTAACAGCAGTTTATTGGCAAAACCAATTACACAATTTTGTTTGTTCTAGCGTTGATATCAGCGCACAAAAATCCCTAGAGAATGAACTAAAAAAATTAGCCAACACAGACCCCCTAACGAAGGCTGCTAATCGCCGGCATTTCGAAGATTCAACTCACTTGGAGCAAAGCAGGAGCGAACGAAATGGCTCACTATTTTCAATATTGATGTTAGATGTTGATCATTTTAAGCAGCTTAATGACCAATACGGTCACGATGTGGGCGACGAATGTTTAATTCGTTTAGTCGAAACAGTTAATCACTTAAAGCGAGATACAGATTTGCTGGCGCGTTGGGGCGGCGAAGAGTTTATTATGTTATTGCCAGAAACCGATGCTCAGCAAGCGCTTAATTTGGCCGAACGTTTACGCTTAGCATTTGTGGCGACTAGCAAAGAACCGAGTTTTACCTGCAGTTTTGGGGTGACTGAAAGCCATAAAGAGCAAAGCTTTGCCAATCTATACAAGCAGGCCGATGACGCGCTTTATGCTGCTAAAGCGCGTGGGCGAAACCAGGTTGTACTGTATAGCTCTGAACTTAAAAATAGCTGACCTCTAGCGCTGAAAGCCGTCGGTATTCTCCTGGTTGTAACGATTCATCTAAAGTTATTTCACCAATCATTTGGCGATGTAAGCTGACTACTCTATTGCCCACGGCTGCTAGCATGCGTTTGACTTGATGATAACGACCTTCACTGATTTCAATATCGATGAGGGTTTCATTTACGCGCCTAACTATTGCCGGTTTAGTGGGTTTATCTTCGCCTCGTAGTAGAATACCTTCTCGTAGTTTTGCTAAATCGCTGTCATCAATAGCATCGGCGAGCTCAACTCGATATTGTTTAAATTTATTGGCGTTGGGGCTGCTTACTCTGTGAGACCATTGCCCGTCGCTTGTTAATAGCAATAATCCGGTAGTATCGATATCCAGACGACCAGCTGAATGAAGCTTTGGTGTTTCATCTAAAATCAATGATAAGGCACTGGGGTGACCCGCTTCTTCTTCAGTGCTTAAGTATCCAGCGGGTTTATGCAGCATATAATAAGCATGTTCATGAAGGTCCAGCAATTGTTCGTCCAAATACACTTTATCTATTTCTTGTATCGCGAACTGAGTGCTCGTTACGGATTTTTGGTTTACCATGACCCTTTTGTTTTTGATGATCTTTTTGGCATCGCTACGAGAAACTAATTTTGCTTTGGAAAGGTATTTGTCTAATCGACATGGGTATTTCATAATAGCCCAGAGTTTGAGGTAAAAGCTGATCATAACGCTAACAGCTAACTACAACAAATCCTTTATAAGCCTATATGGAGAGTGTTTTTTGCAAGCAATTTGTCGTTCAAATATTGAGTTACTTGGTAATCTAGTGACCAAAGACATTACCCTACGCTATTTTAGTGATGGTACAGCGATTACTCAATTTGAAATGTTGGTTAAAAAGAAAACTAAATCAACCGGTAAAGAGCAAGTGGAAGTCTTTCAGATTACAGCTCGTGGTGAGCAAGCTGAACGCTTAAAATCTTATGCAAAAGCAGGTGATGGTGTTGTGCTTAAGGGGCGTTTGAAAAATCAAAAAGACTCAAACGGGAAAATAGTCAGCGCTATAGAAGCAGAGCAACTCAGCTTTGTTGGGGCACCTTCAGTCTTGTATTGGAATAAGGTGACCTTAGTGGGTGAAATAGCGAACAAATCTTTGCTTAGAAAAAGCGTTAATAATCAGAGCTACCTAAAGTTGCAGTTAATCACCGATAGTAACGATGCTCAGCATTTGGTTAACTGTAATCTGTGGGCTTATCCCGCTGAGTTGGTCGCTAAGCAGGCGGAGTTAGGCGATAAACTGGTCGTTGAGGGGGCATTAAAAAAAGCATTTTCTGACGACCAACTTATTTCACCGATTCTTATTGATGGTCATACTTGCTTACATTTAAACGTTTAGTATTTCATTAAGTCGTTTGATTGGTATTGATCGGGTTCAATACTGACATTGAACTTGTCAATGAGGACATCTAGTTTTTGCTCTGCGAGGCTTAATTCACTTAACATCAATGTGTTGTCGTCTAGCTCCCATATTTGGCGGCTACCGATATAACTAAACTTGATAGCTGTTAGTGCTTCAACCTCACCCTTGCTTGCAGCCTTTTGCAGTTTAACCATTTTTCTGTTTATTTTGTTGAGCTCTTGCTTTAAGTGCCAAACATACATCACTTCAGCAAACCACGTCTTAGATTTACAGTAAGTAATGATTGGAATTAAACATATCACCGCAGTGACTACACCCAATAAGTTGTAACGAAAGTTATCATCTGAAGTCGAAAACAGTGCAATAAATATAGTTGACCACAATAAGCTTGAAATAATCAATATTGCGGATATCCCTAGATAACTTTTTCTAGAACGTGTCTGGTAAATCTGTTTATCAATCGTTTTTATCTGCATAGTATTTAACCTGAAAAACAAGCCTTAATTGTACCAAATTTGGTGACTGTTCTGTATGCTATATTTGTTAAGAGTAAGCTATTGTTTAGTCTTCATAAAAATACAAAAAATTAAAGTCAAAAATGAAACCTTCTGTTTTCATGTAGGGCGTTACCGTCTATGCTTATCAACAGTTGCTGTATTCAAAATTTACACAAGGATCGTATATGAGACGCACATTAGCAGTTAGTCGCGTAACAAAAGTATTAGGGATAACACTGCTTCCACTATTGTTGTTAAGCGGTTGTGATAATGCACCACCTCCCGCTCCCGAAGTTAAAGCTAAAGTTAAAGTACTTGAAGTGGCGATGGAAGAAGTTACTCCAAGTAACGAATTTGTCGGCCGTAGCCAAGCCACCCAAGATATTGCTTTAAAATCTCGAATTAGAGGCAATCTGTCTACAATGAATGCAGAAGAGGGTAGCATTGTAGAAAAAGGCGATCTTCTCTTTGAAGTGGACCCTGAGCAATACAAGGCGGCAGTGCGTTCTTCTCAGGCTTTTGTTGCACAAGCTAAAGCAGCCTACGACACTGCAGTTCTTAACTTTAAACGAGGTGAAGGCCTCATTAAAGACAACTTTATTAGCCAATCAGACTACGACAATTTGCTGTCAAAACAGTTGCAAACTAAAGCTGCTTTGCAGAGCGCTAATGCTGAATTAGACAATGCAAAATTAGAGTTAGGTTATACAAAAATTTACGCTCCTTTCACCGGACGTATTAGCCGAGCTTCAGTGTTTACTGGCGACCTGATTACGCCAGAACAAACAGTATTAGCTAACTTGGTCCAAATGGAACCAGTGTGGATTAACTTCCAACTACCAGAAAAAGTGATCATTGAAGCTCAGCGAGCGCATAAATCAGTGACTACACCATTTAAATTAGCCGATTTTCCGGTCAAAATTCGCTTCCCTGATGGAAGTATATTTGATGAAACGGGGAGAATGGACTTTGTAGATAACCGAGTTGATGCCACCACTGGTACCTTAGCTATTCGAGCAGAGTTTCCAAATAAAGAACATATTATTGTACCGGGCTTATATGTCACAGTGATTATTGAATCGCCAGACAAACAAGAAGTAATGCTCATTCCTCAGCGAGCCGTTCAAGAAGACCAGCAAGGTCGCTATGTGTTAACTGTGGAAGACGACATGGTTAAACGTAAAAATGTTGAACTAGGCCAACGCTATGGCATTGACTGGGAAGTGAAGAAAGGGCTTGAAAAAGGCGACTTGATCATTACTGAAGGTCTACAAAAAGCCCGATTAGGGGCTGAAGTAGAACACGAAATGGATACGATACAACCATTCTCTGATACGCAATCTTAAGGAGTCGGTGATGATTAGTAAGTTTTTTATTCATCGACCTAAGTTTGCCTTTGTTATTGCAATAGTAATAACACTGGCTGGTTTTTTGTCGATCCCGGTGCTGCCGGTCGCGGAGTTCCCCAATATATCTCCACCGATGGTTTCAGTAACGACAAGCTACCCCGGCGCTAGCGCTGAAGTGGTTGCCGATACTGTTGCAAAGGTGATTGAAGCCGAAGTAAACGGCGTTGAAAACATGATCTACATGGAGTCAAAGGGCGCGAACGATGGTAGTTATACCCTCAACGTGACTTTTGAAGTGGGAAGTAATGTAGATATGGCTCAGGTAAACGTGCAAAACCGTGTGCAACAGGCTATGCCGCGTTTACCTTCAGAAGTGCAACGTAATGGGGTCAAGGTCGAAAAACAAGATCCTAATATCTTGATGATGCTTAACCTCGTATCACCTAATGAAAGCTTAGATAACTTATTCCTCAATAACTACATGGGGATTAACATTAAGGATAACTTAGCGCGCGTTAATGGCGTCTCTAAAGTGAGTATTATTGGTGGCATGGATTACTCTATGCGGATCTGGCTAAACCCCGATCGAATGACCAGTTTAGGGGTGACTGTTGATGATGCTATTGGGGCTATTCAGGAACAAAACATTCAAGTAGCTGCGGGTCGTATTGGTGCCGCGCCGGTACCGAGAGATCAACAATTTCAATATACCTTATCAACTAAAGGTCGATTGAGTCATCCCGAAGAGTTTGAAGAGATAATTATTCGCTCTAACCCAGATGGTAGCGCGGTTTACCTTAAGGATATATCAAGAGTAGAGTTAGGCGCTGCAAGTTACGATGCAGAAGCGATGTTAGACAACAAAGCGTCTGCTTTATTGTTCATATATCAAGCTAGTGGAGCAAATGCACTCGAAGTAGCGAAAGGGGTTCGAGATGAAATAACCCGCTTAGGTGAGCAGTTTCCCGAAGATATGGACTACAAAATTCTCTACGATACTACGGAATTTGTAGAAACTTCAATCGACGAAATGCTTGAAACTTTATTGATAGCAGTAGCTCTGGTTATTTTTGTTGTTTATATCTTTTTACAAGATTTTAGACAAACTCTGGTGCCAGCAATTGCTATACCGGTTTCTCTAATTGGTACCTTTGCATTCTTACTTGCTACTGGCATGAGCATTAATACGGTGTCGTTATTCGCCTTAATCCTTGCGATCGGTATTGTGGTTGATGACGCCATTGTGGTGGTTGAAAACACCACACGATTAATGCAAGACGAAGGTTTGAATGCCGTAGACGCTACCACCAAATCAATGCAAGAGGTTACTGGACCCGTAGTTGCTACTACGTTGGTATTGTTAGCTGTGTTTGCACCCACCGCGGTAATGCCCGGTATTACCGGCCAAATGTACGCGCAGTTTTCAATTACCATTTGTATCTCGGTACTAATTTCTTCGGTAAACGCCTTAACTCTAAGCCCAGCCTTGTGTGCGTCATTACTTAAGACTCCAAAAGTGCATGAAAAAGGTTTTCATGCACTTTTCAATAAAAACTTCGATAAGGTAACGAATAAATACACTGGTTTCGTTTCCGGTATGGTGAGAAAACTGTCGATAGTTGGGGTTGTTTATGTCTTATTGATTGGCGCGACCGGTTACTTGGCAACCTCATTGCCATCTGGCTTTGTACCTACCGAAGACAAAAAAGCCTTTTTCATCGATGTTCAACTTCCCAATGGTGCTTCGATTAACCGTACCAAAGATGTTGTCGCACGAATGGTAGATGATCTGAATAAACTCGATGGGGTAACTAATGTTATTTCGGCCAGTGGTTATTCGATTATTTCTGGAGCCGTTTCATCTAATGCTGGCTTAATGGTTGTTATTTTGTCTCATTGGGATGAACGTACCGATCCAGCGCTGGTAGAAGATCAGATATTACTTCGCGCTAATGGTTTGTTAGCAAGTTATGGTGATGCCCAAGCAGTAGGCTTCTCGTTACCGGCTTTACCTGGTGTTGGTACAGTGTCTGGGGTTGAGTTCTTTATTCAAGATACTTTAGGCCGCTCACCAGCCGATTTGGCAGGTGTGATGAGAGCGACTGCCGTTGAAGCGGGTGGAGCTCCTGAATTAGCCGCTGCGTTTAGTACTTACCGCGCTGATGTACCACAGTTATTCGTTGATGTAGACCGCCAAAAAGCGAAAGTACAAGGGGTACAGCTTAGCAGTATATTTACGACCTTGCAGACCATGCTTGGGTCAATGTATGTCAATGACTTTAACCGTTTTGGTAAAGTGTTCCGTGTGAATATGCAAGCTGAAACTGAATTTAGAAACTCAGAACAAGATATTGCTCGTTTCTATATTCGTAATAAGTTTGATGAGATGGTGCCATTAAATACCCTCGTAACGGTAGAGCCTAAACTGGGCCCTGAATACATCAACCAATTCAACCTGTACGGTGCGGTTAAGATGAATGCGTTCCCAGCACCAGGTTTTAGTTCTGGGCAGGCGATTGACGCGGTAAAACGCATAGCGGAAACAACTTTTCCAGCAGGGTATACCTATGAATGGTCAGGTCAAACCTATCAAGAGTTGAAAGCCGGTAACTTAGCGCCATTAATCTTTAGCTTAGCGCTTATCTTCACTTACCTATTCCTAGTCGCCCAGTATGAAAGCTGGACAGTGCCTATTTCGGTTATGCTTGCCGTACCCATTGCGATATTAGGCGCATTTATCTACATTTGGATAATGGGCTCAGATGTCAATTTGTATACTCAAATTGGACTGGTGTTACTGATAGGTTTAGCCTGTAAAAACGCGATTCTTATTGTTGAGTTCGCTAAACAATTACGTGAAGGCGGATTGAGTATTCGTGACGCTGCTGTTAAAGCGGCTCGTTTGCGTTTCCGAGCGGTATTAATGACGGCATTTTCGTTTATTTTAGGCGTAATTCCTTTAGTTATTGCTACAGGTGCTGGTGCCGCGAGCCGCATATCCTTGGGTTACGCAGTGATGGGCGGGATGATCGCTGCAACCATTGTGGGCACCTGTTTGGTTCCGGTATTTTATGTCATGCTTCAGGGCTTACGAGAAAAAGCTAAAGGCATTAAAGATGCTGAAGATAAGTAATTTGCCATCGGTATAAAATGTAAAAAGCCCGATTTATCGGGCTTTTTTATGGGCAAACAAACCTTTAGTTTATTGCTCGGGGTCAAAGAAGTAACAGCAACGAAGTTTAGCATCGAAGTTTTTGGTCAAGGAACTAGGAATATCCTCCCACCTGACAGTCTTAGTTATGCTTGTATCAACCTTGCTCAGATCTAGCAAGTTCGAATTATCAAAACTTTTACCGTTTTCTAGCAGTAAAACTCTGGGTTTTAGTTTTTCTTTGGGGTTGCTGGACATCACCATGCCGTACGTTTTGTTGGATAAGCTAACTAATGATCCTGGTGGGTATATACCAAGGGTTTTCATTAGTTGCTCCAAATACATTTTATTAAATTTGGTCGTGGCGCTTTTATACAAAAATGCGAACGCTTCTTGTGGCGTCATACTTTTTTGCGAGGGTAAGGGGGAGCAAAGGTGTTCAAAAGTGTCTACAACAGAAAGTAATTGCGTTGATTTGTCTAGTGCGTTGGCCTTCAAGCCTTTGGGGAAGCCACTACCATCTAAACGTTCATGGTGGTTCATTACCATTGGTATTATTTCATCTGGAAAAGAACCCGCTTTTTTTATCAAATCGATACTAAAGTTTGGATGTGTTTGATAAAAGTTTTCTTCTGCTTTGGTCCAAGCGCTTGGCTTTCTTCTAATCTGCTGAGGAACCTTAAGCTCACCGATATCATGCACCATTGCCGCTATACATAGATATTGGCATTCCTTTTCTGTAAAACCACTACTTTTCGCCACTAACACCGCCAGTACAGCTACATTGATGCTATGGAAAAAAATATCTTCGTTACTACTTGGTTCAAGACTGAGGAAGACACTGTGAGCAGAGGTAGATTTGAACATTAATTGGACCGTGTGATTTACCTGTTCAAAAATACTATAGTAAGCTTCTTCTGGTTTACTGGTGAATTTGGCTAGGGCTTCTCTAAATTTGTCGGCACTTTGTAAATAGCCTTTATTGGCGCGTTTTTGGCTATGTCTTAATTCATCTAACCAAGCTTGCTCGTTATCTACCGGCACTTCAATCTCGGGGGCTTTATCTACGCTCGTCGTGTCGACTTGTTCTACCTCTACACTAGATTTATTCGGCACAACGGTTATCGACTCTAAGCCCAAAGATCTAATAACGGTGAGTTGTTCAGTGTTTTTTATCTTGAAGCTATTGCGCATGAACGGATGAGCTGTCCAGCCAATAGGTAAACAAATGTAGTGGCCTACTTTTAGCGCATTGATGGGGATTTCGATTTTAGACATAAGCCAAATTAGTAAATTCCTTTTGATAAGTGTAGTTAATTACTTGGTCTATATACAATATTCTTTTTCTAGAACAAGTCGCTTACCTCACTTATTAGCGTTACAATTTAGCTACATCACTAAATACGCGCCTCTCATTAGCGTGTTCAAAAATATAACGCACAAAAAATGAAAAATAGAGAGATTACTTTAGCAATAACAGGAGCTTCAGGTGCGCCTTACGCGGTGTGTTTATTGGAGCAATTAGTTAAAGCCAATTATAAAATACATTTATTAATTTCTAGCGCGGCAAAAGTTGTCATTGCTACGGAGTTAGGAGAGCAGTGGCCAGGCGGGAGTCAGGCTGAACCATTTCTGAAGGAGCGTTTTAATGCTCAAGCTGGACAAATATTGGTGCCAGGAAAGAACGATTGGTTTTCTCCGGTTGCTTCTGGCTCAGCAGCTCCCAAATTTATGGTGATATGCCCATGTAGTATGGGAACTCTGGCATCTATAGCCATGGGCTTGTCTGATAACTTAATTGAACGGGCTGCAGATGTGGTTATAAAAGAGAAAGGGCACTTAGTGCTCGTTCCCCGAGAAATGCCATTTTCAGCGATTCATTTAGAAAACATGTTGAAATTAGCCAAGCTAGGGGTAGATATTCTCCCTGCGTGCCCTGGCTTTTACCACAAGCCCACGACTATAGATGAATTGGTCTCGCATGTGACCTCGAGGATTCTAGATCATATCGGAGTCGAAAATGATTTGGTCAATCGGTGGGGCTACGCGGCAAACTAAAAGACAGGTGGATTTATACCCACCTGTTTTGTGGCTAATCTTCTTTGTTAGGGCACTGTTCTTTAACGCAGGTGCCATAGAGGTATAAGCTATGGTTGGTGAGTTTTATGTTGTTTCGAGCAGCAATATCTTTTTGTTTCTGCTCGATGGTCTCATCATTAAATTCGATCACCTTACCGCAATCCAAACACACCAAATGATCATGATGGTGCTGACTATTTAATTCAAATACCGACTTCCCACCTTCAAAGTGGTGTCGAGTAACAATGCCAGCATCGTCAAATTGGTTTAGCACTCGATAGACTGTCGCTAAACCAATTTCTTCACCTTGTTCTATGAGAAGCTTATACAAATCTTCAGCACTGATGTGTTGATTATTTGGGGTCTGTAGTAGCTCTAGAATTTTCATTCTAGGTAAGGTTACTTTCAAACCCGCTTTCTTTAGTGCTTGATTATTATCAGACATAGGTGACTATTTATCCCTTGCTGTTATTGATTCCATAACTGCCCGATAGTATACGGACTTAGCTTGCAAACTCAAAGCCTCAACAGAAAACTTGTAGCTTAAGCGATTTTTTATTAACCTACATTTAACAAATCGGACCAGTTGGTATTATGGATTTCTATCTAAAGCACGCAAGAGTCACTAAAACGGTACTTAATCTCTGGCCTCCATTTTGGGGGGCGGGTATTAAAATGACCAAATTATCGCCTAACTTTGATTATTGTGAGGTAAGGCTGGCATTTAGATGGTGGAACAAAAACGCTAATCGCTCTCAATTTGGTGGGGCGATATTTTCGATGACCGATCCTATTTACCCGCTGCAACTAATGGCGATTTTAGGTAAGCAGTATCATGTATGGGATAGCGAAGCGGCTATTAAGTTTATTAGCCCCGGTAGGGGTAAGGTGTATGGCAGGTTTATCCTAAGCAAGCAGTTCGTAGAAAATGTTAAAGCTCAAACCGCCCAAGGAAGTAAATATCAACCAAAAGTATCGGTAGAAGTAGTTGATGAACATGGAAAACTGATCGCTGTCGTTGAGCGAACATTATATATTCGCCTAAAAAGGCAGTACCGACCCGTTTTAGACAATGTCGCCTAACTTACTGGATAAGTGACAAGTTTTGCTTGTAGCGTTCGATGACTTTAATCACGTAGTTTTGTGTTTCGGGGTAAGGGGGGATTTGAAACCCGTACCGCTTAACGGTATTTTCGCCAGAGTTGTAGGCCGCTAAGGCTAGCTGTAAGGATTCAAATTCATCTAATAGCCATCTCAAATAGCGACTTCCTGCTTCGATGTTTTGTTCAGGAATAAATGGGTCGCTGACAGAAAAGCGCTCTGCTGTCGCTGGCATTAGTTGCATTAAACCCATAGCGCCAGCTTTGGATACAGCATTTTTTTTATAGTTTGATTCGGTGGCAATAACTGCATGGATAAGAGCGGGGTCGAGCTTGTGGCGTTTAGCGATGTCATTGATCATTTGGTGGTAGGGACGGTCGCTAGGCAAACGTTGTGATTTTTTTGACGCTTTGGGTTCGTTTAGAGATTTTGGTGTCCGCATCAAAAGGCTCCATTTAGCGCCTTTTTTTTCTTGAGCAAAATGCATTACGCCGTGTTGATCCTGATAGAACCATACGTCGGCGTAACTGTTGCCTGCAATGCTTAACAGAACTAGCAATATAAACTTATGCAATATTTGTAACCTCTAAGCTAAGTTAAGCATATACGCGGCCAACTTCGCTAGCAGTAGACAAAAAAATTGGGCTCACGCCCAATTTTTTAGTCAGCCAGTTCAGCTAAACACATTTCTTCATAAACTTGCTTACACCAATCTTTTACCCGCTCTTGGGTTAACTCTGGCTGTCGGTCTTCATCTATACCTAGACCAACGAAGTGCGCATCGTCTGCTAAGGCCTTTGACTCTTCGAAGTCGTAACCTTCGATTGGCCAGTGACCGACCACTGTCGCGCCTTTATTAACGACTATGTCATTTATCGTACCCATCGCATCTAAGAAGTATTCAGCGTAATCTTCTTGATCGCCACAGCCAAAGATGGCTACCAATTTTTCTGAGAAATCGATTTGCTCAAGATCTGGGAAAAAGTCGTCCCAATCACATTGAGCTTCACCGTAATACCAAGTAGGAATACCCAACAATATCAATGAAAATTCATCAATATCTTCTTTTGATGACTTGGCAATATCTTTCACTTCTACCAGTTTTTTTCCCAGTTCTTTCTGGATCATTTGGGCTACGGCTTCTGTGTTGCCAGTATCGCTACCAAAAAATATTCCTACGCTCGCCATAAAATTCACCTGTATTACAAACTATTGATTTGTTGAAAATTGAGTAACTTGTTCATGTAACATCTTTTCAATCAGCTCACTTCGGCTGATGCCCGATGCTGTTGCTAACTGATTGAGTGTTTCGAAAAGCTGCTGTTCAACTTTTAACTCGATTCTTTTAAGCCCATTCGCACGATCTCGTTTAAGTTGATTTCGTTTATTGGCTTTTAGTTGATCTTTACGCTCCAAAGGATTGGTTCTAGGTCTACCAACTCTTTTTTCACTTGCGAATAGATCAATAGTAGTTCGATCTGTATTTTGTTTTGCCATTAATTCTGAAACAACCGTTTAGCCTAAACCATTGCCTTCCCAAGACAATTGAATTAGACCTTTTGCAATAAAGCCTGCACATCCCAAAAATAGTACTAGCCAAACGATAGCTCGGCCAAAAGCGGGGACATTGCCTTTTTTTAGTACGTCTTGAATAGCCATGCCGATAAAGAAAAACAGAACCACAAAGCCGATATTAAGGGCAAGGCTTTCTATTAAATCAATATGCTTAGCGAACATCACTATCCTTGAGAGAAAAATTCGTCGCGCACTATATCATAAAGCATCGACAGTTGTTAAATATGGGCGGCTAAAAACTGCTCAGTCAAACGATTGAAAAGTGCCGGTTTTTCAGCATGTAGCCAATGTCCTGTGCCAGCGATGACTTTTAAGCTGGCATTCGGAAATTGCTGGGCAACTTGGGTTTGGTAATCTGCCACAATATAATCTGACAGTTCACCTTTTATGAACAAACAAGGCTTGCTAAAAGACTCTCCTGCGGACCAGTCAATGATACTTGAATAACAGGCGTAAAGTTTTTCTACGTCAAAAAGCCAGCGCCATTGCCCGTCGACTTTAGTTAACGACTTTAATAAAAATTGGCGAACGCCGGGTTCTACAATGTGTTTTGCCAAACATTTGTCCGCTTCAAGCCGACTGCTAATAGTGCTCGGCTGAAAGCTCATCAACCCCGAGAACACGGCTGTATGGTTGTGCTGGTAACTCACTGGTGCTATGTCTGCCACCACTAAGGTGCTGATTAAACCGGGGTATTGCTGGGCTAAAGCCATGGCAATTTTCCCCCCCATAGAGTGACCGACCACGGCGCATTGATCTATAGCTAAATCTTCACATACGGCTTTGACGGCGGCGGCCTGCGTTCGGTAAGACATAGAGTTAGAGCGGGGGGATAGGCCATGATTTAACGCATCTATACTAATGACCCGATAGCCAAGTTGTTCTAAATGTTTAGCCAGCAGGCCTAAATTGGATAAGCTGCCGAAAAGGCCGTGAATTAACAAAACAGGGTAACCGTTACCATGTTGTTTGAAATGCAGATTCAATGCTCGGTCTCCGAGTGAAATGTGTTGGCTAGTTTGCATTTCATCAATCTGTTTCACAAGCTTGATAAGCAATAATTACGTGCAAAAAAGCAGCTTTTAGTGAGCTTGTTCATGATTGTTGGTGAGTTATCAACGTTGCTATGTATAATATTTGGTTATATTAGTTAGGGCGCAATACGAAAAGTGACGATGAAAACGATAGAGATTGAAGAAGACTTGTATTTATACATTGCTGGACAAACTAAGCATATAGGTGAAAATGCTTCGGACATTTTGCGCCGCTTGCTCAACGTTGATGGTATACAAACACTCGATGAGCCTTTAGTTCCTCCGCTTATAGAACAGCAAGAACAAGAAGACGAAACGGTTAAACTGGAGTCGACCATGACTTCAGTACCTACTGATTTTGCTAATTTATTGAACAAATTTGATTTTGATAAAATAGCGGTTGAATCAAGCTCGACCAAACGTTTTTTAGTTATCTTATCGCAACTTTATCATGTCGACAGTCAGCGGTTTATCAAAGCGTGTGTCATTAAAGGCAGCAAACGAGAGTATTTCTCTCAAAGCAAAGAGGCTTTACTTGCGTCCGGAAAAACAACTAAACCCCAGGCTATTCCAGAAACACCTTTCTGGGTTATCACTAATACTAATACCGCCCGTAAGCGCTACATTCTTCAACACGTAGCCAGTGAAATGGGTCTAGAACAGTCGCACATAGACCGTCTTTGTGAAGCAGTGTAATAAATTTTATTTAACTTTAACTTAAGCATCGGAGAAGCTATAAATGGCTATTCATCCCCTAGCAGGAAAGCCAGCTCAGGCTGAGCAACTTGCCAATATTCCTCGTTTAGTCGCGGACTATTATTTATTAAGCCCTGACGTAAGCATACGTGAGCAACAGGTAGCATTTGGTACTTCAGGCCACCGCGGCAGTTCAAGCCAACGTGCATTCAACGAAAACCATATTTTGGCAGTGAGTCAGGCAATTGCAGAGTATCGTTTAGCACAAGGTACCACTGGTCCTCTTTATATTGGTAAAGATACTCACGCCTTATCAGAACCTGCTTTTTGTTCTGCGATAGAAGTATTTGCAGCAAATGGCGTTGAAGTTCGCTATCAAGAAGGTTTGGGATATACCCCTACACCGGTTATTTCCCATGCTATTTTGGCTTACAACCGCTTAGGTAAAGAACAAGCCGATGGTGTAGTGATTACTCCTTCTCATAATCCACCTGAAGATGGTGGCTTTAAATACAACCCGCCAAACGGTGGTCCAGCTGACAGTGATGTCACCAAAGTTGTACAAGACCGTGCCAACGAAATTCTTGCTAATGGGTTAAAAGAGGTTAAACGTTTAAGTTACGACCAAGCGATTAAACTGCCTTCTATTGTAGCTATTGATTACATTAAACCTTACGTAGATGATTTAGCTAACGTATTGGATATGGATGCGATCGCTAAAGCTAAAGTCAAAATTGGCGTTGACCCACTAGGCGGAAGCGGTATTGCATACTGGTCAGTGATTGCCGAAACCTATGGCTTAGACATTGAAGTTGTCAACGATCGTGTTGACCCGACTTTTTCATTCATGACGCTAGATAAAGATGGCAAGATCCGCATGGATTGTTCATCACCTTATGCCATGGCGAGTTTGATTGCGTTGAAAGACAAGTTCGATGTCGCTGTCGCTAATGACCCCGATTATGATCGTCATGGTATCGTGACTCGCAGTAGTGGATTACTCAATCCAAACCACTACTTAGCGGTTGCTATTAACTATTTGTATTCTCACCGTAAGGGCTGGCCAGCAGAGGCCGCAATTGGCAAAACCTTAGTATCTAGCTCAATGATCGACAGAGTAGCGGGTAGCTTAGGCCGTGAACTTAAAGAAGTTCCAGTTGGCTTCAAGTGGTTTGTCGATGGTCTATTTGACGGCAGCATCGCCTTTGGTGGTGAAGAAAGTGCCGGAGCCTCTTTTTTACGAAAAGATGGTGGTGTTTGGAGTACCGATAAAGATGGGATCATTTTGGCGCTATTAGCCGCTGAGATTATTGCCGTAACCGGAAAAGATCCAGGCCAACATTATCAAGGTTTTGTTAGTCAATTTGGAGAGCCTTGCTATAAACGTATCGATGCTCCGGCAACGATTGAACAAAAAGCGGTATTAAGCGCCTTAGATCCTGCGATGGTTGAAGCTGAAAGCTTAGCGGGTGAAAAGATCATCGCTAAACTCACTTCTGCGCCAGGCAATGGCGCTGCAATTGGTGGCTTAAAAGTGGTGACTGAAAACGGGTGGTTTGCCGCTAGACCTTCAGGTACTGAAGCGATTTATAAAATTTATATGGAAAGCTTTAAGGGTGAAGAGCATTTAGTTCAGATAGAACAAGAAGCGCAAACAATTGTTTCTGCAGCTTTAGCAAAAGCTGGACTATAATTTAAACGGACAAGTTAAGGGTATTGAATAAATACCCTTTTTTTGTGCATAGATAACTCCTGAAAACGTATGCCAACTGCTTTAAATTGCAAGTTCTGTAATAATTTTGTTACAAATTGACTTTAATTTGGTAGTTGTTCAGTTTTTGTATCGAATGGCGTAAAAGCCCCGTTTTAATTGATTGTGATCAATAATGGTGGCGGTTTTTCCATGAAAGCATTTTCAAGGGCTGGGCTTTTGATGGGTTTTCTTTACACTTCGTTTCAGTTCTTTGAGTGAAATTGTATTTTCTTAGGAAAATGCATAAAAATTTAGTCTTGAGAGAGGCTTTTTTACCTAAATGTGATGTAGAACGTATATAATGTCGTTCCGCATCGGTAACATGAGCTCGGATTTTTGAGCACATACGATCTTTAGTAGTATTTGCTGATCGGTTAACCAACAAATACTACGTTTGAAGATGTCACCACAAAGGTTAGATACAAAGGAAATTGACATGGCCGCTAAAAAGGCAAAAGCAAAAAACGCACTAGCGTTATCGAAAGTTGAGTTTAAAGATTCAATTATTAAACACTTGCGCAGTACTCACGGTACTGATGAAGGACGTGCTAACAACCAAGCTTGGTGGAAAGCAACGTGTTCTGCAGTAAACGAATTAGTGTTTGATCGTTTAACTGAAACCTCTAAAGCAAATGCAGAAAACGATTCTCGTGCTGTACATTACTTTTCTTTAGAGTTCTTGATGGGTCGTTTAACTATAAACAACCTTCACAACGTTGGTGTTTTTGATGCCGCTCGTGATGCACTTACCGATTTAGGTAAAGACATTAACGACATCTGTGACGAAGAACCAGATATGGCTCTTGGTAACGGTGGTCTAGGTCGTCTAGCTGCTTGTTTCATCGATTCTTTAGCCACTCTTAACTACCCTGCGGTAGGTTACGGTATCCACTACGAGCACGGTTTATTCCGTCAAGAAATTCAAGGCGGCCGACAAATCGAACGCCCTGATAGCTGGCGCGAATACGGCAACCCTTGGGAAATTTGCCGTCCAGAATCAATTCAAGAAGTACCACTTTACGGTTATGTAGAAACTGTATTTGGTGAAGATGGCAAAATGCGTAAAGTTTGGCACGCGGGTCGCCAAATTAAAGGTGTGCCATGGGATATCCCAGTAGTAGGCTACGAAGCCAAAACGGTAAACGTATTGCGTTTGTGGGAATCTAAAGCGGCTGACTTCTTTGACTGGGACGTATTTAACGCCGGTGGTTATGTTGATTCTCAAGCTGAGAAATCACAAGCTGAAGCAGTATCTAAAGTACTTTACCCGAACGACGAAAGCGAACAGGGTAAAGAACTTCGCCTTATCCAACAGTACTTCTTCTGTGCTTGTTCACTAAAAGACATCATTCGTCGTTACAAACGTAACCACAGCGATTTCTCTCAGTTCTCTAAGCAAGCTGTAATCCAGTTGAACGATACTCACCCAACTGTCGCTATTCCTGAGTTGATGCGTATTCTTATCGACGAAGAAGGTCTAGTTTGGGACGACGCTTGGAAAATCTGTACAGAAACTTTCGCCTACACTAACCACACTCTATTGCCAGAAGCATTAGAGAAATGGGCTGTGTACTTGTTCGAAAAAGTACTTCCACGTCACCTAGAAATCATTTACGAAATCAACCGTCGCTTCTTAGAAGACCAAGTTGAAGCTAAATGGCCTGGCAACGACAAAATGAAACGTCACCTTTCTATCATTGAAGAAGGTGAAACTCGCATGGTTCGCATGGCGTACCTATGTGTTGTGACTTGTTTCAAAACTAACGGTGTTGCAGCAATGCACTCAGAGTTGGTTAAAGAAGATCTTTTCCCAGAGTTTTACGAACTATGGCCTGAGCGCTTCGTAAATGTAACAAACGGTGTAACTCCTCGCCGTTGGTTGCTTGCATGTAACGAACAGCTAGCTAAGATGTACGACAATACTGTTGGTACTGACTGGCCGCGTAAATTAGACGAGCTAAAAGGCGCTGCTAAGTTTGCAGATGACGCTGAGTTCCAGAAAAACTTCATGGCGATTAAACGCGAGAAGAAAGTAGAACTAGCTGACAAAATTGAAGAGCTATGTGGCATCAAAGTAAGCCCTGATGCAATGTTCAATGTTCTTATTAAGCGTCTACACGAGTACAAGCGTCAGCACCTTGCATTGCTACACATCCTTGCACTTTACCGTCGTCTACTTGAAAACCCAGATTATGATATGGGCCCACAAGTATTTATCTTCGGTTCTAAAGCTGCGCCTGGTTACAAGCTAGCTAAAGACATTATCTACGCGATCAACAAGGTTGCAGATAAAGTTAACAACGATCCACGCATTAAAGACAAGCTAAAAGTTGTTTTCATGCCTAACTACCGTGTAACGCTTGCTGAGAAACTATTCCCAGCAGGTGATGTATCTCTGCAAATTTCTACCGCAGGTTACGAAGCATCAGGTACTGGTAACATGAAGTTTGCCCTAAACGGTGCCCTAACTCTTGGTACTCTTGATGGTGCGAACGTTGAAATCGCAGAAGAAGTTGGCGACGACAACATCTTCATCTTCGGTCTAAACTGTGACGAAGTTAAAGCGCTTAAAGCTGCTGGTTACAACCCATGGGATTACTACTACGGTAACCCAGAGCTTAAAGCTGTTCTAGATTGGTTAGAAACAGACTTCTTCACGCCTGGTGCTCCTGGTGAGCTAGCTTCAATCAAGCACAGCTTGCTAGAAGGCGGTGACCCGTACCTAGTATTGGCGGACTTCGAGTCTTTCACTACTGAGTACGCAGCAGTTGACGCGACTTACCGTGATCAGAAGAAGTGGGCTAAGATGGCTATCATCAACTCAGCATCAGTAGGTAAATTTAACTCTGACCGCTCAATTGAAGATTACGTAGAGCGCATCTGGCATCTTGAAAAAGTAGTGCCAAACTAAGCGTTTTTAACGATTAGTTCGCGATAAAAAGGGAGACTCTGTCTCCCTTTTTTTATTGCTTAAAAACCAGCATACTAGTCCTTAAAATTTATACATCGAAGGGCAAGATGTGTCACAAGCAACGCTAATCCAACAGGGTCTTCTGCAATTCACCCTAAATGCACCCGAACACGCTAAGCCATTTAGTTTTAGCCTTGGCACGGATATTCAGGTCAGTTTATTGGCGACAGGGGTGATGTTATTCGAACCCTTAAAGGAAGCGAGCAGGGCGGTTGTGCTTTCAGCGGGTATTCATGGCAATGAAACGGGTCCGATAGAATTACTCGATCAATGGGTTACAAAAATACTTAAGCAACAAGTAAGATTGTGTCAGCCATTACTCATTATTCTTGGCAATCCTCCAGCCATGATAAAAGGAAGCCGAGAGCTAAGGCTAAACCTCAATCGTTTGTTTATCGGTCAGCATAAAAAATATGCAGCTTGTTACGAAGTGGCAAGAGCCCAAGAGCTAGAACAGATACTGCTGTTGTTTTATCAGCGTTATCTTGGCCTACCGGCCTTCCATCTTGATTTACATACTGCTATTCGTGCTTCTCAACATGAAAAGTTTGCTATTTATCCGTTTACGCACGGCCAACCTTGGAAACGTACGAGTTTAGCTTTGTTACAAGCTTGTGGCGTTGACTGTGTGTTATTTTCAAACGAACCCGCTCCTACCTTTAGTTACCATTCTAGCTTTAATCATAATGCAGTGGCATTTACAGTTGAATTGGGCAAAGTACAGCCATTTGGTGAAAATAATCTGGCAAAATTTAGTGAGCTAAACAGGGTTTTCGACACTTTGCTGGCGGAAAACGATTTACATGAGTTTGCCTTTAAGGCCGAACAGGCCAAGTTGTATCAAGTCAGCGATGTTATTAACAAAACAGATCCCGACTTTTCATTTAGTTTTAGCCAGCAACAGGCCAACTTTAGCGAATACCCCAGTAATTATCGATTAGCGCAAGATGGCTGTAACGAGATTTACGTTAAAGATGGGCCTAAAGCAATTGTTTTCCCAAATGAAAAGGTAGCCTTGGGGCAACGTGCGGTGCTATTAGTGAAAAAAATGACGGCTAAGCAAATTGAACTCGCAGTAAGCAGTCAACAACTCGTTTAAATTGTCTAGGCAAGTACAACAAGGGCTGTGCTATTAATCACAGCCCTTTAGCGATTAATGTTAACTTCATCCTTGTTGTTCAAGGCTAAATACTGTCAAAACACCAAATTCTAGTACAACCATTCGTTAGCATTAAAATCATGTAGCAGCAGGATTTCACGTGATATAATCGTCCCAATTTTAACACCTTAGAGTGGGACAATGGATTTATGATCCCGAAGTTAAACCCTCAGAATTCTCTAGAATCACTGTATGTTGATTACCTAAATAAGCTTGAGCAATCTCCTTTCACCGGTGAAATTAGTACCACTTACGCTAGTCGCCTAGCGGTAGCTACAGACAATTCGGTATATCAATATTTACCACAAGCTGTCGTTTTTCCTAAAAGCAGCGCTGATATCAAACAGCTTTGTAGATTAGCATCAGCTTCAGCATTTGAGTCTATTAAATTGACTCCTCGCGGCGGCGGCACGGGTACTAATGGACAATCTTTAACTGAAGGTATTGTCGTAGATCTGTCAAAGTTTATGCACAGAGTATTAGAGCTTAATGTAGAAGAGCGTTGGGTTCGAGTTGAAACAGGCATTGTTAAAGACCAGCTAAATGCCGCTCTTAAACAACATGGGCTATTTTTCTCACCTGAACTATCAACCAGTAACCGAGCAACATTGGGTGGTATGATTAATACCGATGCTTCCGGACAAGGCTCATTGGTTTATGGTAAAACCAGTGATCATGTGTTGTCCTTAAAAGCGGTGTTGGCGAGTGGCGAAGAATTGGATACCGGTGAGTTGGCTCTTGATCAAATAGATCAGCAGCGCCATTCCTTAGGGGGTATCTATGCAGCAGTTAAACATGCCTGTGTAAATCAACGTGATTTAGTGGAACAGAAATTTCCAAAATTGAATCGATTTTTGACAGGTTATGACCTGAAAAATGCCTATAACCCAGACAAAGACAGTATTGATTTAACCCGCATTTTGTGTGGCTCAGAAGGTTCGCTTGCCTTCATCACCGAAGCTAAGCTGGACCTCACAGAGATCCCTAAGTTTCGAACCTTAGTAACGGTAAAGTACGATTCATTTAATTCGGCTTTACGTCATGCACCCAGTTTGGTTAACGCTCGCGCTCTTTCAGTAGAAACTATCGATTCTAAAGTACTTAACTTAGCCCGCAAAGATGTTGTTTGGGATAGTGTCAGCAATCTAATAAGCGATGTTGCTGAGCATGATTTACAGGGGATTAATATTGTCGAGTTCGCTGAAAATGATGAAGTCCTCCAGAATGAAAAAGTCTCGTCTTTATTAAACACATTGTCTGATAGCAATATTTTGCAGTTAGGCGTCATCGGCTTTCAGCATTGTGATGACCTAGCGAGTATCAACGCTATTTACAACATGCGCAAAAAAGCGGTTGGCCTTTTGGGTAATACCGAAGGTAGTGCAAAACCGGTGGCCTTTGCTGAAGATACTTGTGTACCACCTGAGAACTTAGCCGACTACATAGTAGAATTCCGGGAATTACTCGATTCAAATGCACTGCAGTATGGGATGTTTGGCCATGTTGATTCTGGTGTACTACATGTAAGACCGGCACTTGACTTGTGCGACCCTGAACAAGAAATACTGATGCGTGAGATATCAGACCAAGTGGTTGCACTCACAGCAAAATATAAAGGCCTTATGTGGGGTGAACACGGTAAGGGCTTCCGCTCTGAATATAGCCCAGCGTTTTTTGGCGATGAGTTATTCGCCGAGCTAAGGAAAATTAAAGCGGCATTTGATCCTCACAATCAAATTAATCCGGGAAAAATATGTACCCCGTTACATAGTAAAGAATTATTAGTCTCTGTAGACGGTACAAAACGTGGTGAGTATGACCGAGCAATTGCCATTGAAGTGCGAGATAGCTACAAAAATGCAATGGAATGTAACGGTAACGGCTTATGTTTTAACTACGATACTAGCAGTCCGATGTGCCCTTCTTTTAAAGCAACCGGTGATCGACGCTATTCTCCTAAAGGTCGTGCAGGCTTAATGCGCGAATGGCTGAGGCAATTGGCGGCGCTTAAAATAGACCCCTTAGCTCAAGAGCAAAAAATCAATTCAAGCTTTATTTCTCCTGAAAGCTTCTTACTAAAAATACGTAATAGTATTGCTAAGTCTAAAGGCGAGTACGATTACAGCCATGAAGTTTACGATGCGATGCAGACCTGTTTGGCCTGTAAGGCATGTACTACAGGATGTCCGATTAAAGTGGATGTCCCGACTTTTCGCTCGCGCTTTCTAAATATTTACCACGGCAGATATTTGCGTCCCTTAAAAGACTATTTTGTTGCTTATGTTGAAAGTTACGCTCCACTAATGGCAAAAGCACCACGCCTATTTAATACCTTAATGGCCCCACAATGGGTAAATGGTTTAGTGACAAAAACCATTGGCATGGTCGATATACCAGCTTTGAGTTTTCCTACTTTAGCGCAACGAGTACCTGAAAGTTTAAGCTCTAAATATGACTATAAAGCCTTACAAGCTTTAAGCGATGAACAGAAACAAAATACGGTACTCATCGTTCAAGACCCTTTCACAACATTTTACGAAGCTGAGTTAGTCGCAGACTTCATTGATTTAGCGAAGAAATTGGGCATTACACCAGTACTGTTGCCATTTAAGCCCAATGGCAAGCCACAACACATTAAAGGCTTCCTGAGTAAATTTAATAAGTCTGCACAAACCAGTGCCGCATTTTTAAATCAAGTCGCAGAACTAGGGATAAAAATGGTTGGGGTAGAGCCCGCCTTAGTGCTGTGTTACCGCGACGAGTACAACCATGCCTTAGGTGATAAACGTGGTGACTTCGAAGTACAAGTAGTTCAAGAGTGGCTAGATTCACTCACCCCTCAGCATGTTGAATCACAACAAGTGAGTGATACAGAGGCCTGGTATTTATTTGGTCACTGTACTGAGAAAGCCTTAAAAGCAGACGCCTTCAAACAATGGCAACATGTTTTCAGCCGCTTTGGAGCTAAACTCGAAGATGTCGCCGTGGGGTGTTGTGGTATGGCTGGAACTTACGGGCATGACGCAAAACAATATGAAACGTCTAAGGCTATCTACGACTTGAGTTGGAAGCAGAAAATGGCCAGCTTACCGCCAGAGCGTTGCATGGTGACTGGTTACTCGTGCCGTAGCCAGGTAAAACGGCTAGAGGGGACAAAGCCTAAACATCCACTACAAATATTGTTGAGCTTACTGCCTTGAGTATTTGGAATTTGCCAATGAACTTGGCGAGCTTAAACCAGATGGGCGAGGGCAATATGCTCGCTTTTCTGGATATTAAGTTTACCGAGGTGGGCGACAATTATTTAGTCGCTACTATGCCCGTTACAGATCGGGTTAAGCAACCAATGGGCTTGTTGCACGGGGGCGCTAGTGTAGTGCTAGCTGAAAGCTTAGGCAGTTGCGCGGCTTATTGTGTTGCCGGTAGCAGTGCTTTTGTCGTAGGCGTAGAGGTCAATGCTAATCATCTAAAAGCGGTACGTAGTGGTGAAGTGGTGGCTACTGCAAAACCCATTAAAATCGCTAAAACCATGCAAGTTTGGCAAATCGATATTCATCAAGCCAATGATTTAGTGTGTAGTTCACGGTTAACGGTGATGGTGAAGCCAAAGTAACTTAAGGCATCCGGCTGTCTACTCAGCGTTGTACCCGTTACAGCGCTAACTTTTTCCCTAACAATTCAATATTTTCCGATTTATTGAACTTTTGTTGTATGCGGCGTCTAAGATACACACAATTATTTTGAAGATTAGGCACTTAGCGACTAACTTTGAATAAGTATTCTGCAATCAACTTAGGGATCCCTATGACATTTCGTGCATATCGCGGTCTAGCTGTTTTTGCCAGTAGCCTGTTGCTGCTCGCTTGTAACAACGACTCCGTAGAGTCCGTCAATAACTTTCCACGACCGGTTAAAGTAGAACAAGTGGAGATTGGTAAAGGGACTCGCATAAGAACCCTACCTGGTGAAACATTTGCTTCTGATACCGCTATTCTGTCTTTTCAAGTAGCGGGGCGCTTAGACGAAATCTTAGTGAAACCCGGACAATTTGTAAAAGCAGGGCAAACGCTGGCAAATTTGGACCCAGCAATGTACAACCAAGAGCATGAAGTAGCCAAAGCAAATTATCAATTAGCCAAAGTGTTATTTGACCGCTCGAAACAGTTGGTTGATAAAGGTGTTATTTCTCGTAGCGATTATGATAAATCAAAAAGCGAGTATGCAATCAGCAAGGCCGCGTTAGATAAAGCCGAAGTCAACTTAACGTATACTACTTTGCTGGCGCCTTACGATGGGCTTATCGCCAGTAAATATGCCGAGCAATTTGAATTTGTGTACGAAAAACAACAAGTGCTTAGCCTACAAACAGAATCAACCATTGATGTAAACTTTCAATTGCCTGAACGCTTAATTGGTATCTTTCAAGATGCTCGAAGAAATGGACAGTTAGCGCCTAATTTGGCGGTACAGTTTCAGGGTAGAGAGCAGTGGTACACCGCTGCGCTTAAAGAATTGAGTACCGTCGCAGATCCATCTACTGCTAGTTACACCATTGTTTTAACTATGCCAATACCTGAAGAACTTAACATATTTCCGGGAATGGCTACTTTAGTGCAAATAGAATCCTCTAGTGCAGTTAGCGGAAATAAATTGCTTGTGCCGGCTGGCGGGCTCGTTGAAGAATCCGGACTGAACTTCGTGTTCATTTGGGATCCTGAAAAAAACATTGTAAACAAAAAGGCGATTACTCTAGAAAAGGGAATTGTTACTGGTGGGCTAAATGATGGTGATTGGTTAGTGCAAGCTGGGGCTCAAGAACTTAGCGACGGCCAAGCCGCCGTGCAGTGGATTAAAGAGAGAGGGCTTTAACATGCAAATTAAACTTATCGCTAGCTGCGCATTTGCCACTCTATTAACCGCCTGTGGTGGTGAACAAGATATTGATTTACCCATTCAAACAGTCGAGGTATATAGCTTACCCGACACCACTAATGCGGTAGAAAGAGACTTTAATGGTATTACCCGAGCACATGATTTAGCTGAACTTTCTTTTCGTGTTGAAGGCGAAATTAAATCAATAAACATCAATAAGGGCCAAAAAGTTAAAAAGGGAGAGCTGCTAGCGTCGCTTGATAAACGCGATTACCAAATTGTAGTCGATGACCGAAAAGCCCGTTTAACCCTCACTGAGCAGCAGTTTAAACGTGCCAAAGCGTTACTCGACAAAGCGCTATTATCACAAAGCGAATATGACAAAATGCGTGCAGAGTATTTAGTCGCTTCTGCAGAGTATAAGAATGCTTTGTTAATGTTTGACTATACCGAACTGAGAGCCCCCTTTGATGGCATTATTGGAGACGTGTTTGCCGACCCTTTTGTCAATGTTCAACCTGGTTTAGCGGTATTGAGCATGCATAAAGTGGATTACGTAGAAATTGACGTGCAACTACCCGACATGATTCTCGCTGTTGCTAAATTAGGAGCAGATAGAATTAGAAGCTTAGAGGTTGAAGTTGTCTATGAAGCTTTTCCTGACAAAGTATTTAAAGCAGTGCCTTACGAACTGAATCTAGAGAAAAACCCAAGTACTCGTAGTTATATTGCTACGTTCTTAGTGCCTTTTGATAAAGAGTTTGGGGTGTTAGAAGGAATGCCGGCTAAAGTCTCAATCGACCTATCAGATTTGACCTATACCTATGACCGAGACTTTTTAGTCCCTATTGCTTCGGTGGTTATGCCTGATGGGTCTTCGATAGGTAATCAACGACCCATCGTTTGGCGTTATAAAGAAGATCACACCGTAGAGCAACAAGAAGTGGTGCTAGGAACCCTTACCGGCAACATGGTTGAAATTAATCAGGGTCTTCAAAATGGTGACGTTATTGTGTCACTTGGCGGTAATCGACTGGTTGACGGTCAAAAAGTGGTTTTAAAGAAGGATAAGCAATGAACATCGCAGGCTATTTTGTAAAAAACTCAATCATAAGTTGGATGTTCACTCTAATTTTATTGATAGGAGGGGTCTTGTCATTTAGTGGTTTAGGGCAATTGGAAGATCCCCCTTTTACGATTAAAGATGCAGTAGTGGTTACCATGTACCCCGGTGCCACTTCTACAGAAGTTGAAGAAGAAGTCACTTACCCTATTGAAAAAGCGATACAAGCACTGCCTTATGTAGACTATATAGTCTCACTTAGTACCCCCGGCATGTCGCAAATTACCGTGACCATGAAAAACACTTACGGTCCTGACGAGTTGCCGCAGATTTGGGATGAACTACGCCGTAAAGTCGGTGATATGACCTCACAATTGCCGCCAGGCGTGTCTACACCATTAGTTAATGATGACTTTGGGGATGTTTACGGCATCATGTATATGGTGTCTGGGGAAAACTACGATTATAGAGATCTACAAGATTATGTAGATTACGTTAAACGTGAAATCGAATTAGTACCTGGTGTGGGTAAGGTAACTTTAGCAGGTGCACAGACTGAACAAGTTTTTATAGAAATTTCGATTCAAAAGCTCGCCACCTTTAATCTTGACCCAGCGCTTATTACTAGTTTGCTTAACTCACAAAACATGGTGACATCAGCTGGTAATATAAAGATAGCCGGCGATCAGTTGACTATTAGACCCACAGGTATCTTTAAATCAGTTGAGGAGCTCGGTGACCTGATTATCCCTGGCACAACCGGTGATAAGCTGATTTACCTTAAAGACGTCGCCACAGTAAGCCGAGGTTATCAGGAGATCCCAAGTAACTTGGTAAGTTTTAATCAGCAGCAAGCGATAAATATTGGCGTGTCGTTTACCAGCGGTGTCAATGTGGTGGAAATAGGTAAAAATATTGAAACCAAACTAAACGACATTGATCACGCAAGACCCGCGGGTATGACCATTGAGTCTATGTATAACCAGCCGCAAGAAGTTGATAAGTCGGTCAGCTCATTTGTTTGGAATTTAATCTTAGCGGTGGTGATTGTCATCGTGGTGTTATTGGTGTTCATGGGCTTGAAAAGTGGCATTTTGATCGGTCTGATTTTGTTCCTAACATGTTTAGGTACATTCATACTGATGAAACAAGCCGAGATTGAACTGCAACGCATATCACTTGGGGCGCTCATTATTGCTCTCGGGATGCTAGTCGATAACGCCATTGTCGTCGTAGAAGGGATTTTAATGGGGCGAAAAAAGGGCTTAAGTACCCTTGATGCGGCCCAAGAAATTGTTGGCCAAACGATGTGGCCTTTATTAGCGGCGACTATTATCGCCATTACCGCTTTTGCTCCGATTGGCTTGTCACCTGATTCCACCGGCGAATTTGCCGGTTCGTTATTTTGGGTTCTGTTGTTTTCACTGTTTCTATCTTGGATTACGGCTATCACAATTACGCCGTTCTTTGCGCAGTTGTTTTTTGGCAAAGAAGGAGATGCGCAAACCGAAGGAGATGATAACGACCCGTATAAAGGTGCCTTTTTTAATGCCTATAAAGCGCTGTTAGACTTCTGCTTACGTTTTAAATGGCCAACCCTTATCGTAGTGGTTAGTTTGTTTGTAGTGTCTGTATTCGGCTTTGGCTATGTGAAGCAATCTTTCTTCCCACCTTCATCAACCCCGATATTTCTAGTTGACGTATGGATGCCAGAAGGTACTGATATACGTGAGACTCATCAGTCAGTATCTAGCATAGAAAACATGGCCCGACAGATAGATGCCGTTGAGTTTGTTTCATCGTCGGTGGGTAAAGGTTTTCAGCGCTTTATGCTAACTTATGCTCCGGAGAAGAGTTATGGCTCTTATGCACAAATTGCAGTTAGAACCAGTGATGCTGAAACTGCAGCGGCAGCGATGTCCTCACTGCGTAAGCAGGTCGAACAGCAATTTCCTCAAGCACAGTTCAAATTTAAAAACCTTGAAATTGGTCCATCTACTGACGCCAAGATCGAAGCCCGTATTTCAGGCTCTAATCCAGATGTATTGCGCTCGATAGCTGGTGATATCAAAGCTATATTTGATAACACCCCTGGAACAGTAAACGTGCGCCATGATTGGCGTGATAGAGTTAAATACATCGAACCAAAGTTTAATGAAACCCAAGCTAGGCGTTTAGGTATAAATAAGGCGGATATAGACCAAACACTTGAGTTTGCTTTTGCCGGCACAAGTTTTGGTTTGTATCGCGAAGGCACCACTTTGCTGCCTATTGTCGGCCGTTTACCGGAAGCCGAGCGTATCGATATCGACTCCCTAGAAGGGTTACGAATTTGGAGCCCAAGTTTAAAAACTTACATTCCGATTCAACAAGTAGTGAATGGCTTTAATGTAAGATTTGAAGATCCCATTATTCAACGTCGCGACAAGAAGCGAACCTTAACAGTATTCGCAGATGCCGATTTTGAATATGATATATTGCCGGCTGAATTGTTTGCAAAGATCAAACCTCAAATTGATGCTTTAGAATTACCGTCAGGCTACGAGTTGCAGTGGGGCGGGGAATATGAGTCATCAGGGGACGCACAGGAAGCGCTATTTGCTTCGTTGCCAATGGGCTATTTGATCATGTTTATGATCACGGTGTTCTTGTTTAATTCGGTAAAGAAACCCTTGGTTATATGGTGTTGCGTGCCGTTGGCTATGATAGGTATCACGTCAGGTTTACTGTTTTTAGGTAAGCCGTTTGGCTTTATGGCCTTACTAGGTATGCTCAGTTTATCGGGTATGCTACTTAAAAACGGTATCGTGTTACTAGACCAAATAAATTCTGACATTGCATCGGGTAAAGAGACGTATCAAGCGGTATTCGATTCTGCGGTTAGCCGAGTACGCCCTGTTTGTATGGCTGCTGTTACTACTATTCTTGGCGTTGCGCCGCTAATTTCAGATGTATTCTTTGAGTCAATGGCTGCAGTGGTAATGTTTGGTTTAGGTGTCGCTACGGTACTAACCTTGTTGATTGTTCCTGTGTTGTACGTGATTTTCTTTAAAATAAGCTATCGAGATTACAAGCAGTTCTAGGCATTGGATAATAGTCAGTAACAAAGGCCGAGTATAAACTCGGCCTTTTTATTAGCCGCATAACCCCATGACATATCGAACAAAAGGTCTTGCTTCTTGTAGATCAAAATATCCGTCTTTTTTGCGGGTAGTTCTTAAATACTGGTAAGTCGCGACAATCACCTTCATAACTTTCTCGTTCTCAACACTTAAGTCATGTTGTTCGGCTGCAGCTAAAGTGAGCTCGACTGCTTTTTCAAGGGCTTCCATGTCTACAACTTCAGCTTTTCGGTATTGGTAACCTTCTCCAGTCGCTAACCATTCTAACGAGCAGTTAGCCTTCTGTGCTATCTGGTTTGCCTTAGATAAACTAGGTTCGGAACCCTTTAAATATTTTCTAATTAGGCTTTCATTAAGCTCTACTTTACGGGCAAAACCACTGACACTTTGCTCACCCATCAACTCTTGTAATCTTTCGGAAAACTGACTCATTGCGACTCATTGGTTGAAACTCGAATAGTAGTACTATAGTTCGAGGTAATTAGTCTTATAGTGTTGATTCTAGGATTATAAGGAGCAAAATACCAGCTGTAAATTTACCCATAAGGAGCAACATATGGAAAACTTGAGTGGAAAAGTCGCGATTGTCACCGGCGGTGGAAGTGGTATTGGATTGGCAATAGCAAGAGCTTTGGCAGAGCAGGGCGTAGGTGTAGTGATTAGCTCAAGAGATTTTGCCAAGCTAAAACAATCAGCGGAATGCCTAAGTAAACAGACAGGAGCGAAGGTACTCCCTTTTGCTGCTGATATACGCAGTAAGCAACAAGTACACGATCTTAAAAACTTCGCCTTAAGCCGCTTTGGAAAAATAGACATACTTGTTAACAATAGTGGCTTGGGTGTTGGCGATACCATTGAAAACTGCAGTGAAGATGATTGGGATTTGGTGGTAGACACGTGCACAAAAGGCACCTTCTTAACTAGCCAGGCTGTATTACCCCCTATGCGAGAGCAAAAAAGCGGTCATATTCTAAACATTGCATCGCAAGCAGCAAAAAATGGTTACGCCAATGCAGGTCCATATTGCGCGGCAAAGTTTGCGGTACTGGGTTTAGCTGCAGCTCTACAAGAAGAAGTAAGAGAATACGGTATCAAGGTACATAGTTTGTGTCCTGGCTTGGTTCAAGTACCAGCGCCGACGAGCGAAAGTGAAATAAAACCAGGTTGGTTGCAGGTTGAAGATCTTGCTGAATCAGCGTTGTTTGTGCTTAGACAGCCTAAACGTGTGCAGCTAGAAAATATCGGTTTGTATGGATTTTAGAGATTATCAATGAAAAGCAGCTGCAAAAGGTGGCTGTTTTGAATAATAAACTGAAAGAAGGTATAGAAAAACTAAGAATTGGTTGCGGGAGCCGGATTTGAACCAACGACCTTCGGGTTATGAGCCCGACGAGCTACCAGACTGCTCCATCCCGCGTCCGGTCTTAGCTGATTTAGCTAAGTGATTTGAATAGTTGTTTGGCCTACTTATTCGAGCTAGGTAATTCATACCGAAGTAAGAATTGGTTGCGGGAGCCGGATTTGAACCAACGACCTTCGGGTTATGAGCCCGACGAGCTACCAGACTGCTCCATCCCGCGTCCGGTCTTAGCTGATTTAGCTAAGTGATTTGAATAGTTATTTGGCCTAGTTATTCGAGCTAGGCAATTCATACCGAAGTAAGAATTGGTTGCGGGAGCCGGATTTGAACCAACGACCTTCGGGTTATGAGCCCGACGAGCTACCAGACTGCTCCATCCCGCGTCCGGTCTTAACTGAATAAGTTAAGTGATTTGAATAGTTATTCGGCCTAGTTATTCGAGCTAGGTAATTCATACCGAAGTAAGAATTGGTTGCGGGAGCCGGATTTGAACCAACGACCTTCGGGTTATGAGCCCGACGAGCTACCAGACTGCTCCATCCCGCGTCCGGTCTTAGCTGATTTAGCTAAGTGATTTGAATAGTTATTTGGCCTAGTTATTCGAGCTAGGTAATTCATACCGAAGTAAGAATTGGTTGCGGGAGCCGGATTTGAACCAACGACCTTCGGGTTATGAGCCCGACGAGCTACCAGACTGCTCCATCCCGCGTCCGGTCTTAACTGAATCAGTTAAGTGATTTGAATAGTTATTCGGCCTAGTTATTCGAGCTAGGAAATTCGTACCGAAGTAAGAATTGGTTGCGGGAGCCGGATTTGAACCAACGACCTTCGGGTTATGAGCCCGACGAGCTACCAGACTGCTCCATCCCGCGTCCGGTCTTAACTGAATCAGTTAAGTGATTTGAATAGTTGTTCGGCCTAGTTATTCGAGCTAGGCAATTCATACCGAAGTAAGAATTGGTTGCGGGAGCCGGATTTGAACCAACGACCTTCGGGTTATGAGCCCGACGAGCTACCAGACTGCTCCATCCCGCGTCCGTTTAATGCGGAGCGGATAGTACGCAGAGAACACCAATATTACAAGAGATTATTTGCTTAATGTTATTGGTTGCCGATTATTTGTCCGTATGAGGCTTTTACTACTGATCCTTACCAAAAAAGGTATAATCGACGGGTTAAACTAATTGAGTATAAAAATGGCTGATTTTTTCGCTTCGACCGCTAAAGGTTTAGAAAGCTTGTGTTTAGATGAATTGAAAGCATTGGGCGCTGAAGAGTGCAAACAAACAATTGCAGGTGTTAGTTTTAGTTGTGATTGGCCAACGGCTTATAAAATTTGTTTGTGGACCCGATTTGCATCCCGAATATTATTACGTCTTGTTGAGACGCAGGCTGACAATGTGGATGATCTCTACAATAGTGCCCTTACCATTAACTGGGGTAAGTACTTCAACGTTGACCAGACTTTCTCGGTTCACTGTACTGGCACTAACCACTTTATCGACAACAGCCAATTTGGTGCTTTAAAAGTAAAAGATGCAATTGTTGATCAATTTAAAAACAATGTTGGCTCTAGACCAAACGTAGCTAAAACGGATGAAGATGCACGTATAGTTGTGCGTATTGCCGGTAAGCACTTAGCGATATCTCTCGACTTATCGGGAACCTCATTACATAGAAGAGGATACAGAACCGAGCAGGGGGAAGCACCAGTCCGAGAAAACTTAGCTGCAGCATTAGTTACCAGAAGTGCTTGGCAAGAAAAATACCTCGTAGACCCGATGTGTGGCTCGGGAACCATACTGATTGAAGCCGCCATGCAAGCCGCTGATATTGCCCCAGGTATACAACGTCGTTTCGGCTTTGAACGATTAAGCAACTTTGCCGCTAGTGCATGGCAAGAAATTCAAGCAGAAGCAGAAGCACGAGCTATAAAAGGCAAGGCAGAATGTACTCAACGTTTAATCGGATATGATGTAGATAAACGAATGGTCTCCATTGCCAAGGCCAATATTGAGAGAGCGGGTTTAAGCGATTTGATATCAGTGCATGTCCACGATGCCGCTAACTTACCCAGTGCGCCCAACGAACCGGGTTTAATTCTATCTAATCCGCCTTACGGTGAGCGATTAGGTGAGTTAACTAAACTGATAGGTCTCTTTCTATCTTTTGGGGCGAGTGTTAGAGAAAATTATGCGGGATGGCGTTTATCACTATTCACCGCGGCGCCTGAGCTACTCGACTATCTACGCCTGCGTAGTGATAAACAATATAAATTTTTTAACGGCGCATTAGCTTGTGTGCTCAAAATTTACCAAATTGGTGAAGCCGGTAACTCGGAACAACGCCAATATGCTCAAGATTTTGTAAATCGCTTGTTGAAAAACAAAAAGAAACTACAGAAGTGGATCAAACGTGACAACATCACTTGCTACCGGCTGTATGACGCAGATTTGCCCGAGTATAACGTTGCGGTAGATTGCTATGAAGACTACGTGATTGTGCAGGAGTATCGCGCACCTAAAACCATTGACCCTAACAAAGCAAGACGCCGTTTATTAGATTTATTAACCGGTTTACTGCAAAGCGGTTTGGTTGATAACGATAAACTGGTGATCAAGCAGCGTGCTCAACAGAAGGGCAAACAACAGTACGAGCGAAACAGCGACGAGAAAGAACGCTTTGTTGTTAAGGAATACGGCGCTCAATTTTATGTCAATTTGACCGACTATCTCGATACGGGATTGTTTTTAGATCATCGTAATATGCGCCATTATATTCAACAGCATAGTGACAAAAAATCGGTGTTGAATCTATTTGCATACACGGGGTCTGCCAGTGTTCATGCTGCCATAGGGGGGGCTTCAAAAGTCACCACGGTAGATATGTCTAATACTTACTTAAATTGGGCAAAAGACAATTTTAGATTGAATCAATTGTCTTTGAACAAACATGAATTTATTCGTGCTGACTGTATGGCCTGGTTGAAAACTCAAATCTCGCAACGTTGGGATTTGATTTTTCTTGATCCACCTACTTTTTCTAATTCAAAGAAAATGGATGAAGTGTTTGATGTTCAAAAAGATCACGTAGATTTATTGTTGTCAGTTTCACGCCTGTTGAATCCGGGTGGGCAGCTGATATTTTCCAATAATAAGCGACAATTTAAGATCGATGCAGAAGCTTTAGCACGCCACGGTTTAAGAATAGAAAATGTCTCTAGCCAGTCGTTGTCTCCAGATTTTGAAAGAAATAAACAAATCCATAATTGTTGGATGATTCACAAGGATTAGTGTTATGACTTGGGTGTTATACAGTACCGATGGTTGCCATTTATGTGAAGATGCAAAAGCACTCATTTTGGCTAGCCCCAATATTATTGAGTTAAGCGAGCAAGATATCATCGACGACGAGTCTTTGGTTGAACAATATCGGTATAGCATTCCAGTACTTTGCCATATACCTAGTCAACAACGATTAAATTGGCCTTTTGATTCTAGCCAACTAGAACAGTTTATAGAGAGTTGTACGTGTTAGTTAATTTACAAGATGCATTATTGGCTTATGGAGATACACCACTCCTTAATAAAGCCAACCTACAAATTAATAAAGCTGAAAGGGTGTGTTTAGTGGGGCGTAATGGGGCCGGTAAAAGTACCTTGTTACAAGTTATAGAAGGTGCTGTATTACTCGATTCTGGGCAACGTCAGCTGGTTAACGATGTCGTAATCACCAGACTTCAACAAGACCCACCAGAAGCCAGTGAACAACGTATCTTTGATTATGTAGCTGAAGGTAAGCCACATATAGGTAAGCTATTAACGGAGTTCTATCAACTCACCGCAGATATTACTGAAGACACCAGTGATAACGAGTTGAAGCGTTTACAGCATATTCAACACGAGCTCGACGTCGTCGATGGCTGGAAGTTTGATAGTGATATTCAAAAAGTACTCACCACCATTAAGCTCGATGGCAACGCAACGCTGAAGGGCTTGTCTGGTGGCTGGCTGCGGAAAGTCGCCTTAGCCAAAGCCTTAGCTGGCGAGCCAGATATATTGTTACTTGATGAACCTACTAACCACTTGGATATTAAAACCATACAATGGTTAGAAGAATTTTTGCTTAACTTTAAAGGCACTATCGTCTTTATCAGCCACGACAGAGAATTCATTCGAAAAATAGCTACCCGTATTGTAGATATTGATCGTGGAGTACTAACCTCTTGGCCAGGTAATTATGACACCTATCTAGAGGGTAAAGCCGAATGGTTACGTGTTGAAGAAGAGCAAAACGCGCTTTTCGATAAACGCCTAGCTGAAGAAGAAACATGGATTCGCCAAGGCATCAAAGCTCGTCGCACCCGCAATGAAGGCAGAGTCAGGGCCCTTAAAGCGATGCGAAATGAACGAAGCGAACGCGTCAATCGTCAGGGCACCACCAATATGAAGATTGATGATGGTTTACGCTCTGGGAAAATTGTTTTTGAAGCAGAAAACCTTAGTTTCAGTTACGCGAATGACCAACATCCTATCATCTCGCCAGTTGATTTATTGGTGTTACGTGGCGATAAAATTGCCTTAGTCGGGGCAAACGGTTGCGGTAAATCAACGCTAATTAAAATTTTGCTTGAGCAACTGAAAGCCAGTGGCGGTAGCCTAAAAATAGGTACCAAACTCAACGTTGCCTATTTCGATCAGTATCGACAAGATATTGACCCAGAGAAAACCTTGCTAGATAACCTCGCCGGCGGTAAACAAGAAGTAGAAATAAACGGCAATAAACGGCATGTTATGGGCTACTTACAGGACTTTTTATTCCATCCTAAACGCGCATTTACACCGGTAAAAGCCTTGTCTGGAGGTGAAAAAAATCGCTTGATGCTCGCCAAGCTTTTCTTAAAACCGGCAAATTTGTTAGTACTTGATGAACCAACCAACGATTTGGATGTCGAAACGCTGGAGTTGCTTGAAGAGTTAGTAAGCCAATATCCAGGTACCGTGCTGTTGGTGAGTCATGATCGAAGTTTTATCGATAATACGGCTAGCCACGTTTGGCATTTTGATGGCCAAGGTAACATTAGTACTCACGTTGGCGGGTATTCAGAAGTAGAAAGCTATCTTGCTAAGCAATCTCAATTTGATGCGGTTAAAGTGGCTGAAAAAGTAGATGCCGCACCACGTTCTACAAAACAAACTAAGAAGTTGTCATATAAATTGAAGCTTGAGCTTGACCAGTTACCACAAAAATTGGAAGCTGCAGAAAATTTAGTAGAGCAACTACAATTACAAGTAAATGAACCCGAGTTTTTTAATTTAGAACAGAACTTGGTTCAAACGGCATTAAGTAATCTAGCTCAAGCAGAAGAGGAATTAGAAAACCTCTACTCACGCTGGGAAGAATTGGAAGAACTTAAAAATTCATGAAGAAGTCTATTTTAAATTGCTCTATGAGCTTAGTATTCGCGCCTTTAGTTTTGTCAGCCAGTTTAGCGCATGCTGCACAAACCGAATCTTATTACCTTATTGAAGAAATCCCACTTTCTGCTGACTCAGAAACAGGGCTGGCAGAAGCTAATAGTAACCTTAGTATTACCGCCGTCAGCGAAGAAGGTGAGTATGTAGCAGGTAATGTACTTACCTTTCGCACGTCATTTCGTTTTTACGACTTTTCTGACCGCACCACTTATGACTATGGCTGTCAGTATGCCAGCGAAGTATGTCGTTTATTTTTATATGGTGATAATAGCTTTTATGAAACTTACCGCGACAGGCTAAGAGAACAGAAGTCGGTTCAGTATCTGTCTAATGTTTTGTCTTTTGTCGCCGAAAATAGTGTTAGTGGCAACCACACCGACGGTAAAAACATCCAGCCTTTACCCACTTGGGATACGGTAAAAGAAAAATTGTATGTTTTCGATGACATTAGTAATGAGATTTATACCACTGACACTCGAGTTAATAGTATCAATAATACCCTTGGCTGGGCGGTAGGTTATGATTCAGCCCCTTTTATTGACGATTCAGGCACCAGTTATACTAGAGATTTTATCCAGCGCGGCTTTGCGTATAGATTAAGTGACCAAGCAAAAGTGACACTGCTGCCCACAGCCTTTAGTACTAGCGGCGAGTTAAGCGATGATAACGGTGGCGTGTCATCAGGATTGCAAGTTATTGAAAAAGATGGGAAAACTCTAGTTATAGGTATGGCGAGTACTGGTTATGCGGGGGGGAATACCGACAGCTTTAATGAATGCCAAACTGGCAACAGAGAAAATTACTACCGTTGTTCAGGTTTTCATACCCAAGCTTGGGTGTGGGATATTACAGATGCTGATGATGGTGCTCAAGTCGAAGGTACTCAGTTGGTGGACGGGTACGTGCGCTCTCGTTATGGAGAAGCGGCGAGTTACAACTTATTGAAAAATGGTAATGGCAGTGTTTTTGTAGGCACCTCATCAGACGATGTATACAACAGCACCAACGGCTCTCGCGGTCGTGCAGCCTTTTATACTGAGAATGAAGACGGCACTTATACCGTCAACAAAATTCCTAATATAAAAATTGATGGTGATAATAGTAACTTCGAAGATGCTGTATCCCATACATGGGCTAACGATATTAATGATTCTTCGTTAGTTATCGGAAACTTACGTTTTGTTGAAGTTAAGTCTAGAAATAGGGCTGTCGAAGGTTTTATTTACGACAATGACGAAAATTCCGATGACTACGAAAGTGTAGTTTGGCCCTTAAGAAATAAACCGTTTTCTGGCGCAAACAGTGAATTTAGCAGTATAAATAATGACGGTTTACTCGTCGGTTGGGTGGATGGTCTTGGTGAAGATCAACCTTCATACAACGGCACAACTAGGCGGCAGTCAGCTATCTTGCTAGATATTAATCGTTATAAGGAAGGTGATAGTTCTTATTTTTGGCGTTTAAATTACTTAACTTGTTATGAACAAGATGGTGAAGCAGAGATACCTTATTATCGAATTGAACATGCGACTCATATTACTGAAGAAGGCGATATTTTTGCTAGTGGCTTTCATTATGAGTCTGCCAATGATTTTATTTATGGGATTAACCCTCGAGCGGTATTACTTAAGCTAACACGTAACCCTAATGTTACCGATATTGATGACGTTGCGGCATGTCCTAATGTAGAAGAAGTTAAATATGAGCGCAAAGGCGCCAGTAGTTCACTGTGGTTGCTGTTATTGCTCCCTCTGGTTTTTGTGAGGCGCTTCAAAAAAAGCTAAATTGTCTTTTTTATGCAACAAAAAGATCAATTAGTTAGCGAGAACTAAAAAATATAGTTTTTGATCTTTGTAAAACGATAAGCGATAGTAGATCAGGAGTCCTTAGTGGCTTCTGATTTTTTTTCTGATCTTGATGAGGAATAGTCTATGAAAAGACAAAAACGCGATCGTTTAGAAAGAGCGCATGCCAAAGGTTATCAAGCAGGTTTGTCAGGTAGGTCGAAAGAAACCTGTCCGTATGGTGGAGCAGACGCAAGAGGTTATTGGTACGGTGGGTGGCGAGAGGCTGTTGAAGAACGCGTTTCAGGATTAGATGCAAATTAAAAGAAGATACAAAAAAGCCCTGATGACAGGGCTTTTTAATGCTAAATAGAATCGAAATTTAAAAAGTTGAAGTATCAGTAAATAAACCCACTTTCAAATCATTCGCAGAGTAAATTTCTCTTCCGTCGACTTCTACAACACCATTGGCTATGCCCATCACTAGCTTACGCATGATTACACGCTTCATTTGTATTTTGTAAGTGACTTTCTTAGCGGTAGGTAAAACTTGCCCGGTAAACTTAACTTCGCCTACGCCTAATGCACGACCTTTACCGGGGCCACCACTCCAACCTAAGAAGAATCCAACTAATTGCCACATTGCGTCTAGTCCAAGACAGCCAGGCATCACTGGGTCGCCAGGGAAGTGACAATCAAAAAACCATAGATCAGGTGTGATATCTAACTCAGCAATAATTTCGCCGTTACCAAATTCACCACCTTCGTGGGTAATTTTTAGGATGCGGTCCATCATTAACATATTTGGTGCTGGAAGCTTGCTATTTCCTTCACCAAATAAAAGACCTTGGCTGCAATCAAGCAGTTCTTGGCGATCGTAGCTAGTTTTACCGAGTTCTTTTTGTGAAACCTGAGTCATGAATTTTACCTTTAGAAAATTTGCCGATACTTTAGCGAACACGTGTGCGCTAAACAAGTCCGATCAGCGATTTATTTGCCAGAGTTTGATTTAGCCGAACAATTTTTTTAGTAACCATGTTAATGCACTAGGTTCTGCTTCATTCGCACCAACGAGCTTATTAATTTTGCCGTAAACAGTCTGTTCTTCAAACAGTGAGCCTGCTTTTAGCCCGAACATGATTTCAATAGCTTGATCGATGTGTTCAACCCCATAGACAGTAAACAACCCTTTTTCACAAGCTTGTATTACCTGTTCACTTAAATTGAGTTGGCTAACGTTGGCTTTAGGTAATAACACCGCGTGTTTCTCGGTGTTGCCATCTAAGGTTGCGATTCTGTAGAATCCTTCGATTTTTTCATTAATACCGCCGACTGCTAGCACGTTTCCTTTTTGATCCATTGCGCCTGTCACGGCGATATGTTGATGAAGTGGTTCATTGCTTAAGGCACTTAACATACATAAGGTACTCGCTAGCGAGGCACTGTCACCGTCTATATCTTGGTAAGACTGTTCAAAGACGATGCTGCCGGAAAGAGGGAAGTGATGATCACGTGCAAATAGGCTAGTAAGGTAACCTTGAATAATCATCATTGATTTGGCGTGGATGTTGCCCGCTAACTCAGCTTTACGTTCTACATCGGTAAAATCACCATCCCCTTGGTGGGCGCTGGCGGTAATTCTGATCGGTTCACCGAACGATAAGCCCAAGCCGCTGAAATCAATCACCGACAAACCGTTAATTTGACCTACTTGTTTACCTGATACTTCAATTTTTGTTTGCTTGTCTTTGTAAGCAAGGTCACTAAACTTTTGGTGAGCGTTTATGTTTTGTTCTAGTGCATAACACGCTTGGTTAAAGCCTGCGCTATCACTGTTAAGCCCTAAATGTGCGAGTAAACGTAATGGTTTTAAAACAGCGTTAAAGTCTAAACTCAATAATTGGTTGTGTTCACAAAACTTGGTGGCGAGCTTTAATACACTGTGGTACAAGCTGGGTCCAAAACCTAGCGCTTGCTGTGTTGAAAGACAGTGCAGTTGCCCTAAGTAGTAGCCTAGGTTTTCTTTATTGGCAACGACTTCGTGAGGCAATTCTGTTTCGATTAAACTCATCTGAACGATGTCTGGATCTAACTCATACAGGTCTGCTACTGCATTGCCGTTACCAACAAAAATCACTTTTTGCTGATAAGGCATTGGGTTTGGCATGGTTGCTTGTTTAGTGCTGGTAGCCTTAGACCAAGACAAATGTTGTGTGTTGATAGAGGCCTTTAGGTCAAACCAAAGTTGAGGATCTGCTAATACATCTTCGCAACTCAACATTAAGATGCTGCCAACTGAATGGTGTAAAAGACCCAACTTAATGCTGGCGAAATCAAAGCCCTGTTTAGAGAAAGGTAAAAGCGACCCAAACAACGAGGTTCTAGAAAAATCTTGGCATACGTTTAGCCCTGGGCAACCTTGCCAAGCTTTATAATACTTAGCGATACACACCTTACTTTGGCTAGTGTCGGCGGCGAGGTATTGGCAAAGATTATGTACCGCATCGCTTAAACCTGGATCTTTTTGATAAAGGATGATTTGTTCAAGCATCGCGTTAAAATTTTGAACATGTGCAGCATTCAATAGTGCTTCATCATCAATGAATTCGTTAGCGAGTAATTCTACTGATAGCTTGTCGTTGCTAATGGTGGCTGCTAGCTTAGACATTGCCGTATCAAATTGTAATAAACAATCCTCTTTCAGCTCGAAAAACAACGGCTGAGTCGGCTGATTGGGATCAAAAAGCATTGTGTAGGTAGCTGGTTTAGTCTCTGGCAGATTGGCCGTTAAGGCGCTAATGATAGATTTTTGCTGTAAAAAACTGGGAGCTTGGCATACCAAAAAAGGCTGAACAAAGTTCTGCGAGGCAAAATAGTCGAAGCTAGCTTTTGCCACCGGTAATAAGTTTGCCCATTGCACTTGAGTGTTCACCTCAAGATTATCACATTCAAAGTGAGGGCTTAGTTGCTCAGTTGGTATCGAAAAGTCAGTCAAATTAGATTTCCAGTAAATATGTAGGGCTAAACAGAATGCCTGAATAACGCATTAAAACAGTTTGTTAACGCTTGTTTATAAGACAATAGCTGCAATCCAACCAAAAACCAATAAGGGGAGGTTGAAGTGTAAAAAAGTGGGTACCACAGTATCCCATATATGGTCGTGTTGCCCGTCACTATTCAAGCCCGCTGTTGGACCTAAAGTGGAGTCTGAAGCTGGCGAACCGGCATCCCCTAGCGCTGCAGCCGTGCCGACAAGCGCTACAGTGGCTAATTCAGAGAAACCTAAGGACAAAGCCAGTGGCACGTAGATAGCGGCTATGATCGGAATGGTTGAAAATGACGACCCAATACCCATCGTAATCAGTAACCCCATTATTAGTAGTACAGCGGCAGCAAACATTTTGTTGCTACCCAAAATCTGCCCCACGCTGTCGACTAGGTCGGGTACGCCGCCCGTTGCTTTCATCACTCCGGCAAAACCATTTGCTGCAATCATAATGAAGCCGATAAGCGCCATCAGTTTTACGCCTTCGACAAATAGGTCTTGGCTATTCTGCGGCCGTAAACCAGCGGCTGTAGTCAGTAATAAAAATCCGCACAAAGCGCCCATAATAATCGAGCTGGTGTACACATTGACAGCAAGAGCAATCAGGATGATGGCAAGGTTAAGCCATAAACGGGGCGCACTGATGATGACTTCTGCTGAGCCTTGAGAATGTTTGCTTAGCGCTACAGTCTGATAAACACGCGGTTTACGGTAGGATACAAACACAGCGATAAACAACCCACAAATCATACCGAGAGCAGGAATTGTCATGGCGATGGGTAATTGCGCTTTATCTATGACTAAGCCGGCACTTTCGATATTGGTGTGTAACAACTGATTTAAGAAAATACTACCGAAGCCATAGGGCAACCACATATAAGTGGTGACGAGACCAAAAGTGATACAACAAGCAATGATACGTCGGTCAATATTGAGCTGGTTAAATGCTGCTAACAAAGGGGGGATCAATATTGGTATAAAAGCAATATGTACGGGCACTAAGTTTTGAGAAGAGACCGCCATCAGAATGATCGCCAATAGCATCAACCACTTAACCAAGGCCAAACGTTTGTCGCGATGTTGATCCACGGCACTAACAATTTTGTGGGCGATTAAATCAGTTAAGCCGCTACGGGATATCGCCACGGCAAACGCCCCAAGCAAAGCATAGCTTAGGGCGATATTGGCGCCATCACCTAGGCCACCCTCAAAGCTGGCTATGGTATCAGCCAAGGGCATACCAGATACTAAGCCTCCAACGATGGCACTAATAGATAACGCTAAAACAACGTTTACCCTTAAAAGGCTTAACACCAACATTAAACAAACGGATAAAACAACGGGGTTAAACATTGTCTGTTCCTAGGTCACTATTGGCGTCTGTAGCAGGTAATGGCCACCCACCTAGAGCTTGCCATTTGTTTACGATTAAACAAAACAGCTCAGCCGTTTTTTGTGCGTCATATAAAGCAGAATGCGCTTCATCGTTATTAAACTCTAAACCAGCTGCACGCGATGCTTTGGCTAACACTGTTTGTCCTAGCGCCAAAGCGCTGATACTGGTGGTATCAAAACTGACAAATGGGTGAAAAGGATTACGTTTTATTTTACAGCGTTCTACTGCCGCATTAAAAAAGCCCATATCAAACGCAGCGTTATGTGCCACCATGACCGCTCGGTTACAGCCATGGGCTTTTAAAGCCTTGCGGATGGGTTTAAACATTTCTTTTAGCGCGGTATCTTCAGTTACCGCACCCCGTAAGGGGTTTTCAGGATCGATCCCGGTGAATTCTAAGGCTGCTTTCTCAAGATTAGCGCCAACAAAAGGCTCAACGTTAAACTGAACGCTTTCAGCCACATAAAGTTCTCCGGCATCATTAAAACTGAGCAAACAGGCTGCAATTTCTAACAATGCATCGGTGTTTGCGTTAAAGCCGGCGGTTTCGATGTCGATAACGACAGGGTAATAGCCTCTAAAACGGCTAGACATAAGCTGGGTAGTACGTTCTGTTATGGTCATAATGTGGCTAACTGTGCATATAGGCGCGCATTATTACAAAAGCTGAAAAGAATCGCGAATTTGCTTTAAAGATAATTGGCTGAATGCCGATAATTTATCTAGAAGAGAGGATTTCTGCTAATGAAACGTTATTTGTTGTTAACTCTGGCACTACACGCGGCCTCGTCACATGCTTATGTGCGCAACTATTCTGCGTCACTGGATGATTCTACTTGGGTGATCTCAAATAAAACGCCAATTGAATGCCGTATGGACCATTTTATTCCATCTTTTGGTGTCGCTAGCTTCGTCAGTAAAGCCTCTAAAGACGTTAATCTAGATTTCTATTTAGACATGTACAAAATTTCGGCTGAAACCCATCAAGTCTCTCTCCGTAGTGTTCCTCCATTATGGAAGCCAGGTGCAAGTTCAAGACAAATTAGTGAGTTGTCCTTTTACCAGCAGTTCGACGGTTATGTCGCGGCACAACCGGCTTGGCAGATGTTAAGTGAACTTGAAGATGGGAACGTGCCTACTTTTTACTTTGACGATTGGTACGCGAATAATAAAACAACCGCTGTCGGTATTTCGTCAATTAACTTCAAACAACAATATAATGATTTCCTTAAGTGCGTAGGGCGCTTATTACCGTATTCCTTTGATGACATCGCCTTCACGGTATTAACCTATAAAAGTAATAGCGATGAACTGACTCCTCGTTCTCAGAAACGTCTTCAATTGATAGGTAATTATGTAAAACATGACCCTGAGATAGACGTGGTATTGGTTGATGCTTACACCGATAGTTATGGTGGAAAATGGCTCAATCAGGAACTCTCCGAGAAACGAGCTAACTGGGTGAAAAGTTACTTTAAGTCTAGTGGTTTAGATGAAAGCGTGATCGAAGTTTCCGCTCATGGTGAACGACGCCACGTTGCTACTAATAGCAATATTCGTGGTCGGGATCGAAACCGCAGGGTAGTGATATCTTTAGGAAAAGACCTACTATAATGTTGTGGAGCTTACAGCTCCACCTTATCTTTAAACTCACACAAATCTTCAATAATACAACTACCACAACGGGGTTTGCGGGCTATGCAGGTATAACGCCCGTGTAAGATAAGCCAATGATGCACATCAACCTTAAACTCGGCAGGAACAACTTTAATTAGTTTCTCTTCAACCTCTTTAACGTTTTTACCCATAGCAAATTTTGTACGATTAGACACGCGGTCGATATGGGTGTCTACGGCTATTGTTGGCCATCCAAAAGCAGTGTTAAGGACAACATTCGCGGTTTTTCTACCAACGCCAGGTAAGGCTTCTAGGGCTTCTCTATTCTCGGGTACGATGCCGTTATGCTGTTCAAGCAGAATTTTGCAGGTCTTAATGAGGTTTTCAGCTTTTGAATTAAATAGCCCTATGGTTTTGATGTAACCCTTCAGTTGCTCTACGCCTAAATCATAAATAGCTTGAGGGGTATTCGCTATGGGGTAAAGCTTGTCGGTAGCTTTGTTTACCGACACGTCGGTAGCCTGGGCTGATAATAGTACCGCAGCCAATAATTCAAAAGGGCTACTAAAGTTTAGCTCTGTGGTGGGGTGAGGGTTGTTATCACGAAGCCGAGTGAGGATTTCTAAGCGCTTTTGTTTGTTCATAGTTGCTGAGTACTTTCCGTGGTGGTTACTGCGGTTTGTTGTTTGGCTTGTACACGGTTATCAATAATGTTTTTAAGCGCAATGATGAACCCCATCACTAGAAATGCGCCGGGTGGTAAGATTGCGACTAAAAAGTGTTCATTAAAATCAATCAATTGAACATAGAGAAATGAAGCCCAGTCTCCTAGTAGTAACTCAATCCCGTAGAATAGACTGCCATTGCCTAATAACTCTCTTATTGCCCCTACAAGCGCTAAAACCAAACCAAAACCAAGACCCATCATTAATCCGTCAAAAGCGGCTGCTTTTACTTGGTTTCGCGCTGCAAAGGCTTCAGCCCGACCAATAATTATGCAGTTGGTGACGATTAAGGGTATAAAAATTCCTAGGTTTTGATACAAGCCGTAAGTATAGGCATTCATGAGTAACTGAATACAGGTAACAAATGAAGCTATCACCATGACAAACACAGGAATTCGAATTTCTTTAGCAACCCATTTTCTAATCAGGGAAACGGTAGTATTAGAGGCAACCAACACCAACATGGTTGCTAGGCCTAAGCCCAGGGCGTTGGTTAACGTAGAGGTGACTGCAAGCAGTGGGCATAAACCAAGCAGTTGCACTAAGCCGGGATTGTTTTTCCAAAGGCCTTGCCACGCTAATTTTTTATATTCAGTCATTGCAGTCCTTAACACCCTTCGGCTAGCTGTTCTATTTTTTGTTGATTACGTGAATGGTAAACCAACACATTCTTCACCGCTTTAACCACCGCTCTAGGCGTAATGGTTGCGCCGGTAAATGCATCATATTGTCCGCCATCTTTTTTCACCGCCCATCGTGTATCCGTTTCGCTTAACAGCTGCTGTTGCTCGAACTGGTAGATCCAATCCGATTTACGGGTTTCAATTTTATCACCTAAACCTGGCGTCTCGTTATGCTGTACTACTCTTACGCCGCTAACCGTTCCGTTTACATTGATTCCGACCAATAGTCGAATGGCTCCACTATAGCCATCGGGTGCGGTAACCTGATAAACATAGGCCTTGGTTTGATGATCCAATGTGATTAAGCGAATTGAGTGAGGTTTATCAGTGCCCAAATATTGCTGGTTAATATCTTGGTAACAACGTTGAGTATAGAGGCTCGCTGCTAATGAGGCTGATAGCACTTCGTTGGTGGACCTCAGTAATTGCTTTTGTACCTGCTCTTCGATGCGCGGTTCAGTAAAGTAATTGACGATTACAACCAACAGGGTACAAGCGAAAGCAAACAGGGCCAACATGCCAGCATTCTTCGTTATAGATTGACGTTTAGTCGTCATTTTTTACTTCCTTCGCCGTAACCATAAACCCTCGGTTTGGTGAAATGATCTATCATTGGTACCGCCATGTTGCTGAGTAACACCGCGAAGGCAATAGCATCGGGATAACCACCATAGTTACGGATGACAAATACCAGTAATGCCACCAGCGAGGCGTAAATTAAGCGTCCTCGATTACTGGTTGCAGCGCTGACGGGATCGGTAAGAATGAAGAATGCGCCAATCATAGTTGCACCCGAAAATAGCTGAATAAGTGTCGGGATCGAATGATCAGGATTTATCGCACTCGATAATAAACTGAGTAGCAGTAAAGTGCCCAGAAAGCCTACTGGTATATGCCAACGAATCACTTTTAAATAAACCAGCGCTAAACCGCCTAACAAATAGGCTAAGTTAATCCATTGCCAACCTATTCCAGCTAAGCGACCAAATACCGAATGACTCGCAATTTCGGTTGAAGTAAAGCCCAACGTTAACTGAGTTTTCATTTCATCTAAAGGTGTTGCGATGGTGTGGCCATCAATGCTTGCGATTTGTTTAATGCTAAAACCATCTAGTGTAAAGCTACTAAAAATAAGTGAGATACCATCTACACTACTCAAGCTTTCCGTCAGTAAGCTTTGCGGAGGCATCCAGCTGGTCATCGTGACGGGGAAAGAAACTAATAACAATACGTAGGCGGCCATGGCGGGGTTAAAGATATTATGGCCTAACCCGCCGTATAGGTGCTTAACCACTAAAATGGCAAAACTACTCCCTATAATGGTTATCCACCAAGGCGCGTAAGCCGGCATGGCTAAACCTATAAGTACACCGGTTACTAGGGCGCTATTGTCACTGAGCGTTGCCCACACTGGGCGTTTACGCAGTACCATAACAAGCGCTTCACTGAATATTGCCATGAGGCTAGCCAATAAAACTTGAACTAAGGTACCTATGCCAAAAAAATAGCTTTGCACCAATAAACCCGGTACTAAGCATAAAATAACCCAAAACATTAAGGTGTTGGTTTTAAGTGGTGTTCGGACAAACGGAGAGCTTTGGATTTTGTTATTACTCATCGTTTAGTTTCTCTTCGTTTTGTTGATTGGCGAGTTTTTTGGCTTTGGCTCGAGCGACAGCAGCCGCTACCGCAGGGTTAACCTTTTTCTCTGCTTGTTGGGATACGTCTGCAGTCTCTGCTGTTTCAGCTAACTTTTTGGCTTTGGCTCGAGCGACAGCAGCCGCTACAGCAGGGTTAACCTTTTTCTCTGATTGTTGAGATACGTCAGCAGTCTCTGTTGTTTCAGCTAACTTTTTGGCTTTGGCTCGAGCGACAGCAGCCGCTACCGCAGGGTTAACCTTTTTCTCTGCTTGTTGGTTGGCTTCTGCAGGCTCAGAGAGATGCTTGGCGTCGAGTTTTTTCGCTTTAGCTCTTGCAATAGCAGCGTCTACAGCGGGGTTTGTCGCTTTAGCGCTGGTCTCTTCCTTAGCCTCTTCCGCAACCGGTTTACCCGCTGCCTTTTTAGCTTTGGCACGCGCAATAGCCGCTGCAACGGCGGGATTAGACGATTGGCTGTTGGCATCTTCTGTCGTACTGTCAGCGTCAGTCTGGTTAATACTCTTTTTAGCCTTTGCACGAGCAATCGCGGCCGCCACTGCAGGGTTAGACGAGCCCGCATTATTTTGTTTTTCTGCTCGGCGTTTAGCCTTGCGGGCTTCTCGCTGAGCAATGGCATCTTGGTTGTCGGGGATCCATTCGCCAGTTTCTGTTTGTATTGCGTTTGGCGCTTCAGTGCCTTTTTGTTTAACGCGAGCGAGAGCCGCAGCGACCGGATCGGGTTTCGAGCTACTGGTGTCGCTAGTTGTTTGGCTCTGTCTACGCAATGCTGCTTGTTGGTGTTTAGCTTTACGTTCTTGCTTGGCTTTCTCTAAACGAGCTTGGCGAGCATCAAAGCGTTGCTTGGCTATATCAGCCTCTTGTTGAGCGACGTCTTCGGCTTTAATCTTGGCTTTAGCTGTTCGGTAGTGTTGCACTAAAGAAATTTGGCTAGGGCATACGAAGGCGCAAGCACCGCATTCGATACAGTCCATCATGTTGAAATCACGTGCTTTTGATAAGTCGTTACCTTGAGCGAACCAATATAGTTGCTGGGGCAATAAACCCATAGGACAGGCTTGCGCGCACTCGCCACAGCGAATGCATGGGGATTCTTTAGCGGCTGCTTGAGGATCATTAACGATTAAGCAGTTAGTGGTTTTTACTACCGGAGCCGAGTTACTTGGTAGCATAAAGCCCATCATTGAGCCGCCCATAATTGTTGGAGTGGTACTGGCTGCTTGCAATTTGTTCGCTATCACGTCAGCCACCGAGGTGCCTATAGGTACCCAATAATTGCTCGGAGAGGTAACTAAATCACCGGCTAAGGTAACAATTCGAGATATCAGAGGCTCCCCAAGTGCTACCGCGCGATGTATTGCATAAGCGGTACCTACGTTTTGAACCAGCATTCCTAGGTCTAGCGGTAATTGCTGAGCAGCAACTTCTTTACCTGTGAGCACTTGGATTAACTGTTTTTCTCCACCAGAGGGATACTTAGTCGGTATACTTCGAATAACAATGCTTTCATCGGTATTCGCCTCTAGCGCATGAATAGCCGCGGGCTTATCGTCTTCAACCGCGATTATAGTGAGTTGAGGTTTAAGTACTTTCTGTAGTAATCGAACACCTTTGATAATCTCTTCAGCATAATTTTGCATTAAACAATCATCGGCCGAGATATAAGGTTCACACTCTGCGCCATTGATAATCAATACGTCTAGTGGCTTATGTGGAGTGATCTTTAATGCAGTAGGAAAACCTGCTCCACCCATGCCAGAAATGCCAGATTGGTGAACCCGTTGGCAGATTAACTCTGGTGTTTGTTGTTCTTCAGTTAAAGGGGCCGGCCATTGCGCATCTTGTTGCTCTGAATCCACCTTAATCACTACGCTCAGCTCTGGTATTGCCGATGCATGAGCGCTCACTCTTGGTTCAATAGCAATCACTTCGCCAGCGCACGAAGCATGAACTGGCGGAGCTTGGAAAAATTGCGATTGTGTCAATGCTTGACCACGCAAAACTTTTTCGCCAATCGACACTAATAATTTTCCGGCACTACCAATATGCTGCTGTACAGGAATACTCAATATTTCGGGGTCAGCGATGCGTTCTGGTATATCACAGTTAATGTTTTGCTTATTGGTTTCAGGATGCACACCACCTTGGTAGCCCCAAGTGAAACCTTGTTTAATTTTTTCTATCCAAGCAACCATCTATTTTTGTTCCTCAATGATTGCTACGTCAATTTGGTTTAGTTGCCAATCCCAGTTTTTAGTCGTCGTAGGCAAGGCACGCATTTCAATACAATCTGTAGGGCAGGGAGCAACACACAACTCACAACCGGTACACTCTTTAGTAATTACCGTATGCATATGTTTATTCGCGCCCATTATCGCGTCTACTGGACAGGCTTGGATACATTTTGTACAACCTATGCAAGCATCTTCAATAATAAAGGCCACTTTTTTTCGGTCATCATCTTTAACCGCTGATTCATCCAGTGGAATGGCTTCAACACCTAATAACTCGGCTATTTTAGCGACTGTTTCTTCTCCGCCAGGAGGACACTTATTGATGGCTTCGCCATTGGCAATGGCTTCAGCGTAGGGTTTGCAGCCGGGGTGACCACACTGCCCACATTGAGTTTGTGGTAGTAAGGCTTCTACTTGATCGGCAATCGGATTGCCTTCGACTTTATATTTGATCGCGGCGTAGCCTAAAATGGCGCCAAATATCAAAGCTAATAGAGTGATTGCTACTAGGGCTTCTAACATATTCCAATACTACTTAATTAAGCCGGCAAACCCGACGAAGGCTAAAGACATTAATCCGGCTGTGATCATGGCGATCGCAGCACCCTTAAACGGAACCGGGATATCTGCAACAACTAAGCGCTCTCGCATCGCGGAAAAAAGAATCAACACTAGAGAAAAGCCTGCAGCTGCACCAAAACCATAGATGATTGATTCAAACAAATCATGCTGTTCGTTGATGTTTAATAAGGCCACCCCTAAAACCGCACAATTTGAGGTTATTAATGGCAAATAGATACCTAATACTCTATGTAAAGCAGGGCTGGCTTTTTGCACAAACATCTCGGTAAATTGCACGACTACCGCAATCACCAGAATAAAGCTCATAGTGCGCAGGTAGATAATATCTAGTGGTGCTAATATATATTGCTCCACTAAATAAGAGCTCATTGAGGCTAAAGTCAGTACAAAGGTTGTAGCCAAGGCCATACCAATAGCCGTCTCTACTTTACTAGAAACGCCCATGAAGGGGCATAAGCCCAAAAATTTAACGAGTACAAAATTATTGACCAGTACAGTACTAATCAATAACAACAAATATTCAGTCATTTAAGTAAGATGCAGCGAAACCAGCGGCTATTATCCTCGTTTAATCACCGTATAACAACCGTCAGTTCAATGTGGGAAAGGAACCAATAATTTGCCGTGATAAATGATACATTTCTGAGCAAACAAATTAAGTTATTTAGCTTCGATTGATCTTGATCATTTGAATTTGCTTTAACGATTAAATCACTCGACTACCATATCTAGTGGGATCTACAATTTGTCACCACAATATGTGGATAAGCGCTCCGCTTGGCTTTTTTCAGACCTTTTGTCTTTCCAGCCCTTTAGTAGCGTGATGTCCAGTGTTTTTTTAGTTAAATGAGTGAGATAAATTGGAGCATAAATCGTGAAAACAGTCGTGATAAAACGTGATGGAAGCCGTGTACCTTACGACGCAAAGCGGATTGTAGACGCAGTACTGAAAGCTGCTGAAGCTCTAGGTGTCAAAGATAACTTAGTTGCACTACAAATTGCCCAACAGGTCACCGAGCAGTTTTTAACTCAAACAGAAGTTGATATTAACGATATTCAATCGTCGGTAGAAAACTGTTTGATGGAGAGCGACAACAAAACTTTGGCTCGTGCTTACATCGAATATCGCCACGATAGAGACGTGGCTCGCGACAAACGTAGTGTGCTTAATAGTGAAATTAGAGGTTTAGTTGAACAAAGCAATGCTGCTTTATTAAATGAAAACGCCAATAAAGACAGCAAGGTCATTCCTACTCAACGCGATCTATTAGCAGGTATTGTGGCTAAGCACTACGCTAAAACTCACTTGCTTCCAAGAGACGTAGTTAAAGCCCATGAAGCGGGTGAAATTCATTTTCACGATTTAGATTACGCCCCATTCTTTCCTATGTTCAATTGTATGTTGATTGATCTTGAAGGAATGCTCACCGGTGGATTTAAGATGGGCAATGCCGAAATCGAGACGCCAAAGTCGATTTCGACGGCTACCGCGGTTACGGCACAAATTATTGCCCAGGTAGCTAGCCATATCTATGGCGGCACAACCATCAATCGTATTGACGAAATTTTGTCTCCTTACGTATTAAAGAGTCACGAAAAACATTTAGCCACAGCTAAACAGTGGAATATTGCTGACGCAGATGCTTACGCTAAGGCGCAAACAGAAAAAGAATGTCACGACGCATTCCAATCGCTAGAATATGAAGTAAATACCTTACATACCGCTAACGGTCAAACACCGTTCGTTACCTTCGGATTTGGCTTAGGTTCGTGTTGGGCTTCACGCCTTATTCAACGGTCTATTCTAGAAAACCGTATTGCAGGGCTTGGCAAAAATGCCAAAACAGCGGTATTCCCTAAACTGGTGTTTGCCATTAAAGATGGCTTAAATCACAAGAAGGGCGACCCAAGTTACGATATTAAGCAACTGGCCCTTGAATGTGCGTCTAAGCGTATGTATCCCGATATTCTTAATTACGAAAAGGTAGTGGAAGTAACGGGTTCATTTAAAACCCCTATGGGTTGTCGTAGTTTCTTAGGTCCCTACCAAGAAGATGGCAAAGACATACATGACGGGCGTAACAACTTAGGCGTGGTTAGTTTAAACCTGCCTCGTATAGCGATTGAAGCAAAGGGCGATGAACAGCGCTTTTTTGAACTATTAGAACAGCGTTTAAGTGTGGCCAAAATGGGCTTAGATACTCGCATAGAGAGATTAAAAGGGGTGAAAGCCAAAGTTGCACCAATTCTCTACATGGAAGGGGCATGTGGTGTGAGGCTAAAAGCTGAAGATGACGTCTCTAAAATCTTTGAAAATGGTCGAGCTTCAATTTCCTTGGGGTATATTGGTCTTCATGAGACGGTTAACGCCTTATATGGTAACGACCACCACGTTTATGACAACAAACAGCTGCAACAAAAAGCCTTAGGTATTGTTACGGCTCTAAAACAAGCCACGTTACGTTGGGAAAAAGAAAGTGGCTATGCATTTAGTCTTTACAGCACACCAAGTGAAAACTTGTGTGACCGTTTTTGTCGTTTAGATGCCAAAAAGTTTGGCGTAATTCAAGATGTTACCGATAAAGGCTACTACACCAATAGCTTTCATTTAGACGTAGAGAAAAAGGTAAACCCATTCGATAAAATTGACTTCGAATTGCCATATCCGTCGGTAACCAGTGGTGGCTTTATTTGCTACGGTGAATACCCGAATATGCAAAATAATACTGAAGCACTGGAAGACGTATGGGACTATAGCTACAGTCGAGTGCCGTATTACGGCACTAACACCCCAATTGATGAGTGTTATGAGTGCGACTATACCGGCGAATTTAACTGCACCAGTAAAGGTTTTGAGTGCCCATCATGTGGTAATTCAGAAGCTAGCAAGGTGTCAGTGACACGACGAGTATGCGGCTATTTAGGCAGCCCCGATGCGCGCCCGTTTAACTACGGTAAGCAAGAAGAAGTTAAACGACGAGTCAAACACCTGTAAATGAATTATCTAAGTTATCATTCGGTTGATGTGGTAAATGGACAAGGTACCCGTTGTACCTTGTTCGTTGCTGGATGCGAGCATCAGTGTCGTGGCTGCTACAACCAAAAATCTTGGAGTTGCAATTCAGGCCACTTGTACACCGAACAACTTGAACAACAAATTATTGATGACCTAAACGATCCTCGTATTCGGCGTAAAGGTTTAAGCCTTAGTGGCGGAGACCCTTTACATCCGAACAACGTAGCAGCGGTGCATCGTTTAGTTCAACGGGTAAAAACCGAGTGTGTAGGCAAAGATATTTGGTTGTGGACGGGTTATCTATTGGCAGATCTAACCGCCAAACAACAAGCAGTAGTTAAGCTTGTTGATACCTTAATAGACGGAAAATATGAGCAAGCCTTAGCCGATCCTAAATTGCAGTGGCGTGGAAGTAGTAACCAAGTCATTTACCAACAACCTCTGCACAACTAGCTAATTAGCTCAGGTCGAGCGATTAAGTAGCCTTGTAAGCTATCAACATACATAGATTCTAATAATTGCTTTTGTTCAAGGGTTTCAACGCCCTGAGCGATAACCTGACAGCCTAAGCGATGTGATACTTCAACCAGCATACTGACAAACTGTTGGTTGGTTTTATCTTGTTCAAGTTGATGAACTAAATCGCTACTAATTTTCACGTAATTGGGTTTTAGCTCTTTAAATAACTTAAATGAGCCAATGCCATTTCCGAAATCTGCGATTGCGGTGTGGCAACTATTACGGCGCAATACTTCAAATAGCTTCTTGGCATTATTTAAATACATGTCTAACACTTCTTCTTCAAGTTCAAACACGATTCGAGATTTTAACGTGGGGTAGGTCAGCAGTGTTTGCGTTAGCCATTCGCAAAACTCTGGGTCGATCAAAATAAGTTTGCTTAGGTTAATACCCCAACGGTACTCTGCTTTTTGGTTAGCAATGGTTTTTAATATGAAGGCTATCGTGGCTTTTTCTAATGCCACTATCATATCTAGGCGCTGAGCCATGACTAAAGTGGTTTCAGTAGGTAACTGTTGATCTCTATCAGACAAGAAGCGGATGAACACTTCATGATAAGCGGGCATGGTTCTGTGTAAGGATTGTATCGGCTGAGCTGCTAAGCGGAAGTTTTTCTTGGCAATTAGCGAACTAATAGTACTGTGCCATTGTAATTCACTGTTCTCTAGCGTTTGGCTGTCTTCTAGTACTATCTCCCACCCATTAGGCGATAAGCTCTGAGCTATCGCTACAGCGGCGTCTGCACGGGCAATGACCTTCTCAATACTATCGCCAGGTTTTATCTCGGTGATACCGGTATATGCCGCACTTTGCATTTGCTTATTGTTGGTGTAGTCGTTCAGAGATGATTTAATACCTTGGGCAACTTGACTCACGCGGCTAGCAGGAAAGTGAGGTATAATTAGCGCAAACTCTGCTCCGAGCAGGCGATATAACAGGCTGCTGTGGTATTCTTTGCGGCAGTAATCAACGATCTTTGCCACATCTTTAATGTAGTCATCACCTGCTTGATGGCCGCGGGCTTTGTTTATATCTTGAAGCTGTGAGGCCCTCACTAGAAACAAAACGGTATCTTTAGCGTTTTCTTTTAATAGGCCTTGCATCTGCTGGCGAAAAGCATGTCGATTTAGTTGGCCGGTTAAAGGATCTAAAGCTACCTGCTTTTCTAATTGTTTTATGGCGTGCTTTTGTTGACGAATCTGCTGAGTTAATTCTAGCTTTTGTTCTTTTATCAATTCACCAACAGCGCCCAACACAGGTTTCTCATCAACTAAACGCTCGGCACTAATTAATTTTTTGAGTTTTGATTTGACCCGGGAAATGGCACGCAAGTACAGCATACTTGTCAAAAAGTAACCCAAAACACATAAACTAGCGATGGTTAAATACAGCTTTAAATACCCGTCACTAACAAACTCAAAGGAAGGTTTGAAGTTGACTTGGTATTTACCAACCTGAATGGTCTGCAAGCGTGTTTTAGCGGGCTCGGCAAGCTCTACTAGCCAGTGTTGAGTTGGTCCCACCAGCGCCAAAGTATTATCTATCGCTAACTGAGTAGAAATAAAGCTAAGCTTATGATGGTCTCGAAGCTCTGATAGATAATCTTGATTAAGTTGACTTGCCTCGCTTAACTGTAAGCTGAGTAGGGCGTTAATTTGCTGGTTTTCTCGTGCTAAATCTAATTTAAAAAGCTGTACGTGTACCCCAACCAGCGCAACCCACAATGCGATAAATAAGAAAGCATTTACAACAAAGAATGTTCTAAGACCTTTCATATACATCCTGTACAATAAAGCATCATCCGTAACCGCCTATGATACATGCAAACAATAGACTTATCTATCAGATGGTTAGCTGTTTAGCAGTTAAATATAATATTAAGATGGTTGGTTTGCTAAAGAAATGCAAGAAAAGACGAGAATTAGTACACTAATTGTTTAATTTTTACGTGCTTTTAGCCATTCCAGCAGCGTGGCCAAAAATGCAGGAGAATAAGCACTTTCATCTCCAAGGCCGGGCTTATCCCAACTAAAAACAGCAAAGCCAGCGTCGAGTATCACTTGCTAGTAACGTCGTAGTATTCATTAGTGTCATAGGGCATTTCGCCATCGCCCGTTATAAAAAACGACTCCTTTTATCTATTCCGTATTGGCTGATGTTTTGTAATAAGCAGCAATCGATATTCGCCATGTTGGAAGGTAGGCCGTTCTTCGATGGATTTGGCCAGTGCGAAAGTACTACTGCTAATTATAATAAGTGTAATAAATAGCTGAGTGAATCGCTTTGGTTTCATGGTTTGATTCCCCTTAACAAAATATTATAGCGCGCTTGGTGTGTGACTTGATTACCTATCGACTTAAGTCTTCCTTGATTGGTTACGAAAACCGCAAAAGAAAGACAGAAAATAATCTGAGTATAATGGGAGGGGGTAGTGGGATTTGCCTAATGAACAAAGGGGCGGGTAGGGTTCAAGTCTACGGTTGGCGCGAACTCTTTTCTTTTAGTTAGCCTAACAGATTGGGTTTGGCTGTAGATGATGTAGTTGCTTGCCACGATGGAGATTCCGTTCGATAAACCACAGAGATAGTGTCGCTGTTTATCTATTGGCTCAAAGGTCTAAAGTTAGCACATTTATCAATAGGAAATGGCGAGGAGGAGATTCAAAAAAAGACGTCATAAGACGTCTTTTTTCTGGAATTTGGCTCCCCAGGTTGGGTTTGAACCAACGACACATGGATTAACAGTCCACCGCTCTACCAACTGAGCTACTGGGGAATTATAAGGTATATCTAGATAGTTAAGTGGCTCCCCAAGTTGGGCTTGAACCAACGACACATGGATTAACAGTCCACCGCTCTACCAACTGAGCTATTGGGGAATTCTTAAAATCTATCTAATTATATGATTGGCTCCCCAAGTTGGGCTTGAACCAACGACACATGGATTAACAGTCCACCGCTCTACCAACTGAGCTATTGGGGAATCATATAAGGTCTAACCTATTGTAATCAAGATTGGCTCCCCAAGTTGGGCTTGAACCAACGACACATGGATTAACAGTCCACCGCTCTACCAACTGAGCTATTGGGGAATCTTGATTTGTACTTAAACTAGGATTTGGCTCCCCAGGTTGGGTTTGAACCAACGACACATGGATTAACAGTCCACCGCTCTACCAACTGAGCTACTGGGGAATCGCTTTGCTTAAGTGCGGGGCGCATAGTAATAATTGCCCCTATAGCTGTCAACTACTTCTACATCAAAAATGAGATTTTGTGTCTGTTTGCTCAAACTACATGCAGTTATGAGCAAATGCTGATCAAAACTCGATCTGTTGGTACAAAAATTGGTCAGCAGTGTAAATGAAGATAAAACATAAGCAACATTCAGTTAGCTTACACTGAGTTTTTTTATACACAACTTCTAAAAGCCTTTGATGCTGCCCGTTTGCGATAGTTATCCACTGATTTTGTGGATAACTATGTGCATCAAATTAAACAATCTCTCTGTAGCCCAATGAATATAGGCTATCAGCGTAAAATTGATCTAAATCTGTTTATTGTGATTACTTATTAAAAACAATGACTTACATTATATTTGGAGTAAAAGCTCAAAAAATAGCCGCGACTAAAATTTTTTATGTACATGTAAAAAAAAGTGTGCATTACTTTTCATTACAATAACGTTACTGTCCCCAAAATAGCCGTTTCTGCTACAAAAAGCCAAATGCCACTATAGTATTCTGAGTCATTAGGAAATGATTGTGAGATACAATACTGATGTTTAATCTGGCGTCTATTAAAGTAGAATGTAAACTTATTGATTTTTGATGACTGGTTACTATGCAATGAAAAAATCTTTTGAATTAGTGTCTGATTACAAGCCCGCCGGAGACCAGCCAAAAGCGATTGACAGTTTAAATGAAGGTTTGGTTGATGGACTCGCTCACCAGACTTTACTTGGTGTAACAGGCTCTGGTAAAACCTTCACTATTGCCAATGTTATTGCTGAACAAAATCGCCCAACAATTTTGTTAGCGCCGAACAAAACTTTGGCTGCGCAACTGTATGGTGAAATGAAAGAATTTTTCCCAAATAACGCCGTAGAGTTTTTTGTCTCATATTACGATTACTATCAGCCAGAAGCTTATGTACCAACCACCGATACATTTATAGAAAAAGACGCATCAGTAAACTCTCATATCGAGCAAATGCGCCTATCCGCCACCAAGGCCTTATTAGAGAGAAGAGACGTAATATTAGTGGCGTCTGTGTCTGCCATTTATGGTTTGGGTGATCCTCAATCATATTTAAAAATGATGCTTCACCTTAGTGTTGGCGATCTGATTGATCAGCGCGCAATTTTACGTCGACTCGCCGAGTTACAATACTCCCGAAATGACGCTGCTTTTCAGCGCTCTACTTTTAGAGTAAGAGGGGATGTGATTGATGTATTTCCCGCTGAGTCTGATAAAAATGCAGTAAGAATTGAATTATTTGACGGTGAAGTAGAGCGCTTAACCAGTTTTGACCCCTTAACTGGTGCCGAAGAAGCCGTAATGGCCAGAACGACTATCTTTCCTAAAACTCACTACGTTACCCCGCGAGAAACCATCCTTAATGCTATTTCGTTTATTAAAGAAGAGTTGAACGAGCGTAAAAGTCAGCTGTTATCGGCCAACAAATTGGTAGAAGAACAGAGGATCTCGCAACGCACATTATTTGATATCGAGATGATGAACGAGTTAGGTTATTGTTCGGGGATCGAAAACTACTCCAGATACCTATCAAATCGTGCACCAGGCGAGCCACCTCCAACGTTGTTAGATTATCTACCCAATGATGGTCTGATGGTGATAGACGAGTCTCACGTTACTGTTCCGCAGATAGGCGCGATGTATAAAGGTGACCGATCACGTAAAGAAAACTTAGTTAACTACGGTTTTAGGTTGCCCTCGGCCTTAGATAATCGCCCCCTTAAATTTGACGAGTTTGAAGCTATTGCCCCACAAACTATATTTGTGTCGGCAACACCCAGTAAATTTGAACTAGATAAAACCAACCAAGAGTTCGTAGAGCAAGTGGTTAGGCCCACCGGATTATTGGATCCTGAAATTGAAGTTCGTCCAGTGAATACGCAAGTGGATGACTTGCTATCAGAAATTGGTATTCGCACTGCAATTAATGAGCGGGTGCTGGTCACTACACTCACCAAACGTATGGCTGAAGATTTGAGTGAATACCTCACTGAGCATCAGGTGAAAGTAAGGTACTTACATTCCGATATTGACACCGTAGAGCGGGTTGAAATTATCCGAGACTTACGCCTAGGTGTATTTGATGTATTGGTAGGCATTAACTTACTGCGTGAAGGCTTAGACATGCCAGAAGTGTCCTTGGTGGCAATACTTGATGCAGACAAAGAGGGTTTCTTGAGATCAGAACGCTCATTAATACAAACTATTGGTAGGGCTGCTCGCCACCCGCAAGGTAAAGCTATTTTGTACGGGGATAAAATCACTGGTTCTATGGAAAAAGCCATCAGTGAAACCAAGCGGCGTCGTGAAATTCAGCATAGTTACAATCTGGAAAATGGCATCGTTCCACAAAAACTCAATAAAAAAGTGGTGGATATAAGTAACTTTGGTAAAAGCAAAACACTTATGGCTGCCGAGCCTAAATCAAAATATATTGCTTTATCACCAGAGTCCTTGCTAAAGAGCATTGCACAGCTTGAAAAACAAATGATTAACCATGCTAAAGAATTAGAGTTTGAACAAGCCGCCGCTGTGCGGGATGAAATAGCCGAAATGCAGCAACAATTAGTAAAATTAAGCTAAAAAAAAGCCGCTGTAATAACAGCGGCTTTTTCAATGTAATAACTAAATTAGTTTGCAGCAGTAATAATTGCGCCAAACTCTTCAGCCATTAGCGATGCGCCGCCAACAAGAGCGCCGTCGATGTCTGCTTGAGAGAACAATTCTTTAGCTGTGGCTGCTTTAACGCTGCCGCCGTATAAGATTTGTACTTTTTCAGCAACGGTAGCACTTTGTGCAGCCAACCAACCACGAATGTGAGCGTGAATAGCTTGAGCTTGCTCAGAAGTCGCTGATTTACCAGTACCGATAGCCCAAACAGGCTCGTATGCGATAACTGCATTTGCTAACGCATCGATACCACAAAGGTCGATAACCGCTTTAAGTTGAGTTTCAACAACAACTTCAGTTTTACCGGCTTCGTTTTCTTCGTCAGTTTCACCAATACATAGTACAGGTACTAATTGGTTTTCTTGAATCGCTTTAAATTTTGCTGCAACAACCGCATCAGTTTCGTTGTGGTACTGACGACGCTCACTGTGGCCTACAAGGCTGTAAGTACAACCAAATTCTTTCAACATAACTGGAGAGTTTTCACCAGTGAATGCACCAGAAGTGTTAACACTTGCATCTTGTGCACCGTAAGCGATTGGAGCATCACCGACTAAAGCTTCAACTTGACCCAAGAATACTACTGGTGGGCAAATTGCTGCTTGCACGTTGGTAGCAGCTTTAGCTGGCTCGATTAAACCATTTACTAATGCAGTAACCGAATCTTTAGTACCGTTTAGTTTCCAGTTACCCATTACTAGAGGTGTTCTCATTGCGTTTCTCTCCTTTAAATAAATTGGCTCGATTATAGTGAATAAATTACAAAAACGTAGTGTTTAGCGAAAATTACTTAGCTAAAACTGAAAATTGCTGATCTAAAACAAACGATTAAGAAAAATAAGCACGAATTTTTTGCCACCACACACCTAACTTCTCATGCCACAGTGCATCATAGCGGTACATAAAGCGTGCATCAGGCAAATATTCGTAAAGTCTTTGTTCTGCTTGAACTTCTTTTCCTAAATAATCGGTAGGAACGGGGCTAATGTTGCTAGAGTATTTTTGAAAATGCTGTAAAGCGCGCTGCATATGAGTAGCACTGGTGACTAACGCCGTGGGGCGTTGTCCTATGTAGGTAGAAATGACCGCCGCTTCTTGTTCGGTATCTCTGGCTTTAGGAATAGTAATTATATTGGCTGGGGGAATATTAGCTTGTGTTGCTACCTTTTCCATTAACTCAGCGTTGCTATTAGGATCGCTACCGCCATACCCTGAAACAATTAAGCGACTTTGTGGGTTAACTAGACTAAGTTCGATGCCTTTCAAAATCCTAGCCAGTGAAGAGCGGCTTAACTGCTCAGTGGGGGATAATAAAGGGTCACTAATATGGCCGCCACCTAACACCACGACAAAATCGAAGCTATCGACAACATTGCTAGGCACGTCTACTTGTCGCTCGTTGGTTAATAATTGTTGGTTTACCCACCAAGGGTTACTCGTGACAATTAAAATCAACAGCGCCGGGAGTAATGTGGCTGCCGCTCGGTAGGGGCGCTTGGTTAAGCCAAAGTAAAAAGATAGCAGTAAAAAAAATAGGGCGATATTAAGTGGCATCAACAAAGAGCCTAACCATTTTTTTACGATAAAACCTAAACTTAAATCCATATAGCTGGGTCTCTTGTTAACGCTACAGACACTTTTATAGTAAGCGATGACATGGTGTCATAATTGTGGTTTAAAATTAACAAAAATAGCTGCTTAATCCAAATTAATGCGTTAAATCAACATTTACCCGATATTTTTTTGTCCACCTAAAGACAGCCATAATAACTTAGGGTAATCTTTCGCAGAATACAGGTAAGTAACTAGCAGTGAGGAAAATATGTTTGAGCGCGTAACCGCAGCCCCAGCGGATCCTATCTTAGGATTAACTGAAGCTTTTAAAGCTGACCCAAGTCCCAGCAAAATCAATCTCGGTGTAGGTATCTACAAAAACGAAGCTGGCCAAACGCCAGTGTTAGACACCGTTAAAATTGCAGAAAAATACCTTTTAGAAAACGAAGCCACCAAGTCTTACCTTAGTATTGAAGGTAATCCCGCTTACGGCACCGAAGTTCAAAAGTTATTGTTTGGCGAAGACAGTGAAATAGTTAATAGCCAACGCGGATTTACGGCTCAATCTCCTGGTGGTACAGGCGCATTACATAATGCTGCAGAATTTGCCTACAACCATTTAGGTATTCGTACTGTTTGGGTAAGCAATCCAACGTGGGCTAACCACGGCAATATTTTCAAAGCGCTTGGCTTAGAAGTTAAAGCTTATGACTATTACAACGCTGAAACCAAAGATTTAGATTTTGACGCCATGCTTAGCTCTTTAGAGCAAGTATCAGAAGGCGATTTAGTGTTGTTCCACGGGTGTTGTCACAACCCTACTGGCATTGATCCCACGGTTGAACAATGGCAACAATTAGCCGCATTGTCAGCGACTAAGAAAATTCTGCCACTGTTTGACTTTGCCTACCAAGGTTTCGCTAAAGGCGTAGAAGAAGACGCAGCAGGCCTACGTATTTTTGCTAAAGAAATTAAAGAGCTGTTAGTCGCAAGTTCGTTCTCTAAAAACTTCGGTTTGTATAACGAACGTGTTGGCGCATTCACTTTAGTTGCTGAAGACAAAGAGCAGGGTGCCGTTGCATTCAGTCAAGTTAAAGCAGGCATTCGTGCTAATTACTCTAACCCGCCTTCACATGGTGCTGCGGTGGTAACGACCATTTTGCAAAACCCAGAGCTAAAAGCTCAGTGGCATGCAGAAGTGGCAGAAATGCGTGTTCGTATTAAAGAAATGCGCGATTTATTTGTTGCCACTCTAGCCGAGAAAGGGGCCACAGGTGATTACAGCTTCATTCAACGCCAAAATGGCATGTTCTCGTTCTCTGGATTAAGCAAAGAGCAAGTCACTATCTTAAAAGAACAACATGGGGTTTATATTGTTGGTTCTGGCCGTATTAGCGTAGCGGGTATGACTAAAAACAACATGCAAGCACTGTGTACGGCGATTGCTGCAGTCGTTTAATGTCTATCAACAAAAAGGGTTAAGCGCTTTAAGGCTTAACCCTTTTTTTATGCCCTGATTAATTTACATTAACCAACCACCACATTTCTGCCCTTATTCTTGGCTTTGTATAAGGCGTTATCGGCGTCTTTAATGACTTCTTGGGCATCGTAATGTTGGCTGGATTTCTCAGCAACCCCAATGCTCACGGTGATTTGTACCGTCTCTTTAGGCTTAGCCTCGTTATCACGACGAGACTTATCACTTTTTTCGCGGCTGTTTTTGTCTCGTATGACAAAGGGGGTTTCCGAGATAATCTCTCGAGTGTCATCTAAAAAGGCAATAGCGTGATTCAGCTTCTTACCCTTAAAAAGTACCGTGAATTCTTCACCGCCGTAGCGAAACACTTGTCCACCGCCTTCAATTTGGTCTAACTTAGCCGCCACCATCGCTAACACGTCGTCGCCGACATCGTGTCCATAGGTGTCGTTAAACTTCTTGAAGTGGTCTATATCTACCATGGCCAAGGTATAGTTTTTGGACAAGCCTGCTAGTTTTTCAAATAACATGCGCCTGCCTAATAAGCCGGTTAGCTCATCACGATAGGCCAATTCGTGAGAGGCACTAAATCCGCTAAATAACATAATCAGTAAAGAGGCGGTAAAAAAAACTGACGAAATAGCTTCTCTATCTAAAAAGATTATCGGAAAGGTGCTAGCAACAAAGCTAAAGAATAAGCCGATAGAAATACTGGTTGGTTGATTAATAAAACGAACAAAGGCCAATACCGAGCAAAGCGTTAACAAGCCCAAGGCATTTAAGCTTATGACAAAGCCATCGATGGGCCTGGGCGTAAACCAATTGTCAATGTGAGCAACTATAGAATCGCTTAAAAAATCTACGGTAATTGCAATCGCGATCACCTGTATTAGCAAGATACAATAGCAAATCCATGCTCTGCGAGTCCTGCTGCCGTTTTCTCTTATAAATTGGTTAGCCACCAAATTAATGGGAATAAATACACACACCAGTGCGTAGGCAACTCGGGCTTGCGCTACATCGAGCGGTTGTTGTAGGTAACTAAAAATTAGCCAATAACTGAAAGCGTTAACAAAAACCACAACCACTAATTGACGACGGTTAAACTGTAAAGCGAGTATCGCTGTAATAGCCGCTAAGCCATAGGGCAGCCAATAAATAATATCTCGGGTATTCGAGGATAAGCTGGAATACCACATTAACATACCGGCAGCCATTGCTAAGATAACTAAAGAAGGCAGTATGTTATAGCTTGTTAAGCGACTTTCCATAAGTTTCAAGTTATTGAGTTTCAGTTGATTTTAGCTAAATCCCGGCTACTTTTAAATGATTTACTACCCAATAGCGGGCGTTAACTCTAAATTTTTGAAAGTTAGTGGATAATAGTCTTTGATATTATGCAGTTGCTGATCTAGGTTTAATGTATCTAAAAACATATGGAGCAGGGCATGAGCGACTTTCTTTTCATCGATGATTTCGCAGAGCCAGTAGAAGAAACTTCTAAGGGAACGTGGAAGCTATTGGTGATTGATGACGAGGCAGAGATTCACTCGGTCACACGTTTGGTTCTATCTGACGTAGAAATTGATGGTTACAAGTTAGAATTTTTATCCGCTTATAGTGCCGAAGAAGCACAAAAGATTTTTGACGAGCATAACGACATAGCAATAGCTTTGGTTGATGTGGTGATGGAAACTGATCACGCCGGACTAGAGTTGGTTAAATGGATCAGAGAAACTAAAGAAAATCATGCCACTCGCTTAATTTTGCGTACTGGTCAGCCCGGGCAGGCGCCCGAAGAGTCGGTTATCAAAGACTATGATATTAATGACTACAAAAGTAAAACAGAGCTTACCGCGACCAAGTTAAAAACCATTACCTATTCCGCGATTCGTTCTTTTCGCGATATTCAATTCATCGAACGCCATCGCTCCGGTTTGTTGCAGGTGATTGAATCAACCTCTTTAGTACTCAAGAGTAAAACCCTTTATCACTTCGGCTCAGCGGTACTTAAACAACTGGTTGAGCTATTTCAGTTAGAAACATCAGCGATGTATATCACCACTTTGACCGAAGACGTACTTCATCATCAGTCTTTTAATGTGTTGGCCGCAACCGGTGATTTTGTCACCAACGAACACAACGAATACAATTTTGACCAAAGTAAAATTCCAGAAAACGTTAAGTCTTTACTCAAGAGAGCATTAGACGAACGAAAAACATTGGTTACCGAAAGCTGTTATGTCGGTTTTTACCCGACCGATAATCGCAGCGTCAGTTTGTTGTATGTTCAACATGAAAAACCACTGGATGATATTGAGAAAGGCTTGTTAGAAGTTTTTGCTACCAACATCGCGTTAACCTTTGAAAATTTGACCATCAAAGAAGAAATTCAAGATACTCAAAAAGAGCTGATATTTATTATTGGCGATGCCATTGAACAACGTAGCAAAGAAACGGGATCGCATGTTAAGCGGGTTTCTTTAATTTGTGAGTTGATGGCCCAAAAACTGGGTTTTGATGCTGAGTTTGTTGAAGTCTTCAAGCACGCAGCGCCTTTACACGATTTAGGTAAAATAGCGATCCCCGAATCAATACTACATAAACCTGGCAAGTTAGACGCAGAAGAGTGGGAAGTAATGAAAACCCATGCGCAAATAGGTTATGACTTGTTGGCTGACTCTAACAAAATTATCGCGCGTTTAGGGGCCGAAATATCCTTATGTCACCATGAAAAATGGGACGGTTCAGGCTACCCAAGGCAACTAGCTGGAGAAGATATCCCTCTAGTGGGACGTATCATGGCTATTACTGATGTATTTGATGCACTAGGCTCTAAGCGATCTTACAAAGAGCCATGGTCAAACCAACAAATTAAAGAATTTATCATTGAGCAAAAGGGCAAACATTTCGATCCTAGTTTGGTTGACTTGCTGGTTAACGATTTTGATGAATTTCTCGCAATTAGAGACACTTACCCTGATTAATTATGCTTAGATAAAATACGCCACTTAGCGAAGTGTCGTATTGAGTTTCAATAAAAAAAAGCGCATGCTCTGTGCCATTATTCCCCGCCAAATTGTAAAGTGCGGGGCTTACTCTTTTTTAAGGCATTTTTGTGGCGCTAAAACCAACCATCTATAAGTTACGTATTTCTTTGTCTGATCTCAATCGCAATTACTACGACACTTTAAGCTTAACCATTGCCCAGCACCCCTCTGAAACCCTAGAGCGAATGATGGCCAGAACCATGGCATTTTGCCTGAGTGCCGAGCAAGATCTAGAATTTACCAAAGGCCTTAGTGAAATAGAAGAGCCCGATATCTGGCTTAAATCTTTGGCAAACGAAACCCAGTTGTGGATAGATGTTGGTGAGCCTACTCCAGAGCGGATAAAAAAAGCGACTCGGTCGGCTAAAGTAGCCAAGGTATATACCTTTAATGCCAAATCAGATACTTGGTGGCAGCAAACAGCGAACAAAATTAGTCAGTTAGATGTTCAGGTTTGGCAATTTGACTGGCAAGAAATTAGCACCTTAGCGTCGTTTGTGACGCGAACTATGGACTTATCAGTCACCATTACCGAAGAGTCAGCCTATGTGACCTTAGGCGACAATGAAGTTGAGATGCATTGGCGTAGCTTAAAGTAGAAATAAGAAGGGAAGCTTTCGCTTCCTTATACTATGCGCAACACTTTTTATATTTTTTACCGCTACCGCAACTACAGGGGTCATTACGGTTCGGTTTTTTGTCAAAGGTGGCCGTGATTGGCTTGCTAATGACGACGTCTAACTCTTGAATATTTTCTTCAGCAGTGTCATCTACGGTAATGTTAACCACTAGCTGATGCTCAGCCGCCACCGATGCTAATTCTTGTTTACGTTGCTCTGAGGTTACAGTTAATTTCAGAGGCCGTTCAGCTGAACCAGGTTTCACAGCACGTTTAGTGTTAAAACCGAAACTCTCATGCTTAGGCTTTTTCTCAATACGGCCTTTATAAAAAAACTTAGACATGCGGATCCTCATTAAACGAAATACAGCGCATGCTTATACAGCAATTTTTCACATAAATAAACCCGATTATCACGGCGCTAAGCCTTAACTAAGCTCAAATATCTTTACCGTATGAGCGCAGGTTAGCGGCCATGGTGCCAGCGACTGTTTTAAAGGCTTTTACCTGTTCGGCGGAAAGGTTTTCTAGCATCGTATTGTGAATGTCTAGTTGTGTATCGCGGATAAGGCTGGCCAGTTTAATTCCGTCGGTGGTCAGTGCGAGAAACTGACTTCGTCGGTCCTCTGGGTTTGCGCTCTTAGTTAACCACTCTTTATCTATCATCTCTTTAATTAAACGGGCTACTTGTGCTTTATCTCTAGCAAGAAACTGAACGATGTCGTTGGCTGTACAACGTTGGTTGCGTTCGATGAAAGATAAACACCTAACATGCATCGAATTTAAGCCAAGTTCACTGGCTTTTAGAGTAGCGCGCATTGCTAAGCGGTATGAATGCACAACACCAAAAACAATGTCTGAAATATCATCTTGTTCCATAAATTTACCAATGCTTGTTGGTTGACAATATCAACCATGTTGAATTATAGTAGACTTTATCAACATAAGTGTCGTTATTCAAGATCAATAGGAGTGACTCAGTGAAGCCGAAAAAGCCCGTTATGCGTTTAACAAAGATATCTTCGATCATCGAGTTGTCACCTCATTTACGCCGCTTTGTTCTTTCTGGTGACAGTTTATCTGACTTTCCAGTAGGCCTTGAAGGGTCCTATGTAAAAGTGGTTTTTCAAGAACCGGGCAAATCTGAAAAAACTATGCGTTCGTATACTATTCGCGCGTTTAATCCCAATACCCTAGAGCTTGCGTTAGATTTTGTAATTAATCGCCATAAGGGACCAGCCACCAACTGGGCGAAAAGCGCAACAGTGGGTGACCACGTTACTATCGCAGGTCCTGGCCCTTTAAAATTGACCAACTATAGCCACCACAGTTATTTGTTAGTCGGTGATCTTACATCTGTTAATGCCATCAACGGCTACATACCAAGGTTTAAGCCCGACGCCAGTGTAAAAGCCATCATATCCGTACCCAGCCGTAACGATATCATCGACATGGATTATGACGACGCCTTAAATACACAATGGTTTATTGAAGATGAAAACAAGCTAAGCTTAGAGCAGATTGTGTTACAAACAGCGCAAACCATGGCAAAGGATACCCAAGTATTTTTAGGCTTAGAAGCGACCATCATCCGTGCGCTTAGGCCAAAGCTTCAACAAGACATCGGTTTCAATAGGCTAAACGTCTCGGCGGTGGGTTATTGGAAACGAGGCCTCGATGCTGACCGCTTTGGCGCCCATAAGAAAGCGAATCCGCTATAAAATTATTAAGCAACGCTACTCGCTAACAGCTGATACAATGTGAATGGTTCAGAGGTGAACACTGCAGGCCTCGGCGTTGCTTAAGACCTGCTCGTAAGGCGGCTGGTTGGACATTAAAATACTATACACCCTCTATTAGCCAACACTTAATTAACAGCCTAGCGCTGGGATGACAATGATTAGACACATACTACTTATACAGTTAAAGCCCTCAGCCAATGAATCACAAATAGAAGAACTCAAACGGCTATTTGAATCAATGCCAGACAAGATAGAAGGCGTTGTTTCCGTAGAGTGGGGGCTTAACAACAGCCCCGAACAAAAAAACCAAGGCTATACCCATGCGGTGTTGATGAGCTTTGCGGACGAAGATGCACGACAGCGCTATTTGCCTCACCCTGAACATGAGATACTAAAAGACCTATTTAGGCCGCTATTAGCAGATATAATTGTGTTCGATTACAGTTTGTAAGTATTGATGAGCCTGTGTCACCCATAGCTAGAGAGAGTTAAATGAAGTGTTTTTGCTGCGATAACCAAGTAGCCAGTAATCAGCTTTATGTGGTTAAAACTAAAAATTACTGTAAGCCATGTTGTTCAGGCTTATTTGGTGAGGACATGCTCAATAGTCCCAACCCCAAGTACCAAGGTAAAACGGGCAACCTGCTATCACATTTCACCGTATTTGTGCTGCTAATCACAGGGCTATGGGTATTGGTGTTACTGTATGAATTGGGGGCGTCTGCGCTTCGCTTTTTTAGAACAAAAATAGCGAGAAAAAACGGCAATAGAAAAAGCTAAGACCCAATAAACGCCATGAGTATTAGCTATGGCGAGTACTTTTTTAATTGAACGACAATCTAAGGGCTGACCATGAGAATAACAATATCGCCTATTGCCAAGGTTTCTAAATGGCTGTGCCTACTGGTAGCCTTAGCATCACCTTCAGTATTTGCCGAAACTACCCAGCAACATATTCATGAAATGTCACATCATGTAATGCCCTTTGCCATGTCTGAAACTACCCATGTCTTTACGATGACAGAACAAGGCGGTGTCATGAGTGTTATTGCAAAAGATGCTAGCGCTAGTGATCAAGTGTCGTTAATCCAGCGGCATCTAACACATCAAGCCAAGCTGTTTAGTCAGGGAGACTACTCAGCACCTGCAAGCTTACATGGCGATACCATGCCCGGGCTGAAAACCTTGCAACAGCGAGCCAGCGAACTAAGGGTTTTGTACACTGCTACCCCTGAAGGCGCTAACATTGAGTTTAAAACCACTGACCTTACACTGATAACTGCTATCCACCGCTGGTTTGGTGCTCAGTTGTCAGAGCATGGGGCTGACGCTAGGGCCGAGTAATCCTTGTCTGTTCAACCTAAAAGGGTTTTGTAACACATAGTTCGTACTAGGCTGTTTGATTAAGGTATCAACCCACGCCGCCTGCAGTTATGCTCTTAGTTAAAATCCTACTGCCTATGTGCTCAAGTCAATGCAGTGCTGGTTAACTCCTCTTATGATAAGCCATTGAGGCATCAATGTTCCTCAAGCATTGTGTAAGGATGTTTCACCCGCAGGGAGCAGTTACATTGACAGCAAGCCAGCAAGGCCTTCTCAAAGAAGCAGAATATCTTCTCAAGGATATTAAAACAGAGCTGCATGGTCTTGCGCCGCATTCTTCAAAACTGGCCGAGATAAGCCATTTGCTAAAATGGCTAATAAACGGCGAAGAGGAAGCAAGCTTGCAGGCTTTCGGTGTGTCTCTGCCTACCTTAAGCGACACCGACGATCTGTTTGGTAGTAGCGACCAACTATTTGGTATTGATGAACAACCTGACGCCAGAAAACGGTGGTTTTCACCTTTGCAGCAAGTAAAAGATAATCCCGAATTGTGTGAAAATATCTTACTAAATTTGGCCAGTGCTCAGAGCCAAACGCTCGATTATCGCCCTTTATACGGCGAAGCGGGTAAGCCTTATTTCTATATCGTTGATAAAACCTTTACGCCAAACTCGGTGTCAAATAGTGCCTTGTTGAACACCGCCTTAGCTAAGAAGCCCTTGGTCGCTTTTGTACTGCTTTTTTGCCACCATCTTCGAGATAGCGAACAACTAGATTGGCATCAGATACAGCCCAATACGCTAAAGCAGCTGATGCTTGATGTGTTTATTCCAGCCTTAGCTGAGCATAGTCACACAGCCATAAGCGATGTCATCGTAAAGGATGAAACCCATCGGCAAACAACAGTGGCACTGGACCATATCTTAAAACATCGCAGTGATCCCAATGTAGGCATTTGGTTAAACGGTCAAAAGCTGACAATTAAGCCTGATTACTTACCGCCAATAGATGCGTGGATTGTGGATGCCCTGCAGCTGCAGCTCGAAAATGAACGCCCTCTACTTTTTTTTGAAACACACAGCGAATATGTACTGTTTGGGAGTTAAGTGATGAAATTCACCGTTATTAATGTTTTGCTGGTGGCACTGGTTAGTATTCTAGCTAACCCTGTGAGGGCTGCTAGCCATCAATTGATTCGCCATATTGAAGGGTTAAGCCGCGATTACTACTACCTTAACATTGACCAAGCAAACCAGCCTTTTGAGCGTACGGATATAGTGGGAGGCGAACACGAAAACCACTATTTCATTCTCGGCTTCCAAGGTGATCAATTTGTAGTAAGCATCGAATCAAAAGACGGCGAAGCAAGTTACTCGCTAACTGGCGAGGGCTATCTGCACCAAACGCTAAACTCAACAAGCGACAATGGGCACCAATTTAGCACCAATGCTGTGGTGGTGGATCAGCAGCGCACCTGGATCGGCATAGCGGTCTCAGCCCATCCCTTTGCTGAATATACCTTAAGGGTAAGAATGTATGAGTAATCAAGCACCTCAGTTAGTTAGCATTGATGAAAAAATGGCGGCGTTGATAACGCTATTACCCACACTTAAGGCCGAGATATGTTTTGCTGGCACTGACCAAAGTTCGCCCTTATTTCAACGCATTGATCAGCTAGTTGATCAACTAAAGCAAGCACATCGCCTAGCGATACGCTCGCCTTTTAGCGATGACAGTGACATAAACAATCCTGTATCGCTGCTAAAGCAGTATCAGTTTTTACACGCTATTTATCACAGTGATGGTGCTGGCCATGTGCAAGTACAAATGTTAGAAAACAAAGAAAACACTCAGCCCTTTTCATTACAGTGTTTATTAGCCGCTATAGACAGCAAAGACCTCTGGGATGCTTGTTTTAAGATGTTTCAACAGCAGCCAGCGACTTGGTTGTTAAATGTGGCCGAGCAACTAGAGAACAGCGCCTCTTACCACACCCGTTGCCAACTTAAGCTGGCTCAACAACTTAGTGAGCGGCAGCATTCAATCGGCTTATTGCAAAATGCCGATCAATGGTACTGGGATAATGACAATGGTCACTTAATACTCCCACTAATAGAACAAATCGACAGCCTGTTGGTATACAACTACAACGATCAGATTGAGCAAGAAATCGAAACCACTATGCTAAACCAATTAAAGCAACGTTTAGCTAAGTGTTATCAGCGGGTAAACCGCTAGGCTCAAAACATCGCCTACAAGCTTGGTTCGGTTTGACTGATCAAGTGCCAGAGAGGGTTAGCCTAGCTAAGCTATTGATTAGAATAAAAGGCTAAATGTTTGAGAAAGGGTGCTTAAAAATAATATAAGCCTAAGATAAAGCAGCGCACTAATCAGCCAAACGAATACCATAAGCTAAAAGAGAGTAAAATAAACCGTGGTCGCAAATTGATGGTCACCGAACGGTAACAAAAATTAATAAAATAATGTGTTTTTTTAATGTCGGTCGAAATAACGACACGGCCCGTGTTTTGAGATAACGAGGCAACAACAGAGGCATAAAGCCGATGTTTATCAAACCCTAAAAACAACAAAACCCGCTAAGTAGCGGGCTTTGTTGAAAAATTTGGTATTCGCGAGTGGATTTGAACCACCGACCCCTACCATGTCAAGGTAGTGCTCTAACCAACTGAGCTACGCGAATATTGTTTTAAATTTTGGTACAACCGAGTGGATTCGAACCACCGACCCCCACCATGTCAAGGTGGTGCTCTAACCAACTGAGCTACGGTTGTATTATCGAGGAATAAACCTACGGCGTGAAAGATACTGTATGTGTTTGCTGGCGTCAATCGCTGTTCTCTCATATTCGAACTGTATGCTCAATGATTAATCAGCGGTGGCATAGCCAGTCTGCCAAAAGCGCGTTTTTTTCGATATTGCTGTTAGGTAATGAGTTTAGCCTTGGCAGCTGTTTAATATTCGCTGCCATTGTTTCACATGGTCTTTGTTCGCTTGCTGAAAGGCGTGGTGTGCATGTTTAGTTTGCTCAAGCAAAGTTTGCACCGTTTGCCCATCAAGTAAGGGCGCTAATTGAAGAATGAGCACATTGGAACTTTGGTCTAACTGGGCTAAATACTCCTGCACGCTGGGTATATACACCTTGTGTAAAACATTAGACAAAATAGCAAAGGTTTGTTGATTGTTGCGGCAACTAAACGCTCGCTGTTTTAAGGCTTTGCTTACCGTGTTTAGCCACAACGTGGCGTTATGCAGCTCTTGTAGGAGCGCCAATATGCTAGGTCCTTTAGCCAATTGTTGGCTTATAGCCAGCAACATAGCACTATCAAGCGCTTGTTGATTTACAAATTGCTGGTGGATGTTTTGTAAACTGCTTAAGTAACCCGCCATGCTTCGGTAAGCCCCCACCGGGTGTGCGTTAAGCGTATGTGGCGTGGTCCATAAATGGCGCAAGCTTGGCTCGTTAACCAAATAGTTGTTCCAGTAGGTATGTATGGCTTGGGTTTTTGCACTGAGAATCGCGTTTAGGCTGTGTGTTAATGCGGGGCTGATTGCTTGGTTTTGCAAGCAGTGCTGCAAGCTTAGGATTATTTGGTTATGCCAAAGCAGTTGCCTATCGGCACTGGCATGTTTACCTAAGCTGGAATTTTTCTCAAATACCAGCTGGTCTAAGCCACATTGGCGTAAGCCCATGGTGTCGATGAGCGATAAGCTTACCGCTGGCTCAGCTAATTGGTAATCTCGCCAAGCAAAGTTTACTAGGGCATCTGAACGGGAGGGCGGGGTAATATTTATGGCAAGTACGCGGTTAAGCCGCGCAACGTAGGTGTTAAACAGCTTATCACTGCGAGGAGTAGACCAATTGATGACAACGTAAATGCTAGCAGCCAGCGTTAAACCGGCAACTAGCAGACTAGTAAGGTTCGGCAGCTTCATGCTTGCTTATTAATTAAATGCAGCTTATCTGGGTTATTGCTTGCCCATACTAAGCGCCAAAATAAACCAACTGCACAGGCGCTTAAAGCTAATACAATAGCAATCCAAAAGCCTTGAACCCCCATGGGTTCAGCTGTGAGAGTGTCTGTAAACGTAAGCAGCGACCCAACCCCTAAGCCAATAGGCCAAAAACTAATCAAGGTAACAATTAGAATAAACCGAGTGTCTTGGTAACCACGTAAAGCACCGGCACAACACACCTGCAAAGAATCAGACAGCTGATAGGTGGCCGCGAGCAAAAACAACGGCGCGGCAATGGCGGCTACAGTGGCATTTTCGGTATACCAAGCAATAATGTTGTGACGGAACAAAATGGTGGCACTTGCGATAAACAAGGTGGCGATGATCGACAATATCAAGCCACTATAGGCACTAATTTGCGCTTTATCATGTGATTTCTCTCCCATGTAGTTACCTACTCGAATAGTGAGTGCTATCCCAATACTCAAGGGCAACATAAATACCATCGAGGTAAAGTTTAGGGCGATTTGGTGCGCAGCTACAATGTCTGCGCCCAAGGGTGACAGCAATAGTGCTATCATCGAAAACAAGGTGACTTCGAAAAATATTGCGCCACCAATCGGCAAACCCAATTTAAAAATGCGCGATACAATCGACCAGTCGATACCGTTGTGCCTTTCAAACAAGTTTAGCGGTTTAAGGGTATTGCTTCTTAGCGCATACACTAACATGGCAATCGCCATAAACCAGTTCACCATGGCAGTGGCTACGCCACAACCGGCACCGCCTAGTTTGGGTAAGCCGAATAAACCATTAATGAAAATATAGTTAACCGGTATATTTATCGCTAAGCCGATGATCCCAATGATCATGATGGCTTTAATGTTCGAACAGGCCTCGTTGACCCCGCGCAGTACCTGGTACAACGCAAAGGCGGGCAAGCCAAAACTAACAAAATACAAGTATTGTTTGGTTAATCCCACCAGTTGCGGTTCAACATCCATTAGATTAAAAACGTTAGGTGCAAACCATAAGATCACCCACGCTAAGGCGGCTAAAACCAGGGATATGATCAACGCTTGGCGGAAGATAATGCCACCCTTGTGGGCTTGGCGCGCACCTATTTGAAACGCCACCAAAGGTGTTACTGCCATCAAAATACCTTGAAGTAACAAGATTATTGGGTTAAAAAAACTAGCCGCTACGGCCACTGCGGCTAAATCGGTTGGGCTAACCGAACCCGCCATTATGGTATCGACAAAACTCATGCCGGTAATGGTAAGTTGTGCCACTACAATCGGGCCTGCCAATCTCAGTATGGCAAAGCATTCTTTTGAAAAACGTTGTTTAAAACCCAGGAAAAAAGACTTCATGTTCACCGGAATAGTTCAAAGTAAAAGTAAAGTTATCAAAGTCAAAAGGGCACCAGGCTTAATGCAGCTCTGGGTTTATTTAACGGATACCGAAGGCTTAAACATAGGTGCTAGTGTTGCGATAAACGGGACGTGTTTAACCGCGGTAGACATTAGCGAGCAAGGTGTTCAATTCGACTTGATACAAGAGACCTTGAGTTTAACAAACTTAGACCTGATTAATGAAGGTGATTTTGTAAATATTGAACGCGCGGCTAAGGTGGGTGATGAGATTGGCGGTCATCTAGTCTCAGGGCATATTCATTGCACTGCAACAATCGTTGAATTGTGCGCCAGTGAAAATAATTTGGCGATCCATCTATCGTTGCCAAGTCAGTGGCTAGAATATGTGGTTTATAAAGGTTTTATTTGTGTAGATGGAGCGAGTTTAACGGTGGGCGAGCTTAGTGAATCTGGATTTTGGTTACATATCATCCCAGAAACCCTCAGAGTCACTACCTTGGGTGACAAACAAGTCAACGACCTTGTCAATATAGAGATAGACAGTGCGACTCAAACCGCCATTGATACCATTAAAAACTTGGCAAAAACGGGTGATCTTAAACGCTGGTTAAGCTAAAAATACTGCTCGTCGTCGGCATCGACAAAGGCTGACACTTTGTCGTTGGCTTCGTCTACCTTTAAACGGCAATGAATAGGGTTGCAGCAAACGCGGCAATCTTCGTAATAGTCTTGGTCGCCATTACTCGCGTCAATAATTAATGGTGTGTGGTGACCACAGCTAGGGCATGAGATCATTTTTTCGACATAACTTTTCATAACAACTACTCCAATATGTCCACCCATTAATTATGGTTCAATTTGCTCGCTACCACGAGTGTTAGCGCCAAAAAAACTTAAGCTATTGAAGTTATCTGTTCAGACCTTTAATATGCCCCTCTTTTTAGTGCAGTAAATTGCACTGCTTTATCGACTGAAACATGTGATGTTTAGTAGGCATCACCACTGTATGTGTAAGGATAAATATGCCAGTTATTACTCTTCCTGACGGTAGCCAACGTCAATTCGAAAACCCTGTATCAACAATGGATATCGCCGCAGATATCGGCCCAGGCTTAGCAAAAGCTTGTATTGCTGGTCGTGTAAACGGCCAACGTGTTGATGCATGCGAAATCATTTCTGAGGACGCACAAGTCGCCATTATTACCGCGAAAGACGAAGATGGTTTAGAAATCATTCGTCACTCTTGTGCACACTTATTAGGCCATGCAATTAAGCAAATGTGGCCTGACACAAAAATGGCTATCGGACCTACCATTGATAACGGCTTTTATTACGATATCGATTTAGACCATTCATTAACTCAAGAAGACATCGATAATCTTGAGAAGAAGATGAAGGCATTGGCTAAAACCAATTACGACGTGATTAAGAAAACCGTTCCTCTAGCAGAAGCTAAAGCGGTATTTGAAGAGCGCCAAGAACCTTACAAACTAGAAATCATAGAAGGCATTGACCCAAGTGCAACGCCTGGTTTGTATCACCACGAAGAATACATCGACATGTGTCGTGGCCCACACGTACCTAACATGAAGTTTTGTCATCACTTTAAACTGATGAAAGTGGCGGGTGCCTACTGGCGCGGCGACAACAAAAACAAAATGTTACAACGGGTATATGGCACCGCTTGGGCAGATAAAAAGCAACTAGCTGCTTATTTAAAACGCCTTGAAGAAGCCGCTAAGCGCGACCACCGCAAAATTGGTAAGCAATTAGACCTTTACCACATGCAAGAAGAAGCACCAGGTATGGTGTTCTGGCATGATTCTGGTTGGACAATCTTCCGTCAGTTAGAAAGCTACGTGCGTGAGCAGTTAACTAAGTACGAATACCAAGAAGTTAAAGCGCCACAAATCATGGACCGTAGTCTGTGGGAAAAATCAGGACACTGGGATAAATACTCAGACGCGATGTTTACCACTCAATCTGAAAATCGCGAATATGCGGTTAAACCGATGAACTGTCCGGGCCACATTCAGATCTTTAACCAAGGTTTGAAGTCTTACCGTGACTTACCGTTACGTATGGCCGAGTTTGGTTCTTGTCACCGTAACGAGCCATCGGGCTCTTTACACGGCTTAATGCGGGTACGTGGCTTCACTCAAGATGATGCACACATTTTCTGTACCGATAACCAGATTCAAGACGAAGTCGCCTCATGTATCGATATGGTGTATGAAACCTACAAAACTTTTGGCTTTGAAGAAATAGAAGTGAAATTGTCAACTCGCCCCGAACAGCGAGTAGGTGACGATGAAACTTGGGATAAATCTGAGAAAGCATTGGCAGACGCGTTAAGCTCTAAAGGTATTGAATTCTCCTACTTGCCAGGTGAAGGTGCCTTTTATGGACCGAAAATTGAGTTTACTTTACACGATTGTCTCGATCGCGCATGGCAATGTGGTACAGTACAGCTAGATTTCTCTATGCCGGGTCGTTTAGCCGCTTCATTTGTTGGTGAAGACAACGAACGCCATGTGCCAGTAATGATTCACCGCGCAATTTTGGGTTCTTTAGAGCGCTTCATCGGTATTTTAACCGAAGAGTACTCAGGCTTTTTCCCAACTTGGTTAGCACCAAGACAAGTCGTGGTAATGAATATTACTGACAAACAAGCTGATTTTGCCCATAAAGTTGTAAAAAAATTAAATAAACAGGGTATTAGAGCCATTGCGGACTTGAGAAATGAGAAGATAGGCTTTAAAATCCGCGAACATACTCTAAAGCGTATTCCTTACTTACTCGTCGTCGGCGATAAAGAAGTCGACAGTAATGAGGTTGCGGTTAGAACTCGTAAGGGTGACGATCTTGGAAAATTTGCCGTAGACGACTTTGTCGAGCAAGTTAAGCAAGAGATTGCCAATCGTGACAATAATTGTATTGAGGTATAAATTATAAAAACCGGAAGACGTGGTCAGCAACAAGCTGCAAGAGCACATAAGATAAATGAAGAAATTCAAGCGCAAGAAGTACGCCTTACAGGCTTAGATGGCGAAGCCATTGGCATTGTTAGTTTGAATGAAGCGCTAAACATAGCTGGCGAATCTGGCGTTGATTTAGTTGAAATTAGTCCCAATGCTGAACCACCTGTTTGTCGGGTCATGGACTACGGTAAGTTCATTTACGAAAAGAGTAAATCTGTAAAAGAACAGAAGAAGAAGCAAAAACAGATTCAGGTTAAGGAAATTAAATTCCGACCTGGAACTGACGAAGGCGACTATCAGGTAAAACTACGCAACCTGGTTCGTTTTCTAGAAGAGGGTAACAAAGCTAAAGTAACGCTGCGGTTCCGTGGTCGTGAAATGGCACACCAAAGCTTAGGCTTTGATCTACTAAACCGCATTAAAGGCGATTTAGCAGAAATAGCAGTTGTGGAAGCTTTTCCAAAAATGGAAGGTCGCCAAGCTGTGATGGTGTTAGGCCCTAAAAAGAAGTAACTGAGGCATCCAAGTAACGAGCAGCTTACTTTAACCAGTAAGCTGTTTTTGTTCGCCTTTAGTTATATGTTGTTAATCTCGCAATGCGGAGTGCATGTAAATGCCAAAAATGAAATCAAACAAAGGTGCTGCGAAGCGCTTTAGAAAAACTGCTTCTGGTGGTTTTAAATACAAACAAGCTGGTCTTCGTCACATCCTGACTAAGCGCCGTACTAAGGTAAAACGTCACCTTCGTCCGAAGGGAATGATTGCTGCATCTGATATTGCATCAATTGCTCGCATGTTACCGTACGCATAAGTTTAGAGGAAATTAAGAATGGCCAGAGTTAAACGCGGTGTACAAGCACGTGCACGTCATAAGAAAGTCTTAAAACAAGCCAAAGGTTATTACGGAGCACGTTCACGTGTTTATCGCGTAGCCTTTCAAGCGGTAATCAAAGCGGGTCAATACGCTTACCGTGACCGTCGTCAGCGTAAACGTCAATTCCGTCAATTATGGATTGCACGTATTAATGCTGCTTCACGTCAAAATGGTTTGTCTTACAGCCGTTTCATTGACGGACTTAAAAAAGCATCTATCGAAATCGATCGTAAGATCCTAGCTGATATTGCTGTTTTTGATAAAGCAGCATTTACAGTATTGGTAGAAAAAGCAAAAGCTGCTTTATAAGTTTTATCAAAGTTTGTAAAAGGGAGCTTCGGCTCCCTTTTTTATTGCAAAAAATACCATTACAAGTTGCCTTTTTCCGGGAACAAGTCTAGCTATAAGCAGTTCATTAAAGTACTATTTCCGGTCTTATTTAAAACAAAAAAATCAGCCTTTCCCTTGGCGGAATATGAGGAAATCATGCTAGATCTTGATGCGCTAATCAATCAGGCTAAGACTCACATTAATGCGGCTTCAGCAATCAACGAACTTGATGCCGTTCGCGTGGAATACTTAGGTAAAAAAGGATTAATGACTAAACAGCTACAAGGACTTGGCAAATTATCGCCAGAAGAACGTCCTCAAGCTGGGCAACTCATTAACCAAGCCAAACAAGTTATCCAAGACGCGTTAAATGAAAAACGTGAATTACTAGTACAACAAGAATTAAACGCTAAGTTAGCGGCAGAAACTGTTGATGTAACTTTACCTGGTCGTGGCGACGAGTTAGGGGGCTTACACCCAGTAACTCGAACTATTGAACGAATTCAAACATTTTTTGGTGAATTAGGTTTCCAAGTGAAGTCTGGGCCAGAAATTGAAGATGGTTTCCATAACTTTGATGCGCTAAATATTCCTGAGCATCATCCCGCTCGCGCCGACCACGATACCTTTTATTTTAATCCTAACTTGGTGTTACGCACTCAAACATCTGGGGTACAAATTCGTACCATGGAAAACGAGAAGCCACCGATTAGAATTATCTCTCCAGGCCGTGTTTATCGTAATGACTACGACCAAACCCATACCCCGATGTTTCACCAGGTCGAGGGCTTAATGGTTGATAAAAACGTTAACTTTACCGAACTGAAAGGCGTGTTGTATGACTTTCTGCAAAACTTCTTTGAAGATGACCTGCAGGTACGTTTCCGCCCTTCATATTTCCCCTTTACCGAGACGTCAGCAGAAGTTGATGTACTTGGTAAGAACGGTTGGTTGGAAGTATTGGGTTGTGGCATGGTTCACCCCAATGTACTGCGCGCGGTAAATATTGACCCTGAAGAATACACCGGTTTCGCTTTTGGTATGGGTGTAGAGCGTTTAACTATGTTGCGTTACGGCGTAAACGATTTACGTTCATTCTTCGAAAACGATTTACGTTTCCTAAAACAATTTAATTAAGGGTTAATTAACATGAAATTTAGTGAATCCTGGCTAAGAGAGTGGGTTAACCCAAGCATTTCACGCGACGAGTTAGCTGAGCAAATTACCATGGCTGGCCTAGAGGTTGATGGTGTAGACGCGGTAGCTGATAGCTTCAATGGCGTAGTCATTGGCGAGGTTGTAGAATGCGCCCAGCACCCAGATGCAGATAAACTTCGCGTCACCAAAATCAACGTAGGTGGCGATGAGCTGTTAGACATTGTTTGTGGTGCCCCTAACTGTAAACAAGGTTTAAAAGTAGCCGTAGCCACTGTCGGTGCGGTGTTGCCTGGTGACTTTAAAATTAAGAAAGCCAAACTTCGCGGCCAACCGTCCCACGGTATGTTATGTGCCTACAGCGAGTTAGGTATTAGCGATGAGTCTGACGGTATCATGGAGCTTCCTAGCGATGCGCCGATTGGTACTGACTTACGAGATTATCTGCAGTTAGATGACGTGAGCATTGAAGTAGATCTAACGCCTAACCGTGCCGATTGTTTAAGCCTTCGCGGCTTAGCGCGTGAAGTGGGCGTATTAAATCAAATGGACGTAGCTGAGCCGCAATGGCAAAACGCCGCGGTTACCATTGAGGATACCTTTAGCGTAAATGTTGAAGCCACCGAACAATGTCCTCGTTATTTAGGGCGGGTTATTAAAGGGGTAAACGTTAATGCCGCTACACCATTGTGGATGCAAGAACGCTTACGCCGCAGTGGTATTCGCTCTATTGATCCTGTGGTCGATGTGACTAACTACGTTCTTATCGAACAAGGTCAACCGATGCATGCTTTTGATTTAGCCAAGTTAACTGGCTCTATTGACGTGCGTTTAGCCAAAGACGGCGAAAAGTTAGTACTCCTTGATGGTAACGAAGTTGAGCTTAAAGCTAACACCTTAGCTATTTGTGACCAAAGCGGTCCGATTGCTATGGCGGGTATTTTTGGTGGCCAACACACCGGTGTTAACCAAGATAGCCAAGACATCTTTTTAGAGTGTGCCTTTTTCAGCAAATTGGCGATTACCGGCCGTGCTCGTCAATACGGTTTGCATACCGACTCTTCACACCGCTATGAGCGTGGCGTAGATTATCAATTGCAAAGCCAAGCCATTGAACGCGCTACTCAATTGTTAGTAGAGATTTGTGGTGGTGAAGTCGGCTCGGTTGTTGAAGCTGGCGACCAAAGCAAACTACCTGCAGCATCAAGCATCAAGCTTCGTCATGCTCGTTTAGAAAAGGTCGTTGGCTACTCGTTCACTCAAGAACAAGTTACCGATATCTTAACGCGTTTAGGTATGCAAGTGAGCGAAACGGATGACGGTTGGCAGGCGGTTGCGCCAAGTTATCGTTTTGATATGGCCATCGAAGAAGACTTAATCGAAGAAGTTGCTCGTATCTATGGTTACAACAACATTCCTAATGTTTCGCCAACCGCATCATTAGTGATGAGCCAACACAAAGAAGTTGAGTTGCCAGCTACTAAGTTCCGACAGTTACTTTGCGCTAAAGGCTACCAAGAAGCGATTACTTATAGCTTTGTAGACCCTAAACGCCAACAGCTGTTACACCCCAACGCAGAAGCGATGGTATTGCCACATCCTATTTCTATCGAGATGTCAGCCATGCGTTTAAGTTTATGGACCGGTTTACTCGATACGGTTTCATATAACCAAAAACGCCAGCAGCCACGTGTACGGGTATTTGAATCTGGTTTACGTTTTGTACCGGATGCAAGTGCAGAAAATGGTGTGGAGCAAACGGCTATGTTAGCCGGTGTGATTAGCGGTAATGCTAATCAAGAAGCCTGGAACTCTGCTGAACGTGAAGTAGACTTCTTTGATGTGAAGGGTGATGTAGAGGCGTTGTTACAACTTACTGCGCATGACCAACAGTTTAGTTTTGTTGCTGCAAGCAACCCAGCTTTGCACCCCGGTCAAGCTGCAGAAATCTTACTAAACGGTCAATCAATTGGTTTTGTGGGAGCCTTGCATCCTCAACACCTAAAAGCCTTTGGCTTGAGCGGTAAAGTGTTTGTGTTCGAGTTAAAATTAAACGCCATTACCCAACGCACATTACCGGATGCTAAACCCGTTTCTAAGTTTCCTGCTAACCGCCGAGACCTAGCATTATTAGTGTCTCAGCAGGTAAATGCAGCTGATTTAATAAATTGCATTAAGAAAGTTGGCGGAAATCAATTAGTTGGCGTAAACTTATTCGATGTATACAAAGGGAAAGGCATTGCAGACGATATGCAAAGCATTGCGATTAGCTTAACGCTGCAAGAACAAAGCCGAACCCTTGAAGAAAAAGAGATTGCCGCTACAGTTGATAACATTGTAGAGGTGTTACGTTCAGAGTTTGACGCATCCTTGAGGGACTAGTTATGGCATTAACTAAAGCTGACCTGGCAGAAAATTTGTTTGAAAATTTAGGCTTCAGTAAACGTGAGTCTAAAGAAGTGGTAGAAGCTTTTTTTGAAGAAATTCGGGTTGCTTTGGAAAGTGGGGAACAAGTCAAAATTTCAGGTTTTGGGAATTTTGACCTAAGGGAGAAAAATCAACGCCCTGGTCGTAATCCAAAAACGGGTGAAGACATCCCCATCTCTGCGCGTCGAGTAGTCACCTTCCGTCCTGGGCAAAAGCTCAAGAGTAGGGTAGAGAACGCCGAACCAAAATAGTATTAATGTAATAAAAAAAGGAAGCCAATTGGCTTCCTTTTTTATATCTGCTGTTTAATGTTAGTGGTTCAAAATTTGGCTTAAGAACAGCTTTGTACGATCAGATTGAGGGTTTTCGAAAAACTCGACAGGTACATTTTCTTCGATGATTTCGCCTCTATCCATAAAGATCACACGGTCCGCGACTTGTTTTGCAAAACCCATTTCATGAGTAACACAAAGCATGGTCATACCTTCGTCGGCTAATTCAACCATAACATCTAGCACTTCTCTTACCATTTCTGGGTCTAGTGCTGAGGTTGGCTCGTCAAACAACATAATTGAAGGGTTCATACATAAGCTGCGTGCTATCGCCACACGCTGCTGTTGGCCGCCCGATAATTGCCCTGGATACTTGTCTGCTTGTTCTGGGATCTTTACCCGCTCTAAGTACTTCATCGCGGTGGCTTCTGCTTCCGCTTGAGGGAGTTTTTTAACCCAAATAGGGGCTAAACAGCAGTTTTGTAAAACCGTTAGGTGAGGAAACAGGTTAAAGTGCTGGAAACACATACCTACATCACTTCTTACCGTTTCAATGCTTTTAAGATCACTGAGTAACTCGGTACCGTTTACGATGATGTCACCTTTTTGGTGTTCTTCTAAGCGGTTAATACAGCGAATCATTGTTGATTTTCCGGACCCTGAAGGGCCACAAATAACAATCTTTTCACCTTTGGTTACAGTGAGATCTAAATCTTTTAGTACGTGAAACTCACCGTACCATTTATTCATCCCTTTTAGTTGAATCACTACTTCAGGGCTGTTTTGAGCTGTCATATTAAAATTCCTTATTAATGTCCTGTGTGTAGTTTCTTCTCAAGGTAGATCGAATACCGAGACATACCGAAACAGAACACCCAAAATACAAAAGCGATAAATACGTACATTTCTGTTGAAAAGCCGAGCCATGCGGGGTCGGCGAGTGCCGATTGTCCAATGGCTAACAAATCGAATAGGCCAATGACCAAAACCAAACTGGTATCTTTAAACAGGGCAATAAAGGTATTCACAATCGAAGGAATGGTGATTTTTAATGCCTGAGGAAGAATGATTAAGCCCATAGATTGCCAATAACTAAGACTTAATGCTTCGCCTGCTTCATATTGGCCTTTAGGAATGGCTTGCAAGCCGCCCCGTATCACTTCTGCCATATAGGCTGACTGGAACATAATAATGCCAATCATTGCCCTTGCTAACTTGTTGAAGTCGATTTCTGATCCAACAAACAGCGGTAGCATTACCGAAGCCATAAATAACACGGTGATTAATGGTACTGCTCGCCAAAACTCAATGTAAATGGTACAGAAGCTACGCACAATAGGCATGTGAGAGCGGCGACCAAGGGCGAGTAAGATACCAATTGGTAGTGCAGCAACAATGCCTACAATGGCCAATACTAAGGTAAGCATTAAGCCACCCCATTGATGTGTTTCAACTTTAGGAAGACCGAATGAATCACCTAATAGTAAGAAAAACACAATAATTGGGTAGATAAGCAAAGTGAAGATAGCCAACTTTGGTTTATGAGGAGTGCGCTCGTAAATTAGGCCTGCAATAAGCAGTAAGAACGTTACGAATACAACATTTACCCGCCAGCGTTCGGCAGAAGGGTAAAAACCATAGATAAGTTGCGAGAATCGGTCTGCAACAAACACCCAACACGCGCCATCACTGGTACATGCATCTCTGCTGGTACCAATCCAATCGGCGTTCAAGAATAGCCATTGAACGGATGCAATCAGCGGCGGAACAATGATGTACAAAATCAAAAAAGTAAATAGGGTGTTTTGCCAATTAGAGAACAGGTTTTTTTTGAACCAACCTACAAGACCTACACTGAGATCTGGCGGCGTTTGGTCAGGTTTAAATTCATGTACTGACATATTAACGCTCCACTAAAGCCATTTTCTTGTTGTATAAGTTCATTAGTATCGATGTAGTAAGACTAATGGTGAGGTAAACCGCCATGGTCAACGCAATAACTTCAATCGCTTGCCCGGTTTGGTTTAGGGTTGTCCCCATAAATACGGATACCAAATCTGGGTAACCAATCGCAGTCGCTAATGAAGAGTTTTTCGCTAAATTTAGGTACTGACTGGTGAGCGGTGGAATAATCACCCTCATCGCTTGTGGGATAACCACCAACTTTAGCGCTTGGGTTTTGCTTAGACCTAGTGATTCTGCTGCTTCGCTTTGGCCTTTGCTTACAGCCAGAATACCCGAGCGTACAATCTCAGCAATAAACGCCGCCGTATAGAAACTTAACGCCACTAACAAAGCCGCGAGTTCGGGGATAACTACCATGCCACCGCGGAAGTTAAAGCCTTTCAGTGCTGGGTAATCTAAACCAATCGGTGATCCGCTAGCGAAAAACACGATAGCAGGAACAACAATAATTAAACCCAATGATGCGAAGAAAGTTGGGAACGGCTGGCCGGTGCGCATTTGGCGTTTATTCGCCCAAACAGCCATCACGATACAACCCACTATTGTCAATAGTATACTAACGACAAACGGCGTTGAGCCGGCTTCAAAAACGGGACTCGGCATATACAAACCGCGAACGTTTAAAAATACAGCTTCGCCTATATTTAAGCTTTGCTTAGGGCTTGGTAAGGCGCGTAATACCGCGAAGTACCAAAAGAAAATCTGTAGTAATAAAGGAATATTACGTAGCGTTTCAATATAAACAGTTGCAACTTTTGATATTAACCAGTTTGAAGATAAACGGGCAACCCCCATTATGAAACCCAAAATGGTGGCGAAAAAGATACCAAGAGCAGAAATAAGAAGCGTATTTAGCAAACCAACTATAAAGGTGTCGCCAAAGGTGTGACTTTCATCATATTCAACCAAAGTTTGAATGATACCAAAGCCTGCAGTTTGGTTTAAAAAACCGAACCCGGTGGTAATGCCACGTTGCTCAAGATTGAAAAGAGCGTTACTGATGATGTAGTAAAAGAAACCTATTACACCAATAACAACGAGAATTTGGAAAACTAGCGCTCTTACGTTGGGATCAAACCAGATCTTACGTAGATTGTTTGCTGAGTTATCCTTTGAAGAAGGATGAGCAGCCATATAAATCAACCTAGTGTGGGAGTTAAACGAAAAGAGAGCAGGGCTAGCCTGCTCTATATGTTGATAATGGTATTAACGAATTGGTGGAGCGTATTGGAAACCACCGTCTTTCCATAAAGCATTCACACCACGTGCGATACCTAACGGAGAAGAAGTACCCACGTTTTTCTCAAATGACTCACCGTAGCTACCTACTTGCTTAACGATGTTGTAGCCCCATTTGTCATCTAGACCCAAACCTTTACCTTTTGGTCCTTCTAGACCAAGGATACGGCGAATATTAGGGTTAGTTGATTTAAGCATGTCGTCAGCGTTCGCAGACGTTAGACCATATTCTTCAGCGTTGATCATGGCAAATAGAGCCCATTTAACAACGTTTAACCATTGGTCATCACCTTGACGAACCACTGGACCTAAAGGTTCTTTAGAGATGATTTCTGGTAATACCATCGCGCTGTCTGGCTTAGCTAATTTAATGCGTAGCGCGTACAGTTGTGATTGGTCTGAAGTGAGTACGTCACAACGACCCGCTTCGAAGCCTTTTACTGTTTGGTCTGAAGTATCAAATACTACAGGCGTGTACTTCATGCCGTGCTCACGGAAGTAATCCGCTAAGTTTAACTCGGTAGTTGTACCAGATTGAATACAAACAGCTGCGCCATCTAGTTCTTTAGCTGTAGACACGCCTAGCTCTTTACTCACCATGAAGCCTTGACCGTCGTAGTAGTTAACACCGGCGAAGTTTAAACCGAGTGAGCTATCACGAGTTAGCGTCCAAGTAGTGTTACGAGAAAGAATGTCGATTTCGCCAGACTGAAGTGCGGTAAAACGTTCTTTAGCAGTTAGTGGCGTGTATTTAACTTTTGACGCATCGCCAAGTACCGCTGCGGCTACTGCGCGACATACGTCTACATCTAGGCCTTGCCAATTACCGTCGGCATCTGGGTTTGAGAAACCTGGTAGGCCAGTACTAACACCACATTGTAAGAAACCTTTACTTTTTACGTCTTCTAAAGTGCCATCAGCCGCGTTAGCGCTGGCAGCAAATGCAAGGGCTACAGCAGCTACTGCAGCTTTAATATGCGTGTTTTTTAACATGTTTTCTTCCCTGTACAGTTTGTCATATGTTGTGGTTTGTTTAACCGTTGTGTTTACACGAGTTATAACCAGAGCCAGATACAACATAAACATTCGAATATTTGGTGTCAACATTATTGTAACACCGTAAACATATAGGAATGCCGAATAACTCACCAGCTTCGCAAAATTATTCAATATAATTGAATATAGTAGCAACCATTTTGTGCTGCCAAAAATTCCATTTTTTATTGCGTTAGATCAAGATTAGCATAGCTTCCCTTAATCTACTGATATAGTTAAATTAAATATTGTAAAAGCGAGATGTATCGCAAATAGAATGGATTTAATGATAATCATGGTAGAAGTAACTAAATATTTATAAATGCTTCGAGAAAAACACTTGCTACTATGTTAATGGTTAGTATTCTTATGTGTATCGAGGTCACATTACAACTTAAGTCTGATGGGGCATTGCTCGGCGATATAATATATTTGCAGTTGCTTATTCGACACGTAGGTCAATAGATGATGAATACAAAAAAAAATGTGGTGGTTTTAACAGGGGCAGGTGTTTCTGCTGAATCTGGAATCAAAACTTTTCGCGATTCGGATGGCTTATGGGAAAAACACCGCGTAGAAGACGTAGCCACGCCAGAGGCTTATCAACGCGCCCCTGATTTTGTTGATCAGTTTTATAATTTACGCCGCGAACAGCTACAAAGTAGTCATGTTGCGCCAAACGCTGCGCATTACGCCTTAGCTGAACTAGAGCAACATGACGATATCGAATTGCTGTTGATTACTCAAAACATTGATAATCTGCATGAACGAGCCGGCAGTAAGAACGTATTACACATGCATGGCGAGTTACTTAAGGCGCGCTGCCCGGTGTCAAACCAAACAACCGAATGGAAAGGCGAGCTTGGCGGCGACATTTTATGTACCTGTTGCCAGTTCCCTGCACGTTTAAGGCCTCATGTTGTTTGGTTTGGAGAGATGCCGATAGGGCTTGATAAGATTTACCATCAACTAAACCACTGTGATATATTTATCGCTATTGGCACGTCTGGTCATGTTTTCCCAGCTGGCGGATTTGTTCACGAAGCGGCCAGTCATGATGCGCGTACTATTGAGCTAAATTTAGAGCCATCAGAGATGCAAAGCGAGTTTGCCGAACGATACTATGGCCCAGCAAGTGAAATCGTGCCTAATTTCATACACGAACTGACTTCAGCAATAAGAGCGACTACTTGAAAAAACTATTAATATCGGGCTGGTTAGCCAGCCTTCTTTTGGCTTGTGAACAAGCGCCGTCACAACCCGATGAAGCGTTAACGGCAATACCTTTACCGGCACTGAATGAAGTCGCTGACGTAAAACAAAAAAAGCAGCTGTTTACCGATTTTATCTTGCCACTCATAGAAGCCAGTAATCAACAAATACTCGATCAACGATCCCAATTGTTCGCCATCAAAACTCAATCGACCAAAGGCAAGCTCTCCGATAAACAGATTGAGCAACTTAATGGCTTAGCTGCTCAATACAGAGTTGAAGCTAAATTAGATGACACTGAAAAGCTTAAGCAACTCGAAGCGCGGATTGATGTTATTCCCCCGGCGCTTGTGTTAGCGCAAGCGGCGAATGAGTCGGCCTGGGGAACATCTCGTTTTGCTCGAGAAGGAAACAATTTGTTTGGTCAATGGTGTTACCAAAAAGGCTGTGGCTTAGTCCCTTTGAGCAGAATAGATGGCGCTCATCATGAAGTTCGTAAGTTTGATAATGTTTATCAGTCGGTAAACGCTTATATGCAAAATCTAAATAGTCACCCCGCTTACCGAGACTTTCAAATTAGCCGCCAATTGGCCAGAAAAACAGGTCAATTAGATGCTATAAAACTAGCCAGTCACCTCACTAGCTATTCAGAAAGAGGCCAAGCGTATGTGGAAGAGCTGCAACAAATGATGCGAGTAAATAGTTCGCTTTGGCCGACCACTATAAGTGTTTCGGCCTCTTAACGCTAAAGCTCAACTATTTGCACAATGCCTGCCGACGTTTGTTGTGTCGGTTGTTCTTCAAGTTCAGGTGCATCAAAGCCAATATCACCACCATTAATAATACCGCTGTCGCGATCTATAGACTTAAAGTCGAATAACTGATGGTCAAGTAGATGTGACGGTACTACATTTTGTACCGCACTAAACATAGACTCAACTCGACCAGGGAAGCGTTTTTCCCAATCATTCAACATTTTCTTAATGGCTTGGCGTTGCAGGTTTTCCTGCGAGCCACATAAGTTACATGGAATAATTGGAAACTGCTTCAGCTCGGCGTATTTTTCCATATCGCTTTCTTTGCAATATGCCATAGGACGAATAACGACATGTTTGCCATCGTCACTGACTAACTTAGCAGGCATCGTTTTAAGCTTTCCGCCATGGAACATGTTTAGAAATAAGGTTTCCAAAATATCGTCGCGGTGGTGTCCAAGGGCGATTTTGGTAGCGCCTAATTCGGTTGCCGTACGGTATAAAATACCGCGACGTAAGCGCGAGCACAAAGAACAGGTGGTTTTACCCTCAGGGATCTTATCTTTTACGATCGAATAGGTGTCTTCTTCGACAATTTTATATTCAATGCCTAAACCAGCTAGGTACTCTGGCAAAATGTTTTCCGGGAATCCGGGTTGTTTTTGATCTAAGTTAACCGCTATTAAATCAAACTTTATTGGGGCGTGCGCTTTAAGGTTTAGCAAAATATCTAGCATGGCATAACTGTCTTTGCCACCTGACAAACACACCATGATTCGGTCGCCGTCCTCAATCATGTTGTAATCTGCAATGGCTTGACCTACATGACGGCGTATTCTTTTTTGCAGTTTGTTGTGGTTGTATTGTTGTTTAGCAGTGACAGACATATCGAGTTCCCAATAAAAAAGCGGGGCTATTATATATCCCCGCTAACTCGAAGCAACTAATTAAAGCTTAACTGTGCTTGGCTACTTTTGAAATGGACTCACAAAGTTTTGTGGTTTTAAAGCTAAGAGGTCGCAATCGAGTTGGTCAATCACGTGCTCAGCGGTGTTGCCGATTAAAGCAGCACTAAAGCCACTTCGACCAGAGGTGCCTAATATTACAATTTCAGCATCAATATCATTGGCGATTTCTGGAATAACGTCATCGGGTAAGCCTTCTTCTAGATGGCTAGTGACCGGTGATTCAAAGTGTTCTGATACAAACTTGTCTAAGGCTTGTTTATGAAATTCCATCACGTTTTTATTGTACTTAAGCGGGTCAAAGTCGGGTAACTCTATAGCAATGTTAACAGGCGCAGCAGGGTACGCAGTTACCACGTGGGGCGTTGCACCTAATAGCTGGCAAAGGTCCTTAGCTTCTTCAGCGATTCTTACATTTAACTTATGATGCTCTTCGTCTTCAGCGCCAGCGTGAATAGCCGCTACTATTTTCCCCTCAGTTGGCCAATCGTGCTCTTTAACCATTAATACGGGAGTGGGACACTTGCGTAGAATATGCCAGTCATTAGGGGTAAAAATGATAGATTGTAAAGTAGGGTGAGGGTGAGTGGCCTTAACAACAAGGTCATGACCAAAATCAAGTACCTCTTCTATGACACTTTCATACAGGCGATTGTTCCAAATCACCTTACACTCGATTTCTATGCCGTGATGGTCAACATCAGTAATAACATCTCGTAGCCATACACTGCGCTCTTCTATAACGCCTGAGCGCATAGCTTCTCGTTCTTCACCTGACAACATCGATGTCATTTCATAAGAAAAGTCATAAATAGTAAGTAGCGCTTTGATTTTCGCGTTGTCTTCTTTCTGAGCCAAAAAAACAGCGCGAGACAAAGCCGCCTGGGTGTCGTGAAGGGGGTCTATCACCACTAAAATATTGCGATACTTAATCATAAAGCAGCTCCTAGAATTTGTCTGGAATAGCCACTTAACTTTAGCTCAATTTTGAGGGAATAAACTCGACACAGTTAACACTGACCTAGTTTTATATCTTCGATTGATACAAATCAGGTCAGTGTAATTAGATACTTAGCTAGCTTTGGCGCCAGCTAGAACACGAAGGCTTTCGCGATCAGTAATAGAAATGTACTTACCTTTAACCGCAATCATGTCGGCTTTTTGAAAGCGACCTAATAAACGTGAGATAGTTTCTACGGTTAAACCGAGATAATTACCAATGTCACCACGTGTCATGGTTAACCTAAACTCACGAGGTGAGAAACCTCGCTCGGAAAAACGTTGTGATAAGCCATAAATGAAGGCGGCTAAACGTTCTTCGGCATTTTTCTTACTTAATAACAAAATCATTTCTTGGTCAGCGACAATTTCGTTACTCATCAAGCGCATCATTTGTCTGCGCAACTTAGGCATAGTGGCCGATAACTCGTCCATGGTGTCGAAAGGAATTTCGCAAACCATTGAAGTTTCAAGCGCTTGAGCGAAACTTGGGTGTATTTGATTGTTAATTGCATCAAAACCCACTAAATCGCCAGCCAAGTGAAAGCCAGTAATTTGTTCATCGCCTTGCTCAGTAATGGTGTATGATTTTATGGTACCAGAACGAATCGCGTACAAGCTTTTTAGCTTGTCACCGGCAGCAAATATTTCTTCACCTTTCTGGATAGGTTTCTTGCGCTCAATAATGCTATCAAGCTTATCTAACTCAGTTTCGTTTAACGAAAACGGAATACACAGTTGTGCGATACTACAATCTTGACAGTGGATTTCACAGCCACCGGTTTGGATTCTTTGACTAGCTTTTAGGTTAATGCTCATACTCAAACTATGCTATAGGAGTTCGAGGCAATTCTACTCTTTATGTCAGAAATTTTCTAGAGTTTTTGCTACAACATTGTAACAACTTGATAGATGCCTAAACTAATTACGCTGAGTCCCGAAATAATCTGTAGCGGTCGATTGCTTAATAGCTGGGTAAGTTTGTGTCCGAACAAAACAGTCAATAACATTATGCTAAATGTACCTAGCCCAAAACTGAACATGACGGCGCCGCCACTAAGCCAATTTGCTTGGCTGGCAGCGAGAGTAAGGTTGGAGTAGACCAAACCACAAGGAAGCCATCCCCAAAGCATGCCTAAAGGAATACTCGCTAATGGGTGTTTTATTGAAAGCACTTTACTGGCGTGTGGTTGTACCTTACTCCAAATACCTTTACCTAAGTGTTCTACTGGAGACAAAACGGCAAACCAACGCGTTAGATGAATACCTAACAAAATTAACATTAGTGCTGCAATCCATTGCAGTATGCTTAGCGGTTTAAAAGAGCCGTGTAGTTGGCTAATGGCTTGAAAGGAGCCTGCGACAAATGCACCAGCCAGTGCATAGCTAACAATGCGCCCTAAGTTAAAGCCAATGCTAACTAACAGCTTTGAGCTATTATTTTCTACTCGGCTGCCTAATATACAGGCTATGCCGCCACACATAGCAATGCAGTGGGTAGCACCTAGTAAGCCTGTAATAAAGGCGGTAATTAAATCAGGGTTGATCATCGCCGGTCTGTTTTTCTTTTTTAAGATTGTCCTTGTCGTCAAATAAGATATTCACGCCTTGGCGATCTAAATCTTCGAACTGTTCACTTTTTACGGCCCAAAAAAAGATACCAATGCCGATACTGACAAAAACGAGGGCTATCGGGATCAACACAAAAATAATACTCATTGTTTGTTTAACCTTAGTGAGTTGGTTAATACCGCAAGTGAAGACAAAGACATACCGATTGCAGCCATATATGGGGTAACGATGCCGGCAACGGCTAAAGGTAGAATAAGGGCATTATACCCTAATGCCCACGCCAAGTTTTGGGCGATAATTTTACGGGTAAGCTTGGCTAAATCTATCGCTGCTAACAAGGTGGAAAGTTTACTGCCGAGCAATACTGCATCGGCGCTAGATTTGGCTATATCGGTGCCTAAGCCCATGGCTATCGATAAGGGGGCTGCCGCTAAAACAGGTCCGTCGTTTACACCGTCACCCAACATCACGATATGGGGGGTGCCTTGTACTTTACGTTTTAACGCGGCGAGTTTATCTTGCGGCAGTGCGCCGCTGATTACTTCAGTAATATTTAATTGTTCGGCAATGAAGGGCACTTGAGCTGAATCGTCTCCAGTAAGCATCGACAGGCTTATGTTGCGTTGTGCTAGTCCATCAGCGAATTGTTTGGCATCGGATTTAAGCGTGTCAGATAGATATATACGTGCCACCAACTGCTCATTTTTCAGCATGACCAATTCAAGCATACCGGGTTGTTCAACGGCGGCTTGTTGGCAGAAAGAAGCCTTTCCTAATAAAAAATGGTTGCCATTGATACGGCCTTCTAACCCTAAACCAGTATGGTGTTTAATTTCACTGGCATTATTAAGTCGGAATTTGGCAAATGCTTGGGCGATAGGATGTGAGCTTTGACGCTCTAATGCAGCAGCAAAGTTCAATATTTGTTGTTCGCTATCATTGCCCATGGTGGTTACGCTATTTATCTGTAGCTTACCTTCAGTAAGCGTACCCGTTTTGTCCGAAATAACGGCTGATAATTTGGCTAAGCTTTCTAAGACGTGCCCACGTTTAACCAATAAGCCATTTTTTGACAAATTATGGGTGGCTGCAGTGAGGGCTGCGGGTGTCGCTAACGACAAGGCGCAAGGGCAGGTAGCAACCAATACCGCCAGGGTGATCCAAAAAGCGTCTTCTGGAGAATAGTAGTGCCAAAAGCCATAAGTGAGCGCTGCTATTAGCAATAAACCAAACACAAAGTAACGGGCAATGTGGTCGGCAATAGTCGCTATTTTGGGTTTTTCACTTTGCGCTTGTTCTTGGAGGCGGAGAATATTGGCTATAAAGGTATTCTGTGACACAGCCTGTACAGACAAATGAATGGTTTGTTCATGATTGATGGTGCCAGCAAATACGGTGTCGGCGAATAGTTTTTTTACCGGCAGAGATTCTCCGGTGAGAGAAGACTCATCAAAGTCGCTTTCACCAAAACATACTTGGCCGTCGGCTGGCGCAGTTTCTCCTGGCAAAATAACAATCACGTCGCCTTCTTTTAGCTGACTCGCTGCGATTTTTGTTTGGCGGCCGTCTTCTTCAAGGCGTTGCGCTAATTTAGGTACCAGCTTCAGCATATTAGAGCTGGTTTCACTGGCTTTGCGCCTCGCTCTTAACTCCAATAAACGGCCAAGTAACAGTAGAAAGGTGAACATGGAAACCGATTCGAAGTAGACTTCACCGGTTCCTTTTACTGTGGCATATAACGAAGCCGAATAGGCACCTAGCAGGGCGATAGATACCGGCACATCCATATTTAAGGTTTTAGCTTTTAAGCTACGGTAGGCACCAAAATAGAATGGCTGGGCAGAAAACAGTAAAACAGGGGTAGCCATAATCAAACTAACCCAACGAAAGTAATCGCGATAGATGACTTCCATTTCATCAAACAGATCGCCATATAGGGCAATAGCAAACATCATCACTTGCATTGTCGCTAGGCCAGCAACTCCCAGCTTAAGAAGATGGCTTCGGTATAGCTTTCTATCTAGCTCTTCTTGTTTGTCTGTTTGAAAAGGGGTGGCTTTATAACCTAGCTTTTGCACTTCGCTTAACAACTGGCTAAGTTTAGTTTGCTGATCGTTCCAGTTGAGTGTGGCGCGTTGGGTGGTAGAGTTCACGTGAATCTTGTTTACTCCGCCTATATGACTTAATTGTTTTTCAATGAGCCAAGCACAAGCCGCGCAACTAATGCCTTCTATTGAAAGAAGCACTTCTTTGTTGCCTTCTGATTGGGCAACAAACTCTAATTGTACGTTGTCATCATCGTACTCAAGCATTTTGAGTAGTTCGTCTGGCACCAAGTCTTGGGCGCTGGGTGCGGCTGCGGTTCTGTGCTTATAATAATCATCTAAGCCACTATCGATAATGGTTTTTGCCACGGCAGCACAGCCTTGACAACACATGGCCTGAGCTTGCCCCAAAATAGTAACGTCTAAAACAAAGCCACTGGGGATCTGTTCATTACAATGAAAACAAACTGTACGGTTACTTACCATCTATCTCTTCAACGTTGTATAACGGTAGTTGTAAATCTTCTTGTAAACGCCAGCTTCCATCCATTGGACTAATACGAATAAACCAGCGACCATTTTCGTTTAGGTCATCACCAAAACGATACAGTCCCTTTGCATCGGCGGTCACTACATAACTTCGGTCATTTTTGGCGAGTGTCTTATGCGCTAATTCTATTTTTAAAGGTTGGTTTTCCGCTCCCTTGGGTAGCGCCATGGATAGCACTAAACCCTGTTCAGATTGGGCTAAAGAAGCGGTTATACCTAAGCTTTTAGCGGTTTCAACGAGGGATAAATCAGCATTGATGGCCTTACCCTTTTTGTAATAAGACTCAACCACCATGTCGTTGTTAGTTGTAGCCGCGATATAGAAAGTGAATAGGCTCGCTACTACGGCGGCCATAGGTAAAGCGATCAAAAACCAAGGCCAAAATTGTTTATACCAAGCTTGTTCCATAACAACTTAATTCCGATAGAAAAAGAGGCTTCAATATAACAAAAAAAAGCGACGCATAGGCGTCGCTTTTCATATATTTTTAAGACTATTTTGTCTTAGAAAGCTGATATACATAGGCTGAAATTAATTGGATCTTATCTTCACCTAAAATATCTTTCCAAGCAGGCATTACACCATTGCGACCATAACGTAGCGTGTCTTCAATTGCACGTCGTGAACCGCCGTACAACCAAATACCATTAGTTAGGTCAGGTGCGCCAACAGCTTGATTGCCTTTGCCATCTGCGCCATGACAAGCTGCACATACGGCAAACTTAGTTTTACCAATGGCTGCATCAACATCATTTACTTTTCGGCCAGATAAACTCAGTACGTATTGGGTAACTTCTTTAATACCATCGTCGCCTAACACTGCTTCCCAAGCCGGCATTTGACCTTGACGTCCGTGCATTAAACTTGCCTTAATGGCTTCACCGGTGCCGCCGTACAACCAATCGTTGTCGGTCAGGTTAGGGAAACCTTTACCGCCGCGCGCTGATGAGCCATGGCACTGTGAACAGTTCTGCAAGTAAAGACGCTGGCCAATCTTGATGGCAGCGGGGTCTTCAGATAGCTCTTCTACAGTGCGATACTCGCCCGCTTCGTTATAAGCAACTTGGTTAAACACCTCACCAAATCTAGCGTCAGCCGCTGCACGTTCGCGGTCATATTGACTTGCGAGGGCAGGGTCTTTAGCGGCAAGGCGCGCTTCACCTTCGGCGATAGTTTTGATGTCTTGCTCAGCACTTTTCCAGCCAAGGAAGCCTTTCCAGTTACCTAAACCTGGGTAAGCGGCCAAGTAGATTAGCGAGAACACAATTGTCATCACGAACATATAAGACCACCACTTAGGAAGAGGATTATTTAATTCCTCGATTCCATCAAAGCTGTGGCCCATCGATTCACCTTCTTTAACGCCGGTGTTGTTTTTTGTGCATACTCGTAATAACCAAAAGCAACCAGCAATGCTTCCTAGCGTTATAACAGTGATCCACACGCTCCAAAATGTAGTCATTTTTTCTGTGCTCCTTCAAAGTCCTTTGTAGGGCTAGCTTTAGGCTCGTCGGCAAATACCAAGTTAGCAGCCTCATCGAAATCCTTTTTGCGGTTCTTACTGTAGGCCCAAGCAAAAATGCCGATAAATATTGCCATCAAGAATGCAGTGTATAGGCCACTGAATGTACCAAAGTCCATAACTAACTCCTTATTTCAGTGCTGTACCTAACACTTGTAGATAAGCAATAAGTGCATCCATTTCAGTTTTACCTTCAACAGCTGCAGCAGCACCTTCAACGTCAGCATCGGTGTAAGGTACGCCGAAGTGGTTTTTGAATAACGCTAACTTTTTGCCAGTAAGTGAACCATCAACGAGATTCTCACTTAACCAAGGGAAGCCAGGCATGTTAGATTCAGGTACAACATCTCGAGGGTTTATCAGGTGAACACGGTGCCACTCATCTGAATAACGTTGGCCAACGCGGGCCAAGTCAGGTCCGGTACGCTTAGACCCCCATAAGAATGGATGTTCCCAAACACTTTCACCCGCAACAGAGTAATGGCCATAACGCTCAGTCTCAGCACGGAATGGTCGAATCATTTGGCTATGACAGTTACTACAACCTTCACGAATATAGATATCGCGGCCTTCCATCTGTAATGCAGTGTAAGGCACTAAACCGTCTACCGGTTCAGTGGTTTCAGGTTGGAAGATTAGCGGGGTGATTTGAACCAAACCACCAAAGCTAATTGCTATAACGATGAAGATGGCGAGTAAGCCAACATTTTTTTCGATTAATTCATGTTTCATGTTATGCCTCCTATACCTGCTCAATGGCTTTTAAAGAACCTTTCTCGGCAGCGATTGTTTTATAAGCGTTGTACGCCATAACAAACATGCCAGTTAGGAAGAATACGCCACCGATAAAGCGAACGAAGTAGAATGGGTAAGAAGCTTGTAAAGACTCAACAAACGAATAAGTCAGTGTGCCGTCTTCGTTCACCGCGCGCCACATCAAACCTTGCATAACACCTGAAATCCACATGGCAACGATGTATAAAACAACACCAATTGTTGCAAGCCAGAAGTGAGTGTTAATAAGCTTAGTGCTGTACATACGGCCTTGGCCAAACAACACAGGGATCAAGTGGTAGATACTGCCAATAGACACCATTGCAACCCAACCTAACGCGCCAGAGTGCACATGGCCAACAGTCCAGTCGGTGTAGTGAGACAGAGCATTTACTGTTTTAATCGCCATCATTGGGCCTTCAAAGGTAGACATACCGTAGAACGACAATGAAACAATTAAGAAACGCAAAATGGGGTCGTAGCGCAATTTATGCCATGCACCAGACAACGTCATAATTCCGTTAATCATGCCACCCCAAGAAGGAGCGAACAAAATGAGCGACATCACCATGCCTAAAGACTGAGCCCAGTCAGGCAGGGCAGTGTAATGAAGGTGGTGAGGACCAGCCCAAATATAAATAGAGACTAATGCCCAAAAATGCACAATCGACAAACGGTAACTGTATACCGGGCGACCCGCTTGCTTTGGTACGAAGTAGTACATCATACCCAAGAAGCCAGCAGTAAGTAAAAAGCCTACGGCGTTATGGCCGTACCACCACTGTACCATCGCATCAACTGCACCAGCATAGATTGAGTAAGACTTAGTCATCGTTAGTGGAATGGCTGCATTGTTCACGATGTGTAATACAGCAACGGTGATAATGAATGCACCAAAGAACCAGTTAGCAACATAAATATGCGACGTTTTTCTTTTGACTAAGGTGCCAAAGAAAACTATTCCATAAGCCACCCATACAATTGCGATTGCAATCCCAATTGGCCATTCTAGTTCTGCGTACTCTTTAGAAGTAGTGAAACCCATAGGCAATGTTATCGCTGCTGAGACGATAATCAAATTCCAACCCCAGAATACAAAGGAGGCTAAGGGGCCACCAAATAATCGGGTTTGACAGGTACGCTGTACTACATAAAAAGAACAGGCCATTAATGCACTTGTGCCAAATGCAAAAATCACGGCGTTAGTATGAAGGGGGCGTAATCGGCTATATGTTAGCCAAGGAGTATCGAAGTTAAGCGCTGGCCAGATTAATTGCGCAGCAATTAACACCCCAACACTCATTCCTACTATACCCCAAACAATGGTCATTACAGTGAACTGGCGTACAACTGTGTAGTTGTAATCAGTCTCTGCGCTAGCTGCTTGGTTCATAAATAGATGCTTCCGTTGCTATTATTATTGGTTAAAGCGAGTTAAATGCAGTTGCATTAACAACATGAAACGAATGTTAACGCTATCAAAGTTAATTCAACTTTTATTGTCGGTTTTGACAATGCTAACGCCGCGATCATACTTGATCGATTCGTTAAATAACAGATTGAAAAACGGGTTATTTGCATATCCCCGCTAATTAATTAACAAATTGTTTCCAATCCATAAACCGCATTGATCTAGATCAATTATGGCTGGAAAATTTACATCTGCGTAACCGCTACGTTTCATTTGTAACCGTGAATGTAGAGTTTCAGCCAAAAATTTTGATATGAAGGCCTATTCATGGGGCTTACATGTTATTCACACCAAGCAAGTTTTTATAAAGATAGTGCCAAAAAAAACGTATCTTTGTTTCTAAATTGTTGATTTAGTGACTATAGTTTTAATTGGTATTAGGGCTAATCGTGGATCAAGGAAAAGATGTCAAATGGAAAATAGAGCCACAATTCTTATTGTTGACGATACACCTGAGAATATTGACGTACTGGCAGGCATTTTACGGGATAACTACAAGCTACAAGTGGCGAGAAACGGAGACATGGCTTTAAAAATCGCCGCCAAAGTCAACAAGCCAGACCTTATCCTATTAGATATTATGATGCCGGGTATAGATGGATATGAAGTATGTAAGCGATTAAAAGAAGATCTAACAACCCGCCACATACCGGTTATCTTTGTTACCGCGAAAATTAGTCCCGCCGATGAGATTAGGGGCCTTGAACTCGGTGCCGTCGATTACATTACAAAGCCTGTCAGTCCGCCGGTAGTTAAAGTCAGAGTAAAAACCCACTTGGCCTTATATAACCAAAATAGAGAATTAGACATAAAGGTTAAGCAACAAACAGAGGTAATAAACACCACCCGTTTACAAATTATTCAACGGCTAGGGCGAGCCGCTGAATACAAAGATAACGAAACGGGTATGCACGTTATTCGCATGAGTTACTACTCAAAAATATTAGCCTTGGCTGCTGGTATGAGTGAAGCCGATGCCGACATACTGATGAATGCCGCGCCTATGCATGACATAGGAAAAATTGGCATCCCCGATAGAGTATTGCAAAAACCCGGAAAGTTAGACGCAGAAGAATGGGACATTATGCAAAGCCATTCAGTTATCGGTGGCGAAATTCTTGGTGAAGGCGACAGCTCCGAATTACTAGATTTAGCCCGAGTTGTGGCGTTAACTCACCATGAAAAGTGGAATGGGAGCGGCTACCCTAATGGTTTGGCGGGCGAAGACATACCCATTGTAGGTCGAATTGTTGCCATTGCAGACGTGTTTGATGCTTTAACCTCAGAGCGCCCTTATAAAAACGCTTGGACAGTCGAAAAGGCCATTGCTCTTTTAGAAAGCGAAGCTGGTAGTCATTTCGACCCAAAATTAGTGCCGTTATTTGTTGCCGCGTTGCCTGAAATACTGGAAGTAAAAGATAAATTTAAAGAGTCCTTTAATTAACCAATACATAAGCGAAGGAATCGTAAAAAAAATGCAACTAGGTAAATTCACGGTACTTGTCGTCGACGACATGGCTCCAATAAGAAAAATCACTTATGAACAACTACGCCGTTTTGGTGTTGGTAACGTGATTCAGGCTGAAAATGGCGCTCAAGCGCTAAACGTATTAAAAAAGCGTCATGTCGACTTAATTTTATCTGACTGGAATATGCCGGTATTAAGTGGCATCCAATTTTTGAAGAAAGTTCGCGAGTCAGAGTCTTGGCGACACATTCCATTTATCATGATTACCGCTGAAGCCGAACGAGATAGAGTATCCGAAGCGATTAGCGAAGGTGTCTCAGATTTAATCATTAAGCCTTTTACTACGGCTTTATTACAAAAAAGGCTACAACAAGCGGCCAAGGGTGATGTTAGAAATCGCAATAAACCAACAGAACCAGTCGCTATCGAAGAACCTGTCATTCAAGATATCGCAGAGCCTATTACTAAACCTGATAAAACCCGTAAAAACACGATTTTAGTCGTGGACGATACCGCAGATAACCTCACCTTACTGGGTGGCTTATTACGCGACGACTATCGCGTATTACTCACCAAAGAAGGCCGAAAAGCGATAGAGATTTGTCAATCTGACTCTCCTCCGGATTTAGTGTTATTAGATGTGATGATGCCTGAAATGGATGGCTTTGAGGTATTAGAAAAGCTCCGCCAGCACCCTAGCTCTGAACACCTGCCAGTCATATTTGTTACTGCTTTAACCGAAATTACCGATCAAACCAAAGGGCTTTCTAGTGGCGCTGTTGATTACATCACCAAACCGATTCAGCCAGATTTACTCAAACTTAGAGTTCGCAATTTGCTGCGTTACGTCAATTTGCATAAGCACCTGCAGTCAGACTTTGACAACTTGCTTGAAAAAGAACAGCTTAAAAATAGCGTAGACCAATTACTTAGGCACGATTTAAAAGGGCCTATCGCCGGCATAATTGCGTTAGCTGAACAGCTTAAAAATGATCGCAAAATATCAGAAAAAGGCGCTGAAAACCTTGGCATGATTGATGAGTTGTCCATGCAGTTGTTAAACATGATTAACTTGTCTACCGAGCTATATAAAATTGAGCAAGGTCGTTTTGAGCTTAAAGCCAAACCATTTTCAGCTCATCAAATGCTAAAAAAGATGCTAACGGTGGTACGAAATACATTTAGCAGCAAACAATTAATGATGTATTTAGAGCCAGAGGAAGAAGACCCCGCTAACGAAGTACTCGTAATGGGCGACCAATCACTGAGTTATTCTTTATTCTTCAATTTGCTAAAAAATGCCTGTGAAGCAGCTCCAAATCGTAGCCGTGTATCAGTGGCAGTCAGTGCGACAGAAGGGAAGGTAATAGTAGCAACGCAAAATGTCGGAGCAGTACCTGAAAGTATACGAGAAAACTTTTGGGAGAAATACGTCACCTCTGGCAAAGATAGCGGCACAGGCCTAGGCACCTATTCAGTAAGCTTATTAACCCAAGCGCAAAAAGGTGAAGTAAGCATGCAAACCAGTGACAAAGAAAATACAACAACGATAACCGTAACGCTTCCGTCGGCAGACGGCGACAGTGTAGATTTTTACTCTATGTTATAAGGACCAAATAATGAACAAATTAGTGACCGGGTTTTGCGCTAGTCTATTTTTGCTAACTAACCTTAGTTATGCAAACGTGGCTGAAGAGCGCGCCGAGTATAATCAATCAGCTCAAGAGACTATCGCAAAATTCAAACAAGAAAAATCTAATATCAGCGATAAGATGAGTTCAGCAGTGGGTTATGCGGTATTTAGCAATGTGGGGGTAAACCTATTTGTTATATCCGCAGGCGGTGGTACAGGTATCGCAGTAGACAATGCTTCGGGTAAAACAACGTATATGAAAATGGGTGAAGCCGGTGTAGGTTTTGGTTTGGGCGTAAAAGATTTTAGAGCACTGATGCTTTTCAAAACTCGTGAAGCCTTTGATAAATTTGTAGAAAGTGGCTGGTTGTTTGGTGCACAAGCGGATGCTTCGGCGACAGCTGGAGATAAAGGCGGCTCTGCTGAGGTAGAGGGCGCAATTGGCGATGTTGAAATTTATCAATTAACCGAATCTGGTTTATCTTTAGAAGCTACCATTAAAGGTACTAAATTCTGGCAAGACGGTGACTTAAATTAAGCGGTAATCACCGTTTATAAAAGCCGGCTTTCTAGCTGGCTTTTTTGTTTATGGGGTAGCAAGGTGAAAACGAAAAATAACGCTAGTTTAACGGCTACTGGTTACAAACTTATAAGCATGCTAATTACTAGCTGTTTTACCTTAAGTGTTCATAGCCTAACATTTATTAAAGTAGATACTAACACCAACAGTATCGTAGAGCAGTGGCATGATACTGAGCTAAAACAACAGGGAGGTAAGTTTGGGTCTCACGGTTGGTGGCCATGGGGGGTAGGTGGTTTCGATTTTGATAACGACGGGGATGTAGACCTATATTTGTCTCATCACGGTACGCCAGGTGGTAAAATCTTAGTCAATCAGCTTATTCCTAAAGGCCAGCTTCGCTTTGACGCTCTCAGTAGTAAAACCTTTCTTCCCGGCGCTGACGATAAACCTTGGTTTTTTGATTTTGATGGCGATGGCTGGCTCGATATTGCAGCGTTTTCTGACGAAAAGAAAGTACCTTACCTTTTAAATAAAGAAAGTCATTTTGTTAGTGGTAGAAGCGATGATTCGTTTTCGCCAGTGTCTTATCCTAAAGCGGTTAGCGACCTAAATAATGATGGATACTTAGATCTAGATGCGGGTGTGAAGGGGGCGTTCATTTATCAGCCAAGTGATGGTCAATTTCAACGAGATAAAAGCTTTAACTCGGATGTTAGTCCATTGCTCGCAAAACCTTACCAGCAAATAGAAAAAGACTTTAAAGCAAAAAACAAAAAAAATAGGTTTTTTAGGGCACAAAGCCAACAATTTTTCATCAACCGCACCCCTGAGTTACAAGTTTCGGTAAACCCACTTGACCTTAATAATGACGGCTTAGCAGACGTAGTGGTAAGTGGTTTCGGCGGGTATGGCGGTGACCACCTTGGCTGGTATTTTTTGGCTAATCAGCAGCAAAATTATAGCTTGGCAAATGAAATGTTACATCTACCCCAACATGCAACACCCATTTTTATTGGTGATCTCAACGCAGATGGCCAGCAAGACATAATCGCCGTTGGTAAAGGCGAGGGGGATGTTTTTCTTAATAACGATGGAAAATTTAAAGCACAAAACTCTATTTTAAAAAAAGCACTTAACGCTGGGGCACCTTATTTGGTGCGCATTTTCGCGGTCGATTTTGACAATGACCAAGATCTAGACATTGTCTATTCTAACCCCAGGAAAAAATACGGAATGGTGCTTGAGAATAACGGGAAAGGTGCTTTTACTAAGGTACTTAACTTTAAAGGCTGGGATTCAAACCCGATATTTATAGCTGATCTCAATAACGACCTTCGCCAAGACCTTATTGTAGGTGGGCCGGACTCAAAAAGTGTTCAAGTATTTCTCAATGGCTCAACAAATAAACAGAATACCTTATACCTTTATCCTCGTTATAAAAGCCCAAACCCTTATGCGGTAGATGCAGTGGTAACAGTATTTAGTGGCGGCCAATTAGTCGCTCAACAAACTGCGCGACATGATGGATTACCGATAGCCGTGTCCTTAGGTAAGATAAGCAAGGCAGATGTCGTAATAAGTTATCCGAACGGAGTAGAGCAACGTTACCCAAATTTATCGAGTAACCAAAGTTATAGCCTAATGTTAGATGGGCAAAGTTATATTGGTTTTGTACCAGCAAACTTAGTGGCAGACTAGAAAGGAGTAGGGCAAGGCTATTTGCTGTAGTAGCGTTGCCCTAAAGGCTTAGAATTCTTTGGGAGCGAAACCAGTTACTTCTTTAACGTTCATTTCTCTACCCAAAGCCGTCATTGGGTGTACAACCACTAAACCTTTAACAGATTTTTTAAGCTTGCCCATGTCGGCTTGTTCTTGTTTAGTGAGTACGCGATTAAAGGGAAGGGATTTAACGTCTCCGCCTTTTTGACTCAATTGTTTTGAGTGCTGATGTTTAATACTTTTTTGTTTTTTGGTCAGTATTTCAATGGATTTAGTAAACTGTTGAATCATTAACTTATCGCCACGGTCGTGGGCGGCGTTCAACTTGCGCTTAGCGGTTTCCAGTTTGTTACTAACTTCTTGGATTTCGTTCTTTAAATTCATCGAGTTTCCTATCACACCAAGTTGTGCAATTGACTAAAAGGGAGCCTGTGTACTTGGCTAAAGGCTAATTATAACAGTTCTTGCCAAGCAAATTTCACAAAGTTTTTAAAGTTTAAACGGCGGCGAAAAACAGCACCAATTGCCGATAATGCTATTTATCGGCAATTGCATTTAAGTGTATAATCGTTGGATTACCTCATTGATTTTAAAGAGCTTAACTGATGTTAGAACTGCCACCAGCCTTACCACTTTTCGATTCCTTGCAACATTTAGAAGATGGCAATGCAGTGGTTAATCAGTTTCTAGCCAGTGTCACGGTGAATACGATTAACGATGCCGGGTTTGTTTACGAATTCGCCGTAGATTGGTTGTTAGAGCAAAAGTTTAGCGAAAACAATTTCAAAACCTATCGTAGTGAACTCACTACATTTTTACATTGGGCTTATGCAGAAGAACAAATTTCTGTAGGTGATATCAACCGCAGAGTGCTGACAAGGTATATTGATTATTGCTGTAATCCGCCTAAACCCTTGATTGCTTATCGCAATGTGGCCCAATTTATAAACAATAAGCAGCTGGAGACGCGAGTACCCAATCCATTATGGCGTCCATTTTTAGGCAAGAAAATAGACGGTATTGAGCAAGCTTACCGGATCAGCGATAAAGCCTTAAAAACCAAGTTAGCAATATTGTCATCGTTCTATTCATATCTAATCAATGAAGAATATACGGAACGTAACCCAGCCATGATGCTAATGAAAAATGGCCGATTCAAAACAGGTAGCCAACACACGATCAGCGGCGAAGACCACGAAGATATAAAGTCGTTTAGTGATTTGCAGTGGTCTTATGTAATGAGTGCTGCACAACTGCTGGCCAAACAAAGCCCTGTAGAAAATGAGCGGATCTTATTTTTGGTAAGCTTAATGTACAGTTGCTACTTACGCATATCTGAAGTGGCAGCTAGGCCTGGTTTTTCACCGATTATGGGCCAATTTAAACGTGACGCTAAAACATCGGTTTGGGGTTTTCATATACCACGCAGTAAAGGCGGGAAAAAGCGAACCGTTGCAGTATCTAAACAATTACTAACAGCGTTACAGCGTTATAGACAATGTTTAAACTTAACGCCATTACCAGCGCCGAATGAAAATACGCCGCTGTTTATAAGACACCGAGCTGCTGGCCGTGGCCGAGAAGCAGGTTTACTTAATGCCAACTTAGGTATTAGGCAATTAAGAGAACACATCTACACAGTGATTGAGCAAGCAGCAAAGTTGGCTGAGAAAGACGGCTTTGAACAAGACGCCAATGAAATGCGTCAGCTCACACCACATAGCATTAGGCACACAGGTATTTCACACGACATAAATTTAGTGGGCCGACCTTTATCGCATGTACAAGCCGATGCCGGCCACGACAGTATCGACACCACATCTCAGTATTTGCATACAAGCAGAGTTGAGCGTCATCAATCGGCTGAAAATAAGCCCTTAGACCATTTAGGCTAAAAGTGAATTCTACGCGGCATTACAGGCAAAATTACCTAGATTGCTAAAAAGCCACCCATATGGCGCATAATGTGGTTTAGATTATGTAGAACTTAATAGGGTGGCTTGGCCGTGGGAGGAACCCGCAAAGCGGGAGGGTGCCCAAAGGCAACCCGTCATTAAATTTTGCATAATCTCCATTATGCTTGCCCATTAATTTTTACGGTTTTGTCTCTTTGAGGGTCTTCGCGAAGCGAAGTGCAGTAAAGGTGATACTGCACTTTTGTCTCGATTTTGAGACTGATGTTTATCAATAAGTTTATCAGCAACAATGAAGAAACCTGCATTATCTAAAGCACTTAATTGCTCTGTACTTAGTTGTTCTTCTATTTTGGGGTACCCAATTAGTGCTAAGAAAGCAGCAGCTGGCCATATGAAATCGGTAGTCCTGTAGTTTATATCAAATTGTATTTCTTCTCTATCTAACAGCTTGTGGTAGGTGCCTACCATTACAAAATAATTTGCTAATATTTTTAGGTATCCAATTGCTATATCTTCCTCTCCATCCAATAGCATACCGCGACCTTCTTTTGGAAAGTTAAGCCCTATTTCGTTAGTTCTTTCTCTTAACGTTTTATTGCTATATATCCTTGTTCGGCTATTTAACATTTCATTTATGCTATCGCCAATAGGTTTTAATCGCTCTTCATATAGTTGTTTTTTAGCTTGTAACGTTTGATTTATCACTGCTTGCTTTTGACTTTCTACTGCTTCTTTTTGAGATCTTAATGTTTGTAATAAGAAAAAAGCTGAAATCATTGCGAAAGTTGTTCCAATTGTTCCTGCTATATAGGATGCAAAAGCCGCCCAGTCGGACGGGTCATCACTTATATTTTGCCCGTGAAACTTGATTAGGAATGGAACAGTAGGAATGCATATAATCAGGAGTGATCCCAAAATATAGTAAGCATGTCTCATTCTTATACCTTCGTGATTTTTATAAATGGGATGAGTTTTTTTGCCGAAAAGAGGTTGGGGTTCCTGTTACACCCCAACTAACTGCGGACATCCGCATATTTACACTTTAAGACCTTGTCTTTCATTATGAATTTCTTTGTCTAATTCCTCTACGATTTCATGATCGCTTAAGAGTTGGTCCACATAGAAGCTGTGTTCCCAGCTTTCCTGTTGAATTTCTTCTCTTAGGTCGAATGGGGGCTCTTCAACTTCGTGCCCTCTAATATAGCTATTAATCATATCTAGAATGACAAACTGTCTTAAAGGGGTTAGCTTAGAAATCTTTTCTACAGCGCGATTAATGTAGTTCGGTTGCGCCTTAATATCTTCTAAAATCAGTTCATCAGTAGAGCAGTTTAACGCGATTGCTAAATTTTTAATTGTCTCTAACTTTGGTTCTGATACGCCTCTTTCAATACGAGATATCTGAGTTAATTCAACTCCAGCAAGATTTGCTAGCTCCCCTTGAGTTAGCCCTTTACGCTTTCTAATATCTTTTAAAGCATCACTTATAGCCATCGATTTTAGCCTGAATTGGTCTTTTGTGTTCATTCTAACCCCTGTTTTTAGCCTTAGGTGTTTACATGGTCATTTAAAGCTAATATATTTAGCCTTAAATGTCTATTGACAGGGTTTTGGATTGTTCTTCATTGACCAGCTTTTCATGCAACAAGATCACCCAGAGGGAAATCTTCCTCTGGTGGGTAAGCATGTGATTGAGCGGGTCGAACTGGAAACAGGCGAGAAGCTTCCACCTTCCGTAAATCAAAGAGTTCTCGAAGGTTCTTACAGTACAAAGTTAACCGTCCGTTGTGATGGTCAGCGGGTGAGGGTGCAAGGTAATCCTTCTCGTTGGCAACGGGTAGATAACCTTTTTGGCTTAACTCAGTTAGATGACGCTGTATCGGTTTATAACTCAGTATTAAAAGGCTTAAATTTACCCCCTTTTACTAAAAATACTCGTTTACAACATCGTCAAAGTGCAGACGGTAAGCATGCAAAGCTAATGGGTGACGGGGCTGAAATCACATCTATTGACTGGACGCGCAACCACCAAGTAGGCAAGGGCAAAGAACAATCGTTTATCCGCGGCATGTCATCCATGCAAATTGGGCGAGGGCGCAAACCTAAACTTTACCCTAACGGCATGACTTGCAACTGGGGTGAAGCATCTAAATGGAACATGACCAAACTCTATTGCAAAGCCTTTGAGTTAACAGAACACCTTAAAAAAGATCGCCGTAAAAAAGACGGTGTCACACATGAACAACTCAGCTACATAGAAAAACTAATCAACTATTGCGAACAACAAGGCGTGGTTCGTGAAGAGCATAGCTTAAGACAATTATTATTGAAGCGCCATAACTTGCAGTTTTATGGCCAAGTAACCGAAGCAGACTTTTATAAGCACCTATTAGAAATCGAGAACGCCATGCAAACCATTCAAATAAATCATGATGAACATAAAACCATTGCAGACCAACTTTTAGATGCTGGCGTGGTAAAAAGTCGCCAAGCAGCCAATGCGACAATGAGCTATTTCACTATGTGGCAGCATGGTACAGATTTACGACAAATCCTTAAAGAACGTCAGTTCTATGAGCATAAAGCCCGTCTAAAAACACTCGGTATCGACATCGGCCAACAGTTTGATGTGAGTCGAATGTGTCCAACCTTAAGGCGCTCAGAAGTAATAGAACTACAGCCTTTAGTTATTCCAAGCTGGTATCAAATGCCAGTCGCAAATCATAACGTTTTACCTTTCAAAGCTGCATAGGAGCTAGCCATGTTGATCATAGAAGTCACCCCACAAGATGTATCAATCGATGTTCGAACCATTCCTGCCAGTGGAGACCGTCAAGCTCGCACTGTGTATGAGCAAACGGCCTTGTTTAGATTAGGTGGGCGCTCAATGGTTGAAGCCAAAATCTCTCATTCAGATTCCACTGAAATGCTTCAAGCGGGTTTGTATACCTTGGATGGTTCATCTTATCAGCTTGGAAACTATGGAACGCCAGAGCTTAAAAAGGGTTATCAGCAAAAAATTATCCCGTTATCTGAAGCCATTGCGCCTTATCTTGAGCAGTTGAAACCAGCGGTTGGCCGCTTGGAGAAAGCATCATGACTTGGAATTTACCCAATCGAACCATTGCCTACAAAGGCGGTTTTATCATGGTCTTGCGTGAAGATGAACCAACTCATCAATGCACCAAGTGTTACAAGCCGTGGTTTGATGATGACTTACAAACATCACCGATGTTAGCGCATGTGGAATGCCCAAACTGTGGGCAACCAGTTCGAAAACTTACTGCTGAAAATCCTTTGGAGAAATGATGACCGGACAAACTAAAAACGCGTTCGAATTTGCTTATAAACTCGGCGGCTCATTACATGCCTTGCAACAGTTTGTCGATTTAATTCCAGACAGTGAAGAAGATAACGTTAAGCAATTAGCCGAAATACTGAATAGCCGCATTCAGGAAGATTACTCAGATATGTTTGAATCTATCTGTGGATTGATGAAAGCTGACGGAATCAATCCAGCTGAGTCAAGCTTGTCACTGGCCAAGTTAAACTAAGGACTGATTATGAATCACGGAATATTTACACGAGCAGCTCGTAACATTGCCAAGAACGCCACTGATTTACCTAGCACTTATGAGGCTTTCGGTTTACTGGATGATGCTTACTTACAAGCTGAACCACATGAGAAAACTGAAAAGTCTTACCGTAAAACTTATAGAACCCTTGATAAAAAACTATCTGAACTTGATAAACATTTTCACGCGGCTGACGTGTGAGCTTGGGCGAACAGGAAGCTAAGTGAATAATGTGAAATAACATACCGCCACAAAATGATAGCAAACCGACTTTAGCCAGGCGCACCGGCTAAGCAAAAATGATTGCAAAGACTTGGTTAACGCCAGGTCTTTTTTACGCACAAAGAATCCTATGCGGCTGAATGAGTGAGCGGCGTTTCAGCCGCGAGCGAATGAAAGAGGAATGGATGATGCGACATACCAATAACCACAATGGCGAAGCCATAAAGCGTTTGCTCATTGATCTTAAAATCAACCAACGGCATTTACTCAACGTGTCCGCGACTATTAAGAAGTGTTGAAGCGAAACACCAAGCGCCAACCCAATGATAATTGTAAACTGAATTCAAATGGCGCGCGGTCAGTCAAAACACCAAGCCCAATAAACACACGAATGCCTTCCTGCTAAACGCTCTTAAATGCCGTTGCCGATATTCCTAATTATCGGCATACAAGAGCCACCAAACCGCCTCACAATTCAACGTTAAGCCCATAAGGCGCATAATGTGGTTTAGATTATGTAGAACTTAATAGGGTGGCTTGGCCGTGGGAGGAACCCGCAAAGCGGGAGGGTGCCCAAAGGCAACCCGTCATTAAATTTTGCATAATCTCCATTATGCTTGCCCATTAATTTTTACGGTTTTGTCTCTTTGAGGGTCTTCGCGAAGCGAAGTGCAGTAAAGGTGATACTGCACTTTTGTCTCGATTTTGAGACTGATGTTTATCAATAAGTTTATCAGCAACAATGAAGAAACCTGCATTATCTAAAGCACTTAATTGCTCTGTACTTAGTTGTTCTTCTATTTTGGGGTACCCAATTAGTGCTAAGAAAGCAGCAGCTGGCCATATGAAATCGGTAGTCCTGTAGTTTATATCAAATTGTATTTCTTCTCTATCTAACAGCTTGTGGTAGGTGCCTACCATTACAAAATAATTTGCTAATATTTTTAGGTATCCAATTGCTATATCTTCCTCTCCATCCAATAGCATACCGCGACCTTCTTTTGGAAAGTTAAGCCCTATTTCGTTAGTTCTTTCTCTTAACGTTTTATTGCTATATATCCTTGTTCGGCTATTTAACATTTCATTTATGCTATCGCCAATAGGTTTTAATCGCTCTTCATATAGTTGTTTTTTAGCTTGTAACGTTTGATTTATCACTGCTTGCTTTTGACTTTCTACTGCTTCTTTTTGAGATCTTAATGTTTGTAATAAGAAAAAAGCTGAAATCATTGCGAAAGTTGTTCCAATTGTTCCTGCTATATAGGATGCAAAAGCCGCCCAGTCGGACGGGTCATCACTTATATTTTGCCCGTGAAACTTGATTAGGAATGGAACAGTAGGAATGCATATAATCAGGAGTGATCCCAAAATATAGTAAGCATGTCTCATTCTTATACCTTCGTGATTTTTATAAATGGGATGAGTTTTTTTGCCGAAAAGAGGTTGGGGTTCCTGTTACACCCCAACTAACTGCGGACATCCGCATATTTACACTTTAAGACCTTGTCTTTCATTATGAATTTCTTTGTCTAATTCCTCTACGATTTCATGATCGCTTAAGAGTTGGTCCACATAGAAGCTGTGTTCCCAGCTTTCCTGTTGAATTTCTTCTCTTAGGTCGAATGGGGGCTCTTCAACTTCGTGCCCTCTAATATAGCTATTAATCATATCTAGAATGACAAACTGTCTTAAAGGGGTTAGCTTAGAAATCTTTTCTACAGCGCGATTAATGTAGTTCGGTTGCGCCTTAATATCTTCTAAAATCAGTTCATCAGTAGAGCAGTTTAACGCGATTGCTAAATTTTTAATTGTCTCTAACTTTGGTTCTGATACGCCTCTTTCAATACGAGATATCTGAGTTAATTCAACTCCAGCAAGATTTGCTAGCTCCCCTTGAGTTAGCCCTTTACGCTTTCTAATATCTTTTAAAGCATCACTTATAGCCATCGATTTTAGCCTGAATTGGTCTTTTGTGTTCATTCTAACCCCTGTTTTTAGCCTTAGGTGTTTACATGGTCATTTAAAGCTAATATATTTAGCCTTAAATGTCTATTGACAGGGTTTTGGATTGTTCTTCATTGACCAGCTTTTCATGCAACAAGATCACCCAGAGGGAAATCTTCCTCTGGTGGGTAAGCATGTGATTGAGCGGGTCGAACTGGAAACAGGCGAGAAGCTTCCACCTTCCGTAAATCAAAGAGTTCTCGAAGGTTCTTACAGTACAAAGTTAACCGTCCGTTGTGATGGTCAGCGGGTGAGGGTGCAAGGTAATCCTTCTCGTTGGCAACGGGTAGATAACCTTTTTGGCTTAACTCAGTTAGATGACGCTGTATCGGTTTATAACTCAGTATTAAAAGGCTTAAATTTACCCCCTTTTACTAAAAATACTCGTTTACAACATCGTCAAAGTGCAGACGGTAAGCATGCAAAGCTAATGGGTGACGGGGCTGAAATCACATCTATTGACTGGACGCGCAACCACCAAGTAGGCAAGGGCAAAGAACAATCGTTTATCCGCGGCATGTCATCCATGCAAATTGGGCGAGGGCGCAAACCTAAACTTTACCCTAACGGCATGACTTGCAACTGGGGTGAAGCATCTAAATGGAACATGACCAAACTCTATTGCAAAGCCTTTGAGTTAACAGAACACCTTAAAAAAGATCGCCGTAAAAAAGACGGTGTCACACATGAACAACTCAGCTACATAGAAAAACTAATCAACTATTGCGAACAACAAGGCGTGGTTCGTGAAGAGCATAGCTTAAGACAATTATTATTGAAGCGCCATAACTTGCAGTTTTATGGCCAAGTAACCGAAGCAGACTTTTATAAGCACCTATTAGAAATCGAGAACGCCATGCAAACCATTCAAATAAATCATGATGAACATAAAACCATTGCAGACCAACTTTTAGATGCTGGCGTGGTAAAAAGTCGCCAAGCAGCCAATGCGACAATGAGCTATTTCACTATGTGGCAGCATGGTACAGATTTACGACAAATCCTTAAAGAACGTCAGTTCTATGAGCATAAAGCCCGTCTAAAAACACTCGGTATCGACATCGGCCAACAGTTTGATGTGAGTCGAATGTGTCCAACCTTAAGGCGCTCAGAAGTAATAGAACTACAGCCTTTAGTTATTCCAAGCTGGTATCAAATGCCAGTCGCAAATCATAACGTTTTACCTTTCAAAGCTGCATAGGAGCTAGCCATGTTGATCATAGAAGTCACCCCACAAGATGTATCAATCGATGTTCGAACCATTCCTGCCAGTGGAGACCGTCAAGCTCGCACTGTGTATGAGCAAACGGCCTTGTTTAGATTAGGTGGGCGCTCAATGGTTGAAGCCAAAATCTCTCATTCAGATTCCACTGAAATGCTTCAAGCGGGTTTGTATACCTTGGATGGTTCATCTTATCAGCTTGGAAACTATGGAACGCCAGAGCTTAAAAAGGGTTATCAGCAAAAAATTATCCCGTTATCTGAAGCCATTGCGCCTTATCTTGAGCAGTTGAAACCAGCGGTTGGCCGCTTGGAGAAAGCATCATGACTTGGAATTTACCCAATCGAACCATTGCCTACAAAGGCGGTTTTATCATGGTCTTGCGTGAAGATGAACCAACTCATCAATGCACCAAGTGTTACAAGCCGTGGTTTGATGATGACTTACAAACATCACCGATGTTAGCGCATGTGGAATGCCCAAACTGTGGGCAACCAGTTCGAAAACTTACTGCTGAAAATCCTTTGGAGAAATGATGACCGGACAAACTAAAAACGCGTTCGAATTTGCTTATAAACTCGGCGGCTCATTACATGCCTTGCAACAGTTTGTCGATTTAATTCCAGACAGTGAAGAAGATAACGTTAAGCAATTAGCCGAAATACTGAATAGCCGCATTCAGGAAGATTACTCAGATATGTTTGAATCTATCTGTGGATTGATGAAAGCTGACGGAATCAATCCAGCTGAGTCAAGCTTGTCACTGGCCAAGTTAAACTAAGGACTGATTATGAATCACGGAATATTTACACGAGCAGCTCGTAACATTGCCAAGAACGCCACTGATTTACCTAGCACTTATGAGGCTTTCGGTTTACTGGATGATGCTTACTTACAAGCTGAACCACATGAGAAAACTGAAAAGTCTTACCGTAAAACTTATAGAACCCTTGATAAAAAACTATCTGAACTTGATAAACATTTTCACGCGGCTGACGTGTGAGCTTGGGCGAACAGGAAGCTAAGTGAATAATGTGAAATAACATACCGCCACAAAATGATAGCAAACCGACTTTAGCCAGGCGCACCGGCTAAGCAAAAATGATTGCAAAGACTTGGTTAACGCCAGGTCTTTTTTACGCACAAAGAATCCTATGCGGCTGAATGAGTGAGCGGCGTTTCAGCCGCGAGCGAATGAAAGAGGAATGGATGATGCGACATACCAATAACCACAATGGCGAAGCCATAAAGCGTTTGCTCATTGATCTTAAAATCAACCAACGGCATTTACTCAACGTGTCCGCGACTATTAAGAAGTGTTGAAGCGAAACACCAAGCGCCAACCCAATGATAATTGTAAACTGAATTCAAATGGCGCGCGGTCAGTCAAAACACCAAGCCCAATAAACACACGAATGCCTTCCTGCTAAACGCTCTTAAATGCCGTTGCCGATATTCCTAATTATCGGCATACAAGAGCCACCAAACCGCCTCACAATTCAACGTTAAGCCCATAAGGCGCAT